>NZ_JAAOZB010000003.1:1941-5698 GCF_011761265.1 Microbacterium halimionae | reverse complement strand
CGTAAATGCGAAAAGGGCCACCCAGCGTTGGGTGGCCCTTTTCTTAAAAGAAGTCCGGCGGTGTCCTACTCTCCCACAGGGTCCCCCCTGCAGTACCATCGGCGCTGAGAGGCTTAGCTTCCGGGTTCGGAATGTGACCGGGCGTTTCCCTCTCGCTATGGCCGCCGAAACACTATTGATGTTTCAATCGTTCAAAAGCATGAGTTCCTGCAACTTTCATGCAGGCACAACACAGCTATGTGTGTTGTTCATGCGGTTCTCGACCGTACATCGAGAACCACTCAGTGGACGCGCACACCTTCAAAGAGGTTATGTGTTATCAAGTCATCGGCTTATTAGTACCGGTCAGCTACACGTGTTGCCACGCTTACACACCCGGCCTATCAACCCAGTAGTCTGGCTGGGAGCCTCTCACCCGAAGGTATGGAAATCTCATCTTGAGGCCGGCTTCCCGCTTAGATGCTTTCAGCGGTTATCCATCCCGAACGTAGCTAATCAGCGGTGCTCCTGGCGGAACAACTGACACACCAGAGGTTCGTCCAACCCGGTCCTCTCGTACTAGGGTCAGATCCTCTCAAATTTCCTACGCGCGCAGCGGATAGGGACCGAACTGTCTCACGACGTTCTAAACCCAGCTCGCGTACCGCTTTAATGGGCGAACAGCCCAACCCTTGGGACCTACTCCAGCCCCAGGATGCGACGAGCCGACATCGAGGTGCCAAACCATGCCGTCGATATGGACTCTTGGGCAAGATCAGCCTGTTATCCCCGAGGTACCTTTTATCCGTTGAGCGACAGCGCTTCCACAAGCCACTGCCGGATCACTAGTCCCGACTTTCGTCCCTGCTCGACCTGTCAGTCTCACAGTCAAGCTCCCTTGTGCACTTACACTCGCCATCTGATTGCCAACCAGATTGAGGGAACCTTTGGGCGCCTCCGTTACTTTTTGGGAGGCAACCGCCCCAGTTAAACTACCCACCAGGCACTGTCCCTGAACCGGATTACGGTTCGAAGTTAGATATCCAGAGTGACCAGAGTGGTATTTCAACAATGACTCCACATGAACTAGCGTCCACGCTTCAAAGTCTCCCACCTATCCTACACAAGCCACACCGAACACCAATACCAAGCTGTAGTAAAGGTCACGGGGTCTTTCCGTCCTGCTGCGCGTAACGAGCATCTTTACTCGTAATGCAATTTCGCCGAGTTCGCGGTTGAGACAGTTGGGAAGTCGTTACGCCATTCGTGCAGGTCGGAACTTACCCGACAAGGAATTTCGCTACCTTAGGATGGTTATAGTTACCACCGCCGTTTACTGGGGCTTAAATTCTGAGCTTCGCTTACGCTGACCCTTCCTCTTAACCTTCCAGCACCGGGCAGGCGTCAGTCCGTATACATCGTCTTGCGACTTAGCACGGACCTGTGTTTTTAGTAAACAGTCGCTACCCACTAGTCTCTGCGGCCTCCAAACGCTTTCGGAGCAAGTCCTAATACGTCGAAGGCCCCCCTTCTCCCGAAGTTACGGGGGCATTTTGCCGAGTTCCTTAACCACGATTCTCTCGATCTCCTTGGTATTCTCTACCTGACCACCTGAGTCGGTTTAGGGTACGGGCGGCTTGAACCTCGCGTCGATGCTTTTCTTGGCAGCATAGGATCACCCACTTTTTATCCGCATCGTGTCTCAGCCTTAATGAGTGACGGATTTGCCTATCACTCGGCCTACGCACTTGCACCAGGACAACCATCGCCTGGCTTGGGCTACCTTCCTGCGTCACACCTGTTAATACGCTAACCGCACCAGCATGGGGTCGTGCGCTAGCTCCAACGTCTCACCCCGAAGGGATCAATCAAAGGAATTCGGGCACTTAGCACCACTGGATTAGCTTGGGCGGTTCTTCGCCGGTACGGGAATATCAACCCGTTGTCCATCGACTACGCCTGTCGGCCTCGCCTTAGGTCCCGACTTACCCAGGGCAGATTAGCTTGACCCTGGAACCCTTGGTCTTTCGGAGGACGTGTTTCTCACACGTCTTTCGCTACTCATGCCTGCATTCTCACTCGTGTAGCCTCCACGGCTGGTTCACACCGCCGCTTCGCTGGCCACACGACGCTCTCCTACCCATCAATACGGCTGGACCACGAAGGCCTACCAAAAATATCAATGCCACAACTTCGGTGGCGTGCTTGAGCCCCGTTACATTGTCGGCGCGGAATCACTTGACCAGTGAGCTATTACGCACTCTTTCAAGGGTGGCTGCTTCTAAGCCAACCTCCTGGTTGTCAAGGCAACTCCACATCCTTTCCCACTTAGCACGCGCTTAGGGACCTTAGTTGGTGGTCTGGGTTGTTTCCCTCTCGACTATGAAGCTTATCCCCCACAGTCTCACTGCTGCGCTCTCACTTACCGGCATTCGGAGTTTGGCTGACGTCAGTAACCTTGTAGGGCCCATCGGCCATCCAGTAGCTCTACCTCCGGCAAGAAACACGCAACGCTGCACCTAAATGCATTTCGGAGAGAACCAGCTATCACGAAGTTTGATTGGCCTTTCACCCCTATCCACAGCTCATCCCCTCAGTTTTCAACCTAAGTGGGTTCGGTCCTCCACGACGTCTTACCGTCGCTTCAACCTGGCCATGGATAGATCACTTCGCTTCGGGTCTAGGACACGCGACTGAATCGCCCTATTCAGACTCGCTTTCGCTACGGCTACCCCACTCGGGTTAACCTCGCCACGTATCGCTAACTCGCAGGCTCATTCTTCAAAAGGCACGCTGTCACAGCTACTAAGGCTGCTCCAACGGTTTGTAAGCAAACGGTTTCAGGTACTATTTCACTCCCCTCCCGGGGTACTTTTCACCTTTCCCTCACGGTACTTGTCCGCTATCGGTCATCTGGGAGTATTTAGGCTTATCAGGTGGTCCTGACAGATTCACACGGGATTTCTCGGGCCCCGTGATACTTGGGATACTCTTCGCGCCAAGAATAAGCATTTCGACTACGGGATTTGCACCCTCTATGATTGGCCTTTCAATACCATTCGTCTATACTCACTTGTCACGCTCGCTGCTCGGCAGAGCAACATGAAAAGTCCCACAACCCCGAATACGCAACTCCTGCCGGATATCACACGTACTCGGTTTAGCCTGTTCCGGTTTCGCTCGCCACTACTAACGGAATCGCGGTTGCTTTCTCTTCCTGTGGGTACTGAGATGTTTCACTTCCCCACGTTCCCTCTACCCGCCCTATATATTCAGGCGGGAGTCACTAGGTCGGCACGCCGCCCAGCGGGGTTTCCCCATTCGGACACCCTCGGATCACAGTGTGCTTATCCACTCCCCGAGGCTTATCGCAGATTGCTACGTCCTTCTTCGGCTCCAGATGCCAAGGCATCCACCGTTTGCTCTTAAAGACTTGAAATCACATGAGTTTCGTCGAAATCGGTCTAGAAAAATCTAGATGAAATTGACTAATGATCTATAAAGATCATCTTTGTGAAACGATCCGAAGATCGTCTCTAAGATGCTCGCGTCCACTGTGTAGTTCTCAAAGTACGGGCGGTACCTTTCCCGCCAACCGTTACCGGCAGCAAAAAAAGGCCCTGAGGTCAGTTGACTTCCGAAGAAATCATCCGGTCCCTCAGGACCCAACAGCGTGCAAGTGCCACAATCAATCACCATCGCCTTTCCAACCGTAAACGGCGTACTCAACTCCAGATCAATCCCGCGACACCCTGTCAAATGTTCCACCCATGAGCGA
>NZ_JAAOZB010000003.1:0-1846 GCF_011761265.1 Microbacterium halimionae | reverse complement strand
GCGACCAGTCGAGAACGTATGTCTCGAATCTGGCTCTGGAAGGTCCGAAGACCTCCAAGTGCTCCTTAGAAAGGAGGTGATCCAGCCGCACCTTCCGGTACGGCTACCTTGTTACGACTTAGTCCTAATTACCGATCCTACCTTCGACGGCTCCCTCCACAAGGGTTGGGCCACCGGCTTCAGGCATTACCGACTTTCATGACTTGACGGGCGGTGTGTACAAGACCCGGGAACGTATTCACCGCAGCGTTGCTGATCTGCGATTACTAGCGACTCCGACTTCATGAGGTCGAGTTGCAGACCTCAATCCGAACTGGGACCGGCTTTTTGGGATTCGCTCCACCTTACGGTATTGCAGCCCTTTGTACCGGCCATTGTAGCATGCGTGAAGCCCAAGACATAAGGGGCATGATGATTTGACGTCATCCCCACCTTCCTCCGAGTTGACCCCGGCAGTATCCCATGAGTTCCCACCATTACGTGCTGGCAACATAGAACGAGGGTTGCGCTCGTTGCGGGACTTAACCCAACATCTCACGACACGAGCTGACGACAACCATGCACCACCTGTTTACGAGTGTCCAAAGAGAACTACATTTCTGCAGCGTTCTCGTATATGTCAAGCCTTGGTAAGGTTCTTCGCGTTGCATCGAATTAATCCGCATGCTCCGCCGCTTGTGCGGGTCCCCGTCAATTCCTTTGAGTTTTAGCCTTGCGGCCGTACTCCCCAGGCGGGGAACTTAATGCGTTAGCTGCGTCACGGAATCCGTGGAATGGACCCCACAACTAGTTCCCAACGTTTACGGGGTGGACTACCAGGGTATCTAAGCCTGTTTGCTCCCCACCCTTTCGCTCCTCAGCGTCAGTTACGGCCCAGAGATCTGCCTTCGCCATCGGTGTTCCTCCTGATATCTGCGCATTCCACCGCTACACCAGGAATTCCAATCTCCCCTACCGCACTCTAGTCTGCCCGTACCCACTGCAGGCTGGAGGTTGAGCCTCCAGTTTTCACAGCAGACGCGACAAACCGCCTACGAGCTCTTTACGCCCAATAATTCCGGATAACGCTTGCGCCCTACGTATTACCGCGGCTGCTGGCACGTAGTTAGCCGGCGCTTTTTCTGCAGGTACCGTCACTTTCGCTTCTTCCCTGCTAAAAGAGGTTTACAACCCGAAGGCCGTCATCCCTCACGCGGCGTTGCTGCATCAGGCTTGCGCCCATTGTGCAATATTCCCCACTGCTGCCTCCCGTAGGAGTCTGGGCCGTGTCTCAGTCCCAGTGTGGCCGGTCACCCTCTCAGGCCGGCTACCCGTCGACGCCTTGGTGAGCCATTACCTCACCAACAAGCTGATAGGCCGCGAGCTCATCCCTGACCGAAATTCTTTCCAACTACTGAAGATGCCTTCGCAGTTCATATCCGGTATTAGACGCCGTTTCCAGCGCTTATCCCAGAGTCAGGGGCAGATTGCTCACGTGTTACTCACCCGTTCGCCACTGATCCAGCAGAGCAAGCTCCACCTTCACCGTTCGACTTGCATGTGTTAAGCACGCCGCCAGCGTTCATCCTGAGCCAGGATCAAACTCTCCGTAAAAGAAAATTGCATACAACAACCGGAAAAAGGTCGAAGCAGCGAGTTTGAACTGACCAAAAGGATGTCATTACTGACAATCCGTTACCAGCCCGAAGACTGGATTTTTGATCCAAAGGAATCTCATCTCGCCGAAACGAGATAGAGGTTATTTGGCATTTGACAAGTGCACGCTGTTGAGTTCTCAAGGATCGGATGCTCCCACTTTCCAGCCTCTCGGCCTTCTACGCAGGGCAACTTCTCTATCTTATTCTCT
>NZ_JAAOZB010000002.1 GCF_011761265.1 Microbacterium halimionae | reverse complement strand
TACTGCAGGGGGGACCCTGTGGGAGAGTAGGACACCGCCGGACTTCTTTTAAGAAAAGGGCCACCCAACGCTGGGTGGCCCTTTTCGCATTTACGAGACGTTTAGGTTGCGTGGCGGCATCCCGTTTTGGCACGTATCCTGGGGATATGTCGAACGGTGAGGATGCAGCAGTCGTATCCGAAGACCTGCTATCCGCCCTCGAGGTGATCGAGCAGCAACCGTTGAAAGACAGAGCGTCGTCGTACGCCTCGTTGCACGACGAACTTGCCCGCCGGCTCGAATCAAACCCTGGCGAGAACCGCTCATCGTGACAATGCGTCTCGATGCGGCGCTGGCTGCCTCGGGCCTGGCGCGATCACGAACTCAAGCTGCGACGCTCATTGCGTCGGGGCTCGTCTCTGTTGACGGCGTGACAGTCGTGAAAGCTTCGACGCGCGTGACTGAAGACGCCGCGCTCGAAGTGGCAGCATCCGATCATTATGTAAGTCGCGCCGCTCACAAGCTGATTGCTGCCCTTGATGCTTTTACCCTCGATCCTCGGGGACTGACGGCGCTCGACCTTGGTGCCTCCACCGGCGGATTCACTCAAGTGTTGCGCGAACGCGGAGCGTCGCGGGTGATTGCTGCCGACGTCGGACACGACCAGATGGACCCGAAGATCTCAGCTGATCCGGGGGTGAGCGTGGTGGAGGGTTTCAACGTTCGCTACATGACACCGGCGTCTCTGGCAGGTATCTCGGGGATAGCCGATGTTCCCGATCTCGTGACAGCGGATCTGTCGTTCATCTCGCTCACGCATGTGCTTGCGGCGGTGAAAGAGGTGATGTCTCCTGAGGGCGATGCCATTTTGCTGGTGAAGCCGCAGTTCGAAGCTGGACGCACCGCAGTGAAAGGCGGCCTTGTCACCGCGCCCGCCGTGCGCGCCGACGCTGTGACGACCGTGCTGTGGGCCGCATGGGACATCGGACTATCTACACACGGCGTGATCGCGTCTCCGATCGTGGGAACGCACGGCAATCGAGAGTTTGTGGTGCACCTGAGAAACGGCTCGGATGGGAATCCGACAGAATGGATACGCACCGTGACCGAGTTGACGGGAAGTCGATGACAGAGACCGTACGCAACATTTTGGTTGTCGCGCACGCCCTACGCGAAGAGACTGTGGTTGCTGCCGTTCGGGTGGCGTCGGCGTTGAGTGCTGCGGGAGCTCGCGCAGTTTTCGTCGCAGATGATCGCGATGACCTCATCGCCGCTCTTCCGGAATACACGGACACTGCCATTCTCGGCCGCGATGTCGCCATCACCGACATTGAACTTGCGATAGTGCTCGGTGGCGACGGAACAATCTTGCGCGCCGCAGAGCTTGTTCGTGATGTGCGCGCACCGGTGCTTGGCATCAACATGGGCCACGTTGGATTTCTCGCAGAGATTGAACGCGATGACATGGACGATGCTGTCGCTCGAGTAATCGCGCGGGACTACCGCGTCGAAGAACGACTTGCTCTTGCGGTGCAAGTGAAGGATTCTTCGGGCGAGGTCGTCTACGAGACATGGGCTCTCAACGAAGCAACGGTAGAGAAAGCGTCGCGGGAGCGGATGCTGGAGGTCGTTGTCGAGGTGGATGAACGTCCGCTGACTGCGTTTGGCTGCGATGGCGTCGTTGTGTCTACCCCGACAGGTTCGACGGCGTATAACTTCTCGGCCGGTGGACCGGTGATCTGGCCCGGCGTGCAGGCGATCGCTGTCGTCCCGCTATCGGCCCACGCCCTGTTCGCGAAACCGCTCGTGATCAACCCCGATGCAAGAGTCGCAATTGAGCTCTTGCAGCGAACCAACGGAACCGGCATTTTGTGGTGTGACGGGCGTCGCTCCCACGAGTTGCCGCCCGGCGCGCGGGTGGTCGTGCGTAAATCGGCTCGACCGGTGCGCCTTGCGCGTCTGCACCCGGCGTCTTTTACAGATCGACTTGTTCGAAAGTTCCACTTGCCGGTATCAGGCTGGCGTGGACCGGACGGAGACGCTTCGTGATCGAAGAACTGCGGTTGCGCGACCTTGGCGTGATCGCAGATGCGACATTGCCTATTGGGCGTGGTTTCACGGCGATCACTGGGGAGACCGGCGCCGGTAAAACCATGGTCGTGAGTGGGCTTGGCCTCTTGCTCGGTAACCGCGCTGACTCGAGCGCGGTACGAGCGGGGGCATCCCAGGCTTCCGTTGACGGCGCATGGCTCGTGCCAGACAGTGGCGCAGTGGCCGATCGTGTGCACGACGCTGGTGGGGACGTTGATTCGCTCGGTGACGGCACTGCGGAGTTGCTAATGGCACGCACGCTCTCGCGAGAAGGCCGCAGCCGCGCGAGCGTCGGTGGCAGAGTCGTGCCCGTTGGTGTGCTCTCTGAAATCGCCGACCAGCTCGTTGTTGTGCACGGCCAGTCTGACCAGCTTCGGCTTCGTTCGGCCAGTGCGCAACGCGATGCCCTTGATCGTTTCGCCGGCGCACCTGTTGCGGAGGCGCTTGCTGTTTACCGCGATTCGTTCGAGCGCCACCGCGAAATCAACGACGAACTCGACGCTCTCGTGACGTATCGGGGGAGTCGGTCTGAAGAAGCCGCGCTCTTGCGCGCGCAAATCAGCGCGATTGAGCACGTAAATCCGCAGCCCGGCGAAGACGCCGCGTTGGCGGAACGGGCACAGCGACTCGCTAACGCCGAAGAGCTGCGCTTGTCTGCCGCTACCGCGCACGCGATGCTTGCAAGTGAAGACGGCGCCCCAGATATCGTCACGATCTTGGCTGAAGTGCGCCGGACGCTTGAACGTGCCGATGATCCGGTACTGGCAGAAGCGGGAACTGCGGCAGCCGACCTCGGATACCGCGCGACTGATCTCGCTGCAACCCTGTCTGGCTATCTTGCGGACCTCGACGATGCAGCACCCGCGGAACTTGCTGCCCTCGAAGAGAGGCGTGCGGTGCTCGGTGAACTCGTTCGCACGCATGGCTCGATTGACGCGGCAATCGGTCTGTTGGCCATCGGCTCTGCGCGGCTTATCGAGCTCGATGATGACGACGATCGGGTGACCCGCCTCGAGGCGGAGCGCCACGAGGCATCCGTTGCGCTTGATGACGCCGCGGACACGCTGAGCGCCTCACGCCGGGACGCCGCATCACGACTAGCCGAGGCGGTGACTGAAGAACTGCATGCTTTGGCGCTGCCCGACGCGCGCGTTGTCGTAGAGGTTTCTGAGTCGGCGCCCACCGCTACTGGTCGCGACGAGGTTGCCCTCCTACTGGCGCCCCATCCGGGCGCTGAGCCGCGCCCCGTCGCCCGCAGCGCGTCGGGTGGAGAGCTCAGCCGCGTGATGCTCGCGATCGAAGTTGTGATTGCGGGTACTGACCCCGTACCGACGTTCGTTTTTGATGAAGTGGATGCCGGAATAGGCGGCGCCGCAGCGATTGAAGTCGGACGCCGATTGGCGAAGCTGGCGGAATCAGCGCAGGTTATTGCTGTCACGCACCTCGCCCAGGTCGCGGCTTTCGCCGGGAACCACCTCGGCGTCGTAAAAGCGAGCGATGGCACAGTGACCGAATCGAGTGTTCGCAGGCTTGACGGCGCGGCCCGCGAAGCCGAGATGGCGCGTCTTCTTTCGGGCCTCGATGATTCGGAAGCAGCGCTCAGTCACGCACGAGAGCTTCTCGCACTCGGGGCCGGTTCTTCGTCGTCGGCGAGCAGAAGTCGATGACGGGCTGATAGCATAGAAGCCCGTGATGGATTCTTCTGCTGCGGCCTCTTCTGACGACACGACCAAGCACATTTTTGTGACGGGTGGTGTCGTTTCTTCTTTGGGTAAAGGCCTGACGGCGGCAAGCCTCGGCAACCTTCTTACGGCCCGCGGATTACGCGTGGTCATGCAGAAACTTGACCCATATCTCAACGTTGATCCTGGAACGATGAACCCGTTCCAGCACGGTGAAGTCTTCGTCACCGATGATGGCGCCGAGACCGACCTCGATATTGGTCACTACGAGCGCTTCCTCGACATCCAGTTGAGCCAAGCGGCCAACGTGACCACGGGTCAGATCTATTCGCAGGTCATCGCGCGCGAGCGACGTGGCGAGTATCTCGGCGACACCGTGCAGGTCATCCCGCACATCACCGACGAGATCAAGCGCCGGATGCGGTTGCAGGCCGATGAAACGCCGAAGCCAGACGTCATCATCACTGAAATCGGTGGCACTGTCGGCGACATCGAGTCTCAGCCGTTCATCGAGTCAGCTCGTCAGATTCGCCACGAACTGGGGCGCCAGAATGTGTTCTTCGTGCACGTTTCTCTCGTGCCGTTCATGGGCGCTTCGGGCGAGCAGAAGACCAAACCGACTCAGCACTCGGTTGCAACTCTTCGCTCGATCGGTATTCAGCCGGATGCGCTCGTTCTTCGTAGCGACCGCCCGGTCACGGAATCCAACAAGCGCAAAATCGCACTCATGTGTGACGTCGACGAAGACGCTGTCGTCAACGCTGTTGACGTGCCGAGCATCTACGACATCCCGACAATGCTGCACGATCAGAATCTTGATCAATACATCGTGCGGACGCTCGGGATCGATAAGGCGGAAGACGTGGACTGGACTCGCTGGGGTCGTCTACTCGAAGCCGTTCACAACCCCAAGCACGAAGTGACCATCGGTCTCGTAGGTAAGTACATCGACCTGCCGGATGCGTATCTCTCGGTCACCGAAGCGTTGAAAGCTGGCGGATTCGGTCAGGAAACGCACGTCAAAGTGAACTGGGTTCCCTCCGACAGCTGCGAAACCCCAGAGGGCGCTGAGCGCGCACTCGCACACCTCGATGGCATCATCGTTCCCGGTGGTTTCGGCATCCGCGGTATCGAAGGCAAGCTCGGCGCGCTCAAATTCGCACGAGAACAGGGCATTCCGACGCTCGGGATCTGCCTGGGCCTGCAGTGCATGGTTGTGGAGTATGCACGCAATGTGGTGGGGCTTGAAGGCGCATCATCGAGCGAGTTCGATCCCGACACCGAGTTCCCTGTGATTGCGACGATGGCTGAGCAGGTCGATATTCTCGACCACGGCGACATGGGCGGCACGATGCGTCTGGGCCTTTACCCGGCGCAGTTGCGTGAGGGATCGCTCGCCGAAGAGGTCTATGGCGACAACCTCGTGTCGGAGCGTCACCGTCACCGCTACGAGGTCAACAACGCGTACCGTGACCAGCTAGCCGAGGCGGGTCTCGTCTTCTCCGGCTTGTCGCCCGACCGCAACCTCGTCGAGTATGTGGAGCTTCCGAAAGACAAGCACCCGTACTACATCGCAACTCAGGCTCACCCCGAGCTGCGGTCGCGTCCGACGGCGCCGCATCCGCTCTTCCGTGGCCTTGTCAGTGCAGCGCTCGAACGCCACCGCGCGAGCGAACTCTTCGACGTGGATCGCGGCTAGAGGATGTCTTCTGCTGAACTTCACGACGAGCACGTCACTCCCGACATCGTCGCCTCGGACCTCGTGTACGAGGGCCATGTGTGGGACGTGCGGAGCGAGACATTCCGCTACAACGGTGCTGAGCTGGTGCGGGAGTTCGTCGCTCACCCGGGCGCCGCCGCAGTCGTTGCACTCGATGACGAAAACCGTGTGCTGCTGATTCAGCAGTATCGGCACCCGATCCGCACGCGCGATTGGGAGATTCCCGCGGGCCTGCTTGACGTTGCGGGCGAACCACCGATGGAAGCTGCCAAGCGTGAGCTCGCCGAGGAGGTTGATGCTGTCGCTCGCGAGTGGGAACCGCTCGTGAGCGTGTTCACAACGCCCGGCGGCAACGACGAGGTCATCCACGTGTTTTTGGCACGTGGGCTCAGCGCTGCTGATGAGACGTTCGACCGCGACGAGGAAGAAGCAGACATCCGCACTGAGTGGGTGCCTCTCGACGAGGCAGTGTCTGCTGTGCTTGAGGGGCGCATGCGAAATGGCATTTTGAGCGTCGGGGTGTTGGCGGCATCCGAGCGTTTGCGACGCGGGGCGCGCGCGCTCTGACATGGACCTTGATCGCGCCGTCGATACGTATCTGCGACATGTAGCGATTGAGCGCGGGCTCTCTGACCACACCGTTTCGGCGTACCGACGAGATCTTGAGGTTTATACCTCGTGGTTGAAGACTTTAGACATCGAAGATTCGGATGCCGTGACCCCCGCGATCGTCGCAGATTTCGTGGCCGAGCGAGCAAATACCGAGCCACCGCCCGCGGCGTCAAGCCTTGCCCGGTTGCAGTCGTCGGTGCGGAACTATCATCGGTTTCTGAGCGCTGAAGGGGCACCTGTCGCTGATCCCACGGGAAAACTGCGACCGCCGGTACAGCCGAAGCGACTGCCAAAGGCGCTGACAATCGAGCAGATCGAAGCACTGCTTGCCGCCCCCGATGTGTCAACCATTTCGGGTGTCCGCGACCGGGCTCTCTTGGAGATGCTCTACGCGACGGGTGCTCGCGTGTCGGAGCTCGTACAGCTCGATGTTGATGACCTCACCGACGCCGACATCGTGCGGGTACGCGGCAAGGGCGCGAAAGAACGGATGGTGCCGGTCGGCTCGTTTGCTCGCATTGCGCTTGATGCTTATCTCTCTCGTGCTCGCCCGGAGCTGGCGCGCCGCGGTAAGGGGACGCCACGCCTCTTTCTCGGCGTGCGGGGGGCACCGTTGTCGCGGCAGAGCGTATGGCTCATCATTCAGGCTGCAGCTGATACCGCGGGCCTTGCCGCCCATGTGTCCCCGCACACGTTCCGGCACTCGTTCGCGACCCACCTGTTGCAAGGGGGAGCCGACGTGCGCGTGGTGCAAGAGCTCCTTGGCCACGCGTCGGTAGCAACGACGCAGATTTACACGCACGTCTCGATTGACGCCCTGCGCGACGTTTACGCGACGTCTCACCCTCGCGCTCTTTGACTCGTCTCAGGACGCGCGGTGTGGCCAGGTATTGCGAAAGCCTATGCGCCGGTAGAATCAGTAGATCGTGTACGTGAGAGCAGGAGAACGGTGACGGGCAGCGCAGCAAAGTCCACGGCTAAGTCGCCGAAGAAGGACGAGACACCCACAATGGGAGCGACAGGTCGCCCCTACCGGGGTTTTGCGACTCCTGTTGCACTCGATTCCCATGGGCCTGCGCGCATTATTGCCCTCTGTAACCAGAAGGGTGGCGTCGGCAAAACGACGACGACGATCAATCTCGCGGCAGCTCTTGCCGAATACGGTCGCCGCGTGTTGACGATCGACTTCGATCCGCAGGGCGCTCTATCTGCGGGCCTCGGCATCGACACCCACGACGTGCCGACCATTTACGACCTTCTGCTCGACACGAAGCGTGACCCGCAGGATGTCATCGTGCAGACGTCGGTGCCGGGGCTCGACATTATGCCGGCCAACATCGACTTGTCAGCTGCCGAAGTGCACCTCGTTAATGAGGTTGCGCGCGAGACAATTCTTTCGCGCGTGCTGCGGAAAGTGGCCGGTGATTACGATGTCATCTTGATCGACTGCCAGCCGTCGCTCGGCCTACTGACCGTCAACGCACTGACCGCAAGCCACGGTGTGCTGATTCCGCTAGAGTGCGAGTTCTTCGCACTTCGCGGGGTTGCGTTGCTGATCGAGACGATCGACAAAGTGCGCGATCGACTCAACCCCTCAATCACACTCGATGGTGTCGTCGCCACAATGTATGACCCACGCACGCTCCACTCGCGCGAGGTTCTCGAGCGGGTAGTCGACGCGTTCGGCGATGATGTTCTTGAAACTGTGATCGGACGCACCGTGAAGTTTCCGGATGCCTCGGTCGCCGGTGTGCCGATTACCGAGTTTGCTCCGGAGCACCCCGCAGCGCAGGCATACCTGCGTCTGGCGCGGGAGCTGGTGGCCCGTGGCGCTGTCGCCTGATCCCGAATCGGGAACAGAGACCACAGCCGAAGGATTCCGCGTATCGCTCGGCGTGTTTGACGGGCCATTCGACCTGTTGCTCACGCTGATTTCGAAGCACGAACTCGACATCACCGAGGTCGCACTCAGTACGGTGACCGATGAATTCATTTCATATCTTCGGGCGCTGGATCCCGATGAAGAGATGGAACAGGCCTCCGGGTTTCTGGTGGTGGCCGCAACGCTGCTCGACATGAAGGTCGCGGGCTTGCTGCCGCAGGGCGAATTCGTTGACGCTGAATCTGTTGCGCTTCTTGAAGCACGGGACCTCCTGTTTGCGCGGTTGCTGCAGTACCGCGCCTTCAAAGACGTGTCGACGTGGTTTGCGGAGAAACTTCAGGCTGAAGACGCCCGTCACACTCGTTCGGTGCGATTGGAAGAGAAATACCGTCGCGCAACACCTGAGCTCGTGTGGACTCTCTCTGCGGGGGACTTCGCCGCGCTGGCTCTCTTCGCGATGACGCCGAAAGAGATTCCGATTGTGGGTCTCGATCACCTTCACGCACCACTCGTGAGTATTCGCGAGCAGGCAGCGATTGTCGTGACCCTTCTGCGAAGTGCCGGCACCGTGAGCTTTCGCGAACTGATCGCCGGAGTGTCTATGCCCGGCGTCGTCGTTGCGAGGTTCTTGTCGGTGCTGGAGCTCTATCGCCATGCCGCACTGACGTTCGAGCAGCTCGAGCCGTTGGGTGAACTGACACTGCGTTGGACCGCTGAACGCTGGTCTGATGAAAACCTCGCCTCCCTGGGAGCAGATTATGACCGATGATGTTGCGGGCCGCCTCGAAGCAATCCTGCTCGTGGTCGATGAACCACAGAGCCTCGTGAGCCTTGCCACAGCAGTCGCGGCGCCCATGCCGGCCGTACGACAGGCGATCGAGGAACTCGTTGCCGACTACGACGGTGAGCGCGGTGGCAGACGCCGCGGATTTGAGCTGCGGGAAGTCGCGGGAGGGTGGCGCTTATACGTTCGCGCCGAGTTCGACCCGGTGGTGGCGGAGTTCGTTTCGTCGCAATCGCCCTCACGTCTTTCGCAGGCGGCGCTTGAGACGCTTGCAGTGATTGCGTACAAGCAACCCGTCTCGCGCGGGCAGGTCGCCTCGATCCGTGCAGTGAACGTGGATTCTGTAGTGCGTACGCTGGTAGCACGCGGGCTCATCACCGAGGTTGCGACGGATTCTGAAACCGGCGCGATTCTTTACGGCACATCCGATGCGCTGCTCGTCAATCTCGGCATCAACTCGCTCGACGAGCTGCCCCCCATTTCTCCGCTGCTCTCTGATGGTGCTGACGGATTCGACCAGGAAGTTATTCGATGACAGACCTCACTCCCGAACGCAGCACCGAGGGTGTGCGCCTGCAGAAGGTGCTCTCCGGTGCTGGCGTTGCGTCGCGCCGCGTTGCCGAAAACTACATCGTCGACGGTCGTGTGCGTGTGAACGGTGAGGTCGTCACTGAGCTGGGACGACGCATTGATCCCGAGACTGACCTCGTCGACGTCGATGGCACCGCGATTCAGCTCGACACCAGCAAGCGCTATGTCGTCTTGAACAAGCCCACCGGTGTTGTCAGCACGATGAAAGACGAACACGGTCGCCCTGATCTTCGTCGCTTCACGCAGGACTGGGAAGAGCGCCTCTTCAACGTGGGCCGATTGGATGCCGAGACCAGCGGTCTCTTGCTGCTCACCAACGACGGTGCACTCGCGCATGTACTCGCGCACCCCTCCTTTGGCGTGACCAAGGTGTACATCGCCAAGGTGCGCGGAAAAGTCACGGGACAGACGGTTGCGACCCTCACGCATGGGATCGAACTCGAAGATGGCCCGATCTCGGCCGACCGTGCGCGCGTTATCGACGTGTCGGGCGGCGATGGCGACGACGCTACGAGCCTCGTGGAACTGACCCTGCACTCGGGTCGCAACCGCATCGTCCGTCGCATGATGGCGGAGGTGGGGCATCCGGTGATTGACCTGGTGCGACGCCAGTTCGGCCCGCTGCGCCTCGGCTCTTTGCCCGTGGGACGCGCCCGTGAATTGACTACAGTTGAGCAGGGCGCGCTTTTGACACTTTCGCGCGGCCATGACACGAGCGCGGAGGAAGCGCAGGACCAGGAGACCGAGTGAGCGAGCAGATCACACCTGTGCGCCCTCGCGTCGCGGCTCGCACCAGCGGACTCGTTCGAATCGTTGGGGCAGGACTCCTCGGATCAAGCATCGGTCACGCGCTTCGCGCTCTCGACGTTGACGTGGCGCTCGAAGACGCGTCACCCGCACAGCTCCGCCTCGCGGTCGATTACGGTGCCGGTCGGCGCGCGACAGCCGACGACAAGCCCGGTCTGATTGTCGTTGCTGTTCCGCCCGACGTGACGGCAAGCGTGATCGCGCGTGAACTTCAGACATACCCGGATGCCGTTGTCACCGATGTTGCGAGCATCAAACTCGAGCCGTTGCAGCAGCTCCGAGACGACGGCGTCGACGTGACGCGCTACATCGGCTCGCACCCCCTCGCTGGGCGCGAACGCGGTGGTGCAATTGCTGCACGCGCTGATATCTTCCGTGGCCGACCCTGGGTCGTCTGCCGAGATGAAGAGACGACACCCGCCGATCTTTCCCTCGTGGAAGGGCTCGCGCTCGACCTTGGTGCGCTGCTCGTCGAGATGAGCCCGGAGGAGCACGACCGTTCGGTGGCGCTCATCTCCCACGTGCCTCAGGTGGTGGCATCGCTCCTGGCAGGTCGTTTCGTTGATGCGCCCGACGATGCTCTTTCACTCGCGGGCCAGGGCGTTCGAGACACGACGCGCATTGCAGCTTCTGACCCAGAACTTTGGGTGCAAATACTCGAGGGCAATTCGGCGCCCGTCGTGAATGTGCTCGACGCGCTCGCGACCGACCTCTCGGCACTCGCCGACGCTCTTCGGGCGCCCGACGAGCCAGGTGCGCGACGTGCTGTCGCGGACGCCATCCGTCAAGGAAATCTGGGTGTGGAAAGACTGCCCGGAAAGCACGGCCAGAACCGCCGGTTTGAAACTGTCGTCGTGATGGTGGATGACACAGCAGGACAGCTCGGTCGCCTGTTCGGTGAACTTGGCGACCTCGACGTAAACGTCGAAGATTTGCGCCTCGAACACTCGCCGGGAGCACAGTTCGGCCTCGCAGAGATCAGCGTGGAACCGGCTGTCGTTACGCGCGCGACCGAAGGACTTGCCGCCCGCGGCTGGAAGATTGCGAGCCTCCATGACTGATCAGATTGTTGTCGCGATCGATGGCCCCGCGGGCAGCGGCAAGTCGAGCGTGTCAAAAGAAGTCGCTCGAAAGCTCGGCTTCGGCTATCTCGACACCGGCGCTGCCTACCGGGCTCTCGCGTGGTACGCGCTGGATGAGAACGTCGACACCGCAGACGCCGAGGCGATCGCGGATGCCGCAACTGTCTTTCCGTATGCCATCTCTCTTGACCCAGACCTGTACTGGGTGCGGGTCGGCGAAACCGATGTCACATCCGCGATTCGTGAGCCACGGGTTGCTGCCGCAGTGAGCGCGGTCGCCCGTGTTCCTGCCGTCCGCGACAGCGTGAACGCGGCATTTCGCCGCCTTATCGGTGAAGCAACCGCTCCGGGGGTTGTCGTCGAAGGACGGGACATCACCACGGTGGTTGCACCAGACGCTCCCGTGCGACTGCTGCTGACAGCGGCCCCCGAAGTGCGGGCCGCAAGGCGCAGCGCCGAACTGACCACCGAAGATGCGGCATCCGTTGCTGCAGCTCTTCACCAGCGTGACGCATCAGATGCGCGCGTTGCAGACTTTTTGACGGCCGCCGAAGGCGTGACCGTCGTTGATTCCACTGATCTCGATTTCGCTACCACCGTGGACACGGTGCTCGAAATCGTGCGTACCCAGACGGGAGAACACCATGGGGACTGAAGAAGAATACGAGGGCGGCGAGGATCGACTCGTCGAAACACTTGCGAACCTCGACGAGGAGCTTGTCGAACGACGCGCCACCGCGCTGCGCGCAGGATTGTCGGACTACGAACTCGACGACGACGACGCAGCACTGCTGCAAGAAATGGGCATCGGCGAAGACGGTGTCGAGTACCTGCCGGCGCTGCCGGTCGTCGCCATCGTCGGTCGCCCGAACGTCGGCAAGTCGGCGCTCGTCAACCGCATCTTGGGCCGTCGTGAAGCCGTTGTCGAAGACACACCGGGTGTCACACGCGACCGTGTGATGTACCGCTCGGAGTGGCAGGACCGTCGCTTCACGATCGTCGACACCGGCGGATGGGAGCCCGACGCACGCGGCATCGACCGCTCGGTTGCAGCCCAGGCTGAGATCGCCATCGACCTGTGCGACGTCGTCATGTTTGTCGTTGACGCAACCGTTGGTGCGACCTCAACCGACGAGCACGTCGTGAAGTTGCTGCGTCGCTCGGGCAAGCCCGTGTTCCTCGTGGCCAACAAGGTTGATGACGCCACCCACGAGCCCGAAGCCGCTGCCCTCTGGGCACTCGGTCTCGGCACGCCCTACCCGGTGTCGGCCATTCACGGCCGCGGAGTTGCCGATCTGCTCGACGAGATCATGAAGGTGCTGCCGGAGATTTCGGCCGTCGCCAAACAAGAGATCGGCGGACCGCGTCGCGTGGCCATTCTCGGTCGCCCGAACGTCGGCAAGTCGTCGCTGCTCAACAAGGCAGCCGGCGAAGAGCGCGTTGTCGTTAACGAGCTCGCGGGCACAACCCGCGACCCGGTTGACGAAATCGTCGACCTCGGCGGAAAGCTCTGGCGCTTCGTTGATACCGCGGGTATCCGTCGTCGCGTGCACCTGCAGCAGGGCGCCGACTTCTACGCATCGCTTCGTACCTCTGCGGCGCTGGAAAAAGCCGAAGTTGCCGTCGTCGTGCTTGACGTTTCGCAGTCGCTGAGTGAGCAGGACGTTCGCATCATCGACCTCGTGCTCGAATCGGGCCGCGCTCTCGTTCTCGCGTTCAACAAATGGGATCTTCTCAACACCCCCGAGTACGAAGACGCCGAGCGTCGCCGATACCTTGAGCGTGAGATCGAACAAGACCTAGCGCACGTCGCCTGGGCGCCTCGCGTCAACATCTCAGCGCGCACTGGTCGCCACCTTGAGAAGCTCGTGCCGGCTCTCGAAGTAGCTCTCGCCTCATGGGATCAGCGCATCGCGACCGGAAAGTTCAACGCGTTCCTTTCCGAGCTCGTCGCCGAGCACCCGCACCCGTTGCGTGGTGGAAAGCAGCCACGCATTCTGTTCGGTACCCAGGCGTCAACGCGCCCGCCGACATTCGTGCTCTTCACGACCGGGTTCCTCGACCCGGGCTACCGTCGCTTTATTCAGCGCCGGTTGCGCGAGGTCTACGGCTTCGAAGGCACCCCGATCATCACAAACATGCGCGTGCGCGAAAAGCGCCAGCGCTAAAAGACATCCGCTGGCCTCCCGCCCGAACGAGGAGGTCAGCGGATACCAAACCTCTGGAAGCGGCCTGCGTTGAGGCCTGTTGCAACGGATTCTAGGTCGTAGGGGGCCGTGGCCACGGTGACTCGTTCGGCACGAACACCCACTGGGCGGTAGTGCTGCAGCATCCAGGTGTCGGCTCCCGACGCCGCGACATCGTCGGCGAGGAGTCGAAGCGCGGATTCATCGAGCGCGGCCGGGTGCACCGTCGTTCGCACCTCGTACTCAAGCGGTTGCGCGGTGCCAGAACGCCCACGGGATGCCGCCACCACGGTGTCGAGCGAACGCCAGGCGTTGTCGCCGCTTCGGTTTCGACCCGTGGTGTCGCTGTAGTCGTCGCGGCGCGCTTTGATGTCGAGTCCGATCCAGTCGATAAGTGGCAACGCGTCGGCAAGTCGCGCGGGGTAGGCCCCGCCGGAGTGGAGCCCAACCGCGAAGCCGAGCGCGCGAGCCTGCTGTAGCGCCGGGATCAGCGCGCGCTGCATCGTCGGCTCGCCTCCCGAAAAGACCACACCGTCGAGCAAGCCTTGCCTCGTTTCGAGGAATCCGTGCACGCTCTGCCACGAGATGCGCCCTGCGCGACGCGGGCTGATCAGCTCGGGATTGTGGCAGTAGAAGCAGTCCCACGGGCAGCCCTGCAAAAACAGCGTGGCGACGAGCTTTCCTGGCCAATCGACACTCGAAAACCGACTGAGACCGGCAATGCGCAGCTCGCTGGCATCGCTCACACCGGCACCGCGAGGTGTTCCTTCGCGCGCTCGGCGGCGAAGTACACGCGTTCTTCGGCTTCGCCCTGCTTGCCGACGTTGAACGAGGCGATGGGGCGAAAGTAGCCCATCACTCGCGTCCACACTTCGCAGACGCTGCCGCACAACGGGCACTCGGGGTGATCGCCCGAGACGTATCCGTGTTGCGGGCAGATCGAAAAGGTCGGTGTGACCGTGATGTATGGGATGCGGAACTGTTCAAGCGAGCGCCGCACCAGGTTTTTGCAGGCCGCCGCTGATTCGACAGCTTCACCCATGTACAGGTGCAGCACTGTGCCGCCCGTGTACTTCTGTTGCAGCGGCTCCTGCCGGGCCATCGCATCGAACGGATCGTCGGTGAAGCCCACCGGTAGCTGTGACGAGTTGGTGTAATACGGGTGCTCGGAAGTGCCTGCATGGCGGATGCTGTCGCCAAACTGCGCCGCGTCGACCCGAGCAAACCGGTAGGTGGCGCTTTCGGCGGGTGTGGCCTCGAGGTTGTACATCTGGCCCGTCGACTCTTGGAATTCGACCATGCGGCGGCGGACGTGGTCGAGGAGCTCGATGGCGAGGGTAGCCCCGGCATCCGTCGTGATGTCGTCGGTGTCGAGCGTGAAATTGCGGACGAACTCGTTGATGCCGTTGACGCCGATCGTCGAGAAGTGGTTGTCGAGCGTGCCGAGATAGTGCTTTGTATAGGGGAAGAGCCCACCCTCGAGGTGGTGCGAAATGACGTCTCGTTTGGCCTCGAGACTGTCGCGCGAAATTGCGAGCAGTTCGTCGAGCCGGGTGAGTGCGCCTGCGAGGTCGCCCGGGAAGAGAAACCCGAGGCGTGCGCAATTGATCGTGACAACACCGATCGAGCCCGTTTGCTCGGCGGATCCGAAGAGACCGTTGCCACGCTTGAGTAGTTCGGTGAGATCGAGCTGTAGCCGGCAACACATGGAGCGGATCATGTGGGGGGCGAGGTCGGAATTTAGGAAGTTTTGAAAGTAGGGCAGGCCGTACTTCGCTGTCATTCCGAAGAGGGCATCGACGTGGGGGTCGTCCCACTTGAAGTCAGGAGTGATGTTGTAAGTGGGAATAGGAAAGGTGAATGCGCGGCCGTCGGCATCGCCCTCGGTCATAACATCGATGTACGCGCGGTTGATCATCGCCATCTCGGGAGCAAGATCGCCGTAGGTGAAGTCGCAGACCTTGCCGCCGATAAGTGGATGCTGGTCGGCTAGGTCGTCGGGACAAGTCCAGTCGAACGTGAGGTTCGTGAATGGCGTCTGTGTGCCCCACCGCGACGGCACGTTGAGGTTGAAGATGAACTCCTGCATCAGCTGGCGGACGGCATCCTGCGTGAGTCCGTCGAGGCGAACGAAAGGTGCAAGGTAGGTGTCGGTGGAACTAAACGCCTGTGCACCCGCCCACTCGTTCTGCAGCGTGCCGAGGAAGTTGACCATCTGCCCGAGTGCCGATGAAAGATGACGCGGCGGAGTCGAGGCGATACGACCGGGCACACCATTGAAGCCCTGCTCGAGGAGCGCGCGCAACGACCAGCCCGCGCAGTACCCGGCAAACATGTCGAGATCGTGAATATGGATGTCGCCCTCGCGGTGGGCGGCGCCGGCCGCAGGCGCGTAGACCTCGTTGAGCCAATAGTTCGCGATGAGTTTTCCGGCGGTGTTGAGCACCATGCCCCCGAGTGAATATCCCTGGTTGGCGTTGGCGTTCACGCGCCAGTCGGACTGAGCGAGATATTCGTTGATGGTGTCGGCGACGTTAACTTCGACGCTTTGAGAGTTGCGAATGGTGGATCGGGGAATCACGAGTGCTCCAGTGGTGTGATGGTGCGCCTCGTGGCCTAACGAGGCCGTAAGCGCATCGCCACTATATGCAGGGTATTGCGTAAAGTCAGCCACAATATGTGGGATTCAACAGTGGTCAGACCACATGTCAACTCGCGCTTTGTGAGGGTGCACATCTTCGCGCGCCGTGCCGCAGGTCGTGGTGTTATCGGGTGTATGAGATGGCAGATTCAGGGCGAAATGTGTGGGCGACGACAGCGGTTTCGGGGCGAGCGTGGCCGGGGGTATGCGAGGCTGGACAGGTGAGTATCGAACTCCCTCTTCCCGGAGAACAGCGGCGGCCTCATGGCCCGCGTGATCCCGGTGACGCGTGGGTGGTAGCCCCCTCGGGGGAGAGGTACTGGGGGCGCTTCGGCGCCGCCGGACTCCTTGCCATCGACGCCGCTCGCGGTGTGCTGCTGCAGCACCGTGTGTCGTGGAGTCACTTCGGTGACACCTGGGCTCTCCCCGGAGGCGCCCGCCACGAGGGGGAGTCTGCGCGCGATGGTGCGATGCGCGAATCGGCAGAAGAAGCCGGTGTGCCCGATGCCTCGATGGCGCCGCGCTGCGAGAGCGTGCTGGACCTTGGCATCTGGACGTACACGACACTCCTCGCCGACGTTGTGACGCCCTTTGAGCCGGTGATCAGTGACCCGGAGAGCCGCGAATTACGTTGGGTGCCGGTCGATGATGTGGCGGGGTACCCGCTGCATCCGGGGTTTGCTTCGTCGTGGGCGCAGCTCTCGGGCCTGATCGGCGTGCGACCGGCCCTCGTGATCGACGCCGCCAACGTGGTGGGCTCGGTTCCCGACGGCTGGTGGAAAGACCGCGTGGGAGCGGCGGCCCGACTTATTGCTCGCGTGGGTGCGCTCGCCGAGCAGGGGATCGCAGCTGCAGAGCTCGACTTGCCCGAAAATACCTGGTTTCCCGAGATCTCGATCGTGGTCGAAGGTCAAGCGAAAGCGACGGATGCCGCGGCCCCCGGTATCGACATCGTGCGCGCTGCGGGCGAAGGCGACGACACGATCGTCGCTGAGACGGAGCGCCTCCTGGGTCTTGGTCGCAGTGTGACCGCGGTGACGAGCGATCGCGGGCTCACCGAGCGAGTGAATGCCGCCGGTGCATCGTCTCGTGGCGCCGGTTGGTTGCTCGGCCTCCTCGACTGAGCGTCGTCTCTAGCGGTCGCACACATGCTGCCCTAGCCTCGAACAATGGCTAACCCACTGATTCCTGCGGCGTACGATCTCTGGTGGTCTGGCGCAGTAGTACTCGTGCTGGTTTCTCTCATTGCAGCGCTGGTGTCGATCTCGCGGACGCGGGACTCGGCATCACCCGGTCACGCGCTCATGTGGACGCTCCTCGCGATCTTTGTTCCGATCATCGGGCCAGCAAGCTGGCTTCTCATCGGCCGCCGAGCGAATGTGGATCGGGGATTTCTCGACCCCCAAGAGCGATGAGTTCGGTGCCCGTGTCTGATCGTGCTGTGCCGAATCTTCCCTCGGCCGACTTCGACACGACAGAACAGTTCTATACAGGCTTCGGTTTTGAACGGCAGTTGCGCGACGCCGGGTGGATGATTTTGACGCGCGGTGCGTTGCAGCTTGAGTTTTTTCCAGCGCCGGCGTTCGATCCGCTGTCAAGTAGCTTCATGTGCTGCTTGCGTGTCGCCGACGTCGGCGAGCTTTATGAAGCGATCCGCGCTTCTGGTGTGCCAGTTTCGGCAGCAGGGATGCCTCGGCTTCACGAGGTTCGTATGCAGGAATGGGGGCTGAAGGCTGGCTTCCTCATTGACCCCGACGGGACGCAGCTCACGCTTATCGAGCAACGTGGCTGATGAGCGCCGTTCCCCGACGTGGAATGGCTATCGCTGAGATTCGCCATCGCCGTCGTTGCCGTCAAGACTGCCGAGATTGTGAATCATGCTTCGCAGTGTGTCGCGCGCAACTGACCGCTCTGCGGGTGTCATGTTGCCCAGCATCCTGATTTCCACTGATCGCACCGCGGCGGTGGCTTTTGCAAGGCTCTCACGGCCGAGCGGAGTGAGCTCGGCGGGAAGAACCTTGCCGACGCGAGCCTCGATCGGCCGGGTCACCTGCCCATCGCGCTCGAGGGTTTGCAGCAGCACATTCATCGACTGACGCGTGACGAATGCGCCCCGCGCCAGCTCCGAGTTCGACATGCCCGGGCGCTGCGAGAGCAGTTCGAGGCATGAGTAGTGCGTGATCGTCATACCGAGTGGGCGAAGCGACGCTTCCATCGCAGTGCGGAGGGCGCTCGATGCCTCTTTTAGGAGGTAGCCGAGTGACGTTTCGAGGTCGATTCCGTCTTGACTCATGTCAGTATTCTGACATACGATTGTGCATGTCAGAAAACTGACATGATTGAAAGTAGATTCTTATGCCCGTTACCGGTCCCGACTTCATCTCCTTCCAGACTTGCGATCTCGACGCTTCGCGAGCGTTCTATGAGCAGTACCTCGGACTTGTGCGCTCCAAGGCTGGCCCGCCGCACGCCGTTGTCTTCGAGACGACCCCGATCGCATTCGCACTTCGAGACATCGTTCCCGGCACCGATCTTGCGTCGGTCGCCCAGCCCGGCATTGGAGCTGCGATTTGGTTGCACGCAACCGACGTGCAGGCGATTTACGACTCTCTCGTCGCTGACGGCCACACAATAGTCGCGGCGCCGATCGACGGCCCCTTCGGTCGCACGTTTACCTTTGCCGACCCCGATGGGTACCACGTCACGCTTCACGACCGCGCTTGATATCCGGGCGCAAGGGGATGCGACCCTTACCGTCCGCGGAGGCGATCGGTTTCGCGGCGTTCGCGCTTGGTGGGGCGTCCAGCGCCACGGTCGCGCATGGCCACCATCGCCACTTCTTCGCGGGGAGGCGGCGGGGGAGTGAGATCATCCATCGCTGTTGCCGCAACGGCAGCACTCACGCGCTTGATGATCGTTTGACGAACGACCAGGATGCGGTCAAACCCGGCGATCCGCACTCGTACTTCGTCGCCGGGGCGCACCGCCTGTGCGGCCTTCGCGCGCTCGCCGCCGACCCGCACGTGGCCGGCACGGCACGCGGTGGTCGCGGCGGAACGCGTCTTGTAGACCCGCACCGCCCAGAGCCACGCGTCAACGCGAGCTGAGGCATCCGTCATGAGTCAATTGTGTCGCTTTGTGGGTTGTCGTGGCGAACCGATGCTGTGGAGCGAGGGCGGTGCGTGGCGATGATGACGCCCGCCGCGATGAGGCCCTGGCCCATCGTGTAGGTGAGCATAACGAGATCGCCGACCCCCGGCGGGAGTGCCTTCGGGGCGAAGATCGTGAACGCCAGGATGGTGTCTGACGTGAGAAAGAACGCGCCGCCCCACGCGATCGCCGGGTGACAGCGCGTTGACAATACTGCTGTGCCGCCGAGGACGAGGCCGTACGCTGCGACAGCGAACGCGAGCCCGCCGAGGTAAGGCCACAGGTAGACGACGAGCACGATCCACCACACGGCGTAGATCGCTGCCCACCGGGGAACGCGCGTGATGGCGAGGTAGCGCCAGAACAGAGCGATGTAGATAAGGTGTGCGACGCCGAAGCACAGCAGCATCGCGGGGAGCTCATCGTCGAGATAAGGGAAGAACGTACCCGCACCGTCGCCGAGCCACGAGAACGCCAGCGCGAGGAACAGAAGCGTGTAAGGGGTTCCCCATGCCGTGCCACGACCGCCCCAGAGTACCGCGACAATGAGAAGCGGCATGAGCCACAGCTTCGTGGGCCCGGCGACGTCGTCGACGCTGAGGGCGAGCGTGACGACGTGGATGATCGACAGCGCGATGTAGGGGATGAATCCCCACCACCAGTTGCGGGCAAGTGGTGTGCTCAGTGTCATAGATCCGGCACTCCTTCGTGCATGTGAGACGGCTTAGATGGGTTTGGACGAAGGCTACTCGCCCGCGACGCGTCGACTGACTCGACGACGACTCGGAATCAGCAAAGACAGCGCGAACGCGGCGACACCGAGTGTCGTGATGAATGTGAACGCGAGAGTATAGGTTTCCGGCTCTGGTGTGCCCCCGTGCAGGGTGAGCAGTGTTGCGGCGGTGGCCGCGCCGAAGGCGCCCCCAATTTGGCGGGCAACAACGTTGATGCTCGAGACGGCGGCGACGGCATCCGTTGATGACACATCGATGAGTACGTTGAGTGCTCCGGCCGACCCCATGGCGATTCCGGCGCCGGCAAGTGTGGAACCGGCAAGCAGCGAGGGGATGTTTTGCGGGGGGAGCGTTAGCACGATGCTGCCGGCGACAGTGAGCGCGGCGCCCAGAATGATCGGGCCTCGGCGACCGAGGTAGGTGCGGAGAATGCCCGAGAGTGAACCGACAAGCGCCATTGCGACGGTGGCCGGGAGAAGCAGGATGCCGGCGATAGTCGCACCCTGGCCGAGCCCGGAGGCGGATTCGGCGAAGACCGGCAAAATGACGAACGTACCGAAGAGCGCCGCACCGAGCAGGAATGCTGTGACGTGGGCGATCCAGACGGCGCGGATTTTGAGCGTGTGGCGATGGATGCTGGTGTCTTCGCGCCGCACCTCGTGCACGCCCCACGCGGTGAGAAATGCGACGCCGATCACGACGCACGTGATTGTGGCGAGAACCGGGATGGGCCAGCGGGGAGCCTCGGTGACAGCAAGCAAAAGGGCGAGTACGCCAGCTGCGAGCGTGAAGGCCGAGCGGAGGTGAAGGCGCCCGCGGCCTTTGGCGGGTGCTGTGGGCACGAACGCCACGATGTGTGCGAGGGCGACCGTGAGCAGCACGAACGGCACCCATGCGAGCGCTTTCGTGCCGATGCGATCGACCAGCACGCCCGAGATGACCACGCCGAGTGCTGTTCCGGTGGCGAACGCGCTCGTCAGGATGCCGATGGCCGTTGCGCGGCGATGGTGAGGCATCGAGTGGCTCGCGAGCGAGATTGCGAGCGGAAAGACGCCGCCGCCGAGACCCTGCAACGCACGGCCTGCGATGAGCTCGGGCATCGACGTTGAGATGCCCGCGATTAAGAGCCCGACGCAGACGATCGGGATGAGGATGAGCAGCACACGGCGCGGACGGTAAATGTCACCGAGTCGACCGATGACCGGTGTGAATGTGGCGGCAACAACGAGGACGATGGTGAGCGTCCAGCTGGACTCTGCCGCCGTGGTGCCGAACTCGGCAGCGGTGAGCGCGAGGGTGGGCGCAACCATCGAAAGGGGGAGCGCCGCGCCGATGGTTGCGAGCACGAGAGTGCCCAAGGATGCCGCCACCCGCAGCTGCGCTGCGCTGCGGGGGATCGGCGCCTTTTTCACACCCGCAACGCTACCGAGATTGCTCGCGCGGTGACACGCCAGCACGATTCGCGGACGGCGCTTCGAGCAAGTAGGATTGTGGAGTTGTCTACGCTTCGGCGCAGAAAACGGGATGTGGCGCAGCTTGGTAGCGCACTTGACTGGGGGTCAAGGGGTCGCAGGTTCAAATCCTGTCATCCCGACGAAAAGCCCTGATGAGAAGCTATTTTCATCGGGGCTTTGTCGTTTCGGTTGGCAGTCAACAACTCGTGTATTCGTTTCGTCTCCCAGAGCATTGCTCTGACGATGCGGACCGATCCGGGTAGGGACAGAAGAGTGAGCGACCGTCAGGTGCAACGCTGAACCCGGCGTGTCTCACCGGTCTCTCACCGTCGAGAAGCAGAGAGATGTTCCGTGTCGCCGGCCGAGAAACACGAGTCACATGCCGAGTCCACGCGCCCGTTTCGCACTGTCCTTGGTGACAGCGCACTGATCGCGACTGTCACTGCCAGCTCGCCGAGACCCTTCGCGAGCTCCAGCGTGAAGAACATGGGTGCGACGATTCTCACCCATCGCGCGAACAGCTCCACGGCGCGAGCGTGGACTACCTCTGGAACAGGGGTGCCGTCGTTGAGCACTCTCATCTGACGCCAAAGGGGTTGCGTTCGCCGCACTACGGCGGTCAACGACGTCTTCGCAGCCAAGTAGGCGCTCGCCGAGCGCGACCTGCCGAGGATCGTATCCCCAGGTTGCGACTAAGGGCTTTTGCGGAGTCATCGCTCAGTGTGAGTTCTCTTGGTACAACGCCCTTGATCGCTTTCAGGTGGCTTCCGACGACCTCGATGTCTTTGCCGATTCGCACGAGTGGGTCGACGGGCAACTCGATGCGCTTCTCGACATCGAGGTCAAGAACGAACGTCTCGCGGAATGGTTCTGGAGATACAGTTCCCGTGTACTTGGTTTCGACCTCCCAGCGACGCGGGATTCCAGAGTCGTCTTGGAACAGCTCCGGCACGCGTCCGAGGAACCATATGTAGGAGTTGCCCGGGTTGAGCGTCGGGAAGTGCACCTCACCGTTGAAGGTCTCGTTTACCTCGGCGAAGTGCGAGCTCATCATTCCGGGCTTGAAGAACGTCTCTAGCGACGTGAATGGCTGACTCACCTTTAGCCGAACATCGCTTGCAGGACTCACTCCGATATTTCGCACGGCGATATAGAGCGTGCCGGTCGCCGATGCGCCACGGTCCTTCTGAACGAAGCGACTAGCTTCCAGGGCAACCTGCACCCTGGGCCTGACGGCCTCAATGTTGACTTGGCGGGCCAACTCGTTCGAAGCGATCAATGCCTTGTTTGACTGATCGACCTGTCGAATCTGGTACCACGCGAAACCCAGTGCAACGAGAGCCGATGCCCCGAAAACGGCCTGCCATTCCTCAGCGGTCGGCATATAGGGGAACCGCCACCACGATCCCCAGATAACGACGCTTGCAGAGAACAGCCCGAACGCCGCGACCACGACAGCAGCAACTGTCAAAACGATGCGTGCGGCCGGGGTCTTCATAGTCCAACTTTATCGGCGACGTGATGCGGGCCTTACGATGCCTTCGCGGGGTGTGCTTCGAACACCTAGGAGCATGACCGTTTCGATGCGCGTGATGAGCGCGGGGGACGGTTACAAGTACCTGCTGCGCACCGTCGCCTCCGGCGACGGGGATCGGGACCTTTCAACCCCTCTGACTCGCTACTACGCGGAGAAAGGCAGCCCGCCCGGCCGTTGGCTCGGCTCCGCCGTGCCCGCTCTCGGCGGTGGTGCGATCACGGTGGGTGATCAAGTCACCGAGACTCAACTCCAGCTTCTGGTCGGCATGGGCCGTGATCCGGTGACCGGTGACGCACTCGCGTCCGCGTGTCGGAACTATCCGTCAGTCGCGGCAAGCTACCAGCCATCCCGCCGGAGCGCTCCAGGGTTGATCGTCGGCCTCATCCCACGAGCAGTCGGACCCCTGGATGCTCGCATGCGGCTGGCGCTTGAGCAACGAGAACACCTGATGCAGCACCGGGTCGCCGCTCTCACGCAGGCGGTGTTCCAGAGTCCGGAACCGTGGGCGCGCAACCTAATCAGCGCGGATCAGGATGCTGTCGAGGAGCATTTGAAGGTGGTCATCGCGTATCGAGACCGGTGGGAAATCTCTTCGGGTAACCCGCTGGGTGCAGTGCCGATGGATGACGCGCAGCGCATCGACTATGAGCGAGCACTCGGTCATGTTGAGGTGTTGTGGAATTTCTACGAGAACAATGTTCAGGGTAGGCAGTCGGATACTCGATCTCCGTCGCGGAGCATCCGAGAAGAACAGTAGGCAGCTATAGCCAGCGGCCTGCGATTAGCCATAGAGCGGCGGTGGGTGGGGCTGACATGGTTAGGACAATTACGCTGAGTCTCAGTGTTCGGCCCCAGCTGTCTAGCGCTGACCGCACAGTTTTCCAACCTGCATCGCTAAATTTGGATCCGAACATTTGTCTCACCTGCTTTCCTTTGTTTGTCGTCAACATGGTCCTGCTACTTGTTGGCCTTGCGGCTAGGTCGTGTTGGTTTCATCGCGACCTTCGTGGAACTTTTTCGCGCACGGGCTCGTGTTTCTTTCTGCGCTTTTGCCTGCATCGCTGCACGCGCTTCATAACTGTATGGAGCAGCAAGAGAGTAGAAAGTCCGCACGGTCTTACCCGTAGGGGAAAGAGGCGCGGTCACGATTTCTTCTCGGATGTCGAGGAGCCCTAGCGCGCGAAGCTCTTTGACACCGGTCTGCACAGTTCGGGCCTTCAACCCGTACCACTCATCCATCCGGTCATAGGTGAACCACACCTCGCTTTGATTGCTGGTCTCCTTGGCGACAACGAGAAGCACCGCCAGACCCGGCATCGAAAGCTTGGCGAATAGCTCATCATTCCAAAACGCGTCAGGAAGGGTGAAGTAGGTGTTCTGCCGGTCGGTTCGGCCGGCTGGCAGCGTGTAAGAGTCATTGCCATCCTCCCGTCGTGGCGTGACCCTCACGAGTCGGTCATCTCGTTCCCGCTTTTCCAGGAGGCCCAGTTCCTCAAGGTGCTTCCACGAACGGGACAGCGTTGAGCCCGACCAAGTAAGTCCTCCCGATGCTGTGAGCGCTCGGATCCATACGTCTGCGGAGAGGGGCTCCCGATTCGCTTCCAGCCATCCCCAGGAGGAAACCAACAGCATGTAGAGGATCAGCTCACGGTGGCGACGACCGGTGACCATTCGTGCGAGAGTACTTGCGCGTGGTTCGTCTTTGTCGGGGAGCTGAACGAGGATGTGCCGATATTGGGCGTAGCCTCGACCCGAGAGTTTGGTCATGAACTCCCGGGTTGCCGCAGGTGTAGCCGCGTCCGAGTTATCGAGCGGTGCTGATGAAATGTCTGTCATGACGACTACCAAAGCACATTTGCCGGCTCACCGCTTTTCATCGACTGATGGTCCGATTGCTGTTTGGTGCTAGCTAATGTGACACTACCTTGCGAGTCACATTGCGATGCCAGGATGCGACACCATGTCATGCACCATTTGAGGGCCGGGCGTCAGCGAGAACTGAGTTCTCCTGCGCCGTTCTTCGTCCCGATCGCGACTTCAAGATTTTGGTTTTTCATGACGGAAAAGCGTCAGTCCCGGTCCTCGGGACTGATGGCGTCGCCTCGCGTGGAGATTCTGTGCGTTTGATCACATCTGAGGGCTGATCCCTACCCGCAGTTAGCTGGCCCTATCTGGCTCTTCGGACTTCCGGTGGGGGTGAGGCTCGCCGGGTGAGTTCGGGCGGGTAGCGGTCGAGGTCCCCGAGGATCAGTAGCGCCAACTACTGCTCCAACCGAGGACCTCGACGTGTCTCACCATAGTTCGGGGTGCGTTGATGCGCGCTCTGCCGCTTGCCCGTGTTCCCGCTGTGATCTGCTGCTCGGTCTCGACGGCGTCCATGTCGAGGCGGTCGACCGTCGTGACGGGCTGCTGGTGGTGACGGTCTCGAGCCTCGCGGCGCCGGCCGGTTGCCCGTCGTGCGGGGTGCTCGCTGTCGGTCGCGGTCGCCGCCGCTGCGTTCTTCACGACGTGCCCGGCGCGACGCGGGTGCGACTGATCTGGCGGCAGCGGGTGTGGCGTTGTGACGATCCCGACTGCATGAGGAGGACGTTCGTGGAGCAGGTCCCGACCCTGGTCGCCGCGCGCGGGTCGATCACCATGCGCGCGGTGGCGTGGGCGATCGGGCAGTTGCGCCGCGAGCACGCCACGATCGCGGGCCTGGCCCGACAGTTGGGCGCGTCGTGGAAGACGGTGTGGCGGGCCGTTGAGCCCGAACTCGTCAAGCTGGCTGCCGACGAGTCCCGGTTCGAGAACGTCACCACCCTCGGCGTCGACGAGTACATCTGGCATCACGTCGACCCCCGCAAGCGCGGCCCGAAGGAGCTGACCGGGATGGTCGACCTGACCCGGGATGAGCACAGTCGCACCCGTGCCCGGCTGCTCGACCTCGTGCCGGGCAGATCGGGGAAGGCCTACGCGGCCTGGCTCGACGAGCGCGGCGACGCGTTCCGGAACAACGTGAAGGTCGCGGCGTTGGACCCGTTCGCCGGATACAAGACCGCGATCAACGACAAGCTCGAGGACGCCGTCGCGGTGCTCGACGCGTTCCACGTCGTCAAGCTCGGCACCGCCGCCGTCGACGAGGTCCGCCGCCGTGTCCAGCAGGACACCCTCGGTCACCGCGGCCGGAAGGGCGATCCGCTCTACGGAATCCAGACCATCCTCCGCGCCGGCGCCGAGAACCTCACCGAGAAGCAGCGGGCACGGCTGGTCGCGGCAATCGAAGCCGCCCCTGCCCATGATGAGGTGTTCGTCGCGTGGCAGTGCGCGCAGCAGCTGCGCTCCGCCTATCACCAGAAGGACCTCGCCGAAGGGCGGAAGATCGCAGAGAAGGTCGTGGAGTCGTTCCACACCTGCCCGATCCCCGAAATCGCCCGCCTCGGCAAGACACTGCGCCGCTGGCGCGACGCGTTCCTGGCCTACTTCACCACCAGCCGCTCATCGAACGGCGGCACCGAAGCAGTGAACGGGATCATCGAGCTCCACCGCCGCCTCGCCCGCGGCTACCGAAACCGGCACAACTACCGACTCCGCATGCTCCTCGCCGCCGGCGGCCTCACCCCATGACCCCCATCGGAAGTCCGAAGAGCCCCTCATCTGCTTTCACATAGGCCATACTCAGAAGGATGACGCCCAGCGGAGAGCGTCTGCTTTGGAATAGAGACGGGCACCGACGCTGATGCAGAAGTCAAGATCCATCTCAGTGTGGCTCCTTAAAGCTGGGTTCGACGCCACTACTTCGCTGGCGGATGACCACAAGCTGGACGGACCCATTGCGGCATCGCACGTCCCGCAAGGCGCCTCTCTCTACATCAATGACTCCAGTCCTCGAGCTCCTTGGTGGCGCGACTATTTCGGAATTTCCCAAGAGCTGAAGCAGTCGCAAAAGGCCGCCCTCTTGTTTGTTCCAGCCGGAAACAGGATCTGCGTCGTGACGTTCGGGAACACGATTCACAATTTGCGGCCGGACTGCTACGAGTACGACTTTGGTCTAATCATTACGCTGAACTGTGTCGATCCAAACAAGCTGCGAAATACGGATACCGCTGACCCAGGGGCGGCTCGACGGCAGCGCACGCAAACCGCGATTGGCTCGGATATTACCTATTTCGATGTAGAACGTGATACCCACGTTCTACGTAGTCTCACCGGAGCTGCGAAGAGCGAGTACGCCGAGATCCTCAAAAATGTGACGGGATCAGCCCAGGTGCGATTCAGTACTACTAGGGCAGCTTCCAAGCTTCCAGGGCTCTGTGCACAGCTCGTGGAACTCTACGAGAAGGATGACTACAAGCTTTCATTCCCAGACGTAAGGAACGTCCGACCTGTCAAGGATCCAACGACAGTTTCGGCCTTGAACGATAAACTGGTCGCTGCCTTGCAGGCCAAATCTGACGATCCTCAACTCGCACTGCCGGAGCTCATCGACTACGCCGACGCGAAGTACTTCCGCTTCAACGGAGACGGCCCGGCCGACCTTTACGAAGACTTGGAGCTAAGCGCCTACTACGACTATCTGAAGTTGAAAGAGGTCAAACGAAAGCAATTAACTTACGAGAAGTTGGTCGCGCAACGCGTTTTGGTGCTGGATGAGAATGAGCAGCAACGGACGAGCTATGCCCTCACACGATGCATCATTTTTGACACCAAACTAGATGGCCGATCCGAGCGCTTCCACCTAATGGACGGGAGCTGGTTCGCACTCGAAAAGTCCTATATCGAGCGCATCAAATCCGACCTTGCGCCTCTGTTCACGGGCGAGACGTTGCCATCTGCGAAAAGTGGCCATGAAGCGGACTACAACATCGAACTCGCGGCGACGCTCGGCGCGATCTGCCTTGACAAGACGAGTGTTAGCCCAAGCGGCCTAACGCAGGTGGAGCCCTGTGACGTGCTGTCAATCGATCCGGACGGAACAGCGGTGTTTTCCCACGTGAAAATGGGTACAGGTTCCGCTGAACTCAGTCACCTCTTTTACCAGGGACAAAATGCGACCACGCTCATATTGACCGACGTCGAGACTGCTCAAAAGCTTGCCGTGCACATTGAGAATTTGGCCCCGACGCCACAGCTGGCTGCGGATCTTCGTTCGGCAATCGATCTCCCGAAAGTGCGTGTGCGATTCGCCATTGTTACCCGCAAACCCCTGAATGGAGCGCTCAAGAATCTGCCCCTGTTTTCCCAGTTGAGTCTGGCTCGTGCAGCCCGGGTGTTCCGTGGGCTACGCGTACCTCTTAGCGTCGTCTTCATTGATGACAGCCGGCCCGTGGTCAAGCCAAAACCAAAGGCCAGAAAGCCTCGGGGGACAGGCCCCCGATTCACTAGCAGCTAGAACCTCGGCTCGTTTCCGAGGCGATGGGATGTGTGTCGCGACCTGGTGTCTTCACCTCTACGTCAGGGGACCAAAAGGGGAGCAGAATCATGCAAACCATGCAGTGCATGACGTGATTTGAACCGTTCTACGCACCTTTACGCCCCGGAAAATCAACGAACTGGGCTCCTAGGGCTACCTGGGGGTCAAGGGGTCGCAGGTTCAAATCCTGTCATCCCGACAAAGCCCTGATGAAAAGAAATTTTCATCAGGGCTTTGTCGTTTCCGAATGTCAGCGTCTCTGCCAGCTCGTCATTCGGGAAGGGCCTTCGTCAGCCCGCTCCTGGACGAGCTGGTACGTGACGGTGCCTGGCTTGCCGAGAATCTAGAGTCCCCGCTGCGGCTATGTGGGCGTCGAGTTGATCACTTCTTGGAGGAGCGAGTCAGGGGCATTGAGAAGCACGCGTTTGCGAGGATCTTCGACGAGCTCGTCGAGAAGCGATTGCGTTGATGCGACGCTGTTGGCCCAGTAGGTACCAAACCACTCGCGGCTCAGTGGCAGCGCGGTGTCATCGTCTGCCTGCGAAATCGTCATGTACCCGTTCTCGATGCCTGTCGTCTGGTCGTCGGGGTTGGCGACGAACGCAACCACCGAGTAAAACGCGATGGCGGTCCAGGAGAAAACCAGGGAGAGAGCGTGCGGAAGCCGAAGCTGATTGGTTGGCAACGCGAGGCTCACAGCGTCAATGTCGTCCCACTTGTACTCTCGCGGGGTGATGCCTGGGCCCTGCTGGTAAACAAAGCTCTCGGGGTATAGCGCGGCGTCTGAACCACGTGGGTTGCCAAGGACCATCACGCCGTTCATCGATCGGAGGGGCCCGAACTACTTCATCAGTGGTTCTTGCATGAGTGGGGGCGAAGCTTGGTGAGGAGTAGATCGTACATTCGCGTGGCTTCCACACATCGCGCGCGCCTTGCATAGCCGCTATCCCTGCTTCATCCTCGTCGCGATAGAGCGCACCGGGTGTCCTCGCCTGGGTGGAGAGATGCGCGGATGGTCGTGTTCGACCTGTACCGCGGTGCGGTGCCGGGTGACCGCACCGCCACGGGTGCGACCGCTGCCGTCAGCGTCAACACCCTCCGTTGCGGCGAATGCTTGGCGAGCCAACGCCGACCTGATTCAGGCCGGCTGCACAGGGGCAGATGTATTTGCTTCTTTCGGAGTTGCTCTGATCGCCGACCGTAGTCGAGTCTCCGCTTGTGGGTGCACAAGCACGGTCGCTGACTGCGCCGTGCAAAACTTTACAATTGCGAGGCTTTACAGCGGAACGACTATTTTCGGTCGCGGAGGTCGTCCTCGCGCGACCACGCGATCTCAATGAGGCGGCGTAGTACGTCCTCGTCAATGTCCTCAAGTTTTTTGACGTAGACGCAACCCGCACCCTCAGCGTACGTTCCGAGCTGGGGAAGCAACTTCGCACCCTCGGGCAGGTCCTTCAACCCGTAGATCGAAAGGCTTGCTTTGCGAGGGGAGAAACCCGTCTTCGGCCAGTCGCCGTGCGTGCGCGGATTGACCGGGGAAACATAGTGGTAGCTGCCATAGCCGATGATCGACGGCCCCCACATCACTGGATCCGCACCGGTGGCCTTTTGAAATATCTCCGCAAGTCGCAGCCCATCCTCCCTGCGTTTCGCGGGGGTCACTTGCGCCAAGAACGCGTTCACATCTGCGTCAGTGGGAACTGTCTTGGTCGCGGTGGCCATGCGGCGATCATCCCACGCTCCGGGAGCCGGGGCTAGGGCTCAACCGCGTCGTCCCTCGTCTCCTGGCCACGCAAGGTTTCAGCGATGCAGACGACATCGCGTTCGACCTATGTCACGGGGCGGCGCAGATCAACCGCACTGCCACGAGCTCTAGTCGCGCGGCCCCGTGTCCGGCGCTCTCTAGCTGTCGCTCGCGGGCACGTCGACGATGCGTTCCGCGCCGAGCTGTGGTGTGATCTCTCCCGCGGATGCGGCGGCAATCGCATCGTGTAGCCCTGCCAGCGCGCTCGCCGGAGCCCATACTTCGAGAGTCGCGTGCGCGGTGTAGCTGGGCGCGCCCAAGGTTGCGCCTGCCACACCCGCCCAGCTGCGAAGCAAGTTCTCGAAGCGCCCCGCGTCGGCATGGGGAACCTCGATGCGCACCTGTGTGAGTGCGACGCGATGCACGAGTGACGCCGCGTCGAGCGCCTGCGACACAGCTGTCGAGTACGCGCGGACGAGTCCGCCCGCCCCGAGTTTGACGCCGCCGAAGTAGCGTGTGACGACGGCCACGAGGTCGGTCAGTTCGCGTCGGCGCAGCACTTCGAGCATCGGGATGCCCGCGGTGCCCGACGGTTCGCCATCGTCTGAAGACCGCGCCTGATCGGCGGTGAGGCCTATCACCATCGCGGTGCAGTGGTGTCGCGCATCCCAATTCCGTTTGCGCGCCGCGGCAATGACGCCGTCGGCCCGCTCGACCGAGGTGACCGGCTCGATGCGGGCGATGAACCGCGACTTGCGGATGACGATCTCCTGCTCCACCCCTGCTTCGATCGTGGAGGGGTAGGAAAGCGGCATCCCCTTGAGAGTAGTCGCCCTGCCTGCTCTGCGGCTTTGAAGGTGACGCCTTGATCGTTCTCGACTGCCGCGTCAGCAGTGTGTCAGATCCGAACGCGCACCGTGCGGTCTTCGAATGTGACGAGGTCGCCCCCGTGCAACTGGCGCCCGCGGCGACGGTCTACCTCGCCGTTCACAGTGACGTACCCGTCGATGATGACCTCTTTAGCGTTGCCGCCAGAGTCGAGCAGGCCCGAGAGCTTCAGGAACTGACCGAGGCGGATGACCTCTCCGTCGACGGGAATGTCTTCGATCGGATCAGGTGATGTCATCTTTGAATGCTAACCGCTGGGGTGGGTAGGGTCGACGTACACACAAGTGACACGGGGTGCCCTGCGGGGCTGAGATAACACCCGTTGAACCTGATCTAGTTCGTACTAGCGAAGGGATGTCGCGCATGCTGCGCACGCCAAAAAAACTGACCGATTTCACCTGCTCAGCACTTGACGAGGTGCGGCACAACGCGCCGCTCGTGCAGTGCATCACCAATAGTGTGGTCGTGAACTTCACCGCCAACGCGCTGCTTGCTCTCGGGGCATCCGCTGCGATGGTTGACATTCCTGACGAAGCGGGGCCGTTCGCGACGGTCGCTTCGGGGCTGCTCGTCAACCTCGGTACGCCCACAGCCGAGTCGCGCCAGGCAATGCTCGAAGCCGCTGCCGCGGCCAACGACGCCCAGACGCCGTGGGTGCTCGACCCGGTGGCTATCGGCTCGCTGCCGGTACGAACTCCACTCGGCTACACACTGCGAGACCTTCGACCGAGCGTCGTGCGGGGTAATGCGTCAGAGATCATCGCGCTGATGGGTGCGGGTGCGGGTGGGCGCGGAGTCGACGCGTCTGACGGAATGGATGCGGCAGAACCTGTCGCACGCGCGCTCGCCGAGAAGACCGGCGGAATCGTTGCTGTCTCGGGGCCCGTCGATGTCATCACCGATGGTCAAGACCTGTTCCGCATCGCCAACGGCGACGCACTGCTCACAAAGGTCACCGGCGGCGGCTGCGCACTGGGCGCCGTCATGGCAGCGTTCGCCTCTGTGGACGACGACAAGTTGGCAACAACCGTTGCTGCTGTTGCGGTCTACACGGTCGCGGCCGAGATCGCAGCTGTGCGTTCCGCAGGCCCGGGCAGCTTCGCGGTGAACTTTCTCGATGCGCTCGCCGCAGTCGATCCAGACGACATCCGCCGACGGGCGGCGATCTCGTGAACATCGATCTCTCGCTCTATCTCGTGACAGATGCCAAGATCGCGACGGATGCCGGTCGCGACCTCATCGAGCTGGTGCACACAGCAGCACGAAATGGTGTGACGACGGTGCAGGTACGAGAAAAGGATGCCTCGGCCCGTCAGTTTCTCGACACGGTGCTGCGTATCGCCGAGACTCTTCCGCCGCACGCATCGCTTCTCGTCAACGACCGAATTGACGTGTATCTCGCTGCCCGCGCTGCGGGTGCCCGGGTTGCGGGCGTGCACGTGGGGCAGTCAGACCTGCCGGTAGCTGCCGTCCGCGAAATGATTGGGTCCGACGCGGTGCTGGGGCTCAGTGCATCGACCGAAGAACAGCTGCGGGCTGCGGCATCCGGTGCGGGAAACGTGAACTACGTCGGTATTGGTGCGCTGCATGCCACCGCGACCAAGAAAGACGCACCGCCGCCACTCGGAATTGAAAGATTTGCGCAGCTCGTGGCGGCGAGCGCGTTGCCCGCGGTAGCAATTGGCGGGGTTACTCGCCACGATCTACCGGGTTTGCGCGCAGCGGGAGCCGCGGGCGCCGCTGTGGTGTCAGCCGTGTGTGCGGCGGCCGACCCGGCAGCTGCAGTATTGGATCTCCGCCACGCATGGGAGGCGTCAGCATGAGCACCGTGCCACGGGTACTGAGTATCGCCGGTACCGATCCAACCGGAGGTGCCGGCATTCAGGCCGACCTCAAGAGCATCGCAGCCAACGGTGGCTACGGCATGGCAGTCGTGACGGCTCTCGTTGCTCAAAACACACAGGGGGTGCGCTCGGTGCACGTGCCGCCGACGCAGTTTCTCGAGGAACAGCTCAACGCTGTGTCAGCCGACGTCGTGATCGATGCCGTCAAAATCGGGATGCTCGCCAATACCGAGGTGATCGAAGTCGTCACGGCGTGGCTCAACAGGGTGTCGCCGCAGATCGTCGTGCTCGACCCGGTGATGGTGGCAACGAGCGGTGATCGTTTGCTTGATCGCGACGCTGAGCAGGCATTGCGCCAGCTGGCATCTCGCGCCGACCTCTTGACCCCCAACATTCCAGAGCTTGCGATTCTTGCCGAAGAACCGATTGGCTCCGATTGGACCGCGGTCATCGGCCAAGCGAAGCGCGTTGCGGCACGGCTCGGAGTTCGCATACTCGCCAAAGGCGGTCATCTCGGCGGGGAAAAGCTCCCCGACGCGCTCGTTGACCCTCACGGTCAGGTCGTCGAATTTTCTGGTGAGCGAATCGCGACCACCAATACGCACGGCACCGGGTGCTCGCTGTCGTCGGCGATTGCGACCCGTTATGCGGCCACCGGTGATTGGGTAAGCGCAACGGGGGAGTCGAAGCGGTGGCTCACCGAGAGCATCCGTCATGGGGCTTCACTCGAGGTCGGTGCCGGTCATGGCCCCGTGAGCCACTTCGCTGGGCTGTGGGAGCGCGGGGGCACATCGACGCGGCCGACACCCGCCGACGTCATCGCCGACTGGTGGGAGTACATTCGCGACCTGCGCGAGAATATCGATGAACTGCCGTTTGTGCGAGCACTCGGCGACGGCACTCTCGATCAAGTGGCGTTCGTTTGGTACCTCCAGCAAGACGCCCTCTATCTGCATGACTACTCTCGAGCGCTCGCCGAGGCCAGCAGGCTTGCTCCCACGGGCGACGAGCAGGCGTTTTGGGCGGCGAGCGCCCACGGCGCGGTTGCGACCGAGATGCAGCTTCACGAGAGCTGGATACCCGCCGACGCGCTGGGGGAGACGTACCCGAGCGCCGTGACGAGCGGATACCTCAACCACCTGCTCGCGACATCGGCTCGCGGTGACTACGCGGTGTTGATCGCAGCGTTGTTGCCATGCTTTTGGCTCTATCAAGATGTGGGGACGCGACTGCATCCGCTCTCGCACGCCGACCATCGGTATCGCACCTGGCTCGACACCTACGCTGACGATGCATTTGCGGCGGCGACTCAGCGGGCAGTGATGGTCGTGGCGACAGCTGCGGCGCATGCTGACGATACGACTCGAGTGCGAATGCGGGAGGCATTTCGTGCCTCTGCGGCGCATGAGCTCGCGTTCTTCGCGGCGCCGCACGACATGTTGGGGTGACGGAGCTGGCACGACCCGCGGACTTCATCGGTGGATGGCGGTGTTCCGTGAGCGCTCAACGATGTGGCGCAAGCTTCTATCGAGTCTGGTCACCGTCCGATATCGTGGGATCATGACCGCGCCGGCCCTGATGGAGCAGCCTCTTAGTTCGAAGAAGCCTCGGCGGGTCAGTCGAGCCACAATTCTCATCTGGGGCGTCATCTTGATCCCCGTTGCGCTCTCCGTCGCAATGAACAGCTACGGCCCACTCACTGTGGATAGTGCGCTCCGGATGGCTTTTGCCACGGTGGCTGGCCAGACCATCGCGATCCTCAGCGCAGCCACCGCCCTCGTGCTCACCATCAAACTTCGATACGCGCCCCCCGCTATTGTCGCAATGACCCTCATCGCGGCCTTCATCACAATCACCGCGATATCGAACATGGGCAACGCTGGCGAACTGCTCGTCACCCGCCTCGACATGGTCGCGGAAGTAGACAAGCTCAACCTCCGAATGTGATCGGAGGTCTGGGCTGCGCGTGACCAGCCGCATAGCCTTGACGAGTGAAGTTTCGACATGGAATTCTTGCCGTTGGCATCACTGCTCTTGCGGGCATAACGATGACCGGTTGCGCAGTCATCCATGGCCCGGCCGATCGCACCGACGACTTCGTCGTCGTAGGCCACGACTGCACCGGTTCGTGGTCGCTTGGAGATCTTCGTGAGGGTACCGATCCCGAAGCGCAGACGGTGGCTGAACTGGCACTCGCTGAAGCCGACGTCACCCCGGAAACGTTTGCCTCATCGGTCAGTCTGCTGGAGCTCTCAAAAAACGAGTACGAGCGCGAACAGACATCAGAAGTAGAACTTCACAGTGAGGCGTACATGCTCACTGTCACATTGCAGGTGAAAGACAAACTCGATGCGGCCGGCTACCCCGATATCGACCGCGTTATAGAGGTTTGGTCCGACCATCGATGTTCCTGACCCGTCTCCGTTGGGGGCAGCCTGATCGCGAAGTCAAAACTCTCTACCTCATGCTCATCGAGGTGCGCCGAATAGAGACATCGCCGAATGCCTCAACAGGATGTTCCTGTGCCGTCCGGGGAGTGGTTGACTGAGCATATGCTCGCATCAGAACGCGAATCCGCAGTTGCCACCCTGGTCGCATCCGACGCTGTCGACAAGCTGTCAGCACTCGATGCCGTCGCGCGAGCTGTCGGTGCGCCGATCGTGGGGCCCGCGACCTCGCAACCGAGAATCTTCCTCGCAGACGATGTGTGGGTCGTGATTGAAATTCCGAAGTTCGGCGAGCCGCCGCCGCTCACGATCGACGTTCATGCTGTCGAGGGCCGTGGAGTGGCTCAGGGGCACGCGCTGGCGCTCATGGAAACGTTGCAACTAGAAACAACATGGACGATCATCACCGACTTTGAGCGCCTGCACTAAGCGCAACAGTTTCGGTTCACAGGTCGCTGAGGCATCCGCTATTTCCGGCGGCTCGACGCGCAATTTGTGCGGTGCGCCCGGAACGATGCCGTGCGCCATGCGTAGCTGCTCGTGTTTTGATGGGCACTATGAAGCGATGGTTGGCACGAGCAGTGAAGGCTCCGGGGTCCGCCTCGTTCGCTCATCTGCAACGCGCGGTAGACGAATCAAAAGCCCGGCTCGAATGGGCCGAGAATCTTGACGACAGAGCACTCGCGCTCGCCGCACAGCGAACAGCCCGAGAAGATGCCGGATCTGATGGCTTTACGGCATCACCGCAGCTCTTAGCAATCCTCGCAACTGCCGCGGAGCGCACGCTCAGCCAGCGGCCTTTTGACCCGCAACTTCTTGCGTGTGCTGCCCTGTTGAGCGGCAACGTCGTCGAGCTCGACACGGGCGAGGGCAAGACTCTCGTGGGTGCGATGGCAGCAGCCGGGTTCGCGGCTGCCCGGCGCAAGGTTCACGTGCTTTCTGTGAATGACTACCTTGCACGGCGCGATGCGGAATGGATGGGTCCGCTTTTTGAAGTGCTCGGGCTCGCCGTCGGTTGGATCGGTCAGCAGACCACTCCTGCCACGCGACGCGCGAACTACCAGCACGATGTCGTGTATGCGCCGGTGAGCGAAATTGGCTACGACGTTCTTCGTGATCGCTTTGGAACGACAGACACCGACATGGTGTGGCCGATGCACGACGTCGCGATTGTCGACGAAGCCGACGCTGTGATGATCGATGAAGCGATGTCGCCACTCGTTCTCGCTGGCTCTTCACGAGAAGAGCCAGCAGATTTCGCCCTGGCTGATTCGCTCGTGCGCGACCTTGTCGCCGATGCGCACTACGCCATCGATGACGACCGAGCGACAGTCTCGCTCACCGACCAAGGTATTGACGTCATCGAGCAGCGGCTCGGTGGCGTGAATCTGTACGAAACTGAACATACTGAAGCGTTCACGCGCATAAACCTGGCGCTGCACGCTCATGCGCTGGTCGAACGCGATGTCGATTACCTCGTGGTTGAGGGCGAAATCAAGCTGATCAACACAGCTCGCGGACGCGTTGCTCAGCAGCAGCGCTGGCCTGACGGACTCCACGCGGCTATCGAGGCTAAAGAACAACTCGCTGTTTCAGCTCCCGGCATTGTGCTCGACACGATCACCGTGCAGGATCTGCTTGCTGGCTACACGACTCTTGTCGGCATGAGCGGCACTGTCATTGCTGTAGCCGAAGATTTGACTGAGTTCTATTCCGTGCGCTCTGGACGAGTCGAACGACGCCTTCCCCAGCGTCGAACAGACGAGCCCCAGCGGGTCTTCACTGATGACCGAGAGCGCATGGATGCCGTCGTGCACGAAGTCAGCGAACGACACGGCGCCGGGCAACCCATCTTGGTCGGAACACAGAGCGTTGCTGAGTCGGAGCAATTTGGTCGGGCACTCGCGAAGGTGGGTATCGACGCCGTTGTACTCAACGCCCGAAACGATGCGCACGAGGCATCCGTGATTGCACGCGCCGGTGAATTCGGCGCTGTGACGATCTCCACCCAGCTTTCGGGCCGCGGAACCGATATTCGCCTCGGCGGTGCTGAGGAGCAGGATCACGCACGGGTGGCAGCGGTTGGCGGCCTCGCCGTTCTGCTTGTGGGACGCAGCCCTTCGGAGCGGCTCGATGCGCAGCTGCGCGGGCGTTCAGGACGCCAGGGCGACCCCGGCAGCACTCTGGTCTTTGTGAGCACCAACGATGACGTTGTGCAGGCCAACGCGCCCGCGCATCTTCTCGAAAAGGTTCGTCGCAGTGGCTCACGACTAGACCAACGCACCCTCGCCGACATTGTTGATCGAGCGCAGCGCATCGCTGAAGGCATCCGTCGTGACCAACACCGCGATACATGGGATTTCAGCCGCGCTCTTTCGCGCCAACGAAAGAAGGTTCTTGCGCTTCGCGGCGAGATTCTGAGTGGTGATCTCACCTCCGTCGCACTCGAGACTCGTATGCCCACAAAGCTTGCGAGCCTCGAGGAAGCGTCTTCTCCCCAGTTCGTCGCAGATCTCACTCGCCGCGTCGCGCTCTGGTGTCTTGACGAGCAGTGGTGCGAGCACCTGGCGCACATGAGTGAGGTGCGCGACGGCATCCATCTTCAAGCGCTTGCAGGCGTCAACCCGCGAGAGGAGTTTCATCGCGTAGTCCTCGAAGAGTTTCAAGGATTCTTTGATGCAGCCTACGAAAACGCGGTGGGCATCCTCGAAAAAGTCACGACAGACCAGCTGCTGGCAGGGTTTGAGGCGCTGGAGTTGCGTCGACCCTCTGCCACGTGGACCTACATGATGAGCGCAAATCCGTTGGGTAGCCCGATGGATCGAGCGGGTCGCCAAGCGGGTAGATGGCTGCGAACGCGAGTGCTCAAAATCGAGTAGCCGCCGCGCGCCCCACCAAATGTTGTGCTGATGTAGCGCTGACACGGTGACCCAAGTGTGAGGTATCCGTTCTTGTGAGTCTCCAGAGAACTGCGAATATCAAAATGAATCTTGTATCGCTCAGATGCTCAACGATATATCGTTAACTATCGTTCGTTCTTCTACAGGAGGTCATCATGGGCAGTTCATTCCCGACCGGTGGATTCGGTTCTGGCAACCCCGCCGAAAGCATGTGGCAGGCAATGGAGCAGTTGCGCTCGCGTTTCGAAAAGCGCGTAGGCACTCGTATGGGTCGCGGTGACGTGCGCGCAGCCGTCCTCTCGTTGCTCGCCGAGCAGCCAATGCACGGCTACCAGATCATCCACGAAATCGAAGAGCGCAGCGGCGGCAGCTGGAAGCCAAGCCCCGGCTCGGTTTACCCCACGTTGCAGCTGCTCGCTGATGAGGGTCTGATCAGCGCTGAAGAGTCGAATGGTCGAAAGACCTACGCGCTCACCGAAGCCGGGCGCGAAGAAGTCGCCGGCTCCGACCCATCGACACCGTGGGACTCCGAGGAATCGTCAGACAATGGACGCTTCACCGCGCTCCCAAAAGCAGGCGTTGAGCTTGCACAGGCCGCCGCCCAGGTAGGCCGCACTGGGACCCCCGAGCAGGTGCAAGAAGCAGTCGTGCTTCTCGACGAGGCGCGTCGCAAGCTCTACGCGATCCTCGCGCAGGACTGACGGGAGTGCCGCCCGCTCGCCGGCGCCGCGTAGACGTGGCGTCGGCCGCCGGAGATACTCGTGCGCGCTATCGGCGCATACTTCGCTTCGCCGGCTGGAACCTCGCCATCACCTGGTGGTACGAGTTAGTCCTGCCACGCATTGGGCTTGCCAAAATTGCAGAGCGAACCCGAGCGAAGCGGATGATCCGCTTCGCTCGGCGCTTTCACGTTCTCGCCGTCGATCTCGGTGGGCTCATGATCAAGGTGGGGCAATTCATGTCGTCGCGCCTCGACGTGCTCCCACCGGAAATCACCAGAGAGCTCGAGGGCTTGCAAGACGAAGTGCCCCCGGTGCCGTTTGCGGCCATTCGCACTCTCGCCGAAGCGGAGCTCGGCGTATCGCTTGCTCGTGCATTCGAGTGGGTAGACGAGACGCCGGTGGCCGCGGCATCCCTCGGACAAGCGCACCGTGCGCGACTTTCGCCAACGGGAGCGGCAGATACCGGGTTAGACGGGGTCATCATCAAGGTGCAACGGCCCGGCATCGACGAAATTGTCGAGGTCGACCTCGCCGCCCTTCGCAGGGTAGGCGGATGGTTGAGCCACGTGCGCCTCGTTTCTTCGCGTGTCGACGCGCCCGCTCTTGTCGAAGAGTTTGCGCAGACAAGTCTTGAAGAAATCGACTACTTGCACGAGGCATCCAATTCGGAACGCTTCGCCGCAGACTTCGCTGACGACGATCGCGTAAGCGTTCCGGCGGTCGTATGGGAGCGCAGCACGCGTCGAGTACTCACCCTCGAAGACGTGACAGCAATCAAGATCACGGATGCCGCAGCTCTCGCCGCAGCCGGGATCGACCCTGCCGATGTTGCACCCGTGTTCGCGTCGGTGATGTTCGACCAGCTGTTCACAAACGGGTTCTTTCACGCTGACCCGCACCCGGGCAACATCTTCGTGACGCCGGTGACCGGCGGCTCGAGCGAGCTCGGGTGGAAACTCACCTTTATCGACTTCGGCATGATGGGCGAGGTTTCAGCCACCACGCGCAGCGGCCTGCGCAAGATGCTCATCGCTGCGGCATCGCGTGACGGTAAGGGCCTCGTGAACGCGGCGCGCGATTTGGGCGTGCTGCTGCCTTCGTCTGACACTCGTGACCTAGAGCGAGCGATGACCGACCTCTTCGCCCGATTCGGTGGCATGGGTTTCGCGGAGTTGCGCGAAGTCGACCCACGCGAATTTCGTGAGTTCGGCGTGCAGTTTGGTGACGTCATCCGTTCGCTGCCGTTTCAGCTGCCCGAGAACTTCCTGCTCGTCATTCGAGCCATGTCGCTCGTATCAGGAGTGTGTAGTGCGCTCGAGCCCACATTCAATCTCTGGGATTCTGTCGAGCCTTACGCTTCGCAGCTTCTTCGGGATGAGCGTGGCAACGTGGTGCAAGATCTTGCCAAGCAGGCAGGGGAGAACTTGGCGATCGCCTGGCGGTTGCCGAAGCAGCTCGATGGCCTCATCACACGCTTCGATGAAGGCAACGTCGATGTCAGCAGTTCAAGCCTCGATAAGCGCGTCGCTCGGTTGGAACGGGTTGTGCGTCGCGCGGTCTCGGCCGTGCTGTTCGCCGCATTGCTTGTGGCCGGTGCTGTACTCCGGGCGGACGATGTGGTTTTCGGCACCGTGTTGATGGCGGCATCCGTTCTTCCGTTGCTGCACGCCCTTTTCTCGGGCCGCCGCGGCCGCTGACAGCGCCCGGCAGCTCTTGACTTGCCCGTTTTTGTGGGTGTTTCGCAAGCGAAACCCACAAAAACGGGCAAGTCGCGTGCCCAAAAGCGATGGCTCACGGGCTGAGCGAAGAGTCTCGATGTGCTTCACTACCAGTACGGAAGGTCCCATCGTTCGCGACCTATTGGAGGTGCAAAAAATGGCGCAGAAAAAGAAATCAAAGAAGCCATCAAGCAAGAAGAACGACTTGAAGGCGACGGAGAAGAAAGCCAAGAAAGCACTGGCTCAGGCCGAAGACTCCGTGGCGACAGCTCTCGAAGCCGTGGCGGACTCGAAGAAAAAACTGCGTAAGCGTGCAGCTGTGCTATCCAAGAAGACCGAGAAGCTTGCCGCTAAGCACGCAGAAGCAGCGCAGCAATTCGCTCTCGAAGTAGCGAAATCAGAGAATGAGGCGGCCTCGGAGCCCAAGAAGGCTCCCGCCAAGTCAGCTCCGTCCAAGCCTTCTTCGACGTCGCTGACTGTTGCTGAGCTTCGCGAGCAGGCAAAGGCGCGAAACATTACCGGGTATTCCCGCATGAACAAGGCAGATCTCATCGCCGCTCTTGAACCGAGCCCAACAGCGTGAGAACCGTCACGCTTTCGACGGCCCCCACGCGGTAGCGCTTGCGGTCGACCGGTTCTTAGTACCAGCCTGTCGACTGTGAGTGCGACCATGCGCCGCACGGCGAACCGTAGCTACCGGCGATGTAACCCAAACCCCACACGATTTGTGTCGTCGCGTTGGTTGCCCAGTCGGCGCCAGCGCTAGCCATCTTGCTGCCGGGTAGTGCCTGCGGGATGCCGTAGGCCCCACTCGACCCGTTTGATGCTTGGGCGTTCCAGCCCGACTCCTTGTTCCACAGCGAGACGAGGCACGCGAACTGGTCGTCGCCCCACCCGTAATTGGACGCCGCGATTTGCTGAGCGGTGGCCTGAGCGCCGGAGGGGTTCGTCGGCGCTGCGGGCGCGGGTGCGGTCGCCGCTGCGGCTTCTTCCTGCTGCGCCTCAGCTGCTGCGGCCTCGGCGGCGGCAGCTTCAGCTGCGGCCTTTTCAGCTGCGGCCTTTTCAGCTGCGGCTTTTTCGGCCGCGGCTTTCTCAGCTGCCTCTTTCGCGGCTTTCTCAGCGGCCGCCGTGGCAACGCGCTCAGTCAGCTCTGCAGTCTCGGCGCGCACTCGCTTCGTTTCAGCAATCGCAGTGGCGGTGTCGTCTGGGAGCAGAAGCGTGGGCACGATCTCGAGATTCGACATTTCATCGATGCTGTCGAGAAGATCCGCGGTCTCAATAGCAGTCGGCTTTCCGCCGAGGTCGAGACCACTTTCATTCGCTTCGATGGTTGCTGCGACTGATTCAGCGACGGCGGACCGTGCTGCGACCAGTGCAGATTCTGCTTTCGTCTTCATGTCTTCGAGCGTGTCGGACGTTGTCGACGTCGCTACGGAAACCGCAGGCGCGGCATCCGAGGTAGATGCTAGCGCCGGACTCGCGGTGAAAATGCCTGCCGAGACGATAGCGCCAGCGGTCGCAAGGGCGATGCCCGCTTGCTTGGCGCGTCGGGCAGGGGAAAATACAGGGGAGTGGAGCATGTCAGATTTCCTGGGAGATGGATGCCGCAATCTCACGGCTCTGCGCCCTCGGGTCGGGCACAAAGAATCGATTCTGCTCACCTCTTCTGGACGAAACCCCGGTGTTCGCTGGCAGAAGCGTGAGAGCGCCAACCGTTTTTCCCGCTCCGAACACCTCGCATCGTGCTGAAAAACCCCTCGCGACTTGCCCGAATTTGCGGGCGTTGCGAGCTGAGAACCGACAAAAATGGGCAAGTCGCGACGGGGTTGACTCAGACCTACGAAGAAGCGACGAATTCAGCGCTGCGAGCCCAGAGTGCTTCGGCGAGTTCGGCGTCGCCCGCCTGCTTATTGGGAGCCGCGTGCGCTGTCTTGTTGTAGTACTCGCCTGAGATCCAGGTGGTGCCCGGGGTGCCTTCGGCAAACCATGACAGCACCTTGCCGCCGGTTTCAGAACTCGTCAGAAAGATATTCCGAAGCGGCCAGCGGTAGACCAGCTTGATGAGAGAGTTCGCTTCACTCGTGAAGTTAGAGGCAATATTCCCGGGATGGAATGCGACCGTCGAGATTCCCTGAGCTGCGTAGCGCCGGTGAAGCTCTTTTGTGAAGAGAATGTTCTCCAGCTTCGCCGCACCATATGCGCGAGTCGCGCGATAAGAGCGTTCCCCGTTGAGGTTGTCGAGCTCAAGGCGTCCAAAAAGTGAGTTCGCGACACTCGAGGTGTTGATGACGGATGCCTTCGACTCGATGAGCCGATCCATGAGGAGCTGCGTGAGCAAGAACGGGGCGAGATGGTTGACCTGAAATGTCTTTTCGAAGCCGTCTGTGGTGAGCTCTCGGTCACCCATGATGCCGCCCGCGTTGTTCGCCAGCACATCGATTGTCGAGTACCGCTCATTCAACGATGCGGCGAGTTCTCGCACCTGGCCAAGGTCGGCGAAGTCGGCGACGAAGTAGTCGGCGTCGATACTCTCTGCCACGCGCTTCGTCTTTTCGGGTGATCGCCCAACGACCGCGACAGTGTGGCCCGCTTCGTTGAGTTGTCGTGCGGCCGCGGCACCGATTCCATCTGATGCGCCGGTGATGATGATCGTTTTCTTATTCTGCATGATGTCCAATCGCGACGCCGTGGTGACCCCGCCACAAGCCTGTCACCTTCAAGCTCGCGGAGGCTCCGAAATTAACGGGCTCGGCACCAAAAGATGTCGATCTGCACGACGCATCACGCGGTTACTGCGACGACTGCGCTGCTAGAGGCGCTCGATGATGGTTGCGTTAGCCATACCGCCGCCCTCGCACATCGTCTGGAGGCCATAGCGTCCACCATTCGCCTCAAGTTCGTTGACGAGGGTAGCCAACAGGCGGGTTCCCGACGAGCCGAGCGCGTGGCCGAGAGCGATCGCGCCGCCGCGCGGATTCAGTTTTGTTTCTGGCACGTTGATTTCGTTCGCCCATGCCAGAGGGACGGGAGCGAAGGCCTCGTTGACTTCGAACACGTCGATCTCATCAGCTGACAACCGAGCACGATTGAGAACCTTTTGAGTCGCGGGGATCGGCCCCGTCAACATCATGATCGGGTCATCGCCCACGACGGCGAACGAAACGAACCGCGCTCGAGGTCGAAGGCCCAACTCTGTGGCACGTTCTCGGGACATGATGAGCGCCGCCGAAGCCCCGTCTGTGAGCGGTGATGAATTTCCGGCGGTGATCTTCCACCCGATCTCCGGAAAACGAGCGGCAATCCCGGCATCGACAAAGGATGCCGGCAGCTCGGCGAGTCGTTCAGTGGTCGTTGCTGGGCGCACGGTTTCGTCACGCGAGTGAAGAAAAGCCCCGCCTGCGTCTGTGCGGAGTCGCAGCGGAACGATCTCGTGGTCGAAGGCATGTGCTGCTGCGGCATCGGCTGCTCGCTCGTGAGAACGGGCAGCGAAGTCATCGAGTTCTGCACGGCTCAGCCCCCACTGTGCGGCGATCAACTCTGCGGCCACCCCCTGATTCACAAGGCCGTCGGGATATCTAGCTCGGAGTTTCTGGCCGTAGATGTCGTTCCCCTGCGCTGAGGTTCCCATCGGCACACGACTCATTGACTCGACTCCGCACGCGATGACGACATCGTGCATTCCCGACATGACGGCCTGTGCGGCAAACGTCGCTGCCTGCTGACTGGAACCGCACTGTCGATCAATCGTCGTTGCAGGAACGTGCTCGGGAAAACCCGCCGCCAGCACCGCCGTCCGCGTGATGTTCGTCGACTGCTCCGATGCCTGGTTGACGCAGCCACCAATCACATCGTCGATGAGGGCCGGGTCCAACCCGTTCCGTGTCACAAGGGCATCGAGCACGCTCGCGAGCAAATCCGCCGGATGCAGAACCGAGAGAGCACCTCCGAGCTTTCCTTTTCCGGATGCTGTGCGTACAACGTCGACGATGACGGCTTCAATCATGTGATCACTCTTTCTCTGGCATCCGTCGTTACCGCGGCGCCATGCGAATTGCGCCGTCTAGTCGAATCGTCTCTCCATTGAGCATGGGGTTCTCGATGATCTGCGTCACCATGAGAGCGAATTCACTCGGTGCGCCGAGACGTTGCGGATGCGGCACTTGGCCCGCGAGCGAGGTGCGTGCAGCTTCCGGCAGACTCGCGAGTAAGGGAGTGTCGAAGATGCCTGGCGCGATCGTGACGACACGAATTTGGGAGGCTGCGAGCTCTCGCGCTATTGGTAGCGTCATGCCGACAATGGCGGACTTTGACGCAGAGTACGCCGCCTGACCGATTTGCCCATCGAAAGCTGCAACCGACGCGGTGTTGATCACGACACCGCGCTCACCGTCTGCGCGAACGCTGAGCTGCTGCATCCGCTCTACAGCCAGGCGGATGACGTTGAACGTGCCGACGAGGTTGATGTCGATGGCGCGCTGGAACTCATCGAGGGGGTGCGGACCGCGGGAACTCACAACTTTTGCCGCTGGCGCAACGCCCGCACAGTTGATCAGCGCTCGGAGATCGCCGATCGTGCCTGCCAAGTCGAGCGCGGACATGACGCTCGCAGGATCCCGGATGTCGCCCGCCGCGAAGTGCACGTGGCCTGGGTGAGCCCGGGCAACGTCAGCACCGTCACTTGACGGCAGATCTAACACGACCACAAGTGCGCCGTGCGCGACGAGTCGGAGTGTTGTGGCAAGCCCCAGCCCCGAAGCCCCGCCGGTGACGAGCGCAACCTGGTCGATAGTGTCCACTGAGAGTCCCTTCTCTCACTTCCTGACTCTATGAGCGAGATGAACTCGGAGCAACCATCGACTCATCTCGGACCCACCTCCCACCTCATAGACAATTGATGGAATAGTGGGGGTATGAGCCCGTCAGGTCTTGCGCCGGCGACGTCACAGCGGCCCGCATGGATGCGTCTTGCCCTTGTCGTGGGCGGATGCCTGATCGGCTTTTTCCTGCTGGGAACGATCTCGCTCGTGACGAGACCTGCCGCTGCTGCCTCCGTCGCGTGGTGGCCAGCTGCTGGTGTCGCACTCGGGATGGCCACGCGCGTAAGCATTCGCTTTGTCTGGATGCTGGCCGTCGCCGTCTCGGCCTTGACTCTGCCGCTCGCGCTGTGGATCGACAACTCACTTCCGCATGCGATCGCTATCTCGCTGTGCGTGGGTGTTGAGCTAGCGGTTGGTGCTTTGGTCATGCGTGGTAAGCGCGATGCGCTGCCGGAGCTCGCAATGCCTCGTGATATCGGGAGGCTTGTTCTCGCGATAGTGCTCTCGGCTGCCGTCTTCGACATCCTCATCAGTTCGGTTGACTTGATTTTCACCACGCCGGAACGGGCTTTCGAGCGATTTTCAACCGTTTTCTCGCGTCACGCAGCTGGGATGCTGGTTGTTGCGCCGTTATTCATGAAGATGCCGCGACGCCGCTCGCGCGCGAGTGGCGCCGAAAGCGTTGTGCAATTCGTTGCGGCAATCGGCTTGAGCATCTATGTCTTCGTTGGCAACGCGACGCTGCCGCTGGCCTTTCTGCCTTTTGTTCCGCTCGTGTGGGCAGCGATGCGGATGTCGACGCGACTTGTTCTTGTCGAAACACTCGTCATCAGCGTCGTCGCAACATACGGGAGTTCGATCGGCAAAGGGCCGTTTTCGTTCGATCGTCTCGACAGCGTCGAAGGCGCGGTTGTGCTGCAGGTGTTTCAGCTCTCTATGGTGGTCGTGTTTCTGCTGCTCTCGCTCGCAAACGGTCGCGAGGCGGATACGCGCGCGCAACTTGTGGAGAGTGAAGACCTCTTTCGACGCAACTTTGACACGTCAGTTGCAGGCATGCTGATTGTCACACGCGACAGCGAGGCCCTGTCTGTCATTCAATCCAACGACTCTGCTCGATCCATGTTGCCTTCAATTAATCAGGGCGCCACTGATCTTCGCTCAATATTGGGCGCTGACGCTCACGCTGAAGTAGCCACAGCTGCAACCAATCTTGTCGACGGAAATGCGCGTCTGACTCTCGAAACCAACGTCGGTCGGATCTTCGAAGTCAGCTTGTCGACGCTGGGGTCGCGGGCAAACGATGACACCTTCGCGCTCCAGATATTTGACATCACTGAAGCGAGAAGAGCACGCCAACTCGAACAGCAAGAGTTGGATAGGGCGGGCGAAGTGCAACGTGCTCTTTCACCAGGAAAACTCCCGCCCATTCCTGGTTGGGGCTTTGCTGCACTTTCAGTACCGGCAAAACAGGTCGGCGGGGACTTTTACGATGTCCGAATCTCATGGCCACGAGCCATCATTGCGCTAGGCGACGTGATGGGAAAAGGCGTGGGCGCCGGAATGCTCGCGGCAGCGACCAGAGCAACGTTGAGATCAGTCGAGGTTTCGGACTCTCCTAAAGACGTCATGATTCGAACCGCGAGCCTGCTCGATTGGGATTTGCGTCGCACCGGGGCTTTCGTCACGATGGCGTACGCCGTGATCGACTTGAACTCAGGGCAGGTGCGTCTTATCGACGCCGGACATGGCCTGTCATTCATTGTTCGAGCCGATGGAGAAAGTGTCGAGAGGATCATTTCTGAGGATCTGCCCCTCGGACTCGACTCGCGGTGGAGTGAGTCGAGTCCGCAACTGGCAGACGGCGACTCGCTGTTGCTACTGAGCGACGGCATACTCGACCGCTGGGGTGGGGACGTCGATACTTTCGATGATGTTGTGGCAGCGTGCGCGAAAAAATCTGACGGCAGCCCTCAATCGCTGATCGATTTGCTCGGCGCGGGCGGAGAAGACGTCATGAACATTGATGATGTGACAGCTGTTGTATTCCGGCGCGAGTCAGGTCAGGGTCTCCCTTGAGTCGCAACGAGAATCTGAAGCGGAGCGAGGCTCCGCGTCTGTGGCTGCTTCGCATCGTCATCGTTGGTGCCGTAATTTTGGGGATCAACTACGTCAGCTGGCGTTGGTTTGCCTCTGTCAACTGGCAAAACTGGTGGATTGGCGTTCCACTCGTCATCGCAGAAACCTACAGCGTTATCGATCTGTGCCTTTTCGGTTTCACGATGTGGCGATCTCGTCGGCGAGGAGAAGCGCCGCCGCCGCTTGCAGATGTCACAGTCGATGTGTTTATAGCGACCTACAACGAGCCGATAGACCTCGTAATGACGACAGCGCGAGCGGCACGGAAAATTGCGTACCCACACGAGACGTGGATTCTCGATGACGGCGCTCGACCAGAACTGCGGGCACAGGCCGAAAGTCTCGGTGTGGGCTACATAACCAGAGGAAAAGAGTGGCATGGCAAGCCGCGCCACGCCAAAGCTGGCAACCTCAACAACGCGCTTATGCAGACCGGCGGGGAGTTCATCCTCGTACTGGATGCCGATATGGTGCCGCGTCCTGACATTCTCAACCGCACACTTGGTTACTTTCGTGACGACAAAGTAGCGCTGGTACAGACCCCCCAGATCTTCAGCAACGTTCCGCAGGGGGATCCGCTTGGCAGCCAGGCCCCACTGTTTTACGGTCCAATACAGGAGGGGAAAGACGGCTGGAACGCCGCTTTTTTCTGTGGTTCGAACGCAGTACTCCGCCGAGAGCCCCTCATGCAGCTCGGCATCCTGGGCTACGTCAGTGCTACCGAAGACGCGGTACTCAAGGCACTCGGGCGGGCGGGTTCGATCGTGCAGCATGAGCGGCGCAAGCCCACTTCTCCTGAAGCCGCCGTCGTGCTCGCTGAAACGGCGGGTGCGATTCGCACAGCTCGGCGAGATCTCGCGCGGGGCGAGGCATACAGTGAAGTCACATATGCGCTTCACCAGAGGGTGGCAACGGCGGCTCGACTGATTGTCGCAAGCGACATGGCGAAAATGACGGAAGACCTCGCGTCACTCGGATTAAGTCCAGACGACTTGGCTGCGTTCTCCGTCGGGCACGACGAGGCGGTCACACGTCTTTCTGGCAGTGAGCTGTCTCCTCTGAATGCACTTGAGGCGGTGCAGAGCACGCTGCGTGATATCGACATCAACCGCCCGGGCGAGGCACAGGTCATTCTTCCTCTTGCCACGAACTCGGTGACGGAAGATATGTCGACTTCGATGCGGCTTCATGCGCTGGGGTGGGAGAGCGTTTTTCACAACGAGTTGTTGGCCGACGGCCTTGCTCCGGAGGATCTCGGTACGATGCTGACCCAGCGGCTTCGCTGGGCGCAGGGCACAATGCAGGTGTTTTTGGCCGAAAACCCACTCTTCACAAAGGGGCTATCGATCCCGCAGCGCTTGATGTACTTCTCCACGATGTGGAGCTATATATCTGGCTTCATGTCCGTGATTTATCTTGTTGCTCCAGTGATTTTCCTCACCGCCGGGATCCTCCCGGTGCAAAGCTTCGCAGCTGACTTTTTCTGGCATTTTCTGCCCTTTCTGGCGGCGAACCAGTTGCTTTTTCTCGTCGCTTCTCACGGGCTCCCGACGTGGCGAGGCCAGCAGTACACGCTTGCGCTCTTTCCGCTCTGGATTCACGCGTGCGTGAGCGCCGCGGCCAACGTGATCTTTGGCCGCTCGCTTACGTTTGCTGTCACGCCCAAAGACGGAAAACGAGTGCACGGTCTTCAACTGCGTCGGATCCGCATACAGATCATCACCGTTGTCGTCTTGCTGGTGGCTATCGTGATCGGTATCTTCCGCCTAGTGATCCTCGGCGATGAGCCGGTGGGCACTGTGGTGAATGTCGTGTGGGTAATTTATGACTTCTTCGCCTTCAGCGTTTTGATTGGCGCAGTTCGGTACCGGGGTTTCAAAAATGATGAGGAGAAATAATGACGGCGTTTCAGACTGATGATCACGGGGCAGACATCGCAATCGTCCGCGGAAATGGGCGGTTGAACATGGTCACCGCTCCGGAACTGCGTGAAGCGGTAAGCAATGCTGTTGAGCGCGGACGATCACGAATTGTGGTTGAGCTTTCGCAGATTACATTCATGGACTCATCGGGTCTTGGTGCTCTCATCGGCGCACTCAAGACAACCCGCGAAGCGGGTGGAGATCTAAGAATCGCGGAGCCGGCCGAGCAAGTCATGATGGTTCTGCGGCTATCCAACGTCGACAAGATTTTGAAGCCTTATGAACACGCCGAGTCAGCCTTCTCCGGCTGAGCACGTCGCGGCGATTCGCTGCCCGCCCGACAGCGTGGAAGACGCCCACAACTTCGTCGAAGCGGTCTGGGAGGAGCATCCGGACGTAGTCGCCACGGATCGCATGGCGATGGAGCTGGTGCTGAGCGAACTTGTCAGCAATATCATTCAAAACAACCCCAAGCGCGACGTGTTGTGTGATGTTGTCGTGACGGTGGACAACCTCGAGCTCCGGCTCCGGACGAGCGACACTGGTATTGCGATGATTGCGAAAGCCGGAGCAGGAGTGATGCCAGAAGACACAGCGGAAAGCGGGCGCGGTTTGGCGTTGATTGAGATGGTCACCCGTTCGATGGATTACCGAAGGGAACAAGACCGCAACGTCTGGCTTGCCGTCATCGACCGAAGTAGCTGAGGCGGTTGAAGCAGAAGAGAACGCCTCCTGTGATTAAGAGAGCGCGTCGACAATCGCCGCGCGTCGTTGCGGGGTCGTCATTGACGATGTATCAAATACGCGCGTGAGCCGTTCTGGCCGGTAGGTAGGCCAGCCTGGGTCTCCATCAGCGATGAAAGCGACCCAGGCGCTATGCATCTCTTCGGCGAGTGACTGCGGAGCGCTCTCACCGGCGAGAGATACCGAGTCCGAGGCATCCAAAGTGTCGAAAACGAACCCGATCTCTAGCGCGTGCGCCGCGCGCAGGCCACGGACGGGGCTTTGCCAAGCGAACTCGTACATATAGGTAGGAGACGACTTTGCTCGGGCAGCGGCGGTGGCCGGTGCCCGGAGAGCTTTGTCGGTGAGTAACTGCCCAAGAATCTCGCCACGAGGTGCGCTCCGCCACGCAGCGTGGGCGGCACGCGCCGCTTTTAGTGGAATTCGGAGAGCGATTCGCGCGACCCACTCTTTGAATCCTCCGATTTTCGCCAACTCGCGTGGGGCAAGCCAAAGTCGATATTCGTCGGTGTTCGTGCCGATGAGTAGCGGAATCTCTATCTGCGCCAGCGCAACGTGCGGCGAGAGCGGTAGCGAGGAAGGATCGAGGCTCGGCGAAAATCCGGGAGTGCCGCTGAAAACTGTGCCGCCACGTGTGATTTCGGCGCGTGCTGCTACGAGTTTCTCAGGAGAGATCGAGAGGAAAGCGTCGCGGGTGGCGGGGATTTTCAGCTTCTTCGCCAGGGCAATCGTCGATCTTGCGGCCTTATCGTCAGGCGGGACTTCGAGTGGACCTGATTGGATGATGGCGCCCGCGACGAGTTCTCGTGTCTCTGACCGCGCGAGCAGAGCCGCGACCATGCTGCCGCCGGCGGACTCTCCCATGATGGTGATCCGCGAAGGGTCACCGCCGAAAGCGGCAACTTCGTTGCGCACCCAAGCTAGAGCTGCCACTGCGTCGAGGAGTCCGATATTTCTCGGTGCGCCCTCAAGAACTGCGAAACCCTCGACGCCGAGTCGATAATTGATCGACACAAAAATGACGCCATCTCGAGCGAATGCTGAGCCGTCATAGCTCGGCAGCGCCGACGTCCCCCGTTCGAAAGCGCCGCCATGAATCCACACAACGACGGGCGCACTTTGCGCGTGTTCCGGCGACCAGATATTGAGCGTAAGAACGTCGTCTCCGGGGATATCGACGGAGGCGAGTAAATCTCCGAGCTCTCCTGGGTAAGGGCTTTGCGGTGCAGTCGCACCGAATGCAGTTGCGTTCACCGCGCCGGTCGATGGCGCGCGGGGTACCGGCGCCGCGAATCTCAGCTCACCCACGGGGGCCTTCGCGTAAGGAATACCGAAATACCGCAGGATGCCGTCGTGTCCGACTCCGCGGATTGTTCCCGTCGAGACTGTGACATCCACAGTGCGATCATCCATATCGGCTGTCCTTCTGTCACTTTCGTGGCGCGCGATGAGAGGCGACAGCAAAGTTAACGCCTTCATATTGGCTATTTCGTTACATGTAACGTTATTGTGAGGCGGTGTCATTTGACAACCCTCGATCTGCTCGTTCGGGGCGTCCTCGCGCTGTTTCTCGTGCTGCCATCGTCGCGACAGCATCGCGATTGGCCGCAGACCATGGTCTGGGCGCCGTGACGCTGCGCGCGGTGGGAGATGCCCTGGGAGTGTCTCCCATGACGATTCATCGCACGGTCGGGGGCAGCGAATCACTGCGGGCAGCCCTTGTCAGCGCACAGATTGGAGTTGCCCTCGCTCATGTGCGATGGCCAGAAAATGACTGGCGCGCTCTCGTAGAGACGTTCGCGTGGCGACTTCGGGAATTGCTGTACGAGCATCCTTTTGTTTTGGAAGCACATCGACAGTCAGCGCTCGATGGCCCAGGCGCTGAGGCTCTCGTCGTGCGAATAGTAAATTCCCTGAAAGACGCCGGACTCACAGAGAAGGAAGCGGTCTGGGGGTACGCCTCGTTGCACGATTTCGTCACCGGTCACGTCGCTTTGATGATGGGTCGTGCCCGCGCCGAAGAAGGGCGGACGGGCGCGCCAAGTGGCACGGCGGCGCTATTTTCGAACTATCGCGACGAAGACGAACGCTTCTCGGGCGGAGTCTTGGTGCTGGTCGAAGGACTCTCGTCACTTATCGTCCGCAATACGTCGACTTCCTGACTCCCGCCGCGGTCGCGCCCGGGTGGCCACACGCATTTGGAGGCAACTCCCGTGTGCGATTGACTGGACGAAAGCCGAAGCGCCGAGAGGGCAGCCATGAGCCGTACTGAAATGACTTCACCTTCACGCCTGAATTCAGGCGCTGTGGCGCTCGTGTGCACTGTCGTCGTTCTCTCCGGGTGCACAGCATCCGTCGACGGTGAGTTGAACTCCGCAATCAATGAGGTCACCGATGACCCGATGTTTGCCGGCGGAGGGTGGGGGATTTTCGCAATTGACCTCGATACGGGCGAGACGATCTACGAGCTGAACTCGACAGTGCCCTTCGTTCCGGGCTCTATCCAAAAATCGTTCACGACGGCAGCTGCTCTCGACCTCCTTGGTGCCGATTCGATTGCCACGACGCCGGTCTTCGCGACCGGTGATGTGGTGAACGGCACCGTTGAAGGTGATCTCGTGCTTTCAGGTCGTGGTGACTTCAGTTTCGGGTTGCGAGATTTGTCTGATGGAACACTTGAGATCACCTCCTTCGACCACAACGAGGCAAACACCGGCTTGCTGCCGGTTGAGCTGAATTCAGGGGATCCGCTCGGCGCACTACGGTCGCTCGCGGGCGATATTCGCGCTGCCGGAGTGAGTGCCGTCTCAGGAAATATCCTGGTTGACAACCAATACTTCGACACCATGCGTGAGTGGCCGGACGGCCGTATCGATTCGATCTGGGTGAACGAGAACCTCGTAGATGTCGAACTCACCCCCAGCGATGTCGGCGATGCTCCGGACATCCGTGTGGTTCCCGCACTTGCGTCTCTCGACCTGATCAACAGCGTCGAGGTCATCGCGGGAGATCAGGTCGACGTCGAGGTCTCGATGGAGGGGATGACAGTCACCGCGAGCGGAACCATCGGCCAAGATGCTGGCCTCACCGTTCGAAACGCGAGGGTTCCCGATCCTGTCGAATTCGCGGCCGTAGCTTTCCGTGAGGTTCTTGCCGACGAAGGAATCAGCGTTTCCGGAGAGAGCGTCTACGACGGCGAGTCCGTATCCGAAGCCGTGGTGGGCGGTGCGCCTTTAGCCGAATGGACCTCGGCCCCGATGAGCGAGTTCGCTCGGGTCGTTCAGAAGATCAGCTATAACCGTGGGGCGGACCTTCTGGCTTGCCTCATCGCGGTCTCCGAAGAGAGCAAAGACTGCGTCGATGGTGTGACCGCAGTACTCGGTGTCGTCGATGACGTTGGCGGGTCAGAAGCGGCGATCAGGCTGTTCGACCCTGCCGGGAGCATAGACGAGAATCGCACGAGCGCCAGGGCACATGTCGACTTTCTTATCGGAGCGCAGGATCAGGCGTGGGGTGAGCAGTTCGTCGATCTACAACCGATTTCTGGTGTCGATGGGTCTTTGACGTCGTTGGGTGAAGGCACAAGTGCGGTCGGAAAGATTCGCGCAAAGACAGGCACACGTATTCTCGGCTACCCCACGACAGACCAACTTTTCTACTTGGCGCGTGCGTTTTCTGGGTACATGACAACGGCAAAAGGTCGTGAGCTCGCGTTCACGGTGATCTTCAACTCGACCACGGTCGACGACATCCCGGGTGTCTTTGCTGTGAACGATCGAGTAGCAGAGATCGTTCTTGCGCTCCAAGAACACGGATAGCGTTGGGTTTGGGTGCAACGACAGCACCCCGCCGAAAGGACTCTTCATGCAGCAACGCACTCTCGGATCCACTGGCCGTTTGGTTTCGGCCGTCGGTCTTGGCACATGGCAGCTCGGGGCCGACTGGGGCTCGGTAGACGAAGCGGATGCCACGGCCGTTCTTGCGGCGTCGGTCGATGCCGGTGTCACATTCTTCGACACGGCAGATGTCTACGGCGATGGTCGGTCGGAGGCCATCATCGGTCGTTTCCTCGCCGGCCAAAAAAACCACCAGGTCACGGTGGCGACCAAGATGGGAAGGCGTGAAGAGCAGCTTTCGGAAAACTACACTCTGGAAAATTTTCGGCAGTGGACGGAACGCTCACGTCGAAATCTCGGCGTGGAGACTCTTGACCTCGTGCAGCTTCACTGCCCGCCAAGCGACGTGATCGATGCCGACGTGACATATGACGCCCTCGACGCCCTCGTTCAAGAGGGGGCCATTGCGGCCTACGGAGTTTCGGTCGAAACATGCGACCAGGCGCTGAGCGCAATAGCCCGTCCCGCACTCACCAACGTGCAGATCATCTTTAACCCGTTTCGGCTGAAGCCGCTCGATGAGGTGCTGCCGGCGGCTTCGGCCGCGGGCGTAGCGATCTTCGCACGTGTGCCTCTGGCATCCGGCTTGTTGTCGGGAAAGTACACGTCGAACACGACCTTTGCGTCAAACGACCACCGTTCGTACAACAGAGACGGATCTGCATTCGACAAGGGAGAGACGTTCTCCGGGGTCGACTTTGAAGCTGGACTGGCCGCAGCGGAAGAGCTCGCGGCGGCGCTCCCGAACGGTGTGTCATTGCCTGCGGCCACAATCGCGTGGATTGCCGCTCAGCCTGGCGTGACGAGCGTGATTCCTGGCGCACGCAATGAGGCACAGGCAGGCAGTAACGCTGACGCAGGGTTGCTTCTCGATGGTGCCGATTTCGATATCGCATCGTTCGACTCGGCAGTGCACTCGGTCTATGACGCACGACTGCGGGCGCAGATTCACCCGCAGTGGTAGCCAACGCCCAGCGCCGGCTTGCGGCACTCGTTGCCTTGGCGGTGACCATCGCAGCTGGTCTCGTTGCGGTGTCGCTGCCTGAATCAGCGGTGACTGATGTTGTCGGCGATGCGCTTTACGTGGTGGCTGCGTACGCGGGGCTGGTTGTCGTTATGCCTCGCGTGTCGTCATTCGTTGTCGGGGCAATTGCGGCGGTGTGGTCTGTGGGTGTCGAGTTCTTCCAACTCACGGGTCTACCCGTGCAATGGGCGGCAGAATTTCGACCTCTGGGACTGGTCTTCGGCGGCGTCTTTGACACACGCGACCTTGCGGTTTACGTTGTTGCCGCGTCGGTGACAACAGGTATAGATATCGCCGGGCGACGCGTTCTCTTGCGCGCACGCTGCTCGCCCCGGAGCATAGATTCATGACGGCAATCCCACCCCGCGCGCGGCCTCGAAGAATCGTTGTGCTGGTTCTTTCGATCGTCGTCGTGATTCTTGTCGCCGGGGCGGTGGTGGTGGGATTCTTCGCTGCCGCGTCCCCGGACGCGAGTGTCACGACGGCCGTTGAAACACCCACTCCAACGGCAATACCATCGATGCCAAGCCCGACACCCACGCCCGTTGACACCGGATTTTCCGAAAACACCGAGGTATACGACACCTCATCACTGCAGACGGTAGATGTCTTCTCGGTCAACCCGGCGCTGCCTCGTGACGATGACCCGTTCGGCGAATCAACGGGCCTCGTCGCGCAACCGGTCGCTGCCGGTGCAGCTGTGTTCGCTGACCCCACCGCGGGTCCGGTCGCTTTCTTGCCGCAGACCCAGACGTTTGAGGGCACCATCGTCCCCGTCATTGAAGAGCAAGATCACTGGGTTAAAGTGCTCCTTGTCGGGCGCGCCGGTGTGCCGCCAGAAGCGAGCTCCGCACAAACCGTCGGTTGGCTGCGCGCAGCGGATGTGGCCCTGGCCCCGGTCGATACACACGTGGAAGTCAGCCTGAGCGCGCGCACCATCGACATTGTGAGCGATGCCGGAAGCGAGAGAATCGCGACGGATTTCGGCTCCGGAACTGCTGAGACGCCGACGCCGACGGGCCGAATGTTCATCATGATGACGCGTACAGTGCCGGAATTCGGCTACACCCGAGGCCACCCGCTCGTGTACCTCTCTGCACAGTCGCCGACTCTCGCGGGCTTTGCCGACGCAAGTGTCGCCATCACGGCTTTCCACTATCACGACGCACGATCAGGAACGATTTCCAACGGATGCCTCAGGCTCGCCCCTGAAGCCATCGATCGACTTGCTCAGCTTCGGCCGGGAACACTTGTCGTCGTCTCGGCCTAGCCGAACGGGTGTCGGGGTAAGACATGAACATTGCGATCTTCGTGGTTGTTCTCGTGGGCTTCGCAGCCTTTAGCTGTGTGCTCGCGGCGATCGATGTGCGGACACATCGCCTACCGAATCGGATTGTGCTTCCGGCCTATCCCGTTCTCGTAGCGCTACTGATGCTGAGTTGCGTGGCGGGTGCTCCGTGGAGCGCGGTGCTGCGAGCATTGCTGTGCGGAGCTGTACTTTTCGGCTTCTACGCGGTGCTGAGAGCGCTTCCCGGTGCGGGGATGGGCGGCGGCGATGTGAAGCTCGCAGGCGTTGTTGGAATCATCCTCGGGTTTCTCGGATGGGTGCCGTTCGTGGTCGGTGCAGCGGCCGCGTTCTTCCTCGGAGGCGTGTTTGCTCTCGTGATGCTGGCCCTTCGCCGTGTGACTGGGGCCACCCGCATCCCGTTCGGCCCATTTCTTCTGGGCGGGGCGTGGTGCGGGATCGCGCTCGGCATCACCAGCTATGTGCAGACCGGCGGCGTCACTACTTAGGAGATCTGGCCTGCTGCTGTCAACCGCGCTGGGGCGCTGAGGTACACGGTTACTCTGGTCGGTATGACGGCATCCGAACAGACAACCTCGTCGACTCAAGAGTCCTTCGTTGCCCGGGTGATCGCCTGGGTACTTGCACGGAAGTTTGTGCGTGCCCTGTTGCTCTACACAGAGCATCGCGGTATTCAGCTCGCGGACTCGGTCACCTACCGCGCACTTTTTAGCGTCTTCGCCGCTGTGCTCTTGGGGTTCTCGGTCGCGGGCCTCTGGTTGCAAGGGAACCCGCAAGCCTGGGATGCCCTCATCTCTGCTGTCAACTCAGTTGTGCCGGGACTCGTCGGAAAAAACAAGCTCATCGACCCCGAGAATATTGAGCTCGCAGCGGGCCTGTCTATCGCTGGGGCGATATCTGTCGTAGCTCTCGTTGGCGCGGCTATTGGTGCGATTACATCGCTCAGGATCGCGTTTCGGCAGCTTGGCGACCGGATGCATGATGATGTCGCGTTCTACTGGGTGATCTTGCGAAACCTCGCGCTAGCGGTTGGAATTGGGGCAGCCCTCCTCGCGTCAGCCGCAGCGACCGTGCTCGGCACCGCGTCGATAGGCACCCTGCTTGATTTGATCGGGATCCGAGACGAGAACCCAGTGACGACGGTGGCGACGAAGTCGGTCTCGCTGCTCGTGGTCCTCTTGCTCGATACCGCGATAATCGCGGTCTTGTTCCGGGTGCTCTCGGGACTTCGTCCGTCAGCGCGTGCCCTTTGGCCGGGTGCATTGCTGGGCGGCATTGGCTTGCTCGTCCTGCAAGAACTGTCCGGACTTTTCGTGCGGGGCGCGGGCTCAAATCCTCTGCTGGCATCGTTCGCTTCGCTGATCGCGCTTCTGCTCTGGATCAACCTGTCATCCCAGGTCATTCTGATTGCCGCCTCGTACATCATCACCGGCGTCGAAGATGAAAGCGATCGTGCCTACTCTCGTCAGCGCGCCGCCACGTTCGCGCAGCGGAGGGTGAATCGTGCACAGAAGGTCGTGATCCTTGCGACGGAGGAACTGCGCCAAGCCCGCGAAGCTGAAAAGGCTGAGAGTCAGAGCGCGTAACGAGCAACAAACGCACTGAGCAGCGCTGTCGGGTGGGTCACGGGAGCACGGTTTACGGCCGCGAGAGTCATATCTATCTCATCGAGCCCGAAGTAGCCGTACGACGCATACGCGCGGATGCGGGTCGTGATGCCGACGACATCGAGCTCCGGATGGAATTGGGTTGCATAAACATTCTCGCCGACGCGAAACATTTGCACTGGGCACGTTGCCGACGAGGCAAGAAGAGTTGCTGTCTCAGGCAGCCTGCGGATGGCCTCTTTGTGGCCAACGAACGCGGAGAAGCTCGGGGGAAGCGCGGCGCACAGCGGGTCACGCTCGCCAGCGTCGCTCAAGGCGATATCCACAACGCTGATGGGCTCAGCGAAGTGTCTATCGATGACGGCACCCTGTTGTGAACCGAGCGTCCCAACCCCGTAGCAAGCACCGAGAAACGGAAAATCTAACGCGACAACCCTTTTGAGAAGCGTCGCGATTTCTGACTCGACCCGGCGTTGCACGACGGATTTCTCGCTCTCCGCGTCAGACGAGTTGAAAGGCCCGCCGCCGAGGAAAATGCCCGAGATCGCGTCTAGATCGATCGCGGGCATGTGGTCTGCTTCAAGACGCACGCGCTGTAGTTCTTTCGGCGCTAGGCCGGTGTAGCGAAGGAAAAGTTCGTACTCCTCGTCTGCGGGTACGTCTTCTGCGCGAGTCGCTAGCAGAACAAACGGCTTCATCCGTACAGCCTAGGGTGCGGACTAGGCTGAAGGCATGGCTATTGCGCGACTATCTGGAGGCCCGCTCGACGGGCAGGTTATGCCCCTCGAACCGGGAGTTGAAGATTCACTCATCGTTCCCTACAGCGAGGGACAGGTCATTTACCGACGAGAGGGCGAACCCGTAAACACGGGCGACCACGACGGCCCGACCGAGGTTGCTTTTTCTTTCGTGGAATCGACCGAGCCCATCGACCCGAACCCGGACGACCGAAACGACTGACAGTGCGCGACGGAGCACCGAAAGAACCGAAACGGTCGCTTGAGATAGAAAACACGTACGACGTAGAAGATTCCACACCGCTGCCGGCGTGGAATCTTCTACCCGGTGTTGAATCCGTGGGTGAACCTGAAGTGCGCGAGCTCGACGCTCGATATTTTGATACCGCAGATATGGCGCTCTCTCACGCGCGTGTTGCGATCAGACGGCGAACTGGCGGTCCGGATGCAGGCTGGCACATTAAGGCTTCGGCTGCCGAGGGAAGGCACGAGTCGCATTGGCCGCTTGATGAGCAAGATGCTGACTCGGCCGTCGTTCCACCAGCCGTTGCGGCAGCAGCAGGGGAGTGGGCCGCAGGCGAATTTTTGCCGCTTGCTCGAATTCGCAACAGTCGCACAGCGTACGCGCTGTGCGACGCGAATGGCAGGCTGGTCGCGGAGGTCGTTGATGATCGCGTCTCAGCACGCGCTGAGCGCACGGGCGTTGAGACTTCGTGGCGAGAGTGGGAAGTGGAGCTTGGTCCGGCAGCACCCAAAGACAGTGACGCATTCTTCGCTCACGTCGATGCTCTCGTTGCGAGTGTCGGCGGTCGTGCCGCGGCATCCGATTCGAAGCTCGGACGAGCCCTAGGGCGTTAACTTCGGCAACCGGGAGCTAAAACATTGACGCCGCCCCCCGGCTTCGTTGGGGGCGGCGTCAATGTTTTGTGTCGGGTACGACTCACATATTAATCATGTGGCCCGCGAGGCCGTGGAAAGCTTCCTGAAGCGCCTCACTCAACGTGGGGTGCGTGTGGACGTTTCGAGCGAGCTCGAGGGCAGTCAGATCCCATTTCTGAGCGAGCGTCAATTCAGGCAGAAGTTCTGAGACATCGGGACCGATGAGGTGCCCACCGAGAAGCTCCAGGTGCTCAGCGTCAGCGATCAGCTTTACGAAGCCCACCGGCTCCCCGAGACCATGGGCTTTTCCATTCGCCATGAACGGGAACGTCGAGATCTTGATTTCGCGGCCGGTCTCTCTCGCCTGCGCCTCGGTAAGGCCAAACGATGCGACCTGGGGTGAGCAAAATGTTGCCCGTGGCATCATGCGGTAATCGCCGAGCGGCATAGTCTCTGCTTTGCCGATCGTCTCGGCAGCCACGACTCCCTGGGCCTCTGCCACATGCGCGAGCTGCAGCTTGGCTGTCACATCGCCGATGGCGAAGATGTGGGGCACGTTCGTGCGCATGTAGTCATCGATTGCGATGGCACCGCGCTCGGTGAGCTCGACGCCGGTCTTCTCTAGTCCGAAGCCCTCAACGCGCGGGGCGAATCCTATCGACATCAGCACCTTGTCGGCTTCGATCGACGACTGGACGCCGTCCTTATTGCCGGTGTAGGTGACAGTGACCTTATCGCCGGAATCTACAACCGACTCGACCTTCGTCGATGTCAGGATCTCCACGCCCAGATTGCGGTACTGCTTTTGGATCTCCTTCGATACGTCAGCATCTTCGTTCGGAAGTGCGCGATCAAGGAACTCGATGATCGTCACCTCCACTCCGAAGTTCTTCATGACGTAAGCGAATTCCATGCCGATCGCGCCAGCGCCGACGATCACGATCGACTTCGGCAGCTCACGTGTCATGATCTGCTCTTCGTAGGTGACGACGTTCTCACTGAGTGTCACACCGGGAAGCAAACGCACCGTCGAACCGGTCGCGAGGATCGCGTTGTCGAAGGTGATCGTTTCTTTGTTGCCGTCGGCGTCCGTAACTTCAACGGAGTTCGCATCGACAAAAGAACCTCGGCCGTTGTATTCCGTGACCTTGTTCTTCTTCATCAAGAAATGAACACCCTTGACGCGGCCCTCAGCGACTGTGCGGCTGCGGTCATACGCAACGCCGTAGTCCATCGATACTTCGCCAGTGATGCCGAAGAGCTTCGCCTTGTGCTTGAGGGTGTGGGCAAGCTCCGCGTTTTTCAGCAGGGCCTTAGAGGGGATGCAGCCTACGTTCAGGCAGACACCACCCCAATATTTCTCTTCGATGATGGCGGTGGACAGTCCGAGCTGTGCACTGCGCACGGCCGCGACGTATCCGCCGGGACCCGCGCCGAGAATGACGACGTCGTAGTGAGGCATGGTCTAAGCCTAGCGTTCGGAAGACTTGCTCGGACGCCGCCGAGAGACGATCACGACCACCGTTGCGACGACTGCCGCAAGAAGCAGAACACCGACGATGATCCACGGCACGAACGAACTTGACGTCGGTGCTGTGTCTGTCGCGGATGGCGTGCTTGACTCCGAAACGCTGGTCTCGGGCGTAGCTGATTCTGCGGGCACGCTGGCCTCTGGTGCCGGGGTAGTTGCGCGTGGAGATGAGGTCGGCTGGGCCGTCACTGTGAAGCGAAATTCGCCCGAAATGGGGTGACCATCGCTCGAGACCACTCGCCACAGCACAGTTACATCGCCACTCGCTTCTCCCGAGAGCGGCTGCCGCACCACTTCGCCTGTTACTTCGGGGTCTCCGCCGGTCAGATCGGTGCCTGCACCGTCGGTAACTTCCACCACCGTTGAATTTCCGTCATTGATCAACTCGGAGCTGAAACTCAGTGTGAGCTCCGTGGGCATCTCGTCGAGCGTCGAATCGGCAACAGGATCGGTCGCGACAAGTTCGTCGTGCGCAGCAGCGGGAGAGGCGAACAGTAAAACCGAAGCGATTACGACGGCTACGCCGGCAAATCCGGCACGAGCGCGAGAGGGAAATATCACGCCTCCAACTGTACCCGCGCGCTAAAAGACAGTTCCGGTACAAAATTGGTGTGCGGAGTGGACACAGCAGCCTTCAGATGCGTAAGTTCGAATGACCCCATCCGGACGCGGCGAGTAACCGCCCGTTTTTGCGTTGAGCAAAAATGAATGCCAAGGATGCCGTAGCGAATTTCTTCAATTTCGCACAGAGATGTTCGGCTAGTCTGAACCGAGAGGAGGCATGCGTGACAGAGAATCTTCGGCCCGAGCCTGGGCCCGCATCGCAGAACAGCGACACAACAGAGACATTCGGTCACGAGGCCGATCTCTCTTTCGTTCCTTTCGGCGCCGATTTGAGTGCCACCGAGATGGAAGCGATCGAGGCGCTGCCGAGCAACGCGGCACTCTTGATCGTGCGCTCCGGCCCGACAGCGGGAGCCCGATACCTTCTTGATACCGACGTCACGACAGTTGGTCGTCACCCGGATGCCGACATCTTTTTCGACGATGTGACAGTCTCACGTCGTCACGCTGAGATCACCCGTGTAGGTGCAGTTTTCGAGATCGTCGATCAGCGTTCGCTGAACGGCACCTACGTTGATGGCGAGCGCGTTGATCGTGTCGCGCTAGCAAACGGCGACGAAGTACGCATTGGCAAGTTCCGCCTCACGCTTTTTGTTTCTCCGGCAGATCTTCCCGGCACGACGGAAGGCTGATGGCGGCCGCATCCGCCCACGGTCGTGCTGCGTCCGGGGGAGTTCTCAGCATCGGCCAGGTGCTCGCTCGGTTGAGTCCAGAATTCCCAGGCTTGTCAGCAAGTAAGCTGCGATTTCTTGAAGAGCAGGGGATCGTCACGCCGCAACGTACGGAGTCCGGGTACCGAAAATTCTCGGCTCGAGACGTTGATCGCTTGCGGCTCGCGCTCACTCTGCAGCGGGATCACTTTCGCCCGCTCGCAATGATTCGCGATTATCTTGAGCAGTTGGATGCCGGGCGAACGCCAACACTTCCGGCTGCCGCCCCGCCATCGATCGCCCCAGCTGTTCGTCGCTACCGTCGTGACGAGCTGTTGTCGGCATCGGGCGCCGCGCCTCAGCTCTTCAACGAAGCGATCAGCATGGGGTTGCTCACGGGAGCAGAGAATTACACCGAGCAAGATGTTGCACTTTTGCGCTCCCTTGTCGCGTTAGAGCGCCATGGAATCGAGCCGCGACACCTGCGTGGGCTCCGTCAGAGCGCTGAGCGTGATATCGGGTTGATCGAGTCCGCACTCACGCCGCTTCTTCGTCGTACCGATAGCTCGTCGCGTTCACGGGCGGCAGACGTCGCTCCGGAACTCGCGCGTCGACTGGACGACGTCCGCAGTGCAATTGTGCGCTCCGGTGTCACACGACTTACGTCTTAGAAACGACACGCCAATTTCGTGTCGCGGATGTCATTGCCGGAGGGCATTCCCTCCTCTAGCGTTGAGGGAAACCACAACGAGCGAAGGAGGGTCAGACCGTGACCGCTGATGACGCGACCGGCGAACGTGGCTTCGTTTCTGACCTTCTATTCACCGACGGTCTTCCACGTATGGACGACGAAGTTGGCTACCGAGGGGCTGCAGCCGCTCGCGCGGCAGGCATCACCTATCGTCAGCTCGACTACTGGGCTCGCACTGAGCTCGTGGAACCCACCGTTCGAAGCGCGACAGGATCTGGTTCGCAGCGTCTTTATGGATTTCGCGACATCCTGGTCTTGAAGCTCGTCAAGCGCCTTCTCGATACCGGGATTTCACTTCAGCAGATTCGTGCAGCTGTTGAACAGCTCCGGGTTGCCGGCATTCGCGACCTGAGCGGTACGACCCTCATGAGCGACGGTGCATCGGTTTATCTCTGCACATCTAACGATGAAGTTATCGACCTCGTGAGCCGCGGACAGGGCGTTTTTGGTATCGCTGTGGGCAAGGTCCTGCGCGAGGTGGAGTCGACGCTCGTCAATTTCGAAGCGCAGCTGCCCGATCCCGTTGACGAACTTGCTGCTCGACGCGCGAAGCGCACCGCTTAGCTTCAGTTGGTTTTTTGGCCTTCTGAGCGAAACAGTCAAAAAAGGCGCACCTTCCCGATTCCGGAAAGTGCGCCTTTTTTGCGCCTACGGGCCTTGTTTAGGCCTCAGGGAGTTCGATGCGACCGGTCCGGATAACGCGATCCAGCAAAGCGTCAAAGTCTGCTGCAAGTTCTTGCGCTGAGTCTCCAGGCCATACGTGCAGTGGCTTCGCCGCTCCCTGCGCCTGTTGGAGCGAGGTTCGCTCGGGTAGCTGTGGCGCAAGAACAATCGGACCGAACATGTCGCGCAACTCTTTGATGCGGAACTGATGTTCAATCGACTGCGGTCGCACGCGATTGACGACGATTCCTAGCGGTTGAAGTCGGGGCGAGAGACCACGGCGGATCTCCTCGATGGCGCGAAGAGCGCGATCTGCGGCAGCCACAGAGAAAAGCCCGGGCTCGGTGATGACGATGACGCGGTCGCTGGCAGCCCAAGCCGTACGGGTGAGGGCATTGAGAGACGGGGCGCAGTCAATGAGCACGAGGTCGTAGTCGGCCTCGACGGTGGCGAGGGCCTCTTCCAATTTCCAGACATCGCGAACGCTTGGATGCGGACCATCGAAGTTGATCGCAGACGGACTGCCGATCATGACATCGATTGTTCCGGGATGAACCTTCGCCCAACCGCTGGAGGTGATGGCCTGTTTGACCACCTTCTCCTTCGGGTTCGCGAGGACGTCGGCGACGTTAAGCCTCCCAGCGACCTGAATATCCATCCCCGTAGAGACGTCGGACTGCGGGTCGAGGTCGACGACGAGCGTACGGACACCGCGGGCGAAAGCCGCTGACGCGAGTCCGAGAGTTACGGTCGTTTTGCCGACCCCTCCCTTGAGCGAGCTGACGGAAAGGACGTGCACAAGGGTCTACGTTACCTTCCCTTAGGCTGTGAGCACACTCAGCCACGCGCACGGCTCCGCTCGGGCCGGTTGCGCGCCCAGCGAAGGGCCGAACCGTATGTTCCGAAAGATCCTGGTTGCCAACCGTGGTGAGATCGCCATCCGGGCGTTTCGTGCCGCATACGAGCTCGGTGCTCGAACTGTTGCCGTCTACCCATACGAAGATCGAAACTCGCTGCACCGCTTGAAAGCGGATGAGGCGTATTGCATCGGAGAAGAGGGCCATCCGGTACGCGCCTATCTCGACGTTGACGAGATCATCCGAATCGCTAAAGAGTGCGGAGCTGACGCGATCTACCCGGGCTACGGATTTCTTTCCGAAAACCCGGAGTTGTCTGAGAAGGCCGCGGCGAACGGCATTGTTTTCATCGGCCCGTCGGCCAGCGTGCTCGAAATGGCCGGCAACAAGGTGACAGCGAAAGAACATGCAATCTCTGCGGGTGTGCCCGTGCTGCGCTCGACGCCGGCATCCGGTGACATCGACACGCTACTCGATCAAGCCGGCGATATCGGCTTTCCGCTCTTCGCAAAGGCCGTTGCGGGCGGCGGCGGCCGCGGCATGCGTCGCGTGGCGTCGCAGGAACAGCTTGCTCCGGCGCTTGCTGAAGCCATGCGTGAAGCTGAGAGCGCATTCGGCGACAGCCGCATGTTTCTCGAACAGGCAGTCCAGCGCCCACGTCACATCGAAGTACAGATTCTTGCTGACAAGTCTGGTCACACAGTGCACCTGTTCGAACGAGACTGTTCAGTGCAGCGTCGGCATCAAAAAGTCATCGAGATCGCGCCTGCTCCGAATCTTGATCCACAAACGCGCGCATCACTTCATCAATACGCCGTCGCATTTGCGCAGTCAATCAAATATGAGAACGCCGGAACCGTGGAGTTCCTTCTCGAGACCGCAGGTCCTCGCACCGGCGAGGTTGTTTTCATCGAGATGAACCCGCGCATTCAGGTGGAGCACACTGTCACCGAAGAGGTGACTGACGTTGATCTCGTGCAGTCGCAGATGCGAATAGCCGCGGGGGAGAGTCTCACTGAACTTGGTCTTGAGCAAGACAGCATCCACTTGCGAGGCGCCGCCCTTCAGTGCCGCATCACGACAGAAGATCCGACGCAGGGTTTTCGCCCAGACACCGGAAAGATCACGACATACCGGTCCCCGGGAGGCGCTGGCATCCGGCTTGATGGCGGCACGACAGCTGCCGGTTCGCAGGTCAGCCCGCACTTCGACTCGATGCTTGCAAAGCTCACCTGTCGTGGTCGAGACTTTCCGGCAGCAGTCCGCCGTGCGCGGCGAGCGCTTGCTGAGTTTCGAATTCGCGGCGTTGCGACAAATATTCCTTTTCTTCAAGCCGTGCTCGACGATACGTCCTTTGCCGAAGGAGATCTGAGTACTTCGTTCATTGAAGAGCGACCGCACCTCTTGAAGGGCCGTGAGTCCAAAGACCGTGGCACCAAAGTTCTCAACTGGCTGGTTGACGTCACTGTCAATAAGCCGCACGGTGAAAATCCGCTTCGCACCGACCCGCGCGTCAAACTGCCGGCGCTTGACCTGTCGACAACGGCGCCTCAGGCCGGGTCCCGCCAGCGTCTCCAAGATCTAGGACCAGCAGGTTTCGCTGCTGACTTGCGATTGCAAACACCTCTTGCAGTCACCGAAACGACATTCCGCGACGCTCATCAGTCGCTCCTAGCGACGCGCGTCCGGACGCGTGACCTCGCAGCTGTGGCGCCCTACGTGGCGCAGATGACACCGCAACTTTTGTCGGTCGAGGCCTGGGGCGGCGCGACTTACGACGTCGCCCTGCGGTTCCTCGGAGAGGATCCCTGGGAGCGACTCGACGCTCTGCGGCAAGCGCTACCCAATGTCGCTATTCAGATGCTGCTGCGGGGCCGGAACACAGTTGGTTACACGCCATATCCGACGAAAGTGACAGACGCTTTCGTTGCCGAAGCAGCCGCGAGCGGCGTCGATATCTTCCGCATCTTCGACGCCCTCAATGATGTCTCCCAGATGCGGCCCGCAATTGATGCCGTGCTCGCCACTGGCACAGCTGTCGCTGAAGCGGCTCTTTGCTATACGGGTGATCTGCTTGACCCAACCGAGGAGCTCTACACGCTCGACTATTACCTTCGTCTCGCCGAGCAGATGATGGATGCGGGAGCGCACATCCTTGCTGTGAAAGATATGGCAGGTCTGCTTCGCCCTGCGGCGGCTGGTCGTCTTGTGAATGCCCTCCGGGCAGAGTTTGACGCTCCGGTCCACGTTCACACCCACGACACCGCAGGCGGCCAGCTTGCGACGCTGCTGGCCGCGAGCGCCGCTGGAGCGGACGCCGTTGACGCGGCCGCCGCGCCAATGTCTGGCACAACGAGTCAACCGTCGCTGTCTGCTCTCGTCGCAGCGCTCGCTCACACTGAGCGTGACACCGGAATTTCCCTTGCCGCCGTCTGTGATCTGGAGCCGTACTGGGAGGCCGTGCGGCACATGTACCGCCCATTCGAATCGGGGCTTCCGGGACCGACAGGACGTGTGTACCACCACGAAATTCCTGGCGGGCAACTGTCGAACCTCCGGCAGCAGGCTATTGCTTTGGGCCTCTCCGAGGACTTCGAGTTGATCGAGGACATGTACGCGGCCGCGAACAAGATTCTCGGTCGTGTGCCTAAGGTGACGCCATCCTCCAAGGTCGTTGGTGATCTGGCTCTTCATCTCGCGGCGGTCCGTGCAGACCCCGCGGAGTTCGAAGCGAACCCGGAGCGTTTTGACGTGCCCGACTCGGTCGTCGGCTTTATGGCGGGTGAACTGGGAGATCTGCCGGGCGGGTGGCCGGAGCCATTCCGCTCGAAGGTGCTTGCCGGTCGTGAGGTGAAAACCGGTCTCGTCGATCTCGCCGAAGAAGACGCGGCAGAACTCATCGGTGAGAGCGAAAAGCGCCGCGCCACGCTCAACCGCCTTCTCTTCCCGATCCCGACACGCACTTTTCAGAGTGCGAGGGATCAGTTCGGTGACCTCAGCGTGCTCGATACCTCTGACTATCTCTACGGGCTCGTTCAGGGCGCTGAACATGTCGTCGAGATCGAGCGCGGTGTGCAGCTGTTCGTTGGTCTCGAAGCGATCGGTGAAGCTGATGACAAAGGCATGCGTACCGTCATGACGACCCTCAACGGTCAGCTCAGACCCGTCTTCGTGCGGGATCGAAGCATTGAAGTCGAAAGTCGCGCGGCCGAGAAAGCTGATACCTCGAAACCCGGACAGATCGCAGCTCCGTTTTCGGGCGCTGTGACGCTCAAGGTCGCGGTGGGCGACAAGGTTGTCGCAGGCCAAGCTGTCGCTTCAATCGAGGCGATGAAGATGGAAGCGGCCATCACGACATCCGTAGATGGTGTCGTTGAGCGCACCGCAATGGTGGGCACACAACAGCTCGAAGCTGGCGATCTTTTGCTCGTGGTCCGTCCACCGCAGTAACCTGAGGCGGGCGACGTGCGTTCTCGTCGCCCGTTTGGAGCAACTGCAGTGACCCTCGACCCCACAGATTCGAAAGCCGTCATCGATGATGACCACGGCGTACTCGACGATCCAGCCATCATCGACACCACAAGCATTGGAATGCTGGGGGCAACGACCGAGCAGGTGAGCGTCGCGATGCCGTTCTCTTCCGATGACGACTATGCCGATGATGAAGGCGTGCTCGACGGCGAAGTTGAGCCAGGCGATGTCTTCGAATCAGAAGAGATCCCCGCGACAGAAGTTGCCGCCGAGCTAGAAGACCTTGAAGACGACGAAGATGCTGTCGACGCCACTCCCTTCGACGCGTCACCCAAACACATAACGGAGGCCACTGTGGCCGCAAATGAGAAAGCTCCTGAATCATCCACTGCGATGGATAGGCGTGTGAACGCCGCACCTGAAAACACGAGTGCTGTGACGTTCGCCGCAAAGCGAATCGACGATCGTGCGTCGGACCGTGAAAGCGCTGACCTGCTTACTGACGACAGGCTGCTTGACCACGGTAAATTGAACGCTCCCGAGCCAGAAGGAGCATGGCGCCAGCTCGTGTACTCGTTGACTCGCCATCGCGTCAATCTCGGCGACAGTCGTGCTGTGCGTGCGCGAAAAGAGGTAGACGCCGTGATCAGCGCGCCGCTGCCGGGCGGTGCACGTTTTGTGCCGGTTCTTTCGCGCAAGGGCGGTGTCGGTAAAACCACGGTGACGACTCTGTTGGGAATGGCTCTCGCGGATGCACGGGATGATCGCGTCATCGCGGTCGACGCTAACCCCGACCGCGGCACTCTCGCTGACCGTCTTGAGCGCTCAAGCGGACGCACAGTAAGAGACCTTGCGCGTACGAGAAGCGATGTCAGTGGCTTCAACGACATCTCGACAATCGTGGCTCGAGACGAGACCCGGCTAGACGTGCTTTCGTCGGATGCCGACCCGACAGTCCATGAAGCCTTCAGCGACACCGACTACAACGATGTCGCCGAGCTCGCCGCTCATTACTACTCGATCGTCTTGACGGATACGGGGACTGGCATCGTGCACTCCGTGATGTCAGCAACGCTTGAGCGCGCGGACCGAATTGTGGTCGTGGCGGGACTCAGCGTCGATGAGGCGCGACTCGCATCCGAGACTCTGACATGGCTTGAAACGAACGGGTTCGAAGAGCAGGCTCGCGAAGCTGTCGTGGTTCTCAACACAGCCCGGCCCGGAGTTCCTCTCATCCGCGCTGACGAACTGGAAGCTCATTTCCGCACGCGCGTGCGCGACGTTATTCGATTGCCGTACGATCCGCTCATCGCACGGGGCACGACGATCTCGTTCCGAGGCCTGCAGCCCACCACGCGGAAGGCTGCGCGCGCGTTGGCAGCGAGTGTTGTGACCGGCCTCCGCGCTGGTGCTCCGGTCGCGTAATGGCAGTTCGAAGTATCCGGATCTTCGGCGACCCGGTTTTAAAGTCTGCTTGCGCCGTGATTTCAACGATCGACGCCGGGACCCATGCCTTGGTGCGAGATCTGCTCGACACCGTGGAGCTTCCGGGTAGAGCCGGTGTTGCCGCGCCACAGATCGGCGTCGGCGTTCGCGCTTTCAGCTACAACATCGACGGCGATATTGGTTACATCCTTAACCCGACACTCGTAGAAGTGCGCGGCGAGCCTGAGCCCATCGGCGAAGGATGCCTTTCGGTGCCAGGATTGTGGCATGACACCCCGCGTTACCCTTGGGCGAAAGCCGTCGGCATCGACCTCGAGGGGAACGAGGTCGTGCTGGAGGGGGAGGGCTTGCTGGCCCAGGCCCTCCAGCACGAAACCGATCATTTAGACGGCAAGCTTTACCTCGATCGCCTCACGCCTCCCACGCGCCGTGAGGCGATGCGTGAGGTTCGCGAGAGTGACTGGTTCTAAGCCGTCCTACGGCAGCGAGATGTTCGTCGTGTTGATGGGGGCCGCGTAGAGCTCCTCCACCTCGTCGGCGAAATCGCTCATGATGACGTTTCGCTTGATACTGAGCTTCGGGGTGAGGTGCCCGGTGGCTTCAGTCCATTCGCTGTCGAGAATCGTGAACTTACGAATCGACTCTGCTCGCGAGACGTGGCCGTTGGCCACATCGATGGCTGCCTGAATTTCCGAGCGGACCTTGCTGTTGGTTGCTGCATCCGCCAGCGACATGTCTGACGCAAGCCCGTTGTTCCCAAGCCATGTCGGCAGCATCTCAGGGTCGAGGGTGATCAGAGCAGCAATGAACGGCTTTTGGTCGCCGACGACAACGACCTGACCGACGATCGGATTCGCGCGGATGGGATCCTCAAGGACCGCGGGAGCGACGTTCTTGCCACCTGCGGTCACGATGAGTTCTTTCTTGCGGCCAGTGATTGTGAGAAAGCCGGCGTCGTCAAATGTGCCAACGTCGCCGGTTTTGAACCAGTCTCCGTCGAATGCTGCGGCCGTCGCTTCGGGATTGCGCCAGTATTCCTTGAACACGTTGACACCACGAACTTCGATCTCGCCGTCTTCTGCGAGACGCACGCCCACTCCGGGAAGTACCGGTCCGACCGTGCCGATTTTTGAGGTGTGCGCAAGATTAACCGTCGCAGGCGCGGTTGTCTCGGTGAGGCCGTAGCCTTCCAAGATCGTTACGCCGAGGCTATGGAAGAAGTGGCCGAGGCGCGGGCCCAGTGGAGCAGAACCCGAAACGGCGTAGACAACTCGCCCGCCCATAGCTTCGCGGAGCTTCGAATAGACCAGCTTGTCGAATAGCCGGAACTTCAGACGTAGCCCAAGGGGGATCCGCTTGCCTTCTTGCAAAAGCGCCGAGTGCTCCACAGCTGCGTGAGCCGCAGCGCGGAATATCTTGCCCTTGCCGCCGGTCTCGGCTTTCTGTTCGGCAGAGTTGTACACCTTCTCAAACACGCGCGGAACAGCGAGAAGGTAGGTCGGCTTAAAACTCCCGAGGGCGGGCAGCAGCTGCTTTGTGTCTGGCTGGTGCCCGGTTTTCACGCCGGCGTGCACATTCAAGATCGAGATGAAGCGAGCGAATACGTGCGCCGTTGTGATGAACAAGAGCGTGGAGGCGCCAGGAACTTCCACGACCTCGTGGAGTGCTTTCGCAGAGTTACGCGAGAGCTCGACGAAGTTGCTGTGGGTGAGAACGCAGCCTTTGGGGCGTCCTGTCGAACCCGACGTGTAGATCAGGGTCGCGATATCGGAAGCCTGGGCGATCGATCGTCGACGTGCGATTTCGGCGTCGGTGATGTCGGTTCCGGCCGCCGAAACTCGATCAAGATCGCCGGCTTGCATCTCCCAGACCTTTTCAACAAGCGGGAGATTCGCCCGCACCGCTGCGAGTCGTTCGGAGTGCTCTGCTGATTCGACGATGCAGGCGACTGCGCCGGAATCTGAGAGTATCCATTCGATCTGGGTTGATGAGCTGGTTTCGTAAATCGGAACCATGATCGCGCCGGTGTAGAAAAGCGCGAAATCTACCAGGGTCCAGTCGTACGTCGTCCGGGCGAGGAAAGCCACCTTTTCGCCGGGTTGGACGCCCGCGGCGGCGAAGCCTTTGGCGAGCGAGATGACCTGTTTCTCGAACTCTGATGCTGAAATATCGCGCCAGTTTGCGCCGTCGGGCACAGCGAATAGTGGCCTGTCGGGGGTGGCAGCAACTCGTTCGGCCAGAAGATCGGCGACGTTACTCGTCGGATCTGCTGGGACGATTGCGGGGACGTCGAACTGTAAAGCGCTCATGTCGGCAACTCCTTTGGCACCGTAGCGTGTGGATGAGACTCAAGTGTACTAGTTGATGACACTCAGTCCCGCCGTCGCCGGGTAGCTAGACTTCACAAGGCTTTTGGTGTGGCGGAAGGACAGCTCAGTGCTCACAGTCGGAATCGATATCGGTGGAACCAAGATCGCGGGGGGCGTTGTAGACCCCGGAGGCGTCATCATCGAGAAGACCCGAGTAGACACACCCAAAGACCCGGACCTGCTTGCCGAGGCGGTCTCTGACATGGTGCGTCACTTCGCGGCTCATCGAGAGATTGGTGCCGTTGGCGTCGCTGCCGCGGGGTTCATCGACCGCGACCGTGCGACTGTTATCCACGCGCCCAATATCGCATGGCAGAACGAGCCGTTGCGGGCAAAGCTTGAGTCGCGCATCGGTATGCCCGTCACAATCGAGAATGACGCGAACGCCGCTGGGTGGGCTGAATACCGCTTTGGTGCGGGCCGGGGATACCGCGACATCGTCATGTTGACGATGGGCACTGGTGTGGGTGGCGCGGTGATAGTGAACGGCGAGCTGTACCGCGGCGGTCATGGTGTCGCGGGTGAACTCGGACACATGCGGTTCATCCGGAACGGTCTTCCGTGCGGGTGCGGGCAACGCGGATGCCTCGAGCAATATGCTTCGGGTCGCGCACTGCAGCGCGAAGCGAACTCCATCGCGGACGAGGGTGGGATCGGGCGTGCCCTGGCCGAGCTTCGCACCGAAAAAGGGACGATTCCAGGACCCGCCATCTCTCGCCTCGTGTTGGCGAACGATCCGGGTGCGCGTGAAGCGCTCGGGCGAGTCGCCACGGCGCTCGGCGAGGCATGCGGTGGTTTTCAGGCGGTACTTGATCCCGAGCTGTTCGTTATTGGTGGGGGAGTCGCGCAACTTGGCGAGGATCTTCTGACGCCTATGCGCACCGCCTACCGCACGTCGCTCCCCGGTTACGGGAAGCGTCCCGTCGCTGAGTTCGCTATTGCAGCGCTCGTGAATGATGCCGGCATCATCGGCGTCGCGGATCTCGCCGCGGGAAGCGTGTAGCGATGTTTTATTGGCTGATGAAGTACGTCGCGATCGGCCCCATCGTGAAAGCGATTTTTCGTCCGTGGATCGTCGGACGTCGAAACATTCCGCGAGAGGGTGCGGCGATCCTCGCGAGCAACCACCTCTCGTTCGCCGACTCGGTCTTCTTGCCGCTCGTAATTGATCGTCCGATGGCGTTTCTTGCGAAAAGCGACTACTTCACGGGGCGCGGTCTTAAAGGCTGGGCCACACGCATGTTTTTCAAAGGAACTGGCCAGATTCCTATCGACCGTTCCGGCGGCAAGGCCTCGGAGGCATCCCTCAATACCGGACTTCAAGTGCTTGGTAGGGGTGCGCTTCTCGGGATCTACCCGGAGGGAACGCGGAGCCCTGACGGCACTCTCTACCGCGGCCGTACCGGTATTGCGCGCATGGCCCTCGAAGCCCGCGTGCCGGTCATACCTGTCGTAATGGTTGACACCGACACCGTTATGCCGATCGGGCGACGTATTCCGCGCATCGGCCGTGTGGGCATGGTGATCGGTGAGCCCCTTGATTTTTCGCGGTTTGCGGGCATGGAGGGTGATCGGTATGTACTGCGCTCCGTGACGGACGAGATTATGGTCGCGCTGCAGCGTTTGGGCGAACAGCGCTACAAGGACGTATATGCGTCGACAGCGAAGGCGCGGCTCGAGGCTGAGCGCCACTAGACTAAACGGATGCTTCAGCCGTTGGACGCGCTCGATCACTGGCGTACCCTCCCCATCAAGCAGCAACCGCAGTGGTCATCGCAGGATGCTGTCGCCGCCGTCTCCGACGAGTTGGCTACCCTCCCACCTCTTGTCTTCGCAGGCGAGGTAGACATGTTGCGCGACCGCCTTGCCGCGGCCGCTGGTGGGCGTGCCTTCCTGCTTCAGGGCGGTGACTGCGCTGAGACATTCGCTGGCGCGACAGCGTCTCAGATTCGCAACCGCATCAAGACGGTGCTGCAGATGGCTGTCGTCCTGACGTACGGCGCTTCTATGCCGGTCGTCAAGATGGGGCGAATGGCAGGTCAGTTTGCGAAACCGCGTTCGAGCGACACCGAGACTCGCGGCGATGTCACGCTTCCCGCCTACCGGGGTGACATTGTCAACGGCTACGACTTCACCGAGGCTTCTCGCCAGGCTGACCCGCAGCGACTGCTGAAGGGGTACCACACAGCCGCTTCGACTCTCAATCTCATTCGCGCGTTCACGCAGGGTGGTTTCGCCGATCTCCGTGAAGTGCATTCCTGGAACCAGGGATTCGCTAAGAACCCCGCGAATCAGCGCTACGAAGGTCTCGCCGCGGAGATTGACCGCGCGATCAAGTTCATGGAGGCCGCCGGCGCTGATTTTGATGATCTGCGTCGAGTTGAGTTCTACACGGGCCACGAGGGTCTTCTCATGGACTACGAGCGTCCGATGACGCGAATCGACTCCCGCACCGCAACGCCTTACAACACTTCGGCCCACTTCGTGTGGGTAGGTGAGCGGACTCGTGACCTTGACGGTGCGCACATCGATTACTTCTCCAAGATCCGTAACCCCATCGGCGTGAAGCTCGGCCCGAACACGACCCCGGAGACGGCTCTCGCGCTCATCGACAAACTCGACCCCGAACGTGAGCCTGGCCGCCTTACCTTCATCACGCGAATGGGCGCCGGAAAAATCCGCGATGCTCTTCCACCCCTGCTTGAAGCCGTGCGAGACTCGGGAGCTACGCCCCTGTGGGTGACAGATCCGATGCACGGAAACGGCATCACAACTCCCACGGGATACAAGACACGACGTTTCGACGACGTGGTCGACGAGGTACGCGGCTTCTTCGAGGCGCACCGCGCCGTGGGGACTCACCCCGGTGGAATTCACGTTGAATTGACCGGCGACGATGTCACCGAATGCTTGGGCGGATCCGAGAAGATCGACGAAGCAACTCTTGCGACCCGCTACGAGTCACTGTGTGACCCGCGGTTGAATCACATGCAGTCGCTCGAGCTTGCGTTTCTGGTGGCCGAAGAACTCGAACACCGCTGAGCAAGCTGCGGCGTGTGAAGAACCCGTACCTTCAGACGCATCTGCCTGCGATGTTCGAGTGGGACTAGCGCTGTCTTCGGCGCCTAATAGCCGTCTGTCGCAGTACTCGCAATACGCCCAAGAAGCCGAAGAAGCCGATCAGGGCGCCGAAAAGGTCGAAAAGTCGGATCCCTCCCGAAAGCACCGGGCCCGAGTCTGTGACGATGAGCACGACGGAGATGACGACGGCTGCGATGGACATGAACGTGCCCACAATTTCGGCGGTGATTTTCTGTAAGAAACTTTGCGCCGGTTCGTCGGTGAGCGCGCGGAGCGTCACACCCGCTGTGCCCTTTTCAAGTCCTGACAGCAGCGAGTCGAGGCGGCGCGGTATGCCTCGTAAAAGAGCCGCAGTCACGCTCGCTTGAGCCTGCAAGCTCACCGCTGAATTTTGGAGCGAATGTGAGCGGCGCAGGAGCTTAGGCACCATCGGCAGCGCCTGATCGAACATATCGAAATCGGGGTCAAGTGTCTTCAGACATCCCTCGAGTGTTGCGAAGCTCCGAAAAGCGGCAGCAAGGTCGCCCGGAAGCGCAATGCGGTGCTGTCGGATGACGTCGAGGAGCCGCGTGAAGATCGAACCGTTGCCACGCGGCCGGTGTCGCTCGGTAGTGATGACGATTCCGACATCGTGCCGGAGGGAATCGACGTTTGCATCGTCGGGAACATCGACGATGAGCAATAGAGCTTCCGTCGCGGCGATATCGTCTTCGCTGATGGCTGCGAGCATAACGGCTGTGAGACGCTGTCGCCGGCTTCGTTCTATGACGCCGACGGCGCCGAAGTCGATCAGGCCGAGAGATCCATCGGGGCGCAATATGACATTGCCGGGATGAAGATCGGCGTGAAAGACCCCGTGTACCAAAATCTGCTCAAGAACAATCTCCATGAGCCCACGTGCGAGGGACTCCCGCTCGCTCCGCTGCATATCGGCAATGCGGGCCGAAGCTCGGCTAAGTGGTTGCCCGGCCACGAGATCCATCGTCAGCACTCGGGCCCCCGAAGCTTTCGGGTAGACCTTCGGCACGACGATCTGTAGCCGTTCGGGATGATTCGGCTGCTCCTTGAGCGTATGGCGGATCATCTCGAGATTTGTGGCCTCGACGCGGTAGTCGAGCTCGTCGAGCTCGTCGAGCAGTGTCGCTGTGAAGCTCCGCGCTACCGCGGCAAGATTGAGATCTCGTCCGAAACGTGTGTGCGTTTCGGCTCGTTCGGCTAGGCGAACGATGATGTCGGCATCCGCTTCGACCTGTGCCCGGGCCGCGGGCCGTTGCACCTTCACGACGACGACACTGCCGTCGTGCAGCACGCCCTCGTGTACCTGCGCGACGGATGCGGCAGCAAGCGGCTCGGGGTTAATCGACCTGAACACTGTGTCGATGGGCGCTTCAAGACCTGTTTCAATGACAGAGCGAATGTCGTCCCAGGGGAGTGTTGTGGCTTCGGACTGCAGTGTCGCCAGAGCGCTGAGATAGGGCTCTGGTACGAGATCACGCCGCGTAGACAACACCTGTCCGAGTTTGACGAAAGTGACGCCGGAATCGTTGATCGTCGCGATGACGGCACGAGCGCGCTGTTCGCTCGTCGTCAAGTCTTGGCGAACGCGTGACCTGCCCTCTACGAGCCAGCCTGCACCGTGACGCGACGCAATGCCGATGATCTGCAGGTATCGGCGTGTTCGTTTGCGTTGCTTGATAGCCGCCCGCACCATGTCGATCGGGTTTTGGAGGTGACGGGTGGGAAAGATGGTTTCGATCGCCACGAGCAGCGCGAGTCCGAGGGCGAATACCCAGCCGGTAGAAAGCATCACGACGGCGAGCGCCGCGAAGGCGGCCGGTGCATCGATTACTTCGCCGTCTGTGAGAAGCCCGGTCTGATCGAGCATCCACGTCGCGAACGGAAGTCCCGTAGCAAAAACAGCCAGACCCACGATGATGCTGCGTGGCCAACCTGCGGGAGTGGACAATACCGTGCGTGCGACGAAGCCGATCAGCAGGCCCGACAGAATCGCGAGAATCACGGTCAATGCTGCAGTCACCATGTGAGATCCCTTCGCAGACCGCGCGCTCTTTTCTTAGCCGGATGCCGTGATCTGAAGATATACGGTCGCACCCTTGACGATTTGAGAATCTGCGGTCGGGTCGGTCGCAGTTACCTCGGTCAAGCCGTCGGGTAGTGCATTCCAAAACACGGCGAAGTTCACTTCGAATCCGGCGTTCTCGATCACCGATCTAGCTTCGTCGCGCGTCATCCCCACAACGTTGGGCACCGGGAACAGCGGTGGCCCATCAGAGACGATGAGCGTCACGGTATCTCCTGGGCGCCAGTCGCCGCCACTGTCGCGATCGCCGATTCCGATCACGTCGCCTTTGGCGATGGAATCGCTCGTTGTGGTGACCTGATTCTCTGAGACTTGCAGTCCGACATCCTGCAGCGTCGATGTTGCACTGCCGACGCTCAGTCCAGAAACGCCGGGCACCTGGCCTGCGGACACGGTCAACGTTGCGCTGTCGCCCTCGAGCACAGTGCAGCCGTTTGTGCAGTCGTAGGCATCGCCGCCAAGACCAGGCGTCACGGTTGCGCTCAGAACGATGTCTCTGTCGGCATCGGTGAAGATGTATTCGTTGTCGCCAACGTCAACCTGTGCCGCGGTGAGGGCATTTCGGGCATCCGTTTCGGTGACTCCTGTCAGCGAGGGGATGTCATGGGGCGCTGGCCCTAGCGAAACGAAGACTTCGATCGCCGCATCTTTCTCGACAAATCGTCCCGCACCAGGATCGGTAGAAATCACCTGACCCGCTGCGACATCGAGGGTGTATTGCCCAGTTTCGGACGCCACAAGGCCATCTTGGGCGAGCCGGGACGCTGCTTCGTCGTAGGTGAGGCCGGCCACCTGTGCCACCGAGATGAGAGAACCAGGACCCGAGCCGAACCACCAGCCAGCGCCGCCGGCGAGTGCCGTCAGCAACATGACGAGGACGAAAAGCCAGCCGCCCTTTGCTGATCTTCGCCGAGCGGCGCGGCGAAGTCGTGTCGCGTTGTCGACTTCGGCGACGACGGTTGACGGCGACGTCACCGCCGGGGGCAGGGTGCGAGTGAGCTCACCAGAATCGAGCCCAGCGTCGGCGACGGCCGTGCCGATAGCGAGTGTTCGCGCGACCTGCGGTGCAATGCCTAGCTCACGTTCGATATCGCGAAGGCGCTCCAGCATCCGATCGGCGTCATCGGGACGACCATCGGGGGAGCGTTCGGTTGCCCACAGCACCAACTCGTCAAGCGCTTCCGGGACGTCGGGGTTCTTGACGCTCGGGCGCGGCACAGAGTCGGTGGCGTGTTGGTAGGCGATCTGCATGGGCTGCTCACCTTTATAGGGCTGATCACCCGTAAGCATTTCGTAGAGCATGATCCCGAGTGCATAGATGTCGCTGCGGGCATCTGCTGTGCCGCGCGTGACGAGCTCAGGAGCGAGGTACGCGATGGTTCCCAACAGCATCTGACCGGTTGCGGTATTTGCGGTTGTTGCTCTTGCGAGTCCGAAGTCACCTATTTTGATGCGACCGTCTTCGGCAAGGAGCACGTTTTCGGGCTTCACATCACGGTGGACAATTCCGGCCCGATGGGCTGCTGCAAGGCCGGAAAGGATAGCGTCCATGATGGTCATGGTCTGGGGAACTGTCAGCCGTCGTTGCTGGCGAAGAAGATCGCGAAGCGTGATGCCGGGCAGATACTCCATGACGAGGTACGCCATGTCGCCGTCTTGACCCTGGTCAAACACGTTCACGACGTGTGGGTCGGCGAGACGTGCTGCGGCTCGCGCCTCTTGGATGAAACGGCTTTGGAAGACGGCATCGTCGCTGAGGTGGCCATGCATTACCTTCAGCGCGATGCGGCGCTCGAGACGCATGTCGGTTGCGACGTAAACGGTAGCCATGCCCCCGCGGGCAATGCGGGCGCGCACACGGTATCGACCATCAACTAGACGGCCGATCAGCGGGTCCGCCTGCTGACTCGTGCTCACGAGGAGAGTCTACGGATGCTCAGCCGCCAGAAGCGGAGCGCCTCACCTCCCACGAATCACAATCTCGCGTCGCGTTCGGTCAGTAAGAGATGAGATCATGGCAGAGTGAGTGCCGAGAACAGTCCCCAGACCCCGACCGAATGGTTGAGCCTCCCCGAACTCGTTGAGGTTCTGGGCGAAACACTCGGGCGCGTGAAGCGTCGTCTCGATGAGAGCCAGCTCATCGCCTCACGTCGGCATGGCGCGTTGCGTGTTCCCGCGGTCTTCCTCTTGGACGACCAGCCGCTTTCATCGCTGCGCGGCACCGCGATCGTGTTGCATGATGCCGGATTAAGTGATGATGAAGCGATCGATTGGCTGCTGACGGCCGAAGACTCCCTTGGCGTTGCGCCCATCGAAGCCTTGCGTGCGGGCCGCAAGCACGAGGTGCGTCGCGTCGCCCGGGTGCTGGCCTAACCGGACGTCGCCAGTCTCCTCATCTGAGGGGACGTGCAACACTCATGTGCTCAGGCCGTGCGTGCCGTGGCTGCGCGCGCAAGGTCGCGTAGTTCTCCGACAGCGGTATTGCTGAGCCGAGAGCCTGAAAGTGATCGATCAGCGTCGTGCGCAAACTGAGCAATGAGCTTCTCGGTGCGCTCGAGCGCTCCGGTGTCGATGATTGTTTGCTGCAGTGAAGCGATCTGATCTGGTGTCAGCTCGGGATCCCCGATGAGCTCATCGACCACTCGTCGTGCACCCGAATCGAGTGCCTCGCGCATGTAGGCAATCAATACAGTGCGTTTTCCTTCGCGGAGGTCGTCTCCCGAGGGCTTCCCGGTGATCGCCTCGTCGCCGAAGACACCGAGTACATCGTCGCGCAGCTGGAAGGCCATGCCCACCGGATGACCGAATGCGCTCAGCGCATGTCGCTGTGAAGTGTCGGCGCCGGCGAGAGCTGCGCCTATCAAGAGTGGCTGCTGGATGCTGTAGCGCGCTGATTTTAGTGATGCCACGCGCAGCGCGCGCTCGGCATGCTCGGAGTCGGGGGCCGAGTGAAACGCTGACTCCTCTGCCACATCGAGAAATTGACCCACTGTGACGTCGCGGCGCATCCGCGCGTATTCGGCGCGGGCGTTCGCCGCAGTGACGGAATCTGAGTCGCTGAGACCCTCTTCTAAGAGATCGTCGCTCCACGCGACGAGGAGATCACCGAGCAGAATTGCTCCGGCGCGACCGAAAGACGCGGCATTGCCCACCCAGCCCGACGAAACGTGCGCGGCCTCGAGCGCCCGGTGCGCTGCCGGACCGCCACGACGTGTGTCCGAATTGTCGATGATGTCGTCATGAACGAGCGCACCGGCGTGAAAAATCTCGAGGGATGCCGCGGCGCTGACAACGGCGCCTGTGAGAGGCACCGTTCTTCCGGAAGCTTCTGCGACAGCTTTCCAACCAGCAATGCAAAAACGTGCTCGCAACCTCTTGCCACCGTCAAACGCTGCTGCAGCGGCATTCACAAATTGTGCCGCTTCGCTTCCCATTTCGCGAGTATGTGAGCGTTGAGATGTGACAAAGGTGTCGAGACGCTGAGAAACCACCGTTTTCGGATCCGAGAAGCTCGACACAGGCCTAGCCTAGTGTTCTAACGCACGGGTAGAATTATCGTGTCAGACAGAACGAGGGGGACGCATGCCACTCTCCGAACAGGAGCAGCGCCTGCTAGATGAGATGGAACGCCATCTCATGGGCAACGACGCCGACGTCGTGAGCACCGCAAACGGCAGCCGCACGCTCAGTTATCGAAACATCGTGTACGGCTCGATTCTGGTCCTCGTGGGGCTAGGCGGGCTTGTTGTCGGTGTGTCGTCGCAAATCATCGCTGTGGGCGTTGTGGCCTTCGTCGTCATGCTGGGCGGAGTTGTGCTTGCTGTCACGCCAACCCGCTCCAAGAGCACGTCGTCGTCTGTTCCCCAGACATCGCGAGCGCCCAAAGCTAAGGCGTCCGCTTCGTTCATGGACCGTATGAATGATCGATGGGACCGTCGCCAAGAAGGGCGATAACCCTCCACTTTCCTCCCTCTCTAAAAACACCGGCCTTAGGGTCGGTGTTTTTTTGCGTTTTCACGCGCGGTGGCGTTCGCAAGGGGGCATCAAATCGCACGAATAGTGGCGAAAGAGCACGATTTGATAGCAAAGTGGAGGAGAGTGGAGTAAAGTGGTGAATATCCTCGCGGGGCCGGACGAAGGGGGTGGATAGCTCGAATGCTGCTGGGCACGCACACTCCCAAACTCGACGACAAAGGGCGAGTCATCCTCCCGTCGAAGTTTCGTGACGATCTCGGGTCGGGGGTCGTGATCACGCGTGGGCAGGAGCGCTGCCTGTACGTCTTCTCCACCGAAGAGTTCGAGCGCATCCACGAGCGCATCCGAGAAGCTCCTCTCACCAACAAACAGACCCGCGATTTCCTGCGCATGTTCCTTTCCGGTGCGAGCGCAGAAAAGCCCGACAGTCAGAACCGCATCACTATCCCGCAGCCGCTTCGCGCTTATGCAGGTCTTGAGCGAGAACTGATTTTGACCGGAGTGGGAGCCCACGCCGAGATCTGGAATACCAACGCGTGGAACACCTACGCCGAGAGCAACGAAGAGATTTACGCAGAAATGGAACAGGAGGTGATTCCGGGACTTTTCTGAGCCCTCGGTCGTGATACCCCACCGGCCGCCCTGACACACTTCCCCGGTGCCAGGTCGACGCGGAGGGGGATCAGGACCGACGGACACCCGGCTACATCATGAACCTTCGTGACATTCACACACCGGTACTGCTGGAGCGGTGCATCGAGCTTCTCGCACCGGCTCTTCAGGCCGACGGCGCCGTCGTCGTTGACGCGACTCTCGGCATGGGCGGACACTCTGAGGCCCTGCTCGAACGGTTCCCGAACATCCGGCTGATTGGTCTTGATCGCGATCGCGATGCACTCCGCATCGCGGGGGAGCGACTGGCGCCATTTCACGAGCGCGTCACTCTTGTTCACACGGTGTACGACGGCATCGCCGACGCGATCGCTGACCTCGGGATGTCGAAGGTTGACGGCATCCTGTTCGACCTTGGAGTCTCGTCGCTTCAGCTCGACGAAGCCGATCGCGGGTTTGCATACTCGCAGGATGCTCCGCTCGATATGCGGATGGACCAGAGCGAGGGTATGACAGCGGCTGATGTCCTCGCGACGTATGGCGAGGGTGATCTCCGCCGAATTTTCGAGCGATACGGCGAAGAGAAACTTGCTGGACGCTACGCCCGGGCGATCATCGCGGCTCGTGCTCAGGAGCCGCTGGTGCGATCCGGTGCTCTCGTCAAGATCTTGCACGATGCAACCCCCGCTGCTCTCCAGCGCAGTGGACATCCGGCCAAACGGGTATTTCAAGCCCTGCGCATCGAAGTGAACGCCGAGCTTGCCGCTGTTGAGGCAGCAATTCCATCAGCAATGGGTGCGCTCGGAGTCGGTGGGCGCATCGTTGTCATGTCCTACCAATCGCTGGAAGACCGACTCGTCAAGAGGGTCTTCGCGAATGCAGTGCGTTCGGCCACACCTCCGGGGCTTCCCGTTGAGCTGGCTGAGCACGCGCCGAAATTCAAGCTTCTCGTCAGAGGCGCTGAACTCGCGTCGGAAAAAGAACGCGCAGAGAACCCACGGGCAACGCCAGTACGTTTGCGCGCTGCAGAACGAGTGAGGCCGGCGCTATGAGCACAGCGATGACATCGATCACGACGCCGGTCGAATTCGAACAGTTCGAGCACGAGTTCCCGCAGCGGCGTCTTGAAGTCGTCACTGCACCTCACCGTCGCCGTCGCCCACGGCTGCTCTACGGAATCGTCGCGGTTGCGGGAGCAGTCGCTATTGCTGGCGCACAAATGACCCTCTCGATTTTGACCACGCAGACGACCTATCAGCTTTCTTCGCTCACGCAGCAAGAGCGCGACCTTACTTATCAAAAGCAAATGGTCTACGACGATGTCGCGGGTCTCAGCTCACCGCAGTACCTTGCCGCGAATGCTTCGGCTCTCGGGATGGTCATCAATGAGTCGCCGAGCTATTTGCGGTTGAGTGACGGCGCCATACTCGGAATGCAGCAGGCCTCGGTGTCTTCTTCATCGGTTGACGCGCTGTCGCGGGCCTCCGTGCCCAACGCACTCATCACTGACACGCCTCTTGTGACTTCCCCCGATGCGACCATCACGGGACCTCCCGCGGCAACGATCGAAGAAGAGAGCGGTTCCGCATCCGACTCTGCGGCATCCGACTCTGCGGCATCCGACTCTGCCGCATCCGATTCCGCGACACCCCCGGCATTGACCGACGGCCTGCCGACGCCGCAGACACACTGAGACTATGACGACGCGAAGCACCCGTAGTCCCAGACGCCGAACCGTCGTCGCGCTCGCTGTAGTTCTCGCTGTGCTCTCTGGTTTCGTGGTGCGGCTGGTAGATATTCAGGTCGTCAATGCCGACCAGCACATCGAAGACTCGATGGAACTGAGCCTCGGAAGCGCGCAGAAACTTTACGGCGCGCGCGGCGAGATCGTTGACGATGAAGGGCAGACCCTCGCGGGCTCCATTCTGCTGTATGACGGTGTGCTCTCGCCAATGAATGTCGCTCCGATCAAGAAAGAAGTGGACGGCAAGACAGTCACCACATCCGTGGCCGACCAAGCGGCCCAGATGGCTGCAATCACCGGGCAGACCGCGGACGAGATCGAGCAGATCATCACGGATGCTCTTGCCGAAAATCCCAACTCCCAGTTCGCTTATCTTGCACAGAGCCTCACGACAGAGCAGTACCGTGCTCTCGCAGATCTCGGGTACTCATACCTGACTTTCTCACCACACCCTTCGCGCACATATCCCGATGGTGCCGTCGGCGGGAACCTGGTCGGATTCGTTGGTAGCGACGGCGCAGCGCTCGCGGGTCTGGAAAAAACCGAGGACTCCTGCCTCGCGTCGGAAGACGGTGAGGTTCTGTATCAGAAGGGCGCCGACGGTGTTGTCATCCCGGGCACAGAGACTGAAACAGCTGCCGTTGACGGTGGAACACTCAAACTCACTATCAACCGTGATCTCGAGTGGTACATGCAACAACTCATCGCTGAGCAGACACAGAACATGGGCGCGCAAAGCGGCACAATTACGGTCGTTGACGTCAAAACCGGCCAGATCAAGGCTGCCGCTGAGTACCCCACAGTCGACCCCAACGACATTGAAGCCTCATCATCTGATGACTGGTATTCACGCATCTTCAAAGACACGTTCGAGCCCGGATCGACGTTCAAACCATTGACTGCTGCGAGTCTGCTCGATTCTGGTGCCGCAACGATGGAGACAACTGTCTCAGCGTCCAGCCTCGAGTACTTCGCCGACGGTGCCCGCGTGCGAGACGCTTTCGTGCATCCGGCATATAACTACCACCTGACCGGGGTCTTGGTGGATTCGTCGAATGCGGGTATCTCGAAATTTGCTGAACTTGAAAGCGCAGAAACGCGTTATGACTACCTGAAGAAGTTTGGAATCGGCATCGGAAGTGCGATCGGGTTCTCGGGTGAACAATCTGGTCTGATCTACCCCGCAGACGAGTGGGGCACGCAGACTTTTTACAACACAGCTTTCGGTCAAGGCCTCACGACGACAGTCCCCGAATTGGTCGGTGCCTACCAGGCAATAGCGAATGATGGAGTGAAGATTCCGCTCTCACTCGTGGATTCGTGCACGAGTGCAGATGGCACAGTCACGAAGCCGGATACGAGCGACACAACGCAGGTCATCAGCTCCGAAACCGCGGAGGACGTGCAGCAGATGATGGAGAACGTCGCAATCCAGGGCGATCTGTCGGATCAGGTTCAGGTGCCGGGATATCGCATTGCGTTCAAGACCGGAACCGGTGAAAAGTCAGATGGAAATGGCGGCTACAAAGCTGGTGTTTACTTCACGACGATGATCGGTTTCGCCCCCGCTGACGACCCGCAATATGTCGTGGCTGTCACCCTCGACGAGCCCACTAAGGTAACGTCATCTGCGGCCACAGCGCCGGCCTTCCAGAAGGCCATGACGCAGGTTCTCAAGACCTTCCGCGTCATGCCGAGCGACACCCAGCCCACCATTCTTTCGAAGTTTGGTTGAGCGGCGCTGACACCAGTGGCCTCCCCATCATGATTTCTCTTACACTCACTGACCTTGCCGGTGTCATCAACGGCTCGCTCGTTCTTGACGGATCTGCCACGGCTGACACGCGGGTCGAAGGTACCGTCGACACTGATTCGCGCAACATCGGGCCCGGCGACATCTTTGTCGCAAAGCCCGGCGAAACCACAGATGGCCACCGGTTCGTGCCTACTGCGGCATCGCAGGGCGCACTCGTTGCGATCGTGGAACACGTGGTCGAGGCATCCATTTCGCAGATCGTCGTACAGAACACTGTCGAGGCTCTCGCTGACCTCGCACGCGAAGTTGTTGGAAGAGTGCGCGCACGTGGTCAATTGCGCGTTGTGGGCATCACCGGTTCGAACGGCAAAACGACGACCAAAAACATGCTGGCGCACATTTTGGCAGCCGATGGCGACACTGTTTCGCCGCACGCATCGTTCAACAACGAAGTGGGCGCGCCGCTCACTATGCTGCGGGTGACCGACGATACGAAGTATCTCGTGAGCGAATTCGGTGCGAGCGGACCCGGAGAAATCGCGAAGCTTGCGGGCCTTGTGGCCCCTGATGTCGGCATCGTGTTGATGGTGGGGATGGCGCACGCCGGGGGCTTCGGCGGCATAGAAGAGACTTTCCGAGCCAAGTCAGAACTTGTGCGTGCTGTGCGAAGCGGTGGTCTCGCCGTGCTCAACGCCGACGATGGCCGCGTCGTCGCGATGAGTCCGATCGCGCAAGAGAACGACGTAGCGGTGCGTTGGTTCGGCCACGCAGCGAAAGCCGACGTGCACGCATCTGATGTCGAAGTCACGGGCGAAGGCACGCTCTGTACCGTCTCAGTTGATGGGGTCAGTGCCCAATTGCGACTGCGCGTACTCGGCGCACACCACGTGATGAACGCGCTTGCGGCCCTCGCGGCGGCTACGGCGCTCGGCGTGAGCGGGAAGGATGCCATTCACAGACTTGAACAGGTGGAGATTGCCGAGCGCTGGCGCATGCAGCCGCTCGGGTCCGACCGCGTTCGCATCATCAACGACGCCTACAACGCGAGTCCGGACTCGATGTCTGCGGCGTTGCGGACTCTTGCGCAGATCACCACACCCGACCAGCGCCGTGTCGCTGTGCTCGGCGCGATGAGCGAACTCGGCGAGTATGCCGAAGAGGAGCACGACCGCATTGGGCTGCTGGCTGTGCGACTCGGTATCGAGCGCATCGTGATTATCGGTGACGCGGCTCGACGCATGTTCCTCGAAGCTGTTGCGCAGGGCTCGTGGGACGGCGAAGCGGTGTACTTTGCCGATGCTGATGCCGCATACGACTACTTGACCACTGAGCTTCGTGACGGTGACCGTGTGCTCGTGAAGTCGTCCAATTCTGCCGGGCTCCGTTTTCTCGGCGATCGTCTGGGAGAATTCTTCTCGTGAGATCACTCCTAACTGCTGCTGCGATCTCCCTCGCGTTTACGCTCTTCCTCACGCCAGCTTTCCTGCGCCTGTTTCGCAAGTGGGGCTGGGGCCAGGTAATTCGCACCCCCGAAGACGGCAATATCCCCGCGCACGAGGCCAAGCGGGGAACCCCCACAATGGGCGGCACGATTTTCATCGCGGGTACGATCGTCGGTTATCTCATCGGCACCTACGTTGGCAATAATCCACCGACGATCTCCGGGATCCTGGTGCTCTGGATGATGGTGGGGTTCGGCGCAGTCGGCTTCATCGATGACTATATGAAGGTCCGTCAGCAACGCAGCCTTGGGCTGTCAGGTTGGCGCAAGATTCTCGGCCAGATTGTTGTCGCGGTGCCGTTTGCGGTTGTCGCCCTGAATTTCCCCAACGCCGCGGGGTCCACACCCGCAAGCCCTTATGTTTCGCTCTTCCGAGATATTCCGGCATTATCTTTCATGGCTCTCGGCGCGATCGCGGGATGGATTCTTTACACGGTGTGGATCACGCTCATTGGGGTAGCGGCATCCAACTCGGTAAACGTCTCGGACGGCCTTGATGGCCTCGCTGCGGGAGCCGGGATCTTTGTTGTCGGTGGCTTTAGCCTCATGTCGTTCTGGCAGTTCCAGCAGCTTTGCGCTCGAACCGCGCTTGATCCTGTTAACCAACCAGGATGCTACGACGTTCGCGACCCGTTTGATCTCGCTATCATTTCGGCTTCGTTTGTTGGCGCTCTTGTTGGGTTCCTCTGGTGGAATGCTCCGAAGGCCGATGTCTTCATGGGAGACGTTGGATCGATGGCAATCGGTGGAGTCGTCGCAGCTATGGCGATCCTCATGCGCGTCGAGCTGCTGCTCGTGCTCGTCGCAGGTGTGTACGTCGTCGCTTCCGGATCGGTGATCTTGCAGCGACTGTATTTCAAGGTCACCCGCGGTAAACGTCTCTTCCTCATGAGTCCGCTTCACCATCACCTCGAGATGAGGGGATGGCCCGAGATCACCATCGTTGTCAGAATGTGGATCATCGCCGGCCTCCTTGCCCTCACCGGAGTCGGCCTGTTCTACGTGGAATGGTTGTCGCGAACGTGAGCGCACCCCTTTCTGAACTCACCAGTTGGCACTCCGACTGGAAAGGGCTGAAGGTCGCGGTTTTCGGGCTTTCGGTGACAGGATTTTCCGTTGCCGACACCCTCACCGAACTCGGCGCTGACGTTCTTGTCATCAGTGAGACGGCGGCAGAGGAGTACGAACGACTCGTGCCGGTTATCGGTGCCACGCTGTGGCTCGGGTCCCTTGAGTGTCCGCCGGCTGTGCTCACCGAATTCGAACCCGACGTAGTCATCGCATCACCCGGCTTTTCGCCGCGGCATCCGCTCATTCAGTGGGCAGGTGAAAACCAGGTGCCGTTGTGGGGCGATATCGAGCTCGCATGGCGCGTGCGTGACAAAGTACTCACTCCTCAGGGGGAGCCTGCTGCATGGGTTCTTGTCACAGGCACCAACGGCAAAACCACGACCACGCGTCTCGCGGCGACGATGATGACGGCGGGCGGCCTCAGAGCCGCGCCCTGCGGAAACATCGGCGTGCCTGTGCTTGACGCGGTGCGCGACCCGAGTGGATTCGACGTGCTCGTCGTTGAGTTATCGAGCCATCAGCTTTGGTACCTGGGTCACCAAAGCGGCCCGGATCGCTTGTCACCGCATGCGAGTGTCTGCCTCAACCTTGCCGATGATCACTTGGAATGGCACGGCTCAGCTGAGGCATACCGTGATGCCAAAGCGCGCGTATACGACAACACGAAGATCGCCTGTGTCTACAACAAAGCAGACGAAGCAACGCGGCTCATGGTCGAGGACGCCGAGGTCGTTGAAGGCGCGCGCGCTGTCGGGTTTGATCTCGGTATTCCCGGGCCGAGCGATATGGGCCTCGTCGACGGCATCCTTGTCGATCGCGCCTTTGTCGCTGAGCGCAGAACGAGCGCTCAGGAGCTCACCACATTGGCCGAACTCGACGAACGAGGATTGGGGGCACCGCACATCGTGTCGAATATTCTTGCCGCGAGCGCGCTGGCCCGGACCCTCGACGTTGATGCGGCGGCGATCCGCACGGCGCTTCGCGAGTTCGAACTCGACCCGCACCGCATTCAAGTGGTCTCACGCGCTGACGGAGTTTTATGGGTCGACGATTCGAAAGCGACAAACCCTCATGCAGCGGCATCGTCGCTCGCGACGTACCCCGGTGCGATTTGGGTGGTGGGTGGCCTCCTCAAAGGCGTCGATCTCGCCCAACTGATTGCGGACCGTGGTTCAAAGGCTCGCGCGGCTATCGTGATCGGAATCGATCGCGAGCAGATCGTGGCGGCGTTCGAGCGACACGCGCCCGCAGTGCCGGTTTTCGAGGTGTTCCACAGTGAGACTGAGGACATCATGGCGCGAGTCGTCGAACTTGCTTCGGGAATTGCGGCAGATGGGGACGTAGTTCTGCTCGCCCCCGCCGCCGCTTCATTCGATCAGTTCTCTTCTTACGCTGACCGTGGGCGACGATTTGCGCAGGCGGTGCAGGAAAGAAAGGGAGGGGCCGACGGTGACGACGACAGCGCCACGCCCGGCCTCATCGACTGAGCCCCCGACGAAACGCGGTCTGGCAGCCCGAGTCTCTCTCGGGCGCGTCTTCGCACCCGTTCCGAGCGAGTTCTTGCTTATCGCCTCCACCGCGTTGTTGTTGACGGGTTTCGGACTCGTCATGATTCTGTCGGCGACATCAGCCGCTGCCGACCCATACGTTGTCGCCCTAAAGCAGGGGGTGTTCGCCCTTCTCGGCGTGCCTTTGATGTTCATCTGCTCGCGACTTCCTCTCGTGTTCTGGAAGCGAATCGCGTGGCCCGCGCTCATCTTCGCGACGCTTTTTCAGCTCCTCGTTTTCACCCCGCTCGGAATTGAGAACGACGGAAACCGAAACTGGATCAACATCGGCGGGTTTCAAGCGCAGCCGTCTGAGTTTCTGAAACTCACGCTCGCTATCTGGCTGGGGTTCATCCTCTATAGAAAACGAACGCTGCTCGCTGATTGGCGGCACGTATTTATTCCTGCCGTTCCCGTCGCAGCAGCGGTCATCGCCACGGTTATGGCGGGGCACGACCTTGGAACCGCGATGATTCTCTTTCTCATCGTCTTGGCGGCACTTTTTTTCTCGGGAGTAAAGCTCCGCATCTTTATCCTGCCGGTGATTCTCTCGGCAGGAGCTGTCGCCTTCCTTGCCATCACGAGTCCTGACCGTATGCGCCGTTTCATGAGCTTCATCAGCGAGGATTGTCTTGCTGACTACTACAACGGTTGTTACCAGCCCCTGCACGGCATCTGGGGCCTCGCCAGCGGTGGTTTCTTCGGCCTGGGTCTTGGCAATTCAAAAGAGAAGTACAGCTGGTTGCCGGCCGCGGCGAACGACTATATTTACGCAATTGTCGGCGAAGAACTCGGCATGATCGGGTGCATCGTGGTGCTTTTGTTGTTCGCACTGTTTGCAGTCGGTGCTTTTCATATCGTGCGGAAGACCGACGATCCGTTCGTGCGCATCACCTCTGGAGCCATCACGATTTGGATCGTCGGCCAGGCACTGCTGAACGTGGGTGTGGTTCTTCGCCTGCTGCCCGTCTTCGGCGTACCGCTGCCATTCATGTCGCAGGGTGGCACGTCTCTCTTATCGGTGCTGCTCGCGTGCGGTGTATTGCTCTCATTCGCACGCACTCTGCCCGTGAAGGCTCCGGTACGAAGGTAACGTCGTACGGTGACCACGTATCTTTTGGCCGGCGGCGGCACCGCAGGCCACGTCAATCCTTTGCTCGCCGTTGCTGACTCGCTGCGAGAGCGCGATCCAAGCGCTCAGATTCTCGTTCTCGGTACCCGAGAGGGTCTCGAAGCGCGCCTAGTGCCGTTGCGCGGCTACGAGCTGCTCTTCGTCGATAAAGTGCCGTTTCCGCGGCGGCCGAATCGCGCTGCATTCGCATTCCCTGCGAAGTATCGCGGCGCGATCTCCCACGTCCGCTCGCTACTGCGCGAGAGAGCTGTCGACGTTGTTGTGGGGTTTGGTGGATACGCTGCCGCTCCCGCATACGTAGCTGCTCGACGAGAAAAAGTGCCCTTCGTGGTGCACGAAGCCAACGCGAAGCCAGGACTTGCTAACCGGCTCGGTGCGAGAAGAGCCACTGCGGTCGGTGTCGCTTTTGAAGGAACACCGCTCGCGCGCAGCACGGTTGTCGGAATGCCGCTGCGTCGAGAGATCGTTGACCTTGACCGAGACGCCCTGCGGAACGAGGCAGCTGATTTCTTTGGGCTAGACCCCAAGACTCCGACACTGCTGGTGTTCGGCGGCTCCCTCGGCGCCCTGCGCCTCAACACTGCCTTCGGTGACGCGGCGAACGCAGTGCCCGAAGCGGGGTGGCAGATCCTCCACGTCACGGGGGAACGCTCAGAGCTTCCTGATCCCGAGATCCCCGGATACGCGCTCCGTCGATACGTCGACCGGATGGATCTGGCTTTTGCCATGGCTGATGTGATCGTGTCGCGTTCCGGAGCTGCGACCGTGAGCGAAATTGGTGCTCTCGGTATTCCCGCTGTTTACGTTCCGTATGCAGTAGGAAACGGCGAGCAGGCGCTCAACGCTTCGGCATCTGTGCGGGCAGGTGCCGCCATCATCATTCCGGATGCCGAATTCACCGGCGAATGCGTGCGCACCGTGATCGTGCCGCTTTTGCACGACGATGCCCGGGTCGAGCGGATGCGCACCGCAGCTTCACGAGTCGGAACCCGGCGTGGGTCGGAGAATTTCATCGAGCTGATTGATGCGTCGCTGCGACGCTGACGGGCGCGCCGACGGCTTCTCCCAGGCGCCCCGATCTAGAATTGTCACGTCATGATCAGACCTGATTTGAGCCTCCCGATTCCCGAGTCCATCGAGGCCGCGCACTTCATCGGCATCGGCGGTTCCGGCATGTCGGGCCTTGCCCAGATGTTTTTGGCCCGCGGCATCCGTGTGTCAGGATCCGATCGCGCCGACAGCGCCGCCCTTCGTGCATTGGCCGATGCCGGCGCGCGCGTGCACATCGGGCATGATGCGGCTCACCTCGGCGACGCCGACACTGTGATTCACACGGGCGCGATCTGGCCCGAAAATCCTGAGTTCGTTACGGCGAAAGAGCGTGGGATGCCGGTGATTCACCGTTCTCAAGCGCTGCACTGGCTCATTGGTGACAGGCCGTTGGTTTCGGTCGCGGGCGCTCACGGCAAGACCACGTCAACCGGCATGATCGTGACGGCGCTCCAGCAGCTAGGAGCCGATCCAAACTTCGTCAATGGCGGTGTCATCGCCCAGTTGGGCGCTTCAAGCGGCCCGGGCGCCGATGATCTTTTCGTTATCGAGGCAGACGAGTCTGACGGCACGTTCGCCCTGTACAACACCTCGGTTGCGCTCGTGACGAATGTCGATCCCGATCATCTTGATCACTGGGGGAGCGAAGACGCGTTCTTCGGCGGCTTCGTGAAGTTCGCAGGGGGCGCGAGAGATGCTGTCGTCATATCCGCAGACGATTCGGGTGCACGCCGCGTGCACGCTGCTCTTTCGCACCGCAACGTGACAACTTTTGGCACGTCAGATCACGCTGATGTGCGCCTGAGCAATATACGTACTGACGGTCCCGTCTCGTTCACGCTCACAGCTGGTGCCGACTCTGTTGATGCTCGCCTGGCGATACCTGGCGTTCACAACGCGATCAATGCCGCCGGAGCTATCGCAGTCCTCCTGGAGCTCGGCTACGGACTTTCGGACGCAGTTCGCGCCGTCGCAGGGTTCACCGGCACCGTCCGCCGCTTCGAGCTTCATGGGGTTGAGCGCGGAGTCAGCGTTTATGACGATTACGCCCATCACCCGACCGAAGTGGCTGCCGCGCTCGCGGCCGCGCGCAGTGTGGTGGGTAGTGGGCGCATCATTGCGGTGCATCAGCCGCACACGTATTCGCGAACGCAGCTGATGTCGCGCGAGTTCGCCCAGGTGCTCGAGCAATACGCTGACCACACTGTCGTGCTCGATGTCTACGGGGCGCGAGAGGATCCGATTCCGGGCGTCACCGGCGAACTGGTGAGCTCGGCATTCACAGAAGCCTCAGATGTTCGCTTTGTGTCGGATTGGCAAGAGGCAGCTGAGTACACCGCGGCTGTGGCAAAAGACGGTGACTACGTCATCACCCTGGGTTGCGGAAATGTTTATCAGATAATTCCGCAGGTACTCCACGCTCTCGCGCTGTCTGGAAACTGAGACGGATGCGTCGCCCGACTCCGCTTCCGCCGACGGGCCGACCCGCGCGCGAGTCATATTCGACTGCGAGGGCGTCCGAAACGAGTGCGCCGAGCGACAGTGAGATCCTCGCCCCGGTCGTGCCGTTGGGCGTCGATGGCGCCTCAGCCGATCAGAATTCGGGTGAAATACCTGACACCCGAGATATGCGCGACCGCGAACATCTCCCTTCTCAACCGAATGTCCGATGGCGGGACGTGTGGCGTGCTGCCCGCGCTCGGCGCAAGGCACTTCGGGCTGAGGTTCGCAGATTCACAGTTCGGCAAAGACGACGACGGATGCTCGCGCTCGGTGTCGTCTCGTCGCTCGGTTTACTTGTGCTCGTTACCGTTGGGGCTGCATACAGCCCGCTGTTCGCCGTCGAGCAGATTTCTGTCGTGGGAACCTCGCAGCTCGATGCGGAGGAGGTGCAAAACGCCCTTGCCGATCAGCTCGGTACCCCGCTCGCGCAGATTGATTCCAGCGCGATTAAGGCTGCACTCGTTGCTTTTCCGCTCGTCGAGACGTACGCCCTGGAAGCCAAGCCCCCACATGAGCTTGTGGTGAGAATTGTGGAACGCACGCCGCTTGGCATCGTCGAAACACCCGCCGGTTTTAGCACGGTCGACGGTGCAGGTGTGGTCTTGTCGACCACCGAGTCAGCACCCGAAAACCTGCCGACAATCGACGTCGAGGGGGGCCTTGGGTCTGATGCTTTTCTTGCCGCGGGGCAGGTGCTCCGGAGCCTGTCAGATGACTTGCGGCCGCAAGTCACGGCGGTGACCGCAACCTCAGCGAACGACGTCACGTTAACCCTCGGCGGAACAGACACCAGCATTGTGTGGGGGAGCGCAGACGAGTCGGCCTTGAAGTCACTCACTCTGCAGAAGCTGATGGTCGCGAAACCGTCGGAGAGCGTCTCTTTTTACGATGTCTCATCGCCCGACGTTGCTGTCGTCGGATAAACCCTCGACCAGAGGTTGAACCGTTCTCGCGAGCGAAGTCGCGACACGCGGGGCGGCGTCCCTTCGCATGATCACCTGGCTCGTAATTTCGATTCAGGAAATGCATGCTGAACTGCTCTTTAAGCCTCAACGAGAGGTTGAAGGTTAGAGACAAGTTCGGGACGAGACGGAGGCCGGCATGAGCCAGAATCAGAACTACCTCGCGGTAATCAAGGTTGTCGGCGTGGGTGGTGGCGGCGTAAATGCTGTCAACCGCATGATCGAACTTGGGCTGCGGGGTGTCGAGTTCATCGCTGTGAACACCGACGCTCAGGCGCTCCTCATGAGCGATGCCGACGTCAAGCTCGATGTTGGGCGTGAGCTCACCCGCGGACTCGGTGCCGGGGCTGATCCTGAGGTCGGACGTCGCGCCGCCGAAGATCACGCCGAAGAGATTGAAGAGGCGCTTTCTGGTGCTGACATGGTGTTCGTCACCGCTGGCGAAGGTGGCGGAACCGGAACCGGTGGCGCACCCGTTGTTGCGCGCATCGCTAAGTCGATCGGCGCTCTCACCATTGGTGTTGTTACCCGTCCCTTCTCCTTCGAAGGCCGTCGTAGGCAGAGCCAAGCCGACGAGGGCGTGGCGAAGCTCAAAGAAGAGGTCGACACTCTCATCGTCGTTCCGAATGACCGTCTACTGGAAATCAGTGACCGCGGAATCTCGATGATCGAGGCGTTTGCCACAGCAGACCAGGTGCTTCTTGCCGGTGTGCAGGGCATCACCGATCTGATCACGACGCCCGGGCTCATAAACCTCGACTTTGCCGATGTGAAGTCGGTCATGCAGGGTGCCGGTTCGGCGCTCATGGGCATTGGCTCGGCGCGCGGCGCTGACCGCGCCATCAAGGCGGCTGAACTTGCGGTTGAGTCCCCGCTGCTCGAAGCATCGATTGAAGGTGCGCATGGCGTGCTTCTGTCGATCCAGGGCGGTTCCAATCTTGGAATTTTCGAGATCAATGATGCGGCACAGCTCGTGAAAGAAGCAGCTCACCCCGAGGCGAACATCATCTTCGGAACAGTCATCGATGACACACTCGGCGATGAAGTGCGCGTCACTGTCATCGCGGCTGGATTCGACGGTGGCGAGCCTCAGCTGCGAATCGAGCCTGTAACGGCGTCACGTGCACCGGCTGTGCCAGCAGCGCCCGCGGTACCCGCCTCCGAAGCTGCGAACGAGCGGGACGACAGTGAAGACCGCTCGCCGGTCGTTCCGGTGACAGCGGGCGTTTCTGAAGCGTCGTCGTACGATTCGGCGTTCTCAGAAGACGACCTCGACATCCCCGACTTCCTCAAGTAGTCGTTCGGTTGTTCAGGCCGTGACGATTCCTGCAAACGCGCTGCTCGAGCGTCTTCGTGCGATCGATGAGCGCATTGCCGATGCCGCTCGTGCCTCAGGTCGCGAGCTCTCGGACATCACGCGTATCGTCGTGACGAAATTTCACCCGCCGGAGTTGATACGTGAGCTCTACCGTCTCGGCGTCCGTGATGTCGGAGAGAACCGACAGCAGGAATACAGCGCAAAAACTGAAGCGCTTGCGGACCTCGTCGACCTGAACTGGCATTTCATTGGACAGATTCAATCCAAAAAAGCCAAGGCTGTGCGCGCGAGCGCAACGCTCGTGCATTCGGTTGACCGCGAGCGGGTCGCCGATGCGCTGGACCGGGCCGAAGGCGATAGCCCGCTCGATGTGCTTGTCCAGATCAATTTGACCGATGACCTCGGTCGAGGTGGCGTCGCTCCGGACGACATAGAAGCACTTGCGACGCACATCGCCGGTCTTTCTCGCCTGCAACTTCGGGGAGTGATGGCTGTGGCACCGCTCGATGAGCCGCCAGCATCCGCCTTCGCTCGCCTCCATGAATATCGTGCACGCGTGCAACGCGTCGTTCCAGGAGCGACCTGGATGTCAGCGGGCATGACAACAGATTTCGCTGAGGCGATCGCTGCGGGTGCGACACACCTGCGCATCGGCTCGGCAATCACGGGTCCAAGGCCCGTGCACGGTTAGCCTCGAAAGAGACGAGCAAAACGGAGGATCCGATGTCGAACCCGCTCAAGAAAACCATGGTGTACCTGGGCCTCGCAGACGAGGAAGAGGTCTACGAAGAGACCACCGCGCAGCAGCCTACGAGCCGCAAAATGCAAGCGGTGGAGAAGACGGATGCACCCGTGACCCCCATTCATCGACCCGCCGTCGTGCGTCAGCCTGCCGTGGGCACAGTGAGTGAAATTCTCACTGTGCACCCCAAGCAGTATCGCGATGCTCAGATCATTGCGGAGAACTTCCGTGACGGAGTGCCCGTGATCATCAATCTTTCGCAAATGAGCGATGCAGACGCTCGCCGCCTGATCGACTTCGCGAGCGGCCTGTCATTGGGTCTCTACGGTCGTATCGAACGCGTGACGAGCAAAGTCTTCTTGCTCTCTCCCGAGAACGTCGCGGTCTCCGGCGATGGCGCGGTCGCTCAGGCCGACGCCGAGTCGGCGCCCTTTGCGCAGTAGTCGCTGATCGTGGAGGTGTTTCGCCTCGTTGCGTCCATCGCCAACGTTCTTCTCCTGCTGTACGTGTTCACGCTTTTCGGGCGATTGATACTGGAATACATTCCTATTTTCAATCGCGAATGGCGACCCAAGGGCGCAAGCCTGGTTGCCGCCGAGATCGTCTACACCCTCACGGATCCGCCCATTAAGCTTTTTCGTCGATTCATTCCGCCACTGCGTGTCGGAATGGTATCCATCGATTTTGCCTTCGCGCTCACGATGCTCGTCTGCTTCGTTTTGCTGAGCGTGACCCGCACTCTCGCGGCCGCCTAGCGGACGCGACTATGCTTTCTTGAAGTGTTCCAATTGGGCACTTCCCCCTGACCTCGGCCAGCCGCCAGAGCCCCGAAAGAGGAACCACAATGGCATTGACTCCGGATGACGTCGTCACCAAGCAGTTTCAGCACGTCCGGTTTAAGGAAGGTTTTGACCCGGATGAGGTCGATGACTTCCTTGACGAAATCGTTGTTGAGTGGCGAAAGACGATCGCTGAGAACGATGAGCTGAAAGAAAAACTCGCAGCTCTCGAGTCCGGTGAATCGGCCGCTCCCGCGGTAGCTCCTGAAGCGGAGAAGCCTGCTGTCGAGACTCCCGTTGAGAAGCCCGCGCCGGCCGCTACTGAAGCTCCGCAGCCAGCAGCGCAGAGCGCAGGAATCATCGAGCTTGCCCAGCGCCTGCACGACGAGCACGTCGCCGAAGGCAAGGCAACTCGCGACCAGCTCGTTGCAGACGCCAAGTCTCAGGCAGCGACGATTGTCGCTGACGCTGAAGCCACGGGTCGCGATGAGATGGCGCGCCTTGAGAAAGAGCGCTCCGCGCTTGAAAACCGCATCTCGGAGCTGCGCCAGTTTGAGCGTGATTACCGTTCGGAGCTTCGCGGCTACATCGAAGGTAAGTTGCGCGACCTTGAGACCACAGCCACCAACTCGGGCAACACGCCTGTGTCGGCTATTGGTCTCTAAGAAGGCCTGTTGACAGGCCGAGCGCCTCTTCGTTCGGCAGCGGCCGGCACTATCCTTGCGATTCTCGCGAGTGTGGTGCTGGCCGCTGACCAGTTGACGAAGCTACTGGCGATCACGAATCTTCCCGCCGAAGAGCCGGTTCCGGTTATCGGCGATTTTTTGATCTTTTACCTCATCCGCAATCCCGGCGCTGCATTTTCGCTCGGCGAGGGTGTGACTTGGATTTTCACGATCGCGCTAGCGCTCGTCGCCCTCGCGGTGATTTATCTCTTTGTATCTCGGCGGGTTCGTTCACGCGCGTGGGCCATTGTGCTCGGTTTGCTCCTCGGCGGTGTGCTCGGAAATCTCACCGATCGTCTTTTTCGGGAACCCGGTTTTCCCGTGGGGCACGTCGTCGATTTCATCTCAACACCCTGGATGATGCCCGCGATTTACAACGTCGCGGACATGTTCATCGTTACGACCATGATTGCTGTGGCTGTGCTGGTGCTTATTGGCCTGGGTCTCGACGGCACACGTGAGCGTCGCAGTACACCGTCAGAGGGCGAAGACGCTTCCGCGGTGCACGAGGACTGACGTGGAACTGAGAAGCCTGCCTGTCCCGGACGGCCTTGAGGGTGTGCGCGTGGATGCCGCACTCGCCAAGATGCTCGGGTTTTCTCGCACCTTCGCAGCCGAAGTCGCCGACGCGGGCGGCGTGCTCGCGGACAATCGCCCACTATCGAAGTCAGATCGACTTCGCGGTGGGAGCTGGCTAGAGGTGTCATGGGAGCCCAAACGCGCGGCAGAGATCGTGCCGCTCGCGGTACCGGATCTCGGCATCATTTGGGATGACGATGACCTCGTAGTGATCGACAAGCCTGTCGGAGTCGCCGCTCACCCCTCCGTCGGTTGGGAGGGGCCGACCGTGCTTGGCGCCCTCGCGGCCGCAGGATTTCGTATTGCGACGACCGGTCCGGCCGAGCGTCAAGGGATCGTGCATCGCCTGGATGCTGGAACGAGCGGCCTCATGGTGGTGGCTAAGAGCGAACAGGGATACACGGCTTTGAAGCGCGCGTTCAAAGAGCGTGATGTAGACAAGATTTATCACACCGTCGTTCAGGGGCACCCTGACCCGCTAGCGGGAACTATCGACGCTCCAATCGGACGGCATCCATCTCATTCGTGGAAGTTCGCTGTCGTTCCCGATGGCAAGGATTCGGTTACCCACTACGAGACCCTTGAGGCATTTCGCGGTGCATCGCTGCTCGAGGTTCATCTTGAGACGGGGCGTACGCACCAAATTCGTGTGCACATGGCGGCCCATCGGCATCCGTGCGTGGGCGACCCCCTGTACGGCGCTGACCCGACGATGTCCGCGCGGCTTGGGCTCAGTCGGCAGTGGCTTCACGCGCGCCAACTCAGCTTCACCCACCCCGGCACCGGCGAATGGGTGACGTTCAATTCGGAATACCCCACGGATCTAGCTCACGCGCTCCACATGCTTCGTGGTGAATGAACTAAACGCTGTTTTCGAATCGAGTTGTGCCCCGAAAATCGACAGCTGAAGCAATTCGCTGCTGCATGTCATGGCCGATTCCGCCGAGTTCGTCTAGCCGGTACCAGCCGACGGAAGTCATCTCGCCATCTGCTGGATACGGTTCGCCATCGAGCCATGTGCACCGGAACGTGAGATCTAGATAGTCGGTTTGATCGCCGTTGTCGTAGGTGACCCTGGGGATCTGATGTACCCACGTCAGGCTATCGACCCTGATTCTGACACCGGCCTCTTCGAGCGCCTCACGAGCGGCAGCTACCGCTGGTTCTTCACCAGGGTCGATGATTCCCGTGATGGGCGTCAGCGCACCGTTGTCGCTCCGGCGTCCGAGAAGTACTGACTCGTCGCGAATGATCACCGCGGTAACTCCCGACAACGAGAGTGGTCGATTTCCGACGAAACGGCGTAGTTCAAGAATGAATTCCGGGGTTGCCATCTTGCCACCGTAGTGCGGCACACACCCTCCGCGCTGTGCGCGAATGTGTCAGCAGCGCTAAGCGTTGTTTCTCCGACGTTAATAGTCAGCCAAACCTGCCAGATCTGCGATGGTTTGCCTCTATGTTTTTGGTCAAGTGACCAACTTGGAGAAAACATGGTTGACATTCAGCGGCGTGCTGTCGTCATTACGGGCGCAAGTTCCGGTATCGGCGAAGGATTCGCGCACGAATTCGCGCGGCGCGGCAACGACCTCGTTCTGGTGGCGCGCCGCGCAGCGGCCTTGGAAACCATCGCTCGCACTTTGCGTAATGCGCATGATGTGCACATTGACGTCATCGCTTGTGACCTTTCCGACCTGGATGCGGCCGCGAATTTGCCGACGGCGCTCCTGGAGCGGGGAGTGACAGCGTCGGGTCTGATCAACAGCGCGGGGTTTGGAACCGCGGGGGAATTTATAGCTGAAGACCCGAATCGAATCACCTCAGAGATCTTGCTCAATGTTGGTGCACTCACCCTTCTGACCCGACTTCTGCTTCCGCAGTTGGTGGCGACGCGTGGAGTGATCGTGCAGGTGTCGAGCAACGCCTCGCACCAACCGTTGCCCGGTATGGCGGTGTACGCCGCCACCAAGGCCTATGTGACGTCGTTCACTGAGGCCCTCTGGCGCGAGATGAAGGGGAGCGGAGTGAGAGTGCTTGCGCTCTGCCCGGGCCCGACCGCCACCGAATTCTTTGCCGTCGCCGGAAGCGAGACGTTCAAAGTCGGAGCGGTCGCGGAGGTGAAGAACGTTATCGACGGCGCGTTTCGGCATCTTGCTCGATCTCAGGCGGGGCCCGTTCTCACAGTGGGTAAACGAAACCAGCTTCAGGGTGTGCTTTCCCGCACCTCCCCGCGGCGCCTTCGCCTAGCAGTGGCAGCACGACTTGTTGCGGAGGCATCCTGATGCGTCGAATTCCCGCCGCGCAGCGCCGGCAGGAGCTCATTGCCGCGGCGATTCGGGTGATCGTACGCGGCGGGGTCTCTGCTCTCACCACACGGGCGGTCGCCGCCGAAGCCAACATGCCCCTCGGCACGATTCACTACATTTTCGAGTCACAGGACGATCTCATGGGTGCTGTTGTCGATGCTGTTACCGAAGAGGAACGCATCGCAGCCGAGAGCACAACCATGGAGTCAGCATCGGTCGAAGAGGCTGTCAGAGACGGGCTCGAGGCATACATCGCGGTTCTCGAAAGGGATCCCACGCGTGAACTCGCAGTCTTAGAACTCGGGCTGTTCGCGCGCCGAAACGACACAGCCGGTCGAATGCGCGCGCAATGGTCCGGCTACTACGTAACCGCAACCGAGCTGTTGGAAGCAGCGGCCGCTCGGGGCGGGGCGGAGTGGACTGTGCCGGTGTCTGATCTCGCACGTTCGCTCATCGCCGCGCTCGACGGCATCACGACAACTTTCCTCGCCGACGGCGACGGTGTCGCCGCTCGCAGCACTGCGGCATTCTTCGCATCAGCTTTTACTGCCCACACTCGCACTATCACTAAGGAGACGCCCCATGCTCACTGAAACCGACGAAAAAGTTCTCGCCGCGATCAATATGCACGCCGTCTTCGGCACGTTGCCTAGGCTCGTGGAACTCGTTCCAGCCGCAAAGTCTCTCGTCGGTGAGCTTTCAGGGCCAGTGACGCTTGATCTATCGATCGTCGGGGGCACCCACTCCCGACTGATCTTTACTCCCGAGGGCATACGGCAGGGCGGGGACGCCCTCGGTACGAGGGCACGTCTTTACTTTCGTTCTCCAAGTCATCTCAACGCTGTCGTTGCGGGAACTTCTCAGCCTCTGCCCGTGGCGGGTCCGCGCGGACTACGCTTTCTCACCGGCGTGTTCACCCCATTGACGGCTCTGCTTTCGAAGTACTTGGAGCCGAACACGGAAGACCTTGCAGCCGCGGACTTTTTTGAAGCCAGCAGCCTCCTGACTCTCAATGTCGCGGCGAACGCGATCACGATCGTGGCAAATGACGATCGCAGTGGGCGATTCAGCGCCGCGCAAATGAGCGATGGCGAACTCGATATCGAGGTGGGAAATTCGCTGCGTTATCGCATCAGTGTCGAGGCACACCGGCTCACTCTCGTAACCCCAGCTGAATCACCAGCGCGCGCCGTGTTCGGGTTCGCGGATCTCGCCACAGCGGGCGACGTGATCGCAGGGCGAGAAAGCGCGCTCGCATGTGTCTGCGATGGCCGCATTGCAATGCGCGGCTATATCCCGCTCGTAGACAACACCAACCGCATCCTTGACCGCGTCGGCCAGTACCTCGGAAAGTGAACTGAAATGACTCTCGCAACACCCACAGCCACGACCCCGTTTCGTTTCGATAAGAGTCGCGAAGCATTCGCCCGTGCAGCCCGAGTAATCCCCGCAGGCATCCCGGGGCACCTCGGTCCCGCGGAAGGACTTCACATTCCGCACGACGCATTTCCTAAGTTCTCTTCGCGGGCAGAAGGGACGCGCTTTTGGGACCTCGATGGCAACGAGTACATCGATTACATGTGCGGTTACGGACCGAACGTGCTTGGATACAACGACCCCGATGTTGCAGCCGCGGCGAACGATCAAGCGCGGCGCGAAGACGTCGTCACGTTGCCCTCCAGCATCATGATCGACTTTGCCGAGCTGCTCGTCGATACCGTCGCGAGCGCTGACTGGGCGTTCTTCGCGAAGAACGGTGGAGACACGACGACACTCGCGATCATGACGGCACGGGCGGCGACCGGTCGCAAAAAGATAGTCTTCGTCAAGGGTTATTACCACGGTGTCGCACCATGGACGCAGAAGCTTGACTACCCCGGCGTTCTCGAAGAAGACGTTGCGAACAATCTGATGGTGCCCTGGAACGACCTCGGTGCCCTACGACAGATGCTCGCTGACTACCGCGGCGAAGTTGCGGCGCTCATCGCCCAGCCCTACATGCATGGAAACTTCACCGACAACGAGCTGCCTGCTGCTGACTACTGGCAGCAGGTGCGGCGTCTATGCACCGAGCATGGAGTCGTGCTGATCGTCGATGATGTTCGAGCAGGATTCCGGCTGGACCTTGCAGGCAGCGATCACTATTTCGGATTTGAAGCCGATCTGATTTGCTTTTGTAAGGCACTCGCGAACGGGTACAACGTCTCTGCTCTGTGCGGCAAAGATGCACTGAAAGAAGCCGTCAGTAGCATCACCTACACCGGTAGTTACTGGATGAGTGCGGTTCCATTCGCTGCGGGAATCGCCACAATCACGAAGCTTGTCGAGCTCGACGCTCCGGCGCTGTTCGACAGGCTTGGTCGTCGGTTGACGGATGGTCTCGTTTCTGCGGCAGCCGATCACGGACTCTCGATGATCGCATCGGGCGCGCCAGCACTTTTCTATCTTCGACTCGATGATCCGACCGGCTCATTGATGCTGCACCAGGAGTGGGTAGCCGAGTGCGTACAGCGCGGTGTTTTCGTGACTTCACATCACAACCACTTCATCAACGCGGCCCTCACCGAAGCAGACGTCGACCGCACGATCGAGATCGCCGACGAATCCTTCGCGATCGTCGCGGCGCGCCACGGGTTGGGATTCTGACATGACGACACAGCAGAAGAGCTCGCAGTCGGCGGCATTACGACGCACCGCTATTGCGGTGGCCGGTGCGTACGGCGCACAGGGCCTCGGGTACGCCGTGGTCGTGACCGCTGTTCCTTCCTTTCAAGCACGGCACGATCTGAGCGAGACAGCTGTGTCGATCGTTCTGCTCGGGGTATGCGTTGCCGCCGCAATCGGGTCGGTGATCGCCGATGTGCTCGCGATCTGGCGCAATAGCCGTTTGGGCGTCGTCGTGGGATTCCTACTGGAGGCTGCGGGCCTCGTGCTTGCCGCTCTTTCACCGGATGCCGTCGTTTTCATCGTGGCGATTGCCATCTACGGAGTGGGGCTCGGCGTGATCGACGCTGCATCCAATATGCAGGGCGTGCTCGTGCAGAGGCACTGGGGAGGGTCCATTCTGGGTCGCTTCTTCGCGGTGTACACGGTGGGTGCGATCGTCGGGGCTCTCGTGATGAGTGCGGGACTTCAGTGGGGCGCCGGCGCCGTGTCAGCACTTCTCGCTGCGGCTCTTCTTCAAGTCATCTACGTCATGCTCAGTGCACGCACTCTCGACGCCGAGCGCGCCGCGCGCGAGGCGGGGGCACGCAGGGGTGCGCTACCGCGCGCCTCGATTGTGGTCGTCGGTCTCGTGGTCCTCGCAGCGTTCACCGTCGACTCCGGTATCAGTACCTGGAGCAGCGTGCATCTGGTGGGTATCGGAGCGGCTCTCGCGTTCGCGCCTTTGGGTTACGCCGTGTATCAGGGAGGCGTACTCGCGGCGCGGCTCGCGACGGATCCGCTCGTGCGCGGCGCCGGTATGCGGCGCGTCATGCTGATGTGTGTCATCGCGGGCGTCTTGGGATGCCTTGTGGTGGGATTCGTCCCCCTCTTCGGCTTCGCTCTGGCGGGTTTCTTGTTCGCCGGGCTCTGTGTGGGTGCTCTGGTGCCCATAGCTTTTGGCTTGGCCGGTCGCATCGACCCCGCTCGCAGCGACGAGATCGTGGCCCGCGTCAATCTCTTCAACTACGGCGGGGCGCTGATCGGTGCTGTAGGGATCGGACTGCTCCTGGATATCGGCGGATCAGCCCTCGCGTTCGCCATCCCAGCCGCAGCACTTCTGCTTGTGATTCCCGCGCTCCGCTCGAAAATCTCTCAGCGAACCAACACACCCCACACCTAAACCCGTCAATCGATCACGACCACATCCGCAGCACTCGCACCACCCGCAGTTCATCTACCATCCGCAGTCCGAGTTCCACCCGTAGTCCGTGTCCCACCTCAACGTGCCCCACCGACCAGGAGTGATCCATGAAGACTCGACCCACCCGTGCCTCCCTCAGGAATGTTGCCGTCGCGGGAATAGTTCTCGTCGTCGCAGCCGGTGCGCTTACCGCGCCGGCTGCGGCATCGGAATCCACACCCGTGACCGATTTAGATGGCTCGTGCATGCTGCTACGCGTGATTGCAGACGGCACGACCGCGGGGCAAAACAACTACATCGAAAAGGCATCTGTCGGGTACGGAACTCGAGCTGATGCCGCCTCCGCGGAACCCATTGCATTTGATGCGACGGGGCTCGGTACTTACCAGCTCACCGATTCGGGCGGCAGCGATCTCTATGAGAGCGTTTTAGGCTACGTGTGGGCGGGCGATGGCTATGGACCCGAAGCCGATTGGACGATCACAGGGACCGAAGGCGCATACCGCATCACAGCGACGACGAGCGGCACTGGTATCGGTAGTCGCTCCGGCAAGCTCACGGTTGCCGCCGGGAGCTTCACGTTCGAGCCTGCTACAGGTTGCTCTTTCCCGCCCGCCGCGACGACGGGGCTGATCACTCCCGCGACCGAGCCGGCCGTCAACGCCGACGGCACCCTCAACGGCTATATCGATGCGCATGCGCACCCGGCGGGTAGCGCCGCTTTCGGTGGTGAATTCGTGTGTGGGAGCCCCTTTGCTCCCGGTGGGATAGAGGTTGCGCTCGGTGGCTGCACTTCCCATACGATCGGTGCCGGTGCGCTCTTCGAGGCAGTCATCGGCGGGTCGGACCCATTCGCGGGCGATGAAGGGTGGCCAGGCTTCAGCGACTGGCCGAGCAGCGAAGCCATGCTTCACGAGCAGGCCTACTACAAAGGTGTCGAGCGTGCGTGGCAAGGCGGGATGCGTGTGCTTAATGCACTCCTCGTAGGAAACCGGGTCATTTGCGAGCTGTACCCAGAGCGAGTGACCAGTTGCGACGAAGGCGAGCAAATCCTCGCCCAGGCTCAGCTTTTGAACGACATGCAGGACTACATCGACGCGCAAAGTGGTGGTCCGGGCGAGGGGTGGTTCCAGATTGCGACCACCCCCGTGGAAGTGCGTGAGATCGCCGATGAGGGAAAGCTCGCCGTCGTGCTCGGCGCTGAGACATCTGAGCTTTTCGGGTGCCGCGTGATCGATGGCGTCGCGCAGTGTGACGAGGAAGACATCGACACTGGCCTCGACGAGATGTCCGCGCTGGGAGTGAGCGGGCTCTACCCGATCCACAAATTCGACAATGCGTTCGGTGGCACCCGGTTCGATGCCGGAGTCACTGGGGCAGCCATCAATGTGGGAAACCTCATCAGCACTGGTTCTTGGTGGCAGGCAGAGTCGTGTGCGGGCCCATCGGACAATGAACAACCGATTTCCAACGACGCGATCGCCGATCTGCTCTCGGCCGGTGTCAACGTGCCCGCGGGTACAACTCTCCCGGTCTACCCCGAAGGTCCGATTTGCAACGTGCAGGAACTCACAGCTCTTGGGGAGTACCTCGTCGAAGGCATGATGGATCGCGGCATGATCATCCACATCGATCACATGGGTGTGCGCACTGCGCAGGCCGTGCTCGATATCACGGAGGATGCTGACTACTCCGGTGTTGCCTCGGTGCACAGCTGGTCGGATCCCACCATCACTGGTCGAATCGCCCAAAGCGGTGGGTTCGTCGCCGGCTACGCGTACTCCGCCGCGGATGCAGGCAACGGCGAACCGGACTTCTTGACCCAATGGCGGGAGAACTCGGCCGCCGCCGCGGGCACGATGAATGCCTACGGCGTCGGTTCAGATGTGAATGGTCTGGCTGTGCAGCCGGGAGCTCGTCTCGATGCCGACACCGTCCCGCTCCAGTATCCGTTCACGACTCCCAACGGTGCGGTCTTTGAGCGCCAAGTCTTCGGGGATCGCACGTGGGATTTGAATACTGACGGTGTGTCTCAGTACGGGATGTATGCGGACTGGTTCGCTGACGTCATTGCCTACGCGGGTAGCGACAGTGCACTGCTCGAACAGCAAATGATGGGCGGTGCTGAGAGCTACGTGCAGATGTGGGAGGAGGCCCTCTCATGGACCGAGTGACGAACGGTAAGCCCTCCACCGAGGTGATCGGCCCGGGACCATCCAACGCATGGGTGTTCGCACTAATCCTCGCTATGGTCGGCATCGCGATCGGCTGGTACGGGCCCATTCAGGTTCTGCTTCCGGCACAAGCACAAGCAATCGCTCCCGCGGGGCGAGAAGCATTGCTGGCGGTTGTGACCGGCTCCGGTGCTGCGGCATCGATGATCGCCAACCCGCTTTGGGGTGTGCTTTCTGACCGGCTCCGCCTGCGACGAGGTTCGCGCACCCCGGTGATCATCATCGGACTTGTCGTGGCGGTGGTGGGGCTCGTCATCTTGTCGGCGGCGCAAACGCCCGCCCCGATGGTGATCGGGTGGGTCATCGCGCAAGCAGGACTTAATGGGCCTTTCGCTGTGCTCGCCGCGCTGATCGCTGATCGGGTGCCGGAAGAGCGGCGAGGGGTCGTCGGCTCGCTGTTCGGTGTCGCGCAACTCGCAGGTACGGTCGCGGGAACCCTGATCGCGGTCGCGCTGGGGGAGGGGGCGTGGGGATATGCGGCGATCGCGATCGCAGTACCGCTTCTTGCGGTACCGCTTCTCGCCTTCCCAGAGCGCTCCGCCCCAGCAGTCGTTCAGGTGGAATCGGCCCCGCGCCAACGGCTGCGAGACATCGGTATCCCTCGCCCGTTCGTCGCTGCGTTCGTGCTGCGATTCCTCATGAACCTTGTGAGCGCGCTGGGGCTGCTCTACCTGTATTACTTCCTGTCTGCCCGCACCGGCGTCGACGACGTCGGTGAGTGGGTGCTCATCCTGACGCTCATCTACGTCGTCATCGCCGGTGTCGTCGCGGTGGTCGGTGGCATGATCGCCGACCGGTTGCGTGCACGTCGTGCGGTCGCCGCTGTTGCGGCGGTCATCCTGGCAGTGGGTGCCCTCGTGTTTGTCTTCGCTGGTTCGGCACCGGCGATCGTTGCCGCAGTCGCCGCATTCGGTGCCGGATACGGCTTGTACCTCTCGATCGACATCGCCATCGTGACGGATGCTTTGCCCGACCCGCACACACGAGCCACCTTCCTCGGTGTCGCCAACATCGCGAGCACGGCTCCGCAAGTGCTCGCCCCCGTGGTCGCCGCTCCGATCGTGCTGAGCGCCGGAGGATACCCGGCGCTGTACGCGGCGACAGCCGTCATCGCTCTGCTGTCTCTTGCCGTGTTGCCCTTCGTGGGAACTCCTGCCGCTGTGAAAGGAAAATCATGACTTACCCAGCTCCACCCACGCTGCCCGCCGGATTTCGTCTGGGGGTGGCAACAGCGGCGTACCAGATCGAGGGGGCGACCAACGCGGATGGTCGTGGTTCGAGCATTTGGGATACGTTCGCGCAACGACCGGGTGTGATCAAGAACGGTGACACGGCCGATATCGCGATCGATCATTATCACCGGCTGGACGAAGACCTCGACCACATCGCTGCGCTCGGGGTGAGCGACTACCGTTTTTCTCTCGCGTGGCCGCGGATCGTTCCCGGTGGGCTGGGCGAGCGTAACTCAGCAGGGCTTGCCTTCTACGACCGAATGGTGGATGGGCTGCTCGAGCGCGGCATCCGGCCCGTTCCGACGCTCTATCACTGGGATCTGCCGCAGCCGTTGCAGGATGCTGGTGGCTGGATGTCACGCGAGACAGCATATGCGTTTGCTGAATATGCGGATGTTGCGGTGACCCACCTGGGGGACCGGGTGAAGGACTGGTCGACAATGAATGAGATGAGCGTGCATACGCTCTACGGGTATGCACTGACCGATCACGCTCCGGCCCTGGGACTGGGGTTGGGTGCGCTGCCAGCCGCACATCATCTGCTGCTTGGGCACGGCCTCGCCGTGCAGGTGTTACGCGCCGGTGGAGCTGAACGGGTCGGCGTCGTCAATCAGCATTTCCCGGTAGAGCCCGCGTCCGATGCCCCAAGCGACATCGAAGCGGCGATGATGTTCTCCGCCCTGACGAACTGGACCTTCTCTGATCCGATTCTGCGTGGTGAATACCCGTCTGAGCAGATCCGTGCGGCACTGCCCGTCTCGGACGTGCAACTGGCGGAGGACCTCGCGCTGATCAGTGCTCCACTGGATTTCTACGGTGTGAACTATTACGAGCCCACGAGGATTGAGGCGCCGAAGGCGGGCAAGGACTACAACGGAATTCTGGAGGTAGACATCCCCGAAGGATTGCCGTTCTCACCGGTTTCGTACGGCGCGGATGATCACACGGATTTTGGCTGGTCTATTGTGCCTGAGGCACTCACAGCGATTCTTCTGGAGCTGCACGCGCGCTACCCGAGTCTGCCTCCGGTCGTCATCACCGAGAATGGGGCGTCATTCCATGACGTCGTGGATGCCGACGGTGCGGTCCACGATGCACGCCGGATTGCGTTCGTGAACGCGCATCTGATAGCCGTGGCCGCCGCGGTTGAGGCGGGTGTAGATGTGAGGGGCTACTACTGCTGGTCGGCGTTCGACAACTTCGAGTGGGCAGCCGGGTACACGGAGCGCTTCGGCCTCGTTCATGTCGACTACGACACGCTTGTGCGTACCCGAAAAGACTCGTGGTTCTGGTACCGGGACGTGGTGGCGAGTCTGCTGTGAGTCCTCGAGCCGGTGACGTAGACGCAACGTAGAATCGGGTGGTGGCATCCGACTCTTTCGTACACCTGCACGTGCATAGCGAGTATTCGATGCTCGATGGTGCAGCTCGCATCGGCCCCATGGTCAAGGAAGCGGCGCGACTTGAGATGCCGGCACTCGCGGTCACGGACCATGGCAACACGTTTGCTGCCTACGAGTTCTATAAGACAGCGAAGGATGCCGGGATCAAACCGATCATCGGTATCGAGGCTTATGTCACGCCGGGCACCCACCGCAGCGATAAGTCGCGCGTTCGCTGGGGCGGCCCGGAGCAAAATAGTGACGACGTCTCCGGTGCCGGCGCGTATACCCACATGACGTTGCTGTCTCATTCGACGCAGGGCATGCATAACCTCTTTCGACTCTCATCGCTGGCCAGCCTTGAGGGCTACTACTTCAAGCCCCGCATGGACCGCGAGCTGCTGCAGAAATATTCCGACGGTCTCATCGCGACCACCGGTTGCCCGTCGGGTGAAGTGCAAACGCGCCTGCGGCTCGGGCAGTACGACGCGGCGCGCGCTGCCGCGGCAGAGTTTCAAGACATCTTCGGCAAAGAGAATTACTTTGCCGAAATCATGGATCACGGCCTCTCGATCGAACGTCGAGTCATGAGCGATCTCGTCAAAATATCGAAGGATCTCGATATTCCGCTCCTCGCCACGAACGACTTGCACTACACGCATCAGCACGAGTCGACGAGCCACGCAGCGCTCCTTTGCGTGCAGTCAGGAACAACCCTCGACGACCCCAAGCGATTCAAGTTCGACGGCGACGGCTACTACGTCAAAACTGCAGCCGAGATGCGTCAGATCTTTCGCGACTACCCCGAAGCGTGCGACAACACGCTGTTGATCGCCGAGCGGTCTGAGGTTGAGTTCAACACGAGCGCGAACTACATGCCTCGATATCCGGTTCCTGATGGCGAAACCGAAGAGTCATGGTTCGTCAAAGAAGTCGAGAACGGTCTCAACTTCCGGTATCCCGGTGGGATTCCCGACGCGGTGCGAAAGCAAGCCGAGTACGAAACCGGCGTCATCGTGCAGATGGGGTTCCCGGGCTACTTCCTCGTCGTCGCCGACTTCATCAACTGGGCGAAAGACAACGGCATCCGTGTCGGCCCGGGCCGTGGATCGGGTGCAGGTTCGATGGCCGCGTATGCCATGCGCATCACGGACCTTGACCCTCTCCAGCACGGTCTGATCTTCGAGCGCTTCTTGAACCCCGATCGTGTCTCGATGCCCGACTTCGACGTCGACTTCGACGATCGTCGCCGTGGCGAAGTCATCCAGTACGTCACCGAAAAATATGGCGACGACCGCGTGGCTCAGATCGTCACATACGGCACGATTAAGGCCAAGCAGGCTCTGAAAGATGCTGGTCGGGTCCTCGGATTTCCGTTCAGCATGGGTGAGCGCCTGACGAAGGCGATGCCGCCACCCGTTATGGGCAAAGATATGCCGCTCGGCGGCATGTTCGACAAGGATCACCCGCGCTTCAAGGAGGCAGGGGAATTCCGCACTCTCATCGAGACCGATCCCGAAGCCAAAACGGTGTTCGATACCGCCGTTGGTCTTGAAAACCTGAAGCGCCAGTGGGGTGTGCACGCGGCCGGCGTCATCATGTCGAGCGAACCTTTGCTGGACATCATCCCCATCATGCGTCGTGAGCAGGATGGACAGATCGTCACGCAGTTTGACTATCCGTCCTGTGAGTCGCTCGGTCTCATCAAAATGGACTTCTTGGGGCTGCGAAACCTCACGATCATCAACGACGCTCTCGACAACATCGAGGCGAACCGCGGTGAACCCCTCGTGCTCGAAGAGCTCACTTTTGACGATCGCGAAGCGTACGAGCTTCTCTCCCGAGGCGACACTCTCGGAGTCTTCCAGCTCGATGGTGGGCCCATGCGCTCTCTCTTGCGCTTGATGAAACCCGACAACTTCGAAGATATTTCGGCTGTCATCGCGCTCTATCGACCGGGCCCGATGGGTGCAAACTCCCACATCAACTACGCCCTGCGAAAAACCGGACAGCAAGACATCACGCCGATCCACCCCGAGCTCGAAGAAGCCCTCGAAGAGGTACTCAGTACGAGCTATGGCCTCATCATCTACCAAGAGCAGGTGATGGCGATCGCGCAGAAGGTCGCAGGCTTCACGCTGGGCCAGGCTGACATTTTGCGCCGGGCCATGGGTAAGAAGAAGAAGTCGGAGCTGGATAAACAGTTCGAAGGCTTCGAGGGCGGCATGAAGGCCAACGGCTATTCGGATGCCGCGGTCAAAACCCTCTGGGACATCCTGCTGCCGTTCTCCGACTACGCCTTCAACAAGGCGCACTCCGCGGCATACGGCCTCATCGCATATTGGACCGCGTACCTCAAGGCTCACTATCCGGCCGAATACATGGCCGCCCTCCTCACGAGCGTCGGCGACTCGAAAGACAAGCTCGCGGTGTATCTCAATGAGTGCCGTCGCATGGGAATCAAGGTTCTGCCGCCCGACGTGGGCGAATCGATCCGCTATTTTGCCGCCGTCGGCGAGGACATCCGTTTCGGCCTCGGTGCGGTTCGAAACGTCGGTGCCAACGTCGTCGATGGAATTGTGAAAGCGCGCGCTGATGACAGCTTTGTGAGCTTCCACGACTTCTTGACCAAAGTTCCGTTGCACGTTGCGAACAAACGCACGGTTGAGTCGCTGATCAAAGCCGGAGCTTTCGACTCGCTCGGGTCAACGCGTCGGGCACTTTTGGAGATACACGAGGATGCCACCGAGGCCGCTGTCGAGACGAAGCGAAAGGCCGCGACGGGAGCTATCGGCTTTGATTTCGACAGTCTGTATGACGAGACCGAAGAGATCATGCCCGCGAAGGTTCCGGAGCGCCCCGAGTGGACGAAGAAAGACAAGCTCGCTTTCGAGCGCGAGATGCTCGGACTTTACGTTTCGGACCACCCGCTGGCAGGACTTGAAGTTCCGCTCGCGAAACACGCTTCGCTTTCAATTCACAATCTGCTGGCGTCGGAAGATCTCACAGATGGTGACCAGGTCACGATCGCGGGTCTTGTGACCAGTGTCCAGCACAGGGTCGCCAAACAAAGTGGCAACCCTTACGGCATGATCACCGTCGAAGACTTCAATGGTGAGATCACTGTGATGTTCATGGGCAAGACCTACACCGAATTCGCGCCGATGCTCGTGGCAGACGCCATCCTGGTCGTGCGTGGAAGGGTTTCGCGACGCGACGACGGTATGAACCTGCACGCGCAGTCGGCGTTTTCGCCTGACCTCGGGTCGATGGACGCTTCGGGTCCGCTCGTGCTTTTGCTCCCCGAGAGTCGCGCGACAGAAGGCGTTGTGCGAGACCTCGCCTCGGTGCTCGGGCGCCATTCCGGCGACACCGAAGTGACGCTGAAGCTGCACAAGGGGTCGATCGCGAAGGTCTTTGAGGTGCCCCATCCTGTCCGCGTCACAGCTGACCTCTTTGGTGATCTGAAGGGCCTGCTCGGCCCGAACTGCCTTGGCTGATCTCGGGGATTGAGCCACGGCGCGGGTAAGATCAAAACCGGTGCGAAATCGCATCGAATGGAGGGATTTTTCGTGACGAATGAAGAACGAGACGCCGCGGTTCCGACTGACGACGTAACCCAGGCTGGCGAGCAGTCAGCTGAGGCCCCCACGAGCGCGGCCCCCGCTGAGGCGGCGGCACCGGGTGAGGTCACTGACACAGCTATTGCTGAAGAAGCTGTCGCTGAATATGCCGAGGCCGAGGAGCCCACTTCGGCTCCGGTTGCGGCGAGTACGCCGAGTGTCGATGACGTGCAGTATGGCGTCGGTCCTTTTTCTGTTCGCGAGATCGCGCTCACGTCGGTGTGGTTCGTTGCTTTCATCGTGTCGTTCTTTTCTGTCGCGAGTGTCGGCTTCAACTCGGTATGGACTTCGGGTCTTTCCTGGATTCTTACCATCGGACTCCCGACTCTTGCTGTCATCCTGATTGTGATGCGTCGGCTTTCTCCCGAGGGCATCCGTCGTGTCGGTTCGCTTGGCATCGACCAGTTCGCGTCGGTCGCATTTTCTGTTTCGGCAATGCTCTGGCTTCAGATGGTCTGGGACTCGGTTTCGTTCGCAGTCCAGGGTGGACCGATGCTGCACTCATGGGTCGCATGGGTAGAGCTGGTTCTCATGGCCGGCGGAGTGGTGCTGACAGTGTTCGCGCCCTTCCTCCCGACGCTGAAGGAAGATTTTGCTGGACGCCCGGAAGCACCCGCGCACCGCAATGCGCGCGCCGTCCGCAAGATCATTGCGCGTCCTCGTCCCGAACCGCGTCCGGCACCGGCCCCTGTCTACGCCGCCCCGGCTGCCGTATCTGAGCCGTCCAACGAGGCGGTAACCGATGCGTATGCGCCTGACGCATTTACATCGTTGAGTTCTGAGTCGCCGAGCAATGAAGCAGCTCCCGCTGCTGAAGATCTCACCACCACCGTTCAGCCCACGGCGCACCAGGCCTTCTGGGCGTTGTCTCCGGTGGAACGTGACGTTCTCGATGTGCAGGGTAATCCGATCTTCAGTGTCGGCCCGACCGCATGGGCACTCGTCATCGAAGATCGCGGCGAAGTCTTTGTCGTACGCCATGAAGATGGTCGCGTTGGCTTCTTGCACGACGTCTCTGGAATCACGCGCGGCTGATGCTGCGCACCATTGACCTGCGTGGGCGGGTGCTCTCGACATCCGAGTTGCTTGCAATCGTTCCTCGGGCGCACGCCGCGCGAGAGCTCGCCTTGACGACAGCGCGAACGATCGTTGACGATGTCGCGGCTCGTGGTGAGGCGGCACTTCGCGAGCAAGCCGAGAGATTTGACGGATGCCTCGGGCACGCGATTCGCGTTCCGCAAGCTCATCTCGACGAGGCGTTAGAAGAACTATCCGATGACGTTCGCGGTGCACTTAAAGAAGCGATTGCGCGAGTGCGGGTCGCGTCAGCGGCCCAAGTGCCTGAGCGCACCACGACTGAGCTTTCGTCGGGTGCTCAGGTGGTTCAGCGTTGGCAGCCCGTGCGCCGCGTAGGTCTGTACGTGCCGGGTGGTAAAGCCGTGTATCCGTCGAGCGTTGTGATGAACGTCGTTCCGGCGCAGGTCGCTGGCGTGTCGGAGGTCGTTGTTGCTTCGCCCCCACAACGAGAGCACAACGGTCGTGTGCACCCAGTGATTCTTGCTGCAGCAAAGCTTCTCGACGTCACAGAGGTTTACGCCATGGGAGGCGCGGGTGCCATCGGCGCTCTCGCCCACGGCGTTCTAGACATCGGTCTTGAGCCCGTCGATGTTGTGACAGGGCCCGGTAACAACTTCGTCGCTGCAGCCAAGCGCGTTGTGTCCGGCGTCGTCGGCACTGACTCCGAGGCGGGCGCCACCGAGATTCTGATCGTGGCTGATAGCGAAGCCAACCCCGGGCTTGTTGCGGCTGACCTCATCAGCCAAGCGGAGCACGATGAGCAAGCATCGGCTGTGCTCGTGACCAACTCGATCGAGCTTGCTGATTCAGTTGCCGTTGAGCTTGCAAATCGTGTGCCGCGAACACGTCACAGCGAACGAGTCGCAGTGGCATTCGCGGGGGAGCAGTCCGCCATCGTTCTCGTCGACGATCATGAAACCGCGGCAGCCTTCAGTAACGCGTACGCCCCCGAGCACCTCGAACTCCACCTCGCCGAGCCTCGTGTTGATGACTTCGTCAACGCGGGAGCCATTTTCGTCGGGGCAGACTCACCGGTGAGCCTTGGCGACTACTTGGCGGGGAGCAATCACGTCTTGCCAACTGGCGGGCAAGCGCGATACGCCGCCGGGCTTTCGGCTATGACTTTTCTTCGCCCGCAGCAGGTAATTTCGTACGACCACGCCGCCCTTTCGGCCGTGCGCGCGCACATCGTGTCGCTGGCCAATGCTGAGGCGCTTCCCGCTCACGGCGAAGCCATTGACGCTCGATTCGAGGGCTGAAAAATGCACTGTCCGTTCTGCCGCCACCCTGATTCGAGAGTCATCGATTCCCGCACGAGCGATGACGGCCTCAGCATCCGTCGTCGTCGCCAGTGCCCCGAATGCGGTGGACGCTTTACAACTATCGAGACAGCAAGTCTGAACGTCATCAAACGTTCTGGAGTGGTCGAGCCGTTCAGCCGTGAAAAAGTCGCGTCCGGTGTGCGAAAAGCATGCCAGGGACGACCAGTTACTGAGGGCGATCTCGCCATGCTGGCGCAAAAAGTCGAGGAGTCGGTGCGTCAGACCGGAGCCTCGCAGATCGACACCAATGAAATCGGACTCGCAATTCTCGGCCCGTTGCGCGAACTCGACGAGGTCGCGTACTTGCGATTCGCCAGCGTGTATCAGGCGTTTGAATCGCTCGAAGACTTTGAAGCTTCGATCGGTCAGCTGCGTGCCGATCACCGCGCGGATTCCAATCCCGCCGAATCCGAATAGGAATTCGATGTACCCGCTGCTCTTCCGTCACATCCTTTCGCGCATGGACCCCGAGACCGCGCACCACTCGGCGATGCTTCTCATCCGAGTGCTTGGTGTTGCACCTTTTTCTTGGGCGGTGCGGAGCTTTACTCGGCCAGCAGAGTCATTGCGCGTCGACGCCCTCGGCTTGACGTTTGATTCCCCCTTCGGCGTCGCCGCGGGATTCGATAAAGATGCGATCGGCACCGCAGGGCTCTACGCATTCGGATTCGGACACGTCGAGGTGGGAACCGTCACAGCGCTCGCACAAGGCGGCAACCCGAAGCCTCGCCTCTTTCGCCTGATCCCCGACCGTGCCGTCATCAACCGCATGGGCTTCAACAATCATGGTGCTCAGGCTGCCGCAGTGCGGCTCACGAAGCTTCGCCGCAAGCGCCAGCGCGCTGTTCTCGGTGTAAACATCGGCAAGAGTCGCGTTGTCGATGTTGCCGACGCAACCCTCGATTATGTGAGAAGCACTCGGCTTCTCGCACCTCTTGCTGACTACCTTGTTGTGAATGTGTCTTCACCCAACACGCCTGGGCTCCGAGGGCTGCAGGCGATCGACACGCTTCGTCCATTGCTTGAGGCTGTGCGCGATGCCTCCGGCTCAACCCCGCTTCTGGTGAAGATTGCTCCTGACCTTCCCGATGACGAGGTCGAAGCAGTATCTCGCCTCGCGGTAGATGTGGGACTTTCGGGCCTTATCGCAACGAATACCACGCTGAGTCGAGATGCGCTTACGACCGACGCTGCGATCGTCGCTGCAGCCGGGGCGGGCGGGCTCTCGGGGGCGCCGCTTAAGTCACGCGCCCTCGAAGTGTTGCGTGTCGTTCGAGGTGTTGTCCCGTCGGATTTCTGCGTCATCTCGGTGGGTGGTGTGGAAACTGCCGATGACGTTCAGGAACGACTGGATGCCGGCGCAACCCTCGTGCAGGGGTACACAGCGTTTCTCTATCGTGGTCCGCTTTGGGCGCGACAGATCAACCGTGGACTTGTCGCAAACTAATCAGCGGGCACGCTGTGGATAATTCTGCGGCGCTGAGAGGCTGCGTTGTACCGTGGGCCCGTGAATTCACGGACCATGACAGCGCTGACGATCGCTCTCGCCGTCGCACTCGGCGTCAGCGGCTGCGTTGCGACTCCGGAAATCCCGGAAGAGACCACGGCCGCCTGGACCGAGGCAGAAGCCTTCGCCGCGGCCGAGGAAACCTATCGTTCCTATGTTGATGCCCTGAACGAGGTTGATCTCAGCGACCCCGACACCTTTGAAACGGTATACGCCTGGACAACCGGTGATGCCAATACTGGCGCGCGTGAGTCTTTCAGCCAGATGCACGCCGATGGGCTGACTGTCGGTGGCGAATCGATTGTGAGGAATGTTTCGCAAATTAGCGCGTCGGACAGTCGCACGACGATTGTTGCTTGCCTCGACGTAGCGGCTGTGACCCTGGTCGATCCTTCGGGCGAGTCGACGGTCGCTGCAGATCGCCCAGATATCCAAATTGTTCGGGTCGACACTGTGCCTGATCAACACAGCGCGAGCGGTCAGCTGATCGAACTCCTCGACGGGTATGAGGACGACTCAATATGTGGCCTTTGATCCTGATCGCTAGCTTTGTCGTTCCGATATCAACCGGCTCGTGCGGCGGGGGTGCGCCCTGGGACAGCTATTGCCATTCTTCGTCCGACGGGTCACAGGTGGATGTCGGGGCTGGCAGCACTATTCCGGGGAACGGAGACGGTTCAGCGGGAGGCAGTGGCAGCGACAGCGGCGGGGGCGGCGCGAATCAGCAGGATTCACCCGCCGAGGCAATGCCAGAATGCACGACCGAGCTGTGTCGTGGCGGTTACATGGTCGTTGGGCTTCCCGACGTGACCCTTGCCGATATCGCGTCGTTCGTGCCGGCTCGGCCGACGCTCGGGGGAGAGCCCGCGGGGCTCGGGGTCGTTGCCATGCCGACAAACGTCGTGGCATCGGCAACCGAGCAGCGAATGGCGGGAACAGTGCTCGACTACGACGTCACAGTGCGCTTTGTGCCCCAGCGTTTCGTCTTCGACTACGGCGACGGATCGACAAATGCAGCCCAAACCGGCGGTAGCTCGTGGCAACAGCTCGGCCAACCAGACTTCACATCGACGCCGACGAGCCATGCCTATCGTGCAGCAGGCACCTATACTGCGAGTGTCACCGTCGAATACGCGGCGTCCGTCGACTTTGGCTCCGGCACCTGGCGTGCTGTCCCCGGCATCGTTGAGTCGACGGCGTCAGGCTACGGCATCCGCGTTGTCGAGGTTCATACAGCGCTCGTAGACAATACCTGCCAAGAGAATCCAGCCGGGGTTGGGTGCTGAAAATCAGACGGGGTACTGTCCGCGCTTGACCTGAGCCTTCGGAAGACGCATGAAGCGCATCTGGATGGTGCGCATTGCGCCATACCAGCCGAGGCCCTTCTCCATACGGTCGCCCCAGCGAGCGCGCGCGCGACGCTTAATGCGTATGGAGGTGAAGACCATGTCGCCGATCACAAAAATGACGTAGACCCACAGCGCCAAGAACGACCAGTACTGCAGCAACTGGATCTGCACGAACGTGATGAGAATGACGAGCACCATGAAGGGCATAACGCCCTCACCAATGTGCCAACCGGCGTCGATGAAGTCGCGAACATACTTTCGCTGCGGCCCCTTGTCACGCACCGGAAGGTAGCGGTCATCGCCGGCAGCCATCCCGATACGCGCCTTCTCTCGCTGCGCTGCGAGCTCAGCTTTCGCGCGGGCTTTCGCTTCCTTGGTGTTGGCGACGAGCGGACGCTTTCGCGCAGCTTCTTGCTCGGCGCGGGACGGCGTTGGCCGACCCTTTCCCGACGTTGTGTCGGTCGGTTCAGACGTCGGTGCGTCCTTCGGTGCGGGGGCGGCAGAAGAGGTGGCCACGGGAAGATCCTCAGATCGTTGGAAAACGGGTGCAATTAAGATTACCCGCATGACCTTTGAGTACACCCGAGAACAAGCTGTTCGCGAAAGCGCTCACTCCGCGATTCCGACGGCTCTGGCTGATTTGGGCGCGCTGGTGCGCATTCCCTCCATCGCGTGGCCGGCATTCGATCAGTCTCAGTTGCGCCGCAGCGCCGACTCTGTCGCGGCTCTGGCGGAGAGCACCGGAATCTTCGACAGCGTCGAGGTGACATCGGCCGCCATCCCGGGTACAGATGAGCACGGTCAGCCCGCAGTCCTCGCCACTCGTGCTGCGCGAAACGGACGCCCAACTGTATTGCTGTACGCGCACCACGACGTGCAGCCCCACGGTGACGACGCTCTGTGGGACTCGCCACCCTTTGAGCCCACGGTGCGCGACGGCCGCCTCTACGGGCGCGGAGCCGCCGACGACAAAGCTGGGATCATGGTGCACATTGCCGCGTTGCGCGCAGTGAAAGAAGCAATCGGCGACGATCTTGATCTCGGCGTAGCGCTCTTCATCGAGGGAGAAGAAGAGTACGGCTCACGGTCTTTCGGCCAGTTCCTCTCCGACAACGCCGACGCACTTCGAAGTGATGTCATCGTCGTCGCTGACTCCGGCAACTGGGACGTTGACACCCCGGCGCTCACGGTTTCGTTGCGGGGGAACGCTCGTTTCACGCTGCGCGTGCGGACCCTTGACCATGCGTCGCATTCCGGAATGTTCGGGGGAGTGGTGCCGGACGCGATGATGGCGACAGTGAAGCTCCTCTCGACGCTGTGGGATGACGACGGCTCTGTTGCAGTTAAGGGCCTCCACGAGCGGGATGCCGAAACTCCGGAGTACAGCGAGGAAACTCTGCGCGACGAAGCGGGACTTCCCGCGGGCGTGAAGCCGATCGGCACAGGTTCGCTGCTCGGTCGCATTTGGAACAAGCCATCGATCACTATTACCGGCATCGACGCGACGAGTGTGGCCTCGGCATCCAACACGCTCGCGCCGGAAGTCACCGTCGTCATCAGTGCTCGGGTCGCGCCCGGTCAACAAGCCGACGACGCATACGCCGCGATTGAAGAGCATTTGCGCGCACACGCGCCTTTCGGTGCGGAGCTCGAATTCTCTGATGTCGACTGTGGCGACGCGTTCCTCGTAGATACGAGCGGGTGGGCCGTGGAACTCGCCCGTGACGCTCTCGGTCGTGGATACGGGAAGGATGCCGTCGATGTGGGCGTAGGCGGCTCGATCCCCTTCATTTCTGATCTTGTGCGTGAATTTCCGGGCGCTCAGATTCTCGTGACTGGTGTGGAAGACCCTCATACGAGAGCCCATAGTCCAAATGAGTCGCTGCACCTTGAGACCTTTCGGCGCGCGGTGCTCTCAGAAGCACTGCTCCTCGCGGGGCTCGACGCGCGGACAATGTAGACCGGCCCATCGCTGGCACTCGCGGCGTACAATCGAGACATCCCGCCTTTCGCGGCCAAATTCTCGAGATGGAGTGTGACATGACCGACACCGCACTGTCGCCCGACCTGCAGACCCGCCCGCACGGCGTTGGCCTGACCGACGCTGCCGCCGCGAAGGTGAAGAGCCTGCTCGATCAGGAAGGACGCGACGACCTTCGTCTGCGCGTCGCAGTTCAGCCCGGTGGTTGTTCCGGCCTGATTTACCAGCTCTACTTCGACGAGCGTTACCTCGAAGGTGACCAGGCTGTCGACTTCGGTGGCGTTGAAGTCATCGTCGACGACATGAGCGTTCCGTACCTCGACGGCGCCAACATCGACTTCAAGGACACGATCGCGGAGCAGGGCTTCACGATCGACAACCCGAACGCTCAGGGGTCCTGCGCATGTGGTGACAGCTTCCACTAAGCAATCTTTTTCTTCGCCACTTTTGGGGCGGTCGAACGCGGAATCTCCCGCTACGACCGCCCCAAACTTGAAAATCGGCCTGGGCGCATGGCCTGAATCCAGTGTGAGGTTGCCGTAGACTGGGCGAAGCTACAATTCTTACCCGGAAAGGTGCCCCGTGCAGTCGAAACGAGTGCCTCCCAAGAGTCGCATCCGCTGGGCAGCTTTGCCCCTCGGACTGGCCGCAGTTGCCGTCCTTGCAGGATGCAGCCCTACGGAGCTCCATGGCTTCCTTCCCGGATTCGTCGAAGACGGAACCCCGGCGACGAATCAGACCGACATGGTCGCTGGCCTTTGGGTCAACTCCTGGCTCGTGTTGCTGGGTGTAGGCGTCATCACCTGGGGTCTCATGCTCTGGGCGATGATCGCCTACCGTCGCCGCAAAGGCCAGACCGGCCTTCCGGTACAGATGCGTTACAACATGCCGATCGAGATCTTCTACACGGTCGTGCCCCTCATTCTTGTCATCGGTCTCTTCGCGTTCACGGCGCGGGATCAGACGATCCTTGAAACGCAGACCGAAGACCCCGACGTGTCGATCATCGCGATTGGCAAGCAGTGGGCGTGGGACTTCCAGTACAACGGCGACGCCGAAGACGGTTCGGATGCTGTCTGGTCGATGGGCATTCAGGCCCAGTACGACGGTGCCGGCAACGTTGACGAGTCGCAGCTTCCGACGCTCTACATGCCGGTGGATCAAACCGTGCAGATTCAGCTTGAGTCGCGCGATGTGATCCACTCCTTCTGGATCATTGACTTCCTGTACAAGAAAGACATGTACATCGGCAAAGAGAACTTCTGGTCGTTCACACCGACCCGCGAGGGGACCTACGCCGGTAAGTGTGCTGAGCTCTGCGGCGAGTACCACTCCGCCATGCTCTTCAACGTCAAGGTCGTGAGCGCGGACGAGTATGAAAGCTACCTTGCGTCGCTTCGTGCCGAAGGTCAGACGGGCAACATCAACGACCAATACGACCGGCTCTCGAACCTGCCGGGCACTGGATCCACTGAAGGAGACGACTGATCATGGCGACGACACTTCCGCCGCAAGAGAAGTCTTCTCGACCGAAGACGATCCCACCCCGCCAGGCCGCGCTTTTGACATCGTCGCGAACCGAGCAAAAGGGCAACATCATCGTCAAGTGGATTACATCCACTGACCACAAGACGATCGGGTACATGTACCTCATCGCCTCGGTGATTTTCTTCATGCTCGGCGGCGTGATGGCACTTATCATTCGTGCCGAACTGTTCGAGCCGGGCATGCAGATCGTCCCGACAAAAGAGCAGTACAACCAGCTGTTCACGATGCACGGCACGATCATGCTGCTGATGTTCGCGACTCCACTATTCGCGGGTTTTGCGAATGCCATCCTGCCGTTGCAGATCGGTGCGCCCGACGTCGCATTCCCGCGTTTGAATGCCTTCGCGTTCTGGCTGTTCTTGTTCGGCTCCACAATCGCCGTGGCTGGATTTCTCACACCGCAGGGTGCCGCTTCGTTCGGCTGGTTTGCATATCAGCCGTTGGCGAGTGCGAGCTTCACACCAGGTGCCGGAGGAAACCTGTGGATGGTTGGCCTCGGCATGAGTGGATTCGGTACGATCCTCGGTGCCGTCAACTTCATCACGACGATCATCACGATGCGTGCACCCGGAATGACGATGTGGCGCATGCCGATCTTCACCTGGAACACGCTGATTACCAGCATCCTGATTCTGATGGCGTTCCCGGTTCTCGCTGCTGCGATCTTCGCCGCCGCCGCCGACCGAATTCTCGGTGCCCACATTTATGATCCGCAAAATGGCGGAGTTCTGCTGTGGCAGCACCTGTTCTGGTTCTTCGGTCACCCCGAGGTCTACATCATCGCCCTGCCGTTCTTCGGTATCGTGTCGGAAATCTTCCCGGTATTTAGCCGCAAGCCGATTTTCGGATACAAGACTCTGGTGTACGCAACGATCTCGATCGCTGCGCTCTCCGTTGCGGTGTGGGCTCACCACATGTACGTCACCGGATCTGTGCTGCTGCCGTTCTTCGCTCTCATGACGATGCTGATCGCGGTTCCGACCGGAGTGAAGATCTTCAACTGGATCGGAACGCTCTGGCGAGGATCCGTGACGTTCGAGACGCCCATGGTGTTCTCGCTCGGATTCCTCGTGACCTTCGTCTTCGGCGGTCTGACCGGTGTGATCCTCGCGTCGCCTCCGCTCGACTTCGCGCTGTCGGACTCCTACTTCGTGGTGGCGCACTTCCACTACGTCGTGTTCGGCACTGTTGTGTTTGCGATGTTCGCGGGCTTCTACTTCTGGTGGCCGAAGTGGACCGGACGCATGCTCAACGAGCGTCTCGGCTACATACACTTCTGGTTGCTCTTCGTCGGTTTCCACATGACCTTCCTCATCCAGCACTGGCTGGGTGTCGATGGCATGGTTCGTCGCTACGCTGACTATTCCAACGCTGACGGATGGACCTGGCAGAACCAGGTTTCGACAGTCGGGGCAATGATTTTGGCCGCGTCGATGATCCCGTTCTTGTTCAACATCTGGATCACGTCTCGCAAAGCTGCAACAGTCACGGTCAACGATCCGTGGGGCTACGGAGGATCGTTGGAGTGGGCGACAAGTTGCCCGCCCCCGCGTCACAACTTCACCTCTATCCCTCGCATTCGCAGCGAGCGTCCGGCCTTTGACCTCAACCACCCCGAAGCAGCGTTGACGGTTGGCGTCGGACCCAGCAAGGATGCGCCTGACGCGCCGGTAGTGGACGCTGAAAACGGAAAGGTCAAGTAGTCGTGCGCACGAATACCAACCTCTGGTGGATTCTCGCCGGCTTCTTTTTCCTCATGGCCGTGGTGTACACGGTATGGAGTGTCATCGCGCACCCTGACCTCGCGTTTGTAAACGCGGTCGAATGGGTCGGCTCGACTGCGCTGCTCTTTGCAACGTTGATGGCTCTGATGATCGGTTTCTACGTCAACCAGGTGCACAAGGCTCAGAGCGGTGAGCTGCCCGAAGATAGCCTCACGGCAGATATCGACGACGGGGATCCCGAGATGGGCGAGTTCAGCCCGTGGTCGTGGTGGCCCATCGTACTTGCAGGATCTGCTGGTATCGCGATGATTGGCTTCGCTGTCGGTACCTGGATGGTGCCGGTTGGCGTTGGCGTCTTCGTCATCGCAATCGTGGGCTGGGTCTTCGAGTACTATCGCGGATACTTCGCGCGCTGAATACCGTGCAGCTGAGGCTCCATGCCACGGCCGTTTCTGACATCGGCGCGTTTCGGCAGACAAACCAGGACGCCGCCTTCGCGGCGCACTGGGGTGCTGCTGTGGCTGACGGCGTTGGAGGGGGTCCGTCGGGAGATATCGCATCCGCGGCTCTCGTGCAGCGGGTGGGCGCTCTTGGCGGGCGCATTGCCAACGCTGATGCTGTCACAGCGCGGATCAGTGATGCGAACTGGGATCTTCGCTCGTTAGTCGACTCGGATGCATCTCTTGAGGGCATGGCGACAACATTCACCGGGCTTTTCCTCTCGGCCTCGGGGTCGTTACTTCTCGCACATGCCGGCGATTCGCGTGGCTACTTGTTGCGTCACGGAGCTTTCACCCGAGAGACGCGGGACGACTCGTACGTTCAGGTGCTCGTCGAGCACGGTTTGCTCGCTCCTGAGGACGCCGCGTACCACCCGCGGCGCAATATCATCACGGCCTCACTCCGTGGCGCTGAGACGGATGCTGTGACAGTGACAGAGCGCGATACGCAAGTCGGGGATCGCTGGCTGCTCTGCAGCGATGGGCTCACTGACTACGTGCCAGAAGAAGAGATCGCGATCACCCTGATTCGTGCACGTGATGCTGCGTCTGCGGCATCCGCCATCGTCTCGCTCGCGCTAGAGGCTGGTACCCGGGACAACGTCACAGCAGTGGTGTGCGATGTCGCTGACGCCGGACTTTTGCCGCTCAAAGCTGACGCGTGCTACTTCGGGTCTGCGGCGAGTGTTCAAGCGCCCAATGCGCAGATCGCTTGAGTTGTTCTAGCCTTTGCCATCTCGAACCAACATCACGAGCGGGTCGAAGATTCGGGGCAAGTCGCCGTTTGAATCTTCCGTGGGTTGCCCTTCACGGGCCCAATACTCGTAGCCACCAATCATTTCTTTAACTGCGTAACCCAGCTTCGCGAATCCCCGCGCTCCCTTCGCGCCGGCGTTGCAACCTGGGCTCCAGCAGTAGACCACGACTGGCGTCGAACGCAAGATGTCTTGCGGTGCGCGTTGCTCGATATCGCGATAGGGCATGTGGAGAGCGCCTCGGATGTGGCCCTGCTGCCACGCTTCGACACTTCGCACATCGACTAACACGAAATCCAATCCCGCCTTCTGGTCGGCGTAAACGTCGCTCGGATCGGTTTCGTGTGCGAGCTTGGCATCAAAGTATGCAGTCGAGGTCATGCGGTCAGCTTAAGAGCCACCGAATGCGAGCGAGTGCCAAGATGCGCGCAATTTCTGCCGCAAGTGTGTCAGTCGAGTAGGCCGCCGCCGAGATTCACGGGGCTGCCGACGATGTTGCCGACGATGCCCTTTATGACTCCTTCGCCGGTCTCTTTCCACAGGCCGTCGTACCAGGCTTGGGTGACGGCTTCATCGTATGCGTGCGTCTCTTGGCTCCGTCGACGAGCTCGCAGCACGAGATCTCCCGCCCGCTCGCTACGGATGCGCTGGTATCGCGTGAGAGCATCTTCGACACCCATGGTGTTCGTCGCGAAAACTATGCCCAGAACAAAACTGTCCTCGAGCGCCGAGCAGGCTCCCTGGCCGATATCGGGAGCCGTGTTGTGCGCGGCATCTCCCAGAATGGCTACACGCCCGCGAACCCACGTGTGAAAGGGATCGATGTCCCAGATCTCCACACGATTGAGTGAAACTTCAGGCTCGATAGCATCGATCAGATGCTGTACGGCTGGCGCCCAACCTGCAAAGGCCTCACGGAGCGGCGCCGCGCCGTCTGAGCGGTCATAGGGGAGTCCCGAGGGCTGAGGGATGTCGCAGAAGTAGTAGAAGCGGTCGCCAGCCACCGGCATGACACTCATGCGCTTGCCATCGGCGACATAAGTGGTCCACTGGTCCAGCGCGCTCACGCGCTCGTCAACGGGGATTAGCCCGTTGAAGTTTGTGTATCCCGAGTAGCTACGCTCGATGCCGCCGCCCGTTACATAGTCGCGCGTGAGTGAACGTGCACCGTCCGCGCCGATGAGCATGTCGCCGGTTGCGGTCTCGCCATTCGCGAACGTGACAGTGACGGTGTCGTCACTCTCAGCAATCTCGACGACCTTCATGCCTAGTTGGATGTCTGCCATGCCGAACGTCTCCATTAGGAGTGCTTGAAGGTCGGCGCGTGCGACGGGGTAGGGGCGCTGGCCGGTTTTCGTCGTGACGGGTTCGAGGCTGAAACGACACATCGTCTCGCCGGTGTGGCCGTCGACGTACGACATCATGTCCATTCGGCCGCCGAGCTCTGCTACTTCGTCGGCGAGACCGAGCCAGTTGAGTACCTTAACGCCGTTTGACCAGAGCGATAGTGCCGCGCCAACAGGTTTGTTCTCTCGGATCTGGTCGTAAATGGTGACGTCGTGGCCTAGTCGCTTAAGCGCGATACCTGCGCTTGCGCCGCCGATACCTGCTCCGATGATGATGATTCGCACATACTCAACGCTATGCGGTCTCTGTCACGGGACTGTTACAGACGGCTCAGAGCGTGGCGTGATTGCACGAAAAAGGGTCAGCACCTCGATGATGAGGTGCGGACCCTTTTTCACGTTCATCGCGAGCTAACTCCGCGGATCGTCGCCGTCCGTGGCATCCTTCTTGTCGTCTTCTTTGTCATCAAGGAAAGACGGAAGAGGAAGCTCAACTTCGGCGCGAACACCGGATTCGACAACGGGTTTTCCGTCTTCGATCGCGCGCTGACGAGCTCCATCGATCTCTTCGGCCTCTTCGTGCGCAATATCGTCAAGCGTGTGGTGCTGGTGCGCCACAGCCTCGTCGAGCTCGGCCTGGGTGACGGGGGACAGGCGATCCTCGAAAAACCAACGCGACAGTGATGCGCGAACGTTCTGGTGCCAGGGGATGTTGCCCTTGTCATTGGGACGCACGACCAGCGGGGCGTATGTCTCGAAGTCAACAAGCTTCCAGCGTTCGTACTCGTCGACTGGTTGGTGAACCTCGATGTACTCGCCACCGGGAAGTCGAACGATGCGTCCCGACTCGTAACCGTGCAGCGCGATTTCACGGTCCTTCTTTTGAAGCGCAATACAGATGCGCTTCGTAACGAAGTAGGCGAGAACCGGACCGAGGATGAGGGTTGCCTGCAGAACGTGTATGACACCTTCCATCGTGACCCAGAAGTGCGTCGCAATGATGTCAGACGATGCTGCTGCCCACAGCGCGGCGTAGAACGTGACACCGGCAGCGCCGATAGCGGTTCGCGTCGCCGCGTTACGGGGACGCTGAGCGATGTGGTGCTCACGCTTGTCGCCGGTAATCCAAGCCTCAAGGAAGGGATACAGCGCAACGATCACGATGAAGACCACCAGAACCGCAAGCGGGAGGATGATGTTCCACGACCAGGTGTGTCCCCAGAAGACGCTCTCCAAGTGCGGAGGCACAAGGCGAAGCGCGCCATCCGCGAATCCGATATACCAGTCAGGTTGCGTTCCTGCCGATACCGGTGATGGATCGTACGGACCGTAGTTCCAGATCGGGTTGATCGTGAAGAGAGATGCGATCAGCACGATCACGCCGAACGTGATGAAGAAGAACCCACCCATCTTCGAGACGTATACCGGAAGCATCGGGTAACCCACGACGTTGCTGTTGGTACGAGCCGGGCCAGCAAACTGCGTGTGCTTGTTGATGATCATCAACACAAGGTGCAGCGCCAAGAGCGCTACGAGAATCGCAGGCAACAACAGGATGTGGAGCGTGTAGAGACGTCCCACAATCTGGTCACCAGGAAACTCTCCGCCAAACAGCAGATAAGAGATCCACGTGCCGATGAGCGGGATTCCTTTGACCATTCCATCGATGATGCGAAGACCGTTACCCGAGAGCAGATCGTCGGGGAGCGAGTAGCCGGTGAAGCCCTCAGCCATTGCCAACACGAACAACACGAAGCCGATGACCCAGTTGATTTCGCGAGGCTTACGGAACGCGCCAGTGAAGAACACGCGCAACATGTGGACGCCGATACCTGCCACAAATGTGAGCGCAGCCCAGTGGTGAATCTGCCGAACGAGAAGACCGCCGCGGATATCAAACGAGATACGCAGCGAAGAATCGAGCGCAGCCGACATTTCGATGCCTCGCATGGGGATGTAAGCCCCGGCGTAGTGCGTTGGCACCATTGACGCCTGGAAGAAGAACGTCAGGAACGTTCCGGAGATCAAGACAACTACGAAGCTCCAGAGTGCGATCTCGCCGAGCATGAACGACCAGTGGTCGGGAAAGATCTTCCGTCCGAGTTCCTTAACGAGTCCGGAAAGGCTTGTGCGCTCATCAATGTAGTTCGCGGCGAATCCCACGAATCGGCCGCCGAGCGGCTTTTCTTTTTCAGATCCGTCCGGCTGCTCAGTGATGGCGCCGTTGACGGTGGCGGTACTCAATGGCGCTCCCAGAAGCTCGGGCCAACAGGCTCGGTGAAGTCGCTGCGTGCGACGATATATCCCTCATCATCGACAGTGATCGGAAGCTGAGGAAGCGGACGAGCGGCGGGCCCGAAGATGACAGCGGCTCCGTTTGCGACGTCGAACTGCGATTGGTGACACGGGCACAGCAAGTGGTGTGTCTGCTGCTCGTAGAGGGCAACTGGGCAGCCGACGTGAGTGCACACTTTGGAGTACGCAACAATGCCGTCGTATGACCAGTCTTTTCGGTCATCAGCTTCGGTGAGAGTCTCCTGCGGCATCCGCACGAGCAGCACGATCGCCTTCGCTTTTTCGTCGAGGTATCCCTCTTCGTGGCTCAGGGCCGCGAGCTCTTCGGGGATGACGTGGAACGCAGATCCGAAAGTTACGTCCGACGCCTTGATCGGAATGCCGCTGGGATCGTGAGCGAGGCGCGAGCCCGCCTTCCACATGGTGTGACGCAGCAGCTCTGCTGGGTTGTCATACTGCGGCGCGAGACCGCGGAAGAGAGTCACGCCGGGGATCACAGAAGCCGCGAGAGCGGCGAACAGTGAGTTTCTGATCATCGTGCGGCGACCGAAGCCTGATTCTTCGTTCGCTACTGAGAAGACAGCGATTGCACCTTCACGCGTTGTGTCGCGACCGCGCGTGGCATGACGTGGCTCGATGTGCTCTTTGTCACTCATCACCGCTTTGGACCAGTGAATAGCACCGATGCCGATCGCGAGCAGCGCGAGCGCGATGCCGAGACCGATAAAGAGGTTGTTGTGGCGGATGCTGACCATCGAGCCGTCTTCGATCGGGAAGATCATGTAGGCAATAACTGCCCAGATGCTGCCCGCCACCGACAAGTAGAACAGGGTGTAAATCGTGCGGACAGCCCGGTTCATGGTCGCCGGATCTTTGTCCGTCAGGCGTTCACGGTGCGGGGGCAGTTCAGTGCCCTTGACAGGGTCAGGAACAGCCACCGCGAGCCCAGATTCGGGCTTCCAGGATGCCCTCTCGTGCCCGAGCGGGTCTTCCTCGTGTGCCATGGTGCTCCTCGTGCGTTGAAAGTCGGGTCAGATACGGAATGTCAGTTGGATTTCGCGGTGATCCACACCGTGAGGGCAATCAGCGTGCCGATGCCAAAGATCCAAATGAACAAGCCCTCAGATACAGGGCCGAGTGAGCCGAGTTCGAACCCGCCCGGCGACTCGGTGTTTTGCATGTACAAAAGCGCTGAAATGACGTCGCGCTTCTCGTCATCCGAGAGGTTCATGTCGTTGAAGACGGGCATGTTCTGCGGGCCGGTCACCATCGCGGCATACATGTTGAGAGCCGAGGTGCTGTGCAGGTTCGGAGCGAACTTGCCTTCGGTGAGTGCGCCGCCGGCACCGGCTACGTTGTGGCACATAGCGCAGTTGATGCGGAAGAGCTCGGCGCCGTTGGCTACGTCACCGTTGCCATCGAGAACATCTTCGTCTGGGTAGGTGGGCCCAGGGGCTACCGACTGGACGTAGGCCGCCATCGCTGCCGTCTGCTCCTCGGTGAACTGCACCGGCTTCTGCAGAGCCTGCGGGCCTTGAGCTTGCAGCGGCATACGTCCGGTCGACACCTGGAAATGAACGGCAAGCTCGCCGACGCCGTAAAGCGAAGGACCGGAGTCGGTTCCCTGTAGATCGAGACCGTGGCACGTGGCACAGTTCGCCTGGAAGAGCTTTTGGCCGTCTTCGACCGTCAAGGTCGATGCGGCGACAGAAGAATCACTGGTTGCAGCCATCGCGGCTGAAGCACCGGCGTATGCTCCGCCCGTGATGAGGAGACCGATTCCGATGAGAGCGGCTGCGGCAAGTGGGCTGCGTCTGCCGCTCTTGCGGCGTGAGTTGTGGCGTGCCATGTCGAGTTGGTACTCCGCTTTCTACTTCAGGAAGTAAATGACGATGAAGAGGGCGACCCACACGACGTCGACAAAGTGCCAGTAGTACGACACGACGATCGAAGTGGTCATCTCTTTGCGTCCAAAGTTCTTGACGGCGTAGGCGCGTCCGATGGTCAGCAAGAAGGCGATGAGGCCGCCAGTAACGTGCAGCGCGTGGAAACCAGTTGTCAGATAGAACGCTGAGGCATAGGAGCTCGACGAGATCGACATGCCTTCGGCGACGAGCTGGGAGTATTCCCACACCTGGCCGGACACGAAGATCGCGCCCAATGCAAATGTCAGGAAGAACCACTCCACCATTCCCCACTGTCGCGGGGACTTGCCTACGCGGTAGGGCTGGAACTTTTCGGCAGCAAACACACCAGCCTGGCAGGTGAACGACGATGCGATCAGAATGATCGTGTTCACGAGTGCGAACGGAACGTTCAGTAGCGATGACTCCTGCGCCCACAGCTCGGGAGAAGTGCTGCGCAGTGTGAAGTAGATCGCAAAGAGGCCAGCGAAGAACATGACTTCGCTGCCGAGCCAGACGATTGTGCCCACCGCAACGGGATCTGGGCGCTTTACTGTGCGCAGAGCCTGGTTATACGTCGCTTGGGTCGTCACATTCTTATTATGACCGAAGTTCGGGACCGAGTCTCGCACCTCGACCTCCGATTTACCCGTGCTGCGCACTTACGATCGCCTAAGAGCTACCCATGAACTTGCTTCATGCCGCTGAGAACGCGGCTTCGAGGCGGTGCCAAATGTGTCGGAGGATTTTTTCACGCTGAGTAGGATCAATGCTCATGACTGAGCTTTATTCTTGGCCCGGAATTCTCACTTCACTTCTCGACGGTGATGACCTCAGCGTTTCGGAGTCGACGTGGGCGATGCGATCCGTAATGGCTGGTGACGCCACACCCTCTCAGCTCGCCGGGTTTCTCGTCGCGCTGCGTGCCAAGGGCGAGACAGTCGATGAGATCGTTGGGTTTCGTGACGCGATCCTTGAAGCGGCGCTTCCGCTTTCGGTCGACTCGCACGTTCTTGACATCGTCGGAACGGGTGGAGACCGGTTCGGAACGGTGAATATCTCCACCATGGCTGCGATCGTTGCTGCTGCGGCAGGCATCCCGGTCGTGAAGCACGGTAACAAGGCCGCGAGCTCGAAGTCAGGTTCGTCTGATGTCCTTGCGGCTCTGGGCATTGATCTGACTCTGGCTCCGGATGCGGTCGCAAAAACGCTGGAACGAACCGGAATCACGTTCGCGTTCGCCTCCGCTTTTCATCCCGGATTTCGCCACGCTGGGCCTACGCGTGTCGAGTTGGGGGTTCCGACCGTTTTCAACTTCCTGGGTCCTCTGTGCAATCCGGCTCGGGCCGAAGCAAACGCAGTCGGCGTCGCTCAGCTTGACCGCGTTCCGCTGATTACCGGAGTTTTCCGCACCCGGGGCGCGACCGCGTTGGTGTTCCGTGGGGATGACGGTCTTGACGAGCTCACAACCACCGGCCACTCTCGCATCTGGGAAGTGAGCCGCGGCGACATTCATGAGCACGATATTGACCCGCGCGATCTGGATATACCGCTGGCGCGCATCGAAGATTTGATTGGCGGCGAGCCGCGCCTCAACGCAACAATCGTGCGAGAGACGGTTGGAGGGAAGAGGGGGGCAGTGCGCGACATCGTTCTCCTCAACGCGGCCGCAGGCATCGTGGCTTATCGGCTCTCGCAGGATGCCTCTCAGGTTCAACGCCCCATTCTTGAGCGACTTCGTGAAGCTAAAGATCTCGCCGCTCGAACAATCGACGACGGCGACGCCGCTGCAAAGCTCGACGAGTGGGTCGAAACCACGCGGTCCCTGTCGGTGTGAGCCGAGGCAGTTGAGTTCTTAGACTGAGACGATGACCTCGTCTGTCCGTTCGGTGGCGTCTCGGGGTATCCCGTGGCTCGTGATCGCAGGTGTGCTTGTCGCTGCGTTGAGTCTGCGAGGGCCAATCGTTGCGCCAACACCCGTTCTGCGTGACATCGAGCGGGATTTAGGTCTCGGCTCAGCAAGTGTCGGCTTGCTGACGACAGCACCGGTCTTGATGTTTGCGTTACTGACGCCGATCGCCGCGATTGTGATTCGACGCTCTGGCGCAGAGCGAGCACTTCTATTGTCACTTTCCGGAGTGTTGGCTGGAACTCTCATCCGGGCACTGCCCGGATTCGGGTGGATGCTCACCGGCATGCTGGTCATCGGGGCGGCCATCACGCTCGGTAACGTCGTCATCCCAGTGATTATTCGACGGGATGTGCCGGGGCCACGCGTCGGAATGATCACAGCTGCATACGTTGCGACTCTCAACGCCGGTTCGCTGCTCACGTCACTTCTCACAGCACCACTGGCAGATGTCGTCGGCTGGTCATGGGCACTTGTGTTCTGGGGTTTCATTACCGTCATCGGTCTGTTTCTATGGGGCGTTCACCTACGGCGAATCCGCGCAAGTGGCAATCTTTCCGGTGAGAGATATTCAGGTGTCAGCTCGGATGACTCGAATACCGGGGGAATTGATCCAGCAACTGTCACAGGCCCGCTGCCGGTGGTCACGAAATCCCGTTCTGTTTTTCGAAACCCGACTGCCTGGCTGCTGCTAGCAACGTTCAGCTGTCAGACCACCATCTATTACGCGTTTTCGACCTGGCTACCTTCTATCACCGCGGATGAGCTCGGTCTTGACCGCGTGGGCGCCGGCGCGCTTGCATCCCTTTTTCAAGGGATGGGAATTCTCGGGGCATTCGTCGTGCCGATCCTCGGCAGGTTTGCGCCACACTGGGTGCCAGCGAGCGTCATTTGTGTGTGCTGGCTCTTGCTCACTATCGGAATGCTTGCCCTGCCGGGTCTCACCTGGGTGTGGTTGATATTTGGAGCTATCGCGCACTCGGGAGGCTTCGTCGTTATCTTCACCGTCTTGGTGGCTGTGTCGCGCTCTGATCGGGAGGCCGCTGGCATGTCAGCATTCGTTCAAGGCGGCGGCTACGCCGTGGGCGCCGTGGGCGCCCCCGTGGTGGGAGCTCTCCATGAAGCTACCGGGGGCTGGGCGGCGGGAGAGTCACTGCTGATCGTGCTTGCATCTCTCTATGCTTTTGCTCTCCTGGCTGCCCTGATCTCGGCGTCTCGCCGTGGCCGCAATCCGGTGATGAAGGCCAATCAATAGCGGGTGAGAGCGTCGGTCAGCCGGGTGATTGCGGCACCGAGTCCCCATTGGCTCGCGAGGCGCTCAGCATCCACCATTTCTTCTGGTGTGAGCGACTGCAGTGCGGTGTCGAGCACTGTGAGTGGTACGTCGCGCGCGACTGCGACCACCTGAGGTGCTACAGCGAGGTATTCCGCCGCATCCCGAATCTTCGCTTGCAGATTCGGGCTCAGTGCATCGCCATGATCCGCTTCAGAAATGACGCCTGCTAGATCTCCGTGCGCGCTGAGGAGTGCTGCCGCGGTCTTGTCTCCGACGCCTCGCACCCCCGGCAGCCCATCGGACGAATCACCCCGCAGTGTTGCGAAGTCGGCGTACTGTGCCCCGGTGACCCCGTACTTGTCGCGCAGAGTTTGTTCTGTCATGACTTCGAGGTGGCTCATACCTTTGGCTGTGTATATGACGCGAATGTCACGAACGTCGTCTATCAGCTGAAAAAGGTCACGGTCGCCTGTGACGATATCGACGGGGATTTCCGCTGAACTCGCGAGGGTTCCAATGACGTCATCTGCTTCGTACCCGGGAGCTCCGAGTACTGCGATACCGACAACCGCGAGAGCATCACGAATAAGGGGGAGCTGTGCCTCCAGGGAATCAGGGACCTCTTCGACGTCGGGTCCGGTCGCTACGATCTCGGCCACGCGATGAGCCTTGTAGGACGGCACCAGATCGACCCGCCACTGCGGTCTCCAATCGTCATCCCAACACGCCACGATATGGGTGGGCTCATAGACGGTCACGAGCTTCGTGATGATATCGAGCAGCCCTCGTGCTGCGTTGACGGGAACACCGTCGGGAGACCGCACAGTATCGGGAACCCCGTAGAACGCGCGAAAGTACAACGATGCAGTGTCGAGCAGCATGAGTCGGGGATTCACACGGTTATTTTGGCACGGCGGGTGCACGCTGGCGAGGGAAAGCGATTTGGCGAAACATTCCGTCGGCACAATGGATTCATGACTTTCGCAACCTCCTATCAAGCCGCGCTACCCGAATGGCTTCTGGCAGATCTTGAAACCCTGCCGCAGTCGCTCCCGAGCGGCGAAGCACGAATGGCGCTGGTGAACGAGCTCGCTGATCGCAATTGGCGAGCGGGCAACGGCGGCCCCTTCGCTGCGATCGTGGTGAATAACGCGACCGACGAGATCGTCGCTGTCGGCGTGAATGTTGTGCTGAGCTCGGGGCTGAGTTCCGCTCACGCGGAGGTCACAGCGCTGAGCTTGGCCCAGACACGCCTCGGGCGCTGGGACCTGGGTGCGGACGGAGCCGACCTCGAGCTGGTTGTCAATTGGCGTCCGTGTGTCATGTGCTACGGCGCGACGATGTGGAGCGGCATCCGTTCCTTGGTGGTTGCTGGTGAAGGCCCGCTTCTTGAGGAACTGACCGGTTTCGATGAAGGACCCGTCGTAGACGATTGGGCTGAGCAGTTCGAGCGCCGAGGAATTCGCGTCACGATCGGCGTCGGACATGAGGCGGCTCTCGAGGTTTATCGCGCCTACGGCGAAGCCGACGTTCTCGTGTACAACGCTCGCGGCGCGGTTGACACCGATTCGTAACCCTGTCGGCACGTTGGCGATGTCATACTGACTTGGTGAAAATCTCCAAGTTTGTTGTCGCCGCCGTGCTTGTCGTGGCAGGCGTTGGCCTTTCCGGTTGCTCGACATCGTCGGATGAGCCGGGCGACGTCATCGCGCCAATCACAATGGATGCTGGCGATCTGCAGGGCAAGACGGTCGATCTCGTCGTGGGTCAGGTGTTGAACATCAACACGGGTGATCTTGCAGTCGATAGCTATACCGGAGAAGTCGCCGATGAAGAAGTCGCCGAGTTCGTCGCGGGGTATGAGCAGGATGGCACCACGTTCAACCCGGGCGTATCGGCTCTTGCAACCGGCGAGTCAAGCGTGACGCTCACGAACGATGACGGTGGAATCCAGCCCCTCGAATTCACTGTTGTGGTGTCACCACGCTCGTAGCACCGCGAGTATGACCACTCGAGCGAATAATTTCGATGGCAACACTCCCGACGGCGAGCCCGTCGACTTTGCCGCGCTGCTTCTCAGCCGTCAGCGTGAATTAAGTGCGCGTATTCGAGAGCACGGGGCGGACGCCCACGCTCTACGAGCCGCGCGCGGCGAAGACGTCGCCGACGACGAGCACGACCCAGAAGGTTCAACGTTGTCGGCGGAGTGGTCGAGACTCGAAGCAATCCGGGGCGCCGAGGCAGACGAAGCCGCCGCGATCTCTCGTGCATTAGAACGATTGAGTTCGGGCCTCTATGGAATCTGTGAAACGTGCGGTCGTCCTATTCCCGCGGATCGTCTCGCAGTGCGCCCGTTCGCGACTCAGTGTGTGAGTTGCGCGAGCTGACGTTATCGATCGCTAAGCGTTTCGTGAATGCGCCGCAAATCTTCCATGAGTGCCCCGATCAGAATCCAGTTTTCGGATGACGGCATGAGAATAGTCAACGGGGTAGTGAGGGCCGGAATTTCTGCAGTGCTTTGCTGAATCTTTTCCTCGCCGCTATCGCGCGCAGCGACATCTGACGAACTCTGTATGAGGCGAACGTCGTGCGCGGCACGACGGAGCTGGTCTGCGATAGCGCGCGCGGCGGGTTCGACGATGACGCTTGAGTCGTACCTGTCGTATACGGCTCGCGCCATGCCAACGACTTGATTCACGATCGGAGTGAAGTACTCCAACTGAGCGTTGAGCTCACGAAGCTCGTGGCGGTGTGCGCGCGCACGCGGATTGAGCGTGAGCGAATCAACACTGACATCGATAGCAGTTTGAGCGCCCTGTTGCATCGGCCGAAGTAACCGGGCAGTGAGGAGAAGTTCCTCGAGATTTGATCGCGTGTGCTCTGTCGTTAGTGCATCAGCTAGACGATCGAGAGTCTGCGCGATTTCATTCCCGAGCGCGTCGATTCGCTCGCGCGCAGGCTGGAGGGCAAGAGGTGGGACGATCGCAAGGTTCGCGATCACTCCGATCGCCGCACCGAGAATTGTTTCCAGCACTCGGTCTATGGCATAGCCGGGCGTTGTTTGTCCGAGGGCGATAACGAGAATCGCGCTGATCGCGACCTGATTCGCCGTCGCCGCAGTCATCTTGAGCGCCCACGCGATGAGCAGCCCCAGCGCGATTGCGAGGACGACAACCCACGTCGATTCGCCAAATAGGATTCCGAGCCCTGACGCGACGGCGACGCCTGCGATGACCCCCGCGCTGCGCTCGAGCGCCTTTGCCAAAGATTGGTTGAGGCTTGGCTGCACCACCAGGAGGGCGGCGATTGCGGCAAAGACTGGTGTGGCGTCGGGGAACACCAACGATGCCGTCAACCAGGCGGCAATTGTCGCGATAGCTGACTTCAAGACCTGCAGCAGCGGAGTACGACGCGGGGCGCGGATTGCTGTGTTGAGGCGATCAGTGACCCGACGTGTGATTTGCATGGCTAGGGGCGTTGCGCGTTGATGGCGGCTGCAGCATCCGCTGGGCTTCTATCGAGCAGGTTATCTGCGAAAACGAGATCCCAACCGCCAGAACTGCGGCGATTCTCGCGAAGCTCGTCTCGTGAAAACCCTCGTGGATCCTGCGCGATGAGGGAGTCAGGGTTTCGCAGCCGGATGCCGAGTTGCGAGGACGTTGAGCCCACACGCTCAACACCACTCCACTCGATCAAGGTGCGATGCGAGAAGCGGATGCCGTCGGCATCTGCTTCGAGAAGCAGACTTCGGCGCCACAGCGATATAAGGGAAATGCCACCTCCGATACCGAAGAAGCCGACCGCAGCGACTCCAATGATGAGGTTCAGCATCGTCTCTGGGCTGAGCGCAACGGTGACAACCCCCATTGCTGCGAAGAGCGAGCACACCGCAGCGATGATCACGAGCTTTCCTCGTGGGGTGATGATTCGAAGCGACGTAGCTGACACTCGACCAAGACTAGACGGGGGAGACCGCCAGCGCGCGTGCACGCGCGCGGCTACGACTTGCTCTCGTCAGGATCGTCGTCGCGGTCGTCTTTATCGATCTGGTCACCGGGTTCGGCAAGGAGCTGAGCGATCGCATCAGCAAATTCTGCATCGGTGCTCGCGGCCGTGAGCGCCGGCTCAGCATCTCGAGTCAGCGCGATGACGCCGGCGAGGAGTTCAGCGAGGCTGTCGGATCGCAGCAGCGCCATTCGGTCTACATCGGGAATGGGTGCGATGCCAGCAAGTTGCCACGATGACGCTATTGGAGCGTCAGAAAGCTCGATAGCTGGATCCCATCCGACGTCGGCGAACTCGCTTGCGCGCGTGAGGACACGGCGAACGACACGTTCAGCCTCATGCCGAAGCGGTTCGAGCGTTGGGCTCCACGGCAGCTCTGCGATGGGGCTCACGTGAGCTTGCGGGTATGGTGCGTCTTCTTGCCATGAAACAACGTCGACCCGGTGGGTGCCGTGGGCGAACACAACAAAATCGTCTGGTGCGGCCGACACGACCCTGTCGATGCGTGCCATCGTGCCGATCGGAAAACGCCTATCCCCGCCGCCAGCTTCGTGCCCGCGCTCAATAAGCACGACGCCAAAGTGCGGCTCTGTGGGGGGTTCAGCCTCAAGAAGTACACCGAGCATGCGTTGATAACGTTCTTCGAATATGCGCACAGTGAGCGGCATGTGCGGCATAAGCACTGTGCTCAGGGGGAACATCGCAACCTGCTCCATGCGGCCAGTCAAGCACTCATGAGAGTGTGGGGAGCGTGAAAAACGCAGAAACGTGCGCATGCGGCAGTGATATTGCGTTCGTGGAGTGCTGTGGAGCGATTATTCGCGGCATACCTGCCCCAACAGCTGAAGCGCTTATGCGGTCGAGGTACACAGCTTTTGTCCTCGGTGACCTCAACCATCTGCGTGCGTCCTGGCATCCGGGCACTTGCCCTGCAGACCTCGCGCTCGACCCCGATGTGACCTGGACAGGGCTCGATGTTGTCAGCGTCGAGGCCGGGAAACCGGGTGATCGCCGCGGCTATGTGGCATTTCGTGCGCATTGGCGCGAACACGGACGGCGAGGAATTCTCACGGAACGGAGCCGTTTCGTCTGGCAGAGCGAGCGATGGTGGTACCTGGATGGTGAGGTTGTCGAGCAGGCTGAGTAGCGGCCGTAACACGAGATCGCTGCAGATGCCAGCACCCCGCTGATCCGATGGCTGGTTCGTAGGGTGGAGTGAGGACGACGAAAGGATAAACACCCATGTCGCGAATTCTGATTTTCGGCGGCCACGGCCGCGTTTCGATGCTTTTGGCACCCCTGCTCGCGAAGCGAGGAGACGAAGTCACAGCTGTTATCCGCAAGCCCGAACAGTCCGCAGAAGTTTCGGAGACTGGCGCAACGCCTCACGTCGCCGATGTTGCAGCACTCGATGTCGATGCGCTAGCTGATCTCATAGCGGGCCACGACGCTGTCGTATGGTCTGCCGGCGCTGGCGGTGGCTCTGCCGAGAGCACATATGCCATCGATAGAGACGCCGCAATCCGCACCATGGACGCCGCGAAAGCTGCGGGCGTGAAGCGGTACCTGATGGTCTCGTGGATTGGTTCACGTCCCGATCACGGCGTTCCCGAAGACGACGACTTCTTCGCCTACGCCGACGCGAAACTTGCCGCAGATGAGCACCTGACGGCATCCGAACTTGACTACACAGTTTTCGGGCCGGGCACGCTCACACTCGACGACGGCACCGGAAAAATCACGCTGAACCCGGAAGGGAACGGCGAGGTTCCCCGCGCGGATGTTGCAGCTGTGCTCGCCGCCTCTCTCGAAGATGATTCGACGATCCGTCGAACGATTCGGTTCGGTTCCGGAGAAACGCTTATCGCTGAGGCTCTTCGCGGCTAAGTTTTCGAGTATGCGACGGCCAACGCCAGACCGGGTAAAGCCTGGGCAGGAGTCAGTGTGGGACTACCCACGACCTCCGCGCCTTGAGCGGCAGAATGCACGGATAAAGATCACTCTCGGCGGTGTTGAGATCGTCGACACCGACGACGTTCTCAGAGTGCTTGAAACGAGCCATCCTCCCGTGTATTACCTGCCGGAAGATGCATTCGAAAGCGGATGCCTCGTCTCGGCGGCGGGGTCATCGATGTGCGAATGGAAGGGTGCCGCGCACTATTTCGATGTGGTCTCGGCCGGCCGCGCTACGCCCGATGCGCGGCCGGTCGTAGTGCCACGCGCCGCGTGGGGTTACGCGCGCCCGATGCCAGGATTCGAACTACTGCGCAATCGCGTGGCCGTCTATCCGCAGCTGATGGATCGATGCACGGTGAACGGCGAGACGGTTATTCCGCAGCCGGGCGAGTTCTACGGCGGATGGATCACGTCAGGGATCGTCGGACCTTTCAAAGGGATTCCAGGCTCTCACAGCTGGTGAGTGAAAAGCGGGCGTACGCTGAAAATATGCGTGCCACAGTGATTCATGCTCCGCGAGATATTCGCGTTGAAGACGTACCCACTCCCCAGCTCTCCACAGGGCGCGATGCCATAGTGCGTGTCGTTGCCGCGTGCGTTTGTGGCTCTGATCTCTGGCCCTATCGCGGTGTGACGCCGACCGAGTCCGCGCACCGTATTGGTCATGAATTTGTCGGAGTCGTCGAGAGCGTCGGTGACGACGTAGCTCTTGTTTCGCCCGGCGATTTTGTGATCGCTCCTTTTTACGTGTGTGACAACACATGCGCGAACTGCCGAAATGGCGTGAGTACGTCGTGCCTCAACGGCGGCTGGTGGGGGAGCGAGGACCGTGAAGGCGGATTCGCCGATGGCGGGCAGGGCGAGTTCGTGCGTGTTCCTCTCGCGGACGGAACGCTGACAGTCGTCGAAGGCCCGGTAGCAGATTCCGAAATTCCCGGGCTCCTCACCCTCAGCGACGTGATGGGAACTGGGCACCACGCCGCGGTGTCGGCTGGCGTAGAGCCAGGAGACGCTGTGGTGGTCGTTGGAGACGGCGCTGTTGGCCTGTGCGCCATCATCGCGGCCCATCGACTCGGTGCGAGCACGATCATCGCGATGTCGCGGCATCCCGAGCGTCAAGCTCTTGCTCGCGAATTCGGTGCCACTCACATCGTTTCAGAGCGCGGAGATGAGGGTGTGGAGCGAGTGCGGGAGCTCACTGGAGGAATCGGCGCAGATCGGGTGCTTGAATGCGTCGGAACGAAGGAATCGATGGACCAGGCGCTTCGCTCGACTCGCCCCGGCGGAATGGTCGGCTACGTCGGAGTTCCGAACGGGGGCCCAGAACTTCCGGTGCAGGCGATGTTTGGACGAAACGTTGGAGTTAACGGCGGCGTTGCCCCTGTCCGCGGCTATATCGCCGAGCTGTTGCCCGATGTGCGTTCTGGAAAGATCACTCCTGGCAAGGTTTTCGACCTGGTGCTTCCGCTTGAAGAAGCAGCCGAAGCGTACGCAGCCATGGATGAGCGTCGTGCGACGAAAGTGATGCTGAAGCCGAGCGCTTAGGCGCGCCGGCGGCGGCTGAAAGCCGAGGCGAGGGCTCGCAAGCCCACCAGGAAGACCAAGAGGGTAATCGTCGCAACGACGATGAATGCTAAGGCTGTGCCTTGACCGCTCACAGCGCGCAGCAGCATCCCGACGACAACTGTCGTCATCCAGAGCCCGAGACCTGTGCGGACGGGTGCTGTGGGCCGCCGCCACGCGACGGTGATGAGCCAACCCACCGCGAGCCCGACGAGAAAGGGCCACGCGGTCGTGGCGAGGCCCCACCCGTTCGCGCCAAAAACACCCTCATCATGACTCGCTCGTCCAATCAAGGCGAAGAGCACAACGAGCACAACGTCGAGCGCCAGTGCTGTCGAAACAGCCCGCGCCGATGATGGTTTAGCCACTGGGTTCCTTTCAACAACGAACTCTGTCGTCGCGCACGGCCTACCATTGTTCGGTGGCCGTCTCTAAGATTCTCCTGTATTACCGGTTCACACCGATCGCCGACCCTGAGGCTATTCGTGTGTGGCAGCGCGACCTGTGCGAGCTCTTGGGGCTTCGCGGCCGCATCCTGATCTCCAAAGACGGGATCAACGGCACGGTCGGCGGCGAGCTGAAGGCCGTTAAAACCTACTGGCGCAAGATGCGCGCATACGCACCTTTCGCTGAAACTGACTTCAAATGGTCGGAGGGATCGGAGCTCGACGCTCGCGGGCTCAGCAACGATTTTCCGCGATTGGTCGTAAAGGTGCGGGATGAGATCGTGAGCTTCGGTGCACCTGACGAGCTTCGGGTTGACGAAGGTGGCGTGCGCGGTGGCGGTACTCACCTTTCGCCCGAGGCAGTCAACGAATTGGTGGCTGAACGTGCGGACGAAGTGGTGTTTTTCGACGGCCGAAACTCCTTCGAGGCCCAAATCGGCAAGTTCAAGGACGCCGTCGTCCCGGATGCCGCAACCACACGTGACCTTGTGACCGCGATCGACTCCGGTCAGTACGATCACCTCAAAGACAAGCCAATCGTCACGTACTGCACGGGCGGAGTGCGCTGCGAGGTGCTCTCTAGCCTCATGATCTCGCGGGGTTTTTCGGAGGTCTACCAGATCGATGGCGGCATCGTTCGATACGGCGAGCGCTTTGGAAACTCCGGACTGTGGGAAGGCTCGCTCTACGTCTTCGACGCGCGTGAGGCTCTGACGTTTGGCCCCGATGCAGCGGTCATCGGAAAGTGCAGCGGATGCGGGGTGCCCGAATCTCGCATGGTGAACTGTGCTGATCCGAATTGCCAGAGCCGGGTCGTTCAGTGTGCCGATTGCAGCCACGCCGGCGCGCCGAGGTGCGAGCGCGCGCACGCGGCGTAGAACGCGTTACTCACATCACCGCGCCGAAGTAGGAATACTTCACGAAGACCTCGGGAGCAAAGCCCGCTTCGTCGAGTAGACCTTGGACAGCGGTGAGCATGTACTTCGAATCCCATCCCATGTACAGAAAGTGGGATTCGTCGAGCGCGTCCCACTCGCCATTCCACGCCTGAGCGTCAAAGATCGGACCCCCGCGTCGCGCACTGAACGCGACCACTTCGGCTCGCGAGTCTGCCCACAGTCTCGTGAAAATGCGGTGAAACAGATATTTCACGTCGTGGACTTCCCAGTGTTCTCCGCGGTATTCCACGTAGTCGAATTCCCGCTCCCAGCCTCTCGGCCAGCCTCGGCGGCGTTTCGCGTCGAGGATCGGGGTGAGGTCGTCGTCGTCGATTCCGACCGTCACCGGCCGCGCCCAGATCTGCAGGAACTTCTCCGTCAGTCGCGCTGTGCGGGCAGCGATCGCTGCGGTTCCCCAGGACCCCTCAGAGGCGAGATCGGATGTCATAAGAAATCCGCTCGCGCCGTAGGTGGGCTGCTTCTCGTGGAATGACCTGTCGAATGCGCGCTCGGCGAGCGACTCCTCCAAAAGGGTGAGGTTTCCCAGCGTCGGCGCGAGAGCGCGGTGGCTGTTTTGCTCATCGTCGGTGTAATCGGCCCACTCGCGCTTGCCATCTCCGCTCCAGTTATCTCCGGGAGCGAGCGGGAAGATGTGCTCGACATCGCACTCTGAGAGGTCGGTGGCCCCGGCGAGGCGTCCGAGAACATACAGCGCGTGAGGGAGCTGACCGTATTTAAGCGCTACTTTGACGCGTTCATCTGATGGAGTGATCCGCGCTACTGCATGCCGGAGCGCATCGGGGCCGTCCTCTCTGGCCCGGCAAAGGCGGGCAACGAGCCTGTCGTTGCTGATGCCGACGACCGCGCGACGTAGGAGCAGCGCCTGCACGTATTCGAGGGTTTCTATCGCAGCTTCTTTCGTGAGCAGCCCATCGAGATACTCCCGGTACACCCGCATGACGAGCGGATACATGCCGCGTGCGAAGGTGTTGATGTGAATCAAATGGGCCGCGATTTCGCCGTCTTCTGCCTCGGAGGGGTCAAGTAAGGTCCGATAGACCTCGGAATAGCTCAGCCACTGCGCTGCGTGACCGCGAAGCGTGTCGATTGTGAGCCGCGGAAAACTGTTGCGGAACGCGTCGTAAACTCCGCGTTCGCCCGCGATAGCGACCTCTCTACCTGTCGTCATGATCAGATAGTGCTGCCAGAAGCCCCCGATCGATTCACCGGTGTTCCGTTCGAGCGGCACCCAGAAGAGTTCTTCAATCTCGGTCTGCTCTGCGTGAGTCAGCCCCATGAGTACGTAGTTGTGAATCAGCTCGTGGTCGCGTAGCGGCTCGCCGGTCGAGTTCAGGCTCTCAAATGTCTGTTGCGCGTTTGCATCGGCGCCGAGAGAGATCGAGACGTGCTCGAGTTTCTTCAGACCCCGCCAAATGCGAGGCGCTTCCGATGTGCCAACCTGACTGCGGAAGAACGCATAGTTGTCATCAAATCGCGACGAGCGATCCTCATCACCGGGCGCGCGGCGATCCAGTACGACGCTTTGGAACACGTCTGCCCATGCCTTGTGGGGTCGCAACTTCGTTTTTGCTTCATCCGGGTCGTGCATGAGCACGCGCGCAAGTTCCGCGGCCATCTCCGGATCGCTATCTTTCACCGCATGGTGCACGGCCGCGACCAAGAGCATCAGCGTCGTGATTCGCTGCTGCCCATCGATCAACACAAGCTCGGCGGCATCCGCTTTGGATGCCTGCGTTGAAAGAATCGAACCGATGAAGTGGGTGTGGCTTTCATCAGAATCGGCAACGGCTCGAACATCGCCGAGGAGCTGCTCGCACCCGCCGATGTCCCAGCGGTATTGCCGCTGGTACACGGGGACGACGATCGTCGTGCCGGGAGTAGAGAGCCAGTCGATCGTATTGACCGCTGTGGCGTCGACGTTTGTGGCAGTGCCCATGATTCGGCTTCACTCCTTGCCTTCATCGGTTCCGCGCGAACTCGGCGGTGCTTCGCGGCCCCGGCGAGTTTAGTTGATCCGGATGCAGCGGTTTTATTCCCGGGCGGTTCTCGGTGGCGACAACCGGAGCATCGGTAGGCTGACCTTACCTGGGCCTGTAAAAACTTCGCTGGCCCCCTACGAAAGGCATGATTTACCTCATGGGTTATATCAAATCCGCCGCTCTCGAAGAGACCGGCTACGTCGTTCTCGACTCCTACAACAGGGAACTCGACCCCAAAGAGTGGCTCGATATCGAATACAACGACTGGAAGTCGTCGGGCGATACTCGCTTTGCTCCGTTGGCAAGCGCCTTCGGCGACATCGAGTGCAATGGCTTCTGGAATCACAAGCCGCCGCGTACCGACAAAGACGGTGTCTGGATCGATTCGCAGGTAGAGAAGGCACCCGAACTCACCCGTCGCGCACAGGAGCCCGGCGCGAACGTGGGTCGTTGTCGCGTGATCGAGCTGCAGCCCAACACCTACGCGGACTGCCTTTACAACCTTCACCAGGACGACAACAATCGCTTGAATCCGGACGGGACCGGTTGGGTCGTACGGGGGTTCTTCAACCTCACCGACGATAAAGATAGCTACTTCGTTTTGCGTCACAACCGCACCGACCCGGAGGGTGAAGTGCGTATCGCACTGCCTGCTGGTGCGCAGCTGATCGTCGACACGCAGCGCTTGTGGCACGCGGCCACTCACCCCGGTGATGAAGCACGCTACTGCCTCATCACATCGTGGACGTCTGGCCCCGAGCTGGACGCCTACATCGAGAAGTACAACGGTGTCTCGCATGTCGAGAGCGTTGACGTTCCGCAGGACGTGCTCGATGCAGGTCAGGCCGAGCAGTCTCGCCGTCTGGCCGCTCGCGCCGCATATTACGCCGCAAAGGGCCAGGCCGAGAAGACAGCAATGAGCGAGGCATAACCTCGCATTCCACATGAAGAAGGCCTCGGAGTGTGGTCCGAGGCCTTCTTCATGTGCATCGACCCTTGGTGATGCTGAAAGAATTGGCGGATGCCCGAGCATCACACGACCGAGATTGATACCTATACCCTCGCCACTGATGGTGCGTGCAAGGGGAACCCTGGCCCTGCGGGATGGGCCTGGGTAGGCGAAGACGGACATTGGTCTGCCGGGTCAATCCCGGAAGGCACGAACAATATCGGTGAGCTGCTCGCGCTCTTGTACGCCATTACTGATCACCCGCACGTACGTCGCCTCACAGTTCAGGCGGATTCGATGTACGCAATCGATACATACTCCAAATGGATGGACGGTCATGCCCGCCGGGGCTGGTTGACGAGTGCAAAGAAGCCCACCGCGAACCGGGACATTTTGGAGCAGCTCATTGTGGCGCGTGACGAACGACGCGCCAGTGGGATGCCTGATGTCATCCTGGAGCACGTGCGCGGTCACAGCGGACATCGTCTCAACAGCTGGGCCGACGAGCGTGCTGTTCGAGCATCCGAGCATGCAGCAAAGGGTGAGCGCCTGATCTGGTCATCGGCACGAGGACTGCACCCGCTCGAGGTGACTGTGGATCCTCCGAAGAGTGCTGCTGATAAGGCTGGCCGCCGCTAAGAAACGGATTGTTACGCGTGTCCTGCTCTGCCTGTAGTGCATGCGTGGATTCTGATAGCCTTAGACGTCACGATTTTCGTCTGTTTTGGCGTGCAACCGTGATATCGCAACAAAAATCCGCTTCGCTGTGTGCCCTGGCATCATTTTGCCCGTGTGTCGCAGCCTGACACCCAACCCAACAAGGACAACCCACTACATGACTACCGCAACGACCGCCCCGGCCACCAAGCAGGTCGCCATCAATGACATCGGATCTGCTGAGGACTTCCTGGCCGCGGTCGAGAAGACCCTCAAGTTCTTCAACGACGGAGACCTGATTGAAGGCACCGTCGTCAAGATCGATCGCGACGAGGTCCTCCTCGATGTCGGTTACAAGACTGAGGGTGTCATCCCCTCTCGCGAACTTTCCATCAAGCACGATGTTGACCCCAATGAGGTTGTCAAGGTCGGCGACGAGGTCGAAGCTCTTGTTCTCCAGAAGGAAGACAAAGAAGGCCGCCTCATCCTCTCCAAGAAGCGCGCACAGTACGAGCGTGCATGGGGAGACGTCGAGAAGATCAAGGAAGACGACGGCGTCGTCACCGGTTCGGTTATCGAGGTCGTCAAGGGTGGCCTGATCGTCGACATCGGGCTCCGTGGCTTCCTTCCCGCATCGCTCATCGAGCTGCGTCGTGTTCGTGACCTCACGCCTTACCTCGGCCAGGAACTCGAAGCGAAGATTCTCGAGCTTGACAAGAACCGCAACAACGTTGTGCTCTCGCGTCGCGCATTGCTTGAGCAGACGCAGTCCGAGTCGCGCACCAGCTTCCTGAACAACCTTCACAAGGGCCAGGTCCGCAAGGGTGTCGTTTCGTCGATCGTTAACTTCGGTGCGTTCGTTGACCTCGGCGGCGTCGACGGTCTTGTTCACGTCTCTGAGCTCTCCTGGAAGCACATCGAGCACGCTTCTGAGGTTGTCGAAGTTGGCCAGGAAGTTACTGTCGAGATCCTCGAGGTTGACCTGGACCGCGAGCGTGTATCGCTCTCGCTTAAGGCAACGCAGGAAGACCCGTGGCAGGTATTTGCGCGTACCCACGCAATCGGCCAGGTCGCGCCCGGTAAGGTCACCAAGCTCGTTCCCTTCGGCGCTTTCGTTCGCGTCGCCGACGGCATCGAGGGCCTCGTGCACATCTCGGAGCTTTCGGGCAAGCACGTTGAACTCGCTGAGCAGGTCGTTTCGGTTGGCGAAGAGGTTTTCGTCAAGGTCATCGACATTGACCTCGAGCGTCGCCGCATCTCGCTCTCGCTGAAGCAGGCCAACGAGGCAGTCGACCCGTTCGGCACCGAGTTCGATCCCGCCCTCTACGGCATGGTCACCGAGTACGACGAGAACGGGGAGTACAAGTACCCCGAGGGCTTCGACTCCGAGACCAATGCCTGGAAGGAAGGCTTCGACACCCAGCGCGAGGCTTGGGAGCAGGAATACGCTGCTGCACAGGGCCGTTGGGAAGCGCACAAGGCAGCTGTCACCAAGGCAGCAGAAGCCGAGGCAGCTAACCCGATCGGTGAAGACATGAGCGTCTCCAGCTCTGCAGCTCCGGCGAGCTCTTCGAGCTCCGCTGGCACGCTGGCAGATGACGAGGCCCTCGCGGCACTCCGCGAGAAGCTCGCGGGTCGCTGATCTTCGTAGCATTCTGAAGAGGGCCGGAACCGTTTGGTTCCGGCCCTCTTTTCTTGCATGTCGATGGGCCGCCAACGGAAGTCAGGGACTTTTGACCTCGAGAGCCGCGAGCTCTTCGCGACCATTCACCTCGAGCTTGCGGTAGATATTCCCGAGGCGATTCTCAACAGTTCGCACTGAAACGCCGAGCTGTTCGGCGATGTGTCGGCTGCGTATTCGCCGCGCCGCGAGGTGAGCAATCTCAAGTTCTCGTCGTGATAACAGCCCAACTCTGAGTGTTTTCGTTTGCGATTGCCGCAGTGCCGGATCTGCCGAGGCGCTTTCGTTGAGCTCCGCACAGACAAGCAGAGTTCTGCGGCGAATCATGGCATCGGAGGATTGGGCGGCAGCGACGCTGCAGAGGTGAAGCGCGAAAGCATCGAGACCGGCAGCGCGCAACCTCGAAGTCAGCGATACAGCGACAGCGTGATCCTCTCGCGATGCTGCATCGGCGGCTTGGCATACGGCGGTAAATATTTCCGATGAGCGCTCGGAGGTGGATTTCTTCAAGACGTCGAACACAGCATTCGGCATTCCTATCCGGATCGCGATAGTCGCGGTGATGGCCGCCAGCACGTCGTGCTCTTGCGCGAGCGCTTGCTCGACAGCCGCGCGGAGGCGTTGCGCGGCCTCTTCGCGCCTACCCGCGGAGACATCTAGCCAGGCGAGGACTTCAGCTCGCTGGAGGACAGTTTTCACATCTTGCAAGGACGCCGCAGGTAGCTCAGCTAAGCGCGTGCGGGCGAGATCTACGTCACCTACGAGCGCCGCTGTCGTTGCAGAAAGGGCTCGAGCGCACCCAACGAGGCCGGTGGAGTCTCGCCACTCAAGTTGGCGCACTGCCAACTCTGCAAGATCTTCAGCTTTGCCGTGGGCGCCGGCATGCACATGGATGAGGGCGAGAGTGTACGCCCAGATACCGGCCGCTTCCGTCGGCCCACTCGCTCGGCGCAATGCCGCAAAGTCATGAGCGTCGACAATTCGACCATCGGCGACGGCGACGAGAAACTCAGAGAGATCAAGCAAATCCGACGCGTGCGGCAGATCCTTGTGTGTTTGCGGCAACATTGCCCGTGTCGCGGAGATCCGCGGCCACAGCATCCGTCGAATGTCCGGCCATGGTGGCGACCATGGCCGGACCAAACCGTGGGATACCGCGCTGAGTGCGTCGGTTCGGGCACTACCGTTCAGTTCTCCTAGATTCGCTTGCTCTCCTGCCATCAATCGCCACTTGATGAGTTCGGGCAGCACGATCTCTCTCGCCGTTGCAGAGAGCGCGGGAAGGCTGAGCGTTGTTCGCGAGATCGCGAGATCGCGAGATCGCGAGCTCAGGCCGGCGCATTCTGTAAGCCTCATGCTGTCCCCATCGGAGTAGAACGAGAGCGCGATCCTCATCGGACGGCGCCGCCAACATCGATGACGCGAATCCTTCTTCTGCTTCCGTGACATCCCCGACAGCAGGCGCCGCTACGGCGAGAATGAAGTCTGTCGTGAAGTCTCCTCCGCGGTATCGGGCAGCGCGTGCGAGCCGTAACCCGGCTGCCGCGTCGCGGGCGTCGCGAGCAAAGCTCGCAGCCCACTCCAATTCTCGGACATCCGTTTCGGGCTCTCCGAGGAGGAGATGCGCGGCGGTGAAACGATCAGAGTCGACGCCCGTGGAGCGCAGCGCGGCGGCGGCCCGGCGCACAGTTTCCTTGTGAACGGTGGTGCTCATGTCACCAGCAATCGCTTCCGTAAAGAATGGATGCGCCAGACGAACGAGTTGCCGTTCGTCTGGCGCTATTGACACAACCGCTCGGCGTCGCAGTTCGTCGAGTGCATCAGCACCCATGGACAACGCCAAGGATGCAGGCCAGGGCTGCGACACACTGAGCAGTTGCGCCAGTTGGCGCGCTGCAGGATGAAGGTCGATTATTCGTGTTCGCACGTTGTCGAGCCAGTATCGCGGAAGAGAAGTTGGCTCGATTACGACACCGAAGTCCTTCGCCAGCACTCGCCCCGCGTGCTGGGCCTCGAAGACAATTTCACGAAGGTAGAGGGGATTGCCCTCAACGTGTCGCTGCAGAGTTGCCCCCATATCGGGCTGAAGTGGCCTGTCGAGGTAACGTTCGACGATCTCTTCGACTTCCACGGCTGACAGTGGTGGCACGTCGATCACATCGAGGAGATTCTCGTGATGCAGCCTTTCCAACGGGCCGTGAATCTTGTGCTCGTCACGAGCCGTCATCACCGCGGCGACTCCGAACACTCTTATGAGCTGATACAGAGTGCTCGCCGAGATATCGTCAAGAAGGGGTGCATCATCGACGACCAAAATGTACTCGTTCGGCGCCGCGCCGATCAGCGTCACCAGGGACTGCGCGCGCAGATCGATGCGCTTCTCAGATGCTGGGGCCGTGGCGAGAAGTGGAGCTAGAGCTGCGAGCGGTACGTGCGTGAGCTCAGCAAGACCCACGATCGGCACGACACGCAAACCGCGTTCGGAGAGTGCTCGCGCAGCGTGGGCCGCGATTGTGGTTTTGCCGATTCCGCTCGGACCGCGGATGAGCTGCGAACGTGCAGGACGCCGTGTCACTGCGCTGATGATGTGGGCAACGAGTGCGCCGCGCGCAAGCAACGGCCAGGACGCCGGATCGCTACGATGTTCCCCATCGCTCTGAGAGTAGCGAGAGGGTGAGGGGCGCAGCAACGCTAACTTGGAGCGCTCAGCTACCACGGACGGAACTCGCGCTATGACTGGGTCGCGACCACTGAGTAACTGACTGAATACCCGCCGTTTTCTTCATCCTGAAACCACGACAACAGAATTGTCAGGTCGTCATCGGCGACGCTCACTGTTTTGAATCCACCCAGGTCGGCCGTAGTGACTTCTGCGTAGCCGAGAGCATTCAAGTCAGCGATGGTGTCTTCCACGGTTCGTTCATCAGCCGTCAAGATGGTCGCGGAGTATGAGTCATCAATCCGCATCGCGGATATCACTTCTCCCTCTGGCATGGGGAGGCCAGGCCACCCATCTGGCGGACCTATATCTGAACCGCCGTTGACGTCGATATCGACGTCCGCACCGCTCGCGCCCCCTACTGCTTGCGCTACGAGAATCTCAGCTCCACCCTGAACGAGCTGATCAATAGGGTTGGCCATGCAACCAGACTAGGCTGCGGCGATGACCGTGATAACGGCTATTTCAGCGAATTTCGTTGCACGTGTGTCCGACACCGTCTGAACCTCTCTCCGAATGACTATTCATTTAGAGCGTGCACTGAACTTTTTCTCCCGTCGATAGGTAGAAGTTACCTAGGCTCGCTATCGAGCTGTTAGCGCTCGTCAGTTTTTCCGCGCAACAATCGTGTAAGTGCAGGGCACGACATCCCGCTCCGGCGCTGGCCACACGTACGCTCTGTCTACCTCGATCATGCGGTCGCTGAACCGCCAGGGCAAAGTATCGCCCTCGTCGAAGAACTCGATGCGAAGCCCAGCCGCGATGAGCGACATGACGATCTGCGACAACGGATGCGGCCACTCGTAGGTGCGCGTATTCGTGATTTTGCCGTCGCCAGCATACGTCGATTCGTCGTCCCACTCCTGCGCACGGCCGACGTTGAAGTAGCGATATCGCAGCTGCAAACTGGGAGCACTCTCGTCGAGCGAATAGAGGATCGGATGCCCATCCCGGATGAAGAATACGCCTCCGGGTTTGAGGAGGGAGGCGATCTGCCTGGCCCATTTGTTTAGATCACCGAGCCAGGTGATTGTCCCAATGCTTGTGTAGACAACATCAAACGTGGCGCGCACTGCGGCTGCCGCGTCGAGAACATCGGTCAAGACCCAGGACGCGGGCACTTGCGCGCGGTCAGCCAGTCGCTCGGCGGACTCAAGTGCAGGGGCCGAAAAGTCGACACCGGTGACCGTGGCACCAGAACGGGCGAGCGAAACCGTGTCGGTACCGATGTGGCACTGCAAATGACACAACTCAAGCCCACGCAGCGATTGCGCGGGCAGGAACCGCGAAAGCACCGGAAGGTCGTCTTGGACCACGCGCGAAATATAGTGCGGGTCGTCGAACCTCCCGAGCTCATATGCTTCCTCGTGGATCGCGACGCGATCGTTCCAATTCTTGAGATTCGCATCTCTTGCGTCCGACCACTCGATGTCGGCATCGTCCCCGTTCATAATCTGAAGGATAGCGTCGAGGTCCGGTGCCATCGGAGCGAGCGGTCTTCCTGCCACCGGTAGGGTAGGCGCATGAACGACCCCGCTGCGAGCACAGCTACGTCGATAGCTCCCGAAGCGCCCAAACGCCCGGTACTCGTGCTCTCGGCTCTGATACTCGCCGCGCTGGTGTGCAATATCAACCTCGCCGCGGCCAATATTGCGCTGCCGGAAATTGGGGATGCCTTTGGTGCCGGTCAAACGTCGCTAAATCTTGTCGCGCTGGGCTGTTCGCTCGGGCTTGCGATGTCAGTGCTCTATCTCGGAGCTTTAGCCGATCGATACGGACGTAAACAGCTTTTACTCCTCGGGCTTGCATTGACGGTTATTGTCAGCTTCTTTGCCGCCTTCGCCCCGTCTATTGAGCTCCTTATCGTTGCTCGGCTCTTCACCGGGATTGCTGCCGGAATGGCCTACCCCACGACGCTTTCGCTCATTACAGCGCTGTGGGCGCAAGGAAAACAGCGAACTACCGCGATCGCGCTGTGGTCGAGCGTTTCCGCCATGTCAACGGTCATCGGGTCAGTTTTGGCTGGACTTCTCCTCGAAAAGTTCTGGTGGGGGTCTGCTTTTCTTCTCGCGGCTCCAATCGCAGCGCTCGGCTTCATCCTGGTATTCCTCTTTGTTCCTTCGCATGTTGCAGAGTCGAAAGAGAAAGTGGATCACTTCGGTGGAGTTCTCTCGGTATTCGCTGTCGCGACACTGGTGTTGGGTATCGGTATCGTCTTCGCTCCCGGGGATGGGGCAGCGGGCCTCACCCTTATCTCTGTCGCCGTCGTGTTCCTCGTCGGTTTTGCCTGGCGTCAGATGACGGCCGTGAACCCGCTATACGACCTCAAGGTCGCGCGGCGGCGAATGTTCTGGGTGCCTGCTGTGGCGGGCATGATTGTTTTCGGCGCGCTCATGGGATTCATGTTCGTCGCGCAGCAGTTCCTGCAAGACATCTTGGGATACGGCACTCTCGATGCTGGACTCGCGGCAATACCAGCAGCTGTCGGCTTGCTCCTCTTCGCACCTTTCTCAGCGCGCCTCGTCTCGACGCGAGGCACCCGGGTAACGATGCTCACAGGTTACGGACTTGTGCTTGTGGGGTTCGTCACGACGTTGTTCTGGCGCGAACACACTCCCTATTGGCTAGTAGGCGCCGGGTTTTTCGTCATCGGATGCGGAGTGGCTTTCGCCATGACACCGGCGTCTCGCGCACTGACCGACTCGACGCCGATTCATCGCATCGGTATGGCATCCGCGACATCCGACCTTCAGCGTGATCTGGGTGGCTCCATCTTGCAAGCGTTGCTCGGCGCGATCCTCGCTGCCGGCTTCGCGCGTTCGTTCGGTAATCTCATCGCGGCTAGCTCGGAATCGACCACTGTGACAGCGGAGGTTACCCGTGCGCTTCAAGCGTCCTACTCGTCTGCGCTCCATGTAGCTGAGCAGTACCCACAGTTCAAAGATCAAATTCTCGCGGGCGCGACCCAGAGTCTGGTTGCGGGTGCTCTCGGCGCCTACCTCGTGGGGGCGATCGCGATTGTTGTAGGTGCCGCTTTGATCGCTATCTTTGTGCCATCCCATGAGCACGAAAAAGAGTTGCTCATAGGCTATGAAAAGCAGGATGCGATGGCAGCGCCCTAAATTCGCCGTCGCCGCGCCTCGACATCTAGCGGTACCGTCAGACTATGAAGCGTGCTGAGGGCAACGTTGCGTCGGGGGAGACTTCGCGCGGCACGTGGGCATTGGCCCACATTGGACGTCAGCCTGGCACGTACGCGGACGCAGATCGCGCGCGTAGCGCACTGTTGAATCAAGTACCGCTCTGCGCCGTCGTTCTTGTGATTCTTGTTCTTGAATTCGCTGTCGGTGCGACCACTGACCCCGGCTTCTTTCTCCTCGGGGTATTACTCATCTTCGCGTCTGCCGGTGCGACCCTGATCGTGCCGTGGAATCGTGGCAGTGCTCTTTTGATCGCGGTCATCCCGATCATCGACATATTCGCGATTGCGATTCTGCGTTCCGCCAGTCCCGCCGGCGGATATGGGTTGCTGTGGGTGTTCCCTGCGATGTGGCTGGGTTCGCTTGGATTGGCGACGATGATAACGAGCCTTGTCGTGATACCGCCGCTGTACTGGGTGCTGCTGGTGCTCTCGAATGCGGCCTTCGGGCTGTTCTCCGCGTTTGTTCTCCCTGCTGTGATCGCCGCGGTTTCTTTCGCGAGTTTTACCGCGGCCCGGCGCAGCGGAGCGCAGCGCGTCCTCACTGTTTCGAGATCAGAAGTGCTGGCTGGTGCTTTGGCTCGCGCGCAGCGGCACGAACAACTCGTCACAGATGTTCTCGATTCTGTCGATTTCGGCGTCGTTCGTTTTACTGCGGGCGGCGATACCGCCTTCATGAACGATGCGTACTGCCGTCTTGTTGACATGATTCCCGGGTTCGCTGACCCGAACATCACTGCAGCGAACCTCTACGCCTCGGACGGAACGACTGAAGTCTCGGCAACCGCCAGCTCGATCGCGCGTGCACTTAGAGGCGAGGTTTTCGATCGTGACGTTCTCTGGCACGGTGCGCCGAATGAGCGACGTTGGGCTGTGAGCAGCACAGCTCGAAAGATCCGGGATGAGCGCGGCGTCGACGCTGGCACGGTGGTAATTGTGCAGGACGTGACAGCTGCGCTCACTGCCCAGCGCGCGCGAGACGAACTTGTGGCCTCTATCTCCCATGAGTTGAGAACCCCGCTGACTTCGTTGATGGGTCATCTTGACCTCGCGCTCGATGATGCTGACCTCTCTACGCGCGCGCGGGAGAATCTCACGGTTGCCGCACGCAGTGGAGATCGCCTCGGCGAGATCGTCGCAGAGGTTTTGACGGCATCCCGAACGTCTCGACTTTCGCTCGATATGAATATGTCACCTGAGGATCTTGATGTGGCGCGCTTGCTTCTGCGAACAGCAGAAGAGTGGCGCGCGGCGGCGGACGAACGTGCGATAACTATCAATACGGATGGTGTTCACTCTGCTCGTGTGTGCGGTGACCCCGTTCGACTGCGTCAAGTCTTTGACAACCTGATAAGTAACGCGATCCAGTTCAATCGGGATGGTGGTCTCGTCACTGTGGTGTCACACGAAGACAGCGAATTGGGAACCACGGTGACCGTGCACGACACGGGAAGCGGAGTTCCACTCGCGGCCCAAGAGCGACTTTTTGACCGCTTCTTCCGTGGGCAGAGTCGCACAACCGGTGGTACGGGGCTTGGCCTATCGATTAGCCGGGACATAGTGAGAGCCCATAGCGGGGACATTTCGTTTTCGACCGACCTCGGTTCTGGCTCTTCGTTCACAGTGCATTTGCCGCCGCGCGCGGCGAGTCTGAGCGGATTGCGACACTCTGAGAGCGAGATCACGTCGTGATCCTCGATGATTTGACGGTGTCGGTGATGTCCGGCCTGGTCGGTGTGGTCGCTGGAGTACTTTTCATATCAGAAACCCTGATCCGTCGTGACGACGGCCCAGGGCGCGTGTGGGCCTTTGCGTATCTGTGCGGAATGTCGACAACGATTTCTTACATCATTTGGTCTTCAGGCGGCGAAAGTTTCGCTGTCATCGCGGTTGGAAATGCGCTTTTCGCATTCACGACCGGATTTTTATGGCTCGGCGCCCGCCGATTCAACGACCGTTCGCTCTTATGGCCCGGCGTGCTCGTTGCTTCGATTGGTGTGGTGGTCGCGAGCGCAGTCTTGCTCGAAGGTCCGGATGCCGGCTACTGGGCAGGTTCTGTTGTGCTCTTCGCGGCACTTGTCTTTTTCGCCATAGCTGCGTGCTACGAAAGCTTGCGTTCGCCGATGGTACGAGTTTCGAGCGCATGGACGCTGAGTCTGGTCTTCGCACTGGAAGCGGTCTATTTTCTGACGCGAATCATTTTCTATATTGCGTGGGGAGTCGATAGTCCATTTTTCCAGGCATACTTCGGCACAGTTGCGACGAGCATCCTGGTCATGACGCTCACGATCACTGGGCTTGTGGTCACATCGGTGCTGAGGGCTACTCGGTTGCAGGTGCGCGGATATGCCTGGCTCAGCGCTGATGGGGTCGCCTCGGATGGCATTTTGTTAGGCCCAACGTTCGTGGGGGCCATGCGTGACATCGCCGAACGTGCCCGGTGGCGTAGCGAACTTATCAGCGTGATCTCTATCCGAGTCGACGATGTCACCGAGTTGTCTCGAGCTTTCGGCGCCGATCTCGGTAGTGACCTCGTCAATGTCACTCGGCAGGGTGTCCGTCGCTTCGCGCCGTCGACATCAGTGGTGGGAGAAGATGGTGAGGCTGGGCTGCTTATCTGCGCACGCCCCGAAACAGCAGCGGAGGCCCGGAGATATGCGGCGACTGTGTACCGCGGACTTCTCGACGCATTCGCCACGGTAGCGCCCGATGTCATGCCCATCGTGGGCGTCGGGGTCGCGCTTAGTAGTGATTTTGGCTACGATCCACGCGGAATGATCCGGGCCGCAAGGGACGCTGCCAAACGGGCGGCGACAAGCGCCGAAGCTTCTGTGCTTTTTGCTGCCCCAGCAACCATCCCGCATACGAGCGGGTAACGTCGTTCCGCCTTACACGTGCCATGCTCGAGACATGCCTTTAGTTGCATTGACGGGCGGGATCGCCTCGGGAAAATCGACAGTTGCACGATTGCTCGAGGAGAAAGGGGCCGTCATCGTCGACGCCGACCAGATCGTGCGCGATGTTCAGTCACCCGGATCAGGGGTGCTTGCGAGGATCGCCTCTGACTTCGGGGCAGACATGGTCAGTCCAGATGGCTCGCTTGATCGGGCAGCGCTCGGCTCGCGTGTGTTCGCCGATCCAGACGCCCTCTCGAAGCTCAACGCGATTGTGCACCCTGCGGTTCGTGAAGAATCGCAGCGAAGATTCGCTGCCGCATTCGCATCGAACTCACGAGCAATCGTGGTCTACGACGTGCCGTTGTTGGTCGAAGCACGCGTGGACGATCCGTGGGACCTGATTGTGGTCACGCACGCACCGGCCGCAATGCGCATCGAGAGACTCGTGCATCTTCGTGGGATGGAAAGACGTCACGCTGAAGAGCGTATTGCGGCACAAGTTGCGGACGAAGATCGACTTGCTGTCGCAGATGTGATCATTGACACGACGGGCTCCATCGCTGAGACGACCTCACAAGTCGAGCGCCTGTGGACCCAACTTGCGCAGATCTCACATTGACGTGTGATTTGCGTTGAGGTCCGATGCGCTCCACGCGAACGGCGACGCTGATGTCGGAACCCCGCCGTAACCTAGTTTTATGCAGCCGACTCGTTCCGTACGTCCCTTCGAGGTCGTCAGCGACTATGAACCTTCAGGTGACCAGCCGAAGGCGATCGCAGACCTTGCGGCACGCGTCAACGCTGGCGAAACAGATGTCGTCTTGCTCGGAGCCACGGGCACCGGAAAGTCAGCGACGACGGCTTGGCTTGTAGAGCAGGTTCAGCGGCCAACGCTCATACTCGCGCACAATAAGACGCTGGCTGCGCAGCTTGCAAACGAGTTTCGCGAGCTACTTCCTCACAACGCGGTTGAGTATTTTGTCTCGTACTACGACTATTACCAACCGGAAGCGTACGTTCCACAGACCGACACCTTCATTGAGAAAGACTCGTCGATCAACTCAGAAGTTGAGCGGCTGCGTCACTCCACAACGAACTCCCTGCTATCTCGACGAGACGTCGTGGTGGTTTCGACGGTTTCGTGTATCTACGGTCTCGGCGCGCCGGAGGAGTACCTTCGTGCGATGGTCGCGCTCCAAGTGGGGGAGCGATACGACCGTGACGCATTGATTCGACAGTTCATTTCGATGCAGTACAACCGCAATGATGTCGATTTTTCGCGCGGCAATTTCCGTGTACGTGGCGACACGATTGAGATTATTCCGGTGTACGAGGAATACGCGATTCGTATCGAGCTCTTCGGCGACGAGATCGAGGCGCTCTACATGTTGCATCCTTTGACGGGTGACGTGGTCCAAAAGATGCAGTCTGTGCCCATTTTTCCTGCGTCACACTACGTTGCAGGAGCAGACGTTGTGCAGCGCGCAATTGGGACTATTGAAGAAGAACTCGCTGAGCGACTCAAAGAGTTCGAATCCCAGGGAAAACTGTTGGAAGCGCAGCGGTTGCGGATGCGAACGACATTCGACCTTGAAATGCTTCAGCAACTGGGATTCTGCTCCGGAATCGAGAACTATTCACGACACCTCGATGTGCGTGAGCCGGGGGAGCCACCCCACACACTTCTGGACTTTTTTCCAGACGACTTCTTGTTGGTAATTGATGAGTCTCACGTAACCGTTCCGCAGATCGGTGCAATGTACGAGGGCGATGCCTCGCGCAAGCGCACGCTCGTGGAGCACGGATTCCGTCTGCCCAGCGCCATGGACAATCGCCCACTTCGCTGGGACGAGTTCAAGAATCGAATCGGTCAGACCGTTTACCTCTCCGCCACACCCGGGCGCTACGAAATGGGCATCGCTGACGGAATTGTCGAGCAGATCATTCGGCCGACGGGCTTGGTTGACCCGGAGATTGTCGTTAAGCCATCGAAGGGCCAGATTGACGATCTTCTCGAAGAGATTCGGCTTCGTGTCGAGCGTGATGAACGCGTATTGGTCACCACGTTGACAAAGAAGATGTCAGAAGAGCTGACTGACTTTCTGAGCGAGCACGGCGTGCGAGTGCGCTACTTGCATTCGGATGTCGATACGCTCCGCCGTGTCGAATTGCTCACCGAGCTTCGTGCTGGCGTTTACGACGTACTCGTTGGCATCAACCTGCTACGTGAGGGGCTCGACCTGCCTGAGGTTTCGCTCGTTTCGATTTTGGATGCCGACAAAGAGGGCTTCCTTCGTTCTGGAACCTCGCTGATCCAGACCATCGGTCGTGCGGCGCGAAATGTGTCGGGACAAGTCCACATGTATGCCGACAAGATAACCGATTCGATGCGTAAGGCGATTGATGAGACCGATCGTCGTCGTGAGAAACAGATTTCCTACAACACAGAGCACGGGGTAGACCCTCAACCGCTCCGCAAGAAGATTGCTGACATCACCGATGCGCTCCTGCGCGAAGGTGCAGACACCAAAGCGATGTTGGCGCGAAGCGAGTCAGCTGGAAAAGGAAAGAAGAAAGCCCCGACCCCGAACCTTCGTAGCGGCGGTATTGCATCTGAAGGTGCCGACCAGCTGAGATCCACGATCGCTGATCTGTCGGACCAAATGCTGACCGCGGCATCCGAATTGAAATTCGAGCTAGCGGCTCGGCTTCGCGATGAAGTCCAAGATATGAAGAAAGACTTGCGAGCGATGGAACGTGCCGGCCACGCCTAGGGGCAGTGCATGAGCGGCTTCGGACCGCTGCGGTCGAATGTGTGAGCGTCCATCGGAGCGCCGCATAACGGGCACGGTCTCGCAGTGCGCGTCGGTTCAGGAGAAGTCTCATACGGGCCGACCGAGGCCGGGCCTGCGGCTTTTATTAATGTCGCGTTGATCCACGCGTACCAGCCACCGGCTTCGCGGATCCTTGTGCGAAACGAGCGCTTGGCGGCCGGGTCATTTCTATCTGCCATAATTACTTAGTGTACTAATTAATTTCCGGGAGGCGATAAATGTCAGACGAAAACGCACTCCGTCTCGAAAACCAGGTGTGCTTCGCCCTCGTGACCGCAGCGCGAAACATCGTGTCGATCTACCGACCGGTGTTGGAACCATTGGGACTCACGCACCCGCAATACCTAGTAATGCTGGCGTTGTGGGAACGCTCACCTCGATCGCTCGGCGATATTGCTAGCGATCTTGCGATGGAACCGGCGACCCTGTCCCCACTAATCAAACGTCTCGAGGCGCAGGGGAGGGTCAAGCGAACTCGCCGGGCTGCGGACGAACGTGTACTTGATATTTCACTCACGTCGTCGGGCGCGGAGTTGAGAACTGCGGCGCTCGGCATCCCCGCCGAAATCATGCGACGCGTTGGAGTGGATGAGGCTGCTCTTGTGCAGCTTCGTGATGGACTCGCACCGTTCGCATCACAGCGAAGAGAGTAAGCCGAGGCGACCTCCCCGGAGCCGATGTCGGAGGGTCGCTCTAGACTTGTGGTGTGCCCATCGTGCCTGTTTCTGACCTCGGCCACAACACTGGAACGCTCAGTGTTCGTGGTGCTCGCGTCCACAACCTCAAGAACGTCGACCTCGATATCCCGCGAGATTCTCTCGTTGTTTTCACGGGTCTTTCCGGTTCCGGCAAGTCGAGCCTGGCGTTCGACACCATTTTCGCTGAAGGCCAACGTCGCTACGTCGAATCTTTGAGTGCGTACGCACGTCAATTTCTTGGACAGGTAGATCGACCCGATGTTGACTTTATCGAAGGACTCAGCCCCGCTGTCTCCATCGATCAGAAGTCGACCAACCGCAACCCGCGCTCCACCGTCGGTACTATCACCGAGATATACGACTATATGCGTCTGCTATGGGCCCGCATCGGTGTTCCCCACTGTCCAGAGTGTGGCGAAATCATTCAGCGCCAAACTGTGCAGCAGATCGCAGATCAGTTGATGGAGCTCGCCGATGGCACGCGCTATCAGGTCGTTGCGCCCATCGTGTCGCAGAAGAAGGGTGAGTTCGTCGACCTCTTCAAAGAGCTTTCTGCGAAGGGATATGCGCGCGCGGTCGTGGATGGCGATCTCGTGCAACTGGCCGAGCCCCCCACCCTGAAGAAAAGCTATAAGCACGACATTGCGGTTGTGGTCGATCGTCTCGTGGCCAGTTCCGAAATCCTGAGCCGTGTCACCGACTCGGTCGAAACAGCTCTCGGACTCGCCGGTGGCACGCTCCAGGTGAATTTCGTGGACGAAGAGGGCGACGAGGCGTGGCAGAACTTCAGCGAGAGACTCGCCTGCCCGAACGGCCACCCGCTCCAGCTCACCGAAATCGAACCTCGGACATTTTCCTTCAACGCGCCGTTCGGCGCGTGCCCCACGTGCTCGGGGCTCGGAACGCGCATGTCGGTCGATATCGAACTGTTGCTCGGCGACGAAGACTTGTCGATTAACGAGGGGGTCGTGATTCCTTGGACGACTCAGGGTAAGGGCCTCTTTCAGTACTACGAGCGACTTCTCGAAGGCCTTTCGGCAGACCTCGAGTTCTCACTCGACACACCGTGGAAGTCGCTTCCTCAAGAGGTAAAAGATGCCGTATTGCACGGCAATGACTTCAAAGTTTCCGTGAAATGGAAAAACCGCTTCGGTCGCGAGATGCGGTACACCTCGGGATTCGAAGGCGTCGCTCCGTACATCGAGCGGCAGTATCAGCAGGCCGAGTCAGACGGCGCTCGACAGCGTTGGGCGGAGTACCTCCGTGAAATTCCATGCGTTGCGTGCAACGGCGCACGACTCAAGCCAGAAGTGCTCGCCGTTATGGTCAACGAACACTCGATCGCGGATGCCGCGAGTTTGAGCCTGGCTGACGCTCAAGTCTTCTTCGCCCAGCTTCAGCTCACCGATCGGGAAGCCAAGATTGCCGCTGCGGTACTGCGGGAGATTCGTGCGCGGCTCGACTTCCTTATTCAGGTGGGTCTGACGTACCTCAGTTTGTCGCGAGCGGCAGGGTCACTTTCGGGTGGCGAGGCCCAGCGCATCCGTCTCGCAACGCAAATCGGTTCCGGACTCACCGGCGTGCTCTACGTGCTCGATGAGCCTTCAATCGGCCTTCACCAGCGCGATAATCGGCGATTGATTGACACGCTCTTGGCGCTCAAGAATCTTGGAAACACGCTCATCGTCGTTGAACACGACGAAGAGACAATCCAGGCAGCTGACTGGGTTGTTGATATCGGTCCACGCGCGGGTGTGGACGGCGGAAACGTCGTGCACTCGGGGCCGTACTCGCAGCTCCTCGCTGAATCGAAATCTTTGACCGCCGACTATTTGTCTGGACGCCGACAGATCGATTTGCCAGCGAAACGACGACCGATCGACAAGAAGCGCCAAATCTCGGTCGTTGGGGCTCGCGCAAACAACCTGCAAAATGTCACCGCGAACTTTCCTCTCGGCGTGCTGACGGCGGTTACCGGAGTGAGTGGCTCGGGTAAGTCGTCTTTGGTGAACGGCATCCTGTACGAGGTATTGGCCTCACGGCTCAACGGTGCACGTCGCGTGCCCGGTAAGCACACCCGTGTGACGGGACTAGACAACCTCGACAAGGTCGTCCACGTCGATCAGGCGCCTATCGGTCGTACGCCGCGATCGAATCCGGCCACATACACGGGCGTCTTCGATCGCATCCGTAACCTCTTCAGCGATACTCCCGAGGCGAAAGCACGGGGTTATCAAGCGGGTCGCTTCAGCTTCAACGTCAAGGGCGGTCGCTGCGAAGCCTGTTCGGGCGACGGAACGATCAAGATCGAGATGAACTTCTTGCCGGACGTTTATGTGGACTGTGAGGTCTGTCAGGGTAAGCGCTACAACCGCGACACTCTTTCGGTGCACTACAAGGGCAAGAATATTGCCGAGGTCCTTGAGATGCCGATCGCCGAAGCAGCAGAGTTCTTCGAGCCCATCCAAGCGATCTATCGCTACATGAAGACGCTTGTCGATGTTGGCCTCGGATATGTGCGGCTCGGTCAGTCAGCGACCACTCTTTCTGGAGGAGAGGCCCAGCGCGTCAAACTTGCGACCGAGCTGCAGCGGAGAAGCAATGGGCGCTCGATCTATGTGCTCGATGAGCCGACGACAGGCCTGCATTTTGAAGATGTCTCGCTTCTCTTGGGTGTGCTGAACAGCCTTGTCGACAAAGGCAACACTGTCGTAGTTATCGAGCACAACCTCGACGTCATCAAGTCTGCCGACTGGGTCATTGATCTTGGCCCCGAAGGTGGCTCTGGCGGCGGAACAATCGTTGCAACCGGCACGCCAGAGGTGGTGGCCAAAGAAAAGGCCAGCTACACAGGAGTATTCCTCGCGGAGGTGCTCGGCTCTCAGGCACAACGCGAGGCGGGATAGTGTCTCAGCTTCCGTACAAGCCGAAACAGGGGGAGATTCCCACCGACCCTGGCGTCTATCGTTTTCGCGACGCAGAGGGTCGAGTGCTCTACGTCGGCAAAGCGAAGAACCTGCGCGCGAGGCTCTCTAACTACTTCGCTCCGCTTCGCACTCTTCACGAGCGCACGAGGCGGATGGTGACAACTGCCTCGTCTGTCGAATGGACAGTGGTGGGCAGCGATGTCGAAGCTCTCCAACTGGAGTACATGTGGATCCAGGAGTACTCGCCGCAGTTCAACGTCAGGTACAAGGACGACAAGTCGTACCCGTTCATGGCAATCACTCTGGCAGACGAGGCTCCACGAGTGATCGTCACCCGCAATCGCAAGATCAAAGGGGCGAAGTACTTCGGGCCCTATCCGAAGATCTGGGCCGTTCACGACACCATCGATCTCATGATCAAGGTATTCCCGATTCGCACCTGCTCGGATTCCTCATACAAAAAGGCGATGGCGACCGGAAGGCCCTGTTTCCCCGGTCAAATCGGCCGATGCGGTGGGCCCTGTTCGATGCGTGTAACGATCGACGAGCACCGGGCGATCGTCAATGACTTCGTCGCTTTCATGTCGGGCAGCGACCAGCGTTTCGCAAAGGAGCTGACGGCACGGATGCGGGAGGCATCCGCCGCCATGGATTACGAGGCTGCCGGTTCTTACCGCGACAAGCTTCAGGCCATTGATGCCGTGCTCTCTCGAAGCGCCCTCGTGTTGCCGGACGAAACTGAAGCAGACCTTTTCGGTATCGCTGAAGACGAGCTAGCGGCTGCAGTGCAGCACTTTGTCGTGCGCGGCGGACGCGTACGCGGAGTGCAGGCGGTGACAATCGAGAAAGAGATAGATATTTCGGGCGCTGATTTGGTGGATCAGATAATCCAGCGCACATACGGTGACGCCGCGGCATCCGATATTCCAAAGCAAGTCCTCGTGCCTTCGCTTCCAGACGACATCGACGAACTCACGCAGTGGCTTCGCGCCAAAAGAGGCAAGAACGTCACCATTCAGGTAGCGCAGCGCGGACATAAAGCTGAACTGATGAAGACCGCCGAACTCAACGCGCGTCAAGCCCTGATGCTCTACAAAACTCGACGCACGAGTGATTACGTTGCGCGCACGCAGGCACTCACCGACCTCCAGTCAGCACTCGCGCTCGAAGAGGCACCCCTGCGCATCGAGTGTTTCGACGTGTCCCATCTATCTGGAACAAATGTGGTCGCCTCGATGGTGGTTTTTGAGGACGGACTTCCGAGAAAAGATCAGTATCGATCGTTCTCGATTCCGGAGACGACCGACGACACCGACTCTATCTATCAGGTATTGACTCGCAGATTGGCGCATCTCGATGGGCGCGACGAGCCGGAAGCTTCGCCGCCTGATCCGACCGTCGACGTCGAAGGCGTCTCAATTCCCCCGGCGCCCAGACCACGCTTCGCCTATCGTCCGCAACTTCTTGTTGTAGATGGAGGCGCGCCTCAAGTTGCTGCTGCAGCGCGTGCGCTCGAAGACTCCGGGCACACCGAGATAGCGCTCTGCGGCATCGCGAAGCGCCTCGAAGAAGTGTGGCTACCCGGTGAGGATTATCCAGTGATCTTGCCGCGCGCGTCGGAGTCGCTCTATCTTCTGCAGCGACTACGTGACGAGGCTCACCGCTTCGCGATCACCCACCAGCGCAAGCGTCGCAAGCGAGACATCACCACCGTTCTTTCGGACGTTCCCGGACTTGGTGCGTCGCGGATACGCGCGTTATTGCGTCACTTTGGTTCGGTCTCAGCACTTCGTGGTGCCACAGTCGAGCAGATTACTGAGTTGCCGGGTATCGGTCCGAAACTTGCCGCTTCGGTTCAGCAGCACTTAGCCGATCAGTAGGCTGGACGCACCGAAGGGCGACGCTGTGCGTCCGTGAGGAGGAAGTGTGATGGCCGAGGGGCCTCAGCAAGCCGGCGAAGTACTCGTCGTGACCGGCATGTCGGGCGCGGGCAGATCGACGGTGGCCAACGCCTTGGAAGATCTCGACTGGTACGTCGTAGATAATCTTCCGCCGCAGATGCTCACCCCGCTGCTTGATATCACCGAGCGAGCCGGGGGAGCGTTGCCGAGAGTCGCAGCGATCGTGGACGTTCGTGGCCGCGGTCTGTTCACGGAGCTTCCTCGCGAAATTCGATCACTTCGCGATGGACGCCAGACGCGCACAGTTTTTCTGGACGCTACTGACGGTGTACTCGTGCGTCGCTTTGAAGCTGTTCGCCGCCCGCATCCCTTGCAGGGTGACGGCACGATCATCGATGGTATTCGCCGCGAGCGCGAGCGATTGGCGGTTATCCGGGAAAACGCGGATATCGTCATCGACACATCCACATATAACGTGCACGAACTTGCATCTCACGTGTACGACCTCTTTAGCGCGCAGGGGTCAGCGCGGCACACGCTTACAATCATGAGTTTTGGATTCAAGTACGGGCTGCCGCCCGACGCCGACATCGTCGCTGACATGAGATTTCTTCCGAATCCTTACTGGGTAGAAGAGCTCCGTAGCTTGACGGGCGAAGACACCGCTGTGCGTGACTTCGTGCTTTCTCAAGAAGGAGCCAGAGCTTTTCTTGACTCCTATTCGGCCGCGCTGAGCCCGGTTCTTGCGGGATATCAGCGGGAGAACAAGCGCCACTCCGTTGTTGCTGTGGGGTGCACGGGGGGCAAACATCGGTCCGTCGCTGTCGCGCAAGAGCTTGCCCGCCTCCTTGGAGATACTCCAGGCGTCGCCATCCGAGTCAAACATCGCGACCTCGGTCGCGAGTAGGCTGGAACGTCAATGAGAATCGTAAGACCCCGAGGAGAGCCGTGCCCCTGACCGCCGACGTAAAGGCAGAACTGCTGCGGGTGCGCGACCCCCGCCCGAGCGCGCGAGTCGCCGAGCTGACAACAATCTTGCGATTTTCCGGAGGACTTCACTCGATCGCTGGTCGTGTTGCAGTCGAGGCGGAGCTTGACTCTGACCTCCTCGCACGCCGTGTTGCGCGAGACCTCGTTGAGATCTACGGAGTTCGCCCACAGCTGGCTGCAGTGCAGTCATCTGGCGCTGGCCATTTCGCGGTGCGGGTGATCGATGGGGGAGAGACCCTTGCGCGCCAGACCGGTTTGCTCGATCAGCGCAGGCGACCTGTTCGCGGTCTACCCAACAAGCTCACGACGGGCGCACCCGCAGATCTCGCGGCTATCTGGCGTGGCGCTTTTCTGGCGGCGGGGACTTTAAGCGATCCGGGTCGGTCCGCAGCTCTCGAGATTTCATGCCCTGCTCCCGAGGCAGCGATGGCTTTGGTCGGTGCCGCGCACCGCATCGGTGTGCCGTCTAAAGCTCGTGAAGTTCGTGGTGTACCTCGCGTTGTTGTGAGAGAAGGCGAAGCAATTCGTCAGACGCTTCACGAAATGGGCGCTCGGTTGGCCGCCGAGGAGTGGGATCAGCTTCGGCAGCGGCGCGAAGTTCGTGCGGGCGTGAACCGACTTGTTAATTTCGATGACGCGAATCTTCGCCGATCCGCACAGGCGGCGGTTGCTGCTTGTGCTCGTGTGGAGCGGGCGCTCGAAATACTTGCTGACACCGTCCCTGATCATCTCCGCGAAGCGGGCGATCTCCGACTTGCACATCGTGACGCCAGTCTCGATGAACTGGGTCACCACGCCGACCCGCCGCTGACCAAGGACGCTGTCGCCGGGCGCATCCGGCGCTTGTTGGCGATGGCCGATAAGAAGGCGGAGATTGACGGCATACCCGGCACTGAGTCCGCCGTTCCCATCGGCGCTGAAGACTGACGATTCGCTATACCTGCGCATTGCGGGAATCAAGCCCCCACGTCTGTCGTTGGTGCTCGGTAGGATGACTAAGTCCCCCTCGCCGCGCGAGGATCTCCTTGCGCGGCGCCGACAGGAAGAAGAGATAATGGCGACATACACGCTGCCCGAACTCCCCTACGACTACTCAGCGCTTGAGCCCAGCATCAGCGCGACGATCATGGAGCTGCACCACAGTAAGCACCACCAGGCCTACGTGACTGGCGCGAACACCGCGCTTGAGCAGCTCGCAGAAGCTCGTGACTCAGGCAACCTTTCGAACGTGAACAAGCTCGAGAAGGACCTTGCGTTCAATCTCGGTGGACACACCAACCACTCGATCTTCTGGACGAACCTCTCGCCCAACGGTGGAGACAAGCCGACCGGTGAACTTCAGGCCGCAATCGACGATAACTTTGGTTCGTTCGACAAGTTCCAGGCTCATTTCACCGCCGCGGCGCTCGGCGTTCAGGGCTCCGGCTGGGCAGGTCTCTTTTGGGACTCCATCGGTGAGAACCTCATCATCCAGCAGTTCTTCGACCAGCAGGCGCAGTTTGCCGCCGGCACGATTCCGGTTTTGCTGCTCGACGTGTGGGAGCACGCGTACTACCTCGATTACAAGAACGTTCGCGCGGACTACGTGAAAGCGTTCTGGAACATCGCTAACTGGGCCAACGTCCAAGAGCGTTTTGTCACAGCTCGCGAGAAGGCAGCGGGTCTGCTGGTAGTGTCGTAACTAGGTAAGGATGCCTCGGAGACCTCGCTCACCGAGGCTCCGAGGCTACCTTCTTACGGGGAGTTGTCGCACCCGCACGACCCCCCATCTCCGGGTCGTCCACCCGGGGAACGAAGGCGCTAAAGCGCTAAGAGAAACCGGGAGACACCGTGTCTGTCAAGATTGGCATCAACGGCTTCGGCCGTATCGGACGCAACTACCTGCGCGCAGCACTTGCGCAGGGCGCGGACATCGAAATCGTGGCGGTGAATGACCTCACCGACAACAAGACTCTCGCTCACCTGTTGAAGTACGACTCCGTTGGCGGACCCCTCTCAGAGGACGTTTCGTACGACGGCGAGTCGATCACAGTGGGCGGAAAAACCATCAAGGTATTCGCAGAGCGCGACCCAGCAAACCTCCCCTGGGGTGAGCTGGGCGTTGACATCGTCATTGAGTCGACGGGTCGTTTCACCAAGGCGGAAGATGCTAAGAAGCACATCGCTGGTGGCGCCAAGAAGGTTCTGATCTCGGCACCCGCTACGGGTAACGATGCGACCATCGTTATGGGCGTTAACGAGGGCGACTACAACCCCGAGACTGACGTGATCATCTCGAACGCGTCGTGCACCACGAACTGCCTCGCACCCCTTGCGAAGGTCTTCAACGACAACTTCGGCATCGAGCGCGGCTTCATGATGACCGCTCACGCCTACACTGCTGACCAGAACCTCCAGGACGGCCCACACAGCGACCTTCGTCGTGCACGTGGTGCCGCTATCAACATCGTTCCGGCTTCTACAGGCGCTGCGAAGGCGATCGGCCTCGTGCTGCCCGAGCTTAACGGCAAGCTGAGCGGCTCTTCTTACCGCGTGCCGGTGCCCACCGGTTCAATCGTCGACCTGACGATCGTCACACCCACCGAGGGACTGACGGTCGAGCAGATCAACGCAGCATACAAAGCAGCCGCAGCGGATGGCAGCCTCAAGGGATACCTCGAGTACACCGAGGACCCGATTGTTTCGAGCGACATTCAACTCAACGCGCACTCCTCGATCTTCGACGCTGAACTGACCAACGTCAGCGGCAACCTGGTCAAGGTTTCGGCTTGGTACGACAACGAGTGGGGTTACTCCAACCGCCTCGTCGACCTGACCGAGTACGTCGCAGAGCGTCTCTGAGACTCGACCATGTCACTGCGCACCCTCGCCTCGTTGGGTTCGCTCGCTGGTAAGCGGATCATCGTCCGTGCTGACCTCAACGTCCCCTTGCGGGACGGGGTCATCACGGACGATGGTCGCGTACGGGCGACGCTTCCAACCCTCAACGCCCTGATATACCAGGGCGCTCGTTTGATTGTTTGCTCGCACCTTGGCCGGCCTGATGGCGAGCCCAACGCGAAATACAGTCTCGAACCCGTGGCACAGCGGCTATCTGAGCTGTTGGGCAAGCCGATTGCGTTTGCCCGCGACACCGTGGGGGAGTCGGCTTCTGAAGCCGTCGCCGCACTCGAAGACGGCGACGTCACCGTCATCGAAAATCTGCGCTTCAATCCAGGCGAGACGTCGAAGGATGCAGACGAGCGTCGCGCCTTCGCTCATCAGCTTGCGGCCCTCGGTGACGCTCTCGTTTCGGACGGCTTTGGTGTCGTGCACCGTAAGCAAGCCAGCGTCTATGAGCTCGCGGAGCTCCTCCCGTCCGCGGCCGGATATTTGATCGAGAAAGAGGTCGAGGTTCTCGACCGTCTGACCGAGAATCCGGAACGCCCATACGCGGTCGTTCTCGGCGGCTCAAAGGTCAGCGACAAGTTGGGCGTCATCGAACACCTGCTTCCTCGGGTCAACACGATCCTTGTTGGCGGCGGGATGATGTTCACGTTCCTCGCTGCGCAGGGATACGCCGTGGGGGCGAGCTTGTTGGAGAAAGACCAGCTCGACACCGTTCGCGGCTACCTCGCCGACGCAAAAGAGCGCGGGGTTGAGATCGTCCTTCCTGTGGATGCTGTCGTAGCTTCGGCATTTGCTGCCGACGCGGACCACGTCGTTGCTGGCGCGGAATCTCTCGAGTCGACTCCGTTCGGCGCATCGGGGATCGGTCTCGATATCGGACCGCAGACAGCCGAGCTTTTCGCGGACGTAATTCGCAGATCGAAGACTGTCTTCTGGAACGGACCGATGGGTGTGTTCGAGATGGAGGCGTTTGCCGCTGGAACTAAAACGGTCGCTCGTTCACTCACCGAAGTCGACGGACTGAGCGTCGTCGGCGGCGGCGATTCAGCAGCAGCGGTACGCCAACTCGGTTTCGAGGATGCGGCATTCGGCCACATCTCGACCGGCGGTGGCGCGAGCCTCGAATTCCTCGAGGGCAAGAAACTCCCCGGATTGGAAGTGCTCGGATGGTCGTAAGCAGAAAGCCTCTCATCGCAGGCAACTGGAAGATGAACCTCGATCATCTCCAGTCTGTGGCTCTCGTTCAGAAACTGCACTGGGCGTTGAAAGATGCGAAGCACGAATCGGACACTGTCGAGGTCGCGCTCTTTCCTCCGTTCACCGATCTGCGCACAGTGCAGACGCTGGTGGATGCTGACAAGATTCCATTCGCACTCGGCGCGCAAGACATCTCCGCTCACGACTCGGGCGCTTACACCGGTGAGATATCGGGTGCGTTTCTTGCAAAACTTGATTGCTCATACGTGATCATTGGTCACTCTGAGCGGCGCGAGCACCACAACGAGACTGACGAGGTCGTGGCAAGCAAGGTTCAGGCGGCATTGCGTCACGGAGTAGTACCCGTGATCTGCGTTGGTGAAACGGCCGAAGATCTCGAGAAGTTCGGTGCGAGTGCGGTGCCCGTCGGGCAGCTCAAGATTGCTTTGGAGAATGTTCCCGCAACGGGCGACATTGTCGTTGCGTACGAGCCCGTCTGGGCCATTGGCTCAGGGCAGGCGGCCACACCCGAGCAAGCGCAAGATGTCTGCGCGACGTTGCGTTCGGTTGTAGCTGAGACGCTCGGTGCTGACGCGGCCGAGCGTACACGCGTGCTCTATGGTGGGTCGGTAAAGTCCAACAACATTGCGAGCTTCATGCGTGAGCCCGATGTTGATGGTGCACTCGTTGGAGGCGGCAGTTTGGTCGCCGACGAGTTCGCCGCAATCATTCGTTTCCAAAAGCACGTCGGAGTTTGATGCTGAGCGATCTGTGACCAGCGAAGTTTGGTCACAGATCGCGACGCGTCTACCCGTATACTTGAACACCGTGCGCTTCGACGGTGGCGCACTGAAAGGCCGCAAAGACTGTGCAGATCCTCGAGTTCGTCCTCCAGGTGCTTCTAGGCATCACGAGCCTCTTGCTGACCCTTCTCATTTTGCTCCATAAGGGGCGCGGTGGGGGTCTCTCCGACATGTTCGGCGGAGGTATGAGCTCGGCCCTGGGCTCTTCCGGTCTCGCCGAGCGTAACCTCAATCGCTTCACGGTGATCCTCGCGCTCGCGTGGTTCACATCCATCGTGGCCCTCGGCCTCATCACCAAGTTTCAAGGGATTTAGCCATGGCAACTGGGGGAAACGCTATTCGTGGGACTCGGGTCGGGGCGGGGCCCATGGGAGAGCAGGACCGCGGCTTTCATGCGGATCGCGTGTCGATTTCATATTGGGACGCCCTAGGCAATGAGACAGTGCGTCATTTCGCCGCCGGAATCGCAGAAGAAGAGATTCCAGAGACGATCGACTCGCCGCATTCTGGTCTTCCTGCGGGACGCGATCGTGCGAACCCTCCCGCGTTGTCACGAAACGAGCCTTACAAAACGCACTTGGCTTACGTCAAAGAGCGCCGTACCGATGAAGAGGCAGAGACCCTTCTCGGCGACGCGCTTCAGCAGCTTCGTGAACGGCGGGGACAGCCAAGCTGACCCACGTCATCATTGATATGAAGAAGAGCGGATGCCGTCAGGCATCCGCTCTTCTTCATATCAGCCGCACGCGCTCAGTATTCGCCATCGATCAGTTCGGGCGGAACCTGCGATGCTGCTGCTTCGTCGACGAAGAACGCGGTGCGTCGGCGACCCTTTGCACCCGCTGCGGGGACACTCTCATAGCTCGCCCCAGCTAACGCGAGCCCGAGAGCCGCAGCTTTGTCGGGCCCGGACATCACAAGCCACACTCGCTTTGCCGAATTGATCACGGGTCGAGTCAGACTTACGCGGTTGGGCGGAGGCTTCGGAGAGTCACGAACTGCGACAGTTGAGCGATCAGTCACCTGAATCTCAGCGCGGTCTGGGAAGAGCGACGCGATGTGCGCGTCCGGGCCGACGCCTAAGAAACATATATCGAAACTAGGCCACGCTTGCTCACCGGTCGAGAACTGCGCAAGCTCCTCGGCGTACGCCGCGGCGGCAGCATCGATGTCTTGTCCGGAATCGGTTGACGCAACGGAATGAATATTCGATCTGGGAATGTCGATCGAGTCGAGGAATGCGGAGCGCGCTTGAACATCATTACGGTCGGGGTCTGCGGCTGCAACGAACCTCTCGTCACCCCACCAGAAGTGAACCTTCGACCAATCGATCTCCTGCGCGAGCGGATTTTTTGCGGCTGCAGCGAGGACCGCTCCACCCATAGATCCGCCAGTAAGCGCGATATGAGCGAGGCGGTCGCCCTCGATTCGACGTACGACACGATTGAGGAACTTTTTCGATACCGTGGCGGCAAGATGTTCCTGGTCGGGACTTATGATGACGCGTTTTTCGCTGACAGCATTCGTCATGTCATTCCTCCGTGGGTGAGGCTGACAAAAGGTCCCACCCGTCCGTGATCACTCGACCGTACAGGATGTCAGGATCGAGGCTTCGTAGTTCTTCTGCAAGGCACTCTCGCAGTGTTCGCCGTGGAAAAGCGAGTTCATGACTGGGCTGGCCCGGCTGTGTCAAAACCGCAGTAGACGCGTCTGGGCGCTCCAACAGGGTGTCGCCGCTCTCGCGTGTGAGCCGCACTGATTTGATTCCACTCACCCACTCTTCGGAAGAGAGGTAGCGCCATTCGACTGGAACCCCGAGCTTGAGTCGCAACCAAGCCGCGAGCAGGGGAGTGGAGGGCGAATCCGCCGCTCCCAGCACTTCGGCTTGAGTGACTGGCTCGAACGGCGGCTGATCCAGAACTGCCGCGAGCTGCTCGCGCCAACGCGTGATGCGGGTCCATGCAAAATCGGTGTCGCCCGGGCTGTAGTGGGCCCCCAATGCGCCCACCCACGCGGAAGGATCAGGTTGAGTGGCGGCATCGGTGATACGGCGCTGCGCAATCTTGCCTACCGACGAGCGCGAGGGCTGATCGGGCGTGCGCGTCGGCCACCAGGCCACCACCGGAGCATCGGGGAGGAGGAGACCTGTGACCAGGCTCTCGGCATTCGACCCGGTAGCACCATGGGCGCTGAGGAGAACGACCTCGCTTGCGCCGGCGTCACCACCCACTCGAATTTGAGCGTCAAGTCTCGCTTCTTCGTCGCTCTCGCCGATCATCAGGACGATCACGCGCATCGGGTGCTCACGCGAAGCGTCATTCGCAGCTTCGATCACTTCTTCTTCGGCGCCGTGACGCGTCACAATCACGAGCGTGAGCACTCTTCCGAGTGCAACCGCACCACCTTCTTCTCGCACGTTGACGAGCGCACGAGTGATCTTGCTGACATTCGTGTCGGGCATATCGACGATCATGGGCGCCTCCAAGTACGGCCGTCACGGGCGAGGAGCTCATCGGCTGCTGCCGGACCCCACGATCCCGGGGAATATTGCTCAAGGGGTCCACCCTGAGCGCTCCAAAACTCTTCGATGGGATCGAGTATCTTCCAGCTCAACTCGACTTCTTCGTGCCGAGGAAAGAGGGGCGGGTCGCCCAGAAGTACATCGAGGATCAAACGCTCGTACGCCTCGGGGCTCGCCTCGGTGAAAGCATGCCCGTAGCCGAAGTCCATCGTCACATCGCGTACTTGAGTACCAGCGCCAGGAACCTTCGAGCCGAAACGGATCGTGACGCCCTCATCGGGCTGCACGCGGATGACGAGCGCGTTTTGTCCTAGGCCAGATGTCTGACTACGGCTGAAGAGGTGCTCGGGCGATCGTTTGAAAACAACAGCAATTTCGGTCACTCGGCGACCGAGGCGCTTTCCAGCGCGAAGGTAGAACGGAACCCCCGCCCATCGTCGAGTGTTGATTTCGAGCTTGATCGCAGCGTACGTCTCAGTAGCGGACTCCGGATCCATTCCATCTTCTTCTAGGAAGCCGGGGACGTGCTCGCCGCCCTGCCATCCACCCGCATACTGACCGCGCGCGGTTGCCTCAGACAGATCTTCCGGGAGCGAGACGGCCGCGAGTACCTTTTCCTTCTCGGCGCGGAGGTCCGCCGCGTTAAACGTGATGGGTTCTTCCATTGCTGTGAGCGCCAGAAGCTGAAGAAGGTGGTTCTGAATGACGTCACGCGCGGCGCCGATTCCGTCGTAGTAGCCAGCGCGGCCACCGACGCCGATATCCTCGGCCATCGTGATCTGTACGTGATCGACGTAGTTGCGGTTCCACAGCGGCTCGTAAAGTTCGTTCGCGAAACGAAGCGCCAAGATGTTCTGAACTGTTTCTTTACCGAGGTAGTGATCGATGCGGAAGATGGAATCTGCGGGAAAAGCAGTTCGCAGCGAGTCGTTGAGTTCGCGTGCCGAAGCGAGGTCATGGCCGAAAGGCTTCTCGATGACGACTCGGCGCCAGCCCTCTGGATTGTCGGCAGTCTCATCGACCAGACCGGAATCCTTCAGCTGCTTGGCAACTTCAGCAAAGCCCTTCGGAGGTATCGACAGGTAGTACGCGTGGTTGCCCATCGTGCCGCGTTCGACGTCAAGCTTCTCGACAGTTTCACGCAAGCGGCGGAAAGCATCCGGGTCGCCGAACTCTCCCGAAACGAAACGGATGCCTTGCAGCAGCTGCTGCCATGTCTCATCACGAAACTCTGTGCGTGCGTGTTCTTTGACAGCGTCATAGACGACGTTGGCAAAGTCCTGATCTTCCCAGTCACGCCGAGCGAACCCGACGAGAGCGAAGCCCGGTGGCAAAAGCCCGCGGTTTGCGAGATCGTATACGGCGGGCATCAGCTTTTTGCGCGACAGATCTCCTGTTACGCCGAAGATCACGAGCGCGCTGGGGCCAGCAATACGATTGAGGCGACGATCATCTGGGTCGCGCAACGGATTGTTGCCGCGCGAAATTTCTACCACCATTACCAACTGCTCCTACTGCGCCGCTTCGAATAAAGAAAGTACATCGGCTTGCGGATCCGTCAGCGTCAAGGTCACAACTGGACGACCGTGCTCATTCGCCAGAACTGCCTCGTCGCCGGCCGCCTGTGCCCGGATCAACTCACCGAAAGTGAATGGTCGCCCGGGAACCTCGAGATCAACGTCGGTGCTTTCAAGAATCTGCAGATATACACCGTTCGCGGGTCCACCCTTGTGGAACTGCCCCGTCGAGTGGAGAAAACGCGGTCCCCACCCGAACGTCGTGGGGCGCCCAGAGTCAGCTGCCACGAGTTCGCGCAATCCTCGAATCTGAGAAAGCTCGAGTCGATTGACGTACGCCTGAACCGCTACGTAGCCGTCTGAGGGGACAAGCGCCCAGAGCGCTTCCAGCACTCCGGAGACTGTTCCTGAAGCTGCAAGTGCGGGATCAGATACTCGAACCTCGACTCCGTTGAGAGCAAACGCCGGCGGCGTCGGTTCTGGGCGAGAGTCGAGAAGGCCGCGCGTCGCGGATTTCGCTGACTCCACATCGGGCTGATCGAACGGATTGATGCCGAGAATACGACCGGCTATCGCGGTCGCGTATTCCCACACGATGAACTGCGCGCCCAGCGAACCGCTGATGAGGACTTCGCCTTCATGGTGCGCAAAGAGATGAAATTCGTGAGCGTCACTCACGAACCGCACAGTCTGAAGGTCCGCGGGCTTACTTTCCAGCTCGGGGGAGACCGGAAGAAGGACGACAGGCAGGATGCCGGTTCCGCCCTTGCCCGTGGACTCAGCGATCAGCTGTTCAATCCAGTCGGGCAGACCGATGATGTGAGTGCCGTCGCTCACCAAACCGAGCTTGTCGCGCCGTGGTTCGCCGCCGGCAATCGCTGCTGCTAGCACGAGCGCAGGGTTTTCGGGGGAGTCAATCGCGACTTCAAGGAGGGTCGCATCTGCCTCGTCGAGCAGCTCGTTGATGTCCACGCCTGCAAGGCCAGCTGGGACCAGTCCGAATGCGGTCAGAGCTGAATACCGTCCACCGACAGTCGGATCCGCGTTGAAGACCTTGTATCCGTCTCTCCGTGCTGACGTGTCAAGAGGAGATCCCGGGTCAGTCACAACGATGATGCGTTCAGCGGGGTTGATGCCGATATCACGGAAGGCCGTCTCGAACGCACGTTTCGCAGAGTCAGTTTCAACGGTTGAACCCGACTTCGACGACACAACGAGAGCTGTTTGCGCGAGACCGCCAGCTTCGGCATCACCATCGAGCGCAGCGAGAACCTGACCTGGTGCTGTCGAATCGAGAATGACCAACGGCACCCCCGCAGTTTGCGCTATGACTTCAGGCGCAAGCGACGAGCCGCCCATTCCAGCGAGAACAATTCGAGTGACCCCGTTGCTACGCAGTACTTCGCGGAGCGCTTCAATCTCTGCAACCAAGGGGCGAGAAACGCTGACTGCGTTCACCCACCCCAGTCGGTGAGAAGCCTCTTCCTGCGCCGTGAGTCCCCAGAGAGTTTCGTCTTGGGCGGTTATCCCAGAAGCGACGAGAGAGGCGACGAGGCCCGGAAGCGTGTGGTCTACGACCGACTTCACGTGCCCCGTCAACTTGAGCTCAAAGCTCATCGGTTTCCCTCTGCTGCGCCACTCAGCGCTGTTTTAACACTTTCTTGCAGCTCGTGCCACGAGACGATGAATTTCTCTACGCCCTCGTCCTCGAGCACCTGCGTGACGTCGTTGAAATCAACGCCGACCGACGCGAGCTGGTCAAACACGCCATGCGCGTCCGCGTAATTATTGGTGATCGTGTCACCTGCAATTTCACCGTGATCATATGTTGCCTCGAGCGTCTTTTCGGGCATGGTATTAACGGTGCCAGCGGTGACCAGCTCGGTCACGTAGAGCGTGTCCGGCAGTGCGGGATCCTTGACGCCGGTCGATGCCCAGAGCGGACGCTGAGCGTTCGCGCCAGCAGCCAACAACGCCTTGGCGCGAGGAGTTGCGAACTCAGCCTCGTAGAGCTCAAACGCAAGGCGAGCATTTGCGATGCCCGCCGCACTCTTGAGGGAGATCGCTGCATCCGTGCCGATCGCCGTCAAACGCTTGTCAACCTCCGTGTCGACGCGTGACACGAAGAACGATGCGACCGAATGGATGGTCGACAGGTCGATGCCCGCTGCCTGCGCCTTTTCGAGTCCCGAAAGGTAGGCGTCAATAACAGCCGCGTGACGCTCGAGACTGAAGATCAAGGTCACGTTGACACTGATGCCAGCACCAATAACTTCGGTGATGGCCGGAAGGCCAGCCTTCGTCGCAGGAATCTTAATCAGAGCGTTGGGACGATCAACCTTCGCCCAAAGCTTCTTGGCGTCCGAGATTGTCACCTCGGTGTCGTGCGCGACGTCGGGGGAGACCTCGATTGACACGCGCCCATCGACGCCACCTGTCGCGTCGTACACCGGGCGGAAGATGTCGGATGCCGCTTGCACGTCATCGGTCGTGATCTCGAAGATCGCGCTGTCAACAGTTGCGCCAGAGGCTGCAAGCGCGTTCACCTGGTCTTGGTAGGCCTCACCTTTGGCAAGAGCGCCAGCGAAGATAGTGGGGTTGGTCGTCACGCCGCTGACATTCCGCTGGACGATTAGTCCCTGGAGGTTACCGGTAGCGATACGTTCACGTGACAGATCGTCGAGCCAGATGCTGACGCCGGCGGCTGCAAGTTGTTCGGTGGGGGTGCTCATGCGTTCTCCTTAAGAGTTTCGCGTGCCGCTTCAACAACGGCTTCGGTTGTGATGCCGAATTTCTGGAAAAGTGTTTTGTAGTCAGCGGAAGCGCCAAAGTGCTCGATCGAGACAGACCGTCCGCGATCACCGACGATGCCGCGCCAGCTGAGAGCTGTACCCGCTTCGACAGATACACGCGCCGTCACAGACGCCGGAAGAACACTTTCGCGGTACTCAGCGTCTTGCTCGGCGAACCACTCAAGCGAGGGCGCCGAAACAACACGCGCATTGACGCCTTCGCTCTTCAGCGCTTCGCGGGCGTCGACAGCAAGCTGGACTTCAGAGCCGGTCGCGATGAGGATCACGTCAGGCTTTCCGTTAGGCGCTTCTGCGAGAACGTATGCTCCCTTGACAGCTTCCGAAGCGGCGGCAAAGGTTTCGCCTGAAGCTGCGCCCTCGCCGCGCTCGAATACCGGGATGTTCTGGCGTGTGAGCGCAATTCCGGACGGACCAGCGTGCCGACGCAACATTTCGAGCCAGACTTCTGCTGTCTCGTTGGCGTCAGCCGGACGCACCAGCGCGAAGTTCGGGATGGCGCGAAGCGCCGCGATCTGTTCGATGGGCTGGTGAGTTGGGCCGTCTTCACCCAGTGCAACCGAGTCGTGGGTCCAGACGAAGATAGACGGCACGTTCATCAGCGCCGCGAGACGCACGGGCGGCCGCATGTAGTCGCTGAAGATGAGGAAAGTTCCGCCGAAGGCGCGCGTCGGACCGTGGAGAACGATGCCGTTAATGATCGCGCCCATTGCGTGCTCGCGAATTCCGAAGTGGAGCACGCGACCGTAAGGACTTCCGTTCCATTCGTGTGTCGACCACTCTTCAGGAATAAACGAAGGTGCGTTTTTGATCGTGGTCAAATTCGACTCTGCGAGGTCGGCTGAGCCACCCCACAACTCGGGGAGCTGTTCCGCAAGAGCATTGATGACCTGGCCTGACGCCGCGCGGGTCGATACGTCTTTGCCTGCCGCGAACTTCGGAAGTGCGGATTCGATGTCCGCGGGCAGCTCGCGGGCCTGAAGGCGATCAAAGAGAGCCTTGCGATCAGGGTGCGCCGCAGCCCACTCGTCGAAGGCCTTCTGCCAGGATGCGCGGTCCTCGGATGCCCGGTCTGCAAGCGAACGCGTACGTGATAGAACGTCTTCGTCGACTTCGAATGACTTCTCGGGGTCGAAGCCAAGGACCTCTTTCGTGGCCTTGAGCTCGTCGGCGCCGAGTGCCGAACCGTGGATCTTTCCGCTGTTCTGCTTGCCCGGTGAAGGCCAGCCGATGATGGTCTTCAGGATGATGATGGATGGCTTCGAGCTCTCGCCCTTGGCAGCTTCGATCGCGTCGTAGAGCTCAGCAGCATCCTCGACGTACTCGCCGGTCTTCTTCCAGTCGACAGTCTGAACGTGCCAGCCATAGGCGTCATATCGCTTTGCGACATCCTCGGTGAACGCAACGTTCGTATCGTCTTCGATCGAGATCTGGTTGGAGTCGTAAATGACGACCAGATTGCCGAGCTGCTGGTGTCCGGCGAGCGATGAGGCTTCGCTGGTGACGCCTTCTTCGAGGTCGCCGTCGGATGCAATGACGTAGACGAAATGGTCAAAGGGGCTCTTGCCTGCAGGAGTCTCTGGGTCGAAGAGGCCGCGCTCGTAGCGAGCTGCGTATGCGAAGCCAACCGACGAGGACAGTCCCTGGCCGAGTGGCCCTGTTGTCATCTCCACACCCTTGGTGTGGCCGTATTCCGGGTGTCCCGGCGTGAGCGAACCCCACGTACGAAGGGACTTCAGATCATCGATCTCGAGTCCGAAGCCGCCCAAGTACAGCTGGACGTACTGTGTTAGCGATGAGTGACCGGCGGAGAGAATGAAACGGTCGCGTCCAGGCCAATGCGTATCGGCTGGATCGTGGCGAAGAACCCGCTGGTAGAGCAGATACGCCGCGGGTGCCAAGCTCATGGCTGTCCCGGGGTGGCCGTTTCCCACTTTCTCGACGGAATCCGCCGCGAGCACGCGAGCTGTATCCACAGCGCGCTGGTCGATCTCATCCCATTGCAGTTCCGACACACGGACCACCTTTCCTAAAGAAGAGGGAGCGCGCCTGCGGCATCCGTTATTCCCGCACGCCGGAGCGATATTGGAGAAATCGGGATTGCGCGAGGTGCGCCTGTGTTTTCAGCATAGCGACCACGCCTCGGTTGAGGGTTCCGCATCTTGCGTCGCTCAGCAATATTCTCTCGGGTCGCGGGGCAGCACGATAGTCGTGCCAGTGAAGAACCTTGATGCAATAGACTTGGATGGACTTTGTAACAGCCGATAGTGGGGACGATGGACATCACGACGACGTCGGCAATCGAGGCATCACCCGGTTCCTCTTTTGGACGGAAAATTCGCGCGTATGTCGCGCTGACCAAGCCTCGTGTGCTCGAGCTCTTGCTCGTGACGACCGTGCCCGTGATGATTCTCGCGGAACGCGGACTTCCGAACATTTGGTTGGTTCTCGCTACGGTCATTGGTGGCTCGATGAGCGCTGGCGCGGCGGCAACGTTCAACATGTATCTCGACCGCGATATCGATGCGCACATGCAGCGGACGATAAATCGTCCGCTCGTCACAGGAGAAGTTACGCCGCGCGGCGCGCTAGTTTTTGCCTGGACGCTCACGGTTTTTTCCACGGTGTGGCTCTTGATAACGACCAATTGGCTCGCCGCGGCGCTCTCGGCAGCGGCGATCTTCTTCTACGTCGTCATCTACACCATCTTGCTCAAGCGGCGCACGGAGCAGAACATCGTGTGGGGTGGAATCGCCGGGTGCTTCCCTGTCGTTATCGGTTGGTCTGCGGTGACAGGTTCGCTTTCTTGGAGCGCCGTCATACTTTTTGTGCTCGTCTTCCTCTGGACACCGCCGCATTACTGGCCGTTGTCAATGAAGTACAAAAGTCAGTACGACGATGTCGACGTTCCCATGCTCGGTTCCACCCGGTCCGGCTCGCAGGTCGGTCTTCAGGTCATCTTGTATGCGTGGGCAACGATTGCTTGTTCGCTGCTGCTGATTCCTGTAGCGCACATGGGCCTCGTCTACAGCGTTTCTGCTCTGGTTTTCGGCGGCTGGTTCATCTACGAATCACATCGTCTTTACGCACGCGCTGTTCGAGGCAACGAGCCACGTCCCATGCGCGTATTCCACGCGTCGATTACCTACCTGACGCTTCTCTTCGTCGCGATAGCGATCGACCCGCTGCTTCCGTTCTAAGTACCGATACACAATAAGAAGTGCCCCCCACCATGCGGTGAGGGGCACTTCTTATCGATGCGATGCGATGCGATGCGATGCGAGTCGCGGGATCAGCGCTGAGCTGAGCTGTCGCTGACTTCTTCGACGGGCTGCTCGACCGAGTCGCTTGCATCGTTGGTGGGCTCAACGCTCTCGACGGACTCGGAAGCGGGCTCTTCGACGATTTCGACGACGTCGACAACAGCAGCTGCCGGCGACGCGAACACGGAGCGTGCGACAGCGAGCGAAAGGGCTGATACGAGACCAATGAGGCCGGCTGCGACGAATGCCGCGGCAAACGCGACCCATGCCTGTCCGGCGTAAACCTCTACACCCGTGGCTGTTCCGTCAGCGAGCGTTGCAGTCATGATTGAAAGTTTGTCGACGGTCAACCATGCGCCATAGGCAATTGCCGCAACGGACGCGATGACAAGCACCCAGTAGGGAATGCTGCGGTACAGACGGGGACGGTTGTTCATTGAGGGCCTCTCATTGGTGTGGTCAGCGCATTCCGCCGACGCATGTTTTCTATGTTCACTGCAGCTTTATAGCAGGATCGATGGATCAGCTATGCATTTACTGTGCGTTATGCATTCGCGTTGATCCGCTCGGGCGCGGCCTTCGTTGCTGGTTCTTTGATGTGCATCACGACAGCGACCATGGCGGCCACGAGGACCATCGCCAGAACCATATGGATGTTGACCAGGACAATAGGGAGTGCGGTCCGAGCTTGCCACAACCCCACCGCAACTTGCACGGCCTCAGTCGCGAGCAGGAGTCCGGTCCATAACCGCAGCCGAAGAGCTGCCGGCGTACGCCAGGATCCCACTAAAAGAATGAGAGTCAGCGCCAAAGTAACGTACGCGGGCCAGGAGTGGACGTGCTGCATGAAAGCGGGATCCAGTCCATTTCGGCTCGCGCCGCCGTCCCCGGAGTGTGGTCCGGATCCAGTTACCAGCACACCAACGATGACAGTAATGGCCACGGCCGCGCTCGTGAGGTGCACGGAAGCGGCGTACCATCTCGGCACCGCTCGAATACGCGGCCCAGGAGTTGCATAAACCCGCGCAACGAGCGCGGCAGCGAAAGCAACGAGAAGCGCTGACGCCAGATAGTGCAAGCCAACTACATAGGGGTTGAGGTTCGAGAGAACTGTTATCCCGCCGATGATTGCCTGCAGCGGCACGTACAGCCCGATGATGAGGGCCAGCCAGAACAGGTCGCGTCGCTGTCGACGCATCCGCACGACAAATAAGAAGGTCACGATCGCAACGATGACTAGCACGAACGTCAGAAGCCGGTTGCCGAATTCGATGACGCCGTGGATCCCCATCTCCTCGGTGGCAACAAATGAACCGTCTGTGCATCGGGGCCACGTCGGGCATCCCAATCCGGAGCCCGTAAGTCGTACCAGCCCGCCTGTGCCGACGATGCCGATCTGCACGACGAGCGTGACCCAGGCCGCAGTGATGACCCTTCTGTCGACACGCGCGGGAAGCCAGCGCGCGATGCGTCGCCATTTCGACACTGCGGGGGAAGATGTGGGCTGCGCAGACATCGTGTCTTGCCTCCTGGAGGTGCGTCCGGCGCAGCGTGCCACGCAAGAGCGGCGGCCCGGCGAAGGGGCGTTACCTGTAGAATCGGTCGTGTCGGGATGCAACGCAAAAGCGTTCCGCATCACAGACAGTCTAGGCGCGTCGAAGCCAGCGCCGAATGAGCGGACCCACAAGCAGCATTCCCCTTCGCACTCCAAAGAAGGTAAGGAATGTTGGCACGGCTGAAACCGTTGGGTACCGAAAGGAGAGTGAGACGCAATGTCTGATGTACTGATTGACCGCCCCGAGCTCGAGAGCCTGGGAGTCTACGAATTCGGATGGCACGACGCCGACGCGGCGGGCATGAGCGCCAAGCGAGGTATCAATGAACTCGTTGTGCGCGATATTTCTGCCCTCAAGAACGAACCCGAATGGATGCTGAAGAATCGCCTCAAGGGCCTTCAGCTCTTCGGCAAGAAGCCAATGCCGACCTGGGGCGCTGACCTCAGCGATATTGACTTCGAGAACATTAAGTACTTCGTGCGCTCGACCGAAAAGCAGGCCCAGAGCTGGGAAGACCTGCCGGAAGAGATCCGGAACACGTACGAAAAGCTCGGTATCCCCGAAGCCGAGCGTCAGCGTCTCGTGGCGGGCGTCGCGGCCCAGTACGAATCTGAGGTTGTCTATCACCAGATTCGTGAAGACCTCGAAGAGCAGGGTGTCATCTTCATGGACACCGACACCGCGTTGCGTGAGCACCCCGAGTTCTTCGAAGAGTACTTCTGCTCCGTCATTCCCGCCGGCGACAACAAGTTCTCCGCGCTCAACACCGCGGTCTGGTCGGGTGGTTCGTTCGTCTACGTTCCTCCGGGAGTGCACGTCGAGATTCCTCTGCAGGCCTACTTCCGGATCAACACCGAGAACATGGGTCAGTTCGAACGAACATTGATCATCGCCGATGAGGGTTCTTACGTGCACTACATCGAAGGATGTACTGCTCCTATCTACAAGAGCGACTCACTGCACTCGGCTGTTGTGGAAATCATCGTCAAGAAGAACGCTCGCGTTCGCTACACGACCATCCAGAACTGGTCGAACAACGTGTACAACCTCGTCACAAAGCGCGCAATAGCGCACGAGGGTGCCACGATGGAGTGGGTCGATGGCAACATCGGCTCGAAGGTGACCATGAAGTACCCGTCGATCTTCCTCGTGGGGGAGCATGCCAAGGGCGAGACGCTGTCTGTCGCATTCGCCGGCCCCGGCCAGCATCAGGATGCCGGCGCCAAGATGGTGCACATGGCTCCTTACACGCAGTCCTCGATCGTTTCGAAGTCGATCGCACGCGGCGGTGGGCGCGCTGGCTATCGTGGTGAGGTTCGCGTCGACGCGAATGCCCATCACTCTGCGAACACTGTGCGATGCGACGCTCTGCTGGTCGACTCCATCTCGCGAAGTGACACGTATCCGTCAATCGATATTCGCGTGGATGATGTGCAGCTCGGGCATGAAGCAACTGTCTCCAAAGTCAGCGAAGAGCAGCTTTTCTATCTGATGAGCCGAGGCCTCGACGAGGCTGAAGCTATGGCCATGATCGTGCGCGGGTTCATCGAACCCATCGCGCGGGAGCTGCCGATGGAATATGCACTCGAACTAAACAAGCTCATTGAGATGGGCATGGAAGGATCCGTCGGCTGATGAGTTCTGCGACTCAGACCCCCGTGAGCGTTGCGGAGGGTCATATCGACCCTGCCGCGGCGTTCGTACCGGTTCAAACAAGATCCGCGCGTCCAACGTCGTTTGAGCCTGATGATTTCGGCATTCCGACTGGCCGTGAGGTCAACTGGAAGCACACACCGCAGCGGATTATCGAACCTCTTCTGCAAGACGTTTCCGACCGCTCTGACGCCGTAACGATCACGGTGAACGCGCCGAGTGTCGTCAGCGTAGGGACTCTGGCATCGGGTGAGTCTCCCCGAGGCGAGTTTTTCGTCCCTGAAGACCGCATCGCGGCCGTGACGTGGAAGCAAGATGACAACGCGACGTACATCCGCGTTCCGAGCGGCGTCGAAACCGCTGAGCCGGTCGTCATCACCGTGCAGGGCCACGGCGGCGTTGCACACGCGCATGTCGTGCTCGTTGCAGAGCCGCAGTCCCGGGCAAAAGTTGTACTTCGGCACCACGGAACACTCGCTTTCGGCGAGAACGTTGAAATTATCGTTCGCGACGGCGCACACCTCGAGGTTGTCTCGGTCCAGCAATGGGACGATGATGCGGTTCACGCGGCATCCCATCAGGCACGTGTGGATAAAGACGCCTCTCTCCGTCACACGACCGTGAGTTTCGGGGGAGCGCTCACCCGGGTCAACCCCAGCCTCCAGCTTTCGGGCACCGGATCTCACGGAGAGATGTTCGGTCTGAGCTATGCAGACGCTGGCCAGCATCTCGAAAGTCAGGTTTATCTTCACCACAAGGGTGCTCAGACTCGCGGCGATGTGCTTTTCAAGAGCGCACTTCAAGGCGAGGGCGCCCGCACGGTGTGGATCGGCGATGTTCTCATCGGCCCGGATGCCACCGGCACCGACTCTTACGAGGCGAACCGAAACCTCGTCTTGACCGAGGGCGCTAGGGCAGATTCGATCCCAAACCTGGAGATCGAGACTGGCGATATCCGAGGGGCCGGCCACGCCAGCGCTACTGGTCGTTTCGACGACGAGCAGTTGTTTTATCTGCAGGCCCGCGGCATCTCCGAAGAAGAAGCTCGACGTCTCGTTGTGATGGGCTTTCTGACCGAGATCGTTCAGAAGATTGGCATCGACTCGCTTGAGGCTGAGCTGATGACAGCGATTGAGGCCGAACTCACACGTGAGGTCGTGCAATGACCGCGACTCGCGTGTGCGCCCTTAGCGAGCTCGAACAGGATGCGGCCACTCGCGTCGAAGTCGATGGCGTCGCGATCGCTGTAGTTCTCGATTCCGCGGGTGACGTGCACGCCATCGGTGATGTCTGCACTCACGGTGACATCTCACTCGCAGACGGTTTCGTAGAAGGCGAAACTCTGGAGTGCTGGGCGCACGGTTCTGCATTCTCGCTTCTTACCGGCAAACCCCTTAATCTACCCGCGTATGAGCCAGTACCCGTATACGCCGTCGTCATCGACGGCGATGACGTGCTCATCGATCCCACTGTGAAGAAGGAAATCTGATGTCTGTCCTCGAGATCCGCGACCTGCACGTCACGGTCGACACGGAAGAAGGAACCACGCCGATCCTCAACGGCGTCACGCTCACCCTCCGTACGGGGGAGACGCACGCCATCATGGGGCCGAATGGTTCTGGCAAGTCCACGCTTGCTTATACGATCGCCGGCCACCCGAAGTACACGGTCACTGGCGGATCGATCACCCTCGACGGCGAAGACGTGCTGGCGATGACCGTAGATGAGCGGGCACGCGCAGGACTCTTCCTTGCTATGCAGTACCCAGTGGAGATTCCTGGCGTCACGGTGACAAACTTCTTACGCACTGCCAAGACAGCGATCGACGGTGAAGCCCCCTCGATTCGTACGTGGACAAAAGACGTTAAGCAGTCGATGAAGGGGCTGCGAATGGATCCGAAGTTCGCGTCTCGTAACGTCAACGAAGGTTTCTCTGGTGGCGAGAAGAAGCGCCATGAGATTCTCCAGTTGGAGCTGCTCAAACCACGGTTCGCAGTACTCGATGAAACTGATTCGGGACTTGACGTTGACGCTTTGAAGATCGTTTCAGAAGGTGTCAACCGCGCGAAGGAAGAAACCGGACTCGGCGTACTCCTGATCACGCACTACACCCGCATCCTGAAATACATCACCCCTGATCATGTGCACGTGCTCGTCGCGGGCCGAGTTGCTGAGCAGGGTGGCCCGGAGCTGGCTGCACGGCTCGAAGACGAAGGCTACGACCGCTTTCTCGAGCCCGTTGTTGACGCGGACGCGTAGAATCGCATCATGACGGCGACACTTAGCCCGGACAAGTTTGACGAAGTCACGGAGTCCTTAAAAGACGTGATGGATCCCGAGCTCGGGATCAACATCGTGGACCTTGGCCTCATCTATGATCTCGCGTGGGATGACGAGAACGATGCTCTTGTCATTCACATGACACTCACATCGGCAGGCTGCCCGCTTACCGATGTTCTGGAGGAGCAGACGGCGCAGGCTCTCGACAACGTCGTAGAGCGCTTCCGCATCAATTGGGTGTGGATGCCGCCGTGGGGTCCGGAGAAAATCACGGACGACGGCCGAGACATGATGCGCGCTCTCGGGTTTTCGATCTGAATTTAGCTAGCAAAAGAGGTGGTTCTCAAAAAGTTTTGGAGAACCACCTTTTTTTGTCGGTCGGCGCAGGCTACTTGTCGTTGCCGAAGAAGCCGACGGATGATCATGCGGTGTGTCGGGCCAAACCGACGATAGACAGGAGATGACCTGACCTGGGAAGTGCGAGTGGAGCGTGCTCGCCGCTCTCTCCGATACACTAGAGGGCTGGCCATCGGTCATTTTTGTTCCCTGCCCCCAAAAGAAACGGACGATCACTGTGCTCGCGGTGCACGACCTAGAAATTCGCGTGGGCGCCCGCGTGCTGATGTCAGACGTCTCTTTTCGAGTGTCGGACGGCGACAAGATCGGACTCGTCGGACGAAACGGAGCGGGTAAGACCACTCTTACCAAAGTGCTTGCTGGCGACCTGCTCCCAGCCGATGGTGGCGTCGAACGTCGTGGGGAGCTGGGGTATCTGCCTCAAGACCCGCGTTCGGGAGACCCCGAGATGCTTGCACGCACTCGAATTCTCGACGCGCGAGGATTGGGAACAATCTCACTTGGGATGGTTGAGGCCTCGCTAGCGATGGCTGATGAAGACCCTGATGTCGCGGATCGCGCAATGCGGAGATACGGCAACCTGATGGAGCGCTTCGAATCTCTCGGTGGATACACTGCAGAGGCCGAGGCCGCATCGATCTCTCACAACCTCTCGCTGCCGGACCGCATTCTCGATCAGCCGCTGAAGACGCTCTCAGGCGGTCAGCGTCGTCGCATCGAACTTGCCCGCATCCTGTTCTCTGACGCACAGACGATGATTCTCGACGAGCCAACAAACCACCTCGACGCAGATTCAGTCGTGTGGCTTCGTGAGTTCCTGAAGGGGTACAAAGGCGGGCTAATCGTGATCAGTCACGATGTTGAACTCGTGGGGGAGACCGTCAACCGCGTTTTCTATCTCGACGCTAATCGCCAAAGCATCGACGTCTACAACATGAATTGGAAGAACTACCTTCGGCAGCGCGTGGCTGACGAAGAGCGGCGTAAGAAAGAGCGCGTCAACGTCGAGAAGAAAGCCACGGCTCTCCAGCTGCAGGCGGCAAAATTCGGCGCAAAGGCATCGAAGGCGGCTGCAGCACACCAGATGGTCGCGCGTGCGGAGAAGATGCTTTCTGGCCTCGACGATGTGCGTCAAGATGAGCGCGTCGCGAAGCTTCGCTTCCCGAAACCAGCTGCGTGCGGAAAGACTCCCCTCATGGCCTCGGGACTCTCCAAGTCTTATGGCTCGCTTGAGATCTTCACCGACGTGGATCTTGCAATTGACCGCGGGTCGAAAGTTGTTGTGCTCGGCCTCAATGGAGCGGGTAAGACGACTCTTTTGCGAATTCTCGCCGGCGTCGATGCACCTGATACCGGACAGCTCGAACCGGGCCATGGGTTGAAGATTGGTTACTACGCCCAGGAGCACGAAAATCTCGACGTTAATCGTTCCGTGCTCGAGAACATGATGTCCTCGGCGCCCAACATTACTGCGACAGAAGCCCGCAAGGTTCTCGGATCGTTCCTCTTCACGGGAGATGATGTGCTGAAGCCAGCAGGAGTTCTTTCCGGCGGTGAAAAGACACGTCTTTCGCTTGCAACGCTCGTGGTTTCATCGGCGAACATGTTGCTTCTCGACGAGCCAACGAACAACCTTGACCCCGCATCACGGGACGAGATCCTCGACGCGCTTGCACACTACGAAGGAGCTGTTGTTTTGGTCTCCCACGATGCAGGCGCTGTAGAAGCGTTGAACCCGGAACGGGTCCTAATCTTGCCCGATGGTGTCGAAGACATCTGGGGTCGCGACTACGTCGACCTGATCACGCTCGCGTAATCAGCGCGCGTGGTCGAGAAGCGCGTCTTCGTCTTGCATATCTCGGTCGCGGCTGCGTGCGAACAGCGGCCGCCGTTGGTGCTCGTCGCCGGGACTTTCGTCGTCTGATTCCTCGTCTTCGCGACGGTGCTTGCGTTCTGTTCGAATGATGTAGCCGATAAAGATAAAGCCCATCACCGCGAAAAGAATCCACTGCACAGCGTATGAAAGGTACGGCCCAGGGTCGTCTGATGGAGATTCAATAGTATTCGGTGATGTTGCTGGCGCGGGACTTTCCGATTCCATCAAGAGATATGCGCTGGTGTCGATAGTCGAGTCGACGATCCCATCGATGAGAGAAAGATTTATCGTCGGTACCTGTCCCTCAGGTGCCGAGCGTCCGGATGTCGGGAGCGCTTCACCATCGCGAATTCGTGCGGTGACAGTGACTTCTCCGGAGGGTGCTGCGGGGATGTCTTCGGGGAGCGCACCTTCTCCTGGCGGAATCCAGCCGCGATTGACGAGGAACACGCGTCCGCTCGTCAATTCAAAAGGCACCAGCACCTCAAATGCTGATGTGCCACCTCGCGCACGATTTCGCACGAGCAGCTGCTCATCCTCGATGTAGTGGCCTTGAAGAGTCACCGGATGCCACTCGTCGCTGGGAGAGAAGACATCCGGCTCAGGGATCAGTTCTTCGACCGGCACGGCTTCAGCGTCGTAGTTCAGCGCAACCAGGGCGAGCTCGGCGTTTCGATCCGAGTTTCGACTGAATTGCCAATGGGACAAATAGGCACAAACGATCGCGAAAACGATCGCGATAGCGATGTACCCCGCCCAACGCCATCTGGTTCGCGCGGACGGGCTAAGGGTGTTGCTCACGCCTTTTCCTCCGCAGAGCTCACGAGCGCTTGGGCCTCTACCGGAAATCCACGGCTCGAAAGATAGTCACGCAGAAAGAGCACATGCTCACCGCATGCCACCCAGGTCTTCCGACGCTCAGCATCGTGAATACGGGGGTTTCGCCAGTCGATCCGTGACGTAGCGGCTTCTCGGCATCCAGCGCGTGAACACGTGACATCGCTCATCGCGACGGATCCTCCGGATTCATCGGGGATTCAGTGATCGTGATGACGAGGGGGGTGTCATCTTGTGGAAGGACTTCCTGGTCCTCGGCCGCGATCTGTCGGTCGGGAACCTCTCGCTCGGGAACGTCTGATTCCTTCCCCACATTCGCGACGACAACCGCGACGTATGGCAAGAAAACTGCCCCGATAGCAAAGAGCCAGGTATACCAGCCATATGGCGTGATTGCTGCCATCAAAATGAAACAGATGACGCGAATCACCATCATCACGAGATACTTCGTGTTGCGTGCGTCTGAAGCCTCGCGCGGAGCGCGCGGCAACGAGGTAGCTGATTGAGGCTTCGGCGAGGTTTTCACGGTGCTATCAGCCTACGCCGATGCAACGTGCTGGGCTCTCAAGAGTAGTAGCCACCCGACGAAGATGCCGCGACGCCGAAGACAAAAAGGAAGAAGAGCAAGATCCCGACGATGGTCAAAACACCCAGCCCCACGCCAACCCACCCGATGATGGTTCCGGCAAGCGCGAAACCACGCCCGGACTCAGCGCTGGTTTTGAGCTGTTTCAGCGAAATATGCCCCATGATGACCGCGGCAACAGAACCTACGAATGGAAGGACCGTCAGTCCAACGAGCGATGACACAAAAGCAATGATTGCGAGCGAGTTCGTTGGTGCTTGCGGCGGGTATGCATAACCAGGACCTTGATACGGCGCCGGTGGCGAGTACTTATCCGGAGTGGGGGGAGTGGGCGGTGCGGGCGGAGTGGGAGGAGCTGGCGGTGCGGGTGAGTCGGAACTGTAGCCGGGCTGCCCACTGTTGGGCTCGTTAGTGCTCACGGTAGTTCCCTTTCGTTGTTTCTTTCAGATTCGCAGTGTGAGCACCAAGTGTCAAACCTCGGATCGATAGGCTGGTCAGACCCTTTTCTTTCTTTTCTCGGGAGTTGTTGTGTCTTCAGGTCGTGTTGTGGTTGTCACCGGCGGAAATCGTGGGATTGGCCGCGCGATCGCTGCGCGTTTCGTAGCCGAAGGTGCGAAGGTCGCTGTCACAGCACGGTCGGGTGAAGGGCCCGAAGGGACCCTCACAGTGCGGGCCGATGTCACCGATGCAGCCAGCATAAACATCGCATTTTCTGAGATCGAGCGAGAGCTAGGCCCGATTGAAGTCGTGGTTGCCAATGCTGGCATCACGAAAGACACTCTCCTTCTGCGCATGTCCGAGGACGACTTCGACTCCGTCGTTGCGACAAACCTCGGCGGCGCATTTCGCGTCGTGAAGAGGGCGTCGAAAGGCATGCTCAAAGCTCGCTGGGGACGCGTCATCCTCATCTCTAGCGTTGTTGGGTTGTACGGCTCTGCGGGGCAGATTAACTATGCGAGTTCGAAGAGTGGTCTTGTTGGCTTCGCAAGATCACTAACCCGTGAACTGGGGTCGCGCGGCATTACCGCGAACGTCGTCGCTCCAGGGTTTATCGAAACTGATATGACCGCTGCCCTCGCTGAAGAGACTCAGGCTGAATACAAGCGCAGCATCCCGGCTGGACGGTTCGCTACGGCCGATGAGGTAGCCGGTGTCGTCACGTGGCTGGCTTCTGATGACGCGGCATACATCTCAGGTGCTGTGATCCCCGTCGACGGTGGCCTCGGAATGGGCCACTGATTCGTGACGCCGCTGGTATCTCCTCGGGAGCCTCCGTCGGCTCATCTCAGGGGAGTAGAGGAATAACCTCGGCCAGATCGAGTCGACCGATCACGAGATCTGCCTGAGACTTGACGAGCGGCTTGGCGTTGAAGGCCAAGCCGAGCGCCGCGACCCCCATCATCCGCAGATCGTTTGAGCCGTCCCCGATGGCGAGAGTGCGCTGCTGGTCAACTCCGTATTCGCGTGCCCATTCGAGAAGCGTGTCTGCTTTCACCTGAGCGTCGACAATCTCCCCGCGCACCAATCCGGAGAGCATTCCGTCTGCGACGTCAAGCCGGTTGGCACGCCACACATCGACCCCGAGCTCCGGTGCAACGGTGTCGAGTATCTCGTGGAAGCCGCCAGAGACCACACCGACGATGCCGCCACGCTCGTGGACCGCCATCGTGAGATCTTTGACCCCTGGTGTCGGCTCAATGCGGGACAGCACGTTCGAAAAAGAAGTCGTCGGGACACCGCGAAGTGCTGAAACACGCGACCTAAGGCTGGTGGCGAAGTCGACCTCTCCTCGCATCGCTGCTTCAGTCGCAGCTGCAACCTCTGGCCCGCGCCCCGCCTCGTCCGCGAGCAGTTCAATGACTTCATTACGAATGAGGGTCGAGTCCGCGTCGAGTACAACGAGAAAACGGGCTTTGGTTCGGTTTGTCACCAGATCACGCTATCGAACCCGCCGCACGACCAATCACTTCAGCATGGAGATCATGCTCAGCAGGGCAGTGATTTTTACGCTTCGACGTAGACATTCTTTCCGACAACTGTGATTCCGGACTCTGTGACGGCAAAACCGCGGGCGAGGTCGCGTTCGCGGTCGACACCGACTGTCGCCCCGTCAGCGAGAACGACGTTCTTGTCCAAAATTGCGCGATGAATGCGGGCGCCTGCTCCGACGTGCACTCGGTCGAACACGACCGAATCTGTGACCGTCGCACCCGCTTCGGCGAGTGTCCAGGGACCAACCACGCTGCGTTCGAGATGGGTTCCAGAGAGCACAGATCCGAGCGAAACAATGGAATCGATCGTGTTGCCGATACGGCCTACCGAATCCCGTACGAACTTCGCGGGCGGCGAGTTGACGAGCTGGGAGTGGATAGGCCACTGCATGTTGTAGAGGTTGAAGATTGGCAGAGTCGAGATGAGGTCCATGTGGGCGTCGAAGAACGAATCGATGGTTCCCACGTCGCGCCAGTAGGAGCGATCGCGTTCGGTCGAGCCGGGAACATCGTTGCGTTTCATGTCATAGACGGCAGCTTCGCCTCGATTGACGAAGTAGGGCACGATGTCGCCGCCCATGTCGTGATTCGACGTCGGCATTTCACCGTCAGCTTCGACAGCTGCGATGAGGGCATCGGTGTTGAAGATGTAGTTGCCCATTGACGCAAGAATTTCGTGTGGGCTGTCGGGGAGCCCGGAAATCTCCTGTGGTTTCTCCAGAAACTGACGGATGCGAGTCGGGTCGCTTTCTTCGACGTCGATGACCCCGAACTGATTAGCCATCCCGATCGGCTGTCGGATTCCGGCGACAGTTGCTGACGCACCGGATTCGATGTGAGCGTCCAACATCTGCCGGAAGTCCATCCGATAGACGTGGTCTGCGCCGACCACGACGACAATGTCGGGCTTCTCATCGTTGATCAAATTGAGGCTTTGCAAAATCGCATCAGCCGAGCCGGAGAACCAGCGCTTGCCCAGACGTTGCTGAGCCGGAACGGATGTGACGTATGAGTCAAGCAGCGGCGACATCCGCCACGTCTGAGACACGTGGCGATCAAGGCTGTGTGACTTGTATTGGGTCAGCACAACGATCTGGCCGAGCCCTGAATTGATGAGATTGGATATCGCGAAGTCAATAAGGCGGTATTGACCTCCAAATGGCACAGCGGGCTTGGCACGATCGGCGGTGAGCGGCATCAGGCGCTTGCCTTCTCCGCCAGCGAGAATGATTCCGAAGACCTTGGGGGCAGCAGGCATGCGCCAAGACTATGCCCCCCACCGCGCGTGTACTAGCGTCCTTGACATGCGCGTCGATATCGTCTCCAAGGAATATCCACCCGAAATTTATGGTGGTGCCGGAGTGCACGTCACCGAACTTGTCAAAGCTCTCCGTGCGACGCTTGATGTCAGGGTGCGAGCCTTTGGCGCCGATCGCGACGAATCAGACACCACGTCGTACACGGTCCCGCAAGAATTGGCCGCTACGAATCCAGCGATACAGACGTTGGGTATCGATCTCGAAATCGTCTCCGACGTTGCGGGGGCCGATGTGGTTCACACCCACACCTGGTACGCGAACTTCGCCGGACACGTCGCATCGCTTCTTCATGGCATCCCTCACATCGTCACGGCACACAGCCTCGAGCCTTTGCGTCCGTGGAAGGCGGAGCAGCTGGGCGGCGGGTACGCCGTCTCTAGCTATATCGAGAAAACGGCATACGAGTCGGCAGCAGCTGTTGTGGCGGTGAGCGACGGAATGCGCCGCGATATTCTGCGCAGCTACCCGGATCTGGACCCGGAAAAGGTTCGCGTTATCTACAACGGTATTGATGTGGAGGCGTGGCATCCGGAGCATGACAATGACGTGCTGCGAGAGCTGGGCATCGATCCCGAGCGTCCTTCTGTTGTCTTCGTTGGACGAATCACGAGACAGAAGGGCCTCCCTTACCTCTTGCGTGCCGTCGAGCAGCTTCCGCCTGAAGTTCAGATAGTCCTCTGCGCGGGCGCGCCTGACACACCAGAGATTCTGGCTGAGGTGGAGGCCCTCGTTGCTGCGCTCCAAAGCACTCGAACTGGCGTTGTGTGGATTGATCGACACCTGCCACGTCGTGACCTCTGCGTAATTTTGACCTCCGCAACGACCTTTGTGTGCCCGTCGATTTATGAGCCGTTGGGCATTGTGAATCTTGAGGCAATGGCCTGTGGTGCGGCAGTGGTTGGTACTGCAACGGGTGGAATTCCCGAAGTTGTGCTCGATGGGATCACCGGCCGGATCGTTCCGATCGAACAGCTGCAAGATGGTACGGGAACTCCCGTGAACCCTGACGAATTCGTCGCAGATCTTGCACGCGCTCTGCAGGAAGTCGTCAGCGATCGTGATCAGGCGGCAGCGTACGGCGCGGCTGGTCGGAAGCGAGCCGCAGAAGACTTCAGTTGGGATTCGATTGCCGCTCAGACTGCGGCGTTGTACGCAGAGGTTACGGCGGCTGGCCGTTAAGGTTGAGGTATGACGCAGGTTCTCGATTTCTCTGACGTTGTCGTCCGCCGAAACGCCCGGGAGATCGTTTCCCACCTGGATTGGCAGGTCGCCGATGATCAGCGTTGGGTGATTCTTGGACCCAACGGTGCAGGCAAGACGACGCTGCTCCAGCTTGCGGACACGCTTGATCACCCGACGAGTGGTTCGGTGACGATCCTGGGTGAGCGGCTTGGACGCACCGACGTATTTGAACTACGGCCACGCATCGGCTTCGCTTCATCCGCGCTCGCGAAGCGAGTCCCGCCCAACGAGACAGTCCTCAACGTCGTTCTCACTGCGGCGTTCTCTGTCGTTGGCAGGTGGAACGAGTCTTACGAGAATGTCGATGAGCGGCGTGCACTGCGCGTGTTGGCGGAGTGGAAGCTCGACCACCTTGCTGATCGCACATTTGGCACACTCTCAGATGGAGAACAGAAGAGAGTCCAGATCGCGCGCGCTGTCATGACCGACCCTGAACTCCTGCTGCTCGATGAGCCGAGTGCAAGCCTTGACCTTGGTGCCCGAGAGGAGCTGTTGACCCTGCTAGGCGGGTACGCGCAAGCTCCCTCGACGCCGGCCATGATCATGGTGACCCATCACGTCGAAGAGATCCCGGTCGGGTTCACTCACGTCCTCTTGATGCGCGACGGGCGAATCATCGCTTCGGGCCCGCTCTCGGAGACGCTCACTTCTGAGGCATTGACCGAAACGTTCGGCATGAAGATTTCGCTGTCCAGCGAACACGGGCGCTATTCGGCTCGCGCCACGAGCTGACGCGTGCGTGTGGCAACGCTGCGCTGTTGCTGATAAGATCGATGTTTGGTGCGTTTGCACCGCAGACTTCCCTGGTTTTGAATCGCTCAGAACCGCACCATCACAAGGATCCGCTATGAAGACTGACCTCCACCCCGACTACCAGGCCGTCGTTTTCCGTGACCTCGGTTCGGGTGACACGTTCCTCACGCGTTCGACAGTGTCGAGTGACAAGAAGATCGAGCTCGACGGTGTTGAGTACCCGGTCATCGACGTTGAGATCTCATCCGCGTCTCACCCGTTCTACACGGGTAAGCAGCGCATCATGGACTCCGCCGGTCGCGTCGAGAAGTTCAACCAGCGCTTCAAGAACTTCGGTGGCTCCAGCAAGTAGTCACTCATATAGAAAAGGACCCCGCAATCGCGGGGTCCTTTTCTTATTTGCCGGAGGCCTCTCCGACCGGCCCTTCTGCATGCCCAGGTCTTGACACCTGATGTCGAAGCAATGTCTGAGGTTGGTGTCATGCTTTCGGTATGAGCATCGAACCTCTCAACGATCCTGCACCGGACGGCTATGGCCGCGCCGAGGCATCGGCATCGGCCTCGGTGTCGGTGACGGGTGTTGATCTGCAGGCTCTGAACGTGATGATCGATGGTCTTGCACATGCGCGGCGTGCGGTTGCGGCGTATCAGGCAGTTGAGGCCACGCTGATGGCGGCGACGGTTGATCTTGCCCTTGGCAGCTCCTCGTCCGGGACGGCGGAGTTGCAGATGCGGGAAGTGACAGCAGAAGTCGCGGCGGCGTTGCGTGTGAGCGAGCGGACAGTGCAAGCCCAGTTCAGTTCGGCGTTGACCCTCGTCGAAGATTCTCCCGCCACACACCGGGCGTTGCAGAGTGGTGAGATCAGCCGGTCGCACGCGAACGTGATCACGAGCGAGGACGCAAGGATCACCGATGCTGCGGTACGCGCACGGTACGAAGACGTCGTTCTGGAGCGAGCCCGCGTGGAAACCTCGGGGCGACTGCGCGGTATCGCGAAAGCGATTGCCGAGAAACTCACCCCGCAATCGTTGGCGGAGCGCCAGCGGGAAGCGTTGGGTGGGCGACGGGTGTCGGTGCCAGATTCTTGACGATGGGATGGCTGAGCTGTCCGCGATCGGTCCTGCTGTGCTCGTCCACGGCGTCTTCGACCGGTTGTGTCAGTTCGCCCGAACCGCACTCGATGCCGAGAAAGCCCTTGACGTCGAAAAGCCAGTCGGCGACGACGGTGACCGTGCACCTTTGCGGACGATGGATGAAGCCCGCACGGATGCGTTCTTCGACCTGCTCCTCACGGGCGACGCGTGCGTGCACGGTCAAGACGCGACTGAGGGTATCCGTGCGCACGTGCAAGTCACGGTTCCCGCGACAACACCTGCTGGGATTTCGGATGCTGCGGGTGATCTGTCCGGGTACGGGCCAGCGGATCCTGGCACCCTGCGCGACATTGCCGGCCGGACAGGCATCTGGGATCGGGTGTTGACGGATCCCGTGTCGGGCGGTGTGATCGGCGTCGACACGTATCGGCCAACCACTGAAATGTGTCGGTTTCTGCGGGTGAGGGATGAGCACTGCAGGTTTCCGGGATGCCGGATGGCACCGTGGCGGTCAGATATCGACCACACGATCGATGCGGCCTTGGGCGGTGCGACAGTGCACACGAACCTGGCGCACCTTTGTCGAAGACACCACGTGTTGAAACACCAGACCACATGGAGCGTGACCCAACTCGATTCGGGCAAGCTCAAATGGTTGAGCCCGACAGGGCGGGCCTACCTCGACACGCCCGCACCGATGCTCCGCTTCATCCCCGACCCGGACCTAGATCCCGACCCAGAGCCCGATCCGCCACCGTTTTAGGGTGCGGTTTCGCGGGGTGAATCTTTGGGTTTGTTAAGAAACTTCGCTACACGGCACGATCTACGCATGCTGCGTTATCTTTTCGTTATACAGTGATGTCAGGTCGTTGTTTGCTGTGGCGGCGACCAACATGTGATTGCAGGACACTCTTGGTGCATAAGGGGCAAAGGGCCGATCAGAACTCATTCTGACCGGCCCTTTCTTATGCAATCTCATCTCGACCTGCGTGAGAGGACTCCAAGGACTACCGGACGGGCCAGCGCCCATCGATCGGATCCGTAGCCGCAATGCGCCCGATCCTCACGAAGTACTCCGAGAGGCTTGCTGCTTGCTCAGCCGCCCATTCCGCTTGGCGCTCGTGTAGCTCGCTCGTGCTGCCCGGCAGTTCGTCCCGGTAGCGACGAGCTATCTCCTGCGCCACGCGGCCACCAGCGACTGCATCCGCTTCCGCATTATGCGCACCCGTCAACGAGATGTCGTAGTGCTCAGATACCGACTCGAGTGTCCGCTTGCCCCTCCGATATCGATCCAGTGCTTTATCGAGAACGAGCGGATCGACGACGGGAAATGGTAGCTGGAGTGGCGAAACCTGATGTCGCAGCGCTTCGTGGTTTAGCAGCGAGAAGTCGAAGGGGGCGTTATAGGCGACGACCGGTGTTCCCGCAGCGAAGAGCTCGGCGAGCGCTGCAACAATCTCATACACAACGTCGGCCGCCGGCTGACCATGGCGACGTGCGTGCTCTGTTGTGATCCCATGCACCGCTGTGGCGCCAGCTGGGATATCCACGCCGGGATCAGCCAGCCATGTTCGGGAGCTTGTTTGCCGCCCAGTCGTATCGATCACGCCTACGTGTGCTGAAACGATGCGATCACGTGCAACGTCGATACCGGTGGTCTCAAGATCGAAAACTCCGAGATTCGCAGCCCACGCTGGCAGGGGAGAGGATTCAGAGGTCTCTGGTTTGTCGAGCATGCAATTCACGGTAGGCGATGTGCGCTCGACCATCGCAGCGGGCGCGCCGGACCTCCGGTGGACATCGCGCTCATAGAATCGATCGTGTGAATGTCTTCGATCCGTATGCCGAACGCCTCGCGGCCATTCCTGTTGAGCGGCGTGAAGTCGTCATTCACGGAGCGACCACCGCATATTGGGTCTACGGCGCCGCAGACGCTGATAAGACCATCGTCTTCGTGCACGGTTTTCGGGGTGACCACCACGGACTGGAGCCAGTCATTGCGCACCTGGAGGGCTATCGCATCATCGCGCCGGACATCCCCGGTTTTGGTCAGAGTCCACCGCTCCCGGAAAAGAAGCATTCGCTGGCCACCTACGCCTCGTGGCTCGACAGTTTTGTATCGACCGAAGCACCCGGCGCCGTCATGCTCGGCCATTCGTTTGGCTCGATTGTTGTTGCGGCCGCGGTTGCCGACGGCCTCAGCACGCCGCGCGTGATCCTGGTCAACCCGATAGGTGCTCCCGCTCTTGAGGGGCCACGTGGCATTCTCACGCGTCTGGCGGTGTTTTATTACTGGGCGGGCGCAAGACTCCCGCGCAACGTGGGGGAGTTGCTGCTTCGCAATGGGATCGTTGTGCGAGTCATGAGCGTATCCATGGCGAAGACGCGCGACCCTGAGCTTCGCCGCTTTATTCACGACCAACATGATCGTTACTTTTCAGGATTTTTTGATCGAGACGTGCTCCACGAAGCATTCATCGCTTCGGTTTCTCACGACGTCAGTGAGTTCGCGGGAAAAATCGATCAACCCGTGTTGCTGATTGCGGCCGACCGCGACGACATCACGCCGATTGAGGCAGAACGCAGGCTCCAAAGGCTCTTTGCCGACGCAGAACTGGTTGAGATCGAGGGTGTCGGTCACCTCATCCACTACGAGACACCCGCACCGGCCGCTGACGCTATCCGTCGCTATCTCGCTTCCTAAGATCTACTCGTCAGCTCGAGCCATCTCGATAAGAGGCGAAAGCCGATAGTCGATCACTTCTCCCATTGCCAGCGACGTCTCTGTGCGATCGACACCTTCGATCGAGAGGATGCGTGCGTCCGTGTCAAAGAGGTGTTGTGTGTCTCGGCACGCTACTCGTACGAGCAGATCAACCTGTCCGCTGAGGCCGTGGGCCTGAAGGACCTCGGGAATGCGGGCGAGCTCTGCCGTGATCGAGGGGAGTGCTGCTTGTCGCAGGATGACGTTGATGAACGCCTCAATGGGAAACCCGAGCGCGCGCGACGATATCGAACGCTCGTACGACAAAAAAACCCCCGCCTTGTCGAGGCGTGCCATCCTCGCCTGTACAGTATTTCGCGACATGCCGAGTCGATCAGAAAGTGCCACGACGGTCGCCCGTGGATCGCAGGATAGTGCAGCGAGCAGTTCGAGGTCGACGTGGTCGAGCGGTGCCATGCTGCGAGACCTTAGCACGCGGTGGATCCCCGCAGCGGCGGCAAAGAGACGGACGCGAAACGTAACAACTGGTTATGCGAAAACAAGGTCGTCTGCCAGGAAACGAAGGCGGTCACGTTCCACGAGAAAGTGCCACTGCGAACCATTCGCCAGGCGCGACCCGTCAGGCGGCAGTAAACCCCCAGTGGCGTGACGTATAACCTCTCGAATGAGGGCTCCGTGCGAGACGATGATGACTGGAATCGCCGCAGGAGATGACTCTGCACGGCTGTGCTCTACGACTTCGAGTAGTCCGCGCACTGCGCGCTCTCGTAGGTCGTCTCGGTTCTCGGAGCCAGGAACATCCGCACTGTGCCACGGGCCCCAGCGTTCAGCAAATTCGGCAGCAGTGAGGCCCTCGCCCTCGCCGTAAGCGCGTTCCCGGAGGCCGGGGTACTGACGTGGGCCCTCGAGGCCGAGCTCCGAGCCGATGATTTCCGCTGTCTCTCGCGCGCGCGACAGATCGCTTGAGGCGAGAAACACCGGGCCCTCGCCCAGCGCCCCGCGAAGAGCGACAGCTGCCTGAAGTGCCTGTGCGCGTCCGGTGTCATTGAGAGGAATATCCGTTGTTCCCTGAACGCGAAGCGCTCGGTTCCATTCGGTTTCGCCGTGCCGCACGAGAGTCACATATGTCACTCAATGAGCTTACGGCCTCTGTCCTCAGTGAGACGCCGGGAGAGCGACTGCGAGCGCTTGTAGAACATCACTGGCGCCGCCATCGATTTTGACGGTCGCTCTCGAGTCTGCGCGCGTTTCGCCTCGATTGATGATGACGATTGGCAACTTCCGTCGGCGTGCTCGCTCGACAAGACGAATGCCCGAATTTACCACTAGCGATGATCCAGCAACAATCAGCGCTTCGCTTGTCGCGACGAGCTGCTCGGCCTCTCGGAACTTTTCTGCGGGAATGAACTCACCGAAAAACACGACATCGGGTTTAAGCATGCCTCGGCAGATAGTGCACACGGGTATGACGAAGCCTTCCACCGTTTCTGGGAGAACGTCGCCGTCCGGGCCAAGCGGAATGTCGGCGTCCAGGTGAAGCGATGGATTCTCTTGCTCGACCCGCACAGCGACGTCACGTCGATCGAAGACTTGACCGCACCGGGTGCAAAAAACACGCCGCATGGTGCCGTGTAACTCAACGACACGTCTGCTCCCAGCTCGCACATGGAGGCCGTCAACATTTTGCGTAACAACGCCGGTCGCGATGCCCTGCGTCTCAAGTTCGGCAATGGCGCGGTGCCCACTATTTGGCTGCGCTGACGAAAATGAGCGCCAACCCAGATGGCTGCCGACCCAGTATCGGCGGCGCGCATCCTCACTGGAAAAAAACTGATCCACAGACATGGGCGTGCGAGTCGGAGCGCCTTTCCCGCGGTAATCAGGGATTCCTGAGTCCGTGGAGACGCCAGCGCCGGTAACTATCGCGACTTTTCGGCCCGCGAGGGCGTCTATGGCACGACCAACGAGAGCGGTCGTTTCAGTATCAAATCCGGACAGGACGGTCACGGCGCTCACCTCCTCCGTCACTTCGACTCTACGCTGGACGAGTTGCCGTGATGTTACGAGGCGCCGTGCATCCCGCGATCGACCGTCGAAAAGAAGGCACTTTAATGCAGGTAGAACACGTCTCCGACGGCAGCGATCCCAGGCTGGCGGACTACCGCGACCTCACTGATGTGGTGCTGCGGCGCGTGCTTGAGCCAGAGGGCGGTTTGTACATCGCAGAGTCTGCAAAAGTAATCGCCCGCGCGCTTCGTGCCGGGCACACGCCGCGATCGGTTCTCGTGCAGGAGAAGTGGCTGCCTGACATCGAAACGCTCCTGCCCGACGAAACAACGGTCTACGTGGTAGAGCCAGAGGTCGCAGAAGACTTGACTGGATACGCGGTGCATCGTGGCGCGTTGGCGTCGATGCACCGCCCAGTCATCGACTCGGTGGCCGATGTGGTGAGAGGCGCACGTTTGGTTGTCGTACTTGATGACATCGTCGACCACACAAACGTTGGGGCCGCGTTCCGGGCCGCTGCTGGTCTCGGAGCAGACGCTGTGCTGATCAGTCCTCGGTGCGCTGATCCGCTTTATCGGCGAAGTGTCCGTGTGAGCATGGGCACTGTTTTCCAAGTGCCATGGACGCGGCTGCCGGAGTGGCCAATTGCAGCATCAGAGCTTCATGACGCTGGTTTCCACATCGCGGCTCTCGCTCTCAGCGAGAGAGCTGTCGGACTTGAGGAGTTCGCGCTATCGCCACCACCCGCCGTCGCTGTGGTGCTGGGCTCCGAGGGCGACGGATTAAGTCGACACGCTTTGGCTGCGGCCGACACAATCGTGACGATTCCGATGTTCGGGGGAGTCGATTCGCTCAACGTCGCTGCCGCGAGTGCGGTGGCCTTGTGGGCGCTGAGACCTGCGTTTCGGACTGCAGTGCGCGGCGATTAACCATCGCTTTACGGGCTAGGCGGGATGTTGAACGGCGACGCATCCGGCCGCTTAGCCGTCACAGTGTCACCCGAGGATTGATGCCTGAGTCGACGCAACACCCACGGTACGAGGTGCGTGCGCGCCCACACCAGGTCGTTTGAGCGAGCTGTACGCCAGGTTCGCGTGGGGTAGGGGTCAGGCTGCATCGGTCTCAGATCGTTCGGAACCGCAAGCGCCCGCAAGACCATGCGCGCAACTTCGTGGTGCCCAAGTGCGTTGAGATGTAGGCGATCGTCCGCAAAGAATCGTGGATCTTGAATCTCTTTCAACGCCCACTGATCGGCGACCACACAGTCATATTTTTCGGCGATGGCGCGGACGTTTTCGTTGTAGATCGCCACTTTTCCGCGAAATGCTCGCAATACGGGAGTAAACGCGGTATCGATGCCCGTGAACACGACGACCGTGGCACCGGACGACGTCAAGCGGACTATCGCGTCTTCGAACTGCGCGGCGATGTCGTCGGGGTCCGTTCCTGGACGGATCACGTCGTTGCCGCCCGCGCAGAATGTGACGAGGTCCGGCTTCAATGCAACTGCCGGCTCGACCTGGTTGGCGATGATCTGCGCGATGAGTTTGCCGCGGACTGCAAGATTCGCGTATGCGAAGTCGGGCACCTGAGAGCCAAGCACCTCTGCGACACGATCGGCCCAACCGCGGTGACTTCCTGGGGACCCAGCAATGGGATCGCCTATCCCTTCGGTGAATGAATCACCGAGTGCGACGTATCGACGCCATGGGTGAGCACCCTGGTTCTCTGGCACGGGCACAGACTGGGGTGTATCCGATTCGCTCGACATGGTGCCTCCTCAACTTCAGAAACCCGCCGTTGCGAGTGTCGATCTTGTCGACAGCCTAAGGCGATGTCGGTTGTGTCGCCTATCGTTGATGGTTGCGCTCTAGTTCTGGAGAGGAAGTGCGGTGGACGACGAATCTCTCGCCAGCGATACCCTCAGCGCGGCGAATTCTGCGGCATCCGATTCCGATCACATCGGGAGCTTCGCGGCGGAGCACCTGTCACCGTCGTACCCGCAGCGCGCCCCGTGGGGTACAGCGCAGCGCCTTCGCGCCTGGCAGGCAGAGGCCCTTGATGAGTATTTCGCGCTCGACGGACCGGATGGCGTCGGCAAAGGGCCGCGCGATTTTCTTGCGGCTGCCACACCCGGCGCCGGAAAAACGACCTTCGCACTCCGACTAGCGACCGAACTTCTCAGACGTGGTGTCGTCGATCGGCTCGTGGTTGTGGCTCCAACGGAGCACCTCAAGACGCAGTGGGCTGACGCCGCGGCTCGGGTGTCTCTTCGCCTAGACCCTAACTTCAGCAACCGGCATTCGATGCCCTCACGCCAGTACCACGGTGTTGCCGTGACCTACGCGCAAGTGGCGACGAAGGCTGCTGTTCACCAAGCGTTGATTCTCAACGCGCGCACCCTTGTGATCCTCGACGAGGTTCATCATGGGGGAGACGCGCTCAGCTGGGGCGACGCGCTGCGTGAAGCCTATGCAAGAGCAACACGCCGTCTCCTTCTTTCGGGTACGCCATTTCGCAGTGATACCGCGCCGATTCCTTTTGTTGAGTACCACCCTGATGCACACGGCATCCGGGTTTCCCGCACGGATTATGCGTACGGGTATCGCCGCGCCCTCGAAGACGGAGTGGTGCGACCCGTCATGTTTCTTGTCTATGCCGGAAAAATGCGGTGGCGAACAAAAACAGGCGACGAGATGGAAGCTCATCTTGGCCAAGACAACACGAAAGATATTACGTCGCAGGCCTGGCGCACAGCTCTGGACCCCGACGGTGATTGGATTCCAGCGGTTCTTCGAAGCGCTGATAGGCGCCTGACTGAGGTTCGTGAGCAGATTCCGGACGCAGGTGGCCTCATCATTGCGACCGATCAGACAGCGGCGCGAGCCTACGCAGCCATTCTGGAGAAGCTGACCGGCGAGGCGCCAACAGTGGTGCTCTCGGACGAAGCTGAAGCGTCGAGTCGTATCGAGACGTTCTCAGCCTCTAATGCACGATGGATGGTGGCTGTCCGCATGGTGTCGGAGGGAGTGGACGTGCCGCGGCTCGCCGTTGGTGTGTACGCGACGAGCGCGTCGACTCCGCTCTATTTTGCGCAAGCGATCGGCCGCTTCGTGCGCGCACGGCGCCGGGGCGAAACTGCGAGCGTATTTTTGCCGAACGTCCCGATCCTTCTGGCGCTTGCAGGCGAAATGGAGCGTCAGCGAGACCACGCACTCGATCGCGACGGCGATGGCGATGAAGAGTGGGGGCTCGACGAGGACGCCATGAACATGGCGGAGCGAGAAGATTCGGCCTCCGACGCGCTTACCCAAGAGTTCGCCTATCAAGCCCTCGGCTCTCTCGCGCACTTTGACCGCGTCATGTTTGATGGCAAGGAGTTCGGCCAGCTCGCTGTTCCGGGCACGCCCGAAGAAGAAGAGTTTTTGGGCCTACCGGGCCTTCTTGAACCTGAGCACGTCCACGAACTCCTCATGCAGCGGCAGGCCCGCCAAGGTAAGCATCGGAGTGAGCGCGAGGCGCTCGAGTCGGAATCAGATCAGCCGAAGGACGAATCCTCGCTTCCCGAGCCGCTCCATCGCACGCTGAAAGAACAACGCCAATTGCTGAACAGTCTTGTGGGGCTTTACGCACGTCAAAGCGGTGAACCACACGGTGCTGTCCACGCCGAGCTGCGTCGCGTATGCGGAGGCCCCGCCGTGTCACACGCGACAGTCGCCCAGCTCCAAGCGCGCATCGAACTCCTGCGCTCGCGTGTTCGTTCATAGCGCTGCAGTTCGGTAGACCGAACTGCAGCGGAGTTCCCGCCTGATTACTCTCGAAAGCTGGAGTCGTCTAGGAGGACAGTTGTGAATGATGCATCGCTACGCGTGTCGAAAGCGCGCGATCGGCGTAGATGGGCGAAGTACCTCGTTAACGAGCGCGCCGAAGCAGCTGTGTACTCGGGACTCGCGCGTCGCCGAGAGGGCGAGGAGCGGGACATCCTGCTGGCCCTCGCTGCCGCAGAAGGGCGTCACGAGGCGCACTGGGTGGAGCTGCTGGGCGGCGAGCCAAGAAAACTGCCGCGAGCTTCGATGTCGACCCGGCTTCTGGGATGGGCAGCTGCACGATTCGGATCGATCTTCGTTCTAGCGTTGGCGCAAAACGCGGAAGCGCGGTCGCCATACGACGATGATCCGCACGCCACTGCAGAGATGAGCGCTGACGAAAAAGTGCACCACGAGGTTGTCAGGGGACTCGCAGCAAAGGGGCGCAGGAGGCTTTCGGGCACATTCCGCGCGTCAGTGTTTGGTGCGAATGATGGTCTCGTATCCAATCTCGCGCTTGTCATGGGCATCGGGGCCACCGGTGTCGCACCACAGTTTGTGCTTTTCAGCGGCATCGCTGGGCTTCTGGCTGGCGCGCTATCGATGGGCGCGGGTGAGTTCGTTTCGGTACGTTCGCAACGAGAGCTGCTCGAGTCAACCGAGCCCAACAACGACGTCGACGCTGTATTACCAGACCTGAATTTGGATGCCAATGAACTAGCGCTGGTGTATCGCACACGCGGAATGAGCGAAGAAGAGTCGTTGTCACGTGCGAACGCTGAACTAGAAAAGGCGCGGAGTGCCGACAGCTCGGTGCCCTATCGGCGCCCGACAGAGCGCGTTGATAGTCATGACGTAGTCGGGAGCGCTTTTGGCGCCGCGACCTCAAGCTTTCTCTTCTTCGCCTCCGGCGCGATTATCCCCGTGGTGCCATGGATTTTCGGTGCCGAAGGACTTCTCGCTGTTGTCGTGGCGCTTTTGCTCGTCGGAATTGCGCTCATGGCAACCGGCGCGGCCGTTGGGCTTCTTTCGGGCGCACCGCCGCTCGCGCGCGCACTGCGACAGTTGGCGATCGGTTTTGGAGCAGCAGCGATTACCTACGTTCTCGGATTGCTCTTTGGAGTTTCGGCGTAGTAATAATCATGCAAAACAAAAAAGGCCCTCGATCTGAAACTTCAGATCGAGGGCCTTTCCACAATGTGCGCGAGGGGGGACTTGAACCCCCACGCCCGTTAGGGCACTAGCACCTCAAGCTAGCGCGTCTACCTATTCCGCCACCCGCGCATTGTTTTTTTGGTTTCGCAACCGAGGAACAACGCTATCACGAACCTGAGCGACTCGAGAACGCCAGCCGCGGTTGAATGAGGACCGTCGGTGCTGTGCGTAGGACCCCAGTCTCAGCGGGTAGCGTTGATGCCATGTCCAACCCCGCGGCATTCGTCCCTGAGCCAGAGTCCAATCTTCCTGAAGTCGCTCGCGTTGCGCGGGACCTCATTAGGTTCGACACCACAAACTTCGGTGGGGGTCGCGCGAACGGCGAGCGTGAGGCCGCCGAATACGTGACGCAATATCTCGAATCGCTGGGTCTTGAAGTCAACGTGTTCGAGCCGATTCACCGGCGAACGAACGTTCACGCGCGTATCCGAGGTAGGAACCCCTCAAAGCCCGCTCTGGTGCTGCACGGACACCTCGATGTTGTGCCTGCCATCGCAGAGGACTGGAGCGTCGATCCATTCGCGGGAGAGATTCGCGATGGCATGCTGTGGGGCCGCGGTGCGGTGGACATGAAGGATATGGATGCCATGATCCTGACTTCTGTCGGAGAAATTTTGCGATCTGGGGATCAACCAGAGCGCGACATCATCGTTACGTTCTTCGCTGATGAAGAAAATGGTGGAGTCGAAGGATCAGGCCTCGTCGTTGCCCAACACCCGGAGTGGTTCGAAGGCGCAACCGAAGCCATCAGCGAAGTTGGCGGTTATTCGATTGCTGCTGGCGATCGCCGCGCTTACCTTCTGCAGGTCGGCGAAAAGGCGCTCATGTGGATTCGTCTTGTTGCGAAAGGGCGAGCGGGCCATGGAAGCCGGTTGCACCCCGAGAACGCTCTCACCCGCCTCTCGGAGGCCGTCGTAGCATTGGGGAGGACTGAGTGGCCGATCCGCCTCACGGAGACGACAACCCAGCTCCTTGATGGGCTTTCAAGTCTTACCGGCATTCCCACTGACGATCCGGATGTTCTCGCGCTTGGTGCGGGTCCTGCAGCTCCGTTTCTTCGGTCGACACTCCGAACCACAACTAACCCGACCGGGCTTACTGCGGGATACAAGCACAACGTCATCCCCGATCGCGCTGAAGCCCTCATCGACGTCCGAGTGCTTCCAGGTACGGAGAACGCGGCCCTTGCCGACATAAGGCGGATCATCGGCCCCGACATCGAGATCGAGATAGTGCACCAGGACATCGGACTCGAAGTGCCGTTCGCTGGAGAAATCGTCGAAGCGATGGTCGCGTCGCTTGAGCGTCACGATCCTGATGTACCTGTCATCCCGTACCTGATGGGCGGCGGAACTGACAACAAGGCCTTGTCGGCTCTCGGAATCGCTGGTTATGGGTTCGCGCCGCTGCGGCTGCCTGCCGACCTCGACTTCACAGGCATGTTTCATGGTGTTGACGAGCGGGTGCCTATTGATGCGCTAGTTTTCGGTCAGCGCGTATTGACTGATCTTCTTCGGACTTACTGAAAGGCCCGATATGCATTTTCTCGAGGCGATGTTCTTGGGGCTGGTTCAGGGCTTGACAGAGTTCCTTCCGGTGTCGTCGAGCGCACACCTGAGGATAGTGGGCACGTTCCTTCCGAATGCTCAAGATCCCGGTGCTGCGTTCACCGCGATCACGCAAATCGGTACCGAAACCGCCGTGGTGATTTTCTTCTGGCGTGACATCGTTCGAATAATTTCGCATTGGTTCAAGTCGCTGGTTGGTCGAGTGCCGCGGCACGACCCTGACGCGCGAATGGGCTGGCTCATCATCATCGGGTCGATCCCGATTGTGGTTCTCGGGCTTGGATTTCAAGACCAGATTGAAACCGTCTTTCGATCGCTCTGGTTGGTAGCGGCCATGCTGATTCTGTTTGGCGTATTGCTTGGGATCGCCGACCATGTGGGTGCGAAAAAGCGCAAGCTCGCCGATATCACCGTGCCGCACGGCCTGATCTATGGCGGCGCACAAGCGCTCGCATTGATTCCGGGCGTATCTCGCTCGGGAGGCACAATTACTGCCGGGCTGTTTATGGGCTACGAGCGTGCGGCCGCAGCGAGATACGCCTTTCTCCTCGCGATTCCTGCGGTATTCGGTAGCGGTTTCTACCAGCTCTTCAAGAGCTGGGATGAGCCGGGCGTCTACTCGCTTCCGGAAACACTTGTCGCGACGGTTATCGCGTTCGTTGTCGCTCTCGGCGTGATTGCGTTCTTCATGAGCTACATATCCAAGCGCAGCTTCTTGCCGTTCGTGATTTACCGGGTGGCTCTCGGATCAACTCTGCTGGTATTGCTGAGCCTCGGCGTCATCCAGGCCTAAGAGCTATGCGGTGGGCGCATGCCCAGCTCACCGCGGCTTGATCAGCGGCGGGGATCGTCACGCCCGGGCTTGCCGGGACCTTCACCGCGTCGACGCAGATACTGCTCGAATTCTTTCGCGATCGCATCACCAGATGCATCGGGGGAGTCCCAGGTATCGCGAGTCTGCTCGAGGCCGCGGATGTACTCCGTCATTTCTTCGTCGTCTGCCGCCGCGGCGTCAATGGACGCTTCCCATGCAGCCGCCTCTGTCGGAAGCGTTCCACGGGGAATCTGGACGCCAGTGAGATCTTCAAGCCGGTCGAGCAACGCGAGAGTGGCTTTGGGCGACGGGGTATGTCCCGCCACGTAGTGGGGAACACTCGCCCACAAACTTGCCGTGGGGATACCAACTTTTTCGACCGCTTCGCTCAGCACACTGAGAATCCCGACCGGCCCCTCGTAGCTGCTGCGTTCGAGCGATAGCTCAGTGCGGAGTCGCTCGTTCTCACTGCCAGAAAAAATCGTGATGGGTCGGGTGTGGGGAACGTCCGACATCATCGATCCGAGCGATACAACGCCGGTGATGTCCTCGCGCAACGCGACGTCGGTGAGTTCCGCGGCGAACGCTTGCCACGAGCGCGCTGGTTCAACGCCGGTGAGGAGCCAAAGTTGAGTGCCACGACCTGGATTCCTAGGCCGCAGGAGAGTCGTCTCGGGCCAGTGCAGGCTGCGGCCGCCGTCGGCATCGGTGTGGATGTGCGGGCGGGTGTATTGATAGTCGAAATAGAGTTCGGGGTCGACAGAGAAGACTGGCTCGTAAGCATCATCCTTCTGCAGGAGGCTCATGGCAGCAGAAGCTGCCTCACCAGCGTCATTCCATCCATCAAATGCTGTGACCAGCACACGATGACCAAGTCCGTCCACGCGACCACCCTTTCTCCCGTCGAACGGGTCCCTCAAGGATAGGCGTACATGGGCACGTCGTCTCGGCGGACGCGACTGATGGATGGAATCGCGCCGGATAGCATTGCGGGATGACTTCTTCACTGCCGGCCGCCGTGCTTTGGGACATGGACGGCACTCTTGTCGACACGGAGCCATACTGGATGGCAGCGGAGACTCCACTGGTTGAGAGCTTCGGCGGAACCTGGAATCACGAGCAGGCACTGAGCCTCGTGGGACTCGGACTTGATGACGCAGCGCGCATCTTGCAATCGGCTGGCGTTCGGCTACCTACGACTGAGATCGTGACTCGTTTGACGGACAACGTGATTGATCGGCTGTCAACGGATGGGGTGCCGTTTCGTCCCGGCGCCCGGGAGCTGTTATTCGGCCTTCGCGCCGCCGGGATCAAGACAGCGCTCGTGACGATGTCACTGCGAAGGATGGCGACGCACGTTGTCGACTTGATCGACTTCGATGCTTTCGATCTTGTGATCGCTGGCGACGATGTCGATCGACCTAAGCCATTCCCCGATCCGTATCTGCAGGCATGCGCGGCGCTGGGTGTTGATCCGGCCCGCACTGTAGCGATCGAGGATTCACCGAACGGGCTGCGTTCAGCGATCGCGGCCGGCACCGTATCTCTTGGCGTTCCACATATGGTTTCGCTCACGGGAGTCGGCGCTCACGCGCTGTGGCCGTCTCTCGACGGGCGCACGGTTGCCGACATCACCGATCTTCATACGGCGCATGCGTCGAGCAAGGAAATTAATTAGTGTCTACTCAGCGCCCCAGCGGCCCCTTTCGTTACGGTGATCGCGTGCAGCTGACCGGGCCGAAAGCCAGAATGCACACGATCACTCTTCGCGAGCGTGGCGAGCTTCACACACACCACGGTGTGTTGCCGCATGATGCACTTGTTGGCCTTCCGGATGGTTCGGTTGTGCGCAACAGCTCCGATCAGGAATATCTCGCGCTCCGACCGCTACTACGCGACTTCGTGATGTCAATGCCGCGTGGAGCTGCCATCGTTTATCCGAAGGATGCAGCGCAGATTGTCGTGCATGCAGACATCTTTCCCGGCGCGGTGGTCGTTGAAGCAGGCGTCGGTTCTGGTGCGCTTTCACTCTCACTCCTGCGTGCTGTCGGTGCTGATGGACGCCTCGTTTCGTTCGAGCGACGCGAAGAGTTCTCGGATGTCGCGCGTGCCAACGTCGAGACCTTCTTCGGCGAAGTGCCGTCGCAGTGGGATGTGGTGATTGGTGATCTCGTTGCGGCACTGCCTGAAACGATGCCCGATGGTTCTGTGGATCGTGTCGTGCTCGACATGCTTGCGCCGTGGGAGTGCATCGATGTGGTCGCCAGTGCATTGACGCCGGGCGGTGTCGTTCTTTGCTATGTCGCTACTGCCACCCAGTTGAGCCGCACAGCAGAGTATTTGCGCGCCACTGGTCTGTTCACCGAGCCCGAGGCGAACGAAACGATGGTGCGTGGTTGGCACGTAGACGGCCTCGCTGTACGCCCGGATCATCGAATGGTGGCGCACACAGGCTTCCTCATTAGTGCGCGGCGCCTCGCTCCTGGAACCGTGGTTCCGGAACGAAAGAAACGAGCGTCGAAGACAAGCTACGGCGACGAAGACGTCGAAGTGTGGACTCCGGGAGCTGTCGGCGATCGCGAGATCACCGACAAAAACCTTCGTAAGCGCGTGCGTGAAGCGCAACGCGCGGCGGACGGCGCGCGGATCGCTCGTGATGCGGATGACAGCGCCGCGACTCTAGACTGAAATCGTGCGTAGATTTCCCGCAGTTGTTGCCGCCGTAAGTCTGTTCGCTATCGCGTTGACGGGGTGCTCATCCGCCGCGTCAACTAATGGCTCGGCGTCTTGCACTCGCGAGCAGAGTTCGTCTACCGCCGCGACCGACCTCGTGACTGTCACCGGTGAGGGTGGCTCCGAGCCGAACATTGATGTGAGAACACCCGTCTACACATCCCAGACGGAATTCGTCGATATTGCGCGAGGAGAAGAGGGTCCCACGCTGGTCTCAGACACCCAAGCGGCGATTCTTGATTTTGTTTTACTCGACGGAGTCACGGGCGAAGTAGTCGCCACGACCGAGTACGCCAGTTCTGGCAACCAGCCAGCTATCGTATCCAGTCTTTACGGGGCACTGCCCGGTCTTGAACCTGCTCTCGAGTGTGCAACGGGTGGATCACGCGTGGTGGCTGTTTTGGCGAGCGACGATATCGCCCCCGACTCGGCGCAAAGCTTGGGCCTCGGCGAAGACGAGGCGCTTGTAGCCGTTGTTGATGTTCAGAAGGTTTACCTTGCGAAGGCTGAAGGAACAGAACAGTTCGCCGAGGGCCGGGGGCTTCCTACGGTCGTGCGGGCGCCAAACGGCCAGCCCGGTATCAGCTTCCCAGACCACGACGCGGCTGTGCCCGACGCAGCCGTTTCGGAGGTAGTTATTCGCGGCGACGGAGCAGAAGTGGCCGCCGATGACTCCATCCTTGTCAACTACACGAGCGTCGACTGGGACACCCGTGAAGTTCAACAGACCAGCTGGGGTGCGGCGCCGCAAGCGCTCGACATGTCGACTGTGCCCGCAGAAATTGCTGATGCTCTCGTCGGGCAGCCGGTCGGTTCGCAGGTCATGCTCGTTGTTCCGTCCGACCCCGCTTCAGGTCTCGAACAATCGCTCATCTACATTTTCGACATCCTCGGGATCGATGACTTCAACGCCTGATCTCAGCCTGTCTTCCGGCCAATAGAATGGCGTCGTGACATCCACAGCTGCAAACCGGAGTGCACCCGAGGAACGTCTGGTGAACCTGGTCGTTGCGCTGATGGCGACGGAGCAAGGCCTGACAAAAGATGCGATTCTGCATTCTGTTGCGGGATACCGTGAGCAGAGCGAATCCGGTGCGTCTAAGGACGCGCTCGAGAAGATGTTCGAGCGCGACAAAGAAAATTTGCGTCGCCTCGGGGTTCCTATCGAGACGATTGGCGACTTCGCAGACCCGGACGACCTGCGCGAAGCGCGGTATCGGGTCCCCACCGCTGAATATTCGCTGCCGAGCGATATTTCCTTCACCCCGGCCGAAGTGGCACTTTTGAACCTTGCTGGGGGAGTGTGGGGTCAGAGCTCGATGTCGGACAACGCCCGGAGTGCGCTCCGGAAGATTCGCGCGCTGGGAAACAGCGTGGACGAACCGATCATCGGTTACTCGCCACGTATTAGCCTGCGGGAACCTTCGTTCGCGAAGATCCAGGATGCTATTGAGTCAGCGCGCGTCGTCCGGTTCGCGTATTTGAAGCCGGGAGAGAGGGCAGCTCGCACAAGACGGATGAAACCGCTCGCCCTCGTGGAGTACGAGGCGCGTTGGCATGTCCACGGCATTGATCTTGATGCAAACGCCGAGCGCACTTTTTTGCTTGCACGTATCACTGGCAGCGTCGAAGTGACCCGCACTCTTTTTGATGAGTCGCTCAGAGAGGGCGCAGGCACTCGGGCACTGCGGGGCCTCAAGGATGTTGCGGCTCGAAACGTCGCAATTCTCGAAGTGCACCCCGGAACTGAGGCGTCACTTCGCTTATCTCGCCGGGGAAAACGAGTCGATAGAGGCATTCACATTCAGTTCGTCGATGGTGATGTGTTTGCGGACGAGCTCGCGTCTTTCGGCCCTGAAGTACGGGTAATCGAGCCCTTGAGCCTGCGCGATGCTGTCGTGGCTCGCCTGCGCGCAACACTGATGCTTCATGGTGGAGCGGCATGACAGATAGCAAACCGCTTCTCGCGCTCGACCGCGCAGCTCTCATGATGCAGCTGGTGCCGTACCTCATTAGTCAGGGTGAAGTATCGGTTGTAGACGCGGCGCGGGATTTCGATGTTTCACCTGAGCAAATGCGAGCAATGGTCGAGAAACTCACTGTCATCGGGCTTCCCGGTGATGGCGGTTTCTGGCAGCTTCCGCACGACCTGTTCGACATTGACTGGGATTTGCTCGACACGCACGACACCATCTCGATCACCAACACGGTTGGTCTGGAGAATGCGCCGCGCTTGACCGCTCGTGAAGCAGCGGCGCTGCTTGCTGGGCTCCAACTAGCCCGCACGTTGCCCGGGGTCGGCGACAGCGACATCGTGCAAGAGCTGCTTTCTAAGCTGAGCAGAGGAGCATCTTCTACCCCCGCTGAGGTCATCGTCGCGCCGGGACCGGTCGATGACGCCCGCGACGTTGTTGATCAGGCGCTGAAAACTGCCGTCGCGGTGTCGTTTACTTACAAAGCTCCGGATGCCGCGACCACAATTCGCACCGTCGACCCCGTCAAGGTGCACATCGCCGGCGGTCAGTGGTACCTCCAGGGATGGTGTCATCTGCGCCAGTCGATGCGCACGTTCCACCTCGACAGAGTGAGCGAGATCGAACTCACCGGCATCCCCATCACTCACGGGGAAGAACCGATACCCGCTCTTTTCGCGCCCGGCGAAGATGATGTGCTCGTCGAAGTGAAGTATCCGAGTGCAATGGCGCCGTTGCTGGGCGGATACATTGACCGCGCGAACATTTCAGTTTCGGGAAACAGCGCAATCGCTACTTTGCGTGTCGCAGACGAGCAGAGCATGAAGCGTCTCGCTGCACGCGGCGGCGGCGAGATAGAAATTATCTCTCCCGCGTCGGCTCGAGCGGCTGCTGTGGCGTGGGCGCAGGCCGGGTTAGAACAGTATCTGACCGAGGACTCGCGGTAGTTAGCTGGTTGGCCCGCGGTGAGGGGCTGACGACTACACTGGGATGTACTGCACAATCTTCGAGGAGTAACCATGGGCAACGCATTCGGTTGGCCTCACCTGTTGATCATCCTCGCGGTGATCCTCTTGCTGTTCGGGGCTGCAAAGCTCCCCGCGCTCGCGAAAAGCGTCGGTCAGTCGGCACGTGTTTTCAAGGGTGAGATGAAGGCAATGAAGGACGACGACGTTTCTTCGACTGCCGCCGACAACAAGAACAATTCAACGGAGTCGGCGACGACAACATCGACGGCGAGCCCGCCATCGAGCGGATCGCCCGACAAATCTGCCTAGACCGGAGTGGTTACGGCAGGACCGCCGCGCGTCGAAGAGCCCGATGCGCCCAAGCGCGACAGGCGAATGTCGCTTGCGCAGCACCTCGTAGAGCTGCGTCGGCGTGCGATTATCGGAGCAATTGCTCTCGTCATCGGCATGATCATCGCTGCCCTGATTTCCAATCAGATAATCGATCTTCTTACTGAGCCGATCCGGATCGTCTCAAACAGCCGAGCTTCCGATTTTGCCGCGCTCAACTTCAACACCGTCACTGCCGGGTTTGATTTCCACGTACGGATTGCGTTCGCCATCGGAATCATTCTCTCGGCGCCCGTGTGGCTGTGGCAGATCTGGGCGTTCATCATGCCCGGCCTCACGCGTAAAGAAGTCAGATACACGGTCGGCTTTCTTAGCGCTGCTATTCCGCTGTTTTTCGCCGGCTGCGCCCTAGGCCTGTGTGTTATGCCCCACGTCATCGAAGTTATGGCGACGTTTGTTCCGGAGCAGGGCGCGCTTTTCTACCAGTACGACGTCTACTACGACTTCGTCCTTAAACTTCTGCTGGTCATCGGGGTCGCTTTCGTCTTGCCGGTCTTTCTCGTTGCCCTGAATTTCGCAGGAATCATCAGCGGCATTGCGATTCTCAAAGGCTGGCGAGTCGCCGTACTGGCCGCAACGATTTTCGCTGCAATCGCGACGCCCGCGGCCGACGTGCTGTCTATGCTGATGCTGGGAGGCATCCTGATCGTGCTTTATATCGCGGCCGCAGCAGTGTCGATGCTCTTTGACCGCCGTCGGAGTAAGCGCGAAGAATCATTTCTCTCGGCGGACTCCAGTTCATGAGTGCGCCCAGTCCGGCCGAGAAGTATCAACGCGCGCAACGAGCACAGGAACATCCGCTTTCGCGAGAGTTCGCTGCGACCCAGCGGTTCTCGCTCGACCCGTTCCAAATCGCTGGATGTGAAGCCCTCGAAGACGGACAGAGCGTCTTGGTCGCCGCGCCCACCGGCGCAGGTAAGACGGTCGTGGGTGAGTTCGCTGTTCATCTCGCAATGAGGGAGAGCTCCGACAAAGCCTTCTACACAACGCCGATGAAGGCGCTGTCCAACCAGAAGTTTCGCGAGTTACAGGCCGTGTACGGGGCAGAGAACGTTGGTTTGCTCACTGGCGACACCAACATAAACGGCAATGCGCGAGTGGTCGTCATGACCACCGAAGTGCTCCGAAACATGCTTTATGCCAACTCTCCCGCCCTTCGCGGACTTCGGTTCGTGGTGATGGATGAAGTTCACTTTCTCGCTGACCGTTTTCGCGGCGCTGTGTGGGAAGAAGTCATCATCCACTTGCCCCCAGCTGTCCGTCTCGTGTCGCTTTCTGCCACCGTTTCGAATGCCGAAGAGTTTGGCGATTGGCTCGATACGGTTCGAGGCGACACCGAAGTGGTGGTCTCTGAGATACGACCGGTGCCCCTGGAACAGCATGTTCTCGTTCGAGGCGATCTTTTACCGCTGTTCGATGATCGGGCTGGTGTCGCGACGGCCAAGGTGAATCAAGAGTTGATGCGCCTTCGGCCCGGTGACCGATCAGGTGGCGGTCGCGAAGAAGGCGGGCGGCGATCGCACGCTTACCGTTCTGGTGGGTCTCGACGCGGCGGCGGTGCTAACAACGCCCCGCGGACACGGCATCCAGTGCGCTCAGAGCGCGTCAATCGCCCTGAAGCTGTCGAACTATTGGCGAAAGCTAATTTGCTCCCCGCAATCTTCTTCGTTTTCAGCCGCGTCGGGTGTGAAGCTGCTGTTGAACAGGTTCGACGCTCCGGCGTGCGACTGACATCACCGCAAGAGCGCGACCAGATTCGCGACATTATCGAAGAGCGCATGAGCGCAATGGTCGACGAGGACTTGGCCGTGCTCGGCTATTGGGATTGGACTGAAAACCTGCAGCGAGGCATTGCGGCGCACCACGCAGGAATGCTCCCGGCATTCAAGGAAGTCGTCGAAGAGCTGTTTCAGCGAAAGCTTGTCAAGGTCATTTTTGCTACTGAGACGCTCGCGCTCGGGATCAACATGCCAGCACGAACCGTCGTGCTGGAAAAACTCGAGAAGTTCAATGGCGAGGCGCGAGTACCCATCACCTCGGGTGAATACACCCAGCTCACTGGGCGCGCAGGACGGCGCGGCATCGATGTTGAAGGCCACGCCGTCGTGCAATGGACTGAGGCGCTTGATCCGCAGGCGGTAGCTTCTCTCGCTTCGCGTCGAACGTATCCACTCAATTCGAGTTTCCGACCGACGTGCAACATGGCCGTGAACCTCATCGATCAATTCGGGCGAGCGAGGGCGCGTGAGGTACTCGAATCTTCGTTCGCGCAGTTCCAAGCGGATCGTGCGGTAGTAGGGCTTGCTCGACAGGTACGTGATTCCGAAGAGTCTCTCGCCGGTTACGCAACAGCGATGGCATGCGACCGGGGCGACTTCACCGAATATTCACAAATCCGACGTGATCTCAGTGACCTCGAAAAGCTGAATCGAAAAGACGCGAATGCCTCACGCGCGACTCGCGAGAAACGTCAAAAAGAGCTGAACTCTCTGCGCAAACGTATGTCGCGGCATCCCTGCCAGGCGTGTCCTGATCGTGAGAACCATGCGAGGTGGGCAGAGCGCTATTGGAAGCTGCGGCGGACAGTTGAGCGCATCAGGCGTCAGATTGACGCGCGCACCGGCACTGTCGCGCGGGTGTTCGACCGCGTTGTAGATGTGCTCACTGAGCTCGACTACGTGCAAATTGACGCGGAAGGTGCCACTAGCCTCACGCCCGCCGGGCGCACTATGCGGCGTATTTATGGCGAGCGCGACCTTTTGGTCTCGGAATCTTTGCGCACCGGAATATGGAATGATCTCGATGCACCGTCACTTGCGGCCCTGGTTTGCTCGCTCGTGTACGAGCCTCGACGCGACGAAGCAGGAGTTGGCGATCGCGGGCTGCCGCGCGGCGCCTTCCGCTCGGCGCTCAGCGCCACTGAGAGCCTGTGGCAGCGGCTGGATGACCTGGAACGCGATCATCATCTCCCGGGCTCTGAGGCGCCAGCTGTTGGTCTCTCCGCCGCGATGCACGCGTGGGCGCGCGGAGGGTCTCTCGATCGGGTGCTGACCGAGGCAGATATGGCAGCTGGCGATTTTGTGCGGTGGACGAAGCAGACTATCGACCTGCTCGATCAGTTGTCACTCGTCGCTGACGGCGATGTGGGGCGGGTGGCTCGCCGCGCCTTGGATTCTGTGCGACGGGGAATCGTCGCTTACAGCGCTGTGTAAGCGAGCGCAACTTAGTGTTGAGCCGTGCCTGAATCGCAACTGCGCCCGCAACCGCGTCCGCTTCTTCCCATCTGGGCTGCTCTTTTGGCATCCGCGGTGGCTGGCCCAACTCTCGATCTCGCGTACCCATCTGTGGGGTGGTGGCCGCTGGCATTCGTCGGCATTGCGTTTAGCCTGATCGCTCTGGTCGGCCGCAGCGTATGGGGTTCGCTTATCGTGGGGTTCGTCTTTGGAGCTTCCTTCTATCTCGTCCACATCGAGTGGATTACTCGATACCTAGGCGCCGTGCCGTGGTTCGCGCTGGCGGGTCTCGAGTCGATTCTCATGGCCGTCGGGTCGGTGTTGTTGACGCTTGCCTATCGCTGGTTTCCACGAGCTTTCCCGGCACGATGGGCAAGCCTTGTCGGGCTTCCAGTTCTGATCGGCGGGGTCTGGACGCTTCGAGAAATCGTCATGGGTTCCTGGCCTTACACGGGCTTCCCCTGGGCGCGCATTGGAATGAGCCAGTCGGAGAGCCCTCTCGCCCACATTGCATCCTGGGTTGGCCTGAGCGGGCTGACTTTCCTGATGGTCGCCGCCACTGCCGCAGTCCTTGAGGCGGTTCGCGGGGGAGCGTTACGTAATGTCCGTCGCCTCATTCCTTCAGTCGCGATCGTGCTGCTTCTCTTCTTTACGCCGCAATATGTGACGACGGATGCAGGTGGGATGCGCGTCGGATCCGTTCAAGGAAATGGTCCATCTGGCTACTTCGATTCACGGTCGGCGAACTCCGTGCTCAGCGCTCAAATTGATGCGTCGTCTGCGCTCTTTGGCGAAGAGATGGACGTCTTGCTCTGGCCCGAAGGTGGCATCGACTCAGATCCGACGACATCACCGTCAACGGCGGCCGCGCTTGATCAGGTCGCGGAAGAGGTCAATGCGCCACTCATCGTGAACGCAGCGACGGTGCGCGGCGATGACATTTTCAATACTTCGATGCTCTGGATCGGCGGCGAAGGAGCGGTGCAAGTCCACGACAAGACTCACCCTGTGCCCTTCGGCGAGTACGTTCCGGATCGATGGTTTTTTCGGGCGCTCGCGCCGGACCTTATCGATCTGATTCAGCGCGAATACACGCCCGGCACCAATTCACCGACGCTCGATGTCGACGGGACAACCGTCGGACTCGCGATCTGTTTTGACGTGATTTACGACGACGTCGTCTGGGCAGGAGCGCGCGAGGGGGCAGAGATTTACATGTTCCAGACGAATAACGCTGATTTCCGTGACACTGACGAAAATCTGCAACAGCTCGCGTTTGCCCGGATGCGCGCGATCGAAACAGGTCGATCCGTCGTGAACATCTCGACCGTGGGAACCAGCCAGGTTATCGCCCCAGACGGCACGGTGATCGACGGGCTTTCTGCCGGTGTTGCGGGTGCAATGCTTACCGATGTTCCGCTTCGCACCGGGCTCACGCCCGCAGTAGTGCTGGGTGGCTGGGTGCAGGGTGTTCTCGCGTGGGGGAGTCTGCTCTTTATTGTCGGGTGCGGCGTCGTGATGCGCCGCCGCCGTCGCTTGCAGCAATAACAAAAGAGCACCAACCCGGTTAGGGCTGGTGCTCTTTTGTTGAGAGGTGGTTACGCGCTCAGTTTTTCCTTGCTCACGTCATCACCCGCACCACGGCGGGCGCGAATGTAAGCCAGGCGCTCCTCGAGGAGTTCCTCGAGTTCAGGAACGCTGCGGCGTTCGAGCAGCATGTCCCAGTGGGTACGTGCTGCCTTGTCGTCGCTATGGTCAACAGTCACAGTGCTGTCACCGACACGCAGAAGTGCTTCAGCACCGCATGCGCGGCACTCCCACGTCTGCGGTGCCTCTGCGTCAGCCGCAAAGGTCAGCGTCGTCTCGTGCTGGCACGTCGTGCAAACGTATGAGTGCTGCACGCGCTGATGAAAAACGACGCCCTCTTCGCTTTGTAAGCTCTGGGCGCCGAGACGTATACCGCGAAGGCTCCGGTCTGCCATTGTGTGGTCCTCTCGTCACAGGTCGTTATCCGGTATAACGTCATGACCTGTGTGCATCATCCGAACGGGGCCTCCGAACGCTCTTTTCACAGCCGATGCTCAGCCCGTAGGGGCTCGGAGCTAGCGCAGCACAGCCAGGGCGAGATCGGCGCGATCCGTGACGATTCCGTCGATGCCCATACGCAGGAGCCGAAGCATCGTTTCCACATCGTTCACTGTCCATACGTGCACTTCGATTTCGAACTGATGCGCTGCGCGAATCAAGCGCGGAGTGAGGATGCGGAGCATCCCTTTCCGTTCCGGAATCTGCAATGCGTCCACCTTCTCAACACGTCGATGCGCGAGGCGTTGGACGCCAAGAGAGGATGCAGCTAAGAGGGTTGCGACCGTTCGTGTACCTGCTGAAGTGGCAGGTGTGCCACCCGCGCGTGCCGCGGACGCGAGCGCGAGCATCCTGCGCTCGTCCGAGAAACTGGTGATCAGGACACGATTGGAGTGTGGAGCGACGAGTTGGCCCACCTGCTCGGCTGCGGCTGCTGCTTTGACGTCGAGATTGAATCTGAGGTCGGGGAAAGACTCGAGCGCCTGACGGAGCGTAATCAAGCCGCCACGCTGCGACATGATCTCTTCGAGCTCGTGAGAACTCACGTCAGCGACTGCGCGAGGGTCACCGGCTACCCGAGCCAGATCGGAGTCGTGGAAGAGCACGACCACACCATCGGCAGTGAGGTGGCAGTCCGACTCGACGTACTCAACGCCCTCGGCGTGGGCCGTCGCAACGGCAGCGAATGAGTTCTCAACAACTCCATGCGCCGCGGCCTCTGGCAACACAAGTCCGCGGTGCGCAAAAATGCGAGGTGTAGCTGTGCCGGTAAAGAACGGATGCGTCACGCATCGAACAATAGCGGTGATTGATAGTGTCGAGACGCGCCCCGATCTCGGGCGGCATCCGTTTTGTCAGGAGTTGTTTGTGACCGAATCTTCGTCTGTTTTGAGCCCAGGATCGCTTGCGGGTAAGACCGCGCTCGTTACTGGATCCTCCCGTGGTATCGGCGCGGACACTGTGCGCTATCTCGCCGAGGCCGGCGCTAATGTCGTCGTTAACTTCCGGAACAAAGCGCCGCGCGCTGAGAAGCTGGCAACTCAGCTTCGTGAACTGGGGGTACGTGTTCTCGTCGTCGGCGCAGACCTCACCGATGCTGATTCTGTCCAGGCGATGTTCGACGAAGTGAAGAGCGAGTTCGGTGGGCTCGACGTGCTCGTGTTAAATGCGTCTGGAGGCATGGAAGCCGGAATGGCGGAAGACTATGCGCTCCAGCTGAATCGCGACGCACAGGTGCGCGTTCTAGAAACTGCCCGACCGTTGCTCAGCTCAGGTGCTCGAGTTGTCTTCGTCACGAGTCATCAAGCCCACTTCATCAGGACAACCGAAACCATGCCGGAGTACGAGCAGGTCGCGCTGTCGAAGCGTGCCGGTGAAGACGCGCTTCGCGACCGTATTCCGGCGCTCTCCGAGGCCGGAATCGATTTCGTCACGGTGTCCGGAGACATGATCGAGGGAACCATCACCGCGACTCTTCTCGAGCGCGCGAACCCAGGAGCTATCGCGTCGCGTCGCGATTCCGCAGGAAAGCTCTACAACGTTGCTGAGTTCGCTGCTGAAGTGGCGCTTGCAGTTGTCGACCCGATTCCGGAAGACAATACGCGCCTCGTGGGCGACACCACATCCTTTGTGGGGGAGTAGCCCCGCTGAAATAAGAGAAGCCGCCGACACGTTGAGTGTCGGCGGCTTCTCTCGTATATCCAGAGAAGTGATCTACAGCGACTTGAAGGTGAATGCGCGAACGATCTGCAAGATTCCGAGAACAACCAGCGAGATGCCGATGATCCACCACAGCACTGCAACGCCGAGAAGGGGCGAAAAAAAGAGCAAGATACCAGCGATGATGCTGACGATCGCGAAGAAGATCGTCAGGCCCTTTGATGATGTGCCACTCAGCGTCGTGAGTGAAACGACGCCTTCGATGATCCACAGGATGGCGACGAGGTAGCCGATGAAGAGAGCCATGCTCGCTGCGGCCATACCGAGATTACTAAAAGCGATTACGCCGGCCACGACGAAAATTACACCGAGCGCGATGTGCCCGACGCGACCCCAGCCGCCCATCGATTTGGAGAAGATGCCGAGTCCCGCGTAAACGAGGCCACCCACGACGGCGTAGACAGCGATCATCGCTGCGACCACCATCGCAGTCTTTCCTGGCCAGACGAGAATGAGAATGCCGACAATGAGCGCGACAACGCCGCCAATGCCAAGAGCGGTGCGGATGCCGTTGACGGCAACCTTTTCGGGTGATGATGTAGCCATGACAAGGCCCTTTCTGGGAGAAGCCTGAGAGTGTTCGCCTACCAGGGTAGCGTTTTGCGGGCGTTTCTGTGGGTAGCGGGGGAGCTCAAGCGAGCAAAAGGAGCAACAGCAGCAGCGCCGGTACGCAGCCGATGGTCGTGATGAACACAGTGTCGCGAGATATCGCTTCGCCGATGCCGTAGCGCTGCGAGTAGTTGAAGACGTTCTGAGCGGTTGGGAGAGCAGCGAGAACGACCACAATCAAGATGTCTGTCGGCGAAAGCGAGAACACGAACGCAGCGACGAACCACGCGATCGCCGGCATAGCGAAGAGCTTCAGGGCGCTCGCGAGCAATACGTCCGCGCGGTGCCCCGCTGTGCTGAGGACGCGTTGGCCGTGGAGCGAGATTCCGTAAGAAATGAGAAGCACAGGGACACACGCGTTCGCGATGAGCTCAGTTGGCGCCATGACGATTTCGGGTACCTCGATACCGGACACTGAAACGAGAGTCCCAAGCACAGAACCGATAACGATGGGATTAGTCGCGGTGCGGCGAACGAGGGGCAGCATCTTCCGCTGGCCGGTTGTGACTGCATCCAGAATTGCCATTGAGATCGGCGTGAAGATGAGCAACTGCAGCAGAATCACGGGCGCGGGATATGCGGCGCTGCCGAGCAGGTACAACGAGAGCGGAATTCCGATGTTATTCGAGTTGACCTGCCCAGCAGAAAGAGCTCCGATGAGCGTGTTACCGACGGATCTCCGCCAGAAGACTCGGGCGATCACGGTATAGACGAGCATCACGGCGATCGCTGCGATGGCTGACACCGGCAACAGCGCAGAAAAAAGGCTGTGGATGTCGGCGCGGGCAAGCACAACGAAAAGAAGAAACGGTGAAAGGACGAAAAAGGTCAAGCGGCTCAGGACAAAACGAGCATGCTCTCCGAGTAAATTGATTCGCCCAAGGATGTAGCCGATGAAGATGGCGACGCCAACGACGGCGAAGCCCGTCAACACATCAAGCATCTACCGAGCCTAGGGCGTTGCCTGCCGCGCTATTTGCCCTTCTTATTGCTCTTCTCTTTATCTTTTCCCTTCGCTTTGCCGTTGGAAGAGTTCTCTGTTGAGTCATTCATGTTTTGATTCGACTCGTTGGAGTCGGTCTGTTCGGTGGCAACCGGCGATTCCGAGGGTGTGATCGCTTCTTGCTCCGCAACCTCCGCCGCCAGGAGAGTCGCGATATCGTCTCTGACGACTTGTACCGCGGTCGTGATGCGCGTCAGCTCGTCGACCTCGATAGATCCCGATGAAGACTGAGCCTCGGCTGTCGCTGTGACCTCGTCGAGGATGCCGAGTGCTGTTTCATAGTCGCCTACCGCGGAGGCATCGGCGGCGTCGACGACAAGGGACTGCAAAGCATCACTCTCTGCTGTGCCATCTGGATCTGACGCTGCCTGACATCCTGAAAGCAGAAGTATGCCGAGGAGAAGCGCCGCGGTCAGGCCCATCGAACGTGCGGAAAAATTACCTGAAGTCATGGCGTCACCGCATCCAGAAGTTCTTGCAAATGTGATTGCAGCGGTTCTTCGAGCGCAGGCAGTGTGGGCGCCGGGGATGGCTGTGCAGCTGCCGGCTGATTGAGATTAACGCTCGCAACGACGATGACTGCGACCACAACTGCGGCTACCCCAAACGAGATGCTCGCGATAACTCGCCGCGCCGGCTTGCGGCTCTTGGCAGATCGAAGCGTCGCGGGTGAAGAAGGCATCGGCTTGGTAAGTTTCGCTGTGCTCGCCGTCGCCTGCTGGGGGGAGTATGCATCTTGGGAAAGTGACTTAGCCATTTCGACGACTTGGCGACCGCTCGGCCGTTGTTCTGGCCTCGCGGCTGTCATTGCTGTGAGCATCGCTCGCCAGCCTTCGGGGAGGTCCTGCGGGAGCGAAGGATCTGTGTCAAGGCGGGCCAACATTGTTGCGTGTGCTGATGCGCTAGGAAAAGCGCGCTCTCCTGTCAGTGCTTCGATCAGTACAAGGCCGAGTGAGTAAATATCGCCGGCGGGAGAGGGGGAGTAGCCCTTTACCTGCTCGGGGCTAAGGTACGCCGCAGTACCGATCGTTACGCCAGGTTGAGTGATACGAGTCGCATCCATTTCGACCGCGATACCGAAGTCTGCGAGCACTGGTCGATGGCCGTCCTCGGTCCGACTCAGAAGGATGTTCGATGGCTTAATATCTCGGTGCACGATTCCCGAAGAGTGAACTACCTCCAGCGCGCCCGCCACGTTTATCGCAACTGCGCGAGCGAGCTTCGTGGAAAACTCACCGTTTGCGATGGCATCTGAGAGTGTTGGGCCGTCAATGAGCTGCATGACGATGTAGGGCGGGTCATGCTCGAGTTGAGCATCGTGAAGCGTCACGAGCGCCGGATGTGAGAGCCCCGCGAGAATTGTTGTCTCTTTGCGCGCTCGCACTCCATCTGTGCCAGAAACAATTGCGGGAGAAAATACCTTCACCGCGACACGGCGTTCAAGCTGTAGATCAGTGGCGGCAAACACTCGGCCGGACCCGCCCGAACCCAAAAGCTCTGCAAGCAAAAAGCGATCGCCGAGAACCGTTTTGCTCGATTCGGGCTGCGTAGGTGCACTCACGCCTCAAATTTTATTCAAGGCGGTGGCTTGCGTGGGTGGGGTTGCGCGTGCGGTCCGAAACAGTGTTGTCATTGACACTGTTGTCATTCCATCGACCAAACTTCCTTGGCAAATAGCTGATTGCCGATAATGCGCATTATGTCAGTTCATGGAAAGGGGGCTACTACCCTCCCGCACGAGTGTTGCCCGTCGCCATTAGAAATGTCATTCCTGCCATTGCATGTGTCAATCTACGGAAACGGTCTGATTCGAGGCATCTCTGCCATTTGATGTGGCAGTCGGTGTTCGCGCCAAATCGTTTTTATCGGCGCAGTCGGTCTAGCGAATAATGCCTGGTTAGAAGAACTATTGCCCAGTCTCGGATCAGTTGTGCCATCTCACTTGTCATGCCTGGGATCATTCGCGATGCTTCACCAGAGAGGCGGTTTGAGGGTCAAGGGACGAGGTGGCACGCGTGGATGTTTACAGTCTGATGGCCGAGCCCAGGGTGGTCTACCGACGTGACGGAGACCGAGCGCCGGTGAATCTGGGCGTCTCTGAGTTCTCGGCGATCTCCACCGAATTTCTGGTGCCCGTCGTTGGGATATCTTCTTGGCGCGGCAAGCAGTCCTACGAAGGCCGTTGGTGGTTTGCGCGAATGGGCCATCATGTCGCTTTCGCGTCAGCATGGGAACGAGATGTGCTGACGATCCTCGACTACCAAGAAGACGTGACTGTGCTCGTGCGCGATCCTGCAGTCTTCGTCTCAGCGCGAACCATGCGCACTCCCCTGCTTCGGCCTTGGCTGCTCTTCCAGAACAGCGAGGGTATCCGCGTCGTTCTCTTCAAGACCGCAGATCACGACCGTTCCTCCGAGCTCGCCGGCATCCTTGCGGGCAGCGGTGTAAATGTCGCAATCCTCGATCTGCCAGCCAAAGCTGAGCTTCGCCTCGTCAGATGGTTGGCAGGTTATCAGTTCAGTCGCTTCCGCCTGCCAGGCGAAGTTGAGGAAGAGGTACGCGGGTCATGTTTGACGCCGATGCCACTTCTCGAGGCGGTGAAGTGTGCTGCTGCGATAACCGACAAAGATCTGTCCGCGATCCGCGCGAACTTTTACTCCCAAATGTGGCGGCGCAAAGTTGAGCTCATCGACAGAGCCGAGTTCATCTCCGACGTATCCCTGGTGCGCGCAGCATGAACATAGATCTTTCTCCGCTCGCCGAAATAGCGAGGTACTCCCCTGCCCTGCAGGCCAGGTGCGTTTCGATTGCAAGTGTTATAGATGCCGTGGACGCGGACCCCACGAATGATGGCCTGGAGCGCGCCGCTCGCATTCAGCGCAGGCTTAACGACCAGCTCAATATTTGTGTCAGTCAGCGACAGGTCTATCGGTACCTCGCCGCGTACCGAGCTGCGGGAGTAGCCGGTCTCGCAGATTCGCGAAAGACACGCACTATTCGAGAGGTAAAGACCGATCCGCGGGTCAGCGACCTTATTGAGGCGGAGTTGGAATCTCAGCAAGCCACTTCAACGGGGACGATGTCCAGAACGATTGCGCGCGTTCAATGGGAAGCATCGCAACGTGACATACCGCTGCCCGCAGCGCACGATGTATCGATTGCTCGAGCAACTGGATCGAAAGCGTGGGACTTTTGGTGCAGCAACTACAGGTCGGTCAATGGCCGCGAGACCTGACCGAACCTTCCATCCGCTCGCGCCCTCACGTCCGGGTGAGGTTGTCGAAATAGACGCAACGCCGCTCGATCTGTTCGTCTAAATGCCCGATGGGCGCATCGAACGCCCAGAACTCACCTACGCCATTGATATCGCCACAGGAACGATTGGTGCGACGCTCCTGCATCCGAGCGCGGCAAAATCAGTGGATATTGGTGCCATCTCTCATCGTCCCTGAGTCAGTGACGGTGGACCGCGGCAAGGTGTTCATCGGGTCCACCTTCACCGCTGCATGCGAGCGACTGGAAATATCTCAAACCCGTGCCAACCCAAAGCAGGGCACCGACAAACCACATGTAGAGAGTGGATTCAAACGAATCCGTGAGGGCTTTGTCCAGTATTTTGCTGGCTACACAGGTGGCACCATTTCAAATCGCGGTGATGACCCGCGCGCGGAAGCAGTATGGACGCTTTCCGAGGTGCAGCTGCTACTAGATCTTTGGGTGATCCTGCATTGACAGACGACGCCACAATTGGGTCTGCGCCTGCCGGGAATGCCCCACTCCAAGCTCTCCCCCAATCAGATGTATTCCGCGCTCTCCGCCGTCGCACCGCACGTGCCCGTAAGCCTAGGCAGGGACGACCGCATTGCCCTGCTGCCCCTGGTCTGGCGGACGGTGCAGCCCTACGGCATCAACCTCGGCGGGCTGATCTATGACGCCGACCTTTTGTGCCCTCCAATCCAGGTGTTTCGCTAGTGGGGTTCGCGGCGGAGATGCAGAGACGTTCGAGGGCCTGGTCCAGGGGTCCAGTTGCCACCACCCCACCTTTGAAACGGAAGAAATCCTGCCAACTCCTTGACGCGGGACACTGTTTACTGAGTGTTCACTGTGAGGCTTGGGGGTTTGTGGTTGCTTGGGTTAAAGACCTTCCGCCGGGCAAGCGCCGGGTGGATGTCGTTCCACCTCCACGCTCCCCCGATTGGATGCTCCGTTGCGTTTAAGCTCCGCTGCTCTTGGAATCGCTGCTATCACGTCAGTCTTTGTCGGAAGCGTCATAGCACCGCCACCGGCTCGAGCTGAGTCGAACCTGGATATCGAACATATCGCAGCCGCAGCGAAGGCATCTGTGTGGGTCCCGGCTGAGGGTCTTAACGAGGAACTTCCCACCCGGGAGGAAACCGAAGCAAGTTGGTTACTGCCGTGGTCCCCCTCACCAGAGCTCCGCGAGCAGCCTCGGGCTAGATCGTTTTCGAGCCCGCCCTACGACGGCGATCCGCCTCTTGCCGGGGCACCGGGCATCGGTGAGAAGCCGTGGTTTACGTTTCAGGACTTTTCTTTGACTCCGTATTCGACAGCGCGCGTGAACATTGCCAACGGCAACCTTCTTGTGAAAGAGAACGACTTCCGAGTGAGCGCCGCAGGGACGGAGGTGCGGATGGATCGCTGGTTCAACAGCTTCGCCCCAGCTGGCAGCTCGAATGTGTGGCGGAACTCTCTCCTCGATGAGGGGCTCACGATCGAATCTGACCACGTGATCTACAACGCAGTGAACGGGGCAAGGTACTCGTTCGAACAGGAACCGGTCGACGGAAACGGCATCACCCAGTACTCCTCGCCGTCGGGTTCCCGCATGTCTCTGACTTTCGATGGAGAGTGGTACACCCTCACCGAGCATGAAACCGGAACCGAGTCCGTCTTTTCGTCCACCGGGCGCCTCGCTCACGAAGACAACCGTGCCGGCGAAGAAGTACGGACGCGCTCCAGTGCGTCCGGCGGGATTGAGTACTTCTCGAACCCGTCAGGTGCAAGCGTCTCGCTACACGGCGCTAACTCGAATCGCGATGGATCGGATCCCTACTGGGCAGAAAGTGGCGGTCGGGAGGTCCAGTATCACTATGGCGGTTCGCGCGGCTACCTCGGTCCGCTCATGGGCGTAACCGCGGCTGACGGTGAGGAAACGACGTACACCTACAGCTACGAGTACCTCGCTTCGATCGAGTTTCCTGGCGCCGCTTCGGACACTTCCACGATCACCTTTGAATACGACTCGTCTGGGCGAATCACAACTGTGACCCAAGAGCCTCAGATTGTCACGACGTTCGAGTACCTGCCCGGTTCTACAGAAGTTACCGACGCGAACGGACATACCTCGACATACGCGATCGATAGTCAAGGCCGCGTAACCGCCACGAAGGATGCTCTCGGCCGAGAGCGAAGCCAAACATGGACGGCCGACAACGCCATCGCAACGACGACCGATGCCCTCGCATCGCACACCACGACCTACACCTATGACCAGACCGGAAACCGCACGGGAGCCCAGCTACCCACCGGTGCTGCTTCCGCCGCCATTTACGCGCTCGGACCGGATTGCAACGCCCCCGACACCGGCACCACCTACCAGATCAAGTGCAGCGTTTCCGCTTCGGGAGCGACCACCCAGTACGAGTACGACCAATACGGGCAGATCATCAAGAAGACAGACACCAGCGATACGACGCCCGTCGACGAATTCACCTACACCTACGCTGCACCGGGCAGTGGAACCTCGGGATACGGCAACCCCGTCACCGCCACGGATGCCAACGGCAAGACCACGCAGTACACCTACGACGATGGCCTCCTCGTCAAAGTCACCCCGCCCGCACCCCTCGGCGAAACGACCTACAGCTACGACAGCCTCAACAGAGTCACATCCGTCACAGACGGACGTGGGCTAACAACCTCCTACTCTTACGACCTCCGTGACCGGCCGGTACTCACCACCCACACCAACGACCAGGCGATCTATAAGACCTATTACCCCAACGGCCTCGAAGAGTACGTCGCCGACTACAGCTCCAACGCTGCGCAATACACCTACGACAGCCAGGGAAGATTGGCCCGCCAGACCGGCCCCCACATCGGCGCGGCGCAGGAGTACACCTACGACGATGTCGGGAACATGCTTACCTTCACCGACAGCGCCGGCACCGTCACCTACACCTACGACGACTCCAACCAGCTGACCTCGATCCGGGAACCCGGCGGCACCTGCCCCAGCAGCGGAAACCCCGCCGCGAACTCCGGATGCGTGCTGCTGGAATACGACGACAACAGCAACGAAACCAAACGCATCTACCCCGCCGGCGCCCACACCGACACCACCCGTGACGCGTCCGGCCGCCCCATTCGAATCACCGCGAAAGCCACCGACGGATCCACCGCCGTCGACATCGGATACAGCTACGCCGCCCCCGGATCAGGCGACGACCAGATCAACATCCAAACCCGCACCTCCCACAAGGAGGAAGGGATCACAGCTGGCGCGGTGACCACCTACAGCTACGACAACCGCAACCGCCTCACCAACGCGGAAGAGAAAGACGGGTCAACGCTCACCGCGGCCTGGTCATACGGGTACGACAACGCCGGCAACCGCACCACCCAGACCCGAACCGGCGCCACCGGACAAATCGCCGGCACCATCGACTACACCTACAACGACGCCAACCAAATGACCTCTGCCACCGGGCAGAGCACAAGCTGGACGTACGACGCTGCCGGCAACCAAACCCGCAACGGCCTCACCGGAGCCACCATCACCTACGGGCCCCGTGGCGAAGCAACAGCGTTCGGGAGCACCGGTGCCGACTACTTCGGCACCGGGAACACCGACAGACTGAGCCGCGGCAACACCACATTCGCCAACGGCCCACTCGGGATGACCCAACGCACCTCAGGATCAACAACGCACACCTACACCCGCTCCCCTGAGGGAGAACCTCTGGGGATGCGCGCCAGCGCCTCCTACTACTACGTGGCCGACCAGCTCGGATCGGTTGCCGGCCTCTTCAGCGCCACCGGCACCTGGATCGGCGGTTACACCTACAGCCCGTACGGCGAAGCACGATTCACCAGCACCAGCTCCGTCATCACCAACAACGCGCTCCGGTACATCGGCGAACACCACGACGGCGCGGGGATCTACAAGCTCGGGGCTCGCTACTATGACACCGCCCAAGGTCGCTTCACCCAGATGGACCCAAGTGGACAAGAAGCTAACCCGTACGAATATGCTGGCTGTAACCCGGTCAACTCGATCGATCCCAGCGGCCTAGCCGCATGCACGGCTGCCGCTGGCATCGCGGGGGTGCTCCACGGTGTGATATGGAGCGCAGCAGCCGGCGCGGCGTTCACAGGCGGCGCGTCCATAGGAGCTGGCATAGTAGTAGGGCTAGTAGTCGGCAGCTTCTGGTTCGCCGTCTCAGAGTTTGGATGTTCCTCATGACTGAAGACCGGCTTCATATAAGCACATCGATGCTCGCCATACTGGGTGTTCTTTTCGCAGCGAGCGTGGTGCTTCTCGTAACGCAACTCTTCCTAGGGGCAACGGATCCAGACAACTGGTTCTCGCGGGTCATGGTGGCTGGAATGGGTGGAATCTTTACGACCGCGCTGCTGGTGTGGATCACAAAGGCTTCATCTTGGTCGGTGGTGGCGCGGGCCACAAGTGCGGCTGTCAATCTTGTTCTGTCCGTCATACTCCTGCTCGTGTTAACGACAGTCGTATGGATGGCGTTCTAGCCTCCCGTCGGTTGCCCATCCTCGGCGCCGAGGTTGGTTTTCTCGGCTACATCGCCGACAACTGCTGCCACGAACATGAGCGTCTGGTTGCGTGACCACGCGGAGCATCACATCAAAGAACAGCAATCGGAGGCATTGTGACTGATGCAATTGTCCAGGGATTCGGATACTGATCATGGCCAGCAAGACTTCCCGACTCTATCGAGTGTGGCTATTCGGTGGTGCCGTAGTCGGGTTACTGGGCATCGTCATGGCGATCCTTCTTGCAGCGTCCCCTTCAACGGAAGGCTCAGCGGGAGGGATGGTCGCCGCGGCGTGTCTCTTCGCGGGCGGCGCAATAGTCTCCGCCCTGGGATATGTAGGGCTCTCCCGTTCGCGCAAGAGAGAACGAGAAGGCGGGGCGTGAGGTACGGCGGGGTGTGACAATCAGATCGGGGGCGACGGGAACAATTGCGCCGAGAGCCGCGAAAGTACTTGTTCGAGCGGAGAGCCGAATCTGCGCGTGACGAGGAACCCAAACGCGTACGCCAGCTGCAACCCGATCAATTCGAAAGATCCCAGTGGCCTAGTGGGCTGTCTCGCTCAGGCCTGGGATGTGATCGATAACACAGCGGGATTTATGATTGGGGCCGCAACTGTCGTGGGTGCGATCTGGGCGGTTCCGAGCTGCATCGGATGGAACCAGGGCCTTTACGAGAGCGGAAAAGTCAATGAAGAAGGCTATTCTTTATGTGAACTCGAGTGGGACCCGCGCTGGCCAAATGTCTGATCCGGGATTGAGAAGCTGATGTCCCTCATCCAGTCGCGGATGTCGATAGAGCGGGCGCTTCTGTGGGCAAAAGTCGTGACGTTCGTGGGAGCCTTCTTCGCTCTGGGGAATCTCGTCTACTACTCCACGACACTCCGGGGCTGGGACCTCTGGTCGATAGGTCTATCTGGTTTTTTGCAGCTATGGGGATCTACGGCGTGTTCCTCTGGCGAAAGGCAAAGAAAAGATTGAAGGCGTTCGAGGCCAAGAATGGCAGCGGTGCAGGTCGGCAAGACCGAGCGCGGTAGCTGAGAAGGGCGAGAGGAACGGATCGATGACGACTGATTGTTAACGCCGCCCAGCGCTGGCAGGGAGGATGTCATCATGCCCGTTCCCTATCCCCAAGAGTTCCGCGAGGATCTCGTCCACCGGTTAACGCCCCATGTCTGTGCGCTGCAGCTTGGGCGACCGCGACAGGGTCGGTCGCGCCTTCGCGCTCTGAGTCTGCTGCGCCTTCACCGCGGCCGACGATCATCCGCGAGTACGCGTCGATGATGAGGCAGACGTAGCGACGCTGGCCCAGGTCGGCACGAATGTGAGGTCGGTGACCCAGAGCCGGTGCGGCGCGGTCGCGGTGCACTCCCGCCGCACCAGATCCGGGTGCCGCGCCGAGGCCGGATCAGGCCGGGTCGTCTTCACCCGCTTCGTCCGAATCGCACCCTCGATCCCTGCTGCGCGCATGAGCCAGCACGTCTGGTTCCTCCCGATGTCGAGCCCAGCGCGACGCGCGGCCTTCCAGAGCGTGACCAGCTCCGGAGTGAGGACCGAGTCGCTGACTGCGCGCGCCGACGGCGCACGGTCTTTCGCCGCGTAATACGTACTCGGCGCCACCTGCAAAAGCGTGCAGATGGGCTCGACCCCGAGCGGGCGACCTTCGACGACGTCGTCCTTGTTCGCGTCGATGAACGCGACCACTTCCGGTGTCGGCGGTCGAGCTCCGCCCGGAAGAAACTCGCAGCCCGCTTGAGTATCTCGTTGGCCCGCCGCAACTCGCGGACCTCCTGCTCCAACTCCCGCACCCCACGCGCCTCGGTCGTGCTCACCCCGGCGACGGTCCCGTCGTCGATGTCGGCTTGCTTGACCCACATCCGCCCCGACTCGACGCCGTATCCGAGCTGCGTCGCGACCCGATGAACCGTCCCATGATCGGTCCCCAACTCCCCCCCCGCAGAGTCCTCACCATCCGGACCGCCGGGGCCATCTCCTCTGGCGAATACCGACGCGTCATCGGCTTCCCTGATGCCTGCTCTTTCGACATAACCCATCCTCGTTTCCAAGGTCAGGAGTCTCCAACAAACTCAGAGCGGTTCAACTGACGTTTCTAATGGCAACGGGCAAGCGCGCTGGAAGGTTAGTTCACCGCATTGGTGGTTGGGCCGTTTCGGAGCGCCGCAGCTACGAGCGCGATCGCTTCTTCGGAATCGAGGCGCAGCGTGCGTATTTGATCGGCAAATACTGTCGCTGCTCGCTGTGCTTCGCGGTGTGCGGCGTCGCCGTGCGGTGAGATGAAGGTGCCGTTGCGCCCGCGCGTTTCAACGACGCCGGATGCTTCGAGCTCTCGGTATGCGCGCGCGACCGTTCCCGCCGCGATACCGAGTTCCTCCGCGAAGCGCCGGACCGTTGGCAGACGAGCACCGGGCGCAAGTTCGCCCTCCGCCACCGCGTCGAGAAGCTGGGCGCGCAGCTGCTCGAATGGCGGCAGCGGCGAGCGATGATCTACGACGATCATGTGATGTTCTCCTCCCCTGGCATCACCACATCGTATCGGGGCGCCGCAATGCCCTCACGATCCGGGACTCCTGGGCACGTCAGCACCACGCCGCAAATTCAGGCTGAGTGAGTTGCCCGCACTACGCTCAGACTATGAGTTTCCTCCGCACGATCGCTCGCTGGCTGCTTGGTGTGGGGCTCGTTTTCGCAGGAGTCGGACATCTGACGTTCGCACGCGATTCTTTCGTCGCCCAGGTACCGCATTGGCTTCCACTTCCTACTGACTTTGTCGTTCTGGCTTCCGGCGTCGTTGAAATAGCCCTCGGGCTGTCACTGATTCTTCTCGCCCGATATCGCGTGTGGATCGGATGGATCGTCGCAGCCTTCTTCGTCGCCGTTTTTCCTGGCAACATCGCACAGTTTGTCAGCGGGACCGATGCTTTCGGTCTCGACACAGATCTTGCCCGTGGCATCCGTTTGCTCTTTCAGCCCGTACTCGTGATCTGGGCTCTGTGGTCAACAGGTGCGTGGAAAGCGTGGCGTGATCACCGACGGCGCGCTTGATGAGTGATGAACCACATAAAGTGCACTTCGACGACCGCGATGACGCCCTGCTCGACATGAACGATTGGATTCGTACCGCGGAGTCGAATCACGAGTTCGCGTACCTCGGATTCCGAAGCCTCGTGATTTCACAGAGTTTGTGCCGCTATCTGCCTACAGCGTGTCGTCGCGACGAGCGCTGCGGCGAGTGACGGTGTCGCCAGATGTCGGGTCGACCGACGTGCGGGTAACCGAATCTGTCTGACGGCGACGCGCCAAAAGAATGATGCCAAGGATGAAGACGAGTACTCCAGCGCCCATGAAGATGTAGCCGATAAGGTCGAGATTTACCCACTCAACTTCGAAGTTGAGAGCGAACGCCAAAATCGCGCCGATCACGAAAAGAGCAATGCCAGCTCCGATACTCATGAGTGAGTCCTTCCACGTTGAACGATGATTCAATTCGGCACCGTGTCCACAGCGCCGAGTGATAATCATGCCCAAGAGGAGGACATCTCGTAGGGGGCTTGACAGCGACGGCTACCAGCCGAATTAGCTTTTCGACGGCGGGATGGTCACAAAATCGGGAAACTTCGCGGTCCGACCGTCCCCCGAAGATGTCCCCGTCAAACGACGTCGAATCCACGGTCCCAAGTGTTCGCGATAGTAGGCAGTTCCTCGTGGGCCGCGGCGGTCAACAAATTCCGGCATCCACCACCACTCCCCTGGCGGCTCCAGCCCGAGCGCCGTCAGCACACGGGCGGCAACCCGGTGATGTCCGCGCGAGTTCAAGTGCAGACGATCTTCTGACCAGAACGGCGGAAGCGAAAGCTCGCGGTCGGGCCAGTTGAACGCTGTAATGACATCTTGGCGGTCTGCGATTCTCGCGCTTGCTGCTGCGGTAAGCATGTCACCGCGGCGCTGAATCAATCGTCGAAGCGGAAGCTGAGCAGAGGGATTAGCGCCAGAGATCAGCACCGCGTGGACTCCCTCCTCGTCACAGCGGCGCAGCACGTGTGCGAATGCATCCGCAATGTGCGGGATGTTCGTGCGCGGCCGGATCATGTCGTTGCCGCCCCCGTTGAACGACAAGTGCGTCGGCTTCAGGGCGAGGGCGGGCTCAAGTTGCTGCGCAATAATCGGCCACGCCAACTTGCCCCGAATGGCAAGGTTGGCGTACCCGACGGGCACGCCGGATGCCGCAGCCCACCCTTCCGCGACGAGATCCGCCCATCCGCGCACGGTTCCGTCGGGAAGTCCATCTCCGACGCCCTCGGTGAACGAATCACCGATCGCCACGTACCGCACAGCATCCATTGGGTCAGCTTAAAACGGATGACATGAACGATTTAGCCAGCAGCAAGCAGAGCACGAACTCGTGGCACGACCTCGGTGCCGTAAAGCTCAATCGAGCGCATCATGTGCTCGTGCGAGAGCGGACCGTTTGAGAACTTGAGATCGAATCGCTGAAGCCCGAGGATGCGAATCGTGTCTGCCATCTTCGCGGCGACAGTTTCTGGCGATCCGGCGTAGACAGAACCTTCGGGTCCGACATCGTGTTGGAACCGTAGGCGGTTGTAAGCGGGCCATCCACGCTCGCGTCCGATGCGGTTGTTGGAATCAGCGAAGTTCGGGTATGCCTGTTCCCAAGCTTCGTCGTCGGTGTCGGCGATGTGCCCGGGTGAGTGCACGGCTACCGGGAGCGGTTCGTGTCCGAAGCTCTCGACGGACTGGTGGAAGAGATCGACAAACGGGCGGAAGCGTGCGGCCGGGCCGCCAATGATGGCAAGCGCAAGGCCATAGCCGTATCGCGCAGCCCGCACAACTGACTCCGGAGTTCCGCCGACACCAACCCACGCACGAATGCCGTTCTCAGTCTTCGGAAAAACGTTCGCTCCGTTCAACGGAGCGCGGGTACGACCCTGCCACGTCACTGGTTCTTCGCGAAGCAGCTGGCTGAAGAGATCAAGCTTCTCCTCGAACAGCACCTCGTAGTCGCTCAATTCGTAACCGAAGAGCGGAAAAGATTCGATGAACGATCCGCGACCGAGTGTCACTTCTGCGCGGCCGCCAGAGATCGCAGCCAGCGTCGCGAACCTCTCGTAGAGGCGTACCGAGTCGTCACTTGAAAGCACAGTAACCCCGGTACCCAAACGAATATTCTTCGTTCGCGCTGCAGCAGCTGCAAGCACGATCTCGGGGCTCGAGATGGCAAAGTCAGCACGGTGGTGCTCCCCCACGCCGAAGTACGACAGGCCCACGCTGTCAGCCTGTACTGCTTGCTCAACCACGTTGCGGATCGTCTGAGCATCCGTCAACCGCTCGCCGTTCTCGTCGCGTGTGACGTCGCCAAACGTGTCGAGTCCGAACTCGACCTGGGTGAAATCAGCTTTTCTCATGCTCGACCCTTCTATTCAGTCGAATGTAACAACGGATGCCACCCCACGAGTATTCCCGGTACGTTTCGGCTCTCGTTACGCCAACGCCGCGCGGAGGGTATCGAGGCCGACACCGCCAATATCCAGCGCCCGCTTGTGGAACGCCTTCATTGAAAATGAAGCTCCCTCGGCTGCGGCGACATCGTCGCGCAGCTGTTCCCAGATGCGCTGTCCGACCTTGTAAGAGGGCGCTTGGCCTGGCCACCCGAGGTAGCGGTTGACTTCGAATCGAATGAATTCATCCGACATGTTGACGTTCTGTCGCATGAATTCGAGCGCGAAATCGGCATCCCAGTTGCCGTGACCGTCAGGCCGGGGTTTTTGCAGGTGCACTCCGATGTCGAGGACGACGCGGGCTGCTCTCATCCGTTGGCCATCGAGCATTCCCAACCGGTCCGCTGGGTCATCGAGGTAGCCGAGGCTCTGCATGAGCCGTTCGGCATAGAGCGCCCAACCTTCCGCGTGACCAGACGTGCCAGCGAGTAGTCGGCGCCACGAGTTCAGTTGCGAGCGGTTGTATACAGCTTGCGCGATCTGAAGATGGTGACCCGGAATGCCCTCGTGGTAGACGGTTGTGAGTTCTCGCCACGCATCGAATTCGGTAACGCCCTCCGGCACAGACCACCACATGCGTCCGGGGCGGGAGAAATCGTCCGTCGGTCCGGTGTAGTAGATGCCCCCGTCATTCGTCGGTGCAATCATGCACTCAAGTCGGCGAATCGGCTCTGGAATATCGAAGTGGGTGCGTCCGAGTTCTTCTACCGCGCGATCACTGGTTTGCTGCATCCAGCGTTGAAGCTCTTCGGTTCCGCGCAGTTTGCGGCTCGGATCGGCTTCCAGATGGGCGACAGCTTCAGCAACAGATGCGCCGGGCAAAATGTCGCGTGCGATCGACTCTTGCTCCGCGACCATTCGGGCGAGTTCGTCTATTCCCCACTCGTACGTCTCATCGAGATCGATTGTGGCGCCGAGGAACTGCTGCGAGCGCAGCGCATACTCTTCGCGGCCGACAGCATCCTGCTCGCGAGCGTTCGGCGCGAGCTCGGTTCCGAGGAACGACGCGAGCCGGTCGTACGCCACGCGTGCCGCATTTGAGCTGTTGGCGAGGTCGCGGGCAAGAGATGCCGGAATCTGTCCGTCGTTCACCGCGGCGTCGCCCACAAATGTTGCAAAAAAGCCGTTGGCTGTTGTGTATCGCTCCGCTTGTCCGAGTACCTCAAGAACCTGGCGTCGCGCGGGAGTGCGCCCAACACGAATCCCCTGGCGCAGCGTTTCGACGTAACCGTCGATTGCTCCGGGAACCGCAGCAAGCCGCGTGGAGACGACGCTCCAGTCGTCCACGGTGTCGGTCGGCATGAGGTCAAACACCTGCCGAATATCCTGCGACGGTGAGGCGATGACGTTGAGGTCGTTGAGGTGCGTCTGCTTCTCATGCAATTGAAGCTGCAACCGCAGTTCCCGCGCGAGGTCTTGTTTTGTCACCCGATCGACGTCGTCGACAGCTTCCGCTGCTTCGAGGTTCGCAAGCGTCGCGCGAGCAGCGTTCGCGGAGGCCTCAGCGCCCGCTGGAGAGTAATCGCCAAGCCGGTCGTTGTATTCGAATCGCCCGATGTACGTTGCTGCCGTCGGAGAAAGTTCGGCGACGGTGTCGACCCACGCATCGGCGATCGAGTCGATCGGTGTGCTTGCGCGCGAAGAATCAGTCATAAGACGAGCCTAAGCAACCAGAGCGCGCTGGACCAGTCGACTAGTGCGCGGCCTCCGTCCAGTCGCGACCTCTGCCTATTTGCACATCGAGCGGCACCGACAAGCTCGCGGCGTCTCCCATGCGCGTGCGAACTATGCGTTCAGTCGCGTCCCACTCCCCCGGCGCAACTTCTACTACGAGCTCATCGTGAATCTGCAGGAGCACGCGCGAAGCAAGGTTTTCTTTCTGGAGATCAGCGTGAATATTGACGAGTGCGATCTTCATGATGTCCGCAGCGCTGCCTTGAATCGGCGCATTAAGTGCGGCCCGTTCAGCGTTCTCACGCAGCACCCGATTTGGGCTCGTGAGATCTGGGAATGGCCGCCGGCGACCGAAAATGGTTGTCGTGTGACCATCGATACGAGCCTGCTCCACCGAGGAACGAAGGTAGTCGCGGACTCCCCCGAATCGAGCGAAGTACTCGAGCATTAACTGCTTAGCTTCTGATTGCTCTATGCGGAGTTGTTTTGAGAGCCCGAAAGCCGAGAGCCCGTACACGAGCCCATATGACATTGCCTTGACCTTCGAACGCATCGCAGGCGTCACATCCGACGGCTCAACGCCGAACACGCGTGCCCCCACGAATCTGTGAAGGTCCTCCCCCGAACGGAATGCTTCGATGAGTCCTGGATCTTCAGAGAGGTGCGCCATGATTCGCATCTCAATCTGCGAGTAGTCAGCTGTCAAGAGAGTTTCGTATCCTTCACCCACTTCAAATGCTGAGCGGATGCGGTGGCTCTCTTCAGTGCGGACCGGAATGTTCTGCAGGTTCGGATCAGTGCTTGAGAGCCGGCCTGTCTGGCTTCCGGTCTGCACGTACGTGGTGCGAATGCGCCCGTCGGCTCCGATTGCACCATCGAGGGATTCGATGATCTGACGGAGCTTTGTCGCTTCTCGATGCTGGAGCAACAGATCGAGGAATGGGTGAGGATTCGACTCCTGGAGATCTGCGAGCACCGCTGCGTCGGTCGAATACCCCGTCTTTGTTTTTCGGGTCTTCGGCAATTCCAGGTCTTCGAAAAGTACTTGCTGCAGCTGCTTCGGAGAGCCGAGGTTTACTTCACGACCGATAGCTGCGAACGCCCGCTTTGCTATGTCGTCGGCGCGGGCGCCGAGTTCGGCGGAAAAGCCGCTGAGCGCTTCGTGAGAGACAGAAACACCCGCGAGCTCCATATCTGCCAGGGCAAGGAGCGTGGGGAGCTCTACATCGTGCAGAAGCGCAGCGACCGGCCCGTCCAGGTCGTCACGTTGTGCGGCGGCCACCCGCAGCGTGTACCAAGCGAGCTGGCCAGGGGTTGCCCCCTCGGTCTCCGGTACCAGCTGCGTGGGGTCGGCTTCTGGCAATTTCTCGTCCAGGTAGCGCTCGACAAGGTGCGCGAGTGTCTTATCTGGAAAGCTTGGTCGTCGAAGCCATCCGGCGATGATCGTGTCGTAACCGAGGCCTGCGACGCGCAATCCGGCACGTCGGAGCGCTTTGATCTGCGGCTTGGCGTCACTGAAGATCTTGGGCGACTCGGACGCGAGAAAGCCCTCGAGGGCCGTTGCGATCTCTGCTGACCATGTTGCTTCGATTGCAGATTCGGCCCGGGCGAGGCCGACGCGATGCGGCAGCCGCTCCTGAATAGCGACAGTCACAGCGACCTCGGACTCTGCTGCACCGAGCCACTCCGTGAGTGCCGGCGCATCGACATCGACGGGCACTGGAGCGGCCACGCCAGGCGTTGTGGATTCCTCGTCGTCTGCGATCGTTCCGGTCGCTTCGAACACGCGTGAGAGAAGCGCGCGAAACTCTAGCTGCGAAAAAATGTCCCGCACGGCCTGCGCATCAATAGGTCGAACAGCGAGATCAAGCGGTGCTACCGGCAATTCCACGTCGGTGAGCAACCTATTCAGACGGCGGTTGCGACGGACGTCTTCGATGTGGTCGCGCAGGTTGCCTCCGACGACGCCCTTGATCTCGTCGGCACGGGAAAGAATCTCATCGAGACTGCCGAACTGAGTGAGCCACTTGACAGCCGTCTTCTCCCCCACCTTCGGAACACCCGGAAGGTTATCGCTGGTTTCGCCGACCAGGGCAGCGATCTCGGGGTACTGCTCAGGCGCGACCCCGTAACGCTCTCGCACAGTTTCTGGGTCGTATCGCTTGAGCTGAGAGACGCCCTGAACACTCGGGTAGAGCAGCGTGACGTTGTCGTTCACGAGCTGGATCGTGTCTCGGTCGCCCGAGCAGACCAGCACATGCAGACCGGCAGCTGCCCCTTCTGTCGCGAGCGTCGCCAAAATGTCATCGGCTTCGAAATCCTCTTTCGTGAGGACTTCGATATTCATTGCTCGCAAGCAGTCCTGCAGGATCGGAATCTGGCCTTTGAACTCTGAAGGTGTTTCTGATCGTGTCGCCTTGTACTCGGGGTATTCACGCGTTCGGAAAGAAGTGCGTGACGTGTCGAAGGCAACCGCGACATGCGTGGGTTTTTCGGCCTTCAGAAGATTTACGAACATCGAAAGAAATCCGTAGATTCCATTCGTGTGCTGACCATCTTTGGTCGTGAAATTATCGACGGGAAGAGCGTAGAAAGCGCGATATGCCAGCGAGTGGCCGTCGACGACGAGGAGGGTAGGCTTTGCGGAGTTCGTCACCCTGCCAGCCTAGTCAGCGGGTCTGACGTCGTCGTCCCCTAGACCCAGGAGTAACTTCTGTGACTACCCCTGTTCCGTTTGATGGCATCGCTTGGGCTTTGCAAAGAGGCAACGGCGCTTTGGCCGACAAGATGGGTATCGAATGGATTGAGTTCACGGCGGACCGCGCCGTGGCATCCATGCCCGTCACAGGAAACACACAGCCTGCTGGTCTGCTGCACGGCGGTGCGTACGTGGTACTCGGTGAATCGCTCGGCTCTATGCACGCCAATTCACTCGTTGGTGAGGGGCGGCTTGCTGTTGGCGTTGATATCAACGCCACTCACACGCGCTCGGCGACGACAGGACGAGTTATCGGCGTATGCACGCCGATCCACATCGGTCGATCGATCTTGGTCCACGAGATCGTGATTTCAGATGATCAGGGTCGCCGCTGCTCAACAGTTCGCATCACCAACATGGTGAAGGACATGCCTGCCGACGTATAGGCGCGAACGAGCCAGCGGTCTCGCGCTATTTCTTGGGAGCGAGCTGCTCGATGATTGCCTTGGCGACATCCTGCATCGTCAGACGGCGATCCATGGATGCTTTCTGGATCCAACGGAAAGCATCGGGCTCAGCGAGGCCCATCTTCTCGTTGAGGAGGCCCTTGGCGCGGTCAACAAGCTTGCGGGTCTCGAACCGCTCAACCATGTCAGCAACTTCGGCCTCGAGGGTGATGATCTGTTCATGACGCGCGAGAGCGATCTCGATCGCCGGCAGCAGGTCGTTCGGCGTGAATGGCTTCACGACGTAGGCCAGCGCGCCAGCTTCGCTCGCGCGCTCTACAAGCTCTTTCTGACTGAAAGCAGTCAGGAGCACAACGGGAGCGATGTTGTTCTTGCTGAGCTTCTCCGCGGCGCTGATGCCGTCGAGCTGCGGCATCTTCACGTCCATGATCACCAGATCTGGACGGAGTTCGGTTGCGAGCTGGACGGCTGTTTCGCCGTCGCCTGCTTCACCAACGACATCGAATCCGTTGTCTCGGAGGATCTCGACGATGTCGAGGCGGATGAGAGACTCATCCTCCGCGACGACGACTCGACGTGGGCTGGAGCCGGAGGCTTGATCTTGCTCTGTCACTATTGAATCCTACGGTATCGTCGTAGGTAAGCGCGCGTCGTACGACGAGACGCGTGAGCCGGCGTGGCGGAATGGCAGACGCGACCGACTCAAAATCGGTTGCCCGAAAGGGCGTGTGGGTTCGACTCCCACCGCCGGCACAGCAAGAAAAGGACGTCTCTATGAGACGTCCTTTTCTTGTATCCGGCAATGACTTTTGGATGCTGCAACTTCCGTAAAGCGTACGGTGCCCGGGCGTGTCGACTATTCGAAAAAAAGCGGGCTGGAGAGCCTTTGAAAGACTCTCCAGCCCGCTTTTCTGCGCGGTTAGCGGCTATTCGCCGCGGTAGACGGGAGCGGCGCCATTTACGGCGTCACCGATCTTGTGCACGCGGATGTCATTGGTACTTCCGATGATTCCTGGAGGGGAACCAGAGATGACGACAACCTTGTCTCCGACCTTCGCGAGGTCATTCGAGAGGAAGTAATCATCGACCTGGACGAACATCTTGTCCGTGTGGGATACGTGTTCCACAATCGTAGAGCTCACGCCCCATGTGACCGCCATGCGGCGGCGGATCGCGGGCTCAGGCGCGAAAGCGACCATCGGGATCTTCGAACGGATGCGAGATAGACGGCGTGCCGTGTCTCCCGACTCGGTGAAGATGCAGAGGAACTTGGCATCGACAAAATTGGCAACCTCAACGGCGGCCAGTGTAATAGCACCACCCTGAGTGCGCGGTTTTGCCTTGAGCGGCGCGATGCGCTCGAGACCGTGCTCTTCGGTTGACTCGACAATCCGGGCCATGGTTTCGACAACCACTACGGGGTAGTCTCCAACACTTGTCTCACCGGAAAGCATCACCGCGTCCGCGCCATCGAGCACGGCGTTGGCGACGTCACTGGTTTCCGCACGCGTGGGCACAGGATTCGAGATCATCGACTCGAGCATCTGAGTCGCGACGATGACGGGCTTTGCCATGCGACGGCAAAGCTCGACGGCGCGCTTCTGAACGATCGGCACAGCTTCCAGCGGAAGCTCAACACCGAGATCGCCACGAGCGACCATGATGCCGTCGAAGGCATCAATGATCTCTTCAAGGTGATCGACGGCTTGCGGCTTCTCAATCTTCGCGATCACGGGAACGCGGCGACCTTCTTCGGCCATGATTTCGTGCACACGGTCAACATCCTGTGCGTCACGCACGAACGAGAGCGCGATGACGTCCGCTCCGATACGCAATCCCCAGCGAAGGTCTGCCTCGTCTTTTTCGCTGAGCGCAGGCACGTTCACTGCAACACCAGGAAGGTTGATTCCTTTGTTGTTAGAGACGGGGCCGGCGACGATGACCTTGGTCGTGACAACTGTGCCGTCGGTCTCGACGACCTGGACTTTTACCTTCCCATCATCGATCAGAAGAAAATCACCAGGCTTTACATCGGCTGGGAGCCCTTTGAACGTCGTCGAGACGAGCTCTTTCGTGCCGACGACGTCTTCGATCGTGATCTTGAAGATGTCACCCACAGCGAGGTCATGGGGGCCATCAGAGAACTTGCCAAGGCGAATTTTCGGACCTTGGAGATCTACAAGCACAGCGACTGCACGGTCAGCATCGTCCGCGGCCTTTCGCACGTTAGCGAAGTTGGCTTCGTGAACGGAGTAGTCTCCGTGGCTCAAGTTAAGTCTGGCGACGTCAACACCGGCATCGATGATCGCGCGGACCATCTCGTAGGTTGACGTTGCCGGGCCGAGTGTTGCGACGATTTTCGCGCGTCTCATTCCGTATGTGCTCCGGTCTGGTTTCGGGTATTGAATGCGTTGCCAGCCTACGCGGGCTGGAGTCCGATAGCGATATCGGTTGGCCGCACGGGTGCTGGCAGGAGGGTCTCTCCCATGAGGTACTGATCAACGCTCGCGGCCGCAGCGCGGCCCTCGGCGATGGCCCAGACAATCAGCGACTGGCCTCGGCCAGCGTCACCCGCGACGAACACTCCGGGAGCGGTCGACTGGTAGTCGTCAGCTCGTTCGAGAGCGCCACGCGACGTGAACTGCGTCTGCAACTGGCTTTCGAGTTCTGGACGATCAGGACCAGTGAAGCCCATCGCGATCAACACGAGGTCAGCGGGGATGTCGCGTTCGGTACCGCTTTTCGGAACGCGTCGTCCGTCGACGTACTCGGTCTCTGCGACCCGCAAACCGCGGACCTCTCCGACATCGTTCGTCAGAAATTCCACTGTCGACGCGAGGAACATTCGCTCGCCACCTTCTTCGTGCGCCGATGTGACTTCGAACAGGGTCGGAGTGGTCGGCCACGGGTGGGCTTCGGTTCGCGCTTCGGGAGGCTGCTTGCCAATCGCGAGGTTTGTGACGCTCAGAGCGCCCTGACGGTGTGCGGTTCCGATGCAGTCAGCGCCGGTGTCACCGCCACCGATGACAACGACGTGTTTTCCTTCGGCGCTGATCTGGTTGGTGACCTGGTCCCCCGCCACAGCCTTATTCGACTCAACAAGGTATTCCATGGCGAAGTGCACGCCGGCAAGGTCCCGACCAGGGATTGCTAGGTCGCGCGGAACGGTTGCACCCGTGGCGATGACGACGGCGTCGTAGCGCGCGCGAAGTTCATCCCACGCGATGTCTTTACCGATCTCAACACCCGCGCGGAAACGAGTTCCTTCGTCGCGCATCTGACGAAGGCGTGCTTCGACGTGGCGCTTCTCCATTTTGAAATCAGGAATGCCGTAGCGCAGAAGGCCGCCGATTCTGTCATCGCGCTCGTATACGGCAACTGTGTGGCCGGCTCGCGTGAGCTGCTGCGCCGCGGCAAGTCCAGCGGGACCAGAACCGACGACAGCGACAGTCTTTCCGGTAAGGCGCTCCGGCGGTTCTGGTTCGACCCAGCCGCTTGAGAATGCCTCATCAATGATCGAGACTTCGACCTGCTTGATAGTGACGGCCGGCTGATTGATGCCCAGCACGCACGAGCTTTCACAGGGTGCCGGGCACAAGCGTCCGGTGAACTCTGGAAAGTTGTTGGTCGCGTGAAGTCGCTCAATTGCCGCGCGGCCTTCGCCGCGCCACGTGAGGTCGTTCCACTCCGGAATAAGGTTTCCGAGCGGACATCCTTGGTGGCAGAAGGGCACGCCGCAGTCCATGCAGCGCCCTGCTTGGCGTTTCAAGACAGCGCTATCGCCGGGCTCGTACACCTCTTTCCAGTCCATGATTCGAACTGGCACTGGACGCCGAGCGGGAACCTCTCGCTCGGTTACCTTAAGAAAACCCTTTGGGTCAGCCACCCGTCACCTCCAAAATACGTCGCCACACCACATCGCCGTCGGGGTCGAGCCCCTCATCGGCGGCATCCTGGCGGGTTTGCAAGACAGCTGCGTAGTCACGGGGCATGACGCGCACGAACTTGCTTACTTCGACTTCAAAATTGTCGAGCATCGCCGCAGCGAGCGTCGAGCCGGTTTCTGTCACGTGTCTGGTCAGAAGGTCACGCAAAATCTCCGCGTCGCTAGATCCCAACTCGCCCAGCTGAAGTTCACCAGCTTCGAGTGACTGAGTGTTCACGAGCGTTTCGTCAAGCTTGTAGATGTACGCGGTGCCGCCCGACATTCCCGCCCCAAGGTTTCTGCCTGTGGTTCCGAGGACAACAGCCAGACCGCCGGTCATGTACTCCAGCGCATGATCGCCCACACCCTCGACAACAGCGGTCGCGCCAGAGTTGCGCACGAAGAATCGTTCGCCGACGACACCACTTAAGAACATCGTTCCTTGGGTTGCGCCGTAGCCGATGACATTGCCAGCGATGACGTTCTCGGATGCCTCGAACGTTGTGCCGCGTGGGGGGCGAACAACAATCTGGCCACCTGAAAGGCCCTTGCCGACATAGTCGTTCGAGTCACCCTCGAGACGCAGCGTGATCCCCGCGGGCATGAACGCCCCAAACGACTGTCCTGCGGAACCGCGAAGGTTCACAACAATTGAGTCGTTCAGCAATCCGTGTTCACCCTGAGCTTTGGTGACCTCGTGACCGAGCATCGTTCCGACGGCGCGTTCAGTATTGCGGATCGGCAAGTCGATTTCGATGTGACCGCCGTGAGCAATGACGTCCTGCGCACGCTCGATGAGTTGCACGTCGAAGTGCTCCTCGAGCTCATGCTCCTGGACACGCATACGGCGTCGCGCCTCATCTTCAGCGAACGTCGGTCCGTCGAGGATGGGAGCGAGGTCGAGCCCGTTGGCTTTCCAGTGGTTCACAGCTCCGTTGATGTCAATCAAATCGGTGCGACCGACAGCTTCATCGAGTGAACGGAAACCGAGCTCCGAAAGATACTCGCGCACTTCTTCGGCGATGAATTCCATGAAGTTTACGACGAACTCCGGCTTGCCTGAGAAGCGCTGACGCAGCACAGGGTTCTGCGTCGCAACACCGACCGGGCAGGTGTCGAGGTGGCATACACGCATCATGATGCACCCCTCGACGACAAGAGGAGCAGTTGCGAAGCCGAATTCTTCGGCGCCGAGAAGAGCACCAATCACTACGTCACGGCCAGTTTTCAGCTGGCCATCGACCTGCACAGAGACGCGGTCGCGCATGCCGTTGAGCATGAGCGTCTGTTGCGTCTCAGCAAGCCCCAACTCCCAGGGAGTTCCTGCGTGCTTGAGAGAGTTGAGTGGGCTCGCACCCGTACCACCGTCATGTCCGGACACCAGGATGACGTCGGCAAGAGCTTTCGCCGTACCGGCCGCGACAGCACCGATTCCGGACTGACTCACGAGCTTGACGTGAACGCGTGCGGCAGGGTTGGCGCGCTTCAAATCGAAAATGAGCTGCTTGAGGTCTTCGATCGAATAGATGTCGTGGTGCGGTGGAGGCGAGATGAGGCCGACACCAGCGGTCGCATGCCGGGTACGTGCCACCCATGGGTAGACCTTCGTCGGCGGAAGCTGTCCGCCTTCGCCTGGCTTTGCACCCTGAGCGAGCTTGATCTGGATGTCGTCCGCATTCGTCAGGTAGAGGCTCGTTACGCCGAATCGTCCGGATGCGACCTGTTTGATCGCGCTGCGTCGAGTGGGATCAAGCAGCCGATCAACATCTTCGCCACCCTCACCCGTATTGGACTTCGCGCCGATGGAGTTCATCGCAATAGCAAGTGTCTCGTGAGCTTCCTTCGAGATAGAGCCGTAGCTCATCGCGCCGGTAGAGAAGCGCTTGACGATGGATGCCACCGACTCAACCTCATCGAGAGGGACACGCGGGCGAGTTCCGGTGCGGAGCGTGAAGAGACCACGAAGCGTCTTCAGCTCTGCCGCCTGATCGTCCACCAACTTTGTGTACTCGCGGAAGATGTCATATCGACGGTTTCGCGTGGAGTGCTGCAGCCGGAAAACAGTATCGGGGTTGAACAAGTGGGGGGTGCCATCGCGGCGCCACTGATATTCGCCGCCGGTCCAGAGCCTCTCGTGAGCTCGCACGGCACCATCTTCTGGGTACGCAAACGCATGGCGCGCGGCGTTTTCCTTAGCGATGACGTCAAGGCCTACGCCGCTGAGCTTCGTCTCAGTTCCAGAGAAGAACTCGTCGACGAAGTCTTGAGAGAGCCCGACCGCTTCGAATACCTGTGCGCCGGCGTACGACGACACGGTCGAAATGCCCATCTTCGACATGATCTTCAACACGCCCTTGCCGAGCGCGTAGATGAGGTTCTTGACGGCCTTTTCGGGCGTAATACCGGTGATGAAGCCCGCGCGCACCAGATACTCGGCAGTTTCCATTGCGAGATACGGGTTAACCGCGGACGCCCCATAGCCGATGAGTGTCGCGACGTGGTGCACTTCCCGCACGTCACCAGCTTCAACGACAAGCCCGACCTTCATGCGCGTTTCGCGTCGAATCAGGTGATGGTGGATTGCCGCAAGCATGAGGAGCGACGGAATGGGTGCGAGATCCTTATTGGAGTCGCGATCACTCAGAACGATGAACTCGGCACCGTCTTCGATAGCGCGGTCGACCTCAGAGCACATCTGGGTGAGGCGTTTCTGCATTCCCTTGGCACCGGCCTCGACGCGGTACAAACCGCGAATCGTGACCGAAGTGCGTCCAGGCAGGGCGGTGTCGATGTGCTGGATCTTGGCCAGTTCATCGTTGTCGATAACCGGGAAGTCGAGTGTGACAGTGCGCGCGTGGTCCGCTCCCCAAGTGAGGAGGTTCGGCTCAGGGCCGAGTCCGAGAGACAGAGACGTCACTACTTCTTCTCGAATTGAGTCGAGCGGTGGGTTGGTCACCTGCGCGAACTGCTGAGTGAAGTAATCAAAGAGCAGACGGGGGCGGTCGCTCAGAACAGCGACGGGCGTGTCGCTTCCCATGGCACCGAGCGGCTCGGCGCCCTTTTGACCCATGGGCGTGAGCAGAATGCGAACCTCTTCTTCGGTATAGCCGAAGGTGCGCTGGCGACGCGTAATCGATGCGATCGGGTGCACAATGTGCTCGCGTTCAGGCAGCTCTGAAAGCCGCACCCGTCCCGCGTCAAGCCACTGCTTCCAAGGCTTCATTGTCGCGAGGTCGGTCTTGATCTCTTCGTCTTCAACGATCCGTCCCGCTGCCGTGTCAACGAGGAACATTCGGCCAGGCTGCAAGCGGCCGCGGCGCTTGATGCGTTCGGGAGCAAAATCGAGCACACCGGTTTCACTACCGATGACGATGAGTCCGTCGGTGGTTTCTGTCCAGCGGCCCGGACGTAGTCCATTGCGGTCGAGCGTCGCACCGACGAGGGTTCCGTCGGTGAAGATGAGCGCGGCAGGTCCGTCCCACGGCTCCATCTGCATGGAGTGGTAGTCGTAGAAGGCGCGCAGGTCCGGATCGATGTCGGTCTGCTTCTCGTATGCCTCGGGCACCATCATCATGATTGCGTGTGGGAGGCTGCGACCGGTGAGGGTCAGTAACTCAAGAACCTCGTCGAATGAGGCTGAGTCGCTTACGCCGGTTGAGCAGATCGGCAGGAGGGGCTTGATATCACCAAGCAGTTCCGATTCGAGCTGTGACTGGCGAGCCCGCATCCAGTTGCGGTTGCCCTTGACGGTGTTTATCTCACCGTTGTGGGCGAGCATGCGAAGGGGCTGGGCGAGCGGCCAGGACGGGAAAGTGTTCGTGGAGTAACGCGAGTGGACGACTGCGAGCTCAGAGGCGAACCGCTCGTCTTGGAGATCCGGGTAGAACGGCTCCAGCTGCAGAGTCGTGACCATGCCCTTGTAGCCGAGCGTTCGCGCAGACAACGAAACGAAGTATGCGCCCAGGTCGTGTCGAGAGCGCTTCCGAAGTCGGTACACGCGTCGGTCGAGCTCGATCCCAGACAGCGCGGCAGCGTCACCGACCGCCGGGCGGCTCACGAAGAGCTGTTCGAAGGCAGGTCGCGCGTTGTACGCGAGCTTGCCGAGGTGTTCAGCGTCGGTCGGAACTTCACGCCATCCCAAGACCTCGAGGTTCTCGCTTTGTGCGATCTGCTCGATCCCAGCCTTCTGAGCTTCTCGCTGCTCGGAGTCCATGGGCAGGAAGATCATTCCTGCCGCATATTCGCCCATGGGAGGCAACTCGAAGTCGACGACCGCACGCAAGAATGCGTCAGGCATCTGTGTCAGGATGCCGGCGCCATCGCCGGTGCCCGCATCCGATCCGATGGCACCGCGGTGTTCGAGGTTACGAAGCGCCGTGAGCGCCAAATCGATGATGTCGTGACCTGGCTCACCGCGCAGAGTCGCGACCATCGCCAAACCACAGGCATCCTTTTCGAATGCCGGGTTGTACATACCCTGCTTGTGCGGGAATGCGCCGCCGACCGAAGCTTCGGTCGGGCTGTGACGGGGGCTCGAAGCCATACCTACCGTCCTCACGTTGATGCTGGAGTGGGACTACGTTGGCCCGGAGACTTAGTTTGCGGCGGCGGAGCTTGTGGCGTTGCCTTGATCGACAGTGGAAGCGGGCGGCTCGCTCACGTCCACGTAGTCATCAGCTTCTTGTGATTGTACCGTGCTAGCGCCGCTCCACTCGCGACCCGGCATGTAGGGCGATGGTTCGAAACCGGTGTGACGGTAATGCTGCACGATCATAATGACAAGACCGACGATGACGCCGAAGATTGCGGCCCACACGTTTGTCCGCAGGCCAAAGATGATCTCGCTAGGGTCAATGCGAATCGACTCCCAGAAGATACGCCCTGCGCTGTACCAAATCAGGTACAGACCGAACAAGCGGCCCCACTGCAACATAAAACGTCGACCGGCCCAGAGGATGACCGCGGCACCGAGGAGGTTCCAGATCACCTCATACAAAAACGTGGGGTGAAAGAGAGTGTCTGTGGGCAATCCAGCCAGAAACGCGGAATTGTCAGGATTGATCTCGAGTCCCCACGGCAGATTTGTGGGAAGCCCGAAGAGTTCCTGATTGAACCAGTTGCCGAATCGACCTAGCGCCTGGGCAATGATCATGCCTGGAGCGAGAGCGTCGGCAAAAGCAGAAAAGCGGATTCCCGTCCATTTGCAACCGAGCCATGCACCGACTGCCCCGCCAAGGAGGGCACCGAAGATTGCGATACCGCCTTCCCAAATGTAAAAGACTGCGAGAATGTCTTTTCCCTCACCGAAGTAGAACCCCGGGTGGGTGAGCACATGGAAAATACGTGCGCCGATTATCGCCAGCGGCACCGCGAGAAGTGCGACGTCGATAACCGCCCAGGGCTCTACCCCTCGCTTGGTCAAACGCCGGTTCGTGAGGAGGACAGCGACGATAATTCCGGCGATGATGCACAGCGCGTAGAAATGGATACGCACCGGACCGATGTCGAAGTAACTGATCGAAGGGCTCGGGATGCTGGCGAGAACGCCGGAGAGCGCACTCGTGGAGGCGAACGTCATGCTCAAGAGTCTACGACTGACGCCGAGTTCCGCTCGACAGCTCTTTTGCTGTCGCCGCGAGCTCAGACAAACCGCCATCCCGCAGGGCTCGAACGAGCGCTGTACCCACGATTGCACCATCGGCGTATTCGGAAACACCTGCAACGTGAGCAGAAGTTGAGATGCCAATTCCCACGCAGGCATGCTCTGCGCCAGCGTCTCGCAAGCGCCCCACAAGCGTGCGCGCCGCAGCGTCTAGGTCAGCGCGCTCCCCAGTGATCCCCATCGTGGACACCGTGTAGACAAACCCGCGAGAGTTTTCGACCACGACTCGAAGTCGGTCATCCGATGATGTCGGCGATGCAAGAAAAATGCGGTCAAGACCCGTGCGATCACTCGCTGCAATCCACTCCGGAGCCGACTCGGGTGTGACGTCGGGAGTGATCAGCCCTGCTCCCCCGGCTGCCGCGAGATCATCGGCATATCGATCGACGCCGTATTGGAAAACCGGGTTCCAATATGTCATCACAACGACAGGCACGTCTGTTCGGCTCGTGATTTCAGCGATCGCGGGAAAAATATCGCGCAGTCGGAACCCGCCGGCTAGTGCTGCCTGCGTGGCTTCTTGAATGACGACGCCGTCCATCACAGGATCCGAATAGGGGGGCCCAAGTTCGATGACATCTGCACCGCTTTCAGCGAGCGTCACAGCAGCTTCGATGCTTGTTTCCAAGTCAGGAAAACCAAGGGGAAGATACCCGATGAAGGCTGCGCGCCCCTCGGCATGAGCCGCATCGATCGCGGCGGCAACACGTGAAGTCAAGATGTGGCCTGTTCGTCGTACAGCTCGAAGTACCGAGCGGCGGTGTCCATGTCTTTATCGCCACGCCCGGAGAGGCAGATGGCGATAACGCCGTCAGGGCCCATCTCCCGTCCGATGCGCATTGCGCCGGCGAGAGCGTGAGCTGTCTCGATTGCGGGGATGATTCCCTCAGTCTTCGACAGCAATCTCAGCGCCTGCATTGCTTCGTCGTCGGTGGCAGGAATGTACTCGGCTCGACCTAACTCCGAAAGCCACGCGTGAGCCGGACCGACGCCCGGATAGTCAAGCCCCGCAGAAATGGAGTGCGACTCCACAGTCTGGCCGTCTTCGTCTTGCAGAACAAAGGTCTTCGCCCCGTGAAGAACCCCGGGTCGACCACGCTCAATTGAGGCCGCATGCTTCGGCGTGTCTACTCCGTCACCGGCAGCTTCAACGCCGTAGAGACGCACATCTGCGTCATCAAGGAACGCATCGAACATGCCGATTGCGTTCGAGCCGCCTCCGACGCAAGCAAAGACGGCGTCGGGAAGCCGACCGGCTTCCGCAATGAGCTGCGCGCGGGCTTCTTCGCCGATAACTTTCTGGAAATCACGCACCATCGAGGGGAACGGGTGGGGGCCCGCAGCGGTGCCGAAAATGTAGTTCGTCGTTTCGACGGAAGCCACCCAGTCGCGATATGCCTCGTTGATGGCGTCTTTGAGCGTGCGTGAACCGGTGGTCACTGGAATCACTTCCGCGCCCAAAAGCCGCATGCGGGCGACATTCAGCGCCTGACGTTCGGTGTCAACCTCGCCCATGTAAATCGTGCACTCGAACCCGAAGAGCGCAGCGGCGGTCGCTGTGGCTACACCGTGCTGTCCGGCGCCGGTCTCGGCGATGACACGAGTCTTACCGAGGCGTTTGGTGAGAAGTGCCTGCCCCAAGACGTTGTTGATTTTGTGAGAGCCAGTGTGGTTGAGATCTTCACGCTTGAGAAAGACCCGCGCTCCGCCGGCGTACTCCGCGAAACGTGGAACCTCGGTGATTGGCGAGGGCCTTCCGGCATACGAATGCAACAGCGATGCGAGCTCGGCCGTGAACTTCGGGTCAACCATCGCTGACTCGTACACAGCTGTCAGCTCATCGATCGCAGCGATGAGCGATTCGGGCATGAATCTGCCGCCGAAGTCGCCGAAGAATGGTCCGTGGATGTCGCGAAGGCTCATGCGTTCTCTCCTCGAAATGCACGCAGCGTGGCAACGGGGTCACCCGTCACGAGAGCTTCGCCGACAAGCACGACGTCGGCTCCCGCTGCGCGGTAGTGGGAAACATCTGATGGCGCCACGACCGCAGACTCAGCGATTTTGACGACACCGCTGGGAATCCTGCCGACGAGACGACCGAAGAGATCTCGATCAAGCTGGAAGGTCGACAAATCCCTTGCATTGACTCCGATAACTTCAGCGCCAATGTCCACGGCCCGCGAAACTTCGTCGGCAGAGTGGGTTTCAACGAGTGCAGTCATGCCGAGTTCTCGCACGAGGTCGTGGAGATCTGAAAGGAGCTTCTGGTCGAGCGCGGCGACGATCAACAGGACGAGATCTGCACCAGCTGCGCGAGCTTCGAAGACCTGGTAGCTCGTTGCGATGAAGTCTTTGCGGAGCACCGGAAGTGACACCGCAGCTTTTACCGCTTCAAGGTCGGCGAGGCTGCCCTTGAACTTACGGCCTTCGGTGAGCACGGAGATAGCGCTTGCGCCGCCCTGCTCATAGCGACGTGCTTGCAGGGCCGGATCGGTAATCGAAGCAAGATCTCCGCGCGACGGGCTCGCACGCTTGATCTCGGCGATGATCTTGACCTGGTCGGCCGGAGCGAGCGCGCTCAGAGCATCGCGCGCGGGCGCGGCCTCAAAGGCTTCCTTCTCGACGACCTCAAATGCTCGGACTCGTTCGCGGCTTTGGGCATCTTCGACAGCGCCGGCAGTGAGCTCGGCGAGCATGCTCAATGCTCTTTCGGCGCGTACTTCGGGCCGTTGACGCCGTAGCCGACCTTCGCCAAAATCCAACCGACGAGTGCGCCAATTGCGATGAACACGACCGACGTCCACACGAGCCAAGGCATGTCCAGGAAGAATGCGAGGGTGCCGATGGCGGTGGCAACGAGCATGATGATCACGGCTGTCCATGCCGCCGGCGAATGACCGTGGCCGGGGTCGCCGATGGGGTTGCTCATGAGTCTCCTTCGGGTGCGGGCGCGCCGATCAGCGCGCACAGTTAAGTCTAGCGGGCGTCACCTGGGGCAGTCGGATCATCGCCACGTGAGAGCCCGTCCCACGAATCGATTGAATCAAGTGGCTTTCCATCGTCCACCTCGCGGCGCGCGGCTGTGTCGTACCGTCTCCCGCCGCGATTCCAACGCCGAGCGGTGAAGAGCATGAAGATACTGCCGAAGATCAAGATGATCCAGGCCAGTAGCGATATGAATGGCCACGGTGTGACCACGATGTCAGAAACGAGATCTGTGATCGCGTCGATTCCGCTAATGCCTGTCGCCTCGGTCACGGTCGACGAAACTGCTGTCACAGGCGGCGCGAACGCGACCTGGGCGGTGGCGTACGACAGCCCGCCCGCGATCACCAGTGTCAGGACGCCAAAAATATAGCGCAGCACGAGACCAATGATCGAAAGGGCGGCTCCCGCAGCGAGCACAGCGAGGCTCAATGGGGCGAGCACAGGTATCGTTGCTGCACCGGAGACAGGAAGGCTCGACGAAGATCCGTCAGCAACCGTGACGCTGAGCCACGTTTGCGTTGACGAGATAATCCCTAGTGCGCCAGCAGACAATACGGCAAGGACGCTGATGAGTCGTGCGCGCGCGGTCATGAACTTGAGGCCGTTACCGGGTGGAGATCATCGGCGTCGAAACAGGTGCGAGTACCTGTGTGGCAGGCCGGGCCAACCTGCTCGACACTCAAGAGAATGGCGTCGCCATCGCAGTCGAGTCTCGCACCGCGTACAAGTTGAATATTTCCCGAGGTGTCGCCCTTCCGCCAGTACTCCTGGCGAGAGCGCGACCAATAGGTAGCCCGGCCAGATAGCAGCGTGCGGCGGAGAGCTTCAGCATCCATCCAGCCCATCATGAGGACCTCTTTTGTGTCCCACTGCTGCACGATGGCACCGACGAGGCCAACATCGTTGAAAGTGACACGCTTGATGCGTTCTGCGACATCTTCGGTCGGTTCTTCGCTCATCAGCGCACCTCAATTCCGTCGGATGTCATCGCGCGTTTCACGTCGCCAATTGTCAAGTAACCAGAGTGGAACACGGATGCCGCGAGTACCGCGTCGGCACCAGCGTGAACTGCCGGCGCGAAGTGTGCGGCCTCCCCCGCGCCACCGGACGCGATAACGGGCACACTCGATACTTCGCGCATGAGGGCGACGAGCTCAACGTCGAAGCCGTCGCGCGTGCCATCTGCGTCGATCGAGTTCACAAGAAGCTCGCCAGCACCACGCGCTATTGCTTCGCGGGCCCAGTCGAGCGCATCGAGCGTGGTTGCTGTTCGTCCGCCGTGTGTGGTTACGACAAAGCCCGATGAGGTCGTGTCCGCGCGCTTGATATCAAGAGACAGGACGAGGACCTGTGCGCCGAATCGATCAGCGATCTCGTCGATGAGTTCAGGCCGCGCGATGGCAGCAGAGTTGACACCAATTTTGTCGGCTCCGACGGCGAGCAGCCGCGCGACGTCGTCTGTTGTTCGCACCCCGCCACCGACTGTCAACGGGATAAAGACTTCTTCGGCGGTTCGACGCACGACGTCGTACGTTGTCGCGCGCTGATCGACGGTCGCTGTGACATCCAGAAACGTGAGTTCGTCAGCGCCCTGTTCGAAGTACAGGCGGGCTAGTTCGACCGGGTCACCCATGTCGCGCAGATTCTCGAAGTTCACGCCCTTAACAACACGCCCAGCAGCGACGTCGAGACACGGGATCACGCGCGAAACGAGGGTCATTACAGTCTCGCTGCGGTGATCTCAGTGACGAGGATCGCCCGAGCACCCAATCCATAGAGCGAATCCATCACCTGATTGACGCCGCGACGGGGGCTCATGACTCGCACGGCAACCCAGTCGGGGTCACGAAGTGGCGATACCGTGGGCGATTCGATTCCGGGAGCAAGAGCGACAGCCGCATCAACGAGCTTGGCAGGAAGGTCGTAGTCGACCATGACGTAACGGCGGGCCACGAGCACACCGCGCAAACGTCGAAGGAGGGTAGCCAGCCCCTCGGGCTCGTCGGCGCCGCTGATCAGTACTGCTTCAGATTCGAGAAGCTTCGGCCCGAAGATTTCGAGCCCAGCCTGGCGGAGTGTTGTTCCCGTGGAGACAACATCGGCGACAGCGTCAGCCACACCGAGCTGAACTGCTGATTCGACGGCGCCGTCGAGCGGCACCAGATCAACGGCAATGCCCTGCTCGTCGAGGTAGCTGTCAACCAAACCCGGATACGCTGTCGCGACTCGCACACCGTCGAGCTCAGCGAGTGTTGAGAACCGACCGGGCCGGGCGGCAAAGCGGAATGTCGACGCCCCAAAACCGAGCGCTTCGATCTCGTGTGCCCCTGGCATCCGCGCGTCAAGAAGCAAATCACGCCCGGTGATGCCGACGTCGAGTGCACCGGAGCCAACGTAGGTGGCGATGTCCCGTGGGCGAAGGTAGAAGAATTCGACCTCGTTTTCGGGGTCGGCCACGTAAAGGTCTTTGGGGTCACGTCGACCGACATAGCCGGCTTCGTGGAGCATTTCGGATGCTGTCTCGGACAGCGATCCTTTGTTTGGCACGGCGATTCGCAGCATGACTGAGTGACTTTCGGGAGCGATTTGAGTGAAAGGTCGGAGACGTGAATCAGAGATGTCGGTACACGTCTTCGAGGCTGAGCCCCTTGGCGACCATCATGACCTGCAGGTGGTACAGCAGCTGCGAAATCTCTTCGGCCGCCTCGTCGTTGGACTCGTACTCGGCTGCCATCCACACTTCTGCGGCTTCTTCGACGATCTTCTTGCCGATCGCGTGGACTCCAGCATCGAGCTGGGCAATTGTTCCCGAGCCTTGTGGCCGAGCTGCAGCCTTGGCGGTGAGCTCTTCAAATAGGCCGTCGAACGTCTTCACCCTCTCAGGGTATCGAACGAACCGAGCTCGCGGCGCCGCTTCAGTGAGCGTGTGCTGCGAGTGAGCGAAGACCAGCGATCGCCGCATCAGGGTCGGCGGCGCCGAACACTGCGGAACCCGCGACGAATGTATCGGCACCGGCAGCTGCTGCTTGGGCGATCGTCGACTCGCTGATGCCACCATCGACCTGCAACCAGACGGCAGATCCGCGTTGTTTCGCCTCCGCGGCGAGCTGCTGCAGCTTCGGCATCGTTTCGGGCATAAATGACTGGCCGCCAAACCCCGGTTCCACGGTCATCACAAGAATCTGATCGAATTCGTCGATGGTTTCCAAGAGCGAGGATGCGTCGGTGCCGGGTTTTAACGCAACTCCCGCGCGTGCGCCCATCGCGCGAAGGCGGCGGGCAAGAGCGACAGGATTGCTCGAAGCTTCAAGATGAAAAGTCACGGATGCAGCACCAGCTTCGGCGTAGCCGGGCGCCCATTTTTCGGGATTATCGATCATCAAATGCACGTCGAGAGGCACTGGACTCGTCTCGGCGATACGTTCCACCATTTGGAGTCCGAACGTGAGGTTCGGCACGAAGTGGTTATCCATGACGTCGACGTGCACGAAGTCGGCGGAGCTGATTCGGCCTAATTCTCGTTCCATGTTCACGAAATCGGCGGCGAGGATGCTGGGGTTCACTCGAAATTCAGGCACGCAACCATTATCCCGCCGCGTAGGGTCAGTTTGTGGATCCCATCGTTTCGTTGTTGTCTTCGTTGCTTGAAAATGTTCGTCCGCTTGACGCGGGAGAGCCGGCCCAGTACATCCCTGAGCTCGCCAAAGCCGATCCGGATCGATTCGCATTGGCAGTCGTTGGCCCGCGCGGAGTTGTGAGATCGGTCGGCGATGACGAGGTTGAATTTACGATCCAGTCAGTATCAAAGCCGTTTGTCCTGGCGCTCGCGTTCGCAATGCATGGACGAGACGACGTGCTCGCGCGCGTCGGGGTGGAGCCGAGCGGTGAACCTTTCAACGCCATCAGCTTGGAGCCGCAGACAGGTAGGCCTGCAAACCCGCTCGTCAACGCGGGAGCGATAGCCACCACCGGTTTGATTCCGGGCGCTGACAGACATGAACGCACCCGGACGATCGTTGCGGGACTCTCCCGGTTTGCTGGGCGCCAGCTCACCGTCGATGAGTCGGTATACGAGTCCGAATCCGAAACTGGCGACCGGAACCGTGCGCTTGCCTACCTCATGCGTTCCTACGGAGTACTGCACGAGCGAGTCGATGAAGTAGTCGAGGCGTACTTTCGCCAGTGCTCCGTTCTTGTGACGGCACGAGACATCGCAGTGATGTCGGGAACACTGGCGTTCTCGGGCAGAAATCCTGTCAACAATGAACAGGTGATCCCTGAATCGGTGGCACGCGACGTCGTGTCGATCATGACGAGTTGTGGCATGTATGACTTCTCTGGAGAGTGGCTCATGCGCGTGGGGCTGCCGAGCAAGAGTGGCGTCGCCGGTGGGCTCGTATCGGTTGCGCCGTCACAGTTCGGAGTCGGCGCGTTCAGCCCGCGCCTCGATAGCCACGGCAACAGCGTGAGAGGCAGCATCCTGGTGGAGCGTCTCTCCCGCGAGTTCGGCATGCATGTCTTTGACCGTCACGAAAGCATTACCCGCCCCGGAATCACCGTTGATCGCACGCCGGAAGGAATGATCGTGCGGCTCGGCGGAGAACTCGCATTCTCAGGAGCTGAGCGGGTACTCGTTACCCTTCGCGAGCTGATTCACGGCGCTGATGCGAACTTCCCGGTGTCACTCGATGTGAGCGAACTTGCGCACCTGCATCCCGCGGCACTCACTGCGCTAGAGGCACAGTTGCGTGATCTCGGCACGCAGGTGCGCATCATTAAGTAAACCGAGCTCACGCCGGCGCGGCGACTCGCCCTCAGCGTCGTCGGAGCAGCGTGAGGAACATCGCGTCAGTACCGTGCCGATGCGGCCAAAGCTGAGCGCGGCCAGAACCGTCGCTCGGGACCGGAAGATCAAGGGGTTCGCGCGCCACCGCGTTGAGCGCAGCACGCGCATCGAGTTCCTCGATCTTGTCGGCCCAGTCACGGCGAACATCAGCCATCACGCCGACAGTCTCCGCAAGATGCGGTGAACATGTCACGTAGGCGAGAATCCCACCCGGCGCGAGCGCGCGAAGCCCGGCATCCACGAGATCACGTTGCACGTCGACGAGGTCTGCGACGTCACTCGATGACTTTCGCCACCGTGCTTCAGGTCGGCGACGCAGAGCGCCGAGACCCGTGCACGGAGCATCCACGAGAACGCGGTCGTACTCTCCGGCGTGTTCGGTCGCGAAAGCGCGCCCGTCTTCTTCTGCAACGTTCACGTCGAGTGGGACTGCGACGACGGCACGGCGCACCAGGCCTGCCCGTGCGGGAATGACCTCATTGGCGTCGATCGTCGCTCCGTGAGAAACAGCTTCTGCCGCAAGAATCGCTGTCTTCCCACCGGGGCCAGCACACAGATCGAGCCACCGTTCGTCGGCGCCGACGGGAGTCACGCGCGTGAGCGCAAGGGCGACAAGCTGCGACCCTTCGTCTTGCACGCGAAGACCGCCACCAGAACCAGTGACCACAGCATCCGGATCGCCGCCACCCAGCTGAAAGCCGATGGGAGAATATCGCGTCGCGGTCTTTCCCTGGGGTGCATCCGCGACACCCGGAAGAGCCGCCATCGTCACCCCAGGGGCCTCGTTGTCGGCAAGCAGCAGAGCATCGAGTTCATCTGCACGTCCTTCCGCGGCCAGCGCTCTCCGGAAAGCGCGCACGATCCAGACCGGATGCGAGCGAGTCACACCAATGCGTTCATCCTCGGACCGCGCGGCATCCGAGACACGAGCAGCCCACTCCCCCGGAGTATCAAGAGAAATGCGACGGAGCACGGCGTTCGCGAACCCGGCAGCAGAAGCTCCGCCCTCGCGGCGAACGAGACTGACTGATTCGTTGACAGCTGCATGTGACGCGATTCGTGTCGATAGAAGTTGATGCACTCCTAGCCGCAAGGCGTCAAGAACCGGAGGGTCGATGAGAGACACCTCGCGGTTCGCGGCAAGAGCGATCATCGCGTCATAAGTACCCTGCTTTCGGAGCGTTCCATAGGTGAGCTCAGTGGCAAGAGCTGCATCAGCCGTGTCGAGCCCGGCACGCGCAATGAGAGTTGGCAGCAATAGGTTCGCGTAAGCATCCGACTCGGAGACGGCCCTTATCGTGTCGTAGGCCACTGTGCGCGCAGATGCAGTTCGTGTCGGCGGAGTGTGCGAGTTTCGCGAGCGTCTCAAGAGTCTGTCCTCAGTTCGTCGGTGCGAAGTCCCCGCCACCAGTCAGTTGCATTCATCGCAGCTTTTCCCGCGGGCTGGACGCGCGTAAGAACGATGGGTTCCGTCGCTGTTCCGACCGAGACATCACCCTCAATAGAACGCATGACCCCCGGCTGCAACAGCGAGTGGCTTTCTGCGCGATGCGCAGCAAGAATTTTCAGTCGCGAGCCGGCAATAAGCGTGAAAGCGCCAGGTTCGGGGGTCACACCACGCACTCTGTTCAGCACGGCATCCTGTCCGTCGTTCCAGCGAATGCGCGCGTCGTCGAGAGAAATTTTAGGCGCAAGGGTCACTTCGCCCTTTTGCGGTTTGGCCGTGGTGCGCTCTTCGCCGAGTGCATTCACTACGTCGACGAGTACCGCAGCTCCCTCGATCGCGAGGGCATCGAGCAGTGTTCCCGCCGTTGCGAGTGGGGGCACCACCATCTCAGACGCTGCCAAAATATCGCCGGCGTCGAGCGCGGGCACAAGGTGGAATACCGTCACTCCTGTCGTAATATCCCCGGCAATAAGCGAGTGCTGCACAGGTGCTGCTCCGCGCCACCTCGGCAACAGCGAAAAGTGGAGATTGATCCAACCCAACCGGGGAGTCGACAGCAAAGGCTCGCGGACGAGGCCACCATAGGCCACGATTACTCCGAGATCTGGCTGCAGCGCAGCAATTCGAGCTGTCGCATCGTCGTCGAGCTTCGCAGCTTTAATAGTCGGGATGCCGTGAGCATCTGCGGCGCTTCCTACCGGCGAGGGCGTCACAACGCGCTTGCGGCCAAGCGCTGCGTCCGGTCGGGTGACGACAGCAGCGATTTCGTGGCGGCTCGCAATAAGTGCCTCAAGTGAGGGCACGGCGGGAGCGGGTGTGCCCGCGAAGACGATTCGCATCGGATTCCTTACAGTTGCAGATCGGGCACGTCGACCCGAACTTTGAGTGTATTCCGGACCCGTGGAGCGCGAGGTCCCCGTGGCTTCCGAGCGCGCATCGCGGCAGCGATGACGGCGGCGCGAAGAGCGGCGGTGACCGCCGAACCAAGGTTGTAGTCGAATCGCACCAGCGCACGAACCCGAGGACCATCTTCGCTCTCAATCGGAACCGGCCCGAGAACGGCGGGAGAGTCGACAGCGGGTACCGTGTCGTGGAGTGATTGAAGAGCATCCGTCACCGCGGCAAGCTCGCCCTCGAGACTCGCAACCCGCACTGTCGGCGGCATTCGCAGGGGGCCGCGGTCTTCGAGTTCTGCGCGTGCGTACGCAGGCTGTGTCCATGTCGCGAGCGCGCGAGCAACTGGCCCGACCACGCCCACGAGATGCACAGATGCTCCGGGAGCCGCGAGCGCGGCAGCGTTGGACCACCACCGCAATGCGGACTCGCCGATACGAAGATCCTCGGCCAGCAGCATCCGCTCTCCGTCGAGGAGAAGGATGGCGCGGTATCCGCCCGCAGCAATTGGTTCTGCGCCACGAGTGGCTATGACAAGTGCCGGGCGATCATCGAGGTGAGTGACGGGGTGTTCGCCGTCGGCAACAACTACGCGCACACCAGGAAAGGCGCGCCCGAGTTCATCGGCTGTGCGTTCGCTTCCGGCGGAGGCCATGCGAAGACGATCGGAGTCGCAATTTGCACACGTCCAATTGTTGGCGGTGCGTCCGCACCAGGTGCATTCCGGTGCGGCTTTCGGACGCCGTGCATGTAAGGGTCCCGCGCAGTGACGACAACGGGCCGGTTTGCGGCAATCACTGCACACAAGCGTGGGCGCATACCCCGGCCGCGAAACCTGCACGAGTACCGGACCAAGCGCCAGAGCTTCGCGCGCAGCGCGGTAAGCCGAAGAAGGAATTCGTGCACCACGGCCGTCGCCGTCGTTCGCAGCGGCGAGCACGACTCGCGGCGACTGGCGACGCCGTGCTGCAATTTCTCTTACCCATCCGACCGCGACCAGCCGTTCGACATCGGACGTTCGCGTGTGGCCGATGAAAAGCAGCGCGCTTCCCTCAATTTCTTGTCGGAGTAGCGCGGCGTCCCGCGCATGCACTCCAGGACTCAGAGGTTCGGAAAGCAGCGGATCACCGTCGTCCCAGATGATCACGAGCCCCGTGCGCGCAGCAGGTGAATAGACAGTTGATCTGGTGCCGACAACGACACAGGGTGCTTTTGCTAGCACCCGAAGGTAAGCGGCGTACCGTGCGGGACCAGACTGTGCCGCGTCATCCCGGACGATTGCGTCGGCTGGCAAGAAGTCAGCGAGGGCTGCCGTCACTTGCGCGCGGTCACGATGATCGGGCACGACGATTATTGCGCTGCGGCCCGTAGCAAGCGTTACTGCCGCACTCGCAGCAATGACATGAGCCCATGCACCAACATGAGCGCCGTCGTTTGTAGAGGTAAGGCGCGGCGGCGCATCGATCGCAAGCCGGTTTCCTTCCGAGATTGCGGCTGTCGCGCCAGGGAACTCATCGAGAACGGCGCGGGCGCGACCTATCGCGTCGAGATCACACTGCGGGAAAGCCGGTGGGTCCGCCGCAAGCCACGCCTTCTCTGCGCGCACCATTCGCTTCGGTACCGCGACACGGAGAACGTCGCTTGCGGAACCCGCCGCGCGGTCTGCAGCTCGTCGTGCCAGCGTGTACAACGTGTTCGGCAGCACAGCGATGGGGGAAACTACTTCTTCGAGCTCCGATAGCGGACGATCGGAATCACTGCTCTCATCGACCTCGACGATGTAGCCGTCGATCATGCGTCCAGCAGATCTCAGCGGCACGCGAACTCGCACGCCGGGAATGGCTGCTTCGGCGAGTGAATCGGGTATCTCGTAGTCGAAAAGTCGATCTAACTGTGGCACCGGGGAATCGAGCAGAACGCGTGCGACGCGTCGCCGACTCATGTCACATTCCGGCGGCGCTTCGGAGCGCCTCGACCTTGTCGAGCCGTTCCCACGTGAAATCGGGATTCTCGCGCCCGAAGTGACCATAGGCGGCCGTCTGAGCGTAGATCGGTCGCAGAAGATCGAGCTGGTCGATGATCGCTTTGGGTCGGAGATCAAAAACGTCTCGGATGGCTGAAGTGATGACATCATCAGAAACTGCGCCGGTACCGAATGTCTCGACGTAGAGACCTACGGGCTTTGCCTTGCCGATCGCATACGCCACCTGGACTTCCAGGCGCTCGGCCATGCCCGCAGCAACAGCGTTCTTTGCGACCCAGCGCATGGCGTACGCTGCCGAACGGTCGACCTTCGAGGGGTCTTTGCCGCTGAACGCGCCGCCGCCGTGGCGAGCCGCTCCACCATAAGTGTCAATGATGATTTTTCGTCCAGTGAGGCCAGCGTCGCCCTTGGGGCCGCCGATCACGAAGGGTCCTGCCGGGTTGATGAAGTATTTGAGACCGGGGCGGTCGAGCCCGGTTGCATCGAGCACGGGGTCAATCACCTCAGCTTGAACGGCAGCTCGCAAGTCATCTTGTGAGATGTCGGGGTGATGCTGAGTCGAGAGGACTACAGAGTCGATCGTGCGAGGAACGTGACCTTCGTAGCCGAGGGTAACCTGCGTTTTTCCATCGGGTCGAAGGAAAGGAAGCACGCCGGAGCGACGCACGTCCGCGAGCCTTTCAGCGATTCTGTGAGCGGTCCACGCTGCCATCGGCATGTACTGGGGTGTCTCGTTCGTTGCGTACCCGAACATGATTCCCTGGTCACCAGCGCCTTGCTCATCGCGCGGGTCTGCCGAGCCACCTTCGCGCCGTTCGAAAGCCTTGTCGACACCAGCGGCGATATCAGAAGACTGCGCACCGATCGATACGCTCACTCCGCAAGACTCTCCATCGAAGCCGGTGTCGCTCGATGTGTAGCCGATCCGGTTGACGACGCTTCGAACGATCGCAGGAATCTCTACATAGGCACTGGTCGATACCTCGCCAGCGACATGTACGAGACCCGTTGTGACGAGCGTCTCAACCGCGACGCGACCCTGGGGGTCGTCGGTCAGAATCGCATCGAGGATGCTGTCTGAGATCTGGTCGCAGATCTTATCGGGGTGTCCCTCTGTTACAGATTCGGAGGTGAAGAGGCGCAGACCGGTCAAACGAAGCTCCCGTGGCGTGGCTATGTGATGAGGCCAAATGGCGTCGAGGTGTTCCGAGTGTGCCTCAGGCCCCGGACATTGGTGTCCCGGGGCCTGAGGTGAGGCAGCTCACTCGGAGGCTGCCGCAAAATTACTCTGCGTGACGGAGGCGAAGCTTGTCTTCGTGAATCTCGTGAAGCGCAATTGTCAGCGGCTTGTCTTCGACTGAAGAGTCGACAAGCGGGCCGACATTATCAAAGAGATTTCCCTCGTGAAGGTCGGAGTAGTAGTCGTTGATCTGGCGCGCCCGCTTGGATGCGTAAATCACCAACTGGTACTTCGAGTCGACCTTTTCGAGAAGGCTGTCGATGGGCGGCTCGATAATGCCCTGGTTCATTCCGGCCATGGCGGAACCTCCTGGTTCGGATGTTGGCGGTGAGATGACGGAATCAGTCGCGCGCGTAAGCGGCGGACGATACCTTCTGTAATTCTACGACGTCGGTGGCCGAAGCGGGGACGTTCTCGTCATATCCATCTTCGGAGCAGGTACTTTTGTGCGCCGCTCAACACGGCGTTGCTCAGGGTACCGAGAATCGCGAGCAAGACTATCGCGAGCAAGATCTGGTCCACTCGACCGGTTGACTGCGCCAGTGTGAGGAGAAATCCCAGACCCATCGCAGCCGCCAGCAGTTCGGCCGCGACAAGAAAGAGCCACGACTGAGCCATTGCGAGGCGCAGTCCCGACATGATCGATGGCACGACAGCGGGCAACTGCACGGTGCGAAAGAGTGCAAACCCGCGCAGGCTGAATGAGCGAGCCATCTCGACCGACTGCGGGTCAACCTGGCGAAGCGCGCCGCTCACGGTGGTGAAGACCGGAAAGAATGCACCGATCGCGATGAGAGTGACCTTGGAATCTTCGCCGATGCCCATCCACAGCAAGAGCAGCGGAACCAACGCGAGCGAGGGCACGGCGCGGAGGGCGGCGAATATCGGCGTGAGCAGGATGTCTCCAACTCGTGTCAGTCCGACCAGTGCGGCGAAGATGAGCCCGACAGTAGATCCGATTGTAAATCCGAGGAGTACCCGCTGCACCGAGATCGCGACATGAAACCAGAGCTCGCCGCTCTCAGAGAGTTGAATCGCAGCGTCCACAACCGCAGCGGGTGCTGGCAGACGGTAGGACGGAATAAGCCCCGTCGCGGTTACTGCCTGCCATACACCGAGTATCGCGATCGGTATGAGGAGTCCGCCGATGACGCGAGCGAGACGCCGGGGGAAGAACCAATGCGGCGTAGCGAGAGCACCGTGGCCGGGCGGGTCAACCGAGTTATGCGCGTCATCCGTTGACACTCCGCTGAGCGTTCTCATTGGGTTTCTGTCGCCTTCTGAGCGAAGGTGGCGTTCACGATGCTGTCGAGCGCTTGGGATACCGCCGGTTCGCCGCCCTGAACCGCATTAGACGATACAAGTACTGGCGCGATCTTCTCGAGCACACCGAGCTGCGCGTCACCGGGGATGCCGCTCACATCAAGGTTCGAACGCTCTTGAATGACTGTCTTCGCAACGGCCGAGTCGATTCCCGCTACGTCTGCGAGCAGCGCTGCGGTTTCGTCAGGATGCTCGAGCGACCAGCTGCGGGCCTGTTCATAGGCATCAACGACAACTTGCGTCACATCTGGATGAGCTGTGATGAAATCCTCGGTCGCGTTGAGGAAGCCGTAGGAATTGAAATCGACGTTTCGGTAAATCAATGTGTCGCTGGATTCAACCTCGGCGGCAGCCATGATCGGATCAAGCCCCGCCCATGCATCCACAGAGCCGGCGTCGAGTGCAGCCCGGCCATCAGCATGCTGAAGGTTCTGTACCTCGATGTCGTCGACTGTCATCCCGTCGGTTTCGAGCGCCTGCAGCAGGAAGAAGTAGGGGTCCGTGCCAGCGGTAGCCGCGACGGCTTTTCCCTTCAGATCGGTGATCGACGTGATACCGCTGCCTTCGGGCACAACAAGCGCTGACCACTCGGGTTGTGAATAGATGTCGATAACCTGGATCGGCGACCCGTTAGCGCGGGCGAGAAGAGCGGCGGAACCAGCTGTGGAGCCGATGTCTATGGATCCGGAGCGCAACAGTTCGTTGGCTTTATTCGAACCAGCCGACTGAACCCATTCAACAGTCACGCTGTCACCGAGGGTTTCTTCTAGGAGACCCTGGTCCTTGATGATGAGGCTCAGCGGGTTGTATGTCGCGAAGTCGATTGAGAGCGTATCTGTCGACCAATCAGTGGCACCGCCTGTGCCATCGACAGATGCCTCGGCGTTTTCCCCAGCGACGCAACCGGTCGCGGCGAGCATCATCGCGGCCGACAGAATGATCGCAGGAACTGTGCGGCGGATGATGGTGCTCATCGAATCTCCTTGGAGTGGTGGTGGTGATGGGTGTCGACGCCAAGTCCTTGCAGGAGCTCGGCACGCAACTCGGTGAAAGATTTGTCGGCGCGATCTCGCGGGCGCTCGCCGGGTATGACGATCGTGCGAGCTATCGAACTCGCCGAGGGGTCGGAGCCCACGGGCCGAAGGAGCACTACGCGATCCGCGAGGAACAGTGCTTCCTCAACGTCGTGAGTTACCAAGACAACTGTTGTGGGCTGGGCGGCATGAACATCAAGCAGCAGATCCTGCATGCGAAGGCGCGTCAGCGCGTCGAGCGCGCCAAAAGGCTCGTCGAGAAGTAGCACTTCGGGGTCGCGGGCGAGAGCGCGAGCAAGGGACGCTCGCCCTGCCATGCCGCCAGAAACCTCGCGAGGCTTTTGGTCTGCGGCGTGCGTCAGGCCGACGAGCTCTAGCAGTGTCTTCACTCGTCTGCCGGCGGATCGCGCACTGCGCGGAAGTCCGATGGCTACGTTCTGGGCGAGTGTGCGCCAGGCGAGCAAACGAGGCTCTTGGAAGGCCATCGCGGTGCGTGCATCGGTATCTGCCACGGCTGTCCCATCAACTCGGACGAAGCCGCCCGAGGGACGATCTATACCCCCGAGTATGCGCAGCAGCGTCGACTTTCCACACCCTGACGGTCCGACGATCGCGATGATTTCACCGGCGCGGATCGCTATATCAACGTTCCGCAATACCTCGCGCTGACCATGCGATGTCGCGAAGGTCCGCGACACGTCGGTGAGTACGACGTGAGCGTCAGGAACAGCAACCAGTGGATGCTGACGTGAAAGAGAATCGACGGCGATTGCGGGCACGAGATGATTGTTTCGGCCCTGGGTGCGAACCCGAAGTCCGCCGTAACATCGCGTTATCCAGAGAGTGCGATGAGCTTCACTGCGGTAGCACCTCAGTCTCGCGCGAGTGCCGCAATCTCTCCAGCAGCCGACGCGACATCGTCGTTCACAACCAGGTAATCGAACTCGGTTTGAGCTGCCAATTCTGCTTTCGCGGTGCGGAGGCGTCGCGCTCGTTCCTCGGTATCTTCAGTACCGCGACCCACGAGCCGATTAACGAGTTCATCCCAACTCGGCGGCAAAAGAAACACAAGCGTCGCTGACTCCTCGGCATCTCGCACCTGTCGTGCGCCTTGAAGGTCAATCTCAAGCAAAACTGTCTTACCCTCGCTCAGAGCGTGCTCGATGGGTTTGCGAGGTGTGCCGTAGCGGAACCGATTGTGAACTGTTGCGTATTCGAGCAGCTCTCCTGACGCGATAAGACGATCAAACTCGGGGTCGTCGACAAAGAAATAGTGTTCGCCCTCGGTCTCGCCGGGACGAGGTTTGCGGGTGGTCGCTGACACCGAAAGGTGAATCTCGGGGTGCGTAGCTTTGATGTGAGCCGCGACAGTTCCCTTACCTACAGCCGTGGGTCCTGCAAGAACCAGCAGAGAACTGCGGCCAGCGCGCGGCTCGACCGAGGGGAAACGTGTCTCTAACCACTCACTGAGGCTCGCTCGTTGGCGTGAGCCGAGCCCACCGAGGCGTTTCACAGGAGAAATCTCGAGGTCCTCAAGTATTCGGTCGCGTTTACCGCTGCCGATCGCGGGTAGTGCGGTTAAGAAGTCGGTCACGCGCAACGTGCCGGACGCTGAAGTCTGGTCTGCGAACGCTCGCGCGAGAACTTCGCTCGGCGTCACGACACGCGTTGAAATGTCCCGTTTCAAACTGGCTCGAGCTTGGCGGGCAGCGACTGCTTTGCGGGATGCTGCAACCCGGTCAACCTCAGGCGGAGTTTGTTTTTGACTCATGACCGCTCCCCCCGCAACTCTGCAGTGCGTGCTTCGATGCGACTGACTATTTCATTCGGGCCGCCTGAAACGATGCCGCGACTTTCGCTGGCGAGCACGACGGGGCTGAGCTCGGCGAAAATGTCGTCAATTTCGCTGAGCTTCGCGCCCTGAGCACCAAATCCCGGAGCGAGCACCGGTGCGATAGGCGCGATCGCGCCGCCAATTCCGAAGCGCACGCGATTAACGGTTGCGCCGATGACAACACCGATGCTCCCCCACGTATCTGGGGCTGATGTCCGCGAATTGAATTCCCAGACGTCGTCAAGAACGCGAGACGCGAGGCTCTCAGCATCGGAGAATGCGGCGCCTTGCACATCGCGCGCCTCGGGGTTGCTCGTTGCCGCGAGCACGAAGAGTCCCTTGCCATGCTCGAGCGCAAACGTCATCGATTCAGTTAATGCTCCGACCCCGAGGTAGGGGCTGACAGTGAGGGCATCAGCTTCGAGCGGCGAGCCGGGCGTCAACCACGCCTCGGCGTATGCAGCCATTGTCGAACCAATGTCTCCTCGTTTTGCGTCGGCAATCACGAGGAGCCCTGCGTCGCGGGCGCTTGCCAGCACTTCTTCCAGTGCCAGGTAGCCGGTAGCACCGAAGCGTTCGAAGAAAGCTACTTGCGGCTTGACGACGCTCACTCGACCGGCGGCAGCATCGATGACTCGCATCGAGAACTCACGTGCACCTTCAGCGCTTGCTGCGAGCCCCCAGTTGCTCAAAACCGATTCGTGCGGATCGATACCGACGCAAAGCCGGCCGCGTTCAGCGACGGCCGATTGCAGACGCGAGCCGAATGACTTCGTAGGCGTCACAGCGCTGCCCGATCGGCCGCATACTCCTGCAAGCTCCGCACGTCGAAGCCGGAAGTCATCGCGTCCATAGCCGCAACCGCCGCGCCGAGCGTCGATATCGTCGTAAACAGCGCCTTGTCGGCCGCCACCGCAGCGGCACGAATCTCGTAGCCATCGGCTCGTGCCGACATCCCACTCGGCGTGTTGATGATGATGTCGACCTTGCCATCGTTAATCAAATCAACGATGTTGGTCTCACCTGATTCTTGAGTCGCGCTGTACTTGTTGACGGTTTCGACACGGATGCCGTTGCGGCCGAGAATCTCGGCAGTGCCCTCTGTCGCGATGAGCGTGAAACCGAGCTGTTGTAGCCGGTGAGCGGGGAGAATCACCGCGCGCTTGTCGCTGTCTGACACGGAGATGAAAACGGTGCCCGAGAGCGGAATGCCACCGTAGGCCGCATCCTGGCTCTTTGCGAACGCCGTCGGGAAATCGCGGTCGATCCCCATGACTTCACCGGTCGATCTCATCTCGGGTCCGAGGATGGAGTCGACTGTCTGGCCATCTTTTGTGCGGAAACGCTTGAAGGGCAGTACCGCTTCTTTCACCGCTACCGGCGCACCCAGCGGTACACGCGAGCCGTCGACCTCGGGAATCATCCCCTCGGCGATCAGATCTCTGACCGTCGCGCCGACCATGATGCGTGATGCAGCTTTTGCGAGCGGGAATCCAAGTGCTTTGGAAACGAAGGGCACAGTGCGGCTTGCGCGGGGATTCGCCTCGATGACGTAGAGAACGCTCGCGCTGATGGCAAACTGCACGTTCAGGAGACCGAGCACACCGATGCCCTTCGCGATCGCTTCTGTCGCCGCGCGCACCCGGTCGATGTCGGATCGTCCGAGTGAAACAGGCGGCAGGGTGCAGCTTGAGTCACCCGAGTGGATGCCCGCCTCTTCGAGGTGTTCCATGACGCCACCGATGTAGAGCTCGTTGCCGTCGTAGAGCGCGTCGACATCGATCTCGATCGCGTCGTCGAGAAAACGGTCAACCAACAGCGGCATTCCGGGTCCGATGATTGCTTGATCGGCAACGCGCACGAAGTAGTCGCGGAGACTGACGGTGTCGTAGACGATCTCCATTCCGCGCCCGCCGAGGACGAAGCTCGGTCGCACGAGAACCGGGTAGCCGATCTTCTCGGCAATCGTGACAGCACCCTCGACGTCGATAGCGGTACCGTTTCGCGGCGCCACGAGACCAGCGCGGTCAAGAAGTTGCGAGAAGAGTTCTCGCTCCTCTGCCAGGTCAATTGCGGCGGGGCTGGTTCCGAGGATGTTGTAGCCCGCGTCTTCAATGCCCTTGGCAAGCCCCAGCGGTGTCTGTCCACCAAGCTGGCAGATCACGCCGAGAATCGTGCCCGATGCGGCCTCTGCATGTAGCACTTCAAGCACATCTTCGAGCGTCAGTGGCTCGAAGTACAGACGATCGGAGGTGTCGTAGTCGGTCGATACCGTCTCAGGGTTGCAGTTGACCATGATGGTTTCGTAGCCCGCATCAGATAACGCAAACGAGGCATGCACGCAGGAGTAGTCGAATTCCACACCCTGCCCGATTCGGTTCGGGCCAGATCCGATGATGACGACCTTGGTTCGCTCAGACGGAGCGACCTCGGTTTCCGAGTCATAGCTCGAGTAGTGATAGGGCGTGAGAGCGGGGAATTCTCCGGCGCAGGTGTCGACCGTCTTGTAGACCGGACGCACGCCGAGCGCGTAACGGATGCCACGCACCTCTGCCTCAGTTGTGCCACGAAGTGACGCCATCTGGACGTCGCTGAATCCGTGATCTTTCGCAACGCGAATAGTCTCGGCATCCAGTTCTGGGGCAGACGCGATGAATTCAGCGACCTCGTTGATCAACACCATCTGATCGAGGAACCACGGATCGATGCCCGTTGCGTCGAACAGTTGAGCAACTGTGGCGCCCTTCCGGAGAGCCTGCTGCACGAAGATGATGCGGCCGTCGGTAGGCGTCTTCGCAATTTCCATCAGCTCTTCGGCTGAGCGAGACTCCTCGTCCCAGTGGAAACTTGACCCACGCTTTTCGAGCGAACGCAGCGCCTTCTGGAGTGCTGTCGCATAGTTGCGACCGATCGCCATCGCCTCCCCCACAGACTTCATCGTGGTCGTAAGCGTTGTGTCGGCCGCCGGGAACTTCTCGAAGTTGAAGCGAGGTACCTTGACGACGACATAATCGAGCGTCGGCTCGAAGCTCGCCGGAGTGACCTTCGTGATGTCGTTCGGGATTTCGTCGAGGCGATAACCGATGGCCAGTTTTGCTGCGATCTTTGCGATCGGGAAGCCGGTCGCTTTCGAGGCCAGAGCCGATGAACGCGATACTCGCGGGTTCATCTCGATGACAATAATGCGACCGGTTGCTGGGTCGATGGCGAACTGAATGTTGCAGCCGCCGGTGTCGACGCCCACAAGGCGGATGATGTCGATGCCGATGTCGCGAAGCTTCTGGTACTCGTTATCGGTGAGCGTGAGCGCCGGGGCAACGGTGATCGAGTCGCCCGTGTGCACGCCCACTGGGTCGACGTTTTCGATGGAACACACGACGACTGTGTTGTCGGCGGTGTCGCGCATGAGCTCGAGTTCGTACTCTTTCCAGCCGAGGATCGACTCTTCGAGCAGTACTTCGTGTGACGGCGAATCACGAAGGCCCGCACCGGCGATGCGGCGCAGATCTTTTTCGTTGTAGGCAAACCCTGAACCGAGCCCACCCATGGTGAAGCTCGGGCGCACGACGAGCGGGTAACCGAGCTCTTCGGCTCCGGCGATAATCTCATCCATTGTGCTGCAGATACGTGACGCGGCGACGTCGGCGCCAGCGTCGATGACGAGCTGCTTGAAAATCTGGCGATCTTCACCCTTGTTGATGGCTTCGACCTTTGCCCCGATGAGCTCGACACCGTACTTTTCGAGGATGCCGGCCTTGTCGAGGGCGAGCGCTGCGTTGAGCGCCGTTTGCCCACCGAGCGTCGGCAGGATCGCGTCGGGGCGCTCCTTGGCAATGATGGTCTCGATGACGGCTGAGCTGATGGGCTCGATATAGGTCGCGTCAGCGAAGTCTGGATCAGTCATGATCGTCGCAGGGTTCGAGTTCACGAGGATGACGCGTACGCCCTCTTCGCGAAGCACTCGGCAAGCCTGTGTACCCGAGTAGTCAAATTCGCAGGCTTGACCGATGACGATCGGCCCGGAGCCGATAACGAGAACGGAGCGGATGTCGTCGCGCTTAGGCATTCGCATCTTTCTTTGTTGCAGCGGCAAGATGGTCAGTCACCATGTCGCGGAAGCGGTCAAATAGGTAGTTGGCGTCGTGTGGTCCGCCGGCAGCTTCTGGGTGATATTGCACACTGAAAGCTGGGATATCAAGGGCCCGCAGCCCCTCCACGACGTTGTCGTTGAGGCCGATGTGGCTCACCTCGACGCGGCCGTAGCCGCTCGGGCTTTCCACCACACCTTCGATCGGTGCATCGACAGCGAAGCCGTGGTTATGCGCCGTAATTTCCACACGACCCGTTGTTTTGTCGAGTACGGGCTGGTTGATGCCCCGGTGCCCGAAGGGCAGCTTGTAGGTGCCGAACCCGAGTGCGCGACCGAGGAGCTGATTTCCGAAGCAGATACCAAAGAACGGAAGCTTCGCATCTAGCACTGCACGCAGCAGCGAGACGTGATCCTCGGATGCCGCGGGATCCCCCGGACCGTTGGAGTAGAACACTGCAACCGGGTTGATGCGACGAATCTCATCGATCGTTGTCGACTGCGGCAGCACGTGAACGTCGAACCCGCGCGCTGCAAGGTTCACGATCGTCGCCTGCTTGATACCGAGGTCGATTACCGCGACCGAACCGACGAGCTCTGACGTTGCCGGAGTCACTTCGGCCGATGCGACCGACACCTCACTGGAGAGGTTTAGCCCAGACATTTCTGGTGCCTCCTGCACGATGCGAAGCTGCTCAGTCGAGTCGATGTTCAGGGACTCGCCGGAGAAGATCCCGCCACGCATGCTGCCCGCCGAACGGATGTGCCGCGTGATAGCGCGGGTGTCGACGCCACTGATTCCCACAATGCCGTCTGCAACCAGGGCGTCGTCGAGCGACATTTCACTCCGCCAATTCGACACGACCCGCGATGGGTCCCGCACGATGTAGCCAGATACCCAGATCTGTCTCGACTCGCGATCTTCGGAGTTCATCCCGGTGTTTCCGATGTGCGGCGCTGTCTGCAAAACAATCTGGCCAGCGTAAGACGGGTCAGTCAGCGTTTCCTGGTAGCCAGTCATACCGGTGGAGAAGACAACCTCGCCAAGCGTGGTTCCGGCGGCGCCGAAGCGACGGCCTGGCAACCGCGTGCCGTCTTCGAGCACGAGAACGGCTGGTTCCCGTGACCAGGATGCTGATAGTGCTGAGGTCATGCTTCGTCTCCTGTTGACGTCTTCGCGGAATTCTGAGTATCGGAAATCAAAGCCTCGAGTGCGGCTGCGAGTGCTCGAGATGATGTTTCCTGGGGTCGGAAATATGAGTCGACGGTGGTTTCGTCCTCGAGTCGCCAGACGAGTCGTGTGAGACCGTCACGTTCGACGACTCGGTCGATCGTGACGGTGGCTTGACGTGCTTCGATGATGCGTTCGCGCGGAATGAAGATTCGCTCTTCTCCCGCGAGGTCGAGGGCTACACCAGTGTCGAAAACCACGAGAGTGATCGCGGCGCGAAAACTAAGTCCCTTTATCGCGAGTCGCTCAAGCGCAACCGAATGAGCCGTAGTAGCGACGTAGAGGCCAGGAAAAGTTGCAACCAATCGGGATCCCTGAGGTGCGTCACCAAAAGGTGCGATCAGTCCAGAATCCCGATTTTTTCTTCGCAACCACCCCCACACCATGAGGCCGACGAGCGCCACTGCGACGCCGAGCATCACGAGAAGTGCACCTTCGCGCGTCATGATGCCATCTCCGGAAGACCGCCCTCGCGAACGGTTGGACGACCCTGATGGAACGTCCAGAGCACCCGTCCCGGCAGTGTTCTGCCAAGGTACGGCGAGTTCGTGCTTCGACCTTTGAGGTCGCCGCGTGTGAACTCAGCGTTTTGTGCCGGGTCATAGAGCGTGAGCTCGGCCGGCTCGCCCGCGGCTAGCGGCATGCCTTGCCCAGACAGCTGGCCGATCTTCGCGGGCGTTCGGCTCATGACACGGGCGATGTCTGCCCACGTGAGCATGCCGGTGTCGACCATCGCCTGTTGCACAACGCGAACGGCGCTTTCGAGTCCGACCATGCCGTTCGCGGCCGCTGGCCACTCGCAAGCTTTAGCTTCGGCGGGGTGAGGTGCGTGATCGGTGGCGACGATGTCGATCGTGCCGTCTGCGAGTCCTTCGCGCACCGCTTGCACGTCTTCGTCCCGGCGAAGCGGCGGGTTCACCTTAAAACGAGCGTCGTACCCACGCACGAGTTCGTCAGTAAGCAGCAGGTGGTGGGGAGTCACCTCTGCGGTCACCGAAATTCCACGCTTCTTCGCCCAGCGGATGATGTCGACAGAGCCCGCCGTGGATAGGTGGCATACGTGAAGGCGTGAACCCACGTGTTCGGCCAACAGCACATCCCGCGCAATGATCGATTCTTCAGCAACAGCGGGCCAACCGGTGAGGCCGAGTTCCGCTGACACCGCGCCTTCGTTCATTTGCGCGCCCTCTGTAAGCCGCGGGTCTTGCGCGTGTTGCGCCACCACACCATCAAACGCCTTCACATACTCAAGCGCGCGACGCATGATGAGCGGGTCCCACACGCAAAAGCCATCGTCGCTAAAGACGCGCACTCGAGCGCGAGACGTCGCCATCGCGCCAAGCTCAGCGAGGCGCTCACCCTTCTGTCCCACGGTGACGGCGCCGATGGGCTGAACCGTGACGTAGCCGGCGGCCTCACCCAGTGCGAGTTCTTGTTCAACGACGCCTGCAGTGTCTGCGACAGGTGAAGTGTTGGGCATCGCAAAGAGCGCCGTATACCCGCCGGCAGCACCCGCGCGTGATCCAGACAGAATCGTCTCGGATGCCTCGAATCCAGGCTCACGCAAGTGAGTGTGGAGGTCGACCAAACCTGGCAGGGCAATGAGCCCATCCGCATCGACAACCGTTGCGCCCTGGGCGCTGAGGCTCTTTCCGACGGCGGAAATGCGTCCGTCTGCGAGCAAGATGTCGGCTGTCGCGCCGCCCTCAATCTGCGCGCCGCGGAGGAGGAACTTCTCACTCATCGTCAGCCTTCTTTCTCATCGGTCGGGCGTTCTCCTGCCATCAGCAGATACAACACGGCCATACGCACCGAAACACCGTTTGTCACTTGCTCCAAGACTGTGGAGCGTGGCGAGTCGGCTGCTTCGGCGGAGATTTCCAATCCCCGATTCATCGGGCCTGGATGCATCACAATGCTACCGGCCGGAAGCCTGCTCACGCGTTCAGCGTCGAGTCCCCATGTGCGTGAATACTCCCGTTCAGTGGGGAAATACGCCGCATTCATCCGCTCAAGCTGGATCCGAAGCATCATGACAGCATCTGGCTCAGCCGCGATGGCCTCATCCAGGTCATACCGAATGGTTGCCGGCCATGCCGAGACATCTTGAGGAACCAGAGTTGGGGGCGCAACGAGTGTTACCTCAGCGCCAAGCGTCGTAAGGAGCCATACATTCGAGCGGGCGACACGTGAGTGCAAGATGTCGCCGACGATGGTGACACGCAGCCCCTCCAGGTCGCGGCCTCGGCTGGCGTCACCGAATGTGCGCTTTCGCAACGTGAAGGCATCAAGAAGCGCTTGGGTCGGATGCTCGTGGGTACCATCGCCCGCGTTGATGACACCCGCGGTGATCCATCCGCTTGTCGCGAGCGTTCGTGGCGCACCGGAGGCTCCGTGACGGATGACCACGGCATCGGCGCCCATTGCCTGTAGCGTCTGCGCCGTGTCTTGCAGCGATTCGCCCTTGGACACCGAAGAACCCTTGGCCGAGAAATTGATGACATCCGCAGATAGACGCTTTGCTGCTGCTTCGAAAGAGATGCGAGTTCTGGTCGAATCTTCAAAAAAGAGATTGACAACAGTTTTACCGCGCAGGGTAGGTAGCTTCTTCACCTCGCGTTGTTGCGTCGCAGCCATATCTTCTGCCACGTCCAAAATCCCGATGGCATCGGAGCGAGTCAGGGTCTTCGTGTCGAGTAAATGCCTCATGAGCCGATCGTCACCTCTTCGATGTCATCGATTCCGGCGAGGCGAACATTCACTCGCTCGTCGCGCGCGCTCGGGAGATTCTTGCCGACGAAGTCGGGTCGAATCGGGAGTTCGCGATGTCCCCGGTCAATGAGTGTTGCGAGCCTGACGGCCGCGGGACGGCCGATATCCTGCAATGCATCGAGAGCCGCGCGGATCGTGCGTCCGGAAAACAGCACGTCATCGACGAGGATGACTACTTTTCCGTCGATACCGCCGGCGGGAATGTCAGTGCGCTGCGGTGAGCGCGTCGGGTTTTGCGAGAGATCATCGCGATACATCGTCACGTCAAGTTCGCCGACGGGAACGCTGCGTTCCGAAAACTCTTCGATGAGCGCGCCTATGCGCTCCGCAAGGGTGATACCGCGCGTGGGTATTCCAAGAATGACGAGCCCATCAGCGCCACGATTGGATTCGAGGATCTCGTGAGCAATACGTGTAAGAGCGCGTGCGATGTCGGCTTCGTGCAGCACAGTGCGTGTGCTCATTCGCCGCTCCCTTCTCCGCCTCACAGGACGGTGTTAAAGGTTGCTAGATGCAGTACAACTCTACATCGCGGCCGGGGCACTCGCTTCTCGGTGTAGCTCATCTTCTTTAGCATGAGCGCGAATGGGGTGTCCCAAAGTGCTGAGGCACTTTCCTGTGGAAAGATCCCACTTCCAATCGTGGAGTGAACACGTCAGCACGCCGTCTTCGATCTTTCCCGTCTTCGACAAATCTGCACGGAGGTGAGGGCAACGACGCTGCACAACCCAATCGCCGAGTTCGACATCTTCGGTGACGTCGGACTGTTCCGCATACCAGTTCTCGACATATTCGAGCCGATCACGCGAAAGGCACTTCATGAAGGTGTAGATGAACTCGTTGAACTTTCCAATGCGTCCAGCAGCGAACTGCATTGAGAGGAAGATCGAGTTCGACCAGTCGATTTCATGGTCTGCGATATTCGTCGACACGAGATCGGCGGGAATCGTGAACCAGTAAGAACACTCCTCCCCCGCATATTCCCGGAGCTTTGCCTTAGGGAAATCAACGACCATGTCGAGCTCGCCGATTGTCATTCGTACCGGGCCACCGACACCGTCACGGAAGATTCGACCTCGGCGCAAGAGTGGTTCCCACCAGGCCTTGAGCTCAGCAAGCATTTCTGCCGGAGGAAGAACGGGTGCGCGCGAGTCTTCTTCGGCGCGTATCTCGGCCTGGCGGCTTGCTCGCTGCTCCTCGAGATAGCCCCACTTGTCGGTGAAAATCGCATCGATTTCAGCGTCGGTATAGAGCGTCTGCTCGACGGTCTGTTCGCCGTTCTCGATGGTGACGACGGTGCCCGGGATGAAAACGTGACCCGCGTACTGAGGAGCTTCTTCACGCATACGAGAGATGAACTCGGCTTGGTCAGTGAAGATCGAGTCGTTCTGCTGACCGAGTCCGTTGTAGCGGAACAGCTCGTCCCGCAAGAACATGGGTGGCCCCGCCATCGGAAAGACGTGGGGGGCATCGACCTTTTCGATGTAATACATCGCGCGCTTGTGCTGAGCATCGCGCTTGAGTCGTGCAAAGTTCTGCTTCGCGTCCTCTGGAAGGTCATAGACCATCGGCCACCAAATGGCGCCTGAGAACTGCGTGAAGTACGCCTCGGGCTTCGAGAACGAAAGCAGCTTCTCGAGATCGAGCGGGTGCGAGTCATTCTGATTGAGGATGCTGGCCGTGCCGTCATCAATCGAAAGGCTTGAATCACCGATCGGGCCGTCGCTTGGCGCACGAAGCGGTGTGACCATCATGCGGAGCGCGCCGCGTTCGATGATCTCGCCGGACTGCGTGTACGTGATGTTGTTGAAGCCGAGCGCGCGGAGGTCCCGTTCGAGATCATCGGTTGGGTAGTCCGGGAGGAGAACCTCGATGTCCTTCGGCACATAAGTCTCAAGCAACCAGGGATCGAAGTGATCTCGGTGGCGGTGGCTCACATAGAGAAAGTCGGCTTTACCGAAACGCTCCCAGTCGAGGCGACGATTGTCGGGAAACGGGAACCATGACCCGTAGAACGCTGATTTCACCCACGGGTCGCACAGAATGCTGCCGCCCAGAGTCTCGATGAACATTCCGGCGTGGCCGAGTCCTGTGATGCGCATGCGCACTCCCTTCAAAATCGAGTGTAGGCATCCATCCTGAAAACAATGCCGCAGCTGCGCCGTGCAAAAAGCGCGCGCCCACTCACGTTGCTGCGCTAGCTAGATCGAGCCACGCGCGCGAGCACTCCGTGAACGAAGGCTCCCGATTCATCGGTCGAAAACTCTTTCGCGAGTTCGACTGCTTCGTCAATCGCGACGGCTGTCGGCACCTCATCGTTGAAAAGCACTTCCCACACACCGAGACGGAGCACCGCGCGGTCTACAGCGGGCATACGCGAAAGTGACCAGTCCTTCGCGAAGGTGGAGATTTGCTCGTCGATCTCATCGCGGTGGTCGATCACGCCGTCGACGATATCTCGCGCGTAAAGCCACGATCCTGATCGTTGCGGCTCCCCCGCGGCACGTTTGGCTTCTGCCGCCAACGTGTCGGGGAGGCCGTCGCCGCGCACGTCGGCTTGGAAAAGGATGTCGAGCGCGCGTTTGCGCGCTTTGCTGCGGGCACTCATGAACTAGTGATGCTCGCCGTCTCAGCTAATGCGTCCGAGGTAGTCACCCGTCCGGGTGTCCACCTTGACCTTGGTGTTGTTGTCAACGAACAGCGGTACTTGGATTTCGTAGCCGGTTTCAAGCGTCGCAGACTTCGTGCCGGCGGATGAGCGGTCGCCCTGAAGGCCCGGCTCGGTGTAGGTGATTTCGAGCACAACGGATGCCGGCAGCTCTACGTAGAGCGGGTTACCGTCGTGCGTCGCGATCGTCACCTGCTGGTTTTCGAGCAGGAAGTTGGCGGTGTCGCCCACGACGGTTGCGGGCACGTTGATCTGGTCGTAGTCGGCCATGTCCATGAAGACGAAGCTTTCACCGTCTGCGTAGAGGTAGGTGAAGTCGCGGCGATCGACGTTCTGAATGTCGATCTTGGCGCCGGCGTTGTAGGTCTTGTCGACGACTTTGCCAGTCATGACGTTCTTCATCTTGGTACGCACAAACGCGCCACCCTTGCCGGGCTTGACGTGCTGGAACTCAATGACGGTCCAGAGCTGTCCGTCGATGCTGAGGACGACGCCGTTCTTGATGTCTGCTGTGGATGCCATGAGAGAGAAAAGGTCCGTTTCGTCTTGTGGAATGCGGTCACATGCGTTCTTACGCGAGTGGCCGACGTCCTATCCTACGTGATGGTCTCGTTTAGTCCGCGGAGGTACCGGTGATGAGAGCGCAGAGGCGCTCCACAGCGGTGGCGTAACCCGCGACTCCCTCGCCGATGACGTGAATTGCTGCGACGTCAGCGATGTAAGAAAAGTGGCGAAATTGCTCTCGCGTGCGTACATCTGAAATATGGACTTCTGCGACCGGCAGCGCAACGCCCGAAAGGGCGTCACGAAGCACAACCGATGTGTGAGTGAGCCCGCCCGGGTTGATGATGATTCCCTCGCAGTCTTCGCGTGCCGCATGGATCGCGTCGATCAAGACACCCTCGTGATTGCTCTGCACCGCTCGCACCGCAAACCCGCGTGCGCTGGCCGTCTCCGACACCAGGGTCTCGACATCGTGCAGGGTTTGAGTGCCGTAGACCTTAGGCTCACGGATGCCGAGGAGATTGAGATTCGGACCGTTCACCAGCAGAAGCTGATTAGTCATGCTCACGCGCCTATTTCTTGGTATGCCGCGAACAGGAGCGACTCGTCTGGTGCTCGCAGAACCGTGGGCTTCGCAATGTCGTCGAGAACGATGAAACGCAACATGCCACCGCGGGACTTCTTGTCGCGCTGCATGGACGCAAGAAGCTGACCCCACGCACCGGCACGGTAGGAGGTGGGAAGTCCGAGGAGTTCGAGAATAGTGCGATGTCTCGTAGCCGACTCGTCGGAGAGGCGTCCCGCGAGGCGAGAGAGTTCAGCTGCGAACATCATGCCGATCGATATCGCAGCGCCATGTCGCCACTGATAGCGCTCAGCGTGTTCGATCGCGTGACCCAACGTGTGACCGTAGTTGAGCACTTCGCGAAGGCCAGCCTCCCGCAGATCCTCGCCCACGACTCGCGCTTTCATCTCAATCGCGAGTTCGATGCATCGACGAAACGCCGCGCTTGACGGATCAACCGCGGCGACCGGGTCTGCCTCAATGAGATCCAGGATTTCGGGATACCAAATGAACCCGGCTTTCACGACCTCAGCAAACCCCGCGACACGCTCGTTTTCGCTCAGTGTCTCAAGGAGATCGAGATCGCACAGCACTGCCCTCGGTGGCCAGAAGGCTCCGACCAGGTTCTTGCCCTCGGCGGTGTTGACTCCGGTCTTTCCTCCGACAGCCGCGTCGACCATAGCGAGCACTGTCGTAGGGATTTGCACAATCTGCACGCCACGTAGCCAGGTCGCTGCGACAAAACCGGCAAGGTCGGTGACCGATCCACCACCGAATCCAATGACAGCATCCGTGCGGGTGAAATCTGCCTGGCCCAGGATCTGCCAGCAGAAGGCGGCAACCTCGATGCGTTTTCCGGCTTCGGCGTCGGGGATTTCAGCGAGGAGAACCTCGCGTTCGCCGGATGCCATCAGAAGCTCGCGTAGCTCAGCTGCCTTCGCACTGACAGTTGGCGCGTGAACTACGAGGACTTTCTTCACCGTCGGCGCGAGTGATGCCGCTGTGAGTGTCAGGAGGTCGCGGCCGACTGTGATGTCGTAGGGGTCGGTACCGGACACGGAAATGATCGTGTTCTCACTCATACGTTCTCCAGACGGTCGTCTTCATGTGTGGCCCAATTGACGATCGATGTCACAGCAAGGGCGAGTGGGCCAACGGAGGTGTCGAACGTAGCATCCGCGACTTCTTGATACAGCGGGAGCCGTTCGTCGTAAATCTGTTGCCATCGAGCAACGGGATCTTCACCGGCGAGCAGCGGTCTGCCGTCGCCAACCACGCGCGATGCGACAAGCTTTGCACTGACGGTGAGAAAGACGACCCGGTGAGCCGCGAGGTCCGATCGAGTGTCTGGATCGAGTACAGCGCCACCCCCCAGCGCGACAACGCCGCCATGAGCGAGTGCTTCAACCACCGCGGCTCTCTCGAGCGCGCGAAAATGTGCCTCGCCGGTGCGGGCGAAAATCTCGGGAATCGGCCCGTGGTCGCGGATGACTGACTTATCTGTATCGATGAACCGCTGGCCGAGTGTGCGTGCAACACGACGACCGACACTCGTCTTGCCGGCTCCCATCGGGCCGACGAGAACGAGCGCTCGCGAATCAGGAACGGTCATCCGAACCGAGCGTGCTGGAGCTTTCGGATGCAGTGCGGAGCGTCCCGGGAATCGCTGCGAGGTAGCTTGCGAGGTTACGGGCAGTCTCCGCGACGCTATCGCCCCCGAACTTTTCGAGAATGACGTCGGCGAGTGTGATCGCAACCATCGCCTCGGCGACAACACCTGAAGCAGGTACTGCGCAGACGTCAGAACGCTGATGGTGAGCGGATGCCGTTTCTCCCGTTGCCACGTCGATTGTCCGAAGCGCGTGCGGCACAGTCGCGATGGGCTTCATTCCGGCGCGCACGCGCAAGAGAGTTCCCGTCGACATCCCACCCTCGGTACCACCGGCGCGATCAGTTGCACGAGTGATGCCACCGTCGTCGGCGAAAAGTTCGTCGTGAGCGGCAGAGCCGCGTCGTCTCGTGGTCTCGAAGCCGTCGCCGATCTCGACGCCCTTTATCGCCTGAATGCTCATGAGGGCCTGGGCAAGCTTCGCGTCGAGCTTGCGGTCCCACTGCACGTGAGAGCCGAGCCCCGGCGGAAGACCGTAGGCGAGCACCTCGACGATTCCGCCGAGAGTGTCACCATCCTTGCGCGCTGCGTCCACCTCGGCGACCATCCGTGCCGACGTTTCAGCGTCGAAGCACCGCAACGGATCTGCATCGAGCGCGTCGACGTCATCAGCTGTCGGGAGCGCAGCACCCTCGGGAACCTGCACTGGGCCGATAGACAGCGTGTGGCTGACGAGACGAATGCCGAGCTCCGACAAGAATGATCGTGCGATCGCTCCAAGCGCGACACGCGCCGCTGTCTCGCGGGCGCTCGCGCGCTCAAGAATGGGGCGGGCTTCGTCGAACCCGTACTTCTGCATACCGACGAGATCTGCGTGACCTGGGCGTGGACGCGTAAGTGCTGCGCTCCTCCCCCGGGATTTCTCAGTGATTTCCGTCGGTTCGGGGCTCATAACCTCTGCCCACTTCGGCCATTCCGTGTTACCGATGCGCAGCGCAATGGGGCTGCCAAGGCTAGAGCCGTGGCGAACCCCGGTCGAGAGTGTGAGCTCGTCCTCTTCGAATTTCATACGCGAGCCGCGACCGTAGCCGAGCTTTCTGCGGGCGAGGTCGGCTTGGATAGCTGCACGGGAAATGGGGACGCCAGCAGGCAGCCCTTCCATGACAGCAATGAGTTCGGGGCCGTGCGATTCGCCGGCCGTGAGCACGCGGAGCATTGTTCTAGTCTCCCATGAGAGCGGCGCGCATCGCGGCGAGCACTGCGGGTTCGTCGGCAATCGGTTCTTCGATGTCACCGGTAGTGAATGCTCTCACCTGCAGGACTGCCTGGTGAAGCAGCATCCCAAGGCCCGAGACCGCCGTTCCACCGCTTCGCTCCCACGCTGTCGCGAGGGGAGTCGGCCATTGTCCGTAGACGACGTCAAACAGGATGCCACCGGTCCTCGCAAGCGCATCGGAATGAGCGTCCGACAACGGCGCATCGCCGGGAAGAGTGGCGATAGTCACGTCGACATCACCCGCAGCGGAGGTATCGAAAGCACGCACGTTCACCTTGACGTCGAGCGCCTCACCGAGCACGACGAGGTGGTGAGTTGCCTCGGGGCGACGGGCAACGATATCGACGTGCGATGCTCCCATCTCAACGGCGGCAACAATTGCCGACGTGGCTGTTGCGCCTGCACCCACGATCTGCACACGTTCGAGTTCGTGCAGCCCTTCGTCACCGAGGGCCTGCACGAGACCACCGACGTCTGTATTGAAACCAAGGGCCCCGCGCGATGACAACGACAGCGTATTGACGGCACCCGTCAGCTGAGCGCGCCTGTCCCGGCGACCGGCGGCACGGTATGCGGCTGCTTTGAGCGGCATCGTGACGGAGAGACCTCGGAAGCGCGGGCCGAGCAAATTCAGCTCATCCGCGAACTGAGCTTCAGTGACCTGACGTCGCTCATATTCCCAATCAAGACCAAGCACCCGGTACGCAGCATGATGCAACTCTGGAGAACGACTGTGTCCGATGGGGTCGCCCCATACCTCGCAGCGGGGCGTGACTAGCATCCTGCGTCAGGGTTCTCTGTGCACCACGCACGCCACTTCGCCACCGCAGCCTCGTGATCAGCGAGGTTATTCGTGAATTCGGTCTCGCCGGTATTCAGGTTGACAGTGACGAAATAGAGCCAGTCACCATCAGCGGGATGCATCGCCGCGTCGATCGCCGCGTCGCCTGGATTGGCGATAGGGCCTGCGGGCAACCCGGAGCGCACGTAGGTGTTCCACGCATTGTCGTCAGAGAGCGCTTCAGCCGACGAGCTGACGGTCCCGTCATGCATCTCGCCGTAGCCGTACTGCGCGGTGGAGTCCATCTGGAGCAGCATGCCGTCGTCAAGGCGATTCTGGATGACTCGGGAGACCTTGTAGAAGTCAGCCTCGGCGCCCGCCTCACGTTGGATGATCGATGCGATTGTGAGGATGCGCTGGCGTTGATCCACGGGAACGCTCGCGGCGTCCAGCGACTGCACTGTGCGGTCCACAAGAGTTTGGATCACCTGTGGCGCGGTAACGCCAGGTTCGAAGGTGTATGTGGCTGGAAAAAGCCAGCCTTCGAGCGAATCTGCAGCGATGCTGTAGTCCGAAGGGTTCGCCACAGCGGCATTGAGGTCTTCGAGTGAGAGCGACGTGCTTTCGCTCAGTCTCGTAAGAGTCTGAGCGACGGTGAGGCCCTCCGGCAGCTGCGCCGAATTCTCTAACTTGTTCGCCGGGTCTTCGAGAGCCTCGAGAGCTGCGGCCGAAGTCATTTTCAACTGAAGCTGGTAGGTGCCCGGATAGAAGGTGGTCGTGGCGCCGGTGTCTACGAGCATGTCGTAGAACGCGCTAGATGTCTTCGTTACACCCTGGTCGTAGAGTGTCTGCGAAATCTGCTGTCCGCCGTCTCCTTCAGAAATCGTCACCAGCACTTCGCCCTCGGCGATTCCGGCGTCGAAATCTTTGGGCTCTTCCCATCCCATAAATTCGCGAATCTGCGTTTCGTAGGTGGTCCAGACCCAGAATCCGCCGACGACAACGCCCCCGAGGAGCAACAGTATGAGGGCAAGGACGATTCCGCAGCCGAGGCGAGTTTTGCCTTTCGGTGAGCGAGGACCCTGGCCTGACGGATCAGGTTGAAACATTTCGTAAACCGGCGGTGACTGTGTGGGTGGTCGTGTCGGTTGGGGCGCGCTCGGCTGCGCGGCGGTCGGCTGTGACGGAACCTGTTCACGCTGCGCGTCCCGTGCCGCGCGACGGGACGTCGGGGCCGATGCGTCTGCTCGTCTGGGCGACGATCCGTTCACGCCTGTGAACGAATCGTCGGGCGGCGTGGCGTCAGTCATGATGGGCGGGCTCCTATGCCGAAGAAACGGGAATGCCGGGTGCTTTTCCTGTGCGCTTTTCGACGTCGATCGCATTTTGTAACAGAATAACCGCGGCGACCTGATCGACAATGCTACGAGAATTACGTTGTGATCGCCCGGACTGTCGAAGCGCGGCATGTGCTGACACCGTGCTGAGCCGCTCGTCTGAGAGCCGCACTGGCCGATTTCCTAATGCGAGGCCAGCCGCGAATTCTCGCGCGTCGGCGGTTGACGCGGTGTCGTTGCCACTCAAATTGAGCGGCAATCCGACCACAATCTCGAGAACTTCCAACTCATTGCTGAGTTCCAGAACACGGCGAATCGCGTTGTCGTCGCGGGGCACTGTCTCGACAGGAGTGGCAAGCATTCCGTCTGGATCGCACCGCGCGACGCCTACGCGAGCCTTGCCGACATCAACGCCCAAGCGCGCGCCACGGCGAAACTCGCTCATACGCCCATCGACAGTGCCGTGGTCACTGCGGTGAGAGCCGCAGGAAGAGCTGCGACATCTGTGCCTCCACCCTGGGCGACATCGTCACGACCGCCGCCGCCGCCGCCGAGTGTTGCGGCTGCGGCTTTAGCGAGGGCTCCCGCTTTCGCGCCTGCCTCGCGCGCGGCAGGAGTCGTCGCAACAATCACGACAGCACGTCCGCCAATGTCTGCTCCGAGCGCAATCACAGCGGGTTCTGCGGTGAGGCGGTCACGAATCTGCAATGCGAGCGCACGCACATCATCGGCTGAGCTGGCATTTCCCATTGATTCAGCGACGACTCGGTATGCACCAAGGGTCTTCGCCCGGGAAGCAAGTTCGGGCGCGCGGTCCGCGAGGGCGCGGGCTTCATAGGCCGCGATCTTTTTCTCAGCGGCTTTGAGGCTTGCAGAAAGTTCCGCAATTCGTGTTGGCAACTGCTCTCGAGGTGTCTTCAGCGATGAGGTGAGCTGAGATACGATCGCGCGCTCCGCGGCGAGATCGCGGAAAGCATCGAGCCCGACGAGTGCCTCGACTCTGCGGTTTGAAGCTCCAACTGAAGACTCCCCCACGAGGTTGATTAGGCCGATCTCAGCGCTCGATGACACGTGAGTTCCGCCGCACAGTTCCCGCGACCACGGGCCACCGATGTCGACCATGCGCACGCTCTCGCCGTATTTCTCTCCGAAGAGGGCCATGGCGCCGAGCTTTCGTGCTTCGTCGAGCGGGAGCACTCGAGTTGTGACCGCAAGATTGTCGCGAACTGCGTTGTTGGAGATCTCTTCGATTTCGCTCTTGGTGGCAGCCGAAAGGGCTTGGTTCCACGTGAAGTCGAACCGAAGGTACCCGGCACGGTTGAGCGACCCAGCCTGGGTTGCGCTCTTGCCCAAGGTGTCGCGAAGAGCTGCGTGAACCAAGTGCGTCGCCGAGTGAGCCTGCTGGGCTGAGCGTCGATTTACGGCGTCGACGATGCTCGTAGCCGCCTGGTTGACGCCGACCTCGCCCTGAATGACCTCCACGGTGTGGCTGATGAGCCCCGGAACGGGCTTTTGGACGTCGAGTACCTTGAGCTCGTAACCCGGTCCGACGATGATGCCCTTGTCAGCGACCTGGCCGCCCGATTCAGCGTAAAGCGCGGTCTCAGAAAGGATGACCTCGGCAATCTGCCCCTGCGAAGCCGACGGCACTGAGATCCCATCAACGAGGACACCCAAGACACGCGATGTTGTTTCCATGTCGCTGTATCCGGTGAAGACAGTCTCGCCGAGCGCGCGAAAGTCGCGGTAGACACTGTGGTCGGCGATGGCTCGCTTACGTGACTTCGCGTCAGCTTTCGCACGAGAACGCTGTTCTTGCATGAGCGTGTTGAACGCTTCACGGTCGACCGATATGCCAGCTTCCTCCGCTATTTCTAGCGTCAGGTCGATCGGGAAACCGTACGTGTCATGGAGCAGGAATGCGTCGGGGCCGCTCAAGGCGCTTTTGCCGCTACCTTTTGCTTCCGAGACCGCGACATCAAGGATGGTCGATCCAGATGCGAGGGTGCGCAGGAACGTTTCCTCTTCAGCAAACGCGTATTGAGAAATGCGAGACCAATCGTCAGCGACGACGGGATACGAAGTCGACATCGCGTCTCGAGATGCCGAGAAGAGTTCGGGGAATGTCGCGCCGTCAACGCCGAGCAGTCGCATCGATCGCACGGTGCGACGCATCAGGCGACGGAGGATGTAACCACGACCTTCGTTTGACGGAGTCACGCCGTCGGAGAGGAGCATGAGAGACGAACGCACGTGATCAGCGATCACGCGGAATCGGATGTCGTCTTCGTGCTCGGCACCGTAGCGGCGCCCCGACAGCTCGACAGCGCGGTCAAGAACAGGGCGTACTTGATCCGTCTCGTACATGTTGTCGACGCCCTGCTTGATAAAAGCAACACGTTCGAGGCCCATACCCGTGTCGATGTTCCGATGTGGAAGATCGCCCACGATGTCGAAATCGATTTTCGAACGCACGTTCGCGATCGAATACTGCATGAAGACGAGATTCCAGATCTCAGTAAAGCGGCTGTCGTCGACAGCAGGGCCGCCATCGCGTCCGTATTTCGGACCGCGATCGAAGTAGATCTCCGAGCAGGGGCCCGCAGGGCCGGGCTGTCCGGTCGACCAGTAGTTGTCTTCGCGGCCGAGGCGTTGAATCCGGCTTTCGGGAAGTCCAGCAATCTTTTGCCAAAGGCCCGCAGCTTCGTCGTCATCTTCGTAAACAGTGACCCAGAGGTCCCGTTCTTCGAATCCCAAACCGCCGTCGGACTCAGAGCTGGTCAAAAGCTCCCAGGCGTAGCCGATCGCGCCTTCTTTGAAGTAGTCGCCAAACGACCAGTTGCCGAGCATCTGGAAGAAAGTACCGTGTCGAGCCGTGTGGCCGACCTCTTCAATGTCGTTGGTACGGATGCACTTCTGCACGTCCGCGGCGCGACGATATGGCGGCGGAACCATGCCCGTCAGGTAAGGAATGAACGGAACCATCCCGGCGACAGTGAAGAGCAGCGAGGGGTCATCGGTGACCAATGACGACGACGGCACGATGGTGTGGTCGTTTTTCTCGAAGTAGTTGAGGTATCGCTGAGCGATTTCGGCAGTTTTCATGCGGGTGTTCCTTTTTCAGGCGCAGTTCATCCGGGAACCCCGGTCGAGGCGAAGTCAGTCTTTGTCGGAGGTCACGTCGGCTGCGGCACTCGCAAGCTTTTCTGCTGCGTCTGTTGCCGCGTCTTTCATCTCTTCGGCTAGCTCGGTAAAGCGCGATTGCTGCTCGCGATACGCATCGCCGATCCGATCGGTGAACTCGGTGATTCTCGAGTCGATGTCGGCCAAGACTTCGTGCCCCCGTGGGTCTTTGTCCACGAAATGGGCGAGAACGAAACCGGCACCGGCCCCCAGTACGAACCACACCACATTTTTCACGTGAGACTCCCTCGTTTTGGCCGCACGAATCTCGGCGGGTTCAACCATCGTAGGCGAGAACGACCAAGGGCGCCGGGATAACTCCCGACGCCCTTGGCAAAATTGCGATGCGCTGCTTAGCGTGCCGCGTAGTACTCAACGACGAGCTGCACGTCACAGGTGACGGGCACCTCGGCGCGCTTGGGGCGACGCACGAGGCGTGCCTGCAGCTTATCGAGTTCAACCTCAAGGTAGGACGGAACCGGGGGCAGAACCTCGGCGTGCGCGCCTGCGGCGGCAACCTGGAACGGCTCGGTGCCTTCGCTTCGCTCTTTCACGTGAATGAGCTGACCCGGTTTGACGCGGAACGATGGGCGGTCAACGAGCTGGCCATCCACCATGATGTGGCGGTGCACAACGAACTGGCGAGCCTGCGCGGTCGTGCGAGCAAAGCCCGAACGAACGACAAGAGCGTCGAGTCGCATTTCGAGCTGCTCGACGAGGTTTTCACCCGTCAGGCCGTCGTGGCGACGAGCTTCGTTGAACGCAATGCGCAACTGCTTCTCGCGGATGCCGTACTGCTCACGCAGACGCTGCTTCTCACGGAGGCGAACGGCGTAGTCGCTGTCAGCTTTACGCTTCGTGCGGCCGTGCTCACCGGGAGCATAGGGGCGCTTTTCGAGATAGCGTGCAGCCTTCGGTGTCAGCGGGATGCCGAGCGCGCGGGACAGGCGGACCTTGCGGCGGTCCTGGGATTTCGTGGGCACAGGTGTGTCCTTCCGATGACGTGGCCATGCATTTCACGGCTCACGGACGTATCACCAACCTCCGCCAATCGGGCGCACGTCGCAGCGCACCGGTGGTTTCATGGAGGAAAGGAGATGCTCGAGAACTGGGTCTAGAGCCGATTCATCTTATCAGACGGGTTATGTCGAGCCGAGGATCCGGCGGATCTTCTCAAGACGTGCGCTGATATCGCGCTCCTGGCCATGCATGGTCGGCTCGTAGTATCGGCGCCCACGAAGTTCATCCGGTAAGTACTGCTGCGCTACGACGCCAATTTCGCTGTCGTGCGGATACTTGTAGCCCTTGCCATGTCCAAGGCGTTTAGCTCCCGCATAGTGTGCGTCTCGCAAATGCAGCGGCACGGAACCGAAGCCACCAGCTTTCACATCTGCGATCGCCTTGTCTATCGCAACATAGGACGCGTTCGACTTTGCGGCCGTCGCGAGATACGTCGTGGCCTCGGCGAGCGGTATTCGCCCCTCAGGCATTCCAATAAATTGCACGGCATCAGCGGCCGCCACCGCGATATTCAACGCGAGTGGATCTGCGAGTCCAATGTCTTCGGATGCTGAGATGACAAGCCGTCGAGCGATGAATCGAGCATCTTCCCCGGCTTCGATCATTCGCGCCAGGTAGTGCAGAGCGGCATCAACGTCTGAGCCCCTGATTGACTTGATGAACGCGCTGATGACGTCGTAGTGCTCGTCGCCCTGGCGGTCGTAGCGTAGGAGCGCCCGGTCAACTGCTTGCGCGATATGCTCGGCCGAGATCACTGGCGGTGACTCGGTGTCCGCGCCCGACGATGACGCCACGCTCTCATCAATCTCGTCTGAGTCTGAACTTGAGTCGTCATCTGAGTCTTCGTGGTCTGACGTCGGCAGCCCCGCCATCGATGCAGCCGCTTCTAAGGCCGTGAGTGCCCGCCGGGCGTCACCCGATGCAAGTCGAATGAGTGCGGAGCGCGCTTCGGCTTCGAGTGTGATCGCACCAGCGAGACCGCGCGGGTCGACAACGGCGCGATCGATAAGGCTGCCGAGATCTTCGTCGGACAATGGACGAAGCGTCAGCAGCAGTGATCGCGACAGGAGCGGGGAAATGACCGAAAATGAAGGATTCTCCGTCGTCGCAGCAATAAGGACTACCCAGCCGTTCTCGACGCCGGGGAGCAAGGCATCCTGCTGAGCCTTCGTGAAGCGATGTATTTCATCGAGAAAAAGGATGGTCGCCATCCCATACATGTCGCGTTGCGTCAAGGCGTCTTGCATGACTTCGCGAACGTCGCGCACACCGGCTGTGACTGCGGACAACTCAACGAATCGTCTGCCCGACGACCGCGCGATCGCCTGCGCGAGCGTTGTCTTTCCCGTTCCTGGGGGCCCCCAGAGAATGACTGATGTCGCGGCGGGACTCTTCGAATCTGAATCGGCGAGAGAAACAAGGGGTGAGCCGGCGCGAAGAAGGTGGCGTTGTCCGGCCACTTCATCAAGAGACACAGGTCGCATCCGCACCGCGAGCGGGGTTTGCCCGGGGAAGAGCGCAGAAGACATCCCATCAGGGTAACGGTGCGTGCCGACATCGGACTGATGCGTAAGATTTTCTTCTACTGTCACTTTCGACAGCGACGGAGGGGGAATCGGTGGCCAAGCAGGACCGCACACGCGCCGAACGCGAGAGGGCTCGCGTTTACGCTGGCCGATTGCAATTTCATTCCGCTCAACAGCGTCGCCGGCGTCGCGACAACGTCATTGCAAGCCTCGTCGGTGCAGTTCTGATTGTTGTCATCTCGGCGGGGCAATATTCCTACCATGTAGGCGGACCAGGTGCGCCGGAAGCAAGCGCCTCCCCCGCGCCGAGTGCGACAGTGCCCGGGGCGCCCATACTCATACCAACGCCCTAGCGACCCAACCATCAAACCAAACTGGCTGACCCGTATAAGGTGGGAATGTTCCTTCCCCGCATACGGTGCGAGCCGCATTGAGGTGCCAACGTGACTGCTGACGCAGACCCCACCAACGACAAGCCACTTACGAGTGACGAGGTCGAGACGACAACCGCATCCCCGACATCCGCATCCCCATGGGGTCGGGTCGACGAGGATGGCACTGTTTCGGTGCGCAGCGGCGATGACTGGAGAGTAGTAGGCCAGTTCCCCGATTCTCCTCCTGCAGAAGCCCTCGCCTACTACGAGCGAAAGTACAACGATCTCGCGAGCGAAGTGACGCTCCTTGAAGTTCGTCACCGTCGTGGTGGAGCATCGGCATCTGACCTGCGCAGCACGTCAAAGACAATTCGGAAGAAGCTTGTAGACGCCGCTGCTGTCGGCGACCTTGCTGCGCTTGATGCCCGAGTTGTTGCCTTGACAGCTTCACTTGAGGCCGCGTCGGCGACTGAGGCACAAGAAGCACGTGCTGCGGTAGACGCTGCTATTGCCGAGCGTACGGTTCTTGTCGAGCAGGCGGAGGCCCTGGCGGCGCGTGACCCGCAGACCGTGCAGTGGAAGCAGGCTTCCGCTGAGCTTCAAACAATGTTCGATCAGTGGCAGTCGCACCAGCAGAACGGACCTCGTCTGCCTAAGGGCGCTGCGCAGGAGCTGTGGAAGCGATTCCGTGACGCACGAAGCACTGTCGAGAAGCACCGCCGTGAATTTTTTGCTGAGCTGGACGAAACCCACAAGGGTGCGCGGGAACGCAAATCTCGCCTGGCAGAACGCGCGGAAGCTCTCGCCCCCAAGGGCGAGGATGGAATCGCGGACTACCGCAACCTCCTTGAGGAGTGGAAAGCCGCTGGACGTGCCGGCAAAAAGGTTGATGACGCGCTTTGGGCACGTTTCAAGGCAGCCGGTGACGCTCTCTACGGAGCTCGGGTCGAACGTGAAAGCGTTGAGGCCGAGGAGTCGAAAGAGAAAATCGTTGCTCGACGAGAGCTTCTCGTTGAAGCGGCGGCAGTCTCCGACGAATCCAACATCACGGCAGCTCGCCAGCTACTGACGAGTATCCAGCGCAAATGGGACGACATCGGGCGCATCTTCCCGCGCGATCAAGAGCGCGCGCTTGACGATGAGCTGCGCAAGATCGAGCAAGCTCTTCGATCACGCGAAGAGGTCGACTGGAAACGAAACAATCCGGAGACGAAAGCCCGAGCGAACGATATGACCCGTCAACTGACGGACGCTATCGACAAGCTTGAAGCTGAGCTCGCTAAGGCAGAGAAGTCGGGAGACGCGCTAGCGATCTCCAAAGCTCGCGAGGCCCTCGAAGCACGCCGCGCGTGGCTTAAGGTCATCGGAAACTAGCTGTCCAACCAAGTTTTCAGGGATGCCGTGCAGGCGACCCTGTCCACAGATGTGTTGGGTCATCGTCACTCGCCGTGAAAAGTGAGGGACGATGCCTTTCATGGCATCCCCGTTTCTGTATTTTGCTGACGCCCGGCTTTCGGTGGCTGAGTTAAGCGCGGCGTGCCTGGATGGCCATCTCGTGGAGCTCGGCGAAGGTTTCATTCCCGCTGACGCGATCGAGACGACGGCGCTTCGGGCCGCATCGCTCGCGCCCCTGTTGCCGCCAGAACTTGCGGCATCGCACCTTAGCGCCGCGTGGATACATGGCGGGCTCGAAGTTCCCCCTGCGAGGCACACCGTGCTGCGCGCGGTAAGTCGGCGCGTACATTTTCGTATGGGGCGGCGCTTTATCTACCGAGACGCATTTGTGCCCGGTGAAGATCTCGAGGAATGGGCAGGTATTCGCGTCACAACGCCGACACGAACGGTGATCGACTTGCTGCGCGGCGAAAGCCCAGTTTGCTACGCAGCCGCCGCTCTCATGATTTCGCGTGCGCCAGAACGAAAACTAGCTGCGCTGGCGTGGATCGAACAGCACAGGGCGCCTTTCCCCTACAAACGCCGCGCGATCGCCTTTCTAAAAGAAACCGCGACTACGACGACGTGACCCGATACACATCGTAGACAGCGTCAATTCTGCGTACCGCGTTCAGAACTCGGTCGAGATGGACGGTATCCCCCATCTCGAAGACGAACTTGCTGATCGCCAGACGATCGTTGTTCGTCGCGACGGTCGCCGACAAGATATTGACGTGATGCTCGCTGAGCACCCGTGTGACATCGCTGAGTAGCCCGGCGCGGTCGAGCGCTTCAACCTGGATCTGTACGAGAAACACACTCTTTGTTGTGGGCGCCCACTCGACGTCGATCATGCGCTCAGGCTCGTTCATCAGAGTCTTTACGTTTGTGCAGTCCGCGCGGTGCACGGATACGCCGCTCCCCCGCGTGACGAACCCGACGATGTCGTCCCCGGGTACCGGCGTGCAGCACTTCGCGACCTTCACCAAGATGTCCGGAGCACCGCGTACCAGTACCCCGGAGTCACCGTGGCGTGGAGCGCGGCTTCGACCAATCGTCGGAATATCGATTGGTCCGGTCGAGGAGTCATCCGCCTTAACCATCGCGGTGACTTTTTCAAGTACTGACTGAGTCGAAACGTGACCTTCGCCGACAGCCGCGTACAGGGCCGAAACATCTTCATAGTTGAGCTGGTGAGCGAGTTCGGTGAAAGTGTCTTCTGCCATGAGGCGCTGTAGCGGAAGGTTCTGCCGACGCATCGCTCGCGCAATGGACTCTTTGCCCTGCTCGATGGCCTCTTCGCGACGTTCCTTGGTGAACCAACCACGAATCTTGTTGCGAGCACGCGTGCTCTTGACGAAACCAAGCCAATCCTGACTCGGGCCAGCGTCGGGATTCTTGGACGTGAAGACTTCAACAACGTCACCGCTCGTCAGCTCCGACTCAAGCGGAACGAGGCGCCCATTGACCTTTGCGCCCATGGTCCGGTGTCCGACTTCGGTGTGGACCGCGTATGCGAAGTCGACCGGGGTAGCGCCTGACGGGAGGCCAATTACGCGACCCTTCGGGGTGAAGACGTAGACCTCTTTTGCGCCGATTTCAAAGCGCAATGAGTCCAGGAACTCTCCGGGATCGGCTGTTTCCGCTTGCCAATCTGAGATGTGGGCTAACCACGCCATGTCACTATCGGCAGCGCGAGAGTCGGTGGCCTTGCCAGCCATCCGTTCCTTGTACTTCCAGTGCGCCGCCACGCCGTATTCGGCCTGTTGGTGCATCTCGTTCGTGCGGATCTGAATTTCTACCGTGCGTCCGCTTGGGCCGATGACCGTCGTGTGGAGCGACTGGTAGAGATTGAACTTGGGGGTCGCGATGTAATCCTTGAATCGACCGGGTAGCGGAGTCCAACGAGCGTGAATAGCGCCGAGCACGCCATAGCAATCGCGGACAGTGCCGACAATGATTCGAATTCCAATCAGATCGTAGATGTCGTCAAATTCACGACCCCGCACGATCATCTTTTGGTACACCGAGTAAAGCTGCTTTGGTCGCCCCGCAACTCGACCCTTGATGCGAAGCTCGCGAAGATCCTTCTCAACGTCGTCGATGACGTGGCCAACGTACTGCTCACGTTGCGGTGTTCGCTGCTTAACGAGACTGTCGATCTCGACATAAATCTTTGGGTGGAGTACGGCGAACGAAAGATCTTCAAGTTCGGATTTAATCGCCTGGATACCGAGGCGGTTCGCCAGAGGCGCGTAAATCTCGAGCGTCTCCGTAGCCTTCTTCGACGCCTTCTCCGGCGGCACAAATCCCCAGGTCCGGGCGTTATGAAGTCGATCGGCCAGTTTGATGAGAAGAACTCGGATGTCACGCGACATCGCGACGATCATCTTCCGAACCGTCTCGGCTTGCGCCGCATCCCCGTACTTGACCTTGTCGAGCTTCGTGACCCCGTCGACCAGCATGGCCACTTCATCACCGAATTCGGCTGTCAGCTCGTCGAGACCGTAGCCAGTATCTTCTACCGTGTCATGAAGAAGAGCCGCCGCAATGGCCTTCGGGCCGAGGCCTAGTTCAGCGAGAATCTGAGCGACCGCGAGCGGATGAGTGATGTATGGCTCACCGCTTTGGCGTTTCTGATCTTTGTGGGCGCGCTCCGCGACAACGTAAGCCCTCTTGATGATCGTGAGATCACCCTTCGGGTGGTGCATACGAACAGCTCGCTCAAGATGCTCAACATCATTGACGCGATTGGCGCGAGAGAAAATTCTCGGTATCAGCCTGCGAAGCGATGAGTTCGGTGGGGCGCCTGGAACCGTCTCGGCCATCGGACTACCTCCGCCCTTGCTCGCGGTAGATCAATTCTAATCCCCGGACCGCCTCGCCAGTTGTGTTCACGCGTTGTCGCGAGCAATCTCACGTGCAGCACGCACACGCGCATCCCGGGCTTTAATCTTCGGCTCGCTCTCGCGGAAGTAGGAGTAAAGCGGCGCTGCGACGAAAAGCGTTGAGTACGCAGCAACGATGGTGCCCACGAAGATGGAGAGAGAGATGTCAGTGAGCGTTTGCGCGCCGAGTGCAAAGGCGCCGATGAACAGGATGGCGCCGGTCGGCAAGATTGCCACGACTGTCGTGTTGATCGATCGGATGAGAGTTTGGTTCACCGCGAGGTTAACCGACTCACCGAAGGTGCGCTCAGATACTTCACCGTCTTCATGGGTGTTTTCTCGAATCTTATCGAACACGACGGTGGTGTCGTAGAGCGAGTAAGACAGGACCGTGAGGAAGCCGATGACCGCAGCAGGCGAAATCGCGAAACCGCACAGTGCGTAGACACCGACGGTGATGATGAGAACGTCAACGACGCCAATAACCGCGGCTGCTGACATCTTCCAGGTGCGGAAGTACAGCGCCAGGATCAGGAATGTGAGCGCGAGGAAGATTGCGAGTCCCCACAGTGACTGACGAGTCACGTCGTTACCCCACGACGGGCCGATGAAGGAAGCCGTGACTTCAGAAGTCGGGACCGAGTATGCCTCTGCAAGCGCATTCGTTACCTGCTGGGTCTGGTCGGACGTCATCTGATCTGTTTGCAAGCGGACGGCCGAGCCACCGATGGTGGTGACCTTGGTCGCCGCTTCCGGCACTACCGTCTGCACTGCTGTCGTCGCCACATCTTGGTCCGGACTCGACAGCCCTGTCACCGTGAATTGCGAACCACCCGTGAACTCAATCGACAGCTGAATCGGACGAAACAACGGCACGAGTGCGGAACCGATCACGAGGATCGCCGCGATCAGGAACCACAGTCGGCGACGGTCGACGAAGGGAAAAGATGTCTTTCCCGAGTAGAGGTCGTTACCGACCTGGCTCATGGAGCGCATCAGTCTTCGCCCTTCTTTGACTTTGCAGCCGCGTCGGTGTTTTCAAGCTCCGCAGCGCGCTTGCGTTCGGCGATTGTCTGGCGTCGTTCGGCTTCGCCGCGCGAGCGCGACGAGCGACCCGTTGCCGCAGCCACCGGCGTCCGGAACTCTGCACGGCCTCGGTACACGGCGCCGAGCGCTGTCGGGTCAAGGCCGGAAAGCGGGTGCCCGGATCCGAAGAAACGGGTTCGCGCGAGGAGCTGCAACACGGGGTGAGTGAACAAGATGAATATCAAGATGTCGATAGCTGTCGTGAGGCCTAGTGTGAAAGCGAACCCCTTCACCGTTGAGTCGGCCAGGATATAAAGCACCACGGCGGCGACAATGTTGACCGACTTCGAGATGTAGATCGTCCGCTTCGCGCGGCCCCAGCCGTCTTCTACGGCAGCAGTGATCGACTTACCGTCTCGCAGCTCGTCTCGTATTCGTTCGAAATAAACGATGAACGAGTCGGCTGTGAATCCGATTGTCACGATCAAGCCGGCGACGCCAGCAAGAGACAAACGGAATCCCATTCGCCACGCGAGGATGCAGAGCGCGATGTAGGTCAGTACTGCCATCACGCCGAGGGAAGCGATGATGATCGAACCGAGTGCTCGGTACACGACGAGCGAGTACAACGCGACGAGCGCAAGTCCGATCAGCCCCGCGATGAAACCGATTTGCAACTGCTGGGAACCCAGGGTTGCCGAAATCGTATCGGAGCTGACGACCGCGAAGCTGAGCGGCAAAGCACCGTACTTGAGCTGGTCAGCAAGGGTCTGAGCGGTCTCTTGAGTGAAGCTTCCCGAGATCTGGGGCTTTCCATCGAGAATCACACCGTTCATCGAAGGAGCCGACAACACGCTGCCGTCAAGCACGAACGCAAACTGGTTGAGCGGCGCCGTTTCGCTATAGAGGCGCTGGCTGATTTCCCCGAACGTCGTCGTGCCGTCGCCGTCAAAGGTGATGTTGATGACCCACTGGCCGTTTTGTGAATTAATCCCAGCGGTTGCATCGTCGATCGCTGTGCCGTCAAGTTCTACCGGGCCGAGAATGTATTTCGCAGTTCCAGCTGAGTCGCAGGTAATAAGAGGCTCATCCGTGGGCGCGGTGCCTGGAGAGTTGTTGTCGTCTGCGCAGTCGTAGGCGAGGAACTCCGCCTGTAACGCTGGCGTTATCCAGCTCGTGTCGCTGCCATTGGTGGGTGACGTCGTCGGAGTTGACTCGAGCGACGGATCGGGCGTCGGATAAGGCGTGGCGACGTTGTCTTCACCGATGTAGGTGTTTGCGGGCGTGCCGCTGTAAAGAACAGGACGCAGCTGGAGTTGCGCGGCAGCTTGAATGCGTTCGCGCGTCTGCTCGTCTGCTTCGCCTGGGATCTGAACAACGATGTTCCTTCCGCCCTCGGTGGTGACATCTGCTTCACCCACGCCCGTTGCATCAACACGCTGACGGATGATCGTGACTGCCTGATCCAGCTGTTCGGTTGTCGGGTCGGCGCCGTCTTCTGTCTGGGCTTGCAGAATGATCTGCGTGCCGCCCTGAAGATCGAGTGCAAGATCAGGAGTCCAGGCACTGCCCTTGAAGACATAAACGCCAAGAGCGTTAATGCCGAAGAGCACACCGGTAATGATCAGGAGGCCAGTCAGCGCACGCCAGGCGTGCCGGACGGTAGTGGATGTCGCCACGAAGGTTCAGCTTTCTCGAGAAAGAAGGGTGGAAGCCCGACTCAGACCTCGGGGTTATCTTTCTTCTCTGCGCTGGCACGCTTCTGGTCGTCGCTGATCGAGGTGATCTCGCCGTCAGCAACGCCTTCGATGTATCCCTCTTCGGATGCCTCTGCATCGATGAACTCGTCTTCGGTGACGATGCCGGTTACAGGGTTCACTACGCGAAGAATTGCCTGGCTGTGCACGCGAATGATCGTGCCGGGAGCAATCTCGACGTGAGCCGGCTCATCAAGGTTCTCTGCGTCGTACTCCACGATCGTGCCGTAAACGCCGCCCTGCAAAAGCACCTCAGAGCCGGGAACGGTCTCACGTGCCTTCGCTTCTTGCTCGAGCTTCTGCTTCTGCATGCGACGGCGCGAACTCCAAAACATGAAGACGAGGAGAACGACCAGCAGAATGATCAGACCGTAGTTGGCAAAGAATGACGCGAAATCCATGGAGGAAATGGGCCTTTCGGATCAGGCGCATCGCGGGGCGATGACAAGTGAGGGGATTCGGGCGAAAGCCTTCAGTGATTATAGGTCATCGATTGTCACTGCCCCATCCGGATGGCTTACGCCCAGGTGGGCGTAAGCCTCCGGCATAGCTATTCGACCGCGCGGTGATCGTCCGAGGAACCCAATTCGAACGAGATATGGCTCAACGACAGATTCAATCGTGTCGGATTCTTCTCCAACAGCGACCGCAAGCGTATTGAGTCCTACTGGCCCCCCACGAAAGCGTCGTACGACCATGTCGAGCACGGCGCGGTCGAGGCGATCGAGCCCGATGGAGTCGACATCGTAGAGATCGAGCGCGGCATCCACGAGAGCAACATCGACCGTGCCATCGCGGCCGCCGTCATGGCCGTGTACAACCAGATAGTCGCGCACCCGGCGCAGCAAGCGGTTGGCAATGCGGGGCGTGCCGCGCGATCGGCGCGCGATCTCAGCACGCGCACTCGTGGGGAGATCTATTTCCAGCATGGTGGCTGACCGTGCAACAACTTCTTCGAGTTCCGAAGCTTCGTAGAACTCGAGATGGCCGGTGAAACCGAAACGATCCCGAAGCGGGTTGGGCAACATTCCCGAACGTGTGGTTGCGCCCACGAGGGTGAAAGGCGCGAGGTCGAGAGGGATGCTGGTGGCACCGGCGCCCTTACCCACCATGATGTCGATCCGAAAGTCTTCCATCGCGAGGTACAGCATTTCTTCTGCGGCGCGGGCCATGCGGTGGATTTCATCGATAAAGAGCACCTCACCCGGTGTGAGGCTTGAAAGTAACGCGGCGAGGTCACCAGCGTGCTGAATGGCTGGCCCGCTCGACATCCGGAGAGGTCGCTGACTTTCGTGAGCCACGATCATGGCGAGCGTGGTCTTACCGAGGCCCGGCGGGCCCGCCAAGAGGATGTGGTCTGCCGGGCGCTGCTGAATCCGTGCCGCCTCGAGGAGCAGTTGAAGCTGCCCTCGAACTTTTTGCTGACCGATGAACTCCGCGAGAGCTGCCGGGCGCAAAGCGCCCTCGATGGCAAGTTCGTTGTCGTCTGCGGGCTCAGCGGCGTCAGTCAGATCACCCATCGGCCATCTCCTTACGTGCCGGGCCCAGCTGCGCGAGAGTTGTACGCAAGAGCGAAGAGACAGTACTGGATGTCGCTGCGGCGTCGAAGTTCACGACGCGGGAGACAGCTTCGTCAGCAACTCTCTCCGACCAACCCAAGCCCACGAGAGCGGCGATGACTTGCGCTGACACATCAGTCTTCGCTGTCACAGACTGCCCTGTGACCGTTGTCGGGGCCACAAGCTTGCCCGCGAGCTGAACCACAATCAGCTTGGCCGTCTTCGGGCCGATACCCGACACGCGGCGGAACGCTGCGTCGTCGTCGGCCTCGATCGCCTGAGCAATCTGCGGCACTGTGAGATGCGAGAGCACACCAAGAGCTGACTTGGGCCCAACCCCTGACACTCCGAGAAGCAGTGAAAATGCTTTCAGCTCGTCGCGATCGTCGAATGCGAAAAGAGACAACGAGTCTTCGCGAACAATCATCATCGTGTGGACGAAAATGTCCGTGCCGACAACGGCAGCGCGAGTCAGTCCCGGGCTCGCGGCAACTGCGTAACCGACACCACCTACGTCGATGACGAGAGCGTCATCTTCAACATGCACGACAGTGCCGTGGAGGGAAGCGATCATGTGGTCACTCTATGGATGTTTAGCGAACATTTGTTCGAGCGACACGCGTTAGCGTCGGGTCAGCCGCTCAGCATCCGCCCACGCTTTTTGCGCGGGAGTGAGGCTGCCGCCTGTTGACGTTGCGCGCGGCCCCGACCGCCATGCATGGCAGAGCGCGAGTGCGAGGGCATCTGCCGCATCCGCGGGCTGCGGGAGCGCATCAAGACGCAGAATGCGGGCGACCATCGTTTGCACCTGAAGCTTGTCTGCGGCGCCGTAGCCGGTCACCGCTGCCTTGACCTCGGTCGGCGTGTGTGTCGCAGCAGGCAAATCATTCTCAGCCGCGACCAACAGTGCGATTCCCGATGCTTGCGCCGTGCCCATTACGGTGCTGCGGTTCTGTTGCGAAAAAACCCGTTCCACCGCAACCACATGCGGATGGTGCTCAGCGATTGCTGCTCGAATTCCCGCCGCTATCGTCGCGAGACGCTTTTCAATTGGCGCATTCGCCGCCGAACGAATCACGCCGACATGCACAAGAGTGGCGGACCTATTGCTCGCGACATCCACGATCCCGACCCCGCAGCGGGTGAGTCCGGGGTCGATACCGAGCACGCGCAAAGGGCCAACCATTTCTCTAAGCTACGTCGACTTCGAACGACAGACTTCCAGGCGCGCCCTACTCTTCGTCGTTCTCGAGCTCTGCCTGAACTTCGGGAGTGAGGTCGAAATTGCTGAAGATATTCTGCACGTCGTCGCTGTCTTCGAGCGCATCGATCAGGCGGAAAACCTTGCGCGCGGTGTCAGCATCAACCTCGACCTTGAGGCTCGGCACAAACTCCACGTCAGCCGATTCGTAATCAAGTCCAGCTGCCTGCAGCGCAGCTCTTACGCTCACCAGATCAGATGCATCGGTAATCACTTCGAAGCCCTGGGCGTGCGGCTCGACTTCCTCAGCGCCAGCTTCGAGGGCGGCGAGCATGACGTCATCCTCGGTCGTACCTTCGCCTGAGACGACGATGACACCCTTGCGCGCAAAGTTGTACGCGACGGAGCCTGGATCAGCGAGCGTGCCGCCGTTTCGAGACAGCGTTGTGCGCACCTCGGCCGCAGCACGATTCTTATTGTCGGTGAGGCACTCGATCATCAGGGCGACGCCGTTGGGCCCGTAGCCCTCGTAAATGATGGTGAGGTACTCGATCGATTCGCCAGAAATTCCGGCTCCGCGCTTGACAGCACGGTCGATGTTGTCATTGGGAACCGAGGTCTTCTTCGCTTTTTGAATAGCGTCGTAGAGTGTGGGGTTACCCGTGAGGTCTGCTCCACCAAGTTTGGCGGCGACTTCGATGTTCTTGATGAGCTTCGCAAACGACTTCGCGCGGCGTCCGTCAATGACCGCCTTCTTGTGTTTGGTTGTTGCCCACTTGGAATGCCCGGACATAAGACCCCCGCTCGTGTTCTTTGGCCGGAAAGGCCACAGACAATTCTAGTTCAGGTAGTGGGCCCGCTCTGATGCATCGCTGCGAGGATGCGCTCAACAGTTCTCACGTTTCTGGTTGTCGTGCGCGCCTTGTATACCGCTCTCGTAAGTGTCTTGGCGAATGGCGTATCGGTTGATCGCCCTTTGACAGGCCACCAGTAGATCGCGTTTCGGCCCGCGGTCACGCTCTCAGCTGGATCTTCGGGTGGCGTGACGGAGGTCGTGAGCTCTTCGACTGTCGAACCGTCCAAGCAAAAAACTATGTACGGCTGGCGAGAAGTGTCGCTCGCATCGAAAGGGAAGGAAGTCAGCGCTTCACCCAGTTCATGGGCGTTTCGCAGATGAACTCGGGCGTCGTAAGAGAAACGGGCGCGTAGAGCGCCTTCGATCTTTTGCGCGAGAGTCTCGCGATCAGCCGTGGCATCCATAGTCTCGAACACCACGTTCCCGCTCGCGAGAATAGCTCGAACGGGCGAGAAACCCAACGCGCCGAAAACGTCGACCAGATCGTTGTTTTTGACCGTCACTCCGCCGACGTTTACGCCGCGTAGCAACGCAACCCATAAAGTCATGGGTCGAGGTTAGGCCGAGCGCACGACATCGAGAAAGCGCTCATGAAAGCGGTACTCCCCCGTGACCTCGGGGTGAAACGATGTTCCCATCAGAGGTCCTTGACTCACAGCGACAATTCGTCCGTCGTCAAGTGACGCTAGTGACTCCGCAAGGGCCCCTACTTCATCGACGATCGGCGCACGAATGAAAACCGCGTGCACCGGTGTCTCGCCAAGAGCGGGCACGGCGACGTCGGTTTCGAAGGAATCAGCTTGAGTGCCGAATGCATTTCGTCGCACTGTCACATCGAGTCCACCGAAGGTCTGCTGTCCAGAAATTCCATCGACGATTCGATCGGCAAGAAGGATGAGACCGGCGCACGTCCCGTACATTGGCATGCCCGCTGCAATCGCGGTCTTGATCGGATCTTGCATACCGAATGACCGCGAAAGCTTGTCAATCACGCTCGATTCCCCACCGGGCAGCACAAGCCCTGAGACGAGAGCCAGCTCTGCTGGACGCCGCACAAGTGTGACGTCGGCGCCGAGACGCGTCAGGACGTGCGCGTGTTCACGAACATCGCCTTGCAGCGCGAGAACGCCGACGTGGGGCTTACCAGCCACGCTCAGCGAGGCGGTGAGGCGCCGCTAGATCAGTGACGTTGATGCCGACCATCGCCTCGCCGAGACCACGCGAGGCTTCGGTAACCACGGCAGCATCGTCAAAGAAGGTCGTTGCCTTCACGATGGACGCAGCGCGCTCGGCTGGATTTCCGGATTTGAAGATGCCTGAGCCAACGAAGACACCATCGGCGCCGAGCTGCATCATCATCGCAGCGTCAGCTGGTGTCGCGACCCCACCGGCGGTGAAGAGCACAACGGGAAGCTTTCCGGTTTCAGCGATCTCCGCGACCAGCTCATAGGGCGCCTGGAGATCCTTGGCCGCGACGTAAAGCTCGTTCTTCGTCATCGACCGCAGTGTGTTGATTTCGCTTGTGATCTTGCGGATGTGTTTGGTGGCCTCAGAAACATCACCGGTGCCTGCTTCACCCTTGGATCGGATCATTGCCGCGCCCTCGTTGATGCGACGAAGGGCCTCACCGAGGTTGGTCGCACCGCACACGAACGGCACCGTGTAGCCCCACTTGTCGATGTGGTTCACATAGTCAGCTGGTGAGAGCACTTCGGATTCGTCGATGTAGTCGACACCGAGCTGCTGCAAAATCTGAGCTTCGACGAAGTGGCCAATACGTGCTTTGGCCATCACCGGGATCGATACCGTCGCGATGATCTCGTCGATCAGGTCTGGGTCGCTCATGCGGGCGACGCCACCCTGTGCCCGAATATCGGCGGGTACGCGCTCCAGCGCCATCACTGCAACCGCACCGGCATCCTCTGCGATCTTTGCCTGCTCTGCTGTGACGACGTCCATGATGACGCCGCCCTTGAGCATCTCTGCGAGGCCGCGCTTCACGCGTCGTGATCCGTGCTGTGCTTCACCCTGGGGCGTGCTGTCCGTCATAGTCAGATTCTATTCCGATGCAAGGGCACGGGGCGACCGCGCACGACGCGGAGAGAAATGCGAAGATCGAGCGATGAAGATCCTCTCGATTCAGTCCGCAGTCGCATACGGTCACGTGGGAAATTCTGCCGCGGTCTTCCCGCTGCAGCGAATCGGCGTCGAGGTGTTGCCGGTCTACACCGTTAACTTCTCGAACCACACCGGCTACGGTTCCTGGCGGGGGCCGTTGATCTCCCCCGACGATGTGCGCGATGTCATCACCGGCATCGAAGAGCGCGGCGTGCTCTCACAGATCGACGTTGTCCTGTCGGGTTATCAGGGCGGAGAGGGCATCGGCGATGTCATCGTCGATGCGGTCGCCCGGGTGAAGGCCGCAAACCCGAACGCGATCTATGCGTGCGACCCCGTCATGGGAAACGCAAAATCAGGATGCTTCGTGGCCCCGTCCATTCCGCAGTTGCTGCGAGAGCGTGTTGTTCCGGTTGCCGACATCATCACTCCAAACCAGTTCGAGCTCGGATACCTCACCGGCACGGAACCCAAGACACTGGAAGAAACGCTCGCTTCGGTCGATGCGGCGCGTGCGATCGGACCCAAAACGGTGTTGGTCACGAGCGTCGAGCGTCCCGATCGTGATCCGGCGTCGATCGAAATGCTCGCTGTCGATGATCGTGGCGCATGGATCGTTGAGACCCCGCTGCTTCCGATAAAAGCAAACGGTTCCGGCGACGTAACGGCGGCGCTCTTCACTGCCCGCTACCGGGCGTCAGGTGACGCCGCGGATGCGCTCGCTCGTACGACGTCAAGCGTCTACGACCTGCTCGAACGCACGCACCTATCGGGTGAGCGCGAGTTGCAACTTATCGAATCGCAAGAGGTATATGCTCATCCGCGCATGCAGTTCTCAGTACGCCAGGTGCGGTGACGATTTAGCTTTCCCATGCAGTTGCAACGGCGTTTCTTACGTCGCCGAGAAGCTGCGGGAGGGCCTTGGTCTTCGCGATAATCGGGAAGAAGTTTGCGTCTGAGGCCCATCGGGGCACGATGTGCTGGTGCAGATGCTCGTCTACGCCAGCACCTGCGATCTGCCCCTGATTCATTCCGATGTTGAAGCCGTCAGACCGCGACACTTGCCGCAGCGCGCGCATTCCCTGCTGAGTGAGCAAGGCAATCTCAGCGGTCTCCTCCGGCGTTGCCTGGTCGTACGTGGCTACGTGACGATAGGGACAAACCAAAAGGTGGCCGGAGTTGTAGGGGAAAAGATTCAAAAGCACATATGCGGTGCGACCGCGACGAACAATGAGTCCCTCTTCGTCGGTCTTCCCCGGCGCCGCACAGAACGGACACTCGTCGCGCATTGCTTGGGCACCGGCTTGAATGTAGACCATCCGGTGGGGCGTCCACAGCCGTTGAAATTCGTCGGGAACGCCTGCCATGTCGGCAGACGACACGACTGGCACGTCGTGTGAAGATTCCGTCGTCACGCAAAATCCTCAGCAGTATTGACGAGGATCTTTTCGTCGATTGCCGCACGGATTCGCGAAATCGCTTCGTCGACCGGCACCCCATTCGTCTGGGTGCCATCGCGGAAACGGAACGAGACAGTGCCCGCAGCGCGATCCTGCTCCCCCGCGATCAACTGCAGCGGTACTTTCTGCGTCGTATGGGTGCGAATCTTCTTCTGCATCCGGTCGTCGCTGTGGTCGACCTCAGCGCGGACGCCTTCGATCTGCAAGCGACCGACGATGTCGCTCAGGTAGTCGCCGAATTCGTCGGCAACGGGAATTCCCATTACCTGCACCGGGCTCAGCCACACCGGGAACGCCCCGGCATAGTGCTCGAGCAAAATCGCGAAGAAGCGCTCAATCGATCCGAACAGTGCGCGGTGGATCATGATGGGGCGTTTCTTCTGGCCGTCACGATCGGTGTACTCGAGTTCGAAGCGTTCCGGCAGGTTGGGGTCAACCTGCACTGTGGAAAGCTGCCAGGTGCGGCCGATGGCGTCCTTCGTCTTCAGATCAATCTTGGGCCCGTAGAACGCAGCTTCACCCGGAACTTCAGTGAGTTTCAGACCGCTGGCCTTTGCTACCTTGCGGAGCGCGTTTGTGGAGTCTTCCCAGAACTCGTCAGTTCCGATCCACTTCGACTTCTCGTCGTCGCGCATCGACAACTCGAGCTCGAAATCGCTCAGACCGAAGTCGCGCAGCATCGAAATCACGAAGTCGAGAACCCGCGCGGTCTCCTCTTCGAGCTGGTCAGGCCGCACGAACAGGTGTGAGTCGTCTTGAGTGAACCCGCGCACGCGTGTGAGGCCGTGGAGGGCTCCTGAGAGCTCGTTGCGATAGACCGTGCCGTTCTCGGCGAGTCGCATCGGAAGGTCGCGATAACTGCGAGCACGTTCTTTGAAGATCAGAATGTGCATGGGGCAGTTCATCGGCTTCAGATAGTAATCGTGGCCAGCCTTGGTGATTTCGCCGGCTTCGTCCCGCTCCTCGTCCATGCGGATCGGAGGGAACATCCCTTCGCGGTATGTCACGAGGTGATTCGACTGCAAGAAGAGATCCTCTTTTGCGATGTGGGGGGTGTACACGTAGGTGTACCCAGCAGCGCGATGACGGTGGAGCGCGTGCTGCTCCATCTCTTGGCGAACTATGCCGCCTTTCGGGTGCCAGACGGAAAGACCGGATCCGATCTCATCGGGAAACGAGAACAGATCGAGCTCTTTGCCGAGCTTCCGGTGGTCGCGCTTGGCGGCTTCCGCGAGGCGCTCCTGGTAGGCCCGCAGCTCGTCTTTCGAGGGCCACGCGGTGCCGTAGATGCGCTGGAGCTGTGGGTTCTTTTCGCTACCCCGCCAGTACGCGCCGGCGATACGTGTGAGTGCCCAACCGTTGCCAAGCATCCGCGTGCTCGGAACGTGCGGTCCGCGGCAGAGGTCTTTCCAGATTGTTTCCCGTGTCTTCGGGTTGACGTTGTCGTAAATCGTGAGCTCACCGGCGCCGACTTCAACAGATGCGCCTTCGGCGGCTTCTTTCTTGCCGCCCTTCAGTCCGATTAGCTCTAGCTTGAAAGGCTCTGCCCCGAGTTCTGCGCGGGCCTCGTCATCAGTGACGACCCGGCGAACGAAGTGCTGGCCTTCGCGCACGATTCGCTGCATCTCTTTGTCGATGGCCTTGATGTCTTCGGGGGTGAAGGCGTTGTCGACGCCGAAGTCGTAGTAAAAACCGTCGGTGACGGGCGGGCCAATTCCAAGATTTGCTTGGGGATTGATCCGCTGTACCGCCTGCGCGAGCACGTGGGCTGCGGAATGGCGCAGGATGCTGAGACCTTCTGGACTGTCGATCGTGACTGCCTCGGCGTTGTCTTGCGCGTCAATCGTCGTCGCGAGGTCTTTCAGTTCCCCATCGATGCGAATGGCAACAACGTTGCGATCAGGGAAGAGGGTGAAACCGTCGGTGGGATAAACGATATCTGCGGGCACAGCGGGGTCGGTCAAGGAAATCTCCTGTAAGTCGCTCGATGGGAAATCCTATCGCGCGCCAAGGGCACATGATGGATGCCGTGAAACTCACCGCTGTTGGAGTGCTCCTGCTCGCTGCCGGATTTGCGGCCATGCTGAGCGGCTTGCTCCTGCCCGCAGACGTTGCGGTGGTGGCGGACCGCGTGCTGCCGATTCTTGGTTTCGTCGCCGCAATTACGATCGTGGCCGAACTCAGCGCTTGCGCGGGCATCTTTGATGCGGTCGCAGCGGTCCTTGCCCGCGTCTCCCGTGGTCGTATCTGGGTGTTGTGGGTTCTCGTCGTGGTGTTTGGCGTCGTAGCAACGGCATTCTTGTCACTCGACACAACGGCGGTCTTGTTGACACCGATTGTGGTCGTGCTCGCCCGATCGAACGGGCTGCCGGTGCTGCCGTTCGCGATGGCGACCGTTGTCATTGCCAACACAGCGTCGTTGACGCTGCCGGTGTCAAACCTGACGAACCTTCTCGCAGCGGACCTCTTGGACCGGCTGGATGATGTGCCGTTCCTCACGCTGATGGGAGCGGCATCCCTTGCTGCGATCGTGGTGAGTGCCTCGGTACTTGGAGTGAAATACCGGCGATCGCTTGCTGGGGATTTCGCGCCGATGCACGCAACTCAGCCGGCCGACATCTTGCTCTTCCGACTGACAGCAGTTGTGGTCGTGGCGCTGCTGCCGTTTCTCGTTGTGGCGAGCAGCCCGTGGGTCCCCGCAGCCATAGCTGCGGTGGTTTTGACGCTGTTGTTTCTGTGGCGTCGTCCACGTGATGTCCGCTTAAGGCTGGTGCCCTGGTCGCTTCTGATCTTTGCATCTGGACTCTTTCTCGTCACAGCTGCGGTAGAAGCTGTGGGTTCCTCGCAGATCGTCGCGGCGATCGCAGGCGAAGGTGAGAGTCTTCTTGATCTTCTGCGGTTGTCGTTCGTGTCAGCAGCCACTGCAAATCTGATCGACAACCTGCCCGCTTACCTCGCGATCGAGCCTGTCGCCACCAGTGCACCGCGGGTCGGTGCGCTTCTCATTGGCGTCAACGCGGGGCCGCTCATCACGCCCTGGGCGTCTCTTGCCACCCTGCTTTGGTACCAACGGCTTACCGCGATGGACGTGAAGATCACGTGGCGTTCATTCGTACTGACTGGCCTGGTGGTGGTGCCGCTGACAGTGGCAGCGTCTACCCTGGTGCTCTTCGCCACAACGTAAGAAACCCCCGATTTCTCGGGGGTTTCTGTTTGTGCGCGATACTGGGATCGAACCAGTGACCTCTTCCGTGTCAGGGAAGCGCGCTACCGCTGCGCCAATCGCGCCTAAAAGGCTATTAAGTTGTGTACGAGGTGGCGACGGGATTCGAACCCGTGTAAACGGCTTTGCAGGCCGGTGCCTAGCCGCTCGGCCACGCCACCATATGTGGTTCGACCCACGTGTAGTGATCGTCTTTCGAATTTCTCCGTGTGGCGATCCCCAGCACTCGAGCGGATGACGAGATTCGAACTCGCGACCCTAACCTTGGCAAGGTTATGCGCTACCACTGCGCTACATCCGCATGCTCCGGAATCTCTCCCGGCGCTTGAACGACTTTAGCCGACGTTTCCGCCAACGCAAAACCCGCGCCGTCCGCGCGTGTCACACCCGTGTAATTCGATGCCAGCTACCGGTATCCGCTAAGATAATTAACTGGTCCTCAGGGCCTAAAGGGCGATTGGCGCAGTTGGTAGCGCGCTTCCTTCACACGGAAGAGGTCATCGGTTCGAGTCCGGTATCGCCCACAGTTCGCTCTTGAAATTCCGGCAGCATTTGCATCGTTCAGCGAGGCTATGGAATTGACACGTCGTGGTTAGGCAGCTCAGCGGAAGAAGCCTGATCTCAGCCTCCTCTTGTCGCTGTGCGCTGGATACGTAGACGGCTTCGCGTTTGTCTACCTCGGCGGCTATTTTGTGTCGTTCATGAGCGGTAACACCACCCGAGCGAGCGTCGATCTCGCCGGCAGCTCGTGGTGAGCCGCTGGAGTCGCATTCGCGCTGATTGGTGCGTGCGTCGCTGGCGCAATGGCGGGAACGCTCATTCTCCGTGGCCACGTCCGTGACCAAAAACGAATTCTCGGCTTCGTCGTCCTGATAGTCGCCTTTGCGGCGACCTCCGCCACGTTCGATTCCCGTTGGCTTTCGGGCATCCTGCTGGCTCTTGCGATGGGCGCGCTCAACACCGTGTTTACTCGAGACGGCGAGATTTCTTTTGGCGTCACCTATATGACGGGCGCTCTCGTCAAGCTTGGTCAAGGTCTCGTCGCGGCAGCCAGGGGCGGCAGCCGCACCGTGTGGGTGCGTCATTTCGTCATGTGGGCATCGATCGCGGTGGGAGCAGCACTAGGCGCGCTGAGTTATGCGGCTATCCAAAAGGGCGCGCTCTGGGCGATAGTGCTCGTGCTGGCCACCATCTACGCTGTCCCATCCAAACGCGCGGCCTGATAGCGCTTCTAGCGCCTCAAGCGTCGATCGCCCAGCCATACCGACGCCGCAGCGTTTCTGCGACGGCAGCGAAGCGCTGAGTGTCCAGAGCGGATGCCTCCCGCCTCAGGCCGTCGTTGTGCACGCTGTAGAGCTGATCGAGGTCCACCCACGAGGGCCTGCGTTGGCTGTCCCACGAGCCGGAACCGATCGGTTGGTAGTCGCGATCACCGATATGGGAACGGCTTGTGAGTTTCACCGCGTAGACGCGGTCTGCACTCTCTCGAGCGATAACAAGCACGGGTCGATCTTTACCGCGCCCATCGTTTTCGGCGTAGGGAACCCACGTCCACACAATTTCTCCGGCATCCGCTCGCCCATTGGCATCGGGCGAATATGCGACGCGTATCCCCCGAATTGTCTTCGGGTCTACCTCGCGCGTGAGCGTATGCGTGCCACCATCGGTAGCTTTCGTTCGGCGCGGCGCCAGGAGACTGCGCAGAGCAATCGTGATCTTTGCAAAGACAGCCATGGCGAAATGTTACCGGCGCAAGGAAAAGGGGCGCCGCGGATAACCGCGACGCCCCTTCGTTCTGACTTTTTGTCAGACGCGAGAATTACTCTGCGAGGGCGTAACCCTCTTCGCCGTGCACAGAAGTGTCGACGCCAGCAAGCTCGTCTTCGTTCTTGATGCGGAAACCGATCGTCTTGTCGATCGCGAAGCCAATGATGAAGGCAACAACGAACGAGTAGATCAGCACGCCGAGAGCGGCGATGACCTGGAGGATCAACTGCTCTGCACCGCCACCGAGGAACAGGCCGGTCTCGGTCGCGAAGAATCCGAGGTAGACGGTTCCGATGATTCCACCGACGAGGTGGATACCCACAACGTCGAGCGAGTCGTCGTAGCCAAGCTTCCACTTGAGTTCAACAGCGAGAGCACAGACGGCACCGGTGAGAACACCGAGCAGCAGTGCCCAACCGGGCGCAAGGTTTGCACACGCGGGCGTGATGGCAACCAGACCGGCAACAGCACCGGACGCAGCGCCAACCGACGTCGCTTTGCCGTCTTTCAGCTTCTCAACGATCAACCAACCGATGATGGCTGCAGCAGTTGCACCCAGCGTGTTGACGATGATGAGACCAACCGAGGAGTCTTCCGTGCCGAGAAGGCCGAAGGTACCCTCGGCGCCGGCGTTGAAGCCGAACCAACCGAACCACAGGATTGCTGCACCGAGCATGACGAGCGGCACGTTGTGAGGCTTCTGGATGCCCTTTTGGAAGCCAATGCGCTTTCCGAGGACCAGAGCAAGCGCGAGTGCCGCAGCACCAGCGTTGATGTGAACCGCCGTACCACCGGCGTAGTCAATAACGCTGGTTGAGAAGCCGAAGGTCTCTCCGAGACCCATAATCCAGCCACCGCCCCAGACCCAAGCGGCTACCGGGAAGTAGACGACCGTCGACCAGATGCCGGCGAAGATCATCCACGCACCGAACTTTGCGCGGTCAGCGATTGCGCCAGAAATCAGCGCGACGGTGATGATGGCGAAGGTCGCGCCGAACGTGGCACCGACCAAGCCGTTGTCGTCGAGGTTAGTCAGACCGAAGTCTGAGAAGGGGTTGCCTGCAAACGCCCAAGTGCTCTCGACAGCGCTCATGTTGAATCCGTAAAGGATCCACAAAACGCTGACGAGCCCCAAAGCTCCGAAGCTCATCATCATCATGCTGATGACGCTCTTTGCTTTGACCAGACCTCCGTAGAAGAAGGCCACACCGGGCGTCATGAAGAGCACCAGCGCCGTCGCAGCGACGGACCAGGCGAGATTTCCGCTATCCATGAGATTCCTCATCCATGTGTGTTTTGTAACTTTGGCCCATAGCGGCCGCACGTCGGGTCGCGGTGCGTCGGGCGAGCCCTAGTTTCGCGAAAGCGAATTCCGGTCGGATGCGAGAAGTGTTTCCAGGAGGTAACGCGGTGGCGTCCTGTGTAAACATCGTGTTTCAGAGCGCCTCGAACTCGCTCTTTAGTTGCTCTCAGCTATGCGTGAGCGCGATCAGTCGTGAGATTGCACGCAGGTACTTCTTCCGATATCCACCGGCGCGCATCTCTTCGCTAAATACGTGATCCAAGCTGAGCCCTGTGGCACGAAGCGGAATCTGCGCGTCGTAGGCGCGGTCGATGAACGCGACGAATCTGAGGGCGGCGGACTGATCAGTGAGCTCAGTGACGTCTCGAAGTCCGATCACATTGATTTCGTCTATCAAACGGATGTAGCGCGACGGGTGCACGCGAGCGAGGTGCGCGATGAGATCGGCGAAAACGTCGTCAGAGACGACCCCGTTGCCGGCGGCATCCGAAAGCGCTGAATCGTACTCATCAGCGGTCAGCGCGAGCGCGTGTCCGTCGAGCGTTCGCTGACGAAAGTCGACACCGTCGATCCGAATGGTGTCGAAGTTTTCGGCCATTGCGTGAATCTCGCGCAAGAAGTCCTGAGCCGCAAAGCGTCCCTCGCCCAAAGCGTTGGGTGGAGTGTTCGATGTTGCTGCAAGTTTTGTCCCGGATGCCACAAGCTCGCCCAGAAGCCGGGTCATCACCATCGTGTCGCCTGGATCATCAAGCTCGAACTCGTCAATACACAGAAGGTCAGCGCCGCGGAAGAGTTCGACAGTGTTCTTATAGCCCGTCGCGCCCACGAGCGCTGTGTACTCGATGAAGGATCCGAGATATTTTCGACGCGCAGGCATTGCGTGGTAGATCGCTGCAAGAAGGTGAGTCTTTCCGACGCCGAATCCGCCATCAAGGTACACACCGGGTTTAACGTCCGGCCGCTTGGGCGCGCGTCGAAAAAGGCCGCCGCGCGCTTTCGTCGGGGCACCGCCGCCGCTGAAAGCAATCAGCAAATCCTTCGCGTCTTGTTGCGAAGGGAAGTCAGCATCGACTCGGTAGGTATCGAATGTCGCACCATCAAACTGCGGAGGCGGAACAAGTGTCGCCAACATCTCAGCGCCCGAAAGCTCCGGAAGTCGGTCGGTGAGACGCATGCGGCCGACTGTGGGTGTGGGCGAACTCATACAGGCATCCTGTGTCGCTGGGAGGGAAACGAGGTGCACTCCGCGCCAGTGGTACATAGAGTCGAGGAGGCGGTACAAGCCTAGGCCGTCGTACGACTACAAACTTTTGCCACCCACCCGATGATTCAAGGAGTACCTGTGACCGTTGAGTTCGACAACTCCCCCGCATTTTCCGGTTTTGCCCACGGCGAGCGACTCGTGTCCACCGAGTGGCTCGAAGAACGACTTCAGACACCGGGTCTTGTCGTGGTCGAGTCAGACGAAGATGTTCTGCTTTATGAGACCGGTCATATCCCCGGTGCCGTAAAGGTCGATTGGCACACCGAGCTGAACGATCCTGTCGTGCGGGACTATCTCGACGGTGACGGCTTCGCTGACTTGCTCTCGCGCAAGGGAATTAAGCGCGACGACACGATCGTGATCTACGGGGATAAGAACAACTGGTGGGCTGCGTACGCACTGTGGGTTTTCTCTCTCTTTGGACACGAAGACGTGCGCTTGCTCGATGGCGGACGCGATGCTTGGGTTCGAGAGAAGCGCCCCTTCACAACCGAACGCAGCGTGCGCGAAACTACCGACTACCCCGTCGTGGTCCGCGACGACAGCGTGCTGCGTGCGTACAAAGACGACGTGCTCGCTCACCTCGGTTCGCCCCTGATCGACGTTCGCTCGCCAGAGGAATACAGCGGAGAGCGGACTTCTGCGCCCGCGTACCCCGAAGAAGGGGCACTGCGCGCTGGGCACATTCCGACAGCACGGAGCGTTCCCTGGGCTCGCGCGGTCGCCGAGGACGGCCGCTTCAAAGATCGAGCCACGCTCGAAGAGATCTACCTCAGCGAGACCGGCATCGCGTCCGACGATGCCGTAGTCGCCTACTGCCGTATCGGTGAGCGGTCGAGCCACACGTGGTTTGTTCTCGCCCATCTGCTTGGCCTGGCGAACGTTCGTAACTACGACGGCTCATGGACTGAATGGGGTAGCGCCGTGCGCGTGCCCATTGCGGTCGGTACTGAGCCCGGTGAAATTCCCAACGCTCTGTGACGCAATGGAAGGATGTCAGGATGACTGAAGACGAGCTTCCAGAGTCGCTCGCTGAGATTCGCGATGACTTTCTCGACCTGCCTGAACCCGAGCGATTGCAACTCCTGCTCGAATTCTCACAGGAACTTCCGGAAGCGCCGCCCGAGTACGCGGATCACCCCGAGCTTTACGAGCGTGTCGCTGAATGCCAATCGCCCGTCTTCATCGCGATCGAGCTAGAGGGCGACGTCGTAACTATGCATGCCACCGCCCCTGAGGAAGCTCCGACAACACGGGGCTTCGCGAGCATCCTGGCTCAGGGCCTCTCCGGTCTCACCGCAGCCGAAGTTCTCGCCGTGCCCGATGACTTTCCCCAGTCGATCGGGCTGACGCGTGTGGTGTCGCCGCTCCGGATATCGGGAATGACAGGCATGCTGCTTCGGGCAAAGCGCCAGGTGCGCGCTAAAGCGATGATGTGAAGTAGCCGTGCGTCTCACTCAAATAGCGACTGAACACAGCGCAGCCGTAGATGTGGACCTTGATGCATCCGAGTGTCGAGAACTCGTCACACGCCAGTACGCCCGATCAGAAACCTCGTACGTCCGCCTCAACATGATCACGAGCCTGACGGGATCCGCCGCAGGCGCAGATGGCACGAGCGACACACTCACGAATGCCGTGGACCGAATGATCCTGGGCGTCGTGAGAGGTGAGGCCGATGTGGTGGTGGTTGGTGCACAGAGCGTGCGGGCAGAGGGGTACATCGTCCCCCGAACCGCCCAGCTTGCCGTGGTGACCTCATCCGGTGACCTGAGCGGACATCAGCTGAGCCTGGATGACGACACCTTGCTCGGGCAGGTATTGATCGTGTGTCCAACCGAGCGAGCCGAAGCGATACGTCACCAGTTCGGAACGCATCCCGTCGAGATTGCCGCGGTGGAAAGCGATGCACATGGCAGGCTCGCCCCGAAAGACATCATCCAAGCGCTCGCGGATCGTGCGCTTCACCGCGTTGTCTGTGAAGGCGGCCCGTCGTTGGCTTCTCAGTTTGTGCAAGCTGGAGTGATCGACGAATACTGCATCACAGTCGCTCCGGTAGTCGAACCAGTCGTCGCGCCGTTCTTGGCCATCGACGCGACAACTCGTCTTCGCACTGAGATCGCTGGCCATCTGGCCGACAGTGCGGGTTTTAGCTACCTTCGCCTTCGTGTGGTGTCGTAACAGCGTGAGTCTGCACCCACGAGCGAATTGTCTTTTCCCAACGTTCAGGATCGTAGTTCCACAGCTTGGTATGGCGCGCAGTGTCGAACACATTCATCTCGACCAGATCGGGCCGCGCTGACGCAAGGTCGTGTGAAGCATCCGAGGGAACAAATCCGTCATCATCGCTGTGAAGAATCAACACAGGATGCTGCAGCTGATCTGCACGTGAAACCACATCGAGCCGATCAAACGGAATCGGAGCACCGGTGCGAGTGATGACGGTTCCCCACTCGGAGCTGAGAGTTTCGATCGCGAGGTCACGTACAACCCGCGGCAGACCCAGTTGCGCCGCCTGGTAGTTCAAAACCACACGCCAGTCGATAACCGGCGAATCGAGAATGATTCCGGAAATACGGTCACGATGGGCTGAGGTGAGAGCAAGCTGGAGCGCAATGGCGCCTCCCATGGACCACCCCATCAGAATGATTCGCTGCGCACCACGACGCCGCGCGAAGCCGACTGCCGCATCGACGTCTCGCCACTCGGTGGCACCAAGCGCGTATGTACCAGTGCGGCTTCTCGGTGCCTCACCGTCGTTTCGGTACGACACGACGAGGGTGTTAATCCCCTGGGCGTGAAAGAGCGGAACAGCCCGCAGACACTCCGCGCGAGTCGTGCCGCGGCCGTGTACCTGAATGCACCAGGTGTCAGACGGTTCGGGGGATGGAAACAGCCACGCTGGGCACGGCCCGACGGCCGAGCCGATGAGTTCAGAGACGTAGGGCAAGTGAAGTTGCTCAGGACGATCGAAATACCAACCGCTGAAGGCCGCATCCGGAGCAAGTCGGGCGTGCGCGCCAATATGGGTCAGCAGCTTTCTGGTGACAGTCTTCTCGTCCTCGGCAAGCACTGTGCCGATTTTCACGTATTGCTCGGTACCGACGGTGAACAGCCCGTACCGACCAGGGAGTGCAGTGTCCGGCGTTCGCGAGACAGTAATCGTTTGAGCGCTCGTGTCGAGAGCGAGGATCTTAAGATCAGCTCGTCGCGCCGCAGGTGTCACCACAAGCCGAGCGACGCGCGCAGACACGAGCCCGAGTGCACTCAACACGAGGGTGAAAGATGCGCTCAGAACAACAAGAGCGGTCTTAAGACTGGTTTTAAGGGCGGGAGAGGCGGTGCGCGACCCGGCGCGCCTGGAAGGCATCATCGTCGGTTCATCCTAGTCTGTCGCCGTGGCCGACCCCCGTCTTCTCTCTGCGACATTCGAGCGCGCCGAAGCTGAAATCCGAGAAATTAGCTTTCGCGACGACTTCGTCGTGCGAGAAATCCCGGCGCCAGCCGGTCTCGCACCATTCGCACTGGCTCTTGCCGGGGATGTGCGGCCCGAAGAACACGCCGAAGATTCTCCGTACGGAACTGGGCGCTTCATCTTGCTCCACGATCCAGACTCTCCAGAAGCGTGGGAGGGTTCTTGGCGAGTGGTGTGTTTTGCCCAGGCTCCGCTCGAAGCTGATATCGGGATCGATCCGCTCGTCACAGATGTGGCATGGTCGTGGCTGGTCGATGCTCTCAATTCTCGCGGAGCTGAGTATCGATCGGCATCAGGCACAGCAACAAAAACTCTGTCTAAGGGTTTTGGGCACCTTGCCGATGCGGGTGACGGAGCGCAAATAGAACTGCGCGCGTCCTGGACGCCGGCTGGTTCACTTGCCGTGCATGTAGAGGCATGGGCAGAACTTGTTTGTATGCTTGCTGGGCTTCCGCCCGGCTCGGAAGGAATCCAGGTGATTAGTGCAGGAGCGCGACAGGATGACTGAATATCAGGTCATTGATCGCCAAGAGGATTTTGCAACGGCAGCGGAGTCATTGGCCAGGGGGCATGGGCCTGTCGCGGTTGACGTCGAACGGGCGTCTGGTTTTCGGTACTCCCAGCGCGCCTACCTCGTTCAGGTTTTCCGGCGAGGGGCCGGACTCTTCCTTTTTGACCCGCCGCCGATCGGAGACTTTTCTGCGCTCCAAGCGGCAATCGGAGAAGTCGAGTGGGTCTTGCATGCAGCGAGCCAGGACCTACCCTCGCTGAGGGAGCTCGATCTATCCCCTGTCACGATTTTTGACACCGAGCTGGCCGCTCGTCTTCTCGGACATGAACGCGTTGGTCTTGGAGCGGTCGTCGAATCCACCCTCGGAATTTCGCTGGCGAAAGCGCACTCAGCTGCGGACTGGTCTACGCGACCACTCCCTCAAAGCTGGTTGGAATACGCCGCCCTGGATGTCGCGCATCTGATCGATGTGCGCGACGCGCTGGTGGAGGAACTGCAAGAACAACACAAGACAGAAATCGCCGCAGAAGAGTTTGCAGCTGTTCTCGAGCGTCTGCCAAAACCGCCGCGAGAAGATCCATGGCGTCGCCTGAGCGGCCTCCACACCGTGCGTGGGCGCCAGTCGCTCGCTGTGGCGAAGGAGCTTTGGTCCGCCCGAGAAGACTTCGCACGTGCGGAAGATGTCTCACCGGGCCGCTTGGTTCCAGACCGTTCGCTCGTTGCGGCAATCCGGGCAAATCCAAAAACCAAGCGGGAGCTCGGTGCATTGAAGGATTTCACGGGCCGCGCGAGTCGTACTCAACTTGACCGCTGGTGGGAGGCGATCGAGCGGGGACGGGCCACCGAGGTGCTTCCTCCAGAACGCATTCAGAGTGACACGCTGCCGCCTCCTCGGGCATGGATCGACCGAAACCCCGCTGCGGATGCCCGGTTGAAGACCGCTCGACCTCGTGTGGAAGAAATCGCTGAGGCGCTCGGAATGCCTACGGAGAACCTGCTTACTCCTGACACGCTCCGCCGTCTCGCATGGTCGCCACCCGAGCCGATAGACGAGGGGTCCATTGCGGAGGCCCTCCTTGCGGCTCACGCACGTCGGTGGCAGATTGCGCACACTGCACAGGTGATCGCCTCAGCCTTTGTGGATTCCGTGCAAACGGTTGAGACGACTGCGGAGAACTCTTCGTAGGTTCAACCCAAGCGATTCTTTGGGGTCACGCCCGCTCTTTAGGCTGAGGTAATTCCCGAAAGTTGGAGGCAGAGTGGCCCACATTGCAGACGTCTTTTTCGTCGATGGTATGAGAACCCCGTTCGGACGCGCCGGCGAGAAGGGCATGTACTGGAACACCCGGGCAGATGACCTTGTTGTCAAGACGATCATCGGGGTGATGGAGAGAAATCCAGGCGTTCCATCGGAGCGGGTGGATGACGTAGCGATCGCTGCGACGAGTCAGACTGGCGACCAGGGGCTGACTCTCGGACGATCAGCCGCGATTCTCGCGGGACTTCCGATGACGGTTCCGGGGTTTGCGATCGACCGTATGTGCGCAGGCGCCATGACGAGCGTGACGACAATGGCGGGATCCATCGGAATCGGCATGTATGACATAGCGCTGGCCGGTGGCGTCGAGCACATGGGTCGCCATCCAATCGGAGCGAACGCCGACCCGAATCCTCGCTTTGTCTCAGAGCGCATGGTCGACCCTGGAGCGCTCAACATGGGCGTCACTGCGGAGCGCATTCACGACCGCTTTCCCCACCTGACGAAAGAGCGCACCGATACTTTCGGAATGCTGAGTCAACAGAAGGCACAAGCCGCGTACGACGCTGGAAAGATCCAGCCCGATCTCGTTTCTGTCGCCACGAAAGACGTGAATGGTGCTTGGGGCCTTGCCGCCGAGGATGAGGGGCGACGGCCGGAGACGACAATGGCCGGACTCGCAACCTTGAAGACTCCGTTTCGTCCGCATGGTCGTGTGACCGCGGGCACCGCGTCTCCACTCACTGACGGTGCCACAATGGGTCTCCTCGCTGGCGGCCAGGCGGTGAAAGAGCTGTCGCTCACGCCCAAGATGAAGCTTGTCTCATTCGCTTTCGCGGGAGTGCAACCAGAGATCATGGGCATCGGCCCGATTCCTTCGACCGAGAAGGCCCTCAAGAAGGCAGGGCTCGCAATTTCCGACATTGGGTTGTTCGAACTCAATGAAGCATTCGCCGTGCAGGTCATCTCCTTCCTCGACCACTTCGGCGTCGCCGATGACGACCCGCGCGTCAACCAGTGGGGCGGCGCGATTGCGGTGGGGCATCCGCTCGCGGCATCTGGTGTGCGACTCATGATTCAGCTTGCTGCCCAGTTTGCCGAACGACCTGATGTTCGGTACGGCCTCACTGCAATGTGCGTGGGTCTTGGCCAGGGTGGCTCAGTTATCTGGGAAAACCCGTTCTTTGACGGCAAAAAGAAGAAGTGAGTAGCGACGCCATGACGACCTATGAAGATATTGACTTCACGCCGCTCGACGCACTCACTGAGGGCGAAGTCGTAACCCATTCTGTGAGCCGCGACATAACGCTCGCATCTGGCCGGAAGCTTGCGCTCATCACTCTCGACAACGGTCGCGATCACACGCGTCCCAACACTCTCGGTCCCGCAACTCTGGCTGAACTCAAAGCAACTCTCGAGACGCTCGAGACAAGGGCTGCCGCTGGTGAAATCGACGCCGTTGCAATCACCGGCAAACAGTACATACTTGCCGCTGGTGCCGACCTGAGCGACATTTCACGCGTCGGATCGAAAGAGAACGCACGCCTGGTTGCCCAGCGTGGGCATCAGGTGCTCTCGAAACTTAGCTCCCTTGACGTGCCCTCGTTCGTCTTTGTGAATGGACTCGCGCTCGGTGGTGGTCTTGAAATCGCACTGCACGCGACGTACCGCACTGTCGACGCGTCGGCTGCCGCAATCGCACTACCGGAAGTTTTTCTTGGAATCATCCCCGGCTGGGGCGGGGCCTACTTGCTTCCGAACCTGATCGGAATCGAGAAAGCCCTCGACGTCGTGATCTCTAATCCGCTAAAGCAAAATAGGACTCTGAAACCTGCTGCGGCGTACGAACTAGGAATCATGGACGCGATTTTTCCGGCCGCGAATTATCTCGAAGATTCGCTGAGGTGGGCAGATCAAGTCTTGACAGGTGCCACCAAAGTCGAGCGCAAGAGCGTACCCGGAAAGCTCGAACGCCTCACAAAGTGGCCAATTGCTATCAAGATGGCAAGGACGATGCTCGAAAACCGCATCGGAACTGTGCCTCGCTCACCGTACGTCGCGCTTGACCTGCTTGATCGTGCGAAGAGCGGCACCGCTCTGGACGGATTCTCACGCGAAGATGAAGCGCTCGCGGACCTGATCTCGGGAGATCAATTCGCGGCATCCATGTACGCGTTCGATCTCGTGCAGAAGCGAGCGAAGCGTCCGGTCGGTGCACCTGATAAGTCTTTGGCGAAGAAGGTCACGAAGGTCGGAATCATCGGTGCTGGACTCATGGCAAGTCAGTTCGCGCTCCTGTTCGTGCGCAAACTTCAGGTGCCGGTGCTCATCACCGACCTCGACCAGTCGCGCGTCGACAAAGGGGTCGAGTCGATACACGGCGAGATTTCCAAGCTTGAAGCGAAAGGCCGTCTCGACAGCGACTCGGCCAATCGACTTCGTGCGCTTGTTCGCGGCACCACAGACAAGAGCGAGTACGCCGATTGCGATTTCGTTATTGAGGCGGTGTTCGAAGAGGTGGGGGTCAAACAGGCAGTCTTCGGCGAGATCGAAAAGATCATCGCTCCCGACGCAATTTTGGCAACCAACACATCGTCACTCTCGGTCGAAGAGATCGGTGCGCATCTTGAACACCCCGAACGCCTCGTCGGCTTTCACTTTTTCAACCCAGTCGCCGTGATGCCCCTGATCGAGATCGTCAACACCCCACAAGCGAATGACGCCGCACTCTCAACAGCATTCGTGGTGGCGAGGGGGCTGGGAAAGAACGCTGTGTTAACCGCAGACGCTCCCGGATTCGTCGTCAACAGGTTGCTGGCAAAGGTTATGGGCGAGGCCGCGCGAGCGGTGTACGAAGGCACGCCCTTGTTGACTGTGGAGAAGGCTTTTGGCCCGTTGGGGCTTCCAATGACACCGTTTCAGCTCATCGACCTTGTCGGCTGGAAAGTTGCGGCCCACGTCCAAGACACGATGGCTAATGCGTTTCCGGAGCGATTCTTCTCATCTGAAAACCTGCATGAGCTGGCGGCGCTCGAGAGCGTCGTTGAGAAGGACAAGAACGGCAAGGTCACAGGCTGGACCAAAGCTGCTGACAAGGTGTTGAAGGGTAACGTCGGAACAGCGCCTGCGACAGAAGAGGAAATCCTCGCGCGAGTCCAAGATGGACTTGCGCGAGAGATCAAAATGATGCTCGATGACAGCGTGGTGCCCGAGGTCGAAGATATCGACCTGTGCCTCATTCTCGGCGCTGGTTGGCCTTTCATCGATGGTGGCGCGTCGCCATATCTTGACCGAGAGGGAGCATCTGAGCGGGTCTTCGCCGGCACTTTCCACAATCCGCCGATAGTAGGACTCAGCTCCTAAGCGCAAAGCTGTGGCGGGCGACAGAGGTTGTTTCTGTCGCCCGCCACCGTTTTCTTTCTACGCGTCGTCCCTAGCGTTGTCGTTGGCGTCGTCAGTAATCCACAACGTCGATGTGTCACGTGATTGACGTGCCATTGGGATGCGAGTGCCAAGAACCTGCGCGACGACGTCCTGAGCGATCTTCGCAGCGGTGAGCCCGGCATCCTCAAGAATCTGCTCGCGACTGGCGTGAGCAATGAACTCGTCGGGTACACCCAGCTCGTCGACCGCGGTGTCGACTCCGGCTTCTCGGAAAACCTGTCGAATGCGAGTGCCGATCCCACCAACGCGGATGCCGTCTTCGATAGTTATGACGAGGCGGTGCTGTGCTGCGAGATCCACGAGCGACTGCTGGACCGGCACAACCCAGCGAGGGTCGACCACTGTGGCCCCAATCCCCTGGGCTTCCAGCCGCGTCGCGACGTCGACCGCGATGTGTGCCATTGGGCCGATGCCTATGACGAGGACATCGTGGGTTTCGCCGCGAGCCAAGACATCAACACCGTCTTCGAGACGTTCAATCGCGGGGAGATCCTCCCCCACATTGCCCTTGGGGAAACGTATGACGGTCGGGCCATCGCTCACGTCTAACGCTTCACGGAGTTCCTCACGCACCCGCGGAGCATCACGTGGCACCGCAATGCGGATGCCCGGAACGATTTGGAGCATCGCGAGATCCCAGATTCCGTGATGGCTCGGCCCGTCTGGACCGGTCACGCCAGCGCGATCGAGAACGAATGTGACGCCGGCGCGGTGAAGGGCGACATCCATCAAGACTTGATCGAATGCTCGATTGATGAACGTTGCATAGAGGGCAACGACAGGATGCAGTCCGCCAAATGCCAGACCCGCCGCTGACGTCACAGCGTGTTGTTCGGCGATGCCAACATCAAGTACCCGATCGGGGTACTTTTCCGCGAAAAGTTGCAGTCCGGTTGGACGAAGCATTGCGGCTGTGATCGCGATAACGTCGGTGCGTTCTGCAGCGATCTCGGGGAGTTCCTGGGCAAACACATCAGTCCAGGAATTACCGCCGCCACCCCCGATTGCTTCACCCGTAATGGGATCGATGCGCCCAACCGCGTGGAACTGATCGGCTTCGTCATTTCGTGCTGGTTCGTAACCGCGGCCCTTTTCGGTGATCGCGTGCACAATCACAGGAGCGCCATAGTCTTTTGCGAGACGCAATGTCTCGATCATCACGGGCAGGTCGTGACCGTCGACGGGGCCGAGATATTTGATATCGAGGTTCGAATACAGTGCTTCGTTGTTCGTGAAGCGGGAGAGAAAACCATGCATTCCTCCGCGGAGGCCGCGATAAAGCGCGCGCGCAGCGGGACCAAGGCGTCGCGACATGGTGTCAGAGCGGTGACGTAGCTCACGGTAGGTGTCAGCTGTTCGCACGCGGTTTAGGTATCTGGCCATACCGCCGATCGTGGGCGCGTAGGAGCGGCCATTGTCATTCACGATGATGACCAGATTGCGATCATTGTCGTCTGAGATGTTGTTGAGCGCTTCCCAGGTCATTCCACCGGTCAGCGCGCCGTCACCGACCATCGCGATGACGTGTCGGTCACGCCTCCCGGTGCGAGATAGCGCACGGGAAATTCCGTCAGCCCAGCTCAGCGAGCTTGATGCGTGCGACGACTCCACGACGTCGTGGATGCTTTCTGAACGCTGTGGGTAACCCGCAAGGCCATCACGAGTGCGGAGATCTGAGAAGTCCTGTCGCCCAGTGAGCATCTTGTGCACGTAGGACTGATGCCCGGTGTCGAAGATCATCGGATCGTTCGGCGAGTCGAATACCCGGTGCATCGCGATTGTCAGTTCGACAACACCAAGGTTCGGGCCGAGGTGGCCACCGGTTCGTGCGACATTCTCAACGAGAAATTCGCGAATCTCCTGCGCCAAAGCGACGAGCTGAGACTCGGAGAGGTGATCCAGATCACGGGGGCTACGAATCTGAGGAAGGATCGCCATACGTGTCCTTTCGCTTGCTAACGGCCAATGGCCGATAGTGCGTTGTGGCCTTCTGGCGAGTCTAGTCCGCGCAGGAGTGCCTGGCTGGGAAGAGGCGAGCTCGCTACAAAAAACGTTGGAGGGCTCCACGGAGTAAATCCCGCGGAGCCCTCCAACGTTGCTGCTAAACGAGCGAGCGAAGTACGTACTGCAAGATCCCACCGTTGCGGTAGTAGTCGGCCTCACCGGGCGTATCGATACGAACGATCGCATCAAACTCTACGGTGGCCTTACCCGCATCCGAGAACTCACTCGGAGTAGCCGTTACCTTCACGGTCTTCGGCGTCGTGCCTTCATTGAGCTGTTCGAGCCCTGTGATCGACACCACTTCGGTGCCGTCGAGCCCGAGCGACGTCCATGATTCTCCTGCCGGGAACTGCAGCGGCACAACACCCATACCGATGAGGTTCGAGCGGTGGATGCGCTCAAAACTTTCGGTGATGACTGCCTTTACGCCAAGAAGGCTTGTGCCCTTGGCTGCCCAGTCACGCGATGAGCCGGAGCCGTATTCCTTGCCACCAAAGATCACGAGCGGCGTGCCCTGCTCTTGGTAGTGCTCGCTGGCGTCGTAGATGAACGACTGCGGGCCACCGGCCTGCGTGAAGTCGCGTGTGTAACCACCCTCGACCTCGGCACCATCGTTCACCGAGCGAACGAGCTGGTTCTTGAGTCGAATGTTCGCGAAAGTGCCACGAATCATCACCTCGTGGTTGCCGCGACGCGAGCCGTAGGAGTTGAAGTCTTTACGCTCGACGCCGTGTTCAGCAAGGTAGTGCCCTGCGGGGCTATCGACCTTGATGTTTCCGGCGGGGCTGATGTGGTCAGTCGTCACCGAATCGAGGAGCGTAGCCATCACGCGAGCACCCGTGATGTCGCTGACAGGAGTCAGCTCCATCGTCATGCCCTCGAAGTACGGGGGCTTCCGCACGTAGGTGGACTCGGCATCCCATTCGAAAACATTGCCAGTGGGCGTCGGAAGGTTCTTCCAGCGGTCGTCGCCTTCGAAAACGCTCGCATATTGCGTGTCGAACATCTCTTTGTTGATCGAGGAATCGATCGTCGCCTGGACCTCGGCAGCATCGGGCCAGATGTCTGCCAAGAAGACATCCTTGCCATCTGCATCGGTGCCAAGCGGATCAGATTCGAAGTCGAAGTTCATCGATCCGGCAAGCGAATACGCAATGACGAGCGGGGGGCTCGCGAGGTAGTTCATTTTCACATCGGGGTTAATGCGACCCTCGAAGTTGCGGTTACCCGAGAGCACAGCCGTGACAGCGAGGTCGCTGTCATTGATCGCGGTAGAAACCTCTTCGATCAGCGGCCCGGAGTTTCCGATACACGTGGTGCAGCCGTACCCGACTGTGAAGAAGCCGAGGTCCTCAAGATCTTTTGTGAGGCCAGCCTTCTCGTAGTAATCGGTAACGACCTTCGACCCGGGCGCGAGAGTTGTCTTGACCCACGGCTTAGCCTTCAAGCCCTTCTTCACTGCGTTCCGAGCGAGCAGCCCGGCCGCGAGCATGACCGACGGGTTTGATGTGTTGGTGCATGACGTGATGGCGGCGATGGTGACAGCGCCATGGTCAAGAGTGAAGGACTGCCCATCGGGAAGTGTCACGCTCGTTGGCTTCGAGACCGACTTCGGCGCGTAGGAGTGCGCGCGATAGTCGTGGTCGTTGTCGGCATCTTCGGGAGTGTTTCCGGGCGGGTCTGAGGCGGGGAACGACTCTGATCCTTCGAGGTCGACGAGATCCTGTTCGACGTGGGCGTAATTCGTCAGGTCAATCTCGAACTGCTCCTTCGACCGCGAAAGCTCGATGCGGTCCTGAGGGCGCTTCGGCCCAGCAATCGATGGAACAACAGTGGAAAGATCCAGCTCCATGTATTCACTGAAGATTGGCTCGTGATCCGAGTTGTGCCAGAGCGTCTGCTCCTTCGCGTATGCCTCGACGAGGGCGAGAGTCTGCTCGCTACGCCCTGTCAGGCGAAGGTAGTCGACTGTGACCGAGTCAATTGGGAACATCGCGGCGGTAGAACCGAATTCGGGGCTCATGTTGCCGATGGTGGCGCGGTTTGCGAGGGGGACGGATGCCACACCCTCGCCGTAGAACTCGACAAATTTTCCGACGACGCCGTGCTTGCGCAGCATGTCGGTAATGGTGAGTACAACGTCAGTCGCAGTCACACCGGCGGGGATAGACCCCGTGAGCTTGAAACCGACAACGCGAGGAATCAGCATCGAAACGGGCTGACCGAGCATGGCGGCTTCGGCTTCGATACCGCCGACACCCCATCCGAGAACGCCGAGGCCGTTGACCATCGTCGTGTGTGAGTCAGTGCCGACGCAGGTGTCGGGATACGCCCGAAGCACTCCCCCTACCTCGCGGTCGTACGTGACCTTTGCGAGGTGCTCGATGTTGACCTGGTGCACGATACCGGTTCCGGGAGGCACAACTTTGAAATCATCGAACGCCGTCTGACCCCAGCGCAAGAACTGGTACCGCTCACCGTTGCGCTGATATTCGATCTCGACGTTACGTTCGAGGGCGTTTTCGCTTCCGAACAGATCGGCGATCACTGAGTGGTCGATGACCATCTCAGCAGGCGACAGCGGGTTGATCTTGGTCGGGTCGCCGCCGAGCTCAGCGACAGCTTCACGCATCGTGGCGAGGTCGACGATGCAGGGAACGCCGGTGAAGTCTTGCATTACAACACGTGCCGGGGAGAACTGAATCTCTGTATCGGGTTCGGCGGCGGCATCCCACGAACCCAAAGCCTCGATCTGCGCCTTCGTCACATTCGCGCCATCTTCGGTGCGAAGCAGGTTTTCAAGGAGCACCTTGAGACTGAATGGGAGCTTTTCGTAGCCCGGCACCGTGTCAATGCGGAAGATCTCGTAGTCGGTGCTGCCGACCGTCAGGGTGCTTTTCGCACCGAAGCTGTCAACAGTGGACACTGTTCGTCTCCTTCGTCGGCCAAGAGGCTCATAGAGAGGGCCTGACGTCCATCATCCCTGCCCCCGGATCGTGGGGCTAGCAAGGTAATCCTTACTGCCGACCACGAGCCACATTTATCTTGATGTCAAGATAAATGTATCACTCAGGAGCAGAGCGATAGAGGGCACGAACGGTGAGCCACGTCAGCGCGACCAACGGAGCGAAGAGCGGCAACCCCATGACGAGTTTTAGAGTGCCAAGCGCCGCAACGTTTCCGGCAAGATAAAGCGGTAGTTGAACGGCAAGTCGCGCCGCGAAGAGTCCAGCCCACGCAATGGTCAGCCAGAAAAACACTCGACGCTTGCGTTTGTCGGCTCGCCACGCGGTGCCTTCACCCATGAGGAACCCCACGGCGACGCCAATGATCGCCCATCCGATGAGCGCAGAGATCAATAGTCCGCTGGCATAGACGCCGTTGATGATCAGGCCAGGAACAAAATTGTCTTGAGCTCGCCCGGTGAAAAGCGCGAGAGCTGCGGCTACCGCAACAGCAACCAGGCCCCCAAGCGCTGCGCTCGGCGGCTGACGCTGCACGAAACGCACAACTGTGAACAGCAATGCAGTTCCTACGGAGATGCCGAGCGCCCACGGAAGATTGGTCGAGAGGGTGTAAACGAGTAAAAACGCAAGAGACGGAAGAACCGACTCGATAACGCCACGCCAGCCGCCCATCGCGTGCCACACAACGTGACCGGTAGTGCGAGAGTCGTTCGGGTCAAATCCTGCTTTGCGCGCTGCGCCGCTTAATGCGGCTCCAAAGACGTCGGCAGCGGATGTGGCGCGCTCTGAGTCGCGGTCATCCGGGTGCTGCTGGCTCATGCCGTCCCTGGTGTGGCAGGCATCTTCAAAGGGATGAGGTCACGCGGCGGCATCGGAGTGTTACCTCGCACGACGACGAGAGACCGAAACAGGTCCTCTACCTTCGCCGCGGCTTCAACGTCAGAAGTTGCAGATCCTCCGATGACACCGCGCAAAAACCATCTCGGGCCGTCAACGCCGACGAATCTCGCGAGGCGTTTCGCTGACTGCGATGAATCTCCACCAACCGTTACCGGAACCTCCGCTAGGAGTTCGGCGCCGAGGGGCCCTTCCCGTTCTTCAACGCGGCCACCCTGTTGTTTGACTTGAGCCTTGATCTGCTCGCGTGTTTCGTCCCAGAGTCCACTTGTTCGTGGCGCTGCGAAAGGCTGGATCTGGAGAGTCGAATCAGCGTAATCAAGTCCGACTGCGACAATTCGCTTCGTCTGTTCCTCAACCTCGAGGCGAAGATTCAAGCCCTCCCGCGGCAGAACTTTGATGCCGCCGAGGTCGATATATGGGCGAACCGGATTTGCTTCACTGTCGTCGAACGGCCCGGTCGTTTCACGTTCGGCAGGTGCCGCCTTGCGTGGGAGATTTTCCGGTGTCACATCTGTCATTTCATGCTCCCTGTCTGGTAACCCGTAGATCCAAATCCGCCGGCGCCTCGCGCGCTGTCAGGAAGGGTCGTGACGGGAAGAAATTGCACCCGCGGAATTGCCATCACCACGAGCTGCGCGATGCGATCCCCGATCGTGATTTCGTAGGCCTCGGTGGCGTCTGTGTTGAGGAGCGCGACCTTAATCTCGCCGCGATATCCGGCATCGACAGTGCCGGGAGAATTGACGACGGTGATGCCGTGCTTCGCGGCAAGCCCGCTGCGTGGCACAACGAACGCGACAAAGCCCTCGGGGAGCGCAATGCTCACGCCCGTGCCGACGAGCGACCGTTGGCCGGGCTGTAGAAGCACCGTTTCGGTCGAGACGAGATCTGCGCCCGCGTCGCCGGGGTGCGCATACCGGGGCACTTCCGGCGCGATAATGGGAACGTCCACCGATTCACTCACCCCACGAGGCTAATGCAGATGACAATCGTCAGCACCCGCCAACCCGCGACAACGTACCGCGAACGGCTAAGTCCGTCGCTGTGGACGCTCTTCGCAGCGGCAATTTTCGCGCCAATGGCGGCGCTCGTGTTCGTTCCGCTTGGAGCCGCTATCGCGCTGATCGTCGGTGTAGTCGTCGCTGTAGTTATTGTCGTCGGTGCGATTGCACTCTCGCCCGTGATCGAATTGCGCGACGGAATCCTCCGTGTTGGTCGCGCCAGAATCGACGTCGACTATCTCGGTGATCCGTCGGTATACCTTGGCGAAGAAGCGCGGATGCAGCGCGGTCCCGGGTTGGACTCACGGTCTTGGCATTTCGTTCGAGGCGGAATTGACGGAATATTGGTCGTTCCGGTCGATGACGCGGACGACCCGGTTCCGACGTGGGTGTTTTCCACGCGCACGCCGGAACGGGTAGCGGCGGCAATTCGCCGAGCGAAAGTTACGCCGCGCACTCCACGCAGATAGGGCCGGAGCCGCCATTGCTGTCGAGCTGCGAGCGGTGCTTCACCAAGAAACATGACATACAGGTGAATTCGTCTTCCTGAGGCGGGAGGACAACGACATCGAGTTCGAGGTCGGAGAGGTCTGCTCCGGGCAGTTCGAATCCCGAAGGGTTGTCGGCGTCTTCGTCGCCCACAGAGGCAGAACGGCTGTCAGGAACGCGTTCTTTGAGCGCTTCAATCGACTCGCTGTCGTCCTCAGTTTTGCGGGGTGCGTCGTAATCGGTGGCCATGCGTGTGTGTCTCTACTTCCAGAATGCTTTTGTGCCGTTTCTCCAACGGGCGGGCATAGTTTGCACGACCTCTCGACAATTCGCAAATGCTGGCGATTTTTGAGTGGTCGCATGTGTGAAACTCGCGGCGCGCGCTGGATATTCCAAGCAGGTTGAATCTGCTGTGTCACGATGTCTGAACACCGCAGATCGGAGGGGTGTCTCGCATGGAACAACTCAGAGTCATCGGAAACGAAGACGGCAAACTTATTTTGGCCACCGAGTCCGGTGAACGCTTTTCAGTTCCCGTCGACGAAGTACTGCGGGCCGAGGTGCGTCGATCGCAGCGAGACCGCGATCCGTCGTCTAGGGCGGCCCGCCCAAGCCCTCGCGATATTCAGGCTCAGATTCGTTCTGGGTTGTCTACCGCCGAAGTGGCCGCGGTGCTCGGCATCGAACTCGAGGATGTTGTTCGCTACGAACGTCCCGTGCTAGCGGAGCGTGAATTCATCGTTGGGCAGGCGCTTTCGGTTCCCGTACTGCTCGGTGGCGACTTTGATCACGATGGCCCAGCGACCTTCGGCACAGCGGTGCGCGCAAAACTCGCAGAAGCGGGCGCCACTGACGAACGCTGGAGCAGCTGGAAAGACGAGACCGGTTGGGTTGTGAAGCTTGAGTTCGCCGCCGGCGAAGTGGAACGCGACGCGAGATGGAGCTTTGACCCTCGCAGGAGCACTCTCGCACCGCTGAATGCTGATGCGACTCAACTGTCTCGACAGGGCGCGATGCCAGAGGGACTTATCCCCCGCCTTCGAGCTCTCGATGTGCCGGGCCTCAAAGACGAATCACGATTCGACAGTGCCGCTTTCGGACCTCGCCGCACGATCGAAGAGCCAGAAGAACCGACAACGTCACCAACCGGGCCTGTCCCGCATGCGCATTCTGCTGCCCAGGATGCGGCAATCAAACGCGCACCCGACGCGCCGAGTGCGTCGAGCGAGACCGCTGACCTTCTCGAAGCTCTCCGTCGTCGACGCGGTCAACGGGAGCCTGCACCCGATTCGAGCAGCGATGAGCAGTCTCCCGCACCCGTCGCATTGTTCGACGCCCTCGAGCCGGGATACGAAACAGAGAAGTCAGATGAATCTCTTTCTTCTGAGCGCTCGGCCGAGGGACGCGCGACGGGCGACACTAGCCGCCGCAAGGGCCGTTCATCGATGCCGTCCTGGGACGAGATCGTCTTCGGCGCACGCACCGACGAATGACTATGCGTAGGCGCCAGCTCTGATGAGTGGAACGACTCGCTCAGCAGCCGTCAACGAGCCGTGCTGGCCGATCATCCGCTGCGGCCCTTTGTTTGGAAGTCGATCGTCGTAGTAGGCGATATCTGCGCGAGCCGCAACGATAACGTCACCGATTCGCGCGAGCACTTCGCTCGCAACAGGGCCGAACAGGCCCGCTTCGACCGCTTGTTCGCGAGAAAGAACCCACGAGCGGTGAGCTTCAGCCTTCAGCCATCTGTCGAAAAGCTCGCCTTGTTTCCCCGGCTCGGCGTAGAGGTGAAGCATCCGTGGCTCTCCGCCGATTCGCGCGAGCCCCGTCAGAACCTCATCATCTTCTTGGAGCAGCACATGCTTCGACGCCGGCACATCGACCATGCCGTGATCAGCTGTCAGGACGATGCCGACATCGCTGGGAATCGTTCGGATGAGTTGTGAAGCAGCCGCATCGATGTCTTCGAGCGCGGCTTCCCACTCGCCGGATTCCCATCCGCTCTTATGCCCGGCGCTATCAAGTTCGGGCGCGTATAGGTAGATGATCGCTCCGCGGTGATCTACCGCGAGTTGTGTCGCTGCTGCAACGCGGTCCTGCAACGAGGATGCGCCAACGAAAGTCGCGCCACGCATCGTTGCCTCGGTGAATCCACTTCGCTCGAACTCGGGCCGCGACACAACAAAACAAGGACGACCCGACGAAGCTTCTCTGGCAAAGAGCGGAATAGCTCGTTGCCAGGTATGGGGGTCGAGCCCGTCTGTCTCCCAACCCTTCAGCTGGTTCGCCACGACATCCGTTCCGGGGATTCGCACCGTGTAACCGAGCAAGCCGTGCACACCAGGAGGCGATGCTGTGAGGAGACTCGTCAACGCGGCCGCAGTCGTGCTGGGAAAAACCGTGCGTGCGGTGTCTTTCTTACCCATGGCCGCTGACAGAGTCCGCGCGTGGCCAGAACGGGCAGAAAGCTGGGCGGCGCCGAGACCGTCAACGACGAAAACTATTGCGCTCCGCGCTGGCTTCAACCAACGAGCGGCGCCACCCAACGAGGCCAGAACTTCAGGGAGTAATTCGGTGAGGCTCCGGGCGTTTGCAGGCTCCGCAGGTAGGCTTTCTAACATCTGGGTCAGTCTTTCATACGTCACTTGACCCCTCCCGACCGCCATCCGAGGTTCTCCACGATGCCCTCTGCCTCCAAAGCTTCCACAGATCACGGCCGCATCGAAGACATTGACGTCTCCGCCGAAATGCAAGGCTCATTCCTCGAGTACGCCTACTCGGTTATCTACTCGCGGGCGCTGCCCGACGCGCGGGACGGTTTGAAGCCGGTTCAGCGTCGAATCCTGTACCAGATGGCTGAAATGGGACTCCGCCCCGATCGTGGGCATGTGAAGAGCGCTCGAGTCGTCGGTGAAGTCATGGGAAAGCTGCACCCGCACGGCGACTCTCCGATTTATGACGCTCTCGTGCGTCTCGCGCAGTCATGGGCTCTTAGGGTGCCGCTGGTCGATGGGCACGGCAACTTCGGCTCTCTCGATGACGGTCCAGCAGCTGCGCGCTACACCGAGGCGCGCCTGGCGCCGGCGGCTCTCGCGTTAACAGCGGACCTTGACGAAGACGTCGTAGATTTCATCCCCAACTACGATGGCCAGTTTCAGCAGCCCGAAGTTCTCCCCGCCGCGTTCCCTAACCTGTTAGTGAACGGCGCTACCGGAATTGCCGTGGGAATGGCCACCAACATGGCGCCCCACAACCTCATTGAGGTCGTGGGCGCCGCCATTTACCTGCTTGAGCACCCCGAGGCATCCGTCGAAGATCTGATGGAGTACATGCCGGGTCCCGACCTTCCTTCCGGCGGCATCATCGTCGGACTCGATGGCATCAAAGAGGCATACACGACGGGGCGTGGGTCGTTCCGCACCCGCGCGAAGACCTCCATCGAGTCAATCGGGCCGCGACGCACCGGCATCATCATCACGGAGCTGCCATACATGGTGGGTCCAGAGCGGGTCATTGAAAAGATCAAGGATGCCGTAGGCAGCAAGAAGCTCACGGGTATTTCGGACGTCACCGACTTGACCGACCGCACGCGTGGACTCCAGCTCGTGATCGGGATTAAAACCGGTTTTGATCCGCAGGCTGTGCTTGAGCAGCTTTACCGCTACACGCCGATCGAAGATTCTTTCTCGATCAACAACGTGGCGCTTGTCGACGGTCGGCCACGCACTCTGGGCATCAAAGAGATGCTGCGCGTCTACCTCGACCACCGCATTCAGGTCATCACGAGACGCAGCCGCTATCGCCTCGCGCGGCGCAAAGAACGGCTGCACCTTGTTGAAGGTCTACTCATCGCGATCCTCGACATCGATGAGGTCATTCAGGTTATTCGGAGCTCTGATGATGCAGAGCAAGCGCGCACTCGGCTCATGGGCGTGTTCGATCTCTCACATCCGCAGGCCGAATACATCCTGGAGCTCCGCCTTCGTCGCCTCACCCGATTCTCTCGGGTAGAGCTAGAGGCCGAGCGCGACGCGTTGCGCGCGGAGATTGCCGAGCTGGAAGAGCTGCTCGGCAGCGATGCACGCTTGCGCGCTCAGGTCGCGCTGGAACTTGACGCTGTTGCTGAAGCACACGGTGACCCGCGCCGCACGGTGCTACTCAACGGTGGCCCGGTCGTGTCGCGATCGGCGAAGCCGAAGGGCGATCTGCAGATTGCCGACACACCGTGCCGTGTATTCCTTTCGGCAACTGGCCGAATGGTACGTGCCGAACTTGCCGAAGACGGCGAAGGTATCGTGCCGCCCACCCGCCGAATGAAACACGACGCTGTTCGTTCCTCAGTCAACGCTACAACCCGCGGCGACATCGGGGCCGTGACATCGCTAGGACGCCTCGTGCGCTTCTCCCCCGTTGATCTCCCATCCGTGCCAGGAAACTCTGTTCAGCTTTCTGCTGGAGTGCGGGCGGATCAGTATCTTGGCCTGGGGAAGTCCGAGAAGCTTCTCGCTCTTGTGCCGCTGGCCGACGATGCCCCAGCGATCGCTCTCGGAACCGCGCAGGGCGTCGTGAAGCGCGTGTCCGCGACCGAACTCGGCACGAAGCAAGAAGTCGAAATCATTGCGCTCAAGCCGCGTGATTATGTCGTCGGGGCAAGTCCCGCGCCAGACGACTCCGAAATTGTTTTCGTCACATCCGACGCGCAGCTCCTGCGCTTTTCTACCAGCACAGTGCGCCCCCAGGGACGTTCAGCGGGAGGCATGGCCGGTATCAGGCTCTCGGTCGGCACCACAGTGATTGCGTTCTCTGTTGTCGCTCCAGACGCCGCTGACGAGGCATCCGTGATTACGGTGTCCACCAATTCTGCGGCCCTGCCTGGAACTGATATCGGCAGCACGAAAGTAAGTGCCTACTCGGAGTTCCCTGCAAAGGGCCGTGCTACCGGTGGAGTGCGTGCACACAGATTCGGTCGCGGAGAAGACACGCTCGCTCTTGCGTGGGTTGGTGCCGGTGCGCGCGCTGTCGGTACGGATGGTGCTGTGCGGAAACTTCCCGACGGTGGCGCGAAACGCGACGGTTCGGGTCAACCCGCGGACGGTGTGATCGGCGCTATTGGATCGAGCGTCAGCTAAACGAGCTCCAGCACGCGATAGCGAACTACGCGTCGATACGTTCCCGACCTAGTTGATCGCTGGAGGTAACGATGAAGTCACGTCGAGGAGCCACTTCATTGCCCATGAGGAGTTCGAACATCGATGCTGCGGCTTCGGCATCCTGCACTCGCACGCGTCGGAGCAAACGGCCTTCGCGGTCCATCGTGGTGGTTGCCAGCTGCTCGGCGTCCATCTCGCCGAGACCCTTGTAACGCTGCACTGGCTCTTGCCACTTCTTGCCCGATGAGCGGAGCTTCTTCATCAGATCGTGAAGCTCCTTCTCGCTATAGGTGTAGATCATTTCGTTGGGTTTTGTGCCGGGATGATGCACGATGACGCGATGAAGCGGGGGAACCGCGGCGTAGACACGGCCGTCCTCGATCAGGGGCCGCATGTAGCGGAAGAACAGTGTGAGAAGGAGCGTCCGAATGTGCGCTCCGTCAACGTCGGCGTCGCTCATCAGAATGATTTTGCCGTAGCGCGCGGCACTCAGATCAAAGCTTCGACCAGAACCAGCTCCCACGACCTGAATGATCGACGCGCACTCGGCATTCGAGAGCATGTCGCTGATCGACGCCTTCTGTACGTTGAGGATCTTGCCTCGGATCGGCAGCAGAGCCTGGTACTCGCTGTTGCGCCCAAGTTTTGCTGTGCCGAGCGCAGAGTCACCCTCCACGATGAAGAGTTCGGAATCGGCGACGTCACTTGACCGGCAGTCGACGAGCTTCGCCGGGAGCGTTGAAGACTCCAATGCGTTCTTACGACGCTGGGTCTCCTTGTGAGTGCGTGCCGAAATCCGCGCCTTCATCTCGGAGACGATCTTTTCGAGAAGCTGAGAGGTTTGCGCTTTGTCGTCGCGCTTTGTCGACGCGAACCGCTCTTTCAAAGCTGCCGTCACAACCTGGGAGACGATCTGGCGAACAGCGGGCGTACCCAGAATCTCTTTGGTCTGTCCCTCGAACTGGGGTTCGGGAACCCGCACAGTCAGCACAGCAGTGAGGCCCGCGAGGACGTCGTCTTTTTCAAGTTTGTCGTTACCCACTTTTAAGCGACGAGCGTTCTGCTCCACTTGAGAACGCAGAAACTTCATCAGACCCTGTTCGAATCCCTGCTGGTGAGTTCCACCCTTGGGAGTCGCGATGATGTTGACGAATGAGCGCGAGCTTGTTTCGTAGCCGATACCCCATCGAACGGCGAGGTCAACTTCGCACAAACGCTCAACTTCGGTCGGAATCATCGCGCCGGTTGGCTGAAGAACGGGCACGGTTTCGGTGAATGTTCCCGTGCCCGTGAGACGCCAGATGTCGGTAATGGGCGCATCGGGTGCGAGGAATTCAGCGAACTCTGAGATGCCGCCATCGAATCGATAGCTGGTTTCGATCGGTTCGTCTTCCCGCTCGTCGCGAATTGCGATTTCAAGGCCCGGAACCAGGAAGGCAGTTTGGCGTGCGCGTTGCTCCAACTCGGCGAGATTGAACGCGGCATCCTTCGTGAAGATCTGGCTGTCTGCCCAGTACCTAATACGAGTGCCTGTCACACCACGCGGAGCTTTGCCCGCAACGCGCAACTCGCTTCCAAACTCAAAGGGGGTGAAGGTCGAGTCGGGAGTGTCACCTTCGAAGTTGCCGGGTTCGCCCCGGTGGAAGGACATGGCCCAGGTTTTTCCACCGCGGTCAACTTCTACGTCTAGCCGCTCCGAAAGCGCGTTCACCACCGAGGCACCAACACCGTGTAGGCCGCCGGATGCCGCATAGGAGCCCCCGCCGAACTTGCCGCCCGCGTGAAGCTTGGTGAAAACGACTTCAACACCGCTGAGCCCCGTGCGTGGCTCGATATCTACCGGAATCCCGCGGGCACGGTCGCGAACCTCGACGCTGCCGTCGGAGTGAAGGACGATCTCAATCTTGTCGCCGTAGCCACCGAGTGCCTCATCGACCGAATTATCGATGATCTCCCACAAGCAGTGCATGAGCCCACGTGAGTCGGTGGACCCGATATACATACCCGGCCGTTTACGCACGGCCTCAAGTCCTTCGAGAACCTGCAGATGATGGGCGGAATACTCTGGGGTCACAATCTTCAAGGGTATAAGCCGCGACGACACGCGAGCCGCAGACACTCGGCATGTTTCATGCCTGACGCGTGCTTGTCATGTTGGCGCGTACGCGCTGAGCGAAATGTCACCGCATGGCGGCATACCAGAAACAATCGCGTGGTTGTATTGATGACACCCGCAGTCACAGGCTGTATGACAGAGGAGGCACCGACATGACCACGCTCACGAGTACCGCTGAGCCCACGATGGAGTACCGCCTGACCGCCGCCGACCGTTGCGATTCTTGCGGCGCGCAGGCTTACATCGCCGCCGAAGTCAACGGCAGCGAACTTCTCTTTTGCGCCCACCACGGCCGCAAGTACGAAGAGAAGCTCCGTAGCATCGCTACATCGTGGCACGACGAAACATCGCGCCTTACCGAAGCGGTTTAGCGCTCACATATACCTTCGAGAAACGATCGGCGAGACGCGCAACGCGATTTCTTCGCCGATCGTTTCTATTTTTTCCGCAAGATCCGTTGCCGACATCGCGTCGGGCCCGTAAATGGTCACGTCGTCACCGACATGCGCTGATGGCCAGCTTTCCACTTGCATTTCGAGGTCATCGACGCGTACGACGAGTCGCCAGCCGTCCGGAGTCTTCACCTTCATTTTTGCCGCGAGGATCGAAGGTAAACCGTGAAGTGAACCCACCCCGACGGTGACAGTCTCCCCTATCGCAGTTACGACAGAACGAAGCGATGCGACGGGCGAGATCGACAGGTCCGCCTCTGACGGGCCACCGGCGGGGCGGATGCCGTAGCAATATGCGCCAACTCGAGCCATGTCGTATCGGAACTCCGGTCGTTCCCACGATGCAGCACTTGCCGCCAGATGCAGAATTGAAGGCGTTAGCCCAGCATCCCTGGCCTGCAAGACGGCGGCATCGAAAAGTTCGCGGGCCTTATCGTCTTCTTCATCGGATGCTTCAGCGATATGGCTCCACACACCGACCACGTCGATCGCTCCGGCAGCCTCAAGGGACCTGGCTCGTGCGGCGACCGCAACCCAGTCCTCAGGCCGTATGCCGTTGCGGTGAAGCCCAGTATCAATCTTCAGATGCACGCGTGCTCGACGTGCGCCTGACGCTGCGGCCACATCTTCGAGCATTCCGGGATCGCCGACGCCGAAATCGAGGTCGAGATCCAAGGCCTCTTCGATCTCCTTCCGCGTCACAGCAATCCATACGAAGATTCGTGCCTGTGAGCCAACGGTCCGACGGACTTTGGCGGCGGACGCGATGTCGAACGCTCCGAACCAGCGAACTCCCTCATCAAAAGCGCGCGCGACAACGGAGATGATGCCGTGGGCATAGGCATCGTCTTTCACCACGAGCATGAGCTCCGCGGGCGCAATGCGACCGCTAACGCTCGCGATATTCGCCGCAAGAAGGGTGAGATTCACATCGAGATGGGCGGTCACGAAATGTGCTCCGTTCGTGCGCGTGTCAGGATGCCGGCGGCAATCTCACGCGTCGTCATCCCGGTCATGGCTGACCAGTCCTGCACAGTTGTCTCCCCTAGCAAGTGGTCACCCAGGTAGACGACACTGTCGCCTCTGCGGATGGGAAGAGTGCCGACGTCAATCACACTCACGTCCATTGCGACGCGGCCCACAATGGGGCAACGAGCACCCGCTACCGTCACATGAGCACGGTTGCCCAGCATCCGCACAATCCCTTGCGCATAGCCCCCGGTGACGAGTGCGACATTCGTGTCGTGACGCGCACGGTAGCGGTATCCGTACGAGACACCTTCGCCTCGGCGCAACGGCTTCGCTGAGAGCACGGTGCCGTGCAGGCTCAGCACAGACGAAGACTGTGCTCCGGTGAAGCCGTAGAGGCGCTCAGTGGCCGCGACATCGGCCGGCATCTCCTCCTCCTTCGACGCGGAGATGCCGGCAGCGAGAACGACCTCGCTCACGCGACGGAGGTCAAACCCCCAGGCATTGGCGCGCAGGTCAAAGATCGGATCCGTGCCATCTTCCGCGGCGATGCGACGCGCGTTTGATGTCAGAGCTGTCATGTTGACGAACGCGATGGGTGTTGATGTTCCAGTGGTGCGGTCTGCTTCCGACTGGTCTACATTCACGCCATCTAGACTATCCGGGTCCCCTGTTCTTATTCGGAGAATGCATGTCATCCCAGCGCCTCGGCCTCTCTACTCGTCTTCGCTACCTCGCCGCCCGTGCGCAGCGCATCAACGTCGGCTCAGTGATCGAGCGGGCCAAGGAGGCGTCTACTGCTCACAGCAAGTGGACACCAGCAGTTGTCGCCGACATGCTCTGGCAGGCTGGCTTTCGGAATGTGGGATTTCAGGACTACATCGACTACGACTTCGCGATCCTGACGCGCGATGAGCGCGCAACGTATATGACCCACCCGGTTTCCAACCAGCTGTCGCAAAAGTATGACGATCCGGCTTTTCGTCACATCTTCCACGACAAGCTTGAATTCGACCGAGTTTTTGCCGACTACCTCCGCCGCGAATGGCTCGTGGTAGCTCCTGACAATGCCGAGGCGGTGCGAGAGCTTACCGAGCGTCTAGGCACAATCGTCACGAAGGAACCGATCGGACAAGCGGGTACCGGTGTTCACCGCTATCACGCCGCCGATGTCACAGACTGGGCAGAATTTCACGCGGGACTTCTTTCGCGAGGCGAGCTGCTGATCGAAGAAGTCATCACGCAGCACGCTGACCTCGCTGCCGTTTGCCCCGGGACTGTGAACACAACACGAGTCACGGCGTTCTTTGACGGCACGAAGACACACATTCTCGCGATGGCACAGAAGTTTGGTCGCGGTGAGGTGAGCGATCAGATGACGTTCGGTGGCTTTTACACGATGCTCGACGAGCGCGGCCATTCCATGGGGCCGGGATACGACTCACACAGCCACGTGCACGAATTCCACCCCGATAGCGGCGCACGCATCGCAGACTTCCAGCTGCCGATGATCGACGACGTCATTGCGTTCGTCGACCAGGTCGCCCGGGTAATTCCGCAGGTGCAGTACGTCGGCTGGGACATCGTCGTCACACCAGACGGCCCAGTACTTGTAGAAGGAAACTGGGGCGCTGGCGTGTACGAGAACAAACCGAGTGCCACCGGCATCCGAACCGGCAACAAGGACCGGTACCGCAAAGCGATCGGCTTCTAAAGCCGATCTACTCAGGCTTACGCCGCTCGGATAATTCCGAGCGGCGTGGACTGGTGGCCCTGGCCCAGCGGGTTGTCGCCGAGGATCTTCACGAGACGTGACTCTCCGGCGCGATCAAGCGTCGAGCCCAGAATGTTGCCGCCGATGTCATTGATATCAACGACAGCGACCTCCACACCTGCGGGCAGCAGGCTCTTCAGGTGGCGTGCAACGTCGCGGGGACGTTCCGGGCCGAGAACCACTGCCTCGTTGTACGGAGGAATTGTGCCGCTGGTCGGGCCATCGATGGCGCGAGCTTTATCGCCCGCTACTCGGTAAAAATCGCCACGACGCCCGAAAACCTTCGTAACCGCAGATACCGCAGCAGCAAACAGGATGCGGGGTGTCCCGCACTCACGAAGAGCCATTTCCATCGTCTCGGGCATACCGAGCCCGATGCCGTATGGCGTTTTGACGACATAACGCGACAGCACACGCGCCAGGAGGCGCGGAGTGATGTCACTGATCGGAAACGATCGACCCTGCGTGATCGCGACGATCTTTTCGGTCACGAAAAGCAGGTCACCTGATCGCACTTCGGTTTTGGCGTAATCCGAAATGAAGACGTCGAGATCGTCACCCGGCATAACCACTCGGGTACGAATCGGGATGCGGGCGAAGCTCTCACCGTCAACATCAACGGTGAGAGCCTTGCCCTCATTGGCATCGCCGATCACTCGAGGTAGTCCCGAAGAGACTGCGAACGGGACGGGTGGCGAAGCTTCGCCATCGTCTTGGACTCAATCTGACGAATTCGCTCACGCGTGACACCGAAGGTGTCGCCAATCTGATCGAGAGTCTTCGGTTGGCCATCGCCAAGGCCGAATCGCATCCGGATCACTCCGGCCTCACGCTCAGAGAGCGAATCAAGAAGAGACTCGAGTTGGCGCTGCAACATTGTGAAACCAACAGCATCCGCGGGAACAACTGCTTCGGTGTCCTCAATAAGGTCGCCGAACTCGCTGTCGCCGTCTTCACCGAGTGGAGTGTGGAGCGAAATAGGCTCGCGACCGTACTTCTGCACCTCAACGACCTTTTCAGGGGTCATGTCGAGTTCGCGGCTCAGTTCTTCGGGCGTGGGTTCGCGACCGAGATCCTGAAGCATCTGGCGCTGCACACGAGCGAGCTTGTTGATGACCTCAACCATGTGCACCGGGATGCGGATCGTGCGAGCTTGATCAGCCATAGCGCGAGTGATCGCCTGACGAATCCACCAGGTGGCGTAGGTCGAGAACTTGAAGCCCTTGGTGTAATCGAACTTCTCAACAGCACGGATCAATCCGAGGTTTCCCTCTTGGATGAGATCGAGGAACTGCATTCCGCGTCCGGTGTAGCGCTTGGCGAGCGAGACGACGAGTCGAAGGTTGGCACCCAGAAGGTGCGACTTCGCGCGCTGACCGTCGCGCGCAACCCACTGCAGGTCAAGACCCAGCTGCGCGGACTTCTCTGCCGCTGACATCGCCGAAAGCTTCTCTTCGGCAAACAGGCCAGCTTCGATTCGCATCGCCAACTCAACCTCTTCGGCTGCGTTGAGGAGTGGAACCTTACCGATTTGCTTCAGGTAGTCCTTGACCGGGTCAGCTGTCGCACCGGTGATCTGTGTCGAGTAAACCGGAGCATCGTCTTCGTCACTCGAAGAGATGACAATAGCGCCGGTAGGAAGTGCCTCGGTGAACGCCGGCTTCGCCGAGCCGTCATCGTCATCATCATCATCGCTGCCATCGGCCTTCGCGGTGGACTTCTTTGCAGCGCTGTCATCGCCGGCGTCGGCCGCGGAATCAACTTCCTCGTCGCCCTGAGCCGACTCGTCGTCGTCTGTGGCAGCTGCCTTGGCTTTACGCTTTGGGGCAGCTTTGGTTGCTGCTGCCTTCTTAGCCGTCGCACCGGCAGCAGGCTTCTTCGCCGCGCTGGTGGTTTCAGTCTCGGGCTCCACAGCCTCGTTGTCGGTGTCCTTCTTCGTGGTGGAGCGGGTACTCGTCTTCGTGCCTGCGGTCACGGTTCGCCTTTCACCGGGAGCGATCTTCACACATCCGGTAGTTTTCGGACACTAGTAAGACCCTTGTCAAGTCGATCTGCCGCAAATACTTCTCGGTAGACCCCGTGACAACGGGTCAAGAAATCCATTGTCTCACATTGTCATCGCGCTCTTGACACGATGAGTCCTTCTATGGAAGAGACAACGCCCGAGACCGCGCGCACATTCCCTGAACCGCTATTGCAGTGGATTGCGCGTGTCGTCGTCGCCCGGACGATTGGCAAGGAACCGTTCAAGTTCTGCCGTGAGTTCATCAGCGCTCGGCAAATCGCCGGCATGAAGAATAGGAGTTCCGAGGGTAGATCCAGCCATGTAGGCGTCATGACGTTCTTCGAGGTTCTCGAGCATCCGAGTGAGTTCTTCGCTTCCCGAAACCTGCTCGGTCACCTTCTCGAGGTACTCGCGGTTCTCTTCGCGCAGTTCATCGACAGCGAAGACCAAATCCGTTGCCACAGTGATGCTGTCGAGAGCCGCAAGCGTTGCTCCCGGATATTCCGTATCGCCCAAGTAGTGCGGAACGAGAAGCGCAAAACCAGCGATTTTATCGCCCTGCTGTGCGAATCGATATTCAATGAGATGGCCTACCGTCGCTGGAATCTGTGTGTGTGGCTTCCACACCGAGTGCGCTTCGGTGAGCTCCTTACGCGTCCCAGACACTGTTGTTCCGAGAGGGCGCGTATGAGGGACAGGCATGGGGATGGCGTGAACCCAGGTCACGTGAGAAACCGCGTAGCGCTCGGCGAAGCTGAGTACCGATTGAACGAACGCTTCCCAGCCGAAGTCTGGCTCGTATCCGGCGAGAAGAAGGAACGGCTGACCGAGAGCGTCGTGCGCAGTGCTGAGTTCGAGACGCGGCGGAATGTACGCCGTGAGGTGATCAGCATCGAAAGAAATAAGCGGACGGCGAGCTCGATAGTCCAAGAGAACGTCATTGCGATACGAGGCAATAACCTCATGCCCGAGTTCGCCGCGCAGGTAGTCAACGAGTTGCGAAACTGTTCCGCCGGCGTCGGTGAATCCTGTCAGAGCAATGACAAGCGGAAGACCTTGCGGCACGTGCGGCGACGGCTCAGGGCTTTCGAACAAGGAAGCGGAAAAGGACATAGCTCCACTCTACGATCCGACGCGCACCCTGGCGCCGTCTTTCGCGCCCGACCGGCGACACGAACCTAGGATGGAGGTATGCCGTTTCCCGAGCTCGCGCTCAGCAGCGCTCTGCCATCGTCCCCCGCCGACGCCGACGCGATTCTTCTCGCTCTTCCGCCGCTCGATGCGGCCGGCGCAACTGATCTCACATCTTTTCCAGGTGTATCCGAAGCATTGAAGGCCGTCGGATTCACCGGTGCTGCGGGTGCTCTCAGCCGCATCTACGCACCAGAGACCACATCGCTCCCCCTAGCCGTTGTCGGCACTGGCGCGGCCCCCGATGCCAACAGCATCCGAAATGCGGTCGGCGCAGGCGTGCGCCTCTTCACTGGCTTTGACACCGTCGCCGTTTCGCTTCCCGGCGCAGAACAGTACTGGAGTGCCGCAGCAGAAGGTGCTGCGCTCGGCGGCTACCGATTCGAGGGCTACAAGAAGTCGGGCGCTACTCGCCGTGCATCTCGCGTGATCATTCACGCCGATGCCGACTCGGATTCCGATAAGGCATTGCGCACGGCTCAGGCGATCGCCTCAGCGTCCGCGCTGGTGAAGGACCTCGTATCGACGCCCGCCGAGTGGCTCGGTCCCGCCGATTTCGCCGAACGAGCCATCGCGGAGGTCGCAGACCTGGGCGTTGACGTTACTGTGCTCGACGAAAAGCAACTTGCCGAGCAGGGTTATGGCGGCATCCTTGGCGTCGGTCAGGGCTCAGATCGCCCGCCGCGTCTCGTTCGGCTCGACTACGCACCGGCAAACGCCGAGCGCCACGTCGCTCTTGTCGGCAAGGGAATCACATTCGACACAGGTGGTCTTTCCCTCAAGCCCGCCGGGTCGATGGTCGGCATGAAGTACGACATGTGCGGCGCCGCGACGGCGCTCGCTGTTTTGCGTGCCGCCGCGACCCTCGAGCTTCCGGTTCACGTGACAGCGTGGTTGTGCATCGCCGACAACATGCCCTCGGGGCGCGCGACGCGGCCCGGAGACGTACTGCGGATGCTCGATGGCACAACCGTTGAGGTTCTCAATACAGATGCCGAAGGCCGCCTCGTACTCGCTGACGGCCTCGTTGCGGCGAGCCGCGAGAACCCGGACTTGATCGTCGACATCGCGACTCTCACGGGCGCCGTGACCGTCGCCCTCGGGACTCGGCACACCGGTGTCATGGGTGACGACGACGCTGTCAGTGCCTATCTTCGGACGGCGAATGAGGTCGGTGAGCTCGCATGGCAGCTGCCGCTTCCCGCTCACATGGAAGATGAGCTCGACTCCCCCATCGCCGACATGCAGAACGCGAAGATCGGTGACCCTGCAGGGGGCTCAATGTTTGCGGGACTATTCCTTCGGCGCTTTGTTGGTCGCGTGTCGGAAGACGCCGACGCTGCCCGGATTCCTTGGGTTCACCTCGATATCGCCGGCGTCGGCATGAACAAAGGCGGCGGATTCGGTTACACCGATAAGGGACCGACAGCAGCAACTGTGCGCAGCCTCGTCGCGCTCCTCGCTGGCGGCCGATGATGGCGGCGCACTCCGCAGACATTGTGGTGTTGGGTGGCGGGAGCGGCGGTTACGCAACGGCACTTCGCGCCCGTGAACTTGGCAAGTCCGTCATCCTCATCGAGAAAGACAAGGTGGGCGGCACATGCCTGCACCGAGGATGCATTCCGACGAAGGCGATGCTCCATGCCGGTGAAGTGGCGGATGCCGCGCGAGACGCCGCTCTGGTGGGTATCAATGCCGAGTACAACGGGGTTGATGTCGGTGCTCTCCACGCATACCGAGACAAGATCGTCGCGAAAAAGTTTCAAGGACTCCAAGGACTGCTCAGCACTCGTGGTGTCACTGTTGTTTCGGGAGCAGGAGTCGTATCTGCGGACCGTATCGTCACCGTAGGTGAAGACACCTACCGCGGCGATGCATTGGTTATCGCAACGGGATCGGCCTCGCGCACGCTTCCGGGGCTCGAGATCGGTGGTCGTGTACTCACAAGCGAAGAAGCCCTTTCTCTTCCAGAAATTCCTGAGCGCGTCGTCGTGCTCGGGGGCGGAGTCATCGGCGTGGAGTTCGCGAGCATGTGGCGTTCTCTTGGCGCAGACGTCACCATCGTTGAGGGCGCCGACCACCTCTTGCCCACCGAAGACATCGATGTGTCGAAGGGGCTCGAGCGCGCATTCCGCAAACGAGGCATCGCCTTCTCGTTGGGAACCCCCTTCAGCGGAGTTGCTCAAACGTCGGATGCCGTTGAAGTCACTCTCGCGAATGGTGCAACCCACTCCGCCGACTACTTGCTTGTCGCCGTGGGGCGCGCGCCTGTTACTGCCGACCTTGGATTGACTGAGGCAGGAATCAGCACGGAGCGCGGATTCATCGTGGCGAACGAGCGTTTGGCAACGTCTCATCCCGGTGTGTGGGCCGTCGGAGATGTGGTTGCAGGTCTTCAGCTGGCGCATCGAAGTTTCCAACACGGAATTTTCGTCGCAGAAGAGATTGCCGGGCTAGCGCCCGTCGTTATTCCCGAGACACACATTCCAAAAGTGACCTACTCCCACCCCGAAGTTGCATCAGTCGGGCTATCCGTTGCTGCCGCCGAAGCCGAGTATGGTGCGAAAGACGTCAGTTCGTACACGTACAACCTTGCCGGAAACGCCCGTAGCGAAATTCTCGGTACCGCCGGGGTTGTTAAGGTCGTTCGCCGCGTAGGAGGCCCGGTATTGGGCGTTCATCTTCTGGGCGACCGTGTCGGCGAGCTGATCTCAGAAGCGCAACTGGTCGTCGGTTGGGATGCACATCCCGAAGACATCGCGCCTTACATCCACGCCCACCCCACGCAAAGCGAGGCACTAGGCGAAGCCTTTCTCGCGCTTGCAGGAAAACCGCTGCACGGCCTTTGACGTGGCCGGCTGCAGTCATCACTAAGCTAGAACGAAAGTTTCACATTGAAGGAGACAAGCTCATGAGCACTTCCGTGGTCCTCCCCGCGCTCGGCGAGAGCGTCACCGAGGGTACGGTGACCCGCTGGCTCAAAAAGGTCGGCGACACCGTCCAGGAAGACGAAGGTCTTCTCGAGATCTCGACCGACAAGGTCGACACCGAAATTCCTTCGCCCGTCAGTGGCGTTATCGAAGAAATCCTCGTAGAAGAAGACGAGACAATTGAGGTCGGCGCCGTGTTGGCGAAGATCGGCGACGGATCATCCGCGCCGCAAGAGTCCCCCGCTCCTGCAGAGGAGACCCCCGCAGCTGAAGAGCCTGCGCCGGCCGAACCTGCGAAGGAAGAAGAGTCTGCGCCAGCCGAGCCAACGCCCGCGCCCGCATCGAGCGGTGGAAAAGACGTTGTCCTCCCCGAACTCGGTGAAAGCGTCACCGAGGGCACAGTAACCCGCTGGCTCAAGCAGGTCGGTGACTCTGTTGAGACCGACGAAGCATTGCTCGAGATTTCGACTGACAAGGTCGACACCGAAATTCCTTCGCCCTTCAGCGGCACGCTCCAAGAGATTCTCGTGCAAGAAGACGAGACCATCGAGGTCGGCAGCGTGCTTGCTCGCATCGGTGACGGTGCAGCGGCTCCGGCTGAAGCTCCGGCCGAGGCGCCAGCAGCAGACAACGCACCCGCGGCTGAAGCTGCACCTGAAGCTCCTTCGACGGAAAAGCCTGTCGAAGTAGAAGCAGCAGAAGCGCCGGCAAAGGCTGAGCCCGCAGCATCCGAAAAGGCCCCCGAGGCTCCCGCGCCAGCCCCGGCGGAATCCTCAGACGATGACGGAGTCACGTATGTGACGCCGCTCGTTCGTCGTCTCGCCTCACAACAGGGCGTCGACTTGGCTTCGGTCAAGGGCAGCGGTGTTGGTGGCCGTATTCGAAAAGAAGACGTGCTCAAGGCCGCCGAAGCCGCGAAGGCTCCTGTTGCCGCATCAGCACCTGCCGCCCCGTCGGCGCCCGCTGCCGCGGCTCCCGTCGAGGTCTCACCGCTTCGCGGAACGACGCAGCCGATGTCTCGCTTGCGCAAGGTACTCGCCGAGCGTGCAGTTGCGTCGATGCAGGCCACAGCGCAGCTGACAACGGTTGTTGAAGTTGACGTGACGAAGCTCTCTGGTTACCGCGACAAGGTGAAGGCTGAGTTCCTCGAGAAGACGGGCGACAAGCTGTCGTTCCTCCCCTTCTTTGCCCTCGCCGCGGCTGAGGCGCTCAAGGCGTTCCCCGTCGTCAACGCAACGGTGGATGGCGACAAGATCGTCTACCCCGCCGGCGAGAACCTCTCGATTGCCGTGGACACTGAGCGAGGTTTGCTCACACCGGTGCTGCGAGACGCTGGCGACAAGAACATCGCTGAGATCGCTCACGAGATCGGTGATCTTGCAGCACGTACGCGCAACAACAAGCTGAAGCCCGATGAGCTCGCAGGTGGCACGTTCACACTGACGAACACAGGCTCACGCGGTGCGCTCTTCGACACACCAGTCGTGTTCTTGCCGCAGTCGGCAATTCTCGGCACGGGTGCTGTCGTGAAGCGCCCGGGTGTCGTGACGGTGGACGGACGGGATGCAATTTCGGTGCGTTCTTACGTCTTCCTCGCGCTGTCTTACGATCACCGCATCGTCGACGGTGCCGACGCTGCGCGCTTCCTCTCGGCAATGAAGGTTCGCCTTGAAGCAGCGCAGTTCGAGGCTCAACTCGGCGCCTGATTTCAGGACACCTCATGGGTGCTGCGCGACGGTGAAAACCTCGCGCAGCACCCATGTTTTTTCGGTTTGCACCACAACAGCCACTTGGCTGTTTGCCTGTTCGCCCCGGGCGCGAATTCCCACAGACGCAGCCCCGCCGTAGTCGTCAATGAGCGCGAGTTCCATCTCGTCACGCGGAAGATCGACAGCCCCTTCTGGTATCGAGATTGACGAGTCCGCCATGACTGCCTCGAGGCATCCGGCGTCTTTCTTTGCCCGGCAAATATTGCGAGCGGCCAGCAGCATGCTCGCCGCTGAGACTGGATCGTCATCTGCGACGGGCAAGACGCTGTCTGCCATGCCTGCCGTCGGCGTGGGCGTGGTGGATGTTTTGCTTTCGTGCTGCTCGGGCCCCATTTCAGATTCGGCGGGCCAAGCAAGCCCCGCGGCAACGAGGGCTGCAGCAACGCCCGCCGCCCACAGCCACGAATAGCGGAGTCGGCGAGGCGTGCCCGTTCGCGGCGTTTTGCGCCGAACTGACTTCAGTTGACCGAGCACGATTTCATAGAGCTCTCGCACACCGGAGTCGATGTGCGGCATGAGCGTCGTTGCCCAAGATGGCGAAGCGCGCTGGAGATCCTCCTGGGCTTTTTCGGTCGTGCGGTCGTGTTTTGGGGCGAGGAGCGACGCAGATGCACGTATTCCGGCCGTAGCAATGGGCTGGGGCGCGGCGCGTGAAAAGAGCACTGTCTCGATCTCCGTGGCGTGCGCTTCGAGTGAAGCACGGGTGTACAGCGCACGTGAGAACTCGTCCACCGCTAGATTGAGTTGCTCGTCATCGGTGGCCATGGCTGTTTCGGTGACAACCTCAACTGCGACCTCGAGAAGCCGCTGATTACCGCCCGGCACGAGTACGGGGCGGCCTTCATTTGTGAGCCACCATGCGCCGGCAGCGTCGTCGCCGCCCAAAGCGAACGACTCCAACGTGCCGCGGAGGACTGACACCAGGATCGTGACGCTCTCTCCCGCGCTCAGTGGCGTTGCTGACTGGCGTCGGCGCTGGAGAAATGACATCAGGTGCTCCGTGCAGAGCGGAAGCGCGACGATGTGGCCCGAATGCGTGCGGATAACTTCCAGCGCACCAAGCACGTGACCCGTCGGCTCTGCACTCCACGCCCAACCAGGTGAGAACTTTTCGGTGTCTACAAGCAGCACTTCGCTGCCGTCTTCAGTTCGCGAGAGCACCGAGGACCACGGAGCCTCAGGTGGCTCGACATGACGAATGCGCGTATACGGACGCAGGAGTCGTGCATCGATGTCGTCAGGAGACGCGAAGGGCATGCCACCGAGTGTCGCCGCGGAGGCCGCGAGGGGTGTCCAGCGAAAACTATTCGGGGGAATTCGCTGGCAATGAGCTAGCTGAGGAGGAGACGGTGCGAGCGCGGCCGAAAAGGTAGGCTGTTCTCATGGCAGCTCGTAGTACCGCACCAGAGAAGCGTCCAGGATTCTTCTCGCAGTTGAAGACCCTCTACAAATTCACCAGTGAGGCCTACGCGTGGCTTCCCACAGTGCTGATCTGCATCCTTATCGTGGGTGTGGCACTCGGTGTAGCGGTAGGTTTTTTGCTGCCCCCTTTCGCCATTTGGAGCGTCATTCTTTGGGGCATCACGGGTCTCCTCGCCGGTGTGCTCGGCTCAATGATCACGATGACTCGCCTGTCGACTCGCGCTATGTACCGCAGGATCGATGGGATGCCAGGGGCCGCAGGCCAGGTGTTGTCGACTTCTCTCGGCCGCAAGTGGCGTGGAAACGACATGCCGGTCGGCATTAACCCCAAGACGCAAGAAGCTGTCTACCGCGCTGTCGGCCGTGGCGGTGTCGTTATCGTGGGCGAGGGCGCGCGCGGACGGCTCACCCGTTTGATTAATGAGGAACGCTCGAAGGTAAAGCGCGTGGCCTCGGGTGTGCCTGTCACAGTTCTGTACGTCGGCCACGGCGACGATGAAGTGCCGATCGCCAAGCTCGCCAAGACAGTGAAGGCTCTTCCGACGAAGATCGATCGTTCCACAATGGGCGCCGTTATCAAGCGCATCGATTCGGTCTCGCAGTCGGTCGCTTCGTTGCCGATTCCTAAGGGAATCGATCCGACGAGAGCACGCGCTCCGCGCCCACGCTGACGTTCGTTCTTCACCACCGAAGAGCGACGGTGCCAGCGATTTTGTCGTGAAGTCCGCGCTGGTCGGCGTCCCAAATAACTGCGGGAATGACCAGAACGAGCAGCAACGAACGTACGATCGGGCGCCACAGCCCGATCCATCCGCCCGCCACGTTGACGACGCGCAGTCCGACGAGGCGGTGTCCGGGACTCCCACCGATAGTGGGAATGAAGAGCACCTGCACGATTACAAACACGAGCAATGGCGCGAATTGAGTGAGCCCGGCCTCTGATGGCAGTGCGTACATGCTGTAGCCGAGAAAAGCCGTGGCCAGGATCGTTGCGGTTACCCAATCGATCACGAGTGCGGCGATTCGTCGCCCGACACGCCCGACGCTTCTTCGCCCTTGAGGGGGAAGTCCCAATCGTTCGCCGGGATATGTGGATTCTGCGGGGGTCTGTGGCACCACATAAGCCTAATCGGGCGACCTGTAACATGCCGGAAACATTAGAGATACTGGAGGGCAACGGCTCAGCGATAACGTTAGGGAAGTTCGCATTTCATGCGGCCGTTCCCGATGCCCTATCTCTGGAGCCTTAATGTTTAAAGATTCATCCGAGGTACTGAAGTTCATCAAGGACGAGGACATTCAGTTCCTCGACATCCGTTTTACGGATCTTCCTGGTGTGCAGCAGCACTTCAACATTCCCGCCTCAACCGTTGACGAAGAGTTCTTCACGGTTGGTCAGCTCTTCGACGGCTCTTCGATTCGTGGTTTCGCAAACATCCACGAATCAGACATGCAGCTGATCCCCGACGTTTCGACGGCGTACCTCGATCAGTTCCGTGAAGCGAAGACGCTCATCATGATCTTCGACATCTACAACCCGCGCACGGGTGAGATCTACGGCAAGGACCCGCGTCAGGTTGCCAAGAAGGCTGAGAAGTATCTCGCCTCCACAGGTATCGCCGACACCGCGTTCTTCGCTCCCGAGGCTGAGTTCTACATCTTCGATGACGTACGTTACGGCGTCACCCAGAACTCGAGCTTCTACTCGGTTGACTCCGAGGAAGGCGCGTGGAACACCGGTCGCGAAGAAGAAGGCGGAAACCTCGCCAACAAGACCCCTTACAAGGGTGGTTACTTCCCGGTCGCTCCCGTCGACAAGACAGCAGACCTTCGCGATGACATCAGCCTGCGGCTGATCGAGTCCGGACTCCAGCTCGAGCGCGCACACCACGAGGTGGGCACCGGCGGCCAGCAGGAGATCAACTACCGCTTCGACACCATGGTTCACGCCGCTGACGACATCTTGAAGTTCAAGTACATCGTTAAGAACACGGCTGAAGAATGGGGCAAGGTTGCGACCTTCATGCCCAAGCCGCTCTTCGGCGATAACGGCTCCGGTATGCACACGCACCAGTCGCTCTGGAACGGCTCTGAGCCGCTCTTCTACGACGAAAAGGGCTACGGCGGACTTTCCGATGTTGCTCGTTGGTATATCGGTGGGCTCCTGAAGCACGCGGCTGCTGTTCTCGCGTTCACGAACCCGACGCTCAACAGCTACCACCGTCTCGTCAAGGGCTACGAAGCTCCCGTCAACCTGGTCTACTCGGCCGGTAACCGCTCGGCAGCTATCCGTATCCCGATCACGGGCACGAACCCCAAGGCCAAGCGCATCGAGTTCCGCGCACCGGATGCCTCGGGTAACCCGTACCTCGCGTTCGCGGCACAGCTCATGGCCGGCCTTGACGGAATCAAGAACCGCATCGAGCCCCACGAGCCCGTCGACAAGGACCTCTACGAGTTGCCTCCCGAGGAAGCGAAGAACATTCCTCAGGTTCCGAACTCGCTTCAGGACTCGCTCGATGCTCTCGCCGAGGACCACGAGTTCTTGCTCGCCGGTGGCGTCTTCACCAAGGAACTGATCGAGACCTGGATCGACTACAAGATCGAGAACGAGATCAAGCCCCTGGCTGCGCGTCCGCACCCGTTCGAGTACGAGCTGTACTTCGGCGTCTAACGACATCGCACAGTAAAACGCCCCCACGCATTCGTGCGTGGGGGCGTTTTACTTATGTCGAGATCACCCGTAGAAGAGCTTCTCGAACGTGCGACGGGAGCGTCGCGCCGTTCCCATCCACGTCTCTTCGACCTGCGTTGCGGTGCGCATGGGTTCAAGCAGTCGACCAATGCCGGCAAGACGCTGGCGATCAGGCGGCAGCACATCGCTCGTTTGGCCGGAGAGCAGAGTGTTGGCCGAACGGAGCCGGGATGCCAGACGCCACGCGGCCCGCAGCCGCGACGCCGCTGTCTCATGCATATGGCCGGCTCGGACGGCTTCTTCGAGAGCCTGGATCGTGGATGTCGTGCGCATCCCCAACACATCGTGGGCGTGCTGCAGCTGCAGGATCTGAACCAACCACTCGACATCGCTCAGACCGCCCGGTCCAAGCTTCAGATGGCGCGCCGGGTCGACACCCTGCGGCAGACGCTCGCTCTCTACGCGGGCCTTGATGCGCTTGATTTCACGGATGCCCTGAAGATCAACCTTCGCTGGATACCGAACCTCGTCGGCCACCTCAATGAAGGCATTGATGAGCTTTACGCTTCCTGCGACGCCGCGGGCACGCAGCAACGCTTGCGCTTCCCACGAGAGCGACCAACGTGCGTAGTACTCGCGGTACGAATCGAGAGAGCGAACGAGCGGCCCGGACTTTCCTTCAGGTCTCAGGTCAGCATCCAAATCGAGCGGCAGGCGCTGATCTTCTGAGTGATGACGGAGCGCAGACACAAGCTTGGTCGACAGCGCCTGCGCCCGCTGAGGATCAACGCCGTTCGCTCGATATACGTACATGACGTCAGCGTCAGAACCGAAGCCGAGCTCGCGACCACCGAATCGGCCCATCGCGACGACGGAGAAATCAAGAGCGTTGTCTTCTGGCGGGACGATCTCACGGCGCACTGCTCGAAGCGTTGCCTGGATCGAGACCTCGGTGATCGTTGTGAGAGACGCTGCGAGCTCCTCGACGCTTACGACACCTAGTACAGCGCCAAGCGCGGTACGAAGTAGCTCTCGGCGCCTCAACGCGCGCACAGATCGCATCGCGTCTTCGATGTTCACATGTCGTGTCTGAATCGCTCGTGCTTCGTTCTGCAAAGCCTGGCCGCTTCTCGGTTGCAGATGCGCATCGGAGTCGAGCCAGGCTGCAGCCTCCGGGATCCACTCCATGAGCTCGCCGATATAGCGGGAACCCGAAAGAACTGCTGTCAGCCGCTCGGCAGCACCCGCAGAATCGCGGAGCATGCGAAGGAACCATGGGGTGTCCCCCAGCCGTTCGCTCAGCCGACGAAATGCCAGAAGGCCGTAGTCAGGATCGGTACCGTCAGCGAACCATCTGAGCATGATGGGCATCAGATGCCGCTGGATGGTCTTCTTACGGCTCAGCCCTGTTGTCAGCGCTGCAATGTGCCGAAGCGCGCCGGTGGGGTCTTGGAAGCCAATCGCGGCCAAACGGTCGTGAGCCTGAGCTGTCGAGATGACACGCTCGTCTTCGGGGAGGGCGGCAACCGCTGAGAGGAGCGGCCGATAAAACAACCGCACGTGAATGTCGCGGACTTCACGCTTTACCGATTCCCACAGCGACCAGACAGCGGACGCCGAGGGCGCGAGTCCGCTCGCTCGGGCAAGTACGCGTTGCTCTTCAGCGGTGTCGGGCATGAGATGAGTGCGACGAAGGTTGCGCAACTGCATCCGATGTTCAAGGACACGCAGTATGCGATAGTCCTTCGCGAAAGCACTGGCGTCTGAGCGACCGATGTACCCCTCTTGCACCAGAGCGTCGAGTGCATCGAGGGTGCCCTGCTGACGAATGTTCTCGTCGGTGAGCCCATGCACCAGCTGCAGCAGCTGCACCGTGAACTCAATATCGCGGATTCCGCCGGGCCCAAGCTTTATCTGTAGCGCGACTTCTTCTTTGGGAATGTGGTCTGTAACGCGCTCACGCATGCGTTGCACATTCTCGACGAAGTTCTCACGAGCCGCGCTCGTCCAGACTTTAGGGAGCACGCCCTCGACGTATTGCGTGCCGAGGGCGAGGTCTCCAGCGATCGGGCGCGCTTTAAGAAGTGCCTGGAACTCCCAGCTCTTCGCCCACCTGTCGTAGTACGAAAGGTGGGATTCAAGCGTGCGCACGAGAGCACCCTGCTTACCTTCCGGTCGAAGGTTCGCATCGACCTCCCATAGGGGCGGTTCAATCTCAGCCCCGGCGATGCCGCGCATTGTCTGCACCGCGAGTCGGATAGAGATGTCGATCGCGCGACTTTCGGCGAGTTGGTCTTCGTCCGCTGAGCCAGCAACGAAAATCACGTCGACGTCACTGACGTAGTTCAGCTCGCGTGCACCAGTTTTTCCCATGCCAATAATGGCGAAAGTGGTCTGGGCGACCTGTTCACGCGGAAAGATTCCGGCGCCCGCGGCACCACAGGCGAGACGCTCACGCGCAACGCTCAGTGATGCTTCGAGTGCCGCGCCCGCAGCATCCGCAAGTGCAGCCGACACCCGCGGCATGATCTCGGTGGCATCTGGCTGGGTGAGGTCGAACGCAGCGATTCGTGCGAGAAGCCGGCGATAACGCACGCGCAGGGCGACCCAGAGGTCTTCCTCGCCGTTGCTCGCGAATCCATCCACCGAGCCGACTGACTCAAGAAGTGATGCGCGCATCTCGTCGGCTGACGGAAGTTGGTCTCCGGCATCGCGAAGATCAATGATTTCTTCAGGATGCCGCAGGTAAAAGTCTGCGAACCCCTCAGATGCACCGAGCACAGCCCACAGTGACCGGCGGCCACGTTCGGTGCGAAACACTGAACGCACTGGTTCAGGGTCGCGCCGCGCGACACGGGCAATCGCCGCCAGCGCTCCGTCAGAATCAGCAGCCGCGGCAACATCGGCGAGAAGTTGGCTGCGGCTGATCTCCATCAGCTCTTCCAGCTCGGTCAGATATTCATCGGCCCCGGTGGCATCGCCGAATCCTCGGCGCGCGAGTTCTGTGCGCGCCGAGGAGCGATCGATCGTCGACATCGTCGTCGGGTCGGCGCCTAGAGCATCTCGAGGTTGCTCTGGAGCTCGAACGGGGTGACCTGGGCGCGGTAGCCCTGCCATTCCCGACGTTTGTTCAGCAGCACGTAGTTGAAGACCTGCTCGCCGAGGGTTTCGGCAACGAGCTCAGACTCTTCCATGCGGTCAAGCGCGACATCGAGGCTCGGCGGCAACGGCTTGTAACCCATCGCCCGGCGCTCAGCATCCGTCATCGTCCACACGTTGTCTTCAGCCTCAGCGGGAAGCTCGTACTCTTCTTCGATGCCCTTGAGACCCGCCGCGAGCATGAGCGCGTAGGCCAAATAGGGGTTCGCGGCAGAATCGAGACCGCGGTATTCAACGCGGGACGACTGACCCTTGTTGGGCTTGTAGAGCGGTACGCGAACGAGAGCCGAGCGGTTGTTGTGGCCCCAGCAGATGAAGCTCGGCGCTTCGTCGCCGCCCCAGAGCCGCTTGTATGAGTTGACGAACTGGTTCGTCACGGCCGAAATCTCAGGCGCGTGTGTCAGGAGGCCAGCGATGAACTGACGGCCGACCTTCGAAAGCTGGTACTGGGCGCCCTCTTCGTAAAACGCGTTCATGTCGCCTTCGAAGAGCGACATGTGCGTGTGCATGCCGCTGCCGGGCTTGCCACCCATCGGCTTCGGCATGAACGTCGCATAGACGCCCTGCTCGATTGCAACCTCTTTGATGACGGTGCGGAACGTCATGATGTTGTCGGCCGTCGTGAGCGCGTCTGCGTAACGAAGGTCGATCTCGTTCTGGCCCGGCCCACCCTCGTGGTGGCTGAACTCAACGGAGATTCCGAGGTCTTCGAGCATGCGCACGGAGCGGCGACGGAAATCGTGGGCCGTGCCACCGGGCACGTTGTCGAAGTAACCAGCCGAGTCGACCGGCTCCGGCCCGTTGGGACCATACGAAGACGACTTCAGGAGGTAGAACTCGATCTCGGGGTGCGTGTAGAACGTGAAGCCGGCGTCCGCAGCTTTTGCAAGCGTGCGTTTGAGCACGTGACGCGGGTCTGCCACAGCGGGCTGCCCGTCTGGCGTTGTGATGTCGCAGAACATCCGCGCGGTCGGGTCGACTTCGCCGCGCCACGGGAGGATCTGGAAAGTGGTGGGGTCCGGGTGGGCCAGCAGATCGGATTCGAACGACCGGGTGAGGCCCTCGATCGCAGATCCGTCAAAACCGAGGCCTTCGGCGAACGCACCTTCGACCTCGGCGGGGGCAATAGCAACCGACTTCAGGGTTCCGATGACATCGGTGAACCACAGTCGGATGAACTTCACTCCCCGCTCTTCAATCGTGCGCAGAACGAAGTCACGCTGCTTGTCCATATTTCCCTTTCTGTCAGCTGCCGTGTGTAGAGACCGATGCCTGAGGCATTGGTAGTTCTTTAGGCGTCGTCTCGTGCGTCTTCTTCTGCCCAAGCGCGCGAGCGCTCACGCAAGAGTTCGGGCGCTTTGGCCGCGTCCTCAGGGGTATCAAAAGGGCCAGCCCGATCAATCGCGGGCGATTCAAATCCGTGCTCAACTGCGCCTGTGGCGAAGTTGTACCAGTACTTCTCGTTGTCGCTCACGTTCGCTCCTTAAGGTCCACTCTTGATCCTACTGATCATGGGCCAAGACCTGGCTAGGCTGAGGGCATGGCAACTCAGACTCGACTCGCTGTCGGCGTAGATATCGGTGGAACGGGAATCAAGGGCGGCATCGTCGATCTTGACGCAGGAACTCTTGTGAGCGAGCGCGTGAAGGTCGCGACTCCTGAGGGTGCCGAGCCGCAAGATGTGCTCGAGACCGTTAAAGAGGTGCTCAGCAAGCTGGATGCCCCTACCACTGGCCTGCCGCTTGGCGTCGCCTTCCCCGCGATCATCAAGGGCGGGTATACCCTTTCGGCCGCAAACGTGTCTGATTCTTGGATCAACTTTGCCGCAGAGGATTTCTTCGAAAAGGGTCTCGACCGCAAGATTCATTTCGCCAATGACGCTGATGTCGCCGGTATCGCGGAGGTTCGCTACGGCGCAGCCCGCGATCGATCGGGTCTCACGATTCTCACGACTCTTGGCACGGGCATCGGGTCAGCCATGATCTACAACGGCACGTTGATCCCGAACTCTGAGCTCGGTCACCTCGACCGCGCCAAGCACAAACACGACGCTGAGCACTACGCGGCCTACTCGGCAATGGAGCGCGAAGAGTTGTCATGGGAAAAGTGGGCGAAGCGCTTGCAGTGGTACTACAGCCACCTCGAGTTTCTCTTCAGCCCTGACCTCTTCGTCGTCGGCGGTGGCGTGTCGAAGCACGGTGACAAGTTCTTGAACCTGCTCGACATCAAGACGCCGATCGTTGCCGCGGTGCACCGCAACAACTCCGGCATCATCGGCGCCGCTGCACTAGCGGCCGAGTAAGGGCGAATGGGCCAGCCTGTACGCCGGGTTCTGTTCCGGAGTGTGAACTCCTTCGACGGTCATCTCTCTCGGCGACACGTTGCCGTGCCGCTCTAGCGGCCTACCCGGGGACTCGGCGAGCCGCGTCAACATCCCCTGTCTGACCTTGCTCCGGACGAGGTTTACCTTGCAGGTCGTGTCACCACGACCCCGGTGGTCTCTTACACCACCCTTTCACCCTTACCGGGGCAAGCCCCGGCGGTCTGCTCTCTGTGGCACTGTCTCGCGGATTTCTCCGGGTGGGTGTTACCCACCGTCCTGCCCTGTGGAGCCCGGACGTTCCTCGGCGCGGCGGCGAACCGACGCGACGTGACCATCCAGCCGACCCATTCGCACGCTTGAGTCTACGCGGCGGGATCCGGTTACTCTTTCGCTGCACTCATCGCGATCCGCAGATCGAGCGGAAAATCGATGGGAAAAGATCCAAACAGGATGCTGGTCGCCTCTGCTGCCGCTGACCTCACGGCATCCGCTGCGGCCTCTGCCTGGTCAACCGGGGTGTGCACAATGATCTCGTCGTGGAGAAAGAACGCGAGGTGTGGTCGGCGTGACATCGTGGGGCCCGACGACTCCGCACGCTGTGCTGTGTCCGGAATAGGGCTGAACGCGGCGAGTTTGGTGCGTAACTGCGCCATCCAGCACAACGCCCACTCGGCAGCGGTCCCCTGCACGACGAAGTTCCGCGTGAAGCGGCCACGCTCACGTGCCCGCCCGCGAGCCGCCGACTGAGCAGCGGTGGATGCTGCCGGGTCGGATGCCTCAGCTTGCTCCTCACGCCAGCGGCCGCTCGGAACCTCGCAACTGCGTCCCAGCCACGTGGACACGACTCCACCGCGTTCGCCTTCTAGGGCGGCATGGTCGACGTACTTCATCGCTTTCGGGTATGCCTTTCGGAGCGTCGGGACCAATCGCCCGCTGTCGCCAGTGGTTGCTCCGTACATCGCCCCGAGCATGGCGGCCTTCGCATCAGCACGCGTGGGCAGCGTGCCGCTTTCGACGATTCCACTGTAAAGATCACGTCCGCGAGCAGCCTCCGCCAATTTGTTGTCGCCGGCGATCGCCGCAAGCGCCCGGGGTTCGAGCTGGGCGACGTCGGCCACGATGAACGTCCAGCCCGGATCCGCGCGCACAGCGCCACGCAGAGAGCGCGGAATCTGAAGCGCTCCCCCGCCGGTGGCAGCCCAACGCCCCGTGACAACTCCGCCAGGCAGATAGGTCGGGCGATAGCGACCGTCGTGCACCCATTCACTCAGCCATGCTTCACCGTTGGCTGTATGCAAACGTGAAAGCTTTTTGTAGCGCAAAATCGGCGCAATCGATGGATGCTCCACATCACCGAGCACCCATCTGCTGGTTGACGGGACCATCACTCCCGCGCGGTGCAGCGCCTTAAGCAAGTGCGCCGGAGAATCGACCCTGAGATCAGGGGCATCAAGTACCTCGCGCACGACATCCGCTGCCTGTGCAAGTTTTTGAGGGATGCCGCCGGCACCTCTTGCGCCAAGAACGTCGTGCAGCAAGTCGCGATGCGCATTCGCGTCCCACGGCACACCCGCTTCATGAAGCTCGGCCGCGACAAGCGCACCCGCCGACTCCGCGGCTATCAGCAGGCGCAGACGCTGCGAATCACGCGACCCAGCGACTGCGGCATGTTGCCGGGCAAACTCGGCGAACACTTCATCCGGGTTCGAAGGTAGTGCACTGACGTCATCGTGTTCGAGAGCGAATAGCGCTTGACCACGCGGGATCTGCTGCGCCGGATCGTTCTCCCATGCAGCCTGAGCGCGGATTCCGTGATCGTCGTCGACGAGCGTCGACTGTCGCAGGATGGCGTGTGAGAGGCGCAGGTCTTGGCAGCGATCAACCCGCACGCCAGCGCCGAGAAGCTCGGGATACCAGTTGCGAGTGTCGTTCCACACCCAGCGGGTGCGGGCGCGTGACGGCTCGGCGACGTAGGCCGAAAGGTCAGTGACGATCTCGGTACCGGTGCGCGCCGCATCCGTGTTTGTTGAGAGCGCAACGACCGCGCCGTCGTTGTTTCGCGCGAGAATCACCCACGGCGATTGTTCAGCGGTCGCCACCGCACACGCTGCCTTGAGTGAGGGCGATCACACGCCGGATTCTTCGGTGCGCACCAGAATGCAGCCGCATTCGGGGCAGGTGGCGACCTGGTCTGCCGCCATTTGGCGAAGATCTTGCAGGTCTGTTCCTGAAAGCATCATGCGGCAGCCCTCGCAGGTCTGACGGCGAAAGAGTGCTGCGCCGGCGCTCCGCGTTGCGAGCGTCGTGTAAAGGGCGAGGAGCTCCGCCGGGATACGGGATGCTCGTGCCGCACGATCGCGTGTTGCAGCGTCATACTCAGCGGTAGACGCCGCCACTGCCACCTTCGCTTCGCCGCTTAGACGCTGACCCTCATCGTTAACGTCAGAGATAATGCGCTCTTGCTCAGCAACGGAGGCGTCTGCTTCTTCAAGGCGCTCCATGAGTTCGAGTTCGGTGTCTTCGAGCGCGCGCTTGCGACGCAAAAGCGATTCAAGTTCACTCTCGAGACCCTGCGCATCTTTAGGGTTGGTCACCGTCTGCAGGCGCTGCTCGTCGCGAAGGCGTCGAGCGTCGACGACGGCGACATCTGACTCAAGGCGCTTGATCTCGGTCTGCACGTCGTCGCGCGCGCCCATGCGCAGAGTCAGTTCGTGCGACAGTTCTTGCCGCCGCGCGAGAAGTTCTTTAACCCGGCCAGCCTGGGGCGGGTTCTTGCGCGCAATTTCAGCGCTTTTGATACGAGCGTCAAGCTCGGCGATGTCGAGGAGCACTCGTTGATCAGTAGGGCTGGCTTTCACAACACCAACCTATCGCGGGTGGCGCTGTATTGCGTTTGCTGTGGGTGCCTCCGGGATCGAACCGGTCAGCAGTTCTTCCACGCGCGCCACGGAAACACAGGTCGGTCTGTCGCTTCTGGTTTTGACGGCACGGACTAGGAATACGCCTGGTGTTCGTCGACTCGCTCATTGAGATGGAGAACCAACTCGACAGCAGTCTTTGGACCGCAGAGCGTCGCAGGAAGCTCAATGTCGCGTCGGCCGGTATCAACTTCGATCATCCGCATGCCAAACCCAGTCCAGCCATCCGATTGAGTGTTGGAATTACTCCACAATCCGGAATAACCCACATCATCAAAACCTGCGACGTCACGAAAGTAAAACGTGCGACGTCGCACATACCCGCGAAACTCAACCCGGTCGTCATAGAGCTTCACCCGAATCCGCAGCGACAGCACGAACCCGACGAGCGACGGAGTAACTATGAGCGCAGCTTCCCAGACGGCCAAGCCGTTGGCATGGCCCACAATGGCCGTGAGTGTGAACAAAACGAATAGCGTAAGAAGGATCCAGCGCGGCACTACACCTATTCGGCGGAGTAGTCGTCGCGTCTCAGCCTCGTGGTTCACCACTTGGTTCAAAATCTTCTCCGATGGAAGCAGCTAGCTCTCGAAAACAGTCAACGAAGAACTCGTAGAAAACTCTTCTGAGAGGATGATTCCACTTACCCATGTGTTGTGGGCCCTGCCGGGATCGAACCGACGACATCCACGGTGTAAACGTGGCGCTCTACCAGCTGAGCTAAAGGCCCTTCCAGACCATCTTACGATCTGTCGGGAGTGGTTTGTGCACACTCTGCAGCGAATCTTGTTTTCCATAGGGTGCTGCAGCATCCGGTCTGGTGAGAAGTCGATAGGCTTGTGCGCGGTGTGTTGTGCACGGCAAACAAAGCGTGCACCGCGCCTCTAGCGAATTCCTGGCACGATCTGCCAGACGACGAAAGGTCTGCCGTGACTGTTCACGATCAAGATCCCTATTCTCAGGACAACCTCGATAGCGATCCTGAAGAAACTGCCGAGTGGCAGGAATCCCTGCAGCAGCTCGTCGAAGCGCGAGGCCACGGGCGTGGCCGCGAGATCATGCTGAGCCTGTTGAAGCGCTCGAATGATCTGCACCTCGGCGTGCCGATGGTGCCGACCACCGACTACATCAACACCATCGCGTCCGAGAACGAGCCTTCGTTCCCCGGCGACGAAGAGGTTGAACGTCGCTACCGTGCCTGGATCCGTTGGAATGCCGCGGTCACAGTGCACCGCGCACAGCGCCCCGGCATCGGCGTCGGCGGACACATCTCCACCTACGCGTCGTCAGCTGCGCTGTATGAAGTGGGCTTCAACCACTTCTTCCGCGGCCAGGACCACCCCTCCGGTGGCGATCAGATCTTCGTCCAGGGTCACGCCTCCCCCGGTACCTATGCCCGCGCATTCCTCGAGGGCCGCCTCACCGAGGCGCAGCTCGACGGTTTCCGCCAGGAGAAGTCGCAGGGATCGAACGGCATCCCCTCGTACCCGCACCCCCGCCTCATGCCGGAGTTCTGGCAGTTCCCGACCGTTTCGATGGGTCTTGGCCCGATCAATGCGATCTACCAGGCGATGGCCAATAAGTACCTCGGCAACCGAGGCATCAAGGATGTCTCCGACTCACACGTCTGGGCCTACCTCGGCGATGGCGAAATGGACGAGGTCGAAAGCCGCGGACAGCTTCAGGTCGCAGCGAACGAAGGCCTCGACAACCTCACGTTCATCGTTAACTGCAACCTGCAGCGCCTCGATGGTCCCGTTCGCGGTAACGGCAAGATCGTTCAGGAGCTCGAAAGCTTCTTCCGCGGTGCTGGCTGGAACGTCATCAAAGTCGTGTGGGGCCGCGAGTGGGATGACCTCCTTGCCCGCGACACCGACGGTGCGCTGCTCAACCTGATGAACACCACTCCCGACGGTGACTTCCAGACGTACAAAGCTGAAAACGGCGCGTACGTCCGCGAAAACTTCTTCGGCCGCGACGAGCGAGCAGCAGCCCTCGTCAAGGACTACTCCGACGAGCAAATCTGGAACCTCAAGCGCGGTGGACACGACTACCGCAAGGTCTACGCCGCATTCAAGGCAGCGAAAGAGCACAAGGGTCAGCCCACTGTCATCCTCGCGAAGACCATCAAGGGATACGGTCTCGGTCCGCACTTCGAGGGGCGTAACGCTACGCACCAGATGAAGAAGATGACCCTCGAAGACCTCAAGCAGTTCCGTGACGTGATGCACATCCCGATCACCGACGCCAAGCTCGAAGAGAACCCGTACCTTCCCCCGTACTACAACCCGGGACCGCAGGACGAGACGATTCAGTACTTGCTCGAGCGTCGCAAGGCACTGGGCGGCTTCTTGCCCGAGCGCCGCACCCACCACGTGGGTCTGGAATTGCCCGGGGATGCCGCATACGCGCTTCCCAAGAAGGGCTCTGGCACGCAGGAGATCGCCACCACGATGGCTTTCGTCCGTCTGCTGAAAGATCTGCTGCGTTCGAAGAACTTCGGACACCGCATTGTGCCGATCATCCCCGACGAAGCACGCACGTTCGGTATGGACGCGTACTTCCCGACGGCGAAGATCTACAACCCGAACGGCCAGCACTACACGTCGGTTGACCGCGAGCTGCTTCTTGCCTACAAGGAGAGCCCGCAGGGCCAGATCATTCACGTCGGCATCAACGAGGCGGGCGCGCTTGCCGCGTTCACCGCGACGGGTACTTCGTACTCAACACACGGCGAACCGCTGATTCCGGTCTACCTCTTCTATTCGATGTTCGGCTTCCAGCGCACGGGCGATGCCCAGTGGGCAGCCGGTGACCAGATGGCGCGCGGATTCATCATCGGCGCAACAGCGGGCCGCACCACCCTCACGGGTGAAGGCCTGCAACACGCTGATGGCCACTCGCACCTGTTGGCGTCAACCAACCCGGCAACGGTCTCGTACGACCCGGCCTACGGCTACGAGATCGCGCACATCGTGCGTTCAGGTCTTGAGCGCATGTACGGCGGCGAGCACTCCGACCCGAACGTCATGTACTACATCACTGTGTACAACGAGCCGATCATTCACCCGGCAGAACCCGAGGGCGTCGACGTTGATGGCATCGTCCGTGGTATCCACAAGATCTCTGAGGGAACCGGCGACGGACCCAAGGCGCAGCTACTCGCTTCGGGCGTTGGTGTGCCGTGGGCGCTTGAAGCGCAGCAGCTCCTGAAGGATGACTGGGGCGTTGTCGCAGACGTCTGGTCGGTCACCTCGTGGACCGAGCTTCGCCGCGATGGTCTCGCAGCTGACGAGCACAACTTCCTCCACCCCGAAGAAGAGCCGCACACGGCGTACATCACTGAAAAGCTGAAGGATGCCGAAGGCCCGGTTACCGCGGTCAGTGACTTCATGCACGCGGTCCAAGACCAGATTCGTCAGTGGGTTCCTAATCGCTTCGCCTCACTCGGCGCCGACGGCTTCGGTTTCTCTGACACCCGCGCGGCCGCGCGTCGTTTCTTCAAGATCGACGGGCCGTCGATGGTCGTTCGCACTCTGCAGTCACTCGCAGAAGACGGTGTCGTCGACCGCTCACTCGCCGCTCAGGCAATCGAGAAGTATCGTCTGCACGATGTTTCCGCTGGTACCAGTGGCAACGCGGGCGGCGAGAGCTGAGCGAATGACAACACCCGCGGCGCCTCTCGACAAAGCCGAGACTCTCGCTTGGTTGAGGCGAATTTCGGGAGACATCGCGACCGTCACTACCAAGCGGCTCGAAGATGCACTGCCGTGGTACGCCGAGATGCCGCCTGCGCGACGCTCCTCTGTGGGGCTGGTCGCGCAGGCGGGCATCACGTCATTCATCCAGTGGTACGACGACCCCACCTCGACTCCCTGGATAGCCGCCGACATCTTCGCGGCAGCACCCCGCGAGTTGCTTCGGAGCATTAGCCTGCAGCAGACACTGCAACTGATTCGCGTCACGGTAGAAGTGACAGAAGAAAGAGTTGCCGACCGCGGCGCACAGTTGCGCGAAGCAATCTTGCTCTACTCCCGCGAGGTCGCGTTCACAGCTGCCGATGTCTACGCACGTGCAGCCGAGGCACGAGGTCTCTGGGACGCTCGCCTCGAGGCACTTGTCGTTGACTCGATACTGAGTGGCGAATCAGATGAGGAGCTCCCCAGCCGGATCGCTGCCCTCGGATGGCACGGTCACGGCGAGGTCGCCGTTCTCGTGGGAACGACTCCCCCGCAATTCGATATCGATCACCTGCGTCGCACGGCCCGAAAGCTCGGAGTCGACGTACTGGTAGGTGTGCAGGGTTCACGCCTTGTGCTCGTGATCGGACGCACCGAAACCGGCGGCAAGGGCGCAGACGAAACTCTCGTAGAGCTACCGTTCCCCGACATTGCAACGCGTCTGGAACCACGGTTCGGCGCTGGATACCTCGTCTTGGGCCCAACGGTTCCCGCCCTCGTCGATGCAAGTCAGAGCGCGAGGGCCGCCCTCGCGGGGTTCGCCGTTGCGCGCGCGTGGCGGCACGCCCCGCGCCCCGTAGAGGCCGACGATCTTCTGCCCGAGCGCGCGCTCGCTGGAGATGCGTTGGCCAAGCTGACTCTGGTGGAAAGAATCTTTCGCCCTCTTCAAGCTCATAGCCCCGACCTCGTGGCGACTCTGTGGAGTTACCTCGACAATGGGCGTTCGTTGGAAGCGACAGCGCGCGAACTCTTCGTGCACCCGAACACCGTGCGTTACCGGCTTAAGCGCGTCTCCGAAGTAATCGGGTGGGATGCTACCGGTCCCCGCGAGGCGCTGATCTTGCAGACAGCGCTCATTCTCGGTGCGGCCGGTTCTGACGTCGGTCGACGAAAGCCAACCACACTGCGCCGTCGTTAGTGGCGCTGCGCGCACTCCACCGCCGCTAAAGTGTGCCGAGTGCACAAACGATTGGCCGATTCTTGTGTGTGAGTCGCCATAACCCGCCGCCTATTGCTTGACAGGATGGAATTGTGATCATCGCTCTTTTCCCGGGACAGGGTTCGCAGACCCCCGGGTTCCTCTCCCCGTGGCTTGACCTCGACGGCGTTCGCGAACGCCTCCTTGAGTTTTCTGACGCCGCCGGCGTGGATTTGATTGCCGCCGGAACCGAGTGGGATACCGACCGAATCCGCGATACGGCTGTCGCCCAGCCGTTGATTGTTGCCGCCAGCATCCTGTCGTATGAGGTGTTGGGTCAGCGTGCTGATGTCACTTTCGACGGCATGGCCGGACACAGTGTGGGAGAGGTCGCCGCGCTCGTTGCCGCAGGCGTGCTCTCAGCTGTCGACGGCATGAAGCTCGTGGGCATCCGTGGCCGTTCCATGGCAGACGCTGCGACCGCTGCAGACACCGGCATGAGCGCCGTTGTGGGTGGGACACAGTCCGACGTACTTGATGCGCTTTCCGCGGCGAATCTGACTCCCGCGAACTACAACGGCCCCGGTCAAATCGTTGCCGCTGGCGCACGCGAGGGACTCAACGCCCTCGCCGAATCGGCACCGCGCGGCACTCGAGTGATTCCGCTGCAGGTTGCGGGCGCTTTTCACACCGAGTACATGGCTGCGGCTGTGGGCGCGCTTCGAGAGGCTTCGGCTTCGGTTGCGGTTTCCGATCCGGCAGCTACGCTCTGGACCAACAGCGACGGATCAGTCGTCGTTGACGGTGCCGCCGCACTGTCGCTTCTCGTCAACCAGGTCTCGTCGCCAGTACGTTGGGACCTGTGCATGGAGTCATTCGCCGCTGCCGGCGTGACAGCACTCATTGAATTCGCACCCGCGGGAACACTGACGGGACTTGCCAAGCGCGGCCTCAAGGGCGTTCCAACGGTTGCCGTAAAGTCGCCCGACGATCTGTCGGGCGCGATCGACCTTGTGAAGGGAACAGCCGCATGAGTGTCACGCTCCGCCAGTCCGAGGGCGCGGCTTTTACGCGTCTTTACGCGTACGGCGCTGCACGCGGCGAACTCGTTGTGCCCAACGATGATCTCATAGGGCCCATCGATTCGAGCGATGAGTGGATTCAGAAGCGCACCGGCATCGTCACGCGCACACGCGCTGGCGCCGACACTTCGGCAACAGACCTCGCAAGTGTTGCCGCCGCTGAAGCAATTGAGCGCTCGGGCATCGCACCGGAGCAAATCGACGCAGTGATCGTTGCGACGATCAGCAACGTCCGCCAGACTCCATCGATGTCGGCAGTGGTCGCTGATCGTATCGGCGCAAATCCTGCCGCCGCCTATGACGTCAACGCAGCGTGTGCGGGCTTCGCGTATGGCGTTGCTCAAGCCGACGCACTCATTCGAAGCGGTGCCGCGCACTACGCGGTGGTCGTCGGGGCAGAAAAGCTCAGCGACGTCGTCGACCCCACAGACCGCAGCATCTCTTTCCTCCTCGGTGACGGCGCCGGCGCCGTCGTTGTTGGTCCGAGCGATACACCCGGAATCGGGCCCACGATCTGGGGCTCAGACGGATCCAAAGCCGACGCTGTCGGGATGAATGCCACCCTGACGGAGTTTCGTGACGGCACTGCAGAGTGGCCGACTCTCCGGCAGGAGGGCCAAACTGTCTTTCGCTGGGCAGTCTGGGAAATGGTGAAGGTCGCACGCCAGGCTATCGAGGCTGCGGGTATCGAAGCAGCCGATCTGGCCGCGTTCATTCCCCACCAGGCAAACATGCGCATCATCGATGAGTTCGCGAAGCAGTTGGGTCTTCCGGACACGGTAGCGATCGGTCGCGACATCGCGACGACTGGCAACACGTCGGCCGCATCGATTCCGCTCGCGACTCACCGTCTTTTGGAAGAGCAGCCCGAACTGAGCGGTGGCCTCGCGCTGCAGATCGGTTTCGGCGCTGGACTCGTTTTCGGCGCGCAGGTCGTCGTCCTCCCCTAACCGTGCTACTGCCGCACCTAGACTTGTGTGCGGCCCGACAGCCTTCAAACCCCTAAGAAACAGGAGAGAGAACCATGGCATTCACCAACGACGAGGTCCTCGCGGGACTCGCAGAGCTCATCACCGATGAGACCGGCATCTCGGCCGACGAGGTTGCACTCGGCAAGTCGTTCACCGACGACCTCGACATTGACTCGATCTCGATGATGACCATCGTCGTGAACGCCGAGGAGAAGTTCGGCGTCACGATTCCCGATGACGAGGTCAAGAACCTCAAGACTGTCGGCGACGCCGTCAGCTACATCTCTTCGAACCAGTCCTAAATCGCCTCGGTGGGGGTATCACGCCCCCACCGGCCCGGCAAAGGAATACACACAATGAGCTCTTCCCGCATTGTCGTCACCGGCATCGGCGCTTCGTCGCCGATCGGTGGTACTGCCCCAGATAGCTGGTCGGCGCTGCTTGACGGCGCATCCGGTACCCGTACGCTCACGCATGAGTGGGTGGAGAAGTACCAGATCCCCGTAAAGTTCGCGGCCGAAGCACTGGTTCGCCCCGAAGCGACGCTGTCACGACCCGAAGCGAAGCGGCTCGACCCCGCATCTCAGTTCGCGCTTGTCGCAGCCCGCGAGGCGTGGGCCGATGCCGGTACCCCCGAGGTCGACCCCGAGCGCTTGGGAGTGGACTTCGCTACCGGTATCGGTGGCGTGTGGACGTTGCTTGACGCCTGGGACACACTCCGTGAAAAAGGACCGCGTCGTGTCATGCCGATGACGGTACCCATGCTCATGCCGAACGCCGCTGCTGCCGCAATTTCGATGCACTTCGAGGCACGGGCATTTGCCCGCACCGTGGCGTCTGCGTGCGCGTCGAGCACCGAAGCCATTGTGAACGGTCTCGAACACCTCACCTCCGGCTTGGCCGATATCGTCATCGCCGGTGGAACAGAGTCAGCCATCCACCCGATCACGATGGCATCATTTTCCTCGATGCAGGCACTGTCAAAGCGGAACGATGATCCCGCCACGGCATCCCGTCCGTACAACAGCGACCGCGATGGATTCGTGATGGGCGAGGGCGCTGCAGCTCTCGTACTTGAAACTGAAGAGCACGCGAAGGCTCGTGGTGCGAAGATATACGGCTATCTCGTGGGTGGCGGCGTCACGGCCGACTCGTACCACATCACTGCGAACGACCCTGAGGGTCGTGGTGCATCACGCGCGGTCAAGCTCGCGCTTGACATGGCGGATGCCTCGCCCGACGATGTGACACATATCAACGCTCACGCAACATCGACCCCGGTCGGTGACATCGCCGAGTACACGGCGCTTCGTAAGGTCTTCGGAGCCCGGATCGACGACATCCCCGTCTCGGCCACGAAGGCATCGACAGGGCACTTGCTGGGTGGCACGGGCGCGCTAGAAGCAGTCTTCACGCTTCTCGCTGTGCGCGACCGCAAAGCTCCCCCGACGATCAACCTCACGAACCAAGACCCCGACATCCCGCTCAGCGTTTCTGGTGACGCGCAACCGCTCGGTTCTGGTGCGCAACTCGCAATCAGCAACTCATTTGGCTTCGGCGGCCACAACGCCGTCGTCGCGTTCGCTAGCGAGTAATCATACGTGAAAATGCCCTGACCGTTACGGTCAGGGCATTTTCCATTTGCAGACGCGAGACGCCCATTCTCCGGGCCGGGACTATGTCAACCGACAGCGGATACCGTGGCCTTCAGCGCATCTGACGCTTATCTGACTCAGCCCACCTTGTGAAGCCAGATGACATGGCTGTCATCGCTTGCGTGGCGGAACGGCTCAAGTTCTTCGTCCCAGGCTGACCCCAGGGCCACCGTGAGCTCACGCTGGAGCTCACTGGCGTCACCGGCAGCGATCTCCATGGCGTAGCGCACGCGATCCTCGCCGATGACGATGTTGCCTGCGGCATCCGTCTGGGCGTAGTGAATACCAAGATCTGGGGTGTGCAGCCACCGGCCGCCGTCGGATCGAGGTGTCGGGTCTTCGCTCACCTCGAACCTGAGGTGTTCCCAACCACGAATCGCGCTTGAGAGAGTCGCGCCGGTTCCGGCTGGACCTTCCCAGTAGAACTCCATCCGCTTGGATCCCGCCTGAACGGGTTGGTCGTCCCATTCAAAATTGACGGCACGGCCAAGCGCACGACCTACCGCCCACTCAATGTGGGGGCACAACGCACGTGGCGCGGAGTGAATGTAAATCACTCCCCGCGCATGAGGTGTAGCCATGATTTCTCCGTTTCTTCAGGTGCGTCTTCCCCTACGACCTGACGGAGCCATCTCTGGCGGTTCTTCTGTTGTCTGCGGCCATTATTGCCGACGCGACTGGGAAATCACAAGCACTGATATGCACGAAGTTCAAAAGTACGAGGCTTGAGAAACTTATTGTGGGGCGGGTGGGACTTGAACCCACGATCGTCGGGTTATGAGCCCGCTGCCTTAACCAGCTTGGCCACCGCCCCTCAGCGAACGAGCTTAGTCGGTCTCGTCCGGGTCAAGAAGTCCGCCGCTGCCGCGTTGGATTTTGAGCTCTTGACTGTCTTTCATAACCTGTGGGTGATAAATCGCAAGATTGATCACGCCCCAGATGGCGATCGCACCGGCAACGACAAAGATGACGTAGCCCCAGATCGGGACAGCTGATCCTTCACCGAGCACGGCAAGCCCGATGACTACGGCGACCATAGGATCCACCACAGTAAGGCCTGCAATTGCCAAGTCGGGCGGACCCGACGAGTATGCGGTCTGCACAAAGTACGCACCGAGCGCCGTTCCGGCGACAAGCGCGAGCAGGCTCAGGAGCGTCAACCAGTCGAAGTTGCCAGCTTGGAGCCGAAGAATCACGATCTTTGCCAGAGTCGCGACAAAGCCGTACACAATGCCAGCCGCAATGACGTAAAAAAGTGCGCGTGCCTTACGGCGACGAAAGAGCAGCCACAGCAGCACGAGAGCGACGGATATCACGAACAAGAGGACGAGCACGACCGAGATCTGACGCGTCGTCACGGCCTGCTCCACGGCAAACAACGCTGCAACCGTTACGAAGAGGAAAATGCCACCGACGCAGGCAATGATCGCAGTGATGGAGCGGCGAGTCGGGGTGTGTCCGGTCACGCGTGCATTCAAGAGGGTTGTGATCACCAGCGAGATCGCACCAAGCGGTTGCACAACGATGAGGGGCGCCACGCTCAGTGCGCCCAGCTGGCACACAATTGCGAGACCAAGCATGACAGTACCCAACACCCATGACGGGCGCGTGAGTAGGCGGCCAAGCTGAGAGAGCGTCAGGCCGTTTGAGTTGGCACCGCCGGCGAGCTCGCCAACTTTTGTCACACCTCGGTGCTGGTACTGCGCTCCAAACGACATGAAGACGGCGCCAGCGAGGGCCAGCGGAATGCCGAGAAGCAAAGCGGGGTTATCGAAAACCCCTACCAGCTGGTTGCTGACGTCGTCGAGCGTGGGAGAAAACCAGGACACCATAAAACACTAGCTGGCAGGTGTGCTCGATAGGCTCAAGGCGTGGCTGTTCTTCCAATTTGCATCATGGGTGATCCTGTTCTTCACGCGCCTGCCGCGCCTGTCGATGTGATCACCGACGAAATCCGAACCCTCGTCGCCGACATGTTGGAGACGATGGATGCCGCGCCCGGAGTGGGCTTAGCGGCCCCGCAGGTGGGCGTCGCGCTCCGGATCTTCACGTACACCTATCCCGACGACGACGGCGCCCCCTGGCGCGGTGTGATCATCAACCCCGAGCTGTGGATACGTCCGATCGAACCTGGAGAGCCTGACCCAGACGACGAAGCTGAGGGCTGCCTCTCTGTGCCAGGAGAAAGATTCCCCCTTCGCCGGTCCGACGCAGCCGTTGTGTCAGGAACTGATCTTGACGGCGCGCCGGTTCGCATCGAGGTTTCCGGATGGCGTGCGCGAATTCTGCAACACGAGTTCGATCACCTGGATGGCGTGCTCTATATCGATCGTATTGATGACAGCGACTGGAAGACGGTACAGAAGATCGCGCGGAAGCGCGGTTGGAACCGGCCGGGCGTCTCCTGGATGCCGGGAGTCGACGACGTCGACGCGTGACGTCCTAGGACGTGCTCTAGGACTCGGTCGCGGTCTTCGTAGCCTCTGTTGAAGCTGCAGCCGGCGTTGCCGGTGAGGCATCGGCGATAGCGTCACCGACGCTCTGCCCAACAACCCGTCCCTGGATAACCGAGGCGAGATCGAGGCCCGTCGCCGCTCGGACGGCGTCGAAGGTGGCACGGAGTCCCGAAGCCGACTCGCTGGCGAGGTGGCTACTGGCGCCCTCTCCCCCGAGAACGGTGATGGAGCCGACCTTGTCGTATCCCTTTGCGAACTCGGTCATCATCGGAACAAGCGATTCAAGCGCACGCTGCGCGAGAAGCGCTTCCTGGTTCTGAGAGAGCGCTTCAGCTTCTGCTCGAATAGCTCCAGCTCGGGCGTCACCCTCGAGGCGAATTGCATCGGCGTCTGCCTGGGCGCGTACACGCGTCGCGGCTGCCTGCTGCTCAGCGATCTGGGCGTGAGCTTCAGCTTCTTTCACGTGAGCGTAAGCGTCGGCATCCGCTGCACGCTGGCGCTCGTAAAGGTTCGCGTCAGCAACCTTCTGCACGTCCGCGTCGAGCTGCGCTTGCTTGTTCTCAGCCTCTTGCAGAAGAACTGCCTGCTGCCGCTCGGAACGCTCGAGCGCCTCGGCCTGCTCTGCCTCAGCATTGGCCCGACCGACCTGAGCCTTGGCCGCCGCCGTGTTCTTGTCGAGCGCTGTCTGCTCGATCAGGTTCGCCTCATCGGTCGCAATTTGGCGAGCGCGAATCTCGCGATCTGCGTTGATCTTGGCGACGTCTGCATCGCGCTTTACGCGCTCAACCTCGGTCGCGCCAAGAGCTGCGATGTAACCGTTCGAGTCAGTAATGCCCTGAATCTGGAAAGAATCGAGGATAAGACCCTGGGAAGACAGGTCGCCCTTGATTCCTTCTGCAATCTGATCTGCGAGCCGCTGCCGGTCGCGCATCAGTTCTTCGACGGTAAGCGTCGCGACTACGCCACGAAGCGCACCCTCGAGCTGCTCGGTCGTGAACTGTTCGATTGCCTTGTCTTGAGACGCGAACCGCTCTGCCGCTCGCCGCACAGACTCGGGGTCAGACCCGATTTTGACCAGGGCCACTCCGTTGACGTTTACCGTCACGCCGTTCGACGATTGCGCCGTCGGCTCCATCTTGATCTGACGGGCGCGAAGGGAGATCATTTCGGCGCGCTGCGTCAGCGGATTGACTATTGCACCGCCGCCGGTAATCACAGTGATGCGCGATGAACCGCCGTCATTGCTCTTCTGGCGCTTACCGACGATGACAAGAGCTTCATCTGCGCGCGCCACGCGATACCAGGCACGAATCAGGATCGCCACGATGATGGCAACGACGATGATGACTACGACGGCAATGATCGCAATGAGACCGACAGCCCCTAGTGCGGCGAACTCCATAGTTCCTCCAGACAGCGTGCCCGCGAGCGTTCACTACGCGGTTCTTCAACCCTACCGATTTCCCGAAGGTGGAGATCCTGCGCAAACTTATTCGCACCACAGAGTGTGCAAATGTTGCTGTGACAAACTCGCATCAGCGTTGCCTCAAACACAAAAAAGCCCCTGTTGAGGGGCTTTTTTGAGGAAATTGCTCCCCCACTTGGACTCGAACCAAGAACCTACCGGTTAACAGCCGATTGCTCTGCCAATTGAGCTATGGAGGAATATTCACTGCCCTTAACGGGCAACCAGACAAGCTTAGCAAACGTCAAAGGGTGCCCGTGCACGTTTGCTGCTTTGTCGAGAAAACTCCGTCAGCGCGTCGTCGGAAGTGTGCTCGGCGCGACGAGCCTTGAGTCCGCCTCCGAACTCGGCGTCCACAGCAGATCTTTCGTTCCGCGCCCGAAGGCGATCGGGTGCCCAGCCCGCAGAACGAGAACGTAGGGGTCGAGAGCGTTCACGGCATCCGTATCGTTCGTCACGAGCACCGCAGCCATCCCACGCTCGTCTCGGCGTCGCATGATTGCCTCGCGCACAAGCCGCCGTGAATCGACGTCGAGGTTCGCAAAAGCGTCGTCAGCGATGAGCAATCGCGGTTCGAGCATGAAGGCCCGAGCGAGTGCCACGCGTTGGCGCATTCCCGCGCTGAGCTCATAAGGATATTTCGATGTCATACCCAAGGGCAGCGCGAATTCGTCGAGCAACGTAGCCACACGCACCGCGATCGCACGCGCGTTGGCCCGACGATCGCGACTTGTGACCGGTTCAGCGATGATCTCGGCGACCGTCGACCGTGGCGCAAGGCGTGCGGCATCTCCCTGCGCGAGAAAACCCGCGTGATAGGTAATCTGCCGAAGCGGGTGACCGCCCTTGCGGATAGAGATTCCTTCAACGCGTGCGTCGCCGCCCACAACTTTCATGTCTGGTCCGCCGTGCCCGGCAAGCATCGCAGCGAGCGAGCTTTTTCCGGAACCGGTCGGTCCCATCAACACGAGCGTATTAGCGCGTTCGAGAGTGAAAGTGACCCCGTCCACGACTCGCGCAGTGTCACCACCGCGGCCGGAGACCCGCTCGATTGAGAGGTCGTTAACATCGACAGCGACAGAAGCCGGTTTAGAGCGAACCATACGGTTCATCCTGCCCTGTCTGAAGAGCTCTTCGCTACTGCTCGCCGCGAACCTGCGCCCGCTCAATGTCTATTTCTCTCGCGCGTATTTGCGCTTTGCGGCTCTCTATTGAGTCGCCAGGGAACTGCTTCATCTGCCGGACAAGTTCAGATTTTTCGCGATCAAGAGCACGCATCAACACCCGCCGTGCGAGGTCATTGGCAGAAGCTACTGCGTGTTCGTCATCCCGAGCAGGAAAGTCTGACGTCAGTAGTTCCGCGGCCAGCGTGCGGTACGGCTCACGTACCCGAGATACCGCATCCACTGCCCAACCGGCTCGTTGCGGATCGGGGGCGGCCGCGACGGACTGGCGCACGGCATCGAGACCTGGAGTATGAAAATCTACCGCCATTGCGCGCCGGAAAAGGTCTGCGTCCATACGGTGCCCGTACTGGAGCGCGCCCATGAGCGTGTCGCGCTCCAAAGCGGTCTCTGCCGTGCGAGGTAGGTCACGAACGCTCACCCGGATCGCGGGAGCATCGTTTGTGTTTGGCGCTCCGTCCACTCCTGCAGCGCCATTTTGCGGCGTCGTCATCTTCCGAGGGTTCTTCGCGGCGTCGTTTCCACGACGCGCTGCGCGCTCGACAGCCGCGCGCACCTCGCCAAGTTCCAGACCGATGCGGCGGGCAAGAACACGCACGTAACCCGGACGAAGCGATGGGTCGCGAATATCTGCGACGATCGGAGCCGCGGCGCCGAGCGCACCCGCGCGACCCTCGACTGTCGCGAGATCGAATCCTTCAAGCCGGCGGTCGATTGCGAACTCGAACATGGGTGATTTGGCATCGATCAAGCTGCGTACGGCGCCATCGCCCCGTTTCAGCCGGAGGTCACAGGGGTCAAGGCCCTCGGGAGCAATCGCTACGTAGGTCTGAGCTGCGAAGCGCTTTTCATCGCCGAATGCACGGAGCGCTGCCTTCTGGCCGGCTTCGTCGGGGTCGAAGGTGAAAATAACCTCGCCAGACGAGTTGTCATCACCCATGACACGGCGAAGCACCGTGATGTGGTCGGTGCCGAAGGCCGTTCCGCAGGTCGCAATTGCGGTGGTGATGCCGGCGAGGTGACACGCCATAACGTCGGTGTATCCCTCAACCACGACGACACTGTGGGAACGCGAAATGTCTCGCTTCGCGAGGTCGAGCCCGTACAGCACCTGAGCTTTTTTATATATCGGTGTTTCAGGGGTGTTGAGATACTTCGGACCATTGTCATCGTCGTGGAGGCGACGCGCGCCAAATCCGAGCACCTGTCCGGTGAGGTCTCGAATCGGCCACACCAGACGCCCACGAAAACGGTCGTAGATCCCCCGCTGCCCCTGAGAGACGAGTCCCGCTATCGTGAGTTCCTCTTTCGAGAACCCCTTTGCCGTCAGCGCATCCAGAAGGTGTGACCACCCTTTAGGCGCGTATCCCACGCCGAAGCGCGCCGCGGCTCCGGCGTCAAAGCCACGCTCGCCGAGAAACTTTCGCCCGATTGCAGCTTCGCTGCTACTCAGCTGCCCGCGGAAGTACTCAGCAGCAGCAGCATTTGCGGCATAAAGCCGAGAGCGACCCGAGGTCTCCGGGGCCGCACCGCCCTCCTCGTAATGCAACGAGTAACCGACACGGCCCGCAAGTATCTCGACGGCCTCTGTAAACGAGACGTGGTCCATCTGGCGCAGAAAGGTATAGACGTCGCCGGATTCCCCGCATCCGAAACAGTGATAAAAACCCACTTGCGGGCGCACATGAAAGCTTGGACTGCGCTCGTCGTGAAAAGGGCAGAGTCCCTTGAGCGAGCCGACGCCTGCTGACTTCAACGCAACACGCTCACCGATGACGTCAGCAATGTTGACGCGCGACTTCACCTCTTCGATGTCTGCCTGAGCGATCAGCCCCGCCATCAGAGGCCTTCGAGGGGTTCGGGCAGCGCGTACGACGAACGCACCATCGGGCGGATGTCGGGCACCCACATACCAAGCGCCGCCATATCAAGTTCAGAGACGAGCCGGCCGTGCCATGAAATGGCAAACCGGTCGGTGAGGGTCGCGACCTGGTCCACAATCACACGCTTGCGTGAGGCATCCGATGTTGCCGTCGCAAAATCTTCCACGTGAATCGCGTCGAGATGCTCGGGCTTTTCCCAGAGCGCTGTCGCAAGCCGCTTGAGCACATGACGTTGTTCTTTGTACAGGCTCTTTCTACCCTCAATGGTCACAACAAATGCACCAATCGTGCCTTTCAGGACTGCCATTTCAGCCTCGATCACGCGCGGCACGACGACGTGGCCGTGGTAGCGCGTGAGTGTCGGCGACTCGTAGGCGTCGCGGGTTGCTGACGTCGCAGCACGGGCGAACCGCCCAATGAGGTCAGACGTGAGGTTCTTCAACCGCGCGAGAGATGCGCGTGATCCGTCGAAGTCTTCGACCCATTCGTCGAGTTGCAAGAGTCGGTAAAGCGCGTCTGCGAGTTCATCTCGAGTGAAGTCGTACCCGACCCAGGCTTGAATTGCGCTGAGGAGTGCTGAGTGCTCACGCACATCAGAAAGGCGTCGCGGATCAAGATATCCATTGACGACGGCGTCTTCGAAGTCGTGTACCGAGTAGGCAATGTCATCCGAGAGATCCATCACTTCGGCCTCGATGCAGCGCACCCGCCCCGGCGCACCGGACCTCAGCCAGTGGAAGACATCTTCATCGTCCGGATATACGCCGAATTTGAGCCGACCGCCGGGATCTGGAAGCGGGTTAGCGCTCGTCCATGGATATTTACTCGTCGCATCCAGGCTCGCTCGGGTGAGGTTGAGCCCGTAGCTACGGCCATTCGATACTACCTTCGGCTCAAGTCGGGTCAGAATCCGAAGGGACTGTGCGTTGCCCTCAAATCCGCCGATGTCTTCGGCCCACTCGTTGAGAGCACGTTCACCGTTGTGCCCAAAAGGCGGGTGGCCAAGGTCATGGCTGAGACAGGCAGTATCGACGACATCCGGCGACAGCTGCAAAGCAGTCGCGAGTTCGCGGCCTACTTGCGCAACCTCCAGCGAATGAGTGAGACGGTTGCGTGCGAAGTCGGCGGGACTTGCCGGGCTCAGCACCTGAGTTTTCGCCGCCAACCGCCGAAGGGCCGCGGAGTGAAGTACGCGCGCACGATCACGAGCGAAGTCGTCGCGCTGTGAGCGATGCTCCTCAGAAAAAAAGCGCGAGGCGTCATCGTTCGAGTACCCGCTCGGACGACCTGTCGAAATGCCCGAGATTGTTGATTCAACCGCCACTGTTTTCCACTTCTGCGTCAGCGATCATTCGGGAAGCTTCGCGTGTGACGTCGCGCGAGTCCAACCAGCCTTCTGGGAGCGCCGGACGCTTCGGAGTACCGGCGCGTCCGCGCTGGCCCTCTGCAGCAGCCCCCGGATACGGAGCATGCGTGTCAAGAGTTCCAAGGATTTCATCGAATTCGGCGAGCGAACTACCGGTCGCGAGCTGCGCACGCGTCTCGCCTCCGACCGGATAGCCCTTGAAATACCAGGCAACGTGCTTTCTCACATCCCGGCACCCGCGACCTTCGTCATCGAAGAATTCAACGAGGAGCTCGGCATGACGCCGGAACGCATTGGCGACGAATCCAAGGGTGGCATCCACCGGTGCCACATCCGCTCCGAACGCTGCGGCAAGATCACCGAACAGCCACGGACGCCCAAGACATCCACGGCCCACCACGACACCATCACAGCCGGTTTCTGCCATCATGCGCACGGCGTCATCGGCCGACCAAATATCGCCGTTTCCGAGCACCGGTACGGAGGTCACTGCTTCTTTCAAATTCGCAATTGCAGACCAGTCGGCGTGGCCGGAGTAAAACTCGGCGGCTGTGCGGGCGTGCAGAGCGACAGCAGCTACACCCTCGCCTTCGGCGATCCGGCCCGCTTCGAGGTATGTGAGGTGATCATCATCGATGCCTTTTCGCATTTTGACAGTCAGCGGAACGTCTCCTGCCGCGCGCACGGCGCCGCCGACAATGTCACGGAAAAGATCGAGCTTCCATGGCAGCGCCGAACCGCCACCCTTGCGTGTGACTTTGGGGACGGGGCATCCGAAGTTCAAATCGATGTGATCGGCGCGATCCTCCGAGACGAGAATGCGAACAGCCTCGGCCATCGTCTGGGGGTCGACGCCGTAAAGCTGAATCGAGCGTGGAGTCTCTGATTCGTGGTGTGTGATGAGCCGCATGGTCGTGTCGTTACGCTCAACGAGAGCACGAGACGTAATCATTTCGCTGACGTACAGCCCCGCGCCGTATTCGCGGCACAGCCGCCGGAACGCTGTGTTTGTGATCCCTGCCATGGGGGCGAGCACGACGGGTACCTCGAGCGCGTGAGGTCCGATCCGAAGAGTCGGAGCAGTAGCGAGTACAGAAGTCACATGTTTATTCTCTCTCACCTCAGCCCACTCATGGTGGCGCGGGCATACGCTGTGAACATGAGCGAGACGACGACTTCACTGCGCGACATAGATTTCCTCACTTCCGACGGCACACACGCACGACTCGCTGATTTCAGCGACCAGGTTGTGCTCGTTGTGAACGTGGCCTCCAAGTGCGGTCTCGCGCCGCAGTACGAGCAGTTGGAAGAGCTCCAACGCACATACCAGGACCGCGGCTTTACCGTGCTCGGCTTTCCGTGCAATCAGTTCATGGGACAAGAACCCGGCACGAGCGAAGAGATCCAAGAATACTGCTCGATGACGTGGGGAGTTACCTTCCCAATCCTCGACAAGGTTAAGGTGAACGGCATGGGAGCTGCGCCCGTCTACAAGGCGCTGAAGAAGGCGAAGGATGAAGAGGGTCGACGAGGACCCATCATGTGGAATTTCGAAAAGTTCGTCCTCACGCCCTCGGGAACTGTGCACCGATTCCGCCCGCAGACGAAGCCCGACGACCCCGCGATCGTTTCAGTGATCGAAAGCAATCTTCCGAAGTAACGTTCGGCGGCGCAGCCCTTTAGGCCTGCGCCGCCCGTACGTTAGACCGCTGCCGGTTCCCCTTGATGCTCCGCCCACACCTGGCGCGCGATCTGAGAGAAGGCGGCAGGAGGCTGAGCGCCGCTGATGCCGTACTTTCCATCGATCACAAAAAATGGCACACCGTTGATGCCGTACGCGCGAGCCTGTTCCTCGTCGGCACGCACTGCTTCCACGTACTTTTCCGAGATCAAAGCTTCACGCGCCTCATCCGCGTCTAACCCGATCTCTACGGCGAGCTCGACCAGGTCGTCGATGCGCCCCACGTGGCGGCCCTCGACGAAGTGCGCTGACAGAAGGCGCTCCTTCATCGAGCCCTGAAGGCCTTTTTCTTTCGCGAAGTGCACAAGCTCGTGTGCCTTAACCGTGTTGGTGTGCTTGAGATTGTCGAAGTGATAATCAAGTCCGGCGTCGCGCGCGACATCTGTAACACGAGCCGCCATTTCGAGGGCTTGCTCGCGTGAAATCCCCTTGTGCTGCACAAGGTACTCCGTTTGATCGCCCTCAAAGTCGACCGGTGTATCGGGTGAGAGTTCGTACGAGTGGTATGTGACCTCGACCCGAGGTGCGTCAGCATCGCCGGCAACCTCAGCCAGGCCTGTTTCGAGATTTCTCTTACCGATATAGCACCACGGGCAGGCGATGTCGCTCCACACGTCGATCTTGATGGCATCCGTCATATAGGACGAAACCGCCAAGACGGCGACGCTATTCCCTTACTTAGTTGGTGCGTCTTTCGCACCGCCGAATCGGCGGTCCCGATCGAGATAGCGAGAGACACCTTCCCAAAGATCGGTGCGCGAAAAGTCGGGCCACAAAGTATCGAGAAAGACGAACTCTGCGTACGCGGATTGCCACAGGAGAAAGTTGGAAGTGCGCTGTTCGCCGCTCGATCGCAAGAAGAGGTCGACATCCGGCATATCCGGAAGATAGAGGTGCTGGCGAAGAAGCTTCTCGCTCACAGCACGAGGGCGAAGCTTTCCCGCCGCCACCTCATCGACGATCGAGCGCATCGCGTCGATAATTTCGACTCGGCCACCGTAGTTCACACACATCGTGAGTGTGAGTGTGTCGTTGTTGCGCGTGAGCTCTTCCGCGTACTGCAGCTCCTTGATCACCGAACCCCACAGCCGAGGTTTGCGCCCAGCCCAACGCACGCGCACACCCCACTCGTTGAGTTGATCGCGACGGCGATGCAGCACGTCACGGTTAAACCCCATGAGAAATCGAACCTCGTCGGGCGAACGTGACCAGTTTTCAGTCGAAAAGGCATAAACCGAGAGGTGCTTGACTCCGGCCTGTATCGCACCAGCGACAACGTCGAGAAGTGCCGCTTCGCCCGCTTTATGCCCTTCCACGCGCGTAAGACCTTTGCGGTTTGCCCATCGACCGTTACCGTCCATCACGATTGCGACGTGGTTTGGCACCGAACCACGAGGGAATTCTGGAGGGTAAATGCCCGTCCAGTCCAGCGCACGGTATTCCACGGCGTCACGGTGTGTGTAAGGCTTCGGCGTCATCGGGTTGTCTCCATGTGGCTGAGAGAGCGGATGCCGCGCTCCAAGTGATATTGCGTGTACGCCGCGATCAAGCCTGACGCCGCCGAGGACGCCGCGTTTTCTGCGCCGTCGACGATCTCCCACTCCCCCGCCATCAGCGCACGAAGATGCGTGGCAGTCTCCCGCGACAGACGCGGCGCTCCCACCGGCGCGCAAGACGCACAGACGGCACCGCCCATCTGCGCAACGAAAATGTCGTGTGGTCCAGGTTGGGCGCAACGCGCACACTCATCAAACGCCGGCGCCCATCCCGACAAAGCCAAAGCACGCAGCAAATATGAATCAAGTATGTTGCGCGGGGCGTGATCACCCCGCGAGAGTGCACGCAGGCCGCCTACGAGAAGCAAGTAATGAGACGTCGACGCCTCGGCGTCACCCAGGCGATCAGCAGTTTCAACCATGGCGCTCGCAGCCGTATATCTGTCGTAGTGAGCGACGATCTCACTCCCGTAGGAGCCCAGAGACTCAGCCTGCTGAATGACGTCTAGCGAACGGCCGATATAGAGCTGCACATCTGCCACCATGAATGGCTCCAGCCGTGATCCGAACTTGGACGACGTGCGACGGACCCCTTTTGCGACGGCGCGAATTTTTCCGTGTCGCCTACTCAGCATCGTCACGATGCGGTCAGCTTCGCCGAGCTTGTGTGTGCGCAGCACAACAGCTTCGTCGCGATAGGTAGGCATCTTCTAATTATCTCCCGCAAACACTGGGTTCGCTCGAAGACGGGCCGACTACCACACGGTATAAAACAGGTGTTGCACGACGAGCGCCCACACCAGCTGTCCGCCGAGTGCTGCTGAACGCCACCGTGGCGACAAATACGCCAACGAAATCGTCAGCCATGGGATGAACGGCAGCCAGATTCGCTCAACCTCGGCTTTACTCATGCCAGAGAGATCGGCGAGAACGATCATGACGGCGGCCGCGGCGACCAACAAGACGGGAACGCTCAGTTTTCGGAGCTTTAGGCTCATTGCAGCAATTCCTGCCGCGACGAACGGACCAGCGCTTATCGCGAGGGCAGCAAGGTTGCCCCAAACCCAGTATTCGAAGGGACGGCGGCGGGCAATACCGTCCCAATACCGTTCGCGTATGACCGCAAATGCTTCCCACAGCGAAAAACCCCCGGCGGCAAAAGCCAGTATGACCGCGAGCGCGGCAGCCGCGGCAATCGGCAAGACGAGCCACTTCTTGCCCGCGATCAACACAGCGATTGCGAGAACACCGAACAGCAGCATCCCGTACGACATCTCGAGGAGCAGCCCGAGTAATAGTCCCCCACCCACTGCCCAGATAATGCACATAATTCGATTGCGGGCGGCTGCGGCAAGCGCGAGTGCGGCAACGCCCCATGCACCCACGACGGCGAAGACTGCGTCTGCTGAGACTGCAAGAAAAACAGCGGCCGGTGTGAAAACCAGAAACGGCGCTGCGCGGCGGGCAACGTCTTCCACCTTCAACGCACGCATCGTGACCAACACGGCGGGAGCCAGGGATGCCGCAATCACAGTGACGACGAGGCCCGCGACGAAATCCGAGCCGAGTCCGATACGAACCAACCCCACAAAAAACAGGAGCGTCGCTGGCGGATGACCTGCAACATGCGTCACCCAATTGTTTTCTGCGTCGAGAGGGATGCGCGATATGTACTCCTGCAGGAGCACCCCCACGTTCGTCACACCCCGCGCTGTCTCGAGGTATTCGTAGGGATTACCGAGAACTCGCGAGATTCCGCTCGGACCGTCAACGAAAGCCAGCGCCAGCATCCAGACGAGTGACGCCAAGAATGCTGCGGCAAGAAGCGCGCGCCACGAGAGCTCACGCGAGAATCGGGGCGCGTAGCGCCAAGCAAGCATCGCCACGATGATTGCCACCGCGCTCGCAATGCCGGCGTGCGGTGACCACAACCCATGAAGCGGCGCCAGAGCGTTTGGGTTTTCGGAGCGGGACGCCCGCGTGGCTACGTCCCAGCCGGTGACATTGGGAATCACGATGGCTGCCGCTATCAGCACCAGCGCCAGGATCAGACCGGTCCACGCGGCGCGGCTGCCGCGGCGAGTGTCTTCGGCCGCAGTCGGATGCGTCGGCATGAACTGAGCCTAAACGTGGATTGCGAAATTTTGGTGTCGGGCGTTCCGCTGACGGTGAAGTCAGTGTTTGCTGTGATTATGCACCAAAGCGTCACCGACCGCCTTTCGGCCCGAGCCGAGGCCTTCGTCCGCACATCCGGCATGCGTGTAAACACACCGGGTCGGCGCACTCGTACAACAGTCGTGCTGGGCCGAGTGCTCGGCATCCTCATGCTCGTCTGTTTCTCAACCGGTCTCTACAGTCACGTGCTGCAAAACCCACCGGAGTGGTTTCCGCTGTCTCCCCAGCCAGCGCAGCTCTATAGATTCACGCAAGGAACGCACGTACTCGCGGGTCTTGCGCTCGTCCCCGTGCTGCTCGGAAAACTGTGGTCGGTTTTTCCGCGACTTTTTGTCTGGCCCCCTGTCACCGGTGTGCTGTCGTTTTTGGAACGGCTGGCGGTCGCAGTTCTGGTTTCGACCGCGCTGCTCGAAGTCGCACTCGGTGTCATGAACATTGCACAGTGGTACATATTTCCTTTCTCCTTTCGTCGGGTGCACTTCGCGCTTGCGTGGATATTGATCGGCAGCATCGCGCTGCACGTTGCGATCAAACTGCCTGCGATCGTCAGCTTTTGGCGACGCCCTAGCGTTGACTCACACACGACCACCGACGCGCCTGCCAGCGGCGACACTAGCTCGCATGCTGAAGCCGTTTCGCGCCGCGGCGCCCTTATCGCGGTGGGAACAGCCGCAGGCTTGATCGTCGCCACAACCGCCGGTCAGACCTTTGCACCGCTGCGATCAATTGCGTTTCTGGCTCCTCGTCGCCCCTATACCGGCCCTCAGAGTCTGCCCGTGAACCGGACTGCCGCAGAGGCCGGAGTCCTTGATTCAGCTCGTTCTCCCTCGTGGCGGCTGACAATCACCGGCGCAACGAAGAGCATCGAATTGAGCCGCGAAGATCTACTCAGCATGAACCAAACGACGGTCGAGCTTCCTATTGCTTGCGTGGAAGGCTGGAGCCAGCAAGCGACCTGGCGGGGTGTGCGCCTGAAGGATCTCTTGGAACTCGTGGACGAGAGAAACGTTGATGTGCGACTCGAAAGCCTCCAGGTGCGTGGCGCGTTTGCCACGACAACGATGCAGGCAGCGTACGTCGCCGACCCCACGACTCTCGCCGCGCTCTTTCTCGGCGACGAACCCCTCGACATTGACCATGGGTACCCGTTGCGAGTCATCGCTCCCGGCCGACCAGGAGTGTTGCAAACGAAATGGCTCAGCCGTATCGAGGTGATCCGATGAGTTCTATCGCTGCTGATCCTCCACGTCTGCTATTTCTCCGTGTCTTCATTGGTGCAGGCGGAGTAGTACTCATCGGCCTCGGCCTCGTGTTCGCTCTCATGTCTCTGCCACTAGACGACATCGGCCATCTCGGCATCTGGCTAGTCATGGCGCTCATCATTCATGATGCGGTGATCGCCCCGATCGTCGCGGTGGCCGCGAGCTTCGCGCTACCGCTCGCTCGCACGATCGGTCCGGTGTATGCGGCCATCGCCCGCGCATCGCTCGTGGCATCGGCATGCGCCGCGCTCGTGGCTATCCCGGGTATCGCGGTGCGGATAGCGGGGCCCCGCAACAGCACCATCCATACGACTGACTATCTCTTCGTCGTCGCGATCATGTGGCTGTCGGCTCTCACCATGAGCGCAGCTTGCGTCCTCGCAGGATGGCTAGCGAGAAAACGCAGGGCAGACAGGGGCAACTACGAGTCGGCTCGTGCGGACAGATGAGATCGCATAGCACTCCACACTTTCTCGGTGCGCGAGCCCGGAATAGAGCTGGCGATCTCGTCAATATCTTCAACGTGATCAAAATCGCGCAATGTCGACAGGTCGCGAACCTGCAAACCAGCGTCAACAAGGCGAGATCGCTGCTGCTGCCCGGTGTCGGGCTGTGACATCTCAACGCCTCGAATAACACTGCCGTCGGGTTCTTTCATGGCGAGTGCCCAAAACCCGCCGTCTATAGCTGGTCCGAACCAGCAATCTATCGACTTCTCCCACCCCGTCAGTGGCCCGGCTAGATCTTGAATCGTGACCTGAGGTGTATCCATCCCGATCATCAAACTTGGGCCGGTCATCTCGTCAAAAAGAAACCCCAGGCGCTGGTCGAGCCCACCCGAAGGTTGCGGCAAGACCTCGAACCCGAGACGCTTCGCGCCCTGCGGCGGGATACCGTCGAAAAATAGGATGCGTCGCGTCGCAGGAATTGCCGACACGAACTCGATCGTGTCGGCAAGACTCGCCGCTGCGAGCTCAGCAGCCTCATTCGGCGTGAGCAGCGGACTCAACCTGGTCTTGACGAAACCCGGACGGCACTCTTTCGCAATGATCGCCACGGTGAGAGATGAGCTCATGCTGAATACTCCCGCAGCAGTTTCGACATATCTTTCACGGCGATCAGAGTGCCCCTCGCCGTCCCGGTGACTTTAGAGCGCCCGACCCGTGGGTGGTACGCAACCTCCTTTTCGACGATGCGCCACCTGGCCGCCGCAGCTTTGAGCATCATTTCGAGCGGGTATCCACTGCGACGATCTTTCAGATCCAGCGAAAGCAAATCTTCTCGGCGCGCTGCTCGCATAGGTCCCAGGTCCCGCACGCGAACCCCGGTCGCCCGCGTAATGCGCCGGGCAAGCTCGTAGTTGGCGAGGCGCGCGTGCCACGGCCATGCACCTCTCTGCGTGGGTACTCGGCACCCTAAGACAAGATCGGCGGCGCCGTCGCGCACGATTGCCGAAAGAGTGGGGAGTTCTTCAGGATTCAAAGAAGCGTCAGCATCCGCGAAAGCCACAATTGGCGCGGTCGCCGCCTCCAAACCGGCATGAGCCGCCGCGCCGAATCCTCGTCGAGACTCAGAAACAACAAGTGCACCGAATTCAGCTGCGATCTGCGCCGAACCATCGGTGGATCCGTTGTCGACGACGATCGCGCGGCAGGAGGGTGGGATGTGAGAAAGCACCCACGGCAGCGCTGCCGCCTCGTTCAAACAGGGAAAGACAATATCGATTTCATTCAACTTTGGTGCTCAGCTTCCTGCAGACCGAAGTGGAGCAGTAGCGAATTCCCGCATGCCCTCCTCGAACGGCACCGCTGCGTGCCATCCAAGTTCTTTTGAAGCGCGCTCAGACGACGCGGTGATGTGCCGCACATCTCCAAGACGAAATTCACCCGTTGTGAGCGGGGCGGGTCCGCCGAATGCATCACTCAGTGCAGTTGCCATTTCACCAATCGTGCTCACCCGGCCACTGCCGACGTTGAACGCACGCACCGCGCCCTCCGGCGCGCTATCTGTCCAGTCAGCAGACGCCATGTTCGCTCCAGCGACATCGGAAACGTGCACAAAATCCCGACGCTGAGCGCCGTCTTCGTACACCCGAGGCGCTTCGCCTCGCTCAAGAGCAGACCGAAACAGCGACGCGACTCCCGCGTAGGGCGTATCACGCGGCATTCCTGGTCCATATACGTTGTGGTAGCGAAGTATCGCGGCTCGGCCACCCGTCTCACGAGCCCAAGACGATGCGAGGTGCTCCTGCGCCAACTTCGTTGTCGCGTACACGTTTCGCGGATCGGTGGGTGCGTCCTCTGACAAGAGCTCCGGCACCAGAAGCTCCTTCGTATCGGCATCGTAGGGATCGAAGTTACCGGCGATGAGGTCCGCCGCGAGCCGCGGCGCCGGCCGAGCAACCACGCCACTACCAGGAACTCGGTAAGCGCCCTCGCCGTAGATCACCATCGACGAAGCCAGAACGAGGCGTTGCACTCCGTGACGGCGCATCGCAGCCAAGACTTCTGCGGTTCCTGCGACATTGGTGCGCGCGTAGTCGGGTGCGTCTGCCATGTTGACACCGAGCCCGACTTTCGCTGCCTGATGAGAAACGACGTCAACACCTTCAAGCGCGGCGTCGAGTACATCGGGGTCAGTCACATCACCGTGTATGAAATCAGTGTCGCTTCGTCTGCCGCTCGGTGCAGAACCGTGCACGTCAGCACGTAGCGAGTCGAGTATTCGCACGTCCCATCCGGAACTGGCCGCCAGACGATGTAGCCGGGAACCGATAAATCCCGCGCCACCGGTGATGAGCATCCTTCGCATTTACTTACCCTAAGCGCCATCTCCTGTTCACGAGGCGGCTTGACGGCGAGCAAATTTTAGACTTCCGGCGTGCTGAAACGAGTCGCCACAGCGAGTGCCGCGCACAATAGGTGATGTGCCTCAGCCGCTCTTCGTCATCCCGCTCTGGGCCGATCTCGTCGCGGTCGGACTTGGTGGAATCCAAGGTGCGCTCTTCGCCTCCGGGTTCCGCGGCGATCGTCGACTCGATTTTCTCGGAGTCGCCATCATCGGAATTCTCATGGGCATGGGCGGCGGCCTCATTCGCGACCTCTTGCTGGGGCTGCCACCCGCGACGCTGCAATCAAACTGGTATCTGCTAACAGCAATTGCCGCGGCGCTCGTGGGTATGTTGCTTGCGGGCATACTCGCGAGAGTGAACTGGCTCATCGTTGGGCTGGATGCTGTCGTTATCGGTCTTTTTGGCGCATTTGGGACGAGCAAGGCGCTGGTCGTCGGGCTTCCCCTCGTTCCCGCTGTATTCGTAGGGGTCTGCGCCGCGGTGGGCGGCGGCGTGCTGCGTGACGTGATGATGGGCTTGCCGGTCGCGATCATGCACGTCGGGTCGCTTTACGCGGTAGCGGCAGGTGCCGGATGCCTCGCCCTCGCTTCAGCAGCAGCATTAGGACTAGACATCGGGCTCGCCGCGGTGATCGGGGTGAGCTTCACAACCGTCATCCGGCTCCTCGCAGTCATCTTCGACCTCTCTCTGCCGGAACAACGGATGCTTTATCGGCGAAAGGTTGCAGTGGAGACTGCGGCTATTCCGATTGTGCACCCCAAGGCCTAGCCGAGGGAGACAGCAATGGAGGGCCGGGTGAGCTAAATTTGCTCACCCGGCCCTCCATCGAATACGTCTTAAACGGCGGTGAGCTCACCCGCTACCGTGCGAGTGCGCACCGCGCGGTTGACGCACGACACGACGGCTTTCAAAGAAGCTGTCGAGATGTCACCATCGATGCCGACACCCCACAGCCGCTCGCCGTCTACTTGGAGTTCCACATAAGCCGCAGCCTGCGCATCGCCGCCCGCGCTGAGAGTGTGTTCGACGTAGTCGTAGAGCGAAATGTCGAATCCGTGCCCGCGGAGAACATCAATGAACGCAGCTACCGGGCCGTTTCCGTGCCCCGTCGTGTCAGAGACCGTTTCGCCGTCGCGCAGCCGCACCGCAAGTTCGACATCGCCAGTCATTTCACTCGTGCTTCTGGTCGCGAGCAGCTCAAAGCGTCCCCATTTGCTGTCACTTTGAACAGCTGGCAGGTACTCGTCGGTGAAGATCGACCAAATTTGGTCGCTCGTCACTTCGCCACCCTCCGAGTCAGTCTTAGCTTGAACGACGCCAGAGAACTCAATCTGCAACCGACGCGGCAGATCAAGCGAATGATCAGTCTTCAACAGGTAGGCCACGCCACCCTTGCCTGACTGCGAGTTCACGCGAATAACAGCCTCGTAGGAGCGTCCAAGATCTTTGGGATCAATGGGCAGGTAAGGAACAGTCCACTCAATGTCATCAACGCCAACGCCTTCGGATGCCGCGCGCGCCTCCATCGCTTCAAGACCTTTCTTGATGGCATCCTGGTGCGAGCCGCTGAACGCCGTGAACACCAGATCACCGGCCCATGGGCTGCGTTCGTGCACAGGCAGTTGATTGCAATATTCGACCGTTCGCTTGATCTGGTCGATGTCGTTGAAGTTGATCTCGGGGTCAATTCCCTGCGTGAACAGGTTGATCCCCAGCGCAACGAGATCGACGTTTCCGGTGCGCTCTCCATTGCCGAAGAGGCATCCTTCAATCCGGTCAGCGCCCGCCATGTAACCCAGCTCGGCAGCTGCGATCGCTGTACCGCGGTCGTTGTGCGGGTGCAGCGAAATGATGATGTTGTCGCGGTGCGCGAGGTGGCGGTTCATCCACTCGATCGAGTCGGCGTAGACATTCGGGGTCGCCATCTCGACCGTCGCGGGCAGGTTGATGATGACTTTGCGCTCGGGCGTCGGTTCGAAAATCTCGATGACCTGGTTGCAGACGTCTACAGCGAACTCGAGTTCGGTGCCGGTGTAGCTCTCGGGAGAGTACTCGTAGTAAACCGTGGTATCCGGGATTGTCTTTTCGTACTCACGGCACAACCGCGCGCCCTCGAGCGCAATGTCGATGATGCCCTGTTTGTCGGTGCGAAAGACGACATCACGCTGAAGCACGCTGGTCGAGTTGTAGAGGTGAACGATCGCCTGTTTGGCTCCGGCAATCGAATCGTAGGTTCGCGCGATCAGGTGCTCTCGCGCCTGCGTCAGTACCTGAATGGTGACGTCGTCGGGGATGACGTTGTCTTCGATGAGGTGGCGCACGAAGTCAAAGTCGGTCTGACTCGCGCTCGGAAAGCCAACCTCGATCTCTTTGTACCCCATGCTCACGAGCAGATCGAACATCACTCGTTTGCGCTCGGGACTCATAGGATCGATGAGCGCTTGGTTTCCATCGCGCAAATCTACAGCGCACCAGCGAGGTGCTTGCGTGATTCGAGCATCGGGCCAGGTGCGGTCGGGAACGTCGACCTGAATTTGATCCTGGTACGGCCGATACTTGTGGATCGGCATTCCGGAAGGCTTTTGTGTCTTGTGCATTTCTTCGCTTCTTCTCTCGTGTGTTGAGGCGGGCCAGCACAAGCTCCGCGACGAGGAAGGCCCTAAATCGAGGACTCGTCGCGGCAGCTAAGAAGAAGAAGCCCACCGAAGCGCATGTAAAAGATGGTAGCAGGGATAGAAAGCACTGAATCCTTAGAAGCCCAGCCGCCCCAGCTGCTTGGCGTCGCGTTGCCACTCTTTCGCAACGCGTACGCGGAGCGAAAGAAACACTCGTGTGCCAACGAGCGGTTCAATCTGGGCACGCGCGGTCGCTCCAACATCCCGGAGGCGCGAACCGCCCCGACCGAGGATGATGGCCTTCTGGCTGTCGCGTTCGACAACGATGTTCGCAAAGATATCCGTGAGGTCAGAGTTTTCACGAGGCGACATATCTTCGATGGTGACGGCAATCGAGTGCGGCAGCTCATCGCGGACACCCTCGAGAGATGCCTCACGAATAATCTCTGCAATGCGGTCTTCGATCGACTCATCTGTCACCACACCCGCGGGATACAGAGCCGGACCGATCGGCATGAGCGCGAGCAACTCGTCAGTGAGCACGTCGAGCTGGTCGTTCGTCAGCGCAGAAACAGGAATCACCGCGGACCAGTCCTCGCGGAGCGCATCCACCTCGAGCAGGCGTTCGGTGATCTGCTCCCGTGTCGCCACATCGGTCTTTGTGACCAGTGCGACTTTGACGGCCCGTTTGTATCCATCAAGCGAGTGAGCAATTCGTGTGTCGCCCGGTCCTACTTTTTCGTTTGCCGGAGCGCAGAACACAATCACGTCTACGTCGCCGAGAACCTGATCGACGAGATCATTTAGCCTCTGCCCGAGCAGCGTCCGAGGCTTGTGGATCCCCGGAGTGTCAACGATTACCAGCTGTCCGGCTGGTCGATTCAGAATCCCTCGGATCGCGCGCCGCGTGGTCTGCGGCTTATCGCTCGTGATCGCTACCTTTTCTCCCACAAGCGCGTTCGTCAGCGTTGATTTTCCGACGTTTGGGCGTCCGACAAATGTTGCAAAACCGCTGTGGGTGGGTACCGCGTTAGTAGATGAGTTTGTGTCCGTCATGTCAATCCCGTCGCTTGGCATTCTTGCCTTTAGTTTTCGGAATGCGTACGGCACCCGTATCTGCGGAGAGAATGCTTTCGGCAATGGTGTCCGAATCATCCTCATTGGTTTCTTCAACCGCTGCAGGCGGTTGGGCGCGTTCGACGAAAACTGTGTCGAGTCCCCGGCCACGCCCACGAGAAGTTCCGCCGACGAGGATGAGCCCGTCACGCTCGGCTCGCGCTCCCGGTTGCGGCACTCGTCCGAGTGCTTTAGAAAGCAGACCGCCTACCGAATCAACATCATCGTCTTCGAGGTCGAGACCAAACAAGTCACCGACGCTGTCGAGCGAAAGCCGGGCAGAAACGCGATAGCGACCCGGCTCGAGCTCGACGACCTCCTCGACCCTCGGGTCATATTCGTCAGAAATCTCACCGACGAGCTCTTCCAAAAGGTCTTCCAAAGTGACGAGACCCGATATTCCCCCGTACTCGTCGATCACAAGACAGACGTGCACAGCGTCGCGCTTCATCTGCTGGAGCAGCGTCTCTGCCTTCATCGATTCCGGTACGAAGACGGGGCGTCGTGCGAGCGGCCCGACCGGGGCCTCAGCCCATTTCGTCTCGTCACGAAAGGCGAATTGCACGAGATCCTTCAAATAGAGCACACCCTGCACGTCGTCGCGCTCATCTCTTAAGAGCGGGATGCGAGAAACGCCCTTTTCAAGAAAGAGGGCGATTGCTTCGCGGGTGGGTGTGCTTGCTGGCAGCGTGACCATGTCAGTATGCGGAATCATCACCGCACGCACGTATGTATCTGTGAAGTCGAAGACCGAGTGAATGAGGTCGCGGTCGTCCTCTTCGATGAGGTCGTGGTCAGCAGCTTCATCAAGCATGCTGAGCAGTTGTTCTTCGGAGTCGAACGATGCGCCGCGGGAGGCGCCCGGAGTGACACGGTCGCCGAGTGCCACAAGTGCGTGCGCGAGCGGACCAAGAACAATTCGTGCACCACGAATGATCGGTGCGGTTCCGCTAAGGAGTCCTCGGGAGTGACGACGGCCCACTGAACGAGGGCTTGCACCCACGACGACGAACGAAATGCCGGTCATCAATACGGCGGCGCCGAGCATCGCCCACCAGATGTTTTGGATCAGCATCGTGAACGACACAGTGACAAGCACAGCAGCTGTGGTTTCTGCGAGCACACGAATGAAGATCACCGCGTTTTCGTGCGCATCAGGATCTGCCGCGATTCGCCGCAGCAGGTCAGCGTTCTTTCCCTGCTCCGCAGCCTCCGCGAGATCTTGCCGAGACGTCACGCTGAGCGCGGCGTCGATGGCAGCCATCAGCGCTCCAAACGCCGTCAAGATGACGGCGAGGACGAGCAGTAAAACAGGTGTCATGCGTGATTCCGGCGCCGCTCTGCCGCGGCGAAGGTCGCGATGAGTTCGCGCTGAAGACCGAACATCTCGCGTTCCTCAGCTGGCTCAGCGTGGTCGAATCCCAAGAGGTGCAGCAAACCGTGTGTCGTCAACATCACGAGTTCATCCTGCGTGGACTGGGGTGGCGTCGCTGCCTGAGCTTGCGTCTGGGCGACTTGAGGACACAACACGATGTCGCCGAGAAGGCCTGGCGCCGTCGGCTGCTCCTCGGTACCCGGCCGCAATTCATCCATCGGAAAACTGAGAACGTCGGTGGGGCCCGGCTCATCCATCCACTGTACGTGCAGCGCTTCCATCGCGCCCTCATCCACCAGCAGGATTGCGACATCCGCGTCAGGGCTCACGTGCAACTGCGCGAAGTTACTCTCCATGAGCCGTAAAAATACCGACTCATCGACCTCAAAACCCGACTCGTTGTTGATTTCAATCGTCATGAACGTCCTCGCTTCGGAAGCCTGTCTCGTGTGGCGCCAGCGCGTGGCGCGCGGCGATCAACGCGGCTCGCGAACTCCGCTGCTTCGTCGCGTTCCCGTCGCGCAGCGACCGCACGTTCGTCGTACTCGGTGTACGCGTCGACGATCCGCCCAACGAGTGAGTGACGCACAACGTCAGCGCTTGTCAGCACGGCAAAGTGAATGTCGTCAATGTCACGAAGCACCCGAGTCACGAGACGAAGTCCCGAAGAGCCCTGGGGCAGATCGACCTGGGTGATGTCGCCCGTGACGACCATGCGGGTGCCGAAGCCAAGACGTGTCAAAAACATCTTCATCTGCTCCGGCGTCGTGTTCTGAGCTTCATCGAGCACGACGAACGAGTCGTTGAGCGTACGGCCTCGCATGTAAGCCAACGGTGCAACCTCAATAGTTCCTGAGGCCATGAGCTTTGGAACGAGTTCTGGGTCCATCATCTCGTTGAGAGCGTCGTAGAGCGGACGCAGGTACGGATCAATCTTGTCTGTCAAGCTGCCAGGCAGAAAGCCCAAGCGTTCGCCAGCCTCAACGGCCGGCCGCGTGAGAATGATGCGGCTCACCTCTTTGCGCTGGAGTGCTTGCACGGCCTTCGCCATCGCAAGATAGGTCTTACCTGTACCGGCAGGACCGATGCCGAACACGATCGTGTTCTCTTCAATCGCATCGACATAGTCTTTTTGACCCAGTGTCTTCGGGCGCACGATCTTGCCGCGAGAGCTCAGAATCACTTCGCCGAGCACCTCAGAAGGTCGCATAGCTCCGTCCTTCTCGAGAATTCGCTGCGACGTTGCAACATCTGCGGGTGCAAGATCGTGACCTGCACGTGTCATTGTGATCAGCTCGTTCACGAGCTCTTTCGCCCCCGCAACGACCTCGGGCGTGCCTGTCAGCGTGATCTCATTGCCGCGGACATGCAGGTCGACACCGGGATGCTCGCGCTCAAGCACGCGCAGAAGTCGGTCGCCCGGCCCCAACAATTTCACCATTGCGATGCCATCGACAAGGATGCGCTCGACGGTCGAGGAATCAGAACTATCAGCCACCAAGGCTCTTTTCATTGAGAGATCCGGAAAGGACATGAGCGTGAACGTGAAACACCGTTTGGCCTGCGCCTTCACCAGTGTTGAAAATCAAACGGAAGTCACCATCTGAGTGCTCCACAGCGAGCGATCGAGCAAGAGCAACCATTTCGGCCATTAGCGCCGGGGCCGCAGCGGCAAGTTCCACGACGTCGCGAAACTCTTGAGTTTTAGGAATCACCAAGAGATGGACGGGAGCCTGCGGAGCAATGTCGCGAATCGCAAAAACGTTGGCGGACTCCCCCACGATCTCCGCGGGAATTTCTCCCGTGAGAATTCGCGTAAAAATCGAAGGTTCACTCATACCTCCATCCTACCGAGGGTGCCTCACGACGAGCTCCCCCAGCTGGATCAGCGTGAGGACCGCCGAATCACCATCGGTCAAGGCGAGCGTTGAGAACAGCGAGTGCCGCCGGCCCCGCACTCGAGGTTCGCAAGACAGTGCCGCCGAGCCTCACGTTTTGGGCGCCCGCGCCGACGAGCGTGTCAATTTCGGCGGGCGTGAATCCGCCCTCAGGCCCAACGACGAGCACGATCCCGGTAGCGTCCGCGATATCGACTGTCGTCAAGCGCTCCGAAGCTGTCGGATCAAGCAGCAGCATCCGAAATTCCTTTGCCATCGCCACGAGCGAGGCAGTAGAAACCACCCCCGATACCGTCGGCGTAAACGCTCGATGCGCCTGCTTAGACGCCTCACGAACGATCGATTCCCACCGCAGTCGGCCTTTCTCGGCCTTCGCGCCTTCCCAACGCGAGATGCTGCGAGAGGACTGCCACGGCACAATCTCGTCGACACCGAGCTCAGTTGCTGTTTGCACCGCCAGCTCGTCACGGTCCCCCTTAGCGAGCGCCTGAACGAGCACCGTTCGAGGGGATGCCGGCGCCACATCTTCTCGAGCGACAACACGAAGCCGCACCTCTTTGGGTGACACCGTCGTCGTGACAGCCTCAATCCACACACCGCGACCATCACCGACGGTGACACCTTCGCCCACCCGAACTCGACGCACCGTTGCGGCGTGATGCGCCTCGGTGCCCGTCAACGTGATCTCGGATCCTTCACCGAGCTCGGGTGAGAGTGGGGTGTCGTGCAGAAAATGCAGCGCCAAGGGTTTTAACCTCGGAACCTATCGCGCAGCTTTGAAAACAGCCCCTGGTGGAACTCGGCGAGGTGAGGCGCCGGCGCCTTGGTGCGAGCCGCAAACTCGGCGATCATCTGCCGCTCTTTGCTGTCGAGGCGTGTCGGGGTCACGACCTGGACGCCAATCCGGAGGTCGCCGCGCTGAGATCCGCGAAGCGGGGTAATACCGCGCCCTTTGATGGTGAGTATGTCTCCGCTTTGCACACCCGCACGCAGCTCGAGTTCTACCGAGCCGTCAAGCGAATCGATCTTCGTGCTCGTGCCAAGAATTGCATCCGGCATCGAAACTTCGATGGTTGCGAGGAGATCGTCGCCTTCGCGGCTGAACGTTTCGTGCGGTGCAACGCTGACCTCGATATACAGGTCTCCGTTCGGCCCACCCGCGGGACCAACTTCGCCCGAACCTGGCAGCTGCAAGCGAAGCCCGTTTTCTACACCAGCGGGGATGTCGAGAGAAACCGTGCGACGCTCGCGCACCCGTCCCTGCCCTTGGCACGTGGCGCACGGGTACGGAATAGTCGTGCCGTAGCCCTGGCATGTCGCACACGGCTGATTCGTGACCACGTTGCCGAGCAGGCTCCTGACCGTGCGCTGAATGTGGCCACTGCCATGGCAGATATCGCAGGTCACGGGTGAAGTACCCGGCTGGCAGCACGAACCCTCGCACGTGTGGCATAGAACCGCGGTGTCTACTTCAAGATCGCGGTGCACACCGAACACCACATCGCCCAATTCCAGATCGAGTCGAACGAGTGCGTCTTGCCCGCGTTCAGCACGCGAACGCGCGCGCGCGCCGCGGGTCTGACCGCCTCCGCCGAAGAAGGTCTCGAAGATGTCGCCGAAGCCACCGAAGTTGGCCCCACCACCTCCGCCTCCAAAGGGCGACGAATCGCCACCCATGTCATACCGGCGGCGCTGTTCTGGGTCGCTCAACACGTCGTACGCGTGTGTGACGAGTTTGAACTTCTCTGACGCGTCTTCGCCTGGATTCACATCCGGGTGAAGCTGGCGCGCCAGTCGTCGATAAGCCTTCTTGATCTCGTCCGGCGTCGCTTCCCGCGATACCCCGAGCACTTCGTAGTGGTCAGCCACTTTCGCCTTCCTGCCCGCACTTTATGCGGGATCGTTCGGTGTCGAACGTCGTTTTCAGAGTTGTACTTCGGTGTTGGTCATCAGAGCTGTTCGTCAGTGTTGCTCATTTGTGGTTCTCATCCTCATCGAGCAGCTGACTGAGGTAGTGGGCAACCGCGCGGACAGCCGCGAGGTTGGTGGAATAGTCCATCCGCATCGGGCCCAGGAGCCCGATGCGTGACTGCGATCCGGTCGTGTCGTACGTGCTGGCCAGGACGGATGCCTCGGGCAAACCGAACGGCTCGTTTTCTCGTCCAATACTCGCAGCGAGCCCGTTGCCATCAGCCACCATCTCTGTCATGAGGCGCAAAAGGGTCACTTGCTCTTCGATGGCTTCAAGCAGAGGTGAGATGCTGCCGCGGAAGTCGGACTCGCGGCGCGCTAAGTTGGCGGCCCCGGCAAGGACGAGGCGATCCTGGCGGAATTCGTCGAGCTCTTCTCCAACGACGCGCAAGATCGGGCGGAGCGCGTTGTCGAGACGAGTAGACGTCGATGGCTCGGCGCCGAGGATGTCTTCGACACGGCGCACACCCTCGCGAACCGAAAATCCTGTCACGACGACCGAGGCTTGCGCTCGCAACTGCGCAACGTCTGTCTCGTCCAAGTCATCAGGCACGAACGCAATCCGCTGCGATACCCGACCCGTGTCAGTCACCAGAATGACCAACACTTTTCCCATGCCGAGCGCGACGAGCTCAACGTGGGTGACGTTAGCCCGCGCGAACGACGGGTACTGCACCAGCGCAACCTGACCCGTCACCTGCGTCAGAGCGCGAACCGTTCGAGCAAGGACGTCATCTAAGTCATTCGAACCCTCAAGAAACGACGCAATAGCTGAGCGCTGAGCCGGTGAGAGCGGCCGAAGCTCCGCAAGATGGTCGACGAACACGCGATATCCCTTGTCGGTCGGAATTCGCCCAGACGAAGTGTGCGGCGCAGTAATGAGTTCTTCGTCTTCGAGGAGGGCCATATCGTTGCGGATCGTCGCGGCAGAAACCCCGAAAGAGTGACGATCGACAATTGCTTTGCTACCGACAGGCTCGTGAGTTTCAACGTAATCCTGGACGATGGCGCGCAGCACCTGAAGTCCTCGTTCACTGACCACGCGTCGCCTCCCTCTTGGCACTCTTCGATCGAGAGTGCCAATTCTAGCCGAGGAGCGAGCGCGCTACTCCGTTAACGAGCGAACAACGGCATCTGCGAGAAGTCGACCACGACGAGTGAGCACTATTCGACCCTTGATTGCCGTGTCCGCCTCGATCAGCTGATCCGCAATGAGCGAGGCAACACCCAGCCGACCCGACGGTGACAGGTCGGCTACCGGCAGCCCCTCGCGGATGCGCGATTGCAAGAGCACCCGCTCGAGATAGCGCGCGTCAGCATCCGGTTGCTCTCTTCCGGCCGCAGGCGATGACCCGTCGGCCAAACGGGCGGCGTACGCCGCAGGATGCTTGACGTTCCACCAGCGGAGCCCATCGAGATGACTGTGCGCCCCGGGGCCGAAACCCCACCAATCTGTACCCCGCCAGTAAGCGAGGTTGTGACGTGAGCGCTGGCTCTCCTTGCGCGCCCAATTCGACACTTCGTACCAGCTGTAGCCCGCTGATTCGAGAACCTCATCAGCCAGTTCGTACATGTCAGCCTGGAGATCGTCATCGGGTGCGGGCCGTTCACCGCGCCGTATCTGACGAGCAAGCTTCGTGCCGTCCTCGATAATCAGCGCGTATGCGGAAAGATGATCGGGGTCGTGCGACAGCGCTGTGTCAAGGGACTGACGCCAGTCATCGAGCGACTCTCCAGGGGCCCCATAAATGAGATCGAGACTGACATCAAGCCCCTGTGCCTTCACCGCAGCAACGGCCGTCGCGATATTTTCTGGCGAGTGTGTGCGATCCAGCGCCTCGAGGACATGAGGCACCGAAGACTGCATTCCGATCGAGACGCGTGTGATCCCTGCCGCTGCGAGACTCCCGGCGACCCGTTCTGTCACCGTGTCAGGGTTCGCTTCAACTGTGATCTCAGCATCATCGGCGATTCCGAAATTGTCGCGGACAGCATCCAACATCCGGGCCAGGTCTTCGGGCGGAAGAAGAGTTGGGGTACCACCCCCGAAGAACACAGTTTGGGCAGCGCGTAGGCCGCCTGCGGCTTCGAGTACCCCGCGCGCCAAGCCAATCTCGTCAATCAGCGTGTCAGCGTATTGGTCGCGCCGCGCACCACGGAGCTCATCCGCCGTGTAGGTGTTGAAATCGCAATAGCCGCAGCGCACGCTGCAAAAAGGCACATGCAAATAGACCCCAAAGTCCACGTTTGGGTGTACCCGAACACCGTCCGGCATTCGACCGTCTACGGGCGCGGCCTCACCGAGGGGAAGCGCAGCCCCCATCAGGCGGGAGTCGTGTACATGGGTGAAATGGCACGAAGGTAACGGGTGAAAAGCTCGCGTCGACGGCGCTTCACAAGAGCGCCGAAAAGCTTGTACCAGGCCGAAATTGGAGCGTCGAAGGCACGCACTGTGAACCAAACCTCGTCGTTGGGCAGCCAGTCCACGATGAATGACTCTTCACCGCTCACGACGGAGCCGCCCACGGTACCGAGGGCGAACCCAATGCGGCGCGTCTCCTCAATCGCATAAATAACGCGGAGCTCGCCATCAGCGCTGAAACGTCCGACGCTGCCGTGAACGCGAATGGTGGTGCCGGCCCCAACGAAGGGTGTGCCGTCTTCATCGAATCTTTGCTCTGCTTCGAGTCGAGATGGCTCGACCGGGTTGCCGTCTTCGTCAAAGCTCACGCCGGAGTACATCGGTCCCGCGGCGGGACGAACATCGCTCACAACGAGTCCCGCGTCACGCAGCGATCGCCATGCGAGCAGCGCGTCTCCTGCGGAGCGAAAACGCTCTTCGCCACTGCCGAGCTTGATCGTCTGCTCCGCCGGAACACTGCGCTCCGGCGGGTACTGCATGAGGTCAGAAGCCTGCGTCGCCCCCACTGCTGCATAATCGACGGTTTCGTCTCGGAACGTCCCTCGGCGCATGATCTCCACCCTAGGCGCTTGCACGCCACTCATCCTGCTGGTATTCCGTTACTTTGCGTCTTTGCTCTCGACATCGCCTGAAAGTGCAGCGATGAAGGCATCCTGGGGGACTTCGACGCGACCCACCATTTTCATGCGCTTCTTGCCCTCTTTTTGCTTCTCGAGAAGCTTGCGCTTGCGGGAAATATCGCCGCCGTAGCATTTGGCCAGCACGTCTTTTCGCATCGCGCGAATCGACTCGCGCGCAATAATCCGCGCGCCGATCGCAGCCTGAATCGGCACTTCGAACTGCTGTCGAGGAATCAGTTTCTTCAGGCGCTCGGTCATGAGAACGCCGTAGGCGTAGGCCTTGTCGCGATGAACGATAGAGCTGAATGCATCGACCTTGTCGCCTTGCAACAGGATGTCGACTTTCACAAGATCGGATGCCTGATCTCCGCTCGGTTCGTAGTCCAAACTCGCGTAGCCCTGTGTCTTCGACTTCAGCTGGTCGAAGAAGTCGAAGACGATCTCACCCAGCGGAATGTTGTAGCGAAGCTCGACTCGTTCCTCAGAAAGATATTCCATACCCAGCAGAGTGCCTCGGCGCGTCTGGCAAAGCTCCATCACAGTGCCGACGTAGTCCTTCGGAAGGAGGATTGCAGCTTTCACCATGGGCTCGGTCACCGAGGCGATCTTGCCGTCGGGGTACTCGCTGGGGTTGGTCACGGTGATTTGGGCCCCGGCATCCGTTGTCACTTCGTAAATGACGCTGGGAGCGGTGGTAATGAGATCCAACCCGAATTCGCGTGAGAGACGCTCGGACACGATTTCCAAGTGCAAGAGGCCGAGGAACCCGCAACGAAACCCGAATCCGAGTGCGACAGATGTCTCGGGTTCATATACGAGGGCAGCATCCGAGAGCTTGAGCTTGTCGAGTGCCTCACGAAGATCTGGGTAGTCACTGCCGTCGATGGGATAGAGCCCGGAATACACCATGGGCTTCGGATCGGTATATCCCGGAAGCGCCTGGGTTGCGGGCGTGCGCGCCGTCGTGACGGTGTCGCCGACTTTCGACTGGCGCACATCCTTCACGCCGGTGATGAGATAGCCCACTTCACCGACGCCGAGGCCGGTACTGGGCTTCGGCTCAGGGCTCGAAACCCCGATTTCGAGAAGTTCGTGCGTGGCTCGCGTCGACATCATCTGAATACGTTCACGCGGATGCAGGTGGCCATCGATCATTCGCACATAGGTGACGACACCTCGATATGCGTCGTACACAGAGTCGAAGATCATCGCACGCGCCGGCGCTTTCGCATCGCCTTTCGGCGCCGGAATTTCAGCAACAATGCGATCAAGTAGCGCTTCGACACCCTGACCGGTTTTGCCACTCACGCGAAGAACGTCGTCAGGGCTTCCGCCGATGAGGTTGGCAAGTTCGGCTGCGAATTTGTCTGGATCTGCGGCCGGCAGGTCAATTTTGTTGAGTACCGGAATGATCGTGAGATCATTTTCGAGCGCCAGGTAGAGGTTCGCGAGCGTCTGGGCCTCGATTCCCTGGGCTGCGTCGACAAGGAGGATCGCGCCCTCGCACGCAGCGAGAGAGCGGCTCACCTCGTAGGTGAAGTCGACGTGGCCCGGTGTGTCGATCATGTTGAGCGCCACGGTGCCTGCTTCGCCTGCCCAGGGCATGCGAACAGCCTGGCTCTTGATCGTGATGCCGCGTTCTCGTTCGATATCCATGCGGTCGAGATATTGGGCGCGCATGTCGCGATCGGCAACGACGCCGGTTATCTGCAGCATCCGGTCGGCGAGTGTCGACTTGCCGTGATCGATGTGCGCAATGATGCAAAAATTGCGGATGGACTCAGGCGGCGTCGCACTCGGCTCGAGTGGTGTGAGGGCACGGGGTGACATATCCGTTCGATTCTACGCGGGCGCAGCCGAATGCTCCTGGCACGAGCCGACACGCCGGTTAGGCTGCTGAAATGACCGTGCAAGTGGTTCTGGCTCACGGCATCCGCACGTCGGCGACGATGTGGCGCAGCCAAGTGGAACATTTGGAGCGTCGGGGTAACCCCGCGATAGCCGTTGATCTACCCGGACACGGGACGCGACGCGATGAATCCTTCACGCTTGAGGGTGCGTTCGAGACAATCGATGACGCCGTGCGAAGCGCGGCCGAGTCGGGCCCTGTGCTTCTTGTGGCTCACTCGATGGGCGGCATCCTTTCCACCTCATACGTGGGTTCAGACCCCGCACCACCCGTCGCCGGATTCATTGCTGCATCGTGTACCGCGATTCCGCGCGGCGCAGGACTCGTCGCGTACCGATTGCTCGCGCGCAGCTTCAACGCACTGCCCGGGCGCGGGCAGTGGCTCACTGACCGCGTGCTCGACGCCACCCTCCCGCCCGAGACCCGCACTGATTTTGGCGCCGGTGGCTACGCATACGACGCACAGGACGTCGCGCTTCGAAGTCTTTCGGTCTTAGATTTATTGGCGGCCCTGGAGAGAATCCGCGTGCCGCTGTGGTTCGTCAATGGTCAGTGGGATCAGCTGCGGCTCAACGAAAACCTCTTCGTCGACATCGCCCACGATCCTGAGCTGGTTATTGTGCCCCGCACGACGCACCTCGTAACGGCAATGCGTCCGAGAGTGTTTAATGCCGTTCTGGACGTTGCTCTCACGACTCTTGAGCAGACCTGATAGACTCTCGTTTTGACTTGCGTGTGGGTTTACCCTCACGAACGTTGAGCACATCCCTCTCATGTCGCTTGGCAACCCATCCATTCACTGCAACGAAAGAACTCTGACACGTGGCGAACATTAAGTCGCAGATCAAGCGCAACAAGACCAACGACAAGGCAAACGAGCGCAACAAGGCCGTGAAGAGCGGCCTTCGCACCGAGGTGCGTCGCACTCGCGAGGCCATTGCTGCCGGCGACAAGGCCGCAGCCGAGAAGGCTCTCGTCGCAGCGTCCAAGAAGCTCGACAAGGCTGTGAGCAAGGGCGTCATTCACGAGAACCAGGCAGCGAACCGCAAGTCGGCTATCGCCAAGAAGGTTGCTGCTCTCTGAGTTTCAGCATTCAATAAAGGGCCCGCCTTCGGCGGGCCCTTTATTTTTGTGCCATGCGGCAAATAAGTGCCGATGTACTCACACGACGTACTTGAACCCCACGTGGGAGTCTTCGAATCCCAGGCGCGTGTAAAACCTGTGAGCATCTGTGCGAGCGACGTCTGATGTGAGTTGGACGAGCGATGATCCGAGTGCTGGCGCCGCAGTAGCGGTTACCCATTGAATCAATGCGCTACCGATCCCGCCGGATCGGGTCTGTCGAGCCACTCGCACCGCTTCGACGAGAAGCCGAGTAGACCCGCGACGCGCCATTCCGGGAATGAGTGTCAGCTGCATTGTGCCGACCACATGACCGTCGCCATCAACACAGACGAGCAATTCATTGCTCGGATTATTGGTGATGCGGTGCAAGGCGTCGGAATAGATCGCAACATCAGGTGTGTCGGCGGCATCGCCGCGCGCAGCGCTGATGGGATCGTCGGTGAGAAGAGTCATGACTGATTCGACGTCATCGAGCGCCGCCCGACGGAGTGTGACTGGTGAAGTTAGCGTCGGCAACGTGACCGGCAAAGTAAGCGTTTCGAGCATCAGGATCCAAACGGTGCACGTGTAGCGATGACGGTAACCAGCCGTTCTACGGCAAAAACGCTGTCGCGCGAACCGCCCTTCACCTCGGCGTCGGCTCGAGCCGCGGCCTGAATGGCGAGGCCGAGACTGGCTTCGCTCCAGCCGACAAGATCGCGGCGGGCGCGGTCAATTTGCCAATCCTTCATTCCGAGACGAGCACCGAGAGCCGCCGAAGACTCGCGTGTTCCCGCGACTCTCGCCATTGAGCGAAGCTTTGACGCAATAGCGGCAACCAGCGGTACCGGGTCAGCTCCCGACGACAGCGCGTGTCGAAGCGAGACAAGCGCCTCACCCAGCCGACCAGCGATCGCAGTGTCGGCCACTGTAAACGCTGAAATCTCGACTCGTCCGCCGTAGTAGCGCTCGACAGTGGCCTCAGTGATGTCTCCTGGCACGTCAGAGATCAATTGCTGACATGCAGCAGCGAGCTCGGTGAGATCGTCTGCGAATGCTGAAACGAGAGCACGCAACGCGGGTGGAGCGATTCGCTTTTCAGCGCTTCGGAACTCCCCCGCTGCGAAGTCGAAGCGGTCAGAATCGCGCTTCACTGCGGGGCACGCCACCTCCGCACCACCGCCTGTTCCCGCGCGAATCGCCTCGAGAAGCTTCTTGCCACGCACACTCGCGCCGGTGTGCCGCAAGATGACAGTTGCGCCGTCTTGCGGGTGCTGGATGTATTGCAACGCTTCTGCCAAGAACTCGTCGGAACACTTCTCGACCCCGGCGATACGCACAAGTCGCGGCTCGCCGAAGAGCGAAGGTGACGTCAACGAAAGTAGGGTTCCCGGAGCATAGTCGTCAGCGCGCACATCGGAGACTTCAAGACTTGGGTCTTCGGCCCGCAGGTAGGCTCTCAGCGTCGCTGTCGCCCGCTCGGCGCACACTTCTTCCGGCCCTGAAATCAGAACGATCGGTGCTGGCTGCGGGTCTCGCCACGCCATCTGTTTGATTGCAGACGCGGTACGGCGAGGCGCGGCACGGCGAGCTGCAGGAGGCATCCTCCCAGCTTAATCCTCGTGCGGGACACGCATGTCAGGATGCTCTCGCCAGCTGACAAGACGCACTCCACCCGAGACCAGAATGACGCCGTCAGCAGCGGTGCGAGCGATGTGAGTTCTCAAGCGATGTCAACGCTTAAGCGTTCAAGATTTAGCCTCGAGCATTTTTTGGACGCCGAGGAAAGCTTTTTTCTGACCGCGGCGAAATGAACAACACTTAGGTGCATGGAACTCGGAGAAGTAGAAGCGGAAGATGCGCTGGACCCCGCGGAGCGGCAATGGCAACAAATCGCGCGAATGCCATTTTCGATCTTCGGATTGGTTCCGCAGCCCACGATTGAGGAGTTCGGACTCGGCTCTTACGTCCGCAGCAGAGACAGCGCAGGGGTGGGTTCTGGTCACGCGGCCCGCAGCTACACCGTAATCCGCAACCCAGCGAACAGTTCCGACCCCGCAAACTACGCAAAACTCGAGGAGGATGTCCTCCACCAGCTCAACTTCGCCCCGCCGACGCCGTCAGGCTGCGATTTCTTGCTCTATCCACCGACCACAACACCTAAAACTTCTGTCATGCCACCCACGCCGCCCGCTGAGTTAAGGATCAACTCCGACCCGCTCGCCACACATAACCTCGTCGCAAGCGATGCCGTCGGGAATCGAGTCGTCCTTGATTCCGTCTCAAAGAAGCTGAAATCACAATGAAGGGCTGGCTAGTCGTTGCCGCACTAGCGGTACTGCTTGTGTCGATGGCCGGTTGCGCTTCGCAGCCCGATAAGAAAGTGGACGAAAACATGACTGTGGCGGAAGCCAAGTCTCTGACTCAGCGCGTCGAGCTCGAAATCACAGACACGATCCCCGAACTGTACGTTGATCGAGTCGAACAGCAGAAGGAGGGCGTTCTCATGACTTGTTCCTCCGACGGTGATGTCCAATGGGCCGGCGGAGCAACTGTGTATTTAAAGAACTCCCCGAATTTCGAGGAGATACTTGCTGCAATTGAAGCTAAGTTCTCCGAGTCTGAGAATTACTCGACCGGGCGGCATCTAGATGGGAGCCGTGAGGTCTTAGACGTCATCGGAAACAACCAATCCACTTGGACTATTGGGCCTAGCGCAAATCAGACAACGCTTGCACTATCTTGTTGGTCTCCGTGTTTTCCCCTCCAGGAAGACATGAGTCCAAGTGACCGCTACTGAATCACAAACCACCGAAGCTGGCTCCAAAGGCAGCTACGCATCCAACCCCTGACGTTAAAGTCGACGACTCACTGGCCGGTATGGACACCATCAAACGATGCTGCCGACGCTGCGCCCAGATATCGCCTCTCAGCCACATTCCGGGAATTCACCTGAAGATGCAGCGACCTGGTGGAGCGGGCTTGGCGTCAACCAACAGGGAGCGCGAGATACCGGCGAGCGGCTTGCTCTCTTTCACCTTGTATCTTCCGAGCACGATCAGCAGGACTGGGATGTCGATATCGCCCCGTCGTCGATGCCCGCCTCAGCCGCCGCGCTTCATAGCCACAACCTCATCGCCAGCGACCGCTCGTCAAATCAACAAGCTCGGAGGAATATCCTGTTCGAGTTGAGATCAGAGGAATCAAGATGAACCGAAGACTGCCCACTAAGACCATTGCCTTACTCCTCGCCGCTGCACTGCTGACCGGCTGTGGGGCGTTTTCAAACGATAATCGTGTCGACCCTGAGCTGTCCCTCGAGCAGGCGAAACAGACCGCGATGGCGATGGAACTCGAACTTGCCGAGATGATCCCAGATGAGAACGTCGCGTCTGTGGACCAGAGCCAGACGGGTGTCCTACTGAGTTGCGATGACAAGCGCGGATATCAGTGGACGGGGGGTATGAACATCGTCGTCCAGGGCGATCTTGACCCTGCGGCTTTGGTCGACGCGATCATTGATCGCTACTCGACCCAGGAGTTATACACCGCGAAAAGTTCACCGACCCCTGATGGTGGACCAGGTGCACACGTCATCGGCCAACACGGTGCTGGTTACCTCGTCAATCAAAGCCCGGACCGTACAGCGATCGAGATTCTGTCGTTCTCCCCGTGCTTCGTCCTCCCCGAAGGTACGTCTCCTCGTGGGAATTTCTGACCGCGAACTTTATTTACTTCTCATCAACGTGTGCGGCTGATCCCGGGGCTACGAGCAATAACTCTTCAGTCTGCCCGTCTCACTAGGCGTTGCAGATCGCCGGTTCGAAGGAGTAGGAGGCCGCCGGGTGGCATCGCTCTTCCCAACCTGCCGAGCGAACGAATGCCACTCGTTTCTTATGGCGTTGTTTTCGCTGCTTTCACCGCGGTTGCTTGCATTGTCACGTTGCAGGCGCACAGGCGATATCGAACGCTGAGTGACAGATACTGAGACCCCCAGGACACATCAAATGCTCTACTGCGGAGACTCAGGGTGCGACGACTTGGAGCTCGAAGATCGTGTACGGCGAAGAAGTATCACCGCGTATATCCAGTAAACAATCCCGAGAGCTACTTCACTCCAACTAGCCGCGAGATTGCCTCCGGACGCAAGTCCCCAAACGCCGATTGCGAAGAAAATGACTCCAATAATGGCTGCACCAACTTTGCCCATGTCGCGAGACTAGTTCGACAGTCTGACGCAGACCCAGTCGCCTAGGAGCAGCAAAAAAGCGCCCCTGCCGCTAGATGAGAGGCGCTCTTGCATCGAGACGACTTCAGTCGCGGGCGCGGTTTCGCCTGCGCCCGAGCGCGTAGCCCGCGCCGCCGATCATCGCCGCGACGAGTACAGCGAAACCGGCTGCTCTTCGCCACGGCATGCCCGGCATCGGCGCGACCATCCGCGAGTCATTTGAGCGTGAAATACACCGTTGCGTCATCCGTGGAGAGGGTGAGATCACTGCCTGATCGTTCCCATCGCACTTGGCCGCTGAATAACTCTTTAACCCAGTGCTCCTGTGCGCTCTGGTCAGCGTCGCAAACCCTTCATAGTGCTCGCAATACTGTCTGGCGTGAGCGTATCTCCTTCAATCTCCACAGCCACGTTCAGCGTGTTGCAGGGCGTCGTCACCACAAGCGTCGACTGCGCGTTCATGAATTCAGCCCGGAGGTCTATGGCCAAATCACCTACCCATTCGACTGCAGTCCCGCCGTCTGCCGCGCTGACCGAATGAAACGTGTCGCATCCGATCAAAGCGGTTGAGGCATCCGAGCAGTCGGCACCAAGAGCTGCATTGGTGGGACCGACGTGGTTAGATTCGGCGCAGGAAACCAACCCAACTGTGCTCGCTGCCAGGAGAAAAATCAAAAGTGCATTTTTCCGCATTGGTTTCACCGAGTTGCCTTCCGTAGCGCCTCCCGCACTAATCGTCGATCGGGACACGCATGTCGGGATGCTCTCGCCAAATGCCGAGCTTTTCCCCGCCCGAGACCACAATGATGCCGTCAGTATCGGTTCGGGCGATGTGGGTTCCCAAGCGTTCAAGCGTTGCGAGGAGAGTGTCGCGGGGGTGGCCATACGTATTGTCAATCCCGACGGATATCAGCGCTATGGAGGCGTTGATTCGCTCGTAGAGAGCATCGGATTGATCTGCGCTGCCGTGATGAGAGACCTTGACGACGTCGTAATGCTCGGCGAGAGTTCCCGTGGCGAGAAGCATTTGCTGCGGCTGTTCACCGAGATCACCAAGAAAGATACTCGTCGGCATGTTGGTTCCCGAAAATTCGATCACGACACTTGAGTCATTGCCAAGCTCAAGGGTCGAATTCTCCCGCGGCCACAAGACTCTCCATCGCGCATCTCCCGACGTGCCAGTCATTCCCGCGTGCGCCGAGATTGTCCGCCCACCCAGTCTTGCGAGCAAAGCCGCGTCAGCGTCTGACTCGGGCGGACTATGAAAGACAACGTCGACGCGGCCCACGAGCGCTTCAGCGCCACCGGCATGATCAACATCAAAATGCGTCAGAACCAGCAGGTCAACTCGGCCCACACCAAACTTATCTAGACACTCGTCGAGTGCATCACTGTCAGGCCCGGTATCCACGACAGCGGTAAACCCCGCCGATTGGACAATGAAACCGTCGCCCTGCCCGATATCGCACGCGACAATGTCGCGATCGCCCGGCACCGTCAGCGTGGCAGCGGGGCCTGAGATCACGGCGCTCCCGATCGTCACTCCCCCAACGCCTGCAACCACGGCGACAGACAGAACAAAAGCGATCTTCGCCACTGGGCGCTGCGACGTGCTTCGCAAGACGACGACAACGAGCGCGGCGCTGACGAGGGTGAGAAGGATTGCCCCGACCACGCCCGGGAGCCACACCACCGCGTTGCCCGGGATCTCAGTGGTGACCTGCGCGACACCAGCAACCCAGGCGGCGGGCACCCAAGCGATCGCTGTCAGCCCCAGCTGCAGTACTGGAAGTGGTGCCGACAAACAGGCGAGAAGGCCGATGACTGTCGCCACGGGTGCGGCTGGGGCCGCAAGAAGATTGGCCACAACGCCATAAAGCGGCACTGTCGGATCGATAAGCACGAGAATTGGACCACACGCGAGTTGGGCTGCAAGCGGGATCGCGATCACCACAGCAAGGGATCGCGGCATCCATCGCGTCAGTCCCCGAGCGAGCGGCCCAGCCAGAATCAGGAGCGCGGCAGTCGCGGCCGATGAAAGCGCGAAGCCCAACGAATGCGACAGCCACGGATCGATGACCAAGATCACGACAATCGCGCTCGAGAGCACATTGATTCCCGCACTTGCACGTCCGAGCGCAACTCCAAGCATCGCAATAAGTCCCATTGCAGCGGCCCGCACAACGCTCGGCTCTGGACTCACCAAAACCACAAAACCGGCCAATGCAGTGACAGCCACCAACGCGCGCGTGCTGCGACGCCAACCACAGAGGGCGCCCAATCCAAATCCCGCGCCGACAACAAGGGCACAGTTCGCACCGGAGACAGCTGTGAGGTGAGACAACGAGGATGCCTTCATCGATTTATCGAGTGACGGCTCGACCGCTGAGGTGTCACCCACGGCAAGGCCCGCCACCAGGCCTGCGCCAGGCTGAGGCAGTCCGTCGGTTGCGGAGATCAGGTTGCTTCTCAGGTCCGATGACAGTGCCCAGATCCCGCTCGGCGCTTCCAATATCTCAGGGTCACCACGCACGCGGGCAATCAACACCGCACGGTCAGATGGCTCCGGAGGAAATACCGTCACGCGAAGCTTCACCCGTGACCCGATGTCCAATTCGCGCGGCGGATTTGGGTTGCTTGCGAACACGAGGATCGACAGCGAACGCGTCACCGTGTATTCACCGTCGCTTATCGACTGCGTGACCGCGTCGAAGCGGATGCCTCGTTGCGCTCCAGAACCAGTAGGTTCGATCTTCCCCACAACACTTGCTTCGACGGATACAACCCGGCCTCCCGAGAGAGAAAGCTCCGAGAGTAGTTCGCGATCCTCCGCGGCGGTTGCTGTCACAGTGGCACACGCCGCGACCGCGGCGCAGGCGAGTATGGCTCCCAGCCACGTGCGCGTAGCGCGAGACCCAATGCCCGATCCGAACAGCATTAGGAGCAATACGGCGCAAAGGATCCATGCCGACGTCGCGACTGCCCGTGCGGCAGAAGTATCAGCTGTAGTGCACCACGCCGCTGCCCAAACAACCACCCCAGCAATCAGCAATCGCGGGACGCCCCCGCGTCGACGCGTCTTCACACCGAAACGAGTTCGCGAAGCCCGGCGAGGATAGAATCCCCGATCCCGGGAACGGCGAGCAAGTCATCGACGCTATTGAACCGTCCGTTCGCGGTGCGCCAGTCGACGATGCGCTGCGCGATGGCTGGACCGACACCGGGGAGGGTATCGAGGATCGCGACATCCGCTGTGTTGACGTTCACGAGGGCTGAGCCACCTGCGGCACCACTACCACCACCACCCGGCCCGGATCCAGCGGCGGGTTGTTCACCGGGAGTCGCAACATGGAGCTGTTCACCGTCAGAGACCGATCGAGCGAGGTTAATTGAGTCGCTGTCGGCGTCTTCAGCGAATCCCCCAGCTGCGGCAACCGCGTCCATAACGCGAGCACCAGCGGGCAACTGATAGAGGCCCGGGTCGGCTACGGCACCGGAAACATGCACGTAGACCGACGCATCAAGCGGGGCACTCGAGACAGCAAAAGACGATTCAGCAGTCGAGACGACCTCGTCCGGCGGCGAGCTGCCGCGAGCGATCCCGATCACGACAGTGCCGGCAATTGCGACGAGCACAACGACAATCGCCGCTCCGACGCCGAGACGCGTGCGCGGTGCGATGCTCTCACTACGCTCGACCATGCCCACACGCTAGGTCGACACGAGGTGCCAACCCGCACGTGCGTTCAGCCCCGTGGAAGGCAGCCCTAAGAACTCACGCTGGGGAGAACGCTAGTGCGTACTGAAACTCACGACCTTGGGAGCACGGACGATAGCGCGAGTGATCTCGCGTCCCGCCAGAGACTTCACAACGCGTGCATCTTCCCGAGCAAGCGACTCGAGAGCACTGCTCTCGATCCGCGCTGGCACATCGATCGTCGCGCGTACCTTGCCGTCGATTTGAACGATCGCTGTCACAGACTCTTCGACCAGAAGTGTCGGGTCGGGCTGGCGCCATACCGCGAGTCCGACAAACGGCTGATATCCGAGGGTTTCCCACATCTCTTCAGCAGTGTGCGGTGCAAAAAGGTCGATGATCATCGCGATCGCTTCGGCCGCTTCGCGCACCGCAGGATCGGCTGGACCAGCTCCTGTGTCGATCGCTTTACGCGTTGCGTTGACGAGCTCCATAAGACGAGCCACGACGACATTGAACTTGGTCTGCTCAATCAAGCCCGGAGCATCCGCCCACAACCGATGGGTCACACGGCGGAGCTTCGCGTCGCCTTCCGCCCACACAACGCCCGTGTCGCTCGAGACATCGTGAGCAATCCGAAGCGCGCGCGCCAAGAACTTTGTCGCACCAGTGGTCGAAACGTCATCCCAGTCCTTGTCGTCCTCGACCGGGCCAGCAAACGCAAGCGCCACCCGAAGCGCGTCTGCGCCATGCGCATCAAGCTCCTCGGAGAAGAGAACCAGGTTGCCTTTGCTCTTCGACATCTTCGAGCCACCAAGAATGACCATTCCCTGGTTGATCAGGTTGGAGAACGGCTCTGTGAACTCGACCTTGCCCATATCGAAGAGGGCTTTTGTGATGAACCGCGCGTACAGGAGGTGCAAGATCGCGTGCTCAACGCCGCCGATGTAGAAGTCCACCGGACCCCACTTGTCTGCCTCACGTCGCGAGAACGGCTCAGTCTCGGCGCCCGGCGACAAGAAGCGCAGGTAGTACCAAGAACTGTCGACGAACGTGTCCATCGTGTCGGGGTCACGACGGGCCGCATCCCCCGTCAGCGGGTCAATTGTCGAAACCCACTCGGTTGCAGCTCCCAGCGGCGATGAGCCTTTGGGTACAAGGTCAAGGCCCTCTGTCGACGGAAGACGTACAGGCAGCTCGTTCTCGGGTACCGGAGAGATATCGCCGTCTTCAGAGTGCACCATCGGGATCGGTGTGCCCCAGAAGCGCTGACGCGAAATCAACCAATCACGCAGCCGATACGTCTTCGCCGCGCGACCGGTGCCAGCCTCAGTGAGTTCTGCAATGACGCGAGCGATCGCGTTTCGTTTGGACAGGCCATCCAATGAACCAGAGTTCATCATGCGACCTTCGCCTGCAAGAGCGATACCGGTCTTGACCGGGTCGATCGAGTCGAAGTCGAGGTCGGAGCCCGGATCGATCGGCACGCCATCGTCATCAAGCTCAATCACGGGGATCGCACCCGTGATCGGCGCGTGTGTGTCGACGACCACGCGGACAGGAAGATCGAAAGCACGAGCAAAATCGAGGTCACGCTGATCATGAGCGGGGACCGCCATAACCGCACCGTGCCCGTAATCCGCGAGGACGTAATCTGCCGCCCAAATGGGGAGACGCTCACCGTTTACGGGGTTTATGGCAAAGCGATCAAGAAAGACACCTGTCTTCGGTCGGTCAGTGCTCTGACGATCGATTGACGTAATCTTTCGTACCGACGCGAGATAGTCGGCGAAACGCTTCTTTACATCGTCGGCGCGGTCTGCGACGAGCTCCGACGCAAGGTCAGAATCAGGAGCCACAACCATGAACGTGGCGCCGTGCAACGTGTCCGGTCGCGTGGTGAACACCGGGACGCGTTGTTCACGGCCTTCGACCTCGAACTCGACGTCAGCACCGATCGAGCGACCGATCCAGTTGCGCTGCATTTGGATGACCTTCTGCGGCCACGAACCCTCGAGCTGGTTGAGATCATCGAGCAGACGGTCCGCGTAGTCGGTGATACGGAAGTACCACTGCGTGAGCTTCTTTTTCTCGACAATCGCGCCGCTGCGCTCCGACGTTCCGTCAGCGAGAACCTGCTCGTTCGCAAGCACCGTCTGGTCTACCGGGTCCCAGTTCACCTCGCCGTCTTTGCGATACGCGAGGCCGCGCTCATACAGCTGCTGGAACAGCCACTGGTTCCAGTGGTAGTACTCGGGGTCACTCGTGTGAAGAACGCGGCTCCAGTCGAACGAGACGCCGTAGCGCTTCAGACTTGTTTTCTGCTGCGCAATGTTGTCGTAGGTCCAGCTGACGGGATCGACGCCCCGTTTAATCGCGGCATTCTCAGCGGGCAGACCAAACGAATCCCAGCCGATGGGGTGCAGCACGTTGTAGCCGCGGTGGCGCCAGAACCGCGCAACGATGTCGGAGTACAGGTAGTTCTCCGCGTGCCCCATGTGCAGGTCGCCCGAGGGATAGGGGAACATCGCCAGGACGTACTTACGTGGGCGAGTATCGGATTCGGCTCCTGCGCGGAACGGGTCGGCCGCTACCCAGCGCTCCTGCCACTTCTCTTGAATCGCGTGCACGTCAAAGCCGCCTTCGGCGGGCGCGGAGGAATCAGGCGAAATGGAATGAGACACGGAAAAACCAATCGTGCGATGCGGGTGGTGCGCGTGCAGCGCGTCTTCCAGAGTAGCGGCGTAATCACCAGCCCGGTGGCAGCGTCGCGCCAAGGGCGGCTAAGGGCGCCCGCGCTTTGATCCCAACTTCTTCCACTTCGGCCTGTGGAACCGACAACCAGGTGATCCCGCCGCCAGCGCTGACAGTGGCGGCATCCGCCGTGACCACGATGGATCGAATGACCATTCCGAGCTCGAGCGACCCTTCGGGGTGTACCCATCCGAAGCATCCAGAGAAGATGCCGCGAGGCATCCGTTCCAGTCGATGAAGGATCGTCATCGCCGAGAGCTTAGGCGCGCCAGTCATGCTGCCCGCAGGGAATGTCGCGTCAAGCAGATCGCCACATGTGGTGCCGGCGTTGGCGCTGCCCACTACTGTGCTCACGAGTTGATGGACATGTGGATAGCTTTCGATTTCGCGGAGCTGCGTGACGGCGACTGAATTCTTGCGTGAGACTCGTGACAGGTCGTTTCGCATCAGATCAACGATCATGACGTTCTCAGCCTGCTCTTTCGGGTCAGTCGCAAGTTCTCGTCGAAGGGCCTCATCGCGTTCGAGAGTCGTTCCCCGCGGACGGGTTCCCTTTATCGGGCGCGTACGTATCGTGCCGTCGGATGCCGCCAAGAAGAGTTCGGGACTGGCGCTCAAAAGAGCGGTCGCACCTGACCGAAAAAATCCACCGTGTGGTGCGCCTGAAGCGCGTCGATGCATCAGATATGCAGCGACAGCATCGATTTTCCGGTCAACAGTGAACCGTGTTGTGACACACAGCTGATAGGCATCACCCTCGCGAATCGCTTCGCGGGCCTGTTCGATGAGAGACGCGTACTCTGCCGGGGTATGTCGGGCGCGCGCTATGACTTTCTCTTTTGTCTCTTCGGCCGCGGGTTTCGAAATCGTCTCCGAAAGGGTCGAGCTCCATCTGTCTGCGTCTGGACCAATTGCCCACGCCCTTCCCGCGGCGTGATCGAACGCGACGACGCGGTCCACCAACAGCCAGCTCGCGTCCTCAACCGCTTCATCAGGTATCGACGGCGCACCAGCAGCGACAGCACCGGTTTCGTAGGCGATCCATCCCACCCACGATCCGGGCGTCGGCCCGTGCGGGAACCGCGACGGCGCCACCGAATTCTGTGGCGCAATATCGACCTCACGCGGGGACGTGTAAGGCACCACACGGCCGGTTCCGATCCAGCTCCACCCCGTTGACACGCCGACGCCCGCGTCTATCCAGAAGACTTCATGCGCCTCAGCGGCAACCGCGGTGAAGACATATTCGGGAGAACACGCGGGATGTAATTCCGCGACTGTGGACGGCAATGGCACATTCTCAGGCTACGCGCTAGCAGTGTTCTCTATGCTCAAGGCGTGAACGACGTCCTCACCTGGCTCCTCGATGCGGTGCAGAATGTCGATCCCGTGTTGCGAACGGTGCTCGCCGGTATCGCAATGATGCTCGAAACCAGCGTGCTTGTCGGTCTCGTGGTGCCGGGCGACTCGATCGTCATCGTCGCAGGCACCGCTGTTTCATCGCCGTGGGAAGCCGTGTTTCTCGCGCTCGCCGTCATAGTCGGCGCACTCATCGGCGAAAGTATCGGTTTTTGGCTCGGACGTTACCTCGGACCAGTTATCCGCACCTCTCGAGTTGGCAGACGCATTGGCGAAAAGAACTGGCAGCGCTCAGAAAACTACCTGAAGCGTCGAGGAGGACCAGCAATCTTTCTCTCCCGATTCCTCCCCGTCTTGCACTCGCTCGTGCCCCTCACTGTGGGAATGAGTGGGTACTCGTATCGGCGGTTTCTCGCGTGGACAACACCCGCCTGTTTTGTTTGGGCAGCGCTTTATGTGAGCGTTGCCTCAGCCGCAGCCGGCACCTATCGAGAATTGAGCGAGAGCATCCACGGTGCTGGCTACATTTTCGTTGGAATCATTGCTGCATTCCTCGTTCTTGTTTATGCCGTTAAAAAGATTGTGGAGCGAGTCGAGCGCAGACATCTTCATGACGACGAAGAGCTAGATAGCTCCGCACGCCCGAACACGGCAGACATGGAAGACTGAGCACGTGTCCCCTTCAAGCGATCCAGAACGACCGCTCAAGGTGCTGTGGTTGGCCCGACTGGAGCACCGCATCAATGCGTGGCGAGAAATGTGGGCGCGCCGTGCCGGACGAACCCCGACTGTCGCAGCTTTTCCAGGCTATGGTGGCGCGGATTGGGTGCGCGTTCTCGGACGAGTCGTTATTCCCCCACGTGCACGTGAGCGCGGCGCTGGCGAATATGCCGGCGTACGAGGTTGGCGAAGCTTTGCATCCGTGCCGATCGGATTTGCGCGCGTCACAATTACTGTCGATGGAGCCACGCACGAAGTTGTCGCCGATCGAGGCGGGGTTATCGACACGGAGATTCCCGCAACGCTCACTCCCGGTTGGCAATCTCTGCGCATGTCGGTTGAGGGTGGAAACCCGGTAGAAACCCGCGTTTTCATTGTCGGAAGAGATACGCGCTTCGGCGTCATTTCAGACGTCGATGACACCGTCATGGTGACGGCGCTCCCCCGCCCGTTCCTGGCGGCGTGGAATTCCTTCGTGATCAACGAACATGCTCGTCAGCCGGTTCCGGGCATGTCGGTGCTCCTTGAACGACTAGTGCGCGAACATCCCGGCGCGCCAATTGTGTACTTGTCGACGGGCGCATGGAACATCGCGCCCACACTCGCACGTTTTCTCCGCCGCCACCTTTTTCCCGCTGGGGCAATGCTTCTCACCGACTGGGGACCGACACACGACCGGTGGTTCCGAAGTGGAAAAATCCATAAGAGCGAAAACCTCGAGCGCCTCGCGAACGAGTTTCCCGATGTCAAGTGGCTTCTTATCGGAGACGATGGCCAACACGACGACGCAATTTATACCGACTTCACAAGCGCTCACCCTGACCATGTGGCGGGCGTTGCCATTCGACAGCTCTCCCCCGCCGAAGCTGTACTCGCGGGTGGACGAACCGTCGTCAACAACCACGCAGCTGCTGAAGTGCCGTGGGTGACAGATGGCGATGGTGCGGGTCTTCTCGATAAACTTCAGGATCTCGGGTTGGTCGAGGCACCAAAGCACTGAGCCAAGTGTCAGAGCCGCGCCGTAGGCTGGAAACATGTGTGGGCGTTTCGTAGTCGCTAAACCCGGAGCCGAGCTCGTGGGCGTGTTGCGCGCCGACATCGTGAACGAGGCGTTACCTGCTCCCTCGTACAACATCGCGCCGACCAGTCTGGCGGCTATTGTTCTCGATTCGGTCAAGACCGAACCCCCGACCAGGCGGGTAGAACCTGCACGCTGGGGACTCGTGCCCGCGTGGGCGAAAGATCCATCCATCGGTTCTCGTGCATTCAACGCCCGCGTAGAAGAAATTGAGACTAAACCCATGTTCCGCGGGGCTCTTGAAAAGCGCCGCGCGATCGTTCCCGCATCCGGTTACTACGAGTGGAAGACGACGGCAGCGGGTAAAACTCCGCACTACATCCACCCCTCGGACGAGGGATCTATGTTCTTCGCAGGCCTTTACGAGTGGTGGAAGAACCCGGCAGCGACCGACGGCACGAACCCTTGGATGTTGAGCTTCACTATCCTCACTCGTTCGGCGATCGGCACTCTTGGCTCAATCCATGATCGGATGCCGCTTTTTGTCGACGCAGATGTCGCTGAAGCTTGGCTCGATCCCACTATCGACAACGTTGGCGACATCCTCGATGCAGCTGTCGATGCTGCGCCCGATCTTGCCGAGACGCTCGACAATCACATCGTGGCGTCCGCCGTAGGCAACGTGCGCAACAACTCTCCTGAGCTCATCGAGCCGGTGACGTTCGAGTGACGAGTTCGTCTTCTGAGACTCTCGAGTTCGATGAATGGCAAGCGCTCGAACGCCACCATCAGCGCTCAGCAGACATCATGACCGTCGATCGACGGGCACGCGCGGCCCGCGGTCAGACGCACCCCGTCGATGATTTTCTCTACACGTACTATTCGTACAAGCCCGCGATTCTTCGCCGCTGGCACCCTGGCGCCGGCGTTCGCTTACTCAATGCAGCCCAATCGCCGCGCGCTCACTGGCGCGGATATCTGAGCGCGGGCGATGATTTGGTGGTTGATGCGGCAAGCTTCGCGCGCGAGAGGCCAATCCTCGTGCGCGCAATTGCTGGCGTTCTTAAGGCAACAGCGTTGAAGACTCCCGCGTTTGGCTGCTTCGGTCTACACGAGTGGGCGATGCTCTACAAGAATGGTGAAGTCCGCCATGACGCCCCGCTTCGTCTAGGCGCTTCGGGCACGGATGCTGTCGTCGAAAGTCATGAACTGCGGTGCACGCACTTCGATGCCTTCCGATTCTTCACCCTCGACGCGGTGCCAAGGAACGCAAGCGAGCTATCAGCAGACGCCAGAGTCGAGAACGAGCAACCCGGGTGTCTTCACTCGAACATGGATCTGTACAAGTGGGCTGTGAAGCTCGGTCCGTTGGTACCTGGGCGACTACTTCTCGAAACTTTCGACCTTGCGCGATCGATCAGAGAAATAGATATGCGTGCATCGCCATATGATCTGAGCGACTGGGGCTATGAGCCGATCACCATCGAAACGACAGCGGGCAAGACCGAGTACGGCAGGATGCAGCGCGCGTTCGAAGCGCGCGCTGCTCCCATCCGCAATCAGCTGTTACGCATTGCGAACAACGCCCTAGCCGCGTGAAGTTAGCCGCCGCGAACGAAGGACCGCGAGCACACCCAGGGCGATCATGACCGCGCCCACAAAAGGCGTGGCTCCCACCGAAAGGCCGCTCTCGGCGAGTCCAGGTGTCACTTCTGCCGAAATAGGTTGGTTGTCTACGGGTGTTTCCGGCGTTGCCTCGACACTGGCGGGATTCACGACCAGCACATAGGTCACCTCTGCGTCAGGGGACGTGCCATTGCTCGCCGTTACCGTGAACGTCGTTGATCCCGAGGCAGTCGGCGTGCCAGAAATTTCTCCAGTAACCTCATTGAGCACGAGCCCTGCAGGTAGCTGTCCGCTGGTCACGCTATAGCTCGCGTCTGGGGTACCAGACGAAGTAATCGTGTGTGAATACGGGCCGCCGACAGTGCCATCCGCGGGAGCTTCCGAAGTTATTTCGGGGCTGGTCGAAACCTCACCGGGCGCTGTCGCACACCCGGTGGGTGCTGTGATGGTGTTCGTATCAAGCGTCACAGCTCCAGTACGGGCGAGGAGACGGCCGGTTACGGTGGCTGCGGTTTCAGCGGTCACTGAGATGTCCGCCATAACAGTGCCGATGAACTGCGCACCGGTTTTGAGCGTTGCGGAACTACCCACCTGCCAGAAGACATTGCACGCGCTTGCACCACCGGTGACTGTGATGTTCGCAGCCGAACCGACTGTCAGGGAAGATGCCGCTTGGAAGACCCACACTGACTCAGCCGTACCTTCGAGGACAAGCGCCCCGCTGACCGCGAGCGTTCCGCCGGAGTACACGCCCGGAACGAGCGAAAGACCAGTGAGCTCTTCGAGCCCGGTTTGAATGGGCGTAAGCGATGCCGCCACGTTGTACGCGGTTGTCAGATCAACCTGTGCTTGTGCTGCCTCTGCATCCGTCTGGTGGATAGTGCCCCCGACAATTCCTGGCGGAAAGCCAGTGATGGACGAACCAGGGCTGAGGCCTAGATCGTCCGACAGTGTCGAAACATTTGTGTTCGTGACTGTTGAGGCCGCGAGCACAGAATAGTCCCCCGCGGTGCCAAGCCCAATGGGCCCGTCAATCGTGGTGTCCGCCGATGCGGCGGTGGCGGGAATTACAACGAGAGCGACGGCCGCGGCAACGATTGCAGTGGCGCGAGCAGACGAAAAAATACGGATCACGACGAGATCCCTTCCATTAAGGAGGGCAATAATCGTCAAGGCCATAAACGGCGACTGCTCCTGGCGGAAATCTATCACCGATTCAAATTTAAAACCCAGGTTTCCGAACTCCGGTACCTAAACGACACAATGCGCAGCTCTCCGGTCTATCGCCCAGAAGTCATCGATGACATCACCAGAAGCGTGCGCAATGCTTAGAGGATGACGCCATCTTTGCCCGATGCCTTGGTTCCCATCGCGTTGAAGCTGCTTCGAGCAAACCGCACATTCATCACGGCAAACGGCGCGATGCGACGTATCCGTGAGCGTGAGTTGCGCCCCGCGTCATACGGCCCACCAGCTCGGCTGCGCCAAGACATCCGTGTTGATGTCGAGCACGTGGGTGGCTGGCCTGTGTATACCATCCGGCCCGAAACGGGCCGAGGAGGCCTCGTCTACGTGCACGGCGGCGGGTGGGTCAACGAGATTGCTCCACAGCACTGGCACCTCGCTGCCCGCCTCGCGAGCGAAGCGTCATTGGTAGTGACGCTTCCGATCTACCCGCTCGTACCTTTCGGCACTGCACTCGAAGCACTCGAAGGCGTCCGCGCGCTGGTGCATCGAAGCCGCGAGAAGTTTGGGCCGACATCGCTCGCGGGAGATTCTGCGGGTGGACAGATTGCTCTCTCGACTGCGCTTGCTCTGCGTGACGAGGGCATCACCCTCCCCCAGACGGCACTCATTTCCCCGGCGCTAGACCTGTCATGGAGTAACCCACGCATACCCGAAGTGCAACCAACCGACCCGTGGCTCGGCACCCCCGGCGGCCGCGTACTCGCTGAAAGTTGGCGTGGTGAGCTTGAGCTTCGGGATCCGATTGTCAGTCCGTTGTTTGGCGACCTCACGGGCATCGGCCCGATAACCGTTTTCACAGGCACCCGCGACGTACTTAACCCCGACGCCCACGTCCTCGCAGAAAAAGCAGTCAAAGCGCACGTGCCATTTCACGTTCACGAAGCGCACGGGCAGGTACATGTCTACCCACTCATCCCCACTAATTCGGGGCGTCACGCACAGAAAAAGTTCATTGAGATCATTCGCGACTCACACTGAGCCCGGGCGGCGCAATGGCGCTCTCCTTTTACCACACGTACCCACGCCGCGTAGCACTCTCAGGCGATGCGTAGAAAACAAAAACCCCGGATTAACCGGGGTTTTTGTGGACCTGGGGGGACTCGAACCCCCGACCCCCTGCATGCCATGCAGGTGCGCTACCAGCTGCGCCACAGGCCCATAGTTACCTGCGTGAGGCAACCTGACTAGATTACTACATTCCCGCGCGAGAACGAATTCGACGGCCGCGAATATGTAGTTCGCCGATCATTCCGCAGGCGCCGGGGTTGCAATCTCAAAGGGAACGACGGGGCAGTCCTTCCAGAGACGCTCGAGACCGTAATAGTTGCGCTCTTCCTCATGGAAGATGTGCACAACCAGGTCGCCGAAGTCAATAAGCAACCAGCGGGATTCCTGGCGTCCTTCGCGTCGAAGGCGCTTATGACCGGCAGCCAGGAGCCGCTCTTCAATTTCATCGCCGATGGCAGCGACGTTGCGCTCGTTACGTCCCGTGACGAGCAAGAAAATGTCTACGAGGGGCAGAGGCTCTGAGACGTCGAGCGCAACGAGATCATCGCCGCCCTTGGCGTCAGCGGCGTTTGCCGCGATCTGCAGCATTTCAATGGACTGAGGGGTGGCTGTCATGGGAAGACTCCTGTAACGAAAGCGAGAATAGTTACTCCGACCAGCGCGAGGGCTAACGCACCCGCGGTGATCACGAGGGCGAGCATAAGTCGACTGCCCTTTTCGGGCGCCGGCGGACGAATCATGTCATCGGAGCTTTTGATTGTGCTGATCGCCGCGCTTGCCGCGATCGGCGTCGGAGAAGAAGCTGCAGGAAGCTCACCATCCAACAAAATGGCATCCGCTTCTTTTCCATCTGCCATACCCGGAGCGTGCCCGGTCGACCCGAGCCCTTCCGGCAGCGCAAAAGTTCCAGTGATCAACACTTCACCGGTCGAGGCGACCGGTGAAGAAAGCCCCGCGCCATTAGGCGTCTGCGAGAGAATAAGCGCGTTCGAAGAACCCAGCGATCCAGTTGTCGTAGCGCCGCGGGCGATGAGCTGGTCGAAAGAATTAGACAGGACGACCTTCTCGGGCTCGCCTTCAAGCAACTTCTGTCCAAGGCTCGGGCTCACCATCGCCGCCGGCTCTTCTTCAGCCTCTAGTGCAAGGTGAGCAGCCGCGTCGCTGATCGGCTGAGACTCGTGGTCGGGAACAGCTGGCGACGGCTCGGCCTTCTTGGGCTTGCCGGATGTCTTCGGCTTCCTCGGCTCGGGGCTGGGCTCGGCCTCAGGCACATCACGCAAGATCACAGGTACCGAAGCTGTACGAATACGCTCCTGCTCCCGTGCTTGACGCCGAGTGAGTGGTGACGCGCCAAGGTCCACCTGTGCGTCCGCACGCGGCGCGGGCGCCATCGGAGCGGGTTCGGCGGCGCGTGCGCGCGGTGCTACTGCCTGCGGCGCCGACTCTTCCTTGGCGTCTGCTTCGGGAGAGATGATGGGAGTCGACCCGGTGCTGCGCTGTTCCCGCAGTTGCCGACGCGTGAGCGACCGTGTGCTCGTCTCGTCTGAGTTACTCATGCCTTGCTCCGATAGAGGTGGTGTTTCGCAATGTACTGGACAACTCCGTCAGGTACGAGGTACCACACGGGTTTTCCGCTCCGAACGCGCTGGCGGCACGCCGTCGATGAGATAGACAACGCGGGAATTTCAAGCTGACTCGCGCCGCTGCTCGGAAGCCCTGCAGTGCTCAGCACGTGCCCTGGGCGAGATACGGCCACAAAGTGCGCGAGATCCCACAGTTCATCATGGTCTCTCCAACTGAGAATTTGCGCTACGGCGTCCGCCCCGCTGATGAAGAAGAAATCTGCATCAGGACGCTCAGCTTTCAGATCACGCAACGTGTCGATCGTGTAGGTCGGCCCCCCACGGTCGATATCTACCCGGCTCACAGTAAAACTGGGATTGGATGCCGTAGCAACGACTGTCATCAGGTAGCGATGCTCGCTCGCCGTGACACTCTTTTTTTGCCAGGGCTCTCCGGTTGGCACGAAAACCACTTCGTCAAGGTCAAAGGACGCGGCGACCTCGCTCGCTGCCACAAGGTGACCGTGGTGGATGGGATCGAAAGTGCCGCCCATGACGCCAATACGCGTCCGTTGTGCAGCTGTCACCGGATGCCTAGTGGCCGTGCTCCGGTTTTTGGAGCTCTTTCACGTGAGTAGCTGCGTACGCTTGCGCCTTCTGCGGGTGACGGTTAGCAACTCCGCGGTACGACCACGCAACGAAACCGAGCACCGCGAACACCAGTAGCGCTACAAAAAAATACCCGATCGTCTCGAGCGCGACGTTTCCGTGGTGCTCTGACTCCTCAGCCGCAAATGCGACGAGCGTTGACAAGGTCATCTGTACTCCGTTCGGGATGTCGGGGTGGCGCGCGTGCGCCTCACCAGTCTAGGCGGTCAGGCACGAACCTGACCGGCGCCGCGCGCCAGCCACTTCGTGCTCGTGAGCTCGGCTAGACCCATTGGGCCCCGGGCATGAAGTTTTTGAGTGGAAATTCCCACTTCTGCGCCGAAACCAAACTCGCTGCCGTCTGTGAATCGTGTCGACGAGTTGACCATCACTACCGCGGAATCCACCTCGGCAAGAAATCGGTCAGCAGACGCGTCGTCAGTCGTGATGATCGACTCAGTGTGATGCGTCGAATACTCGCGAATATGGGCAAGCGCACCGTCGAGGTCGTCGACCACGCGCATGGCGATCTCAAGTCCGAGGTACTCCGTTTTCCAGTCTTCCGGAGTAGCCGGAACAATATCCGTGCCCAATTTCTGTACGTCGGTATCTCCGTGAACGACAACTCCGCTCGCCTGAAGCGCCGAGGTGATCGGCGGCACAAGCCGCTCTGCGGCACCACGGTGCACCAAAACGGTCTCCACCGCGTTGCAGACACTCGGCCGCTGTACCTTCGCGTTAACGACAATCTCACGCGCCCACTCAAGCGGTGCCGTTGCGTCGAGCACAATGTGTACGACACCTGCCCCGGTCTCGATTACGGGAACTGTCGACTCTGTGACGACAGTCGAAATCAGTTCTGCGCTCCCCCGCGGGACGAGAACATCGATGATGCCGCGTGCGTGCATTAACTCGCGTGCACCTTCACGTCCGAACTTATCGATCGTCTGAATAGCCTCGGGAGTGATACCCACAGACGTCAGCGCACGTCGCATCGTAGCCACAAGAGCAGCGTTGGTCATTTCGGCGGCAGTTCCGCCGCGCAACACAATGGAGTTGCCTGAGCGCAGTGCGAGCGCTGCGATATCGACAGTGACATTCGGCCGCGCTTCGTAGATGGATCCGACGACGCCGAAGGGCACCGCGACCTTCTGCAGATGCAGCCCATTTGCAAGCGTCCGGTCATCAAGCACTCGGCCGACCGGATCCGGAAGCACAGCGACAAGGGCCACCGCGTCGGCAAGCGACTTTACGCGGGCGTGATCAAGCCGCAGGCGGTCTTGAAGCGCGAGCGAAAGCCCACTCGCCTCACCGCGAGAAATATCCACGACGTTCGCGGCCACAATATCCGCGGCATCGGCTGAGATCGCCGCTGCCATCGCTTCAAGCGCCTCAGTCTTCTGCGCATCTCTGAGCAACGCAATCTCCCGCGCCGCAGTTTTTGCGCGCAGCATTCGATCACGCGCGCTCACGACAGTCTCGATCATCAAGCAGTCCTATCGATGTGACGTATCCACTGACGCTGTCGTCAGTGCGGGAATCGCGTCCGGATCAGGCGTAAACCAGGTGCCGATGTTCTCACCGTTTAGTGCAGGAGTCACGAGGTCGATGCTGGTGACCAGCACTCCGACACCGGATGCCGCGGCCAGACGCGCAGCCGACGCTTTCGTTGCTGCTCCCCCGGTGCCGACGCTGTTCACGACAACTGAGCCGAATTGGAACCCCGTCATGTCGTCGTCGAACGCGACGGTGTCAATCGGGGTGGCTCCGGGCTCATCCGGTGGTCGCGTGTAGAGAGCCTCAATGTCGCTCAGAAGCACAAGGGCATCCGCGCCGATGAGCTGTGCGACGAGAGCCGCGAGCCGATCGTTGTCTCCAAAGCGAATCTCATGCGTCGCGACAGTGTCGTTCTCGTTCACGATCGTCAAAATGCGCAGGCCAAGCAGGCGCTCCATTGCGCGTCGGGCGTTCGAACGGTGGGTCGCATTCTCGAGATCACCCGCGGTCAAGAGCACCTGACCGGCAACGATAGCGAAGGGTCGGAGGGCCTCTTGGTATCGATATATCAAGACATTCTGGCCTACGGCTGCCGCAGCCTGCTGAGTCGCAAGATCAGAGGGACGAGCTTCCAGATTCAGGTAAGGCATCCCCGTCGCGATCGCTCCAGACGACACCAGAACAACCTCGACACCGCGAGCGTGCGCCGCGGCAAGCGCTTCGACGAGGGGCTTGATGTTGTGCGCGTTGGTGCCACTAATCGATGACGAGCCCACCTTGACGACAATGCGACGAGCGCCGGCAATGTCGGCGCGACGATGTGCGGTCACTCAGACGCTCCGGGTGCCTCTCGCTCCGCGCGTCGTTCAGCTTCGAGCTCATCACGCGCAGCGGCCTTAGCATCCATACGCTCGCGATAGCCCTCGCGGCGTTCGGCGGTATTACGGCGCCCATTCTGGATGAGTCGCGGGTCGGTGCCGCGCGGCGCCGTCATCAGTTCTGCTGCAGAGCGGACTGTCGGCTCCCAATCGAAGACGATTCCTTCGCCTTCGCCGATAACGACTGTCGCACCGGCTGTTGCGCCCGCACGGAAGAGGCCATCTTCGATTCCGAGACGGTCAAGACGGTCGGCAAGGAATCCCACCGCTTCTTCGTTCTGGAAGTCTGTCTGCTGCACCCATCGCACCGGCTTCTCACCAAGGATGCGGTACACATTTCCGTACGTGCCACCCTCGACGCGAATGGTGAAGTTCGCTTCGGCGCCCTTCGGACGAATCACGATGCGCTCAGGAACCGGCTGAGCCGCGATCGCCGCGCGCTCCTCGGCAACGATCTGACCGATAGCGAGGGTGAGTGCGCGGAGGCCATCACGGCTGACCGCCGAAATATCGAATACGCGAAAACCGCGTTCCTCAAGCTCTGGACGAACGAGGTCAGCGAGATCTTTCGCTTCCGGAACGTCAAGCTTGTTCAGGGCGATGAGCTGGGGGCGCTCGAGGAGGGGGCGCTGCCCCTCAGGCACTGGATACGCCTTGAGCTCAGCGAGAATCACGTCGAGGTCAGAGAGCGGGTCACGACCGGGGTCGAGAGTTGCACAATCGAGAACGTGGACGAGCACGGTGCAGCGTTCGACGTGACGGAGGAATTCGAGCCCTAGGCCCTTGCCTTCGCTCGCGCCTTCGATGAGGCCAGGTACGTCAGCGATCGTGTATCGCACGTCGCCGGCCTCGACAACACCAAGATTCGGATGCAGCGTGGTGAATGGATAGTCAGCGATTTTGGGACGAGCAGCAGAAACCGCCGCGACCAGGCTCGACTTACCGGCAGAGGGGAAGCCCACGAGCGCGACGTCCGCAACGGTCTTTAGCTCGAGTTGAGCGTCACCTTCCCACCCGGGGGTGCCGAGCAGAGCGAAGCCCGGCGCTTTCCGCTTCTGTGAAGAAAGTGCAGCATTCCCGAGGCCACCACGACCACCGGGCGCCACGACAAACCGCATACCCGGTTCGATCATGTCGACGAGCAGCTCACCGTCGGCATCTTTCACGACTGTTCCCACGGGAACCGGGAGCTCAACCGATTCTCCGAGCAAACCGGAGCGGTTATCCCCCATACCGAATCCGCCGTTGCCACCGTCGCGGTGCGGTGAGTGGTGATACGACAGCAGTGTCGTCACGTTGGGATCAGCAACGAGGATGACGTCACCGCCGTTGCCGCCGTTGCCGCCGTCAGGGCCCGCGAGTGGCTTGAATTTCTCGCGGCGCACCGACACGCAGCCGTTTCCGCCCTTTCCGGCGCGAAGATGAAGGGTGACACGATCGACGAACGTGACCATAACGATCTCCTTGTCGGTAAGGGGTGAAAACAACGCGAGGGGCGAGCCGAAGCCCACCCCTCGCGACGCTGTAAATTTGAGCGGGTATTACTCCGCTGCGGCGACGATGTTGACGACCTTGCGGCCGCCCTTGTTGCCGAATTCGACTGCGCCAGCCGCGAGAGCGAAAAGCGTGTCATCCCCACCGCGACCGACATTGTCGCCGGGGTGGAAGTGGGTGCCGCGCTGGCGAACGATGATCTCGCCCGCACCAACAGCCTGACCACCGAAGCGCTTTACACCCAGTCGCTGAGCATTAGAGTCGCGACCGTTACGAGTAGAGCTTGCGCCCTTTTTATGTGCCATCTCTGCGCCTCTCCTGGCTTACTTGATGCCGGTTACTTTGACGCGCGTGAGGTCCTGACGGTGCCCCTGGCGCTTCTTGTAGCCGGTCTTGTTTTTGAACTTCTGGATAACAATCTTGGGGCCGCGCTCTTCGCCGACAACCTCGGCCGTAACCGAGATCTTCGCGAGCTTGTCTGAGTCGGTCGTGACGGCATCGCCATCAACGAACAGCACAGCGGGGAGTTCGACCTTGTCGCCGACCTTCGCCTTAAGGCGGTCGAGAACGACTACCGTGCCAACTTCGACCTTCTCCTGCCGACCACCGGCGCGCACTACTGCGTAAACCACTTCACACCTATTTCTTCTGGGAGCGCACTGCTCCGGTTGTCCTTGTGAGACTGGGAAGTCTTTGGTGCGGAAGCCAGGCTCTCATTCGTGACGCAGCAAAACTGCTACACAAGACGCACCAAAGGAATACTTTACCTGATGCGAAGCTACAGGGCAAAAGCAGATCCGCTGTAGTGAAACGCCGAGTTCGATTACGACGACGTCAGCATCCGGCACGCGAGGCCGCCGCCAGACATACGATCAGAAGATGGCGATCCTGATTGACGATCCACTCTGGCCCGCGCACGGGATGCTGTGGGCACATCTGGTGAGCGACACCTCGCTGGAAGAGCTGCATAAGTTCGCCGCAGCAGAAGGCATACCCCGCCGTGGTTTTGACCTTGACCACTACGACGTGCCAGAAAAGTCGCACGAGAGACTGGTCGCTGCCGGAGCCCGCCACGTTGACGGGCACACGCTTGTCAAAACGCTGATCGCTTCAGGTTTGCGTGTGCGAGCAAAAGATCGCACACGCAAACCCAAAGCTTCCAGCTAGCTGTCTGACGCTGGCGGCAGAATCGGTGATCCGGGCGTGAGCCCAGCTGTCGATACCCGACGGCGAGACCTACCCTGTCCTGGCGCTTTCGGAGCAGGCAAAGCGTTCAGCACAGAATCGAGAAGCAAATCCTTTTCGTCGCGCTCTTTTCGTGGCGCCGACGGGTTGGAGTCTGACTTCGACGAACTGTCGGAACGCTTTCTCCGCTGCTTCTTGGGGCGCTCAGGACGCTCGGACGCCGCGTCTGCCGCGACGGATGCCTCAGCAACCACGACAGCCGCGGCTTCGAGTGCTGCAGCGTCAAAGTTCTCTTCGCCGGTTGAAGAAATCGTCGATGCGGCAATCTGAGCGATCGCCGATTTCACACCTTCAGTGATGACGTGGGTGGACCCCGTGGGCGTCTGTGCAGAGGACGCCTGAGGCTGGTTGCGGCCGCGACGGTTGTTTCCGCCATTGTTGTTGCTAGTCCCGTTGCTACCGCTGCCGTTGCCATTGCCCTGCGAAGAGCGGTGGCGAACGACAGGATCGTGGTGAACGACGACTCCACGGCCGGCGCACACCTCGCATGCCTCGCTAAAGGTCTCTAGCAGGCCAAGACCCAGCTTCTTACGCGTCATCTGGACGAGGCCGAGAGACGTGACCTCGGCAACCTGATGCTTCGTGCGGTCGCGACTGAGGCACTCGATAAGTCGACGCAAAACCAGATCTCGGTTGGACTCAAGCACCATGTCGATGAAGTCAACAACGATGATCCCGCCGATGTCTCGCAACCGGAGCTGACGAACGATCTCCTCAGCAGCTTCGAGGTTGTTCTTGGTTACGGTTTCTTCGAGGTTTCCTCCGGAGCCGACGAACTTTCCTGTATTGACGTCAACAACCGTCATCGCCTCGGTTCGGTCGATAACGAGTGATCCACCCGACGGCAGCCACACCTTACGGTCGAGTGCTTTCTCGATCTGCTCAGTGATACGGAACTCGTCGAAGGGATCACCATCGCCGTCATAGCGTTCTACGCGCTCTAGCAGGTCAGGCGCGACAGCTTCGAGGTATCCCTCGATTGTGCGCTGTGCTTCTTCGCCCTGAATAAGGAGCTTCGTGAAGTCCTCGTTGAAAACATCTCGGACGATCTTTACGAGCAGATCAGGCTCAGAGTGCAGCAGCGCAGGAGCCTGCATCAACTCAATCTGCTGGCTGACGTGCTCCCATTGTGCGGTCAACCGCTGCACGTCTCGCGTGAGCTGCTCTTCGGTGGCTCCCTCGGCAGCAGTACGCACGATCACGCCGGACGACTCAGGCAGAACTTCTTTCAGGATGCGCTTGAGGCGCGCACGCTCGGTGTCAGGAAGCTTGCGGGAAATTCCATTCATCGAGCCTGCAGGTACGTACACAAGGTATCGACCGGGAAGCGAAATCTGACTCGTCAGACGCGCCCCTTTGTGCCCGACAGGGTCTTTCGTAACCTGGACGAGAACTTTGTCGCCAGACTTCAGCGCGAGTTCGATTCGGCGCGGCTGGTTGCCGGTTTCCGCGGCATCCCAATCGACCTCTCCCGAATAGAGCACAGCGTTTCGTCCACGACCGATGTCGACGAACGCCGCCTCCATGCTGGGCAGCACGTTCTGCACGCGGCCAAGATAGACGTTGCCGATCAGCGACGCGTCCTGGTTTCGCGCCACGTAATGCTCGACGAGCACTTTATCTTCCAGCACACCGATCTGAATTCGTCCGTTCTTCGACCGAACGATCATCGCGCGATCGACGGACTCGCGGCGAGCAAGGAACTCAGCTTCAGTGACAACGGGCCGACGACGTCCCGCCTCACGTCCGTCCCGACGCCGCTGCTTCTTGGCCTCGAGTCGAGTCGAGCCCTTGATCCGCTGCGGCTCGGTGATGACCTCGACGGGGCGCTGTCTGGGAGCCGACTCGCGCGGCTCGTTTTCGCCACGCTGATCGCTGCCGCCTCGGCGTCGATTACGTCGCCGAGCTGAGCCGGACGAAGTTTCATCGTCACGATCGTCGCGTTCGTTCTCACGACGGTTTTCGTTATCGACAAACTCCCTCGCCGGCAGAGGCGGCAACTCCGGAGCGTAGAAGTGGAGCGCGGTCGACACCTGCGAAACGAACGTCTCCGGCAGCAAGCCCAGGCTCACAGCTGTCTTCGGCCCGTCCGGCACCGACGGCTCGGCATCTTCGGCCGGTTTCGACTCGGCATCTTCTTCTATCGAGACAGACGATTCCGTTGCGTCAGGCGTGGCGTCGGCGTCAGCCGTCGTCACCGCAAGCGTGTCAAGCGCGACAGCTACGAGAGCGTCAGCTCCCGAAGGATCATCTGAATTGGACTGAGTGTTCTGGTCATCGGCCATCACCGCTGTACTCCTAGCGGACGACACCGCGCGTCGCCCGGCAAAATCTTGTGCGGCACCGCACCTGCGGCGCCATCAGCTCTTTCGGTATGCAGCAGGCCCCTGGCTCGTGCTGCGAGGGCGATCGTTGCCCCCAAAGTCTGCGTCGATACCCTCTTACGGCGCGGCCGCGAACGGTATCAAGAGCCATTATCGCACTATCGATGCCCAATTGTGTGAATGCGCAAGCTAACGGCAATTCAGGGGCTACTGCTTGGGGCCAGACTCACACGAGTGGATGCGATAATTCCCACATGCCTCATAGCGCCTCAACGAGACGACCTACCACCCTCGCCATTTGGCTCATCATTGCCGGAGTTGTGGGTTGGTGGGCGGCATTCTCTCTGACGATGGAGAAGTTCCATCTCCTTGAGAACCCCGGTTCAAAAGCGGCGTGTGACTTCAGCGTTCTCGTGCAGTGTGGAGAAAACCTCAACTCGCCGCAAGGCAGTGTTTTCGGCTTTCCCAACCCGATCATCGGCTTGGGGGCGTGGATTGCGCCCATCGTTGTTGGCGTCGCGTTGTTGGCAGGTGCTAAATTCGCAAACTGGTTCTGGTGGCTTTTCGAACTGGGGATGCTGTTCGCTATCGGGTTCGTCATCTGGCTCATCGGTCAGAGTATTTTCGTTATCCATACGCTGTGCCCGTGGTGCATGGTCACCTGGTCAGTCGTAATACCAACGTTCTACGCCGTAACCCTCTACATACTTCGAAGCGGGCTTCTACCGGCGACAACGAGCATCCGCCGTGCGGCGCGAGCACTGACACCGTGGATCGTCCTCATGACGATCCTGAGCTACGCGCTGATCGCACTCCTGGCTCAGCTAGAACTGGGCGTCTTCTTCTAAGCACTCGCTCAGCGGAAGACGCCCAGTATCCCGGCTTAGCGCGTTAGCGGAACCAAATTCCAAGCTCGCGTGCTGCTGATTCCGGGCTGTCGCTGCCGTGCACAAGGTTCTGCTGAACTTTGAGGCCCCAGTCGCGACCAAAATCTCCACGAATCGTTCCGGGAGCGGCGGACGTCGGATCGGTCGTGCCCGCGAGGGAGCGGAACCCCTCGATGACGCGGTTTCCTGCGAGCCGGATGGCGACAGATGGGCCCGACATCATGAACTCGACGAGCGGTTCGTAAAACGGCTTACCAGCGTGCTCTTCGTAGTGGCGCTCAAGGCGCTCGCGATCAGGCTCCACGAGGCGGATATCGACAAGCGCATACCCTTTCGCTTCGATGCGGGCAAGAATCGCGCCGGTAAGGCCGCGAGCCACACCATCGGGCTTGACCAAGACGAGGGTCTCTTCCGTGGACATGTCACTCTCCGTTCAGGTTGTTGGCCTCACGTGCCAGCTGCGCGTTGCGCCGGTCGAGTGAGGCCCCTTTGATCGTTGCATACGCCCACATGCCGCCAAAAATGAGGGCAACAAAAAGCATGGCGGGAACAAGAAATGCGCTGAGTGCGAGCAGCACTTGCAGCGCCCACCCGAGGCCAAATGCCCAACGGTGTCGGAGCAGACCGGATGTCACGATCATCACAAGCGCTACGACCGCACCGCCCACAATCCCCCACCACGGTGCCACCAAGTCGGGCAACGCACGAAGGCCGTACACCACTAAGCCGCCGAGAAAGACGATGACCGATTCGAAGCCCAGCACGATCGACCCGAGTGATTCAGCAGCCCCGCGTGCACGGCGCTGTGGTGCTGGCTGTGGGGCACTGCTGGCAGTCAATTGTTCCACCCAGCTTTCCAGTCTTCTTCCCGCGCCAGCAGAAGAGCCTCGCCCGCGAGAACGATAGACCCGGCTATCACAACAGCTCGTCGATCGCCCTCCGATGCCCACGCACGCGCCGCGTCGGCGGCATCCGAAATTCCGGGGTGAACCGTCACAGTCAGGCCAGCCGCCTCTGCAAGGTCCGCTACGCCATCGGCGTCACGGGCCCGGTCTGAGTCTGGTGCGGTAGCGAACACGTGGGACGCCACGGAGGCAATTTCAGCGACGATGCCGGCAGTATCCTTGTCGTCTAGAACGCCGAGCACAACGCCCCAATCGTCGAAGTCGAAGGCGGTTTTCAAAGCCTCCACAAGCGCGTGTATTCCGTGCGGGTTGTGCGCTGCATCGACCAGCACCGTTGGTGCGATTCCGACGAGTTCAAGGCGACCTGGTGATGTCGCGATACTGAAACCGTCGGTAACGATCTGGTCAGAAATCGGCTGGGTTCCAGCTCCGATGAGAGACTCGACGGCCGCGACAGCCAGAGCAGCATTGGCACCCTGGTGTTCGCCATACATGGGCAGGTAGACATCGTCATATTGCCCCGCGAGGCCTCGAACTGAGATGAGTTGTCCGCCCACCGCCAGTCGACCCGTTGTCAGAGCAAAGTCTTCCCCGTCAATTGCCACGCGTGTGCCGCGCGCAGCCGCAGCCCGCTGCAGAACGGCGGCGGCTTCGGGGCTCTGAAGGGCTGAAACGACGGCGGCACCGTCTTTGATGATTCCCGACTTGACCGTGGCGATCTCGGCCACCGTGGAACCCAAGCGGTTCGCGTGGTCGATGTCGATTGGTGTAAACACTGCGACATCACCGTCGGCGGTATTCGTCGAGTCCCACAATCCGCCCATCCCGACCTCTACGACTGCAACGTCGACAGGAGCGTCCGCGAAAGCCACGAACGCGAGCACTGTTAGCAGTTCAAAGAACGTCAGTGGCGCATCCCCCTCGCCCACGAGTTCGTTGTCGATCAGCTCAACAAACGGCTGAATCTCTTCCCACACGTCAGCCACGGCATCGTCGATGATCGGTTCGCCATCGATCATGATTCGCTCTGTGAAACGCTCAAGATGAGGGCTCGTAAACAAACCGGTACGCAGGCCATGCGCACGCAACAGGGCTTCAATAATTCGGCTCGTCGACGTCTTACCATTCGTGCCCGTGACGTGAATAACGCGGTACGTGTGCTGCGGATCCGCAAGCAGCGTCAACAGCCTTTGCGTGCGCTCGATGCGAGGCTGGACCCACTGCTCGCCCTGTCTTTGCAGGAGAGCCGAGTAGACGGCATCCGCTTTGTCTTTTGCGCTCATCGGTTCTCCTCTGCCCTCGACACCGCAACGGTGAAGTCGCCGGCATTCGCGAATGCCCCCGCGGCGAACTCAGCAACGTGTGCGGTGCCGAATGTCGAATTGTCGTTACGTGCAGTGATTGACGCGGAAACCGCGAGAGTGTCAGCGGCAACCCCGACTGCGTCGAAAACGCTGTCGACGGCTTGCTGGTCTTCGTCGCTTTCGAACGCAAGAACGAGATCGATGCGATCACTCACATCGAATCCCGCAGCCTTACGAGTGTCTTGAATTGCGCGGATCAGGTCGCGAGCCAACCCCTCAGCTTCGAGCTCAGGTGTTGTTGCGGTGTCAAGCAGCACGAAGCCGCCGCGATCGAGCGTTCCGAGTGCTTCGCCTTCTGGGCGGCCAGTGGTTTCAAGTACCAGGTCGTACTCACCCGCTTCGAGCTGGATGCCACCGGCGACGACGACGCCGTTCTCATCCGACCACTCCCCTGCGCGAGCAGCCTTGATCGCATTCTGCACCTGCTTACCAAGGCGCGGACCAGCGGCTCGAGCGTTGACAGACAGGCGGTGAGTGATCCCATAGTCAGCCGCGGCGGTTTCTGTCAGTTCAACGAGCGCGACACTCTTGACGTTGAGTTCGTCGCGCACGATTTCATCGAACTGCGCGAGCGAGGCGGCGTCTGAAACAACCACAGTGAGCTGCGGAAGCGGAAGCCGAACGCGCTTCCCCTCGCGCTTACGCAGCGCGTTCGCGGTTGATGACACTTCGCGCACAGCATCCATTGCCGTACGAATGTCACGGGCTGCGGGAAAGGCGGAGGCATCCGGCCAGTCCGTGAGGTGTACGCTTCGGCCACCCGTCAGGCCCTGCCAGATGCGCTCAGAGATGAGCGGAAGAAGCGGGGCTGCCACTCGCGTGAGAGTTTCGAGCACCGTGTAAAGCGTGTCGAAAGCATCACGTGATTCGGGCTTCGAAGCATCCACGCCGGTCCAGAAGCGGTCGCGCGAACGACGGATGTACCAGTTGGTGAGAGCTTCGCTGAACTCACGCAGCTTGGCTGTCGCAGACGTGGAATCGAGGGCATCCAAATCGGTCGCGACATCTCGCACAAGATCACCCAACAGCGCGAGGATGTAGCGGTCGAGAACGTCTGTCGAGTCCGTGCGCCAGGTCGCTTCATAGCCTTGCCCCGCCTGCCCCCCAGCAGCGTTCGCGTAGGTCGAGAAGAAGTACCACGTGTTCCAGAGCGGAAGCATGAACTCGCGCACGCCCGAGCGGATGCCCTCTTCTGTCACGACGAGGTTGCCGCCACGAAGCACTGAACTCGACATCAGGAACCAGCGCATCGCGTCGGAACCGTCACGGTCGAACACTTCACTGACGTCGGGATAGTTGCGCAGCGACTTCGACATTTTCTGGCCGTCGCTACCGAGCACGATTCCGTGGCACGACACTCCAGTGAATGCCGGACGATCAAAGAGCGCCCCGGACAGCACGTGCATCACGTAGAACCAGCCGCGCGTCTGACCGATGTACTCCACGATGAAGTCGGCGGGCGCGTGCGAGTCGAACCATTCTCGGTTCTCGAATGGGTAGTGAACCTGCGCGTACGGCATAGACCCGGAGTCGAACCACACGTCGAAGACGTCTTCGATCCGACGCATCGTCGATTGCCCAGTTGGGTCGTCGGGGTTGGGCCGAGTCAAGTCATCGATGTACGGGCGGTGCAGATCAACCTCGCCCTTTTCGTTCTTCGGCAACCGGCCAAAGTCACGTTCCATATCTTCGAGCGAGCCGTACGCGTCGACCCGCGGGTAGGCCGGGTCGTCGCTCTTCCAGATCGGGATCGGTGAACCCCAGTACCTATTGCGGCTGATCGACCAGTCGCGCGCGCCCTCGAGCCATTTGCCGAACTGGCCGTGCTTGACGTTGTCGGGCGCCCATGTGATCTGCTCGTTGAGTTCAACGAGACGGTCTTTGATCGACGTGACACGCACGAACCAGCTCGAGACAGCTTTGTAGATCAGGGGGTTACGGCAGCGCCAGCAGTGCGGATAAGAGTGCTCGTAGCTTGCTTCGCGCAGCAAGCGTCCCTCCTGGCGAAGCAGGCGGATGAGCGGACGGTTGGCATCCATCCACAGTTCGCCCGCGACATCCGTCACCTGCGGCAAGAACTTGCCGCCGTCGTCAAGGCTCATGATGAGCGGGATGCCGGCAGCCCCCGTGACACGCTGGTCATCTTCACCGTAAGCCGGAGCCTGGTGCACGATGCCGGTGCCGTCGGTGGTCGTGACGTAGTCGTCGACGAGGATGCGCCATGCTGACTCAGTTCCCCACGTCTCGGCGTCCGCGTAGTAGTCAAAAAGACGGTCGTACGTGACGTCTTCGAGCTCGGCACCGGTGATCGTCCGCTCGATAGCGGCGATCGCGGCATCCGCAGTCTCGTAACCCAGATCTTTCGCGTGTGCGCCAACCAGATCTTCGGCAAGAAGGTAGCGGTGCGCCGTTGCTTCAAGCTTGTCATCGGACGCACCCTCAGGGGTGTGGTGAACGTCGGCGGCGCCCGCGGGGCCGGCCGAGAGCACGGCGTAGGTGATCTCGGGTCCAACGGCGAGTGCGAGGTTCGTCGGGAGCGTCCAGGGTGTCGTTGTCCACGCGAGTGCGCGCACTGCCGTGAGTCCGAGCGACTCGGCTTTGACTCCCGTTAACGGGAACGTGACAGTGACGGAGGGGTCCTGGCGCATCTTGTAGACATCGTCGTCCATGCGCAGCTCGTGGTTCGACAACGGCGTTTCGTCGCGCCAGCAATAGGGCAGAACGCGGTAGCCCTCGTAGGCGAGGTCTTTGTCGTAGAGGCTCTTGAACGCCCACAGCACTGACTCCATAAAGCCCGTGTCGAGCGTCTTGTAGCCACGTTCGAAGTCGACCCAGCGCGCCTGGCGAGTGACATAGTCTTCCCACTCGTGCGTGTACTCCAGCACCGAAGCTCGCGCCTTGGCGTTGAAGGTCTCGATGCCCATGGCTTCGATCTCGCTCTTCTCGGTGATGCCGAGCTGCTTCATCGCCTCCAGCTCTGCGGGGAGACCGTGGGTGTCCCAACCGAAGACACGGTCAACCTTCTTGCCACGCATTGTCTGGAAGCGCGGGAAGAGATCTTTGGCGTAACCGGTGAGCAAGTGCCCGTAGTGCGGCAGCCCGTTGGCAAAAGGAGGGCCGTCGTAGAAGACCCACTCCTCGGCGCCTTCGCGCTGCGCGATCGACGCACGGAACGTGTCGTCTGCCTTCCAAAAATCGAGCACGTCGCGCTCGATATCGGGAAAGCGCGGGCTCGGAACGACGGCGTTCGCGGTCGTTGAATCTGCTGCAGCTCCGAAGGCGGAGCGACGCGGATAGCTCATGAGTGTTCTCGCAGGTGTGTCGGCGTTTCGGTTGTGCCGGGACGACCCTGGGAAGGACCGCGATACCACCCTGCGTTGCCGGTTGCCGAAGCATCCGACCTCTCTCACAGCGGCTGTAACGGGCCTGACCCGCTCGGTTCTACCTGGCCGAAGCCGTTCTTCCGAGTGCTCCCCGGTGATAGCCGGATCAATGCGTGTGCAGCGATTCTACTCGCTACACACGCTGCGCGCTCGCTGATGTTCCTCATCCGTTCCGCATCACGGGGCGGGGTGCCGCTCAGCACCGCTACGTCGGAGAATCGCGCGGCGTCGGAGCTATTTCGGCAATATCTTCCGAGGGAATGAGATTCTCCGACGCAACGCGGACGCCTCGGCGTCACTTTGCGAGGTGCAATCCCTGGGCAACTGCCCTCATGATGATGTCTTGCACGCTCGGCCAGTCCCCCACAACCTGTGCGTAGCCGATACGGACGACATGAAACCCATTGATCATCAGGAGCGCATTATGGGCGTTGTCACTCGTTCGCTGGTCGCCCACATGGTGCGCGCCATCAATCTGCAGGATGAGCCTCGCACCAATAAGAAAATCGACCCGATGCCCGAGTATCCACGCTTGAGGAACGATGCGGACCCGCATCCATTTCAACCTCGGCATGACAAAACTCTCTAAGCCGGAATCAGAGTAGGGCGACGCGATGGAGAGAATTTCTCGTGCGCGAGCCTGGAATGGCAGCGCCTCCAATGCTGTCTTCGTAATGAGTCCGACCCGAAGCGCCGATTCCCACACAGCGAGTGCTGGCTCGAAAGGTTGACACAACGAGACAATCGCCAGCATGTTCTCGACGCCGTCGACCAAGTGATCAGGATGCCGCGGCACGACGGGTTGAGCCCAGTGCACATGGGCACCTGGACGCGTGCCACCGCGAGCGTGCGGAGCCGCAGCGACGTGATATTCGGGTTCTTCAAGCACCCACAAGGAGCGTCGACGCGCCGCGGTAATGCAAGAGAGCACGACGCCCGATCGAGCAGCCGCGACAAGTTCAATGTCAGCGTGTGGAAGCGCAACCCACCCCCGCCGAGGGCGGATCAAAGTGCCTCTGTGAAGAGCGTCGGCGATGCGATGTCGCCTCACACCCCGTCGCTCCAACGTCGCAACGCGTGCGACTCCACTAGACGATTCGACGGCGTCAAGGAGATTCATAGAGATCAGGATGAGTCGCTGGCACGCCCTAGACGGCGACGTGCACCGCATTCCTGAACTTCAGCGACGGATAACGAGCTGTGGAGAACGAACAAGAATCGGTCGGAGAATCGCCGTAAGTCGGAACGGAAATAGGCATTTCATCCGCCCGAGCGCGATTCTCCGTCGCAACACCTCGGCCTGAAGGGTTGAAGCAATTGTTGGCCTGCGTGCAACAACACGCGAAAGCAGTGGCAGGATGGTCTCTCGTGACTTCTGCTGCGACACTTCCCCCCTCATCCGCGTCGACGAAGCCCACTCGCCGCGTGGCGTGGGCATCAATGGTCGGTACGTCCCTCGAATCGTTCGACTTCTACGTCTATGCGTACTTCGCCGCGTTCTTCGTTGGACCGCTCTTCTTCGATCCGCTCGGCGCGGTCGGCGGCACGACGCTCGCTTTCCTGACGATCGCGATTGCTTTCGTCGTTCGCCCCATTGGCGCCCTGATCTTCGGCTACATGGGAGATCGTCTCGGCCGGCGCACGACGCTCCTCTGGACAATCGGCATCATGGGAGTCGCAACGGGTCTAATCGGCGTATTGCCCACCTACGCGCAGGCAGGATGGCTGGGCGCGGTTTTGCTCGTCGTTCTCCGCATCGCCCAGGGCATCTCGCTCGGCGGCGAGTGGGGCGGATCGATCCTGATCGCAACAGAGCATGCAAGCCCCGTGAAGCGCGCTTTCTACGCTGCAATTCCGCAACTAGGATCGCCCGTTGGTTCGATCCTCTCCGCCACTTTGTTCATCATCATGACCACGGCGCTACCCGCAGAGGATCTCTCCGCGTGGGGATGGAGAGTCCCCTTCCTCGTCGCTTTCCCACTGCTCGCAGTCTCGATCTATCTCCGCCTCAACATCACCGAAACTCCCGTGTTCGAAGGTGTGAAAGAGCAGAAACGCCGCGACCGCGTTCCCTTCTTGACGATGTTCAAGAGCAGCCCAATCGCAATGGCCGTAGCAATCGGTGCCGCCCTTCTCGGAATCGGCTCGTACGCCCTCATGAACACCTACACGATCAACTACGGCGTGACTGAGCTCGGCTTTTCGTACCAGAGCCTGCTCGTTGCGACCACTATCGGAGCGTTACTGCAGCTTGTCACTATTCCCCTATTCGGAGCGTGGGCCACGCGCATCGGATCCGCACGTCTCGTGATGTTCGGGTCACTTGGCACGCTGCTGATTGCGTTCCCGATGTATTACCTGCTGCAGTTCGCAACTTTCCCGATTCTCGTCAGCACGATGATCGTTGGCGGCATCCTGCCCACCATGGCGTGGGCGGGCCTCGGCGGACTCATGTCAGATCTCTTCCCAGCGCACTTCCGCTATTCGGCGCTCTCGTTCGCCTATGCGATCGCGGCGACGGTGAGTGGATTCGTTCCGAGCATCACGCTTGAGCTCGGCAAGTCCACCGACTTCGCGTGGTGGCATCCCGGAATTGTGTTGGGCGCGATGTCGGCGATAACGCTAGTGGCCGCGTGGGCGGCATCTCGCATGACAAAGGTCGACAGCATCCAAGAGCGCGTCTGAGTTCGGTCGGAGAATCGCATTCCGTCGGATCCCTTCGCAAAGAACCTCCCGACACAGTGCGCTTCTCCGACCGCACGAGGATTGGGCTTGAGCAGTGTGGGCCGAGTGCCTGAGGATTGTTGAGTGAAAGACACCGAAGGCTACGACCTCAGGATCGAGACGACGAGACTCAGCATTCGTCCGCTGCAAGAGCATGACCTCCCAGCCCTCGAACTCATCCTCGGCGATGCGATAACGATGACAGCGTACGAGGGTGCCTTTTCGCCCAGGGAATGCGCGTCATGGCTGCGTCGACAGCGTGAACGCTACGCAACCGACGGCTGCGGGCTTTGGGCTGTAGTCGAGCGATCGACCGGAGAACTAGTGGGTCAGTGCGGGATCACGCGTCAGCTGATCGACTCCGATGAGGTGTGGGAAGTCGGGTACCTCTTTCGACGCGATGTCTGGGGGCGCGGCTTTGCTACGGAAGCCGCATCGGCATCTCGCGATTGGGCCTTTGAAGCGCTGGATGCCGATGCGATCTTTGCAAAAGTGCGAGATACCAACATTGCGTCTATGAATGTCGCAATCAGGCTCGGAATGACAGTGCAGCGAAGCTTCACCGTCAACTACCGCGGCGTTGACATGCGCCACTTGGCGTTCGCGATCGACCGCGCGACGTGGCGATCCGGTTCAGACCGGGTGTGAGCGCGATCGCGGGAACGCAAGCGCCACAAGCGCCGTTAGAATCGGTGGGTTCCGACATTCAGGCACGCTCACACAGTGCCGCACATATCGCCGAGGAGTCTCCCGTGGCCGAAGCAATCATTCCCGACAAGCCCGCCCTCGAAGGACTCGAAAAGAAGTGGGATGCCGCGTGGTCAGCGGCCGCAACCTACGCCTTTGACCGTGCCGCTGCGGCGAAGGTCGGCCGGGCCGGTGTGTTCAGCATCGATACTCCCCCGCCGACGGCGTCGGGGAGCCTCCACATCGGACACGTATTCAGCTACACCCACACCGATGTCAAGGTGCGCTTTGAGCGCATGCGTGGCAAGACTGTCTTCTACCCGATGGGTTGGGACGACAACGGACTCCCCACCGAACGTCGCGTTCAGAACTACTATGGCGTGCGCTGCGACACGTCGCTCCCCTACACACCCGACTTCGTGCCGCCCTACGAAGGTGGCGACAACAAGAGCAGCAAGGCTGCCGACCAGCTGCCGATCAGCCGCCGCAACTTCATCGAACTGTGCGAACAGCTGACTGTCGAAGATGAGAAGTTCTTCGAGGAGCTTTGGCGAAGCCTCGGACTCAGCGTCGATTGGTCGCAGACGTACCGCACAATCTCGGACGAGACGATGCGTAGCAGTCAGCTCGCTTTCCTTAAAAACATCGAACGGGGCGAGGCGTACCAGTCGATGGCACCCACGCTCTGGGATGTCGACTTCCGCTCGGCGATCGCACAGGCCGAGCTTGAAGACCGTGAGCAGCAGGCCGCCTACCACCGAGTGGCTTTCCACAAGAGCGACGGCAGCGGTGACGTAGTGATTGAAACCACCCGCCCCGAGCTGCTCGCTGCGTGCGTCGCGCTCGTTGCACACCCGGATGACGAGCGCTACCAGCCGCTGTTTGGCACCACTGTTCGCAGCCCACTTTTCGACGTTGAAGTGCCAGTTCTCGCGCACCAGCTTGCGCAGAAAGACAAGGGCTCGGGCATCGCGATGATCTGTACGTTCGGTGACGTCACCGACATCATCTGGTGGCGCGAACTCGATCTCCCCAACCGCACAATCATGGGCAAGGACGGCCGCATCGTCGCCGATGCTCCCGCTGCACTTGTCAGCGACTCGGCGAAGGCACACTACGCAGAGCTCGCTGGAAAGACTGTGTTCAGCGCGAAAAAGCGCATCGTTGAGCTGCTGACCGAATCGGGCGAGCTGCTGGAAGTTGGAAAGCCCTTCTCGCACGCCGTGAAGTTCTTCGAGAAGGGTGACCGCCCGCTTGAAATCGTGTCGACCCGCCAGTGGTACGTGCGAAACGGCGCTCGTGATGCGGAACTTCGCGAGAAGCTGGTGAGCCTCGGTCATGAGGTGGCGTGGCATCCGGATTTCATGCGCGTGCGCTACGAAAACTGGACCAACGGGCTCACCGGCGACTGGCTCGTTTCGCGTCAGCGCTTCTTCGGCGTGCCGATTCCGCTTTGGTACGCGCTCGATGAGAACGGTGAGCGCGACTACGACCGCGTACTCGTGCCCGACGCTTCGCTTCTTCCTGTGGACCCCACCACCGATGTGCCTGCCGGTTACAGCGAAGACCAGCGCGGCGTCGCCGGCGGTTTTGATGCCGAACGCGACATTTTCGACACCTGGGCGACGTCATCGCTTACGCCGCAGCTCGCGGGTGGCTGGGAGCGCGACCCGGAGCTCTGGAACCTTGTTGCGCCGTTCGACCTTCGCCCGCAGGGTCAAGACATCATTCGCACGTGGCTCTTTTCGACCATGCTGCGAAGCGCGCTCGAAGACAACCGCACACCGTGGAAAAACGCGGCCATCTCTGGCTTCATCGTTGACCCCGACCGCAAGAAAATGTCGAAGTCGAAGGGCAACGTCGTTACGCCTGCCGACATCCTCGAAAAGCATGGATCGGATGCTGTGCGCTACTGGGCAGCCTCTAGCCGCCTCGGCACGGACGCGGCTTTCGACCCACAGAACCCGACCCAGATCAAAATTGGTCGTCGCCTTGCGATCAAGGTGCTGAATGCGGCGAAGTTCGTGCTGTCGTTCCCGGTGCCCGAGGGTGCAGAAGTGACGCACCCGCTCGACGCGTCGATGCTCGCAAACCTCAACACGGTGATTCGGGATGCCACAACAGCTCTCGAAAACTACGATCACGCCCGCGCGCTCGAAATCACTGAGTCGTTCTTCTGGACATTCTGCGATGACTACCTCGAGCTCGTAAAAGAACGCGCGTACGACCAGCGTCACGAAGCTCAGGCATCTGCGGCTCTCGCGCTGCGTATCGCCCTCTCGTCCTTGCTGCGGCTGCTCGCGCCCGTCCTGTCGTTTGCCACCGAAGAATCATGGTCGTGGTTCAACGAAGGCTCGATTCACACAGCAGCGTGGCCCGAGGTTCAAGAAACCCACGGTGACACTGCCGTACTGTCGATCGTCGGAGAAGCCCTGATCGGTATTCGACGCGCCAAGACTGAGGCCAAAGCGTCGCAAAAGACAGCCGTCGCACGGATGACGATCGCGGGGGCGCCGGTCGCACTCGCGGCGCTCCGGCTCGCCGAAGACGACCTCAAGGCCGTGGGCCGCATCGCAGAAATCGACTACGTTTCGGGTGAGACAACCGCCGTCACCCACATCGAACTCGCACCGCAGGAGGTCTGACATGCAACTCGGAACCCGCTGGAGCGTCGGCACGCAACCGCCGACCGCCGTACCGGCCGCACTGCACGCCGAAATCGCGCGCGTTGAAGAGTCAATGATCCCGGACGGGCTTGCCGCAGCGACACCTCGCTGGACGCTCACGTTTCTCGAGGGTCGCCCCGTCGCAGAGCTTGAGACCGGCACAATCGTCACTCTTGACCATGAAGGCAACGCGGTCGTGCGGCACGACGAAGACGACGAGTTCGCGTAAGCAGCCCTTCGCGCGGGCTACCCTCGAACAATGACGGATGCCTCGGCCAATCCCCTTCTAACGCTCAGCGATCGTCCGTACGGGCTTCCGCCGTACGACCTGATCGAGTCGAGCCATTACCTGCCAGCGTTCGAGGCGGGCTTCGCCGAGCACCGCGCTCAGATTGCTGCGATCACCGCGTCTGAGGAGCCTGCAACATTCGAGAACACGCTCGTCGCGTGGGAGCGAAGCGGAGAGCTACTCGGTCGAGTTTCGCGGACTTTTTACACTGTTTCCTCCGCCGATGCGACGGCAGCGATTCAAGAGATCGACGAGCTCCTCGCACCGCTCATGTCCGCGCACTTCGATGGAATATTGCTCGATAGCGCGCTCTACAAACGCGTTTCCGCGGTCCACGCGGAGCGCGGCGCGCTTACCGACCCTGAGCCGCGGTATCTCGTCGAACGGCGATTCACCGCCATGACTCGCGCAGGTGCGGGCCTGAATGATGAAGCGAAACGCGACCTTCGCGAACTCAACCAGCGCCTCTCGGTGCTCACAACTTCGTTTGAAAAGAACCTGCTCGCTGACACAAACGACCTCGCACTGCATTTCACTGATGATTCGGAACTTTCCGGTCTCGGCTCAGGCGAGTTGCAGTCGGCGAAGGCTGCGGCCGGCGAACGCGGGCTTGAGGGGTATTTGATCACCCTCCGCCTGTTCACAGGGCATCCGCTTCTCGCCTCGCTCACGTCACGAGAAACTCGCGCGAAGCTCATGCATGCGTCCCGTGCGCGCGGCACCGCGGGCGGCGCTCACCCAAATGATCACGTACTTCTTGAGATCGTGCGGCTGCGTGCCGAACGCGCAGAGCTCCTCGGGTTCGAGTCCCATGCGGCGTTCATCACGTCGGGCGAAACAGCCGGTTCGCCGGATGCCGTAGCAGCAATGCTGCGCCGTCTTGCCGTGCCCGCCGCTCGAAATGCCGCCGCGGAGCAAAGTGCGCTGCAGCGCATCATCGACGAAGGCGTAGATGAGTCATACCCGCTGAAGGCCTATGACTGGGCGTACGCCACCGAAAAAGTGCGCGCGGCAGAATATGATCTAGATACCGCCGCGCTTCGACCATGGTTCGAGGCCAACCGCGTACTCAAAGACGGAGTGTTCTTCGCGGCATCCGCCCTCTACGGCGTCACGTTCACCGAACGCGAAGATGTCGGCGCGTACCACCCAGACGCGCGAGTGTTCGAAGTGCACGAGTCCGACGGTTCACCCATTGGGCTGTTCATTCTCGATCTGTACACGCGCGACTCTAAGCGCGGCGGTGCGTGGATGAATTCCATCACGGTGCAGTCGGCATTGGGCGACGAGCATCCGATCGTCGTCAACAATCTCAACGTTTCGAAGCCAGCCGAAGGCGAACCGACGCTTCTGACCCTCGACGAGGTGACCACGCTTTTTCACGAGTTCGGACACGCGCTCCACGGTCTTTTCGCACGTGTGACGTTCCCTTCGTTCGGTGGAACTAACGTCTTCCGCGACTTCGTCGAGTTCCCGAGCCAAGTCAATGAGATGTGGATCTACTGGCCAGAGGTCCTGCAGAACTACGCTCGCCATGTCGAAACCGGTGCGCCGCTTCCGCAAGAGATTGTTGAGAGCCTCACAGCGTCGGCGGTTTTCAATGAGGGATTTGCAACGAGCGAATATCTGGCTGCAGCCTGGCTCGATCAGGCGTGGCATTCGCTCAGTGCAGCGGATGCCGCCACAGTCAGTGACGTCGCAGCATTCGAACGAGACGCTCTCGACGACATTGGCCTACAGAACCCCGTCATTCCGCCGCGGTACTCGTCCACCTACTTCGCGCATGTCTTCTCCGGTGGATACAGCGCGGGGTATTACTCCTACATCTGGAGCGAAGTCCTCGACGCTGACACCGTGAAGTGGTTCGGCGAAAACGGCGGGCTCGCGCTCGAAAATGGTGAACGTTTCCGCTCGCTCGTACTCGGGGTCGGTGGGTCACAGAACCCGCTCGATGCGTTTCGTAACTTCCGCGGACGGGATGCCGACATCGCTCCGTTGTTGGAGCGTCGGGGACTCACGAGCTAAGCGTTCACCGGAAGATGCCGTGCGTCCGCGCTGCGGCGACGGCAGCGCTGCGTGAAGCGACTCCAAGCTTCGTGTACACGTGCGCTAGGTGCGTCTTCACGGTCGCTTCGCTGACGAACAAGCGCGCGGCTACTTCTGCGTTGCTCAATCCCTCGGCAACAGCGCTGAGGACGTCAATTTCGCGTGCAGATAGTGAAACGGCGGGGCTCCGGAGACGATTCATTAGGCGGCCAGCTATCGCGGGGGCAAGGGCGCTTTCTCCTGCCGCCGCAGCGCGAATCGCAGCAAGCAAGTCGTCCGCCGGCGCATCTTTGAGGAGGTATCCGCTCGCTCCGGCTTCGATCGCGGTGAGGATGTCAGCATCCGTGTCGTAGTTCGTGAGGATGAGCACGGCAGGATGCGGCTCGCTCGCGATGATCGCACGCGTTGCGTCTGCGCCGGTCTCAGCGGCTCCGAACTGCAGATCCATCAATACAACATCGGGCTTCGTGCTGGCCGCAGCGCTTACCGCTTCGGTGGGAGTTGCTGCCTCACCGACAACCTCGACATCGGGAGCTGTACTGAGCAGCGCAAGAAGCCCTGCGCGCACCACTGGGTGATCATCCCCGATGACAACACGTACAACCCGGCTCATTGCAGTTCGTCCGGAATGCGCACTGTCATGCGGGTACCCTGACCGGGCTGCGTTGAAATGCGCACAGATCCCCCAAATTGTTCGACGCGTTCGCGGGTAGCCCGCAGACCAAAGGAGCCGCGAGCTTCTGCGTCTCGCTCGACGAGGGTCTGATCGAAACCGACTCCATCATCTTCTACTGTGAGAACGAGCACATCCGGTTCCCGGACGATTTCAATACAAGCGTGGCGTGCCGACGAATGTGCAACGACGTTCGCCATCGCGCCCTGAGTGACGCGCAGGAGCGCAGTTTGGATGGGCATCGCAATTTCAAGCGCGTCGGCCACGCGAATATCGATCTCAAGCTCTGACGCCGCCCATGCACTCGCCGCGAGTCGGCGCAGCGCTCCACCAAGGCTCTGCTCGTCGAGCGGCGGCGGCACGAGTTCGCGCACAAACCGTCGAGCTTCAGCGAGACTTGCCGTGGCGGCTTCGCGGGCCAAGCTCACTTGAGACCTTGCAGCTGATGCTGGATCTTTACGCTCGGCGGCACTCAACAGGAGTGTGATGCTCGAAAGCCCCTGAGCAACGGTGTCGTGAATTTCCCGTGCCAGTCGCTCGCGCTCGGCGAGCACTCCCGCCGCACGCTCGCTGGCAGCTAAGCGGCCCTGTGTCGCCAAAAGGTCTGTGTAGAGCCGCTCGTACGCCTCGCTTTCGCGCCGGAGTGCGAGCGACGACATCCCGATGAGGAGCGCGACGCCCGCTCCGATGATCGGCCCGACAACGCCTCCAACGGTCCATTCCCCGTGAACACCCAGCGCTCCGATCGAGGCTGCTGTGAGCAACAAGACCAGCGGTACTTCCCAGCGCGGTGGGGAGATATCGAGTGCGAGAAAAAACAGTGGGAACACGAGGTATGCGGCGTAGGGCGTGACTATCACGAGAGCTATCCAAAGCAACGCGAGGACGACGAACCAGATTCGCTGCGCGCGGATGCGACGCGCGGCAGAACGCAGCGTGTGAGAAAGCAATATCAAGGCGTAAGCGACAGCGATCGCTACACTCGCGGCCAGAATCAGGCCCCAACGCGAGTTTCCGTCGATTCCGGTAATGAAGACGACAAAGACGAGCAACAACGCAAACAGCGCCTGCAAACCGATTTGCAGCCCCACGACGATTGGACTCACCGTCTGATGATGCGCACTCATATCCTCACAAGACTATGGGGAGCAACAGGCACAGACATCGTTCAAAAGGTGGAGTGGCTCTCATCCCCGGGGTTGCGAACCCTCACTCTGACTACCGATGCGCAATCGAGTATGCGGCGAGAGGCTGAGATCACACATTTCGACTGAGGAGCACACATGTTCGTCGCTTGGCGAGATATTCGATTTGCCCGTGGCCGGTTCGCACTCATCGTCGCGGTGGTCACACTCATCACAATTCTCGTCGGGTTTCTGAGTGGGCTCACGGGTGGGTTGGCATGGCAGAACATCTCCGGTGTGGTGAGCTTGCCCGCCGACCGAGTTGTCCTCGCGCCAAGCAGCACTGGCGCAACGCCTTCGCTCGCCGACTCCGCCGTTACCACGGCCCAGAAAACTGAGTGGGCGAACAGTCCTGGCATAGACAGCGTTACGGGTCTTGGAATCAGTCAGCTCCGCGCACAGACGAGCGACGAGCGAATCGCGGTAGCCGTCTACGGCGAAGATGATGTCGCGGGCGTTTCGAAGGGCGATGTTCTGCTGTCGACGCCGGCTGCATCGGAGCTGAATGCCGCCGTCGGTGACACCGTGACGATTGCCGGTTTGGACTTTACAGTCAGTGCCGTGGCCGGCGACGACTGGTACAGCCATACTCCGATTGTTCGCCTCACTCTCGGCGATTGGCAAGCGCTGCAGGCAGCGACGGGCAATAACGATGCGTTCGCGACGGCACTGCTCGTCAAGGGAGAAGCGTCGTGGAGCACGGTCGACGCGGAAGCCGGCACAACCTCAGCATCCGTCGTCGGCGCTCTCGCCACCCTGCCGGCATTCCGCTCCGAAATAGGTTCGCTTCTGCTGATCGTCGCCCTTCTTTTTGGAATCTCTTCTCTCGTCGTTGGAGCTTTCTTCACGGTCTGGACGATGCAGCGCCGCGGCGATGTGGCGATTCTTAAAGCGCTCGGGGCGAGCACATCCGCTCTGCGCCGCGACGCGCTGGGGCAAGCGCTCGTGGTGCTCACAGGCGGCACAGCCGTCGGGATGCTGGTAGTCACCGGAGCAGGCCTCGCGATACAGGGTTCGCTGCCGTTTCTGCTGAGCCCGCTCACCACAGTTGTGCCGGCTCTCCTCATGATCGTTGTCGGTCTCGTCGGCGCTGCGTTCGCCCTTCGCTCCGTAACAACTGCAGATCCACTCACAGCACTCGGGAGCAACCGATGATCACCCTCACCTCCGTAACGCTCACCTTCCCCGATGGCGCAACGCGCGTTCGAGCCGTCGACGACGTGTCGCTTAGCGTGCTGCCCGGCACAGTCACAGGTGTGACCGGCCCATCGGGGTCAGGTAAGTCGAGCTTGCTTGCCGTCGCTTCCACACTCATCCGTCCCGACAGCGGTCAGGTCGTGATCGATGGAGTGGATGCCGCAGCGCTCTCAGCCGATGACGCCACAACGCTCCGCCGCGAACGCATCGGAATAGTCTTCCAGTCGGCGAATCTCCTGCCGTCGTTGACAGCTCGCGAGCAGCTGATCGTAATGAATGAACTCGCGGGGCGGAAACGTCGAGCACGGGGTGACGTCGGGTCTCATGCCGACGAGCTGCTCGATGCTGTCGGAATGAGTGAGCACAGTCACAAACGGCCTCACCAGCTATCGGGTGGCCAGCGTCAGCGCATCAACATCGCGCGCGCACTCATCAATGAGCCAAGTGTCCTTATCGTGGACGAACCGACCAGCGCACTCGACAGTCAACGAAGCGTGCAGATTATGTCGCTCTTAGTCGACCTCACGACTCAGCGATCAACCGCCACACTGCTCGTCACCCACGACCTTGCGCTCGCACCGCAAATGCACGAGGTCGTGGAACTGCGTGACGGGATTCTTACGAAGTCACGCGTGAGCGCGTAGCAGAGGCGTTACTGCCTCAGGCGCTCTTGCGCTTCTGCTGCAGTATGAAGGTCGGGGCAGCGTTGGTCTCTACAGATTCGCGGGTGATGATGACCTTGTCGACGTCGTCGGCAGACGGAATCTCGAACATGATCGGTCCGAGAACATCTTCCAAAATCGCACGCAATCCGCGTGCGCCTGTCTTTCGCAAGACGGCAAGGTCGGCAATTGCTTCGAGAGCGCCGCTTTCGAATTCGAGCTCGACGCCGTCGATCTCGAACATACGCTGGTACTGCTTCACGAGCGCGTTCCGCGGAGTCGTCAAGATCTCCATCAGTGCGGACTGGTCGAGCGGTGCAACCGACGCGACGACCGGAAGACGGCCAATGAATTCGGGAATCAAACCGAACTTGTGCAGGTCTTCAGGAAGAACCTCACCGAAAAGATTCGCCTGTGCGTCTTTGTCTTGCAGCTGAGCGCCGAATCCGACTCCGTGGCGACCAACTCTCGAAGAAATGATGTCTTCGAGACCCGCGAACGCGCCAGCAACGATGAAGAGCACGTTTGTCGTGTCAATTTGGATGAACTCTTGGTGAGGGTGCTTGCGTCCACCCTGAGGCGGGACGGATGCCACTGTGCCCTCGAGGATCTTCAGCAGCGCCTGCTGCACGCCCTCACCCGAGACATCACGGGTGATCGACGGGTTCTCGGCTTTCCGAGCCACCTTGTCGACCTCATCGATGTAGATGATTCCGGTCTCGGCGCGCTTCGTGTCGAAGTCGGCTGCCTGCAAGAGTTTGAGAAGGATGTTCTCGACATCCTCACCGACGTAGCCCGCTTCGGTTAGCGCCGTCGCATCTGCGACAGCGAAAGGTACATTAAGTCGTTTCGCCAGCGTCTGCGCCAGATACGTCTTTCCGCAACCGGTGGGTCCAAGAAGCAAAATATTGCTCTTCGCGATTTCTACCTCATCGGCACGCTGTTCAGCAGAAGTAATTGTCGTGTGCGAACGCACGCGCTTGTAATGGTTGTAGACCGCGACGGAAAGAGCACGCTTGGCGTCTTTCTGTCCGACGACATATTCCTCGAGAAAGTCGAAAATTTCGCGGGGCTTCGGTAGCTCGAAGTCGGAGACGACTCCGGAGCCCTGCTCGGCCATCCGCTCTTCGATGATCTCGTTGCACAACTCAACGCACTCATCGCAAATATAGACGCCGGGGCCGGCGATGAGTTGTTGCACCTGCTTTTGGCTCTTGCCGCAGAAGGAACACTTGAACAGGTCGGCGCTTTCACCGATTCGTGCCATTTCGCTCCTCCTTAAGGCGGCTTTCACCGTGGTTTTCGAGCCTAGCCGCTGCAACCGACATCCGCCGGTATTGTCGCGCGCTCGCCGTGAATGGCTTCACGCTCGCCGGTAGATCCGATAAAAAAGCGGCGACGCTCCGGTATACAGAACCGGAGCGTCGCCGCATGAGGTCATGCTCAGGACGTGATCGCAGCGGGGGTGCGCTTGCGAGTCGTCAGCACCTGGTCGACAAGGCCGTATTCCACTGCCTGGTCTGCCGAGAGGATGTTGTCACGATCGATATCGCGGTTCACCTGCTCCTGGGTGCGGTTGGAGTGCTTGGAGAGCGTCGCTTCAAGCCACGTGCGCATGCGCAGGATCTCAGCCGCCTGGATTTCAATGTCCGAGGCTTGACCCTGACCGGCCTCGCCGACGGCAGGCTGGTGAATCAGAATACGAGCATTGGGCAAAGCGAGACGCTTGCCGGGTGCGCCAGCCGCGAGCAGAACAGACGCAGCGGATGCCGCCTGGCCCAAAACGACTGTCTGGATCTGCGGAGAGACGTACTGCATGGTGTCGTAGATCGCCGTCATCGCGGTGAACGATCCACCGGGTGAGTTGATGTACATGATGATGTCGCGGTCAGGATCCTGGCTCTCGAGAACCAGCAACTGTGCCATGACGTCATCCGCAGATGCGTCGTCAACCTGCACACCGAGGAAGATGACGCGGTCTTCGAAGAGTTTGTTGTACGGGTCCTGACGCTTGTAGCCATAAGCCGTGCGCTCTTCGAACTGCGGCAGTACGTAGCGGCTGCTGGGCATCTGAAGGCCCTGCGGGTAACCGAAGGAGGGGGTGTTCATGCGGATATTCTCTCTTTCGCCTTCGATACTCAGTTTTTGGTACCGCCGCCGCCAGTGACGTCGGTGGCGTGTTCGCGAATGTGGTCAACGAAGCCGTATTCAAGGGCCTCTTCAGCGCCGAACCAGCGATCACGGTCACCATCGGCGTTAATCTGCTCGACGCTCTTGCCGGTCTGGCCCGCTGTGATCTCAGCGAGACGGCGCTTCATGTCGAGAATGAGCTGCGCCTGGGTCTGAATGTCGCTTGAGGTACCGCCGAAGCCACCGTGCGGCTGGTGGAGCAAAACACGCGCGTTCGGGGTGATGTAGCGCTTGCCCTTCGTTCCGCTTGTCAGCAGAAGCTGTCCCATCGATGCTGCCATGCCAATTCCGACTGTCACGATGTCGTTCGGAACGAACTGCATCGTGTCGTAGATCGCCATGCCTGCGGTGATAGAACCACCGGGAGAGTTGATGTAAAGGTAGATGTCTTTCTGCGCGTCCTCAGCTGCCAGAAGCAAGATCTTGGCGCAGATTTCGTTTGCGTTCTCGTCGCGCACCTCTGAACCGAGCCAGATGATGCGATCCTTCAGCAGCCTGTCAAAGACGCTGGTTGCCATGAGAGGTTCGGCCATGTTCACTCCTGATTTCGTGGACGTGACATTGAATCTACCGGCGGGAAATGGAGGCTCAGCCCGTGTTCGCCGTCGGCATACGACGTGTCGGCATCCTGGTCTCTAAATCTCGCGGGTAGGAGATCGCAGCTCATCGGCGTACGCGCGCACAGAACGTGAATATTGCGGCAAATGGGGAGAGAGAGCAGCAAGCGCAACCGAGGCGGCTTCGGCAGGCCGGCCATCGCTCGCGAGCGCGAGCGCATAGAAGGCTTCGACGGCGTCCGCGAGACCGTGGCGGTGGGCGGTCTGGCGCTCAGCTTGCAGCAGCCTGATACTTTCCGTCACATCGCCGAGATTTCGAAGAGTGCTCGCTAGTTGGATCGACGCTTGCACGCGCTGCAGCTCGGGAAGGCCTGCTTTAAGCGCACGGCGGTAGAAGGCGACAGCATCCTGTTCGACACCGGCTGAATCTCGGGCTCCCCCGCGTTCGAAGAGGGCAACCGGATCCGATTCATCTCGTTCCGCGGCGACACGGTCGATAGCGGCGATGCGTTCTACATCGTTCAAAGCCGCGTCGGCCCACACTGCATCGATGCGCTCTTGCCAGCTCAGGCTCATGGCGCAGTCTCCTCAAATGACGAAGGCGCGGATGCCGCAGCACCCACGCCTTCGTCAGTAACGTCTTTACTTGGTGTCTTCGTCGGCCTCAGCGTCTGCTGCGGCTTCGGTGATTTCTTCAGCCTCGTCGACGATTTCTTCTTCGGCTTCAGCCTCATCTTCCACAGCGATGAAACCGGAAAGGTCAACAGCGTTTCCGTTGGTGTCAACAACGTTGACGCGACCGAGCGCGACGGCGAGAGCCTTGTTTCGAGCAACCTCACCCATGAGTGCAGGAAGCTGGTTGTTCTCCTGCAGTGCGTTGACGAAGTCCTGCGGAGCCATGCCGTACTGAGCGGCCGACTGGATGAGGTACTGCGTCAGTTCGTCTTGCGAGACCTGAACGTTGTTCTCTTCCGCGATTTTGTCGAGCAGAACCTGCGTACGGAACTGCTTCTCGCTCGCTTCGGTGACCTCGGCGCGGTGCTCGTCGTCGTCAAGACGGTTTTCGCCTTCAAGGTGAGTGTGTACCTCGTCTTCCACCAGCTGCGGCGGGACGGGGATCTCAACCTGCTCAAGCAGCGCCTCAACGAGCTTGTCGCGTGCGGCTGAACCCTGCGAGAAGGTCGACTGCTGAGCAACGCGGTCGGCAAGCGAACCACGAAGCTCTGCCAGCGTGTCGAACTCGCTGGAGATCTGTGCGAAGTCATCGTCAGCTTCGGGAAGCTCGCGCTCCTTGACGGCCTTCACTGAAAGAGCAACTTCGGCCTCTTCGCCGGCGTGGTCGCCGCCGACGAGCTTCGAGCGGAAGGTCGTGTCTTCACCGGCGGTCAACGAGTCAAGTGCTTCGTCGATACCCTGGAGCAGCTCGCCGGAGCCAACTTCGTAAGAGACGCCTTCGGCCCGGTCGATTTCGTTGCCATCAATCGTGGCGACGAGGTCAAGCTCAACGAAGTCACCAGTTGCCGCGGGACGGTCAACGGTGACAAGCGTGCCGAAGCGTGCGCGGAGCTCGTCGAGCTCCTTGTCGATGGCGGCCTCGTCGGTCTCGACGGCGTCGACCGTAATGGTTGTGCCTTCGAATGCGGGGAGTTCAAACTCGGGACGCACGTCGACCTCGACGGTGACGAGCAGGTCGCCGGAGAAGTCTTTGTCGTTGGGCCATTCGACGATGTCGGCGCTCGGGCGGCCGATCACGCGAATCTCGTGAGCCGAGACGGCTTCGCGATAGAAGGTGTCAAGGCCTTCACTCACGGCGTGCTCAATGACGGCACCGCGCCCAACGCGCTGGTCGATGATCGGCGCGGGAACCTTACCCTTGCGGAAACCAGGAACCTGGATGTCCTGAGCGATGTGCTCGTAGGCGTGCGCGATGCTCGGCTTGAGCTCGTCGGGGGTGACCGTGATGTGGAGCTTCACACGTGTGGGCGTGAGTGTCTCGACGGTGCTGGTGACCATACCTGTTCGTTCTCCTCTGATTTCCACGCGCATGAGCCGTGGGCTGAAGGTCTGGGGGCCTAATTGTGTCGGGGCGACAGGATTCGAACCTGCGGCCTCCCGCTCCCAAAGCGGGCGCTCTACCAAGCTGAGCTACGCCCCGGACGGGCGCGCACGCGAACGTGCACGAAAATCGGCCCCCATTACTCTAGCTGACCCGCGCCGTTCTCCCTACCGGGGCGAAAGAGCGAACGAGAGACGGTCGAATGTGTATTACGATTAGTCGGTGCCTACGGGCAGCGGAAAGCGAAAGTTATCCGCGATAACTGAACACTCACGTTGTGGCCAAGATTGGCCGCATGCGGGGCTGTAGCTTAGTGGTAAAGCCTCTGTCTTCCAAACAGATGATGCGAGTTCGATTCTCGTCAGCCCCTCCATACATTAGGTCTTCCGATGAAGACCTCAGCTAGCCTTCCGGCAGCACGCTCAGCTCGCAGCGGTATTGCGGGCGTAGCCTATTTGAGGCTTCGGAACGTGCGACGGTCGTGCGCAAAAAGGCCACGAAAGTGAGTACATGAATATGCGTGCGATGCGCTTTACTGCCTGGCAGAGCTTTCCGACACTCGAAGAGATTGAGCGGCCGACGCCGGGTCCCGGTGAAGTCTTGTTAAAAGTCGCGGGCGCGGGAGCCTGCCACTCTGACGTATCGATCTTCTCTGACTTCACGGCGGAGACAGCACCGGGCGGAATGAACGCACCGTTCACCCTTGGTCATGAGAACTCTGGCTGGATCGAAGAGGTCGGCCCTGGCGTGACGGGTTTTGAAAAAGGCGATGCCTACCTTGTGTACGGCCCCATCGGGTGTGGCCACTGCATCCCATGCACTCGCGGCCAGGACACGTATTGCCAGAACGTCGCGACACAGCCCTACCTTGGAATCGGCCTCGGTCGCGATGGCGGCATGGCTGAGTATGTCGTTGTCCCCACCCGAAACCTTGTCGCCCTCGGCGACGCCGACCCCGTAGCTGCAGCTCCCCTGGCGGATGCCGCGCTGACGCCCTATCACGCGATCACCCTCGCGCAGCCGGTTCTCGCCAAGGGCGGCGCGACAGCGCTCGTGATTGGTCTCGGTGGGCTTGGTCAGATTGCCGTACAGATTCTCAAGGCATTGACCGGCGCAACGATCATCGCAACAGATGCGAAAGAAGACGCCATGACTCGCGCCGCTGAGCGTGGTGCAATCACTGTAGGCGCGGGCGAAGACCAGGCCGCGCGCATTCGAGAAATCACGGGCGGTCGTGGCGTGGACGCTATCTTCGACTTCGTCGGCGTCACTCCCACGATCAAGCTCGGACAGTCAGTTCTCGCCCAGGGCGGGCGCCTCACAGTCGTCGGCATCGCGGGCGGCGAAGCTACGTGGTCGTTCTTCACGAACCCGTACGAGGCTGTCATCACAAACACCTATTGGGGATCGATCGCCGACCTTCACGAGGTTGTCTCGATGTACCAGGCAGGCCAGATCACACCTGACATCGAGCGTTTCACTCTCGATGAGGCCCCCGAGGCATACAAGCGGATGCAGGCTGGCACGCTGTCGGCGCGCGCGGTCATCGTCCCGTAGTCCAAAACATCACTTCACTGCGTCGGAGAATCGCACTCCATAGGAGGTTTCTCGCAAAGAGTCTCCGAATTTGTGCGATTCTCCGACGCTGTTTCTATTCAGACGGAGTGTGACTCGAGGCTCAGGCGGGTAGTGCGCCGCGGTGCTCGGCGCTGTGCGCACGATAAGAGGCTGCGTTTTTCAGGATGCCGGCGCGCTCTTCCGCGGTGAGCTCACGTCGCACCTTCGCCGGGACACCAGCAACAAGTGATCCGGGCGGAATCACCGCGCCTTCCAGCACCACTGCTCCCCCGGCGACCAGGCTTCCGGCACCGATGACGGCGCCAGAAAGAATAACGCTGCCCATTCCGATGAGGCATCCGTCTTCGATTATGCAGCCGTGGACGACAGCGTTGTGCCCGATCGACACGTTTTCTCCCACGGATGCCGCGTGGCCGCTGTCGACGTGAATCGATACGTTGTCTTGCACATTGCTTCCGGCCCCGATCGTGACTGCCGCGCTGTCGGCTCGAAGAACGGCGTTGTACCAAATGCTCGCGCCTTCAGCGAGGGTGACTGCCCCCACAACGCGTGCGCCATCTGCCACGAATGCCGTCGAATCGATGGTCGGAACATGGCCGGGGAGGCTGAGGACTGAAGCACTCTGAGCAATCGTCATACGAATCACGGTAGTGGTGCTCTACGAAGGAAGGTAAGCAGAACCTTGATAAGCGTTGCCTCAACTTGCTTGCGGAATATTTTCCGCTCAGTACCGTTGAACAAAGCAGAACAACTGCAAGACCCGGAGGTACGACTATGACTGACACAAAGACCACCCTCGCAACCACCGCCGACCCCACCGTTGCAGCGGGCACGGCACAGTTCCTCGCCCCCGTAGCCCTCGGTCTTCAGGCCCTCGCCGTCAATGGCAAGCAGGCACACTGGAACGTGCGCGGCGCGAACTTCATCGCTATCCACGAACTGCTCGACACCGTCGTGAGCAACGCCCAGGCAGGCGCCGACACTGCTGCTGAGCGCATCGTCGCTCTGGGTCTCCCCATCGACGCCCGCCTCAGCACCATCGCGCAGAAGACCGCTGAGACTGCAGTTCCGGCAGGATTCACCCAGTGGGACGCGATTGTCGCAAACATCGTGACCGACATGGACACAGTTCTTGTCGACGTGCGCGCGGCAGTAGAAGGCCTCGACGAGATCGACCAGACCAGCCAGGACGTCGCGATCGAGATTCAGCGGAGCCTCGAGAAGGACCGTTGGTTCCTCGTCGCACACATCAGCGGCTGAATCATTCACACGATGACGGCCCCGCTGGCGCTATGCCAGCGGGGCCGTCATCGTTTAAGCGAGGTGAGTGAGACGAGACGAGATCATCGTTGCTCGCACCGACATCGCGCGAAGCTCTGACTGATCGGCGGTACGCGGATCAGCGTCTACAACGATGAGGTCCGCTAGCGCACCAGGAACAATAGTCTCCGGAGAAAGCGAGCCGGAGTGAGTGGACGCGGCAAGCGCCGTATCAATATCGAGCGCCTGCTCGGGTCGCCACGGTTCGCGCCCATCACGAGTGCGGAATGTCGCCGCTGCAAGAGCTGCCCACGGATCCAGCGGCGAGACAGGAGCGTCGGAGCCAAACTGGAGCGCAATTCCTGCGTCAGCCAGCGCCCGAAGCGGGTAGGCGAGAGCCGTCTGCCCGGCCCACTCCACATCGGTGATATCGCGGTCATCAATCGCGTGTTCCGGCTGCACGCTTGCGGTGATGCCAAGCCGCGCGAATCGCTGAATATCGGCGTGCGCAACCAATTGTGCATGCTCAATCGATCCACGCGCGCCCGTGAGGGCGAAAGCATCCAGAGCACCCGAACCTGCGACGTCGCCAATGGCGTGAATTGCGCTGTCGATGCCGTTGGCGGTCGCGATCGTCATGAGTTCACGAAGTGTGTCGTTATCGATTGTGAGCACGCCGTGGTTCAACGGATCGCCGGTATATGGGTGGGAGCATGCAGCAGTGCGCGTGCCCAGTGAGCCATCGCGAATCACTTTCAGTGGACCAACGCGAACAAGATCGGATGCCGCGCCTCGCACTGTGTCGCCGGTACGAAGACCCTCGGTTATTGCACGCTCCAAAAACATTGGGTAGATGCCAAACCGAACGCGGAGTTCGTCGAATCCACCCTCGAGGCGGCGCGCCCATGATTCGTCGTTCCATTCCATGTCGAAGTCGATGAGACCGACGACTCCCCGCGCCGCCGCGGCACGCGCCATCTGGCGCACGTGCGCATCTCCCATTCGCGGATCGACATGATTCAACCGCCGAGAGATCTCGAAAGCGGGCTCTTCGCGCACAACTCCGTCAGCGGCATCCATCTGTTCGCGACGGAGAGCGGCAGAGTTCATCCACACGCTGTGCACATCTGCATTGATGATGTAGGTCGGTATTTGGCCCGTTGCCTCGTCGAGCAAAGCCAAGCTGGGCACATCGTTCCAGAGTGCGTCTCGAAAGCCGACACCGACGCGACGACCGTCCACGAGCGGCGGCGTATCAGCCATGATCGATGCGGCATGAACGGCAGAAACAGCTTCGCCAACATCACGACGTTGTGCGCTCAGTGCGGTTTGAAGAACGTGCACGTGATGATCCCAGAGACCCGGCAGCACCCAGCCGCCGTGGGCATCAACGACCTCGCCCTGCGGTGGCACAGCCCCCGCAGGCGCAATATCTGCGATGTGCCCGTTCGCAATGAAGATGTCGGATGGGCCGTCCCAGGGCAGAAGCGCGCTGCCAGAGCCCGAAATTCGACCACCGCGAATCGTGCCGACGTGCTCCCCTACCGCAGTCATGCGTTCACACCCCTCACACGCGCTCGGCGCATCTCTTCGGCGAGCGACTGGTTCGAATGCACACCGTCATCCTCGAGTTCGCCGATGATCGTGTCGATGACGTCCGCCGGCCGGTTCTGACTCATCTTTCGTTTACCGACGACTCGCGACGGAGTGAGACGGAAGCCCACAGTTCCACTGGCCAAGCGCTGCACGAAGGCTTCATCATTGGGACGCTCCCACATGCCTCTGGGATGCGGCATTCCATTTTCGAATCGGTTCACCAGGCGATCAAGGACCGCCAGATTCTCTTCGGCGCTAAGAAGCTCCGGGACGCCGCTCAAATGTGCCGAGATGAAGTTCCACGTGGGCACGGCCGCGACGTCGCCGTACCAAGACGGTGAGATGTATCCATGCGGACCCTGCACGACAACAAGCAACTCGCGCTCACCGAGGCCAAGAATCGCGTCGTCTGGTTTGCCCACATGACCGACAATTGTCAGGTCATCGCGGCTGTCGTCGAGCAGCACAGCGTAGTGAGATGCCACCAGGCCATCGGGACCGGTGCTCACCAATGTGACCCAGGGGTTGAGTTCGATGAGACGTCGCAGCTCGGCGACATCCGTCATCACGAAACTCGGGTTCTGTCTCATCTTTTCCTTACGCTTGGCATTTGGGGCACCAGTAGAGTTTTCGACCGGCCGCCTCTTCGAGCAATATCGCCGTACCGCAGACTCGACATGGCAGTCCGGCACGGTGGTAGACCCAGTGGCGGTCGTCCCGCGAAGCCATGGCGCGACGGTACGACTCCGGATCGAGATCGTCCATTGTCATCATTTGACCGGTCTCAACGCCAATCGACAGCAAACGAACCCAGTCCCGCCACAGCTCACGAACGGTCGCCGTTGGAACCTCCCGCCCGGGCGTGTGCGGATTTTGGCGGGCGCGAAAGAGCATCTCGGCGCGATACACGTTTCCGATGCCACTGATCACGGCCTGGTCCATCAGGAGAAGTCCGATCGCCGTAGGTTTACGGGCAACGACCGAGACAAAGCGTTCCTCCCCCACTGCGGGGTCATCAACGAGCGGATCAGGGCCGAGTTTTGCAACCGACGCCGCCATCTCATCAGATGTCTGCACTTGACACGCTGTGGGCCCGCGGAGGTCGGCACACGTCGAGTCTGTGAGAAGTCGCAGTCGCACCTGTCCAACAATCGGCGGAGGCCACTCCGCGTCATCCTCGGCGAGCCCCTTCGTCTGCTCAGACATCCGCACATGCACCCGAGCTTTTCGCGGTGCACCTATTGAGGCGAGAGAGTTTTCACCCGCTGCATCCATGATTGCTTGGTCTTCGAGAACAGTCCCGCGTTGGTTGGTCTGACCCATGCGCCCGTTCGCCGAAGCAATAGTCGAATCCACGAGAATCTCGCCGGAAAAGTCCCATGCACCGTAAAGGCCGAGGTGCACTCGAAGCCAAAGATCGCCTTCAAACTCCAAGAACATCTGCTTGCCCACGGCGCGCGCACCGAGGAGCGTACGGCCCGACAGCAGGGACGCCCCCTCAGAAAACCGTCCTTGTGGGCTCGACGCGGCAACCGTGCGGCCTTGAAAATTACGTGCAAATTGGCGTGCGATCCGGTGGACGGAATGTCCTTCGGGCATCAGCCGGCTTCGGGGTCGAACGAATCGGGGGCGCTCACACCTGTGCGACCAGCGCGCGGGTCGGCCACGAGAGACCCGTCAGTCTCATACTCGGCCAGCTGCGCGATGCGGCGCGCATGGCGCTCTTCGTCTGAAAAGGGTGTCGCGATGAATCGATCGATGAGTTCGGATGCCTCGGCAAAGGTGTGCTGGCGAGCCCCGATAGCAATCACATTCGCATCGTTGTGCTGTCGCGCAAGTTCTGCGGTCGACAGATTCCACACGAGTGCCGCGCGGACGCCCAATACCTTGTTCGCAGCGATCTGTTCACCGTTTCCCGAACCGCCGAACACCACGCCGAGCGTCTCGATTCCCGCAGCTTGGTCGCGAACGACAGCTTGCGCCGCGCGAATACAAAAAGCGGGATAGTCATCGAGCGGCTCGTACGCGATCGGGCCGTGGTCAACGACCTCGTGGCCCGCGTTCGCCAAATGGCGTTGCAACTCCGTCGAGAACTCGAGGCCAGCATGATCTGTCGCGATGTGGATGCGCATGTGTCGATCCTAGAGATTTGGGCGAGCGGCGAATAAACGCTGCCTTCGGTTACGGGACGATACCGGCGGCGGCAGGTTTAAACCCGGCGCGCACGTTCTCACAGCAACCCGGTCGGCACACGTCGAACCAGGGGCCGAGTTTCGTGACGTGTGGACGCTCAGCCACAGGAGTTCCGTTGAGGCGCTCTTCGATCAGGTCGACGAGGCCAGCAACGTACTCGGGGGCAGTGCCCGGCGTCGGAGTCCGCGCGAAACGAAGGTTAGCTTCAGCCGCGGCTTCCATCGCTTCGGTATCGAGGTCCCACATAACTTCCATGTGGTCGCTGACAAAGCCGAGCGGCACAACGATGACGGCGGTAGCGCCAGTCGCGGGAAGCTCCTCAATGACATCGCAGACGTCGGGCTCGAGCCAGGGTTGTGTCGGCGGGCCCGAACGCGACTGATAAACGAGCTGCCAATCGATAACAGCTGCGGCGGGAACTTCGCTCGTGACCTCAGACATCACGTAGGCAGCGACAGCTTCGTGCTGCGCCGCGTATGCTCCACCCGGGCCGAGATCAAGATCCCGGGGACCCGATCGCTCAGCGTCAGCCATCGGTACCGAGTGGGTCGAGAAGAGAATTCGGATGCCGTCAGCTTCTTCACCGTCTGCCAGCATCTGAACAACCGCGGCTTTGACGCCGTCAACGAACGGAGCGACGAAGCCCGGGTGATCGAAGAACTGCCGCACCTTGTCGATCGTGACCGTGTCGCTCAGCCCGGTTTCGGTAAGTACTCGTGCGTAATCTTCGCGGTACTGACGACAGCTTGAGAACGAGCTGTAAGCACTTGTGGCGAGCCCGAGGAGGGTGTGGTCGCCGGCATCCGCTGCTTCTTGGACTGCCTCGTTGAGATAAGGCGCCCAGTTGCGGTTGCCCCAGTAAATGGGGATGTCGATCTCGCGCCGGGCAAGTTCGTCTTCGAGTGCGGCCTTGAGCGCACGGTTCTGTGCGTTGATGGGGCTGATCCCGCCAAAGGCGCGATAGTGATGCGCAACCTCCTCGAGCCGTTCATCAGGGATGCCTCGGCCGCGGGTGACGTTACGGAGGAAGGGGATGACATCATCCTGGCCCTCGGGTCCGCCAAAGCCTGCGAGCAGGATGCCGTCGTATGCGGTGGGAGTTTCGATGTGGGGCGCGCCAGTGGAGGCGGCGGCAGATGAGAAGGGAACACTCATCTTGCTATCCTCGCACCTCGGCGGCGCTCCTGGATCGCTACAGCGGGCGACGATAGGGTTGATATGCCGCGCCGCCGCGATCCGCCCAAGCGCGCCATGTGAGCTCAGCCTCACGAAGCATCCACCCCGAACCTGGGAGCAACGTAGTGCCTGGAGAGAACCTCACCCGAATCGAAGCACAGGAGCGCCGTGCCGTCGTCGACACCCGCTCCTATGACATCGCGCTCGACCTGACAACAGGACCGGAGATATTCCGTTCGCGATCGACTGTGCGCTTCGCAGCAACCGCCGGTGCCAGCACCTTTATAGACCTCATCGCACGTGATGTGCACTCGATCACACTCAACGGACGCGCTATCGACCCAGCGACTGCGTTCGCTGACTCGCGCATCTCGCTTGACGACCTCGCCGCTGAAAACGAGCTTGTCGTCGATGCCAACTGTGTGTACACCAACACTGGCGAAGGACTGCACCGTTTCGTTGACCCCGTAGACGAAGAGGTGTATCTCTACTCACAGTTCGAGGTCCCCGACTCGCGTCGCATGTACGCCGTGTTCGAGCAGCCCGACCTCAAAGCTGCGTTCACGTTCACGGTGACAGCACCCGCCGCGTGGAAGGTCATTTCGAACTCACCCGAAGCGAGCGCTCCAGAAGACCACGGCAACGGATCCGCGACGTGGGCCTTCGAGCCGACGCCCCGCATCTCGTCATACATCACGGCCTTAATCGCCGGTCCGTATGAGTCGACGTACTCAGAACTCACGAGCGCATCAGGCCGCGTCATCCCGCTCGGAGTCTTCGGTCGCAAGAGCCTGTGGCAGCACCTTGATGCTGACTACATCTTCGACAAAACCCGTGAGGGCTTTGCGTACTACGAAGAGAAGTTCAACTATCCCTACCCGTTCGCCAAGTATGACCAGCTCTTCGTGCCGGAGTTCAACGCCGGCGCCATGGAGAACGCTGGCGCTGTCACGTTCACGGAGACCTACGTCTTCCGCAGCAAGGTGACGGATGCCGTCAAGGAACGCCGCGTTGTGACGATCCTGCATGAGCTCGCCCACATGTGGTTCGGTGACCTCGTCACCATGAAGTGGTGGAACGGACTGTGGCTCAACGAGTCGTTCGCGGAGTGGGCCTCTACGATCGCCACGGCAGAAGCAACCGAGTGGACTGCTGCTTGGACTACCTTCAACGCGATGGAAAAGACCTGGGCTTACCGTCAAGACCAGCTCCCCTCCACTCACCCGGTTGTGGCTGAGATCAACGATCTCGATGACGTACAGGTGAACTTCGATGGCATTACATATGCCAAGGGCGGATCAGTGCTCAAACAGCTGGCCGCATGGGTTGGCGTCGAGCAGTTCTTCGCCGGTGTTGCCGCCTACTTCGCTAAGCACGAGTGGAGCAACACCGAACTGAGCGACCTGCTCGTTGAGCTCGAAGCCACGAGTGGACGTGAACTCGGCGAATGGGCCAAGAAGTGGCTCGAAACCGCCGGCGTCAACACTCTGTCGCCGCTCATCGAAGAGAGAGACGGCAAGATCACACGGTTCGCAATCGTGCAGACAGCGCCGGCCGACTACCCGACAATCCGCCCGCACCGCCTCGGCGTGGGCTTCTACAGCCTGCGCGATGGCCGCCTTGAGCGCGTCAACAGCGTCGAAATCGATGTTGATGGCGACCGAACCGATGTGCCCGCACTGATCGGTATCGAACGCCCAGACCTCGTGCTACTCAACGACAGCGATCTGGCCTACGCCAAGATCCGTCTCGATGAGCGCTCGCTGGCCACCGCGATCGCGCACCTTCGTGACATCAGTGACCCTCTGGCCCGCTCCCTCGTCTGGGGCGCGGCATGGGATCAGACCCGCGATGCTGAGACTGCCGCATCCGCCTATGTCGATCTCGTGCTCCGAAACATTGGCTCCGAGAGCGAATCGACGACGGTTCGAACCACCCTCGGCCAGCTTCTGCTCGCGGCCAACAGTTACGTCGTTCCAGCCAAGCGCGAGGCCACTCGCATCAAGGTTGCCGACGCGCTGTGGGAACTCGCACAGCATGCCGAAAAGGGAAGCGACAGCCAGCTGCAGTTCGTCACGTCATTTGCGGCGGCTGCATCGAATGCTGCCCAATGGCAGACCGTCCGCGCGCTTCGCGACGGCGAGCACGTCCTCGAAGGCCTGGAGATCGACACAGATCTGTCGTGGCAGCTCTTGGTCTCACTGGCCGCGGGTGGCGTCGTGACGGCATCAGAAATCGATACTGCTCTCGAATCCGACAACACCGCGAAGGGTGGCGAGTTCGCAGCCCAGGCAAAAGCTGCGATTCCTACCGCCGAAGCAAAGCGCGCAGCGTGGGATTCTCTCGTCGTTTCGGGAGACGCTCCGAACACCATCGTTCGCTCGACGGCACTCGGTTTCACAAACCCGGCTAGTGCCGAGCTTCTCGAGGACTTCGTCTCGGCGTACTTCGACATGCTTCTGCCGGTGTGGAACAGCCGCAGCTACCAGATCGCTAGCTATCTGATTGTCGGGTTGTACCCCGCAGCGCTCGCAAACGTGAGCCTTCGCGATGCCACGCGCGCCTGGCTTGCAGACAACTCCGATGCGCCCGGCGCTCTTCGCCGACTCGTGAGCGAGAATCTCGCAGGCACTGTTCGCTCACTTGCCGCGCAGGAACGTGACGCGAGCTAGCACCCCAACGCACCACATCCGGTGAGTCCCCATGCCTCTCGTAGGCGTGGGGACTCACCTTTTGGTCTGGAAATGGTCCCGTGGTGCCACGGTGCCCAACCAGGATGATACCCACGTCCGATTCGGGCAGCGGCGATGTCTTCCTAACCTGAAGACATGATCGTTGCAGAGAACCTCAGCAAGAGCTTCGGGGCCAAAAATGCCGTCTCCGATGTAAGTTTCACAGTCCAACCCGGCAAAGTGACAGGATTCCTCGGCCCGAACGGCGCAGGTAAATCCACCACGATGCGCATGATCGTCGGCCTCGACCGGCCCACCAATGGCCAGGTCACGGTGAATGGTCGTGACTACACGAAGCTCCGCGCTCCACTAGCTGAAGTCGGCGTACTGCTCGACGCGAAGGCGGTCCACACGGGACGAAGCGCACGGAACCATCTGCGCGCGATGGCGGCGACCCACGGCATCCGCCGCTCGCGGGTCGATGAAGTTATCGAGATCACGGGTCTCACCTCTGTTGCAAAAAAGCGCGCCGGCGGATTCTCGCTCGGCATGGGCCAGCGACTGGGAATTGCGGCCGCGCTCCTTGGCGACCCGCACACGCTTGTGCTCGACGAACCAGTCAACGGACTAGACCCCGAGGGCGTGTTGTGGGTACGTCGGTTCGTCCGTCACGCGGCATCGGAAGGAAAAACCGTATTGCTTTCGAGCCATCTGATGAGCGAAATGGCAGTGACAGCAGACCACATCATCGTGCTCGGTCGGGGAAAAGTACTCGCGGATGCATCGGTCGATGCACTCGTCAAGCAGTGGACTCGCGCGTCTGTGCGCGTACGGAGCCCTCAGGCACCTCTCCTCGCTGCAGCGCTCGAACGTGACGGTGTCACGACGACAAGCCAGGAAGCCCACCTTCTCGATGTCAGCGGCGTCGAAGCCGCTGACATCGGTGATCTCGCTGCGGCGCGCGGTATTGCCCTGCACGAACTGACACCAGCTTCTGGAACCCTCGAAGACGCGTACCTCCGGCTTACCGGTGACGACGTCGAGTACAAAACAAAGGACCTCGCATGAGCACCATCGACACCGTTCAGGCTCCGCGCAACACGACAACCGCCGGTGGTAGTGCATACCGCCTCAGCTTCGCGCACCTCGTGCGCTCCGAGTGGATCAAGTTCACAACCGTCAGATCGACGTGGTGGTCGATCTGTCTTGTCACCGTGCTTTCAGCGGGCCTGAGCGCGCTCATGGCCTCGGCAATTGCTTCTTTCGGCGGTGAGGCTTCTGCATCAGTGGTCGCGTCCAACAACGCCGCTGTGCAGGCAATCGTTTTCAGTACGATTCTTACTCAACTCCTTGCGGTCATTCTCGGCGCCATCACCGTGACCGGGGAATACTCCACGGGAATGATCAGATCGACCCTCACCGCGGCCCCGCGCCGGTTCGGATCGCTGCTCGCGAAGGCACTTGTCGTCGGCGTCGCGATGTTCATCACCGGCCTGATCTCATTCGCAATCTCAGTTGCGGTCACGGCACCCATCCTGGGCGACGCATCACTCGACTTCAGTGATCTGTCATCTTCACTCATGCCGCTTCTCGGCGCAGCTCTTTACCTCGGCCTGATCTCGATCTTGGGCGTCGGTATCGGCTTCGTCATCCGGAACGGCCCCGGCGCACTCGCGATTGGAATCGGACTCGTCTTCGTCGCACCAATCCTGTTCTTATTCTTCCCCCGCGCCGACAGCTACGCCTGGATCCAGACGATCGCAAGCTACGCGCCGTCCAATGCTGGCCAATCGCTCTTCATGGGCAGCGGCATGTCCGGAAATGCACTTGAGACGTGGCCAGCCATCGCCACGCTGATCGCATGGGCATTGCTTGCACTTGTCGGAGGTGCTGCTGTGTTGAGAATGCGCGACGCGTAGAGTCACGCCGTGCACGATTCTCAAGCGTTCATCCTCGGCGGGGCCGCTGGCTCCCCCGAGGATGAGCTGCGCCTGCCTCGCCCTCCCGGTGTCGTGCGGAGGTTTTGGGCACGGCATCCGCTCGCCACCGACATCCTGATCGCAACGCTTGCCCTCCTTCTGTCGGCTGCCGGTGCTCGAGTCTCCGCTAGTACGAGCGTCGAGCCGAGCAGCGCAACAGTCGCGGCGACCATTGCGTTGACGGTGGGTGGATGCGTCGCCCTCGTCTGGCGACGCCGCTGGCCGATCCTTGTCTTCATCGCCGCAGTGGCGCCACTCCTTCTTCTCGAAGGCGGCGGGGTCGAATTGCTGGGGCCTGCGGCTCTCGTCGCGATCTACTCCATTGCCGTTTATCGAAACGCTCGTGCGAGCTGGTACGCGTTTGGTTCCGCCATCGTGCTGTTCGCAGTTGTTTCGTGGATTTCGATTTCAATGGCAGGTGCAAATGGAATGACGACGATCAACGTCAATGTGAGCGCTATATTCTTGCTGCTCCTCGGCGTACTCATCGGCATCAACGTCGGCAACCGCAAGCGATACCTTGAGGCCCTTATCGGTCGCTCACGCCAGATCTTGATCGAGCGCAATCAACACTCACGGCTCGCGGCAGCGGCCGAACGCACACGCATCGCCCGCGAAATGCACGACATTGTCTCCCATTCGCTCACAGTGATCGTCGCGCTCTCAGAAGGTGCCAGTGTGACAAATGACCGCGAACGCGCCGCAGAAGCGAATCGAGCCATCGCAGGCACGGCACGGAGCGCGCTCGACGAAATGCGCGTCATGCTTGGTGTGTTGAGAGACGACGACAACAACGACATCGTTCCGTTGGTGCCTGATCTCGCATCTTCGCTTTCAGAATTGGTGGATGCCGCCCGAGCGGCCGGATTCCGCGTCGTGCTGAGCACTTCGGGTGAGCCTGGAGGGTCCTCCGCAGCACGCCTTGCTGTCCTCCGCATCGCACGCGAAGGACTCACCAACGCAATGCGATACAGCCACGACCCCGCGCAGATCTCATTGTCGGTCATCTACACCGATAACGAGATCGAAGTCAGCATTGAAAACGATGGCGCGCATCCCTCGGAGCCATCGCAGGGCTCCGGCTACGGTCTCAAAGGCCTGGGAGAGCGGCTTACCTTCGTCGGCGGAACGATGACGGCCGGGTTCGTCGCAGACTCAATCTGGCGTCTTCGCGCCCGCATCCCGAAAGAAGACACTCGTGCCTGAAAGTGCGTCAACTCCCATCAGCGTCCTTATCGTTGATGACCAACAGCTCATCCGGATGGGCTTCCGGATGATTCTCGATGCCGAAGACGATGTTGATGTCGTCGGCGAAGCATCGGATGGCTCCGAAGGCATCGAGCGGGCGATGGCACTGAAACCCGATGTGATTCTTATGGACGTCCGGATGCCACGCATCGATGGCATCACAGCGACGAGACAGATCGTGAGTGCGCAGCCGTCGGCGCGCATCATCGTGCTGACGACATTCGACCTCGATGAATACGCCTTCGGTGCGCTGCACGCCGGAGCAAGCGGCTTTCTCCTCAAGGACGTACGCGCTCCCGAGCTAACGTCAGCGATCCGTGCTGTTCACAACGGCGACGCGATGCTTTCGCCACGCGTCACACGAAAGATGCTCGATCTCTTTTCGCATCGTGTCCCGTCCGGGACAAGCGAAACACCAACGCAGTCCCTGCCGCTCGCCGAGCTGACACCCCGAGAGCTGGATGTCTTTCGTGAGATCGCCGACGGAAAAACAAATGCGGAGATCGCGACAGTTCTCTTTCTCAGCGAGTCGACCGTCAAAACACACGTCGGTCGCATACTCGGCAAGCTGCAGGCTCGCGACCGCATTCATCTCGTCATTCTTGCCTACGAATGGGATGTTGTTCCGGGCGATTCCTGACCATAGCGCGCTCACGCGCAAGTCTCAGCGGCCCTCGTTAGGATCGAAAGAATGAACACCGTCGCGCTCGAGTCGAACGAAATCGGCTCGACGCTGTGGTGGAGCGACATCCTCACCGCATTGGTGGCGGTGGGATGGAACGTTGCGAACGTCGCCGGAATTGTCGTTGGTGGCATCCTGCTGTCTTGGGTGCTTCGCATAATCATTCACCGGGTCGTCAATCGCATTGTGAACCGAACGAAGAACAAGGCGAACGTCGAAGACACCCAGGCCCTCGATCGCTCGCCACTCGCGGCGGTGCGTGTTGTGCAGCGCACACGCACTCTCGGCTCGATCCTGCAGAACATCGCCAACGTAACGATCGTCATCATCGCGCTTGTTCTCGTCGTGCAGCTTCTCGCACCTGGCACCCTCGGCTCCTTGACTCTCCTGACCGCCGCGATTGGCGCTGGGCTCGGATTTGGAGCCCAGAACATTGTGAAAGATGTCCTCAACGGCATCTTCATTGTGGCGGAAGACCAAATAGGAATCGGCGATATCGTCGACGTCGGTCTCGCGACCGGAATCGTCGAATTCGTCAGTGTGCGGGTCACGCACGTGCGTGACGCGAACGGCACGCTTTGGTACGTCCGAAACGGCGAGATCACCCGCATCGGAAACATGTCTCAGGGTTGGTCTCGCGCGATCGTCGATGTTGGAGTTCCCTCTGGAACCAATATCACCGAAGCAGAATCTGCCATGCTTGACGCGGCGAACGATCTCGCGAAGGAGCCAAAGTGGCACAGCAGAATCTTGGAGCATCCCGAGACATGGGGTTTGGAGACCATCTCGGGCGATCTCCTCGTGATTCGAGTGGTCATGAAAACGCGCGCCACTGCAAAAGATGACGTGACAAGTGAATTGAAGCTCCGCTTGAAAAGCGCGGTAGAGGCGCTCGGACTCACAGTGCCGAGCCTCAGCTCGGTCACGCTCACAGGCAACGATGCTGCGCAACGTGTGCGCGGAGCAAACCCGCCTCGCACGCGCCCCACCCCCATCGCGACGACCCCGGACCGGCCGCTATGGCGCACGACGCTGCCGCGCCCGGAGCCCAAAGTCCAGGATGTATCAAAGGAACCGAACGAGTGACAGATCACGCAGCACCGAGCTTTTATGAGCAAATAGGTGGCCGTCCGACGTTTGCCAAACTCGTCGATGTCTTCTACGACGGCGTCGCAAATGATGAGGTTCTCGAACCCATGTACCCCGAAGCGGACCTCGGGCCTGCCAAGGAGCGCCTGCTCCTTTTTCTTGAGCAGTACTGGGGCGGCCCAACGACCTACAGCCAGGAACGCGGTCATCCTCGTCTAAGGATGCGGCACGCGGGATTTCACATCAACCCGGATGCGCGCGATCGCTGGCTCGCACACATGCGAAAAGCTGTCGATGAGCTCGGGCTGTCTCCACTGCACGAAGCGACTCTGTGGGACTATCTCCAAAGAGCTGCGCTCGCTATGGTGAACACCTTCGAACCAACACCATAAGTCCAAGGCCGACAAAGGAGTCGCCATGACAATGAATTACGACACCGACGTGCTTGTGATCGGTTGGGGACTCGCGGGGCTTGTTGCCGCCTCCGAAGCGCTTGCAGCAGGAGTATCTGTCACTCTTATCGATCAAGAATCACGATCGAACCTCGGTGGTCAAGCGTGGTGGTCCTTCGGGGGCCTCTTCTTCGTCGATTCTCCGGAACAGCGACGGATGGGTATTCGGGACTCCGTGGCGCTGGCCCGTCAAGACTGGGAGGCAACCGCTGGTTTCGATCGCGATGAAGATGCGTGGCCTCGTCGCTGGGCAGAGGCATATCTCGATTTTGCGGCGGGAGAAAAGCGCGCGTGGCTGCGCAGCAAAGGTGTGTCTTTTTTCCCTGTAGTGGGGTGGGCCGAGCGCGGCGGCTATACGGCAATGGGGCCCGGAAACTCGGTGCCACGATTCCACATCACGTGGGGTACCGGACCGGGAGTTGTTTCGCCATTCCAGCGCACTGTCGAAACCGCAGAAGAAAACGGTCGCCTCACGATCCTGCCGCGGCACCGGGTCACCGAGCTAACCTCCGCGGATGGCTCGGTCACCGGCGCCACCGGAGTCGTCCTCGCCCCCGCCGACGACGCCCGCGGCATCGCGACGTCACGTGAACCTGTTGGCGATTTCTCGATTCGCGCGCAATCCACGATTGTCAGCACCGGAGGAATTGGTGGAAACCACGACCTCGTACGAAAGCAGTGGCCGCCACGATTGGGAGCCCCACCCGAGTCAATGCTCACGGGCGTGCCAGCGTACGTAGATGGTTCTATGCAATCAGTGTCAGAAGCTGCCGGAGCGCGACTCATCAACGGCGACCGAATGTGGCACTACGTCGAGGGAATCAAAAACTGGAGCCCGGTCTGGCCTTCTCACGGCATCCGAATTCTTCCGGGGCCCTCGTCGATCTGGTTGGATGCCACGGGCAAACGACTACCGGTGCCGCTGTTCCCTGGCTTCGATACGCTCGGGACGCTTGAGTACCTGCGACGGACCGGACACGATCATTCCTGGTTCGTTCTTTCACAACGCATCGTGGAGAAGGAATTCACGCTTTCAGGCAGCGAACAAAACCCAGACCTCACAGGAAAAGACATCCCCCTGCTCCTGCGCTCACGGCTCGGGCCCGGCGCAGCCGGCCCCGTTCAGTCTTTCCTCGACCATGGTGAGGACTTCGTTGTGCGTCACAACCTCGATGCACTCATCGCAGGTATGCGCGCGCTGCCCGGCGGTGAGGCACTCGACGCGAACCGGGTCCGCGCCGAAGTCGAAGCTCGCGACCGCGAGCTCACGAACGAGTTCACAAAAGACGCCCAAATTGCGATGCTCCGCTCGGCACGCGCGTACCGCGGTGACAAGCTCGTTCGAACCGCTTCGCCGCATCGCATTCTCGATCCTGCGGCAGGGCCACTAATCGCCGTCAAGCTGCACGTGATCACGCGTAAATCTCTCGGCGGGATCGAGACGGATCTGTCTTCCCGAGCCCTCGGAAACAACGGTGCTGCTATTCCAGGGCTCTACGCCGCTGGGGAAGCGAGCGGTTTCGGGGGTGGAGGTATACACGGCTACCGAGCCTTGGAGGGAACCTTCTTAGGTGGCTGCCTTTTCTCCGGGCGGGCCGCAGGACGCGCCGCTGCTGCGGCGGTCTAGCGCGACCCGGTTGCTCGCACCGGAGTTAGTCCGCTGTGCTTGGGAACGCGCACCAACACATGACCTCGAGACAGAGTGAGCCGTTGCCATGACGGCGCACGCCGAAGTTGAGCGAGCTCGTCACCAGCAATGAACCCCATGGTGAACGCCGCGAAAGCGACTCCTAGCGGTAGCCCGGCAAGTTCGGCATCAGCCACGCCCCAGATCGAAGCCCGAACTCCATGCACGATGTCTTCGCCCGCGTCCTGCGGCATTGCATCGGACACCGCAGCTATCCCCCACTGCGCTCGAGCGGCGATGACAGATGCTGCAATCGGCTCAGAAGATTCCCAACCGGCACGCGGGGGCGCGATTCCGGCCCAAGCCGCGGTCACGCTGTTTTCTGGCAGCACGACCTGATTCGAATCATCCGCATCGGCAACGAGGTCACTCGCCGCTACAACGAAGTCACAGACGAGATCGGCATCCACGGGGATCGCGCGCATCGCAAGAATCGTCGGGGTCGCGTCCAACAAACCCTTTGGGGAGAGAATCGCGGTTGTCATCGCGATCGTTCCGCCCGCGGCCTGGAGACGAATACGAGATTCTGCACCGAGTTTCGACGCGCGGGAGGCGAAGGTGACGAGATCAGAGGCGGCGGCGGAATCGGGAAAATGTAGGCGAGCGGGCACCCGTCCTAAACTATCAACAGGGAGTGCGTCCGGTTCGCTCTCGACGGGAGAAGAACGGTGAACCCTGTGCCCGAAGATCCAATCGTCAACCTGCTCGGTGTACTCGCACTGGAGTCATCAGATGCGCGGACGACCGAAGACATCTTCACGGGGCGTTCGCAACCGATGCCGTACGGACGAGTTTTTGGCGGACAGGTTCTCGCGCAGGCGGTCGTAGCTGCCGGCCGTACACTGCCCGATGAACGGCTGCCGCACTCGATGCATGGCTACTTTTTGCGACCAGGTGACGCGTCGAGAAGCATCACGTTTTCGGTTGATCGCATTCACGACGGTCGCTCGTTCTCAACCCGACGAACGCAAGCATTTCAGGACGGCGTTCCCATTTTCTCTATGATCGCCTCGTTTCAAGATGAGTCCCCAGGAATGGAACACCACGCCGCAATGCCGACAGGCATCCCGGACCCGGAGAGCCTGCCTGATCCCGACAGCGATGGGTCGCACCCGTTCTCAGACCGAATCTTCAGCGAGCAGCCACTCGATGTAAGGCATGTTCACGGCGCGTTATACACAGAAGCAGTCGAGCCGTCGGCGACGCAGGCCGTGTGGATGCGTACGCGCGGTGCTCTGCCGGACGAGCCGGGTGTGCACCGCGCCGCTCTCGCGTACATGAGCGACTTGACGATTCAAGAGACAATTCTGCGGGCGCACGGAATCGCATGGATGACGCCTGGTTTGAAAGTTGCGAGCTTGGATCACGCGATGTGGTGGCACCGAGATGGACGCGCCGACGAATGGGTGCTCTACATGCAAGAGTCCCCAAGCGCGCGCGGCGGTCGAGGCCTTGCGACCGGACGCATCTACTCGCGCGCGGGGGAATTACTGGTCAGCGTGGCACAAGAAGTCATGGTGCGGGTTCCTGCTGGTTAGCGCTTCACCTGCGGTGCGCGTAGACGATCGGTTCGCCAACGTATTGGGACCACACCGAACGTTGCTCGTTGGTTAGCCGTACCGGTCGCCCAGTCTCAACGCTCACCATCACGATGACGACTGTAGCCCTGGCGTAGAGAACTGGAGCCGCTAAGTGTCCCTCGCCAGAGAACACTTCGTAGCAGACTTCGAGACTTGAACCGCCGAGCGCTCCGAACCACATTTGCACGTCGAGCGGCGGTCGTTGATACGGCACCGGGGCGAGGTATTCGATCTCCTGACGAGCGATGAGCGTCATCGCGCCAACCTCGGATGACGCATCGACAACCGCAGTCTCCGGCGCCGTCTCGTGAGCGCCGGGTCGCCAAAATGCGCGGACTCTGGCTTCTTCGAGGAGCTTTAGCATCGAGGTGTTGTTGACGTGATTGAACGCGTCAACATCACCCCACCTGAGGTGAATCGGAATATGAATTCGACGAGCCACCCCAGGGATTGATGTATTAGTCACGCGTCAGCTTGCGATATGTCGCGCGCGATGGCTTGGCAGCGTCGGGCCCGAGTCGCTCGATCTTGTTTTCTTCGTATGCCTCGAAGTTCCCCTCGAACCAGTGCCACTGGTCGGGATGCTCTTCCGTGCCCTCGTAAGACAAGATGTGCGTCGCAATTCGGTCGAGGAACCACCGATCGTGCGTGATGACCACAGCACAACCAGGAAACTCGAGAAGTGCGTTTTCCAGGGACTGGAGTGTTTCCACGTCCAGGTCGTTGGTCGGTTCGTCAAGAAGCAGCAAGTTTCCGCCCTGCTTCAGCGTGAGCGCGAGGTTCAAGCGGTTGCGCTCACCGCCGGAGAGAACGCCGGCTTTCTTTTGCTGGTCCGGACCCTTGAACCCGAATTTCGACACGTATGCGCGTGACGGAATCTCGGTCTTTCCGATCGTGATGATATCGAGCCCGTCCGAGACCACTTCCCAGAGCGTCTTGTTGGGATCGATACCGCCGCGCGTCTGATCGACATAGCTGATCTTCACGGTCTCGCCGATTTTGAGGTCACCGCCATCGATTGGCTCCAGGCCCACGATCGTCTTGAACAGAGTCGTCTTTCCGACACCGTTGGGGCCGATAACGCCGATGATTCCGTTCGGCGGAAGGCTAAAACTCAGCCCATTGATGAGCATTCGGCCGTCGAAGCCCTTTTGCAGCTTCTTCGCTTCAATGACAACGGATCCAAGACGCGGGCCAGCCGGGATCTGGATTTCATCGAAATCGAGCTTCTTTGTGCGCTCAGCCTCGGTCGCCATTTCCTCGTAGCGAGCGAGTCGTGCCTTCGACTTCGCCTGGCGGCCCTTCGCGTTGGAGCGAACCCACGCGAGTTCTTCGGTGAGGCGCTTCGCAAGTTTGGCGTCTTTCTTGCCCTGAACGTTGAGGCGCTCGGCCTTCTTTTCGAGATACGTGGAGTAGTTTCCCTCATACCCGATCAGTCGACCACGGTCGACTTCAGCGATCCACTGGGCCACGTTATCGAGGAAGTATCGATCGTGAGTGATCGCGATGACAGCTCCTGGGTACTTCTGGAGGTGCTGTTCAAGCCACAGCACACTCTCGGCATCCAGGTGGTTCGTCGGCTCATCGAGCAAGAGCAGGTCAGGCTTTTGCAACAGCAGTTTTGTCAGCGCAACTCGGCGCTTCTCACCACCGGAAAGGTTGGCGACCGTTGCGTCGCCAGGCGGGGTGCGCAGAGCGTCCATCGCCTGTTCGAGTTGGGAAGTGAGGTCCCACGCGTCGGCGGCATCGATGTCTTCTTGCAGCGTGCCCATTTCGGCGAGCAGCGCGTCGAAGTCAGCATCAGGCTCAGCCATCAGCGCTGAAATCTCGTTGAATCGGTCAACCTTGGCCTTGATCTCGCCGACGCCCTCTTCGACGTTTTCGAGAACTGACTTCGATTCGTTCAGTTCGGGTTCTTGCATCAAGATGCCGACGGTAAACCCGGGGCTTAGGTTCGCGTCACCGTTTGAAGGTTGATCGAGCCCCGCCATAATCTTCAGAATCGTCGACTTACCGGCCCCGTTAGGGCCGACCATTCCGATTTTTGCCCCTGGCAAGAACGCCATGGTTACATCGTCGAGAATGAGCTTGTCGCCCACCGTTTTGCGGGCACGGACCATCTGATAGATGTACTCAGCCATAGCTTTTGAACGTTCTCCTCTGGGTGATGACGTCAGCGACCCAGCCTACCGGTGTAGCCACCGGCATGTATCCAGAACCGTTGTGACGCCTACCAGTCGATGAGACGCGTCTCGCCGAGGAGGCAAGTACCCGTACCCAAAACAGGCAGAACGACGCTCACGGCTTCGCCTGTTGCTGGCCCCACCTGTCCGACGAGGCAGTCCTCCCCCAACAGCACTGAAAACTGAATACTTTCAGCGGGGTTGCCAACGGTCGTCATATCTTGGGTCACCTGCATCGATGCCTTATCGAAGCCGGCTGCAGAAAGCGCATCGATGTACGCACGCCCAGAAACAGCGTCGGACCCGCCTCCGTCCCACACTCTTTGCACAATCTGAGCGAAGAACGGGAGGTTCTCGTCAGCGGTTCCGTTCGGCACGAGCGCTGGCGCGGCGTCGACAGTCGGTTCCGCCGTGGCAACTGGAGATTTTGTCACTGTCGGGCTTGGGGTGATTGGCGTGGCTGTACATCCAGCAACGATCACGCCGAGTGACGCTAAAGCCACTACTGCGATTGACAAGCGAACGTTCCGACGGCGATTCACGCGGCAAGTCTATGTGCCCTGCGCTGTGGCGTTGTCGTGAGGAGAGCGTCTAGAACGGCACCTCGACGCCGCCTTCGCTGCTCGCCAGAAGCGCTTCGCTGCCTGAATCAGAACGTGACGACGCGTCTGCTGTCGCGCTCATGGGCGCTTTCCACACGTCGTCACCTGTTGGTGCCGCCCATTCCTGCTCTGCCGAACTCGTCGATCGAGAACTGTCAGAATCACCGGAGCTGCCCCGTCGAAATGTCGTGGTGCCCCAGAGCAGGTCCGGGCCGATTGACTCAGCGTCCACTTCAGCCGAGACTCCCTTTTTGGTGCCGGTGTCCCACTCTCGTAAGCGCAAACGACCGTGCACAATCACGCGGTCGCCGCGATGAAGCGATTGAAAAGCATGATCTGCCAGTGTGCGAAATACCGACACGGTAAACCAACTCGTTATGCCGTCCGCCCACGAACCCTTTTCACGGTCGTAACGCCGCTCGGTTCGCGCGAGCCGAAACGTCGTGACTGGCACGCCTGCGTTCGTTTCTCGCCGCTCTGGCTCTGTGATGTTTCCCGTGATCGTGATGCTGTCACTCATCGGAGCGACTCCTCTCCTTATTGATTCGGGTGCCCTGGCGCCCGAGTGCCCGGCGGGCGCCAGGGCGGTATCCACTCTCGACGACGCTGACGAGACAGCGACGCAGATGCCTCGCTTTGTGGACGGAACTGCGCGCCCGCAGCTGTGGGGAGAATCCAACTTCCGCGTCGGTGTCGGTGGCTACAGATACTTTCGAATCAGCGAAGGAGAAAACCATGACAGCACTCGACGCAGCACCCGCTCTCGACCGCCTCATCCCAGATGTTTCCTTCGCGACATCGCGTCTGAAATGTCATCCTCTGCCGGAAAACATGTGGCGCGTTACCGACGGCCGGGACCGCATCATCGGCCATCTAAAAGCCGAGGAGACCGCCTCAGGTACACAGTTTGTCGCGCGGCGTTTTCATGCCGCCACCCGCAATTTCAGAGATGTCGGGGCATTCTGGAGCGCCGCCGACGCGATTGAATGCTTGCGACACTCCTAGCGGAGGGTTATACAACCGATTCGAGCGGATGACTCATCACCCGCGGAGCATCCGCTCGCACACTTCCCCACTGCGCAGCGAGAATTTCGACAGCACGCTCCAAGTCTGCCGGCGCTGCGGTGAAGGGAATACGAAGATGACGTTCGTGGCCGCCCTCGAGCGAGAATCGTGAGCCGGACGAAAGAATCAAGCCCTGGGAGCGCGCTGCCATTGTGAGTGGCCCGCTCAGTGGGGCATCCAGCTCGACCCACAACGAAACTCCTCCTGGAGTGTGCGGCACCTGCCACTGCGGCAACTTTTGAGAGAGCGCGTTGATGAGGGTGTCACGGCTTTCTCTCATCAGAGCAGCTCGATGGGCAATGATCTCGGGCATCCGGTCGAGCAACCGCACTGCCAGCGACTGCTCGAATTCGGCAGTTCCGAGTTCGTGCGCAAAACGGGCGACGACGAGCCGACGGATAAATTCAGGTTGTGCGCGTACCCAGCCGATTCTGAGCCCGCCCCACACGGTCTTTCCGAGCGAGCCAAGGCGAACCACATTCTGTTCGTCGGCCGATTCGCCGCGGCCCAATGGACGAAAAAGACCGACTCGATCGATATCGAGTTCCGCGGTGGTTTCGTCGACAACCAGAATGGTGCCCGCACGCGCCGATGACTCCTCGAAGATGCGGCGAGCCTTGTTGGTCATCGACATGCCCGTGGGGTTGTGGAAGTCAGGCATCACATACGCGAGCGTCGGTGACGTTCGGCGGAATACCTGTTCGGCGCGGTCAAGGTCCCACCCGCTCACGGTGCTCACCGGGATCCCAACCACCCTCGCGCCAGCGCGACGCATCGCGTCGGCCGCGTGCGGATATGTCGGGGTTTCCATTGCAACACGGTCACCGCGACCGAGCGCGACCGATGCGATCAGGAAGATGGCGCTTTGCGCGCCATTAGTCACAAGAATTTCCGACTCGGATGTCGGGATTCCGGCGTCGGTGTATCGCGCAGCGATGGCCTGTCGTAGCTCCGGAGCACCGACCACGTCATATCCCGACCGCCCGAGAAGCGAGGCGACAACCGCTGCCGTTTCGGCGAATGCGCTCACGAGGCCGGGCCACGCGGCAGGGCTCGCTTGGCTGAGATCGATAGTGTCGCCGGGCGCGCCGATAGACGCGCCCTCGCGACCCGGTAGTGACCTCGTAACGCTGCCCGAGCCGCGGAGACTCTCGATGTTGCCGGAGTCTCTGAGGCTCTGATATGCCGCCGCAACGGTCGTGCGGCTGATGTTGAGGTGCGCCGCTAGCTCTCGCTCTGCGGGGAGTCCTGTGCCCGGCGCGATCCGGTTGTCGAGGCTTAACAACCGGATGCTGTTCGCTAGTGCTTCATAGGCGGGATCGCTCAGACGCCAGCTTCCGATAAGTGCGCTCATCGATCTTGCCGAAATCCGAGAGTCCATTTATACAGATTACTGAGATTGGCACGCCGAGAACGTGCCAATATGCGAATCTCGGGCAGTCCACATGCCCTTTAGTGGACTGCCTCCTTCACAGCTGAAGAATCCAGGTAGCCATACCGAAGTAGATAATCAGGCTCGTTGCATCGCAGAACGTGGAGATAAATGGTGTGCTGAACACCGCAGGATCCGCCCCGACAGCACGTGCAAGCATGGGCATCACCCCGCCGACGGTTGCGGCAAGCGTGCACACTGCGAGCAGAGTGAGACCGATGACCGCACCGAGCCCGAAGTCGAATGCGATACTTCCCAAGACGAGTCCGAGAATCCCCAGGAGTCCTCCGAGGAGCAGCCCGACGCGCACTTCACGCCACGCCACCAGCAGTGAGTCACGTGGGCGAACATCGCCCACGGCAAGCGCGCGGGTCACCGTCGTTGCCGCTTGCGCTCCGGTGTTCCCGGCGGTTCCGGTGAGAAGTGGGATGAAGAGGGCGAGAGTGACGACCTGCTCGAGAGTCGCTTCGAAGACATCCAGTACTTGCACTGTGAGTAGTGCTGAAACTGCCAAGACCAGCAGCCACGTCACGCGTGCTCGCACGATGCCGAGCACGGGCGTCGTGAGGTAAGGCCGACGCAACGGTTCGGAGGCGCCCTGGCGTGCCGCGTCTTCAGCTTCAGCATCGTCCAAGATCCGCGACGCATCGTCAACCGTCAGAATGCCGAGCAAACGGTCCTCGCCGTCCACCACGGGAGCGGCCAAGAGCTGCGCATCCACAAGCGAGCGTGCGGCGACTTCTGCATCGTCGGTGGCGTGCACCTGGTGGGCGTCCACCATGACATCACCAACGAGTACGTGCGCATCGCCCATCACTAGCTCGCGTAGGCCGACGACACCCAGCATCCGTCGCGCACTGTCGGTGACCGGGAGCGTGTAGATGGTTTCTGCACTGTGGCCACGATGGCGTACATGTGAGAGAGCATCTCCGACCGTGAGCTGAGGCTGCAGCCGCACGTACTCCGTACTCATATGACGACCGATCGTGCCTCGTGCGTACCCCAGCATTGGGGCAGTGAGCTCTCGCTCCCCCGCGGACAGACCACTCATAAGTCGTCGCGCGACACCCGCGGGCAGCTCGTCAACGAGCTGCGCGCGATCGTCGGGGTCAAGCTCCTCGAAAACGCGGGCGACGTCTTCGTGGCGCAATCCAACGAAAAGCTCTGCGCGCATTGCGCTGTCTAAAAGTTCAAATACCTCCAGCGCTTGCTCGCGCGGAAGAAGTCGGTACAAGACGGCGCGGTCTGCCGCATCTTCTCTTTCGAGCAGACGGCTAACAATTGCCGCGCTCGTCCCGTACAACAGGCCTGCCAGAGTCGGCAGATCCCGCCGCCTGAGAGCCGGTTCGACCTGAGCTTTCAACTCATCAAGTTCACGATCCACCCGGGCATAATGCCAGACGAAAAGATCCTGTCGCCAAAATGTGGCGTATCGACGGACCCTTCGACGAGCCCTCAGGCCTGATTCCACGGTGCCCTCGGCACGATTCGAACGTGCGACCGGCGGATTAGAAGGCCGCTGCTCTATCCACTGAGCTACGAGGGCGTACTGCTCCTAAGATACCGCGCACCCCGAACAGAGCGAAACGCTTTGCGCGTCGTGACCTGTCTTCAACTCTTTCAGTCACCGGTAAAGTCGGCAGGGAACCCCCGGGGATGTCCGACCCCCCTGACAGGATGGATCGCATGATGGGAACCTCCGAAAACGACAGACTTGTCTGGATCGACTGCGAAATGACGGGACTAGATCTCGAGGTCGACGAACTCGTCGAAATCGCTATTGTCGTCACAGATTTCGAACTGCGCATTCTTGATCCCGGATTCCAGGTCGTAATCAAACCGGATGACTCCGCGCTGGCGAACATGAACGACTTCGTCACGCAGATGCACACGACATCCGGGCTTATCGAAGAAATCCCGCACGGAGTGAGTCTCGCCGACGCTGAGTTTCAGGCGTTGGAATACATCCAGCGTTTTGCTCCGGTCGAGGGCAAGGCGCCGCTCGCAGGGAACACGATCGGAACAGACCGCATGTTCCTCGCCAAATATATGCCGCGTGTCGATCGATGGCTTCACTACCGCAACGTCGACGTGTCGAGCATCAAAGAACTTTCACGACGCTGGTATCCACGGGCCTACTTCAACGCGCCCGACAAAAATGGCGGGCACCGGGCACTTGCAGACATTCTGGAGTCCATCCGCGAGCTCGCCTACTATCGCGAAGCGGTATTTGTTCCAGAGCCCGGACCGACAAGTGACCAAGCCAAAACGGCATCCGCGTCAGTTGTGTCATCTTTTTCCTCCACTTTGTGAGAGAATTATTTAGTTGCCCGCGAGGGCACATGGTGGGTATAGCTCAGTTGGTAGAGCACCTGGTTGTGGTCCAGGTGGTCGCGGGTTCAAGTCCCGTTACTCACCCCAATGTGTGAAATGGATGCAGAAGCGTTCGAACGCCTCGTCGTCGAGGAGCTAGACCAGCTCCCGGACGACATGGTTGAGGGCCTCGACAACGTTATCTTCGTCGTAGAGGATCGCCCTGAAGACGGAAGCCTTGATCTTCTCGGCCTGTATGACGGATGGTCTCTCCCCGAGCGTGATACCTATGGGATGGCCGAACTCCCCGATCGAATTGTAATTTTCCGCGAGTCTCATCTCGCCGCTGTCGATGCGATAGATGAGCTCAGAGCCGAGGTCCACACAACCCTTGTGCACGAAATCGCGCATTTCTACGGCATCGACGACGACAGACTCCACGAACTCGGATGGGCGTAGGCATGGCGACCGCCGACCTGGATCTCGATGAACGAGTAAACACAACCGCGAGCAGCGAGCGTGACCGCAGTTGGCAGACAGTTGTCTGGAATGATCCCGTCAACCTCATGAGTTACGTCGTCCACGTGTTTCGGTCGTATTTTGGATACTCGCAGACTGAAGCAAACCGATTGATGCTCGCCGTTCATAACGACGGTTTGGCTGTTGTTGCTGAGGGCGCGCGCGAAGTGATGGAGCTTCATGCGCACGCGATGCACGATTACGGCCTTTGGGCAACAGTGAGAAGGAGTCCACAGTGACAGGTCTCGTCTTGATGACAATCACGCGGATTGAGGCAGCGCATCTTGCTGACCTCGTGTCGCAATTCGCCACGGTTCTCTCTGAACCCGATCAAGATCCAGCAATCGAACGGCTCTCTCCGTCGGTTTACCCCGACGATGCTGCCGCATCGGCGGAATTCCGAGACCTTACGCGAAGCGCCCTGCTCGAACGTCGCCGCATGGACTCAGCTGTTGTGCTCGCTGCCCTGAATGATGCGGGCCTGACAACCGATACCGCAGATGTGGCGCATGCGAGCGCGCTGGAAGAGGTCGTACTCACTCTTTCAGCGTCCGATGCCGAATCCTGGTTGCGGACGCTCAGCGCAATCCGGCTCGTTCTCGCGACGCGGCTCGGCATTACCACCGAGGATGATCTTGATTCCGAAGATCCCCGCTTCGGAATCTACGAATGGGTCGGCTACCGCCTCGACGGTCTAGTGAACGCAATAAACGCCTGACGCCACCGACGGTTGTTACGGCAGGTCGAACCTCAAAGTCGCGCGGGCGGAAGGTTGATCTCGAAGTATGTGCGCCTCCTCCTGAGCCGCCCACCGTTCCCAGTGGGGAGAATACGTGTCACCGTCACGCCCGAGCGCCCGTTGTTTCCGTGCGAGATCTGGAGCGTCGAGCCATACTGCGACAGAAGCAAAGGGCATCGTCAGCTCGGTGATGATGCCGGAGCCTTCAATGACGAGGCTCCGATCGGGGTCAACCTCGCTGTGTTCCGCGCGACAGTCCCGCTCCCAGTCCCATCGCTGCCACCGCGCAACCTCACCACGCGCGTGCGGCTCAAGAACGTGTTGTCGCACGTAGGCCACACCATCGTCGAGACCGTCCCACCCGGGATAAATATCGTCGAGAGCAATCAACTGCATACGAGCCGAATTTGACTCGAACTCAGTTAAAAGTCGCGCAAGCGTCGACTTTCCCGCGCCACTTCGGCCGTCGATCAGAACAACCGGTGCTGATTGTCGGAACCCGTCGGCTGCGCGGAGTACGTGCCGTGCAGCGTTCTGTAAGGCCGAATCTAGCGGCGCAGAGCTACTTTTTGAGCGCGCGGATGACACGGCTCAGCGCGCGACCGGCGACCCACACGAACGGAATTGCCACCGCAACAAACGACACGACGTTCGGGACGAAACGCAATTCGTCACCCGTACGGATGTATGCGCCGAGCGGCACAGCGTATCCGCCGCCACCGCCGCCACCGTTGCCAGATTCGTCGGACCCGCCGCCGAAGCCGGTCCACGTGAGAGCGACAGGAATGATTCGGATGCCATCGACATCCTGCTGTTCCCCGTAGGCCGCCTTCACGCCCAGTGTCGCAGTTTGCTTACCGATGTCGAGTGCGATGTTTGGCATGCTCCCACGCTACCCCGTGAAACGCTTCCTGCCCAGAACGCATCCGTTCACGAAAGGTCGTCGTCGGGCCGCGGATGGCTCGGCAACGAGCCGCCACCTCGCTTGGGTCCGATTAGCGCTGCGCGGGTTATTGCGCCGGCACCAAAGCGCGTCGCAGCGCCGTCTAGAGCGCCATCCACTCGCCGCCACTCCGCGTCGTCATCCCACAGCCCTGCGCCTTGCATCGACGCTGGACGAAGATTCTCAGCTCGCACACCGACCAAACGCACAGCTTGCCCACGGTGCAACTGCGAGAACAAGTCAAGCGCTACATCACCGATGCGCTGACTCACGTTCGACGGTTCAGCGAGCGTAAGGCCACGAGTGACAGTGGTGAAATCAGCGAATCTAATCTTGATCGACACGGTTTGAGCACTCCAGTCGTGGCGGCGCAGGCGCGCTCCCACACGATCCGACAACCTTCGCAGTTCTGCACGGAGCGCATCATCATCACTGACGTCTACGTCAAATGTCTCTTCGTGGCCGACGCTCTTTTCGATGCGTTCAGTTTGTACCGAGCGAGCGTCGATTCCACGGGCAAGCTGCCACACCCGCTCCCCCATCGACGCGCCGAGCACTCGTTGCAGCACCTCGATCGGTGTCGTGAGTACATCAGCGACGATGCGGATGCCACGGGCTTCTAGAAGATCAGCAGACTTCGGACCCACGCCCCAGAGGTTGCGCACCGACAACGGCGCGAGAAACGACGTTGTGGAGGCGGCGGACACCACCAGTAAGCCATCCGGCTTACTCAGAGTGGATGCCATCTTTGCGACGTGCTTCGTCGCGGCCGCCCCGACGCTGCAGGTTAGACCAGTCTTCTCATAGACACGCTCCCGGACCATCTGCGCGATTTCTCTCGGTCTTCCCCACAGGCGGCGTGATCCGCTGACATCGAGAAACGCTTCGTCGATCGACAGCTGCTCGACGAGTGGAGTCACCTCATGGAAGACCTCCATGACCTGCTGGGAGAGTTCGCGGTATCGCGCAAAATTCGGCGGGACAACGATTGCTTTCGGGCACAACCGCAAGGCCTGCGACACCGGCATCGCGGACCTCACTCCGTAAACTCGCGCCTCATATGAGGCACTCGATACGACGCTCCTACCTTCGGGAGAACCGATGATGACCGGCTTGCCGCGAAGCGTGGGGTTATCAAGAATCGCTACCGACGGGTAGAAAGCGTCCATGTCGACGTGCAGCACGTGCGCACCGGTGTCGTCGACGTCGGCGGGCGACGTCAGGCGACCCCGACCATCCCCTTTACCCATGGCACAATTCTCTCCCACCCCACCGACATGCGGGGTGGGAGAATCGAGACTTAGCCCGCTGCACGCTCCAGGACTAGCTCACGCACTCGAGCAGCATCAGCTTGGCCTCTCATAGCCTTCATCACGGCTCCGATGACTGCGCCCGCAGCCTGAACTTTTCCATCGCGAATCTTCGCGAGCACGTCCGGCTGAGACTGGAGCGCTTCATCGATTGCAGCGATCAGTGGGCCGTCATCCGAAACGACAGCGAGTCCGCGCGCGTCGACGATCTCTTGCGGCGTCCCTTCACCTGCAATCAAGCCCTCGAGCACCTGCCGGGCGAGCTTGTCGTTGAGTGTTCCCTCATCGATGAGCTCCTGCAGCTGCGCGATATGCGATGGGCTCACAAGCTCAGACGGCTCCCGGTTTTCGGCGTTCGCAATACGTGTAATTTCGCCTGTCCACCACTTGCGGGCAGCGGCCGGGCTTGCGCCCGCGTCAATCGTCGCCTCAACCTCAGCGAGAACTCCACCGTTCACGACACTCTGGAAGTCGAGGTCAGTGAAATCCCAAGCGATCTTCAGACGACGACGACGAGCTACCGGAGGCTCCGGAAGAGCCGCACGCAGCGAGTCAATCAACTCGATAGACGGTGCCACCGGCAAAAGATCCGGCTCCGGAAAGTACCGGTAGTCATCTGCATCCGACTTCGGGCGACCCGGCGATGTTGTTCCGGTGTCTTCGTGCCAGTGTCGGGTTTCTTGAGTAATCGTTCCGCCCGAGGCGAGAATCGCGGCCTGTCGCTGAATCTCATACTTCACCGCGCGCTCGACCGAACGCATGGAATTCACGTTCTTGGTCTCGGTGCGCGTGCCAAGCTTTTCGGCACCGCGCGGGCGAAGCGAAACGTTCGCGTCACAGCGGAGGTTTCCGAGTTCCATGCGTGCTTCCGAGATCCCTAGCGAACGCACGATGTCACGAATAGTCGAGACGTAGGCTTTCGCGATCTCGGGCGAGCGGTGTTCGCCGCCATAGATCGGCTTGGTGACGATCTCCACGAGAGGAACACCAGCACGGTTGTAGTCAACGAGCGAATACTCGGCACCCTGAATTCGGCCGGTTGACCCGCCCATGTGGGTGAGCTTGCCGGCGTCTTCTTCCATGTGCGCACGCTCGATAGGAAGCTGGATGATCGTGCCGTCAGATAGCTCGATCTCCACCGATCCTTCGAATGCAATCGGCTCATCGAACTGCGAAATCTGGTAGTTCTTGCCGAGGTCCGGGTAGAAGTAGTTCTTCCGCGCGAATCGGCTCGAGGGCGCAATCGAACAGCCCAAAGCTAGACCAAGGCTGATCGAAGAGCGAATGGCTTCTTCGTTGACAACCGGCATCGCGCCGGGAAGACCCATGTCTACCGGCGCCACCAGAGTGTTCGGCGCCGCGCCATGGTTCTCTAGTGCAGCAGGATTAGCTGCGGGCGAGAACATCTTCGTTTTGGTATTGAGTTCGACGTGAACTTCGAAGCCCATGACGGGCTCGAACATTTCAAGAGCCTCGTCGAAATCCATCAACTGAGCCTTAGCCATCAGCGTGCCCCTCCCAGAACAGGTGCGCGGTCCCATAGCGGGCCGCCCCACTCCGCGACCAAAGCCGCTTCCATTGCCGCGCCTACTCGATACAACCGGGCATCCTCTCGGGCCGGGGCCAGGAACTGAATACCCACCGGCAGACCGTCTTCTTCGGCGAGCCCTGACGGGATCGAGATTCCGGGGATGCCAGCGAGGTTCGCCGGGATCGTTGCGACGTCGTTGAGGTACATCTGCAGCGGGTCTTCAAGCTGTTCGCCAAGACGGAATGCTGTCGTTGGTGCGGTGGGCGTGGCAATCACATCGACCGAGCTGAAAGCCGCGTCGAAGTCCTGCTGAATCAAGGTGCGAACCTTCTGTGCCGAACCGTAATACGCATCGTAATAACCAGCGCTCAGCGCGTATGTGCCGAGGATGATTCGACGCTTCACCTCGTCGCCGAATCCTGCGTCGCGTGTTGCAGCCATGACGTCCTCGACTGTTCCACCGGGTACGTCGACGCGCATACCGAATCGCACCGAGTCGAATTTGGCGAGGTTGCTCGAAGCCTCAGCGGGCAAAATCAGGTAGTAGGCAGCAACACCGTGCTCGAAGTGAGGCGCGCTTACCTCCACGATCTCCGCTCCAAGTTGCTCGAGCTTATTCAGAGCATTCCGGAAAGATGACGCAACACCGGGTTGGAAACCAGCTTCCGGCAGTTCGCGCACAACGCCGACGCGGAGGCCTTTCAAAACATCACCGCGGGCACCTTCACGCGCGGCATCCGCGAATGAAGGCCACGCCTCGACAAGCGATGTCGAGTCTCGAACGTCGTGACCGGCGATGACATCGTGCAACAGGCCGGCGTCAAGCACAGTCCTGGTGACCGGGCCGACCTGATCAAGGCTTGAAGCGAGCGCAATAGCACCGTAGCGACTCACGCCACCGTAGGTCGGCTTCACGCCCACCGTTCCCGTCATATGTGCGGGCTGGCGAATGGAGCCACCGGTGTCTGACCCGAGCGCCAATGGCGCTTCAAATGCAGCTACAGCCGCAGCAGACCCACCACCGGAGCCACCAGGCACGCGGTCGAGGTGCCACGGGTTGTGCGTCGGACCGTAGGCCGAGTGCTCAGTGGAGGAACCCATGGCAAATTCATCCATGTTGGTCTTTCCGAGGGGAATGAGACCTGCAGCCCGCGCGTTCGCCACAACCGTCGCGTCGAACGGTGACATGTAACCCTCAAGAATTCGTGAGCCGCTCGTCGAAGGCATGTCGGTGGTGACCAACACATCTTTGATCGCAAGCGGAACGCCGGCTACTGGGCCGAGTTTCTCCCCCGCCGCCCGTCGCCGGTCGATGTCTGCCGCGGCTTCAAGAGCAGCTTCATTGACGTGGAGAAACGCGTGGATCTCACCGTCTACAGCGCGAATTCGCTCGAGGTGTGCAGTCGTTGCTTCAACGCTTGATACTTCGCCCGCGGCGAGCTTGCCCGCAAGTTCGGCCGCGCTCAGCTTTATGAGATCGCTCACTGCTCTTCTCCCAAGATCGCTGTCACGCGGAATCTACCTTCAGCCGCATCAGGTGCATTCTGCAGAGCCTGAGCCGGAGTCAGCACGGCTTCAGGAACATCTGGACGATACACATTCTGCAGCGCGATCGGATGACTCATCGCGGGCACTTCAGCCGTCGCGACCTGCGACACCTTCGCGACATTGTCGACAATGGCGTCGAGCTGATCGGTGAGGCGTTCCACCTCGTCGGCACTCAGCTGAATCCGGGCGAGGACACCGAGATGGTGGACGAGTTCGGGGGTGATTTCAGACACCGCACAAGTCTAGGCCGTCGACATCGTTTGGCCCGCCTAGGCTAATCGCGTGACGACGTTTGATCCGCCCCGGCCCTGGACCGCAAGCTACGCCGACGGCGTCCCTGAAGATCTCGCGGCGGTATCCGGTTCGCTACTTGACATCGTGGAACAATCCGCACGAGATCATCCTGATGCTCCTGCGCTCGAATTCTTCGGACGCACAACGTCATACCGCGAGCTTCAAGATCAGATCGAGCGCGCTGCAGCTGGTCTTCACCAGCGTGGCGTGCGCGCGGGTGATCCGGTCGCGATCGTTCTTCCGAACTGCCCTCAGCACATCGTGGCCTTCTACGCCGTGCTTCGCCTTGGTGCTGTTGTTGTCGAGCACAATCCGCTCTACACAGCGCGAGAGCTACGCACGCAGTTTCAGGATCACGGCGCCGTGCACGCAATTGTGTGGAGCAAGGTCGCCTCCACGGTGCAGGCTTTACCCACCGATCTCGCCGTGCGGACACTGGTATCTGTAGACATCACTCGCGCGATGCCGTTCACCACCCGAGCAGCTCTTCGGCTGCCGATCCACAAAGCCAAAGAGGCCCGCGCTGCTCTTCATGTGCCTGTTCGCGGCGCGATCGAGTGGACCGAGTTGCTCAATACCGCCGCGCTTGCGGCCACGCACCCGTTTCCTGGTACCGATGATCTCGCGATCATTCAATACACAAGCGGCACCACCGGTACGCCGAAGGGCGCTGCGCTGAGCCACCGCAATCTGCTGGCGAACGCAGCACAATCCCGGGCATGGGTTCCTTCCATCCATCGCGGTGAAGGATGCGTGGTCTACGCAGTCCTCCCAATGTTCCACGCGTACGGGCTCACGCTCTGTCTCACGTTTGCCATGTCGATGGCAGCACGACTAGTGCTCTTTCCCCGTTTTGATCCCGACATGGTCCTCGCCGTTGCTCGAAAACGGCCCGCGACTTTCCTCCCTCTAGTGCCACCTATTGCGGAACGCCTCCTCACTGCCGCCAAGGAGCAGAACGTTTCGCTACACGGCACCGAGGTTGCGATCTCGGGGGCCATGCCACTCCCGCACACCCTTGTCGTCCCGTTCGAGCAGGCCTCCGAGGGATACCTCGTCGAAGGTTATGGGCTCAGCGAGTGCTCCCCCGTACTCATGGCAAACCCTGTCGCCGACAATCGTGTTCCTGGCACGGTGGGGCTTCCGCTTCCCGGAACAGAGTGTCGTGTCGTGGATCCGGAGAACCCAACGCAGGATGTTGAGCCCGGAACTGCTGGGGAGCTCATCGTGCGCGGGCCGCAGGTCTTCCGGGGCTACTACGGCAACCCCGAGGCGACGTCTGAAGTTTTCGTTGACGATTGGTTTCGCACCGGCGATATCGTGACGATTGATGACGGAGGATTCGTTCGAATCGTCGATCGGATTAAGGAGCTGATCATCACGGGCGGCTTCAACGTTGCTCCGACCGAAGTTGAGAATGTGCTCCGTCAGCACCCGGATATTGCTGACGTCGCCGTCGTAGGGCTCCCAAGCGAGCGTTCGGGAGAAGACGTAGTGGCTGCTGTTGTTGCCACCTCAGGTCAAGCAATCGACGAAGCGGCCGTGCGCGAATTCGCTCGCAGCATCCTCACGCCTTATAAAGTTCCTCGCCGCATAGTCGTTGTCGACTCTCTTCCTAAGTCACTAATCGGCAAAGTTCTGCGCCGGCGCGTGCGGGACGATCTGCTCTCCAGCGACAACGACTAGTCGAGCGCCGACGGCCCCTCTGTCACCAACAGGTGGAACTGGGCAGCGTCGATAACGCGCACACCCAAATCTTCGGCTTTCGAAAGCTTTGACCCTGCTCCGGGGCCGGCCGCGACAAAGTCCGTCTTTTTCGACACGCTCGACGCCGCTTTGCCGCCAGCCGTGATGATCGCTTCTTGCGCACCATCGCGTGTGTATCCGTCGAGGGTTCCCGTAGCGACGACGGTGACACCCTCGAGTACGCCGCCGACGGTTGCCGCAGCGCCCGGTCCAGGATGTCCCGGAGTAGCAAGCTGCGCGCCTGCTGAGGTCCAATTTTCCACGATGTCTCGGTGCCAATCGACTTCGAACCAATCGAGCACCGCATCGGCGATGATCCCGCCGACGCCTTCGACGGCTGCCAGGTCTTCGCGCGAGGCACTCCGAATTGCCGCTATCGAGCCGAACCATTGAGCGAGAGCCCGGCCTGCCACGGGACCCACGTGGCGAATATTCAGTGCAACAAGAAATCGCCACAGTTCCGCTGCCTTAGCTTTCTCGATGTTGGCGAGTAACTCGACAGCCGCTTTAGAGAGCACCCAGTCGGCATCGCCGTCGAAGGTCCCACCTGTCCCCGCGGGCGGGTCGGTCCGCTTTCGCTGGCGCCGAAACGGAGAGCGTGTATCTGGTTCGCCGGATTCGGTGAGCCGAGCGAGTCCGGTTTCGGGGTCGCGCACAATGACGTCAATCGGAAAGAGTTGTTCAGGTGTCAGGTCGAACAGGCCTGCTTCCGTAGCAAGCGGCGGACTTTCGGGACGCAACGGTTGAGTCAACGCAGCAGCCGAAACCTCGCCGAGCCCTTCGATGTCTAACCCGCCGCGCGAACCAATGTGCTCAACGCGACCGCGAACCTGCGCCGGACACGAGCGCGTGTTCGGACAGCGAAGATCAATGTCCCCCTCTTTTGCGGGGGCAAGCAGTGATCCACAGTCGGGACAAGCCGACGGCATGACGAAGGCGCGTTCGCTCCCATCGCGGAGCTCGACCACCGGCCCGAGCACTTCAGGGATGACATCTCCGGCTTTCCGGAGAACGACCATGTCACCGATCAACACGCCCTTAGCCTTCACAACTCCCTGATTATGAAGAGTCGCTTGGCGAACCACGCTTCCTGCAACAAGCGCGGGTTCCATGACAGCGAACGGCGTCGCGCGGCCGGTTCGGCCAACAGAGACGACGACGTCAAGCAATCTCGTATTCACCTGTTCCGGAGGGTACTTGTAGGCGATTGCCCACCGCGGTGCTCGACTCGTCGCGCCGAGCTCATCGTGGAGCGCCAAATCATCCACTTTGATCACGATGCCGTCTATCTCATGCTCAACTTCGTGACGATGTTCGCCGTAGTAGCGGATGAAGTCATCAGCATCCGACACAGAGTCGACAACGCGATAGTAAGCACTCGTCGGTAAGCCCCACGTGCCGAGCAACTCGTAGAGTCCGCTCTGGGTAGCTGCGGGCGGGTTCTCCCATGCGCCTATCCCGTGGACAGTCAAGCGGAGACGGGCAAGTCGCGCATCCATTGCTTCGCGTTGACGCGGATTCTTGCCCTCGCTCTTTTGACGCAGTGAACCCGACGCCGCGTTCCGCGGATTGGCAAAGAGCCTGTCGCCCAGTTCTTCCTGACGAGCATTCAACGCGGTGAAGTCATCCACGGTGAAGAACACCTCACCACGCACTTCAAACAGCGAAGGGATGTCGTCGCCGTGCAACCGCTGCGGAATCGACGGGATGCGGCGCACATTCTCGGTCACGTCTTCGCCGACGCGACCATCGCCACGAGTGGCCGCAGTCACGAGGCGTCCGTTCTCGTAGCGGAGCGAGAGCGCAAGACCGTCGATCTTTACCTCGCACAGGTAGGCCAGTGGATGACCAGCGTCGCGTTCGACGCGCGCACCCCAGGCGGCGAATTCTTCTCTGCTAAAGACGTTGTCGAGGCTCAGCATGCGCTCGGCGTGCGTCACCGGATCGAAAAGCGTGCCTGAAGCCGCACCAACCGTTAGTGTCGGCGAATCCTGGCTCTGAAGCTCGGGATGAAGGCGCTCCAGCTCTTCGAGCCGCTGCATCCATGAGTCATAGGTGGCGTCGTCGACCATCTCTGCGTCGCGTCCGTAATACGCGTCGCGAGACGCCGAAATACGCTTGACGAGTTCCGCAACCTCTTCGCGGGCATCGTCAGGAGTCTCTGCCTCAGTGTTCTCAGGTGCCACCTCTCAATTCTAGAGAGGGCCACCGACACGCGTCATGCGTTGACAGGAACCGCAGAAACCGTTTTGTCGACGGTGAACTGCCCGACGACGCGGGTACCGTCGTAAAGCACAGCTGTCTGACCAGGCGCGACGCCATCAAAAGGCACATCGGGGGTCGCCGTCACTGTGCCGTTTTGCCAGGTCGCGAGAGCCGGAACAGGTTCTGAATGCGCACGAATCTGCACGTGACAACGAAATTCTGTTTCAAGGGGGGCACGGCCAGCCCATGAAAAGCGAACTCCCGAAATCTCTGCTGTCGCGAGCGCCTCTTTTGGACCGACAACAACTGTGTTTGATACGGGTCGAACCTCAAGAACGAAACGGGGCTTTCCATCGGATGCCGGCACGCCCAATTTCAGCCCGCGCCGCTGACCAACAGTGAAGGCGTGCGCGCCTTCGTGGCTTCCCACGACGTCGCCGTTCCGGTCAAGAACTTCGCCAGTCTCAGCACCGACTCGTTCGCCGAGCCAACCGCGGGTGTCGCCGTCGGGAATAAAACAAATGTCGTGGCTGTCGGGCTTGTTCGCAACCGTCAGTCCCCGCGCCTGCGCTTCGGCCCGCACAATCGCTTTCGATGGTGTCGACCCGAGCGGAAAGTACGTGTACCGCAGCTGCTCTTCCGTCAAAACCCCGAGCACATACGACTGGTCCTTCGCGGCATCCGATGCGCGGTGCAGCTCGAGACCGTTCCCCTCATCGACCAGCGTCGCATAGTGGCCCGTGCAGACAGCATCGAACCCGAGCTCAATCGCACGCTCCAAGAGAGCCGCGAACTTGATTTTCTCGTTGCAACGCATGCAGGGGTTGGGGGTACGTCCGGCCTGATACTCCGAGATGAAATCCTCGATGACGTCGTCGCGGAAGCGCTCCGAGAAGTCCCACACGTAGAAGGGAATCCCAAGGAGGTCAGATGCCCGACGAGCGTCCATCGCATCTTCGATCGTGCAGCACCCACGACTACCCGCGCGGAGCGTGCCACCGGCGCGTGAGAGAGCAAGATGCACGCCCACGACGTCATGACCTTCGTCGACTGCCCGGGCAGCCGCCACGGCAGAATCAACACCACCACTCATTGCTGCAAGAACACGCATAAGAACAGTCTACGAGCGCGCGTCGGCACGGGCGCGAGACGCCGCAGCTCGCTCGTGCGCAACAGGGAGCGCAAAGAGCAATTCATCGACATCGGCGGCGGCGGTTGTTCGTCCGAGAGAAATTCGTAGTACAGAGCGCGCATCGGCATCCGATCGACCCAAAGCGCGAACAACGTGAGAGGGTTCGGCCACTCCCGCTTGGCAGGCAGAACCCGTCGAAACCGAGATTTGGGCCTGATCGAGCATAAAGAGCAACGTTTCGCCGTGTGCACGAGGAAAGAGAATATTCACGTTGCCGGGTATCCGATCGCTCGGGTCCCCCAGCAGCTCGGCGTCAGGGACAGCCAAGCGGATGCCGCGCACGAGATGCTGCGCTAAAGCACTCAGCCGGGCGCTCTCGTGTTCCCGCTCGGCCTCTGCCGCAACAGCCGCCGCAGCGAACGCCGCGGCTCCCGGAACGTCCTGGGTGCCTGCGCGGAGCCCGCGCTGTTGCCCCCCACCATGTTGGAGCGGCGACAGCCTCGCAGTGCGCGATGCGACAAGAGCACCGACTCCGACCGGGCCGCCCACTTTGTGGGCCGACACGCTCAACGCCACGAGGCCCACCCCTGCGTCGGCTTCGGCACGGATGGATGAGAACGAGAGCGGAATGTGGCCGAATGCTGCAACTGCATCGAGGTGAAGCGGTACGTGTGCCTCGGCTGAAAGCGCAGAGAGCCGCGCCACCTCATTCACCGTGCCGACCTCGTTGTTCGCTACAAGAGCTGTGGCTAAAGCCGCTCCCTGCAGGCTGTCGGCGAAGCCATCAAGAGATATTCGACCCACTCCATCGAGCGAGACTGCGCGGACCTCGGCACCCTCGTGAGTCGTCAGCCAGGTCACGGCATCCATTGTCGCGTGATGTTCTCCGTCAGGAAGAACGACTACGCCACCGCTTTGCCGCGCCCACCAAAGTCCCTTCACAGCAAGGTTGATGGATTCGGTGCCACCAGAAGTGAACAGCACTTCAACCGGATCACAGCCCAGAACGTGTGCGAGTTTTTCACGTGATTCTTCAAGCAAACGCCGTGCCGACTGACCGCTACCGTGGATTGAAGAGGCGTTGCCCGTCACATCTACAGCCGCGAGCCACGCGTCCCGAGCCTCGGGCCGCAACGGGCTTGTGGCGGCGTGGTCAAGATAAACCGACAAAGCAGTTCTCCCTCCACTGTGTTCTGACTAGCCCTGGCATTACTACTGTAGATCGCATGCTCACAACGGAGCCCTCAGCGCCCTCTCCCCGTGCGGGTCTCCTAGACCCCATTTTCAACGACCTTGGAATTACCTTGCATGCCGACGGCGCGACTCTGCGAGTCTGGTCCGCATCGGCGTCGAGTCTCGAGCTCGTTATTTTTGATGACACCGACCTCGATTGGGCCCTCGACACTCTCCCGTTAGAACCTCGCGGCGATGACGTGTGGGAGATCACGACCACGGCCCTTCGCCCCGGCGTGCGGTATGCGGTGCGGGCGAACGGGCCCTACGGGCCTGGTAACACGTTCAATCCTCAGACGCTTCTCATCGAGCCCTACTCGAAAGGACTCGTGAGCACGGGCTACCAGGACTGGCGCTCGGTTGTTGTGGACGGTGAATTCAACTGGGGCGGCGTCCAGAAACCAGCTATTCCGATGGATCGAACCGTCATATACGAGACTCACGTCAAAGGAATCTCCAAACGGCACCCCGATGTGCCGCCCTCTCTGCACGGCACCTATGCGGGGCTTGCCCATCCGGCGATGATTGAGCACTACCTGAAGCTCGGTATCACCAGCATCCAACTTCTGCCGGTGCATCAGTTCGCTTCCGAGCCGCGATTGTTGCAACTCGGACTCACCAACTACTGGGGCTATAACTCCGTCAATTTCTTTACGCCACACAGCGCCTACGCGACTCAAGCCGCACGAAGCGAGGGGCCAGAGGCTGTGTTGCGCGAGTTTAAAGGCATGGTGAAGCTTCTCCACGAAGCGGGGCTCGAAGTCATCCTCGATGTGGTCTACAACCACACAGCAGAGGAGGGCATCGGGGGACCGCGAAGTAGCTTTCGCGGGATTGACAACCGCAATTACTACCGCCAGCAGGATGAAGGCACGTACATCGACGTCACAGGATGTGGCAATTCGGTGAACACTGCGACGGATGCCGCAGCAAGGCTTGTGCTCGACTCGCTGCGCTACTGGGCACAAGACGTGCAGATCGACGGATTCCGTTTTGATCTTGCGGCGACGCTCGGCCGTGACAGTCACCACAGCTTCACCCCCGAGCATCCGTTGCTGCGTGCGATCATCGACGATCCGCAGCTCGCTGGTGTGAAGAAGATCGCCGAGCCGTGGGATGTCGGACTCGGCGGATGGCAGACCGGCAACTTTGGCGAAGGCTGGCTCGAATGGAACGACAGGTACCGTGATCGCGTACGGAACTTCTGGTTAAGCGATGTGGACTATGCGCGTCGCGCCGCGAGTGCTCCGGTAGGCATCGGCGGATTCGCGACACGCCTCGCGGGTTCGTCAAACACCTTCAGCGCCGAGCGTGGTCCGTTGGCGAGCGTCAATTTCGTCACAGCACATGACGGATTCACCCTGCGCGACCTCGTTTCTTACGACGTCAAGCACAACATGGGCAACGGTGAGCAAAACCGCGATGGCGCAAGTACAAACCGATCCTTCAATCATGGCGCTGAGGGGCCAACGACTGATGAGGGAATCCTTGCCACACGCAGGAAAGCCATGCGCAACCTCCTCGGGACGCTGCTCCTCTCGGCCGGTGTTCCGATGCTTACCGCAGGCGACGAATTCGGTCGGACACAGCGCGGCAACAACAACGCGTACTGTCACGATTCCGCACTCACCTGGATGTCGTGGCAAAACTCGCCTTGGCAAGAGGACCTTTTCGCACATGTACAACGCCTTCTCGCTGTTCGCGCGGAAAACCCCGCGCTCCGCCCGGTCCATTTCGCGCGACTCGGAGAACTCACCCCATCTGCATCGGTGATGGAGTGGTTCGACGAAGGCGGGCAGACAATGTCGAGCGAACGATGGACTGACCCCTCTCACCGCACCTTGCAGTATGTTGCCTCGTCGACTCCGGAATCCGAAGAGTTCAACCGCATCTTGCTGATAGTCCACGGCAACGAGACCTCAATCGATGTCACGCTTCCTCTCGTTGACGATGTGCAGGGATTCACGTCCCTGTGGTCGAGCGCCGACGACGTCCCGCTCGTACCGGGCGATAGCTACGTCCCGGGTGGCGCCGTCAACATGCCGCCGACCTCGATGCATCTTTTTCGCGCCTCTTAGCACACTCAAGTTGATAGCTGCAGGGTTGCCATGCTCGCGATAGGTTCGGTAGGTGGATACCACAGAGCAATCCGTGACCTCTTCTTCGTGGCGCAGCGCGACAGCGTTGCCGAATCGCTCGATCGAGCAGTGGCCGACGAGCTTCCCGACTCTGGTTGGGCGGATCCCCACGTCGGTTTTGCATCCTTCGGCACCCGGGAGGTATAGACCGAAGGCGTTTGTCGGCGAGGTTGTGCCGTTCATGGTGACTGCTTTTCGGGATGGCCACGACCTCATCGGCGTTCACCTGCGTTTACAGGCGCCTTCTGGTGACACGTCGCTTCATCGACTTGAGCACACAGCTCCGGGTCTTGACCGCTGGTCGTGCGACGTCGAACTGCGTGAGCCCGGGGTATGGCAGTTTCACTTTGAGTCTTTCACCGACGACTTCGCGACGTGGCGTCATGCGGCTGCTCTGAAAATAGCGGCTGGTGTCGATAGCGAACTCATGCGTGAAACTGGAGCACTCCTGCTCCTCAGGGCAGCGGCTGAGAGCACTCGGCCAACAGCCGAGCGGCGCACACTGAAGAAAGCCGCAGCCTCGCTTCGAGACGACACAGTAGACGACGCAGCCGCGTTGGACCTCGTCGGAGATGCCCAAATCGCTGCGTTCCTGCGGGCACGCCCGCTTCAGTCGTTGAGCACGCTAACCGAGCAATCAACGATCATCGTTGAGCGCGAACGCGCTGGCGTCGGCGCGTGGTACGAGTTTTTTCCGAGGTCAGAAGGAGCTTTCATCGATAACGATGGTGCTGTGCACAGCGGCACATTTGCCACTGCCGCGAAGCGGCTCCCCGCTGTGGCGGACATGGGCTTCGATGTGCTGTATCTGCCGCCGATTCACCCGATTGGCCACCGCAATCGCAAGGGGAAGAACAACTCGCTTACTGCGGCCGCAGGAGAGCCAGGCTCACCCTGGGCGATCGGGAGCGCGGACGGCGGCCACGATAGCGTCCATCCAGATCTCGGCACGCTAGAAGACTTCCGTGAGTTCGTATCTGCGGCGCGAGAATACGGGATCGAGGTCGCTCTCGACCTCGCACTCCAAGCAGCACCCGACCACCCGTGGGTGGCAGCGCACCCGGAGTGGTTCACGACTTTGCCGGACGGCACGATCGCATACGCGGAAAACCCGCCGAAGAAATACCAAGACATTTACCCGCTGAACTTCGATATCGATCCGGATGGTCTCAGCGCAGAAGTACTTCGCGTTGTGCGTCTTTGGATCTCGCAGGGTGTTCAGATCTTTCGGGTGGATAACCCTCACACAAAGCCACTCCAGTTTTGGGAATGGCTTATCGCGCGAGTAAATGACGAGTTCCCTGACGTCGTGTTCCTAGCGGAAGCGTTCTCACGACCCGCAATTATGCAGGGACTCGCCACAGCAGGTTTCCAGCAGAGTTACTCCTACTTCACGTGGCGCAATACGAAGCAGGAGCTCGAAGAATTTCTTGGTGAGGTCTCTCACGAAACCGCCGACTTTATGCGGCCGAACCTTTTCGTGAACACACCAGACATCCTCACCGAGTACCTCCAGTACGGCGGCCGGCCAGGATTTCAGATTCGGGCGGCAGTCGCCGCGACAGCTGCGCCAAGCTACGGCGTGTACGCCGGATTCGAGCTCTTCGAAAACGTTGCTCGTCCTGGCGCCGAAGAGAACATCGACAACGAGAAGTACGAATACAAGTTCCGCGATTGGGAAGCGGCCGCGGCAGCCGATGATTCTCTCGCTCCGTTTATTCGAAAACTCAACGAGATTCGAGCCGCGCATCCGGCGCTTCGACAACTGAGGAATTTCTCCGCGCACTGGAGCGACGACGACGCGATTCTCGTCTATTCGAAACACATCGATGGAGCTTTCACCGAAGACGGTCGTTCCGACACGATCATCGTTGTCGTAAACGTCGATCCCCATTCCGCCCGCCAAACCACTGTGCACCTCGACACCCGCATCTGGGGCGTCTCACCGGGCGACACATTCGATGTTGAAGACCTCGTGACGGGTGCGCGGTGGGCGTGGAGCGATCACAACTTTGTGCGCCTCGATGCCTTCAACGAACCCGTCCACATCCTGCACGTCAAGGAGAACTCATGAGCACAATAGATCCGCGCATACTTGACACTCTCGCTACCGGTTCGTACTACGCGCCGCACGACGTTCTGGGCATCCACGCCGACCCCTCAGGCGTCGGATGGGTTCTTCGTGTGCGTAGGCCGCTGGCCAAAACCGTAGCGGCTCAGTTCATAGACGGCCGCACCGTGGAACTCGACCATGTACGGGCGGGAATATGGGAAGGTTCGTTCTTCGTCGATCCTTCCTCCTATGAGATTTCCGCGACGTACGAAGACGGTACTGAGTACGTCGAGGATGACCCGTACCGGCACCTCCCCACGCTCGGAGAGCTCGACACCCACCTCATTCATGAGGGCAGACACGAAAAGCTTTGGACGGTACTGGGCTCGCACCAACTCGTCGATGACGGTGTATCAGGAACGGCCTTCGCAGTGTGGGCTCCGCATGCGCAGGCAGTGCGCGTCGTAGGCGACTTCAACGGCTGGGACGGTGGTGGACACTCGATGCGATCGCTCGGATCGAGTGGTATCTGGGAGCTGTTCGTGCCCAAGGTTGGAGTTGGGTCTACCTACAAGTTCGAAATCTTGACCCGCAATGGGGCATGGATTATGAAGGCTGACCCGATGGCGCGCGCTGCCGAAGTTCCGCCCGGAACAGCGTCAATCGTTACTGATTCTGACTATGAGTGGCAGGACTCGGCGTGGATCGCGACACGTGCTGAATCCGCTCCGCACCGGCAACCGATGTCGATCTACGAGCTTCACGTCGGGTCGTGGCGCGAAGGCCTCTCGTACCGTGAGCTCGCGGATGAACTCATTCCGTACGTCACCTCGTTGGGCTTCACGCACGTCGAATTCATGCCTCTCGCGGAGCACCCTTTTGGAGGTTCGTGGGGCTACCAGGTCAGCGGCTATTACGCTCCAACCAGTAGGTTCGGCTCACCCGATGATGTTCGATATCTGATTGATCGGCTCCACGAAGCCGGCATCGGAGTGATCGTCGATTGGGTACCGGGCCACTTTCCGAAAGACGCTTTTGCGCTCGCTCAATTCGATGGCGAAGCGGTCTACGAGCACCCGGACCCTCGCCGCGGTGAGCACCGCGAATGGGGAACGTTGATTTTCGATTACGGACGCAGCGAGGTGCGCAACTTTCTCGTCGCGAACGCGCTCTACTGGTTCGAGGAGTTCCACGTCGATGGACTTCGCGTAGATGCAGTCGCGTCGATGCTATACCTCGACTACTCGCGAGAAGAAGGCGAGTGGGAGCCAAACATCTATGGTGGTCGAGAAAACCTCGAGGCTATTCGTTTTCTCCAAGAGGTGAATGCGACCGTCTACAAGCAGCACCCGGGCGTCGCGATGATCGCCGAAGAATCCACCAGCTATCCAGGTGTCACGGCTCCAACTAGTCAGTCAGGTCTTGGCTTTGGCAGCAAGTGGAACATGGGCTGGATGAACGACTCTCTCGTGTACATGGGCCGTGACCCGATGTACCGGTCTCATCACGAGAGCGAACTCGCGTTTTCGTTTGTGTATGCCTTCAGCGAGAACTTTATTCTCCCCATCAGCCACGACGAAGTTGTGCACGGAAAAGGCAGCCTCCTCAGTCGGATGCCCGGCGACCATTGGCAGCAGCTCGCCAGTATGCGTGCGTTCCTGGCGTACATGTGGAGTCATCCCGGCAAGCAGTTGCTGTTTATGGGCCAAGAATTCGGACAGTTTTCCGAGTGGTCTGAGTCAAGAAGCCTGGACTGGTGGACTCTCGATCAGCCTTCTCACCGGCAGCTTCACGACTTTGTCGGCTCGCTCAATCGCATCTATCGCGACAATGCGCCGCTGTGGCAGCGGGATCATGACGGCTCCGCTTTCTCTCGGATCGGCGCACCAACGTGGAACCCTAACGTTCTCTCGTATTCACGACTCGACGACGACGGCAATGCCGTCGTTATCGTATGTAACTTTTCGGGTGTTCAGATCGAGAACTTTCAGCTCGAGCTGCCGCGTCCAGGCGTGTGGGCAGAGATCCTCAACACGGATGCCACGGACTTCGGAGGTTCAGGAAGCGGCAATTTCGGACACGTCACCGCATCAGACGCGAGCCTTGCAACGATGACGCTGCCCCCGCTCGGTGTGCTGTGGCTCAGCCAAAAAGCAACGCAGGTGGACTAGAAGAGCAGCGACGCAAGCTGGCTGCGCGCGCGGAGCACTCGGGGATCGGCGTCGCCCACGAGGCCGAAAAACTCGACGATCCGTTCGCGCACAAGCGGACGCTCGTCGATTGGCAGCGACGCAAACAGCTCGAGCAAGCGTCCAAACGCATCCTCGACGTGCCCACCCGCGAGATCGAGGTCAGCAACAGCGAACTGAGCGTTCACATCTCGTGGCCCGGCAGCTGCAGCGACGCGCACGTCCTGCGCATCAAGATCCTGGACGCGTTGGAGAAGACGTACCTGAGCTAACCCGGTGCGCGCATCGACGTCTCTCGGGTTCTCTTGAATAGCCTTTTCATATGCGAGCGCAGCCCTCGGGTAGTCGCCCGCCTCGATGGCTTCGTATGCTTCAGCGTGCAATGGCGGAAGCGGCGGTTCCGTCGCCTCATCCGCAGAGTCTTCGGCGGATTCGGTCACGCTGACGCGGCCGGAGACTCCGTTTTGCCCGGCGACCTGGAGCAACTGGCCGAAGACCTCACGGACCTGCTGTTCAGTGACCGTTCCGTTGAAGAGCGGGACAGGTTGTCCCGCAACGAGTGCAACGACCATAGGTATCGACTGTGCGCGGAAGCTCTGGGCAACCTGCGGGTTCGTATCGGCGTCGACTCTCGCAAGCAAGAGAGCGCCATCGGCTTCACGAACGATCTTTTCCACGATGGGGCTCAGCTGCGCGCTCGCTTCGCTGCGCGCAGACCACAAGTCGACCACAACTGGAACAGTTCGAGAAAGCTCCAAAATCTGGCCGAATGTCTGATCGCTCACGTCCATGACGAGGGACGGAACCGAAACATCTGACGGTGCGTTTGCGGGCACAGCAGGAGTGCCTGTGGGCGACGCCGCAGAAGTTGCGGATTGCGCATCGTGACGCTGACGCAGCGCTGAAAGATCGATGGCGCCTCGCATCACGGCGCCGGGTGTGACGTTGCTCACTGAATCACCTTTGCATTGAGAATGTCGGAAGAGTAGCCGAGCAATCGGATCTTCTCCGTTGAGCCTTGGCCTGGAACGTAGAAGAAAAGCTGGTCTTTGAATGTCGTCGTGAAGCCCGACTGCGATTCATCGCTCCCTGACAGCGTCTTTACCGTGGGGTTATTGTCAAGCTTGATCACGGCGTCGCTGTTGGTCGGCTTCACGGTATCAACCTCCGAGACGTCCACGGCTACGATCGCTCCGCTCTCCAGAGTGGCCAACGCCAGAGGATCGTTCTCCCCAGCCTCCGCGGAGAACGAGAGAGTACCGGTGTCAGTCGCGGTCTGATTGAACTCATCCAGACGCTTCTGGCGATCATCCACGATCATCTGGCGGAATTTATCGCTCTCGTCGTCGAAGAGAACCGCGTATTCGCTGTCCTCACCGTTGTTCAAGACATCCGCATACGCGGCAGGTAGCTCATCCGGCGAGATGACCAAGAACGAAGTATCCGGCCGCACCTGAACAGCGCCGACGTATGTGGGAGCCAGATCAGGCATCGCGGTTGCCGCTTCGATCCCACCGATGTAGGTGAGCTTGTACTGAGACCACGCGTCTTCTTGAGTCATCATCATGATTGTCGGCGCGGGGTCAGTGTCGTCTTCATCACCGACGACCATCATCACGGTCCGGGGCCACCCGTCGTAGGCCTGCGGGAGAATGATCGATACCGGATCCGTCGGTATCGCATCAGGCGTCGCGTAGTCGGCGATCTGTGATCTCAGCGTGTAGTTCGTGTCGCGCACATCGAGCGCCGCGCCGTCGAGTCGCGTCGCGGCAAGATCTGAGTCCATATCGGCGTCGGCCTGAGCAACTGTCTGAGAAATCTCGACGAGGATAGCCTTTGCTTGAGCTTCGGTGACGGCAGGTAATTGCTGGTCTTCTGCATCAATCACCGTTGTGCTCGGCGATGGAGTCGGACTTGGAGCCAGCTGCGGCCATGCTTCTGCAGAACAGCCCGCGAGGAGGCCCACCGAGACCGCGAGCACAGGCACGGCAGCCAAACTGCGCTTACCGATAGATCTGCGCCTGCCCGTTGCGGAAATGACGCCCTTCTTCCCTGAGCCACTTTCAATATCTCCGGCGACGTCGATGGGCTGGGTGTGTGCCAACGGCGGCGGCGCCTTGCGGCGCGGCCCACGAGAACGGCGGGCATGCCGAATTCCCAGCACATACAGAATCACGCCCGCGCCGAGAAACGCACCCCCCAGCACGATGAGCGGACCCGCCCACGGTGTCGCGTTGTCTAAGGGCCACGAGACAGTGACACTTGCGGGTGCGGGAGATTGGCCATCTGTGGCGATGATGACGCTCATCGTCGAGGGAATCTGCAACGGCGTCGTCACTACGCCGTCTTGTTGAAACTCGTCGAGCCACAAGTCCGACCCGACCGGGGTCGTAGTCGCGTCATCAGAGCCATCGGTTTCCTCATCGACGACTTCGGGCTCTACAAGTGAGCTCGTGATAGCACCGTCATCGTCGAGGGCTACGCGGGTGTACTCCGACCTCGCCACCCATGCATCGACATCGGTCGTCCTGCCGTATGCCGCGAATACGCTGCCCGTGTCTTCAATCCGCAGGGTCTGAGTTCCGGTAAGCATCGACATGACATCGCCATCAATGACAACGTATGGCGCATCAGCATCAACTTCGATGTTCGCTGTTTGCGTCGATGGGCCGCTAAATACGGTCCGTTGCGCGATGCCTCCGCCAATCAGCAACGCAGCGAGCACAAACGCGGCTACGGCCCACACAAAACGCACGAATATACCTCCTGTGCTTCACCTCAGGGCGCGGTGAAGCTAAGACTCGACGTTCCAGACTATCCAATCGCGGCTGAGAGCGCCCCGGGAAGGCGTCGATCACCCCGCGTCGCGAAACAATGCGTATTCTCTGAACAGGAGAACTACACCTGTCGGAGGGGACAACTGTGAAGATTCAAAATCCCTTTCGGGTTGCGCTGGTGGCCACCCTTGGGGTGGGCCTCGGAATCATGCTGCTGGAGAGCATTACAACGCTCTCGACGATTCTGCTCTATGTCGGAACTGCGCTCTTCCTTTCCCTAGGTCTCGATCCGATCATCTCGTGGCTAGAGAAACAGCGCCTACCTCGATGGGCTGCGGTACTTCTTACCGTGCTCGGAGTGCTCGCCATTTTCACCGGGATTGTGGTCATGGTCGTGCCCGTCATTGCCAGCCAAGTCGGTCAGCTCGTCAAGGTCATTGCCGACCTCGTTGAAAAAGGCACCTTCTTCGACGACCTCCGCAATTGGCTCGAGACAACGTTCCCAAATCTCCGCGTCGACCTGATCTTTGAGTACGCCACCGACTGGATGCGGTCCCTCGATATTGGCTCAATCGGGGAGAGCGTTCTCGCCGTAGGCGCGTCCATCCTCTCGGGATTCGCCGGAGCCTTCATCGTGCTCATCCTCACGATCTACTTCACGGCTTCGACCCCGTCGTTGAAAGCCGCGGTGTATCAGCTCGTCCCGGCTTCTCGCCGCCCCCGCTTCATCGATCTTTCCGAGCAGATCACCGACTCCGTTGGCTTCTACGTCATCGGGCAAGTAAGCCTGGGCGTCGCAAACGGCATCCTGAGTGCCATCTTTCTCACGATCATTGGCGCACCGTTTCCTGCGGTACTCGCGGTTGTCGCTTTCTTTTTCTCGCTCATTCCGCTCGTCGGCACACTCACTGGCTCGACCCTCATCGTTCTCGCGTGCCTTCTGCCCGGCGGACTTGGTTCGCCGACAACTGCACTCATCGCGGCGATCTATTACCTCATCTACATGCAGATCGAGGCTTACGTGATTTCACCACGAATCATGAGCCGCGCCGTTGCAGTGCCCGGCGCCGTAGTAGTTATCGCGGCGTTGGCGGGTGGTTCGCTACTCGGCCTGCTCGGCGCACTCATCGCCATTCCGGTGGCCGCGAGCATCCTCATCATCTATCGGCAGGTCGTCATTCCGCGGCAAAACGAACGCTGAGCCAAGCGCTAAGGCATGCTCGCTTCGTCATCCCAGTTGGTCGCAAGCGGCAGCGCATCTGGGTTGACCACGGCAACAATCTCGCTCAGCACACGGCGAGTTTGGGCTTCGCCTACCCACAGGTGCTTTCCTCCCGCTACGGGAATGATCGTAGCCTCTGGCACCGATGCGAAGCGCTGAACAGCTTCCGCTGGTCGCAAGTAGTCATCGAACTCGGGGATGAGGGCAGTAAGCGTCCGAGGATCGCCCCGCCACGCAGCAACCTCTTCAGCACTAGTTCGGTGGAGGGGCGGTGAGAGCAGAATCGCTCCCTCGACCTCAAACTTGCGACCGTACTTCAACGCGAGTTCCGTTCCGAACGACCAGCCCACGAGCCACGGGGCCGGGAGAGACTGTGCCGCCACGAATGCCATCGCAGCTTCGACGTCCAGCGCCTCAGACTTTCCGCCGTCAAAAGTTCCCTCACTTGTCCCCCGCGGTGACGCCGTCCCCCGCGTATTGAACCTAAGGACCGCTAGCGATGCAAGCGCGGGCAGTCTCGCCGCGGCCTTCCGCAGGATATGAGAATCCATAAAGCCTCCGGCGGTCGGAAGCGGATGCAGCGTCACAAGAGTTGCCACGGGAGGTCGATCCAGCGGGAGCGCGAGTTCTCCTACCAGCGTGAGACCGTCTGACGTCGTGAGTTCAATTTCCTGCCGAGAGGCAGGTAACAAGAGCGGCCCGCGAATTTCCACTTCAGTACACCTTCCAACAGTGAGAGTGCCAGTGCCTACGTCCAGCGAGATCTGCAGCGTCGCCGAGCACCCCGTCTGCTCGCCACACCACGAGGTGCGAGACGCCGGGAGCAACCGATCCGCCGCACCCAGGACAAACGTAGGTCTTGTTGGCTTGTGTTGCTGAAACAGGCTGAACTGTCCACTGCGAGCCGCGCCGCGTCTCGGATCGCTTCCACCCCGCGAGCATTCGCTCGAAAGAATCGCCAGCGCCCTCTTGCGGTCGCCGCCTATGTGAGCGCGGCACGTTGATCAGTACCAGCCGGTGCTTTGAGAATGACCCCACGCCCCACAGGGCGTGCCGTAACGCCCGGAGATGTAACCCAAACCCCAGGAGATCTGAGTTGCAGCATTCGTCTCCCAGTCGCCGCCAGCGCTGGCCATTTTTCCACCCGGCAACGCCTGCGGAATGCCATATGCACCGCTGCCGGCGTTGTAAGCGTTCACGCGCCAGCCTGACTCTTTATTCCACAGCGCCACCAGACAAGAGAACTCGCCATCACCCCAACCGCGGGACATAACCATGTCGTAAGCGGCGGCTTGCGCACTGCCCGGGTCCGGGCTTACAAATGGCGGCGCCCAGCCGGTCGAGGGCGAGGAGGAAGATGAGGATGAAGCAGCCTCGGCAGTTTCAGTGGGGGTGGGAGTTGGAGTAGGAGTGGGAGTTACGTAAACCTCGTAGTTCCCGCGGTCGAGGCTCTCTGCTTCGTCTGATGACGCTTCCGAAACGAGCATCGTTTGTGCGTCTGCGAGCGTGCTGGCGTACAACGTCGTCGGCACCTCGTCTGCTGCGGTCGCTTGAGAGACCGCAAGTCCTGTAGGTCCGGCATACGCCGCGATAAATCCGACTGCAGCAAGCGCCGCGAAAATTCCAAGTACACCACGTCGACGCGACCAGCGCGGCGGCGGTACAGCAGACGACCGTCGCGAGACCTGAGCGTTCTGAGAACGCCGAGAAATCGGGCGGGATTGCTGGGGATTCAGCTCGTTACCGGAAGTCACAGTGTGGCGAGTCTACCGGCCAAACGCTGAACGTGTCATCATCGCCGACACATCAGCGTCGCAGATCTAGGAGATCTATCGATTAGCGGACCGCCAACATCACTTCCACGACAGCGTCCAAAACAGCGTCCACCTGAGTTTCTTGATATCCGCCGCGCTGCATCCGAAATGCAACTGCGCGCACCTGCTCCACCGTTACGGGCTCACCTTCGGACAGGTACCCTGAGATCTTGTCAGCAACGATATCGACTTCATCGACGCGATACCCGTAGCGCATCCAGGAAACATGGCGAAAACGTCGTCCCCGCCGGCGTGAGAGCCTGTCGAGAATCACCTGGGCGTCTCCTCGGCTGCGATCCACCCACTCTTGAACGCCGTCAGTCTCAAGGCTCTCTGCTCGTTCACGAGCGAAGAAAGCATCTTCGAGACGACCGAGCGCGGCGTCAACAGCGGCAACGACGTATCCGCCTTTTGCGAGCGGAAACGCCGCCGATCGGACTGAAGATGAGGTCATACGTGGCGTGTTCTCGTCGACCTGGTCTTCAAATGCAGCTCGCGCGTGGCTAAGAAAGGCATCTACAGCGCGCTGCTCGTAGCCCTTACGCCGACCACGTTCGACAGGCAAAGCTGGTGCGGCGCTCCCATTGCTTTCGACAGCAACAGTTTCGGCCTCTACGTCGCTACCTTCGCTGTCAGGCTGGTCCGCGTCTCGCGCGGGCTGATCGTCAAGAATCATGTCATTACCAATGGCGTGAGCAGATAGTAGAGAACGAGCGCTGGCACGGTTGAAGGAAGAATTGAGTCCAAGCGATCAAGAACCCCGCCGTGGCCGGGAAGCCAGGAACTCATATCTTTAATCCCGAGGTCGCGTTTGACCATTGATTCGCCCAAATCACCAATCGTCGCAGTGCACAGCACAACTGCTCCGAAAATTATGCCGGTCCACCATGGCAATCCGAGCAACAGCCAAGCGAGCAGCACACCAGCGACAATTGCGGCGAAGGCAGCACCTGCGAAGCCCTCCCAGGTCTTTTTTGGGCTAATGCGAGGCGCCATCGGGTGACGGCCCATCGTGAGGCCCGAGGCATACGCACCTGTATCCGATACAACCACGACTATCAAGAAAGCGAGCACCCACCACGCGCCGTTTTCATTTCGAAGCAAAATCAGGACGAGGCTTGCGAGGAACGGGATGTACATCTGCACGAACGTGGAATACAAGATGTCATCCACGACATCGCCGTATGAGCGTGCATCTTGAGCGCTCATCTGGGCGATCAAGCGCCAGACGACGACAAAAGCGACGGCAACGAAGACAACGACCCAGTGCACCCGGAGCCCCAGCAGGTAACCAGACGCGACAATTGCGAGACCCGAAGCTACTTGCGGAACAAGATCGATTCGACGACCCGAAGCCTGCAATGCTCTCGTAAATTCAAAGATGCTGAGCACCGTCGCTGCCGCTGCAAAAACCGCGAACGGCCAGCTGGCGAACAACAGCGAAGCAAGAACGATTGCGCCAATACTCACACCGATGAGGATTGCCAGAATGAGATCGCGACCGGTGCGCTCGCGAATACGAGCGTTCGCTTCTTCAAACTCGGCGCGCGCATGCGCTACCTGGGTTTCGAACTCGGTCCGTGCAGAGCGAACCTGGTCACCAAACGCGTGTGGGGATTCTGACTGAGAGGGAAGCTCGTCATCCCGTTTTTGATAGTCCGCAGGGTCGGTCATCGACGTACTCCTCAGACCTCGAGAAGTTCAGCTTCCTTGCGCTTGAGGGATTCGTCGATCGCGTCCACATGCGACCTTGTGAGCGCATCAAGTTCTTTCTCGGCGCGAGCAATCTCGTCCTCGCCGACGTCGCTTTTCAAGGCATCGAGGTCATCTTTTGCCTTGCGACGGATGCCGCGCACATGAACCTTGGCGTCTTCGCCCTTTGTGCGGACGAGCTTGACGTACTCTTTACGACGCTCTTCGGTCAGTTCGGGCATTGCCACTCGAATGATGTTTCCGTCGTTGGTCGGGTTGACACCGAGATTCGGAGTGTCGCGAATGGCCTGCTCGATGGCCTTCAGCGCTGTCTTGTCATAGGGCGTAACGATAATGCTTCGCGCGTCTTGACTGTTGAGAGAAGCCAACTGCGCGAGCGGAGTGGGAGTTCCGTAGTAGTCGACCGGAATCTTCTGGAACAGTTGCGGGTTTGCTCGCCCGGTGCGGACCGTTGCAAAGTCTTCTTTTGCAGCATCGACGGCCCGATTCATGCGGGTGGTGGTATCAGCCAAAACGTCGGCGATCACGGGTACTCCATTCAGTGGGGCTTGAGAACATCCTATCCGGGGCTACCGCCTCAGATAGGACTCACGTTGTGACGAGCGTGCCAATCTGGTCTCCCAGAAGTGCGCGGGTCACATTGCCAGCTGGCTCCATACCAAAGACTCGCATATCAATACTGTTGTCCATGCACAGGCTGAAAGCAGTGGAATCAACGACCTTGAGGCCCTTTATCAAAGCGTCAGAATATGTGATGCGATCAAGACGGGTCGCTGATGCATCCTTTTTCGGGTCAGCCGTGTACACGCCGTCTACTCCGTTCTTCGCCACCAATACTTCGTCAGCTTTGATTTCCAATGCGCGCTGGGCGGCGACAGTGTCGGTAGAAAAGTAAGGGAGTCCCGCACCGGCACCAAAAATGACGACGCGCCCCTTCTCCATGTGACGCTCGGCGCGGCGCGGGATGTACGGCTCAGCGACCTGAGTCATCGAAATAGCAGACTGCACGCGGGTCGCGGCACCCGCCTGCTCAAGGAAGTCCTGAAGTGCAAGCGAATTCATCACGGTACCGAGCATGCCCATATAATCTGCGCGGCCGCGGTCCATGCCGCGCTGGCTTAGTTCAGCCCCGCGAAAGAAGTTTCCGCCCCCAACAACAACAGCGATCTCAACCCGATCTACCGCTTCGGCAATTTCGCGCGCCATCTGTCCAACGACGTCGGGGTTGACACCAAGTTGTCCCCCACCGAAAGCCTCCCCGGAGAGCTTCAGCAGAACACGCCGGCGTCCAGATCCCTCATTAGTCACGTGTCAGTCCTTTCGTCGCGTTTAAAACTACCCGGGCGCAGCAGAAAGGCCCGCATCGAAAACGATGCGGGCCTTTCATATGAGTTACGCGCCGACCTTGAACCGGGCGAAATCAGTAATTGTGATGCCGGCTTCCTGAGCAACCTTGGCTACTGACAACTTGTTGTCTTTTGCGTAGTCCTGGTCGAGAAGCGCGACCTGCTTGAAGAACGCGTTGACGCGACCTTCGACGATCTTCGGCAAAGCTGCTTCGGGCTTGCCTTCGTTACGTGAGATTTCGGTGACGATCTCACGCTCCTTCTCGACATCTGCATCGGGAACGTCCGAGCGCGAGAGGTAGGAAGGGTTGGCGAAAGAGATGTGCTGCGCAATGCTGCGTGCAGTCTCTGCGTCGTCGCCCGAGTAGGCCACCACGACACCGATCTGCGGCGGTAGATCCTTGCTGGTCTTGTGGAGGTAAGTCTCGAACTTGTCACCCGTGAGAGTGCGGACGCGACGCAATTCGACCTTCTCGCCGATAATTGCGGCTTCATCCGAGATGATCTGTTCGACGGTCTGGGATCCGACGGTGACAGCCAGGGCTGCCTCGGCAGATTCTGCACTCGCGGATGCCGCAGCATCAGCGACCTTGTCTGCAAGCGTGATGAAGCGGTCATTCTTCGCAACGAAGTCGGTCTCGCAAGCGAGCTCGATCAGCGTTACTTTACCGTCGACCTCGCGAGCGACGATGAGACCCTCGCTCGTGGAACGGTCAGCGCGCTTCGCGTTGCCCTTTGCGCCCTTCAGTCGCAGGATCTCGGTTGCTTTTTCGACGTCTCCGTCAGCTTCCTCGAGGGCCTTTTTAGTGTCGACCATGCCCGTGCCGAGCTGCTCGCGCAACGCCTTAATTTCGGCGATGGTGAAGTTTGCCATGATTGGCGGCTCCTTGTATTTGGGGAATTCTCGGAAGAATCGGCGGACCGGCCGCAGCCGGACCGCCGATCAACAAATTGGGAACGAGCGACTACTTCTCGGTCGCTGTTGCTTCGGCGGGTGCGTCAGCTGCGTCTTCGGCTGCTGCGGGAGCCTCCTCGGATGCGGGAGCCTCCTCGGCTGCGGCTTCAGGCGAACCAACAGGCTCTGCCTTGACCTCTTCGGCGTCAGCCGATTTCTCAGCGGCGTCAGCCTCCGGAGCCGATCCACCCTTTTCGAGCAGTTCGCGCTCCCAATCGGCGAGCGGCTCAACAGCTTCTGCCTCGTCGGTCGGCTGGTGGCGCTGAACAAGGCCCTCGGCCGCGGCATCCGCGATGATTCGAGTGAGCAGGCTCACGGAACGGATGGCGTCATCGTTGCCCGGGATCGGGAACTGGAACTCGTCGGGGTCAGCGTTGGTGTCAAGAATTCCGATAACCGGGATACCGAGCTTCATCGCTTCGTCTACTGCGAGGTGCTCACGCTTGGCGTCAACAATCCAGATCGCAGAAGGCGTTTTGGTGAGGTTGCGGATTCCACCGAGCGACTTGTGAAGCTTGTCGAGCTCGCGCTTCTTGATCAGCAGTTCCTTCTTGGTGAAGCCACTGTTCGCGGGAACCTCATAGTCAAGCTCTTCGAGCTCCTTCATGCGAGCGAGACGCTTCGAGATCGTCTGGAAGTTGGTTAGGAGGCCACCGAGCCAACGCTGGTTGACGTAGGGCTGGCCGACGCGCATTGCCTGCTCGGCGATGACTTCCTGAGCCTGCTTCTTGGTGCCGACGAAGAGGACTGTTCCGCCATGAGCGACAGTCTCCTTGACGAACTCATAAGCCTTGTCGATGTACGACAGCGACTGCTGGAGGTCGATGATGTGAATGCCGCTGCGCTCGGTAAGAATAAAGCGCTTAACTTTCGGGTTCCACCGGCGAGTCTGGTGTCCGAAGTGGACGCCGCTGTCGAGCAGCTGGCGAATGGTGACGACGGCCATGGCCGTTCTCCTGTTCTCGACGCGTTCGCGCCGTTTGCGGTTTGTTTGTCCGGGAGAATTTCCCGGCAGTCCTGGTGCCCGACCCATTCCCACCCGCACGCGTGTGTGCGGGACCGAAGGGAGTGGTGCCATCCGAAGAAACGGACTGTGGGCACGCGTAGTCACCCCGACGAGCGAGGTGCCGGTCAAGTGTATCAGCAGCGCCCCAGGTCTAGCTCTCCCCCGGATACATGAAGCGCAGGGTTTTCCCGGCAATGAGGCGACGGCAACCCCGAATGACGGTCACAAGCGCACGATAGCCCAATGATCAGCATGAAGCGGGCACTCGTCTTTATCGTCATGTTGGCTCCGCTCGCGAGCATCCTCGCGCTGAGCAGCCCAGCATCCGCTCGTCCTGCATCGGCGGTTGAACGCTCGAGCGCCGAGATCGAGTGGGTTTGGCCCATTGCGGCTTTTCGTGTCACAGCTAGCTTCGCCGCGCCCGCCCACGCATACGGTCCAGGACACCGCGGCCTCGATATCGTGCCGCTCGACGGCAACTCTGTGTTTGCACCAGCAGCCGGAATCGTCGCGTTCGCGGGAAAAGTAGCCGATCGCTCACTCGTGACAATCAGTCACAGCGATGGGTTCGTTACTACGCTCGAGCCGGTCTCTCCGACGCTGGTGGCCGGCTCGGTGGTCGATGCAGGAGCACCAGTGGGCGAGGTCGCGACGGGTGGTCATGCGTCACTCGGAACACTTCACTTTGGCGTTCGAAAAGCCGGCGTGTACATCAATCCACTCACGTTGTTTGAGCAGATACCAAGAGCTGTCCTATTGCCGTGTTGCTGACGTGCTGCGCGTGCTTCAACCGCGTGAAACCACGTTGTCACTGCCGCTGACATCCACAACCGGATCCGAACCCGCGATGACGGTGTTTTCGTTTCCCGAAATCGCTGCGGCTGCGAGGTCTCCGCTCACAGTCACGTTATTCGCGTTGCCGTTGATGCTCAAGGTATCGATCATCTCCGCCAGGCCACTGTTGCCCTGACCACTGATATCGATAGACGAAACTTCCGTCGCTTGAATGCTGTTGCTGTCACCGTTGACTTCGATTGATGTGACGACGGCTCGCGTGAGGTCGATAGTGTTGCCGCTTCCGCTGACAAGTACCGTCGGGCAATCACCGACGACCGTGAAGCTCGACGCAGAGCCGTTCAGCGTGAGCGGCTCTCCCCCACAATCCATGGAATCTGCGTTTATATTCGCAGCGGTTGGCGCAGGCGACGCGGTCGGCGTCACAGAGGGCGCAGGTGTAGCTGTGGCACTCGGCGCCGAGGGAACAACCGTACGTCGCTCTGCGCTCACTTGCGCAGAGCAGCCCGCGACGAGTGCGCAGCAAAATACGAGCCCCAGAAGAGCTATTTTCTTCGTGCGATATCTCGTCATGCGCCCACGCTATTGCGAGCGCGACGCGAATGCCATTTAAGCGCGCGGATGCGCGAGGCGATACGAGGCTGCTAATCGCTCAGCCGACACATGTGTGTAGATCTGGGTGGTGCCGAGGCTAGCGTGGCCGAGAATTTCCTGCACCGCACGTAAGTCTGCGCCGCCGTCGAGAAGATGCGTCGCGGCCGAGTGACGAAGCGTGTGAGGACCGACATCGCCGCCGCCAACTGCGGGCGAAACGAGACGAGATACGACGTCGTAAACGGAACGAGGACCGATGCGGCCGCCACGCGCACCGAGAAAGAGTGCCGATACCTCTCCGCTACCCCGCTCCACGAGAGCAGGCCGCGCGCTCCGGCGATAGAGATCGATCGCGGATGCGGCGGGGTCTCCGAACGGAACAACGCGTTCTTTCGCGCCTTTTCCTCTCACGCGAGCCGTGCGACGCGAGAGATCTACATCATCGATGTCGAGACTGCAAAGCTCCGACACGCGCATTCCAGAGCCATAAAGCGTTTCCAGGATGGCGCTATCGCGAAGAACAAGTGGATCACCATCGGCCCCCGCGTCATGTTCTTTATTCAGCACCTCAGCCAGCGCGCCAGAAGTAGCGACTTTCGGAAGAGTTCTACCTCGTTTGGGAGCGCTCAATCTCACTGCCGGGTCAGCGAGCACAATGCCAGACTCCAGGGCCCATGAGAAAAAAGCTTTCACGCTCGAGGTACGACGTGCAACCGTCGCACGCGAGTCTCCTCTTTTCGTCGCGGCCCACTGCCAAGAACGAAGCGCCTCAAGGTCAATCTTCGAAGTGTCTGTTGCAGCGCCCACATTTCTCACCACATCCCGGAGATCTGACGTATACGCCCGCACCGTGGCTGCGGAGAGCCTGCGAACACCGACGAGATGGCGCTCCCAATCGTTCAGCGCTTCTTCAATCCGCATATGTCCAGCATGGACCGGTAGTTGGGCCACCGAAGTAGTGGCGCGCCGACACCGCAAGCTACGCCGGTAGTTATCAGTTGCCCATCACGAGCCAGCCGCCCTCGACGCGACGCACTTTCTCCTCAAGTTGCAGTATGCCGAGTACCTGTTGCACCTCAGTATTCGACATCCCACTCCTCCTTGCGATGTCATCTATGTTCCGCGCGCTCCGTGTGCTCAATGCGTCGGTTACCCGCGTTCTCTCATTAGTGCGGGCCGCAGTATCATCACTCTCGCTGTCGAAAAGTGTTTGCGCGCTATCGAGCCCCAGAAGCTCGACCACGTCGTCAACTCCTGTGATGCAGCGCGCGTCGAACTCGCGGAGTAGGCGATGACATCCGGCGGACGCGGCTGAGGTCACCGGCCCGGGAACAGCGCCAAGCGGCCGAGATAGCGCAGCCGCATGCCCCGCCGTATTCAATGAGCCACTGCGCCAGCCTGCCTCGACAACGACCGTTGCATCCGCCAGCGCCGCAATGACTCTATTCCGCTGCAGAAATCTCCACTTCGTCGGAGCGGAACCGCACGGCACTTCGCTGCAGACCACCCCCTTCGTCGCGATTGAATCGATAAGACGCGCATGTCCCGATGGATATGGACGGTCCGCACCTCCGGCCAGCACAGCGATCGACGTGCCGCCCGCCGCGAGCGCGGCACGATGAGCGAACCCGTCGATGCCGTACGCGGCTCCGGACACGATGACGACTCCACGCGCAGCAAGTTCGGCGGCAAACTCGCTCGCCACATGTTCGCCGTACCCTGTTGCGGCCCGGGCACCGACTATCGCCACGTGTGCTGAATAACGCGAAAAAACAGAAGCGTTTCCTCGGAACCACAAGCACCGTGGCGCATGGTCGCCCAGATCAGTTAACGAGCGCGGCCACGACTCATGATCGGGTGTTATCAGGCGAACGTTTGCCCGCGCTGCGCGAGCAAACGCGTCATCGACAGCCATGTCGTTAAAGCGTGGCGCCCAGCGAGATCGTGCACGCGCTACGTCATCGCTTTCGACGCCCATTTCGAGCGCGAGATCCTTGACATCACTGCCTTGCGCAAAACGCAGCGCCTCCGCAGCGCCGAAAACCGAAATCATTCGCCCGGCGACGGCGTCTCCCGGCTCGACAAGACAACTCCAGGCGGCCGCTGCGAAAGCCGCGACCGTTTCTTGATCTGTCTCAGGTAGGCACCCGAGTCTCGCGAGTGCTGCACGCGACCGAGCAAGGTCGATAGTGATCACGAAACGATTCCCTTCTTGAGATAGAGCGCGCGCCCAACATGCTCGAGGCGCAGTGAGTCCGCACCGTCTAGGTCCGCCAATGACCACGCCACGCGCAACACACGGTCATAGGCGCGGAGCGTCAACGCGCCTCGATGAAGCGCAGCATCGAGCGGGCGGCGAATCGCAACGCTCGGGGCAAGAGGGCCGTGCCGAAGCCACTCCCCATCCACATCGGCGTTTCTTTCCCAGCGGGTCTCGCGAAGTCGATATTTTGCCCTATCCCGTGCGAGCGCAACGCGCTCTCGCGCTTGTGCGGTGGTCACCTTGCCGCGTGCGCTGCCGGTCGGCACAGTGGTTATCCGCAGAACATGGAACTCGATATCGATTCTGTCGAGCAGCGGACCGGACAGCCTGCCGAGGTATCGTCGAATAGCCTGCGGTGGGCACACACATTCAGCCGCCCTGACGCCATAGTTGCCACACGGACAAGGGTTCGTGGCGATGATCAGCTGGAAACGAGCGGGAAACTCTGCCACGAACCCCGCGCGATGAATCACAATGCGACCGGTTTCGAGCGGCTGCCGAAGCGAGTCCAAGACGTGGCGAGGAAACTCCGCGGCCTCATCGAGAAAAAGCACCCCCTCGCCAGCTCTAGCGATCGCCCCTGGGCGCACGACGCGTGAACCGCCTCCCACCAGCGCAGCAACGCTTGCGCTGTGATGTGGCGCTTCGAATGGCGGCGTTCGCTCAAGCATCGTCACAGAGGTGCCGCTCACGGATCGCACCGAGGCCACCCGCAGAGCCGCCTCGTCGCTGAGCGCCGGCAGGATGCCCGGCATCCGTCTGGCCAACATGGTCTTTCCGGCGCCCGGTGGGCCACTCATCATCAAATGGTGTCCGCCTGCTGCTGCTGTCACAAGCGCTTCGACCGCGTCGGTTTGCCCGATCACATCCGCGAGCTCGGTGCGATCATGAACCGGTGCCGATCCGTTAGGTGCGACGACCGGGGTCACTTCAGGCACATCGATATTTGCGCCGTGCCAGCGCACGACTTCTGCAAGAGAGGCGGCGCCGAGCACCTCCATCCCGTCGACAAGGGCTGCCTCGCCAAAGTTGGCGTGTGGAACGACTACCCTCCGAAAACCCGCGTCGCGCGCCCCGAGGACCGCGGGAAGGATGCCCGGCACGGGACGAATCCGACCGTCGAGGCCGAGTTCGCCGATATGAACCGTCGTGGCAAGTGAACCGTTATGGAAAGCGTGCTCAGTCCCTAGGGCGGCAATTGCTATCGCGACATCGAAACTCGATCCATGTTTGGGAAGACTCGCTGGAGAAAGATTGATCGTAAGGCGACGGCGCGGCAGTGGGAGTTCACTATTCGCGCACGCGTTGTGAACACGTTGCACAGCCTCGCCGAGCGACTTGTCGGGCAGACCGATGAGTCGAAAGTCCGGCGTCTGCGCAGAGAGATCGGCTTCCACCTCAACCGGTGCCGCGTGAATCCCGGTGAGCGCAAGTGCCCACGTTCGCGACGTACTCACCGGAGATCCTCAAGGTGCTCGATCTTGGCAGATAAGTTGTCGACACCGGTGATGCCGACGGCATCCACTCTTACTGATCGGCCCTTCGCCTCGGCTGGGTGCGCCGCACACCATTGCCAGGCGAGTCGCCAGATCCGTCTCAGCTTAAGAATGCCGATTGCTTCTAGCGGGTGTCCGAACAACTCCGTTCGCCTCGTCTTGACCTCAACGAAAACGAGCGACTGCCCACGAGCCACGACGAGATCAATTTCTCCACGCTCACCGCGCCAGTTGCGAGCCAGCACCTTATAGCCTTTTCGCTCAAGGTATTCAGCCGCGCAATCTTCTCCAGCACGACCGAGGTCGTCTTTTTCCGCCATCGCACCAGCGTGCCGTGATGCTCCACGCGTTCACGGCCAGGATCCAACGCCCGTGCACAGCGAGCGCGATGTGTCGCGTGGGGAGAAAGCTCTACGAATCAGTTGTCGAGCGAGAGCTCTTCGGGAAGCTGAAAATCGCGTCGTGAGAGTTCTTCAACGTTGACGTCTTTGAATGTGAGCACTCGCACCGACTTCACGAAGCGGTCGGCACGATAGATATCCCAGACCCAGACATCAGTCATCGTGATCTCGAAGTAGAAATCATGCTCGGTGTCTCGGCGCACAACGTTGACATCGTTGGCGAGATAGAACCGTCGCTCGGTCTCAATTACGTACTGGAACTGCGAAACGACGTCGCGGTACTCGCGGTAAAGCGCAAGTTCCAGCTCACGGTCGTAGTCCTCGAAGACTTCGTCATCCATGGTGTCTCCATCTTATGGTGCGTGAACTGTCGGTGAGGTTCAGAACAGACTCACTTCATCGCGAATCGCCCATGAAGCACGATGATGAACGCTTAAGCCATGCTCGCGTATGGCATCTCGGTGCGCGGCACTCCCGTAGCCCTTGTTGCGAGTCCACCCGTACTGTGGCTCGCTCTGATCGAGCTCGACCATCAGAGTATCTCTCGCAACCTTCGCGATGACGGATGCCGCAGCAGCGCTGGCACAGTATCGGTCCGCTTTAATAACCGGTCGCACGGTGAGTGCCGTTGTCGAGATAGGGGAAATGTAGTCGTGATTGCCGTCGAGAATAATGACAGCATCCGAAATCGCAACATCCTGCGTGGATAGCTCCTCAAGCGCTCGTACTGCGGCAAGACCGAGCGCACCAATAATCCCGAACTCATCTATCTCGGCGGCGCTGGCCCAGCCAACGGCACTGTGAGTTACCCATTCTTTGGCTCGCTGGGCGACGTCCGGGCGTCGGAGCTCGGGGACGAGTTTGGAGTCGCGGAGCCCCTCGGGCACTCGCTTTCGCGCCCGCACAGCGTCGAGAGCGACAGCGCCCACTGCGACTGGCCCGGCCAACGCACCTCGGCCAACTTCATCACATGAAATCACAACGTCGAATTCGCGCAGAAGCGCCTTCTCGCGAGTGAGATCTGGAACCACAACCGTCACTGTGCTGCAGCCACATCTTCCGCCTTAGGGATGCTCGCAAAGACTGAGTGGTGAAAATCAATGGGTCCGAACCGGTCAAACGGCCACGTTATCCAGAATGCACGACCGACCACGTTGCTGATCGGGACGAATCCGCGACCAGGTTGATCCTGGTTGTAACGCGAGTCTTTCGAGCTGTAGCGGTTATCCCCCAATACCCACAATGAATCGTCTGGGACGACAACGTCGAAGTCAACAGCTGAAGCTGCTGCGCCCGGATCCGGGACCAGAATGTAGGAGCTCTCATCGATCGGCACGCCGTTGACGGTTATTTGCCCAAGATCGTTGCAGCACACCACGTGATCTCCGGGTAGGCCGATCACGCGCTTGATGAGGTGATCATCGCTATCAGAAGCTGAGAGACCAACGAGCGACAGAATCCAGTCACCCGCCTGCACGAGGGCGGACTGTTCCGATTCGGCAGACGCAGGAAGCCATCCGCCTGGATCTCGGAAGACGACGACGTCTCCTCGTTCGTACGCGCCAAACTTCGGAGTGATCTCGTCGACGAGAATGCGGTCGTTCACAACGAGCGTGTTCTCCATCGACTTTGAGGGAATGTAAAAAGAGCGGACAAGAAAAGTTTTGACCAGAAACGAGACAAGAACAGCAATCAGGATGATTATCAAGACATCCCGGAGGAAAGTAAGCCCACCACGACCACGCTGTGCGCTTATCTCGCCCGACGGTGATGTCGAATCGGTGTTCTCAGTTGTCATCGGAGTCCTTCACAGGCAGGTTCGGCGCATACTCGCCCGAGGTTAAGCCTCGCACACAGAAGAAGCCCCGGAGGACTTCCTCCGGGGCTTCTTCTAGAAAGTGCGTTAGCCGCGCTTCTCTTTGATCTTCGCCTTCTTGCCGCGCAGATTACGAAGGTAGTACAGCTTGGCGCGACGAACGTCGCCGCGAGTAACGACCTCGATGTGGTCGATTACCGGGCTGTGCACGGGGAACGTGCGCTCCACGCCAACCTGGAAGCTCACCTTGCGAACTGTGAAGGTTTCGCGAACACCGTCTCCAGAGCGTCCGAGAACTGCGCCCTGAAATACCTGGATACGTGAACGGCTACCCTCGGTGATGTTGACGTGCACCTTGACGGTGTCACCGGGGCCAAACTCGGGAATGTCGCTACGGAGTGATGCCGCATCGACTGCGTCGAGGATCTGCATGATCGTCTCTTCCTGCGGCCGCCACAGGTCGGACCGCGAAATAGTATGAAATGAAAAGTATGTGTACCCGCGCAGTGAGAGCGAAGCTCTTCTTGCGTTATTCCCCTGAGGCAGAACTGGTCAGGGCACAGCTATCAATGATGCCACGAATAGCGACAAGCACAAAACCACGCTGCTAACGCAGGCGCTCTTCTTCGGCAATCACGTAAATGTCGCGAGCTCCGGCAGTAGCCTTCGCAGGTCGAGGCTGCGGGCGCAAATATCCGATTCCGTTACTGGCACGCATGAGCATCGTGCCCTGCCTCGACTCGCTCAGAAGTTGCCAGATTTCGAGCCAGAACAACGCCAGTGCTACAACAACCGTGAGCACGAACACCGGGGCCCACCAGTCATGACCGAAAAAGCCGAGCGAAATCGTCAAGCCATGCCAGAGGGTGAACCCGATCACGTCCCACCACGAAACCGCCCGCTGTGTACGAACCGTTCCGCGCGCCCGAACAAGAAGAGTGAGCACTAGCTGGCCTACGAACACCGCTGGAATCGCCACGAACAAGACCCATAAGAAAGCCCAGGCCCCAGCGTTGAATACGCCCCACCCGATGAACAGCCAGAGTGGGAGGAGAAACGCAGAGGGGAAGAGCCACCCGAAGAACGCGCGCCGCAACCACATATCTGAGATGTTACGCCGCGTTGACGCAGATACAGACCGAACTAACCTGATACCGAGAACCCTTTCAGGCGGCCGCCGAACTCGTCGGGCAGAATGAATGAGGATCGAGAGGAAAAGAATGATCGAATTACGCACTCCCGCCGAGATCGAGCAGATGCGCCCGGCGGGAAGATTCGTCGCCGAAGTACTTGCGACGCTTCGCGACGACACGAAGGTCGGCACAAACCTCTTATCGATCGACAAACGAGCGCACGAAATGATTCGCGCAGCAGGCGCGACGTCTTGCTACATCGACTATCACCCGTCGTTCGGGGCGAGTCCGTTCGGCAAAGTGATCTGCACGTCAATCAACGATGGAGTCCTCCATGGCCTTCCCCATGATTACGTGCTTCGGGACGGAGATCTCGTTTCCCTTGATTTCGCAGTCTCTGTCGACGGCTGGGTCGCTGACTCGGCCGTCTCCTTCGTCGTTGGCAGTGCGCGAGACGAAGATCTGCAACTCATCGACACAACCGAGCGCGCTCTAGATGCGGCGATAGCTGCGGCGACTGTCGACAATCGGATTGGCGATGTATCGGCCGCAATCGCAGAGGTGGGTCACGCTGGCGGGTACTCGATAAACACAGACTTTGGGGGGCACGGCGTCGGTCGGATCATGCACGGCGACCCGCACATTCCCAACAATGGCCGAGCCGGGCGCGGGTATCCACTTCGAAGTGGGCTTGTGGTCGCACTTGAACCGTGGCTTCTCGCAACCACCGACGAGCTCATCACTGATCCGGACGGCTGGACGCTACGGAGCGCCGACGGCTCGCGCGGCTCTCACTCAGAGCACACCGTCGCAATCACAACCGATGGACCTATCGTTCTCACCGATCGTGGCTTCCTCGGCGTTAGTTAAGTTTCGACGGTCTCTGCTGGAAACACACCGACTCCGGTCTCGCCGGACAACACGACAGCATCCGCACCATCGAGTACCGCATTCGCCACATCGCTTGTTTCGGCTCTCGTTGGCGCGGGACTTGGAATCATCGCTTCGAGCATCTGCGTCGCATAGTGCGCACTTCCTTTTCCGCTGTAGTAGTAACTCGCGATCGGATACGGCCGTCGTCGAGGAAGATTGTGTCGCCGTAATACTGAACGATTGACCTGCGACCAACTCAGCGGCCCCGTCAGCACGAATCGGCCAACTCGAATTTTTTGGCCTTTGCAAGTCGACGAGAACACCGACCGCCAAACCCGTCGTGAGCCGCGCGACGTTCATCCCGGCCCGCACAAGTTTCTCGATCACCTCGTATGACGACGAGGCTGGACCGATCGTCGCGATGATCTTTGCTCTTCTCATGCGTGACTCCCCCGGCGATCGCCAATGGTGGTCAATCTCACACTGTCGAGGTGAACATCGCTTGACGAGCTACACGTCAGGCTGAGCTACGCGCCTTCTGGCGGAAGCAGATCTGGTCGTTGAGCGCGGGTACGCGCAATCGACTGATCGTGGCGCCAAGAAGAAATCGCGGCATGGTTGCCAGATAACAAGACATCAGGGACCGCACGGTCACGCCAGAGTGGAGGCTTCGTATAGATCGGGTATTCAAGGAGCCCGTCCTCGTGCGACTCCTCGACAAGACTGTCCGGATTGCCGACTACACCGGGCACCAGGCGAGAGATCGCTTCAATCATCGCAATAGAGGCAACTTCACCACCATTGAGCACGTAATCGCCGATGCTCATCGGGCGAACTCGTCCGCGCTCACTGTACTCATCGATCACTCGCTGGTCGATGCCCTCGTATCGTCCGCAGGCGAAGACGATGTGCGATGTTTGGGCAAGCTCCCGCGCGATAGGTTGTGTAAACACTTCGCCGGAGGGCGACGGCACAATAAGCACAGCATCATCGGTCAAGATTTCGTCGAGCGCAGCGCCCCATGGCTCCGGCTTCATCACCATGCCTGCCCCGCCGCCGTAAGGCGTGTCGTCGACGGTTCGGTGCCGGTCGCTCGTCCAGGCGCGCAAATCATGAACACCAAGCTTCACGATGCCGCGTTCTCGAGCTTTACCAATCAGCGAAAGATCTAGCGCGTCGAAAAATGCCGGAAAGATCGTGACGACGTCGATGCGCATAGGGGCAAGTTTAGGCAAGGCGCCCGACGTGGTCGGGTTCACTGGGTGGGCATTCTTCGGTCGATTGCAGTTCTGCTAGGCGTCGGAGCCGTCGTCAGTTGGCTCTCCGTCGGCGTCAACCGGTAGCTCTTCGAACAGACCCGCGGGAGGCGTGACAACGACGAATCCCGCCGCAGGATCTACTTCGGGAACGATTGCTTTCACGAATGGCACAAGCACTTCGCGTTCACCGGAACGGACAAGGAGGAGGTCATGAGCGGGAAAATGGTCGACACGCATCACACGTCCAACCGAGACTCCATCGCGAAGAACGTCGAGACCGACAAGCTGGTGGTCGTACCAGGCGTCTTCTTCTGGTGCGGTCGCCGCGGCATCCTGATCTATCCAGAGAATGGCGCGTACGAGGCCTTCAGCCGCAGAGCGATCCTCTACGCCATCGAAGAAGGCCACAGGGTGCGAATTCATCCATCGAAACTCACGCACTGTAAGGGTTTTCCCGTGCCACTCCGATGACTCTGGCACTTGGAGTGTGAACGACGCTCCCGGAATGAATCTTCCGTCGGGATCGTCGGTATACAACTCAATCTTGAGGGCGCCCTTTAGCCCGTGCGCCTTAACAAGACGGCCAACCCGCAGCTGCGTCTTTGTATCTTGCGGAGGGCGCGCGCCAGAATCGCTGCTTGATTCCCCGGATGACGTGTCAGCCACCATCAGTCGTCAGCTACGTCGACGCGCACTCGGCGGCCGTCGGCCAGCGCTGAGACAACAGTCCGCAAGGCCTTGGCTGTGCGTCCGCCGCGCCCGATCACTCGACCCCGGTCGTCAGGGTGGACGTGAACTTCGAGAACGTCACCCCGCGGCGAGGTGGACGAGTCGATACGCACGTCATCGGGGTGATCGACGATCCCCTTAACAACGTGCTCGAGCGCGGCGGAAAGCACTGCGATTACTCCGCGTCTGTCGCGTCTGCGGCGGGCGCGTCAGCGGCGGGCGCGTCAGCGGCGGGCGCGTCAGCGGCGGGCGCGTCAGCGGCGGGCGCGTCAGCGGCGGGCGCGTCAGCCTTCTTCTCCGCCTTCGGCTTGATGACCGACTTCTTTGACGCGTCAAGCGAGAATGCCGGCTTGGGCTCGGCAATCTTCACGGTCGAAACCGCGTTCTTGTCGCCCTTGTACTGGCCCCAGTCGCCGGTCAGCTTGAGAAGTGCGCGGACCTGCTCCGTGGGCTGTGCGCCAACGCTGAGCCAGTACTGCGCACGCTCCGAGTCAACCTCGATGACAGAGGGCTCGTGGGTGGGGTGGTACTTGCCGATTTCTTCGATGACACGACCGTCGCGCTTTGTGCGCGAGTCAGCAACAACGATGCGGTAGTACGGCGCGCGGATTTTACCCATGCGCTTAAGGCGGATCTTGACAGCCACGATTCTCCTGAATGTGTGGAAAGTGAAGCGAACCGATCGCCTGGAGAGTGGGGTGCACACCCGGCGGAAGCTCAAAAGGAGGACGTTTGCACTGGATAGAGGGTCGAGTGCCACGTCCGACCCTTTATTCTGCCAGATCAAGACGGATGCCGCGAACTGAAGCGTGAAATGCGTCTCGCTGGCAAGACTCCCGTCGTTCACTAGTGTGGTTCGAAAGCGCGCTCAGCGCTGAATACACTCGCCCACCCGAAGGGAATGTCCCCGTGACGAAGTGGTTATATCTCGTCGGCGCGATTCTGCTAGAAGTTTCCGCGACGCTTTCGCTCAGGATGATGACTGAAAACTTCGCATGGGTTGTCGCAGTGTCGATCGGGTACGTCGGGGCCTTCCTATGCCTCGCTCTTTTGCTGCGCGCTGGCGCGCCGATCGGACTGACGTACGGAGTCTGGGCGGCATCCGGCGTGGCGTTGACCGCGGTTGCCGCAGCGCTCCTTTTTGGCGACCCGCTCACGTGGCTTATGAGCCTCGGCATCATCGTTGTCATCGGTGGGGTGCTACTGGTTGAGATCGGTGCGACAACGCACCGCCGGACCGCTAGCGGAGCGAAGCAATGATCTGGATCATGCTCGCCGGCGCGATCATCTTCGAAGTGACCGGCACGATGTCTCTGCGAGCTTCAGAAGGCCTACGCAAAAAGCTATGGATTGCTCCTGTCCTCATTTCATACATCCTCGCTTTCACACTCCTCTTCCTGTGCCTCGGGCAGGGAATGCCGGTCGGTGTTGCCTACGGTATTTGGTCGGCCTGCGGTGTCGCGCTGACAGCAATTCTTGCTCGCATCCTCTTCCAAGAGCCGTTCACCTGGGTCATGGGGCTGGGCGTGGTCGCTATCGCCGGAGGAGTTTTGCTCATCGAACTCGGTGCGCAGTAGTTTCCGCAGAATTTTTCGGGCGCGCCCGGAACAGACCCCAGACCGTAGGCGTGCGAAACTAGCGCCGTGACAGTGACGTTTTCTCAGTCTCCACGCTCCTCAGTAGGCATCGAGTGGGAGATCATGCTCGCGGATCGCGTGACGGGTGAGCTCGTCCCGCGTGCTCCCGAAATCATCGATTCTCTCTCCGATGCGACCGCGCTCGAACGGTATGTCGTGACCGAAGAGTTGCTAACGAACACGATCGAAGTGACCAGCGGCGTGGGTGACACCGTGCAGGCAGCCGTCGACGACATCGACGACGCTATCTCGGCCGTCAGGTCGGTCGCTGAACCGGCAGGCATTGAGCTGCTGAGCGCTGGCAGCCATCCATTCGCGCAGTGGTATGACCAGCAAGTCACCGACAAGACGCGATACCACTCATTGATTGAGCGGACCCAGTGGTGGGGCCGAAACATGATGATTTGGGGCATCCATGTTCACGTTGGCGTTGAAGACGTCAACAAGGTCTTCCCCATCATCAACGCGCTGACGCTCTATCTCCCCCATCTGCAGGCGCTTTCAGCTTCTAGCCCGTTCTGGGCAGGAGAGCGCACCGGCTATGCATCGAACCGCGCATTGGTCTTTCAGCAGCTACCCACAGCTGGATTGCCCTGGCCACTGCAGAACTGGACTGAGTTCGAGAGCTATCTCGACGACATGGCACGCACGGGAGTCATGGCCGATGCCAGCGAGGTCCGCTGGGACATTCGTCCAGCGCCGCGCTGGGGAACCATTGAGATCCGCGCGTGCGACGGAATGTCGACCCTCCCCGAGCTTGCCGCCGTTGCAGCTCTCGCTCAGGTTCTGGTTGAGCACCTCTCACGCATGCTCGACGAGGGAAAAACGCTTGAGACTCTGCCCCCATGGTTTGTCCGCGAAAACAAGTGGCGCGCGGCTCGATTCGGCCTTGATGCACAGATCATCGTCGATTCGGCCGGCACACAACGCCCTGTCCGCGAACACCTCGCCGAGACGGCAGCTGAGCTGACCCCTATTGCCGAAGACCTTCACTGCGCACGCGAGTTCGCCGGCGTCGCGGAAATCCTTGCTGGCGGATCCAGTTATGAGCGTCAGCTCGTCGTCGCCGACAGCACTAACGGAGATCTACACGCCGTTGTGCAGCACCTGATTAGAGAGTTCCGCGGAGGGCCAACCCTGCGAGAACACCTCGCAGGGGTCTAGACGCCAGGCGCTACGGCTTACCGAGAAGCTTCTGTAACTCGGCAAGATCGGCTTCGCTCGGAGCAGCACCCTTTGCACCCAGACCAAAGCCCGAACCGGTTGGTGCACTCTGTTCTGCCGTCGCCGTGATACCCGAATTCTCAGCAGCGCGCTTCGCAGGATTTCCCGACCGCGAGCCCTTCGCCTTCTGCTGTTTGCCACGCTTGCTCGAGGCTCCTGGCTTTCCCATCGCACCCATGCCCGGCATGTTGGGGACACCGCCGCGCGCCACTGTCTTCATCATCTTTGCTGCCTGCTCGAAGCGCTGCACGAGCTGGTTGACATCGGTCACCGTCATACCTGAACCGCGCGCAATACGCAGACGTCGTGACCCGTTAAGAAGCTTTGGGCTCCGGCGCTCGCCCGGCGTCATAGAGCGGATGATTGCCTCGGTTCGGTCAATCTCTCGCTCGTCGAAGTTGTCGATCTGCTGCTTCATTTGCCCCATGCCCGGCAGCATGCCGAGCATCTTCTTCATGGAGCCCATCTTCTTGAGCTGCTGCATTTGCTCAAGAAAATCTTCGAGAGTGAACTGCTCAGTCGCAAGCTTCTCGGCGACCTTCATCGCTTCGTCTTCATCGAATGCCTGCTGGGCTTGTTCGATGAGGGTCAGGATGTCGCCGAGGTCGAGAATGCGGCTCGCCATGCGGTCTGGGTGGAAAGGCTCCAGATCTTCGAGGCCTTCACCGGTCGACGCGTAGATGATTGGTCGACCTGTGACGGAGGCTACCGAAAGTGCAGCGCCACCTCGCGCGTCGCCATCGAGCTTCGAGAGCACGACACCTGTGAAATCTACGCCCTCTTGGAAGGCTTTCGCGGTGTTAACGGCGTCCTGACCGATCATCGCGTCTATCACGAAAAGCACTTCGTCGGGCGAGGTCACCCGGCGGATGTCGGAGGCTTGCTTCATGAGTTCGGCATCGACACCGAGCCGGCCCGCGGTGTCGATGATCACGGTGTCGTGCTGGTGCCGCTTGGCGTACTCAACGCCCTCTTTGGCGACCTTTACCGGGTCACCGACGCCGTTACCTGGCTCAGGTGCGTAGACAGCAGCACCGGCGCGCTCAGCGACAACCTGGAGTTGGTTGACGGCGTTGGGCCGCTGCAAGTCAGCCGCGATCAGAAGTGGGGTGTGGCCATCTTTTTCGAGAAGTCTCGCGAGCTTGCCCGCAAACGTGGTCTTACCCGAACCTTGCAATCCCGCCAGCATGATCACCGTCGGGGGGTTCTTTGCGAATTGCAGTCGGCGCTGCTCGCCACCAAGAATCGCGACGAGCTCTTCGTTGACGATTTGCACGACCTGCTGCGCTGGATTCAGCGCCCGGCTCACCTCATCGCCGAGAGCCCGCTCGCGAACTTTCGCTGTGAAGTCTTTCACCACCGGCAGCGCGACGTCTGCGTCTAGCAGCGCGCGCCGGATCTCGCGGACCGTGCCGTCAACATCCGCGGGAGAAAGCTTGCCTTTCGTGCGGAGGTTGCGGAAGGTCTCGGTGAGCCTGTCGGAAAGAGTGCCGAATGTCGCCATGATGCAGCAAGTTTACGCGAGCGGGAGGCAAGGGCGGATACCTCGCCACGCAACGCTCAAAAGGTTTTCTACTGAGCGGCTACTTTGCCGCGGAAAGAGCGCGTCTGAGAACGTCAGTGAGCGAGGTACGGCCCGCCCCGGCGGCGGCCCAGGCTCTCAGCGCGGCAAGTACCGCTCCGCCGTAGGCTGCACCACGCACGCTGGCGATGAGTTCGTCGATACCTGCGCGGTGAAGCTGCTCTGCCACGAGTGCCCCGATTCGCGCTTGGCGGAGCGCCGCGTCTCGTTCGAGCTCCGCAGAAAGGCCCATCGCCTCTGCATTCACCAAAGCCAGCGCAAGGCTGTCGGGGGTGAAGTCGGTTGCAATTCCTGCGATATGGCTACGAACTCGCAAAAAGGCATCCTCGGGAGAACCATTTCTTAGCTGCAACGCGAGCGTTTCGATTCGCTCGTCCAAGCCCGACCACAGCACATCCGCCTTCGAAGCAAAGTAGTTGAAAAAGCTCGATCGGCTGACGCCCGCACGTTGCGCGATTTGTGAGATTGATGTGCGGTCGTATCCCTGCTCGAGAAAGAGTTCGCAGGCGGCCTCGGATATCTCAGCGGGGGAAGACGCCCGAGGACGACCAGAGCGCGAGAAATTCACCATGCGCTCAGCCTACGATGCTGGCTTATCTAGACGGAGATCACTATTGTTGCACTCAATACAACAATCCTTTTTTCCAAGGCAGCCATGATGGATATTTTGATAGCTGGACTCGCTCCGGACTACGTGCCGTATGCCAACGGATGGGAGCTTCAGCGTCGCTTGCACTCCTCCGTCGTCGCGCGCGAACGCGCTGACACGCTCATCCTTCTCGAACACGAAGCGGTGTATACGGCTGGCACACGGACACAGCCAGAGGAACGACCGACGGATGGCACTGAGGTCATCGATGTCGATCGCGGGGGAAAGATCACCTGGCATGGTCCCGGACAGCTCGTGGGATATCCAATCATGCGGCTTCCAGAGCCCGTAGACGTCGTAGCTCACGTTCGGCGACTAGAAAACATCATTATCGACGCGCTGAAGACGGTCAACATCGATGGCTGTCAAGTGCCTGGTCGAAGCGGAGTGTGGGTGGGTCGCCCGGGCTCGCAAGACAAAATTGCCGCGATCGGCGTCCGCGTCGAAAAAGGGGTCACCATGCACGGCTTCGCCGTCAACTGCAACAACACTCTTTCTGGATTCGCAGAAATCATTCCCTGTGGCATAACGGATGCCGGGGTGACGACCATCAGCGATGTTCTCGGTCGCACTGTCCGCCCGCACGATCTGTGCGGCGCCGTGAGCGCCAGCTTTGAAGCGCAGTACGCCGGGATCGCAGCATGAGCGGCTGCGCGATCGGTTCGCAGCCTTCGGCGAGTTCCGCCGCGACGAACCACGGCGAGCGGCGTCTCCTCCGCCTTGAGGTGCGAAACGCCCAGACGCCCATTGAGCGGAAGCCCGACTGGATAAAGACTCGCGCAAAAATGGGACCGGAGTACTCAGCTCTGCAGGCGCTCGTTAAAGACGAGGGGCTGCACACCGTGTGCCAAGAAGCAGGGTGCCCCAACATCTACGAATGCTGGGAAGACCGCGAAGCCACGTTTCTCATTGGCGGCTCACAGTGCACTCGACGTTGCGACTTCTGTCAGATCGATACCGGAAAGCCGGATGATTACGACAAGGACGAGCCGCACCGAGTGGCCGAAAGCGTCGCCCGAATGCAGCTGAGGTACGCAACCGTGACGGGTGTCGCACGCGACGACCTCGATGACGGTGGGGCGTGGCTCCACGCCGAAACAGTCCGCCGAATTCACGCCGAAAATCCACACACTGGTGTCGAGCTTCTCGCCACCGACTTCAGCGGAAACCCTTCCCAGCTGAAGACCGTCTTTGATTCGCGCCCCGAGGTATTTGCCCACAACGTCGAAACGGTGCCGCGAATTTTCAAACGCATTCGGCCAGCGTTTCGCTACGACCGTTCGCTCGGCGTATTGACCGCAGCCCGAGAAGAACGGCTCATCACAAAGTCGAATTTGATCTTGGGCATGGGCGAGGAGCCACACGAGGTTGTCTCAGCACTTCACGATCTGCGCGAGGCCGGAACCGACATCATCACGATCACTCAGTACCTGCGGCCATCACCGCGTCATCTCCCAGTGTCGCGATGGGTGAAGCCAGCTGAATTCGTTGAATTCAAGGAAGAAGCGGAGCGGATCGGCTTCCTCGGGGTATTGGCGGGCCCGCTCGTGCGCTCGTCTTACCGTGCGGGTCGACTTTGGGCGCAATCGATGGAGTCTAAAGGCCATCAAATATCTGCGCACCTCGGCCACCTCGCATCAGAGATCGCCGCCACAGATCACGGTTTCGCGCAGGCGGTCTGAGTTACTCCGCGCTCGTGACCGACTGAACTTGCGCGGTCGAGTCAAGGTTGACAAGCAGCACGTCATCGGTGGCATCCGGGTCGAGCGCGTATTCCAAGACAGCGAACGGGTCCGAGCCCCCGAGTTCATCAGCAAGAATCGTCATGCTCATCAGCTGAAGCGACCGGATAACGTCAACGTGCACGTCTCCAGAGATGTCAACGAGCAGGCCTTCAATCTCATCGCCGCGCTCCGCTTGCTGCTGCAGGATGTACTCCGTCACTTCGCTCGTGCGATCGTCAAGCTCAGTCACCATCGCATTGCGAGCACGCATATCAATGTCTTCGAGTGCTGAAATCATCGCTGCGGCAACATCCAGGGCGTCGATGGACACATCTTCTTGATCGGGCGCCGTGAGGTCGACCGTCACACTCTGATCGGCGAACTCCACTGTTTCCGACCAAAAGATCGATCCGTCGGGTCCGGATTCGAGAAGCCCGAAATAGTCGTGCTCGATGGTCATACCTCCATAAAACCAGCAGTATCGCCGCGGCGATAGGTCAATGCGCCGAGAAGAGGCGCCAGTATCAAAAATCAGTCAACGAGCGACGCAACAAAGACGTGGGGGGTGAAGCCTGTCAGGTCACCGATTCCCTCACCTTGACCCAAAAGCTTGACCGGAATTCCGGTTCGTTCCTGCACGGCGAGAACAAACCCACCCTTCGCAGATCCGTCGAGCTTCGTCAGCACGAGACCGGTAACTCCGGCGTGCTCGAGAAATGCTTGAGCCTGCATAACGCCATTTTGACCGGTCGTTGCGTCCAACACGAGAAGGACCTCACTGATGGGGGCCTGCTTTTCTACGACACGACGAATCTTGCCAAGTTCGTCCATCAGACCGCCCTTGGTGTGGAGGCGTCCTGCGGTGTCGATCAAAACAATCTCAGTACCGGTGCTCTTGGCATATTCGACGGTTTGAAAAGCTACGGATGCCGGATCTTGACCCTCGTGCTGCGGGCGAGTGATCGCCGCTCCCCCGCGCTCGGCCCACGTCGCGAGCTGGTCGACCGCGGCGGCGCGAAACGTATCGGCCGCGCCGACGACAACCGAACGGCCATAGCCCTGGAGGAACTTCGCGAATTTACCGATCGTTGTCGTCTTACCGACGCCGTTGACTCCAACAACGAGAACGACAGCCGGGCGTTCGCTGAGCCGGAGCGTGGTATCGAACTTCGCGAAGTGCTCCTCCAGCGTCTCGCGCAGCATCCGTTGAAGATCTTTGGGATCTGTCGTGCGGAAACGCTCGACCTTCTCCCGCAGCTCATCCACGATGCGCTCGGTGATGTCGGGACCGAAATCGGCTGTTAGAAGCGCCGTCTCCAAGTCCTCCCACGTCGTTTCATCGATCACAGGTCTCACAAACATGCCACGCAGTGCGCGGCCGAGCGACCAAGACTTCTCCGCCATGGTTCCAGCCTAGAGTGCGTTTGGGCTCACGAAGCCGCGGCCTCGCGTACGCGCTGTCCGACGACAGCCGATACGCCGTCTTGCCGCATGGAGACGCCGTAGAGCGCGTCTGCAATCTCCATGGTGCGTTTCTGGTGAGTGATGACGATCAATTGGCTGTTTTCGCGGAGTTTTTCGAAGATCGCGAGAAGGCGCCCGAGGTTCGCGTCATCAAGCGCGGCCTCAACCTCATCGAGGATGTAGAACGGGCTCGGGCGAGCCGTGAAGATCGCGACGAGAAGAGCGACCGCCGCGAGCGACCGCTCGCCTCCCGACAGGAGCGACAGCCTCTCGATCTTCTTACCTGCGGGACGCACCGCGACCTCTATTCCGGTGTTGAGAAGGTCATCCGGCGCGGTCAACGCAATATGACCGGTACCGCCGGGAAAGAGAATCGGAAAGATCTCCGCGAAAGCGGCCTTCGTATCTTCGAACGCGGCCAAGAAAATCGTCTGCATCCGCTCATCAAGTTCATCGATGATCGTCATGAGATCTTTGCGGGTCTCTGCGAGGTCGTTGAGCTGCTCGGTGAGAAAGGCGTGGCGCTGCTCCAACGCGGCGAATTCTTCGAGCGCGAGCGGATTGACTCGGCCGAGCTGTGCGAGCTTTCGCTCAGCCTCGCGTAGTCGCTTTTGCTGGGCGGCCCGGTCAAAAGGCTCCGATGCAGCCTCCGCTGCTTCATCCGTCGTTTCTGGCCCGGATGGCGCGTATTCTGCGACAAGAATGTTTTCATCGAGGCTCAGTTCAGACGCAACCCGCTCCAGCAAGCTCGTGACGTGCAGCTTCTTCTCGTGAATACTCATCTCGAGGCCATGGACGCTCTCAGTGAGCCTCGCGAGTCGTTCGCGAATGGCGGCATCCTGTTGCCGAAGCCCATCAAGCTCGGCGGTGAGCGCGGTCCGAGCCTGTTCCGCCGTCGCAAGCTCCACTCGGGACTGAGACACTGATCGGTCCACCGAATCAAGCAACGGTGGAAGCTGCGCTGCGACGTTTTCGGCACGTGCACGCTGCCCACGCCTGATGACGGCTTTGCGGGCCGCCTCGGCTGCCGCCGCCTGTTCCCGTTCGCGCTGGCGCTCAAGCGCCACAACGCGGGCTTCTTCGGCGCGGATGCGCTCACGAAGCGTCTCGACGTCGAGCCTTGCACGCATCTCGGTGTCCCGCGCTGACTCGAGGCGCGCAAGCATCCCGTCGCGGGCCGACACGTCGAGAATCGGACGGGGCGCTTCGAGCGCGGCATTCAGTCGATCCTGGCTTGCTCTCGCTCCAGCTTCAGCATCCTCGACGGCACTCTGCGCTTGCTGCAGACCTGTCGCGAGTCGCTCGCACTCAGCCACAGCCGACTCGTGCCGCACTGTGGCGCGGTTGACTTTTTCGGCATGAGCCGCGAGGGCCGCATCATTCGCTCGAAGCGTCTCGAGGGCTCGTTTCGTGCGCTGGCGGGCAGACTGCAAGTCTTGGGTTCGCTCGACGAGGGCGTCCCGCAGCGCGTCGGCAATCACCCTCACGTCGGCGAGGCGCTCGGTCGCACTATCGCGCTCTGCTGCGAGTTCAAGTCGAGACTGCCCAGCTCCCGATCCCGCGCGCAGCAAGAAGGCAGTCGTTACTTCACCTGCTCTCGTCACCACAGTGAGCAAATGATCGATCACGCTGCCGTTCCGAGAAAAGGCGGAACGAGCATCATCGAGATCGTCGGCGATCAGAACGTGGGAAAGGAGGCCTTTCACGCCGGACGGTGCCGTCACAACGTCTGTTGCTGCAATAAGCCCATGACCCGTGGGTAGGTCAACGTCGTTCGATTGTGCAGTCGCAATCACAATATCGACAACCCCAGAGTCCGAATCCCGCGCTTTGGCGGCAGCCGCAAACGCGTCGTCGTAGGTATCGACAAGTGCACCTTCAGCCAAGGGACCAAGCGCTGCAGCGATAGCCGCTTCATATCCTGAGCGGACCTGTAGGGCGTCTCCAACCAAGCCACGAATTCCGGGTCCGCCTGTTCCGACGAGGGCAGTCGCACCGTTTCGCACATCAAGGGCGCGTCCAAGCGCTGCCGTTTGAGCAGTGAGAGCCTCTACCTCTCGTTCGGCGGAGTGAAGGCGCTCCCGCATTCCCGAAACATCGTTCTCAGCCTCGGTCGCAAGCCGCTGAGTATTCTCATAATCGGCGGCAAGCGCTGCCGTCGACTCCTCTGGCGTCAATGTAGGTTCGACACCCGCGAGTGCTTCCTCGGCCTCAGCCCGACGAATCAGCGCCGCGTCTAGCGCGGTCTGCTGTCGTTCGACACCCTGGCGAACTGCCGCGAGCGTCGAAGCGGCGGATTCCGCCGACCCGCGAAGCGCAGTCAGCTTCATGTCGTGCTCCGAAACGAGCGCGCTTTGCGCCGCAATATCGGAGTCGAGCGCATCAAGCTCAGCCCGCGATTTGATGACCTCTCGTCCCGCAGCGGCTGCAGCATCCTGCGCAGCGCCAAGACCTGCCGCAACAGCGTCGATTTCCCCTCTAGCATCATCGATATCGCGTGGAGTCACGGTCACAGGATCTATCAGCGCATCGTCATCGTTACCGAGGAGAGCAAGTCGCTGGCCTGTCAGCGAATAAAGCCCTCGCAGGCGTTCTTGCACGCGTTCGAGTGCAAAAGAGACTCCACGGGCCTCATCGACGGCCTCCGATCGCTGCCGCGCTTCAAGCGCCGCAATACGAGTTCGAAATTCGTCAGCTTGCGTCTGCAGCACAAGGCGTTCCGTATGTCTCTCCTGTTCACTGCTCGCATACGCACCAAGCTGGCTACGAAGCGTCACGAGTTCGTCAGCAAACAAGCGCGCCTTGGCATCACGGACCTCGGCTGCAATCGTCGCGGCTTCTCGTGCGACCTCTGCTTGCCGCCCAAGTGGCTTCAGCTGACGTCTGAGCTCCCCAGCGAGGTCGCTCAACCTCGTGAGGTTTCCCTCCATCGCCTGGAGCTTCCGCATCGTCTTCTCTTTGCGACGTCGGTGCTTCAAGATGCCCGCGGCTTCTTCGATGAAGCCACGGCGGTCTTCAGGGGTGGCCTGCAAAACTGTATCGAGTCTGCCCTGCCCGACGATGACGTGCATCTCGCGGCCGAGGCCAGAGTCGCTAAGAAGCTCCTGCACATCGAGGAGGCGACACGTATCGCCGTTGATGGCGTACTCGCTCGCTCCGTTTCGAAAAAGAGTGCGGCTGATAGTTACTTCGGCGTATTCAATCGGTAGCGCGCCGTCGGAGTTATCGATGGTGAGTTGGACCTCAGCACGACCGAGTGGTCCACGAGTCGACGTTCCGGCAAAGATAACGTCTTCCATCTTGCCGCCACGCAGCGTCTTCACTGCCTGTTCGCCCATGACCCAAGCAAGGGCATCAACGACGTTTGACTTGCCCGAGCCGTTAGGCCCGACGATGCATGTCACTCCGGTCTCAAGCGCGAAAGTCGTGGGCTGCGCGAACGACTTGAACCCTTTGAGCGTGAGGCTCTTCAGGTACATGCGGTTGTCCCTTTCGCCGAGGAGATTACCGGCCTACGCTATCGGACTTCGCTCAAACACCCGAGCGGCGGGCCGGGCTAGAACCGCAGCGCTGTCAAACTCGCGCACCTAGCGCTGTTGGCAGTGGGCACAAAAATGGCTGGACCGGTTGGCGAACGCCAAACGAATGATCGGGTGACCACAGCGAGGGCACGCATCGCCGGTTCGCCCGTAGGCGTTCAGCGAGTGGGCGAAGTAGCCAGCTTGTCCGTTGACGTTCACGTATTGCGCATCAAAGCTCGTGCCACCTTCAGCAAGCGCCTTCTGCAACACGAACCGAACTTCCTGGAGCAGCTCAGTGGCTTTCGGCGATGGGATGTCCTTCGCGAGCGTCTCAGGGTGAATTCGAGCAGCCCACAAAGACTCATCGGCGTAGATATTGCCAATCCCGCTGACCACGGTCTGATCGAGGAGAACGCGCTTTATTCCGGAGGATTTTTTCTTGAGCAGCAGACGAAAATCGGCATCACTAAAAGCCGGGTCGAGCGGATCGCGCGCGATGTGGGCGACCTGGCTCGGCACCGATGCACGACCGGAGCCAGACCCAGCCGCCGCACTGTCCAGGGTGTCTACGAGAGTGTCGATCGCAAGGGAGCCGAAGGTTCGTTGATCCGCGAAGACGACATCGAGATTGCCGTGACGAGGATGGCTCACAGCGATGCGCACGCGCTCGTGGCGCTCACGCGGCGCACCACTCGCGCGAAGCAGCATCTGGCCGCTCATCCCCAAGTGAGTCAAAAGCGCATCATTTCGAGCGCGTAGTGGCACCCAAAGAAATTTTCCTCGACGCACTACCGCGTCCATCACCGATCCGGTCAACGCTGCTTCAAAATCGACAGCAGTCCCCGGATGCCGCGTCAGGGCGCGCGCATCGAGTACTTCAACAGCAATGATGCTGGCACCCGTCAGCGCAGGCTCAAGCCCCGATCGCACGACCTCGACTTCGGGGAGTTCAGGCACGACCGCTGAGTTCGTGCCACGCGGCCAGCGCGGCAGCCATCTCGGCCGACTTCTTGCTTGAGCCGGTTCCCGAGGCCGACACGCCCTCGGTGCTGACAGTCGCTGTGAAGAAGCGGTGGTGATCCGGCCCGGATGCACTCACGGAATACACCGGCGCCGAAAGACGATGGTGCGCCACAAGCTCTTGAAGGCTGGTCTTGGGATCCATCGCGGCCCCATAGCGATCCGGGTCGGCGAGAAGTGGATCAATCAGCCGCAGCACGAGAGCCGAAGCCGCATCCGCTCCAGCCGACAGATAACTCGCACCGATGAGTGCCTCGGTGGTGTCGGCAAGGATCGAATCTTTGTCGCGCCCGCCGGTGAGCTCCTCGCCGCGTCCTAGGCGCACAAAGCTGCCAAGTCCGATCCTGCGAGCAACCTCGGCCAGTGCGACAGTTGAGACGACCGCAGCGCGACGTTTCGCGAGCGAGCCCTCATCAAGATTTGGATGCGTCTTGTAAAGCATCACGGTGACGGCTTGACCCAAAACCGAGTCACCGAGGAACTCAAGCCGTTCGTTGTGCGGAATCTGACCATTCTCATACGCGAAAGAACGATGAGTGAGCGCCAACGAGACAAGCTCGGGGTCGATATCGACCCCGAGCTTGTTCAGAAGTTCGGTGTTATCCACCGGAGCATCCGTCATTGACGGATTCAGACGTCAGCGACCTTGCGGCCCTTGTACTCCAGGAACAATTCGGTTCCCTGTGAGTCCGTGACGACCTTCGCCTGGTGGGGACGGCTGTAAACCGTCTTGCCGTTTTCAACGGTCTTTACGAGAGCAATGGGATCGGCTTTCCACTGCGCGCGGCGCGAGCGAGTGTTGGAGCGCGAAACTTTCCGCTTCGGGGGGTTACCTGCCATGGTCTTCTCTTTTCGGTCTTAGGTCTGGGGTGTGGGCTCATCATCAGACAAGCCATCAGCCTGCTCCGATGCCAGCTCCGCTAACGCCGCCCAGCGTGGATCGAGGGTTTCGCGCGGTGCCGCACCGGAATTGTCAGCCAAACGCTCGCCCGTAACGGGATCTAACCCGGGGCAGTCTGGCCGGCATACCGGCTGGAACGGAAGCGAAAGGACAGTTGCATCCCTGACCAGAGTTTCAAGATCCACGTGGTCGTCTTGAACCTCGAAGTCATTCGCTTCCCCACCAGGGTACGCGAAAAGCTCTTGAATCTCGACTTCGACTGGCGCCTCGATCTCTTTGAGGCAACGGCTGCACTCTCCCTCGTACCGCGCAGTTGCCGTTCCGGAGACGAGGATTCCCTCGTGCACCGATTCCAACCGCATGTCTAGGGCGATGTCAGACGATGCGGGTACCCACACCAACCCTTCTCCCCATTTTTCGGTAAGGGTCACTTCACGTTCGGTTTCGCGCATCTCGCCCGGGCGTCGGACGATGTCACGCACATTGATGCTGAAAGGTCCGGGTCTACGAGTTCTCACTCGTAAACCCTACAAGGGACAGACGTTGCCGGGTCAGATACCGCGAGATCCCGTGTCGAGAAATGCAGCGACCACCGGGGGAACGAATGGAGCGACGTCTCCACCGAGATTCGCCACTTGGCGCACCAAAGAGCTGGAGACCAGCGCGTGCGCGGGGTCTGGCAGCAAAAACACTGTCTCGATTCCTGCGAGGTGCCGATTCACAATCGCCATAGGAGACTCGTACGCAACGTCGATCTGAGAGCGAATGCCTTTTACGAGCACCCCGGCCCCCACATCGGTGGCATAGTCGACGAGCAAACCTACACTCCACGATGCGACAACAACCTTGCCCTCGATGCCACCCTCTGCGATCGATTGCTCAAGCAGTGCCAGACGCTGTGCGATCGGGAGCATCGCCTCTTTGGCTGGGTTATGGACCACCAGTATGTGCGTCTCGTCATAGAGCGCAGCAGCACGGCGAATGACGTCGAGGTGTCCGAGCGTTGGAGGATCGAACGATCCAGGAACGACGGCGATCCGGTTGCTCACGTGTGCAAGCCTAGCCGCGCAAGTGCGGGACTGGTCAGTTCTTCGCCATTGCAGCACGCTCGGTGGTATCCAAGCGACGCTCAATCGCGCCAGCGAGGCCCTGATTCTTCATGAGAGCGGGATCCTCGCCCAGAATCCTCTCCCCCTCTTCGCGCGCGACGGCGATGAGATCAGCGTCAGTCACAACACGTAAGAGACGCAACGACGAGCGCGCGCCTGACTGTGCGTCGCCAAGCACGTTTCCTTCCCCTCGCAGAGTGAGGTCTACTTCAGCGAGCTCAAAGCCGTCGGTCGTGGCCGCTACTGCCTCAACGCGACTGCGGGCTCCCGACCGAGGCGCCGACTCGGTGACAAGGAGACAGAGCCCAGGAACGCTCCCCCGGCCGACACGGCCTCGCAACTGATGCAATTGAGACACACCAAAGCGGTCTGCTTCGAGCACGACCATCGTCGATGCGTTCGGTACGTCGACACCCACTTCGATCACAGTCGTCGCAACAAGCACATCGATATCTCCGACGGCGAATGCCCGCATGATCGTGTCTTTTTCTTCGCCAGTCATGCGACCGTGCAGGATCTCTACGCGAATATTCTTGAAGAGCGGATGCTCCGCCAACAGGGCCGCAGCCTGCACAACTCCCCAGCGCGCTTTGGGCGCCGCACCGTCTGCGGGCGCTGCCGCTACGGGAGGCTCACTTGCCTCTTCGTCGTCGGCATCAGAATCGGGCGCCTCCGGGGCAGTATCGATAGCGGGACACACGACGAAAACTTGGAGTCCCTTCTCAACCTCCTCGGCGACCCGTGCCCACACTCGGGGAAACCAGGAGGGCTTCTCCGCAATCGGAGCAACGAACGTTTTGATTCCGGCACGCCCCTCCGGGAGCGTCTTGATTGTCGAGACATCAAGATCTCCGAAGACAGTCATAGCGACAGTGCGAGGGATCGGTGTTGCGGTCAAAACGAGGGCGTGCGGGCTGGAACCCTTCGCACGGAGCGTCTCACGCTGTTCAACGCCGAATCGGTGCTGCTCATCGACGACGACGAGACCTAGATCGGCGAAGGTCGTCGAGTCGCTCAGCAGGGCGTGTGTTCCGATGACGATGAGAGCTTGCCCCGATGCGACGCGGAGCGCCGCGCGCCGACGATCCGCGGCTGTCAGCTGGCCGGTAAGTAGCGTCGGCATCAATTTCGGCGCTAGGTCAGGGCCGAGCATCCGTGTCATCGAGCGGAGGTGCTGAGACGCCAAAACTTCAGTCGGCGCGATGAGCGCTGATTGGCCACCCGATTGTGCGACCTGCAGCATCGCGCGGAGAGCGACGAGTGTCTTGCCCGATCCGACCTCACCCTGAACGAGGCGGTTCATCGGCCACGGCGCCACCAAATCTTGCGCGATGCTCTCGCCAACGGTCAACTGGTCTGCCGTTCGCGCGAATGGCAGGTTGGCATCGAATACTTCGAGCAGGTCGCCCGCCGGGCGTCCTGTCGCAGAAAGCGCGCGCACGAACTGACGCTGCTGCAACAGCGCGGTTTGCAGAACAAGAGCCTCTTGCCACCTCAAAGTGTGGACGGCTTCTGGGATCACCTCGCGGGAATCAGGCCGATGCATCCGCTCGATCGCTTCCCGGAACGAGAGGAGGCCCTGGCGCGCACGGAGGTCGTCTGGAAGTGGATCGTCGATCGGACCCAACACATCGAGCACAATCGACACAATCTTGCCCAGCTGCCAGCTCGACAACGACGAGGTGGCCGGATAGATCGGAATCGGATGATTTGTGTAGGTCTCCGCAGACGATCGCGCCTGCTCGTCATCGTCGAAAATGTCGTAATCGGGATGAGCGAACTGCATTTCTTGGCCGTACGCGCCCACTTTTCCCGAAAAAATGCCGCGCTTGCCCGGAATGAGCTCGTTGATCCGCCACTTCTGGTTGAAGAAGGTCAACTTCACTTCGCCGCGGCCGTCGGTAATGACAACTTCGAGCAGTGATCCTTTGCGCTGGCGCATCGAGCGCTCGTTCACCGACTTGATCAGAGCGATGATTGTCACTTGCTCGCCTTCGATCAACGAATCAATCGGGGTCAGCTCACCGCTCATGGCGTAACGACGCGGATAGTGGCTCAACAAGTCGCCCACGGTTTCCATACCGAACGCACGTTTGAGCGCCTTCGAGGTTTTGCCCCCAACCACGCCTTCAAGGCGTGTGGCAAGACCTACAGACGTCATGTCTTCGACTCTAGCTGCGGCATCCGACACTCGTGTTTGTAGGGTGAGTAGCGTGACGCGCATTATTTCCGGAAACGCTGGCGGCATCCGCCTTGATGTTCCCGCCGCAGGTACCAGGCCCACGAGCGAGCGCGTGCGCGAGGCTCTCTTCAGCGCGCTCGAAGCAGCGGATGCAGTCGATGGTGCGCGGGTGCTCGATCTCTACGCGGGGTCAGGCGCGCTCGGGCTCGAAGCACTCAGCCGGGGCGCTGCCACAGCAACGCTCGTAGAACGTGGCGGCCCTGCGGCATCCATCGCACAAAAAAATGCGACGCGGGTGATCAAAGTGACCGGCGGACGAGCCGCCGTGCAGCGGAGCACAGTCGTCAAATACCTTGAGGGTTCCCGTGAGACGTTCGATCTGGTGCTCATCGATCCGCCCTATGACCTCACCGAATCCGAACTCTCTCAGGTACTCGAGCTTCTCGCGCCGCTGCTCGACCCGGATGCCCTGCTCGTCGTCGAGCGAGGCCGCCGGTCACCCGAACCCGCATGGCCCGTCGTTGTCGAACGCATACGCGACCGCGTGTACGGCGACACTGTGATGTGGTGGGCTCAGCCGCGCGCAGAATCCCAATCACGATAGGGGTCCCAGCCGCTCTTGCCGTCGTACGGCTCGCCATCGATAGTTACCGGCACGTCTTCTTGCTCATGCACGCTTCCGATGGCCATGAACCCCTCCGGGAGTGTGACATCACCGGGAAAAGTTGCCAATAGCGCGTGATCTTCTCCCCCAGAAAGTGAGCGCGGGTCTTCTCCAACGCGCTCGCTGTCGAAGTCGAGCGTGACACCGGATGCCGCAGCCATCCGCCCTGCGTCGAGAACGAGACCATCGGAGACATCCATCATCGCGGTCGCGCGGCCCGAAGCTGCCGCCGGGCCAAGTACCACCGGCGGACGTGGCCGTAACTGCCGTGCGACTGCAGTCCCGTCCGCATCAGGTAAAGCCTGAAGGTCGGCATCAGTCAGCGTCAATGGTGCGCCGCTCGCGTCAACGAATTGTGAAAAAAGCACATCGAGCCCGCGAGCCGCGACCCCCATATCTCCCGCGATCGCGATAACGTCTCCCGGCCGCGCCCCAGAACGTGTCACAGGCTCCGTCTCGAGGGTGCCGAGCGCGGTCACGGCAACGATAAGAGTGTCGGAAATCGTGAGATCTCCACCTTCGACCGCGCATCCGGGCGCTAAGGTCTCACAGGCCGCACGCAAGCCATCAGCGAGCTGCTCGATGAACGATATGCGGGTGTCATCCGGCATGGCGAGAGCGACCAAGAGCGCGGTCGGGCGCGCACCCATCGCTGCGATATCGGAGAGATTGACTGCCGCGGCCTTCCAGCCCAGGTCAAAACCAGTCGACCACGCCAGCCGAAAATCTGGGCCATGCACAAGCGTGTCGACAGTTGCAACGATTCGCCCCATGGGTGCTTCGAGAACAGCGGCATCGTCACCCGGACCCAGCAACGCGTTGCTCGGGCCAAACCGAGAAAGAATGCGAGCGAGAATCTCTCCCTCGGAGAGTTCACCAACGGTCGGATCAGACACGGTCATCCCCCAACGCTAGCGGCGGTTAGCCTGGAAGAGTGACCCGATCCCTTCGCGCCTTTGTCGTTGCGCTGCTGGCAATAGCCGTCGTCATTTCGGGGTGCACGTCAACAGTGTCAACAGAGCCTGCCGTCGACTCGAACGATCCACTCTGCGCAGAAATGATGGTTCGACTGCCCTCAAGCGTTGACAATCTTGATCGCCGGTGGACAGACTCGCAGGCGACAGCAGCCTGGGGGGACCCGACCGCCGTCATCCTCACCTGCGGGCTCGAGGAGCCCGGTCCATCAACGCTTCCCTGCCAGTCTCCCGGCGGCATCGACTGGCTCATCGATGACAGTGAGTCACCGAACTACCGCTTCACGACCTTTGGACGAAGCCCCGCAGTGCAGGTGTATCTGAACTACGACGAGGTATCAGGAAACGATGTGCTGCAGGCTCTTGCGAGCGCTGTTTTCCAGATCCCACAGACCGGCGGCGCATGCACCGACCGTCCCGCGGGCGATAGCTAAGCGATACGTTCGAGCGCTGTCTCGATGAGCTCGGACACAAGATCCGCGTAGCTCAGGCCCGATGCCTCCCAGCACTTCGGGAACATCGAGATCGGTGTGAAACCGGGCATCGTGTTGAGCTCGTTGACCACAGGGCCGTCGGCGGTGAGAAAAAAGTCAACGCGCGCAAGACCGATGCCGTCAACAGCAGCAAAGGCTCGGCGTGCAAGATCCTTTACCGAAGCGGTGTCAGCATCCGTCATATCGGCTGGGCAGACGACTTCGACTCCCTCGCCGCCGAGGTATTTGCCTTCGAAGTCATAGAACTCGCGCGTCGTCAAGACGATCTCGCCGGGAAGCGACACTTTTGCCTCGCCGCCCGAGCGGCCCTCGAGCACACCGACCTCGATCTCGCGGCCACGAACGCCCTGCTCGATGAGAACTTTTTCGTCCTCACGGAAAGCAACTTCGAGTGCGGCCGGAAGCTCATCGATGGTGTGAACCTTCGACACCCCCACGCTTGATCCTGCCCGCGCAGGTTTGATAAACCACGGCAACGTTAGGTGCGCGGTCCGTGCAACGAGCTCGCCGAGGTCCCCCGCCCATTCCTCCTGGCGAATCGTAATCGATGGAGCGACAGGTACGCCCGCGGCAGCAAGCACAATCTTCATAAAGTGCTTGTCCATGCAGACAGCAGAATCCAACACGCCTCCTCCGGCATACGGGATGTCTAGCGTGTCGAAGAACCCTTGAATAGTGCCATCTTCACCGTGCGGACCATGCAAGATGGGCAGAACGACATCCACGGCGCCGAGGTCGATGATCTCGCCATCGGCGCGCCGGACTCGCAGAGTGCGCTTTCCGGCAGCTTCCGGCCACAGCACGCGAGTGCCGTTGTCGGCGACTTCTGGCATGTTTTCGGGGATGAGGGCGAACTTCTGAAAATCGTCCTCTTCGAGAACGAATGCGCCCTCTCGGGTGATACCGATCGGGATGACCCGGAACCGATCCCGATCAATCGCCTTGAGCACTCCGCCCGCCGTTAAGGAACTGATCGAATGCTCGCTGGAACGACCGCCAAAGAGCAGCACCACCGCCGGCTTGTCCATTGTTGGTCCTCTCGCCTTGCGGCGTGTCGTCGTCTGTTGTTAGGTGCGGAGCGATGTCTCGAGGATCCATGGTGCCGTCGAGGACTCGCTTGACCTGCTCAACGATGGGCATCTGTACACCCGCGGCGCGGGCAAGCTGCAGAATCGGAGCAACCGAGGCAAGGCCTTCGGCGGTCTGTTGCATCTGCTTAACAACATCTTGAAAGCTATACCCCTGGCCGAGCAGACGACCCGCCGTGTTGTTGCGACTCAGCGGCGACTGACACGTCGCGATGAGGTCGCCGAGGCCCGCAAGTCCCTGGAGCGTCTCCCGTTCGGCGCCCTGCGCGACAGCAAAGTCGGTCATCTCCACCAAGCCGCGGGTAATGATGGATGCCTTGGTGTTTTCGCCGTAGCCGACACCATCGACGATTCCAATGGCGACAGCGATCAGGTTCTTCAAGACACCACCGAACTCCGTGCCGACGACATCCATGTTCACAAAACTGCGAAAGTAACTGTTGCGGGCGCGTCGCGCCACGGCCTCGGCTGTCTCGGCGCTGACAGAAGAAATAACGGCCGCAGTGGGCTGTTCGCGCGCGATCTCAAGTGCCAGGTTCGGTCCGGATGCCACGGCGATACGTGCAGGGTCGCATTCGAGAGCTTGCTCGATCACCTGGCTCATCCGAAGCCCGGTGCGCTTTTCGACGCCCTTCATGAGCGATACGAGCGGAACGCGACTGTCGCCGACGAATGGACGCAACGCGCTGAGATTGTCGCGAAGGCTCTGGCTCGGTACCGATAAGAAGATCTGCTCCGCACCGTTGAGCGCATCAGCCAGGTCAGACGTCGCAGACATCGAGCGCGGCAGGTTGACCCCCGGCAGATACTTGCTATTGCGCTTCGCTTCGTTGATCTCTTGAGCAAGCTCGGGCCTGCGCGCCCACATCACAACATCAGCGCCGCCGTCAGCCAGAATCTTGCCGAAGGTGGTGCCCCAACTGCCGGCGCCGATGACCGCAACGCGAGGCGCAGAAGCATCGTTTTTACGAGTCAAGTCGGCCCGTTTCCCTCTGGCCGTGATCAGACGGATTCCACCGTTCGGTGGGCGGCTGCGTGCCGCGGATCTCTCCGAGCATCTGAGCGACCTGTGCCATGACGGCATCCGTCGCTGCGACAAGAACCGACGGAGGGGTCGGTTTTTCACCGCGCTCAGGCATTGGCACTGCCGGCCCAAACACAACTTTGATCCGCTTGCGCAGCGGCCACAGGCTCAACTTGCCGTAGCGCGGCATGATCTCTTGCACACCCCAGTGCGCCATCGGAATCAACGGGATACCGCCGGCCACCGCAACTCGCACGGCCCCGGTTTTCCCGCGCATCGGCCATGCGTCAGGGTCGCGAGTGAGTGAGCCTTCCGGGTACACGATCACGCCACTGCCATTCTCGACGAGATGATGTGCGGTTTGAATCGTGTGTTTAGCGGAGGAGGCGTTCGAGGTGCGTGCAACGGGAATCATTCCGGTTGCACGCAGTGCCCAGCCAAGCACTGGAACCTTGAAGAGACTTTCTTTGGCCATGAATCTCGGGGCACGGCCGATTCGCCACACGGCGACAGCCACGATCACTGGGTCAAGTTCGGAGTAGTGATTCGGTGCCAGGACATACGCACCTTCGGTGGGAAGGTTTTCTTCGCCCGAGACCTCAATCTTCGTAAAGATGCCGATGATCGGAACGATGATCGCAGCCAACGGCCAAAAGACGCTCGGCCGCGACCTCTCCGGCGACTGACGTCGTCGCGGGGCTTCAGCACTCACGCGTTAGCCGATCACGTCAAAATCTGCGCCAAGAGCGGAGAGTTTGTCGAAGAATTTCTCGTAGCCACGGCTGATGATTCCAACGTTCTTTACGACGGACTCGCCTTCAGCTGTGAGCGCTGCGATGACGTGACTGTAGCCGCCGCGGAGGTCTGGAACAGTGATCTCCGCGCCGCGAAGATGAGTCGGACCGTTGATCACGGCCGCCTGCTCAAGGCTTCGGCGCGGCACTCGGCGCGGGCCCTCCTGCAGCCCATGAGGGTGCACGACGATGTTCGCGCCCATTTTCACGAGAGCGTTGGTGAAGCCAAAGCGATTCTCGTAGACGGTCTCATGCACGATCGACTCGCCCGTCGCTTGAGTGAGTGCCACGATGAGCGGCTGCTGCCAGTCGGTCATGAACCCCGGGTGCACATCAGTTTCGACGGTGACGGGACGAAGCGACTCGCCACGTCGGAACAGGATGCCGTTTTCTTGAATGTCGAAGTCAGCACCGACCTTGCGCATCACGTTGAGGAACGTCAGCATTTCTTGCTGCTTTGCGCCCTTGACGAAAATCTCGCCGTCGGTTGCGAGCGCGGCGCAAGCCCAGCTCGCAGCTTCGTTGCGATCGAAGATCGCGCGGTGGTCGTAACCGTGGAGCTTGTCTACGCCCTCGATGAGGATGACGCGGTTGGGCTCGTACGAAATGATCGCGCCCATTTTCTGCAGCACAGCGATGAGATCCATGATCTCGGGCTCGATCGCGGCGTTTCGCAGCTCTGTCACGCCCTTGGAACGCACGGCTGTGAGCAGCACCTGTTCGGTGGCGCCAACGCTCGGATACGGCAGGTGAATGTTCGCGCCGTGAAGACCGTTCGGAGCAGAAAGACGGATACCCGTCGGCAGCTTCTCCACGACTGCGCCGAACTTGCGCAGCGCATCGAGGTGGAAGTCGATCGGACGATCCCCAATGCGGCATCCACCAAGGTCGGGGATGAACGCCTGACCGAGCCGGTGCAGCAGCGGACCGCAGAAAAGAATCGGGATGCGGGACGCACCCGCATGAGCGTCGATCTCTTCCATATGCGCAGACTCGACATCACTCGGGTCGAGGTGAAGCGTTCCGTCTTCGTCGCCGTCAACAACGCGCACGCCGTGCACCTCGAGAAGCGAACGCACAACCGCAACATCGCTAATGGACGGCACATCACGCAGCACGCTCGGACTTTCGCCGAGCAGAGCCGCAACCATCGCCTTGGTGACGAGGTTCTTCGCACCCTTTACCCACACCTCACCGGAGAGGGGCTGACCGCCACGAATCGCGAGCGTTTCGCCCGTCGGGCCCTTCGGGCCTCCTGGAGTTGAGATATCGCTGAGGAGTGTCATAAGCGGTGGTGCCTCACTGTATGGGAAGCGGCGGCACCGGTAAGGTGCGGGGCCTCCAGGATTCGCGTCGCGCTTCGTAGGCGGCGATCTTGTCTTCGTTCCGGAGGGTAAGCCCGATGTCGTCGAGTCCCTCAAGGAGCCGCCACCTAGTGTAATCATCGATCTCGAAAGCGACGCGGAGGTTGCCGTGTTCAGCAATACGTGTTTCGAGGTCAACGGTCATCGGTGTTGAGGGGTCCGACTCGATTGACGCCCACAATGCCTCGAGGTCCGCCTCGGTGATGATGCCGGTAAGCAACCCTTGCTTGCCAGCGTTTCCCCGGAAGATGTCAGCGAACTTCGGGCTGAGCACAACTCGGAATCCATAGTCCCGCAGCGCCCACACCGCGTGCTCGCGGCTCGAGCCGGTGCCGAAATCTGGTCCAGCGACCAGTACCGAAGCATTCTTATAGGCCTCCTGGTTGAGGAGAAAATCTGGATCCTGACGCCAGTTCGCAAAGAGAGCGTCATCGAACCCGGTCTTCGTTACTCGCTTCAAATACACCGCGGGGATGATTTGGTCGGTGTCGACCGATGAGCGACGCATCGGCGCTGCGATTCCGGTGTGAGTGGAGAATTTTTCCATGTCAGCGCACCTCCGCCGTGTTCTGCACCGCTGGGGCGGCGTCGGTTTCTTCAAGATCACTCGGGCTCGAAAGTGTGCCGCGCACCGCTGTTGCTGCAGCTACCAGCGGCGACACGAGGTGCGTGCGGCCACCTTTACCCTGCCGGCCTTCGAAGTTGCGGTTACTCGTCGAGGCGCATCGCTCCCCCGGAGCCAGCTGGTCGGGATTCATACCGAGACACATCGAGCACCCGGCGAAACGCCACTCCGCACCGAATTCGATGAAGACCTTGTCGAGCCCTTCCGCCTCGGCCTCGAGACGTACGCGGGCAGACCCTGGCACGACCATGACGCGAACACCATCAGCCTTCTTGCGCCCCTCAATAACGGAAGCGAAAGCGCGAAGGTCTTCGATGCGGCTGTTTGTGCATGAGCCCATGAAAACAGCGTCGACGGGTACTTCCTTCAGCGGAACGCCAGGCGTGAGCGCCATGTACTCCAGGGCGCGCTCTGCGGCAACACGATCGTTGGGGTCGTTGAAGTCGTCAGGAGACGGCACGACATCGCTGAGCGAAACGCCCTGCCCAGGGTTCGTACCCCACGTGACGAAAGGTTCGAGCTCGTTGGCATCGAGGAAGACTTCGGCGTCATAGGCGGCGCCTTCATCCGACGGCAGAGTCCGCCAGTACGCCACGGCATCCTCCCAGTCTTGTCCTTGCGGAGCGTGGTCGCGACCCTGCACGTATTCAAATGTCGTTTCGTCGGGAGCGACCATTCCGGCGCGCGCACCGGCCTCGATCGACATGTTGCACATCGTCATGCGCCCCTCCATCGAGAGTGCACGAATCGCGCTGCCCCGGAATTCGAGCACGTAACCCTGGCCCCCGTTCGTGCCAATCTTCGCGATGACAGCAAGGATGATGTCTTTCGCCGTGACGCCGGGCTTCAGATCGCCTTCGACTGTGATCGCCATCGTTTTGAAGGGCGTGAGCGGAAGCGTCTGCGTAGCCATAACGTGTTCGACTTCGCTGGTGCCGATCCCGAATGCCATAGCGCCGAAAGCGCCGTGAGTACTGGTGTGACTGTCACCGCATACGACTGTGACACCGGGCATCGTGAGGCCGAGCTGCGGACCCACGACGTGCACGATGCCCTGTTCCTTGTCGCCAAGCGAGTGCAGGCGCACACCGAATTCTTCCGCGTTACTGCGGAGCGTCTCGATTTGCGTGCGCGAAGTGAGGTCGGCGATCGGTTTGTCGATCGCGAGCGTGGGAGTGTTGTGATCTTCCGTCGCGATCGTCAGGTCAACGCGTCGAAGTGGCCGACCTTCCGTGCGAAGGCCGTCGAACGCCTGCGGGCTCGTGACCTCATGCACGAGGTGCAGATCGATGTAGATGATGTCCGGCTCGCCGTTGTCACCTTTGACCACCAAGTGGTCGTCCCACACTTTTTCAGCGAGGGTACGGGGGCGTTCCGGAATGACGGTTTCGTCAGGGATGGGTGTGCTCATTGCGTCGTTCTCCTGGGACAGAGGATCAAGCCCGCGACAGACTCCGCGACGAGGGTGGCCTGGGGTTAGGCCTCGTCGCGGCCGCTAAGGAGAAGGCGAGCGATCCACACCCCAAGAGGTTACCACCAGCTCCCGCGTGCGCCTCGCGACCCTTTCCCTCTGCCCTTCCCGCCGAACCCCGCGAGGGGTCGCAACACGCCGCAGCGCGGGCACTCGCCGCGATGCAATACGGCGTGTTGCGACCCCTCGGCGGCAGTGGTTGGCGCCAACGGACCCCCTGCACACGAGGGCACGACTGCGCGTTGTGCACGTGTTCGAGAATGAATGAACGACCACGGATGCCGCGGCTCACTCTGGTGCGATGAAAACAGCACACCCGCTACCGAAAACCTGGCAGGACCGAAGCTTTTCCGTGGCAGATGCTGTGGCATCCGGTGTCCCGACGCAGCGCCTCCGCCGCGGCGATCTGTATGCTCCATTCCACGGCGTGCGAGCACCGGCATCCACGCATCTCGACGGCTTAGAACTCGCCCGCGCGTTTGCGGCGCGCTCCACAGACGAATTTGTCTTTGCACACGCGACGGCCGCGAAGCTGTGGGATTTTCCTATGCCAAGTTGGTTGGAGCGCGGCACAGATCTCCATGTCCTGCACCTTCGCGGCGGCCGTGCGCCTCGCGGTCGTGGGGTCGTTGGACATAAAACCTCGAAGCGGCTAGTGCCGGAACGCGTGGAGGGTCTCGACGCCACCTCTCCCATCGACACCTGGCTCATGCTCGCGCCATCCCTCACCGTCGACGAGCTGATCGTGGCGGGCGATCGGTTACTGCAGTGGCGAGGGGAGCTCGCCACGAAAGAGGCGATGGACGATGCAATACGAGCGAGAACAGGTGCCCGTGGCATCCGAAACGCTCGTCTTGCATTCGACGAAATACGAGCTGGGTCACGATCGCCTCGTGAAACGCTCACGCGACTCGCTATCACGCGAGGCGGTCTTCCTGAGCCGACGCTCAACGCCCCGATTGTGCTCTTGAACGGAAATGTAGTCCACGGTGATCTCGTGTGGCGAAGCTGGCGGCTCGTTCTTGAATACGAAGGCGAGCAGCATCTGTATGACGACGCTCAGTGGGCAAGCGACTTGCGCAGATACAACGATCTGAGCGCCGCTGGTTGGGTCACGATTCGAATCACGAAACGGATGCTGCCTCCCGAAATCGTCGCAGCGACCGCCCGAGCGCTGCGATCACGCGGCTGGCGAGCCCGCTGACCGCCCCGACTTGCTCTCGGACCCCTCCGCGAGGGGTCACAACATGCCGCTATGCATCGCGCCGAGGCCACGAGATGCGGCGTGTTGCGACCCCTCGGCGGGGCACAGACGAGGGGGCACAGACGCGGCGAGTTCAGTCGGTGCCGGGATGGTCGACCGTGGGCGGGGTTCCCTTTTCTTCAGCAACGGCGGCGGCGGCATCGGTCGCCGTCGAAGCTCGTTTGTCACGTGCTGATGCGATGAGGCTTGCACCGGTTGCCACAGCCATCGATAGAACGATGACGGCAAGAGACATCCAGGTGGAGATTTCTGGTGCCCAGCCGATCGGTTCACCGCCGTTGATGAACGGGAGTTCGTTGACGTGCATCGCGTGGAGCACGAGCTTGACGCCGATGAAAGCCAGGATGAAAGCGATGCCGTAGTGCAGGTAGCGCAGTCGATCGAGCAGATCGCCCAGCAAGAAGTAGAGCTGACGCAACCCCATGAGCGCGAAAATATTGGCCGTAAAGACGATGAAAGCGCTCTGTGTTATTCCGAAAATTGCCGGGATCGAGTCGAACGCGAACAGCAGGTCGGTTACGCCGATCGCCACGAACACGATGATCATCGGGGTGAACATCTTCTTACCGTCGACGACTGTTCGCACCTTTGCGCCGTCGTAGTGGTCGCTGATGTCTACCGTCCGGCGGAGCACCCGCACGATGAAGCTCTCAGTATTGGTGTCGGAGTCCTGATCTCCACCTGGGAAAGCCTGCCGGATCGCTGTCCAGACCAAAAAGGCGCCGAAGAGGTAAAACACCGGGCTGAAGTTTTCGATAACCGTCGCGCCCACCAAGATGAACGCTCCGCGAAGAACGAGGGCGATGATGATGCCCACCATCAATACTTCTTGCTGGTAACGGCGAGGCACCGCGAACTGCGTCATGATCAGCACGAAGACGAACAGGTTATCGATCGACAGGCTGTACTCCGTAAGCCAGCCCGCGACGAATTGTCCCGCGTACTCTCCCCCGGCAAAGAGCCACATGAGTCCCGCGAAGACCAGAGCAAGCAACACGTAGAACGCAACCCACAGCGCAGACTCGCGTGTCGAGGGGATATGCGGGCGCCGCAGAATGATCAGCAGATCAGCCAGAAGAATCAGGGTCAGGCCGACCAAAGAGCCGATTTCAAACCACAGCGGGAGTTGCAGGTCCATTCCGGGCCTTTCAGGCAAAGAGGGTCAAAGAGCACCGAAAGTCTCTCCCCGCAGCCTGGGCTGCGACACGTGACCGGAAATGCTGCACAGCACTTCGTGATGACGACCACGCGTTCTCGGGATACTCCCCTTCGCGCGTCCACTGTATCGGGCTAAGAATCTTTGAGACGATCGCCGCACACCCGACACATAGCTACTGAGAGACTGATAACGGGATGCCTTGACAACAGGGCACCTCTGACGGACGGAGCCGGGATGCCCCATACGCGAGCGAGCGACGCCGACCTGATCGCGCGCGCAACAGCCGGAAGTGACTCCGCGTTCCGAGAGCTATACCGCGCATACGGTGAAGCCGTGTATCGGATCGCTTTTGCAATAACGCGTCAGGCATCCGATGCCGAAGACGTCGTGCAAGAGACGTTTGTTACGGCGTGGCGGAAGCTCCACGGGTTCGAGCTCGAAAGCACGAGCGCGCTTCCCTGGCTCGCAACGATCTGTCGCTTTCACGCGGCTAATCGTATGCGTCGCCAGAAACGTGAGCGAGAGCACACAACAGCGAGTGACGGTGAAAAGGTTCTGCTGTCGATCGACGTTGAGCAGCAGATTATTTCGGCTGATCTCGCTGACAGGATCGCTCGCGAAGTGCAGGGACTTCCGGATCTTGATCGTCGGATCTTCGTGTTGTGTGTCAGCGAAGGCTACGCATACGTTGCTGCGGCAGAAGAGCTCGGAGTTACGCACGGTGTTGTCAGAAATCGTCTCTCCCGTATTCGCACTAAATTGCGCACCGTCGTGAAGGAGACAAACTGATGAACGAGTCCACGCCCGCGCGGCACGAAGAACTCCCCACTTTCCCCGCTGATCGCATGGATATCGTCGAGCAAAAAATGCTCGAGGCGATCCGTGCTGACCGCGCTAAAACACGAACTCGTCGCCGGCGCATCTGGACGTCGGTAAGTGCCGCGGCCGCTGTTGTGGTCGTCGCCGCTGTCATCTCGCCCGCGGTTGTTGGAGACCTTCGCGGAGCGAACACCCGCTCGATGACGGCCACAAACGAAACGCTGAGCGATAGCAGCGCTGCGATGGACGTTCCGATGACTACGAGCGGCGAAGCCGGCCTCACCACTCTTGACGGTGCTGCCGCTGAGGGCGGTGACCGGAGTGCGACAGGCACAGACATCATCGCTTCTGGTGCGCTTTCACTCACGGTTGATGATCTCGACGAAGCAGCCGCGAGCGTCACATCGGTGATAGCGGATGCCGGAGGCTACATCGAGAACGAGTCGCGAACCAGCGGCGGCGACATGTCGGGCCTGATGTACGACACCAGTATGCCCGCGCCTGCGGCTAGCGATGGCGTCTGGATGAATGTCCGTGTTCCCGCCGACGACCTCACCGCGGTCATGTCGGATCTCCGCGGAATAGGAACCGTGACGTCGTCGTCGATGTCTCAGGACGATGTGACAGACCAAACCGTTGACCTTCGAGCACGTATCGATGCGGCTGAAGCTTCTGTTACTCGGTTGACCGAGCTGATGGCACAAGCGGAGTCCACGTCCGATCTCTTGGCCGCTGAAACAGCTTTGTCTGATCGTCAAGCGACTCTCGAGTCGTATCAGCAACAACTAGATTGGCTGGAAAGCCAGGTCTCAATGTCGAGTATTTCGATAAACCTCTCCGCTGCTGAACCGGTTGCCACACCGGAGCCGGTCGGATTTGTCGATGGCGTTGGCGCGGGATGGAACGGTTTGATCGTCACGCTCAACGCGATCGTGATTTCGCTCGGATTCCTTTTGCCGTGGATTGCCGTCATTGCCGTGGCATCCCTCGTCGTATGGGGAATATCGCGCGCGGTCAAGCGCGCTCGCGGTCGCGCCGATTCAGCAGCATCGGCCGACGACCACGCGCCAACTTCAGCGAGCTCGGATGCAGCGAAAACGGCAAAGAATATCGACGACTCTTCGCAGAAGTGAACTAACGGCACCACACAGCGCTAATGTCTTCGAGTGAGCTTTCGCTCGAGCCCGTCCCGGCAACGCCGCACGGCACGACACCAACGTTTCCGACTACACCCGGCGCAGGCCGTCGTGGTCGGCTTCGCGCTGACGATTGCCGCAGGCACAGCCCTGTTGGTTTTGCCAATCGCGAAGGCGGGGCCGGGCGGGGCGAACTTCGTCGAGGCGCTGTTCACAGCGACCAGCGCCGTGTGCGTCACAGGGCTCACGGTTGTCGATACTGCCGTCTTTTGGTCACCCTTCGGCCAGGTCGTGATCATGCTCTTAATTCAGCTCGGTGGGCTGGGAATCATGATCTTCGCCTCGCTGATCGGTCTCGTTATTGCACGAAAGCTCAGCGTGCGGTCGCGGCTCAACACCGTCACCGAAGCCAAGCAGATCGGATTCGATGACGTACGAGGACTCGTTCGAGGCATCGTAAAGATTTCGCTCCTGATCGAAGCCGCGGTCTTTTTAATGCTGCTTCTTCGTTTCACTCTCGGGTACGGATACACGTTCGGCGAAGGCGTGTGGTTCGGCCTCTTCCACGCAGTTTCTTCTTTCAATAACGCCGGTTTTGCGCTGTACAGCGACAGCTTGATGGGCTTCGTCGATGACCCCTTCATTTGCCTGCCGCTGTGCGCCGCGATCATTCTCGGGGGGCTGGGCTTCCCGGTGATCATGCAGCTGAAAAAGGAATTCCGGAAGCCGCTTCACTGGTCAATGAACACGAAGATCGTGCTGTGGGGAACCGGGGTCCTGTTGGTCGGAGGCTGGGCATATATCACCGCGCTCGAATGGAATAACCCCGACACTTTCGGTCCGCTCACGCCATGGGGAAAAATCCTCGCCGGTTTCTTCCACTCAGTGCAAACGCGAACCGCAGGCTTCAATTCCGTCGATATTGGGATGATGCACGATGAAACGTGGCTCGGCATGGACGTGCTGATGTTCATCGGTGCGGGCCCCGCAGGAACCGGCGGCGGAATCAAAGTCACTACCTTTGCTGTGCTTTTCTTCATCATGGTCACCGAGTTGCGCGGAGAAGGCGCTGTAAATATTTTCGGCAAGCGTCTCTCTCGCGCTGTACACCGTCAGGCGATCACCGTCGTTCTCATCGCCGTGGGCGCAGTCGTTGCGGGCGCCGCACTTCTCATGGTGATTTCGGGTGAGCCGATGGATCAATCCCTTTTTGAAACCGTGTCAGCTTTTGCAACGGTGGGACTTTCGACCGGTATCACGAACGAGATTTCGACGTTCGGCCAGATCGTTCTCATCGTGCTCATGTTCCTTGGGCGCCTCGGTCCACTCACACTTGGGAGTGCGATCGCCCTTCGCGAACGACACATCCTTTACGAACTACCGAAAGAAAGGCCGGCCATTGGGTAGGTTCCCGATTTTCAGCGCGAGAGACACATCGCGACGTATTGCCGAAGCAGATTCAGTTGCCGTCATCGGACTTGGACGCTTTGGCAGCTCGCTTGCGCTCGAATTGATGGCGAGCGGTACGGAAGTGCTCGGAATCGACAACCACGAGGAACTGGTTCAGTCGCTCAACGGAGAACTGACACAGGTCGTTCGCGCAGATGCAACGAAGCCCGAGGTTCTGGCCCAACTGGCGCTCGATGAGTTTGACCGAGTAGTCGTTGCAATCGGAAACGACGTCTCCGCCTCGATCCTGACGTGCTCCGTCTTGCTGAATATGAAGAGCCCCGTCATTTGGGCCAAAGCGGTCAACGATCAGCACGGGCTGATCCTTGAACAACTCGGGGTGCAACACGTCATATACCCCGAGAAGGATATGGGTCGCCGCGTCGCGCACCTGGTCCGTGGGGCCGCACTCGACTACATCGAGGTAGCCAAGGGCTACGCCCTCGTAAAGGCGCCTGTGCCCGGTATTTTCCAGGGCGTTGCGCTCGGCGCGACGGATCTTCGGAAAACTCACCGTGTGACGGTTGCAGCTTTCCAACACGGCGATCAGCCCTGGACTAATGCGGATAACGCCACTGTGTTGGTAGAAGGCGACACGATCCTCATCGTGGGAGCTACAGCCGACGCAGAGGCGTTTGCACAGCTTCGTTGACGATCGCTCTTGCTGCCGCTCGTCCGGCGCGGTTTGCTCCAACCGTGGACGCTGATGGGCCGTAGCCAACGAGAAACAGCCGTGGTTCGTCGATGGATCGAGCCCGATCGGCGCGGATTCCACCTCCTGGCAGACGGAGGTGGAGAGGAGCTAAATGGTTGAGCGCTGCGCGAAAACCTGTGGCCCACACAATGACGCCAGCAGCAATAAAAGAGCCATCCGGCATCCGAACGCCGTGCGCTTCGATCGAGCTAAACATCGGATGACGAACGAGCACTCCGCGAGCTTCTGCGGCGCGTGCCCAGGGAGTCCAATGCATCCCGGTCACCGAAATCACGCTTCCCGGCGCGAGTCCCTGCCGCACACGCTCTTCGATACCTGCAATGGCAGCAACGCGCGTGGGGATATCGAAGTCGCGGTTTATCCACTGCGGTTCAGTCCGAGTCATCCAGGTCGTTTCGGCGACATGAGAGATCTCATCGAGAAGCTGAACCGCAGAGACCCCCGCGCCGACGATGATGACGCGTTGACCCTCAAATTCTGTGGCCGAGACGTAGTCGGCAACGTGCAGTTGGCGACCTTGGAACTTTTCTGCGCCCGCGTAGTGCGGCCAAAATGGCTTCGTCCACGTACCAGTTGCGTTGATGACAAATCGCGCTCGCCACTCACCTCGAGTTGTCTCGATGAGCAATCTGCCGTGCGGGTCATCATCTTCACGCCTGACAGATCGAACGTCGACGGGGCGTTGAACCCGAAGCTCGAAACGCGCTTCGTACTCGGCAAAGTACGCCGGCAATACGTCTCGACTTGGGGCCTGTGGATCGGCGGGAGGAACCGCGAAGCCGGGCAATTCGTGTATGCCGTTGACCGTTGCCATGCGCAGTGTCTCCCACCGGTGCTGCCATGCCCCTCCAGCCGCGGCGTTCGCATCGAGAACCGCAAAAGTCTGACCGGCGTCAGAGTCAGCACCTTCAGCACCGAATCCGCGACGCCGCAGGTGGTACGCGGCTGATAGCCCGGCCTGCCCGGCGCCGATTATGACGACGTCCACCTCGCGAGCTGTCATGAGAAGGGGAACACCCGCGCTGAGCCGGGCATTCCCCTGTGTCGCTAGAGCGCCGATGCGCCGCTAGAGCGCCGTACTCTCCTCGCGGGCGGGAAGCACCCAACCCTTGCGCGGGAAGTGGCAGGTATAACCATTGGGAATGCGCTGCAGGTAATCCTGGTGCTCTGGCTCAGCTTCCCAGAATGGCCCCGCGGCTTCGAGAGTCGTCACTGCATCGCCGGGCCACAGCCCGGAAGCGTTAACATCCGCAATTGTGTCGCGCGCAACACGCGCCTGCTCATCGGAGAGCGGGAAAATCGCGGAGCGATAACTACTTCCCACATCATTTCCCTGCCGGTTCAGGGTCGAGGGATCGTGAATTTGGAAGAAGAACGCCAGGATGTCGCGATACGTCGTCTTCTGAGGGTCGAAGATGATCTCGACAGCCTCTGCGTGCCCGGGGTGATTTCGGTATGTCGCGTGGTCGTTCGAGCCACCGGTGTACCCAACCCGCGTGTCGAGCACGCCAGGCTGGCGGCGGATGAGGTCTTCCATTCCCCAGAAACAGCCGCCAGCGAGCACTGCAGTTTCACTTCCGGGGGTCCGTGTGATTGTGCCGTTATCGGTCATGATTCCTGCTCCTGAGAGGTTGTTGAATCGAAGAGGTGGCGGTACTCACCGTAACCCTGTGCCTGGAGTTCTGCGACCGGCACGAAGCGCAATGACGCGGAGTTCATGCAGTAACGCATGCCGCCAGCTTCGCGAGGACCGTCGTCGAAAAGATGTCCGAGGTGGCTATCCGCAAAGGCCGAACGTACCTCTGTGCGCTTCATCCAGAGTGAACGGTCAACCTTCTCGTTCACAGCGTCTGTCTTTAATGGCTTAGTGAAGCTCGGCCACCCAGAGCCGCTCTCGTACTTGTCTGTGGACGAAAACAGGGGCTCGCCCGACACAACATCGACGTAGATGCCATCGTCATGGTTGTCCCAGTACTCGTTACGAAACGCCGGCTCGGTGCCATCTTCCTGCGTGACGCGGAACTGATTGGGTGTGAGGCGCGCGAGCGCCTCGGGAGTCTTGCGGTAGTCGTTTGACACGATTCCTCCTTTGTGGACGCCACTGGCTGCGGCGTCTTTAGTGACAACGGATGTCGGCCGCTTCCTGTTCCGCTGAGGCTGGGAGCGGGCTGCGAGTTTTTCGAAGTGGTGGCGGCCCGTCGGCCTCAGCCCCACCGGGAGAAGCCAGAATTGTGTCATGAGCTTGTTGTTTTCCCCGTTATCTGTGCGCGACGTCACCTTCAAGAATCGCCTGTGGGTCGCACCCATGTGCCAGTACAGCGCGGAAGATGGTGTCGTCAACGATTGGCACCACGTGCATCTCGCGCAGTTCGCCAGCGGCGGGGCGGGCCTCATCGTTTCTGAAGCCGCAGCGGTCGTTCCAGAGGGCAGAATCAGCCCACGCGATGCCGGCATCTGGAACGACGAACAGCGCGATGCGTGGGCCAACATCATCACCTCAATTCACGCCCGAGGCTCGCTGGCCGGGATTCAGCTCGCACACGCCGGGCGCAAGGCATCCACCTGGTGGCCATTCTCCGGGCGATCCGGCAGCGTGAGCGTTTCGGAAGGCGGATGGGACACGGCTGCTCCTTCCGACATTGCTTACGAAGGGTTCACCTCGCCCAAGGCGATGACATCCGCCGAGATTGCCACCACTGTTGATGCATTTCGTGCGGCTGCCCGCCGTTCTGTCGACGCCGGATTCGACGTGATCGAGCTGCACGCAGCACACGGGTACCTTCTCCACGAGTTCCTCTCCCCTCTCAGCAACCAGCGCACCGATGAGTGGGGCGGCAGCCTTGAGAACCGGGCACGGTTGCTCCTCGAGCTTGTCCGTGTCGTGCGCGACGAAGTTGGGGCGGGTGCGCCCCTTTTCGTGCGCTTCTCAGCGACAGACGCGGCTCCCGGCGGCTTGACCACCGAGGATGTGGCGATCGTCGCCCGATGGACCAGCGAAGCCGGAGCTGACCTCTCGGACGTCTCGACCGCGGGATTGGTTGCGCACCAAGCGATCGCAATCGGTCCGGGATATCAAGTCGCGCACGCGGCACGTATTCGAGAAGTGAGCGGCGCGCTCACCGCAGCAGTCGGCATCATCACAAGCGGCGGGCAGGCTGAACAGATCCTGCAATCGGGCGACGCGGACGCGATATTTGCTGGACGTGAGTTTTTGCGCGACCCGCACTTTGCGCTTCGGGCGGCATCCGAGCTTGGCGAGGACCCTGAGTCGATCTGGCCGCCACAGTACATCCGCGCCTACCGTGCGGCATCGATGTAAAGTCTGCTGCTATCTCGCCAAAACCGACTTCCTAGGTAACCACCATGAGAAGGCTGAGGAATACCTCCGCCGGCATACGCCCGCAGTTACGCTGAGGGTCCGCTCTCCAGCCGTTAGGGGCATCCTCATGAATGAGCGTTACCCGTTTTCTTCCCAGTCTTGGTTGTCGGCATACGCCCAGAATGTTCCGCACCAGATCGGTGATATCACCGAAACGTTGCCCGACATGATCGAGGCGAGTGTTGAGCGGCATGCGCCGAGTGTCGCACTTGAGTTCTTCGGTGCCACGACGACATATGGTCTTCTCGGCGAGCAGATTACGCGGGCGGCTGAGGGGCTCCGGCTTTTGGGAGTGAGAGCTGGCACTCGTGTCGCCTTGGTGATGCCAAACAGCCCCGCCCACATCGTGGCCTTCTACGCCACTCTTCGGCTGGGCGCGATCGTCGTCGAACACAACCCGTTGTACACAGCTCATGAGCTCGGCCGACAGTTTGCCGATCACGGCGCAACTGTCGCCATCGTGTGGAACCGGGTCGCCGACACCGTTGCGGGTCTGCCAGAAGACACACGGCCCCAGCACATCGTGAGCGTCGATATCACTCGCGATATGCCGGTCGCAAAGCAGCTTGCGTTGCGACTGCCCGTCGCGAAGGCGCGCGCTGCGCGTGAGCGCATCACCGCGACTCCCACAGCCAAGGGGCTCATTCCGTGGCAGAAGATAGTGTCCGCGGCGCCGTTATCTCCGAGTGCCCCGAGGCCCGAACTTAATGACGTCGCTCTTCTTCAGTACACGAGCGGGACGACGGGCGCTCCTAAGGGTGCAATTCTCACTCACCGCAATCTCCGCGCAAATGCGATGCAGGGCCGCGCTTGGGTACCTGGCCTCACTGAAGGCGAAGAAGTCTTCTACGGAGTACTCCCCCTCTTTCACGCGTACGGTCTCACACTGTGCCTGACATTCGCGATGAGCATCGGTGCGCGACTCGTTCTGTTTCCGACGTTCGATGTTGATCTCATCAAGGACGCAGTACGTAAGAGTCCCCCAACATTCCTGCCGGCCGTTCCGCCGATATACGACCAACTCTCACGCGCGTCGAACAACGGCACTATTGATCTTCACTCAATTCGCTTCGCTATTTCTGGTGCTATGAGCCTTCCCGTGTCGACAGTTGAGCGGTGGGAGAAAGCCACCGGTGGCCTCCTCGTTGAAGGCTATGGAATGACGGAGGCTTCGCCAATCGCACTCGGGAATCCCATTGGAGAAAGCCGCCGACCCGGGACTGTCGGGGTGCCGTTCCCGAGTACAGATATTCGCGTCATCGACCCGGAGAACACCTCGGTCGACCGCGGATTTGGCGAGGCGGGTGAACTCCTCGTCCGTGGCCCGCAGGTCTTTTCTGGGTACTGGGGCCAACCTGAACAGACCCAAGAAGTTCTGCTCGACGGCGGCTGGTTGCGCACCGGCGACATCGTCACCGTCGCCGAAGATGGATTCGTCACCGTGGTCGACAGGCTGAAAGAACTCATTGTCACGGGCGGATTTAATGTCGCGCCCACTGAAGTAGAAGAAGCGATTCGTGCGCACCCATCGGTCGCTGACGTCGCGGTGGTCGCTCTTCCCCGTGGCCAAGGCGGCGAACAGGTTGGTGCCGCCATTGTCCTCCGCGAAAATTTTGACCAGGATGCCGCAGCCATTCGCGACTTCGCCCGCTCGCGGCTCGCCGAGCACAAGGTGCCACGTCGAATCGTGTTCGTCGAGGACCTGCCACGCTCGCTCGTCGGCAAGGTTCTTCGACGCGAAGTGCGTGATCGCATCATCGGTGCTCCAAAACAGACCTCCTAGTCAGGCGCTCACCGAGGCGGTGAAAGCGGATACCTCCTTCGCAAAAGGGTGCGCTGCACCAACGTCCATGCGACGGTAACGGTGAGGTAGAGCACCGCGGCGAGCGGCACGAAAAGCGCGAATACCGCTGTGACGAACTGCAGCACGCCCACAAACCGCGGCGCAGTTGGTATCGAAAAGGACCTTCGCGACAGCTCGGCTACAAGAACGATCACCAGCACCAACGCGCCAAACACCGCAATCGTGGAAAGCTCGAGTGCGCCTGATCCCGCCGAAGACACGAAGCTTGCGCCGAGAGAAACCCCAAAAAGCTGCTCTGCCATAAGCGCATTCGTGTGTCCCGCAATGCTGGTGTGCAGAAAGAGCGCGTAGATAATGCCGACGACCGGGGCTTGTAAAAGCACCGGAAGGCACCCCGCAGCTGGAGACACCTTTTCGGACGCATAAAGCTGCATCGTCTCTCGTTGCAGTCGTTCCCGATCTTTGCCGTACCGAAGCCGCAACTTAGCGAGCGCTGGGGCGAGTCGAGACTGCGTTTGCTCAAACTTCGCCTGTAGTACCCCAGCCGGAATGAGCACAGCCCGTGCCAGCACGGTGATCAGGACGATGGCCGCGGCAGCAGCTGCACTGCCCGCAATCGGATCGAGAAATTGCGCGAGCAACATGAGCCCGCTGTACGCGGCGTCGAGAATTGCGGCAAGTGGTGGAAAAGAAAATGGGTCCATGACGTGTCCGTTCGTCGGAGTCGAGTTCGGGCTGCATGGCCACGATCTGCGCCGAGAATCAGCGTCGGACCCCTAGAGCGGGGGACGTGAATGTGCGCGAGCTACGTGGCCGAGGCCACGAACCCTGGGGCTCGCGAGCGGATGTGGCCCGCCGCATCCGGGTCACTCTGCGTAAGCGGCGACGAAACGTCAATTTCTGTCGCAGGCCGCGTAGCTCCATGCGGTGAATTCGCCCTCATGGCAATCATGCGCGCCGAGAGCGCGACCAGGACCAACGCCATCAATGCGACAACGACGACTGTCGATGACGAGCCCTGGAGAGCAGTCACGCCGACCGTGAGAAGGAAGAACTGCAGCATGGAGCCGATCGACTCGAACATGTGCGCTCTCCCCTCGTTAAGGATGCCCCAAACTAACACGCTGACAAGGCGCGTGGGAAAGCAAATGGGCAGAGAAAAAGCCCCGGCCGTTACCACACAACCGGGGCGAGACGAATGAGAGTCCGCCTATCGACGTCAATACTACCCCACTTTCGCAGATCCGCTCACTCACGCTGCTTTCGCGCTAGGAAGCACGCGCTCGACGACGTCGGTGAGCGTGACGACTCCTTTGAACTCCCCGTCGTCTTCTACAACGGCAAGCTGGACCCGCATTTCGCGCATCTGACGCAGCAGGTCGTAGACAGGTGTGGTCGCGTCGACGGATAGCGCTTGGCGCGCGTATTCTGCGGCCGGTGTGCTCTGATCAGCGAGCAGGGTGTCACGTACATGAACGACCGCGGGAGTCTGCCCGCCCTCACCTGTCAGCAGCACACGCAAATGTCCACTTTCCAAAGCCGCGGCCTGCACATCTGCGACCGATGCATCGTGCGCCACCGACGTGGGGGTGGAACTGTGCTCCGTGAGCTGGTCGACAGTTACAGTCTGCAACTCGATCACCTTGGTGATCTCTGTTCTGAGGTCAGGCTCGAGCACTCCCACTTGCGATGAGTACTCGACAAGATTACGGATCGTGTCAGCATCTCTCCCCCCGACGGCAGCGCTGTCGACAGGCTGCACGCCGGTACGGGCGACCAGCGCGTTCGCGATGCGATTTACCCACAGCAGGAATGGTCGCAGCGGCCACACAAAAGCGCGAGACGGAATCCCAATGATCTTCGCGGCGAACTCAGGGTGCGCAATCGCCCACGACTTCGGTGCCATTTCGCCAACGACCAGATGCAGGAATGTCACTGCGAGCAGCGACAGCACGAACGCTGCCCCACCGGAAAGCCAGTCAGGCGCACCCCATGTTTCGAATAGCGGCCCGAGTAGGCCGTCGACGGCGGGCTTTGTGACAGCGCCCAGAGCAAGGGTGCAGACGGTAATGCCCAGCTGCGCACCGGCGAGCATCACTGTCAGCTCATTCATGCCGCGCAGAGCTGCGCGCGCAGACTTACTGCTGGCGGCCTGCATCTCCAAACGATGACGGCGCGCGCCGAGGAGTGCGAACTCGATTACGACGAAAAATCCGCTCAGCACAATAAGCAACGCCGTGACAGGAAGGACGATCCACGCGTTCATAGATCACCCCGCTCATCGTTGGCAGATGCCGCAGCTTCTGCCGGCTCTTCGCGCACACGCATCTTCAACTCACTGGGGACATGCTTGTCGATCGCTGTCACCTCAACCATGAGAATTCTGCGCGCGGGTTCATCGTCGACAAGTTCGGCTCGCTCGGCAGGAAGAACGATCTGAAGCGCGTCCCCTACCGCTGGGAGGCTTCGACTCTCCGCGATGAGAAGGCCAGCGAGCGTCTCATACTCACCCTTAGGCAGGGGGCGGCCGACAGCCCGCTCGACCTCGTCGACGTGCATGTCGCCATCCATCACCCACACGCCATCAGCGTCGCGCTCAGCTCCAGTGAGCGCATCGGGGTCATGTTCGTCGGTGATCTCTCCCACGAGTTCTTCCGCAAGGTCCTCAATCGTGAGAACCCCCGTGAAACTGCCGTACTCGTCGATCACGCAGGCTAACTCATTTCGGGTACGCGTGAGCTGCTGAAGCACATCTGGAAGCGGCATGCGAGTCGGAACAAAAAGAGGTTCGCGCATGATGGCGGTGACTGGGCGATCGTCGCTCTTGTCGGTTTTGAGGACTTCACCGAGATGCACGACGCCAATCGGTTCGGCTCTTTCGTCGAGTACTGGGTAGCGGCTGTGCTTGTGTGCCATTCGCGCGCGCACCTCACCAACCGTCGAGTCGTACGAGATGACGTCGACATGTACGCGCGGGATCATTGCGTGCTCGGCATCCTGATCCGGAAAGTCGAGAATGCGATCCATAAGGAGGGAAAGTTCTTCCGGCAGATCACCGCTCGCGCGCGAATCATCGATGATCCGCTCGAGGTCCTCAGCGTTGGCGCTGCTGTCTACATCGTGCACGGGCTCAACTCGTATGAGCCGGAGCAGAGCATTCGAGGACTTATCGAAGAAGGTGATCAGCCAACCGAAAACTGTCAGGTAAATAAGAGTGGAGCGCGCGAGCCCCCGCGCGAGCGGATCGGGGTTAGCGATAGCCAAGTTCTTAGGAAAAAGCTCTCCGAAGGTCATCTGTACGACCGTCGCCAGTACGAGCGCGAGCACGGTTCCAATCGTGATGCCAAGAGCCAGCGGCACGCCCGCACCGCCGAGCAGGATGCCGAGAGACTCACCGATGAAGGGCTCGGCGACATAGCCGACCAAAAGTCCGGTCACCGTAATACCCAGCTGCGCGCCTGAGAGCATGAACGATGTACGACGGGTAACTGCCAGAGCGCGCTTCGCGGACGCATCGCCCTTTTCCGCTCTCGCGCGTAGGGTCGCCCGGTCAACCGACATGTAGGCAAACTCTTGCGCTACGAAGTATCCATTCGCGGCAATGATGATCACCGTCAGCACGAGACCAGCCAGCAGCAGCAAAAGCGCGGTAATCATCGAGTAATTCCCATAGCGCGAGACGAGCGCGTTGCTACGGCGCGAAAGATGGAAACTGTTGTCGAAGTATGGCTGGGGTCGTCGCTGGACAAACCGGCAGTCAGGGTGGTGTACACGGGGTACTCAACGCCTCCGGGGTGTTGGAGAACACAACAAAGGTAACGTTTTGGCTCAGGAGCTACGATCGACCGGCACACTTTCCCAGCGGTTCCGAAGGGATTAACTCCAAAAAGTTCCGGGTGGCAACGCAAAAACGCCCGTCCTTTGGACGAGCGTTTTGGGTTGGTGACCCCAGCGGGATTCGAACCCGCGTTACCGCCGTGAGAGGGCGAGGTACTAGGCCGCTATACGATGGGGCCGTTCACGCAACCGTTCGATTATGCCATGAGAAATGCACCCCAGACAAATCGAAGCCGATGCGCCACTTCAGCTTGCTGCAACGTAATTGCGGGAGTTGACTGAGGAGCATGCGAGTGACCAAGTACGAACATGCTGCCCTAAAAATCGACAGCGAGGGCAGCGCCCTCATCATCGATCCGGGCGTCTTCACTTCTCCCCTTCCAGATCTGCGTGACGTCGTTGGCGTCGTTCTCACACACGAGCATCCAGACCATTGGACCCCCGCGCATCTCGACCGGATTCTTGCCGCACGCCCTGGCACCCCGATCTATGCACCAGAAGGCGTAGCAAAAGCCGCGGCCGGCTACGAGATAACGGTGGTGAAGCCGGGTGACACTGTCGAGCTTGCTCCCTTCACGCTGAAGTTCTTCGGCGGCGATCACGCTGTGATCCACGAAAGCATTCCAATGATCGACAATGTCGGCGTGCTCGTGAACGACGAGTTTTATTACCCGGGCGATTCCTACGCCGTGCCCAAGCACACGAAGGTTCAGCTGCTTGCAGCCCCAGTGGGTGCGCCGTGGCTCAAGATCGGCGACGCTATCGATTTCGTTCTTGCCGTCTCGCCGCGAGCGGTATTTGCAACGCACGATATGACTCTCTCCCAAGCCGGGCTCGGCATGGGACGCGAGCGTCTCAAATGGGCTGTCGAACAGGTCGGCGGCGAACTCGTAGAGCTCAACCCTGGGGACTCCACAGAGCTTTAACAGCTCAAACGAAAGACGGATGCCGCGGCACCCCATCGGGGTTACCGCGGCATCCGTCTTTTTGGCTCGTTATGCTGCGTCGAGATCCGTCTCGAGGAGTGCGACGAGTTCGTCGAGCGCCTGCTCGGCACCCTCGCCCTCTGCCTTGAGTGTGACCACGGTGCCCTGGCCAGCGCCCAGGCCCATGAGCGAAAGGATGCTTCCCGCATTGAGGTCAGCACCACCCTCGACTGCGATGGTCACGGGAACCTTCTTCTCTTGCACCGCCTGTACGAATAGCTTTGCGGGGCGAGCATGAAGCCCCGACGAGCTCGCGATTGTGGCCTGGCGTTCTGCCATGGTGTCTCCTTACGTTGGTCCTGTCACCAGCTAATCAGACCGGGACGGCTACGGCTGGGTTCTCTTCAGCTTCCTGGAGTTCTTTTCGTCCGACGAACGTCTTCAATGCGACGACGATCAGGGCCGTTACGACCGTACCAATGGCGATTGAAAGGGCGAATGCCCAGAATGGGTTGATCGCAAAGAACACGAAAATACCACCGTGGGGGGCAAGCGACGAGACACCGAGCAGCATACTCATTCCACCGGTAATTGCTCCACCGACCATCGAAGCTGGGATCACACGCAATGGATCAGCAGCTGCGAACGGGATTGCGCCTTCGCTGATGAACGAAGCACCAAGCAACCATGCGGCCTTACCGTTTTCGCGCTCGACCGGGGTAAACACCTTGCGGGAAAGCAGTGTGGATGCGAGCGCCATAGCGAGCGGCGGAACCATACCCGAAGCCATAACCGCGGCCATGATGAGGAAGGGCACGGCGTGGATGTCGGCGGTAGACGCACTCGCGAGTCCTGCCGTGGCGAACGCGTAAGCGACCTTGTTGACCGGGCCACCGAGATCGAAGCACATCATGAGACCGAGGATGATTCCCACGACCACAATCGCGTCTGTCGCCGCGAGGTTTGTGAGGCCGTCATTCAGCAACTCCATAAGAGATGCGATGGGTCGACCGAGGAAGAGAATCAGCAAACCAGAGGCGATGAGAGAGCCGATCAGCGGGATGATGACAACCGGCATGAGACCGCGGAGCCATGCGGGCGGGTTGAAACGGCCGAGCCACCATGCGATGAAACCGGCGAGCAGACCACCGATGATGCCACCAATGAAGCCGGCGTTCATGAGAACCGCAACGGCTCCAGCGACGAACCCGGGAGCGATACCGGGCCGGTCCGCGATGGCGAAAGCGATATAGCCGGCGAGGGCTGACACCAAGAAGCCCATCGACGTCGCGCCGATCATGAAGAACACCGAGCCGAGATATTGGCCGAGCGGGCCAAGATTCGAAGTGATGTCCGTCGTGGGCAGATCCCAGAGGGAGTTCTGTGTGATGACCGTTGCCGCGTTGTCGGTGACCTGGTATCCGCCGAGCAGGAATCCCAGAGCGATCAACAAACCGCCACCAGCGACGAACGGAATCATGTAGCTCACACCGGTGAGCAAAATACGCTGGATGCGAGCGCCCCAAGAAGTCGGCTGCGAGGGAGCATCCGACGTTGAAGCCGCCGCCGAGCCACTCACACGTGGACCCTGTGGGTTCTTGGCTGCAGCGATCGCGTCAGCGATCATCTGATCGGGGTGCTCGATGCCGCGCTTCACTCCGGCGCGAGCGACAGGCTTTCCCGCAAAACGTTGCGGCTCGCGAACATCAACATCGACAGCGAAGATCACGGCATCCGCGTTCGCGATGACCGAAGGATCAATCGCCTGGTATCCGCTGGATCCCTGCGGTTCAACGACCAGGTCAATTCCGGCTTTCTTGCCTGCCGCGGTGAGGGCATCGGCAGCCATGAATGTGTGGGCAATGCCAGTCGCACACGCCGTAACTGCCACGATGCGAACGGGGTGTCCGTCGATCGAAAGGTCATCCGACGCTGACGTCGATGCCTCGGTGGGCGCCGCGGCTGTCGCCGCAGGAGCGGCCGAACCTTCACCGATGGCGTTCTGCACGATCGTGACGACGTCATCCGCAGTCTTCGCAGCGCGAAGTCCCGAAGTGAAGTCGTCTTGCATCAGGCTGCGCGCAAGCTTAGAGAGCACTGCGAGGTGTGCCTCGGCGGCATCCGCGGGAGCCGCAATCAAAAAGACGAGGTCGGCAGGTCCGTCGTCTGCTCCGAAGTCAATTCCGGGTGCAAGGCGGGCGAACGCGAGTGATGCTTCGGTTACAGCGGCGCTCTTTGCATGGGGAATAGCGATGCCACCGGGAAGACCGGTTTCATCTTTCTGTTCACGAGCCCAAGCGTCGGCAAACAGCGCTTCAGCATCGGTCGCGCGGCCCTGCGCAACGACTCGCTCCGCGAGGGCACGAATAACGGCTGCCTTGTCTGCTCCGAGGCTCGCATCAAGAGACACGAGCTCAGAGGTGATGGTGTGGGACACGATGTCCTCCATATTTCGGTGGTGAGGGGCTTAGTTAGGTAAGAGGGTTCGCGCGCCGTGTGACGGCGATTTCACCGGGCGGAAAGTCCGCGGATGTCGGCGGTTGTGTGCCCGGCAGGGTCGCAGCCGCAGCGCCATACCGAATCGCGTTGGCCAAGCATTCGCTTGGGTCTCCGCCCCGAACATCTGCCAGGAGAAATCCGGCGAGAGAGCTGTCACCTGCACCAACGGTGCTCGCGACCTGGATACGGGGGGCGGGCGCCGATAGCGCACCAGAGCCGTCTACGAAGACGGCACCGTCGCCGCCGAGGGTGATGAGCGCCGCGCCGACACGCTCCGGAACCAAAGCCGCGGCGATCGGCAAAACAGCGTTCATGAGATCTTCGGTCGGAGCAGCTACCCCAGCAAGATCTGCGAGTTCATGCTCATTCGGTTTGATGAGATCAGGGTGGGCAGACGCAACGACTGCGCGCAACGGCGCACCCGAAGTGTCGACGGCGATTCGAGGAGCAGTCTCCCCCCATCGCGCTCGAACCGCAGCAATGACCTCGACGTAGAAGCCCGCATCCATCCCCTTCGGCAACGAACCAGCAAGCACAAGCCAATCAGCGCCTTCACACGCCGACACGATGATCGCAAGCAGGGCGTCTGTTTCGCCACTCCGCAGGGATGCCCCGGGCAAGTTGAGCTTCGTTGTCACGCCTGCGGGGTCGGTAATTGTCAGGTTTGAACGAGCGTGGCCATGCACGGGCACAGCGTGAAAGGGCAGCCCGGTGTCGGCAAGAAGCGCCGCGAAAGGATCGTGCAGCGCCAGCGGGAGCACTGCCAGCGTTTCTTCTCCAGCGGCGCCGATCACTCGGCCGACATTGATCCCTTTACCGCCGGCGTCCTCACGTGAAGACGCAGCCAGCTGTACAGCTCCCACGTCAAGAGGCGCGTCAAGAACCATCGCTCGGTCAAGCGAAGGATTTGCTGTGACGGTGACGATCATGCGATCCACGCCTCAACGCCGGCGGCTGACACCGCATCCGCGAGTTCGGTTTGCATGGGAGCGTCGCTCACGATGACATCGATTTCGTTCAGCGCCGCGAATCCAACGAGCAATTCCTGCCCGAACTTGCTTGAGTCGGCAAGGACGACAACACGACGTGCGGCGCGCACGATTGCCTCTTTAACGGCAGCTTCTTCGGCATCGGGGGTACTCAAGCCGAACTCGCCGGAAATTCCGTTCGCACCGATAAATGCGATGTCGGGGCGAATAGCGGCAATCGACCGCACCGTCGATGCGCCAACGGCAGCAGCGGTAACACCACGAATGCGTCCGCCGATGAGGAGAAGAGAAATATTCGGGACCCCCGCAACAATGGGTGCAAGCGTGAGCGAGTGCGTCACGACTTCAGCTGAGCTCCCGAAGGCAGCGAGGCGTTCGGGAAGCATTGCCGCGATCGCGGCCGTGGTGGTTCCGGCGTCAAGATAGATCGAGCCGCTGAACCCTGGTGGAATCGCGTCGAGGGCTCGTAGCGCTATCGCTCGCTTTGCGTCGGCTCGTTGCCCGGTTCTTTCGAAGACTGGGACTTCACGCGTGCTACCGCGCTCCTTCGCGACCGCGCCGCCGTGCACGCGGCGCAGACGTCCTTCGCTTTCCATCGCGTCAAGATCGCGACGAACGGTCTCAGTTGTGACATCGAATCTCAGCGCAAGGTCAACAACGACGACCCGACCTTCTTCGCGCAACACAGTCTCGATGTGTTCTCTGCGCTCCATTGCGTACATGCAACCTCCGTGTTGCATGAAAGATTACAACGCACTTCAACATAAAACAACATTTATGCATGTTGTTTTATGAGGTTTTTGCTCGAAATACGATCCACATAGAGGTGGGCCCGCCTAAACGAGAACGGCCAGCGCATCAAACGCGTGGCGATGGAGCGTACATTGCTCACTCACACGCGAGCGAGACACGCTCTCAATGTGAGACTCCTCAGATTCCGTGAGGTTCACCCCTCTGCGGAAGCTGTCAATGGAGAACACGCACGGGTAAAGCAAAAACCCCCGCTAAGCGGGGGTTTTTTAAAGCTGGGGTACCTGGACTCGAACCAAGAACAAAGGTACCAGAAACCTCCGTGTTGCCAATTACACCATACCCCATCGGTATTCGACCGAAGTCGTACCGAGGATCAAGCTTACTCGACGCTGGGGGTGAAGCCAAACCGAGCAGCTTGGGCGAGCCGCGGTTAGCCCCGCTGCGAAACCAAAGCTCCGAGTCGAGCGATCGTCTCGGCTTTTCCAAGTAGCTCCATAGATTCGAACAATGGCGGCGAGACACGTCGTCCGCTGACCGCGACTCGCAGCGGCCCATAGGCAATGCGCGGCTTGAGCCCGAGGCCCTCCACGAGCGCGCTGGCAAGCGCATCTTGGATGACTGTCGTCGTAAATTCGGTTTCGGGAATGAGCTCGAGTGCACCGACGCCGGCTACAAGTACCTCACCAGCATTGTCGGGCAAAGTTGCGAGCGCCGCCTCTTCGTAGACGACTTCTTCTGTGAACAAGAAACCCAAGAGCCCAGGTACGTCGCCGAGCAACTGCACGCGCTCTTGGACGAGCGGAGCTGATGCAACGATCATCTGCATCTGCTCCGCGGTCGGCGGGTCACTCACAATGCCGGCCGACAGCAGGTACGGCATGATTCTTTCAACGAACACCACCGGCCGCAGCATCCGAATGTGATCACCGTTGATCGACTCGGCCTTTTTCTGGTCGAATCGAGCGGGGTTCGGGTTGACATTCTCGACGTCGAACGCGGCTATCAGCTCAGCGAGAGAGAAAATGTCGCGATCGGGGCCGATCGACCAACCGAGCAACGCGAGGTAGTTGAGAAGGCCCTCGTGAATGAAGCCCTTGTCGCGCTGGAGGAAAAGGTCGGCGCGAGGGTCGCGCTTTGATAGCTTCTTGTTGCCGTCTCCGAGAACCAGCGGCAGGTGTCCGAATCTCGGAACGAAGTCGGTGACTCCGGCCTCGATAAGCGCGTCGTAGAGCGCGAGCTGACGGGCCGTCGACGGCATGAGGTCTTCACCGCGAAGTACGTGAGTGATGCCCATGACAGCATCATCGACCGGGTTCACGAAGGTATAGAGCGGCACTCCCCCGGCGCGGACGATGACGAAGTCAGGGAATGAACCGGCGGGGAACGTGACTTCGCCACGGACGAGGTCGACATACGTGATGTCGTGATCGGGTACACGCAAACGCCAAGCCGGCTCGCGACCCTCGGCCCGGAACGCAGTCTTCTGCTCGTCAGTGAGCTCACGATCGTAGTTGTCGTAGCCAAGCTGCTTGGCGCGGCCATTGGCTTCGTTACGTGCATCGATCTCGGCGGCGTTGGAGTAGCTCTCGTAGACAACACCCGCGGAGATCAGCTTGTCGAGCACTTCACGGTAGATATCGTGCCGCAACGACTGACGGTAAGGGGCGTGCGGGCCGCCCACCTCTACGCCCTCATCCCAGTCGATCTTCAGCCAACGCAGCGCGTCAAGGAGCTGCGCATAGCTCTCCTCGCTGTCGCGTGCGGCATCCGTGTCTTCGATGCGAAACACGAGCTTGCCACCGTTGTGGCGGGCATAGGCCCAGTTGAAGAGAGCGGTTCGCACAAGACCAACGTGCGGGAGACCCGTAGGAGAAGGACAAAAACGCACGCGCACGTCGCTGCCAGTAGCAGTGGTGGTGCGGGGATCGGGTGAGCTCGACATAGATTTCTAGACTACCGGGCTCGATCTGATGGCGTTGAAAAACTGAGAATCACAGCACGCGGCGGAGAGCCGCGAGAGTCGCACGGACCGTGGGCACACTTTCGGCGCCGTGCGCTGTCACGACGTGGACAGTGCGCTCTTCACCGCGTGGCAGCGCAATTGTCACCACTCCGGGCATCGGGGGCACTGAGTCAACAGCGAGCCGAGGAAGCGTCGCCACGCCAATACCCTGAGCCACAAGGCTTTCCACCGCGATGAAGTTGTCGGTTTCGAACGTGATGCGAGGCTCGAAACCAGCACGCCCGCAAAGCTCCAAAAGGTGCCCACGGCAGCGCGGGCAGCCGGCAATCCAGTCTTCTTCGGCAAGAAGAGAAACGTCGACCTCTCCCCCGGAATATGTCGCGCGAGCAACCGGGTGATTCGAGGGAAGCACGGCCAGCATTTGGTCACGGCCGATGGAGCGCACAGATAGCCCGCGTGCGCTCGATAGATGCGGATCATCGCGGTCACCAGGGTAACTAAACGTGAGCGCAACATCGGCACGATCCTGCCGCACAGCCCCAACAGCTTCTGGCGGCTCCGCCTCGACATACGAGACCGAAATTCCCGCGTGCCGCTCAGCGAGGTCAGCCAAGAGCTTCGGAAGAACCGTCGGTGACGCCGACGGAAACCCAACGAGTCGTACTCGACCAGACCGAAGACCGCGCAACTCATCAAGCTCTTCGGATGCCGCATCCAAGGCATTTTTCACAGCCGGCGCGTGGCGAGCCAAAATTCGGCCAGCTTCCGTGAGTCGCACAGTGCGCCCAACCCGCTCCACGATGCCAATTCCCAGCTTATGTTCCAACCGCCGCACGTGCTGACTGAGAGCCGGCTGGCTGAATCCGAGAGACTGCGCCGCGCGTGTGATGGATCCCTCATCGCTGATTGCTTTCACAACACGTAGCGAATGCACGTCAAGGCCGTTTTCACTTTCGTATTCAGCGCTCATAACCTGAAGCATAACTATTCGTCATGCTTTCGATCCCAAACTTGCCGTAGACGAATGAGCCAGTGCGTCGGAGGCTATTCATATGGACACATTCACCTCAGCGCGCGCACAGTTCAGCGGTGGGCGCGGATATCTCGCGAGCTGCACAGTTGGCCTTCCCACACGCGGGACCCGCGAAGCACTGATCGCAGATCTCGATTCGGCGGCCGCTGGCCGACCCGATCTGGCGGCTTATACGAACGCCGTTGAGAAGTCGCGACGCAGCTTCGCGCAGCTTGTGAAGGTGAGCCCCCAGCACGTTGCAATCGGATCTCAAGCTTCCGTGATGACCGCGCTCGTCGCGGCGGCGCTGCCCGACCACGCCGAAGTCCTCGTCGCGGAGGGTGACTTTTCATCAATCGTGTTGCCTTTTGTTCACGCTGGGCGAGACCTTCAGGTTCGTTGTGTGCCGTTAGCGGAACTCGCGGGCGAGATCACCGAGAAGACATCGATGGTTGCATTCTCGCTCGTGCAGTCCGCGACGGGCGAAGTTGCCGATGCTGCCGCAATCGCGCGCGCAGCCCGTACACACGGTGCCCTGACGCTGTGCGACGCGACGCAAGCAGTCGGCTGGTTTCCGGTGGAGGCATCCGTGTTCGACGCCGTGATCTGCCACGCATACAAGTGGCTGTGTGCACCACGCGGAGTCTCGTTTCTCACTGTGTCGAGTGAGCTCCAAAAGCGGATGCCGTCACTTTTTGCCGGATGGTACGCGGGTGGTAACCCTTGGGAATCGTGCTACGGCGCTGAAGCCACGCTCGCATCCGACGCGCGCCGGTTTGACGTATCCCCCGCGTGGCAAGCGTTCATTGGCGCAGCTCCAGCACTCGCGATGTTCGCACGCACGCGCCAGCACAGGCTCTACGATCACTCCACCCATCTCGCCCGACTTTTTCGTGAAGGAATGGACTTGCCCGAGCCGACGCGCGAAAGCGCGATCGTCACATGGGCTGACGACGAAGGCACCGCCGTGGGCGTCCTCGGAGCGCGAGAAATCACCGCGTCAGGCCGCGCCGGGCGTGCTCGCGTCGCGTTCCATCTGTTCAACGACGAAGAAGACGTAAACCGCGCAATCAGCGCGCTGCGACCCTAGAAGCAAAAGGCGAGAGTGCGCTCACCGCGGCCACGACAACCAGTGCGATGAGGGCGAGGCCGCCGTAGCCAATCGCGCCGAGAACGACACCGGCAAGAATTGCACCGATCGCTCCAACCAGGTTCATCGCGAGATCACTTCGGCCCTGACGGCTCGTGCGCCGATCCTCAGATGACATTTCGGTCAAGAGAGCTGAGCCTGCAACTGTCGATGCGCTCCAGCCGAGTCCAAGAAGCACGAGACCGATCGTCACGGCCGCGGTCGAATCCTGACCAAGGCCGGCCGTGAGAAGTGCCGCAGCCAACAACACCTGACCGATGAGAATAACGGTGATGCGGCCCACACGGTCTGCGAGAAAACCGAACACCGGTGCAAGGGCGTACATCCCAGCGATGTGCAGACTGATTGTGAGTCCCACAATCATGAGCGTCGCTCCGTGGTGCAGCAGGTGCACCGGAGTCATCGCCATGACGGCAACCATCACTCCGTGCGCGCCAGCGACTGCAAAAATTGCGTATCGTGCCGCCCGCGGTCTGTCGGCACGCGCAATACGCGCTGTGCCAGATGCAGCATCATCTGCCGCGACTTTCTGCGCTAGAAGCAAGGGGTCAGGACGAAGCGCAACAAGATAGAGCACCACCCCGAGCACTTGGCACACAATCGTGAAGACATAGGCGCCAGTGAGCTGAGGCATGCCCAGAGACGCACCGATCGACTCACCCGGACCAACCAGGTTGGGCCCCAGAACGGCTCCAATTGTCGTCGCCCAGACGACAAGAGAAAGGTCACGGCCACGCGACGCGTCTGTCGCCAGATCGGATGCCGCAAATCGCGACTGCAGGTTGGCTGCTTGCCCCGCCCCAATGAGTGCAAAGCCCACGAGAAGCGCCGGAAACGAGCGCATCGCTGCGGCCGAAATGACAAGCGCGACGCCACCGAGAGCGATGAGCATTCCCGTGGCGAGCGACAGGCGCCGGCCGCGGCGCTGAGCCAGTCGTGCCAGTGGAATTGCGAGCGCTGCGGCCCCCAACGTGACAGCGGCGGTGGCAAAGCCCGCGACAGCCTCATCGCCCGCGATATCGGTAGCGAGCACCGCGCCGAGCGAAATAGTGGCGCCAAAGGCGACGCCGCCAAGAACTTGCCCGATCGACAGAACGCCGATTGTGCGGCGGCGGACGGCGCTCAGCTGCGCTTCAGTGAGCACAGCTGACGCTGAGGCTTCAGGCATCCCGGACGGTGTTACCGAGAAGGCCGAGTCCCGTGATTTCCACTTCCACTTTGTCACCCGCAACAAACTCGCCAACGCCCGCCGGCGTACCGGTAAGAATGACGTCTCCCGGCAGCAGGGTAAAGGCGGCCGAGGCATACGCAATGATTTCTGCGACCGAGTGGATCATGTCGGAGATTGCCGCGTCTTGACGTACCTCGCCGTTCACTCGCGTCACTACGCGAGCGTCCCCTGCCGGGTCAAACTCCGTCTCGATGGCGGGCCCGAGAGGGCAGAAGGTGTCGAAGCCCTTTGCGCGCGCCCACTGACCGTCACTCTTCTGCAGGTCACGGGCTGTCACGTCGTTTCCGATGGTGTAGCCGAAGACGTACTCAAGAGCTTTGTCTGTCGTGACATTTTTGGCGATACGTCCGATGACAACGGCGAGTTCGCCCTCGTGATCGGTCCGTTGCGACTGAGCCGGTCGAACGATCGCATCACCGGGACCAATAACCGAGGTGTTTGGCTTCAGGAACAACAGCGGCTCGGCCGGTGCATCGCTTCCCATCTCGGCCGCGTGGTCGTGATAGTTCTTACCGACGCACACGATCTTCGAACGCGGAATGACAGGCGCCAGCAGAGCGACGTCTCCGAGCGGGACTCGGGTTCCCGTCGGCTGGAAGCCAGCGAACATCGGGTCGCCAGCGAGCACAACAAGTTCACCGCCGTCCACAATCCCGTACGTAATGGCGTCTTCGTAGCTAAAGCGTGCGATTCTCACAGTTCTAGCCTACCGACGATACTCACCGGAATGCGGCTACGCGTCGAGGCGGTACAGCCACCCGTGCTTGTCTTCGCGGCGACCATACTGAATGTCGGTGAGCTCTTCGCGCAGTTCGAGCGCAAGTGTTCCGGTCGGCTGCTGGTCGAAGAAATCGCGACCCTTCAGCACCCCAATCGGTGTCACAACCGCTGCGGTGCCACACGCAAATACCTCGACGATGTCACCGGATGCCACGCCCGCACGCCATTCGTTGAGCGACACATTGCGGCCTTCCACCTTGTGCCCACGATCAACAGCGAGCTGCAAGATCGAGTCGCGCGTGATGCCCTCGAGAATCGACTCGGACTGCGGCGTGACGAGGGTTCCGTCTTTGTAGACGAACACGATGTTCATCCCACCGAGCTCTTCTACGTTGCGGTCCTGATCAAGGAAAACAACTTGGTCGCATTCGTTCTCATACGCCTCGGACTGGGGCAGCAGGCTCGACGCGTAGTTACCGCCCGTCTTGGCAGCTCCTGTGCCGCCCTTACCCGCGCGAGAGTAGTCCTCGCTCAGCCAGATCGACACGGGCTGCACGCCGCCTTTGAAGTACGCGCCAGCGGGGCTTGCGATCACGTAATAGTTCACCTTGTTGGCAGGCCTTACACCCAAGAAGGCTTCTTTTGCGAACATGAACGGCCGCAGATAGAGACTCTGGTCTGCCCCATTCGGAACCCAATCCCCATCAACTGCGAGCAGCTCACGAATCGACTGCAAGAAATACGTGACGGGCAGTTCTGGGAGCGCCAGTCGACGTGCGGAGCGCTGCAGACGACGCGCGTTCTGGTCGGGGCGGAATGTGTGGATCGAGCCATCGGCGTGCCGGTACGCCTTGATGCCCTCGAATACCTCTTGCGCGTAGTGCAACACGGCTGCGGCCGGGTCGAGGCTGATCGGCCCGTACGGCTGAACGCGCGGGCGGTGCCAACCACCGCCCACCGACCAGCACACGTCAACCATGTGGTCGGTGAAGTGCGTACCAAAGCCGGGGTTGGCCAGTATCTCTTCACGTGCCCCGGGAGACTTCGCCGCGAGGTTTTTCCTCACCAAGAACTGGAGCGGGTCGAGTCCGGTGTCGGGGTCAGTGTCGATCGTGGTCATTTTCATCTCGCTGTCTCTACGCCCATGGGGCGGGATTGGGCCGCGCGGCCGGCGAGTCCAGGTTACGCCTGCACTCGTGCGGCGATCGCGTCGCCAATCTGGGAAGTGGTGCGGGGCTCACCATCACGGTGAGCGATGTCTTCTTCAGCAGCGCGGGTGACGCGAGCTGCTTCCGCTGTGAGCCCGAGGTGATCGAGGAGCAAAGCAGTCGAGAAAATCGCGGCCGTAGGGTCGGCCTTCTGCTGGCCTGCGATGTCGGGCGCCGACCCGTGGACGGGCTCGAACATCGAGGGGAATGCGCGATCGGGATTGATGTTTCCCGAGGCCGCGAGGCCGATGCCACCGGTGACGGCGCCTGCCAGGTCTGTCAAGATATCGCCGAAAAGGTTGTCGGTGACGATTACATCAAAGCGGCCCGGGTTCGTGACCAGGAAGATCGTTGCCGCGTCGACGTGGAGATAGTCTACGGCCACCCCTGGGTGCTCCTCTGCCACCTCGTCGACCACGCGCTTCCAGATGGCGCCTGCGTACACAAGCACATTCGTCTTGTGCACGAGAGTGAGCTTCTTGCGTCGCCGCTCAGCGAGAGCAAACGCTGCACGAACGACGCGCTCAACACCGAAGGCTGTGTTGACGGATGTCTCGTTTGCAACCTCCTGCGCAGTACCGCGTCGAATTGCGCCACCGTTGCCGACGTACGGCCCCTCTGTGCCTTCACGCACGACAACAAAGTCGACCTCACCGGGGTTTGCGAGGGGACCTGGCGCTCCCGGGTAGAGCTTTGACGGACGCAGGTTGACATAGTGGTCGAGCTCGAAGCGCAGTTTCAGCAGCAATCCGCGCTCGATATTCGCGTCTTTGAGGCGGACGTCGCCGGGAATTCCCCCGACGGCACCGAGCATGATGGCGTCGTGCGACTTGATGGACGCGAGGTCGGCATCCGTCAACGTCTCGCCGGTTTCAAGAAAACGGCCAGCGCCGAGAGAGAAATGGGTTTTTTCAAACCGGATGCCGCTGCCAGCGGTGGCAGCATCCAGCACCTTTTCTGCTTCAGCGATCACTTCTGGGCCGATGCCGTCTCCGGGGATGACGGCGAGCTTCACAACGCGCGACATAGCTTTCTCCTCGCGGGGAATGCCGCGTGGGCGGCGACGGTCGTCAGCGCGCCCGAACGCGACGGGACATTCCCAGGGTAGTGGCAGCAATGATTGCGGCCGCCACGACGAGCGCAGCTCCGATCAACGATGTGACACTGATCCCCGCGTCGAAAGCGTGCGACGCAGCCTGCCGCAGCTGCGCGCCGAGGTCTCCCCCGACGCTTTCAGACACTGCCATAGCGCCGGCAAGAGTCTCGTGAGCCGCCGCTCCGCCTGCAGCCGAGATTCCCTCGGGAACCGTCAAGTTCGTGCGGTAAAGCGCCGTCAAAATGCCACCCAACACAGCGGTGCCGAGCACCGCACCGAGCTCGTATGACATTTCAGAGACAGCAGCCGCGGCGCCGGCCTTGTTCGGCGGTGCGTTGGATATAACGAGGTCGTTTGACACTGTTTGAGCGGCGCCGATTCCAAAGCCCAGTACAGCGAACGCTGTGACCAGCACGCTGACGTTACCGGCATCTGCTGATGATGCAGCGATGATCAAATACCCGACCACTGTGAAAACGAGCGCGCTCGGAACCACAATGCTCGGTGATGCACGCTTAGCGATCGGCACAATTGCCAAACCCGCAACGATCGTGGCAATGAGGCCTGGGACGAGTGCGAATCCTGCCTCGATCGGGCTGAGCTGCACAACAAGTTGCAGGTGCTGCGCTACGAAGTAGAGAAATCCAACGAGCGCCATGACCGTCAACGTGTTGACGAGGAGCGCTCCGCTGAATGACGAGCGACGAAACAGCCTCATGTCGAGCATTGGTACTGGCAAGGCGAGCTGACGCTTGACGAAGATCCAGCCGATAAGCCCGCCGACAGCCAGGAGGCCGAGGCTCAGTAGCGCGGGACCATGAATGGCGATCTCCTTGATCGCATAGACAATCGGAACCATTGTCGCCAGCGACAGCACGATGCTGAGCCCATCGATACGGCCGGGGTGCGGGTCACGGCTTTCGGGGAGCAAGAGCGGTGCGAAGACAAGCAGCGGCACGAGGACGGGAACCGCGAGGAGGAACACCGACCCCCAAGCGAAGTGCTCGAGAAGAATTCCGCCAACGATGGGCCCGGCGGCGGCTCCCGCCGAGAACATTGCGGCCCACACCGCGATTGCGATGCGGCGCTGATCCCGATCGGTGAAGATGCTCCGCAGCAACGACATCGTTGAGGGCATCAGCATGGCGCCGAAAACGCCGAGGAGCGCCCGAGCAGCAATGAGCAACTCCGCCGTGGGCGCGAAGGCTGCAAGCGCCGAAACAGCGGCGAATCCGATGGCGCCGATCAAGAGCATCCGGCGGCGCCCAAAGCGGTCGCCGAGCGTACCCATTGTCACGAGGAGTCCCGCGAGAACCAGCGGGTAGGCGTCGATGATCCACAGCTGCTGCACGCTCGTGGGCGCGAGGTCTGAAGCGATGGCGGGCAGCGCGAAGCTCAGCACCGTGTTGTCTACCGAAACAAGCAATACCGGCAGCATCAACACAACGAGCGCTGACCAGCCGCGGGCGCCCACCTTCTGGCCGCCTGCGTTGGCAATTTCAATTTCTTGCGTAAAAGTCGTCATTATTTCTATACCGTCCAGCTGGTATAGTAACACGATGATCTCCCCCAGATCGGTACGATTTATCCGATGAGCAGACCACCGCGTGCCCGTGAGACCGTGCTCGATGCATTCGAGCAGGTGGTCCGAAGCGACGGCGAACGAGGTGCGACGATGGATGCGGTTGCTCGTGTGGCAGGAGTGTCCAAGGGCGGCCTGCTCTACCACTTCGCTTCGAAAGACGCCCTCGAAAATGGCGTCATCGAGCGCATGGAAGAGCGCGCTGTGCTCGACGTCGAGCAGATTGTTGCGGCATCCGATGGTCCGGTTGCAGCCTTCATGCGCAGCTCGATCATGACGGACTCACCTCTTGACCGATCTATCATCGCCGTCTCGCGGCTCGCTCAGAATGGCCACCCGCTGGCGACGGATGCTCTTCGCCGCGTGCGCGACATGTGGGAGGGTGCGATTCGCCCGCATGTGCGCGACGAGTCGGCGCTCCAGCTCGTCATGCTCGTGAGCGACGGGCTCTACTTCAACAATGCGCTCACAGTTGGAGCGCTACCCGGCCCAAAGTTCGATGAACCCGAGCTCGCCGCGCTCATCGCCCTGGTCGAGCACTCGACCCACGCGTAGGCCCCTTCACCTGTTCGCGACTTGCCCGTTTTTGCGGGTTTCGCGCTGCGCGCACCCACAAAAACGGGCAAGTCAGGCGTGGTTCAGGCGGTAAATCGTCGCACGCAGGTCTCTGAGGAGCTGAGTCGGCGCCGTTAAGTCGCGCTGTGTGACGGGGATGTAGGTCCAGCCGGCCGCTTCCAATCGACGGCGGCGCGCCAAGTCACGTCGAAACTGTTCTGGGTCACGGTGGTAGTCGCCCTCGTACTCAACGGCGATACGCAGGCTCCGGTAGGCGAGGTCAACGCGCGCAACGAACGCGCCAAAGCTATCGAAAACATCGATATTGCACTCGGGTTTCGCGAAACCTGCATCGATCAACAACACCCGCAGCTCAGATTCTTTCGGCGATTCGGAATGCTCATCCACGAGCTCCAGCACACGCTCGCGCGTGCGCTTGCCGCGGCGGCCCGGATGCCTCCCCACAGCGTCCGCGAGTTGGGTCGGGGTCACGCTCCCCCGCTCCGCGTGAACCATCATGTCCGCCATCGCTACGGCCTCAGCGACCCGCAGCCGAGCGCTCACGTCGCAGAATGTGCGAAGTGGGGTTGTTACGCGAAAACCGAAGCGCTCGTCGACATCGCCTGGCCAAAGAGCTCGCTGGTGGCCGACGATATCTGCGGCGTGCGGTGCACGGTGGCCCGTGGCGACGGTGAGGTGCACGGGTATTTCGCGTTCGAGGCGCAGCGGGAGCGGCATCCGGTGCAAGAGCGCGGCAGTCTCATCGCTTATCGCAGCCGCTGGTCCGAGCCGCTCGCAGAGTGCGGCGCAGCGCGCGAGCAGAGACGGCTCTTGGTCGCCGACGAGCCGAAGTCCCGCGGCGAACGCCAACAGATCGTGAGCGCGGAGTCGACCGGGCGACACACCGAGAGCCGCGGCATCCCGCGTTCGAAAGGGCTCGGCGAGCAGCTCGGGCGGAAGAGGATTGCGTCGAGCCACGCCCTCAAGGGTGCTCCCGCGATTCTCCGCGCGGAGTCGGATGGCTCGTGATGTGTAGAACTTGCGATATCCACAACGTGACTTGCCCGTTTTTGCGGGTTTCGCGCGCGAAAAACCCGCAAAAACGGGCAAGTCAGGAGTGGTTACGGCTGATTAAGCCTCGGTGATTTCGATCTGGCGAATGAGAGCGCCGTCGATCGCGCTACGCACCTCAACCAAAACCTCTTCAGGCACGGGCGAGTCGACCGTGAGAATCGACAGGGCCTGTCCGCCAGCTGCCTGGCGAGCAATCTGCATGCCGGCGATGTTCACCCCAGCATCGCCAAACTTCTGCCCATAGACCGCAACGATGCCAGGGCGGTCGGTGTACATCATCACGACGTGGTTCTTCTCGATCGGCAGTTCGAGCGCGTGACCGTTAATTCCGACGAGCTTTTCGATCTGCTTCGTGCCGGTGAGCGTGCCCGAAACCGACACCTGAGATCCATCCGAAAGCGCGCCGGCGATCGTGATCACGTTGCGATATTCCGCCGACTGGTCATCGACGATGAGGCGCACCTCAAGTCCACGCTGCTCAGCAAGCAACGGCGCGTTGACGTATGAAACACTCTCGCTCACGACATTGGTGAATACGCCCTTTAGCGCGGCAAGCTTGAGCACGCTAACGTCGTATTCGCTCAGGTCACCGTGGACCTCAACGTCAAGGCTCGTTACCGGCGAGAGCGCCAGCGCCGAGAAAATCTGTCCGAGCTTCTCGACCAACGGGATGCCTGGGCGCACATACGGATCGATAACTCCACCGGCCACGTTCACAGCATCGGGCACAAGCTCTCCGCCGAGCGCAAGGCGCACGGACTTCGCGACCGACACGCCCGCCTTTTCTTGCGCCTCCTCGGTCGAGGCGCCGAGGTGCGGAGTGACAACGACGTTGGGAAGACCAAGCAGCTTCGCAGCTGAAGAATCATCTTTAGGCGGCTCGCTCGTGAACACATCAAGACCCGCGCCGGCGATCTCGCCAGTGGTAAGTGCCGTGTAGAGTGCCTCTTCATCGATGAGCCCACCGCGGGCAACGTTTACGACATACGCACTCGACTTCATGCGGCGCAGCTCGTCTGTGCTGATCATGCCTGTGGTTTCAGGCGTTTTCGGCATGTGGATGGTCACGAAGTCGCTCTGTTCGAGCAGTTCGTCAAGACTCACGAGTTGCACGCCGAGCTGCTGCGCGCGGGCGCTCGTGACATACGGGTCGTACGCCACAACGTTCATGTCGAAGGCTTGAACGCGTGCGGCGATGAGCGCACCGATCCGTCCGAGCCCGATAATGCCGATCGTCTTCTCGAAAAGCTCTGTTCCCGTGTACGAGCTGCGCTTCCACAGCCCCTCCGACAGCGATGCGTGGGCTGCAGGAATGCGTCGGGCAAGGCTCAGCACGTGCCCAACCGTCAGCTCCGCAGCAGAGATGATGTTCGATGTCGGCGCGTTGACGACCATGACGCCAGCAGTCGTCGCCGATTTGATGTCGACGTTGTCGAGACCTACGCCAGCGCGGGCAATGACCTTCAACGCTGGAGCGGCGGCGATTGCTTCGGCATCCATCTTCGTTGCGGAGCGAATCAGCACTGCGTTAGCGGTGGCCAAAGCTGGCAGCAGAGCCGCTCGGTCGACTCCGTCAACGTGACGTACCTCGAAGTCGGGACCGAGCGCGTCGATCGTAGCGGGTGATAGTTCTTCGGCGATAAGCACAACGGGCTTCGTCACGTGGTGGATCCTTTTGCAGCGCGGGTGACGTGCAGAGCACGGGGGACGATCGAATGCCTCGCAGCGCGAGTCCGCGGGCGGGACCGGTACTAGCCTATCGTTCGCTCACGCTACGAAATGCAGTGTGACGCGCCTCAGGATCCGAGGAGGCTCGCGCCGTACACGCTCGCGTACGCAACGACGTTCAGCCAAAACACTGATACGAGAGCCAGACCCGTGAGCATGATGAGAAAGAGCGGGCCGATTTTCCGACGCCAGCCGAGGGCGAATGCCCCCGCGAAAGCGATAATCGGGAACAGCACAGCTATCGACATCACAAACCAGCCGTAGCCGCTGAGGCCGAGCGGACCGCTCGCTTGACGAACGAGCAAGTCAAGCGCATTCCACGCGGCGTATGCGTAGAAGAGTCCAAATAGGCCTGCGATGGTGGCAATGAGCCATGTCGGCAACGCCGAACGTCGCGCAGGTTTGGCGCCAGTTGTCGATGAAATCATGTTCCGATTGCTCCCACCATGATGAAGGGCCACGGGAGCAGCAACAGAATTCCGACGATCAAGAGCACAATCCGCAGCCACAGCTTCGAACGTCGCGTTAACAAAATAACCGTGACAAACCAGATCGGGGATGCCGCAACGGCAAGCCACAAACTGACCTGAAAGCCCACTGGCGAGACGAGGAATTGCGCGTAGTCAGCAAGGCGAAGACCACCGAGAAGCCAGGCGATTGTCCATAGCAAATACACGCCACCGATCACACCGAGCGTGACGAGAGCCGCGTTTCCCATCCCATGAGAAGTGCCTTCATCCGTTGTCGACACATCGGCATCAGTGTCCGCATCGGTGGTGAGTGCTTCGTCAATGTGAGGCTTACTCCCCTTACCTACTGCCGTGTAGCCATCGGGAAGTGAATCTGCCGGGTCTGGCGAAGAAACATCGAGAGTGGGATCGTCGTCGCCGCCCCAAGAAAGAGCTTCGTCGTCATCGCGGGCCATAGGACAAGCTTATCTGCGTCTCGACGCGCCGACGCGTGGAGAGCAGAAAGACCCGAGCACGCCACTTGATGCGGTGGCGTACTCGGGCCAAAGCCGTGCCGGTTAGGAACGGCGGTCTGTCGTGCTTAGCGCGCGGCGGAACCCTCGGTGTAGTCCTCGTCCGTCTGCTTCCATGCGAACAGGGCGCGGAGTTCCTTGCCCGTGGCTTCGATTGGGTGGCCCTGAGCTTTCGCGCGAAGCGCGAGGAACTCGGGGGCGCCAGCATCCTGGTCATCGATGAACCGCTTCGCAAACGCGCCCGACTGGATGTCGCCGAGCACCGCCTGCATGCTCTCTTTGACCTCGGGCGAGATCACGCGCGGACCCGAAACGTAGTCGCCGTACTCGGCGGTGTCTGAGATCGACCAGCGCTGCTTGGCGATGCCGCCCTCCCACATGAGGTCGACGATGAGCTTGAGCTCGTGCAACACCTCGAAGTAAGCGATCTGCGGCTGGTAGCCCGCTTCGGTGAGGGTCTCGAAGCCGTACTGGACGAGCTGTGAAACGCCACCGCAGAGCACTGCCTGCTCGCCGAACAGGTCTGTCTCGGTCTCTTCGGTGAATGTTGTCTTGATGACGCCGGCGCGGGTACCACCGATGGCCTTGGCATACGACTTCGCGACATCCCACGCCTGACCTGAGGCGTCGTTCTCGACGGCGATGATGTCGGGGATACCGCGGCCCGCGACGAACTCGCGGCGCACTGTGTGACCGGGAGCCTTCGGGGCGATCAGGATGACGTCTACTCCCTCGGGAGCATCGATGTAACCGAAGCGGATGTTGAATCCGTGTGCAAACGCGAGCGTCTTGCCGGGGGTCAGCTGGCCCTTGATCTGATCGGTGAAGATCGAACGCTGGTACTGGTCGGGAGCCAGAATCATGATGAGGTCGGCCCACGCCGTCGCGTCAGCAACAGACTTGACCTCGAAGCCGTCTTCCTGCGCCTTGGCAGCAGACTTAGAGCCGTCTTTGAGGGCGATAACGACCTCAACGCCCGAGTCACGCAGGTTCTGCGCGTGGGCGTGGCCCTGCGAGCCATAGCCGACGATCGCTACCTTCTTGCCCTGGATGAGCGAGAGGTCTGCGTCGTCGTCATAGAAGATTTCAGCCACTTTGTGTTTCTCCTTGTTGTTGGTTTTTCAATGTCCGGATTCTGCTGGTTTGGCCTTGAGTACCCCGCGCAATGGGCGGGATGGCAGACGCTAACCGCGCAGAACGCGTTCGGTGATGCTCTTACTTCCGCGGCCCATTGCGAGTAGGCCCGACTGGGCAAGTTCCTTGACACCGAAGGGCTCGAGAGCGCGCAAGAGTGCGTCGACCTTGCCCTTATCGCCGGTGACTTCGATCACAACAGCATCAGGTGCGTAATCCACGACCGATGCACGAAAGAGATTCACCACTTCGAGTACGTTCGAGCGAGTCGCATTGTCGGCACGCACCTTGATGAGCATGTGGTGACGCTGTACGGATGCCGCATCTTCAAGTTCAACGATCTTGATGACGTTGATCAGTTTGTTGAGCTGCTTCGTCACCTGCTCAAGCGGCAGCTGGTCGACATCGACGACAACAGTGATGCGAGAAAGCCCGGGCACCTCGGTGACGCCCACGGCGAGCGACTCGATGTTGAAGCCGCGGCGGGCAAATAGGCCGGCGACACGGGTGAGTAGACCCGGTTTGTCCTCCACCAGGAGGCTCAGGACGTGCTTTGTCATCTCAGTCCTCCTCGTCGAATGCCGGCGCGTGATCGCGGGCGTACTGAACGTAGCTGTTGCTCACGCCCTGCGGCACCATCGGCCACACCATGGCATCGGCGCTGACGACGAAGTCGATCACGACGGGGCGATCGTTCGTCTCCAACGCTGTTTGGATCGCAGCATCGACATCTTCTTCTCGCTCAACGCGGATGGCGAGGCATCCGTATGCTTCAGCGAGCTTGACGAAGTCGGGAATGCGAATCGAGTTGTGACCCGTGTTCAGGTCAGTGTTCGAGTAGCGACCGTTGTAGAACAGCGTCTGCCACTGCCGCACCATACCGAGCGACGAGTTGTTGATGATCGCGACCTTGATCGGGATGTTGTTGATGGCACAGGTTGCAAGCTCCTGATTCGTCATCTGGAAGCAGCCGTCACCGTCAATCGCCCACACAACGCGGTCGGGTTCGGCAACCTTCGCACCCATCGCAGCGGGAACCGAGTAGCCCATCGTGCCGGCGCCTCCGGAGTTGAGCCATGAGTTCGGACGCTCGTACTTGATGAACTGTGCTGCCCACATCTGGTGCTGTCCAACGCCTGAGGCGAACACACCCTCGGGCCCTGTCATCTCGCCAATGCGCTGGATGACGTACTGCGGGGCCATGAGACCGTCGGTCGGCTGCGAATATCCGAGCGGGAATTCATTACGGAGACCATCGAGGTACGACCACCACTCTGCAGTGTCAGGTTCCTCTTCGGAAACTGCTCCGCGGTAGGCGGCTTCGAGGTCGACCAGCACGTCGCGCAGGTCCCCCACGATCGGAACATCCGCGTAGCGGATCTTCGAGATCTCAGCAGGATCGATATCGACGTGTACGACCTGAGCGTTCGGGGCGAACAACGCCGCTTTACCCGTTACTCGATCATCGAATCGTGCGCCCAGGGCCACGATGAGGTCAGCCTCTTGGAGCGCCAGAACAGCGGGAACTGTGCCGTGCATACCCGGCATTCCGAGGTTCTGCTGGTGAGAGTCGGGGAAAGCACCACGCGCCATAAGCGTTGTGACAACCGGCGCGCCTGTGGCGTTCGCGAGAGCAAGCAGCTCTTGCGATGCGCGAGCACGGATAACGCCACCGCCGACGTACAGCACCGGCTTCTTAGCCGTCGCTAGAAGCTGCGCCGCAGCGTGAATCTGTTTGCCATGCGCTTTCGTGACCGGTCGATACCCGGGCAGATCGATCTTCGGCGGCCAGATGAAGGGCGCCTCGGCCTGCTGCGCATCTTTTGTGATGTCAACGAGCACAGGACCCGGTCGACCGGTGCTGGCAATCTCGTACGCAGCCGCGATAGCGCCAGGAATCTCTTCCGGAGTCTTCACGAGGATCGAGTGCTTCGTGATCGGCATCGTGATTCCAACGATGTCAGCTTCTTGGAACGCATCCGTTCCCATCAGCGTGCTGAAAACCTGACCTGTAATCGCCACGATCGGAACGGAGTCCATGTACGCGTCGGCGATAGCCGTTACGAGGTTGGTAGCTCCCGGACCGGAAGTTGCGATTGCGACACCCGTGCGACCGGATGCCGAGGCGTACCCCTCGGCGGCGTGGCCTGCACCCTGCTCATGGCGGACGAGAATGTGACGAATCTCATCGGTGTCCATGAGGGGGTCGTAGACCGGCAGGATGGCACCCCCGGGAAGGCCGAACACATCGGTGACTCCCAGAAGCTCAAGAGAACGGACGACCGCTTGTGCGCCCGTGAGCACGGGCGCCGATGCGCTTCGAGCGGGGGGCCGGGGTACGGCCGTGGCGGATTCGGCGGGCATGGTGAATAACCTCGAGTTCGGCAAAAGCGGATGAATGTCTGATCAGCCTGTGGTTGCGCCTTCGGCGGCGGAACGCACGAGCTTCGAGTACTTGGCAAGAACGCCACGGGTATAGCGGGGAGGTAGCGGCTCCCAGCCTTCACGGCGGGAGTTGAGCTCTGCCTCATCGACGAGTAGGTCGAGAGTGCGAGCTGCGATATCGACCCGTATCAGATCACCATCGCGCACGAATGCAATTGGACCTGCGTCCACTGCTTCGGGTGCTATGTGGCCGATGCACAGGCCGGTTGTGCCGCCTGAGAATCTGCCGTCTGTCAAGAGTAATACATCTTTACCGAGGCCCGCGCCCTTGATGGCTGCCGTGATGGCGAGCATCTCGCGCATTCCCGGTCCACCCTTCGGACCTTCATAGCGAATGACAATCACATCTCCCGCGACAATCTCACCGTTGGTGAGCGCATCCATTGCACCGCGCTCGCGTTCGAAGACCTTCGCGGGGCCTTCGAAGACGGAGGCATCGAATCCGGCGGTCTTGACCACGGCACCGTCCGGTGCGAAGGAGCCCTTAAGGATCGTGATTCCCCCGGTGGCGTGGATTGGGTTGTCGAGCGTGCGGATGACAGTGCCGTCAATGGGGTCGGGGTTGAGAGCCTCGAGGTTCTCGGCAACTGTCTTACCCGTGACAGTCAACGCGTCACCGTGCAGAAGACCTGCGTCGAGCAGAGCCTTCATCAGCACAGGGATACCGCCGTGACGGTCGACGTCGGCCATGACGAACTGCCCGAATGGCTTCATATCGGCGAGGTGAGGCACCTTGTCGCCGATGCGGTTGAAGTCATCGAGAGTGAGCTCAACTTCGGCTTCGCTTGCGATCGCCAGCAAGTGCAATACGACGTTGGTCGAGCCGCCAAGTGCCATCGCGACCGTAATCGCGTTTTCGAACGCCTTCTTCGTCATGATGTCGCGCGCCGTGATGCCCAAGCGGAGCATGTTGACGACGGCCTCGCCAGAACGGTGGGCGAAGTAGTCGCGGCGTCGGTCTGCGGAGGGCGGTGATGCCGAACCTGGCAAGCTCATCCCGAGTGCCTCAGCGACCGAGGCCATCGTGTTTGCGGTGTACATACCACCACACGCGCCTTCGCCAGGAGCAATGGCGCACTCGATGCGTTTGAGGTCCTCTGCGCTCATGTTTCCGGCTTTGCAAGCTCCGACGGCCTCGAAGGAGTCAATGATTGTGACTTCCTTCTCGGTGCCATCGCTCAACTTGACCCAACCGGGCGCGATGGATCCGGCATAAAGAAAGACACTCGCCAGGTCGAGCCGAGCAGCCGACATCAACATTCCCGGCAACGATTTGTCGCAACCGGCCAACAGCACGGAGCCGTCGAGGCGCTCAGCCATCATGACGGTCTCGACCGAGTCGGCAATGACTTCGCGTGAGACTAGGGAGAAGTGCATACCCTCGTGGCCCATGGAAATACCGTCCGAGACGGAAATCGTGCCGAATTGAAGCGGGTAGCCACCGCCAGAGTGCACACCCTCCTTCGCTCCCTGAGCGAGGCGGTCAAGGCTCAGGTTGCAGGGGGTGATTTCGTTCCAGCTCGACGCAATACCGATCTGGGGTTTCTCCCAGTCTTCGTCTCCCATGCCGACGGCGCGGAGCATCCCACGGGAGGTCGTCGCTTCGATGCCATCGGTAACGACGCGGCTGCGGGGCTTGATGTCGATAGGCGCAGCGGAGGAAGGTTGGATTTCAGGCATGTAACAGAGTGTATTCCTGCCTCGGTGCTCCTCGCGCGTTACGCGGGCGCGTCTTCTAGTCGGATGCGGAGCGAATTTCTGCGAGTGTGAGCAGCACGTGCGAGAGGGCTGCGGCATCCGGCACTCGCACTCGGGCGTGAGTGTCACCGTCGCCAACCCGCACTCCGAGGTCAGCTGATTCAAGGCTCGCGAGAGCGTCTTCGTCGGTCACATCGTCGCCCGCAAAAAGAACTGCGGTCGCGCCGAGACGTGTGCGCAGAGCCGCGATCGCGGTGTCTTTACCCTCGTGGCGATACGCGTACTCCAAGATATTGTGCCCGGTACGCTTGCGCCACGACGGGGCGCACTCTGACAACAGGTTCTCAATGCGCCGGGTTGCTTCAGCTGCGTCAGTTGGCGTTGCCAACCGCGTGTGAAGTCCGATTCCGAACTCTTTCGGCTCAATCCATGCACCTTCGAACTCGGCGACAGTGTCTTCTGCACGAGCCCGCACGTCGTCACGAAGAGCTTGATCTGCTGCCTCTTCTTCCGAGAACTCCCGAGGGGTTCGACCCTCCCCCGGATGCCAAAACTCAGCACCGTGAGATCCAGCGAGGTGAATCGACGAAGCATCGTCGTGCTCGGAGATGATCTCAAGATCGTGGAGAGTTCTGCCTGAGACGAGCGCCACAGCGGTTTGTGGGGTCGCAATAAGCGCATCGAGGGCTTGACGCGCTTCTGGCAACATCCGCGATTCCATAGGGCGATCGGTGAGTGCCGAAAGCGTGCCATCGAAGTCGAGTGCAACCAGAAGGCGCTCAGTCGCTGCGAGGCTTTTGAGTAGCGCCTTCACTTCATCGGGCGATTCAGCTGGCGAGCTCATGCGCCGACCTCCGGCTCTTTTGCCTTCGCCAGCGCGCTGAGGAACAGCTGCGACCACCGCTCCACATCGTTCTCGCGCACCCGCTTTCGCAGCGAGCGCATACGTCGACCCTGCTCAGCGGCCGGCATATCGACCGCTCGAACGATCGTGTCTTTGAGGCCACCGATGTCGTGCGGGTTCATCAGCAATGCGCTACCCAGCTCGTCCGCGGCTCCTGCGAACTCGCTCAGCACGAGTACACCCCGGTTGTCGACGCGGCTAGCCACGTACTCTTTTGCAACGAGGTTCATTCCGTCACGTAAGGCAGTGACGAGCATGACATCCGCTGCAAGGTAGAGCGCGACCATTTCTTCGCGTGGATACGCCTGGTGCAGATAGCGGATTGCACTGTGATCCATGGTGTCGCGGTCGCCATTGATGCGCCCGACGGTGAGTTCGATTTCGTCACGCAGCTGCATGTAGGCCTCCACGCGTTCACGGCTTGGGCTTGCGACCTGCACGAGTACGACATCTTCTACACTCAGCCGACCGTCATTGAGAAGTTCGCCGTATGCCTTGAGGCGGTGGCGGATTCCCTTGGTGTAGTCGAGGCGATCGACACCCAAAAGAATCTTCTTCGGGTTGCCGAGGTTCTCGCGAATCTCCGCCGCTCTCGCCTTGATGTCATCCCGCTGCGCCAACTCGATGTACGACTCCGTGTCGATTGAAATCGGGAACGCTCGAGCGATGGTCTTGCGGGTAGTTCCGTCGCCATTTGGCACGCGGATGCCGGTGGCTTTCGTTTCATAGTGAAAGACACGACGCACAGCGCGAGCGAAGTTGCCAGCGTCCGCTACCCGTTGGAAGCCGATGACGTCGGCGCCAAGGAGGCCCTGGATAACCTGACGACGCCAGGGAAGCTGCGCGAAAAGTCCGTATGCCGGGAACGGAATGTGGTGGAAGTATCCGATGGTGAGATCGGGCCGGAGCTCACGCACCATCTGTGGCACGAGCTGAAGCTGATAGTCCTGCACCCACACTGTCGCGCCCTCGGCCGCAGCTTCCGCAGCGGCCTCGGCGAATCGTCGGTTGACTGTGACGTAGGAGTCCCACCAGGCACGCCGGTAGCGAGGTGCAGCGATCACGTCGTGATAAAGCGGCCAAAACGTATCGTTCGACATGCCCTCGTAGTAGTTCTGCACTTCGTCTTCGCTCAACGAGACAGGCACGAGATGTGTGCCTTCGAAATCAAACGGGTCCACCTGGAGGTTGGGCTTTCCCGCCCACCCCACCCATGCGCCGTCTGCCTTGCGCATAACCGGCTCAAGAGCGGTCACGAGACCGCCCGGTGAGCGCCGCCAACCGCTGTCTGAGTCGGGATCGTGATCAACGGGGAGACGATTCGCGACGACGACGAACTCGGCTTTAGACACAGAAAACTCCTGGGGATTCGGATTGTCTTTAATCTAACAGCGGGCAGACGCGACCCCGCGGGCTTGCTTTCCCCGCCGAATGCTGTCAAGAGGCAACCGCAAACCTTCGCGCACGGTAGCGTTACTCGCATGCGCAAGTATCTGTTCGGCACCGGGCTCATCAACGCATTCGTCATGGGCAAGCCGCTCTTCGAGAGTCTCCGCGAGCGAGACCCCTTCACCTGGCGTAGTGCACTCGCGTGGGCAAGTTGGATCATCACGGTTGTACTCGTCGCCGGCGCGGTCGTCGACATTCATCGCGCTGGGCGAGGCAAGGGCATTCCTGGCGACTCTCCTATTGCTGACCGCCAACAAGAGATTCTCGAGAAACGGCTTCGCCGACAGTAAGAATTCAGCGGCGAAGAATCAACGCTTCGCCCTGGCCTCCTCCGCCGCATAGCGCCACAGCGGCGACACCACGTCCGCGACGGACGAGTTCATGCACAGCATGGACTACGAGCCGATTTCCGCTGGCGCCGATCGGGTGCCCGATGGCAATTCCACCACCGTGTGGGTTAACCACATCGTCGTCGACGCCGAGTTCGCGCTGTGACTGCACCACGACGGACGCAAAGGCCTCATTGATCTCAATGAGATCGAGATCGCTGGCGCTGATTCCTTCCTTCTCGCATGCTTGTGCGATTGCGCGTGCGGGCTGGGAGTGCAACGAGTTGTCGGGTCCTGCAACTTGCCCATTGGCGCCCAGACACGCGAGCACCTCCCATCCGTTCTCATCGGCATGTGTGCGGGTTGTGAGTACCACCGCTGACGCGCCATCGGATATCTGAGACGAATTGCCAGCGGTGATCGTGCCGTCGGAGGCAAACGCCGGGCGAAGTCGTGACAGCGTCTCGACGGTCGTGTCGGCACGAATCCCCTCATCGCGCGAAACAACTATCGCGGGGCCCTTTCGCTGCTCGACCTCTATCTCGACGATCTCTCCGTCGAAGATGCCGTCCTCCCATGCTTTCGCAGCACGCTGATGAGAGCGCGCGGCGACAGCGTCTTGCTGTGTGCGCGTAATCTCACGCTGACCGTTGCCGCGCTCGGTGGACGCCCCCATACTGTCGTTCTCGTATGCGTCGGTAAGACCGTCGTACGCCATGTGGTCAAGTACTTCGATGGAGCCGTAGTTCCAGCCGTCACGGGATCCCATCAGCAAGTGCGGCGCGCGTGTCATCGATTCCATTCCGGCCGCGACGACGACTTTCGCATCGCCCACCGCCAGCATTCGCTGCGCATCGATGACTGCGGTCAGGCCTGAGAGACAGACTTTGTTGACAACCGCAGCGTGCGCTCGCCATCCGATTCCGGCACCGATCGCTGCCTGTCGTGCGGGGTTCTGCCCCGCACCTGCCGAAAGCACCTGTCCGACGAGGACGGCATCAACAGCGTCGGGCGAGATATCACTCGAGGCAAGAGCGCCCCGGATCGCCGCGGCGCCGAGCTTTGTTGCGCCCAAGGACGAAAGTTGCCCTTTGAGGCGGCCATGTGGTGTTCGTGCCGCAGCCACAATCACGATGTCATCTTTCATGCTTCCTCCTCGAGAGCAATCAACAGTTTCGGTTCCGTGGCCGCGATCACGTCGGAAATACTCACGCCGTCGGCAAGTTCCACAAGCACAAGTCCATCATCTGTCGCATCTATGACTGCGAGGTCGGTGATGATGCGATTCACGACGCCACGTCCAGTGAGCGGCAACGAGCATTCGTGCAGAATCTTGGGCGAGCCGTCCTTCGACATGTGGTCCATGAGAATTATGACGCGTGCTGCGCCGTGCACGAGATCCATCGCACCGCCCGCCCCCTTCACCATTTTTTCGGGAATCATCCAGTTCGCCAGGTCACCGCTCGCCGATACTTGCATCGCGCCGAGAATCGCAGCATCGATCTTGCCACCGCGGATCATGCCAAAACTCATAGCCGAGTCGAAAAAGGAGGCGCCTGGCAGTGTCGAAACAGTTTCTTTTCCCGCGTTGATGAGGTCAGGGTCCACCTCACCTTCTTCCGGGTAAGGACCGACTCCCAGGATGCCGTTCTCCGATTGCAGGACGACGGTTACCCCGCTCGGCACGTGGTTCGGAACGAGGGTGGGCAAGCCGATACCGAGATTTACATACGAGCCGTCGCTCAGTTCTAGAGCTGCCCGCGCAGCCATTTCGTCACGCGTGCGTGGCATCTCAGTTGCCTACCTTTGGGGTCGAGACAGTTCGCCCTTTCCGTTGGGGTTCGGGGCTATGGGAATCGGGTTCACCTTCTTCGGCTGGGGTATCGCCCTGGCGATCACAAGCGTGTGGGTGGCACCGCTCCTTCTTCGATGGATGCCTCGCAGTACTGCCCTCCTCATCACGTTGCCGCTGTTGGCACTCGATCTCATCGCGGCCGCCATTGTCGTTGACTCCGCCGCTGCGCTGGTGGTCTGCATCATCGTCGGCGGACTCTTCCTCGGGATCATGAACACCGTGCTCACAGAATCTGTGATGGAAGCGACCACGCTTCCCCGTTCGGTGGCGTCCTCCGCTTATTCGGCAGTGCGCTTTCTCGGCGGTGCCGCAGCGCCCCCGATCGCAGCGCTGCTCTGGCACGCGTACGGCGCGCCGATCCCTTATCTCTTTGCCGCAGGATCGGTACTACTCGCCGGTATCACCGTTCTGGTCGGACGCCGATTTCTCGGTCGTATTGATGGGCACGATGCGGACGCAGGGGAAGAAGCCGCGGCTATTCTCGTCGGGGATGCCGCCTAGATCTTGGACTTACACCTCAGGCTGGTCCCCCACGTACACGTCGATCCGGTCTCCGTTGAGAGCAAACCGCAGCGGTGTGCCGCTGGCAAAGACCGCGCGCAGCTGTTCCGAGCTGAATCCGTCAACCACATAGTCCAGGACAGGATTTAAGCCCGGAGCAGCGCACGCCCCATAGGTGCCTTCCCCCGATGTGGCTGCTCCATCGGTAAGAACTATCAGACACATCCGATCTTCGCCGCGCGAAAAGTCTGAGACGCCTGACGCCAGAATCACTCCGTAGAAGTCCGTGTATCGCACGGCATCCGATTCGTTCAGCCCTTGTAGTGCTGACGCCGGCACCTCAGCAGCCGGAAGAATCGAAAGAGTTGCGTACGGCGTCGCCTCCCCGCTCGTGAGCGCGGCGGTGATCACGGATGCCGCAACCGCCACTGCAACGAGACTGACTGCCCACGCCCAGAGCAGCCGTTTGCCCACCCCCTTCGCGACCACGGGGTCGTCGACGTCTGTCTCATCTGCCTCAGCGACGGGCACCGGCTCCGAAGTACCGGCTTCGCGGCCGTGGGAAGCGTCGACGATGGGCAACCCCTCACGGCGTATCGGGCTGTCGGACATCGCGCCCTCGGATATCGCTCCTTCGAGCTCGCGCAAGCGACTGAGAGCTAACGGGTCAGAGGCGATGTCTGCCTCGCGCCCGTACGCGCGCTCACGGAGTGCTGCCAGCTCCCGTTCCCGCGCCTCATCGCTCACGGTTCGATCCTCGCACCCACCGCGGCGACGACCTACTCAGTGCGCCTATCGGCGACCGTGCACACTTCGGCGCCGGCGAACTTTGGACCCGAAGAACAGCACGATTCCCACGAGGAGGGCTCCGGTTGCCAAAAGCACTTCCGGTCTGACGTCCACTCCTGATTCAGCGAGCCTTGACACGGGCACAGAATCCGGCGGACCATTCGCCGGAATCACCGTGTCGCCTTGGCTGCTAACGCCCGGGGCCAAGGCATCGTCAGGGAGAGGACCCGCCCACTGTTTCACGATTTGAAAGTCAGCGCTGACCGACGACTGGTAGGCCGTCGCATCCGCGGGCGTGAAGACAAGATTGACCGTCTCGAGCCCGATGTCTTCGACGGTGAATTCAAGGGTGACCTTGCCGGCGGCATCCAGCGTTCCGCTCAGAAGCTGCACTCCTGCAACGGGGTAAACCATGACCATCTTGACCGCGCCGGTCGGCGTCGCGCCCGAGGAGGAAACGACGACGGCATCAACGATGATCGATGATCCGAGACCTGCGGTGAGAACACTCGACGGGGCGACACTGATGGTCGTCTCCGGGACCGCGAAGTAGGTGAGCGTCACCGAGCCGGAAGCACCTGGATATGCGACGCTTGGCGTACTGACGACATCGGCCACGGCAGGGTCTGTCCAGCTCGTACCGCCCCCGCCACCCCCGCCGGTACTGAAACTGTCGGCACCACCGCCCGCACCGCCTCCGAGACCGGCGTCCTCGGGAACGTTCGGGGGCAGGAGGCCGCCGCCTCCACCGCCGCCCCCCGACCCGGTGGAAGAACTGTCGCCCTTTCCGCCCACGCTTCCGTGGTCGCCCCGCCCGAGTCGACCCGCGTCGGATTCCCCACCTTCCGCGTTGTCCACATCGGCATCGCCGCCCCGGCCCCCATATCCCCCGCCACCTCCACCGCCGGCGGCCAGCACCATCAGCTGGGTACTTTCACCGTCGATCACAGTGACACCGGTGGAACCACCGCCACCTGCCCCGTTCGATCCGTCGAAACCGCTTCCTCCGCCATGCCCGCCTGCGGAGTATCCGCCTCCCTCGTCGCGACCGCTTCCGCCGGCACCACCGATCTGGAAATACAGTCGATTTCCGGGTTCCACAGCAAAGGCGCCGGAGATGATTCCGCCGCTTCCGCCGACGGCATGACCATCCACTTCTTTACCTCCACCTCCGCCGGTGACCGAAACCGATACGGATGACACACCCTGCGGCACGGTCCAGGAGCTCGATTCCGTGAACGTGACGACCTCGGGCGCATTAGACGCAACGGATGCCGCACGCGCGGGCATCGGCGTGACCACACCACCAAAGATGACGCCTGCCACAACGGCTACGGCAGTTGCGGTGAGCCGAGCGCGGGTGTGACGCTGTGAAGCGGCCCGTGCGGCGGATTGTGCAGCAGAGATAGACATGCGAAGAGCCCATTCGGGTCCAGCGGATTACACGGAGACAACGCCCTCGACACGCTGCGACCGAGACTCTCTCTCGTCATGCCACACCCGGGGAGCCACCCTCGCAACCGGTAGCGCCTGTGACCGCTCACGCTTCGACGCTGCGGGGACAGTGGTCGTCTCAGCGCACCAGCTCACAACGCGCGTTCAGACGCTGCTACAGCTTCGAAGGGAGTTTCCCTCGGCGATGTCAGCGTTGGGCATACACGCTCGATTCTCGATTCCGGCGAGACGTCGACGCCAGCCGAGTGGTCGGTCGTCATCGCGCGCTAAGGCGATGTAGAAGAAGAACGCACGATATCGATCATCATGTCGCTCATATCTGAGAACACCACGGCAACTAAAACGCCTCCGATAACCAATGAGAGCACGATGGTTGTCCCAACCACCAAAAGTGGCGCGGCCCCCCGACCGGTGCGCCGGATCACGACGACCGAGCGCCCGATCGCATACACAGGACTTAAGAATTGCCAGGCCCAGTGAAAAGGTCTCGGTACGCCCATCGCCCTCAGCTGCGCATAGTCCCGGTAGGCGAAGAATACGTTGAGCCCAAATATGACCCAGCCCAAGCTAACGCTCAAAAGGTAGGCGGGTGAGAGGTAAAGCCCCAGCATCCCTCGATTCATGGCCATCGGATCGTCAGCCGAGTAGTCAAAGTTGAAAGCGTCTCGCCACGGCACGAACAAGCTCAGCAGCGCCGGAATAATCGGCAGCAAAATGATGAGCCAAATCCAAGGCGTGTTCCACCCGGTTCCTGGTTCAGCTTTCAACTCTGCGGCTGGGATCGCGCCGCCATGCACGTGATCAGTCCACGCCATTCCATCCCAGTAGCGCGAAACGCCGGGATTTGAAGGATCCGGGTACCAGCCGGCGGGAGCCTGTTGCGGTGCGAGATCGCTCATTCAACGATGCTACGGCGAATGCGTGCTCGAAATGAAAAAGCCCCGCAAACTGGCGAGAGTCTACGAGGCTGATCCGTGCACCCCCCGGGACTTGAACCCGGAACCCACTGATTAAGAGTCAGTTGCTCTGCCGATTGAGCTAGAGGTGCGTGATTTTGCAGTGAAAAACATCACTGTGAACCGAGGGTCAACATTATCATCACGACTGGCTCTAACGCCAATCGAGATCGGAACCTGCGGATATCCTTATGGGGTGACACCAGGTAACCCAGCTCTCGATTTCGCTTCGCCTTTCGACGGTGACCTGCAAGATGATCTCCGCCTGGCCCTGAAGTTGGCGGATGCTGCCGACTCAGTCACGATGGCAAAATTCGACACCCCCGACCTAGATATCAGCACGAAAGCGGATGCCACCCACGTCACCGAGGCGGACCTCGCTGCCGAACAAGCAATCCGCGCTCTGCTCGAAACTGAGCGCCCGAACGATGGCGTTTTCGGCGAAGAATTCGGCATAACGGGTGATTCGAATCGCCAGTGGATCATCGACCCAATCGATGGCACCGCCAACTACCTCAAGGGCATCCCGATGTGGACGACCCTCATCGCCCTCGCGATCGACGGCGTTCCGCGCGTCGGTGTCGTCAGCCAACCTGCGATCGGTCGTCGCTGGTGGGCTGCGACAAACCTCGGCGCGTGGACAAATACCGACACCGAGCCTCGGCGTCTCAAGGTGTCTGACGTAGACACAGTGGCCGAGGCATCCTTCAGCTTTCAAAGCATCGATCAATGGGATGACGCGGGCCACCTCGAGAGTCTCATCCACCTCACGCGGAGTGTGTGGCGCGACCGCGGCTACGGCGATGCGTGGCCGTACATGCTGCTCGCAGAAGGACGTCTCGAGCTCGTTGCTGAGTTCGACGTCAAGGAGTACGACATCGCCGCCATAGTGCCCATCATTATCGAGGCGGGCGGTGCCTTCACTGCATATAGCGGCACACACACGCTCTCCGAGCGCTCAAGCTTTGCCTCAAACGGCGTCTTGCACGACGCGCTTCTTAACGTTGCCCACAATGCTCCACTCACAGTCCACGCAGAGAGCGCTTAATGATTCGACCGATCGTCGCCCGTACCCTGGCCACCGCTGCGCTTCTGACGGGCTCACTCCTCGTTTCGGGTTGCGCCTCTGCTGAAGAACCGGCTGCTGAGCCCTCAACCGCAGCGTCCCAGGCAGAAGAGCCGTTAGAACCGACTGCGACTGTGACGCCGGAGCCAACGGAACACGTGGATCCCACCTGCACAACAATTCTGCCGGAAGCCACTGTCGCGGACTTTGAGAGCGTCGGGTGGAGCGCACGCGAAGACCTGATGCGCGTCGGCACGCTCCAGCTAGCAGGCAGCGTGATGTGCACGTGGGGAGATTTCTCCGTCGCCACCGATCACGTGCAGGTGTTCGGGTGGGCACCAACAACGGGAGCCGAAGCATCCGAAGCACGCAGCGAACTGATTGAGCAAGGGTGGGTCGTCGTAAACGATGATTCGGGCAACTTCGTCACCGAGAACCCTGAGACGGCGATAGCCACAGACGACGACGGGTTCGGGATGACCTACTGGTTCACCGACGATGGCATCAAGCTGGCAGACACCAAGCAGGGTCTGCTTCTTATTGAGTGGCCTCCGGCCTAACGAGGGGTATACGAACCTCGACACAGGTACCTTCACCGAGCACGGATTTGAGCCCGATGCTCCCACCCATTGAATGCACGAGATCTCGTGAGATTGGGAGGCCGAGCCCGGTCCCAGGAATTCCGTCACGGATGGCTTGCGGGCTTCGGTAAAACGGGTCAAAAATGCGATCGCGGTCTTCTCGGCTAATCCCCCGTCCGCTGTCTTCGACTTCCAGCATGACCTCGTCACCCTTGGTGTCCGCAGTGATTTTGACTGTTGCGCCCGGCACGGAGAATTTGATCGCGTTTGTCACAAGATTTGAAAGCACTCGCGCAAAGTCGGATTCTGGCACATAAAGATAGGTGTCAGGGGCAACTTTTACGTGCACCTCGACGCTCTTGCTAGCGGCAAATCTTCCAAGATCCGATACGCACTGATCGATCGCTCTACCAACCGCGATTCGACGACGTGCGGGGGGCTCGCTTGTGTCGCTGTTGCGGCGAGATATTAAGAGCACGTCGTCCACCACCGCGAGAAGCCGCATAGCGTTTCTCTCAATGACTTCGAGTGATTCCTCATCCGCGGTCACGCCGTGGTTCTCCCGCATGTCTTCCGCGTATCCAAGGATCGACGTGATAGGGGTGCGCAACTCATGCGACACGCTCGCGACAAAGTCATCTTTTTGCTGATTGAGCTTGCGTAACTCGTTGCTGATGGCTCGCTCTCGCGCGAGTTGTTCTTCGAGCTTGCGTTGAGCTTCACGCATTGGTGCAAGGTCGGTAATTGCGAGAACTACCGTTCGGCTTCCATTCGGTTGATGCCCCACGGTGATCGTAAGCTGCGCAGTCGAGGCCGCTCCAGGCGCCGCGCTCCACTCAAAAGTCTGTTCAGTACCGGCGGAAAGTCGCGAAATTATCTCGTGGAGTCGGCTCGCTCGTTGCAATCGCCATTGTCCCGCCGAATGCTCGAAGGAGTCAGGAACCAGCGCTGGTGCGGCCGCGTTGATTTCGATCAATTCAAACCAATTGCTGGCTGCTTCTTGCAGCACAGCAAACCCATTCGGCCCACGCTCAAACGCACCCCTGACAAGGCTCGCGAGAGCCAACCTCTCCCGTTCGATTACGCGTCGCTCTTGCGCCGCGGCACCGATCAAAAGAGCCAGTGCAGCCAGCGTGAATGAGTACAGCTGAAGAAAAGCAATACCTGGCACGGCCCCCGTCACATACGCGAAGGGGCCTCCGCCAAAAATAGTCAACGCACTTATCCCGCCAAGCACACCGATGAGTTGAAACACCGCAGTGAACATGGATTGCGAAAGTGCAGCCCACGCCAATATGGGGACGGGCAGAAACGTCAGTGGGGCAGGGCTCCCTGGATAGAAAGCAGCAAGGACAGACAACACCAGGGCGCCGCTGATCGCAATGGTTTTCGGCGGAGTCGAAACTCGAAAATGCAGCCGAGGAATAATGACGAGCGGAACAATGCAGACGATTGTGAGCGCGTGAGCGGCGGCTATGGGCACGAAGGATGCGGCAAAATCGAGACCGACGAGATGCGCTCCGGTTGCCACGCATAGGGCCGCAACGGCCGCTCCAGCCACCGTGGCGACAAGCAGGCGGCCGACATCGGCGACAGTCTTGAGGCTCAGTTGCTGCCGTCGCGCGGCAATTATCGCCGCAACGAGCCAAGCCTCGACGGCGTTGCCAACACTGTCTAAGAACGACAGCTCCAACGACCGACCACCCGAGAGCAGCCCGAGGAAAACCAACAACACGACGCCGACGGCAACGTATGGACGTTCATGCTTACGCGCGCAAAGTGCCGCAGCTACCGCGGCTGATGCCGCTGGCCACCATTCTGCGATTGCTATGGATCCGGGTTCTCGCAGTGAAAACACAAGAGCAAGCACACCGGTGAGTGCCACGAGCCCCCCAACGAGCAAAAGCCGCGCACGAGCGGGCGCATTTTGCGACCACTCGGCCATGCTGATGTCGAACACGGTATGACCTCTCCGGTGAGTACGCCCTACGATAGACGGAAAGACGCGCATCCTGGAAAGGCGCTCCTCCTATGGCAACAGTTGCGGTTGTTGATGACGAGCAAGATATTGCCCGGCTCATCGCTGCGCGCTTGCAACGCGCCGGCCACGAGGTGGCACTGTATTCCGACGGCGCAGCCGCACTCGAAGGCATCACAGCACACCCGACAGAGATTGCTGTCGTCGATTGGATGATGCCGAAGCTTGATGGAATTGCGCTCGCACGAGCTTTGCGCGCTCAAGAATCAACGGCGCACATCCGTCTCCTTCTTGTGACCGCCCGATCTGATCCGGACGACCTCGTTTTCGCAAAAACGCAGGGTTTTGACGACGTGATGACTAAGCCGTTTACGCGAGAATCGCTTCTGAGTGCTGTTGCGCGTTTGTCCGACGCTCGTCCCCTCGACGTCTGACATGGCCGCCACCGAACCTTCAACTAACTCCGAGCGCGATCTTCCCGAAGACCCCGACATTGAGGTTGTCGAGGCACCCGGACAAACCCTTTTACCACTGCATTTGCGGCCAGCATCCTTGATTCTTGTCTTCATCGGTGGGGCGCTAGGCACCGCCGCTCGCGAGGGTGTGGGTATCGCCCTGCCTTCTGGAGGCGAGGTGCCGTGGGCGATCTTCGTCGTCAACGTCTTGGGCGCCCTCCTCCTCGGGCTCCTTCTCGAGGCGCTCGCGCGGCGAGGCCCGGATGCGGGGGCTCGCCGCGCCGCGCGGCTCTTGGTGGGCACGGGCTTCATGGGTGGGTTCACTACCTATAGCGCCTTTGCCGTCGACAGCGCCGCGCTGCTTGCAACGGGCCATCTGGCCACCGCGATCGTATACGCCGTGGGTACTGTCCTCGTTGGAGCCGCTGCGACCGGGCTCGGTATTCTTCTGGGCGCGGCACGCTACCGTCACCAGCAGACCCGAGCTGAAGGCTCACAATGACACCCCTGCTGTTTGTTGCGATCGCGCTTGCTGGCGGCCTCGGCGCCGTATCTCGGCTCACGCTCGACGGGCTCATTCGAAGCCGGCTGAGCTCGACATTTCCGGTCGGGACCTTCGCAATCAACGCGACGGGATCGCTTATTTTGGGATTCGTCACGGGCCTTGTGATGGCGAGCGTGCTACCGGAAGCCTGGCATCTCGTGATCGGCACCGGATTCTTGGGTGGATACACCACTTTCTCGACCGCAAGCTTCGAGACAGTGCGGTTGGTGCAAGAAAAACGCTGGGGAGCCGCCGTCTTCAACGGTTTCGGCGTCCTAGTTATTTGTGTTGCGGCTGCCGGATTTGGGCTGTGGTTGGGCGGGCTTGTCTAGCGCGCGGCGACGAACTGCTCCAGCGACATCGGCTTTTGCCCGGTGATCTTTTCGACGGCGTCGCTGACAGCTGAGACTTCGCCTGCCGCGATCGCCGTGTACGTGCTCACCCATGCATCGTTTTGCCAGTCGGGCGCTCCCCACGGCTTTCGTGACTCGTATGCTTCGGCGAGAGTTTCGTTATGGAAGGTCACGCGCTGACCGGTGGCCTTGCTGATGATCTTCGCGGTTTCGTCGAACGAGACAGCCGTAGGTCCGGTGAGATCATACGTCGTGACCGCGTGCGCTTTGGGGTTGCGCAGAACTTCTGCGGCTACTCGCGCTACGTCATCCCGCGACACGGCGGCTACACGACCGTCGCCCGCCGGACCACGAATCACGCCGTCTTCACCGACCACGGCGGTCAAAAAGTCGAGATAGAAACTATCGCGGAGCATGGTCCATGACATCCCGGATGCCTTGATGTGCTGCTCCGTCGCGTAGTGATCCCGCGCGAGGGTGAAGAGCGCTCCGGGCGCCGCACCTTGAAAAGACGTGTAGATGATGTGCTTAATGCCCGCGGCTTGGGCGGCATCAACGAACGTGAGGTGCTGTGCGAGGCGGTCCTCGTGCTCCGCCGCAGACACCATGAAAAGCACCTCAACTCCGCGAAGCGCTTCGGTTGCTTGATCCAGGTCGCCAAAATTGCATTCGACGACCGCGCTGTTTGGCAACGCTGGTGCGCGCTCGGGCGAGCGAGCAAGCAGTCGCAGAGAATAGCCATCGTCGGAAAGCAATGAAGCAACTTTGCCACCTAGTGCCCCCGTGCTGCCTGTGACAGCGATCGGTGATTTAGAAGTTGTCATGGTGCCCCGTTTTCTCCGAGCGCTAGTCTCTGCGCTTGCTGCACGATCTAACGCTTTTTTGACCTTGCAACGACATCAGAGTCGGCGCCGCGGTTGGCGACAGCCTTCTTGTCAGCCTTCGCCTGGCGCTTTTCTTTCAGCGTCTTTGCGGGCGCAGTTTTACCGCCCTCTTTACGCGTGTTTTTTTCAGCCATGGGTCGTGCTCCTTCGAGAGTCACGGTGACCCTGTTGTGCTGAGGCTACACGCGCATCGAGGCACTGGATTCATCGGCTTTCAGCCGAGCCCTGTGACGCGCGATTTCGCGTCCCCGAGTGGGCCATAGCGTTTCGCCTGCGCGCGCTTTTCCTCATCGAAGTCCGTATAGTCCTCAGACTTCTCGCCGGACCGGTGTACCCGCCACGCCCAAACCCCGGAAATGAGAGCGAAAATAACTCCCCCGGTCACTCCGATAGCCACGCTCTGGGAGAAAAACCCAAGAAGAAAGCCGAATGCGGCCGAACCTGCTGCGAGTGCGACAACCGTACCTACTTGACGCAGCCGCCACACGGAGTCGCGACGATCAATTCTGCACTTTTCCATACATTCACGCTAACCGAGATACGCGCCCGGGTGAAGGTCCCGAGAGCTGACGCGGTATTAGCTCGGCACTGTGATCCGGCTACGCTCGGCGAGGGCTGGGTAGGCCAGCAGCACCATCTCAACGAGCCTGTCGAGCGGGCGTGTGAGCGGGTCGGTCGCGGGAATACCCAGTTCGAGTTCGTGCTCGTCGATCGAGGTAGCGATTTGCTCGTCAGTCATGTGTTCGTGGTTGATTGTGATGCCAATCACACGCGTCTCCGCGAAAGATTCGATCAGAGCTATCTCACTTGCGGCTGTAGGCATCGGCAGAAATCGGTAGTCGTCGAGCATCGCGCGCTTTGGCGCATGCTGAACGATGACGCCATCCGGGCGACTTCCGCGCAGAATGTACGCGGAAGTCAAATAGGCCGGATGGCTGAGTGCACCCTGGCCCTCAATCACGATGATGTCGGGATCTTCGTTCTCGAACGCCGCCACCACCTGAGCTTCGACTTCACCCGAGCAGAATTGCGGCACTGTCGCGTCCAAGGCGACGGCGTATTTGGCCCCCTGAATGAGCGCCGTCTGGCCGGTACCGATCATCACGGCTTTGACGCCACGGGCGTTGAGTGCTTCGACAAGGAGAGTGGTCGTCGTGCGTTTTCCGATAGCACCGTCTGTTCCGAGCACAGCGACCCTCGGGCATGTCACATCGAAAATACGGCCGGAGAACAGGCGCAGATCTTTGCGATCTTTCGTGCGTCGCACATCAGTGATCGTGACGCCCGACAGCAGAGCGGCGGATGCAAATTCGGCGTCTTCGTTCAAGAATTCGTGCAGACCGTTGACGAGATTCATGCCGCGAGAAATGCCGTCAAGAAGATCAACGCGTTGGGTATCGGTCAGAAGCCCTCCTGCTGGCGCCATACCGAAGATGAGGGAGTCAGGCACCGCACCTGCGTGCGCAATTGCTTCCGCTAGATTCGCCAACACAGGAATGCCGTTCACGACCCCATTGAGCACGAAACCTGCATCTTGGCCTGCGAGGGTGCTATCGATCACACTCACAATCTCGTACTTTTGCGAGTTGCGAACGAGACCGTTTGCAGTCTTGCCGTCTTGCTGGCCGAATTTACCCTCGCAGTAGACAACGGCGGTAGCGCGAACGGACATGATGCTCCTCTGAAGAACCCAGAGGAGGCGACAATCGTGACGTGTCTTCCCTGACGCAAGCAAAGTGCCAGCCCGCGAAAGCTAGCAGGGGTTCCTGGGCGAACGTCGGTGTGACGTCAGCTAATGGTGACTGCGGTGCCGTATGCACACACCTCGACGCCACCGCCGTCGCCGTAGTCGTTGGTCTCGAAGCGAAAAGCGACGACAGCGTTGGCGCCCTTGCTGGTCGCCTCAGCGGCTAGACGCGATAGTGCCTCATCACGCGTTTCGTGGAGAAGCTGGGTGATCCCCTTCAGCTCTCCTCCGGCAAGTGCCTTGAACGACGCGCCAATGTTGGAGCCGATGTGGCGTGAGCGGACGGTGAGTCCGAACACCTCGCCGACCACGTTGGTGATGGAGTGGCCAGGGACGTCATTGGTCGTAACGATAATCATGTGCTCAGTGTTACGGCTGTTCGCGCTTCGCACAAGAAAAAATCCCATCCTCCGCATAGTTTCACGACGAATGGGACTTTCACTTGCGTGACAACGGCTGCGTGGAGATGGGGGGAATCGAACCCCCGTCCATCACTGAGTCTCTGGGGCTTCTCCGGGCGCAGTCTGTGAAGACGTTCTACTCGGCCCCGACATTTGTCACAGACACCTAAGTCGACGGGCCCAGCCTGGGAAAAGTCCCGAACGGCGTCCAGACGCCACCGTTCAGCAAGACCCCTAAATGACGCCAGGGTCCGTGGCGGGGTCGCCCACGGTCTGACGGACTATCGGGCTCGCTTATGCAGCGAGGGCGAAGTCGTTGCGATTGGAATCGGCAACTATAGTTTTTGCAGGGAGCGTTCTCGAGATAACCCTGCATCCTCGGCCCGCTTCTCGCAGATTCGCAGGCGATGTCGAAACCGATCATCCCCGTGATCCTTCTTGCGAAGGGCCGTTGTCACACTGTTGAATTACCAACTCGAACCTTAAATACGTTCGAGCTTTACAGCTTACAACGGATCCCGTTGCTACGGAATTCCCGAGGCATAACCGTAGGCTCGTGAACATGAGCAACGTCATCATCACCGTCCGCGGTGAACACGAAGACCGGTACGCGCCGCAAGAAGGTGTTGTACGCATCGCTGTTCACACCGAAGGACGAGAGCGCGCCGCAGTTGTCGACGACGCCACCGCTCAAGCCTCTCCGATTAGCACAGCTCTCGAGCATCGTCAGAAGTCCGGCTCAGTGTCTCATTGGACGAGCGAACGTATTGCAGTCTGGTCAGATCGCCCTTGGATCGGTGAAGGTCAGCGATCAGATCTCGTGCACCACGCCTCAATTCAGTTCACCGTGGTTTTCGTTGCTGCGGCTGAGCTGTCGTCATGGATTGAAGAGATATCCACCCTCGACGCCGTGTCGGTCGAAAGCGTGGTTTGGCGACTGGAGTCCGCCTCGGCAGCCCGAGCAGAGTCCGACGCTGCGGAACGCGCTGTATCGGTCGCTGTCGCACGCGCGAAGGCTTACGCCGAAGCGCTCGGACTTTCGTCCGTCATTGCGATGGAGGTTGCCGACAGTGGAATGCTCTCTGACGCCCCCGCCACGCCCTCCCCGCCCACTGCCGTGTACGGAATGCGTGCAATGGCTGCGGATGCCTCATCTCAAGGCCTCGCTCTTCGCCCAGACGACATCGTGGTCGCGACCACAGTCGACGCCCGCTTCCGCGCGTCGTGAACGAAAACTAGCGTTAGTCACCCATGCGGTTGCGAGTGCGCATAGCGCGCTCAGCTTCACGCTTGTCTTGACGCTCGCGAAGAGTCTGACGCTTGTCCCACTCGTGCTTACCCTTCGCGATAGCAATTTCTACCTTCGCGCGGCCATCCGAGAAGTAAAGCTTCAGCGGCACGAGCGTGTAGCCACCGGCTGAAACTGCATGTGAGATCTTGACGATCTCTTCTTTGTGCAACAGCAACTTACGCACACGTTTAGAAGCGTGATTCGTCCAGTGCCCCTGCGAGTATTCCGGGATGTGCACGGAGTCGAGAAAGATCTCTCCGCCATCCACGTACGCGTATCCGTCGGAAAGATTGGCGCGCCCTTGGCGTAGCGACTTGACCTCCGTGCCGGTCAAGACCATGCCGGCCTCGTAGGTCTTCTCGATGTTGTACTCATGGCGCGCGCGACGGTTGGTTGCGATGACCTTCTCGCCGCGTTCCCTAGGCATACCGACTCCAAAATCCTCGCCGCACCGACCATGCAGCAGCCGGTCAGTCTATCAGTGACAACACGGCATCCGCACTGCCCTGAGAGCCGTGGCTAGGCGCGCAGCCACCGCCGGATAGCGAAGCCAGCAGAGAATGCTGCCAACACGACGCCGATCACGATGATCACCGGAATCACGATGGCAAGTTCAGGCCCGCTCACCCACGTCGTAACGAAGGTAATTCGACTTCGCAGGTAGTCGTCAACCCCCACGTTTACGATCCCCCACACAGCAACGCTCGCGAGAGCTGAACCGATGAGCGCTGCAAACACACCTTCAAGGATGAAGGGCGTCTGGATGAAACGGTTGGATGCACCAACGAGCCGCATGATGCCAAGCTCTTTTCGCCGAGCAAAAGCAGAGAGCCGAATTGTCGTCGCGATCAAGAGCACCGCGGCGATAAGCATCAGACCGGCGATGCCGACCGCAATATATGTTGCGACGGTGAGGGCAGAGAAAAGAGGCTCCAGATACTGCATCTGGTCTTGCACTTCTTCGACGCCATCCATGCCGCTGAATGCCTCAGAAAGCACGTCCGACTGGGTCTGGTCTACGAGGTTGATCCAGAACGTGGCGTTGAGCTGCTCGGGCGTGATGATGCCCTCGTACTCTTCGCCAAGCTGCTGGATGGCTTCGTCATACGCTTCATCGTTCGTCTGGAAGTCGTAGTCACGGATAAGCGGAGCGAGTGCCGCACCATCAAGCTGGTCGCGCACCGCCTGGAGCTGATCTTCGTCAGCTGCTCCGTCTGTGCACGTCGCTGCAGTCGATACTGAAGTGCACATGTACACGGCAACCTGCGCACGATCAATCCAGTAATCACGCATCTGGCCGATCTGCATCTGCATCAACATCGCCGAGCCGACGAAAGTCAACGAGACAAAAGTCACCAAAATGACCGAGATCACCATCGAGATGTTGCGGCGGAGTCCGCCGAAGGCTTCCGAAAGAACGAGACCGAGCCTCATCGCGTTGGTCCCACTTCGTCGTCGTTCTTCTCTAATCCAAGCCGATCGGCTAGCCCCAGCTCGGCGATATCGACGCCGGCGTCTTGGGCTGCGGCCGATGCATCGACAGCTTCATTTTCGTTCGTTGCAGAGTAGGCAGCACGAGCCGCAGCATCGACCGCAGCGTCGATGACGAGCGGCTCAATCTCACCGGTTTCGACGATTTCCCGCTGCAGCTCGAGCACGGCAGTCAGCGCAGCAACGGATGCCGCACCCTTCTCCGCCTGCGGAGCAAGCTTCGGAACACCCGAAATGTCTCCGTAGCCACCGTGGCGCTCGTCGCGCACGATGTCACCGTTGCTCAGCTCGATCACACGTCGACGCATCTGGTCCACGAAGCTCGCTTCGTGGGTGGCCATGACGACTGTCGTGCCTCCGGCGTTGATGCGAGCGAGTAGCTGCATGATGTCGACGGATGTCGCGGGGTCAAGGTTTCCGGTTGGCTCATCGGCGAGCAGCACCTGCGGACGGTTCACCAGCGCGCGCGCGATGGCGACACGCTGTTGCTCACCACCGGAAAGTTCGTGCGGCATCCGCTTCTGTTTGCCGTCGAGCCCTACGAGCGCAAGCGCCTCGGGAACAGCCTGCTGGATGAATCCGCGTGACGCGCCAATCACCTGAAGGGTGAACGCAACGTTTTGGAAGACTGTCTTGTTCGGCAGCAGGCGGAAGTCCTGAAACACCGAGCCGATGTGACGACGAAAGTAGGGAACTTTGCGGTTCGAGAGCGAGCGAAGGTCGCGACCGAGCACGACGACACGCCCCTCAGAGGGGGCATCTTCGCGGAGGATAAGCCGCAAACACGACGACTTTCCCGACCCCGAAGCTCCCACGAGGAACACGAACTCTCCGCGTTGCACCTCGAAGTCGACGTTATTCAACGCGGGACGAGAGGTGCCGCGATACCGCTTAGTGACATTTTCAAACCGGATCATGGCTGTGTCAGCCTAAGCTCGCACCGGGTGATCGGTGGGAAAGCTCACGGCGCGCCGGTATGCGTGTCGCCTGTGAAAATCGGTCGCGGCGCGAACCCGACCGGCACTTCTCAGTCGTCGTCGCGACGCTTGCGCCAACGGATGCCAGCAGCAATAAACCCGTCGAGATCGCCATCGAACACGGCGCTCGGGTTGTTGACCTCGTAGTCGGTGCGGAGGTCTTTGACCATTTGGTAGGGCGCGAGCACGTACGAGCGCATCTGGTCGCCCCAGCTCGCGGTGATCGTTCCCGCGAGTTCTTTCTTCGTTGCGGCTTCTTGCTCTTTTTGTAGCAGCAAAAGGCGAGACTGCAACACGCGAAGAGCTGCGGCCCGGTTCTGGATCTGGCTCTTCTCGTTCTGCATCGAAACGACGATGCCGGTCGGAAGGTGCGTGATGCGCACAGCTGAGTCGGTCGTGTTGACCGACTGTCCGCCAGGACCTGACGACCTGAAAACGTCTACGCGAATATCGCCCTCGGGAACGTCGACGGCGACAGCCTCTTCCATGAGCGGAATGACTTCGACGGCCGCAAACGACGTCTGACGCTTGCCAGCGGCACCGAACGGGCTCATGCGCACAAGCCGGTGGGTACCGGCTTCGACGCTGAGAGTTCCGAACGCGTAGGGCGCATCGACCTCGAATGTAGCCGACTTGATGCCCGCTTCTTCGGCGTACGACGTGTCCATGACAGTCGTTGAGTAGTTGTGCTGCTCGGCCCAACGGAGATACATGCGCAGGAGCATTTCGGCGAAGTCGGCAGCATCGACGCCGCCCGCTCCCGAACGAATAGTGATGACAGCCGGACGGGCATCGTATTCACCGTCGAGCAGCGTCTGCACTTCGAGCTGGCCGATGACATCGACGATCTCGGCGAGCTCCTTACGAGCCTCGTCGGCCGAGTCTTCATCGCCCATTTCATTGGCGAGCTCGATGAGCACTTCGAGGTCGTCGAGTCGACGCTCGAGGCTTTCGATGCGAGCAAGTTCGCTCTGACGGTGGCTCAGCGCGCTCGTCACTTTCTGAGCCGACTCAGGATCGTCCCAGAGGTCGGGAACACCCGCCGCTTCAGACAGTCGTTCAATCTCGGTGCGCAGCGACGCCACATCTACAACGCTCTTGATGTCGTTGAAGGTGGAGCGCAAGGCCTGGATGTCGGCGGAGAGATCGATTTCGAGCATGACAGTTCAGACTAACGCGGATCTGCGCCGGGCCCGAGCCCGCACGCACATTCGCCCGCTGATCAAAGACTGTGGATAACTTCAGCGCGTGACGGCATCCGATTGTCAGGATGCTGCGCATGTCGCCAGCTTTTTCTTTGCCAGGCCCTTCTGCCTCGGTGACCGTCGCTGAGCGCGTGCGAGATCGCTTGCGTGGCGACAGGACCGACCCGGCGCGCGATCCCGACACCGCGCGTCGGGTTGCTCACGCCGAAGTGCGACGCCACAACGATCTCGCGCTAGCCCACGGCACAGCGACAATCGATGATGAAGCGGCACTTGTGCGCGACGTACTGGCCGCCGTCTCAGGGTTTGGACCCCTGCAGCCATACCTTGATGATCCCGAGGTCGAAGAAATCTGGCTCAATCGCCCCGACCGTGTTTTTGCTGCCCGCCGGGGAGTCTCTGAGCGTCTGCCCGTGACGCTCACCGACTCAGCCGTCCATGACCTCGTCGAACGGATGCTGCACACCACCGGCAGACGCGTAGACCTCAGCCAACCGTTCGTAGACGCGTCACTCCCCGACGGCAGCCGGCTCCACGTCGTTATCCCGGACATCACGCGGCGCCACTGGGCCGTGAACATTCGGAAGTTCCTGCCCGCATATCGAGAGCTTGACGATCTGGTTAATGCGGGCTCGTTTCCCGAGCAGGTGTCTTCCCTCCTTGAAACCGCGATGCTCAAGGGGAAAAGTGTGATCGTCTCGGGCGCCACGCACTCCGGAAAGACCACTCTGCTCGGAGCCCTCATCGCAGCGTGTGCAACGTCGCAACGCATCGTGACGGTTGAGGAGACATTCGAGCTCGCAATCGATGCGCCAGACCTTGTCTCGTTGCAGGGTCGGCAACCGAGCTTGGAAGGCACGGGAGAAGTCGCTCTCCGAAGGCTCGTGAAAGAGGCGCTCCGCATGCGCCCCGACCGCATTGTCGTCGGCGAAGTCCGTGACGCAGAAGCGCTCGATCTCGTACTCGCGCTCAATACAGGTGTGCCCGGAGCTGCGACCGTGCACGCGAACTCACCACGCGACGCACTACGAAAGCTCACTGCACTCCCCTTGCTTGCCGGACGCAACATCGATGCCGGGTTTGTCATGCCTGCCGTTGCGTCCAGCGTCGATGTCGTCGTTCATTGCGAGCGGCGCTCCAGCGGCGAGCGCTGCGTCAGCGAGATCGTTGCCCCGACAGGGCATATTGTCGCCGGTGAAATCGAGGCGCGGACGCTTTATCGAAAGCCAGCGGCATGACAGCGTTGTTGGGAGCGGTGTTGGCCGCCGGCATCCTGCTCGCGCTCTCGCCGTGGGTGTGGCCCGCGCGCGAAGCTCCATCTGCCGAGCGCGCACGAGAGTCGCGAGCAAGCCGACTTCTCGACGAAGCGGGCTTCGCCCACGCCGATCAGCGGGCATTGTTCGTCGCGTCTGCGGCTACTGGCATCCTCGCCTCGGCAGCGGCTTGGTTGATAATTCCGGTTGCTGTCGTGTCACTTCTTGCCGGCATTGCCGGGGTTTTCGCGCCCGCCGCGTGGCTGCGCACCCGCCGCGAAAAGCGCATACGTGCGCGTCGCAGCATGTGGCCCGATGTTTGCGACCTTCTCATCGCATCGGTGCGGTCAGGTATGTCCCTCCCCGCCGCCGTCGGAGCTCTATCGCTTTCAGCGCCTGATGTTTTGCGCCCAGCGTTCGGAGCATTTGAAAACGATATGGATACATCGGGCCACTTCGATACGAGCATTCTCCGCATGAAGGCGACGCTTGCCGACCCCGCAGCCGACCGCATTATCGAGACTCTTCGCATGGCACGGCAGGTGGGCGGAACCGAACTCGTTCCGGTCCTCCGCTCACTCAGTAGTTCTGTTCGCGCCGATGCTGCCCTTCGCGCAGAAGTGGAGGCCCGACAGTCCTGGACGCGCGGCGCTGCTGTGCTTGGTGTTGTGGCGCCGTGGGTAGTTCTCACCCTGTTGGCGTTTCGCCCAGAAGCGGCGAGCGCGTACTCGAGCCCTCAAGGCATCGGACTCATAGTCATCGGCGCTGTCGTGTCAGTGATCGCGTTCCGCCTGATGTTGCGGATCGGACGCCTCCCAGATGATCGGCGGTGGCTCGCATGATGCCACTCACCGCCACGAGCCTCGCGCTGTCAGTGATTCTCGGAGCAGCTTTCGGGGCGGGTGTCTGCTGCGTCGTAGCCGCATCGCCGCGGTGGGGTGCTCCCAGTCTTAGTCGTCGTATTGCGCCCTATATCCGGGATGTCGCTGATCCCCTAGGGCTAACTCCCCTCGCATCGCGCCCCACCTCATTGGCAGGTGCATGGCAGGGGGCACGCAGTCGACTCGATGTACTGATCGGCGGGTCGAGCAACATCACCAGAAGGCTCCGAAGTGCAGGTTGGCACATCGACGTTCCGACCTATCGCGTCCGCCAGCTCTCAGCGGTACTCGCCGGGTGCACTGTTGGCGCTCTGGCCATCGTTGCGCTCTCTCTGATGGGGCAGTTCAACCTAGCCACACTAGCGCTCCCAGCATTCGGCGGTGCTGGAGGAGTTTTCATCAGCGACATACTTCTCTCGCGAGCCGCAAAAGCACGCACCGCTCGCATCGGGTCAGAACTCCCCACAGTGCTGGAGTTTCTCGCGCTGTGCGTTTCAGCCGGTGAGGGTCTCTTCGATTCACTCAAACGTGTCGGCAATACCGGTGCTGGCGAACTTGCCACCGAGATTGAAACCGCAACCCTTGCCGTCGGCACAGGGTCCTCGCTCGCTGACTCACTGACTGAACTCGCACGGCGAGCAAATCATCCCGCCCTCGGGCGCAGCATCGATCACATCGTCTCGGCCATTGATCGCGGGGCGCCGCTCGCACACGTCCTTCAATCTCAAGCGAACGATGCACGTGAGCAAGCGAAGCGCAGCCTCATCGAGCAAGCCGGACGCAAGGAAATTGGAATGCTCATTCCGCTCGTGTTCCTCATCCTGCCGCTCAGTGTGCTCTTCGCTGTCTTTCCCGGGATCGTCATCCTTCGTTTGGGTCTCTCCTGACCGCGCAAGACCGAAAGGAATCGCTCATGCTCCACCTTGTAACGTCCACTTCACACCGCATCGCTGTGCGCCTTCGCTCATCGTGGGGAGACACCGCCAGAGATGAACGTGGCGATGTGCCTGGCTGGGTGCTCATCACGCTGATGACGGCAGGGCTCGTGGTCGTCATCTGGGCACTCGCAGGACCCGCGCTTTCCCAGCTCTTCGAACAAGCCATCTCTCGCGTCTCAGGTATTTGACGCCATGTCGTCGACGGGTGGTCTGATCGCTGACGAGGACGGCTCGGCACCGGTCGAGTTTGTGCTCGTGGGCATCATGCTTACCGTGCTTACGCTCGGTGTGATGCAATTTGGAGTCGCCGTATATGTGCGAAATGTTGTTCACGACGCGGCAATCGATGGCGCGTATCACGCGGCCCTAGCAGACACGACACTTGCTGAGGGAGCGGAGAGAACCCGCGACATCGTGAGCCGTACAGTCGGAGCCGAGTACGCCGATGATGTCACCGTTGGTGAGGATGTCTCGTTGGGGTATCCGACGGTGGTCATCTCGGTTCGCACCACCATGCCGCTCATCGGTCTCCTCGGCGTTCCTGGCACGTGGGAGGTGAGCGGACATGCACCGATCGAAACCTTTGAATGATCGACGTCTACGCACTTTTGTTCCATTGACGAGCGATGATTCCGGTTCGGCGTCTGTGGAGTACCTCGTCGTCGGAATGCTGCTGCTTGTGCCGCTCGTCTACCTGATAGTTGCTCTCGGCACGATTCAGTCACACGCCATGGGAACAGCAGCCGCGGCGCGATACGTAGCGCGCACCATCGCGACAGCTGAATCTGAAGCGACCGCGAGTGCAGCGACCGAACGCACGCTCCAGGCACTCGCCGACGAATATTCGATAAACCCGACACGCCTTGAAGTTCGAGTGGAGTGCACGCCGAGTGGCGCGACATGTCCTACGGCCGGAGCCACAATCACCGTCACTGTCACCGCGGGTGCAGCGCTTCCCCTCATTCCACCAATATTCGGTTTGGACCGCGCCGCCTCTGTGCCCGTCGAAGCAACATCAACACAGAAAGTTTCACGATTTTGGACCGCAGACTCGTAGAACGAATCGCTGTCCACGAGCGCAGCGACGAGGGCAGCATCCTGCCGCTTGCCCTCGGGTATGCAGCGATTGCCCTGCTGCTGATCTATGTCTGCGTCTGCGCGACAAGCTTGTACCTCGGCCAAAAGGAGCTGGATGCTGCAGCCGACGCAGCCGCGCTGGCCGGGTCCGACGGGTTTTCGCTCACGCTGACCGAGCGCGGCCCGACACCCCAGCTCAACAGCGCATCTGTGCGCGACCAGGCGCTCGCACTCGTCGAGATATCTGCAATACCCGCGCGCGTTGACGAAGCATTCACGCCTGACGGGGTGTCAGCACGCGTCTCACTCTCGACGACCTGGCATCCACCGTTTCTTGCGCCTTTTGTCCCCGAGGGGATTCCTCTCGCCGCCACGGCGACGAGTCGCACCGCACTTCGGTGAGGGATGAAAACGTCCACCCGTCATCGGTAGACTGTGACCACTCGCGGGAGTGGTGAAATTGGCAGACACGCAGGATTTAGGATCCTGTGCCTCCGGGCGTGTGGGTTCAAGTCCCACCTTCCGCACGGGTCGTGCGTTTTTGCGCGCCACCTTTTACCGCCGCAATGACGGGAACCAGCGTGCATTCACTCGGCCTCATACCTTGGCTCGACCCTCAGACAATCATTGAGGGGGCTGGCCCCTGGGCGCTTTTCATTGTCTGTTTCATCATCTTCGCCGAGACTGGCCTTTTGATCGGTTTCCTTCTCCCCGGCGACACTTTGCTTGTTATCGCTGGGCTCCTGTCACACTCGAGCCCAGTTGCGCCGAACGGTGTTTTTGGGCTCAACGTGTGGGTGGTTGCCCTATTGATCGCACTTTCGGCCTTCGTGGGCGGCGAGGTCGGCTATTTCATCGGACATAAGGGCGGACCCGCTATCTTCGAGCGGAAAGATTCCGGGCTCTTCAGCAGAGCCAATGTCGACCGCACAAATGCGTTCTTTGAGCGATTCGGTGGCCTCACCGTCATCCTTGCGCGGTTCGTCCCGATCGTCCGCACGTTCGCCCCAGTAGCAGCCGGTGTCGGTCATATGCCGTGGCGTAAGTACAGTCTCTACAACCTCATCGGCGCGCTTCTGTGGGGCTTCGGCCTCACAATGCTCGGCTATGCGATTGGATACGTACCCTGGATTCGCGACATCGTCACGGAGTACATCGATCTGATTCTGCTCGCCGTCGTCCTCGGTACAGTCCTTGTCACGCTCGTGCACTACTTCCGCGAACGCTCCAAGGCGAAGAAAGAATCAGCGGCTGCAACGCCAGAAGTACCAGACCTCAGCGAAGGCAACTAGCGATCCCGAGCGCTCAGCCGTGAGTTTCGCGCTCCACGTGCTCTGCCGTTTCGAATTGAAACGTCGAGTGTTCGACGTCGAAGTGGGTAGCGAGACACGTCTGCAGTTGCTGCAACAGCTCGGGTGAACGACCTTCAGCCAACACACTGCCGTCGACGACGACGTGAGCGGTGAAGACGGGAGCACCCCGCGTCAGAGCCCACACATGAACATCGTGAACCGCGCGCACTCCGTCAGTACTCAAAATGTGCTCGCGAATTTCCGCTACGTGGGTTCCGACCGGAACGCGTTCAGCGAGCACGACCACGACTTCTCGTAGAAGCCCGATAGCTCGCGGCACGATCATCCCCGCAATCGCAAGCGAGGCCACAGCATCCGCTGCGACCCAGCCCGTCGTCAGCACGACTACGGCCGCGACGATCACGGCGACCGATCCGAGCAGGTCGCCCAGAACTTCGAGATACGCGCCACGCACGTTGATGCTCTCGCGCTGAGCAGAACTCAGCAGCCACATGGCAGTCGCGTTCGCGATGAGGCCCACGGCGGCGGTGACGAGCATGATGCCGCCGGCCACCTCATAGTCGCCCGGATCGATCAGTCGCAACACAGCCTCGATGCCGACCCACAGCGCGATACCAATCAAAATCACACCGTTGATCAGCGCACCAAACACCTCAGCGCGTTGATAGCCAAACGTGCTGCGATCATCCGCCGGCCGCGCCGCCACCGCGGTAGCGATGAGCGCGATGATGAGCGCCGCAGCATCCGTGAACATATGGGCTGCGTCTGCCAGCAGCGCCAGCGAGCCCGAGAGCCATGCGCCGATGATCTGTACGACCATGACAACGGATGTGATGGCAAGAGAGATCGCCAAAAGACGGCGATTGCGAGCTCCGCGAATCCCCGTCGGTGAGTGCGAGTGATCGTGCATCTCTTTCACACTAGAGCCGCAGGCATGCACCGAGAACTGATTTGCTCTAGTCGGGAATGATGCCGATTCTCATCTACAGGGCTGACAGCAACGGCACAAGGCTCTCAAATGCGCGCGCACGATGGGATGCCGCGTTCTTCTCCGCCGCGCTCCACTCAGCGACGGTTCGCTCGGAGCCGGCCTGACCGTCCGGAATGAAGATGGGGTCGTACCCGAAACCACCCTCACCGTGCGCGGCGACAGCCAAGCGTCCGGGCCAGATGCCCTCGACAACGTGCTCGGTGCCGCTGGGATGAACCAGCGCGATGGTGCATGCGAACTGCGCGACTCGACGCGGATCGGAAATGTCCGAAAGCTGATCGAGTAACAGTCGAAGATTGGCCGCGGCATCTTTCGCGTGTCCGGCCCAGTACGCCGAAAACGCGCCGGGCGCACCTCCCAGCGCGTCGACGCAAATACCCGAGTCATCAGCGAGCGACGGAAGCCCGGTATGAGCGGAAGCTGCCCGCGCTTTGATCAGCGCATTCTCGCGAAAACTGACACCGTCTTCGACGGGCTCTGGGCCGTCGTATCCCACGACCTCAAGATCGGGTCTCGTAGCCGAAATGATCGCCTGAAACTCCGTGATCTTGTGGGTGTTGTGAGTTGCGAGAACGACGCGCTGACGCGAAGCACCTGTCACGCCGAAGCCTCATCGCCTTCAGCCAGCGCAGCGATCTGAAAATCGCGAAGGTCAGCGCACCCTGCGACCCCAAGCTCGAGCAAGGCATCGAGTTCACGCTTGTCGAAGGGCGCGCCTTCAGCTGTGCCCTGCACCTCCACGAACAAGCCGCGGCCGGTGACCACGATGTTCATGTCGGTTTCGGCACGCACGTCTTCGACGTAAGCGAGGTCGAGCATCGGCTCACCGTCGATGATTCCCACCGACACCGCAGCCACAGAGTCGATGAGCACCTGAGACTTCTGCCCGATGAACTTCTTGCGGCGTCCCCACTCGATCGCGTCCGCCAAAGCGACGTAGGCGCCTGTGATCGCAGCTGTGCGTGTGCCACCGTCAGCCTGCAAAACGTCGCAGTCGATCACGATCGTGTTCTCACCCAGCGCCTTCGTGTCAACGACAGCACGAAGTGACCGCCCGATGAGACGAGAAATCTCGTGTGTGCGACCACCGATCTTGCCCTTGACGCTTTCGCGATCGTTCCGGCTGTTGGTCGCGCGCGGCAGCATCGCGTATTCGGCGGTGACCCACCCTTTGCCCTTGCCCGTCAGCCACCGTGGTACGCCATTTGTAAATGATGCCGTGCAGAGCACCCGGGTGTTCCCGAAACTCACAAGAGCAGAGCCTTCTGCCTGGTTATTCCAGCCGCGCTCGATCGTCACGGTACGCAAGTCGTCGATGTTGCGGCCGTCGGCGCGCGTGATTTCAGTCATAGAACTCTCCTCGAACGGATGCCGGCGCTCAGCGCGGCAGATCAATGGCCCCGGTTTGCACGAGGCGCACATCGCGCACTTCGCGTCCCATGAGCCGATGGGCAAGCTGCACGAAGTCGTCGGCCGATGAGCCTGTTGCTTCGTAAGTGTGGTGCGACTGCGCGTCAAGACCAGCAAGAAGATCGCGTCCGACCAGCTGACGGTAGACGTCCTTTGCGGTCTCCGAATCGCTCGAGACGAGACTCACATCAGGTCCCATCACGTAGCTGATCGCACCCTCGAGGAACGGATAGTGTGTGCACCCCAGCACAAGCGTGTCAACGCCCGCGTGCCGAAGCGGCGCAAGGTACTCCTCAGCTACCGCCAGCACCTCGGGCGAGTCGGTAATACCGGCTTCGACAAACTCCACGAAACGCGGGCAGGCTTCAGCGAATACCGTCAGATTCTCATTGACCTCAAGCATGTCTTGATACGCACGTGATCCGATGGTTCCGGATGTACCGATGACGCCGATTCGACCGTTGCGCGTCGTTGACATCGCCGTGCGAACTGCCGGTCCGATAACTTCCACGACGGGCACGTCGTAGCGCTCACGCGCATCGCGCAGCATTGCGGCCGACGCAGTGTTGCAGGCGATGACGAGCATCTTCACGCCCTGCTCAACAAGATCGTCGAGCACTTCGAGCGAGTACCGGCGCACATCGGCGATCGGTTTCGGGCCATAGGGAGAGCGCGCAGTGTCACCGATGTAGACAATCGACTCCCGCGGCAGTAACTGCGAAACCGCACGTGCCACAGTGAGACCGCCCACACCGGAGTCGAAGATTCCGATGGGTGCGTCGTTCACGATGACTCAGCCTACGCGGTTTCGCTGCGAGTTCCGCGCGTAGGCTGGCGCAATGACACGCAGCTCAGCCCTGCTAACCGATCGCTACGAACTCACAATGCTCACTGCGGCTCTCCGTGACGGGACTGCTCACCGCCGGTGCGTCTTCGAACTCTTTGCTCGCAGGCTCCCTGGCGCGCGTCGTTTCGGCGTCGTCGCCGGTACCGGGCGCCTTCTGTCGCTGCTTCGTGAGTTTCGTTTCGGAGACGACGAACTCAGGTTTCTGCGTGACGCTCGTGTCGTAGACGAACCCACCCTCAAATATCTCGCCGACTACCGTTTCACCGGAAATATCGTCGGGTATCGCGAAGGTGAACTCTATTTTCCAGGTTCGCCGGTTCTCACCATCGAAGGCACCTTCGCGGAGGCGGTTATTCTCGAGACGCTCGCGTTGAGTGTGTTGAATCACGACTCAGCAGTCGCGACTGCGGCTGCTCGTATGAGCATCGCTGCTGGGGATCGGCCGCTCGCTGAGATGGGTTCTCGTCGCACGGGCGAGGAATCGGCGGTCGCTGCGGCCCGTGCCTGTTACATCACCGGTTTCGACGCAACGAGCAATCTCGAAGCAGGGCGGCGATTCGGCATCCCCACGATGGGAACCGCGGCACACGCATGGACGCTGTTGCACGAACACGAATCAGATGCGTTCCGCGCGCAAATTGATGCGCTCGGCACCGACACGACTCTCCTCATCGACACCTACGACATTACGCGTGGTGTGCGAACAGCGATTGATGTCGCGGGCACCGAGCTTGGAGGGGTACGCATCGACTCAGGCGACCTCCCCCTCGTTGCCGCGCAAGTTCGCGCGCAGCTCGACAGTCTCGGCGCGTCACGCACAAAGATCACTGTGACGAGTGACCTCGATGAACACGCGATCGCGGCTCTCGCGGCATCCCCTGTGGATTCGTACGGTGTCGGCACTTCTGTCGTTACCGGAGCGGGCTCCCCCACGGCCGGAATGGTCTTCAAAATCGTCGCCCGGGAATCGACTGACGGGTCATGGGTGCCCGTCGCGAAAAAATCAGCAGCCAAAGCAACAACCGGGGGTCGCAAGACCGCGTTTCGCACTCGTACCGATTCAATAGCGACCAGCGAACTCATCGCGATCTCGCCACGATTTGACTCCCTGACGGATGCCTCATCCACCTACGACGCACGCGCCCTTCAAGTGAGCCTCGTCTCTGCTGGCGAGATCCATTCGGAGTACGAGGGCATCGAAGCCGTCGCCGACGCGCGAATGCACCACAAATCGGCGCGAGCTGAACTCCCAGTATCAGCACTAGCCCTCAGCCGGTCAGACCCGGCCCTGGAAACCGTCTACGTCACCCTCGACGAGACTTTAGGACATGAGTGATTCGTAAATCTCTTTACACGAGGGACACACCGGAAATTTCTCCGGGTCCCGGCCGGGCGTCCATTTTTTTCCACACAAGGCTCGCACGGGTTTACCGCTGAGAGCGGACTCCAGAATCTTCTCTTTCTTGACGTAGTGAGAGAAGCGTTCGTGGTCGCCCGGTTCAACGTTCTCTTCTTGGACAAGGTCCTCGAGGTCGCGATCGAGAGTGGCAATGCCCCCATCATCGGGGCGATCAAGCGGCGTGCTCATGGTGAGTCAGTCTATCGGCGAGTTGCTAGTGCCGGGCGTTTTCATCATCCTGCCTGCGCAAATTCCATAATCGATTCGCCGCGACGATTAAAAACCGCCCCGCCCACTGCGATGCCGATACTGAGGACCGCAACTCCGATACCAAGACCGCCCCAGAGCGCAGGTTCGGCGTAACCGACATCTTTCGTGAGCGCTAACCACGCCCACCAGAGTGCGGGAATACTAAACGCCAAAGCGCCGAGCATCACAAACGCTTGGCCGAGAACCCCGGTTCCGCCCGTGCGCTGTGGCTGTTGGAACGGGCTGTCGCCAGGTCGAGAAACCGCATACGGGGTAAGCGCAGACGAAATGCTGGAGAGCCCCAGTCCGCTGAAGAAAAGACAGGCGCAGACACCGACCATGCCAGGCAGGAGTGCCCATCTGCCATGGAGGGAAATCGCCAGCGGAATACCAATCGCCAAAGTGGGCACGGCCACCAAAATGATGGGTACAAGTCTGCCTATGCGATCGGCGACGCCCCGCATCCCGCTCACTACATGCAGCCACACCGCTGTGGAGTCGTACGCGAGGTCGTTGTGAGGCAGCCATCCGAAAAAGAGCGCCACAATAGGAACCGGCACGAGCGCAACCAGCGCTGGCGGAACCCCGGCAATAGTCAACGGCACAGTAGTCAGTAACGCCGCAAATGGAACGATGAGCACATTCACGGCGTAGCGGCGGTCACGTGCCCAATAAATGATGCTGCGCGCCGCCACAGCGCCTGCGGCGTTTCCGGGCGCGACCGCAAACCAACCAAGGCCACCGCGTTCGCGCACGGCAACCGGCCGCTCGGCGGTCGTCAGAAGTCGCTGCACAAGCCACGACCAGAGCAACCCCAAAACAAGAATTGTGGCAACGGCGATGAGTGCGCTTGCGCCCGCATTCATTTCGGACGAGACGACAGCTGCGGGCAGTGCCCAGGCAGCGCCTAACGGAGTGAGAGCCAATACGTTGGCCGCTTCTGCAAGCTGGGTCGGTACTGTCCCCCGCCATTCGAGAGACGCGAAGAAGACGCCCACAGGCACAACGACGACCAAAATCCCGACCAGAAAAACGCCGCTCAGCTCGCGAGATCGACGCTCGCGCAAAAAGAGCGCTGCCGCCGCCAGCCCCACACGTGCGAGCAGCACGCAGGTCACGACGCTGATCACTGCGGAGACAACCGAGATGGCCACGGGTGCGCCTTGCGCGCCCCACATCACAGCCGCGCAGCAGGCGAGAGCAACAAGCGCCATCATCGGAACACTCACGAGGCTTGCTAGTGCGACCGCTGCAGCGAGCGGGCCAGGGGCGATTCCAAATAGCGCAAAGCGACGGGGATCAAGCGGGTCGGCCGAGCCCGCGATGAGTGGCGCGACTGCGAATCCGGTGGTGACCGCGGCACCGGCAAAGACGGTGACGACCATCGCTGTCGTATTCGCCGCGGATTCGAGGCTCAGCAGCGCCCATCCGGCCGCTACAACCGCCGCAGCAGCGGCCACAAGGCCCACGAGAACCCGGATAACGTGATCGGGCTCTCCGCGTAGGCCACCGAGCAGGAGGTCGAACCTCAGCCGGAGAACGTGTGCAACCACTCCAGGCCCTCCAGGTCGCTTGAGCCACCGGCAAGCTCGAGGAAGCGCTCCTCAAGAGTCGACTCACCTCGTACTTCATCGATGGTTCCCTCGGCAAGCACGCGACCAGAGACAAGCACCGCAACTCGCGAACACACACGCTCGACCAGGTCCATCCCGTGGCTCGAAAGAATCACGGTGCCGCCGTGTTCTACGTACGTGCTGAGAATCTCAAGAATGACAGCGCTCGACACGGGGTCGACCGATTCGAACGGTTCATCGAGAATCAGCAGGCGCGGAGAGTGAATCATCGCGCCAGCGAGCATCACTTTTTTGGTCATGCCTGCTGAGTAGTCGGAGACGGGTCGGGCCAGAGCCTCGGAGAGGTCGAAGGCACGCGCCAGGTCGACTGTGCGCTTCTCAACGACGGCCGGTGAAAGCCCGCGGAGCACGCCGCAGTAATAGAGAAGTTGGCGGCCTGTGAGCCGATCGAAGGTGCGCAGCCGATCGGGTAGCACCCCAATCATCCGCTTCGCATCGCGAGTATGTTTGCGGGCATCGACACCGCACACTTCGACCGAACCGCTGTCGGCACCGAGAAGGCCCGAAATGATCGACAGGGTCGTTGTCTTTCCAGCTCCATTGGGACCCACAAGCCCATAGAAGCTGCCGGCAGGAACAGTGAGATTCACATCGTCCGCGGCACGTGTTGCGCCGAACACTTTGGTCACGCCACGCACAACAAGCGCGTCAACAGGCTGAGACGTCTCTGCGAGCGGATCAGAGACGTAGCCCACCACCGCAGTGAGATCATCGTCATCGGCATTGGCGACGGCGTCGTCTACAGCGTCGACTACCGCATCCGCCTCAACTGCGGATGTTTCTGCTTCTGCTTCTGCTTCTGCTTCTGCTTCTGCTTCTGCCTGGTCTACGACAGGCTCTAGCTCTGTCTCTATATCCGGCGCTGTGTCGACAGCGCCGTTGGAAGCGTCATCGAGATTCGGCTCGACTACTTGCTGATGGTCGGCCGTCGGAAGCGGCGGCCGCGGTGGGACAACCACGTCGGCGAACTCTTCTCCGAATTGCACCGGAAGTGCGGACTTCGGCGGACCTGTCAGTGAACTGGATGCCGAAGTCTCACCGGACTGAGAAGTCGCTTTGGAGGCGGAGCTCGGTTTGCGCGGTGTGCTCGGCTTGCGCGCTGTCGTCGACTTTCGAGGAGCGGCAGGTTTGCGTGGAGTCGAAGCCTTGCGCGGAGCGCGCGGTTTTCGCGGCGCTACGGGCTTTTTTTCACCTTCGCTCGATTCACGTCCATCGTCACTTTCACCCGGGACGTTTCCGGCAGAATCGGGGCTATCAGTCGACGAAGGTGTCACGTATCTAACGTATCAAGCGCTTTCGACATCGCAGCGCGACTGCGTGAGAGATGAGAGTTTTGTCACGAAACGGCAACGGGAGGGCAAGAGCCAGTTTGCACTCAGCCTCCATCGGTACCATAAGCGGAACACGACGTGGTGGCCCTTCCATGAACCCATGGTGAATTCACACACTCCAGGAGCTAAACGTGACTCTTCAGACCGTCATCCTTGCGGCCGGTATGGGCTCGCGCCTGGGACGCAGCCTTCCGAAACCACTGACTGCGCTTTCCGATGGACGCAGCATCATGCAGCAACAGCACGACAACATCCGTGCAGCCTTCGGCAGCGACGCACGAGTGACGACCGTGGTGGGCTATCGCGCAGAAACAATCGTTGAAGCCTTCCCGGACGCGTCTTACGTCTACAACGACCGCTACGACCAGACCAACACGTCCAAAAGCCTTCTGCGCGCCTTGTCCGCGACGGGTAAGGCTGGGGTTCTCTGGATGAACGGTGATGTGGTTTTCGATCCCCGCATTCTTGGTCGTGCAATTGAACTCATCGAGCGCGAACAGTCTTTCGTCACTGTGAACACGGCGAAGGTCAGCGACGAAGAAGTGAAGTACACAACTGACGCTCACGGTTTCATTTCCGGGCTGTCAAAAACTGTGTCTTCCGGAATCGGCGAAGCCGTCGGGATCAACTACATCTCACGCGCTGATAAGAAAGCCTTCATGCACCAGCTCACGCGGGTCGATGATCAGGACTACTTCGAGCGCGGGCTTGAGCTCGCAATAGCGGAGAACGGCATGCGCCTCGAACCCCTCGACATCTCAGATCTCTACGCGGTTGAAGTTGATTTCGCTGAAGATCTTGAGCGAGCGAACCTCTACGTCTGAGCCGTCAATCCCCTCGTAATCCACAGGAGCGCCTCCTAAGATCAGTCCACGATGGCTGAAAAGGTGCAACAAATCCACTCCCTCTCCGGTGATTCCCCGTGGGCGGGTGGCATCCCACCCGCCGGCTCTGCAGAGCATCCGATGACTATTCGTGCGTTGGATCGCGTGATGGCGATTCAACGACCCGTCGTACTCGCACATCTTCGAAGTGTGCGATTGCGGCATCCACACGCATCTCCTCAAGAGATCGTCAGCATGCTCGAACGCCGTTTTCTCGCGGCAGTCACCACGAGTGGCGCAGCTGTCGGCGCAACAGCGGTGGTTCCCGGCATCGGTACCGGAATCACCCTGGCCCTCAGCGGCGTTGAAACGGTCGGTTTCCTCGAAGCGTGCGCACTTTTTGCGCAGTCGCTCGCTGAAGTCCACGGAATCCCTGTCGAGAACCCAGACCGCGCGCGGGCGCTCGTTCTCACGCTGATGCTCGGGCAAGAAGGTATCGACCTCGTTGCGCAACTTACGAAGCAAGCAGCAGGAAAAGGACCTACCCGCGACCGGTATTGGGGTGAACTCATCACGAAGACTCTCCCCCGTGCGGCGGTCGGACCGATGGTCGACCGGCTAAAAACAAGTTTCGTGCGCCAGTTCGCTACCCGCGGTAGCGCCTCGTGGATCGGAAAAGCACTACCGTTCGGGATCGGGGCCGCCATCGGCGGAGTGGGAAATCATGTGCTCGGACGTCGAGTGATGGTTACCTCCCGCCGCGCCTTCGGCCCGGCACCGATGGCCCTCCCCGCAGAGCTTGAACCACAAGCGGGGAAACTTCGCCTTGAGCGCGCCGCAGGTGCAGCTGTCGTTCGCGCAACGACTGCTATCGGGCAGGCGGTGAGCACGGCGGGCAAGCGAACCGGGTCCGTACTTCATCCTCGTCGCGCGAACAAGGCGCGCAAAGAAATCGAAGAGTAGACCTCAGTCGTCTAGCTCCGCGGAATCCTCATCAAACGGATCGTCCTCGCCCTCCGGCGAAGCCCCCGCCCATCGCTGAGCTTCATTCATGAGGTGTTCAATCGCGGCATGGAATCGTGCTGTCGCTGAACCGGGCATGGTGTCGCCGAAGTAGTGGTGGACCCAGTGGTCGAGACGTTCCGTCGCGCCGGGATCTGCGAGGATTCGATCTGTCTCGGCAACGATGTTGCCAGCCTCAGCGGAATCAAGCCATTCGCAGTCGGAAAGATAGCCGTGCTCATCAATGGCTGCGGCAGGATCATCAGGGCGGGTGATCATCAACGCCTTCCCCGCTGCAAGCCTGTCGTAAACCATCGCTGAGATGTCGACAACCGCCACGTCCGCGGCCGCCAACTGCCAACCAAGCTCGGGGCCATCGTCGTAAAAATGATGAGCAGTCGGGTCTTTGGCGTTGGCTGCAGCAATCATCGCCACGATTCGCCGATGGGCAGAACCGTATTCGTGATCAACCACTCCAGAACGCGGATGCGGGCGGTAGATCACGCGATGCTGACCCGTGCGTAAGAGAGCTCCGACAAGGGCTTCGCCATGGGTTACCAGCGAACCGTAGTGCGCCGAAGGCCGGTCTCCCTCCCAGGTGGGCGCGTAAAGGATCACGCGGCGCTCGTCGGGCGCGTACGGAAGCTTTCCGGAATAGTGATCGGCCTGGGGACGACCGATCTCTATCGTTCGAGCGGCGATGTCGTAGTTCCAGAGCACTCGCTTCAGGCGCTCTCGAGCGGCGTCTCCCGCGACGAATGCGTAGTCGTACGCCTTGAACTGGTTCGTCGTCATGTACATCTTGTCGGACTCACCGTGGTTGATGAAGACATGCCAACGGTGGCCGTAGCGGAACATCTGGAAGTTCCGTGTGTTCTGGTTCACATACAAAACGACTCGGATATTCTGCCTTGCGATTGCAGATTCAAGGCTGCGTACCGAGGGCACGAACGCAACCGGCAGCCCACTTTCACGCACGAGTGCGCGCGCTCCGGAGGCTACTCGGCTGAGGATCACAACGGGGCGAGTCTTAGCGAGCTCCTGAAGTGGCCGATACCACTGCCGCATTTGGTACATGTTGACGACGCCGTCCGCGAAGTAGACCGCAACCTCGAATTGCCCAGCCGGATGGGGTCCGCGGGCGTTGTCGGAGCGTCTCACTTCGCGGGCCGCCGAGCGGTTCTCAAGAGCTCTACCCACCAGGGCCACCGTCTTGCGAATATCGGAGGCCAGTTGCATCCCATCAGTTTACGTCGATGACCGTGGGATGATCGACGGATGCATGCCGACGAGTCAGCACCCCGAGAGGCACCAGTTCCCGCCGAGGGCGCGGGAGTCTCTTTTGTGATGCCAGTGCTGAACGAGGTTGCGTACCTAGAGCGCGCCGTCGAGACCGTGCTCGCCCAAGAAGTGCCCGGACCCACCGAGCTGGTTTTGGCGCTGGGTCCGTCAACAGATGGCACGACACAACTCGCGGAGCAACTGGCAGCCCAAGACGAGCGGATTCGATTGGTCGCGAATCCCGAGGCGGATATTCCGCGTGGCCTCAACCTTGCGATCGCAGCCAGCACGTTGCCCACCATCGTGCGCGTTGACGCACACTCAGAGCTCTCGCCTGGTTACACCCAACGTGCCCTCGCCACGCTCGCCCGCGTCGGCGCGGCAAACGTCGGCGGGGTGATGCGTGCCGACGGTCGCTCTCCTTTCCAACGAGCTGTTGCCCGGGCATACAACTCACCAATAGGTCTCGGTGGTGGCGCCTACCACGGCGGCACCCGCGAGGGCGATGCTGAGTCCGCTTATCTCGGCGTGATGCGCCGAGCTGTGATCACAGAAGTCGGCGGCTTCGATGAGTCCATTCGCCGTGGCGAAGATTGGGAGCTGAACCTGCGGATCCGCAATGCTGGATACCGCGTCTGGTTTGACCCCGCGCTTTCAGTAACGTACTGGCCACGGGAGAGTTGGGTGCGCCTCGCCCAGCAGTTCCGGGCAACCGGAGCATGGCGTGGTGAGCTGGTCCGTCGCTTTGGGAGGCGCAACTCGCTACGCTTCTTTGCTCCACCCGTTCTCGTTGGATTCGTCGTGCTCGCTCCACTTCTCGCGATCTTGCAAGGAGCGCAACTGGTGACAGGTTGGATTTCGATTTTCGCGTCAGTTGTTTACGTGCCCGTCGCACTGTACGCCGTCGCCATCGTTGCCACAGCTCTTGGTCGAGGTGGCGGAAAAGGATGGCGAGACAAAATATGGACGGTTGCGGTGTTGCCGACAATGCACTTGTCATGGGGCTGGGGCTTTGTACAGGGCGCATTGGCCGGGGCGGGCGACACTGTCGACACTTCCCGGCTGAGTGATCGCAATACCCCGCTTCCGTAGCGCGGCTACCGCGTCACGAATCCCTGGTCCAAGATGCGGGCAACAACGCGCTCGGCAGCGTGGCCGTCATCGCGACCGTTGAAGCGCGCACGCCATGCGGTGTACTGACGTGCGTAGTCCGACGGCTTCGACGTGGCAATCGCACGAACGAGTTGCTCCTGTGTCTGCACGAGTGGTCCCGGAGCATGCTCGACAAGGTCAAAGTAAAAGCCTCGCAGCTCGCCTCGATAGTGCTCAAGATCTGGCACGAGAAAGTACATTGGCTTGCCTGTAACGCTGAAGTCGAACATGACCGATGAGTAGTCAGTGATCAGCGCATCAGCTGCGAGCAACAGCTGAGCTGTATCGGGAAACCCGGTGACATCAACAACGCGCGCGCCGCGGGCATCGGAACCGGGGTGCAGTGTCCTCGAATGACCGCGCACAAGAACCACGGCATCCGTCGCTATTGCAAGTTTCTCAGCGTCGACAAAATCAACGATCTCCTCGCGATCGTCTCGCCATGTCGGAGCGTAAAGCAGAACTCGTTCATGCGGTTCAATGGCCAAAAGCGCTCGAACGTCGCGGCCGTCGCCTACTGTCAGCACGTCGTTGCGCGGGTAGCCTTCGATCCACATCGGCCGGCGAAGAAACGCGTATGCCTTACGCAGGATGCGACCAGCCGCAGGGCTCTGAGCGAGGAGGACATCCCATCGACGAGACTCGCGGACAACGGCGAGCGCTCGTCGCACGTCGAAGCCGGGACGATGCAACGCCAGACGTTTCAGAGGTGTTCCGTGCCAGGTCTGCAGCACGTGCTGACCTTTTCTGCGTGCAAACCGCCTGCGCAACCAATCGTTGACAACCAGAAGTCGAGATGTTGCGCGAGCATGCCACCATTCCGGGCTGCCCTCGACTACCGCAATAGCTCCGTCGGGCACACGAACCGACAGATCAACGACGCTCCAGTAGCGAGCAACACCCGGCGCGACACGAGCCAGCTCCGCATCAATTGCGAGCGGGTTACAGCTCGCATTTCGTCCGTAGAAACTCTCAAAAAATACCGCGTTCTCGAGCTCCCCACCGCCCGCCGCGTAACGCCGTTCAAGAGCGGCCTGCCCCTCAGGTGACGCGTAAGCGGGGTCGAGCGGCGGTGCGATAGTCACGCGGTCATTCTTGAGTGACGCTCTCACTTCACCGACGACAGCGTTTTCGATTTGTGCCGTGGGGCCATCAAAATGCACCTCGTCGCTTGATGTCGTGATCTCAAGTCGATACTCGCCCGAGGGCAGCGGCAGCTCGGGCCCACCCCATCGCGCAGCACGGAGGGGAACGATCGCCTTCCAGGTCTTTCCACGACCCGTAATCGAGCCGTGCGTTTGGGCGCGACTACCGATCAGCGATACAGCTGCGGGTCTGGCTCCGCTGCCAGACAACACGAGAGAAGCAGCCGGCTCTTCCGTGAAATGTGCGTGAGTCACGCTCTTCCTTTCGGTGCACCAACGCCACCGTGCCCGCCAGCCCGCGCGGAGATTGCGCGGTACACACGCTCAGTATTCTTTCCGTCACGATATGCGTGAAATCGCTTACTGAGTGCAAGGGCTTGCGCGTGGCGGCGAGCTGCCTCGGCGCCGTCGTTGAAAATCTCCTGCACGTCGTCGAGCACGGCGCGCCAGTCGGTAACCCACCCATCGGGGTCGGCAACATCGCTGTACGTGCCGTAAAAACCACGGCGAGATTCGTACTCCTCCAGATCCGGTGCGAAGTACACGACGGGTAGTGGAACGAGTGATGAGTCGAAAACGAGGGAAGAGTAGTCGCTCACAAGCAGATCGAATCCCGAAAGCAGCGGCGTCACGTTGAGGACGACATCGCTGCCGAGCGCTTTCACCCGCGTAGTGGAATCCGGCGGCACATAAGCGCCCGCTCCTAACGGGTGCGAGCGAACAAACAGCACGGCATCCTGCGTATTCAAAACCGCCACAATCTCTTGCCACTCCGCCGCCGTGGGCACCGCCGGGTCTGGCTCGCCGTCACGCCACGTCGGCGCGTAAAGCACGAACCGGGCCGCAGCATCCACGCCGGTCAATGCGGAGATTTCGGCGCGCGCTCGCGCACGGCGAGCGACCGCGGTATCACGTGAAAGCACGTCAACGCGCGGCTCGCCGGTGACAGGAACGGCGGCGTCAGCGAGGCCGAAGGCCGACTGCAGTCGACCACGAACGAGATGCGACGCCGCGGGAAGAAGGTGAATACGACGCGTCGCACTCAGATACATGAAACGCAGCAGCCTTCTCACAGCTCTGGAACCAGGAAGGATGCCGCTTCGCAGAGTCTCGGGGGAGTCAACGCCGATGCGCTTCAGCGGAATACCGTGCCAGAGCTGCACGAGAAAGCTCCCGGACACCGCGTAGCGGTTTACATCCCCGAAGCCATGCGTGACGACGACGACCCCCGCACGCGCGGTTGACCATAGCCCGCGCAGCGAATGCTTATGCGCGAAGCGGATGCCGCGCCTCGCTGCATCCGCTGCTTCTTGTTGAGACGAGATCAGCCACAGCGGATCTTCTCCGCGCTCGTGCGCATACTCCCAAAGCTCGAGCGCGCCATCACCGATGCCGACGCCGCACCCCATGACCCACATGTCGGCTTTGCGAGGGACCAGAGACGTCAGCACACGTCCTGCCGCATATAGCGGGATGCGCAGAATCTTTGCTGCATTGCCCGCCCCAAACGAAAAGGACGCCACCTCGCGAGCCTATCGCGAGGTGGCGTCCTTGGAGGCACGCGGCCGGTGGCTATTCCAGAGCGCCGAGCGTGACGTCAAGCGTCTGCGTGTTTCCGTTTCGAACAATGGTGACGGTGGCATCGCTTCCTGCCGCTGCCGCCCTCACCTGTGCGGTGAGATCGACCGAGTCCGACACCGGTACACCGTTGAACGATGTCACGACGTCTCCGGCCTGAAGCCCGCCTGCCGCGGCTGCTCCTGCGTCAGTAACCTCCGAGATGTATGCGCCCTCAGTCGTCGCACCCTCAACCGACGATGCGTCCTGTACGAGAGCGCCCAGCAGTCCGTGCGTCGCCGTGCCGTTTTCGATCAGCTCGTTCGCGACGCGCTCGGCCACGTTCGATGGAATGGCAAAGCCCACCCCGATGTTGCCTGATTGGCCGTCGCTCGTCGAACCCGAGGAAGCAATAGCCACGTTGATTCCGATCAACTTTCCGTCACTGTCAACGAGTGCACCTCCGGAGTTACCCGGGTTGATGGCAGCGTCAGTTTGAATGACAGCGATTTTGATTGTTGATGTCGTCGTATTCGACCCCTGCGATTCGCCCTGGCCGAAGTCGAACTGGAACGGGCTCTGGCCCTCTTCTTGCTGCGGGCTCTGATCCGGTCCGGACGAGTCCGAGTTGTCTTCGGGTGCAGCGGAAGATGCAATTTCGATGGAGCGATTGAGAGCGCTCACGATTCCCGTCGTCACGGTGTTCGACAGCCCAAGCGGCGCACCGACAGCGATTGCGGTTTCACCGACGTTGAGATCGCTCGAGTCGGCGAAGTCGATCGGGGTAAGACCCGTCGCGTTGTCGAGCTTGATCACAGCGAGGTCATACGTGGGGTCGATTCCAACGACTGTGGCACTGTAGACCGATCCGTCGGACGTCGTGACAGACAATGTCGGGTCCGCCGTTGCACCGTCAAGTGTGACGACGTGCGTGTTGGTCAGAATGTAGCCGTCATCAGAGAGGACGACACCCGATCCAGTTCCGCCGCTGCTTCCCGATGACGCCGAGATTGTCACGACACTCGGCAGCACCTTCGTCGCCACGGCTGTCGCTGTGTTGACGTTGTCAGCATCGTTCACCGTCACAACGGAAGGCGACGACGACGCCCCCGACGCTGTGGTTCCCCACAAGCTCATTCCGGCGTAGGTACCGCCGAGCCCCGCGGCGCCGCCAACAAGGGCTGCAGCAACGAGGAGTCCGACAACCTTGCCTGCGCCAGATTTCTTCTTCGGCGCGGGCTGACGGATTCCTTGATTCATGGGAAGCGTCGGCTGCGACTGCGCAGCTTGCCCGAACGATGCGCCCGGAGTGGGATAGGGCACCCCGGCGTATGCCGGTAGCGCTGGTTGCTTCGCGGCCTGGCCAGATCCCGCGGTGTTCGCCGGGAGCGGGGGTCGCGGAGGCACCGGCGTCGATGCTGGGCTAGCACTCGGCGTAGGGGTGTTACCCGTCGGCGTAGCTGAAGTTGCCGGGGCGGCAAGCGTCGCCTGCGCTGACTGATTCGCGGGCGTCGCACCGTCGGTGGTCGACGCGTCCTGGGCGGATGCTGCAGGTGTCTGCTCTGGGCTGATGCCCTCGTTATCGCTCATAGGTGCTCCTTCTGACAAGCGCTCTCAGCCTGTCGCCCAAGACTGTGTGTTTCTTATGACCCGAATGGGATACGCCTATGCGACTAGCGTGTAGTCGATGCGAGAGATTCCTGGCGCGTGGCGCCGCACTGCTGCCGGCGCGGGGCTCCTATCCCCCACTGGCTCACCCATACCTACCATCTTCGCCGAGATGACGGCCCTGGCGGCGGAGACGGGCGCAATTAATCTCGGCCAAGGCTTTCCCGATGAGGATGGCCCGGCCGCTGTATTGGAACGCGCACGTGAGGCCATCTCCGAGGGGGCTAATCAGTACCCTCCGGGCCGAGGTATCGACGATCTGCGACTTGCCATCAGCGAACACCAGGCGCGCTTCTACAACATCCCCGTCGATCCCGACCGGAATGTGCTCGTGACCGCCGGCGCGACTGAAGCGTTGGCCGCAACATTATTGGCGCTCATTCACGGCCCCGACGACGAGGTCGTCGTCTTTGAGCCGTTTTATGATTCATACGCCGCGTGCATCGCGCTGAGCGGCGCGAAGCTTGTGGGTGTGCCGTTACGGTGGCCGAATTTTCAACCCGATCTCGATGAACTCCGCCGGGCAGTCACTGCCCGCACACGAATCATCCTCGTGAACGACCCGCACAACCCAACAGGTGCGGTCTTCATACCCGAAGTTCGCGACGAGATTGTTCGTCTGGCCAACCGGCACGATGCGGTCATCGTCACCGACGAGGTTTACGAGCACCTTGTTTTCGACGGTGAACTTCACAGCCCTATCGCTGCGCGTGAAGATGCAGCGCTTCGCACGCTCACGATTTCATCGGCAGGGAAGACGTTCGCAACGACCGGATGGAAAATTGGATGGGTCACGGGGCCCGCCGAACTGGTCGACGCCGTCATGGCGGTCAAACAATTCTTGACCTACGCGAACGGCGCACCGTTTCAGCCAGCAATCGCGACGGGACTCCGACTGCCGCAGACATATTTCGATGGCTTGGCTGCGACTCTCGCCGCCAAGCGCGATTTGCTCGTTGCCGGGCTCACTGCGGCGGGTTTCGACGTTTCAGTGCCGTCAGGCACCTACTTCACAGTGGCAGATGCGCGCCCGCTAGGCGCCACGGATGCCGCAGAGTTCTGCCGTGAGCTCGCCCGCACGGCAGGAGTTGCTGCCATCCCCATCACGGCTTTCACCACTCCGAAACGCCGTCACGAGTACGCGACTTTCTTAAGGTTCGCTGCGTGCAAACGTCGCGATGTTTTAGCCGAAGCCGCGTCACGACTCGTGGGAGCAGGCCGCTGAGGCTTCCTAGCCCCGCGGCATGACGCTGTATCGACGCAGTGCGAGGGCAGGGTTAACTTTGCGGATTCGCGCGATCGCTTCGAGTTCGAGGTGGCCCACAACGATACCTGCGCCCGAACCGATAGTTGCAATTGCAACACCCGTGGGGTCCACGATGCTTGAATGGCCCACGCCGAGTGGAGGCGCGTGGTCTGCAGCGACCACGTACACCGTGTTCTCGATTGCGCGCGCGGCCAGAAGCGTCCGCCAGTGGTATTCCTTGAGCGGGCCACGTACCCATTCGGCCGCGACAATGACCGCATCGACGCCGGCGTCAACGAGCACACGAGTCACTTCAGGGAACCGCAGGTCGTAGCAGGTCATCATGCCGAAGCGCATGCCCTCAACTGTGAAGGTCTGTGGAGCATCGAGTTGGCCTGGTTCTACCCAATCACTTTCTCGCTGACCGAAAGCGTCATACAGATGCAATTTGCGATACATCGACTGGAGTCCGCCGCCGTTGACCGCGACGACTGTGTTGCGAATCCGCGCGCCATCATCGGCGGTCTCCAAAAGTCCGGCAACGATGTGGAGATCGAACTGGCTCGCAATCTCAGTAAGACGGCGCACAAATGGCCCATCGAGATGCTCCGAATGAGCAACCAACGTTGAGTCAAAGGGATCGATGAAGTAGCTCGAGTATTCGGGGAAGACTACAACCCGCGCTCCCCGATCGGCCGCGTCCTTCGCCATCGCCGCAATAGCGGTCAAATTTGCTTCTGTATCTGCGATCGGTTCGAACTGCGCGACCGCGACCGGAACGTATTGCTGCGACATTGGCGCCTCCTGCGACCATCCTGGCGACGACACGTTCGATCGGCAAACTGACCTCGATTGGCGCACTCTGAAATCCCATGCTAGGTTTATCTCTTGTGCCGCGGGGTGGAGCAGTTCGGTAGCTCGCTGGGCTCATAACCCAGAGGTCGTAGGTTCAAATCCTGCCCCCGCAACCAAATAGAAGAAAAGGCGTCCGATTCGGACGCCTTTTCTTTTTGCCTAAAAGCTTCTGCACGACAGGAGTGCGAGCGCTATTCGACCCCTTCGATACGCTCCGATAGTTCGCTTAAGAATCTTTCGATAATGCCGAGTTCGCGATCGTCATATTGCTCGACAACCTCGCGGATCGGCGACATCCTTGTGCCGAAATGCTGACCGAACGTCTGTCGCAGCGACTTCGTCAAAACGACCACCCGCGCACGACGATCATGCGGGTGCAAATGCCGTTCAACGAAGCCCGCCGTGGTCAACCGGTCAAGAAGCTTGGTGGTGGATGCCGTCGAGATGTGGAGGTGCCGAGCAACGTCGTGCGGACTCACCGATTCGCCGCGCTCTTCGCGAATCACCATCATCCGAAGCGCGGCGAGGTCTGTGCCGTTCATCCCCATCGCGTCCTTCAGGACACCGTGCATCCGGTCGAGCGAATCTGTCAGGGAGCGCAAAGCAAGTAGTGTTTCTCGCACGAGTTCGTCGTGCGTCAGCTCGACTGACCTTTGTGCGTTCATATGGACACCTCCCCGCACCCGTTGTAGCATCATCAGTGAAATATTGCTAGTTTAGCTAGCAAGTACCTGGAGGAGCAATGTCAGTTTCAGAAGAGGTAATCCTCCTCGACGACGAGGGCCAAGCGACGGGAACTGCCTCCAAGCTCAACGTTCACAACACTGATACGCCCCTACATTTGGCGTTCTCTTGCCACGTGGTGAATGCAAGCGGCGAAGTCCTTGTCACTCGCCGTGCGATCGAGAAGCTCACCTGGCCCGGAGTGTGGACCAACTCTTTTTGCGGCCACCCCCAGCCGGGGGAAGAAATGGTTGCTGCGGTACTCCGCCGCGCCTCCTTCGAACTCGGCCTAGATATTAGCGATATCTCCCTCGTGCTTCCAGACTTCCGATACCGCGCTGTTGACGCGAGCGGAATCGTCGAGAACGAGATATGCCCCGTATTCATCGCACACGCCGATACCGAGCCGCGACCCAATCCGCAAGAGGTTGTCGACTACCGGTGGGTATCGCCCGCCGACCTCGCATCGTCGCTACACGCCACACCGTGGATGTTCAGCCCGTGGCTCGTTTTGCAGGCTCAGCAGCTTGACCTCTTCACTCACGCGCGCTCCCACGCAGGAGCATCATGATCACGCTGACGCACACCGAAGATCTCACGAACATCAATGACGCGATAAACAGTGCGATTGCCAGAATTTCCGCTCGTGCACAAGGGTACGGAGCGAGCACTCAAGCTCTCGCGGACGCTATTCGTCACGCAGCGGCGGGAGGGAAACGATTTCGCCCACTGCTCGTTTCGGCAAGTTTCAACGCATTTGGCGGAAGTGCAGATGCCGAGCAGTCGGTGTCCGACATCGCCGCAGCCTTCGAGTTACTTCACACCGCCTTCGTGGTCCACGATGACGTCATCGATCACGACACGATGCGCCGCGGTGAGCTGAACATTTCCGGCACCTTTTTCGAGCGCGCACAAGCGCAGGGAGCCAGTCCGGCGGGGTCGGCGCTTTTCGGTGAGGCAGCAGCGATCTTGGCAGGCGATCTCCTGCTTCACGAAGCGAATCGACTCGTGGCCCTCGCCCCCCTCGCGGGCGAGACCAGAACGAGAATCATCGATCTCATCGATGACGCTGTTTTTGTATCCGCCGTCGGCGAGCTCGCTGACGTCGAAAACTCCCTGACCGGCAACAGCGCGCAGACGGCGTCGCTGATCGCGACTGCGCATGACAAAACTGCCGTCTATTCATTCAGCTCGCCGCTTCGCGCAGGCGCTCTTCTTGCCGGCGCAGATGAAGTCGCCATCGCCGCGGTCGGCACCGCCGGCTCAAGCCTGGGACTCGCTTTTCAACTCGTTGACGACCTCATCGGGGCGTTTGGGACGCAGCAGCAGGCGGGGCGGGAGCCGGGCGCGGATCTTCGAGAGTCGAAACAAACCGCGCTCATCGCACTCGCACGACAGACCACAACGTGGCCGCGGGTCAGCGCAGCCCTCTCGCAAGCTCACACGGGCCCTGTTGCCGTTCGCGAAGCTCAGCACGCCATCGCCGAGTCTGGCGCACGCGACGAGCTGATGAATCTCATCATCAGAACCGTTCGCACTGCACGTGCCCAGTCCGAAGTACACTCGCTGCCACCCCGGGTTGGCGCATTGCTGGCAGATATCGCCAACGCCGTTGAGGAGCGCATCCCGTGACATCGGAACCGACAGGTCTCAGCCTGTACGATCACACCTCGGCTCAAGCGTCGGCCGTGGTTATCTCGGCGTATTCGACATCCTTCGCACTCGCCTGCCGGATGCTCGGGCCACGCGTTCGAAACCATGTGCGCGCTATCTACGCACTCGTGCGGGTGGCCGATGAGATCGTCGACGGCCCAGGTGCCGAGGCCGGGCTCTCGCAAGAGGCGCAGCGAGATGTTCTCGACCAACTAGAAGCCGAGACTCTCGCGGCCATCGACCGCGGCTTCAGCTCAAACCTCATCGTGCATGCCTTTGCGCGAACCGCTCGTGAGTGCGGTATCGGCATCGAACAGATCGCACCGTTCTTCGCCTCAATGCGCACCGACATCACCACAGATGAGCACGATGATCTCTCGCATGACACCTACGTGTACGGGTCAGCGGAAGTGGTGGGGCTCATGTGCGTGTACGTCTTCGTCAACGCGGGCGCGGTTCGCCCGGTCGCTCCCGCCACCGAGCTCATCACGGGCGCAAGGCGCCTGGGCGCCGCGTTCCAAGACGTGAATTTCATGAGGGATATCGAACACGACCAGTCAGCACTCGGGCGCAACTATCTAGCGATAACCGAGCCCGCCGATCGTGAACGCGCGTTGGACCGAATTGATGCGGACCTCAGCGCCGCTGCCGCTGTCATCTCCCTCTTGCCGCCCGATTGTCGTCGCGCAGTGTCGCTCGCTCATGATCTTTTCGCCGAACTCTCCCAACGATTGCGTAAGGAAGGCCCCCCTGTGCGTCGAGTACGGATCCCCGATGGACGCAAAGCGACGATCGCAGCGCAGGCATGGCTGCGCCGCGGGCCGCGGAGCGTCAACTCATGAGCGCGCACGGAAAAAGCGCAATCGTCATAGGTGGCGGCATTGCCGGTCTTGCCACAGCTGCGCTTCTCGGTCGCGAGGGGTACAGCGTCACGCTATGCGAAGCCCGCAGCGACCTCGGCGGTCGTGCCGGAAGCTGGGAGCAGGACGGCTTTCGCTTCGACACCGGCCCCAGCTGGTATCTCATGCCAGAGGTTTTTGAGCACTTCTTTCGACTGCTCGGCACAACGGCAGACGAGCAGCTCGACCTCGCTCCGCTCACTCCGGCGTACCGGGTGTATTCCGAGCCAGCCAAATCCGGGTCAACTCGCTCGGTCGACGTCGTCTCTGGAAGAGCAGAAGCTATCGAGCTCTTCGAACAGATAGAACCGGGCGCTGGCGCGCGCATCGACAAGTATCTCGACTCAGCCGGTGATGCATACGATCTCGCAATTTCACGGTTTCTCTACGACACCTATGAGACGAAGACGGGGCTCGTCGACCCGGCCCTCTTGCGACGACTCCCCCAGCTCCTGCCGCTATTAACGCGAAACCTCGCTTCACACATCGACAAACAGTTCACGGATCCGCAGCTCCAAAAGATCTTGGCTTACCCCGCCGTCTTCCTCGGCGGCTCTCCCTATGGGGTGCCAAGCCTTTACCACTTGATGAGCCACTTAGACCTGGATGACGGCGTTCGCTATCCCCGCGGCGGATTCGTGACAGTGATCGATGCCATCGCCGTACTTGCCCGGGCCCAAGGCGTGCATCTCCGAACGAACGCATCGGTGAGTCGAATCCGCACACGAAGCGGGCGCGCACAGGGCATCACGCTCGAATCCGGGGAGGAGCTGTCGGCAGATATCGTCGTCTCCACTGCGGATCTGCACCATACCGAAACCACCTTGCTCGAGCAGAATGAACAGACATACCCCCAGAAATGGTGGGATAAACGAGTCCCCAGCCCTGGTGCCCTCCTCATCCTGCTAGGCGTGAGTGGCTCACTACCCGAACTCCCCCATCACACTCTCTTGTTCGCTGATGACTGGCGTTCAAATTTTGATGCGATTTTCGGCGCGGAGACGCATATTCCCGACCCAGCATCGATCTACGTCTGCCGACCGAGCGCAACCGACGACAACGTCGCTCCGGCAGATCACGAGAATCTCTTTGTTCTGGTGCCGATACCTGCCGACCCGACACTCGGCTACGGCGGAATCGATGGGGCGGGCGATGCCACGATAGAGAAGGCGGCGGACGCCGTCATCTCTCAAATCTCGCAGTGGTGCGGTGTGCCAGATCTCGCCGATCGCATCGTTGTGCGCCGCACGATCGGCCCGGGTGACTTTATGACCGACCTCAATTCGTGGCGCGGAAATTCGCTTGGGCTCGCTCACACACTGGGCCAGAGCGCATTTTTCCGACCTGGAAACGTTTCGAAAAAGGTGGATGGCCTTTATTACGCTGGCACTTCGGCACTTCCTGGAATCGGCCTTCCGATGTGCTTGATCTCAGCTGAGCTTGTGATCAAGAGGTTGCGCGGCGACCGAACTGCGGGGCCCCTGCCCGAACCGGTGAGCGCAGGGAGCTGACGTGCCGGGCATATACCTGGCCGCGTTGATTGTGAGCTTCGCGGGCATCGCAATCCTCGATGCCCGATTTCGGCTTGTTTTCGCAGACGCACCGATACGAACGATCGCCGCGACACTCATAGGCGTCGGATTCTTTCTCGTGTGGGATGCAGCAGGGATCATCAACGAGATCTTCCTCAAGGGAGAAAGCACACTCTTCATCGGGGTCGATCTAGCCCCCGACCTTCCCCTCGAAGAGCCGGTCTTCCTCGCGTTTCTTTGCTACCTGTCGCTGGTCGTGTGGAGTGCCGTCATGCGCGCACTAGAACGCCGCTCGCGGGCGGGGGATCCGTCGTGACCTACCAGTTGCTGATTCTGCCGTTTCTCACTGCAGCAGCCATCCTGACGTTTCTCAGCGCACGAAGACCTGATTTCGGCAAGCGGATGGTCGCCTCGACAGTTGCTGCCGTGATCCTACTGACGCTCACTGCGATCTTTGACAATCTCATGATCGGAGCGGGCCTCGTTGTATACCCCGAGGAGAACCTCAGTGGGATTGCGATCGGCATCGCACCCATCGAGGACTTCGCATACACGCTGTGCGCCGCATACGGTGTGCCCGCGCTGTTCGTCCTGCTAAGCCGGAGGAAGCCCTCTTGACCACGCCCGCACGCACCGGTGTTCTTGAGACACTATTCGTATCGTCACGCCCCGTGAGCTGGGTGAACACGGCCTACCCATTCGCGGCGGCATGGCTGCTTGCGACTCGCGAGATTGATGTGACCCTTATCGTCGGCACAATCTTTTTCCTCGTGCCGTACAACCTCGCGATGTACGGCATCAATGATGTGTTCGACTACGAGTCAGACCTGCGAAACCCAAGAAAAGGTGGGACACACGGCGCAATTCTGGATCGGGGGATGCACAAAATGACGTTGTGGGCGGCGGGTCTCACCTGCCTGCCATTCGTTGTGTACCTCGTGATCGTCGGCAACCCGTTGTCGTGGCTCGTACTTGCTCTCAGCCTCTTCTTCGTTGTCTTCTACTCTGCCCCGCCGCTGCGGCTAAAAGAGGTGCCATTTGCCGACTCGATGACCAGCAGCATCCACTTCTTCTCCCCGGCGGTGTACGCACTGGTTCTCGCGCAGGCCGCCTGGACGCCGGCGCTGGTCGCGATCATCGTCGCTTTCGCACTGTGGGGCATTGCGTCGCATGCTTTTGGCGCTGTGCAGGATGTCGTCGCAGACCGCGAAGCTGACATCTCATCGATCGCGACCGCACGCGGCGCACGCTGGACGGCGCGCTTCGCGCTCGCCTGTTACGCGGCATCCGGTGTTGCGATCCTGTTCGCGGCCTGGCCAGGCCAGCTCGCTGCCGTCTTGGTGATCCCATATCTCATTGCGGTGTGGCCTTACCGCTCAATCACCGACGCCACGGCTCACGAAGCGACGGCCGGGTGGCGCCGCTTCCTGTGGCTGAACCAGATCGCTGGCTTCGGCGTAACGATGCTGCTGATTTGGTATGTCGTGATCACTGCGTGATCCTCCACGACAGCGTCACGACATACCAAATCGATTACTCAGAACCGTCGAGCTCAAGCAGCGTGTTGATCGCGTCTGTAAGACGTGCATCGGCCTCACCGTATGCGGTCCAGTCTGAAGACTGAAGCGCGGTGTTGCGATCGAGCATTGCCTGACGTGCCTCTTCGAGAGCCGCTTCGTATTCCGTCGCGGGAACCACGATCTCGTCAGTGGAACCACCCGTTGAATCGGTCCCGTCCGTTGAGTCGGTCCCGTCTCCGGTTCCGTCGGTCGTGCCGGTGTCAGGCGCAACTTCTTCGTCACCGGCGTTCGCGCCGGAGTCGCCACCGAAGAGCGCATCGAGTGCGTCATTGAGCGTATCTTCGAATGCAACTTCGTTACCGAAGGCAACAAGGACTTTCTGAAGTTGCGGGAGCTGAGTTCCGCTAGAGGCTTGCACAAAGACGGGCTGCACATAAAGGAAACCGCCTCCAACGGGAAGCGTAAGCAAGTTTCCGTTGATAACGTCTGACTGGCCCTGCTTCAGGATGTTGATCTGCGACGAAATCGCGGTATCCGAGTTGAACGTGTTCTGCACCTGACCAGGTCCGGGAACAGTCGTGTCGGCATCGATCTCCAGCATCCGGAGCTTGCCATAGTCTTCGCCTACGACTCCGTCTTCTGTTCCCGCGTCAGAATCGACCGCGAGATAGCCCATCAGGACGTTACGAGAATTCGTACCACTTGCTTCAGGAATGAAGCTCGTGAACATTGAGTACGTCGGAGAGTCTTGACCGGGCATCCGCATCGTCAAGTAGTACGGCGGCTGCAACAGCTGGTCGCTCTGCGGGTCGTTCGGAGTCACCCAGCGGTTATCGCTCTGGTAGAACGACTGCGCGTCGTCAACGTGATACTGACCCAGCATCGCGCGTTGCACCTTGAACAGGTCGGTGGGGTAACGCACGTGGCTCATGAGCTCGCCGCTCATTTCGCTGATCGGCTTGAGCGTCGATGGGTACACCTTCTGCCACGTCTCCAGCACCGGGTCTTCTTCATCCCAGGCATAAAGCGTGACGCTGCCGTCGTAGGCATCGACTGTCGCCTTTACGGAGTTGCGAATGTAGTTGATGTCATCGAGCTGGTAGGTCGGCGCGGTGTTGTTGGTGTCGGCGATCGCCTGCGAAAGACTCTGCGCTGTTGAGTAGGGGTACGCATCGCTCGTCGTGTAACCGTCGATGATCCAGACGATCCGACCGTCTACAACGCTCGGGTACGGGTCGGAGTCGACGGTGAGGTAAGGAGCAACCTTTTGCACGCGCTCGGTCGGGTCACGGTCGTAGAGGATCTGCGAGCCCTCATTCACGTAATCCGAGAACAGAATCTGCTCGGACTGGAACTTCAGCGCGTAGAGCAAGCGGCTGAAGACGTTTCCGACACTCGGCCCACCATCGCCTGTGAAGGTCGTCTTGGTCTCACTCGATCCATCCGAGCCCGACGGGTAGTCCAGCTCGATCGGCTCAGTGTCCTCAGATCCGCCCACGATGGAATACGTCGGCGAGGTCTCGCCGAAGTAGATGCGAGGTTCGAAGTCATCAGATGACAAGAAACCAGACGCCGGAATTCCACTCTCGATAAAGACAGGGTCACCGTCAGTCGTGCGCTCGTTGCCCTTCGCAACAACCATGCCGTAGCCGTGGGTATATACCAGGGTGGTGTTCTGCCAAGACGCTGCAGAATCGAGGGCGTTCACGTTGAGATCACGTACAGACACAATCGTGTCCTGTGATTCTCCATCGATTTCATAGCGGTCAACATCAAGCGGTGATGAGAACTGGTAGTACGCACGATATTGCTGCAACTGGCTCACGGTCGGATTAATGATCGCGGGGTCCATGATGCGAATGGATGCCGTTGTCTCAGCATCGGCGCGCAACTGACCCGCCTCGGCATCGGTGACGGCGTCGTAGTTCGTCTTCTCGAGGCCATCAATACCGAAGGCCTCTTTCGTCGAGTCGATGTTCCGCTGATAGTAGTCACGCTCAAGCGCGAGCTGGTTCGGCTGCACCTGAACGGTGTTCAAAACCCAGGGGTAACCCACACCCACGACGAGCGACGACACAACCAACAGTGCCGTGGCGATCAGGGGATAGCGCCAGCGACCGATCGCCGCTGTGACGAAGAACAAAATCGCGACAATTGCTGCAGCAACGGAGAGGATCGCAAGCCCTGGAATCACGGCGTTGACGCCGGTGTACCCGGGTCCGGTGATGCGGCTGCCAGCATCCGTCATCGTGTTGAAACGATCGAGGAAAAGGCTCACCGCCTGCAGCAGGAGATAAACGCCGGCGAGAATCGCGACCTGGATACGAGCGGCCTTCGAGATTCGGAGTTCGCGCTGACCGACCCGCACCGAGCCGTAGAGGTACGTGACGGCGGCGGTAACGAGAAGACAGATGAGGATTGTCGCCGACGCAAAGCCGACGACGCTCGAGTAGAACGGCAGCGCGAACAGGTAGAAACCGGTGTCCAGGTTGAACTGCGGATCGGTGACCGAGGTCTGCACTCCGTTGAGCCAGAGCGCTGTGGTTTCCCACCCGGCAGAAGCCGCGAAGCCCGCGAAGAAGCCGAAGAAGATCGGAATCCCCCACGTTGCGAGCCTGCGAAGCGGCTCCACAACCTCCTGATAACGGTCGAGTTGAGAGCTCAACCGCACATAGACAGGTCGCAATCGATACGCCAACGTGATCGAAAGCCAGACCGGAACGGCCATCGCGACGAAGCCGATGACGAACATCACGACCCTGGCGACCCACTGCGTGAGCAGGACCGATTCGAATCCGAGCTGGGCGAACCACAGCCAATCGGTATAGAGGCTGGCAAATATGAAGAACGCCACCACGATTGCCGCGATAACCACGAAGGAGATCGCAATAATACGACGGGAACGTGAAGGCGTGGCCGGTGTCGGCGCTGAGGTCGAGGTCACGTGACCATCCTACGTGCGTAGTTCTGGGCGAACGCCGAGGATTCGCTCAGCTTGCTCGATAGCTGCTCAGCCTGCCGTGCATGTCGGCAGTGCGTCGAGGTCTCCCGCGTCGCTCAGCGCGGTCATCACATCAAGCGCATCGTCGAGGGTGGCGACAGCAAACACTTGCAACCCGTCTGGCACGTGACCGACGACCTCGTCACAGTTGGATTCCGGCGCAAGAAAGTACTCTGCCCCAGCGTCTAGCGCCCCCCAGAGCTTTTGGCGGATACCGCCAATGGCTCCCACTGTGCCATCTGCCGTGATGGTTCCGGTCCCTGCAACGTCTTGTCCACCATTGATGTCATCAGGAGTGAGCGTGTCGATGATTCCCAGCGCGAACATCATTCCCGCGCTAGGACCGCCGACGTTGTTGAGTTCAATCGACACATCGATCGGAAAGTCGTAGTCGTGAAGTAGCGAAACGCCGAGGAGCCAGCTGGTCTCACCGTCGGTTGTCGACTCTTCTGGCGTCACGGTCAGCTGCTGCTCAGCGCCATCACGCTCAATAACGAGCTCGAGAGGTGCGCCTTGTCCGACCGCGATGACGGCACGTAGCGCGTCGGCGTCTGCGATCGCTTGGCCGTCCGCTGAAAAGATGACATCACCCTCCTGCAGCGCGCCCTCAGCGGCAGAGCCCTCCTGGACCGCGTAGACGGTAAGGACAGACGGCACGTCGTAGGCAAGCTCGGTGAGGGCCGCAGCCTTCGCCTCGGCCTGGGAGTCGACCATCATCGCGGTGCTCGCGGCATCCCGCTCCTCGGCCGTCTGCCCCTCGGGGAAGACCGAATCGATCGGAACGACAGCTTTCGACTTGTCGAACCAGGCCATTGCCAGTTCAAACCAGGAGGGCGTGCGATCACGATTACCCAGCACCTGTACCGTCAGCAAGTCCAAAGTGCCGGACGTTGGGTAGGACTCGGCACCGTCAACGGCGATCAGCGGCACGTCTTCACCATCGGCGTCCGTCACGCTGCCCAGCGTGTTGTAGACCGGTCCTGGTTGTTGAACGACGAACGATGTCGGCAAGAACGACAGCACGAGCAGCAGCGAAAGTGCGACAACGAGTGCCCAAATGCCAGCGACTGTGCGTTTAGACGGGCGCCGTCGAGTGGGCGGCACTATTGTCACATCATCGTCAAACAGCGCCACAGGTTCCTTCTCTCGATTTGTTATCGTTCGCGACCGGCGTACGACGTCGAGAAGCTGAGTCGGGCAGTGCGATGATCCTGCGACTAGCGTAGATGGACAGGCTTCGATCGGGCTGAAAGGCGGCTGACATGGCAGACGACGAGGGGCAGCGCCCCGAAGATGAGTTCCAAGAGCTACTGCGCCAGCTATTTGGCGGTGACGGCACGATAGACCCGGAACAATTGTCGAAGTTGTCGGGCATGAACGTCGACCCCGCGATGATGCAGCAAATGATGCAGCAGCTGCAGGGCGCGTTCGCCCAGGCGGGGAACGACAGCGATCCCCAGATTTCGTGGGACAACGCGAAGCGTGCGGCCTTGCACATCGCCAATCAGAGCGATCGCGGCATCACGAGCGGCAATCGCCGAGATCTCGATCAGGCGTTCACCCTCGCCACGCTGTGGCTCGGTGAAGCCACGACCGTGTCTGAGCTTGCGACTCCCCCACAGGCAATCACCCGCGGTGCGTGGGTTGAAAAGACTCTCGACGTCTGGCAAGAGCTCGCCCAGCCCGTGGCTGGAAGCATTGCCGACGCACTGACATCGGCGCTTGACCAGCAGGTCCCAGAAGAGATGCAGGGACTCGTCGAGGGAGCCGGACGCCTAATGCGTTCCGTGGGCGGTTCGCTCTTCGCGGCGCAGCTCGGTCAGGTCGTCGGTCAGCTTTCAACCGAAGTCGTCAGCGGTGGTGATGTCGGAATCCCCGTAATGCCAGCGGGCGAAGCAGCGATCCTGCCACAGAACTTCGCAGATTTTGGCCGCGACCTCGAGATTCCCGAAGACCAGCTCGCTCTTTACATAGCGACACGCGAACTCGCACACGCTCGACTGTTCCGGCACGCGAAGTGGTTGCGTCTCGACGTGATCACTCAGGTCACCGAGTTTGCGCAAGGAATCCACGTCGACACCGACGCCCTCGAAGATCTCGCAGGCCGATTCGATCCTTCTGAGCCAGAAGAACTTCGGCGAGCTTTGGAAAGCGGAGCGCTCCTCCCCGCCCACTCGCCCCTGCAGGTCGCCGCCCTCGGACGTCTGGAGAATCTCCTTGCGATGATCGAAGGCTGGGTCGACGTCGTGACAGAGGATGCCACGTCGCGACTGCCGAGCGCCGACCGAATTGCCGAGACAGTGCGCCGTCGCCGGGCAGCAGGAGGGCCCGCAGAGAAGGCTCTCGGCTCACTTGTGGGGCTCGAACTTCGTCCCCGGCGTATGCGTGAGGCCGCTGCCATGTGGCGCGCCGTCACCAACGCGGTAGGTGTCGCTTCACGTGACGCGCTGTGGGACTATCCCGATCTCATGCCGACGGCGGAAGATATCGATGATCCCGCAGCATTGATCGCGCGCCTGGAAGCACGTGCCCGCGGCGAGGAGCCTGCCCCCGATGCGATGGACGATGCGCTCGCGAAGCTGCTCGCGGGAGAGATCGACGACGACGACACGGGCGACGAGAACCCCGCGGGGCCGCAACCCGTCTGATTTCCCTCCACTGGTCGCCTCAAAACCGGCGAACAGGATTTTCTGTGGATAACCCGCGTCGCGCGTCGCGAACGCGCACAATCGGGACATGTTCCGACTTGATCCTGCTTTCCCGCCCGTGTGGGCGACGCCTGAGCGATTGCAATTCGGCGTCGTTGCTGTCGTTACGATTCCGAACCCGGCGCCCTGGGTTCAGCGGGTCGTGCACGAGCTACGTAAGGGCATACCGGAGCTGGCATTCGTCGGGGTTGCACGAAGCGTCGGCGCGGGCCCGGGGGAAGCAGATGCTCTCTTAACATCGCTTTCGCCAGTACTCGAGAAACAACGGCATCCGCATGCACGTGTACGGCTGTGCATGGGCGACAGACCCGATGCTGCAGCACGCGACACACTTGCTGGTGCACTTCAGAAATACGGGATCGAAGTTGTCGCGTCCACGAACGATGCGGACTTCGAGATCCTGGTGGCACGCGACGTTATCGACCCGCATCGTGCCGCGGCTGCAGCACGCAACGATATCGTGCACTTGCCGATCGTCTTTTGGGGCCACAACGTGACCGTCGGACCCATCGTCGTTCCAGGCACCACCCCGTGCGTAGCCTGCGGTCATGCGTATCAGCGTGATGCGCAGCCGGAATGGCCAATCGTTGCAGCCCAAGCACTCGGGCGACCAATCATCGATCTTGACCCCGCTCTTGTTCTCGAAGCGGGTGCGGCCGCGGGGCGGCTCACGCGCTCGAGGCGCGTGAGCCCGAGCTCCGCACTGTCGGTGACTGTCGCCGCGCACGAGCTGCGGCCGAAGGTTCGCGTGCATCAACCGCACCCAGAGTGTCGCTGCCAATCTCTCGAAGGAAACGGGAAGGCTGTCGCTCGCGCGCACCAGCCCCCCGAGACCAAGACAACGACAGTGTTTGCTCAGCCCGCGTGATACCGACGTATGCGAGCCGACGTTCTTCATCGATCTGCTCGAAAGTGGTCGCATACGAAATTGGCAGCTGGCCCTCGGCAAGTCCCACGAAGTAGACGTGCTTCCATTCGAGACCTTTGGCCGCGTGGAGCGTTGAGAGAGTGACAGTGCGCATCGAGGGTTCGTGCTGGTCTTTCGCTCGTGCGAGAAGCTGGTCTGCAAATTCACGCAGCGTCACGCCCGCTGCGGCCTCCTCCGCGAGACGCAATATTGCCGAGCGCGCCTCCCAAGCCTCACGAAGAGCGCCGCCCGCGGGTGGCGCTTCGTCAACGAGACCCAGCGAACGGAGCACATCGCGAACAGCATCCCGAAATCCATGTTGTTGCGGGGCAACAGAGGCCGCGCGCAGGGCCATAATCGCCTGGCGTACCTCCGGAAGATCGAAGAAGCGTTTTCCACCGAGAACTGTCGTAGAAATCGACGCGTCCGATAGTGCTGTGATGATTTCTGGTGACTGCGAGTGCGCACGATAGAGCACAGCTATGTCTTCAACTGGGATGCCATCGCGCACCTGAGCGGCCACCGCGGCTGCAACACCACGCGCTTCGGCAACCTCATCGGGGTACGCCGTCGCGACCGGCGTTGGCGCTGGTGCGGCGCTCGCGGCCGACAGTACGAGCGCGCCCGGGCGGCCGCGCATGAGGGAGTTTGCTACCGCCACAACCTGCGGCGAGGACCGATAGTTCTGCTGGAGCCTAACAACGTGCGCGTCTTCATAGCGCCGTTCAAAATCAAGCAAGAAATGAGGTTGTGCGCCCGCGAACGAGTAGATCGTCTGACTCGCGTCTCCCACAACACAGATATCGCGTCGGTCGCCCAACCAGAGCTCAAGCAAACGATTCTGCAGTGGCGATACGTCCTGAAACTCATCCACTGTGAAGTGGCGATATTGCTCACGAACTGCCTTCGCGACGCGCGGCTCGCTCTCGATCATTCCCGCGCATGCGAGCAAAACATCTTCGAAGTCGAGCTGGCGCCGCGCGTCTTTCACCCGCTCGTATGAGCGTTGGAGGTCCGCGAGAGCTGCACCCGACAACCTGCCAACACCATCGGGGCGCTCGGCGAGTCCGTCCTCGATGCTGCGCATCGTGACCTTTCGCCATTCGATGTGACTTGCCACATCACGAAGCGTTGGAGTGTCGGGATGAAGGCCCACCTCGTCGGCCGCGTGAGCGAGCAGGCGAACTTTATTGTCGATGAGAGACGGGGGTGCGTCCCCAGCGATCGTCGGCCAGAAGAAATTGAGCTGTGCAAGAGCCGCAGCGTGAAAGGTTCGGGCTGAAACGCCAACCACGCCGAGTGCGCGCAAGCGCCCGCGCATCTCACCCGCAGCTTTCGCTGTGAACGTAACAGCCATGACGCGTCCGGGTGAGTAGGCACCCGTATCGACTCCGTGCGCAATTCTGCGCGTGATCACACGCGTCTTTCCGGTACCTGCTCCGGCGAGCACGCACACTGGTCCACGGAGTGTTCGGACCGCTTCGGTCTGCTCTTCATCCAGTCCGTCCCAGATCTCCGTGCTCACGAGCCCTCCGCATGCCAGTGCGAGATGAGTCTCGCGGCAATCGAAGAAGCGCCGGGTAGGCGCACATCCCCCACACCTGCAAGCGCCGCGCCGATCTCATCATGGTCAAACCATCGCACCTGCAAAATTTCGGTGCCATCCGCAACTGCTGCGCCAGCGTCCACTGCTGTAGCTCGAAATCCCAACATCAGTGACCGTGGATAGGGCCATGGCTGAGAGCCCAAGTAATGGATATTCGCAACGTCAATTCCGGACTCTTCCGATACTTCGCGCACTACGGCGTTCTCGAGCGACTCCCCCGCCTCGACGAAGCCCGCAAAGCAGGAGTAACGATTCGACTCCCACATCGCATTCGAGCCGAGAAGCAATCGCGAAGACGATTCGTCGGTCACGGCAACGATCACGGCGGGGTCAGTACGAGGAAAGTGTTGGCGTCCGCACGCGGGGCAATGCCTCGACCAGCCGGCTTGAGTGACATCTGTCAGTGAGCCGCACGCGGAGCAAAATGGAGCGGCCACGAGCCAGCGCCCGATACTGACCGCAGTGACGAAGACCTCGACGTCATCCTCTCCCAAAAATGCCGCGTGAGTGCGAAGTGCTCCCCATTCTGAGAGCGACTCAACCGAATCGAAATCCTCTGGCTTGAACACCGCGACAATGACTGCGCGAGCTTCGTCATCCCGCCCAAGAAACGCCCAGGATGATGGTGCGGGCACGGCGTATGGCGCGAAATATCGAATCTTCGTGCGGGATTCCAGCGCGGCCTTATCACCGCAGACGGCGACAACTCGCGTGAGCGCGTCATCTCGCAGATGCTCAAGCAGCTCCGGTTCATCCCGTTCTGCTGCGGACCTGTTCCACTCGCCAACAGATAGTAATGGCTGCAAAACGACATCATCAGCCGTCATCGATACCTCCTCGAAGGGCGTGGCGCGAACGCGCGGCGTGACGCCCGACCTACCCTGGGGGCATGGCACGCTCTTCCTTCACTCTAGCCGCGGCTGTCACAGCAGCTCTCCCGCACGCGGAGGTCGTTCGTGTCGGCGCGCTCAGCGAAGGCGCCTCCGGTCGTTTCGACTCAGCCGTCGTCGACCTTTCCGATGGAACGCGCGTCGTCGTGAGAGCGCCTGTCGACACGGATGCTGCGCGAGAACTCACCACTTCGGCGCGCGCCTTGCGTGCTTTGAGCCCGGGAGTGCGCGCCCTGCTTCCATTTCGTGCACCAGAGGTGCTCGGCGACACCGAGATAGCCGATGCACGGGTACTCGTCGTCGATTTCCTCGAGGGCTACCGCATCGATGCGGCTGATCTGCCCGCGGGGCCGGGAGCTGCGCACTCGATCGGCGCGGCTATTGCTGCGATACACGGCTTGCCGGTGTCGATCGTTCGCGACGATGGACTCCCGGTGCGGCTTCCCGAACATGTACGAACCGACGTACGCCGCCTCGTCGAGCGTGCGATCGCAACTGGGCGCATCCCTGATGAGCTGCGGGATCGCTGGCACAGTGCGGTAGAAAGCGATGCACTTTGGCGGTTCGAACCGACCGTGATCCTCGGCAGCGCGGATGCGTCGTCATTTGTCTTCATCGACGACGACCTTGAGCCGCGTGTGGGGGCAGTACTCGACTGGCATGAGCTCAGCGTCGGTGACCCCGCGAGCGATCTGAGATGGCTCGCCGGTGCACCGCTCGCCGCCGCAGATGTCAACGACGCGTACCTCAACGCTGTTCGACGCTCACCCGATGCCATGCTCAACGAGCGCTCGCGGCTCTACGCCGAGCTCGAGTTCGCGCGTTGGCTCGTTCATGGCGTCGACACCGAGCGACAAGACATTGTGTCTGACGCGCAGGAACTGCTCGTTTCGCTGGCAGAGGGAACCGCAGGCGACGACTTCGTTCCGCGTGCACCGGGCGTTGACGACGCGATCGCTCTGCTTGCACACGTGCCCGCCGCCGCAACCCCGCCGACATCTGACGCATCGAGCACCTCGATGCAGACAGACGCGTATGACCCCGAGAAGCTTTCGGCCTATCTCGCCGCGGATCGCGAAGAGCCGCTTCGCGATGTTGGCGGGTCGGCTGACGACACGGCACCCATCGATCTCGGTGCATGGACCTCTCCGGATGACACTGGCGAGCTCATAACCGACGAAGATCGAGAGGCTGCGCGCGCCTCTGCCGCGGCGCTTCGCCGGTGGGGTCAAAGCGACTAGGAGCGTTTAGCCGCGAACGATGATGTCGTGCGCGACGTAGTACAACGCGACGTCGATTTCGTCCATGGGGACGCCGTGCTTTGCATTGTATGCGCGCCGGTAGAGCTCGATTTGAAGCATCCTGGCTTCTTTTTCAGCAGGTGTGCGCGGGGGCGCGCCTGTCTTCCAATCAACAATCTCGATCCGATTTCCACGATCTTCTCGCACGTAAACAGCATCGATCTTGCAAATAGCGATATGCGGGCGCTCATCGAGCCCGACAAAGGTGAAGTCAATTTCGGTCTCCACTTCGATCGGCTGACGGTGACCCCACTCTGACGCTTCGAAGCGCCGTTGCAGTTCGGAAAGCGCGGCCGCCTCACCGCTGTCTACGCTTCCTTCGCTGTCATCGTCTTCCCAGAGCGCATCGTCAAGGGATCCGGTTGTGCTTGAGTGTCCCGATCGCTGCTCCACCCATGCGTGAAAAAGCGTGCCCCGCCTCGTCTCGCGATACGGTCGCTCCGGCATTGGACGTTCGATCGCGGCAACAGTGCCTGCATAGTCGTGCACGAAATCTTTGTATCGCGAAGCAGGAATACGCGTCGGCGCACGACCAGCGGCGACAGGAGCATTCAACGCTTCTCGCTCTGCCAGCAGAAGAGCGAGGTCTCGCGTGGGAGCGGCGCGATTCGAGGCACGAGCTTGTTCAACGAGATCGGCGCCAGCGACGACACGCGCAGCTCGCGAGCCGAGCGCATCGAGTGGCCAGTTCAGCGTGCGGCGCTCCCCTGCGTACGGATCATAACCCGGATCATCATCAGTGAGAGAAACGTTGAGAACTAATGCGGCTTCCCGAAGGAAACGACTCGCTCGTCGCGGCCGCTTCGTCCCTGACCAGGCGGATGCAGTGAGGAGTAGCCGATCGCGGGCACGAGTGACAGCAACGTAGGCAAGTCTCCGGTCTTCATCGAGTTGTCGCTTACGGTGGGCCTCAACGCTGGCTTCGAGCGCAGCTTTCAGCTCTTGCTGAGTCTCGGCGCTCCGCCACGCGAAAGTCGGTAACCAGTCCACGTCACCGCGAAAGTCGTATGGCAACACCCCGAACGTGAGCCAGCCTTTCGTATCTTTTGCCGCCGTCGGTAGTTCGTCCTCAACCATTCGCACTACGGCGACGGCATCCCACTCGAGCCCTTTCGAGCCGTGAATCGTCAGAAGCTGTACAACGTCTGATTCAGGTGGCTCGGTGCGTGGAGCGAATTCGTCTAGCTGCTCTGCATGTTCGAGCCAGGCCAGCAAGCTTTGAACCGAGCCGGATTCATCAGCTGCGAGAAAACCGTGGACCTCCGCAAGGAAGGCTCGCAGTTGGGCCGACGCGACGCGCGCTGGCCCTCGTGTCTCGTTGGCGGCCAATTCGATATCGAGCCTGAGCTCGATTTCTATGAGCCGAATGAGCTCGGGTATCGGTGCGCCCGCCGCCCGCCGCAGCCCCGCGAACGTGGCGCCCGCATCCCTCAAACGCTCGCGAGCGAGCGGTGTGAAGTCCTCCAGCCAACGGTGATCGTCACCGTGCCGAACCACGAAATCCAGAGCGTCGGTGAGCGTGCCGCGATCTCCGTCGGTGGAATTGCGGAGCCCTTCCCTCACGTTCGACTGAAGCGGGCGAAGAGCCGCGTCGTGAGTCGCGAGCCGGCGCGCAAGGTTCGCGAGGACCCTCAGGTCTGCGAGTCCGATCGACCAACGCGGACCTGCCAGCAGGCGGATCAAAGCAGACCCCGCCGTGGGCTGACACACGACCCGAAGCGCTGACACCACGTCCACCACTTCTGGCGTCGACAGCAAGCCGCCAAGCCCGAGTATTCGATGCGGGATGCCGTGGCGACCGAGCGCCTCAGCAAATCTGGTCATATGACGTTTGCTCCGAAAGAGCACAGCGCCCGTCTTTGATTCTTTTTGCTCGGCTTTTATCTCGGCAAACCACGCGGCGACCCGGTCTGCCTCTGTGTCGATATCAGCCTCGAGTCCGATATGCACCTCGCCCGGCGGAGCGCTCGGGCGAGGTTTAAGCTCGCCCACAGCCACGGGAGACCCCGCCGCGAGCGGTTCGAGCAATGCATTGGCCACGTTCAATACGCTCGACGCGTTGCGCCAACTCGTCAGCAACGAAAATGTCGACACTGCATTGCTCTGCTCATGAGCATTGTCATCTCGGCTGACGAAGGCATGGGCGAAACCGCCGAGGTTGCCGGCGCTTGCTCCTCGCCACCCGTAGATCGCCTGGTGAGGATCACCCACAGCCATGACCGCTCCGCCACGAAATAGCTCGGCGAGCAGCTCTGTCTGCGCAACGGACGTGTCTTGGTACTCATCGAGAAGCACAACGCGATAACGCGCCCGTATCTCAGCTGACGTTGCGGGGTATCCAGTTACGAGCGCGAGCGCCCCCGCAACCTGATCCGAGAAGTCGATGACACCGTTCCGCTGCTTCATGGCGGAATATTCGCGCGCGAGCGATGTCAACAGCGGCAACGCCGATACCCGACGTTCGGCTTCGGCGATATCGGCGTACACAGTCGTTCGCGCGTTCGTTGAGGGGCGTTCGCGCACCGCAGAGAACTCACGCGCGTATGCGTCGACGCTGTCGAAATCTACGCCGTTATCGACCCCGTCTCGTGCAATCCGTAACGCTGCGTCAATGATGATCCTGAGCGACTCCGGTCGCTCTTCGAGTCGCGTGTCGTCACTTGCCAGCACAGCACGTCGCATCAAGAGCCAGGCGGCTGATTCTGACATCACAACAGCTTCAGGATCGCGTCCTGCACGCACAGCGTGTTCGCGAACAATCGCGTCAGCGAAGCTGTTGTAGGTCGACACAGTCGGGCGTGAAAGCAGATCGACAATCTCGCCGCTCCTGTCGGTGCTCGCGACCTGTTGTTCAAGTGCGGCGAGAGCGTGAAAGCGCGCTGCCTCATCCCCTTCACGCTCGATGCGGGCGAACACGTCGAGCTTTCCTGAAGAATGGAGCTCGCCGAGTTGCGATAGCAAGCCGTGGCGAGCGAATTCGTCGAGACGCGTGAGCCTTCGATGGATTCGCTCAGCCAGCTCTCCTGCCGCTTTGCGCGTGAACGTCAGACCCAACACTTCGTCGCGCGCGACGAGGCCATTTGCAACAAGCCACACCACGCGCGATGCCATCGTCTCGGTTTTCCCGCTTCCTGCACCGGCAACGACGAGCGCAGGCGACAGCGGAGATTCAATAACGGCGATCTGTTCGTCGGTGGGCGGAAACTGGCCAAGAGCCGCAGCGATCGCACGTGCTGACATGCTCGGCGACGCCGGCACCGAGGGCGGCACGACCCCACTCATGAAGCACTCACCGCGCTGATCGTGTGGATTCGGCACAGACCGAACGAGTGCTCGTCTCTGCAATGCTGTTCGTACGGCGCCGTGAAGCTCACGCCACGCATGACAGACGCCGCAGCGTGCACTCGGGTGATGAAAAGCGCGCGCTCCTCCTCAGACAACGGTGGTTGATGGGGAGTGACAAAGTCGCGCGACGCCGCGGTCGGACGTAAAACGAGGAGCTTGGCCCCGCCTGAGGGGAGACCGGCTGTCCCCGGTATCGCACCAGCCGCGAAGGCCAGCTGATACGCGGCGAGCTGCGCGTTGTCTGTGACCTTGTTGTCCGTTTGCGGCTCGCTCTTCCCGGTTTTCAGATCGACGATCTCGACAGCTCCATCGGGGCGTTGTTCCACTCGATCGATATATCCGCTCAAAATCACGTGGTGATGCTCTTCATCGCCGGGATCCGTTTCGAAGCCAGCAAGCGCGAGCGGGACTTCGAAATGTGGCTCCGCATCGATCAGCCTGCCTCCTTCGGCTTCAAATCGTCTCAAATAGACATGGAGTCGTCGAACGAGATCTTGTGCGCGCGCTCGTTCTGCTCGATCACGCCAGGGAGATTCGAACTCCAGCTCCCCCCACCTCGCATCGACGACGCGCAACATGCTCTCTTCGGAAATCGAGTCCGCTGTTTCGAGAGCAGCGTGAATGATTGTGCCAAGACCGGCAACAGCACCGCCCGGATCCCCGCCAAGGTCACCAATGACCCAGTTGAGTTGACACTCTTCGATCGTGTGCATGAGAGACGGCGAGACGCGAATGTCTTCACGCGAAATGTCTCGAAGCGGCTCAGTCGATGTCGGGAAAAGGCCCGTATACCAGGAGTCTGGGTGCGCACCCGCGACACCAGCGTCAGCCAGAAGCGCCAACTGTTCGGCCGCTGCGAGACGGGCACCATTGGCGCTCCGAGGCTCCGTGAGGGTCCGTCGGTGCGCGGCGACGAGGCCACGGAGCGTCAGCGGATGTTCCGATCCCACGCCGATCGGCTCCGGCGGTGGGAGCAGCTCAAAAATCACGCTGGGGCCGTTGTCGTCATCGTCGACAGCCGTGACCATCAGCCGACGCCGCACGCGAGAAATCGCTCGCACAAAAAGTCGAAGTTCGTCATGCATAGCGCTCCGACGTCGGTCGACGGTGTCAGCTCCGGCATCGGCACCGTCATGAACCGCGGCAAGCCGCCAGGTGTCGAGGGCGCTGCCGCGCAGCCGGGTATTTGGCCACACGCCCTCTTGCACTCCAGCAACGATTACCGTGTCGAATTCGGTCGAAGCAGCCGCCGCGGGGGTCAGGATGCGAACGGCATCGCGTGAGAGCGAGGTCTCAAGGCGATCTTCTGCGACATCACTTTCGCTCACGCTGCGCACGAAATCGAGCGCTTCAGCATCCGGGAGTCGCTCACCGAATCTTTTGGCTGCTTGGAACAACGACACGACCGCATCGAGGTCTCGGTTCGCCGCTGCGGCAAGTGGACCCGTACCTCGCGTGGCCTCGTGCCAGGTTCGCTCGTTGCCGCTGCGCTCCCATGCTGTCCAGAGCAACTCGTGCGCGCTCGCACCGCCGAGACGTTGCTCGGCCAGAAGTGCGATCGTCTCGGCGACGCGCGCGGCGCGGCGTCCCTCGCGCGTGTCGAGCAGCACGAACTCGATCGGATTGCGCATCGCGGACATCAAGAGCTCTCGCGCCGGGCGACCCCCGCCATTGGCAAGTTCGGTATGGCGAAGAGCCGAGCGAAGTCTCCGCAGTTCGATGGGGTCCATACCTGCACCCTGAAGCGCGTCCTCGACAACCGACACCTCCCAGGCGGTCTCATCGACGGCGAGTGCCACGACGCGCAGCAGGTCACGTACGGGCCGAAGAGCACCGAGCGCCGTGCCTGGCCCGCTGGCATGCGCCGGCACCTCTCGCGCCACAAGCTCCGCCTCGAGCTGCGCGATTTGACGGCCGTCGTGCGCGATGACAGCGCACTCGGACCACGGCACGTTGTCGTGGACGTGTCGTTCGCGCAGGGCACGCGCAATCATGTCGAGCTCTTCGCCGGCAGAACGTGCGAGCCGAGAACGCACAGTGCCATCTGGTGGCACGTGCGTGGGCGCACGACGGTGGTCCACCACTCCCACAGCGCCAATATGCTGCGTCACGCGGCTCACCAGATCAATCTGACAAGCCGTACCCCGATGGTGGGAGCGCAGAACACGCATACTCCCCAGCGATGCAGCCAGTCTCGCGAAGTTCTCAGGCGTCGCACCACGGAATGCCCCCGAGCCAACGTCTGGGTCTCCGAACGCGGTCACCGGAACTCCGCGATGAAAAAGCGCCTCCACAAGTTCGACGCCGCCCCGCGTGAGTTCTTGCGCATCATCGACGATCACAGCTTTGAGGTGAGGCGCTGCCCCCGAGCGGGCAAGCGGAATGGCCTCGCGAATCAACGTCGCGGCATCTCGATATGCGCCGCGCATGCGCGCGCGGACCCCCAGATACTCGCTCATAAACGTCGCCATCGCACCCCACGCAGGAATGTCGCGTTTTTCAGCCCAAGAGGTCAAGCTGCGCGGATCGATCCCGAGAGTCGTGCACTCTGCGATGAACGCACGCACCTCGCTTCGAAACCCTGTCGTTGCGCGTACGTCTGCGCTCAGTTCAACCGGCCATCGCGATGTGGATTCTGCTTCGTCCTCGGCATCGCCGTCGAGAAGGTCACGGATGATCTGATCTTCGTCGCCACCGGTGAGCAGCTGTGGGCTTTCGCGACCCGCCGCGACCTCCGCTGATCTCACGAGTCCGTACGCAAACGAAGCCACCGAACGTGCCAGTGGTCCAGACGTTGCAGCGCCAGCGGCAAGGCCAAGTTCGTCGCGCAGTCCCGTCGCCGCGGAGCGTGTTGCAGTCAACACCACAATCGAGTCGACGCTGACCCCCTGAGCGACCAGCGCAGCAACGCGCGCCACGACTGTCGCGGTCTTTCCTGTGCCAGGTGCACCAACGACTACGAAGGATGCTTCGGGGTCGGCGTCGACAACGTCGCGCTGCTCGGAAACCAGGCGCGACGAGTCGAAGAGAGAACTAACAGTCATCGCCGACAACGGTATCGCTCGGTGGCGACATCAGAAGAGGCGACAAGTACTTCCGAGGTGCCAACATCGCGGCGCGTTCGCCAACAGCGTTCATGCTCCGGGCAGTACGCGTCCGGACGTGTCGTAGAGTCGTGGTGCGCCTTCGGGCGAGAGAGAAGGAGACACCGTGGAGATCCGCATCGGCATCGCAAACACCGGCCGCGAACTGAACTTCGAGACCAATGAACCGGCCGAAAAAGTGAAGAGTTCAGTTTCGACAGCGCTCGACGAAGGGGCGACATACGTGTCCTTCACCGACGTCAAGGGCAACTCCTACATGGTGCCGACCACAAGCCTTGCTTTCGTCGAGTTCGGAACCGAAGAGTCTCGCCGCGTCGGCTTCGTCGCCTAGCGCGCTGTAGCCGCTCGAGTCGCGTAACCACCCGTGGACATCCTGCTTGCCTTCATCTTGGGCGCAACACTGGGACTCGCTGCCCATTTCGTTCTGCCTGGGCGTCATCTGCGCGGCGCAGCCCTCATGCCGCTCGTGGGCTCGGTGACGGGCGGAGCGGTCTGGCTCGCATTGACGTGGCTTGGTCTCACCAGCGCGAGTTTTTTGTTGTGGGCCGCCGCGGTTGTAGTTCCCGCAGCAGTTGTCTTCGCAGCAACGGTCCTGCTCACTCGCTCGCGGGTTGCCCGCGATGAGCGTGTAAAGAAAAGCCTAAAACTGGTCTGAACGTTGTCCGTCAGGAAGCGAGACCCATCGCTTCCATCCGGCGGGCATGAATGCCCATGATCTCGGTGAAAACCGGCTCGACCTGTTTTTCTTGCTCTTCGATTTCTAAGACATGCGGGCGAAGTGCCGCCCGGGCAATCAAAAGGGTGTCACCGACGAGACGTCGACCCCATAGGCCGAGAAGCGATGCCCACTCGTCGCTGCTCGAGATCGTCGTTGTCAACATCTCAACGAGAGCGTCGCGGTCGCTGTCTTGCGCAAGGATTCGGGCCACGCGTCGACCGGTGTCACCGTATCCCGCGGAAAGAGTGCGGTAGAAGTCGTCAAGGAGACCCGCTGTCAGATGGACAGAAAGCATCGTCTCTTGTGGCCTGCTGCCATGGGTCGCCCGGCGAAACGTGTCGAGTGGTTCGCGAAACGGCAGCATAAGAGCCGTGGGATCGTCGCCCCGATCACGAATGAGGCCGACCAACTCGCCGTGCTTTCTTAGCGCGGCACCAGCGGCGCGCGAGAGCGATTCCTTCTGCGAGAGCTCAGGTGTCGCGGCGATGAGCTCGCTGAGAGTTTCGACGTATCCAAGTTGGAGATACGCGGCCTGACCCAAATACGTGTCGATATCGGGTGCGAGGGCCGCGAAATCCACTTTGCGGGCAGCCTGGAGCTCATCTCGGGTGCGAAGCCGGAGGTTACGCACGGGACGGCGTCGCCGTCGGAACCATTCGAACACGCCCCCAGCATAGAGCCAGGGCATCCTCAGTCGCCTCCGCTATCGTGGAGGTGTCCCGGCGACGGATCGGGGCCCCCGCGCCTCTGGTTGAGTGAAAGGCGTGGATCCGCATCGGTGGCGCACCGCGCCGCCACTCACCAGACAGGTTCATATAGTGACGACTTTCGCCGAGCTCGGCGTCGATCAAGACATCGTCGACGCTCTCGCAGCGAAAGGCATCGTGGATGCCTTTCCGATTCAAGAACAGACAATTCCGCTCGGGCTTCCCGGGCAAGACATCATCGGCCAGGCCAAGACGGGTACCGGAAAGACTTTCGGCTTTGGCATTCCAGTCGTACAGCGACTCGGTCACGACCCGGCGCCGGGAGTTAAAGCTCTCATCGTTGTGCCGACACGCGAACTCGCAGTGCAGGTCTTCGAAGACATGGCAATGCTGACCCAGAACCGGCCGACAAACGTTGTTGCCATCTACGGTGGCAAAGCGTACGAGGGCCAGATCGACCAGCTTCGCGCTGGTGCCCAGATTGTTGTGGGCACGCCCGGTCGACTTATCGACCTCGCAAACCAGCGCCTCCTTGATCTGTCGCACGCGACCGAGGTCGTGCTTGATGAGGCTGACAAGATGCTCGACCTCGGGTTCCTTCCCGATATCGAAAAGATCTTCCAGATGGTGCCGGCTGTTCGCCACACACAGCTGTTCAGCGCAACGATGCCCGGACTCATCATCACCTTGGCCCGCCGCTTCATGTCAAACCCGATTCACATGCGTGCAAGCGATCCTGACGAAGGCCTCACTCAGGCAAACATCCGACACCTTGTTTATCGTGCTCACTCGCTCGACAAAGATGAAGTGATCGCCCGGATGCTGCAGGCCGAAGGCCGTGGCAAGTCCGTGATCTTCACGCGCACGAAGCGCGCAGCGCAGCGTCTCGTTGATGAACTCAGCGACCGCGGCTTCAACGCGGGAGCCGTACACGGCGACATGAGCCAGGAAGCGCGCGAGCGCTCGATGGCCGCGTTCAAGGCAGGGAAGCGTGACGTGCTCATTGCCACCGACGTCGCTGCCCGCGGTATCGACGTCGATGACGTGACCCACGTGATCAACCACACGATCCCCGACGACGAGAAGACTTATCTGCACCGCGCGGGCCGCACCGGTCGTGCTGGCCGCACCGGAATCGCGGTGACGTTCGTCGACTGGGAAGACTTGCACAAGTGGGCACTGATCAACCGAGCTCTGGAGTTCGGTCAGCCGGAGCCGACCGAAACGTATTCGTCGAGCCCGCACCTCTATTCCGACCTCAACATTCCCGAAGGCACGAAGGGCCGCATTTCAACCGCGCCTAGGACCTCGAGTGTCAAAACAGCCAGCAAAGCGCCCTCTTCCCGAAGTGGCGAACAGCGCCGCCGTCGTCACGATTCGGCGAGCAAGCCAGAAAGCGCGTCGAATGATGCGCGCAGCACTGAAGGTGCGGGAACACATGACGGTGGCGGAAGTGAACACCACGATGGCAACGCGGCTCCTCGCCGTCGTCGACGCCGCCGCGGCCCGCGCCCCACAGATAGCGCGGGAACAAACGTCTAGCGAAAATTCAGGTCGCCGCTAGAGTGAGTCCGATGGCACCAGGGAGTGTCATCGGACTTTTCTAGAAAGGCACACCCGTGCACGTATTCGCTCAGACTGTTGAGTACCAGGGGTTTTGGGGATCACTTGGCGAAACCATCTGGTGGTTCCTGTCGATCATCATTTTGGTTGGCTACATCTTCGCGCTGTTCGCGATTGTCAGCGACATCTTCCGTGATCACACGCTTGCGGGTGGGTGGAAAGCCCTCTGGCTCCTCTTCATCATCTTCTTCATGTTCCTCGGACCCCTGGTATACCTCATTGTCCGCGGGGGCGGCATGGGTGAACGTAGTGCTGCGCAGGCGAAGCAGTTCCGGGACGCGCAGGACTCGTACATAAAGCAGGTCGCGGGCACGAGCCCGACCGAAGAAATCGCTAAGGCGAAAGAAATGCTTGACGCAGGCGCTATTACAGCGGCTGAATTTGAGCAGCTCAAAGCAAAGGCGCTGAGCTAAGCCTCATCTTCACAAGACGAAGCGCCCTCATCTGCCTACGGGTAGACGGGGGCGCTTCCTCGTGCACCGCTGATAATGCGCGCAACAGCTGCATCCGCTGTGGTGTTCTCCCCCGGCACATTTGGCTTTCCCCAGCCGTGATAATCGCTCGACCCCGTCACGATGAGGTCGTGTTTATGGCTCAGCTCCCGCAGGACGGCCTTGCCTGCTTCAGTGTTCTCACGATGATTGATTTCGAACCCAGCAAGCCCGGCGGCAATGAGCTTTTCCAACACCGGAACTGGCATCATCCGATCGCGTCCGGCCGGCGTCGGATGGGCGACGATCGGCACTCCTCCGGCCGCAACGACGAGTCGCACAGCATCCTCGACCGACGGCGCATAGTGCGGAATGTAATATCCGGCACGAGGGTGAAGGATGCCGTCAAACGCGGCGCTCCGATCGACAGCGAGGCCTCTCGCCACGAGAGCGTCGGCGATATGAGGGCGTCCGACGGTTGCATCGTCGAAAGTCTGGGCAACGACGTCCGCCCAGGTGAGGTCGTAGTCGCGCCCGATGTTGGCGACAATCGCGGCTGCTCGTCCCATCCGGGACTCACGGATGCGTGCAATCTCGGCGTTGAGAGCAGGATCCGCGGGGTCGAAAAGGTAGGCCAGCAGGTGAACGCTTCGACCGCTCTGTCGGGTGCTGAGCTCCATACCGGGCACGAAAGTCATACCCAGCGCTCGGGCGGCCTCCGCGGCTTCCGCCCACCCAGCGGTGGTGTCATGGTCTGTCAACGCAGCCGTCCGGATGCCATGGCGATGGACTGCGTCCATCACTTCGGCAGGCGAGTCTGTGCCGTCCGAGCGCAGCGAGTGCAGATGCAGATCGCTTGGTCCGCGAAACCGCTCCTGCTCAGCCATCCTTTGAGCGTAGTCCGAGCCGACGGCTTCCGCCGATCTCTCAGCCTCCTGACGTAGAGTCGCCGTCGTGCTGCGCCTGTTCGGACTCCTCCTCACTGTGCTTGGCGCGATTGCTGTGGCGGTGATTTCTTGGCCGCAGTTTTTTCGCCTCGAACGCGACCTTCCCATCGCCCAGCTCGTCTCGTTTCGGGCTCTTATCGCTGTCGGATTCGCCGCACTTTTTGTGCTCGCGCTGTTCCTCGCGGTCGTGCGTCCCATCCGCGCGTTGGCATTGTCGCTCGCGTTTGTTTTTCTTGCCGGAGCGGGGGTAAACGGCGCGATCCTCGCGTCACGCGGACTCGGATCGCAAACGCTCCCCGAGCAGACCGAAACCAGTGTGCGAGTCATGACCTGGAATACCGCCGGTGTTGCAACATCGGCGGACACTATTGCGCAGACAGCTGTCGCGATGGATGCCGACATCGTCACCCTGCCGGAGACGACGATCGAAACCGGTACCGCGGTCGCAGTTTCAATGGGAGAACTCGGGCACCCGATGTGGGCGCATCACACGCAGTCCGGCGAGTGGGACTCTGAGTCCACCACAATCTTGATTTCCCCAGATCTTGGCGACTACTCCGTCATTGAGTCTTCCGCAGATGGCACGAGCAATACGTCGACCCTTCCCAGCGCCGTCGCCATGCCAAACAGCGGAGACGGGCCCATCGTTGTCGCGGCACACGCCGTCGCTCCGCGGGAAGACTACATGCCCCAGTGGCGAGGCGATCTTCAATGGCTCGCTGATCAGTGCGCGGGCGACGCCAACGTCATCATGGCGGGAGATTTCAACGCGACTGTCGACCACATGTCTGGACTCGGCGTCGATGGCGGAGATCTCGGCCAATGCACCGACACTGCCGCGGCAACCGGAAACGGTGCGATCGGCACATGGTCAACGGCACTCCCCGCGCTTGCCGGTGCACCCATCGATCACGTTATGGTGAGTGCGCACTGGACAGCCACAGGATCCGTCGTGCTGCAGTCACTCGATGACGCCGGTAGCGACCACCGACCACTCGTCGTTCAGCTCGAGCCGTACGAATAGCCAAAGCAATCAGTGTTGCCTCATGCACGAAGTGCGAGAATTGAGGAATGACAACCACAGGCGACAGCGACACGATTGCATCCGCAGCGACGCCGGAGACTCCCCCGGAGGCTGAGACAGAAGTTGGCACAACCAACCGACGACAGCCCTTCCCACAGGGATTCCTGACGACGATCTCAACGGGATGGGCAGAGCGCACTCCTACTCGCGTCAGAGCCCGCGCGCAGGCAGAGTTTGCGGCGCGACGACGTTCAGCTGTCTCAGCAACGTTCGTCGGCCGCCGAATTGTGGTTCCTGCCGGCGAACTGAAACAACGCAGCAACGACACCGACTATCCGTTTCGTGCGCACTCGGCTTTCTCTCACTTGACCGGATGGGCGAGCGACACAGAACCGGGTGCCGTGCTCGTGTTCGATCCGAATGACAACGGCCACGACATCACGCTGTATTTTCGCGAACGAGCAGACCGCACGACAACCGAGTTCTATGCGGACTCGACGGTGGGTGAGTTCTGGATTGGCCCCCGGCCGTCTCTCTCAGAGGTCGCAGAGAACCTCGATATCGCCACAGCACACATCGCGGATTTCACGTCCGTTCCTGGTGATCTGGTCGTTGAGGAAGATGCCGAAATCACCCAGTTCGTCTCGGAGCTTCGGCTCATCAAAGATGACTTCGAAATCGAACAGCTGCAGCTCGCGGTCAACACCACCGCGGCCGGCTTCGACGACATCGTCCGCGCGTTGCCGTCCATCGTCGATCACCCACGTGGCGAGAGGGTTGTGGAGGGCGTTTTCCACAGCCGCGCGCGAAGTGATGGCAACGGCGAAGGGTACGACACCATCGCAGCCTCCGGCCCGCACGCGTGCTACCTGCACTGGACACGTAACGATGGCGCGGTGTCACCCGGCGACCTGATTCTTGTGGACGCAGGTGTTGAGGTCGACAGCCTCTACACAGCTGACATCACGCGGACGCTGCCGGTCAACGGCACGTTCAGCGAGGTACAGCGAAAGGTTTACGAGGCCGTGCGTGAAGCCGCCGACGCGGCATTCGCAGTCGCTGCCCCCGGCGTGAAATTTCGCGATCTCCACAACACTGCAATGAGCGTTATTGCCCAGCGAGTTGCAGAGTGGGGTCTGCTTCCCGTGACCGCTGAGGAGGCGCTCGACGCGGACTCAGGCGGCCAGCACCGCCGGTACATGGTGCATGGCACGAGCCACCACCTCGGCATCGATGTGCACGATTGTGCCGCAGCGCGGCGAGAGATGTACTACGACGGCGTGTTGCTACCGGGAATGGTATTCACGATCGAACCCGGCCTCTACTTCCAGATCGACGATCTGACTGTTCCAGAAGAGTTCCGTGGAATTGGTGTCCGCATTGAAGATGACATCCTGCTCGCTGAAGACGGTCCGGTGAATCTTTCCGGTGGAATGCCCCGCACGGCCGACGAGATTGAGCAGTGGATCGCGCGACTCACGAATTAAACAGCGAAGCACGCTAAGACGAGGGGCGCTCCTGATCGGGGTGCCCCTCGTTCGTGTCGTCCGCAGCCGCCGGCGGCGCAATGCGCTCCCCATATCTCGGCGGCTCGGAATCAACGCGTGAGGGCGCGGAGACTGGCGGACGTGTTGATGATGACGAGGGTGTTCCCTCCGATGCTGACGGCGCGGTCGGCACGGATGCTGGTGCTCCTCCGCCGCCGTTCAGTACCTGACGCGCGCGTTGCACGCTCGTAGGTGAAACTGTCACGTCGTAGCTATCAGCGACGATCTGCATGACGGACGCGAAATCGCGTCGACGCCGTAAAAACGAGTAGGTAATGATGCTCAGCAGCATTCCGACGGCGATACCAACGAGCAGCACGCCTGCGAATGTCTGAATGGGTGCCGCCGGATCTCCGAGGACGAAGATGAAAGAAAATAGCAGCCCCAGAAGCAGTCCGTTGAGTGCTCCGCTTCGCGCGGCCGCCGCGTATCCCAATCGGCCGGTGACACGTTCAATTGAACGCAAACCGTTGCCCACTATCGCGATGTGCTTCGCAGGCACCTCCCCCGCGATGAGAGAAGAAACTGCCTTCTGCGCCGCCTCATAAGAGGGGTAGCTCGCGATTGTGTCGCCAACTTCTCCCCGTGCCGGAGGATATCCACCCGAAATACTCATGTACCCATCATCGCATCGCATCTGGCGTGGTGACGCGGGCACCGTGCGTTGGCGCCGACTACTCTTGAGTCTGTGAGTACGCAACGGGTTTTTGCCGCACGCCTAGCCGGGTGTTCGGTTTTCGACCCCGCTGGCGACCGTCTCGGCAAGGTCCGCGACGTGGTCGTGATATATCGCACCACCGACGCTCCGCGCGTCGTTGGACTCGTCGTTGAAATCCCCGGTAGACGGCATGTTTTCGTGTCGATCGGCCGTGTGACATCCATCGCGACCGGCCAGGTGATTACGACAGGGCTCATCAACGTTCGCCGCTTCCAGCAGCGTGGCGGAGAAGTGCGCGTCATCACGGAGCTACTCGGGCGCAAGGTGTATTTGAAAGATGGCTCCGGTCGAGCCGTCATCGAAGACGTCGCGATCGAACGGAACCGGCTCGGCGAGTGGGATGTCGGTCAGCTCTTCCTCCGCCGCCCGAAGACGAGCTCTGCGCCGTTCGCGAAGGGTGCCACGACGTTCGCGGATTGGAAGGCGATCCGCGAAACGCAAGAGCCCGGCGAGCCGCAGTCTGCCGAACAACTCGTCGCGAGCCTTGCTGAGCTGAAGCCCGCAGACCTCGCCAACACACTTCTCGATCTTCCTGAGGAGCGCTTCATCGAGGTCGCTGGGGAGCTCCCTGATGATCGCCTGGCTGATGCACTCGAGGAAATGCCGGAGGAAGATCAAGTCCACATTCTCGAGGCCCTCGGCGACGAAAGAGCTGCCGACATTCTCGACGCGATGGAGCCCGACGACGCCGCAGACCTCCTCGGCCAGTTGCCAGATGCCCGCTCTGAGGAACTTCTCGACCTCATGGAGCCTGAAGAGGCCGAAGACGTCCGCGCGCTGTTGAAGTACGGCCCAGAGACTGCGGGTGGCCTCATGACGCCCGAACCCATCGTTCTCTCGGCCGATGCAACCGTCGCGGAAGCCCTAGCTCTGATCAGGCGCCACGAGTTGCACCCAGCGCTTGCGGCGGCGGTTTATGTAACCCTCCCCCCGTACGAAACCCCCACGGGACGCTTGCTCGGCACTGTGCATTTCCAGCGAATGCTCCGCTACCCGCCGCACGAACGGCTGGGCGCGATCATCGACGACACGATCGATCCAGTGCCAGCGACAGCTCCCGCGGCAGAAGTCGCACGAATGCTCGCCAGCTATAACCTCGTGTCGCTGCCAGTCACAGACGGCGCACACCGACTGGTCGGGGCCGTGAGCGTCGATGATGTCCTCGATTACCTCTTGCCTGATGACTGGCGATCGGGCGACTCTGATGACGGCACCGAGACAGTTGTCGCGAGGACGCGATGATGGCACGAAAGGGACGTATCCCCGAGCTCGACGCACCCCGCGGACGCTCCGGGATGCTGGCGCGCACTCCGCGCCCATCTCGCGACAGGTTCGGGCGCGGCACGGAGTGGATTGCGCGAGCCATGGGGACACCCTGGTTCCTGATCGCGCTTACCCTGTTCTGCGTCGCATGGATCTCGTGGAACACCATGGCACCCAACGCGCTGAGGTTCGATTCCGCCGCAAACGGGTTCACCGCGCTTACCCTCGTGCTCTCGCTGCAGGCCTCGTATGCGGCTCCGCTCATTCTGTTGGCCCAGAACCGACAGGACGATCGGGATCGCGTGCAGATCGAACAGGACCGTCAACGTTCAGAGCGAAACCTCGCCGATACCGAATACCTTGCTCGCGAAGTCGTGGCCCTGCGCATGAAGATCACCGACCTCTCCGAAGAGATCGTTACAAGAGATTCGCTACGCGATGCGCTCAAGTCGTTCGTCGAAGACCTAGATGCTCGCGCAGCCGGCGAATCTGAAGAGGTCGTTGCTGAGCGTGAAGAGCGCCGCGAGCGCCGCGAACGCGCGGAGAATGCAGAACGGCGCGCGCGTGAGCGCTGACGTCCAGAGCGTTCGGTCCGCGGTCTCAGCTGTTATTGACCCGGAGCTTCGGCGCCCACTCGGGGAGCTAGACATGATTGGCGACGTCACTGTCGCTGATGGCGTCGCACATGTACGGGTGGCTCTAACGATTGTCGGATGTCCCGCTGCCGTCCGCATCGAAAGCGACGTCCGTGAAGCTGCTGCACGTGTGCCAGGAGTCATCGAGACCGACATTGAGATGGGGGTGATGACCCCGGAGCAACGAGCGGCGCTCACCGAACGGCTTCGAGCCGGGCGTCCTCGCGGTGTCGCCTTCACGGCCGAAAGCCTCACCCGCGTCATCGCCGTCACAAGTGGTAAGGGCGGAGTCGGCAAGTCCACGCTCACGGCAAACCTCGCTGTCGCGCTGGCCGCACGTGGACTCTCCGTTGGCCTCATCGACGCCGACGTGCACGGCTTCTCAATTCCTGGGTTGTTGGGCCTCGTTGACGAAGCGGGACGAACCGTTCGCCCGACTCGCATCGATCAGCTCATCCTTCCGCCCATCGCGTACGACGTGAAAACAGTGTCAATTGGCATGTTTCTTCGCGAGGGTGATGAAGGAGCCGCCGTCGCATGGCGCGGCCCGATGCTGCATCGCACCGTGCAACAATTTTTGACCGATGTGCACTTCGGCGACCTTGATATCTTGCTCCTCGACATGCCTCCAGGTACCGGAGACGTTGCAATTTCAGTTGGTCAGCTCCTGCCTCACGCCGAAGTCCTCGTCGTAACGACCCCCCAACCTGCCGCCTCAGACGTGGCTGTGCGCAGCGGCGTGCTCGCGCGTCAGACCGGCCAACGCGTTGTGGGGGTCATCGAAAACATGGCGCCTATGACTCTCCCGGACGGCACCACACTGGAACTGTTCGGCTCGGGAGGCGGAGCTGCCGTCGCCGCCTCGCTGTCTGCGGGAGGCGAGAATGTTTCGCTTGTCGCCTCCGTGCCGCTCAGCTCGGCACTTAGAGTGGCCGGAGATTCGGGCGCTCCCGTCGTTCTCGCCGATCCAGAAGACCCCGCGGCACGCGCGATCACAGAACTTGCGACGAAACTCGCTACCGAACCCCGCGGACTTGCCGGTCGAAAGCTACCGTTCCAACCAAGATGATTGGCTACGTCGCCTCGTCATCGAAAGGAAACGAACCATCCTCCTTCTGAGTGGATGTCGACTCTGCGTCAGAACCAGTCCCGGAGAGTATCGCGGCGGCTGAAACTGCCTTTACAGTTGCCGTCGGCGGATCGTCCAAGAGAGCTTCGCGAATGATGCGGCGTGGGTCGTACTGTCTCGGGTCGAGTTTGCGCCAGTCGACGTCATCGAAATCCGCGCCCATTTCGTCACGCACACGAGTCTTCGCTCCGCGCAGATAGTCGCGCGCTTGGCCGATGAAGCGCGCGGCGCCCTCCGCGTAGCGAGGTAGCCGCTCCGGTCCGATGATGAGTCCAGCTATCACCGCAATCACCAAAAGCTTCTCGAAGGTGAGACCGAAGATCATGACTTCAGATTACCGCCGCGCCTGCGCCGTTCGGTCATTGTGGCCGCGTACTCTGAATGAGGAGGTCACCCATGGGCGAACACACAGCGAACGCACGCTTCGCCGACGAGGTCTCGGTCGAACCTGACTACATCACACGAGCACGCGCTCACGCGCTCGAACTCGGCGCTGCACCCGTGAGTGCCGCAGTCGGCTCGCAGATCTCTGTCATCGCAGCCGCGTCGAATGCACTGAACATTGTCGAGATAGGCACTGGAGCGGGCGTTTCCGGGTTGTGGCTCATGCGCGGAGCACCACGAGCGACCTTGACGACGATCGACAGCGAACCTGAACACCTCAGCGCCGCGCGTCAAGCCTTCATCGACGCAAAGATTCCGCCCGCACGTGCGCGCTTCATCACCGGACGCGCCTCCAGCGTCTTGCCCCGCATGAACGAGGCTTCTTACGATGTCGTATTAGTCGACGCCGATCCGGAAGCTGTCATCGAATACGTCGAGCATGGTCTTCGTCTCGTTCGGCCGGGCGGCACTGTGCTCGTTCCTCGTGTCCTGGCGGGCGGTGGAGTGTCCGACCCGGTGCGGCGCGACCCCACGACCGTGGCGTACCGCTCACTGATTCAAGAAACGCAGGCTTCCCTCGCGGTAATTGGCGCGCTGTCGATTGTTGGTGAAGGGCTTCTGCAGCTCACAACGCTCCGCGACTACTCGTCATAGACCTCGCGCACGGACGTGCGGTAGAAAACGAAACGGTCGGCCCCGAAAGGGGCCGACCGTCGATTTCGTCGTAAGGATCAGGCTGGCTTTACGACTCCGCTAAGCACGTCGTAAAGCTCCTTCGCTTCCGCGTCGTTGACGGAGACGACGAGACGTCCGCCACCCTCAAGCGGCACGCGAACGATGATAAGGCGCCCTTCCTTCACGGCCTCCATCGGCCCGTCTCCGGTTCTCGGCTTCATGGCTGCCATCGTGGCTCCCTTTCCTAACATGTCTTAGCAATGAGTTTACCGTGATGGATCGCGCGACGGAGAACGCTCGCGCATCACACGCTTACGGAATCTGCCAATACGTGTTGCCGAGCGCATACATGTTGTAAATCCACCACCACTGGCCAACGAGCGCAACGACGACGACACCGACACGCCACGCAGTCCGCTTCGGCACAGCGACAGCGCCCCAGAGCGGGGACAGCGGCACGAGCAGTCGAAAGATACTCGACTGCGGAAAGAACACAGCAAGGAGATACAGCAAGTAACTCGCGGCCCACCACCGAATCTCCACACCAACACGTCGCGCGGCTGGGTGAAACAGCAGCAGGGCGCTCACACCGACGACCGCAATACTCAGCGCGATTACCCCGATGAGTGCTGAGCTTCCCCAGGAAACGAACCAGAACTCCGCTCCCTGGATGAAGCCTTCGAACGGGATGAAGCCAGATGCGTCGCCCGTGAGCCAGTTCCGCCGCCAGGCAAGTTCAGTTGCGAGATACGCCCCGGCATCACCGGTGGCAACTGCTGCGATCACTTGCCACCCAAATCCGACGATCACCCCGAGAGCGCCCAGCGCGACAATATGGGAAATTTCGCGCCCAGAAAGAGCTTCGCTTCGCCGGCGCGTCCATCGCCAAATCCCGAAGAGTCCGAGAAACAACGCGAACGCGAGCACGCCGGGGCGAGTGAAACCCATAAGTGGAATGACAAGGTACAGCCAGCCATAGCGCCGCCGTGCAACAAGCAAAAGCGCCAGAAAAAGCCACAGCATAAATAGGGATTCCGCATATCCCACATGGAAGAGAGCGGCGAGCGGACCCGAAACGAAGAACAGCACAGCCCACATCGCTGCCGACTCCCCCACGCGCGGCAGCCATAACCGGTAAAGCACGAGTGCTGAAAGATAGCCGGCACTCAATGAGATGACGACAGCGCCCGCGATCCATGATCCCAGCACTGTCCCGAGCGCCGCCGCGAGATACGCGTAGATCGGCATGAAAGCCCACTGGTTCTCCGCGACCTGTCCACTATCGGTCAGCGGAAGCTCCAGTGGATATCCACTCACCGCTGTGAGCCAGTACCACTGCGCGTCCCAGCCGACAGCAAAGTCGGCGATTGTCGCGTTCTCTCCGAACCGAGATCCCACGCCGGACATCGCTGCGGCGATCAAGAAGAATCCGGTTGTCACCGCGCGCGCAGCTAGGTAAAGCGCACCGATCCGAAGCCACGGCGGGAGCGCCCGCCATCGTGCCCCCGCACTGCGGGATTCGATCAGGGGTTGCTCAACCACGCGCGCAGGCCTCGCTCAACACTCTCGATCTGGGAGAGCGGTACCTGCTCGTTATCGTGGTGAGCGAGGTGGGGGTCACCCGGGCCGTAGTTAACCGCCGGGACTCCGAGCGCCGAGAAGCGCGCCACATCAGTCCAGCCGTACTTCGGCCGCGGCACACCGCCCACGGCGGCGATAAACTCCTGCGCGAGCGGCGCGTCAAGCCCCGGGCGGGCTCCTTCAGAGACATCGATAACCTCGAGGTCGAAGCCCGCGAAGACGTCGCGCATGTGGCTCTCTGCGTCATCAGCGTTCTTATTCGGCGCGAAGCGGTAGTTCACTTCGACCTCACAAGCGTCGGGGATGACATTGCCTGCGATTCCTCCGGCGATACGCACCGCGTTGAGGCCCTCGCGGTAATCCAAGCCGTCTACCGCAACTGTTTTCGGGCGGTATTCCGACAATCGCATCAGGATGGGAGCGACCTTGTGGATGGCGTTCTCGCCGATCCACGCGCGTGCGCTGTGAGCACGGACCCCGGCTGTACGGACAATGGCGCGAATGTTGCCGTTACAGCCACCCTCGATATCAGCGTTCGACGGTTCACCGAGGATCGCGAAGTCGCCAGCAAAGAGATCCGGGCGAGTTTTCGCCAGGCGAGTGAGTCCGTTGAGATCGGCGGCAACCTCTTCGTGGTCGTACCACATCCATGTGATGTCAACGCGAGGATCGACGAGTTCTGCTGCGAGCTTCAGTTGCACGGCAACTCCCGCTTTCATATCGACCGTTCCGCGCCCCCACAGCATTGGCTGGCCATCGACCTCGATGAAGCGCGTTGGCAAATTGTCGTTGAGCGGCACCGTGTCGATGTGACCTGCGATAACCACACGCTGCGCCTTGCCCGTGTCGGTTCGCGCCACAATCGTGTCTCCATCGCGGTACACATCGAGATGAGCGAGGCCACTCACCGCTTCAGTGATCGCATCGGCGAGCGTCTGCTCATCGTCAGAAACACTCGGAATATCGCAGATGGCTCTAGTGAGCTCGATCGACGACGCGGACAGATCAAGCGAAGGCATGGGCCGATTCTACCGATCCTGATTCGATAGCCTGATGGGATGAGCACTGAACGATGGATCTGGGCGCAAGGCCTGTCGACGACCGCAGAGAACGGCACCGTTCTCGACGCCTGGTTTCCGGAGGTGAACGAAGGAAAAGCGCCGGCCGCGTCAGTTCGCCCCGAACCGGCCGCCGAACTCTCAGCACTCGCAACTCCCGATCACCGTCGTTCAGTTACCGTCGACGTGGTCACCGTCGAAATCGATCTGGATGCCGCGCCCGCATCGACCGCCGATGCGTACCTGCGTCTTCATGCGCTCTCTCACCTCATTGTTTCTCCAAACACACTCAATCTCGATGGGCTCTTCGGCGTGCTCCCTAACGTGGCATGGACAACCGCTGGACCGGTTCACCCAGATGACCTCACCCGAATTCGCCCAGCGCTGATGCGTGCGGGCATTCAGGTGCAGAGCATCGATAAATTCCCGCGTCTACTCGACTACGTCACTCCCCACGGTGTGCGCATCGCGGATGCCTCACGCGTGCGCTTGGGCGCTCACCTCGCTCCCGGTACAACCGTGATGCACGAGGGGTTCGTCAACTTCAACGCCGGCACATTGGGCGCATCAATGGTGGAGGGGCGGATCTCACAGGGCGTTGTTGTCGGTGACGGCAGTGATATCGGCGGCGGCGCATCGATCATGGGTACGCTCTCGGGAGGCGGCAATCACCGGGTCTCGATCGGTGAGCGAACGCTCTTGGGCGCGAACGCCGGGATCGGCATCTCACTGGGAGACGACTGCATCGTCGAGGCAGGTTTGTACGTCACAGCTGGCTCGAAAATCGTCCTCGCTGACGAGCCGGTGCAGGCGAATGGCGCCCGACCGGTGGTCAAAGGCGCAGCACTATCGGGAAGCAGCGGCATCCTGATTCGACGAAACTCACTCACTGGCGCGATTGAAGCAGTCAAACGTGGCGGCGTCGGCGTCACCTTGAACGCGGCCCTCCACGCGTAGAGTTCTCTCACCTCGAGTGAAGGAGCACGCATGTCCGCGCGACTGCCAAAGAAGCCCTACAAAACTGAGTTGAAGAAGCTCCAGGCACAGCTGGTCGACATGCAGGCATGGGTCCAAGAGACCGGCGCCCGCGTCGTCGTCATCTTCGAGGGCCGGGATGCCGCCGGAAAGGGCTCGACGATCAAACGCGTTTCCGAGTACCTCAATCCTCGCGTTACCCGCACAGTCGCGCTCCCGACACCCACGCCACGACAAAAGAGCGAGTGGTACTTTCAGCGCTACATCGCGCACCTACCCGCTGCGGGTGAGATAGTGCTGATGGATCGGTCTTGGTACAACCGGGCGGGTGTTGAGCGCGTCATGGGGTATTGCACGCAAGAGGAGTACACCAGGTTCTTGCGTCAAGCACCGATCTTTGAGCGGATGCTGGTAGAAGACGGCATCCTGCTCTTGAAGTACTGGTTCAGTGTGTCTGATGTGGAGCAGGAGCGCCGTTTTCGCGATCGCGCCGCTGACCCGATGCGTCGATGGAAGCTGAGCCCCAATGATGTGTCGTCAATCACCGAGTGGGAGAGCTATTCGCGCGCTAAAGACGCAATGCTCATCCACACCGACATTCCTGAGGCGCCATGGTTCGAGGTCGACAACGAAGACAAACGACGCGGGCGCTTGAATATGATTTCGCATCTACTGAGCCAGGTGCCGTGGACAACAATCGACCGCGAGGCGGTAGAAATTCCCTCACGCCCAACGTCGCAGGGGTACGAGCGGCCACCGCGCGACAATATCGTGACGGTTCCCGACTACGCCTCTGAAGTGATTGGCAAGAAAAAGAAGAAGGGTTAGACGCCCGGGTAGTCGCGCTGCGGCGAGCCGGTGTAGAGCTGCTGAGGGCGACCAATCTTCGTTTGCGGGTCAGTCTGCATTTCGCGCCAGTGCGCGAGCCAGCCGGGCAGACGCCCGATAGCGAAGAGCACCGTAAACATGCGGGTCGGGAAGCCCATCGCCTTGTAGATAACCCCGGTGTAGAAGTCGACGTTGGGGTATAGCCGGCGCTCTTTGAAGTAGTCGTCGTTCAACGCGATGTCTTCGAGTTCTTTCGCAAGGTCGAGAAGCGGATCTTTAACCCCGAGTTCGCGGAGCACTTCATCGGCTGACTCTTTCACGAGACGCGCGCGCGGGTCGTAGTTCTTGTAGACGCGGTGGCCGAAGCCCATGAGCTTCACGCCGTCTTCTTTATTCTTCACGCGTTCGACGAAGCGCTGCACCGATTCGCCTGAGTCGCGAATTCGGCCGAGCATGTCGAGAACGGCCTCGTTCGCACCACCGTGCAACGGACCGTAGAGAGCATTGATGCCTGCTGAAATCGACGAGAACTGGTTAGCGCCCGTCGATCCCACGAGACGCACAGTCGAAGTCGAAGCGTTCTGTTCGTGGTCCTCGTGCAAAATGAGCAGTCGCTCAAGCGCACGCGACATCACAGGGTTGATTTCGTAAAGCTCGCTCAGAACACCGAAGTTGAGCTTCAAGAAGTTGTCGACGAAGCTCATCGAATTGTCCGGGTACAAAAACGCCTGGCCGACGCTCTTCTTGTGCGCGTATGCGGCGATGACGGGGAGCTTTGCCAGCATCCGAATCGTGTTCAATTCGACGTGTTCCGGATTCGACGGATCCGATTCGCCTTCGTAATAGGTCGATAGCGCAGCAGTAGCTGCGGAAAGCACCGACATCGGGTGCGCCGTCGGCGGAAGCGATGAGAAGAAGCGCTTCAGATCTTCGTGCAGAAGAGTGTGACGACGAATCTTGTTGTCGAACTCGGCAAGCTCGCTCTCGGATGGAAGCTCACCGTAAATCAAAAGCCATGCCACTTCGAGATAACTCGAGTGCGTCGCGAGCTGTTCAATCGGGTAGCCGCGATAGCGGAGGATCCCCTCATCGCCGTCGATGTAGGTGATGGCGGATTTTGTCGCCGACGTGTTGACGAATCCATAGTCAAGCGCCGTGTGCCCGGTTTGACGTGTAAACGTCGAGATGTCGATGGCGGGGGCACCATCGGTGCCGAGCAGAACCGGGAACTCTGCAGAACGCTCCCCCACATTCAGTGTGGCCTTGTTCTGGTGCGTGTCCGCGTCGCTCACGGCGCCTCCTTGCGATTTCTGGTCGTCGAGGGTCGTTGGTGGAGGCACCGGTTGATGCTCCGTGGGAGTCTCGAACAGTCCGCCGTGACTTCCGTCCAATACAGCCTAGTCTGCGCCCGAGGCTATGCCGACATCGTCCAAAGGATGCCGTAATCTCCGAGAGGTCTACGACGAAAAAGTAGCGAGTCGAGTCGCCGCAGCGCGGATTCTCTCGTCCGTGGCCGTCAGCGAAAACCGTACGTGCTGAGAGAAGTCAGCGCCATAGAAGTGTCCGGGACCTGCCAGGATGCCGAGATCTGCAAGTGTCGCGAGGCTTTCCCATGCGTCTTTGCCCTCGGTAGCCCACAGGTACAGACCCGCTTCACTTCTATCGACCCGAAACCCGGCTGACTCAATTGCGGGCTTCAAAAGCTCACGTCGTGCCCGGTAGCGTTCCTTCTGTGCTGCCACATGCTCGTCATCACCGAGGGCAACGGTCATCGCGGCCTGCACTGGCGCGGGTGGCATCAAACCGAGGTGCTTTCGCGCGGTGAGAAGCCGAGCAATCAGCTTTTCATCGCCCGCTACGAAGGCAGCGCGGTAGCCCGCCAAGTTCGACTGCTTGCTGAGCGAGTAGACCGAGAGTAGACCCGCGAAGCTTCCCTGCGCGACGCGCGCATCGAGCACAGAGGGGATCGGCTCGGCATCCCACGGAGCATCCCAGCCCAACTCGGCGTAGCATTCGTCACCCGCGAGCACCGCGCCAAGAGACTCGGCGCGTTCTTTCGCGCGGCGAAGAGAAGCGGCATCCCACACGTGACCGTCGGGGTTACCCGGTGAGTTGATCCACACGAGTCGTGTCGATTCGGGCCATTCATCCGGTTCGTCCGACGCGAACGGGGTTGCGTCGACAAGTCGAGCACCAACCTCGTAGGTCGGGTAGGCAGCACGCGGGTGCACGACGACGTCGCCTCGCCCCAAGCCCAGAAGCAGCGGAAGCAGGGCGACAAGTTCTTTGGACCCAACCGTAGGCAAGACGTGATTCCGACCGAGTCCCGCCACGCCCCGACGCCGCGAATACCACTGCACAATCGCGTCACGAAGATCAGACGTCCCCATAGTCTGCGGATACGCATGCGCATCCGTCGCCGCGGCCAACTCTGTCGCGATCAGTTCTGGAGTCGGATCAACCGGCGAACCGATCGAAAGATCTACGATGCCGTCTGGATGGGAGCGGGCTGTCGTTGCATACGGAGCAACAGCATCCCATGGGTATTCCGCGAGGTCTGCAACGCCCATAATCGACGTCCGACTCAGTGCGCTTGTGGCGGGAGAGCTGCGATGAAGGGGTGATCGCTCGCGATGACTCCGACCTTCGCAGCGCCGCCGGGAGACCCGACGTCGTCGAAGAACTCGACGTTTGCCTTGTAGTAGTCCTGCCACTCATCCGGAAGATCATCTTCGTAATAGATCGCTTCTACCGGACAGGCGGGCTCACACGCACCGCAGTCGACGCATTCGTCGGGGTGAATGTATAGCGAACGCTCCCCCTCATAAATGCAGTCGACGGGACACTCGTCGATGCAGGCACGATCCTTCACATCGACGCACGGAAGGGCGATCACATACGTCATGCTTCCAGTCTAAGCGTCCGCAGAGCTCGGGCTGCGAAGGTCGGGCCATGCGACGACAATTGCGACGACGAGTGGAACGGCCACAGTCCAGACGACACCCAGAGTTGAGGCCTCCACAACCACGGAACCGCCGGGACCAGTACCGGAAAGCACCAAGGTCGTCAGCACCATCCCCACGCCTGCAGCCAGCGTTGACCACCGATCTTCTGAAAGAAGACGGATGGCCGCGAGCACCGCGGCGCACGCTACAACTGCGATGACGAGCCCCAGTGGCACGCCCCACAGCATGTAGGCCTGCGAAATCGTGCCGGCGGCGCCATATACGGCTCCCACGACGAGGCTGACAACCCATGCGCCAATACGTCCGAGATTCACGCTCTCATCGTACGACGGGATGTTTTGAAGAAACCTATCTGGCAAGCCCGACGGCACGTAGCACCGCGGCGACGAGAGCCGCAGCGATTACTACCACGACGAAGGGCGTGCGCAGCCACAACAGCACGCCCGCGGCAAGTAGCGCTGGAATGCGTGCATCAACGACGAGCTCTTGACCCGTGGCAAAGGTTTGCACCGCGACGAGCGCGCCGAGAAGCGCCACAGTAAGCAGCTCGGAGATTCGCGCCGGCCGCGGAGCCGAAAGCAGGGCCGGCGGCACGAGATACCCCAGCGTCTTCAGCAGAACGCACGCGATTGACGCCAGGAGCACAGCTGTCCACACGGTCATAGCGGCGCCTCTCCTTCGACCGTTCGCGGCTTTGACGGTTGCAACCAGTTGAACCAGCCGACCACGATCGCCACGAGCGCTGCCACAATCACCGGAACCCCCGGCATAGTTACCGGCGTCATCATCGTCGCAACGACGGCGGCTGCAGCGGCAACAGCGACAGTCTGGCGGCTACGAAGCCTCGGCCACAGTAGCGCGAGAAATGCTGCGGCAGCAGCCGCGTCCAGACCGTACTTGCTCACGTCCCCGAGAACGTCGCCCGCGAGTGCCCCGGCAAGAGTGGTGATGTTCCAACCCGCAAAGATGGCGATGCCCGTCGCCCAGAAGCCGATCGTGCGCCCGCGGGGAGTCGGCTGGGCGAGAGCCACAGCCGTTGATTCGTCGATAGTGAGCTGTGCGGCTGCAAGCCTTCGCCAAAAGCCGTCTCCGACGACCGGGGACATCCGGATGCCATAGGCCGCGTTTCGTACACCAAGGAGCGCCGCCGAAGTGATTGCTGAGGGCGCCGCGGCGAGACCCCCCGCGCCGATCACGCCGATGAACGCGAACTGCGAACCGCCCGTGAACATCAAAAGACTCAGCACGCAGGTTTGCCAGACATCCAAACCCGAGGCAACCGCGAGTGCACCGAATGAGACGCCATACGCGCTCGAGGCGAGCGCGACCGACCATGCTTGGCGCGACGCACGCTGCGACTCATTCTTCTCACCGCGGGTCACGCACACCGCCTCGAACCTGAGCTATAGCCACCTTTCGCAACACCCGCATACTCACCATCCTGGGGATCACAATCTTGACTGTCAAGCTGAACGAATGTTTGCCATACTGAACGGTATGAACAACCTTGGACAGCGGATAGCGCGCGCTCTGAAGCGCGAACGCGAGGCCGCTGGCCTCTCGGTGTCAGAACTTGCTCGCCGCTCGGGCGTGTCGAAGGCGACCGTCTCGCAGCTGGAAAGCAGCGGCGGAAACCCCAACGTCGAGACGCTGTGGGCCCTCGCTACGGCGCTCGGTCTCCCATTTGCGGCTCTCGTAGACGAGCGTTCGCCGGCGCCTACTCTCGTGCGAAGCACGACCTCCTCCGGAATCCGCTCATCGCAGGCGATGTATACCGCGACACTTCTGGCACCCGGTCCCCCGCAGACCCGACGGGATCTGTACCTGATCAATGCCGAGCCGGGCTCTGCGCGACGATCGGAACCGCACCCGCGGGGTACCACCGAGCACCTTGTACTCATCTCCGGCGAGGCTCGAGTAGGTCCAACTGATGCGCCGTTCATCCTCGCACCGGGCGACTACCTCTCGTACCCGGGTGACGAGCCACACATCTTCGAAGCTCTCAGCGCCGGGACGTCCGCGGTCTTAATCTCCGAGATGCGATGACACTCTCTCATACAAGAAAACCCCGAACGCCGGTGGGACGACAGTGAACTTCTGAGTTTGGTGGCGGGTGCACCAGAGAGCTTCGCGCCGGGCACTTCGTACCAGTACTCCAACACGAACACGGTTTTGATCGGTCAGATTGTTGAGGCCGCAACCGGAAGCGCCTGGAATCAGGTCGTCAAGGATCGTATTCTGACGCCTCTGGGACTCGACAGCGTCGTCTATCCGGACAATGACACGAGCATTACGAACATAGCCTCGCCGTACGCGATTACCTCAGACGGTGCAGAGGCGCTGCCTGTAGTGCAAGCGAGTGCATTCAGCGCGGCGGGCGGACTGTACGGAACGGCATCCGATCTCGCAGCCTGGGCCGAGGCCCTCGGCACCGGAAGCGTCCTCGGTACCACCGCGCAGCAAGAACGTCTCGCATCTTTTTCATCCACGTCTGCAGACGAAGCCAGCCCGTACTACGAAGAGTACGGGCTGGGTATCGGCAGAATCGGTGATTGGGTGGGGCACACCGGCAACGGTCTCGGCTATCAGTCACTCGCGATGTACAACGTCACAACAGGCACGTCGATTGCGATCTGCCTGAACGCGAGTGGCGAGGACGGGGACCTCCCAGCGCACATCCTCGAAGCCCTCGAGGATGACATCGCTATGCGATAAGCGTCAGGCGTTCGCGTCCTGGCGCTTGAGGCGTGAGGCGGAGCGTCCACGTTCGGTCGCGTCGAGCACAACCTTGCGGATACGCACGATCTCAGGCGTCACTTCGACGCACTCGTCTTCACGAGCGAACTCAAGGCTCTCCTCGAGCGAAAGTTGACGCGGGGGCGTCATCGACTCGAAGGTATCCGAGCTCGCGGCACGCATGTTCGTGAGCTTCTTTTCCTTCGTGATGTTGACGTCCATGTCATCGCTACGTGAGTTCTCGCCGATGACCATTCCTTCGTACACCTCTTGAGTGGGCTGCACGAAGAAGCTCATGCGCTCCTGCAGAGCGATGATCGCGAACGGTGTCACGACACCGGTACGGTCAGCGACGATCGACCCGTTCTGACGCGTCGAGATGTGACCGGCCCACGGCTCGTAGCCGTGGGAAATCGCGTTGGCGATTCCGGTACCGCGGGTCGTTGTGAGGAACTCGGTACGGAAACCGATGAGACCACGCGAGGGAACGATGAACTCCATACGAACCCAGCCGGTGCCGTGGTTCGTCATGTTGTCCATGCGTCCCTTACGGACAGCAAGAAGCTGCGTGATCGCACCCAAGTACTCTTCGGGTGCATCGATCGTGAGGTGCTCGAAAGGCTCGTGGGTCTTTCCGTCGACCTTCTTGGTCACAACCTGCGGCTTACCGACCGTGAGTTCGAAGCCCTCACGGCGCATGTTCTCAACGAGGATTGCGAGAGCAAGCTCACCGCGACCCTGAACTTCCCAGGCATCCGGGCGTCCGACGTCGACGACCTTGAGCGAGACGTTACCGATGAGTTCGCGGTCAAGACGCTCTTTCACCATGCGAGCGGTGAGCTTGTGGCCACGGACCTTGCCGACGAGCGGCGACGTGTTCGTGCCGATCGTCATCGAGATCGCTGGGTCGTCAACCGTGATCGCCTTCAACGGGCGAACGTCGTCGGGATCAGCAATCGTCTCACCGATGGTGATCTCTTCAAATCCTGCGATGGCGACGATGTCACCGGGTCCTGCACTCTCGGCGGAGTAGCGCTCGAGCGCGCGAGTCTTGAAGAGCTCGGTGATGCGCGCATTGCTCACCGTGCCATCGGCACGAACCCACGCAACAGTCTGACCCTTTTTCAGCGTGCCGTTGAAGACACGCAACAGTGCAAGACGACCGAGGAACGGCGACGAATCGAGGTTCGTAACCCACGCCTGCAGCGGAGCTTCGTCGTCGTACGCCGGAGCTGGAACGTGCTCCAGAATCGCTTCGAAGAGCGGCTCAAGATCTTCGTTGTCGGGGAGTGAGCCGTCGGCGGGACGGTTGTGCGATGCAGCACCTGCACGACCTGACGCGTAAACGACAGGCACGTCGAGGAGCGCGTCGACGTCAAGATCAGGAACATCATCCTGGAGGTCGGATGCAAGACCGAGCAGAAGGTCGTGGCTCTCTTCTTCGACCTCGGCGATGCGCGCGTCAGGACGGTCGGTCTTGTTCACGAGGAGGATGACGGGAAGCTTTGATTCGAGAGCCTTACGAAGCACGAAGCGAGTCTGCGGCAGCGGGCCCTCGGATGCGTCGACAAGAAGCACGACACCGTCAACCATTGACAGGCCGCGCTCGACCTCACCACCGAAGTCCGCGTGTCCCGGGGTGTCGATCACGTTGATCGTGACAGCACCTTCGGTTGCGTGGATACCCGAGTAGGTGATCGCGGTGTTCTTCGCAAGGATCGTGATGCCCTTTTCGCGCTCGAGGTCGTTCGAGTCCATCGCGCGGTCATCGACGTGTGCGTGTTCACCGAAAGACCCTGTCTGCCGAAGCATGGCGTCGACGAGAGTCGTCTTGCCGTGGTCAACGTGCGCGACAATTGCGACGTTACGAAGGTCCGAACGGAGGGCGTGCGCCATGAAAGAAGTCCTTGAAAGCTGAGTGGGGCCGGGATTCCGGCATCTCTATCGTACCGCAGGGTTCCGCGGTGTTCTTTGATGGCCGATATTCGGCTAGGACGGGGAGCCAGCGACGAGAATCGCGATGGCGGCCCACACCAGAATTACGACCAAAGCAAGTACAGCGCGCAAGTCCCAGGAGCGAGACTTCGGCTGCGCGCCAGGGTGCCCGTCGGCGCTTCGCCAAAAGTCACGGACGACCTCGGCGTCTCGCTCGCCTCGCCCGCCACCACGAGTCCGCGCTATGGCGCCAACCGCGGGGCCGCCCATACCGGTGACTTTCGAACCGTCCACCAGAACGAACTCGAGTTGCCAACGCAGGACGACGTCCTCTACCTCGCTCCAGGGAATCCAGGTGCGGCGGAGAAAATTCTGCACGCTCACACCCGAAGAGTCGACTTTGATGTGGGATGCAAACGACGCGACGTACGCACCCCACACCATGAGCAAGAGCCACGGAGCGAGCAACAGCAGCTCAACGAAACCAGCACGTACGCCCGCATCGATGAGTAGCGCAGCGGCGATGATCGCGACGACGGCGAGCATCACGGCGCTCGACGCCGGGCGTATGACCCGTGATCCGCTCAGAGGTTCCCCCCGAGCGGGATCGACGCACCCGGGATGGCATCAAGCAGCTTGCGAGTGTACTCCTCGGCGGGGTTCGCGAAGATCTCGTCCACGCTCCCCTGCTCGACGATACGCCCGCGCTCCATAACGCTCACGGTGTCAGCTGCAACCCGCACGACCGCGAGGTCGTGCGTGATGAAGAGGTACGAGAGGCCCAGTTCTGACTGCAGTTCAGCAAGCAGCTGCAAAATCTGATCCTGTACGAGCACGTCAAGAGCCGACACGGCTTCGTCGAGGACGACAATGTCGGGTTTCAACGCGAGCGCACGAGCGATAGCGACACGCTGTCGCTGGCCACCCGAAAGCTCACTCGGATACCGAGTTGCCAGGTCTTGCGGAAGAGACACCTGGTCGAGCAGTTCTCGCACTCGCTCCCGGTGCGACTTCTTATCGCCGACCTTGTGAATTTCCAACGGCTCAGAAATCGTGTTACCGATGTTCCGCTGCGGGTCCAGCGAACCATACGGGTCCTGGAAGACCGGCTGCAGCCTGCGTCGGAGATCAAAAACCTCACGGTTCGGCATCGATGCGATGTCCACTCCATCGATCTCGATAGAACCGCTTGTGGGCTTCTCAAGGCGCAACACCATCTTGGCCACAGTTGACTTGCCGGATCCTGACTCGCCCACGAGTGCCAGAGTCTTGCCCTTGGGGATCTCGAACGAGACGTCGTCAACAGCGCGGAAGGCTTCGGACTTAAACGAGCCCATCCGAATCTTGTATTCCTTGGTGAGGTCAGAAACCCGGATGGCCGGAGCGGCGTCAGTCGCGGCAGCCACGATGTGTTCACGCGGCGTTGCGACTGCTGCCATTCGCTGAGACGCAATGGAAGGAGCAGCGGCGACAAGCTTCTTCGTGTACGGGTGAATCGGGTTCTGCAAGATTTCCCGGCTCGGACCCGATTCCACGATCTCACCGTGCTGCATCACGATGATCTTCTCGGCGCGCTCAGCGGCAAGCCCGAGGTCGTGAGTGATCAACAGCACGGATGTGGACTTCTCACGGGTGAGGCTTGCCATGTGGTCGAGAATCACGCGCTGCACAGTGACGTCAAGCGCCGATGTGGGCTCATCCGCGATCAAGAGCTTGGGGTCGGCCGCGAGGCCGATACCGATTAACGCACGCTGGCGCATACCACCCGAGAACTGATGAGGAAACTGGTGCAGGCGTTTGGCAGCATCCGCGAGGCCCGCCTGCTGCAGAACTTCGATGGCACGCGCCTCGACGTCTTTGCGGTTGGTGGCGATTCCGTTTGCACGAATCGCTTCCTTCACCTGAAAGCCGATGCTCCAGACCGGGTTGAGGTTCGACATCGGGTCTTGCGGTACGTATCCGATTTCTCGACCGCGGATATTCTCCATCTGGCGCGGTGTCAGCGTGGTGAGTTCCCGCCCAGCAAGAGTGATCGATCCGGAAGTGACGTGGCCGGTTCCCGGCAGAAGCGAAATGACAGCGGATGCCGTTGTCGACTTGCCAGAGCCTGACTCACCCACGATCGCGACGGTTTCGCCGGGGAAGACGTCAAGACTCACGCTGTGAAGGACCTCGCGAGAACCCTCTTGGGTATCGAATGCGACCCGCAGGTCTCGGATGCTCAGCAGAGGTTCCGATTTTACTTCGCTCATCGGCGGGCCCTCGCTCTCGGGTCGAGGGCGTCTCTTGTGAGCTCGCCCAAAAGGATAAACGCGAGAACAGTTACGGTCAACGCGATCGAAGGATAGATAAGCGCCATCGGGGCTACGCGAAGCGACGTCTGAGCCTGCGAGATGTCGTTGCCCCACGACATCGTGCCGCTGCCGAGACCGACGCCGAGGAACGACAACGTTGCTTCCGCAACGATCGCCGCAGCAAGCGACAGAGTCGAGATGACAAGTAGCGGCGCAATGGCGTTGGGGATGACGTGATAGATCAGAGTCTGGAAACGTGTTTGGCCGAGAGCCATCGATGCGGTGATGTAATCGGCCTGCCTCACGCGCAGGACCTCAGCACGCACGACTCGCGCAGTGGAAGCCCACGCGAATCCGCCGATCGCGAACGCGAGGACGAAGACGTTTCGGTAATCGGCGAGAACGCTCATGACGACGATGGCGGCGAGGATGTAAGGAATCGAGAAGAAGATGTCGCCGATTCGTGACAGCAGCGAGTCGAGCCATCCACCGTAGAAGCCTGCAAGAGCTCCCATGATGAGGCCGATGGTCGAACCGATCAGAGTCGCGATGATACCGACCGCAAGAGAGGTACGTGCACCCCAGACAACGCGGGCATAGATGTCGCAGCCTTGGAATGTAAACCCGAGGGGGTGACCAGGCGCCGGTCCGCCGTTGGAATTCGCTAGCTGGCAATTGTCGTTCGGTGGCGTCTGCGTGAACAACGTCGGCCACACCGACATCAGCAGCACGATGAACACGACGACGAGAGCGATCCAGAACGTGGGGCGCTTCCTGAGGTCCCGCCATGCGTCGCGCCACAGGCTCGAAGGTTTTTCGTCGACGCGAACAGCGTCGACCGCCACGTTCGCGTCTTTAATGGGCGCGACGTAATGCCCATTGAGATCTTGATTACTTGACATAGCGAATCCTCGGGTCGAGCAGACCGTAGAGCAGGTCAATCACGAGATTGACGAGCACGTAGATGATGACGAAGACGGTGACGAACGAAACGATCGTGGGGCCTTCGTGGCGCAGCGTCGCCTGGAAGAGCGTATTTCCGACCCCGGGAACGTTGAAGATACCTTCGGTGACGGTCGCTCCGACCAGCAGCACTCCGAAGTTTGTCGCCGAGTTCGTGATCACCGGGATGAGCGAATTGCGAAGCACGTGTGTCGGCAGAACCTGTCGTCGCGACATCCCCTTGCTGTATGCGGTCCGGACCCAATCTTGATTAAGCGTGTCGATAACAGATCCGCGCATGAGGCGCATGCTCGTCGCGTAGAGGCTTAGACCGAGAACGATCGCGGGGAGCCAGAGATCACCCCAGTCATTTTGGGCGCCCACCGTTGGACTGAACCATCCCCATTGAATGGCCAAAAAGTACTGTGCAAGGAATGCCAACACGAAGATCGGCATGGCAACGAAAAGAAGCGAAATAATCAGCGAGGTGTTGTCGAAGATCTTGCCCTTGCGAAGAGCCGAGACAGTGCCGATGATGATCGCGAGAACGAACTCGATACCGATCGCCATGACGGCCAGTCGACCCGTTACAGGCAAGGTTCTCGCAAGAACGTCGTTGACGGACTGGCCAGAGAAGGTGTCACCCAGGTCACCTCGAAAGACACCGGTGATGTAGTAGAAGTACTGCACGATGAACGGGTCGTTCAGGTGGTACTGGTCTTGAATCGAAGCCAACAAAGCCGGGTTCGGTGTCTTGTCGCCGAAGAGGGCGAGAATCGGGTCGCCGGGCATGGCAAACACCAGGAAATAAATCAGCAGCGTAGCCCCGAAGAATACGGGGATTACCTGCAGCACACGTCTGAGGATGTAGCCGAGCATGTGCGCTCCCTCCGGCTAAGGACGTTGGACTATCGCAACCGATCGGGTGCGATCCTCCGCCCGCTAAAGACTAAACCCGGCTGGTGTGGCGCTGGGTCAGTCCATGGAACAGACCGCGAGGCGGTGACGTTGTGTCACCGCCTCGCGGGTGCGATCATCCGAGATTACTCGGACTTGGTGATCGCGTAGTACAGCGGAACGGAGTTCCAGCCAAACTGGACGTTGTCTACAGCTTCGCCGTATCCACCGTTGACGTTCGAGTACCAGAGTGGTGTCGCAGGAAGATCCTTCAACAGGATTTCCTGAGCGGACTGGAAGTCCTCGTTCTGAACCTCGATGTCATCACTCGAGATGCCTTCAGCAAGCAGCGCGTCGAACTCAGCGTTCGAGTAGTCACCGTCATTGGAGCCGGCGTTCGTCGCATACAACGGCCCGAGGAAGTTGTACAGACCCGGGTAGTCAGCCTGCCATCCGGTACGGAATGCCGTCGTGATCTCGCCTGTGGTGATCGCGTCGCGGAACGAAGCGAAGTCAACATACGGCGCACCTGATGCGTCGATACCGAGCGTGTTTTTGATCGAGTTCGATACTGCGTCGACCCAAGCCTGGTGTCCACCGTCGGAGTTGTACGCGATCTGGAACGAGCCGTCCCAAGGGGCGATAGCGTCGGCCTCGGCCCACAGCTTGACAGCCTCGTCGGGGTTGTAGTCCAGAACCTCAGACCCCTCGAGTGAGTCAGACCAACCTGCGATAACCGGTGAAGTGAAGTCCTTCGCGGGGGTACGCGTGCCCTGGAATACTGTGTCGGTGATTTCTTCACGGTTGATAGACATCGAGATCGCGGCACGGCGAAGCTCGCCTTCTTCACCCGAGAAGTGCGGGAGCCGCTCCGGTGTCGTGAACGACTGGAAGATGGCGGCAGGCTGATTGACTGCGCGCTCGCCGAGGTCGCTCTCGTAAGTGGCCAACGCGGAGTCCGGGATTCCGTCAATCACGTCGACGTTACCGCCGAGGAGGTCAGCATAGGCTGCTTCCTGGGTGGCGTAGAAGATGATGTCGAGTCCACCATTTACGGGGGTACGGCCACCGGTGTAGTCGGGGTTGGCTACGAGGTCGATCTGAACATCGTGCTGCCACGCGCCATCGCCATCGAGCATGTAAGGACCGTTACCGATGGGGTTCTCACCGAACGCATCCATGTCGTCGAATGCTGCGTCAGGCAGCGGGTAGAACGCCGAGTAGCCCAGGCGCAGCGCGAAGTCGGCCGCCGGCTTGTTCAAAGCGATCGTGAAGGTGTAGTCATCGACCTGCTCGAGGCCGGTGAGCTCCGAGTCCTCGTCGTAGCTGAAGCCTTCAATGTCCTCGAAGAAGTAGCTCGAGAGCTGCTCGTTCGAAGCAAGCGCTCCGTAGTTCCACGCGTTGATGAAGTTATCGGCCGTCACTTCTTCACCATCGGTGAAGTACTGGCCTTCCTTGATCTTCACCGTGAGGTGCTGTGCGTCGTCGACCGTGATCGAGTCAGCCACGTCGTTGACGGGGTCGCCATCAGCGTCGTAGTAGACCAGACCCGCGAAGATCGAGTCAAGAATCTTTCCGCCACCGGTTTCGTTCGTGTTGGTGGGGATAAGTGGGTTCTGCGGCTCCGAGCCGTTGGTGCGAATAACCGCCGACGACGATGAGTCGCCCGAGTCAGACGAACCGCTGCTCGAGCAGCCAGCGAGGGCAAGAGAGCCCACCGCTGCGACTGCCAGAGAACCGAGAACGCGCTTGCGCCATGCCTTTTCAGACAATGTGTTCCTCCTGTGCAAAGGGATGAGTGCGGGCACGACGAACCTGTGTGATTCGCCTGCCGCGGATAAGCAAAACATAAGCATGCGTTTACCCAATGGTCAAAACGCTGAGCGGAAAAGTTACATAGCTTTAACTGAAAAACTTCCGCGTTGAGCAATATGACAAGTCGCAGGTGCTCCGGCGTCGCTTTTCTTGTCGAAATCAGAGTATTCGAACCTATGTGAAAGCGATGAGCGATGAGCGCTCTGCACGAGGATTGTCACTCTCGACATGCATAAGTGTGCGAGCCTTTTCCCGTGCACGTAGAGCCACGTCGAGAAGCATTCGCCGACCCCGGCCCGGACTCATCTCGGGTACGCCTCACCTGGGAGGTCGTGCTTGTACTCGCCGTGACGGTGGGGCAGTCAGCGCTCTACTCCGTACTTTCGCTCCTTCGCTCGTACCTGCGATCGCTCGAAGAGCAGTCGAGGATTGGTTCCCAGCAAACGCAGTTGAATCCGACGCGCGATTCGGCCGCTCTGTGGGACGCGGCTTACCAGTTGCTCGCAATCTTCTTCGGGCTGGCTCTTGTCGCGCTCGTGATCTACCTGATGTGGACTCCCGGCCAAAACGCGTTGAGGCGCATTGGCCTCGACTTCAGAAGCCCATTCGCGGATGCCGGGCGTGGCATCCTGCTCGTCGCGGTCATCGGCATTCCCGGGCTGGGGGTGTATGCCCTCGGGCGCATGCTCGGTGTCACGCTGCAGGTCGACGCTTCTCCGCTCGACGCTGCGTGGTACACGATCCCGCTGCTGATTCTCGCGGCAGCGCGAGCCGGACTCACCGAGGAGATCATCTTCATCGGCTATCTCTTCGATCGGCTGCGGAGGCTCGGCTGGTCGTGGTGGGCGATCATTCTTTCGACAGCAGCGCTCCGCGGCGCCTACCACGCGTACCAGGGCGTCGGTTCAATCGTCGGCAACTTCGCGATGGGCGTTGTGTTCGGCTGGTGCTACCGCCGATGGGGGCGCGTGATGCCACTCGTCATCGCGCACACCCTCATCGACATCATCGCCTTCGTGGGTTATCCCCTTGCGGTGTCGCTTTTTCCTGGGATCTTCGGGCCAACGTCGTAGGGCGTCACGCGAAGGCTTCGATTGGCGGGCAGGCGCATACCAGGTTGCGGTCGCCGTACGCGTTGTCGATGCGTCGCACCGGCGGCCAGTACTTGTTACGAACAAGCGAGCGCACCGGATACACAGCAGTCTCGCGCGAATACGGATGCTGCCATTCATCATCGATCACGGCTTCGACGGTGTGCGGCGCATTTACCAGCGGGTTATCTTCAGCTGGCCACTCCCCTGCGGCCACGGCGTCCGCTTCGGCTTTGATCGCGATCATCGCCGCGACGAACCTGTCGAGCTCCGCAAGGTCTTCGGACTCGGTGGGCTCGACCATCAGGGTGCCCGCCACCGGGAATGACATCGTCGGCGCGTGGAAGCCGTAGTCGATCAGGCGCTTGGCGACATCGTCAACCGTGATTCCGGTCGCTTCGCGAAGCGGCCGAAGGTCAAGAATGCATTCGTGGGCGACGAGGCCGTCCTCCCCCGTGTACAGCACCGGAAAGTGGTCACGTAGCTGCACCGCGATGTAGTTGGCAGCAAGGACGGCAGCAGCCGTGGCATCCTGCAGTCCTTCCGAGCCCATCATGCGCATGTAGGCCCATGAGATCGGCAAAATCGATGCCGATCCATAGGGAGCCGCTGACACCGGGCCGCCCTCGAAAACAAATCCTGAGGCATGGTCAGCGCGCTGAGCCAGCGGGTGCGATGGCAAGAACTGCGCGAGGTGAGCTTTTGCCGCAACCGGGCCAACGCCCGGGCCGCCGCCGCCGTGTGGGATCGCGAATGTTTTGTGAAGGTTGAGGTGAGAGACGTCGCCACCCAAATCGCCGAAGCGCGCGAAGCCCAGCAGCGCGTTGAGGTTTGCACCGTCGACGTAGACCTGACCGCCGGCGTCATGAACCGCCTGGGTGATGTCGAGAACGTCGTGCTCATACACGCCGTGGGTCGACGGGTACGTGATCATGAGAGCGGCCAGTGTCTCCGCGTGTGCTGCGATCTTTGCCCGCAGGTCGTCGAGGTCGACGTTTCCGGCCTCGTCACAGGCCACGACAACAACCTTCATGCCCGCAAGCACAGCGGATGCGGCATTCGTGCCGTGCGCCGATGAGGGGATCAGGCACACAGTGCGCTGAGTGTCGCCGTTGGCCGCGTGATAGCCGCGGATCGCGAGAAGACCTGCGAGCTCCCCCTGCGAACCGGCGTTCGGTTGCAACGAGACGGCGTCGTACCCGGTTGCTTCAGCGAGCCAGGTTTCGAGCTGCTCAACGAGAGCCAGGTATCCGCGCACGTCAGCTTCGGGCGCAAAGGGGTGCACGCGCGAGAATTCGGGCCACGACACAGCAGCCATCTCGGTGGCGGCGTTGAGTTTCATCGTGCAGGAGCCGAGTGGAATCATGCCCCGATCAAGGGCGTAGTCACGGTCTGCGAGGGTCTTCAGGTACCGCATCATCGCCGTTTCGGAGCGGTGCGCTGAAAACACGGGATGCTGCAGGTACGACTCCGTGCGGTGCAGGTGCTGCGGAACGCCAGCAAGCGCGGTGGCATCGGTCAGATCAACCGTGGGTTCGGCGTCGGACTCGTTCGGAAGCCCGAATGCCCACGCGACATCGGCGAGCTCGGCCGTCGTCGTGGTCTCATCGAGCGAGATACCGACGGTGGCGTCGTCGATGTCGGCGAGTTGGATACCGCGGCTACGAGCGCGTTCGATGACACGCGAGGAAGGTCCCGGGGTTGAGATCCTGATCGTGTCGAAGAACGAATCAGACGCGAGCGACAGTCCGTACGAGCGGAGCCGTTCCGCGAGAGCTTCGGTCTTCGTTGCGACGCCGAGAGCGATTTTCCGAAGGCCATCAGCGCCGTGGTAGACGGCATACATCGATGCCATGACAGCCAGCAACACCTGCGCTGTGCAGATGTTCGACGTCGCCTTTTCGCGGCGGATGTGCTGTTCGCGTGTTTGCAGCGACAGTCGATAGGCGAGGTGGCCGACGGCATCCTGTGACACGCCGACGAGGCGACCGGGGAGCTGACGCTCAAGTCCCGTGCGCACTGCCATGTAGCCGGCGTGGGGGCCGCCGAACCCCATCGGTACGCCGAAACGCTGGGTCGTGCCCACCGCGACATCGGCGCCGAGGGTGCCAGGCGATCGAATCAGCGTCAGCGCCAAGAGGTCGGCGGCAACAACCGCGAGGCCGCCAGCGAGGTGAGTGGCCTCGATCGCACCGGACGGATCCCACACTCGTCCTGATGCGCCTGGGTACTGCACGAACGAGCCGAAGACATCGCCGGAGAGAGTCTGGCCCGCGGCGAAATCTACTTCGACGATGTCAATTCCGACAGCGGCCGCGCGGTGCTGCAAGAGCGCACGAGTCTGCGGCAGCGCATCGGTGTCTACGGCGAATACCGGCGAAGCGCTCTTCGACGCGCGTCGTGCCAACAGCATCCCCTCGACGACAGCTGTCGACTCATCGAGCATCGACGCGTTCGCGGTCGTCAGCCCCGTGAGATCGGTGACCATCGTTTGAAAGTTGATGAGCGCTTCGAGTCGACCCTGCGAAATTTCTGGCTGGTAGGGCGTGTACGCCGTGTACCACGACGGGTTCTCAAACACATTTCTCGCGATGACGGTGGGAGTGAACGTGTCGTAGTACCCGAGCCCGATCATGCTGCGTGCGCTCTGATTCTGCGATGCGAGCGCCCGCAGCTCGGCAAGAGCTTCAGCCTCCGTTGCCGCCGGTGGCAGCTCTGTCGTCGAACGCGGAGTGACGTGAATGGATGCGGGAACTGCCGCTGCCATCATCGCGTCGACGCCGTCGTAGCCGATGGCCTTCAGCATTTGTGTCTGAGCTGACGCATCGATGCCGATGTGACGTGCTGCGAACTCCCCGCTCACGCGTCAGCGCCGGTGAGCTCGACGTACGCGTCACGATCGAGCAAATCGGGTGCCGGCTCCGAAATGCGCACGGTGATAAGCCACCCGGCTTCGAACGGCTCAGCATTCACGATAGAGGGGTCATCGACGACAGCGTCGTTGATCGAAACGACTTCTCCGGTGACAGGTGCGTAGAGTTCACCAACCGATTTCGTCGATTCGATTTCGCCGCATACTTCGCCTGCGACAACAGAGCTACCGACGGCCGGAAGGTCTACGAAGACAACGTCGCCGAGCTTGTCAGCGGCGAAGTCGGTGACACCGAATCGGGCCAGGTCGCCCTCGACGGAGATCCACTCGTGCTCGGGCGTGTACGAAAGTGCTGCGAGATCGGTCATTTCTTCCTCCGGTAAAAAGTTGGTGCGGTAACGGTGGCCGGTATGCGGGTTCCTCGCACGTCGAGAGCGAGTTCGGTTCCCGGCGCCGAGACCGCCGGTGCGACGTACGCCATGGCGATGGGGTATCCAAGCGTCGGACTGAGCGCACCGCTTGTGACTTCGCCGACGAAGTCATCACCCGAGAACACGGCGTAGCCGGCGCGGCCTGCACGTTTGCCAGCCGACACAAGGCCGACGAGCACACGGGCTTCAGCGGTCTGCGTGGTGGTGCGCGCAGCGGCGAGCGCATCACGTCCAACGAAATCAGCCTTATCGAAGACAACGACGCGCCCGAGACCAGCTTGTGCCGGTTGCACATCGCGCGAAAGCTCATGCCCGTAGAGCGGCATTCCCGCTTCGAGTCGAAGGGTGTCGCGAGCAGCCAGCCCGGCCGGGACGAGGCCATGGATTTCACCAGCACGCAGCAACGCGGCCCAAAGCGGTGCAGCGGATGCCGCCGGCACGTAGATTTCGAATCCATCTTCGCCGGTGTACCCGGTGCGGGCGATCTGCACGAGCACCGGAAGTCCACCGTCGGGCTGGAAATCGCCGTGGCCGAGTCGGTAGTACTTCAGCTGCTCAAGCTCGCCGCTCGTGACAGTGAGTTGGGCTGTCTCGGCGAGGATCGCTTCCGACGCCGGACCCTGCACTGCGATGAGTGCGATCTCGTCGGAGGCATCGATGATGCTGATGTCAAAGCCCGCAGCACGCTCGCGGAACGCCTCTGCAACAGCGTCGCGATTACCCGCGTTGGCGACAACCATAGTTTTCTCGGCGTTCAGCCGGTAGACGATGACGTCGTCGATGATCCCGCCGTTTTCATCGAGCACGAGGCTGTATTTGGCCTGGTCGTCAACGAGCGCTGAGATTTTTCCGGCCAGCGCGAAATCGAGGAAGCGTCCGGTATCGGATCCCTCGATGAAGAATTCACCCATGTGCGAGATGTCGAACATGCCTGCGGCAGTTCGAACTGCGTGATGTTCGGCGAGATCTGATGTGTAGCGCACCGGCATGAGCCAGCCACCGAAATCGGTGAATGACGCGCCAAGGGCTTCGTGCACCGCGTGAAGCGGGCTGCGACGCACCTCGGGAGAGGACGATTCGGCACGTACGGTACTCGTCATGAAGGAACTCCAGTTACGGCACCCGATGAGGGGATGTGATGGGTTCCTCCCGCTCTGTCATAAGCCTGAGAGTTTCCGCGCGACCGAAATCACGCTTGCCCCGTCGGCGGATGCGCGAAGCACCACTTTCCAGAGTGACCTGCCGCCACGGTACGTGAGCCTGAGAGATTCCGGGAGGAGTTGCTCCTACGGCAGCCGCAGTAAAGCGACGTTCTCCCGTGACGGGTGTGCGGTCATGTAGTTGTGCTGTCGAGTGTAGTGGAATTCGCGGCGCCGCCGTGGCATCCGCGCTAGCCGATGAATGCTTCATTTCCGACGCGCAGCGGTGGTGGCACGATACCGTCCGGAATCGGGCAGTCGTACGGAGTCCGTGCGACGACGGCGTCAAACTCGGCTGTAGCTGCAGCGAGTAACTGAGCATCGGTCGCAATATCAACAGTCGTGGCAGCCATCGCTTCGGCCGCATGCAGCATGCCTTTGTGCGCCGCCGGCAGGGTTCCTTGGGCGACCATCTGCCACGAGTGCGCTGGCGTGCCGACCGCATGGGTTCCCCCCGAAATCTGCACCGTGGGGGCGATCCAGCTCACGTCTCCGACGTCGGTCGAACCTGTCATTTGATAACGCGCATAGGGGCTACCCAGGGGTGCCACACCGCTGAAGAGCGGTTCGTCTCCCTCGACGCCCAGAAGCCGCCGGATGCCGACCACTTCGGCGGCCGGGTACGCATCGGTGTATGGCGCTGCTGTTTTCTGGTCGACATCATCGAACGGCACTCCCCCGATGTTCTCCACGTTGGCATGGAGCGCCTGCTCGAGCACATGATTTGGCAGAAGCTCGGCGCACGCCCCATCGAAATCGACCTCGAGTGTGGTTTCGGTCATGAGCGCGGCGCCCTGCGCGATCTTGACAACCCGGTCGTACAGGGTGCTCATCTGCGCCACGTCAACGGCACGAACGATGTAGTACACCGACGCGTTTGCTTGCACCACATTGGGAGAGGTTCCCCCGGCGTCGGTGATCGCATAGTGAACTCGGGCGCTATCGGGCATGTGTTCGCGCAAGAAGTTCGCCCCGACGTTCAAGAGCTCCACGGCGTCGAGCGCGCTCCGCCCAAGATGGGGCGCAGACCCCGCATGAGCGGCAACTCCTGTGAATCGAAAGTAGACCTGTGTATACGCGAGAGAGAGCACCTGTCGAGTGCTCATGACAGAGCCCGGATGCCACGACACCGCGGCGTCGATGCCGTCGAATGCCCCGCCCTTCACCATGAAGGTTTTTCCGGCCGCGGCCTCTTCGGCGGGGCACCCGTAGTACCGCACGCGCCCCGGTAGTCCGTTCAGCTCGAGATAGCGTGCGGCAGCGACCGCCGCGAGTAGCGAACCACTCCCGAGCAGGTTGTGACCGCATCCATGCCCGTTCGTGTTGGCAGTGTCGGGGTTCGGGGTCGCCTCGAGCGCTCCTGCCTGCTGGCTCATACCCGCGAGGGCATCGAACTCGCCGAGGACGGCAATCAGCGGGCCCGCTTCGCCCTTTTCTGCCCAAAACGCTGTCGGAATGCCCGCGACGTTCCGTTGCACCTGAAACCCGAATTCGGCGGCCACCTCGATCTGTTTTTCAACGGAGGCGTGCTCTTGCCACCTCAAGTGCGGGTCAGACCAAATCTCGTCGCTCAGTCGAGTGAAGCGCGCACCGATCTCGGCGACGATCTCGGCGATGGGGGTGGTGTCGTTCATCAGATCTCTTTTCTCCGCAGGCGGGTGATCACTCGAAAGCAGGATCCCGCTACGACACGTCTTCAATCGGTTCGGTGGCAGTTTTCTTCGAGCGTGTCAGCCAGGCAATCGTGGCGGTCAAAACCACGGCGAGCACTGTCGCCAACGCTGAAAGTGCTGGGACAAGCAGCGAGAGTCCGAAGAGCACGACGCTCACGAGCGCGGCGACGATGAGGACACGAGGCTGCGAGCGGTTGGTCATGATGATCTGCACGACGAAGCCACCCAGGACCGCCGGAAAAATGTAGGTGCTCACCGCTGCAAGAAAGGCTTCGGGGAGCACCTGGAGCAGCACGGTTCCGAGGAGTCCGACAAAAACCACGAGTGAAACGACGTGGACAAGAGCGGCACCACAGATTGCCAGAATGGCGGCAAGGTCGGCGCGCTTGGTGCCGGTTTTCGCCCCGATACTTGCCTGCCCGGCAACTGCTGAGGGCAAGAGTTTGTTGGAGATGTTGCCGATCATGAAGGCCTGGTACATCGCGGCCGGTCCGAGGATCGGAAAGTAGGCAAATGGTTCGAGCACCCAGATCACGCCGACGACGGCGGCGATCGCGAGAAACGCCACCCATACTTTTCCAGCATCGACCTGGAGCCCAGAGAAGTACACAAGCCAGACGGGGCCAGCAAGCGAAAACAGCAGACCCACAAGCATCGTGATGCGACCCCACCGGGCTGTGGTCTTGTCGAAAGCAGCCCATTCCGGGGTGTCGCGTGCTTCGGATGCGGCGGCAAGAGGCGAATTCGTCATATCAATAGTCCTTGTCTCGTCGTCGATCAGGCTGTAGCGCTGCTGAGGGCGTAGGCAACGAGCACGCTGCCGATGATTCCGAAACCCAGCGCCCATTCCTGCAGCCAACCGGCGCGCAGTCGCTTAGCCAAAAAAACAGCGAGTGCCACGATGCCTGCCGAAACGATGACCACGACGGCGTTGATCCACCCTTTAGCGCCCTCGATGAGCACATTGGTGAAGAAGGCACCGGCGAGCGCCGCGGCGGGGATGATCGTCATTACGAGTGGATTCGCCTTAGAGAGCTTTACCGAACCACGGGAGAGAAACGGGGTAGCGATCAACGTGACGATCATCCACATCGAGCCGGCGATCGCCATCGCGAGGAGAGCTACCGCGAAGACGCCCTGTGTGTATCCCTCTCCGCCGAGTGTTGCCCCCTGCACGTTCGTGGCGATGCTGGCTGAGAGCGTCTCGTACGGTGCCGATCCGATGAGTCCAATGCGGACGAGAGTTGCTGGCGTGCCAAACAGCGATATCAGCGCGATCGCGATCATCGCCACTGCGAGAGATGGACCGATGGCAGCGAACGCTCCGGTACGCATGGCTTTTGCACTGTCGGACGGTGTCAACCCCGCGTCGGGCGAGACCCGCCGAACTGCAAGAAAGTAAATGACCGACTGAATCACGATGACTGCAAGAACTGAGAGAGCGCAGATCCAGAGAACAGGCGAATTCGCGATCGCGAGAATGTCTGTCGAATCAGCATCGACAGATTGGTGCAGCAGGTTCATTTTGGGTCTCCAGGCAGGCGAAACGAGACGGGCCGTCGCACGGATTTTTGGCATACGCCGCCATCGCGCTGCGGCCTACGTCCCGACACCGCAGTCAACTAGCGATATGTTTCCCGACAGTAACGACGGGACGCCCGCCGCGTAAAGCACCCTCACTGGCAGTGCCGTAAATGAGCCTCAGCTCACGCAAGCCCCGGTGTCGACAGGTTCAGTGTCGGCGACAGATTCTGCAACGACGGGCAGAAACTCGCTCGGAGTCATCGCGTAGCCGATGCTTTCACCGCTATCGGCGCGGGCGAAGATCACGCCCACCACCTCTCCGTCAACAGACAACAGCGGACCTCCCGAGTTGCCTGGAAAGACATCCGCCGTCAGTGCGTATATCTCGCGCGGCGAGCTCGACGTGCCGTACACGTCCGGCACTGAGGCCGAACCCGTTGAGATCACTCGCGCCCCGACCATGCTGAACGGACCACCGTATGGATATCCCTGCATGACGGCTTCCGCCCCGGCTTCGAGCGTTGGTGCAACCGACAACGGGGCGACCCCAAGATCATCGACGGCGATGACGGCAAGATCGTCAACAGGGTCGAAGTACACGACGCGACCCTCTCTCACGCTTTCGCCCGGGAACTCCACCATCGGCGTATCAACGCCAGCGACGACGTGCGCGTTGGTCAGCACGCGATCAGAGGAGATCACAAAGCCCGTGCCGCTCGATGTGGTGCCACACAGGTATGCCGCTCCCGACACGCGCGCTACCGACTGCGCAGCGTCGTTGAGCGCGGGATCGTCGAGTGAGATTTCGGGCGCGGGTTGCGAGTTTCCGAGCGCGAGACCTATATCGAGCACATCACTGAGCTGCGGCAAAGCTTCGTCTCGCAAGAGGGCCTGCACCCGCGCAAGCCCGGTGTCTACCGGCTCCGGAGTGAGCGAATCGATAACGCCAAGAACTCGCGATGATGACACCGCAGCGGAAACCACCGGTACTCCCGCGAGTGCCACGGATTGGCCGACAAGCGACAGCGTGAGAGCTGCAACCACGACGCCGAGCGCACCCCCGAGCAGCCTCTCGATGCCGCGCAATGGCGTGCGGTCAACGCCGCGCCGGAGAAATCCGCCGATCGCTGACCCGATGCTCGCGCACACAACGATGATCAAGATGGGCAAAGCGACGGATGCCGCGGCACGCCATCCAGCGTCGGGAACGAGTTCTGGGAGGTACGGAGTAAGAAGCGGCACGACCCAGAAGACGGCTATGCAGCCGAACACGAGCCCGCCGAGCACTCCGAGCGATGACAAGAGTCCCCGCCGGAAGCCGATGAGGAGCGCGAGCACGAGCATCACTATCGCGATGACGTCAACAACCAGCACTGAACCACTCCCTCACGTTTGCGACGCTAAGCGTAGGTGTCGAAGCTGTGCCGATCATGAAATTGACCTTCTAGTCAAAGAGACATTAAGATCGTGCTGAGGTTAAGGTCACCATGACACGAACAGCATCCGTTGCTTCTGCCGCTGTCGGCACCGACGTCACCCGCGTCGCGGTATCGACAGTGATCTTCAGCCTGCGCCGCGAACCGGGCGAAGTGCGGCCAACGCTTGTGCTTCCGCTGGTGAAGCGCACCCGTGACCCGCACGAAAGCGCATGGGCACTCCCCGGCGGCTGGCTGGATATCGCCGAGAACCTCGAGAGTGCGGCGTCTCGGACGCTCGCTGAGACAACCGGACTCTCGCCGAGCTATCTTGAGCAGCTCTACGCTTTCGGGGCCGTTGACCGTTCACCGACTCGTGTCGTGTCGATCGTCTACTGGGCACTCGTGCGAGAAGACATCTCGCGCACCGAGTCGTTTGAGAACGTGGCGTGGTTCGATGCGGCTTCGCTTCCGCCGTTGGCTTTCGATCACAACCAGATTGTGGGTTACGCCCTTTGGCGCTTGCGTAACAAGGTTGGCTACAGCCAGATCGCCCACGGACTTCTCGCAGATGAATTCACTCTTGCCGAACTTCGCGAGGTGTATGAGGCAATTCTTGGCAGACGCCTGGACCCGGCGAATTTTCGCCGGCAGGTAGAGAGCGCAGACACGCTTTTGCCCACCGAATCTTTCCGCACCGGTAGCCACCGACCGGCCCGCCTTTATCGCTATAACCAGGATGTCGAGCTCGCCGATCGCGGCCCGCTCGCCCACTGAAGGACATCGCTATGACCGCCACTCCCCTGACACTGCAAGACCGCCCCGGCACACCGATTGACCCCAGCGTCGATCACGAGATTCAGGCCATCGTCTCGGGTGAAACCAACACCGAAACGTGTAACACAGACCTTGCCGCTGGTCCCTGGAACTTCGACACTCGCCCCGGCTACGGCCCGGGTGCGTCGATGGGCGACGTGATACCCGCCGGGTCACCCCGACAGGGAGAACTGCCGCTCGAGTACCGCGAGGCATCCGATGCCGATCTGCACGCACGAATTTTGGCAGCAAAGCAGACTCTTGGTGATCGCGTGATGGTGCTCGGGCACTTTTATCAGCGTGAAGAGGTGATCGAGCACGCGGACTACGTGGGTGATTCGTTCCAGCTTGCGGGGGCCGCGAAAGAGCATCCCGAGGCCGAAGCGATCGTGTTCTGCGGCGTGCACTTCATGGCAGAAACCGCCGACCTTCTCTCAACCCCCAAGCAGGCCGTCATCTTGCCGAACCTTGCCGCCGGCTGCTCGATGGCCGATATGGCCAATATCGACCAGGTCGAAGAGTGCTGGGAAGACCTCGAAGAGGTCTACGGCCCGATGGATCAGCAGGATGCCGATGGTCTTGTTCCGGTCGTTCCCGTGACCTACATGAACTCTTCCGCAGCCATCAAGGGCTTCGTCGGACGCCACGGCGGCATCGTCTGCACCTCGTCGAACGCGCGCACGGTGCTCGAGTGGGCCTTTGCACGCGGCCGTCGCGTGCTCTTCTTTCCCGATCAGCACCTTGGTCGCAACACCGCGAAAGCGATGGGCGTACCGCTTGAGCAGATGCCGATGTGGAACCCCAATCGCGCGCTCGGTGGCAACGATGAGTCAACACTCGAAGATGCTCGCGTCATCCTGTGGCACGGTTTTTGCTCAGTGCATCGCCGATTCACCGTGGCGCAGATCGACAAGGCACGCTCGGATTTTCCGGGCGTACGAGTGATCGTGCACCCCGAGTGCCCGATGGACGTTGTCGACGCCGCAGATGAGGCCGGTTCGACTGACTACATCCGGAAGGCAATCGCCGCCGCGACCGAGCCGACAGTCTTTGCCGTCGGCACCGAAATCAACCTCGTGCAGCGGCTCGCGGCGGAGTACCCGCAGCACACGATCTTCTGCCTTGACCCGGTGGTGTGCCCCTGCTCGACGATGTACCGAATTCACCCGGGCTACCTGGCGTGGGTGCTCGAGGGCCTGGTCTCCGGAAACGTCATCAACCAGATCACAGTGCCCGCTGACGTCGCTGACCCGGCACGCGTTGCTCTTGAGCGGATGCTGGCGGCAAAGCCGATCGCGGATGGTCGGAATAAGTCATGACCTCCGTGATCGTTGTGGGCAGCGGCATCGCGGGGCTCGTGACGGCGCTGCATGCCGCTGAGCGCGGGCTCGAGGTTACTGTCGTCACGAAAGACGAGCTCTCTCAAGCCAACACGCGCTACGCACAGGGCGGCATCGCCGCTGTGAGTTTTGCCGACGACAGCACCGAGTCGCATATCGCCGACACGGTGACTGCGGGCGCGGGTATTGCGGACCCGGAGGCGGTGCGGGTCCTCGTTTCGGAGGGGCCCGAACGCATCCGGGAGCTCGTGCAGTGGGGCGTCGCATTTGACCGCGATGCTTCCGGCGAGTTCGTCAAGGGGCTCGAGGCCGCCCATTCGTATCCGCGCGTTCTCCACGCCGGTGGCGATGCGACGGGCACCGCAATCGAGCAGGCGCTTGTCGCTCGGGTTGCCGCTCGTGGAGTGCGGGTCATCGAACACGCTTTCCTCGAAGACCTCATGCTTGAACACGGCGCCGTCGTTGGAGTGACGCTCATTACCGACGACGCAACGCTGTCGCTCAGAGCGGATGCCGTTGTCCTCGCCACCGGCGGGGCCGGGCGTCTTTACGCGCACACCACTAACCCGTCCGTCGCTACCGGTGACGGCATCGCGGCGGCTCTTCGCGCCGGTGCTGCCGTGACAGACATGGAGTTCGTGCAGTTCCACCCCACCGTCCTCGCTGCCGGCGAGGCATTCCTCGTGTCAGAGGCTGTGCGAGGCGAAGGTGCAACTCTCATCGATGACAACGGCTACCGCTTCTGCTTCGATTCACACCCCGACGGCGAGCTTGCTCCGCGCGACGTTGTTGCCCGCGCAATCGCGCGAAAGATGGCGGAGCAAGATGGCCGCCCGGTGCGCCTCGATGCCACAGCTCTCGGCGGCAATTTTCTCGCTACCCGATTTCCTACAATCGATGCAGCGGTGCATGACCGTGGGCTCGACTGGGGCAACAATCCCATTCCGGTGACGCCTGCGGCACACTATTTGATGGGTGGAATTTCTACCGATCTCGATGGCCGCACAAGCCTTGCCGGTCTCTTCGCCGTGGGCGAAGCAGCTCGCACCGGCGTACACGGCGCCAATCGCCTCGCATCCAACTCGCTACTCGAGGGTGCCGTCTTTGCGGCGCGCACGGCCGCCGCTCTCCCGCCTTCGGTTATGCCCACTTCGGGTCAGCTTCCTCACGCTCCGCGAACAGCAAATGCCACGCCGTCGGCAGACGTTGCTGCGTCATTTCCAACCTTCAGCCGTGCCGCACTGCAGGACCTCATGTGGAATGACGCCGGATTGGTGCGCTCTGCCGCAGGACTCGAGCACGCGGCATCCGTGTTGGCGTGGTGGAGTTCGCTCGATCGCACACCCACATCCGTCGCAGCGCACGAGGACGAGAACCTGCTCCTCGTCGCACGTGCAGTTGTTGATGCCGCCCGCCGACGCCCGATCTCGGTCGGCGCGCATTTTCGAGTCGACTCTGCAGCACCAGAGACAACAGCGCCAGAGACAGCAGCGCTCGCGCGAGAGGCAGTCACATGCTGACGCACGCCCAGATTCAGACCACAGTTGCCGCGGCTCTCGCCGAGGACGCTCCGTGGGGAGACATCACAAGCGAGTCGCTTATCCCATCGTCGGCTAACGCTCGAGCCGACCTCGTCGCGCGCGAACCTGGTGTCTTTTCGGGTGGCGAAGTCTTTGCCGCGGCTTTCACGAAGACCGATCCGCGCATCGAGGTTGAGCTTCTCGTCGCCGACGGCGATAGTTTCGCGCCGGGCGACATCCTCGCTCGAGTGAGTGGACCCGCTCAGGGCGTGCTCACCGGGGAGCGCATCGGGTTGAATTTTGCGCAGCGCATGTCGGGCATCGCGACTTTGACAGCGACGTATGTCACCAAGGTCGCTGGCACGAAAGCGCGCATCGTCGATACCCGCAAGACCACACCAGGACTCCGGGCTTTCGAGCGTCATGCCGTTCGCTCGGGCGGCGGATACAACCACCGTTTCTCGCTCTCTGACGCGGTGATGGCCAAAGACAATCACCTTGCGGTCCTCACCGCCGGCGGCCTCGACGTGACGACAGCGTTGCAGCAGGCGATTGCAAAGCTCCCCCACACCACGCACGTCGAAGTGGAGGTTGACCGGCTAGAGCAGATTGAAGCTGTGCTCGCGGCCGGTATTGGCACGATCATGCTCGACAATTTCTCACTCGATGACCTCCGAACCGGTGTCGCTCAGGTCGCCGGGCGCGCCACCATCGAGGCATCCGGTGGGGTCTCACTCGAAACCGTTGGCGACATCGCCGCAACGGGTGTCGACGTCATCTCGGTCGGCGCGCTTACCCACTCGGCGCGGGCGCTCGATCTCGGGCTCGACATCTCGATCAGCACCGCCCTGAACGCGTAGCCATGCTCTACCTCGACAATGCGGCGACAACACCCGTGCGCCCAGAGGTGAGAGACGCTATCTGGCCGTACCTCGCGGAGTGGTTCGGTAACCCTTCGAGCCATCACACGGTCGGTGAGGCTGCGGCTTCCGCTCTCGCCGACGCTCGCGCACGGGTCGCCAGGGTCGTCGGTATGCGAACGGGCGACATCGTGTTCACCTCCGGCGGCACCGAGGCGAACAACCTCGCGATCAAGGGAATCGCTGTGGCCGCGGCATCCGCGCGAGGCGCGTCGCATGTGATCACGACGGCCATTGAGCACGAGTCGATTTTGCAGTCGGTCGACTATCTGCAACGCATTCATGGATTCACCGCCACGCTGCTTGAGGTCGACAGCGCAGGTCGACTCGATGCGGCGGCACTCGACGAAGCCCTCAGCGACCGCACCGCGCTTGCCGCCATCGGCTACGCCAACAACGAAGTCGGCACCGTGCAGGATGCCGCGTCCCTCAGCACCGTGGCCAAGGCACACCGGGTTCCCCTCCATGTCGATGCCGTGCAAGCCGCAGGTTGGCTGCCGTTGGCCGGGCTCGGCGCGGATTCGATGGCCATTGCAGGTCATAAAATTGGGGCTCCTCCCGGCACCGGCGTGCTGGCCATCCGCGGAAGAATCCCGCTCGAGCCGCTCCTCCACGGCGGCGGGCAAGAGCGTGATCGCCGCAGCGGCACCGAAAACGTTGCCGGAGCCGTTGGCTTTGCGCTCGCCCTAGAACTCGCGGAAGCCGAACGAATCGAGTCGGTTCATCGCGTGGGGCACCTCCGCGATGAATTCGTGACACGGGTCCTGCAGCGTGTACCGAGCGCCCGACTGACAGGCTCGGTCGCGCATCGCCTCGCCAACAGTGCGAGCTTTACGTTCGAAGGTACGAGCGGCGAGGCAGTTCTCCTCGAACTCGAGCGTCGCGGCGTCGTGTCATCGAGCGGCTCGGCATGCGCTGCCGGAAGTGATGAGCCATCACACGTTTTGACAGCTCTGGGCGTTGCCCCCGATACGGCACAGACCGCTGTGCGCTTCACCTTCGCTCACACTCAGCACGACCCGCTCGCTCCCGTCGCCGACGCGGTCGCCGCCGCTGTTGCGCAGCTCACAGCATGAGTCCCGCGCTCGTCACGGTAATCGTTCCCGGCTTCAACGTCGCGCGCTACGTTGCCGAAGCGATCGATTCTCTCCGCGCCCAAACGATGACGGCGTGGCAGGCGATTCTCGTCGATGACGGGTCAACGGATGCCACTGGCACCCGGTTCGACGAGGCGACGACGACCGATCCCCGGTTCCGCGTCGTGCACCACCCATTCCGCCGCGGACTCGGCGCCGCACGCAATACCGGTCTCGATCTGGTCGACACCGAGTTCGTCGCGTTCCTCGACGCCGATGACGTACTCACCGAGACCGCCCTGGAACGAATGGTTGCCACCGTCCAGCGCACGGGCAGTGATCTTGTCACCGGAGCGTATGTGCGGTTGCGGCCACAGCCCGACGGAACCTACCTCCGCGGCGACGTGCAGCCGTGGGTATCAGCTTCGACATCGCCCGCTCGCGACGCGGCCACACTCGTCACCCATCCCGAGGTGACTGCGAACGTCGTGGCGTGGTCGAAAGTCACTCGTTCGTCGTTGTGGGAGCGACTTTCGTTGCGATTTCCCAATGATCAGCTCTATGAAGACCAGGCAATCGCCCAGCACCTCTACGTGGGCGCCCGAGCGTTTGATGTCATTCCCGATGTTGTGGCGCTCTGGCGAGTCCGCGCTGATGGGTCTTCGATCACGCAGGCAGAAGCGAACCTGACAGTACTCACGGCCTGCATCACAGCAATGCGTGATGGCATCGATGTACTCGATGCCACCGGAAGTACCGCTGCGGCATCCGCTCGGATCGGTCAGATCCTGCGCATGGACGTGCCCCGGCTTGTGGAGATCGCCGGCTCTCACCCCGACCCGGTTTATCGGGCGACTCTCGGCGCATTTACTCGAGAGCTGATCGCACGCGTACCCGCTGGGGAGGCCTTGAAGAAATCGATCATCGCGGCGAGCGCCTGGTAGCGGCCTACCGTTCTTGCTCGGCGAGGGTCTCTTCATCGGCAAGTACGCGTGATGAGGCGAGCTGCTCCGCCACGAGGTCAGCGTACAAACCACCCTCCGCAAGAAGAGTTGCATGGCTTCCGCTCTCGACGATGTGGCCGTGATCGACGACATGGATGACGTCGGCACCAATGACCGTCGAGAGCCGATGGGCGATCGTAATTGTCGTGCGGCCGTTGGCTGCGGCATCCAATGCCTCTTGCACGATGCGCTCCGACACGGTGTCGAGAGCCGAGGTCGCTTCATCGAGCAGGAGGACGGGTGGATCTTTCAGCAGCACCCGTGCGATCGCGATGCGCTGCTTTTCTCCGCCGGAGAGGCGGTATCCGCGTTCTCCGACGATCGTGTCGTAGCCCTGCTCGAAGGTTTCAATAACGTGATGGATGCTGGCGGCTCGGCACGCTTCGATGAGCTCTTCATCAGTCGCGTCCGGCTTCGCATAGCGCAGGTTGTCAGCGATGCTCGCGTGAAAAAGATACGTCTCTTGAGAGACGATGCCGACGTGGTCGATGATCGAGTGCTGTTTCACCTGACGCACGTCGCTGCCAGCAAACAGCACCGCGCCACCCGTGGCCTCATAAAGCCGCGACGCCAGCGATAACACTGTTGACTTTCCCGCCCCTGAGGGCCCGACAAGCGCGACGTGAGCTCCCGGTTCGGCGACGAACGACACCCCGTCGAGCGTCGCTGTCGAGTCATCCGACGCATCGCTGTAGCGAAACTCGACGTCGCGAAATTCCACTCGACCCATGGGACCCGGCCCGTCAGCGACGTCCGTTGCATCCGGCGCATCGACAATCGACGGCTTCAGGTCGAGATACTCAAAAATGCGCGCGAAGAGCGCTGTCGAAGTCTGCACGTCAAGACTCACTCGCATGAGGCCCATCAGCGGCTGCAGCAAACGCGCTTGTACCGTGGTGAATGCGACGATGGTGCCTGCGGTGAGCCCGCTCGATCCGCCGTCGAGGAGCAACCCGGCTACCAGATAGATGACAGCAGGAACGCTCGACATGACCACCATGACAATGGCGAAGAATCCTTGGCCGCTCATTGCTCGCCGCACCTGTAGGTGAATCTGGTTCGAATTCTCTGAGGAGTACCGGGTCGACTCCGCCTGCTGACGGTTGAAAGACTTCGAAAGAAGGATGCCGGAGACGCTCAGCGTCTCTTGAGTGATCGCCGTGAGTTCAGACAGAGACTCTTGAGTCTTGGTCGCAATCCGCGCGCGCACCTGGCCGACGCGACGCTGGATGACAGCGAGTATCGGCATGAGCACCACAGCGACGATCGTCAATCGCCAGTCGATCAAAATCATCGCGACGAGCGAAGCGATGACAGTCACGGTGTTGCCGAGGATGCTCGTCACGGCGTTCGTCAGCACATCAGAAACACCACCCACGTCATTCTGCAGACGTGACTGGATCACACCGGTCTTGGTGCGAGTGAAAAAGCTCAATTCCATCTCTTGGAGGCGGTCAAAGAGCCGCTGGCGCAGGTCACCCGTGACCTGATTGCCGACGGTGGAGGTCAACCACGTCTGGCCGACGCCCAGCACGGCTGACAAAAAGAAGAGTCCCACCATAATGCTTACTAACCGCACGAGCAGTGGCACATCGGGCCCGCCAGTGGTGGGGAAAAGCGCGTCATCGAACACACGCTCCACCAGCAGCGGCGGGATGACGGCGACACCCGCGCCAACCAACACAAGAAAGACGGTGAACGAGAGCTTTAGGCGATATGCGCTGAAGAGAGCGACGACGCGACGACCGAGATTGGGGATACGGGGCGCCGAGGCGTTGAGTTCCTTTTGCGCAGAAACATAGACGCCTCTGAATCCTCCGCCGTGACCGCCTGGTCCACTCATAAAATCTCCTCGCGCGCCGACATCTACGCTTTACATGTCACACTACATGCGTTTTGAGGTGCCAGTCTCGAGAGGTTGCCTTAGAGTTGTTGGATGACAACGACGCCCGAGCATCCCGCCCACAACGGATCCGATCTTGCCGAACTTCGCAAGGTCATTGATGAGCTCGCGAGCAAGTCGAAGGAAGAACTTGTCGACCCGGAGCCCGAAGCTTTGCGAGAAGCAGAGGGCGCACCGCATCCGACCGAGGCAATCGGTTCTACCGATTGGGATCGGGCCGACCCGAACCCCGACAGTGAGTCAGACGAGAATTAAATCTCTCTAGACTTTTTGTCCCCTCGACGGAATGCCGCCGGGGGGACCGTTGTTTCAACACACGTTGCACACACGCAGCAGTACTCGATGCGCCACGGCGCATCTTTGACGAGGAGACCCATGGCTTCCCCCGCCACCGCCACCACCCCAACTGCCGCACCCCAGGTTGTGACGCCCGAGGCCACGCGCCTCATCTGGTTGCTGTTGACAGCAGCTTTTGTCGCCATCTTGAACGAGACGACAATGAGTATTGCAATCCCGCACCTCATCGATGACTTCGGGATCACAGCTGTCGCCGCGCAATGGCTGACGACGGCATTCATGCTCACGATGGCCGTCGTCATTCCGATTACCGGGTTTTTGCTGCAGCGTTTCACGACGCGCGCTGTCTTTATCGCGGCGATGAGTCTTTTCTCAGCAGGTACGACGATTGCGCTTCTTGCCCCCACCTTCGAGTTTCTGCTCGCAGCGCGCGTGGTGCAAGCCTCCGGTACCGCGATCATGATGCCGCTGCTCATGACAACACTCATGACAGTCATTCCCGCACACGCTCGCGGGCGCATGATGGGCCGCGTCAGCATCGTTATCGCTTTCGCTCCCGCGATCGGACCGACACTTTCGGGTCTCATCCTCGACACTCTTTCGTGGCGCTGGATCTTCGGCATCATTCTGCCCATCGCGCTCGCGTCTCTTTTCGTCGGATCGCGCTGGATTCGCAACATTGGTGAGACTCGTCGCGCGCCCATCGATATCGCATCGGTCGTGCTCTCTGCCTTCGGTTTCGGTGGAATCGTCTTCGGTCTCAGCCAGATCGGCGGCGCCGAAGCTCACGGTGGCGATTCGGCGGCAGCATCCGCCAGCACAGCTTCACTGGTCATCTCGCTCGCGATCGGCGTGATCTCGCTCGGCATCTTCGTGTGGCGACAGTTGCGACTGCAGCGCACCGATAACGCACTTATGGACATGCGCGTCTTTCGCGTCTCCAACTTCACGCTGTGCGTGATCTATCTCGCCGTAATGTCAATGGCATTCTTCGGAGCAATCACTATCCTTCCCCTTTATGCGCAGGGCCCTCTCGGCATGAGTGCTCTCGATTCGGGCCTGATTGTGCTTCCCGGCGCGATCGCCATGGGGCTCGCGGCACCCGTCGTCGGACGTCTCTACGACCGCTGGGGAACGAAGCCGCTGCTGATCCCCGGGTCGATACTCATCGTCGGAACACTGTGGACGTTCACAACCCTCACCGACTCGACGCCGGTATGGTTCCTCGTTCTCGCTCAGGGTCTTCTTTCGGTCGGGCTCGCCCTGTCGTTCACGCCACTGTTTACGGCGTCGCTCGGATCATTGAACCCGAAGATGTACTCGTACGGCAGTGCGGTAGTGAATACCATTCAGCAGGTAGCCGGCGCCGCCGGTATCGCAGTGATGATCACCGTCATGTCGTCGGTGTCAGCATCCGAAATCGCCGCGGGAGCGACCGAATCTGCGGCGGGTGCCGCAGGCACGCGGGCCGCGTTCTTCATCTCAGCCGCGATCGCGACTTTGCTGCTGGTCGGAGCGCCTCTTATCAAGAAGCCCGCCGACAACGATTCAGCGCCCGTCGTCGGGCACTGAGTTACGCTCCGGGGATGCCGCAGGTATCCCCGGAGCAGCAATTGCCCTCAGATTCGAGGATCTCAAGAAGCGGCTTTTCTCCGACAAGCGTCGTCGAGAGCAGCGGTTGCAGAGGAGTCACGTTTTCGGACATCTCTCCAGCTTAGACACTTGCCCCAGATAAGGGCGTGTTTCGCTACGAGCGACCAAAGAATGAATTCGCGCGGCCGGTGTAGAGCAAGATGAGTGCGATCACAGGCAAGAAGGCGCTACCCAGAGCAGTCCAGAACGAATAGTCCCCGGTGATCATCAACGCGATCGACCCGGCGATGTTGATGATGAACACGATCGTCACGAGAATCCGCGATCCGCGACTGCCACCGAACAGCCCAAGGCTCACGAGGATTGTGATCGCACCTACGGCGATCGCAACAAGCCCCACGATCGCAGCACCGCCGAACAGGGCAAGAATGCCGGTGACTATTTGAAGCACGCCAGTGATCCATGCGAACAGCGCGACAAGCGTCACGCCAAAGGGTCGTCGTGCTGCCATGGTGGATCCTCACCTCGGAAGCAACGCATCGGACACGCCGCTCGTTGTGTACATCCTGTCGGGGCTTGGCGAGCGAAGCAACAGTGCTGCGGCATCCCCTACTATTGAAAGTCCAAGGGGAGTATTCCGATACGGTCGGCTCGTCAATACGGATGCGATCGGCATCCCGGGCCACCGGTTCCTGATTCGGGGAATGGAAGAGACCTTGGCGCTGATAACCTCACGCCAAGCTTGGAGTATCTCTTGAACATCACCCCCCTCGTCTGGGTCATTACGATCGCTGTGACGATCGCGTTCTTCGTCTACGAATTCTTCGTACACGTGCGAAAGCCCCACGAGCCCACAATCGGTGAGTCGGCTCGCTGGTCAGCGTTCTATATCGGACTCGCACTGCTATTCGGCGTCGGAATAGGCGTTGTTTCGGGTTGGACATTCGGCGGCGAGTACTTCGCCGGGTATCTCACCGAGAAGGCACTGTCGATCGACAATCTTTTTGTCTTTCTCATCATCATGACGGGCTTTGCCGTACCGAAGATCTATCAGCAGAAGGTGCTGATGATCGGAATCATCATCGCGCTGATCCTTCGGGGCATCTTCATTGCGGCCGGTGCTGCACTGATCGAAAACTACTCGTGGGTCTTTTACATCTTCGGTGGTTTCCTGCTCTACCTCGCGATACAGCAGGCGCGAGGTAGCCACGAAAGCGACCCGGCGAACGGCCTCTTCATGCGCTTTGTTCGCCGAATCCTGCCCGTCACCGACGAATATCACGGCGACAGGCTGACAGTTCGCAAAGACGGACGCCGGTGGGTGACACCGCTTTTTCTCACGATTATTGCCATCGGCTTCATCGACCTCGTCTTTGCCCTGGATTCGATTCCCGCGATCTACGGCCTCACATCAGAGGCCTACATCGTCTTTACCGCGAACGCATTCGCACTCATGGGGCTGCGCCAGCTCTACTTCCTGATCGGTGGCCTCCTGGAGCGTTTGGTTTATCTCGCGCAGGGACTCGCCGTCATCCTCGCGTTCATCGGTGTGAAGCTCGTACTGCACGCCCTGCACGTCAATGAGCTGCCATTCATCAACGGTGGACAACACGTGGAATGGGCACCCGAAATACCGATCTGGTTCTCGCTGCTCTTCATCGGCGCAACGATCACCGTCGCCACCGTCGCGAGCCTGATCAAGACGCGCGGCGATCGGCGCGCAGAAACGGCGCATCTCGGCGCTCCCGACGCCGAGTAAGGCCGCGTGAGCTGTGGCACCTATCCTGGAATGATGGGTAGGCGCTACCCCACCCCGCTTGATCCGCGCGCACTGACGAAAGGCACCCGTGAACATCACACAGCTTCAGCGCTTTGTCGCGGTAGCCGAAGAACTGCACTTTCCGCGGACGGCCCAGGCCTTGAACATTCCGCTCCCCTCGCTCTACACCTCGATTGAGAAGCTCGAGGCCGAGATCGGGCATCCTCTCTTCACCACTGAGCAGGGCAAGACTGCACTAACTCAGGCAGGAATTTTGCTGCTCGCCGACGCGAAAGAAGAGATTGCAGCGGCCCCCGCTCCTGCTGAGAAACCGAAGGTACCCGCGGGCGGTAAAGCTAAAGCGTCGAAGGGTAAAGGACGCGCGCCCGTAGTCAAGGGCCAGCCCAAGCCCTACAAGAAGCGCCAGGGCCGCTAAAAGGCCTGCTTAAAGCTCAGAAACGCGGCCTGCCTCGACGCGCCAGCGGCGGTCGATACGCACAGTGTCGAGCATCCGCCGGTCGTGTGTAACGAGTAGCAGTGTGCCTTCGTAGGACTCAAGCGCCTGCTCAAGCTGCTCGATAGCGACGAGGTCGAGGTGGTTTGTGGGCTCATCGAGCACGAGCAGGTTGATGCCTTCTGCCTGCAATAGTGCAAGGCCCGCTCGCGTGCGCTCCCCCGGCGAGAGCTCGTTGGCAGGTCGATTCACGTGATCGACTTTGAGACCGAACTTGGCAAGGAGCGTGCGCACCTCGCCAGATGCCATCGACGGCACAAGCTCTTCGAAGGCCGCCGCAAGTGGCTGTGTTCCCGAAAGCTTCGAGCGCGCCTGGTCGATCTCCCCAATTTGCACACTCGAGCCGAGACTCGCCGTTCCCTCGGTCGGCGCTTGCCGGCCGAGTAAAGCGCGAAGCAGCGTCGACTTACCTGCACCGTTCGGGCCAGTGATACCGATGCGCTCCCCCGAGTTGACTTGAAGCGAAACCGGACCCAGCGTGAAGTCGCCCTGGGTGAGGACTGCCGCGCTGAGCGTCGACACGACGGAGCCCGAACGTGGAGCCGCACCGATCGTGAATTCGAGCTGCCATTCCTTGCGCGGTTCATCCACCTCGTCGAGCCGAGCGATGCGGCTTTCCATCTGGCGCACCTTCTGGGCTTGCTTTTCGCTCGATTCGACCGAAGCTTTGCGCCGGATCTTGTCGTTGTCGGGCGACTTCTTCATCGCGTTGCGAACGCCCTGGCTCGACCACTCGCGCTGAGTTCGGGCGCGAGAAACAAGATCAGCCCTTTTGTCAGCGAACTCGTCGTATTTCTCGCGGGCATGACGGCGCACCGTTGCGCGCTCTTCGAGATACGCGTCGTATCCGCCGCCGAAAACGCGGTTCGAATTCTGCGCCAGGTCGAGTTCCAGTACCCGCGTGACACAGCGTGCGAGAAACTCACGGTCGTGGCTGACCAGCACCACGCCGCCGCGCAGTTGCCGCACAAAGGTTTCGAGGCGTTCGAGCCCATCGAGGTCGAGATCATTGGTGGGTTCATCGAGCAGCACGATGTCGAAGCGGGAGAGCATCAGCGCCGCAAGTCCCACCCGAGCAGCTTGACCACCCGAAAGTGACGTCATCTCCGCATGTTCAAAGCCTACGGCTGTGAGCCCGAGGTCCGCGAGCACAACAGGGAGGCGCTCATCGAGGTCGGCGGCGCCGCTTGCAAGCCAACGCTCAAGAGCCGCTGAGTACACATCGGCCGGGTCGGGGCCGTTGCCCGCCGAGAGTGATGTGTCGCCGAGGGCTGTGGCTGCGGCATCCATCTCTGTCGTCGCCTCTTTGCACCCCGTGCGGCGCGCGATGTATTCGGAGACCGTCTCGCCCACTACGCGCTCGTGCTCTTGCGGCAGCCAGCCCACAAACGCATCAGCCGGCTGCAGCGTGATGGTTCCGGCCTGCGGCGCGTCGATGCCGGCGAGCAACCGGAGCAGCGTCGACTTGCCTGCGCCGTTCGCACCGACGACCCCGACAACGTCGCCTGGAGCAACTGTGAGTTCAAGCGAGTCGAAGAGCGTGCGATGGCCGTACCCGCCAGCGATTCCATGGGCGACGAGTGTTGCGGTCATCCCTCAATCTTCGCATTGCCGCACGGGCGCCAGCGCCTGGTCATGGGTTCGAGGGGGCAGGTCGAGGGCGTCGGGTTCGTTCGCCCCGACGGCCGAATAACCGAATAACCGAGGTTCAGTCGCGCAGCAATCGTTTGACGCCGTAGAGACCAAGACTGATACCGATCCAGGTGACGACGATTCCGCTGATTCCGAGAAGTAGCTGCAGCCCCACTGTCAGGACCACGTTCTCGATGGTGGTGAAGCCGCCAAATAGCGCTATCCAGATGTCGTAGAAAAACAAGATAACCGCGATCGCCGCGATGAGCACGCCACCAAGAAATATCGTGACGCCGAGCAACATGAACGCGGCCCCCGTGGCGGTGTCGCGCCGCGTTCGGGCCCGCGCCGTCTGCTTCGGCGGCGGGAGCGCTCCAAATAGCGTGCGCAGCGGATCGTCGCTCATGCCCAGAGTTTACGAGTGGACGGCACACCCTACCCACCTCCGCAACCCTCGGGGCCGTTTTCTATTCACGCGTATCGTGGGGCGCTGTGTTCGAAACGAGCGCACCCGAAGCAACGAGAACGGTGACTGGATGAACCCCGACGACCACGATGGCTGGGTGCACGTTCGCGGCGCCCGCGAGCACAATCTGCAGAACATCGACATCGATGTTCCCCGCGATTGCATGGTCGTCTTCACTGGGGTATCTGGCTCGGGCAAGTCGTCGCTGGCGTTCGGCACACTGTACGCCGAGGCGCAGCGCCGCTATTTCGAGTCGGTCGCGCCCTACGCTCGTCGCCTCCTGAATCAGGTTGGCGCACCTGAGGTCGATGAGATCACGGGTCTTCCCCCGGCGGTCGCGCTGCAGCAACGCCGCGGGGCCCCGAGCTCGCGCTCGACAGTCGGCACGATCACCACGCTCTCCAATCTGCTGCGCATGCTTTACTCCCGCGCGGGCACGTACCCCGAGGGCGCGGGACACCTTTCGGCAGAAGCCTTCTCCCCCAACACCGCCGCTGGCGCGTGCCCGCGCTGCCAGGGTCTCGGCACTGTGCACGACGTCACCGAAGAACTCCTCGTTCCCGATACATCGCTCAGCATCCGCGACGGCGCAATCGCCGCGTGGCCCGGCGCGTGGCAGGGCGCGAACCTCCGCAGCATTGTGCGGGGCCTCGACATCGACATCGAAAAGCCCTGGCGCGCGCTCCCCCGCAAAAACCGTGACTGGCTGCTCTATACCGACGAGCAGCCCTCCGTGTTGATCAAGCCCGAAGAGGGCCGTGTCGACCACGGCTACTACGGCAAGTTCTGGAGCGCTCGCAAGCACGTTATGCACGTGCTCTCGTCGTCTCAAAGCGACCGGATGCGGGAGCGCGCTCTCCGCTTCGTGCAAAGTATGTCGTGCCCCGAGTGCGGCGGTAGTGGCCTGCGTGCCGAGGCACGTGCGGTGACATACTCCGACCGCACGATCGCCGAGATGAACGCTGTACCGCTTGCCGAGCTCGCGGGTGAACTGAAGCGCGGCGTCGGCGTGGGCGCCGGGGCATCCGCTGGAGACAACAGCGAGGCCGCGGAACGGATCGCTGCCGACGTCATTTCGCGCGTCGATGTATTGCTCGACCTGGGCCTCGGATACCTCAGCCTCGGCCGCAACTCCACCACGCTGTCGCCCGGCGAAGCGCAGCGCCTGCGCATCGCGACCCAGTTGCGGTCCGGACTCTTCGGGGTGGTCTATGTGCTTGACGAACCGTCTGCGGGGCTGCATCCGGCCGACGCCAAGCCGCTGCTCGAAGTACTCGAACGGCTCAAAGCGTCGGGCAACTCGCTCTTTGTCGTCGAGCACGACCTCGATGTGATCCGTCGTGCCGACTGGGTTGTCGACATCGGACCCGCAGCCGGTGAAGGCGGCGGACACGTGGTCTACTCAGGTCCCGTCGACGGGATGCGTGAAGCCACAAACTCCGTCACTGCGCGCTATCTCTTCCCCACTGCGTCGGCGCCAGAGCACGAGCCCCGCACACCCACCGGGTGGCTGCGACTCGATGGCATCACACGGCACAATCTGCGAGAGACATCGGTCGAGGTGCCACTCGGTGTGATGACGGCTGTCACCGGGGTTTCAGGCTCGGGCAAGTCGACGCTCGTCACCCAGGTGCTGGCCCACGTCGTTCGCGATCGATTGGGCACGACACCCGAAGATCCGGATGAAGCCGTGCTCGATCTCGATGTGCAGAACGTCTCGGGCGCTGAAGCTTTCGATCGGCTCGTCGTGGTGGATCAGCGCCCGATCGGCCGCACCCCACGCTCGAACCTGGCGACCTACACCGGCATGTTCGACACAGTGCGAAAGCTCTTCGCGGCTACCGACGAAGCAAAATCTCGCGGCTACAACGCCGGCCGCTTCTCGTTCAACGTCGCGGGAGGGCGATGCGAGACCTGCCAGGGCGAGGGATTCGTCTCGGTCGAACTCATGTTCTTGCCCGGCACGTACGCCGCGTGCCACACCTGCCACGGAGCCCGATACAACGCCGAGACTCTCGAGGTGACGTACCGCGACACGTCGATTGCGGATGTCTTGGGTATGACAGTGAAGGATGCCGCAGTGTTCTTCGCCGATGTGCCCGCAGCATCCCGCAGCCTTGAGACGCTGAGTGATGTCGGCCTCGGATACCTGCGCCTCGGTCAGCCCGCCACCGAACTGAGCGGCGGCGAAGCCCAGCGCATCAAACTCGCGACCGAGCTGCAGCGCGCCCACCGCGGCCACACGCTCTACCTGCTTGACGAGCCAACTTCTGGCCTTCATCCGGCCGATGTCGAGCTTCTGCTCGACCAGCTGCAACAGCTCGTGGATGCCGGCAACACGGTCGTTCTCGTCGAGCACGACCAGTCAGCAATCACCGCGAGCGACTGGATGATCGACATGGGCCCCGGTGGCGGCGATGTGGGCGGCCAAGTGGTCACCACAGGTACACCTCGGGACGTTGCGCGCGGCGAGGGCGCGACGGCGGAGCACCTTGCGATGTGGCTGGGGCGCTAGGGCTTCAAAGAACCTTCTTGACCACGCTCGATTTCAGTTGCATCTGGCCGAAACCGGGAACCTTCGCATCGATGTCATGGTCTCCGACGCCGTGCGAGATGAGACGGATGCCGCGCACCTTTGTGCCGACCTTCACCGTGCCGCCTCCGGCACCTTTGACCTTCAGGTCTTTCAGGATCGACACGGTGTCGCCATCCGCGAGCACGTTGCCGACGGCATCCTTCACGACGCGCTCGGTTTCAGCCGAATCGGTGCTGTCTGCGGATTCGGGCGTCCACTCATGTCCGCACATCGGGCAAACGAGCATCGCACCCGACTCATACGCGTATTCACTCGCACACGCAGGACACGGCGGCAAAACAGTAGACATTTATCCCCAGGGAGCTCACCGTCTTCCCCCAGCGGGCCGACGTGCTCCTCACCATCGAGACTATCTTCCAGGCGCACCCGCCTCAGAGTTACCGAGCTTCCAGCGAGTCGAAGTGCTCGTCAAGCCAGTCGAACATGCGCTGCGCTGTGAGGTCACGGGCAAGGGGCTGACAGTGGCCGCTCGCACCTTCTGCTGCGGTGAAATGGCTCAGGGTAGACACGCTGCTTGTGAGCTCGGCGAGACGTTCTGACTGCCCTGGCCAGAACTGTTCGTCTTCGGGGTCGGTGACAAATATCGGCGTCGTGATCTTTGCTGCGTGCGCTTCAAGGTTGTAAGTGCGCACAGCTTCGACTGTCTCGGCGTAGCCCGACATGCCGTAGGGCCTCGCACGAAACCTCCAAGTGTTGGCGGTCTCTGACGAGAACTTCATCCCCATGCGCATCTGGTTATCGAACTTCGCTTCCTCCTTTTCGTCAAGCAACTTCATCAGGCTCTTGGGAATGTGTGCTGTCCATGATGTCGAGACATCAACGACCCCAGGGTCGGCTATCGCTGCCGCGAATCGGTGTTCGAAGGCGAGCGCACGTGGTACCCAATAGCCGCCTTGGCTTATGCCATAAACCGCAATACGGTCTTCGTTGACACCGTCGACCCCGGCGACAAAGTCAAACACCGGAGTGAGGACGTTCTCCCAGTCGGGCCGAAACGGAACATTGTGCTCGAAAAGTTGCGACTGCTGGCCGGGCCCGTCAAAGAGGAGCACGTTGTACCCGCGCTTCAGAGCAGGCGACGCGCACACAGCCCAGAGCGCGGCAGTGGACCCGTCGCTGCCGTTCACAGCGATGATCGTTCGGCCATTCGCATTCGCTCGGGGACGCAAGAAGTAGCCCGGCAGCGTTGAACTCTCATAAGGAATCGCCACTCGTTCGATGTCAGTTGCCGAATGATCTACGAATGAATCCCATGCTGCTTGCTGGGTGGCGAAAGTCGGCACAAGCGCGGTGAGGTCGTCGGTGGCGCTGATCGCATTAACCGCTACACCGAAGTAAACCGACGCTCGCAGGTAGGCTTCGGCAGCGCTGACACGGCGTCCGGCCGAGGCCGAGGCATCCGCTGTATCGAGGGTTCGTTGCGCCAGCGTGCGCCACGCCTCGAGCCACGCTTTGTGATCGCCTTTCTTGATCCCGGCCGTGGCTGCGAGCACCTCGCCGATGTCGGATGCACCTTCGCTACTCAGCCCGAGCACGGTGCGAATCTCGAAGTCGTAATCGGCGTCTTCAGAGAATTTGTGAGCGTGAGAACTGGATGCGCGTGACATGGCGAGGTGCCCCTTATGTGTGTGGGCCAAGCTGCCTGGTTTAGCGGCGCGGCCGCCAGCAGCTTATAGAACACGGAAGGCGTAGCGCGAGGAATTTTCTCCTCGCGCTACCCTTGGTCGACACCCCAGAAGACGCCGCCCGACCTACGGCGCTTGAACAGCCGCGAGGATCTCGGCAACCGGTGTGTCTAAAACGTCCGTGGTCTGGCGCTCGGTTCGCGTCGCACTGCCGATTTTCGTCGTGAAAATCAAGACCTCATCAGCCTTCGGGCCCACCGTGTCGACGCGCACCGTGGTTGCTCGTCGATCCCACCGCAGCTCTGGGCGGGTGCGGCTCAACAGCGTGGTCTTCTCACGTCGAGAAAAGACCACTGACTCCGAAGAAACCGTGAACGCGACCTCAGGAAGCGCTGGCCTCAAGCGGAGCTGTCGAATGCCGGCGACGAGCAGGGCGATCGGGATCAGACTGAGTATGCCCAACCCGATAACCACACGGAGCGGTTCAGCGCTGCCACCCATAGAGAACGCTATCGCCGGAACGACGACCGCCATGAAGACAAACAGGCACCCGAGAATGATGAGCAGAATCGCCTGTTTCCGCACCAACGGCGCTAGCGTCTCTGCATAGCGCGTACGCGCAGCCGGCAAATACCGAACTTCTCGCACGTCGGCGTTAACGCTCATGGGCTCCCCCGTCATCGGCTTCGCTCTCATCCGCTGCCGGGTGAACGTAGGTCCATCCTGAAATTTCTTCCTGGCGGATGGTTTCGCGGACCCTTTCTGCACGGTCAGCGATCTCCACTGCATCCTGCTGCGCTTCGGCGGTGTTCGAGATCACGTCCAACGCTCGGTCTCGCGCCTGGGCCACTCGACGGTCAAGCACTTCCCGCTCCTTTTGAGAGAACTCCGGTGCGACGTCGAGTGCCTCGACCGCCGGCTGAAACTGCTTGTTCCAGGCCGGATCAGCAAGCAATGTTCGAAGCGGCCGTTCTCCGCGAGCGACAAGCCGCAATCGACTCGCATAGGCCTCGTCTTCTGTCTCGTCAGCGATCGCTTCCAGCCGAGACTTCAGCTCACTGCGATAGTCGTCGTCGACAAGGCGCCTCAACATCGGGGAGATATCGGGATCGGTCACATCACGCTCCTGGTAGTGGCAAGAACTCAATTTCTTGAGTTGCCGAGCCCAGCGCCGCGCCAACCGCGATACTGGCTGAAAAAGCCGTGACCATGATCCCCCAGGCGGCCGAGAATGCTTCGACAGCCGCGATCACAGCGGTGACGACCGCCGCGGGTGCAGTACCGCCCGCCGTGAATACTGCAGCGATTGCCGAACCAATCGACTCGACGCCCATCACCGCTGCGATCACAGCATCAACGAGCGCGTCGATTGCTGAAATCATCGCTTTGCAGGCACCGAACGCAGTCCACGCAGCATTCGTGTACTTCTGATCGAGGTCTTCGTAGACAGTGCGCTGCGAAGCGAACGCGGAGACGAGTTCCGCAAAATATTCGCCAGCGGTTGACGCCCCGTCGCCCTCAGACCATCCCGAGAACAGGTCGACACCTACGTCGTTTACTGAGTTTGATAGTCCTTGGTAATAATCACCGAGGTTGCCGAAGGCGTCCCCCGCAAGAGCCACTCGGTCCCAATCCCCGCCGAGCTGCTGGGCTAGGTAGTCGAACATGTCTTGCCCGCCGAAGGTCCCCGGGCTGATGAGCTGCACCGCGCCGTTGATCAGCTGGCGCGCCCAAAATGAAATCGAGAGGTAGTCAGGCCAGGCCAAAATCGCCCACACCACGGCAAAACCAGAGTCCGACATCACTGACTGTGGCTCGACAAGCGACGCTGACGGCAACGCTGCGCTCGTGTTGAGCCGCGGCGAGGAACCTGTGATGGGTTCGGAAACTACCGAGCCGTCTAAGTCTTTGAAGAGATCACGAACGAGCTCGAGTGCATCCTCTTCCGACAGGTCGTACCGTTTCGCGACGTCTCGGAGTGCAACAGAAGCCGATGAGAGGCATGTGCGAGTCGCATCGAGGCCTCGCTCGACCGCTGACACGTACTCGGCATGGCTCTCGAGCAGCATGTCCATCAGCGCGCCTTTAACCCACTGTTGTGACGAATCGATGTGCGTCGAAAGGTAACCGATGGCGCCATTGGCGTCGGACGCTAACTCTTCCGTCGCAGTCTCAGCCGAATAGATCGACGACGTATCTACCGTGACGGACATATGCTCCCCTGTCGTCGGAAGACTAGTCTGCGAAAACTCAGCAAACCAAATTCACGATTCAGGTCGTAGATAACGGCAGGGCAAGAACCCGCAGGCGGCACTTCTAGTCCCAGTCGAGGTAGTCCTCGATGGCCCAGGATGCCTCGCCAATATGCGTCACAGGAAACATATGCGCAGCACCCTCCACACGCACAACGCTCACCCGGTCGGGCGCGGCAGCCTGCAGCGCATCGCCATTCGCGGCGGGCGTGATGGGGTCTTCCGTTGCCTGAATGACGAGCACGGGGATGCCGTCAGCCAGCGGCGCAAGATCAGATGCTTCGCGCGCTGCGCCCTGGAGCTCTGCAACGTCTACATCGCGCAGGTGCTCGGGAATCAGCGCAACGTCGAGCCCACCGGACTGATCCGCAGATTCGACACCGAGGAGCAGCAGACCATTGACGCGAGCAGCGTAGTCGACAGCGACCTCGCGTGCGACAGAGCCGCCGAAGCCGTGGCCGCCGACCCAGGCATCTGCAACCTTGAGGTGGTCCATCACGTCAATCACGTCTTGTGCGATGTCTCGCATCGAGACTGCGGCATCCGACGGTCGGCGCGAGCCGATTCGCACGAGCGTGAAGTCTTCGGCCGCAACCGAGTGCGCGAGCGTCCCGAGCGAATCGATGTTAAGCCCCTGCCCCGCAATCAGCACGACAGCAGCCCCATTGCCCTCAATGGCGTAGGGAATAGCCCGGGCATCGGGTTCGAAAATCTGGGTATCGGCCATGGTCTCGAGTCCTCTCGGGGTGTGGTCGTGTCACATAAATGTGCACGCGGAGAACCGCGTGCACACCGACCGGACGGGGGTCCGCTATTAAACCGGAACTCCACAACGTTCCGTAGCCGAATAAAGTCTAAGTGACCAGCAACCGCAGCCTGTCAGTGGCCAGAGGTTGACGCAGATCTCAGACGAGAGCCTCACGACCAAACGCGAGTCGAGAGAACGAGCCGATACCCGTCAGGATCCTCGACCGTGACGCCATTTTCGTTCCAGTACGGGTTGCGCGCGTCGACAGCAACGCCGCCTGCGGCCTCGATGCGAGCAACCAGCGCGTCGTCGATGGGTTCCGCCAGGTAGAGCACCAGGAGATCTTCTTCCGTGGGGTTCGGCGTAACCATCGCGTCCTTGACGAGTTCGAGATGCCAAGCGGCTTCGAGCCATCCGACGAAAGCCAGCTCCTCATACGGCGCCCCGTCCTCAAGCTTGCGGGGGCCGTAACGCTAGCACGCTCCCGGAGCAGCGAATGTCCCTGGCTAGCGGGTGGACCAGGGCCATACGGCCAGACCAGTAGCCAGATGGCGGCGCGAACGTCAGCGCGCAGACACCACCCCAAATCTCCCCGCCCACCAGCGATGGCGGGCACACGTCGAGGAAGGAGACCTGCCGCGGTCGACTTTCAGTTGTTAAACCGGAACTCCACGACGTCGCGTTGCGGATAGGTATCACGACCCGCGGTGCGGAGCCTGTCAGTTCAGATGGGCTGCCGCGTCCATTCAGCCAACGAGCTCGTCGAGAAGCAAGATTTCCCGGCCGAGCCCGGTCAGTAAGATCGCCAGCTCATTAACCACACCGAATACATTGCCAGCATCGCGGAATATTGCGGTTTTGGGTAACGTTCGCGAGTGACCTTCAACGCCCGGATCGAGCCCTATGTCCTTGAGGCCGGGCAGCCGTTCACCGTTTTCGTCAACGATGCGCCGGAGTGGTCCAACAAAACCATCAGTGCGCAGATCGATTCGAGTGACGACATCGAACCGGTAGTGATGGTGATGTCGTTCTCGATGGAGATCGGAGACGACGGCACGGGAAGCTGGCACCACGCTTCCGGATTCGAGATCGACCGAGAAAGCGTCGTCTTCGTCTCGGCGGCCGGGATCGCCCCGGCGCCGTTTGATCCCGCGTCGCCGCAACCTCCTGTCGCGCCCGACCTCGTCTATCCCGAGTTCGTGTCAATGACAGCGCTGAACTCGCCGAACACGGCCGGTGACAAGGTCGTCGATTTGTATCTCGGCCTGCAGAGGCGCAGGGCGACACGATTCGAGCAGCCCCTCGGCACGCCCGGTCAGGGCTCACAGTTCCGAGCGGCCGTCCTCGTCGAAGGGCTGCTAATCACCCAGCCAATCCCGACCACATACGGCGTCGTGCACCCGCAGGTGCTTGAGGTCCACGACGGCGACCTCCGCGACCTCACGAACGCCTCCCTCGAGCACCTCGGGTGGCCAGGACGCGTCAACCACGAAGCATGGAATCAACGACTTCGCCGCAACGACTTTGCGGTGTTCGAGTTCCCGCAGATTTGGGCGGAAAACGAAATCGAAGCCGACACTCTCGTCATGGCCGAGACAGAAAAACTCGTACTTTCTCTCGCATACCTGCGATCCGCGGCGCCTCGGCCCATCCTGATCGCGCTCGAGAGCCGCACGCCACAGCACATCCGCTTCCGGAGCCTCCGCGAAGGCTACACCGGGAACCTCATCGGTGGATTCATGGGCGGTGAAAGCTCTCGCGACGTCCTCCGTGTCGGGAGCGCCCTCACCGCGGCGCCCGAGGTCGAGCTGTATGTCAATCTCTATCTCGAAGCCCGACGCGAGAAGCAGGAGGATTCTCGGTACTTCAAGCTCTGGGCCGTCCTCGAGACGATCGCGATCAACGAGGTCCCCGAAGCCACGAAGGTATTCCTCGACGACGGCACTCAATGGCCAGATGGGGGCACCACCAGCCAAGCCGCTCCTCGCGTATTCGAGCTCGTCAGATCCGCCAGCCTCGCCGGACGCCAATGGCCCGACGGAGGTGACCTTTATGACTTCATTCGCACCGTGTACGGGCGACGGAATGCAACAGCACACTATGGGCGTTTCACCCCCACCGATCCGGTACAGCAGGCGCAGTCAAAGTGGTACCCGTGGGCGGTCAAGACGCTCTCGGTCGTAAGCGGGCATCGAGGATGGCTATGGGAGCTCGACAGCGTCGTTCACGAGGTGGTTGGCTCGCGGATCGCCAAGAATGCGACGGCCATCTGACTCGAACATCGTTGACCATCGATGAACAACTCCACTGCGACGACCCAGCAAGGACAAGAGCACGCTATTGGCTCAAGACCGTGCTACTAGTTGTTGAAGCGGAACTCGACCACGTTACGTCGCCGATAGGCATCACGCGCGACCGCACGAAACCCGCACACGGTACACAGAAGCTGCCAGCGCGGACCGGCTCCTATGCTGTCAAGGATGGAACTACGCTCGGCGAAGGCCACCGACGTCGACTGGCTCGTGGAACTCCGCGCCCAGGTGCTGCACGATGACATGGAACGGCTCGGACGATATGACCCCAGCCGAGTCCGTCAGCGGATGCGGGACGGATTCCGACCCGAGAGCATGCGGATCATCGTCTTCGAGGGCGAGGATGTGGGCTCCATCTCAGTGCGGGAAGAGCCGGATACTCGCTGGATTGAGCACTTCTATATCGCGCCGGTAGTGCAGAACAGAGGCATCGGGACGAAGGTACTGACCCTCATTCTCGCCGAGAGCAATCCGCGTTCCCATCGACTGAATGTCCTCCAAGGCAGCCCCGCTCGCCGCCTCTACGAGCGCCATGGTTTCACCGTCGACTCCGAAGATGAGGTGGACGTTTGGATGACGCACGGAGGCCCCGCCCCAGCATGAGCCGGACCGACGGTCAGTTGTTGAAGCGGAACTCCACCACGTTACGTCACAGTTAGCGGTGTGCCACTCTTAGCACTACCAGCTAGTACCGTCGCCGCTCGATAGACGCAACTCAATCGCTCGCTCAATCAATCCTCGATTCGTTGGCGAAGCTCCATCAATGAACACGCGCCTACGATACTCAAGCTCCCCAAGCTCAGCCGCGAGCTTACCCGCGACTTCATCAGCAAAACTAGACGAAACAACCCCGATGTTCGCGAGGTCGATGACAACTTGCTGCGCGCCGCTATTCAAGTAGTTCCGAATCCGGGTACGAATCTCAGACCCTTTCGAGCGCGAACCGACATATTCTTCGATCTCGCGCGCATCAATTCGATAATGCTCCAGCCCGACTTCGATCTGTAACAACAGTTCGCTTGAGCGCTCAGACCGGCCGAGCGCATCATTGATGCTCACTGGAGTTGCGCAATCCAGCTGCCAATCGACGGTCGTGGCGTGGGCGCGGTCAACGTCGAGCACGGGACGCAGAAGGTCAGTGTTCTGTAGCACGTTTGCTCGTGCGTAACTCCAAAGCCCGCGCCCCGACCGAACAGCGAGGCTACCACCATTGATTTCAACCGACCGGCGAAGTCCATGCAAGCCATTTCCCTGGTTCAGGTTGCCTTTGCTCGTCACGCCCTGCTGAAGCGCATGTTCGATCGCGAGGTGCGCATGAGATAACTTTGTGCGATCGATCTTCGAAGCGTCGATCGCCTCGACCATCGATTTGTGAATCCCTCTACCCGTATCGCTGACGGCAATGGCGAGCTTTCGAGATCTCGCATGCAGCTGCATCATGACGTAGCCAGACGAAGCTGTGCTGTGCTGAAACACATTGTCAAGCACTTCGTAAACGCACCAGTTGAGCGCGTCTATTACGCCTGACTCGCAAACGATAGCTTCCGTCAGTGCGTCCATGAAGCGACTTGAGATTACCTGCGCGTCACTTTCGCTGTCGTACCGAATAACTACGTCAGTCGGTACGGAATCCATTGTCGACGTCGACACAGGTTGCAAGAATGTCGCTATTCCCGCCGCCCGCCTCGGCATGCCCAGGTCTGTTGAGTCGTCAGACAGGACAAACTGATGCCCTCGGGCTCGAAGGAAATCAAGGGTCGCTGCAAGCGGGACCACATGGTTCGGATAAGCCCTCGCGTTAGGCCCAATCGAAAGGGAAACACGAGTAGGTTTGCTCCACTTGCGTGAGGCACGAATAAGGTTGTCATTGTCTCGGTAATCGAGATTCCTCAATTCAAGGGCTGCAGTCGCAAGCGTGACCATCCCTACATGATGCCTGGGATCAGAACTAAGCGCGACGCCCGCTAGTTGTTAAACCGGAACTCCACGACGTCGCCGTCTTGCATCACATATTCTTTGCCCTCAAGGCGCGCTTTGCCTTTCGAGCGAGCTTCGAGAACGGAGCCGGTCGCGACCAGGTCATCGAACGAGATGACCTCGGCTTTGATGAAGCCCTTTTCGAAGTCGGTGTGAATCACACCGGCTGCCTGCGGAGCCTTCCAGCCCTTACCGATCGTCCATGCGCGGGCTTCTTTCGGGCCAGCGGTGAGGTAGGTCTGGAGGCCGAGAGTGTCGAAGCCGATACGAGCGAGCTGGTCAAGGCCCGACTCTTCTTGCCCGGTCGATGCCAGAAGCTCGGCAGCATCTTCTGGATCAAGCTCGATGAGCTCTGACTCGATCTTCGCGTCAAGGAAAACAGCCTTGGCCGGAGCAACAAGGGCAGCAAGCTCGGCAGTGCGAGCAGCGTCCGTCAGCACGGCTTCGTCGACGTTGAACACGAAGATAAAGGGCTTTGCCGTCAGTAACCCCAGTTCGCGAATGGGCGCCAAGTCGATACCCGAGCCCGACAGCACAATGCCGCGCTCAAGAGCATCTTTGGCGGCAACCGCGGCTTCAAGAACTGAAGGGTCAAGCTTCTTGCCCTTGATCTCTTTTTCGAAACGCGGGATGGCCTTTTCGAGTGTCTGGAGGTCGGCGAGCTGCAGCTCAGCGTTGATCGTCTCCATGTCGTTTTGCGGATTGACAGCACCCTCGACGTGAACGACGTCAGAGTCAGCGAATCCGCGCACGACCTGGGCGATGGCATCCGCTTCACGAATGTTCGCCAGGAACTGATTGCCCAAGCCCTCACCTTCACTCGCGCCGCGAACGATGCCGGCGATGTCGACGAACGACACGACCGCGGGCAAAATGCGCTCGCTACCGAAGATTTCGGCGAGCGCGTTCAGCCGTGAATCCGGCAGGTTGACGACACCCACGTTGGGTTCGATCGTGGCGAACGGGTAGTTCGCCGCGAGAACCTGATTCTTGGTGAGCGCGTTAAAAAGAGTTGACTTGCCAACGTTGGGCAGTCCGACGATTCCAATGCTGAGAGCCACGGGAGTCCAGTCTACGTTGCCGACGCCCATCCCCCGCTCCAGCGGCGAGTGCGGCCTCCGCCGACAAACACGCGTGAGAAGGTGGAGGGGTGCCACTGGATTTCACCGCGATCGACTTTGAGACTGCCAATTCCAGTAGTGCGTCTGCCTGCAGCGTGGGTCTCGCCCGCGTGCGCGACGGCCAAATCGTGGAAACGACCGGATGGCTCATCAAGCCGCCTCCCGGTCACGATGCGTTTTTTGAGCTCAACATCGGTATCCACGGCATCCGTCCCGATGACGTACTGAGCGCCAAGAGCTGGATCGCCCAGCTCGAAGACCTCGCCGCCTTCGCGGGCACTGACGTGCTCGTCGCACACAACGCAGGATTCGACATGGCCGTGCTGCGTCGCGCATGCGAAGCAACGGATGCCGTTTGCCCCACGTTCGAGTACGCGTGCAGCCTGCAGGTGGCACGAAAGGCCTACGACATTCCGTCGTACCGCCTTCCGTTGGCCGCAGCCGAAGCCGGCTTTCATGACTTCGCGCACCACGATGCCACCGCCGATGCTCTCGCTTGCGCGCACATCATGATCGATGCCGCGCGCCGCTACAAGGTCGACTCGATCGCCGAGCTCGCCCGCGCCGCCGGTGTGAACATGTCGCGTGTGGGGCTTCCGGTTCACGCTGTCGCCTAACGATCCCTCTGGCAAGCCGCTGCGCACGATGTCGGCGCCCTCAGCGAGACTGAACACATGGATCTTCTGCTGGCGGCACTGATCGCCGTGCTCTTTCTCGCGATCGGCGTAGTCGCCGGGGCGTTTGTCGGCTCGGCTCGGGCCCGCGCCGCACACTCCGAGGCACAAGCTGTGCTTTCTGCACGCATGGCCGCGGCCGAGGCGTCGGCTGCGGGGGCAATGAACGAACTCGAACGGCAACGCGACCTGCAGCGCGAGTTGGCGGCATCCGCTCGGCATGACCTCGCTCAGCGCGAAGAGCGAGAACGGCGCGATCAAGCTGTGCTCCGGGCTCTCGAACCCGTGCGCGAAGCCCTGCAGACGATGCAGACCAAAGTCGATGACCTCGAGCGCGACCGACACAACCAATACGGTTCGCTCGCCGAGCAACTGCGCCGGGCACAGGAATCAGATGAAGCTTTGCGTGCAACCACAGAGTCGCTGGCGGGCGCTCTTCGCTCGGGAACAACGCGTGGTGTGTGGGGCGAAACTCAGCTGCGCCGTGTTGTGGAGGCAGCAGGTCTCACTCGCTACGTCGACTTCGACACCCAGTCGTCGATCACATCGGATGCCGGAGCCGGCCGCCCCGACATGGTGATCCGTCTGCCCGGCGACAAGGCGCTGGCCGTCGATGCGAAAGCACCCCTCGATGCGTACCTCGAAGCGAGCGCAATCCCGGTGACGGCCCAGGGCGAAGAGGGGGCACGGCGCGCAGCTCTCCTGAGCAAGCATGCAAGGGCCGTGCGTGCACATATCGACGCGCTGGCAAAGAGGACGTACTGGAGCGGACTCGATTCGAGCCCCGAGTTCGTCATCTGCTTCTTGCCAAGCGAGTCTCTGTTCTCGTCTGCCCTAGAAGAAGACCCGTCGCTGCTCGACTACGCATTCAGCAAGCGGGTAGCGCTCGCATCCCCCGTCAATCTGTGGGCAGTGCTCAAAACCGTGGCCTACACGTGGACGCAGCAAGAGGTCTCACACGAGGCTCGCCGGCTGTTCGAACTCGGCACCGAGCTGTACAACCGACTCGGCGCCCTCGCCGGCCACGCTGACGACCTCCGCCGCGCAATCGAACGTACTGTCGACAGCTACAACAAGTTTGCCGGGTCTCTCGAAAGCCGTGTGCTTGTGACAGCGCGGCGTTTCCCCGGCATCGATCAGACCAAACTCGATGCACTGGGCGAAGCGAAAGTTGTCGAGACGAGTGCGCGCAGGTGGACAGCGCCCGAACTCCTAGAAGCAACCGACGCGGTGACTGAAGGGGCTATCGAGACAGACTCACGCGCCGCCGGGAACGAAGCTCAGTAGCGCGATCACAGCGCCAGAAACGAACACGAAAGCGCCAATGAGCCACCACGCGCTCACTTCGTGACCATCTTCACGGCGCTTGCGCAGCAGCACATCGGGTCGCCGTGCAGGGTCAACCGCGTTGGCAACAACGGCTTCGGCGCCGGTGCGAGGTGTCGATCCAGTCGCAGGTGCGTTCATTGAGATGCCCTCCGCAGGTTGCGTGACGTCGCGCGCGAATGCGCGTGACCGCTACGTCGATTCTGCCAGACAGCTCCTGAACGTCTCCGATCAACGCACCTTCACGACCGGCGTCAGCTCACAGCCACTTCGATGCGAGGTGCTCGGAGGTAATGCGACGAAGCGTTCCCGAAGAACCACGCAGCACGACGCTCTCGGTATAGATGAAGTCACCCTCGCGTCGCACTCCGGCGACCAGCTGGCCATCGGTCACGCCAGTAGCAACGAAGATCGTGTTGCTGCCCTTGACGAGCCCATCAGCTTCGTAAACCTCACCGTCGACCTTGAGTCCGGCGTCAAGGCCTCGCTGCCTCTCGTCATCGTTGCCGGGCACAAAACGCCCCTGAATGTGCCCGCCGAGCGCCTTGATTGCGCACGCTGTCACGATGCCTTCCGGGCTGCCACCGATGCCGACACACATGTCGGTGCGCGCGTTGTGGCGGGCCGCGTTGATGCCGCCTGCGACGTCGCCATCGCTCATGAGGCGTGTGCCGGCGCCTGCATCCCGAATCTCTTGGATGAGCTGTTCATGGCGCGGCCGGTGCAGCACCGACACAACGATCTCATCGACTGGCTTGCCGAGTGCTTTCGCGAGCAACCTGATGTTTTCGCCGATAGGGAGGCGGATATCGACGACTCCCACGCCAGCAGGACCGGTGACGAGCTTGTCCATGTAGAACACCGTGGAGGCATCCAGCATCGCGCCGTGGTCAGATACCGCGATGACCGACAACGCGTTGTTTCGGCCAGCTGCCGTGAGCGAGGTGCCATCGATCGGGTCCACCGCGATGTCGCACTTCGGGCCTCGACCCGTACCGACGTGCTCGCCGTTGAACAGCATGGGGGCGTTATCTTTTTCGCCCTCGCCAATCACGATGACGCCGTCGAAGTTCACTGTCGTCAAGAAGGCGCGCATCGCGTCGACGGCGGCACCATCGGCAACTTCTTTCTGCCCGCGCCCAATAAACGGAACCGAGCGGATCGATGCCGCTTCCGTCGCGCGCACCAGTTCAAGAGCGAGGTTTCGGTCGGGATGCAGAGGGCTCATGTCCCCCGTAATACTCACCATTGGGCCAGCCTAGGCAGGAAGATTGCCGAATCTTGCCGATCAGGCGCGCTCAGAGACGAAGGTTTCGCGGTATTTATCACCAGCGAAACCTTGAGTGCTCAGCGATCCCGACATCGGCGCAATGGCGCGACGGGCCCGGTCGGTACAATCGAAGAAGACATCCGTCATCATCGAAGGAGCCCGCGAATGCCAATCGCAACCCCCGAACAGTACGCCGAGATGCTAGACCGCGCGAAGTCCGGTGGTTTTGCCTACCCGGCTTTCAACGCATCGAGCTCGCAGAGCATCAACGCCATCCTGCAGGGGCTCACCGAAGCCGGCTCCGACGGCATCATCCAGGTCACGACCGGCGGCGCTGATTACTTCGCCGGCCACACTGTAAAGGGCCGCGCAACTGGCGCTTTGGCTTTTGCCAAGTTTGCACACGAGGTTGCGAAGAGCTACCCCATTACGGTTGCACTCCACACCGACCACTGCCCGAAGCCGGCACTCGACGACTTCCTGCTCCCCCTCATCTCCGAGAGCGAAAAAGTTGTCGCAGACGGCGGTCAGCCGATCTTCCAGTCGCACATGTGGGACGGCTCGGCCGTTCCCCTCGACGAGAACATCGAAATCGCCAAGAGCCTCCTCCCCCGCATGAAGGCGATCAACTCGATCCTCGAGGTCGAAATCGGCGTCGTCGGCGGCGAAGAAGACGGTGTGCAGCACGAGGGATCGAACGAAGCCCTCTACACGACCACAGCAGACGTCGCGAAGGCTGTCGAAGCCCTCGGCCTCGGCGACCAGGGCCGCTGGATCGCCGCCCTCACCTTCGGCAACGTGCACGGCGTGTACAAGCCCGGTGGCGTCAAGCTTCGCCCCGAACTGCTTGGCGAAATCCAAGCCGGTATCTCCGACAAGTTCGGTACCGCGGCGAAGCCCCTCGACCTCGTCTTCCACGGCGGTAGCGGTTCGACCGCTGACGAAATCGCTCTGGCAGTCGCCAACGGTGTCGTCAAGATGAACATCGACACCGACACTCAGTATGCCTTCACGCGCGCAGTGGCCGGCTACATGTTCAGCAAGTACGACGGCGTCCTCAAGGTCGACGGTGAAGTGGGCAACAAGAAGGCCTACGACCCGCGCGCCTGGGGCAAGGTTGCCGAATCGGCGATGGCCGCCCGCGTTGTCGAGGCAACGCAGCAGCTCGGTTCCGCAGGCAAGTCGCAGAGCTAAGCTCCCGCAGATCTATGAAAAACGCCCAGTCATTGCGACTGGGCGTTTTTCATATGACGGATGCCTGGCCTCACGACATCCGAAAAATCTCTCGTACCGTCGGTGACCCCTCGGGGGCTGGCAAGATATCGAGTTCGTCTCCGACAGAGATGGCGCCCGAACGCACGACCTTCAGGTAGGTACCGAGGCGACGTTCAGCGGCAAACCGCTTGACCCAGCCGCGCGCACTAGCACCACCCATTCTGCGAGCAAACGTTTGGCACGGCTGACGCGGCATTGTTACCTCAAGTACGAGACGTTCACCAATGTTCCAACGCTCGCCGATGCGGGCGTCGTTGACGTCATACCCTTCGATGCGCAGATTCTCGCCGAAGAGGCCGGGAACGATTTCTCGGTCAAGCTCCGCAGACCAGAAGTCAGCATCATCCTGACTGTAGGCGTAGACAGCCTTGTCGAGCCCGCCGTGGTGCTTGCGATTTGCCTGTACGTCACCGTAGACGCCGTAGGGCCCGATCTTTATCTCGCCCGAAATCGGGCGCTTATCGATGGCCGTAACCCCGTTTGTACCGGAGTCGGGTGTCAGTTCGAAAACGCGGCACACCGCGAGCACACTTGCCATAGAGAGAGTGTGCCAGACAACGCAGCTTGCCTATCCAGCGGTCCCCATCAAAGCGGCGAGAACGCTCGGATCGTTCATGATCGGAATGATGATCAGGATGCCCGTGATGAAGTTGAAGACGATGCCTCCGACGAGCGGAATCCACCATGACACGCGTCCGGCGCGAAGATTCGCCCACGACAACGTTGCCGTCGCCAACCATCCGAGCCCGAGGAAAATAGCCGCGGCGAGCGCCCAGCCGTTTCCGGCAGCAGGGTCGCTCAGGGTGGCATCGACACCCATCACCGAGAAAAGATTCGACGCGAACGTCGAGTAGTCAGTCATGGTGGGAATCGACGTGATCGTTGAGAAGAGCCCGTAGCCAAGGAGGGCGTACGTGATGATGCGATCAGCGACACGGCCGCGTGTGGGCGCCGACAAGACCGGCGCGACAGGCTTCGGCGACGCGGGCGGGGCCTGCTCGGTGGAAGGCTCCTCGAGAGCCTGCCCGGTTTCGAGGGCAAAAGTAGCGTCGGGCTGCTGAATCCGTGAGCGCTGTTCCTCTGGCGTCGCATACTCGCCGTACTGCGGTGCCGGGCGGCTATCAGCCTCGGTACGTTCGTCGCTCACGCGCTTGCCCGTCCGCCGGTTCCGCGCCCTTCGCGCAGTTCCTTGGGCAGCGAGAAGATCAGATCTTCTTCCGCAGTGCGAACTTCCTCAATGTCGCGGTAGCCTGCGCCAGCGAGGTCCTCAAGCACCTGCTGCACGAGCACCTCGGGCACCGAGGCGCCGCTCGTGATGCCAACGGTTTCGACCCCGTCAAGCCATTCCTGCTTGACCTCGTCGGCGTAGTCGACTCGGTATGCAGCTTTTGCACCGTGCTCGAGGGCGACCTCGACGAGTCGCACGCTGTTGGAAGAGTTCGCCGAGCCCACAACGATCACGAGGTCGGCGCCTGTTGCGACCTTCTTGATAGCAACCTGGCGGTTCTGAGTCGCGTAGCAAATGTCATCCGAGGGCGGGTCCTGTAGGTGCGGAAAGCGAATCCGCAACCGGCGCACAGTCTCCATAGTCTCGTCGACCGAAAGCGTCGTCTGCGAAAGCCACACAACCTTCTCGGGGTCGCGCACCTCTACGGTGTCGGCGTGTTCGGGGGAATTAACGACTGTCACGTGCTCCGGAGCTTCTCCGGCCGTGCCCTCAACCTCTTCGTGACCGTCGTGGCCGATCAGCAAAATTTCAAAATCATCGCGCGCAAAACGCACTGCTTCGCGGTGCACCTTCGTTACGAGCGGGCACGTTGCGTCGATCGCCTGAAGACCACGATCGGATGCCGCCGACACCACGGCGGGCGAAACACCGTGCGCGCTGAATACGACGTGGGAGCCCAAGGGAACCTCGTCGACTTCTTCGACGAAAATCGCACCGAGCGCTTCGAGTTCGCTCACGACATGGGTGTTGTGCACGATTTGCTTTCGCACATATACCGGCGCACCGTAGCGCTCTAGCGCCTTCTCCACAGCGATCACAGCGCGGTCAACACCGGCGCAATAACCCCGCGGAGCTGCGAGTATCACACGTTTGGGTCCGGCAACGGGCATATCCTGAAGGCTGCCCCGTCGTCCTGGGATACGGGGCACGGGCAGATGCACGGCTGGGGAAGTCACACCTTGATTCTATGGGCGCCCGCTGGACGCGGGCCGTGGACTGCCGATAACGCTTGCGAGAAAACTTTTAATGACGATCTTTGAACCCGACGCGACCGCCGGCGAGCCGACGCCCCCGGGCGCTGTGCACCCCCGCGACTCGTCGAAAGACACCCCCACATCTGTTGGTCGACTGGGCGACACGATCCGCGGTTTCATTGAACGCTGGGGCACGATCTGGGTCGAAGGCGAGATCACGTCGTGGAACGTTCGCGGCGGCAATGTCTTCGGGCGAATGAAAGATCTGGAAACCGACGCCACAATTGCTTTCCGCGTATGGTCAACGACGACACGACGACTGCCTGACGATCTTTCTGTCGGCGATCACGTCATCGCGTGCGTGAAAGCTGACTATTTTGTGCGTGGCGGCGACTTCAGTTTCATCGTCTCGGCGATGAAACACGTCGGGCTTGGCGAGCAGTTGGAAAAGCTTGAGAAACTCCGCGCGCAGTTGCGCCGCGAAGGACTCTTCGACCTCGACCGCAAAAAGCCGCTGCCGTTTCTGCCCCAGACCATCGGCCTCATTACGGGCGAGCGATCCGACGCCGAACGTGACGTGCATCGAAACGCCGAACTGCGATGGCCCCGTGTGCGCTTTCGCAACGAGTATGCGGCGGTCCAGGGCGAGCGTTGTGTTCCGGACGTCCTCGCGGCCCTCGAGCGTCTTGACGCCGACCCTGACGTTGACGTGATCATCATTGCCCGCGGCGGCGGCGACCCGCAGCACCTGCTGGGTTTCAGTGATGAGCGTGTGGTCCGAGCTGTTGCGGCAGCCCAGACGCCGGTGGTGAGCGCGATTGGGCACGAAAACGACCATCCGCTGTTGGATGACGTCGCAGACCTCCGCGCATCAACCCCTACTGACGCCGCGAAACGAGTGGTTCCTGATGTCAGCGAGCAGCATGCCCTCGTGCAGCAGTTACGAGCAAGACTCACGGGGCGTCTGACGTTGCGCGTCAATCACGACATCGCACAGCTCGAACAGTTGCGCTCTCGCCCCTCACTTCGAGACCCATCAGCGATGCTCAATTCGCGCAGTCAGGAAGTGCACCTACTCACAGCGCGAGCTCGCGACGTTATAGACCGTCATCGCGCTCAAGCCGAGCGTTCGGTCTCCGAGCTTCGTGCGTCCCTTCGCGCGCTCTCTCCTGGTGCAACGCTCGCTCGCGGGTATGCGATCGCGCACCACGACGGCGGAAAAGTGCTGCGGGATGCCGCCGATGCGCCTGCGGGCGCGCACATTGTGGTGACGGTCGAGCGTGGCTCGTTTGCCGCTGTGTCAGAGGGTGAAGTAGCAGAGTCCGCCGAACCGCAGGAGTCATCCCCCGCACGTAGGATGGAATCATGACCGACGAGAGCACCGGCGAAGTGGAATCGCTTTCGTTTGAAAAGGCACGCGACGAGCTGATTCGCGTTGTTGCGGAGCTGGAACAGGGTGCCCCCACCCTCGAAGAGTCGCTGGCCCTCTGGGAACGCGGCGAAGCACTTGCATCCCGCTGTGAGCAGTGGCTGCTGGGCGCCAAGCAGCGCCTCGATGCCCCGTCGCGCGACGATGAGGCGCGTTCGTGAGCCAGAAAGAACAGCGTGTAGTGGCGGAACTCGGGCGCCCCGAAACGCCCGACGAAACCGCAGCCCGAAAGGCCGCGTCATCGCGCGCCTATCGCGGCAGCCAGACGTTCCGCAACCTCTTGGCGGCTCTGGGAGTTACCCTCGTCATCGTTGCCATTGTCATTTTTGCTGTCCCCCGCGGCGAAATCCCCGATGATCCAGAGATCGATGTCGTGTCTCTCGCGGCTGATGCTGAGTCCGCCTATGGGCGTGACGTCGTCGTCGCAGACGTGTCCTCAGCGTGGCGTGTAAATTCCGCCGCGGTGAAAGGTGACTCGGTTCTGGCGTGGACAGTGTCATACGTGCCGCAGGACACATCATTCTTGGTCGTCTCCCAAGCCTTCGACGCCGATGACGCGTGGGCTCGTACCGAATTCAACGGCAGTGCGCCTACCGGTACCACAACCATCAACGGCATCGTCTGGGACGAGTACGTAATCTCGGACCCGTCTTCGACCGGCAACGTCACGTACGCTCTCGGTACTCAAGCAGGAACCGACCACATCCTCGTATATGGCACAGCCGATCACGGCACGACAGCATCCGTTGCTGCGTCACTGACGAGAGACATCCGAGCAATGCGGGAGGAATCACCTTCATGAGCGAAACGCAGTCTGCGCCACAGCAAGTCTGGAACGAAATGCAACGCGGCAACGCGCGTTTCGTTGCCGGAGAGCCCCGGCACCCCCGTCAAGACGTGGAACGACGTCACGAACTAGCAGGAGCGCAAACGCCACGGGCCGCACTTTTCGGATGCTCGGACTCGCGCCTCGCCGCTGAGATCATCTTCGACAAGGGCCTCGGCGACCTCTTCGTCGTCCGGAACGCCGGCCAGGTCATCTCTGACTCTGTGATCGGCAGTCTCGAATACGCGGTCGCCGTGCTGAACGTTCCGCTCATCGTGGTTCTCGGGCATGACGAGTGCGGCGCCGTGCGCGCTGCAATCGACAGCACAAGCAACGATGCTCCCCCGCTGCCGACGCACATCTGGCGCCTCATCTCACCGATCGTCCCTGCGGTGCGACGCGTCATGGCAGCCGACAAAGCTCCCACCGCACAGGTCGATGCAGAGCACGTCGGCAAAGAGCACCTCCGCGATACCGTCGCCGAGCTGCTTCGCTCGTCGGAGCTCATCAGCGAAGCTGTCGCCGAGAGCCGCGTGGGCATCGTCGGCGCCAACTACCGCCTCGGCGAAGGTACCGCTATACCCGACGTCCTCGTTGGCGTCGGCGAGGCCCCTCCAAAGTAACTTTCCACCATATCCCTCAGCAGAGAAGGAACAACGACGTGACCGACACTGAATACCGCATCGAACACGACACCATGGGTGAAGTACGCGTGCCCGTCAACGCGCTGTATGGCGCACAGACGCAACGTGCGGTGGAAAACTTCCCGATTTCAGGACATGGGCTCGAGTCAACTCAGATCGCGGCGCTCGCTCGTATCAAGAAGGCTGCAGCGCTCGCGAATAAAGAACTCAACGTTCTCGATGGAGCCATCGCTGACGCCATTGCTGCCGCCGCCGACGAAGTCGTTACCGGAGCCCACGATGGGCAGTTCCCGGTCGACACCTACCAGACCGGCAGTGGTACTTCCTCGAACATGAACATGAACGAGGTGCTCGCGGCTCTCGCGACTCGCATCCTCGGCGCGAATGTTCACCCCAACGACCACGTCAACGCTTCACAGTCATCGAACGACGTGTTTCCGACCTCCGTGCACATCGCCGTGACGCAGGCCCTCATCGACGATCTCATCCCCGCGCTTGATCACCTCGCGGTCGCGTTGGAAGCAAAAGCGGTTGAGTGGAAAGACGTCGTGAAATCGGGACGCACACACTTGATGGATGCCACGCCGGTGACGATGGGTCAGGAATTCGGCGGCTATGCCCGACAAATCCGACTCGGCATCGAACGCGTACAGGCTGTCATCCCGCACGTGAGCGAAGTTCCCCTCGGTGGAACCGCGGTCGGCACCGGCATCAACACTCCCCTGGGTTTTCCGCAAAAGGTCATCGAGCTTCTCGCGAGCGAGACCGAGCTGCCAATCACCGAAGCAAAGGACCATTTCGAGGCTCAGGCAAACCGTGACGCTCTCGTCGAGGCCTCTGGCGCACTGCGCACGATTGCGGTATCGCTGACGAAGATCAACAATGACATTCGGTGGATGGGTTCAGGTCCCAATACCGGGCTCGGCGAACTTCACATCCCCGATCTGCAGCCGGGTTCCTCGATCATGCCGGGAAAGGTCAACCCGGTCGTTCCGGAAGCTACCCTGATGGTCTGCGCGCGGGTCATCGGAAACGACGCCACAGTGGCCTGGGCTGGCGCATCGGGCTCCTTCGAACTGAACGTGGCCATTCCGGTGATGGGCACAGCGCTGCTCGAGTCGATTCGTCTCCTCTCGAACGCGATGCGTGTACTCGCGGACAAGACAGTTGACGGCCTCGAAGCCAATATCGAGCGCGCCACAGCTTTTGCTGGGATGTCTCCGTCGATCGTGACGCCCCTTAACAAGATCATCGGCTACGAGGCTGCCGCCAAGATCGCAAAGCACGCGGTAGCCAACGCAGTGACAGTTCGAGAAGCAGTGCTGGACCTCGGGTACGTCCACCGCGGCGAGATCAGCATCGAGCAGCTCGATGCAAAGCTTGATCTCCTCTCGATGACTCACCCGGGCTAAGACGACAATCAACTGAGTGCGGGCCATAATCGATACGTGTTCACGGTGCGCAACCCGCTAGCAGGGCGCGCCACCGTGCTTGGGCCGGTACTCGCCGCGGCAGGGGTTGGTCTGGCGGTCACCGGAATATCGGTGTTCGCTCTGCAGCGTGCCCGTATTCTCGCGGCGCTCCCGCGAGGTGCAAGCCGAGCAGACATCGACGCCGCGCTTGAACCTGTTTTGACCTCGAGCGTCACGTATGCCGCCGCTGGAATCGTCGTGCTCGGCGCAATCGCCGCAGCAGGGTGGTACGTCAGTCGACGGGTATATTCGCCGCTTCGCAATTTGCAAGAGACCGCGGCCCAAGTCACTCTCGCCGATCTCGGCGCTCGCTTGCCGGATCGTGGTAAAGACAATTTCGGCTCACTGAATCGCACGATCAACGAAATGTTCGAGCGGCTCGAAGGATCTGTAGATGTGCAGAGGCAGTTGCTCGACGACATCCGTCATGAGCTGAAGACGCCCCTGACGATCGTCCGCGGTCATCTCGAGATCATGGACGCCACCGACCCGGTCGATGTACAGGGCGCACGCGAAGTTGCGATGTCGGAACTCGATCGGATGAGCCGGCTCATTGACGACATTGATCTGCTGGCGACGGTGGAAGGCGGCGGTCAACTCTCGATGGGTGTTGTCGACCTTCGCGCATTGACCCAGGCAGTTGCACAGCGCGCGTCTGTCATCTCAGGTCACACGTGGCGCGTTGAATCGCGAGCGCGAGGACAGGTGCACGGTGATTTCGACCGGTTGCTTCAGGCGTGGTTACAGCTCGCAGACAATGCTGCGAAGTACACGCCCGACGAGAGTCCGATCGAAATTGGTAGCGCGGTCGACGATGTCCGCGCGTCTTTGTGGATTCGAGACCACGGGCCTGGCATTCCGCCCGCGTCGCGTCATCGAGTATTTCGACGTTTCGACCGAGCGAACGGACAGCGTAGCGTTGGTGGATCGGGGCTGGGGTTGGCAATCGTCGACGCTATTGCGAAAGCACACGGGGGAACATGTGCAATTACAGAGACAGTGGGCGGTGGTGCAACATTCACCATCGAGATCCCGATTCATGACCAAGAACCTGCGGCGCCCGCACCGGTGCGAGCTGAGGATGTCGTGACGCAACGGGAAGTAACAGGATGACCCGCATACTCATCGTCGAAGACGAACCTCGCATATCAGAATTCGTGAGCAAGGGTTTAGTCGCTGCAGGCTACGAAACGGATGTCGTCGACGACGGTGCGGTGGCCCTCCGACGCATGTTCGAAACCACATTTCACCTTGTGCTTCTCGATGTCGGGCTTCCCTCCATCGACGGTTTCGAGGTGCTTCACCAGCTGCGGGGCCAGGGTTTCACCTTGCCGATCATCATGCTGACAGCGCGTTCGAGCATCCGAGACACAGTCGATGGTCTCGATGCCGGGGCAAACGACTACATAGCAAAACCCTTCCGGTTCGATGAGTTGCTCGCACGCGTCAGAACACGGCTGCGGGACCCGGGACCTGCGGAGTCGACGGCCCTTGTGCGCGGTGCCGTCACCCTGGACCCCCTCAGCCGTCGCGCCACTTCGGCCGGACGTGACGTCGAGCTTTCGGCACGCGAATTTTCGCTGGCCGAATACTTCCTGAGGCACCCGGGGCAGGTGTTGAGTCGCGAACAACTTCTCAGCCGGGTCTGGGGTCTGGACTTCGACCCGGGATCGAACGTCGTCGACGTCTACGTGCGCTACCTGCGAAACAAGTTCGGCACGGCCGTCATCACGACAGTACGCGGCGCTGGATACCGCTGGGAGTAAAAGAGGATGCCCCCGACGCTGGGGGACGTCGGGGGCAGAAGAGAGGTGCGAGGCCGAAGCTTCGCTACCGCTACCGGGGCAAACGGCGTCCTCTCAAAACTTCTCCGACGCACTTGGGGGAAACGTCGGAGGAGTGTGACTTTCGCCACATCTAGATCATGAATGACTTTTGTGAGAGCAAGGCGAGTGGTGGATGAGAAACCTCTCATCCACCACTCGCCTTGGCCTTTTCTAGCTGAGCTCGCCTGCCTCGAGAAGATCCGTGACAAGCGCGGCGATCGCCGACCGTTCCGAACGCGACAGCGTGACGTGCCCGAACAGCCCGTGACCCTTAAGCGTCTCGATCACAGAGGCGACGCCGTCGTGCCGACCGACGCGCAGGTTGTCGCGCTGTGCCACGTCGTGAGTCAACACGACGCGGGAGTTCTGCCCGATGCGGCTCAGCACAGTGAGCAAAACATTCCTTTCGAGCGATTGGGCTTCGTCAACGATGACAAACGCGTCGTGCAGCGAACGTCCACGAATGTGCGTGAGTGGCAGCACCTCGAGCAGCCCTCTCTCAACCACTTCTTCCACGACGTTCGGCGACACAATCGAACCCAGGGTGTCGAAAACTGCCTGACCCCACGGATTCATTTTTTCTTGCGCGTCGCCCGGAAGGAAACCGAGTTCCTGACCGCCCACGGCAAAGAGCGGTCGAAAGACGATGATCTTCCGCTGCTGTTGCCGTTCCAAGACAGCTTCGAGCCCTGCGCAGAGCGCGAGCGCCGATTTGCCAGTTCCGGCACGGCCACCGAGTGAAACGATGCCAACCTCAGGGTCAAGCAGCAGGTCGATGGCGATGCGCTGTTCGGCAGAACGACCGTGCAGGCCGAATGCTTCGCGGTCACCGCGCACCAGCGCATACTCACCGTCGCCTGTGACGCGGCCCAGGGCCGAACCACGCTCGGAGTGGACGACAAGGCCAGTATTGACAGGGAGACCACGTACCGACTCGCTCGTGCCAATCTCGGTCTCGTAGAGATCGCTGATTTCATCCCCCGCAACATCGATCGTCGCGATGCCTGTCCAACCCGAATCTACAGCTTGCTCCGCCAGATACTCTTCGGCCGTGATTCCGAGAGCGGCTGCCTTGACTCGCATCGGAAGGTCTTTCGAAACGATCGTGACTTCTTGACCGCCGTTCATGAGGTGCATGGCGATAGCCAGGATGCGGGTGTCGTTATCACCGAGACGCATTCCCGACGGCAACACCGAGACATCCGTGTTGTTGAGTTCGACGCGAAGCGTGCCGCCGCTACCCACCGGCACAGGAAAATCGAGTCGGCCATGTTCGACGCGAAGCTCGTCGAGATGACGAAGTGCTCGGCGTGCGAAATAGCCGAGTTCGGCATCGTGTCGTTTTGCCTCGAGTTCGGTGATCACGACGACCGGGATAACGACCGAGTGCTCTGCGAACCGGAAGAACGCCCGGGGATCGCTGAGGAGAACCGACGTATCCAAAACATAAGAGCGCAGATCTTGATCAAGATCGGCGCTCTCGTGAATGGCTTCGTGCTGTCGCTGCTGTGCTTCTTGTGTGGTCACAACCCGCTCCCGACCCGGGACACGATCCCGGTTATCGCAAGTCGACCTGTGGGCCACGAGTCGCAGTCCTGGAGGCCGACCCGATCGGGCTCCTTGCCCGATGAGTCAGAAGTTACGCCGCAATTGTCACGGACGTATGCCGACACGCCCTTTTGTGAGTTACAGCTCCGTTAACTCCAAGAGTCGAGCGAGCGGCTTCCACGGTCGATGAGTGAGTCAGCTCTTCGCGAGCACCTTGCGCAGCCACACCGTCGCGTTGGGGTTGTCGTTATACGCCGCGATAGGCGCGAAACCGGCCCTCGCGTACAGCCGCGCCGCAGCATCCAGCGAATGGTGAGTATCAAGGACCAGGTCGGTTGCGCCCAGTTCTCGCGCGTTCTGCTCAAGAGCTGCGAGAAGCATGCCACCACCACCTGTTCCGCGCGCGGAATCGCGCACGTAGAGATGCTTTATCTCGAAACAGACAGCGCCGCTCTCACCTGGTATCTGGATGCGGCGAACACCGCCGCATCCGACTTCTCCCCCGTTGTCGTCGGTGAGTATGAGGAACACGCCCAACGGCGCGACAAACGCGCTCGGATCAGCGGGGGCGGGCCGGTAACCTCCGCCCGGAAATCTCTCGATGCGAAACGCCAAATACTCCCTGAGAAGAATCTGCGCCGGAGGTGAAGCAGCGGATTCGGCATGCACGCGAGCCATACGACTCAGCCTATCGAGCGGTAACGTGCTAGCTGCCGTATCGACGGTCTCTTGTGGCGTAATCGCGAATCGCTCGCAGAAAATCGACTTCGCGGAGGTCCGGGCCGAGCGCTTCAACGAAATAGAACTCGCTGTGAGCGCTCTGCCAGAGCAGAAAATCACTGAGACGCTGCTCGCCCGATGTTCGGATAACGAGGTCCGGGTCAGGCTGACCACCCGTATAAAGGTGTTCGCCGATTTGTTCGGGAGTGAGGTTCTCAGCGAGCTCTTCGAGAGAGCCGCCGACCCCGTCGTGTTCGGCGATGATACTGCGGACGGCATGCACGATTTCGCTGCGGCCTCCGTAGCCAATTGCCAGGTTCACGTGAAGGCCGGTGTGCCCTTTAGTGCGCTCCGCGGCTTCCGAGACGACGTCGGCGAGGTCCGGCGGCAAGAGGTCGGAGCGACCCATGTGATGCACACGCCAGTTGTTTTCGTGCGACAGCTCATTTGCGAGGTCCGCAATGATCTGGAGAAGATCGGCAAGCTCTTGAGTATCGCGTTTACGCAAGTTGTCGTTGGAGAGGAGATATAACGACACGACACGCACACCGATGTCGTCACACCACCGCAAGAACTCGCGCATTTTCGCAGCGCCAGCGCGGTGGCCGTGCGCCGCCGAGTCAAAACCAAGCTGCCGCGCCCAGCGCCGGTTACCGTCGATCATCATCGCGACGTGACGCGGCACTGTCTCTGGCGTGAGACCCCGCCGCAACCGCGCGATGTACAAGCGGTAGAGGGGGCCTCTCCCCTCACTTGACCAGCCCGTTTTCACGATCACTACGCTACCGCCTGCATGTGTCAAAGCCGGAAGACACGTGTGCAAGGTAATCTCACGGCCTTACGTGCGCGACACGGCATACCGCTGGTCGTAGGCTCGCTGTGTGGCCCCCAAAATTCGCCCGACCGACATTCCGGTTCCTGAGCTCCCCCTCATGGAGGCAGCGCACGTCGATGCGATCGTCGAGGTCAAGCCGACCTGGCGAGGGTGGATTCACGCCGGCACGTTTCCAGTAGCAATCGCCGCGGGAATCGTGCTGATCGTGCTTGCTGACGGTGCGGCTGCGAAGTGGGCGTCTGCGGTATTCATGGCGACGTCGCTTCTGCTTTTTGGAAACTCCGCGCTTTACCACCGCTTCGATTGGGGCCCGAAGACACTAGCAGTACTCAAGCGAATAGACCACGCCAACATCCTGCTGTTGATCGCCGGGACCTACACCCCGATCGCAGTGCTTGCGCTTCCGCCCAGCAAGTCCATACTGCTGCTCAGCCTCGTGTGGTCAGGCGCGGTTCTCGGGATTTTGTTCCGAGTCTTCTGGATCAACGCTCCGCGGTGGCTTTACGTGGCGCTCTACCTCGTGCTCGGATGGGCGGCCGTCATGTACATGGTCGATCTCTTCAATGCGAACCCCGCCATGATGGTGTTGGTCATCGTCGGCGGACTCTTGTACACGGGTGGGGCGATCGTCTACGCGATGAAGAAGCCCAATCCCTGGCCCGGAAAGTTCGGCTTCCACGAGATCTTTCACGTGTGCACGGTGCTGGCGTTTCTTTGCCACTGGACCGCATGCCTCTTGATTGCGCTGCAGCCCGCCTACAACGGCTAGTCAGAACCGGGCTTTGACCCGTCCGTGTCATCGACCTCGGTGCGCTCAGCTGCCGCGCTGTCGTTGTGACTGTCGGCTTTCTCCTGCGCCTCGGCCTCAGCTTGCTCAGCGTCGAGATCTTCGCCCACCTCGAATCGGTAGCGAGCTCGACGGATTCGCCGGAGCATGTCCCATACGAGCAGCATCACGGCGATTGCCACGAACGCTATGGCGGCAAAGCCCCAAGGTCCTGGGGTGACGAGGTCCGGGTCCAGAGTGGATGACGGACTCGGCGTCGCAGCCGCGAGTACCGCGGCGACCGCGAAGGGCATGTTTTCCTCGTTTCGCGCTAAAGCGCATAGCGTAGAGTTATAGCTTATTCCCCCTGTGAGAGACAGCATGACGACGCAAGAAAAACTCGATGCTAGATACGGTCGCGGCCGTTTGTCGGCAGCCAGGAGAGGCGCCTATATATCCGGCAGCGTTGTCGCGATCGCAGCGCTCGGCTGCCTTGCTTGGGGCGCAGTAAGTGGCGTTTTCGACACAGTTGATGCTGTCGACACGGGCTACAGCCTCGTCAGCGAACACCAGGTGGATGTGCGATTCCAGGTGACGGCTCAGGTAGGTGCGACTGTCGCGTGCGCCATCGAAGCACAAGACGAGGACCACGGAATCGTAGGATGGCGCATCGTCGAGTACGAGGCATCCACTGACGCGACGCATTCTTACACCGAGACCATTCCGACCCTTGATCAAGCCACGACCGGGTTTGTCAACTCTTGCTGGGTGTCGTAACCTATCGGGAACGAAGTCGACGAACGCCCTGGCAAGAGCCGGGGCGTTTAGCTTTAGCCGACGTACCCAAAGAAGGAGACAGCCGTGTCTGCAGACGCACCTGAAACGTTCCTCACTCAGGACGCCTACGACCGTCTTGCAAACGAACTCGAGTACCTCTCGACGACGGGCCGCGAAGAGATCGCTAAGCGCATTGAAGCCGCCCGCGAGGAAGGCGACCTCAAAGAAAACGGTGGATACCACGCCGCCAAAGATGAGCAGGGAAAGCAAGAAGCCCGCATTCGCACGCTCACAAGCTTCCTCAAGGACGCGAAGGTCGGCACGGCGCCGGAGAGCTCCGGCGTCGTCGAGTCAGGCACAGTCGTCACGGCGATCGTTGCAGGTGGCGAAGAAGTCTTCCTGCTCGGAAACCGGGAGATCGCAGCTGACAGCGAGCTTGACGTCTACAGCGAGGCCTCTCCGTTGGGCGCCGCGATCATGGGCCAGCGCGAAGGCACGAAGACGAGCTACACGGCACCCAATGGGCGCGAGATCTCAGTAGAGGTCGTCAAGGTCGAAACCTACTCGGGTCAGTAGCCAGTCCTCGTCGCTGCGTCATCGCTTAGTCTGCGACGACCGTGGGAAAAAACCCTGCCTCTTTCAATGTGGTGATGACGAGAGCGCGGTGCTCTTCACCGCGGGTTTCCACGCTGAGCTGAAGCACCACTTCACTGATCTGCATGCCTTGTCCGTGACGGGTGTGCAGCACCTCAGTGACGTTCGCGCCGACGAGAGCGAGCAGCTCAGATACGCGGGCCAGTTGACCGGGGCGGTCGGGCAGCGGAATGCGTAGCGACATATAGCGACCGGATGCCGCAAGCCCATGCGCGACGACACGCTGCAAAAGCAGCGGATCGATGTTGCCCCCAGAGAGCACAGTAACTGTGCGCCCCTTGGGCACCACTTTGCCCGCGAGCATCGCAGCGACGCCCACGGCGCCCGCTGGCTCGACAACCTGTTTTGCACGCTCAAGCAGCACGAGCAGCGCGCGAGCGATGTCGTCTTCGGTGACTGTGACGACCTCGTCAACGAGCTCTTTGATGATCTCAAACGGGAGGTCGCCCGGGCGTGCGACAGCGATGCCGTCCGCGATGGTTGGGAGCGTTTCTATCTGCAGCGGTGAGCCCGCTGCGAGCGACGATGGGTAAGGTGCGGAGTTCTCCGCCTGCACTCCAATAACACGCACAGTGCGCCCCACGGCGGCGGCACGTGCCTTGATCGCTGCGGTGACGCCAGCGATCAAGCCTCCGCCGCCAATTCCCATCACGACCGTGTCGATGTCGGGCAGATCTTCGAATAGCTCAAGACCCAGCGTTCCCTGACCGACGATGATGTCGCGGTGATCGAACGGGTGGATGAGCACAGCACCGGTGCGCTCGGCAAACTCCGCGGCGAGGCGAAGCGGTGTCTCGACCGTGGCACCCTCCAGAATGACCTCGGCGCCGTAGCCTCGCGTTGCCAGCAGCTTCGGAACAGGCACACCCAGAGGCATGAAAATCGTCGCCGCGATGCCGAGTCGCTGCGCGGCAAGCGCCACGCCCTGAGCGTGGTTTCCGGCAGAGGCTGCAACGACGCCGCGAGCTCGCTCTTCTTCGGTCAGGCGGGAGAGCCGGTATGTGGCGCCACGGATCTTGAATGAGCCAGTACGCTGCAGGTTCTCGAGCTTCAGGTGTACCGGCACACCAAGCACCTCGGACAGGTGCAAAGACTCATCAAGCGGCGTTCGCGTAATGATGCCGCGGAGCGTGGCCGCGGCATCCTCGAAATCAGCAAGTGTGGGGATCGTCATCGGCTGGGCCTCCTTTGCCGGGGAACAGTGCTCCAAATGAGGTCAGCAGAAGCTGGGTCGTGACCCGTCTTCCACGATTTATTCGCAAGCGAAACTGCGACCACATTCACGAAAGCCGAAAGCGGCACCGCGAATAGGGCGCCGGGGATGCCTGCAATCATTGCGCCCCCGGTCACCACCAGCACAACAGCGAGGGGATGAACTTTGACGGCGGAACCCATGAGGATCGGCTGCAGGATGTGGCCCTCGATTTGCTGCACCGCAAGCACGACCACGAGCATCCAGAGCGCGATCCAGGGTCCGTTGTAAACGAGAGCAAGGAATACAGCGACGGCGCCCGTCACAACCGCACCAACGATCGGCACAAAGGCACCGAGGAAGACAAGAATGGCGACTGGTACCGCGAGGGGTACGCCCAGAAAGAATGCGCCCAAGCCGATACCCACCGCGTCGATCGTTGCGACGAGCATCTGTGTGCGTGCATAGTTCACGACAGTCACCCAGCCGGCCCGAGAGGCATGGTCGATAGCGGGGCGCGCAGCTCGAGGAAAGAGACGCGTGGTCCAGCGCCAGATGCCGCCTCCGTCAGCGAGGATGCAGAGCAAAATGAAGATGGCGAGGAGAAAACCCGTGGCCACGTGCCCCACTGTGCTGCCGATCGCGAGTGCCCCCGACAACAACAGTTGGGCCTGCTCTTGCACAAGAGAGACGATCTGGCTCAGGATGCCGTCGATATCTTGAGCCGTGAGGTGAAGGGGCCCCTGGATCAAGTAGTCACGAAACTGACCTGTTGCCTCGACCGTTCGATCCTGCACTGACGACCATTGGCGTGCTACCTGCCAGCCGGCCAGCCATAGCAAGCCAGAGACAATCGAGAGAGTACCGACGAGCGCGATCACGATAGCGACCCAGCGCGGCACGCGATGACGAAGCATCCAGGTGAAAGCCGGCCACAGCAGCGCCGTGACAAGAATCGCAACGAGCAATGGGATGACAAGAAGCTTGAGCTGAATGATCAGCCAGATTCCAACGCCAACGGCCGCAGCGATGACGAGCAGTCGCCAGGCGAACGCAGTCGCTACCCTCATACCCCGTGGAACAACTTCCGAGCTCTCGGTGCTCACCACTCTGCCTCGCAGTGCCTCGAGAAATGCACCGCGCCGCTTGTCGTCAGAACCGGTCACCCGCTCAGTCTAGTTGCGCTATTGACACACGGTGTCGGCGCTCACCCGTAGTCTTCCGGGGTGAGACAGACCCTCAGTGCAGCAGAAGCTCGGCGCCTCGCCTTAGCCGCGCAAGGCTTCGGACGCGCCCGCCCCGATCGCGTCACGGCAGAGCATCTCCGTCGCGCTTTCGGACGTATGGCGACCGTGCAAATCGATTCGGTGAACGTGTTTTCGCGTTCGCATTACATGCCGATGTTCTCTCGTTTGGGAGCGTACGACCGCGCCCAGCTTGACCAGCTGCTCTTCGAAGAACGCGCACCCTTTGTCGAATACTGGGCGCATATGGCCGCGTTCATCGCCATCGAGGACTGGGCGCTCTTCAACTTTCGCATGCGCGACATGCGCGCGCGCTACCGTGATGGTCCCGATGCCTGGCTCTCCTCAAAACCTGAAGTGGTCGAGTGGGTTTATCGCGAACTTTCAGCGAGAGGGCCTCTTCGTCCGGCAGAAATTGAATTTGACGTGGAGCATTCTCGAAAGAGCAGCTGGTGGGGCTGGAGCGATGTGAAGCGTGCACTCGAGCTTCTTTGGCTCTGTGGCGACGTCGCGATCGCTGGTCGTCGGGGTTTCGAGCGCCGGTACGCCCTTGCTGAGCAGCTAATCCCTCCCGCAGTCATGAATGCGACCGTGCCACGCGATGAGGCGATACTGCGGCTCGTGGAACGCGCAACGCGTGCGCTCGGTGTCGCGACGGCCGCAGACGTCGCGGACTACTGGCGCATTAAAGATCGTCGCGCTGTCACGGAATCTCTCGATGCCCTCGTTGAGGGAGGAACCCTTACACCCGTGACTGTTGACGGGTGGGAGTCCCGCGATAAACCAATTCCGGCATGGATGGATGCTCGTGCGTCAGTTCCCCGACGCATCGATGCCGCCGCGGTTCTCACGCCGTTCGATCCGATGGTGTGGTTTCGGGACCGTGCGTCACGGCTTTTCAACTTCGACTACCGGATTGAGATCTATACGCCGGCGCAGAAGCGAATCTACGGCTATTACTCCTTGCCCGTGCTCATCGACGATCGAATCGTCGCGCGCGTTGACCTCAAGGCAGATCGTGCACGCTCGACGTTGCTCGTACAGTCAGCGTGGTGGGAAGGCCCTCCGGAGCCTCGCTGGGCCGAACGAACAGCAGGCGTACTCAACGAAGCCGCGGCGTGGCAAGGCCTCGAAAATGTGTCGGTATCGAGCTGGGGCGACGCAACGGCTGATCTCGCGCGAGCGTTACCGCGCGCTGCTCGCCACGGCTAGAACTGAACTCGCGGCGGCTCGGAGACGTTCGAGCCACCAACGACCTCGAAGAACTCACGTGAGTCCCAGCCAAGTCTGCGGGCAAACATGCTCGCAGGAAAAACATTCATTTTCGTGTTGAGCTCGCGGACGCCACCGTTATAAAAGCGACGCGAGGCATGAATTTTGTCTTCGACTTCAGCGAGCGATTGCTGAAGCTGGAGAAAGTCATGGCTCGAGTGGAGCTGCGGGTAGGATTCTGCCGCGGAGAACAGCGGCACAACTGTGCGCTGCAGCTTGCCCTCAACAACCCCGGCCTCGGTCGGAGTCAGCGACGTTGAGGCTTCTGCACTCGCATCGGCTGCCTGCGCGAGCACCACGCGCTCGTGCGGAGCATAAGCGCGGACAGCTTCCACAAGGCTATTCACAGCATCCGCGCGATGGGTCAACTGCACCGTGATGTCGTTCCATGCTTCATCAACGCGAGCGTTGAGCTGCACGAGCGATCTGTAGCTGGCCCAGAGATATACGCCGACCAAAACCAGCAGTACAACAACAATAAGGACCGGGATAAGCCATTCCCACATAGCTTGAAACTCCGTTCACGATAGGTGTTTATTCTATCGAGCGGGCGCGTCAAGACCTCGGTCGAGGCCCGTACTCTCAGTCACTACTCACCCAGTACACGTGCAAGGTACGCATTCTGAAAATGTCGCTTCGGATCGAGGCGGTCGCGCACGGCGACGAAGTCATCGAACCGTGGGTAGCGGTTCTGCAGCACGTCGCTACCGACCGTGTGCATTTTTCCCCAGTGCGGGCGCCCACCGTGCGAGAGGAAGATCTCCTCCATGACACGAAAGTACGGCCCCGGATCTTCCCTCCAATAGCGATGCACTGCGATATATCCGGAGTCTTGTTCGTGAGCCGTCGACAGCCACAGGTTATCCGCCGCCGCAACACGTACCTCAAGGGGAAATGAAATGCGCCAAGGGCTTCGCGTGATCGCGGCCCGTACCTCAGCAAAGGCCGCGTTCAGCGATGCTCGCGGCACTGCGTACTCCATCTCAACGAAGCGGACACCCCTGTGCTGAGTGAAGACGCGGGTGGAAGCATCCGTGTATTCGCGGGATCCAGTAAACGCAGCGGCAAATCGCGTGAGACGCGGGACGATGGCCGGCATCGCGGTGCCCGCCGCACACGCGAGACCCCACACGCCGTTCGAGAGCACCTCTTCATCGAGCCACTTCGAAACTTTCGGCAACGGATGCCGCGGCGCGCTCTCGGGCAGCCGGGTGTTTGTTTTCGTATGCGCGATATCGGTGTGGGGAAACCAGTACAGCTCAAAGTGATCGGCCGCCGATGCGCGCTCCTCGATGCGCTGCGCGACAGCGTTCAATGGTTCACGTGCTTCGATAGCATGCAGCACGAATGCCGGCACACACTGCAGCGTGACCTCGACAATGACTCCGAGGGCTCCGAGACTGAGCGCAAAAGCGGGCAGTAGCTCAGGGTTCTGTTCTTCGTCGACCGTGAGGATCTCGCCGTCGGCAGTGACGACTCTGACTCCGACAACTTGAGTGGAGATTCCGCCGAAGTCGGCTCCGGTACCGTGAGTGCCGGTAGAAATTGCGCCCGCGATCGTCTGCCGGTCGATGTCACCGAGGTTAGCCATCGCGAGCCCGTAGGGTGCGAGCAGCCTCGGAATTTGACGAAGCCGGGTGCCGCCTCGAAAAGTAGCGCGACCCCGCTCACGGTCAATCGCGATGAGGCCGGTGAGGTCTGCTAGGTCGAGGAGCACTCCGGTGGTCGCCGCAATATCGGTGAAGCTGTGGCCAGCTCCAACCGCCTTGACGAAAAGACCCCGTGTGGCAGCGGCGCGCACGGCGCGCTGAACGGCGCCGACGCTGGTGGGAAATTCGACGCGCTGCGGTCGTGCCTCGGCGGTTCGCGCCCAGTTGTGCCACACTCCCCCGGGCCGCGTCACAGGAACGCCTTTCCCTCACCGCGGTAGGTCGGCGCCTCTCCCACGATCGCGCCGTTTTCGACGAGCTGGTAGCGATCGACTCGCTCGGCAAGCTCGCCGCTTTTCGCATGTCGAAACCACACCCGATCGCCCACGCGCAGCGAACGAGCAGCTGGCCCCTGCAACGGTGTCTGCACTTCGCCCGCGCCTTCGCGCGCGAGCGTGTGGAGTCCTTCTGGCCACACCGGCAGTGGCTGACGCGACGCAACAGGTGGCCCCGATGCAATCCACCCACCGCCGAGCACTGTCGCGATGTCGTCGGTGGGCTTTCGCACCACTTCGAGAGAGAAGGCTGCCGCCGGCGCTGGCGAGAACACGCGGTAGTGGTCGAAGAGATGGCCGGCAAACAGGCCGCTGCCCGCGGTGACTTCGGTGACAGCATGATCGGATGACGTGAGCTCGAGCGAACCCGTCCCTCCGCCGTTCACGAATTCCAGTGGAGATACGGAAGACACTGCTTCAACGATTGCCGCGCGGCGTTCGAGTAGTTCGGCGCCGGAGCGCCGCTGCATCCATCTGATCACGGGGTCGGCCGGGCCCGCAGCGTCTGGTTGCCCGGCGATCTGCGCTTCGTACATCATGAGGCCCACGAGCGTGAAGCCATCGCGTACCGCGATCTTCCGTGCGAAGGCGGCGACCTCGTGCGGTTCGTGAAGAGGCGATCGGCGCACGCCCACATGCCCCATCGCGCTCGAGCGCCATGAGGCATCCGCGTCGATCGCGAGTCGTAGAGCGGGTCGTTTGTCGGGCGCTACGAGTGAGTCGACGAGATCGAGCTGTGCGATGTCATCGACCATGAGCGTGATGCGCGCGGCGGCTCGCTCGTTCGCGATGAGCGCCCGGAGGGCCGCTTTGTCTGCCGTTGGGTACCCCAGCACGACGTCGTCGTGATCTTCGGCGAGCCAGAGAGCCTCGGGCAGAGTGAAAGCCAGGATGCCGTGATAGCCCGGCAACCGCAGGGTTGCGTTGACAACTTCTCGCACGCGCACCGACTTGCTGGCGACGCGAATCGGCACGCCGCTCGATCGCACCACCATGTCGAGTGCGTTGTAGCGCAGCGCACCAAGGTCGAGCACCGCGACGGGACCGGAGACATCAGCGACTGCGGCGCTAAGCGATCCCCAAAATTCCTCAGGTCGACGCCAGGGCTCTGCCGGGCCTGGGGCCGATGTCAGCATGTCGATGCTCATACCACCACGCTTCCTCGTCGAGACGGTGCTCTGTTCACCATACGGCGATGCTGCCGGACATCCTGTAGAACGCGAAACACGAATAGCCCATTTCTCTCGCGACACAAGCAGCCTGGGACGGTCGAACACCTGTCAGGTGCGGCGAAATCAGTCTTGCCGGCGCCACGGAGATTTTTCTTTGCGCGCCCAGTGCGCCGATGACCGTGTCCCACAGTGTCAGCCCCGACACGATGTGCTTGCGCGCGACGGACGCGCTCCTCAGCTCATTCGAACACTGCGCGCAGCCCCTCCCAGTTCTGTGACGCGACGAACACCGGCACGCTCGCGCGCTCCGCGACATCGACATCGATCACTTGGCGGCCCTCGAATCGAACCCCGGTGGTGACATCCACCCATTCTCCCGCTGGCAGGTACACCTGCCACGAGAGAGCACCGGGCTCGAGCACGGGCGCGATAAGTAGCGCGTCGCCCAGCATCCACTGCACCGGCATGTCCCACACCCGCTCGTCAAGCGGGTGATCGAAGTAGAGGGGACGCATGAGAGGAACGGATGCATTGACCGCCCGCTCCGCGGAAGCAGCGAGGTAGGGCACGAGCCGCTCTCGCAGCTCGACGAGCGCACGCACCTCATCGATCACGGTCTGGTCGTGGAAGCGATCGGCGATATTCCACGGCGTTCGGTCGTTGGAAGGCAGCCGGTGATGGTTGAACTCGGAGTGATATTGCATGATAGGTACGAACACGCTCGCCGCCATCGCGCGCAGATAGAGCTCGGGGTCGGGGATCGGTCCCGAGAAGCCCGCGATGTCCCACCCCCAATAGACGATCCCGCAAGAGCTCGCGGAGAGTCCAGCGAGCAGCGACCATCGGAACGCATCCCACGTCGAGTTCTCGTCGCCGGCCCAGAACGCACCATGGGCGCCCGACCCCGTGAAGCCAGCGCGACTGAACGTCACCGGTTCCTTACCCGCCGAGGCCAGCAACTTGCCATAGGCGGCCGCGTACGCGACAGGAAAGCGGTTGTTCGATTCGGCACCGCTCGACCCGTCGAGGTAGACCAGGTCCTTTCCCCAGGCATGCTCACCCCCGTCGGTCTTGAAGCCGTCGATGCCCACTTCCTCCACGAGGTAGCGGCGCTTTTCTGTCCACCAATCAGCGGAGCGCTCGTCGGTCAAATCGGGCATCAGCGACAGTGGGAACCACCAGCCGCGGTTTCGGTAAGGGCGCAGGTCTCCACCCGGCGCGGTCTCTCGGATAAGCACTCCAGCCTCAATCGCCGCGCGGGCGTCAGCGGCGGCTTGTCCCTTCGGGTGGGGGCGCAGCTTCATGAGCGGTATCTGCCATAGGTGCACACGCACGTCGTGCGAGTGGAGGTCGTCGACCATGCCCTTCGGGTCGGGCCAGGCACCTTCTGCGGGGAACACGAAGTCACCCAATCGCATCGGTGTGCTGTCTTCGCGCACGGTGTATTCCGCGTCGCGGAAGATGGTGAACGTCGCCTCGTCGCTCCACGCCTCGATCACGACGTTTCGCACCGGGATACGGTGCTCGCGATGCAGCGCCATCTGACGCTCTACCTCGGCCTGCGTGTTCCACTCGTTCCCACTCGCCCACAGCCCGAATACCCAGTCGGGCAGGGCCTGCGCCCGTCCCGTCTCTGCGACGAAGGCCTCGAGCACTGCGGTCGGGTGGCCGGCGTAGAGCCCGAGACTCAGAACGCGTTGCTCTCCCGCCGCTGCGTCGACCTCGGCTTCCACAGCCAGACGATCGGGGTACGAGCGCCCGACGTCGAACCACACGCGGCGCGATGTGCGCACATGGAATCCCCACCCTTCGCCTCCGACGACATGCGCGAACGGCATCGGGAGGTAGGTGCGTCGGTTCTCACCCTGACTCTTGTACTGCTCGAATACAACTGAATCCAGTGCCTCCCCACGTTGGTCGAGCGCGTCGTAGCGTTCGCCGAAACCGGACACGTGCTCGCTGGGCTGCAGAGGCACAGCGAAGCGAATGCGGTGGATCCTCTCGCCGTCGTCGAGTACGTCGATGCTGTCGACATCGACCTCGACAGCGTTCCCATCGACCTCCAGCGCGCCGTTCGGCGCGGGGCGCCACCCTGCCGCGCGTGTGCGGAACCACCGCGTCGCCTGCGGGCGGTCCGCCGCGATCGCGACGAGTCGATACTCGATCGCGCTGCCGGCGTCGGGTGTATCGAACACGACCTCCCACCCACCCGTCGATCGGGCGGTGCGCGCCTGCGCCGATGCAAGGTGCCCGCCGTCGACGGCCTGCCCGCGCGACGACCGTGCGACACGGTCGAGGGGCACCTCCCGGACGCCACCTCCGTCGATGCGCAACTCGAGCGTGACGTTTTCCACGTCAGAGGATGTACGTGCGCCAATCCGCAACGGCTCACCAGCGACGGGCTGCACAGGCGAGCGCTGCTCGGTGTCATCGGAGTATGGATGGCCCGATCCAGACGGGCGGTGCCGGATCATGCGGCGACCTCACCGCGGCCGGCGCTGAGCTCGGCGGCAAGACGCAGCACCATGGCGTGGCTCCACAGCAGCGGATTCGCGACCGGTCCCCACCGGTCGATCCACTCTTGCTGGTGTTGGGGAGAGAGGAGCCTCTCCGCGACTTGCTCGGGGAGCGTCCCATCCTCGCTCGCTGTCGAGGCTGCCCAGTCGAGCAACCTGCGCGCGGACTCACTGTCCCCGGATGCAGCGTAGGCGAGCCCTAGAAAGCACGACAGCAACGGCCACTGGCCGCCGCCGTAGAAGGTGTCGGCGCGGAAACGGTGCACTCCCCCATCAGCCTCGAGATCTGCTGAGACCGCCCGCAGCGTCATTGCGCCGAGCTCGGAACGCGCGTCGATCACGCCGAGCGGCGCAATGAGGGCGCTGAGGCTGGCATCGACGTCCCTTGATCCGAACCACTTGACCAGGTGCCCACCCACTACCCCCGATTCCTCGATCCGGGCACGCACGCGCTCGGCACCCGCACGAGCGCGTGTCGCACGCTCGCCAGAGACGAGACCCGCGTCCGCGGCGCCAGACAAGCCGGCGGCGACGCAGCCGAGTGTGGAGACATGCACTTCTTCGCTGTGCTCCTCCCACCAGTCAAAGCACGGGCGCTGCCACGAGCTCAGCAGATAATCGACTGTGAGCGCTGCCGCATCCGACCACCGGCTCAGGTCGACGCTGTGACGCGACGCGTGCTGCGCTGCGGCCCATAGCCACGTGCCATAGCCGTCGAGCTGGAAGTCCCACCAGTCCTCGTCGCCGAGCGACCCGTCGAAATTGAAACGTGCCGGTAACATCCGATCGTCAGGCAACGGGGTGCCCGCGGCAGCAGCCGTCACGATTTCGTCGATGCGCGAGCCGTGGCGTGTGACGACCATCGCGCACCAGTCGAAAAATGCCGACGCCGAAGCGACCTCGCCAGCGGCCGATGCGCCGTCGGCGATGAAAGCACCATCGCGCAGCCAGCAATACCCGCGATAGGCCGAGAACGTCGGCGACGCGGGGTAGGCGCCGTTCGGCTGCTGCAGCGTCGTTATGATGGCGCGAGAACGGTCGAGAAGCGCGTCGAGGTCGACGCCGGGTGTCGTGGTCATGTGTCGTTCCTGTAAGAAGAAAATGCGGGAGGGGAGTCTGCCGAAGCGACCGCCGTGGGTCCCGGCCGAGGGCCGGGACCCACGCGACGCGTCAGCCGAGCAGTGGTGCGACGCGTTCCTCAGCGTCGGTTAACGCCTGCTCGACGCTCTTGCGACCGGCTGCAGCTTCGGTCAACTCTTCAGTGACGATGTCCTGCATCTCTGCCTGACCTTCCCCGATCGACGGTGCCAGAGCGACCTCTTCAAGCGAGTCGAATACGGCCTGGCGGTTCGTCGGGGGCGTCTTCTCGAGGTACGGCTCAAGAGCTGCCTGGTCGGCGATGGGTGGGAGCTCCCAACCGGCGTCGAGCCGCACGTCGACGGTCGTCTGCGAGCTCGTCAGAAAGTCGGCAAATGTGGTGGCCGCTTCGATGTTTTTCGAACCCGCGGAGATGGCGACACCGTTGGAAAACAGTGCGCTCGCGTGCTGGGAGTCTCCCGGCTCAACGGCGACATCCCAGGTAAAGGTGGTGTCAGCGAGGCTGCCGAACATCCAGATCCCGGTGTGCCACATCCCGAGCTTGCCGTCGGCGAACAGCGTGCTATCGAAGTCGGGCGTGCCCGCGCCTTGCTCGGCCGTCGGCATCGTCGTTCCGCTCTTACCGATCAGCCACTCAGCGGCGGCAACGCCCTCGGGCGAGTTGAATTCGACCGATGAACCATCTGCGCTGAGGAACTCGCCACCAGCTTGAGCTACGGTTTTATAGAACTCGTTGTAGCTAATGGGCTGATAGTCGCCCCAGACGCCAGCCGCAGCATCCGTCAGCTTCTCGGCAGCGGCCTGCTCGTCTTCCCAGTTCCACTCCGACGTCGGGTACTCGATGCCTGCAGCATCGAAGAGGTCGGCATTGTAGAACAGCACGACATTCGAGAATGAGCTGGGCAGCGCGTACTGGGTGCCGTCGGTAGCGTACGCGTCGGCGAGGGTCGATTGATAGATGCTGGTGTCGACACCTTCGATCGGCGCGAGCACGCCGCTCTCTTGGTAAGCGGCGTAGTTCGCGAACTCGATGTCGAACACGTCAGACACCGTGCCGCCTGCAAGGTCGGTCTGGAGTGCCGTGAAGTAGTCAGCATAGGGCAGCGTCGTGACCTCGACGGTAACGCTATCGTTCTCAGCTTCGAAGGCATCAATGATCTTCTGCAGGTTCGCTTCGTTGCCACCATTGGAGGTGAAGTTGGTATACGTGATGGTGATGGGTCCGTCTCCGGTAGGCGTTTCGCCGCCGGAGCATCCTGCGAGGGCGAGTCCAGCGACGGCGACGATGCCGACTCCGACCAGGCGTGCTGTGTGAGCCATGTGGTATCTCCTTTGATAGTGAATTACGGGTGAGGTGCGGGTTATTTGATGCCGCTCGACGCGACGCCCTGAATGACGAAGCGCTGAGCAAACAGGTAGATGGCGAGCATGGGCAGGATGCTGACGACAGAGCCTGCCATCATGACGTCCCATTGAGTGGTGTACTGCCCCTGCAGGCCGGCGAGCGCGAGCGGGAGGGTCTGCAATTCGCTTGATCGCAGGATGATGAGTGGCCAGAGGAAGCTGTTCCAGCTATTCATGAAAGCGAACACCGCGAGCGTCGCGATCGACGGGCCGACCAGTGGCAGCACCACCGTGCCGAAGATGCGGAAATGCCCGGCACCATCGAGGGTGGCCGCTTCGTCGAGCTCGCGCGGCACAGCGTTCATCGCCTGACGGAGCAGGAAAACCCCGAACGCGTTTGCAACGCTCGGCAACAACACACCCAAGTAAGTGTCGACGAGGCCGAGGTCCCGCATCTGCACGAAGAGCGGCACGATCAACACCTGGATCGGGATCATCATCGTCGCCAAGTACAGCGCGAAGACGGCGCCGCGACCGCGGAACGGCAGGCGGCTGAACGCGTAGGCGGCGAGCGCGCTCGTCACGATCTGCAACAGCGCGGTAACCACAGCGAGCCCAAGCGAGTTCGCGATAATGCGGGCGAACGGCAGCTCCGCGAACAGTGTCTGGTAGGCCGAGAACGAGGGATTTTTGGGGATGAGCTGCGGCGTAGCGTCGAGGCCCGCCCCCGGTGAGAGCGACGTCGTCAGCGTCCACAGGAAAGGGAAGAACATGACGAGTGCCCCGATGATGAGCACGATAGTGAGCGCGATGCGCTGAGTGTTCTCACGCATAGGTGACCCACTTTCGCTGGCCGATGATCTGCACAACGGTGACGCCGAGCACGAGCACAAAGAGCATCCATGACAGGGCGGATGCTTCGCCTGCCGCGCCGTAGCGGAAAGTCAGGTCGAAAATCTGCTGCACCACTACTGTGCTTGCTCCCGCGGGACCGCCCCCGGTCATCGCGTACACCTGGTCAAATACCTGGAACCCGTTGATCAGCGAGATTACGACGACGAAAAACGTCGACGGCGACAGGAGCGGCAACGTGACGTTAAACAACCGCCGCCACGCCCCGGCGCCGTCGACCTTCGCCGCCTCGTACATCTCCTGCGGGATCGCCTGCAGACCTGCGAGCAGGATAATCATGACGAAGCCGAGGTCTTTCCACGCCGAGGCAATGATGATCGATGGCATAGCCCAGGCCGGGTCGGTCCACCATCCCGGTCCATCGATACCGAAGACGCCGAGCATGGCGTTGACGATGCCAACCGAAGGGTTGAGTAGCCACCGCCACACGAGCGCGACGACGATCCAGCTCGTGACGACCGGAAGAAAGTAGACACCACGAAGTATGTTGCGCCCTTTGATGCGTTCGTTAAGAGCGAGAGCGAGAGCGAGACCACCCACGAACACCAGCGGCAGGTAGCCGGCGAGGTAGTAGAAGGTGTTGAAGAACGCCCGCTGCGTCATGGGATCTTGCGCCAGGGAGATGTAGTTATCGATGCCGACCCACTGCATCGGTGCGAGCAAATTCCACTTGTGGAAGCTTGCCCACAGGGCGCCGAACATCGGGTAGATCGTGAAGAAGGCGAGCGGCAGCGCGCTCGGCAGCAGGAAGACGAGCACCGTGAGTGCGTAGCGCACCCTCTTGTTTCGGCGGCGAACGGGAGGGTTCTCGATCGCCTCGCGGCCCTCGGTCGCCGGAACCGGACGGTAGGTCAGCGTCATTCCTTCACCAGCCCGGCATCGGGGGTCGCCGTGCGCGAGACAGCGAGGCGCTCGCGCACGAGGCGTCCTTGCTCGCCCGACTGACCTTGCGCGTCGAACGGGGTGGAGAGCACGAGGGATGCGGCGCCCTGCGCCCATCGGTCGTCTTGCCAGGTCTCGACTGCGACGGGCACGGCGCGATTTCGGGGTATGAGGCCCTCGCGGAAGGCGGGTTCGAAACCAAACGACCAGTGGCTCCACGCCTCTACGCCCTCGCCCAGCACGATCACGATCTCGGGATCGACCAGATTCACCGCTCCGGCGAGCACGCGGCCGAGCAGATGGCCTGCGCGCGAGAAAAGCTGCTGTGCACCTTCGTCGCCCGCGTCGGCCAGACCGCGCAGCACCGGGATACCGGCGTCTGCCGATATGAGGCCGCGCTCACGCGCCTGCGTGACGAGGGCGCTCTGACCGATGAGCGCTTCGAGGCAGCCGTGGCCACCGCACTGGCAGAGGGGTCCGTCTTCCTGAACGGGGGTATGCCCGATTTCGCCCGCGCCGCCGCTTCGACCGCGAAGCACACGGCTATCGCTGAGAAGCCCTGCGCCAACGCCGGTTCCGATAGTGATGACCATCACATTTTCGTGCCCCCGGGCCTGGCCGTGCAGTGCTTCGGCGATGGCGAGGGCGTTGACGTTGTTCTCGACGAGCACTGGCAGGTCGAGCTCTCGTCGCAGTGCCTCCCCGAGGGGCACCCGCAGCCAGCCGAGCTGCGTCGAGTCGACGGTGCCGACGGCCTGCTCGTCGACGTTGCCGGGAACGCCGACCCCGACGCCAAGCAGGGGCGCGTCGCCGCCCCCGGCGATAAAGCCTCGCAGCACTTCGCCGAGGCGCGTGACGGCGGTGCCGGCGGCAGCGTCGAAGGGCTCGGTGGCCGAGCGCACGACGGCGCCGTCGATGCCGACCTCCACCGCAGTGATGTGGTCGGCGACGATCTTCACCCCGATGGCGCGGCCGGCGTCGGCGACGAGCCCGAGGAGGCGTGCGGGGCGTCCGCCCTGCGAGGGGCTGTGCTCGAGCTCGACGAGCAGACCGTCCGCGATCAACTGTCGGGTGTGCTGCGTGATGAGCGCCGGCGAGACGCCGAGCTCGCGGGCGAGGTCGGCGCGAGAGGTCGGACCGCTCGCGCCGATGTGAGCGAGAACGGCCGATCGCATGACGTCGGCGCGTGCGGTGGACTGGGTCAAGGAAACCTCTTTGTTCAGAATTAAATAAAGAGTAAGGGGATTGCGCATGGACGTCAAGCCGAACGCTTCTCGGGTTTCGTGCTGCTAATCGGTGCTCGAAAGAACCTTGACACACCCGAGAACCCACGACATATTTGTCACTAACTACAGACCTGAACAAAGGGGTTTCCATGTCTGAACCGGTTCACGCTCCTCGTAGAGGCACTGCTTACCCGCCGCGACAGGCGGGGCTGACCGGTCGCCGACGTATCGCGGGTGTGGCGTTGGCGGTCGCAGCGGCCCTGGTGTTCACGCTGCTCTCCGCGACTCCGGCTCAGGCGGCCGGCCTCGACGGGGTGTTCCACGACCCCCATGGCGCCGACGAACTCTACGCGACCGAGCCCACGGAGCGCGCGCCGCGCGATCCGATGGCGGGCGAGAATGTAACGGTGCGCGCCACCACGTGGCCAATCGCATCGGGCCAGTCAGTTTGGGTCACCTGGTCGCTGAACGGTGTCACGCAGACGCCGAAGGGCGCCGCTTACGACTACAACTCGGGCAACAACACCTACTGGAGGCTCGAGCTGGGCACCTTCGCCCGCGGCGACGTCGTCGAGTACACCGTGAACGCCGACGTGAACGGCAGCGGCCAGAAGAGCACCGGTTCCTTCTCCTTCGCCACGACGTCGTGGAGCACGGTGACCAACGTGGTCTCATATGTCGACAACGGCACCTCGATCGACATCGTCACGGGCGACAGCGCCGGAGACTTCACACCGAAGGTGCGCTTCGCCTTCCCCCGTCTCGATGGCTTCGACGTGCAGATCGCCCCGAACGGCGCGGGTCTCGACCTCAGCGGTGTGTCGGGCTATTCGGTGACGGACGGCTCATCGCAGCTCACGATCTCGACCTCCGAGCTCGTCCTGCGCATCGACAAGAATCCCTACCGACTCTCGGTCTACAAGGGCGACGGCACGACCCTCATCACCCGGCAGTACGACCCCGCCACCTTCCGCAACATCGGTTGGGCGAGCGACGGCGCGACGACCGTGACGAAGATCGAAGACCACTATCTGACGCCCACTGGTGAGCGATTCGAAGGCTTTGGCGAGCGGTACGACCGGCTCGACCACCGTGGCACCGACGTGCACAACTACGTCTACAACCAGTACCAGGATCAGGGTGCGACGCGTCGCACCTACTACTCGGTTCCCTACTTCGCGAACTCCGCGGGTTACGGCGTGCACGTGCCGAGCACTCGTTACGCGATCTTCAACCTCGCGACGTACCGCACCGACATGGCCGGCTTCACGGTCGACACGGGCGGCGCGCTCGACTCGACGCTGACCTACCAGATCTTCACCGGCGACCAGACGGCGATGCTCGACGACTACACAGCCGAGACTGGACGGCCGTTGCTGCCTCCCAAGTGGGCCTTCGGGCTCTGGGGCTCGGCGAACGAGTGGAACACCCAAGCCGAGGTCGACGCCTGGCTCGCGCAGGTCGAGAACTCCGGCATTCCGCACAGCGCACTGGTGCTCGAGCAGTGGAGCGACGAGGCCACCTTCTACCTCTGGAAAGACGCGCAGTACACCCCGGCCGCCGGCTCTGGCGCGCTTGACTACAACGACCTGACATTCCCGACGGGCGGTGCGTGGAGCGATCCCGAGCAGATGATTGCCGACGCGCACGACCAGAACATCCGCGTCATCCTCTGGCAGATTCCGGTGCTGAAGGAGAGCTTCACCTCGAACCCGTCGGAGGCCCCGCAGCAGCACATCAACGATAAGGCCTACGCGCAGTCGCAGGGCTACCTCGTCGAAGACGGTGCGGGCCAGCCCTATCGCATCCCCACGGGGCAGTGGTTCGGTGACAGCACGGTTCCCGACTTCACGAGCGCGGCCGCAACCGACTGGTGGATGAACAAGCGCCAGTACTTGCTCGACCTGGGCGTCGACGGTTTCAAGACCGACGGCAGCGAGGCGCTGTTCGGACGCGACCTGCAGGTGGCCGACGGCCGTCGGGGCGACGAGATGCACAACGCCTATCCGAACGAGTACACACGCGCCTACAACGACTACGTGCAACAGGAGACAGGCGGCGACGGCACGATCTTCAGCCGTGCGGGCACGTCGGGCGGGCAGAGCCAGTCGATCTTCTGGGCCGGCGACCAGGCGTCGACGTTCGGCGCTTTCCAGGAAGCCGTGCGGGCAGGACTCAGCGCCGGGCAGTCGGGCGTGCCGTTCTGGGCGTGGGATCTCGCCGGTTTCACCGGCTCGTTCCCCACCGCCGAGCTGTACCTGCGTTCGACGTCGCAGGCCGCGTTCTCGCCGATCATGCAATACCACTCCGAGAAGTCGGATCCGAGCCCGTCCGAGGCTCGCACACCGTGGAACGTGCAGTCTCGCACTGGCAACACCTCGGTTGTGCCGACATTCGCGAAGTTCGCCAACGTGCGCATGAACCTCATCCCCTACCTCTACACCGAGGCGGATGACAGCGCGACGACGGGTGTGCCGATGATGCGCGCGATGAGCCTCGCCTTCCCGGGCGACGCGGCCGCCGCCGGCTCCGACCAGCAGTACATGTTCGGTTCGCAGTTGCTGGTGGCGCCCATCACAACGCAGGGGCAGACGGTGAAAGACGTGTACCTGCCCGAGGGCGAGTGGTACGACTTCTGGAACGGTGGGCCGGCGACCGGCGCGGGCGTGAAGCAGTATTACGCCGGCACCGACGGCATCCCCGTCTACGCGAAGGCGGGTGCGGTCATCCCGCTCAACCTGAACGACGCGTACGAGCTGGGCGGCACGATCGGCAACGATGTCGACGTGTACGACAACCTCGCGTTCCGCATCTACCCGGCGGCCTCGAGCAGCTACGACTACTTCGAGGATTCGGCCGATGCGCACCGCGCGATCTCTGTCGCGTCAGACCGCGTCGCTCGCACGGTCACGGTCTCTGCACCGCCGTTGACCGCCGCCGCGACGTACCAGGTGTCGGGTACCAAACCCGCCACCGTGACGGTGGCGGGGTCGACTCTCACCGAGGTGGGGTCAGTGAGCGCACTGGCGGCCGCGGGTACCGGTTGGTATTGGGATGCTGTGCAGCAGCTCACCTTCGTGAAGGTCGGCATGAGCACGGCCACCCGGTTGATCGTGCTGAACGGCGTCGACAAGGCGGCGTACGAGGCGGAGTTCGCCACACAGACGGCCGTCAACACGAACACCGACCACCCCGGCTACACGGGTGACGGTTTCGTCGACGGCTTCGCCACGAACGGGGATGCGGTGCAGTTCGACGTGTGGGCCGATGCGAGCGCCACACACCAGCTGCGCTTCCGTTACAGTAACGGCGCCGCGACGGCCGCCGTGCGCACCGTCCGCGTCGACGGGACGGTCGTCGACACGCTCTCGCTGCCCTCGTCTGGTGGTTCGTGGGATCAGTGGACGACAGCATCCATCGCCGCATCCCTGTCTCCCGGCCGTCATACCGTGCGCATCGAGTACGGCAGCGACAGTTCGGGCGGCATCAACCTCGACAACCTCGTGCTCGCACGCTGACCTCACGAAGGACTCACATATGCACACCGTTCCTCTGCGACGACGCGTCGCTGTCATCGTCGCGGCCTCTCTCGCGACCGCGACCCTCACCTCGGTCGGGGGTGTCTACGACGTCGACCCGGCGGCTGCGGCACCCCTCGGCGCGCAGCGGGCCCAGTTCACCGCGGGGTCGAGCTACCTCGTGGTCGAGGTGCTCGACGACGACCTCGTGCACTTCGAGCTCGCTGGCGGCGGCACCCCTCCGGGCACGTCGAACGCGCTCTTGACGACCCCTCAAGTCGATAAGACCGACTACGCCGGGCCCGACGTGTATTCGCTGACCGGTTCGGTCATTGAGACCTCCGATCTGCGCGTGTCGGTTGCTCCCACGACGCTCTGTGTGACGACGACGGACATCACCCGCTCTCCTGAGCTGGTGCTGCAGACGTCGTGCCCCGCCGATCTCAGTCAAGCGTGGAAGGGGTTGAACATCACAAAGTCGTCGATGGAGAACGCCTACGGCCTCGGCCAGCAGTTCTTCACCGGCGCCAGTTCTGACGGCGACTGGGTGGGTCGCACCCGAACACCCGGTGGCACGTACGGCAATGCGATGGTCTACGACGCCGAGAACGGCCCGGTGGGCAACACGCAGATCCCGGTGCTGTTCGCCGTCGGTGACGACAACGCCAACCACGGATTGTTCGTCGACCAGCTCTACAAGCAGGAGTGGAACCTCACGGGCGACCCGTGGACGATGCGAACGTGGGGCGACCAGGTGCGCTGGTACGTGATGTCGGGCCCAGACCTCCCGGACCTGCGCCAGGACTACATGGAGCTCACCGGCACACCACCCGTGCCGCCTAAGAAGGCGTTCGGTCTATGGGTGTCAGAGTTCGGCTACGACGACTGGGCCGAGGTCGATAACACGATCTCGGGCCTGCGGTCGGCCGACTTCCCGGTCGACGGCGTGATGCTCGATGTGCAGTGGTTCGGTGGCGTCACGGCGAACTCCGACGATACGAGGATGGGGACACTCGACTGGGACACCAGCAAGTTCCCCTCCCCCGCGTCGAAGATCGCGTCGCTCTCAGCCGACGGCGTGGGTGTCATCCCTATCGAGGAGTCTTATATCGGCAAGAACCTTCCCGAGCACGCCGACATGGCCACCGACGGCTACCTCGTTCGGTCGGGCTGCGCCACGTGCGCACCGGTCTACCTCACCGGCAACCCCTGGTGGGGCAAGGGCGGCATGATCGACTGGACCCAGTCGGCGGCGGGTGCCGCATGGCATGACGAGCAGCGCCAGCACCTGGTCGACGAGAGCGTGACGGGTCACTGGCTCGACCTCGGTGAGCCCGAGATGTATGACGCGAACGACTGGACAGCCGGCGTGATCCCCGGAAAGAACGCGCACGCCGACTACCACAACGCCTACAACCTGTTGTGGGCCGAGAGCATCGCCGACGGCTACGAGCGCAACGATGAAGACGCACGCCCGTTCATGCTGTCGCGTGCCGCGGCAGGCGGCATCCAGCGGCACGGCACGGCGATGTGGTCGGCTGACATCGGTTCGACGATGAAGGCTCTCGCCTCGCAGCAGAATGCGCAGATGCACATGTCGATGTCGGGCATCGATTACTACGGCTCGGATGTCGGCGGCTTCCGCCGCGAGATGCTCGACAGCGATCAAGACGAGCTTTATACGCAGTGGTTCGCGAACAGCGCCTGGTTCGACACTCCGCTGCGTCCGCACACCGAGAACCTCTGCAACTGCCTCGAGACGAGTCCTGACGCCATCGGCGACGAGGCCAGCAACCTCGAGAACCTGCAGCGGCGGTATGAGTTGGCGCCGTACTACTACTCGCTCGCTCACCGGGCGAACCAGTACGGAGAGCCGTTGGCTCCGCCGCTCGTGTACTACTACCAGAACGATGACACCGTGCGAGAGATGGGGCACCAGAAAATGCTCGGTCGCGACCTGCTCGTCGCGATCGCCGCGGCGGAAGGCGAGCGTCAGCGTGACGTCTACCTGCCGGATGGCGACTGGGTCGACGTGCACACGAACGAGCGCATCGCGAGCACCGGCCAGTGGATCGAAGACGTTCCGCTGTGGCGCAACGGCGTGTTTACCCTTCCTGCGTACGCGCGCTCGGGGGCGATCATTCCGAAGGCGTTCGTCGATGCCGAGACGAAAGACATCACCGGCAAACGGTCTGACACGACCGTTCACGACGAGCTGATCGCCACTGTGTACGCCGATGACACCGCGAGCGACTTCACCCTTTATGAAGACGACGGTGCCACCACGGCCTACGAGAGCGGCGCGGTACGCACGACGCAGATCAGTCAGGCAATCTCGGGCAGCACCGTGGCGGTGACTGTCGGCACCTCGTCGGGCGCCTACAACGGCGCACCATCGTCACGGCCCACGGTCGTCGAGCTGGTGACCGACGGCAGCCAAGCGTCGGCAGTGACACTAGGCGGCAGCGCACTGACGCAGCGCGCCAACAAGGCGGCATTCGACGCCGCCTCCAGCGGTTGGTACAACGCCGGAAGCGGACTCGTGGTGGCAAAAGCGGCCAGCAGCACGGTAACAAGCGCTAAAACGTTCTCGTTCACACTGGGCCAAGCTGCGTCGTGGGCCACTTTCGCTTGCGAGAACGCGAGTACGACGTTCGGCCAGTCGGTCTACGCGGTGGGCAGCATCGCGCAGCTCGGCAACTGGTCACCCTCCAGCGCCGTGAAGCTCAACCCCAGCGGCTACCCGACGTGGACCGGCGTCATCGAGGGGTTGCCACCGTCTACCACGATCGAATGGAAGTGCATCAAGCGTCAGGAGGCCGGGTTCCCCAGCACTGCGGATGAGTGGGAGTCAGGTGATAACAACGTTCTCGTCACTCCGCCGTACGGTACAGCTGGGATAACCACTGGGGCGTTCTGAGGTAAAGGCGCACACGAGCCTCGCAGACGCAGGCTGCTGCCGCCGCCTCGCCGAAGCGGACAATACTAGGGCACCACTTCGGATGCAGGCGGACTCGCCTCCGACAACAGCGGCTAGACAGCGAACGGCCCCCATCAGCCGAAAACTGATGGGGGCCGTATCACCGGAGACAATTTTCTCAGCGCCAATTCTTGCAGTACCCCCGATGGGACTCGAACCCATACTGGAGCGATTTTAAGTCGCCTGCCTCTGCCATTGGGCTACGGGGGCATCACCAACTACGGCGAATCCACCGTAACGCGACTTCAGCTTTCGGTGGCGTCAGTCTTCGGCGTTGCTGCCTTCTTCACAGCAGGCTTCTTGGCAGCGGGCTTCTTCGCGGCTGGAGCGGATGCTGCATCCGCGGGAGCTGCAGCGTTCTCAGCTGACGCGGCTTTCGTCGCAGGAGCCTTCTTGGCAGCAGGCTTTTTCGCGGCCGGAGCCTCCTCTTCAGCGGGCTTGGCCTCGGGCTCGGCCGGACGCGGACGCGTTGCGAATTCAGCGAAGTACTGACGCGGCGTCTGCACGGCGAGAAGCGAAACGTTGTCGCGGCCCATCCAGAAGTTGAGCCACCAGTCACCAATGACGCGCCACTTGCGCTCCCACGACGGCATAGCCAGACCGTGGTAGCCGCGGTGTGCACACCAGGCGATGAAGCCCTTGAGCGCGATGTTGCCGGACTGGAAGACACCGTTGTAGAGGCCAAGGCCCGCAACGGCACCGAGGTTCTTGTGCTTGTACTCACGAGGAAGCTCTCCGCGCAGAACAGCAACAACGTTCTTGGCCATCAGCTTTGCCTGACGCACGGCGTGCTGAGCATTCGGCACACAGAAGCCGCCTACGCCGCCACCACTGAGGTCGGGAACTGCTGCTACGTCACCCGCGGCCCAGGCGCCCTCCAAGGGCTCCTCGGCAGTACCAACCCGAAGGTCGGCCCGGGTCTGGATGCGACCGCGCTCTTCGACAGGAAGGTCGCCGCCGCGAACGACGGTCGGGTTGGCCATAACTCCGGCGGTCCAGATGATCACATCACTTGGGATTACTTCACCGGTTGAAATCTCGACGTTTCCGTCAACGGCACCCTTCACCTGAGTGTCGAGGTGAACGTGTGCGCCACGCTTGGCGAGGTCCTTCAACACCCACTCCGATGTCTTCAGCGAAACCTCGGGCATGATGCGCCCCATGGCTTCGATGAGGTGGAAGTGCGTGTCTTCGAAACGGATGTTGGGGCGATTCTTCAGCAGCGAGGATGCCATCGCACGAAGCTCGGCGAAGACTTCGATTCCGGCGAATCCACCGCCGACAACAACGACCGTCAGCAGACGGTCGCGCTCGGGACCAGCGGGGAGGTTTTCAGCCTTGTTGAAGTTCGTGATGATGCGGTCGCGGATAGCAACTGCCTCTTCGATCGACTTGAGCCCGATGGCATTGTCGGCGATACCGGGGATCGGGAAGGTGCGCGATACGGCCCCCGCGGTGACGACGATCTGGTCGTAGGTCTCGGTCCAGGGCTCCCCCACGAGCGGCGTGATCGTCGCAGACTTGGTGGCGTGATTGATGCCAGTGACTTTCGCGCCAATCACCTTGGTGGTCTTGAGATGGCGACGGTGGCCGACGACAGCGTGGCGTGGCTCGATCTCGCCGGCAGCAATCTCGGGAAGGAACGGCTGGTAGGTCATGTAAGGCAGGGGGTCAACCATGGTGACCTCAGCTTCGCCCTTACGCAAGTGCTTTTCGAGCTTCCATGCGGTGTAAAAACCGGCGTATCCGCCACCGACAACGAGGATCTTGGGCACAGTGCTAGTCACAGTGGAATTACTCCTAGACATTTAACGGGTTGGCGTACGAGAGTGGCGCGCCGAACGGATACGTCGGACAGCAGCAGTGACGCCGAGCGCTCCCAGTATAGCCGGGACAGTCACCGCAACGAGCGGAAGAGTGCCATACGTCAAGGATTCAGCGGTCGGTATGAGCGCTGACGCTTCGGTTACCGCCTCTTCTGGCGGCTCGAGCGGAGCTATCGTTACAGGGTTGGTGCTCGGCTCAGGGTCGCTCCCGGCGTCGGCACGTCGATAGAGGCGGATCCACTCCGCGAGGCTGCCCATCGGGTTTTCCGTCACCGACGGAAGCCACGTGGTTACCGCCGCCTCTGCGTTGACAAGCCCGTAGCCATACAGCACGTCGGGAACTGACGTCGCCGCAGCTGCCGGGGTTGCGGTCGAAACTACGTGGTTGATGACATCAGCCGCACTCATCCCCGGGTCGGCAGAACGCACGAGAGCGGCGACAGCCGAAACGATTGGCGCGGCACCGCTCGTACCGTTCCACACGACAACATCACCGTCTGCCGAGACGCCCAGCAGGCGCTCGCTGGGCGCCGAAACACCGATCGTCACACCCTGTGTTGAGGCCTCTTGACTCGCGTTGCCCTCCGGGTCAACTCCACCAACAACGAGCACACCAGGAATAGTTGCGGGAGCCCCGATCTGGTCGGTACCCGCACCTCGGTTACCCGCGGCGACAACGACCACGACATTGTGATCGAACGCGTACAAGAATGCGTCATCCCAGCTCGGATCCCAGTCCAAAGTGTTCGTCGTAAACGACATGTTGATCACGTCGGCGCCGTTATCAACAGCCCAGCGGATGCCTTCGGCCACCTGTGTCACGAACGGCACCGACGACTCCACGCCGAAACCGACCGACACTGACAGCAACTCTGCCTGCGGGGCGACGCCCAGCATCCCGGTGCCATCAGGGAGGCCACGCGAGGCCGCGAGCGACGCGACCCAACTCCCGTGGTTGGAGTCAGAGCCGCCGACCGGAGTGCGACCGTCTGGCGACCCGAGGCCCGACATGTCAGTACCCCCAACAACAGCGCCCTCGAACTCGGGTGCGAATCCGATACCAGTGTCGATAATCGCGATACGCGTACCGACACCCCGCGTCGTTTGCCACGCCGCGCTCACGCCATAATCGTCGAGCCAGTACTCAGCTTGACGAACAGGATCGACGTTGGGAGTCGCTGGCACCGCGGCACCCGCGGTGAGAATCAGGGCGAGAGCGGCCACAAGGGTGCCCGTTGCCGCGGCAATGAAAGGCCGTTTCATCGCGCTGCTGTACTCGCAGCATTCGGCTCGGCGCACGTGCAGCGCTCGGGAGACCATGAACTACGCGCGAGGGCTGCGTCACCGATGGGGTTCACTCCGGGGCCCGCGGCAAGAGCATGACCGGCGAGGGCGTGCAGACACTTGACGCGCACCGGCATGCCCCCGGCGGAAATTCCCTTGATCTCTTCGACGTCGCCATACTGCGCGCGATCGGCTAGATAGGCCTCATGAGCACGCGTATACGCGGCAGCGATCTCTTCATCTTCTGCGAGCGAATCTTGCAGCTCGCGCATGATGTGTTCGGCTTCGAGCACAGACATAGCGGCAGTCGCACCGGGGTGCGTGAGGTAATAAAACGTCGGAAAGGGCGTGCCGTCATCGAGCCGAGGCGTCGTTGCGACAACCGTCGGGTTGCCGCACACACAGCGCGCGGCAATTCCTACCACTCCGCGGGCGGGGCGTCCGAGTTGAGCGCGGACGACAGCCAACTCTGCATCGGTGACGGGTGCAAAAGGCGGAGTACTCACTGCGACAGAGTACCGTCGTCATCCACTTCGGTCGCAGTCTGCGCGAGTCCCGCGGCCGTGACGGAGCGCACCATCTGCGTCATCCAGTCTGTTTTCGTCTGCTCGACATCCGTGCTGATCGGGGCTTCTTCTTGCGGGATGGCCGAATCTGGCAGGTCGTTGTCGATGAGATAGCCAACTTCGCCCGGGTTGAAGTAGTAGAGCCGCTCCCTTGCCTGAGTCGTGATGTACGCCGGGTCACTCCACCGGTCACGCTGCGCCTCGAGGTCGGCAACGTCATCTTTGGTCAGTTGGATCGAGTTTTCGAGCGCTTCGATTTGCTGTCGCTGATCGAGGTACGTGCCAAAGGTCGGCACGAGAACAAAAACTCCGAGCACGACAAGACCCAGCATGATGACCATGAAGCCCGAGAGCCGGATGCCTCCGAGCCACTCCCGCGCGTCGACCTTGCGTGTCGGTGGCTTCGCCCGCTGTGCCGACTTCGCGGAGACAGCAGAAGGGGGAGCCGTCGGTCTCGACATGACTCCCCCTTCGTTACTTGCCGTACTTAGTGCTTAGCCCTTGAAACGCGGGAACGCGGCACGACCGATGAAGGTCGCGGCATCCCCGAGTTCTTCTTCAATGCGCAGAAGCTGATTGTATTTGGCGACACGCTCGCTGCGCGCGGGCGCGCCGCTCTTGATCTGACCCGAGTTCGTTGCAACAACGAGGTCGGCGATCGTGGTGTCTTCGGTCTCACCCGAGCGGTGCGAGAACATCGCCGTGTAGCCTGCGCGGTGCGCCATCTCGACAGCATCGAGCGTCTCGGTGAGAGTACCGATCTGGTTGACCTTGACGAGCAGCGAGTTGGCAACGCCACGCGAAATGCCGTCAGCGAGACGCGCGGGGTTCGTGACGAACAGGTCGTCACCCACGAGCTGCGTCTTGGTGCCGAGCTTGTCGGTGAGGTGCTTCCAGTTGTCCCAGTCGTCTTCCGCGAGAGCGTCCTCGATCGTGACGATCGGGTAGGAATCAACGAGATCGACGTAGTAGTCGGTGAGCTCGGCGGCTGTCCAGTCCTTGTTGTCGAAGCGGTAGACGCCGTCGTTGAAGAACTCGGTCGCTGCAACGTCGAGGCCGAGCGCGATGTCGGTCCCGGGCGTGAAGCCGGCCTTTTCGATGGCGCGCACGAGGAAGTCAAGACCCTCACGGTTGCTCGGCAGGTCGGGAGCAAAGCCACCCTCGTCGCCGAGGCCAGTTGCGTAGCCGGCAGCCTTCAGTTCGCTGCGCAGCACGTGGTAGGTCTGAGCGCCCCAGCGGAGTGCCTCAGCGAAGCTCGATGCGCCGATGGGCGCGAGGAAGAACTCCTGGCAATCGATACCGTTGTCGGCGTGCTCGCCACCGTTGATGACGTTGAACAACGGCACGGGCATGACGTGCGCGTTGGGTCCGCCGAGGTAGCGGAACAGCGGCAGGTCAGCGGAGTCAGCTGCAGCTTTTGCCACAGCGAGGCTCACACCGAGGATCGCGTTCGCGCCGGAGCGCGACTTGTTCTCGGTGCCGTCGGTTTCGATCAAGATCTGGTCGATGATGCGCTGCTCGGTGGCGTCGACGCCTTCGATAGCCGGGCCGAGCTCGTCAATCACAGCGGCGACGGCCTTGAGCACGCCCTTGCCGTTGTAGCGATCCTTGTCGCCATCGCGCAGTTCGTACGCTTCGAACGCACCGGTCGATGCGCCGGAGGGAACTGCCGCGCGCTGGACGATGCCATCGTCGAGCAACACCTCCACCTCGACGGTCGGGTTTCCGCGTGAGTCGAGAATCTCGCGCGCGTTGACAGCCTCAATTAGTGCCACAGAGGACTCCTTGGGTAGTGGAGAAAAGTTTCACGGAGCAACGTCGGTCCTCTCCCGAGTCTAGCGATCTGAGCGGCAGCTGCCAGGGGGGCTCGGGGTGAACGGCAAATTGCCGGTTTAAGACAGGGGCTTCAGATCGAGCGTGTCTGGCGCTTGGCCCGCCTGCAAAGTGGCGAACTGTCGGTAGCCATCGGATGCTGCGCGCTCCAGCAAACCCTTCAAGTTCTTTGTGCGTTGCTCAAGGCGCACCCGCACCCCATCTGCGACGAGAGCGCTCTTCGCTGCGAGAAGTTCTGCCGTCGGCACATCCCGGTCGTGGACGATGACGACTGCCAGAGCGTCTGTCGAATCCTGCGAATCGACCAGGTCGACAATGCGCTCGAAACCGATGGAGAAGCCCACCGCCGGCACTTCTTGGCCGAGGAATCGACCGATCATGCCGTCGTAGCGACCGCCCCCGCCAAGTGAATACGTCACCGACGGGTGGGCCAACTCGAAAATCGTGCCGGTGTAGTAACCCATTCCACGCACGAGAAAGGGGTCGAAGACGAGGGGAACATCGGCGCCGGGACGTGCGGAGGCCACGGCTGCGCCGAGCGAGACAAGGTGATCAACGATCTCGTCCGGCGCTCCCGGAGGAAGCATGCCGCGAATCTGCTGGTCTCCGAAGCCGCCGCCGTCCACGGCGTGCTCTCGATTGAGGAAGATCTCGAAAGCATCCACAGCCGGGGCCGTCGCTTCTCGCGATCGAAGCTCCGCGACCACCCCGTCAGCGCCGACCTTGTCGAGTTTGTCGATCGTGATGAGCACGCCGGGGCGCTCGGTCTCGCTGAAACCGAAAGATTCCAGCATCCAAATAAGCGCACGCCGATCGTTGATACGAACGCTCGCACCGGTCAGTTCCAGCGCGTCGAGAGTGTCGAGGCTCGCCACGATAAGTTCGGCTTCGGCCCGCGACGATGCATCGCCAATGATGTCGATATCGCACTGCATGAATTGGCGATACCGTCCCTTTTGCGGACGCTCAGCTCGCCACACCGGCGCGATCTGAATGGCACGAAAGACGGTGGGCAGCTCGGCCCGGTGGCTCGCGTAATACCGGGCCAACGGCACAGTGAGGTCGTAGCGGAGGCCGAGATCTGTCAGAGACGCCGGGCTATCGGCTGCGGCACGAATTGCCTCAGCATCAAGTCCACGCTTCATCACATTGAAGGCGAGTTTTTCGTTGTCGCCGCCGATGCCCGCGTGCAAGCGGGCGTATTCCTCCATGACGGGCGTTTCGATCTCGTCGAACCCATGAGCGCGATAGCGGTCACGGATGACGGTGAGCACGCGTTCGCGGCGACTCTTTTCGGCAGGAAGGATGTCGCGCATACCGCGCGGAGGATTGACCGAAGGCACGTGCCTATTGTCTCAGGTTGCCGGAGGGGCTTTCAGCTCAGCCCGACGAATGTCGTCTTCAAGCTGACGCACGCGCTCACGAAGCGCACGTTCAGCGTCAAAACCTTGAGCTTTGGCCGTCGCGACAAGAGCGAGCAGCTCGTCGCCGAGCTGTGCCTCAGAAAGGGGTGCCGTGTCACTTCCATCCGAAGAGACGCCTACCTGAGCGGCCTTACCGAGCACCTTTTGGGCGAGAGCGAGCGACGGCATGTGCGACGAGACTCCATCAAGCACACTGCGGCGCTCGTGCTTTTCGAGAGCCTTCGCCGCATTCCATAGCACGAGCACTTCTTCGGGAGTGCGGGCGGTCTCCCCCGCAAAGACATGCGGATGCCGTCGCACCATCTTCTCGGTGAGGCCCCGCGCGACGTCGTCGATATCAAATGGATCGTCGACGTCGCGCGATGCGATCTCGGCGTGGAAGAGTACCTGCCAGAGCACATCTCCGAGCTCTTCGCGAAGATCGGCACGCGTGCCAGCCTCGACCGCGTCGACAAGTTCTGCGCTCTCTTCGATCAGGTACGGCACGAGGTCACGATGATCAATCCCCTGCGTCCAGACGCAGCGATCACGAATATCGCGCATCGCTCTCGCGGCATCCCGCAGAGGATCGTTCGTCATGCTGTCGCTGCGCTCTCTGCCGCACCTTCCGAAGCGGCAATACGACGGTAGTAGCGTGCGCGCCACGACACGATGACGGCCGCGAGAATGACTGCGATGCCGGAGCCTCCCAGCACACCGAGTGTTGCTTCGTCGCGCACCTCTTCATTGGTCGCGAAAGCGAGTTCAGATAGCAGCAGCGAAACCGTGAACCCGATTCCACCCAGCGCTCCAGCCGCGAGGAGATCACCAATCGGGAGTCGTTTTCCGCCACCTTTGACGACCCGTTGTGAGATCCAGCCAAACACCATGATGCCGAGGATCTTGCCGACCGGCAACGCCACCAAGATTCCCCAGAACGCCGGTGAAAGCTCGGACAGTGGAACGTTCGGAATGATCACGAGTGCCGACGACAGGGCAAAGAGTGGCAGCACGATGCCGTTGACCCACGGCTCCATTTCGTGGCGCACCCGGAGCGCTGGCTGTTGTGCCATCACCAGACCGAGCGCGACTCCCGCGATCGTGGCGTGCACACCGGAGAGGTACACCAGCACCCAGGTAGCAATTGCCAAAACGATCATGAGTGCAATCACGGCACCACGGGCACGGCCATCGAGTCTGCGGCTCACGAAGCCGAAGGCAGCCACTGTCACAACAGAGAGGGCCAGAAGCCCGTAATTCACGTCTGAAGTGAAGAGCACCGCGATGAAGACGATACCGACGATGTCATCGAGGATCGCGAGCGCGAGCAAGAAGATACGCACGCCCGACGGGAGTCCGCGGCCGAAAATGGCAAGCACACCGAGCGCAAAGGCGATGTCGGTGGCGGTCGGGATAGGCCACCCGGAGGTCACATCACTTCCGGCGGTGAAAATCAAGAAAATAATGATCGGAACAATCACACCACCGGCCGCCGCAATCGCAGGCTGAAGCGCCTTTCGTGCCGAGGCAAGCTGCCCCTTGGTCAGTTCGTATTGAAGTTCAACCGCAACGACAAAGAAAAACAAGACGAGCAGTCCATCGGCAATCCAGTGGCCGACCGAAAGTTCAAACACACCGGGAATACCGATGTAGGCGTGTTGCACGTCTTGTGCAAACGCTCCAGCTGCGGAGTTGGCGATTATCAAGCCGAGAGCGGCAGCGGCGAGCAGCACGATCGCGGGAAAACGATCTGAGCGCAAAAGAGACACGGATTTCCTTCCGTAGGGAGCAGGGGGGTCACACATACATCGCCGACCAGACTTCCCGGCACACCAGATACCAGTCTATCGGTGATGGCGTGACGAAGAAGAAACACAGGCCCGCTAGCGTGGGTACATGCGTGAACCCACCCCCACGGAAGCCGTCGACCTCGTCGGCCGCTTCGAGGCTGGACAAGAAATCCCTGAAAACATGCGCGGTGACGTGCGCCTACTCGGATCCCTTCTCGGACGAGTGCTGCGCGAAAGCGGCTCTCCCGGCCTGTACGAAGACGTCGAACGGCTTCGGATCGCCACGATTCAGGCTTATACCGACGAGACCCCCGAGGCATTTGAGCGCGCGACAGCGGTCGCGGACTCATTTTCTGTTGCGAGGGCAGACGAAGTCGCACGAGCGTTCACCGTCTACTTCCACCTGGTGAATCTCGCCGAAGAGCACCAGCGCGTGCGGATTCTTCGCGACCGCGATGGGCAGCCTGAGCGCGGTGACGCGACTGATTCAGTCGCTGGCGCCTTTACGAACCTCACTGCAGAAATCGGCGGAGAGAAAGCGCTTGAGCGACTTCAGGCTCTGCGCTTCCACCCGGTATTCACCGCGCACCCCACTGAGGCTCGCCGACGGGCTGTTTCCACCGGCATCCGTCGCCTTTCGGTGCTTCTTGACGAACAGGATGCTGCGACCCACGGCGGCGACCGGCGGCGACGTCAGCGACAAATGCTCGAAGAGATTGACACGCTGTGGCGCACAGCTCCGCTTCGTCCCGAAAAGCCTTCGCCGACAGACGAAGTCCGTGCTGTGATGTCGGTCTTCGACGACACTCTCTTCACGTCGATGCCGCAGGTCTACCGCCGCATCGATGACACGCTTCAGCCGGGCCTTTCTGGCCGTGCCGCCCCCGTTGTGCGTCCGTTCGTTCGCGTTGGCTCGTGGGTTGCCGGTGACCGTGACGGAAACCCCTTCGTCACGGCGTCGATCACTCGAAAAGCCGCAGGAATCGCCAGCGAGCATGTGCTGCTGGGTCTTGAGCGCGCCACGAATCGTATCGGCCGAGGCCTCACCCTCGACGGCACGTCGACACCGCCGACCGACGAGTTGATGTCGCTTTGGCGAAGGCTTCGTGCGGCAGACGAAGAAGCGGCCGCCGATATCGCGAAGCGCTCCCCCGACGAGCCGCATCGCCGCATCGTGCTGTTGGTTGCACGAAAGATCGCGGCAACGCGCACGCGGAATGCCGACCTCGCGTACAGCGATCCAGAAGAGCTCTTGGCCGATTTGCGTGTCGTACAGGACTCCCTGGTGGCAGCCGGTGCTGCCCGCCAGGCGTACGGAAACCTGCAGGAGCTGATCTGGCAGGTCGAGACGTACGGTTTTCACCTGGCCGAGCTCGAAGTGCGACAGCACTCCGCTGTGCACAAGAAAGTACTCGAGGAGCTCGAAGCGGGAGGTGAGCGGAGCGAACAGACCGACGAGGTTCTCGAAGTCTTCCGTTCGATCGCTTTCATCCAAGAGCGTTTCGGTCCGCGAGCTGCTGGACGATACATCGTGTCGTTCACGCAGTCAGCAGAAGACCTCGAGAACGTGCACAAGCTGGCACGCTTCGCGATGGGTGCCGAGTCCGCGACGCCCGTTCTCGATGTTGTCCCCCTGTTCGAGACGTTTGCCGATCTGCAGGCGGCCCCCGGCATCCTGGCCGAAATCGTCGACCACCCCACGTTCGCCGCTCGGCTCGAAGCGACCGATCGTCGCCTTGAAGTCATGCTCGGCTATTCCGACTCGTCGAAAGACGTCGGGCCAGTCGCCGCTACCCTCGCCCTCTACGAAGCACAGGCGAAGATCGCCGCGTGGGCGAAGAATGAGCGCATCGAACTCACACTGTTCCACGGTCGAGGCGGAGCGCTTGGGCGCGGCGGCGGACCTGCCAACAGTGCGATCCTGGCGCAGCCGCCGCACTCGGTCGACGGTCGATTCAAACTCACCGAGCAGGGCGAAGTGATCTTCGCTCGCTACGGCGACGCGACGATCGCGAAGCGCCACATCGACCAGGTCGCAGCAGCGATTCTGCAGGCGTCGTCGCCGTCGAACGAGCAACGGAACTCTTCTGCAGCCGAGACCTACGCTGACATCGCCGCAACGATGGATACGGCATCGCGTGAGCGGTTCTTCAGCCTCGTAAAGGCGCCAGGATTTGCCCCGTGGTTCGCAACTGTGACCCCGATGGAAGAGGTTGGACTTCTGGCGCTCGGTTCGCGTCCCGCTCGTCGCGGACTGTCGGTCGAGTCGCTGGAAGATCTCCGCGCCATTCCATGGGTCTTTGCGTGGACGCAAGCCCGCATCAACCTCGCAGGCTGGTTCGGTCTCGGCACGGCGCTCGAAACCGTGGGCGATGAAGAACGCCTTCGTCAGGCGTACGCCGAGTGGCCGCTGTTTCGCACGATGATCGACAACGTCGGTATGAGTCTCGCAAAGGCTGATGACCGGATCGCTCGGCGCTACCTCGAGCTCGGCGACCGTCAGGATCTCGCTGACCTCGTCATGGACGAGATGACCCTCACGCAGTCGTGGGTCATTCGGATCGCGGGCGGCACGGGCCTTCTTGAAAACAAGCCGGTACTGCAGCGCGCTGTGAAGCTCCGTAGCCCGTACGTCGACGCGCTGTCATTGCTGCAGCTGCGGGCACTTCGTGCTCTCCGCGACGCTCCCACCGATCAGCCAGCGCCGGATCCCGACCTGCAGCGGCTTCTCCTGCTGTCGGTCAGCGGTGTTGCCGCGGGCCTCCAGAACACCGGATGACGTAGCCCGGTGGGGTGCACTCAGGCGGAAGTCGCCGTTGTGCCCCCATCGGTAGCGTTCTCCGTCACGGGTGCGGGGAAGAGCTGGTCGAGAAGCTGTGCCACCCACTGCAGCAGGGCGGCATCGGTCAAGGCACCGCCATCAGCTGTGGGCAGCGGCACGACCATCGCGTCTCCCCCCGAGATGAGCTTGGCCTTGGGGTACAGACGCTGCAGTCGAATGCGCATCGAGTCGGCAAGGTGTGCGGGCGCAATACGCAGGTTTGGACCCATCGCAACGACGTCAGCGAGGCCGGCGCGTGCAGCACGTCGGCGCAGGTGGGCGACAGCCACGAGTCCATCGACATCCGCGGGGGGCTCGCCGTAGCGATCGCGGAGTTCATCGATGACAGCATCCAGCGCATCGTCTTTCGCGGTTGACGACGCGGCGGCGGAGAGCTTCTGGTAGGCCTCAAGGCGCAGACGCTCGCTGTCGATGTACGACTCGGGAATACGTGCCTGCACCGGCAGCTCCAGCCGCAATTCTGCCGGACCCTCGGTGTCGTCACCCCGGAAGGTCGACACAGCTTCGCCGATCATACGCAGGTACAGGTCAAAGCCCACCCCGGCGATGTGACCCGCCTGCTCTGCGCCGAGCAGGTTTCCGGCGCCTCGCAACTCGAGGTCTTTCAATGCGACCTGCATGCCGCTTCCGAGCTCGTTGTTCACCGCGATCGTCTCGAGGCGGTCTGCTGCTGTCTCAGACAGCGGCTTAACGTCGTCGTAGAGGAAGTAGGCGTACGCGCGCTCACGAGCACGTCCGACACGCCCTCGCAGTTGATGCAGCTGCGAGAGGCCGTATTTGTCGGCGCGGTCGATGATGATCGTGTTGGCGTTCGAGATGTCGAGGCCGGTTTCCACAATCGTGGTGGAGACCAGGACGTCGGCGCGGCGCTCCCAGAAGTCGTCGACGACCTGCTCAAGCGCGTGCTCTCCCATCTGGCCGTGTGCCACAGCCACGCGAGCCTCGGGAATGAGCTCGGCCAAGTGCGCGGCAACTCTTTGGATGGATTGCACGCGGTTGTGCACGTAAAAGACCTGACCTTCGCGGAGTAGCTCTCGGCGAATAGCTGCTGCGATCTGCTTGTCGTTTCGCGGTCCGACGTACGACAGAATCGGATGCCGGTCCTCCGGTGGAGTCTGAAGCGTCGACATCTCACGAATCCCCGTGACAGCCATCTCTAGCGTGCGAGGAATCGGCGTCGCGCTCATCGAGAGAATGTCGACGTTGGTCTTGAGCTTTTTCAGCGAGTCTTTGTGCTCAACGCCGAACCGCTGCTCCTCGTCGATGATCATGAGACCAAGGTCTTTGAAGATCACCTTCTCGGTGAGGATGCGATGTGTACCGATCACCATGTCGACCGTGCCGTCGGTGATGCCGGCGAGCGTCTCGCGCGCCTGTTTGTCGGTCTGGAATCGCGACAGTGCGTGCACCTTCACCGGGAAACCCGCGAAGCGCTCGTTGAAGGTCTCGAGATGCTGTTTCACGAGCAGAGTTGTCGGCACGAGCATGGCGACCTGTTTGCCATCTTGAATCGCTTTGAAGGCGGCACGGACGGCGACCTCAGTCTTTCCGAAACCTACGTCGCCCGAGAGCAATCGGTCCATCGGAATCGGCTTTTCCATGTCTGCTTTGATCTCATCGATCGTTTGCAGCTGGTCAGGTGTCTCAGCGAACGGGAACGCTTCTTCTAGCTCGCGCTGCCACGGAGTATCGGGACCGAAGGCATAGCCCTTCGAGGCCATGCGCGCCGAATAGAGCTTGACGAGCTCGACGGCAATGTCTCGCACGGCCTTCCGCGCTCGCCCCTTGGCCTGAGCCCAGTCGCTACCGCCCATTTTCGACAGCGTCGGAGCTTCGCCGCCGACGTAGCGAGAAAGCAGATCGAGCTGGTCGGTGGGAACAAAAAGCTTGTCGCCGGGATAGCCGCGTTTGGTTGGTGCGTACTCAAGCAGCAGATACTCGCGCTTGCTTTTGACCGGGTTGCGCCCGCCACTCGATACTTCACGCTGCACAAGCTCGACGAATTTTCCAATGCCGTGAGTGGCGTGCACCACCACGTCGCCGGCCTTCAGCTGCATCGGGTCGACGACGTTTCGACGACGTGACGCGAGCTTTTTGACAACCCGCTGATCGCTTCCGATCGTGCGACCGTAAAACTCGGTCTCGGTCAGCACGGCAAACTGGGCCGCTGGCGCTTCGAACCCTCGCTCGAGTGGTGCCGGAACAACGAGCACGACGCCAGCGGGCGGAGCGGCATCAATGTCGTCGACACGGCGTGCTGCAACGCCCCGTTCAGCGAGCACGTCACGAGCGCGATCAGCGAGTCCTACGCCAGAGGCTGCAACGACAACGCTCCAGCCGCGCGCGACCAAATCAGCGACGTGATCGATCGCGCCGTCCACCATGCCCTGAAACGACGGCACCGGGTTCGCGGCGATACGCACGACATCGTCGCCGGCGGTCAGGCCCTCATCTGCGGCATCCGCGGCGCCGGAATCGAAGGCGCTGAACGTCCACCACGCGCCGTGGCGGTCATGCACGGCCTCTTTGAGCTGGGTAAGAGTGACGAAATCGCCGGATCCGAGGTCGACGGGGCTTTCGCCCCCGGCCGTTGCCACCGACCACGCTGCCTCCAGGAACTCTCGGTTGGTGTCGCCGAGAGTTTTTGCGCGCGACGCCGCACGTTCCGGGTCGACCAGCGCGATGGCGGCTCCATCAGGCAGGTACTCAGCGAGAGTCACAAGACGGTCGGCGAGAGCCGGGAGAAGCGATTCCATTCCCTCTACCGGGATGCCTTCACTCATCTTCTCGAGCATGCCGCGCACACCGGGGAACTTTTCTTGAAGCTCCACAGCGCGGGTACGCACAGCATCCGTGAGGAGTAGCTCGCGGCTCGGCAAAAAATCCACTTCGCTGATCTCTTCGGGAAGGGATCGCTGATCGGCGACAGAGAACGAGCGAATCTGGTCGACCTCGTCGCCGAAGAACTCCACACGATACGGATGATCGGCGATCGGTGGGAACACATCAAGAATGCCGCCGCGCACGGCGAACTCTCCGCGCCGCGAAACCATATCGACCCGCAGGTATGCCCGTTCAACGAGCGCTGCGCTGATTTCGCCGAGGTCGTATCCGCGCTCGCCCCGGCGAACCTTCAAGCTGGCCACATCAGCGAGACCTGCCGCGAGCGGCTGCAGCGCTCCACGGACAGAAGACGTCACGACGAGTGGTGTCGTGCGGTCCCATTCGGCAATAGCCCGGAGCGCCGAAAGACGACGACCGACGGTCTCTGTGCTGGGACTCAGTCGCTCATGCGGAAGGGTTTCCCACGCCGGGATATGAAGCACGATGGCGCCAGGAATGAGGGCCTGGATGGCGGGGCCAACCGCTTCGGCGCGTCGACCCGTCGGAGTAATCGCCAGCACCGCTGGCACGCGACCATTCTCTCTGCGGCGCTGCAATAGCGCGGCAATGAGCGGCGCATCGAGCCCGTCTACGAGCGAGAAGTCGGCGTCAACAGATGCTGACTCCAGTGCCTCCCGGAAGGTGTCTGTGGACGCGAGGGCGCGCGAAATCCCGGGAACTGTCACCGAATGATTCTAGAGCGCCTGAACGACACCCAGGGTCAGCAGTCCATCAGCGAGGCGCGTGATGTCGCTGCTGCGCGGCAACGAGGCCGTCTTCGATGAGCTCTTCGACGGCATCGGCGGCATCTGAAACCAGAGACGGCAGTGCGCTTCGTTCAGTGGCCCCGAACGGATCAAGCACCCAGTCCGCGGCATCCATCCGCCCGGGTGGTCGCCCAATACCCACTCGAACGCGCGGAAATTCAGGCGTGCCGAGGGCTTTAGCAACGTCACGAACGCCGTTGTGTCCCCCATGACCGCCACCCACTTTGAGCTTGATCGTGTCAAAGGGAATGTCGAGCTCATCGTGCACAACGATGACGTGATCGGGCGTAACGCCATAAAAAGCGGCAAGTGCGGCCGCGGGCCCACCCGAGACGTTCATGAATGTATTCGGCTTAGCGAGCACGAAACGGTCACCGCCGACACGAACCCAGCTTTCGGCGACGCGGGCGTTTGCCTTGTGCGTGCGCAACTTCTCTTGCCGACGCGTGGCGAGCTCGTCAATGACGAGCTGTCCGACGTTGTGGCGCGTTTTCTCGTATTGCGGTCCGGGATTACCGAGACCGAGAACTATCCAGGTCGTCGCCATCACAGGTCTCCTCCGACAAAAAAGTGAGGGGGCGCGCATCCGCACCCCCTCACTACGAAACCGTTTCGACTATTCGGCCGACTCAGCTGACTCAGCGGCCTGCTCGGCAGCAACAGCAGCGTCTGCCTCGGCAATTTCGTCGATGTCGCTGTCGCCAGCGGGCGACGAGATCGCAACGATGAGGGTCTCGGGGTCAACCACGAGAACCGCACCGGCGGGAAGCTTGATATCGGCAGCAGTGATGTGAGATCCGGCTTCGAGGCCTTCGACGCTGACCTCAACCGACTGCGGGATGTGCGTCGCTTCGACCTCGAGCAGAACCGTGTTCGCATCGACGTTCACATTCATGCCAGCGGCGGGGTCACCGGTGAAGATGATAGGAACATCGACCTCAACCTTTTCACCCTTGATAACAACGAGCAGGTCAATGTGCTCAATGACCTGGCGTACCGGGTCGCGCTGAATGTCTTTGACAAGCGCGAGGACCTGCGAGCCGTCAACCTCGATCTCGAGCACGACGTTTGCACGACGCACGATGAGGGCTGTCTCGTGGCCGGGAAGCGCGACGTGCACGGGGTCGGTGCCGTGACCGTAGATGACGGCGGGGATCTTGCCTGCAGCGCGAAGGCGGCGAGCGAAGCCCTTGCCGAAGTTTTCGCGGAGTTCCGCGCTGAGCTTGGTGTCGGCGGTCTTTGTCGCCATGATGATTCTCCTTGCGGGCGCACGGGCCCGTTTCGTCTGGGGTCTGGATTCGACTCGAACGCGAGTGCGTGAGGAAAGCCGTGAGCCTGCTTCACTGCGTCGATAACGGATGCGTGGCGCATCCCTCGCCGAAGTACAGTGTGTGAGTCTACCAGCGCAGCGCCCGCGATACGTGCCCGCTACGATAAATAGCGCAACGACTTTGAAGGAGCCCTCTTATGGACGCCCAGCTTTCCTCTGACATCATGCTCGGCGTGATCGGCGCTATCGTCGCCGTGGGTTTCGTTGGAACTGTTCTTGCTTTTTGGTCAATGGGCCGTCAGGCGTACCGAAAGTAGTGACGTCGTCAGCGCGAGCCGCCTGACCTGCTCTTTCTGTTCTTCGTGAAATCTCACGGAACAGATTTTTCGTATTTCAACCCCAAGGAGAACGAGTTGAGCGATAAAACAGCAAATATCGGTGTCGTCGGGCTGGCGGTGATGGGTTCTAATCTGGCCCGCAACCTCGCAAGCCGCGAGGGCAACACGGTTGCGGTCTACAACCGCAGCCACGACAAAACCGAGCATCTCGTTTCGACTCACCCCGAGGCGGGCTTCATCTCCACCTCGACATACGAAGAGTTCGCGGCGAGCCTTTCGCAGCCACGCACCGCGATCATCATGGTGAAAGCTGGTCGCGGAACCGATGCTGTGATCGAAGAACTCGTGAAGGTATTCGAACCGGGCGACATCATCGTTGATGGCGGAAACGCACTGTTCACCGACACCATCCGTCGCGAAAAAGCAGTGCGCGAAACCGGAATCAACTTCGTCGGAATGGGCGTTTCCGGTGGCGAAGAGGGTGCGCTCCTCGGCCCCTCGATCATGCCCGGTGGCTCCGATGAGTCGTGGGTTACTCTCGGCCCGATCCTCAAGTCCATCGCGGCGATCGCTGAGGGTGAGCCGTGTGTCACGCACATCGGGCACGACGGTGCTGGCCACTTCGTCAAGATGGTGCACAACGGCATCGAATACGCCGACATGCAGCTCATCGCCGAAGCGTACGACCTGATTCGACGCGGAACCAACAAGTCCCCCGCCGAGATCGCTGATGTCTTCGCGGAGTGGAACGGTGGAGAGCTCGAGTCGTACCTCATCGAGATCACCGCAGAGGTTCTCCGTCAGGTAGACGCCGACACCAACAAGCCATTGGTCGACATCATCCTTGACCAGGCGGGTGCTAAGGGCACCGGCGCATGGACGGTTCAAACCGCACTTGATCTCGGTGTACCTGTCTCCGGTATTGCCGAGGCAACTTTTGCCCGCTCACTCTCCAGCCACGCAGAACAACGTGCGGTATCGCGAGATCTGCCCGGTCCCGCACAGGCACTCACCGTCGACGATGCTGACAGCTTCATCGAAGATGTGCGCCTTGCCCTGTTCGCGTCAAAGATCGTTGCGTATTCGCAGGGGTTTGATGAGATTCGTGCCGGCGCTAGCGCGTACGGCTGGAACATTGATCTTGGTGCTGTCTCGAAGATCTGGCGTGGTGGCTGCATCATCCGCGCACAGTTCCTCAACCGCATCGCCGATGCATATCGCGATGCGGTAGAGCTTCCCGTGTTGCTGACGGCCCCGTATTTTGTCGAAGCGCTCGGTCGCGCTCAGGATGCCTGGCGTCGAATCGTCTCGATCTCCGCCGCCGCGGGGCTTCCCGCCCCCGCGTTCTCATCGTCACTCGCGTACTACGACGGGCTGCGCGCCGAGCGCCTGCCTGCTGCCCTGATTCAGGGCCAGCGCGACTTCTTTGGTGCGCACACGTACAAGCGCATCGACAAGGAAGGCACCTTCCACACGCTGTGGTCGGGAGACCGCACCGAGATCGAAGCTGAAGACACGCACTGACAGTCTGAAAAAACGAGGGTGGCCCGGCACATGTGCCGGGCCACCCTCGTTTTTCATAACCACTGTTTGCGCTTGAAGATCGTGTACAGCGTGATGCTGGTTCCGAGCATGAGGGCGATCGCCATCGGATAGCCGTAGGTCCAATGCAACTCCGGCATGTTGTTGAAGTTCATTCCATAAACAGTTCCGACGAGGGTTGGCGCAAACAAGATCGCCGCCCAACTCGACACCTTCTTCACCTGGTCGTTCTGCTCGAGACTCATCTCGGTCATCCGCCGCATTTGCACGCTGTTTTCCTGTTCGACAAGAATCGCGTTGACCTGCAGCGCTGATTCGAGTGCGTGACGAAAAGCTTGCGTACGTTCCACCATGTGGCGTGCGCGGTCAGCGAGGTCGCTCAGGATCGGTGCCCGTGTGATCTGCGCGCGATCTATTGCGATCTGTTCGAGATGCTCCAGGATTCCGGGGAGTTCTGCCGTCGCGTGCTGCAGATCGATCACTTCGCGCTGCAGGGCAAAAATCCGCTTCGAGACGTGGGGGTCTGTCGATGAAAGCTGCTCTTCGATTTCGTCGATATCGTGCTCGACCCCGTCGAGTACCGGGTTGTAATGGCCGATGACTTCATCAATGATCGCCGTCAGTGCCGCAATCGGCCCGCGGGCGAGATACTCGGGGTGGTTCGCCAAGTGGTCGCGCGCCGGAGAGACGTCGATCGTGCGACTGTGCTGCACCGTCACGATGTCGTGCACTCCCGCGAACACGTCGATCTCTGAGCACGACACCATCTCTGATGCATCGTCGTAGCGCGCTGGCTGCAGCGCGACGAAAATCTTGCCATCGGATGCTGCAATCTTCGTCCGCTGGCCTGGACGCAGCACCCCTCCGGTGAGGAGCGGATGCATATCAAGTAGAGAGAGCGCCTCGTCAAGTTCTGCCTGATCGGGGTCGAGCAGGGATACCCACGCCATTCCGCCCGAAGCACGGGCCTGCGTTACCGCATCCGCAAGGGTTGTCGCATCCGCGATCTTTCGGCCGTCAGCATAAACCTCGGCGCTCAGCACACTCATTCCGCAAACGTAATGCAGCAATGGGTGCGCACAGCACCGCCGTCCGCTCCCATTGCTGAGCGTTCACTTTGTGATGTCGCGCACAGTCCCCTTCTCGAGACGAAGTCGGCGCTTCGCGCGCCGTGCAACAGCTGAGTCATGCGTCACCATGATGAGTGTGAGCCCCTCAGCGTTGAGCTCTTCGAGAACCACGAGAATCTCGTCGCGCATGCTCTCATCGAGGTTTCCCGTTGGTTCATCCGCAAGAAGAACGCGCGGCCGCTTTGCGATAGCGCGTGCGATCGCGACACGCTGCTGCTGGCCACCTGAAAGTTCTCCCGGTCGATGATCGCCGCGCTCTTCAAGGCCGACGCGCATGAGCGCCTCAGCCACACGCTTCGCGCGTTCCTCCTTGGCAAGCCCCAGCGGCTCAAGACCCATATCCACATTCTCAGCTGCAGTGAGCGTGGGGATCAGGTTGAATCCCTGAAAGACGAACCCAATCTCGTGCGCGCGTACTTTTCCCAGATCTGCGTTCGATGCTTTTGCGATATCGGTGTCGCCCAGCATCACCTCGCCTTTCGTGGGTCGCTCCAGCGCTCCCAGCAGCTGAAGGAACGTTGACTTTCCTCCGCCTGTCGGGCCCTGAATTGTCACGAAATCGCCCTGAGCGATGTCGATGTCAACGCCCGTCAATGCGTTTACGACACGCCCCTTCTGCTGGTACGTCTTCGTGACGCCTTTAATCCGGTAGGCGCTTGCGGTGTCTACGATGCTCATGTCTGTCTCCTGTTCTGAACTATCACGGCGCTTAGCCGACTGACCGAAGTGCCTCAGCCGGACTGAGGCGGGATGCGCGCCAGCCACCAAAGGCTCCCGCGACGAGGCCACCCACGATCGAGAGTCCGATCGCAATGAGGATCATGGTGATCGAGATGGGAGCGCTGAGGACGACATCCGCTGAACTTGCTGCAGCATCCATTCCCGGCATTCCGCCGCCACCCATTCCGCCCATGCCACCGGTATCGGTGGTTGATGATGTCGAGATGGTGGGCCCGATGATGTTGATCGCAAGAATTCCAGCGAGACCGATGGCAAGACCCGCTACGCCACCCACGAGGCCCTGGACAACCGATTCACCGGCCACCTGGCCGACAACCCGACGATTCGACCAACCGATGGCCTTCAGCGTTCCGAACTCCCGTGTGCGACGCGAGACTCCCGAGATCGTGAAGAGCACGGCAAGGGCTACCGCAACGATCAGGAGGATCACTGAGAGCCACGTTCCGAGGTTGGTGATGAGCGATGAAGCGCTCGACAGCGAGCTCGACACGGTCGAGGCCAAGTCAGATTGCGAACTGACAGTGGCATCGGGCAGCGCCGACTCGATCTCGCTCTGCACGGTGCTGATGCTGTCGGAAGAATCTGCTTGCACGTAGATGGTTGAGACGACATCTTCAACGCCGGCCAAGCTCTGCGCGACGTCGATCGAGATGTAGACGTTGGCCGCAGTGTCGGCCTCATCCGAAGTCGACGTCACGAGCCCAATGATCTCCATGTCGCTGCCGCCGACGTCAATAGTGTCGCCGACAGCGAGTTCGTTCGTCGTGGCATACGTCGAGTCCAAGAGCGCGACGTTCTCGCCGGCATCCGACTCGCTGAGTAGGCGCCCATCTGACACCTCGACTGCCGAGAGCGGTCCGACCTCGGTGTCGGCAGATTCGATGCCGAGAACCGTGAACGAGTCGACGTTGAAGGCGCTCCCGCCGTCACCGCCGGGTCCACCCATTCCGCCTTCGGTAGCATCGCCAGGAGCGCCACCCGCCGTGCCGCTGTCGCTCTGCGACATGTCGGGAATCTCACCATCGAAGGTGATGTTGGTGAGGCTGAGTGCGCCTGACGCCCCCAACACCCCGTCGAGCTCGCTTACGGTGGTTACCGCTGTGGCATCCAATGTGCCACGCTGCATGTCAGTCGACAGACGCGACTGGCTGAGAGTTGTAGTTCCGTCTGATGTTTCACCATCATCGCCACCGAACTCGAACTGCCCACGGTCTCCCGCCTCCCCCGGTTCAGCCTGCGCACCGCTCACTGTGAGGTCGGTGCCGACACCGTATACAGACTGCAGAGCGACGGCCTGCGCGTCGCTGACTCCTGCCGACAGTGAATTCACGATGATAACGAGCGCAATCGCTATCGCGAGTCCCGACGCCACGATGGCTGTTTGTTTCTTGCGACCAGCTAACTCACGCCGCAGATATGTCCAGTACATTCGTCTCCTCTCGGCCGCAAGGTCCGGCCATCTGACTCGAAGTTAGGAGGCGCGCCGATGCGCCACGCTTGAAGGACTTAAGGGAGAGCTATGTACCGAGCGGAGATGGTCTAGAAAAACTCACAGGCTGCGCATAGCATCATCCATAGGAATCACATAGAACGACCCACACAATCGGAGTATGACCACGATCGCACCCACCCACTCCCTCCGCCGGGCCGACGGTAGCGCGCCCCGCGTGCTTGTTGTCGACGATGAGCAGATGCTCACCGACCTCCTCGCCATGGCTTTGCGCATGGAGGGGTGGGATGTGCGAACAGCGGGTTCGGGTTTTCAAGCTCTGCAGACAGCTCGCGAATTCCATCCCGATGCCATGGTGCTCGACATCATGATGCCCGACCTCGACGGCATGGCCGTCTTGCAGCGGCTGCGCCAGTCCGGCGACGACGTCCCGGTGCTTTTTTTGACAGCTAAGGATGCTGTGGGTGACCGCGTCGCAGGTCTGACCGCCGGCGGTGATGACTACGTAACGAAGCCCTTCAGTCTTGAAGAGGTGGTTGCGCGCCTGCGCGGCCTCATGCGTCGCGCCGGAACTGCTGAGGCGAGCGACGCGGAGCCAATATTGCATGTCGGCGATCTGAGCCTGAATGAAGACAGCCACGAAGTGGAACGAGCCGGAACTGAAATCGAACTGACAGCTACCGAGTTCGAGTTGCTGCGCTACCTTATGCGCAACCAGCGACGAGTCGTCTCGAAGGCGCAGATCCTTGATCGAGTCTGGAATTATGACTTCGGTGGACGCTCCAGCGTTGTCGAGCTTTATATTTCGTACTTGCGGAAGAAGATCGATCAGGGCCATGACCCCCTCATCCACACGGTGCGTGGTGTGGGCTACATGATCAAAACACCGCAGTGACGTCTGCGACATCACCCGGGCGGCGTCGCAGTTGGAGCCTTCAGGCGCGCCTGATGACCGCAGTTGTCGGAATCGTCTCGCTCATCTTCGTGGGGGCGGGGCTTGCTACTGGCGCCATTCTCGAGAGCATCCTGCAGGAGAACCTCAATACGCAAGTAGTCGAAGAGACCCCAGATTTGCGACGCGTGACAGCAACATCTACCGCGTCCGATGTTCTCGACACCGGGCGCCAGACGCAGGGCTACCTCATGATTTTGCAGGTGCCGGGCGGACTTACAGGGGCGTACGTCACCACTGACGCCGACGTCGCCGAGCTCACTTCGGAGCAACTAAGCGCGGTCGTCGCGGCCCTCGATGAGCCAGGTTTTGTGACAGTTGATCTGCCAGGCCTCGGGGAATACCGCCTGAATTACACGGGATCCCCCTCCGGCCTCTTTGCCGCCTACGGACTCCCCACCTCCGAGGTGACAACGACGCTCGGCACGATCCTGACGAGCGTCACTCTCGTGACAATCGGTGGCCTGATCTTGCTGGGTGTTGTCATTGTGCTCGTCATTCGCCGTAGCCTCCGGCCGCTTCGAGCTGTCGCAGAAACGGCGCAACGAGTCGCACGGATGCCACTTTCGGAGGGCTCCGTGCGCATTTCAGAACGGGTACCCGCCGAGCAGTCCGACCCCCATACCGAAATCGGCAGCGTCGGCGATGCTCTCAACACTCTTCTCGACCATGTCGACTCCTCGCTCGAAGAACGTCAGCGAAACGAAGAACGTATGCGCAGATTCGTCGCCGATGCGAGCCATGAACTGCGCACTCCCCTGGCATCAATTCGTGGCTATTCAGAACTTTCGCTTCGAGCGATCCGCCAGGGAAACGGTGCTGAACCAGTCGCCAACACCGAGACGTCTCTCGAGCGCATCCAAGCGCAGTCACTGCGAATGACAGCGCTCGTCGAAGATCTGCTGCTGCTGGCACGCCTCGAAGAGGGCCAAGACCTCGTCTACGGCGCGGTCGACCTCAGCCGCATGGCAATCGAAACTGTCGGTGACGCGCAGGCGGCCGGGACCGACCACAACTGGGAAATCGAACTCGACGATGAACCCATCATTGTCGCCGGCGATGAGCCGCGACTTCATCAGGTCGTCGTAAATCTGCTTGCGAACGCACGCACTCACACAGCGGTCGGAACCAACGTGACGCTCTCAGTGACTCGCGAGGCTGCGGAAGCAGTAATCCGAGTGCACGACGACGGGCCAGGCGTTGAGCCTTCCATCGCTAACGAACTGTTTGAGCGGTTCGCTCGAGCTGACACCTCGCGGGCACGCAGGACCGGCGGTACCGGCCTCGGGCTCTCGATCGCGAGAGCAATTGTCGATGCGCATCGAGGCACCATCTCGGTGTCATCGCTGCCGGGAGACACCACTTTCACCGTGCGCCTACCTGCGCGACCAGATGCTCCTGACGCAGCGGAACATGCTCAGTAACCGCTGAAGGCATCCGTTGTGAGCCCCCGCGCTTTCCGAAGCGCGGGGGCAAGGTCTGCGATGAGTGCCGGCGGACCGGAAGTGAATGCGTGCCGTGACGCGAGGTCAGGCACAGCGACCTCGAGGGATGCCGCATCGAGGCGCTGCCCTCCGGTCCACTGCCACGAGCGCGGAAGATCGTTGGGATCATCGGCGCTGTAAACGATGACAGGAATATTCGCGGATTCGAGCTCTTCGCGGAACGCGAGCTCTTCCCCGGTTCGCGCGACGTAGACCAGTACCACGTCGCGTTTCGGTCCTGCGAGTCGCATCTGGCGAAGCTGAGAGATGAACGGCGTGATGCCGATGCCTGCGGCGACCATCAGGACAGGTCGGGTGACATCGCGCGGCAGCACGAAGTCGCCCCACACTCCCGTCACGGCAAGCGCATCCCCCGGCCTGACCTCACCCAGAGCGCGTTTGTACGTACTCTGCGGTCCCGCACCATCCCGGTAGGCAACGCGCACCTCCGGGAGGTCAGCCGGCGCTGACACAATGCTGAACTCACGGCGTGTTCCACGAGCATCGGGGCGACGGTGAGGCACATCGAGCTCGAGATATTGGCCCGCCGTGAACGAAAGCGGCCGACGCGAACTGAAAATGAGCTCGTGTGATGTCGACGTCGGCATTCCGCGCGCGACAAGCGTGAGGTGAATCGCTTGGCGCAAGCAAAACGCGAAGGCCAGAAGGTTTCCGATCAAGAGCGCACGCTCTTGGCCGAGGGTGAACGCGCCGACGCTTATGGGCCAGCCCGCAAGAGCGCCGACGACAAGGGCGACGACGTACTGCTGCCAGCGTCGCGGCGGCATCGTGAGCGGCTCAGAAAGCATGAATGCGCCGAGAAAGAGGAAGGGCGAGGCAGTAAGAATCTGGGAAAGCTGGGTGGCGATGTCGAGGGTGAGACCAGCGTCTTGTAACTGAACTGCCACACGGACAAAAGAGACGAGCGTCGCGACGACAAAGAAAACCGCAACAACGGCCAGTTTCTCTATGCGCGAGAGTACGAGCACTCCGAGGAAGAGAGCCGGTGCGAAAAGCACCGGGGTCCCCACCCACCATGCTGCGCTCCCAAGGCCCACCTCGAATGGGAGAAAGCTTGAGACGATCGTCAGTACTGCAGCACCGGTGGCTGCGGGGTTGAAGATATGCCGGCCGCGCCACACCAGCAGATATTTCGACGCCGACGCCACGAACCCGGCAAGCGCAATGCCTAGAAGAGCAACAGGCTCTATCGTCGGTCGCAGAATGAAAAGCAGGATCAGCGCGGTAATGAGCGATGACTCAAAGCGCTGCGGCAGCCGCAAAATTCGCTGCGCCGCGGCATCGACGCCCACGCAGACGATCGCCAGCACAGCAAGGGTTGCGATCATCTCGAGCGGGCTGGGAGCAACGAGAGCAAAAAAAGAAGCCCCAAACGCGATGACGGCGAGCAAGCCGAGCGCCATCAGTACGAGCCGATACATCGAAATGCGGCCGAGAGCCGCATAAATCCGGTTCCAGGACGATACCAGTGTCGTTCTCATCGGAAAATCTCAGCTCTTCCACCGGGTGACCATTCCACCCGTCCGTCTGTCGTCATGCGTACCCAGTCAACGCCCCACGCGGCAGCAAGCTCTGGACCGCCATCGAAGAACAGGGCTGTTGCTGCGGCATCCGCGTGCATGGCATCCGGATGCACAGCCCATGTTGCCGCAATAGTACGCACCGGAATGCCTGTACGGGCATCGAGAACGTGGTGCAGTCCGTCACCCCAAGATCTCCGGTTGGTCGCCGACGCGCACAGCGCCTCATCGTGGAGTTCGTACACTCCAACGACGCGCCGGCTATCGAAGGGATGCTCGAGCCCTACACGTACCGGCGTCCCCTGCACAGCGAGGTCACCGCTCGCATCAACGATCACGGGGCCATCCACGCGGGTAACAACGTGGGCGAACACCAGATCGACGAGGCGGCCTTTTCCGATCGCCCCGATGTCGATTATGGCCCCCGGCTCCGAGACCCGCAGGTGAGTCTCGTTCCAGGCCAGAATGTCTTCCCAAACCTCTGGTGCCGGTGCGGGCCCGCTGTCAACTAACGACAAACGAGCGTCATACCCTCGCCGAGCGAGCGAGTGCCCCACCAGGGGGTTGACGGCACCAGCAGTTGCAGCGGTGAGTTCGCGGTAGACCGTCAAAATGTCATCAGCGTCCGACGGAAGAGGGATGACGCCGCCGCCGTCGGCGAGAAGTGTCACGGCTGAGTCAGCACGAAATCGTGACCAGGTGAGGTCGAATTCAGCGATCAGGTCGCTGATCTCGGAACGCTCGTCGCGGGTGAGTGGGCGTGCCGTCTCGATCTCCCACTGCGTACCGATAGCGGCGAAGCGCCACATCAACGCTTCGCCATTCGCAGTCACGCGGCTGCTTCGGACTTGATTTCTTCGATTGCCGAGTTGAATCCGGAGCTCGTGAGGGATGAGCCAGCGACTCGGCTGACCGAGATGTCGTCGATGTTTTTGCCCTCGACGACATCGGCTATCCCACCGATGAACTCGGACTGGTATTGCTGCGACTCGCGCGCTTGCGGATCGCCCGTGACCTCGACATCGGTGATCACATTGTCTGCGAGAGTCACAGTCACGCTGATCGTCTCGACGGATTCGGGCGTCTGATACGTGCCCTCCGCAGTGTATGTGCCGTCGTCGTACGTGCCACTCGACGCGTTGGACCCGGCCGCGGCGGAGCTCTCTGGCGTCGCAGCCGCCGAATCGGTCGTCGTCGATGTGTCCGTCGTCGAGCAACCTGCCAGGGCGACGAGTCCGGCAACGGACGCCAGGGCAGCGGCGACGCGAACGGGTCGGGGCGCGATGGTGGATCGGATCATGGTCGTCCTCCTGAGTAGTGAAAAACCATCGTCGTGTGTGCGGCTATGAATAAACTCCGAGCGGTCCCATGTGACATGTGGTGAGGGTTTTACGCAGCACCGTCAAACATGCTCGTCACGGAGCCGTCTTCGAAGACCTCATGAATTGCACGAGCGAGCAGCGGCGCGATGGGAAGCACCACGAGCGCGTCCCAGCGACGCTCCGGGGGCAGTGGAACTGTGTCTGTCACCACAACCTGGTCAATTGAGGAGTCCTGCAGGCGCTCAACCGCGGGATCACTGAAGATCGCGTGAGTCGCGGCGACGATGACCTTCTTTGCCCCACTCGCCTTCAGCGCTTGGGCCGCCTTAACAATCGTTCCACCGGTGTCGATCATGTCGTCGACGAGCAAGCACACGCGCCCGTCGACCTCTCCGACGATGTCGTGCACGGTGACCTGGTTGGCAACCTTCGGGTCGCGACGCTTGTGGATGATCGCGAGCGGGGCACCCAGGCTGTCTGACCAGGTGTCTGCAACACGAACGCGACCCATGTCAGGTGAGACGACAGTGAGCTGTGCACGGTCTTCGGCAGTGAGGTTCTGTTCAAAGTGTTCAAGCAGCACCGGCTTTGCGAACAGGTGGTCAACGGGACCGTCGAAGAAACCCTGAATCTGGGGCGCGTGAAGGTCAACGCTCATGATGCGGTCAGCACCGGCCGTGCGCAGAAGGTCGGCGACGAGGCGCGCACTGATGGGCTCGCGACCGCGGCCCTTTTTGTCTTGACGCGAGTAGGGATAGTACGGCGCGACGATAGTGATGCGCTTGGCGGATGCACGCTTGAGCGCATCGACCATAATCATCAGCTCCATCAACCACTCGTTGACGGGCGGGCCGAAGGACTGGATGACAAAGACATCGCACCCACGAATTGATACTTCGAAGCGGGTGTAGATTTCACCGCTTGCAAAAGTGCGGTGCTCGGTGGGTACGAGCTCAGTACCTAACCCCGTGGCAACGTCATGCGCGAGTTCAAGGTGCGACCGTCCTGACACGACAACCAGCCGCTTCTTGGTCTTCGCGACCAATCCCGGGGCGATTCCGTTTTCGCGGTCGAGGTCAACTGTCTTCTTTTTGCGTGCCATTGCCTGTTTCCTGTGCCGCACGGGACGCAGCGGCCGCGTCTGCGGCACCGGTACCCGGTCTGTTGGTCTCGACCCACCCGGTGATGTTGCGCTGGGGGGCGACGCTAAGTGCAAGAGCACCGGCGGGGACATCCTTTCGGATGACGGCACCGGCGCCTGTTTTCGCGCCGTCTCCGATCTTAACCGGCGCAACGAAGACGTTGTGCGAGCCAGTGTGTACTTCGTCGCCGATCTCGGTGCGATGCTTGGTCAAATCGTCATAGTTGGCGGTAACAGCGCCAGCTCCAAGGTTGACGTGCGCACCGATTGTCGTGTCACCGACGTACGACAGGTGCGGCACTTTGCTGCCAGCACCGATCGTCGAGTTCTTTGTCTCAACAAACGTGCCGACCTTGCCGTCTGCGTGCACAACTGTTCCCGGTCGCAGAAAGGCGAACGGACCGATGTTTACGCGCTTCCCGACGACGGCAAGCGTGGCATCAGTGCGCGTGATCTTTGCATCTTCGGCAATTTCGCAATCCCGAAGCGTCGTATCGGGGCCGATCGTCGCGCCAGCGGCAACAGTGGTCGCACCGAGAATGAACGTGTTCGGTAGCAGCGTCACGTCCGGCGCGAGCTCGGCTTTAACGTCGATCCATGTGGTCGCCGTGTCGAGAACCGTGACGCCTTCACGCTGCCACTTAGTGACGGTGCGCGCGTTGAGGGTGCGCGCGGCCTCGCTCAGCTGAACACGATCGTTGACGCCGAGCACGATTGATGCATCCGGGGCAACAGTCGCTTCCGCAGTGAGCCCGTCGGCACGCAGGAGCGAAACCATGTCGGTCAGATAGCGCTCGCCCTGGGCGTTGGCTGACCCGATCTGACCGATGCGCTTTTGAAGCTCGAGAGACCGGAATACATAGACCCCCGCGTTGATCTCATCGATAGCCGTCTCATCGCTCGTCGCATCCTTTTGTTCCACGATGCGTTCGACCGAGCCGTGCGCGCTTCGAATGATGCGGCCGTAACCGTATGGTTCATCCATCAGGGCGCTGAGGAGCGTTACCGCGGCGGTGCTGGCGCGGTGCGCCGAAACCAGCAGGGCGATCGTGTCAGCATCCAGCAGCGGCACGTCACCGCTCAACACGAGCACATCACCTTCGAAATCGCTCAATGCGTCCATCGCAAGTTGCACGGCACGGCCGGTACCCGGGACGTCATCTTGATCCACGACAGCGACATGCGGGTCAACCGTCCGGATTTCTGACTCGACGAGGTCACGTTCGTGACGAACAACAACGACCACATGCGTGGGGTTCAAGCTTCGTGCCGAATCCAAGACGTGCCCCACGAGAGAGCGGCCGCCGATCTCGTGCAACACTTTGGGCAGACGGGACTTCATGCGCGTACCCTGGCCCGCAGCGAGGATGATCACTGCGAGTGGGGTCTCAGCGCTTGGGGACATGCTCCGCCGCCAGGATTCGAACCTAGACCTAACAGCTCCAAAGGCTGTCGTGCTGCCGTTACACCACAGCGGACCGAGGCGCCCGAAGGCGCCACTACCTCCAGTCTGCCAGAATCTGAAGAAGTTGCAGCGACGACGATATGAGAGACATGACGCACGAGACCGACGAAGTCGACAGAATCGTTGGTGCCTGGGTGAGCCAACGGCCCGATCTCGACTTCTCACCGCTCGAAGTACTCTCGCGTGTCGACCGGCTCTCTCGGCACCTTGATCGAGCACGACGCGACGCATTTCGGCGTAGTGAGCTGGAACCGTGGGAGTGGGACGTGCTCTCAGCACTTCGACGTGCGGGCGAACCGTTTCAAATGAGCCCGAAGCTGTTGCTTCAGCAAACGCTGGTTTCGAGCGGAACGATGACGAACAGGATCGACCGACTGGTTGATCGAGGTCTTGTGAGACGCGAGGCAGACCCGGTAGACGGTCGAAGTATTCTCGTGATCCTCACAGGAAACGGGCGCACGCGGGTCGATGCGGCGATCACTCGACTCGTGGACGCCGAATCTGTCCTGCTCGGAGCACTTTCGCGCGGCGATCGAGACAGACTCGCTACGCTGCTTCGAAAGTTGAGCATGGGGTTCGAGTCATGAGCGAAAATTCTGATCATTCCGCCGTCGACGGCGCGCACCACAACGCTGGCGGTTTCGGCGCCTGGTTCGATAGCCGGTTTCGCAGCGCACCAGCTGTCTACGGCCTGATCGTCTTTACAGCCTTCATCACCATCGCTTCGGACCACGCCGTCGATGCGTGGGACATGCTCGACACCGCAGTTGGCACGCTGATTGTCTTTTTTATCGCGCACGTCTTCGCTCATACGCTGACGTCGCACGGGGAGCACGGGCTTTGGCGAGCAATTCGTCACGGGATCGCTCACGCCTCAGGGATGCTGTACGCCTCGATTCCCACGACACTCGTTTTGGTCATCACTGGAGTTCAAGGCGCCTCCGCAGATGACGCCTATATCTCCTCGATGTGGGTTGCCGTAGCCATGCTTGCGCTGCTGGGATACTCCGCGTATGCGAAGCGTGGCGCCCACATCATCGTGCGACTCTTCGGAGCCGCCGGAACTGCATTACTCGGACTCGTGATCATTCTTCTCGAGTACGCAATTCACTGATCTCGCTCAGCCGATCTGCTCGGTGAGCGAGAACCAGCGCTCCTCAATGGCGTCCCGTTCCGACTCGAGGCCGGAAATTCGGGCCATCTCAGCGGCAAGACCTTCGTAGTCAGATTGGTCGCGGTCGGCAAGCGCTGTTCGTGCCGCGGAGACCTGCTTGTCGATCTTCATCAATCGGCGCTCAAGAGATGACACCTCTTTTTGTGCTGCACGAGCGTCTGCACCTGAGAGCGCGGGAGTAGCAGTCGAGGTCGAAGACGAGGTCGACCCGGATGAGCCGCCCGTCGTTTGCTCGATGTGGCGAAGTCGGAGGTACTCATCAACGCCTCCGGGGAGATGACGGAGCCGCCCGCCGAGAATCGCATACTGCTGATCGGTAACGCGTTCAAGAAAGTAGCGATCGTGGGAAACGACGATCAGTGTTCCCGGCCACGAGTCGAGTAGGTCTTCCATGGCAGCGAGCATGTCGGTGTCAAGGTCGTTTGTGGGCTCATCGAGAATCAGCACGTTGGGCTGCTCAAGCAAAATGAGAAGCAGCTGAAGGCGACGCTTCTGGCCTCCTGAGAGGTCTTTCACGGGAGTAGACAGTTGCGCGGTCGAGAAGCCCATCCGCTCGAGCAACTGGCCCGGAGTGAGCTCTTGAGACTTCGAACCAGAGCCGAACGCGTACGTCGTGCGAAGACTCGCGATGACGACGCGTACCGGATCATTGAGGTGCTGTTCGAGCTCATCGAGTCGCTGAGTGAGCGTTGCGACCTGAACAGTCTTGCCTCGCTTCACGCGACCAACTGTTGGCTCGACATCACCGGAGATGAGGCCAAGGAGTGTCGACTTGCCTGCACCGTTGACGCCGAGAATTCCGGTGCGCTCCCCCGGCGCGAGTCGCCATTCCACATCACGCAGAACTTCGTGGTCACCGTACGAAACCCCGGTGTCAAGCAGATCGACGACGTCCTTTCCGAGGCGAGAAACGGCAAGCGACTGGAGCGCTACCGGGTCACGGATCTCTGGAACATCTGAGATGAGTTCGTTGGCGGCATCAATCCGAAACTTCGGCTTCGTTGTGCGCGCGGGGGCTCCTCGTCGAAGCCACGCCAGCTCTTTGCGAGCGAGATTCTGGCGGCGGGCTTCGATAGTTGCGGACTGCCGGTCACGTTCGACGCGCTGCAGGATGTAGGCGGCATACCCACCCTCGAATGGGTCGACGACCCGATCGTGGACTTCCCAGGTCACCGTGCAGACGGCATCCAGGAACCACCGGTCGTGCGTCACAACCATGAGCCCGCCACTCGAGGCGGGCCAGCGCCGGATGAGATGGTCAGCAAGCCACGTGATCGCCTCAACGTCCAGGTGGTTTGTGGGCTCGTCGAGCGCGAGGATGTCGTAATCACCCGCGAGAAGCTGAGCGAGCGCCACGCGGCGACGCTGTCCGCCGGAAAGATCTCGGAGCGACTTGCCCCAGTCAAGATCAACGAGCAGTCCCGCGATGATGTCGCGGATGCGGGCGTCTCCTGCCCACTCGTATTCTTCAAGGTCGCCAACGACCGCGTGACCTACCGTATCGTCGTCGTCGAGGGTGTCAGCTTGATCGAGCACGCCCACCCGTACGCCGCTGCGCACCGTCACTCGGCCGGCGTCGGGTTGTTTTCGACCAGCGAGCATCGCCATGAGACTTGATTTGCCATCGCCATTGCGACCGACGATTCCGATGCGATCGCCCTCGTTGACTCCCAAAGAGATGGAGTCGAAGACGACTTTGGTCGGGTATTCGAGCTGGAGGGCCTCGGCCCCGAGAAGATGCGCCATATTGATTCCAGCGTAGCGACCGGAGCTGACAAAAAACGCCGACCGGGAGCGCGTGAGCGCTTCCGGTCGGCGTTTTTTGTCGCTAGGAGGTTGCGATGAGGCCGTTGTCGGTCAACCACTGGGTAGCGATGTCAGCGGATGACATCTCGTCTACAGTGCTCTCCACGTTCAGCTGCACGAGGCCCTCAGGCGTCAGCGCGGCACTGACAGCGTTGATGACACTTGCGATTTCATCTGCCACATCGGCGTTAACGACAGGCACGACGTTCGATGCGAGGAAGAGACCCTCCGGGTCTTCAAGCGTGACGAGGTCGTCCGTCGAAATACGCGGGTCCGCCGTGTAGACGTTCGCCATGTCGACGGTGCCTGCGATCAGGTCATCGACAGTTGTGTCACCGGTCGCCGTGAAATCTACCGAAACGCCATAGACATCCTGCAGCCCGGTCGGGCCGTACGGGCGCTCTGCCAGTTCGGCAGGTCCCCCGAGAGTCAACGGCTCTGTGACGTCAGCGAGATCACCGATCGACACGAGGTTGTTCTCTTCAGCGAACGCTCCCGTCACGGTGTAGGAATCCTGGTCAGTTGCGCTCGACTGGTCAAGAACGGTCAGGTTATCGGGCAGAGCCTCCTGCAACGCCGCGTACACGTCATCAGACGTGCGTGCCTCGGTGTCTGGCTCGAAATACTGCAGCAGGTTTCCGCTGTACTCCGGGAACAGCGTGATCTCGCCGCTTTCAAGCGACGGAATATACGCGTCACGCTGACCGATGTTGAACTGGCGCTCAACCTCGAAACCACCGTTTTCCAGGGCCTGCGCGTAAATCTCAGCGATGATCTCGTTGGAGTAGTACGCCTGAGATCCGATGACGATCGTGTCGGAGCTTGCAGAACTCGAGTCGCCACTGTCAAGCGGGTCAGCCGATGAGCATCCCGCGAGCGCTAGAGCCGCAACGGCCGTCAATCCAACGACGCCTAGGGCGCCTTTCTTTCGTGTGAGTATCATTTCGATTCTCTCTTTCTTGGTGCAGTGGGTGCGGTGGGTGCGGGAACTATGAGCTGGTGGACATCGCGCGTTTGCGGACTTGCCTCGGCGGCTTGCCTGAACTTACTCGTTCAGCCGCCGAGACTCCGGCAGGAACCACCAGTCGCTGCGCGAGTGCGAAGAGCCCGTCGAGTACAAGCGCAAGCACTGCGACAAGTATCGCGCCGCCGATGAGAACGTCAAGCTGGCGAAGTTGCAGGCCGGTGATGATGTACTGGCCGAGTCCTACCGGCATGACGTAGGCGGCGATTGTGACTGTGGCCACAACTTGCAGCGTTGCTGAACGCAGACCACCCACAAGCAAGGGTAGGCCGAGCGGCACCTCGACTCGCCAAAGTATTTGCCATTCCGTCATACCTAGCGCGCGAGCAGAATCGACCGTCCGCCGATCAACAGCTTCGAACCCCGAGTATGCGCCAGCGAGGATTGAAGGAATTGCCAACACAACGAAGGTGATGATCGCGGCCTCGGGCTTTTTCACCACTCCGAGGACGAGCACCAAGAGCACGAGCAATCCGAACGACGGAATAGCGCGGGCGGCTCCCGAGACCGCAACAGCGACTTCTCGTCCACGCCCGGTGTGGCCGATGAGCCAACCGAGCGGAACCGCGATGAGCGATGCGATCACGATGGCGGCAGCCGTGTAACCCAACTGCTGACCGAGAGCGGCAGGCAGAGACACAGTGCCGGAGAAACGGTCGGGCGAAAAAATCCAGGCGAGCGCCTCAAGGAGATAGTTCATGCGGCCTTCTCCGCCACTGCAGTGCGAACAGAGCCAGAGCGAGACCGTGTGCGGTGCGCACGCACCCAGGGCATCAGAACTCGCCCAAGAATCACGAGGATCGCGTCGATGACGAGAGCGAGCACCATCACGACGACCACACCAGTGAGCACCTCAGGCACGATTCGCCGCTGCAACCCGTTTGTGAACAGGTAGCCGAGATTGATGATTCCGACGAGAATTCCGACGGTTGTAAGCGAAACCGTGCTTGCTGCCGTGACCCGGAGACCGGCCAAGATCACGGGGCCAGCAAGTGGAAATTCGATTGCCCAAAATCGGCGGAAAGGCCCAAAACCCACTGCGATAGCAGCCTGACGAACCGCTGGGTCCACGGAATCAAGCCCGTCGGCAACAGCCCGCACGAGGATGGCCAACGCGTAAATCGTGAGCGCGACGATGAGGTTGGCTTCGCTGAGTATCGGATAGCCAAGCACCGGCGGCAGAAGAAGTAGCAGAGCGATAGAGGGGATCGTGTAGAGAAGCCCGGTGATCGTGATGATCCCGCTCCGCACGATTTTGTAGCGCCACGCGACCCAACCCAACGGCACCGAGAGAACGAAGCCGATGACGAGAGCGATCACGCTTTGACGCGCATGCACGAGCGTCAGCTCTCCAATGAGACCGAGGTTGTCGAAAACCCAGCTCATCCGCTTCGGCCGTCCTCAATGAGGGCGCCCTGCGCGCGCCCTTCGCCATCAATGACGACTGTGCCTTCGTCGGTAGCTTTGAGCCGGAGAGCCCGCTTTCCTTTGTCGGCGCCGATGAAGGAGCGCACGAAATCGCTCGCTGGGTTTTCGATAATTTCGTTCGGGCTACCGACCTGCGCGACGTGTGCGCCTTTCTCGAGAATGACGACCTGGTCCCCGAGAAGAAACGCCTCGTCGATGTCGTGGGTCACAAACACGATCGTCTTAGCAACGTCTCGCTGCAAGCGCAGCAGCTCTTGCTGAAGCTCGCTTCGCACAATTGGATCAACGGCACCGAAGGGCTCATCCATCAGCAGAATGTTGGGGTCTGCGGCGAGCCCGCGCGCAACCCCCACCCGTTGCTGCTGGCCGCCCGAAAGCTGCGCTGGATAACGGTCGGCCATTGCGCGATCGAGGCCAACAGTGTCCATGAGCTCAAGGGCACGAGCTCGCGCGGCGGCGCGCTTCTGGCCGCCCAAGACGGGCACCGTCGCGATGTTGTCGGCGACGGTGAAGTGCGGCATCAAGCCCGCGTTCTGCATCACGTAACCGATCCGGCGCCGAAGGCCCACGGGGTCTCCAGATGACACATCCTCGCCATCAATCTCAATGGCGCCGGCGGATGGCTCAACCATCCGATTGATCATGCGCAGAAGCGTCGTCTTTCCACATCCGGACGAGCCGACGAAAACCGTCGTCGTGTGAGCCGGAATCTTTAGAGAGAACTCTTCAACAGCGTTTGTACCGCCCGGAAATGTCTTAGTGACAGATCGAAACTCAATCATGATGTCGCGGTCGTCAACGCTCGCGCGTCAGCTGACGACCTTCACCTGGGGCGAAAAGGCGACATATCCAGAGAAGTCAGAACCAACGCGCTCAATGGCAGACGGGAACGGAGTGAGGTAAGCCCACGCGGCGTCCACCTGCTGCACTGCGTCGCCGTCGACTACCGAGTAGTACTGGCACGCGCCCTTCCACGGGCACGTGTAGGCAGTGGGGCTCTCGGTGAGAACACCTGCGGTGATGCTCGCGGGAGGAAAGTACCAGTTGCCCTCGATACGAACGAGATCTGCTTCTTCGGCCTCAGCGAGAACCGTCGTGCCCAGTAGTGCCTGCATGTTTTCCTCCCAAAGGCGCAATCGATATATGCGCCTGGTTTTCGGCTACTCCAACGCTATCGACACCAACGGACATCGGGGCAGACTTGTCGAGAAACAAATTCATCGTGTAGGTTCTGCACCGATGTCCGGGGTGAGGTGTGTCAGTAGACGAAGCTCAGACGAGCCTGCTCATGCCAGCTGAATGCGCGAGCCAGGGCGACGGCATCCGTCGTCTCGATACGGCCAGCGGCAGCGAGCGTGGCTGCTGAAACCTGCCCAGCCATGATGGCGCCAAGCTCACCGATACCCATGCGCGCCTGAGTCACGCCGACTGGCACATCGGCTGGAGCCGGTGAAACCTCGGCTGCGCCGGACGCATCGATGTCGAGCATCCATCGCCCGCCGGTGATGTCGAGCGGATCCGAGATGTCGAGCACGAAGCGTCCGGGGGTGGCATAGGTACGCGACGCCAGAACGACCGCGAGGTCAAGGATACGAAGGTAGTGGTGGTCAAAAAGAGTCACCTTCGCGGCCTTCTGGTCAGAGATCATCCAGAGGACCGGGTCGTCGATGCCACCCTCGTCCATCCGAATTTCGCCGATCAGGTCATGATCGATAAAGAACCGCCAGAGTGCACCGTGCGCTTCATCGTCATCCGAAATGAGCGAAAGAATCTCGAGGTGAGACTTCGTGAAGTCTTCTTTGTTCTCGGTGATCGCGTAAAGCGCCACCCCTCGAACAACACCCTCGGTATCGGTGTACTGCACGGCTCGTCGCTTACCCGGCTTTTCGACATCGGGCCGAGTTCCCGCAAAGCGATCCCAGTATCCGCCGGGCATCTTGGCTTCGCCGGGGCGACCCGGGCGTACACGCTCAAAGATCTCCGGTGCACGCTCACGCCAGTCGGCGCGCGAAATGAAGTCGAGTCGGCCCGGGTAATCGGGCCCAATCCACGAGGCACGCTTGGCATCGATGATCCAACGTCCTGCTGTCGCCGCGGGGGCGAAACCGTAACGGCCATAGATATTCGACTCTGTGACGGTGAGCGTCGCCATCGGGATACCGACGGCCGCGGCGCGACGAAGTTCACCCTCCATCATTGCGCGAGCGATCCCCCGACGTCGGTGAGTCGGTGCAACGGTGACGTCGCTGATGGCGCACGTTGTGACAACGTGTTCGCCCGGCAACGAGACAGCAGACATCCATGAAGCGAAGGTGCCGACGGGCACCTCGGGCATGACGCCGGTGCTGTCGATCACGCCGATGAGTCGGCGGTAGTTAAAGCGTTCGTGCGTAGCATCGCGCTGCACATCAGTGGGCTCAGCATCGAGGAATCCACGAGATACGGCTTGAAACCAAGGCTCGAACTCTTCGAGTTCGTTCGACATGCGCCGCAGTTCGAGACCGCGACGTGCCAGCTTCTCACTCGACTGCTGATCGACGGGGCCGTCGTGGTGTGCGGTGGTCAGATTCATCGTCACCTCCGGGGTGTTGGGTCGGTGGATACGCGCGCGCCCGGAACCGGCCCATGCGCTCGAAGCGCGTCGCATCCCGCGGCACTCAACGTCACCTGCAAATCAAGTGCAGATGCTTCATCTCGTGCAAGGAAGGCAAGAGTCGGGCCCGACCCAGAAACGAAGCCCGCAAGGGCCCCAGAACGTTCACCGAGTTCGAGGATCTCTGCCAGGTCGGGACGCAACGCAAGCGCTGCAACCTGAAGATCATTACTCACGTGCAAAGCCAGCATATCGGGGTCGCCTGCGCGCAGCGCTTGCATCACGCCCGGTGGGACCATCGGCGCGCGCGGTGCGGGTGAAATATCCAACACGCGCTGCGCACGATATTCGTCCAGGGCCTGATAGACCGCCGGAGTGGAAAGTCCCCGAGAATTCGACACCAGAACCCACTCGAAACGTCCGCGCGCGAGCGCTGGACTCAACTCATCGCCGCGGCCAGTCCCGATAGCGGTGCCGCCCAAAAGCGAAAATGGCACATCGGCGCCGAGCTCTGCGGCGAGCTCATGGAGTTCCGACATCGCGAGGCCTGTGCCCCACAACGCGTCGCACGCAACAAGGGCCCCAGCAGCATCCGCGGAGCCACCCCCCATCCCGCCGGCGACTGGCACCGCTTTATGGATAGTGAGGTGGACTCCCCCGGAATAGCCCGTCGTGCTCGCGAGCAATCGCGCCGCACGCACAGCAAGATTGCTCTCGTCGAGCGGCACCCCGGCCACATCGACACTGCCAGCAACTTCAATCGAGAAGCCGTCAGAGTGCTCCGCCCACACGTCTTCATAGAGCGAAAGAGCTTGATAAGCCGATGCAACGTCGTGGTAGCCGTCGGACTCGACAGCGCCCACCTCGAAAAACACGTTGATCTTTCCAGGCGCACGAACGTGCACTTGGAAAGTGGATGCCGTGGCTCCGCTCATAGATCTGAAGACTTCGCCCAGAGGTTCACGTCGATCGCACCGGCGAGACTGTCAATGCGCTGCAGTTCATCATCGTCGAATACGGCCCCGTTCAGCGCCGCCAAGTTCTCATCGAGCTGGCGTGTCGAAGACGCGCCGCCGAGAGCGGAGGCCACAACGTCGTCACGCAACACCCATTGGATTGCCATCTGAGCCAGGGTTTGACCACGTTGGCGCGCAATGTCATTCAGGCTGCGAAGCGATGTGAGTGCGTTCTCCGACAGTGCCCCGCCCGGCAGAGAGTTACGCTTCTGAGCGCGATCCGCGCTGCCATCGTCAAGATACTTGTCGGTGAGGATGCCTTGCGCGAGTGGTGTGAACGCGATTGCCCCCATCTTCTCTTCGCGGAGCGCGTCGGTCAGACCGTCTTCGATCCACCTGTTGAGGATCGAATACGAGGGCTGATGAATTATGAGCGGTGTACCGAGGTTTCGCGCGATTTGAGCCGCTTCGGAGGTGCGCTCAGCGCTGTAGGAAGAAATACCGACGTAGAGGGCCTTACCCTGGCGCACAAGTGTGTCGAGTGCTCCGATCGTCTCTTCAAGAGGCGTCTCAGGGTCGGCGCGGTGGGAGTAAAAAATGTCGACGTAGTCGATACTCATTCGCTTCAGCGACTGTTCCGCGCTCGCAAGAATGTACTTCCGTGACCCGAAATCGCCGTATGGGCCGGGCCACATGTCGTATCCGGCCTTCGACGAGATGATCAATTCATCGCGATACCGAGCGAAGTCTTCGCGCATCATGCGGCCGAAGTTGGTTTCTGCCGACCCGTAAGGCGGCCCGTAATTATTGGCGAGATCGAAGTGCGTGATACCGGAGTCAAACGCGTGACGCAGAATCTCACGCTGATTGTCGAAGGGGAAATTGTCGCCAAAGTTCCACCACAGCCCGAGAGAGAGCGGTGGAAGATACAGCCCAGACATCCCCACTCGGCGATATCCGAGATGGTTTTCACGCCCAGCTGCTGCGGAGTACGGACGGTGGAGGTCGGAGATATCGGAACGGAAACGCGGCATATCAGTCACGATTCGAGACTACTCGGCGGTCTCGTTCGCGGCCATCGGCTCGACAAGAGTTGCGAACTGTGAACCGCAGCCAAACGGCAAGTAACATCCTGGCAACGAACAGGACGTACTCTGAGCACACACACTGTCAACAAGAAGGACTAAATGGCAACGACACTCTCTGCGCTCGACGCACACCAGCACCCCTGGGCCAGCTTGCTCGAACGCGAGGACGTCGTTCTCGATCATGGGATGCTTCATCTCGTCCATGACGATGTGACCCCTGCGGAAGCCCGCATTAGCGACCTGCTGCTTGTCGCATCGACTCTAGAGAGCGCCGGCATCCCGGTTATCCTGATCCGCCACAGCAACACAGTGCCTGCGATCGTCGTCGACGACAGCCTGCGGCAGGAAGCATTCGACGCGCTCGTTGCGCTCTGCTCGAGCGAGCCGCTCTACGCGAAGACAAAAGGTAAGACGACCGTGCCGCTGCCGGACGTTGCTATTCGAAACAGCGGACCCTCGTCTGTGCGCATCTTCCGCCCTCGCCGCGCCGCTTCTGGTGGTAAGCGCTACGGTGCGGAGCACGCCGCGCGAGTTGAGTTCTGGCACTTCGGTGAAGAGCTCATCGAAGCGCCCCTCAATAACGCGCTCACCCGCCGCATCATGCCCGCCGAAGATATCGTCTTCGCTGACGTCACACGTTTTGGGCGCGAATGGCGCACCGTCAGCGGAATGTTCGAAGCGCACCCGAGCGAGATCACCCACGACATCGACATGGTGTTCTCGTGGGTTGATGGATCGTCGACAGAATTTCAACGCCAACGGGCAGCCCAAATGGCCGGTTACGTGGTTGGCGAAGGCGATGACGGCGCCGCGCGCTTTCGGCACGTGGACGAACTCCGCTACGCACTTCGCAGCGTGCACATGTATGCACCGTGGGTGCGACGCATCTTCATCGCGACGGATTCGCCTCGACCGGCATGGCTCGCAGACGACCCGCGTGTGACGATCGTACGAAGCGAAGAGTTCTTTGATGACTCGGCAGCTCTCCCGACCCACAATTCACACGCGGTGGAGTCACAGCTTCACAAGATCGACGGCCTAGCCGAGCACTTCTTGTACTCCAACGACGACATGTTCTTCGGTCGCGCTGTGCAGCCGGAGATGTTCTTCACTCCGGGTGGGCTGACGCAGTTCGTCGAATGCGATGTTCGCATCGGCACCGGAAACCGTGCTCTCCACCGCAGCGGCCACGACAACGCTCTGCGGTTGAATCGCGAACTCTTGCGCGAGCGTTTCGGCCGCACGATCGTCCGTGACCTCGAGCACTGCGCAACGCCCCTTCGCCGCAGCGTGCTCGAGGAACTCGAGCGAGTGTTTCCCGAAGACTTCGCACGTACGGCTGCCTCTCGATTCCGCGCTGCGACAGACATCTCGGTGACGAACTGCCTGTACCACTACTACGCACTCTTCACGGGTCGCGCTGTGGCAACCACGGCTCCTCACACGCGATACGTGCAAACGACACTTGCTGATTCTCTCCGCAAGATCGAACGTCTCGACGACGGGACCATCGACATGTTCTGCCTCAACGATGGCGGCGAAGCCGAAGTTCCCGAAGAGGTGCGTGTTCGCGTACTGAGCGATGCACTGGAACGCATGTTCCCGGTGCGCGCGCCGTGGGAAATCGCCGCGGTCAGCGCAGCGTCGTCAGCCGAACGTTTTGGTGCGCGCTCCGGCGCGCTGTCGTAGCGCGAGCTCGAACTCCGGCATCAGCGAGTCGGCGCTCAGCTTCTGCGGCGTCGATGTACTCAAGAGGCACTGGCACGTCCACCGGCACCACCGAGTGCACGACCGTGTCGTCATAGACGTGCACCAGGTTGAATGCCTGCGAACCGTCTTGCGGGCGCGTGCCGCCGGTGGGCACTGTGAGGTCTTGGGCGTAACAGGTCGATGATGCAACCGACACCGGAATACCCGCGAACGTCGCAAACGTCGAGTAGTGCAAGTGGCCCGCGATGATCGAACGAACATCGGATCCGCGAATGACAGCAGCGAGGCGACGCTGGTCACGAAGCTCCACACTCGCTGCGAGAGGAAGAACGGCCGGGACAGGCGGGTGGTGCATGGCCAAGATCGTGCCAAGTGGTGCCGGCGTGGATAGCTCAGCCGCAAGCCACTCCAGCTGAGCGTCGCTGAGTTCGCCGTAGTGCTCGCCGGGAATGCTCGTATCGAGCGTGATGACGCGAAGCCCATCGAGCTCATCGACTCGGTCGATCGTGGCATTTGGGTCGGCGGCATCCGTGTCGAGAAGCACGTTACGGAAGGCGCGGCGGTCATCGTGGTTTCCCATGACCCACAGCACCGGCGCACCGAGGCCCGCAGCCCACGGTTCCACAAGCTCGCGAAGAGCACGGTACGCGTCTACTTCGCCGAGATCTACAAGGTCACCGGTGAACACCACAGCATCCGGCGCTGCGCCCGAGGCCGTAATTGCGTTCAAGGCTTTCGTTAGCTGAGCTGCACCGTCGAGAGAGCCGAAGAGTTGCGGCCCGGGTGCCCGCAGGTGAGTGTCGCTAATGTGCAGCAGCACGCGTTCAGGTGCGGCATATTCTGCAGTGCGCATGATGTCTCCTGGCGCTCCGCATCTCGGGCATCGGGATGGTGGTTCAGCGGAACGTGCTCGTTATGTTACCGGCATGTTTCATAGCGGCGCTGGTAACAACATATGAACATTCCAAAAAAGGTTCGTTATCCGAGCGTCTGAGCGATCCGCTGAAAGTCGTCTATGCCCAGCTGTTCGCCTCGCGATGTGGGGGCAACGCCGGCGCGCACCAGAATCTCGGATGCCTCGGCGGCGGTTCCGCCCAGAACGCTCGCGAGCGCCTGGCGCAGCATCTTGCGTCGTTGACCGAACGCGGCGTCGATGATGCGGAACGTGCTGCGGCGTTCGTCGTCACTACCTCGGGGCGCAGCATCCCGCTCGAAAGCCACGAGCACGCTATCGACGTTGGGGACCGGCCAAAACACCTGCCGCGAAACGGTGCCTGCGAGACGCCACGACCCATACCAGGCAGCTTTTGCGCTCGGCGAGCCGTAAATCTTAGATCCGGGAGCTGCGGCGAGACGCTCGCCGACTTCGGCCTGCACCATCACGACGCCACGCCTCAACGAGTCGAAGTGCTCAAGAAAGTGGAGCAGCACGGGGACCGAAATGTTGTAGGGCAGGTTCGCGACAAGAACGTCGGGGGCACCCGGCAGTTCCAGGATGTGAAGCGCATCGGCGTCGATCACTGTGAGCGCGCCGTCGGGCACCCCGTGAGCTGCAGCAGTCTGGGCGAGTCGCGCGGCCAGCCTGTGATCGATCTCGACAGCAACCATAGAGGCGCCCGTTTCCAGGATCGCCAGCGTCAAAGAGCCGAGCCCCGGGCCGATTTCAACAACCTTGTCGCTGTCGGTAACCCGGGCAACGTGCACGATTTTGCGCACCGAGTTTGCATCAACGACGAAGTTCTGGCCGAGCTTCTTGGTGGGTGTCACGTCGAGTTCGCCAGCGAGGGCGCGAATCTCGGTAGCGCCGAGCAGGGTCACAGACATACTTCTCACCCTAGCTAGGGTTCTGTCAATACGACGTCTCGGCGCCCCGCAGGGGATATTCTGACGGCTATGACCAGCACAGGTGCGATTCCCTCCGACGCCTTCTCGCTGCGTAGCCCGTTCGGGCGCCGCGCGATCGGGCTTTCGGTAGCCGCCGCCGTAGGCGGCTTTCTTTTTGGTTTCGATTCATCCGTCATCAACGGTGCCGTCGATTCGATCCAAGGCAATTTCGACATTGGTGACGTGCTCACCGGTTTTGTCGTGGCTGTCGCGCTTCTCGGTTGTGCCGTGGGAGCGCTGCTGGCCGGAAACCTTTCGGATCGCTGGGGGCGCCTGCGCGTCATGCGACTCGGGGCGATCATGTTCCTCGTCAGCTCCATCGGTTCGGGACTAACGTTCAGCGTTCCCGATCTCATTCTTTGGCGAGTCATCGGCGGTATCGGTATCGGTATCGCCTCGGTTGTGGCCCCGGCGTATATCGCCGAAATAGCGCCGCGTCAGATTCGCGGCGGCCTGGCATCTCTCCAGCAGCTCGCCATCACGCTCGGTATTTTCGCCGCACTTTTGAGCGACGCGGTCATGGTCTGGGGCGCCGGGGGCGCCTCTGAAACGCTCTGGCTCGGCCTCGAAGCCTGGCGCTGGATGTTCCTCGTGGGCGTCGTGCCCGCAGCTGTCTACGGACTCCTGTCGTTCACGATTCCGGAATCACCGCGGTACCTGATGGCCAAGGGCCGCGACGACGACGCAGAAGAAATCTTCGCGCGCCTCGTGCCCTCCGCTGACCTCAAGCACACGATGCGAGACATCAGAAACAGCATCGACGCGGACCGTAAGAACTCCAACGCGACGCTTCGAGGACCCGTGCTGGGACTCCAGTCGATCGTCTGGGTGGGAATCATCCTGTCGGTCTTCCAGCAGTTCGTCGGCATCAACGTGATCTTCTACTACTCCACGACGCTCTGGAAAGCGGTCGGATTCAATGAAAGCAATTCGCTACTTATCGGTGTGATCACCTCGGTCACGAACGTTCTCGTTACTCTTATCGCCATCTTCTTGGTCGACCGTATCGGTCGAAAGCCGATTCTCTTGACCGGTTCCATCATGATGACGGTGTCTCTCGGCGCCATGGCGCTCGCGTTCGCTTTCTCGGTCACCGTCGATGGCGAAGTGTCGTTGCCCGGTGCATGGGGTCCCGTCGCGCTTGTTGCCGCCAACCTCTTCGTTGTCGGCTTCGGAGCGTCATGGGGCCCTCTCGTCTGGGTGCTGCTCGGCGAAATCTTCCCCAGCCGAATTCGTGGCAAGGCACTCGGTGTCGCCGCAGGTGCGCAGTGGATCGCCAACTTCCTCATCACAGTGTCGTTCCCTGCGATGTCGAGCTGGTCGCTTCCGCTTACGTACAGCATGTACGCCGCATTTGCCGCTCTCTCGTTCTTCTACGTGCTGCTGCGCGTACCGGAGACAAAGGGCATGGAGCTAGAGAAGACCGAGACCCTCTTCACCCAAAAACCGAAAAAGACGAAGGCCTAGCGGAGCTCTGGTTCGTTCGGCGCGCTAGACGCCGCTGGCGCTACGCGCCGAACGAACCGTAGACCTCGAGTGTGTTGGCCGATATCTGAGCACAGAGCTCATCAACGCCGACGCCGAGTTCTGCCGCCATGAACCGCACTGTCACGGGCACGAGATACGGCGCGTTCGGACGGCCTCGATGCGGGGTCGGAGTCAGGAACGGGGCATCCGTTTCAACCAGGATGCGCTCCCGGGGAGTAACGGCTAGCGCGTCACGGAGGTTCTGTGCGTTCTTGAACGTCACGTTGCCCGCGAACGACAGGTAGTAGCCGCGCTCGGCTGCCAGTCGCGCCATCGCGTCGTCACCGGAGAAGCAGTGGAACACGGTTAGTTCTGGCGCGCCAACACGAAGCAGCGTCTCGAGCACGGCGTCGTGGGCATCTCGGTCGTGGATCTGCATCGCGATGTCGTGCTTCTTGGCGAGCGCGATGTGCGCTTCGAAGCTTTCGAGTTGTGCCGGGATGCCGTCGGCTTCCGTCCGGAAAAAGTCGAGTCCTGTCTCACCAATCGCTCGCACGCGTGGCTGTGCCGCAAGCTCATCGATCACGGCGATAGCCTCGTCGAGCCTGCCCGCGGCGGCGTAGACCGGAGCCTCGTTAGGGTGAATCGCAACAGCGGCAAGCACGCGCGGATCGGATGCCGCAGCATGCGCCGACCAGCGGCTCGATTCAATGTCGCCACCCGCCTGCACAACACCGATCACCCCGACCGCGGCGGCCCGGTCGAGCTGCTGCTCGAGCGTCATCGGATTGTCGCCGTCAGCGATCTCGAGGTGGGTGTGGTTGTCGTACACGGGCACGCTGAGCGGCTCAGGCGACTCGGGGTAGCGCAGCTCTTTGCGCCCGTCGGCCGTGCGCTCGCGCACATACGTGCTCGCGTCGAACTCTCCCGCCGCCGTTTGGGGTCGTGTGGCCCCGTTCCCCCCCGCTGACTTGCCCGTTTTCGCGGGTGTGGGCGCCGCCCCACCCGCAAAAACGGGCAAGTCGGGCGTGGAGTCGGTGGTCATACTGACTGTTCGATGCGCGGGAAGAGGGGCGACAGCGCCGCGACCTTCGTGCCGACGGGGAGCTGCGCCCACCGCCCTGCGTCGCGAAGCGGCTGAGCCTGGAGGGCACCGAGTGCGTCTGCGACGCCAAGCGATGTCCACAGCTTCTCGGTCGCTACCGGCATCACAGGTGACAGCAGCACCGCGAGGGCACGGAGCCCCTCGGCTGCCGTGTACAGCACCGTGCCAAGCCGCTCACGCTGCGCGTCGTCTTTTGCGAGCGCCCACGGTTCGTTCTCGGTGATGTACCCGTTCAGCACGTCGACGATCATCCAGATCGCGGTGACTGCCTCATCGATGCGGAACCGTTCGATGGCGGCGTCGGCGGCGGATGCAGCATCCGCAACCGTCTTTGCAACGACATCGTCGGCCGGAGTCGATGCGCCCGCGGCCGGCACAACGCCGTCGAAGTAGCGCTCGATCATCGCGATCGTGCGGGATGCCAGGTTGCCGAAGCCGTTGGCAAGTTCAGCCTGGTAGCGGGCAGAAAGGTCTTCCCATGAGAACGAGCCGTCTTGCCCGAACGCAATCGCTGAGAGGAAATAGAAGCGGTACGCATCGGACCCGAAAACGTCCGTGATTTCGGTCGGCGCGATACCCGTGAGTTTCGACTTCGACATTTTCTCGCCGCCGACAAGCAACCAGCCGTGCGCGAAAACACCCTTGGGCACGTCGACGCCGGCAGCCATGAGCATGGCGGGCCAGATGACGGCGTGAAAACGCAGGATGTCTTTACCCACGACGTGATAGGCGGGCCAGCGCTTCTCGAACTGCTCGGGGTCTGAACCGAAACCGACGGCCGTCGCGTAGTTGAGGAGAGCGTCGACCCACACGTAGATGACGTGCGATTCGTCCCACGGGACGGTGATGCCCCAGTCGAAGGTCGAACGCGAGATCGAAAGATCTTTCAGACCCTGCTTGACGAACGAGACAACTTCGTTGCGCGCAGACTCGGGCCGCACGAAGTCGGGCTCGGTGCGGTAGAGCTCAAGCAAGCGGTCTTGAAACTCGCTGAGCTTGAAGAAATAGTTCTTCTCCTGCAGCAGCTCAAGCGGCTTGGAGTGGATGGCGCACACCTTGAGCCCTTCGAAAGCACCGGTGCCGTCGAGAATCTCTGACTCGGTCTTGAACTCTTCGCAGCCGACGCAATACAGCGCTTCGAATTCGCCGGCGTAGATGTAGCCGCGGTCGTAAATTGCCTGCACGAACTCGCGTACTCGCTCTTCGTGACGGGGCTGAGTGGTGCGAATGAAGTCGTCGTTTGCGACGTCGAGAGTCTCGAGCAGCGGAAACCACGACTCGCTCACGAGCTTGTCGACCCACTCTTGCGGGGTAGCTCCGTTGGCGGCGGCGGCACGCATCATTTTCTGACCGTGCTCGTCGGTGCCCGTCAGCATCCAGGTGTCGTCCCCTGACTGACGGTGCCAGCGGGCCAGAGCATCGACGGCGACCGTCGTGTAGCCATGGCCGATGTGCGGTACGTCGCTCGGATAGTAAATCGGCGTCGTGATGTAAAAAGATCGGTCCGTGCTCACCAGAGAATTCTAGTTGCGATGGATGCCGCCGCTCGCCGTATGACGATTACGCGCTGTCTTTGTTGCCGGGCGCCTTCGCACCGGGCCCTTTCGCGCCAAGAGCCGCCTGGTAGAGGTCGCGCGAGGAGTGGCCAGTGTGACCGGCGACTTCGCGCACGGCTTCTTTCAAGCGGCCGCCCGCGGCAACCAGCTCAGTCACCTGCGCGACAGCTGCCGGAAAAGAGACCGGCTCTTCGTGTGAGCCGCCCACGACAAGCACGACTTCGCCGCGCACACCGTCTTCTGCCCATTTCGCTAATTCGGCGACAGGGCCACGAACGACCTCTTCGTAGAACTTGGTGAGTTCGCGACAAACGGCTCCCTGCCGGTCATCGCCGAACGCCGCCGCCATGTCGACGAGTGCGGCACCCGTCCGCGCGGGGGACTCGAAAAACACCATCGTGCGAGTCTCAGAAGACAATGCCACCAGCTGCGCGCGACGCTCAGCGGGTTTACGCGGCAAAAATCCTTCAAAAGTGAAGCGGTCTGTCGGTAGCCCCGCGACGGCAAGCGCCGTGAGCACGGCGCTTGGGCCAGGCAGCGCCGTGACCGTCACGCCCGCGGCGATCGCAGCGGAAACGAGCCCGTAGCCGGGGTCACTGACGGTGGGCATTCCGGCATCCGAGATCACCAGCACGTCGTCGGTCTCGGCGAGCGCGATGATCTCCGCTGCCCGCTCTTTCTCGTTGTGATCGTGCACCGCAATCAGGCGAGGCCGGTTTGTAATGCCAAGGCCCGCGAGCAGTCGCTGCGTCGTGCGGGTGTCTTCGGCTGCGACAACCGTCGCGTTCTCGAGCGCTTCCACGAGTCGCCGAGTTACGTCTCCGAGGTTTCCGATCGGCGTCGCCGCGAGGATGATCACCACTCCAGCTTAGGCTTGACGCTGTGACGGATACCGCGCCGCCGCTCGTTCCGATCGAGCCGCCCTCTCACTACGACAGGTGGGCCGCGCGTCTGCACGCTTCGTTGCGGCTGCAGCACAGACTCAATATTTTTGCCCCGCTTGCCATCACCCTCCTGGCGGGCTTTTTGCGTTTCTTCCGGTTGGGCCAGCCGCACTCGCTGGTGTTCGATGAGACCTATTACGTGAAGGATGCCTGGAGCCAGTGGATTCTCGGGTACCCCGCGAACTGGCCCGATGGCGCGGACGACCTCTTCACGTCCGGGTCAACCGACATCTTCTTGTCGACGGGCAGCTACGTTGTACACCCGCCATTGGGCAAGTGGCTTATCGGCGCGGGCATGTGTCTGTTCGGGCCTGATTCATCGTTCGGGTGGCGGTTCTCGGTCGCCCTCTTCGGCACGGTAACAGTGCTGCTCGTTTACCTCGTCGCTCGTGCTCTGACCCGCTCGACGGTGTTTGCGAGCATTGCCGGGTCTCTCATGGCAATAGATGGACTCGCCATCGTGATGAGCCGCACAACGCTGCTCGACATGTTTCTGACGTTCTTTATCCTCTTGACGTTCTGGTTTTTGATCTTCGATCGCCGCTGGCATCTCGAGCGCCTAGCCATCAACATGGCGAACAGAGAGGGACCAGTGTTCTGGGGCCCGATGCTCTGGAACCGCCCCTGGCTGATCGCGGCCGGCGCCGCAGCCGGCGCGGCGACGGCAGTCAAGTGGTCGGGGCTCTACGTGATCGCCGGTGTCGGCATCTACGTCGTTGTCTCCGATGCTCTCGCGCGACGGCGCGCGGGAGTGGAATTCTGGCCGCTGGATGCCGTCCGCCAGGGCGTGGCATCTTTTCTGCTTCTGGTGCCCGTGTCGGTCATCGTCTACCTGTCATCGTGGACGGGCTGGCTCGTCACGTCGGGCGGTTACGACCGTTCGTCTGCGGTGGATAACCCCGCGACAGGTTTTTGGGCATGGGTCCCCGAGTCGTTCCAGAGCCTCTGGAACTACCACGAGTCGATGTATGCGTTCCACGTCGGACTATCCACGGCGCACAGCTACGCGAGCCCGGCCTGGCAGTGGCCGTTGCTTGTACGTCCAACGTCGATGTATTGGGATCAAGACGGCAGCGTCCAGGCAGTGTCATCGATTCCTAACCCGCTCATCTGGTGGGCAAGCATCGCCGCTGCTCTGTTCTTGATCTACCGCTTCGTCGTCACTCGCGACTGGCGCTTCGCGCTCGTACTCACCGGAATCGCCGTCACGTACGTTCCGTGGCTGCTCTACCCCGAGCGCACAATTTTCCAGTTCTACACAATCGCAATGCTGCCCTTCCTCGTGCTGGCGCTCACCTTTGCGCTTCGTGAAATCGCGGGTTCTCGGCACGCACCCGTGCACCGACGAAAATCTGGGCAGCGTAGCGTGATCATTTTCTTGATCGTGGTGATTGCGCTTTCGGCATTCTGGTATCCCGTGTGGACAGCGCTTCCGGTGCCCTACGACTTCTGGCGCCTGCACAACTGGTTGCCGACCTGGATCTAGCCGCAGTAGGCACCGCGAGGGAATACGATAAGAGGCTATGTCTCAGCCCGTCATCACGTTTCCGCCCGAGCTGCCCGTCAGCGCCGCGCGGGAAGAGATTTCGCGCGCGATTGCAGACCACCAGGTCGTCATTGTCGCGGGTGCAACCGGGTCGGGTAAAACGACGCAGCTGCCGAAGATCTGCCTGGAGCTTGGCCGCACCAAGATCGCACACACCCAGCCGCGGCGAATTGCAGCGCGTTCGATAGCCGAGCGCATCGCAAGCGAACTCGAGGTGGAGCTCGGCTCGACGGTGGGCTACAAAGTTCGCTTCACCGACAAGGTTTCGGCTGAAACAAGCATCGCGTTGATGACCGACGGCATCCTGTTGAACGAGATCCACCGCGACCGTCTGCTGCGCCGGTACGACACGATCATTGTTGACGAGGCCCATGAACGTTCGCTCAACATCGACTTTCTGCTCGGGTATTTGACCCGCATTCTTCCCGAGCGACCCGACCTCAAAGTGATCATCACGTCGGCAACGATCGATCCGCAGAGCTTTGCTGCCCACTTCGCGGATGCCTCAGGCACCCCCGCTCCCATCATTGAAGTGTCTGGTCGCACATACCCCGTCGACATCAGGTACCGTCCGCCGAACGATGAAGACGACCTCGACGGATTGGTGGCGGCGCTTCGAGAACTCGATCGTGAAGCCGCGGGCGACGTGCTCGTGTTTCTGCCCGGCGAGGCTGAAATCCGCGACGCTGCCGATGCTGTGCGCGGAGCGTACGCGAAGGATGCCGCGCCCACCGAAGTGCTCCCGCTCTATGGCCGGCTGAGCGCGGCAGAACAGCACCGCGTGTTCGAGCCGTCGCGGATAGCCGGGGTCCGCCGCCGCGTGGTGCTCGCCACCAACGTTGCCGAGACGAGCCTGACGGTTCCCGGCATCCGCTACGTCGTTGACATCGGCACGGCCCGCATCACGCGCTACAGCCCGCGTAGCAAGATTCAGCGCTTGCCGATCGAGCCGATTTCGCAAGCTTCGGCGCAACAGCGCGCTGGCCGCGCTGGCCGCACAGCACCGGGCATCGCGATTCGCCTATACGCCGAGGATGATTTCGCATCCCGCGATGAGTACACCGATCCCGAGATTCTTCGCACATCGCTCGCGTCGGTTATTTTGCAGATGCTGTCGCTCGGCTTCGGCGACATCACGGCTTTTCCGTTCCTCACTCCCCCGGACTCGCGCGGTGTGAAGGCAGCGTTCGATCTGCTGCTCGAGCTCGGCGCTGTACGCACGAACGGCATCGGCAAGAACGCACGCACGACGCTCACCGACACCGGGCACGAACTCTCCCGTCTCCCGATCGACCCGCGTTTTGCGCGCATGCTCGTCGAGGCAAAGCGCGGCGACGTTTTGGCTGATGTCATGCCGATTGTTGCGGGCATGTCGATTCAAGACGTGCGCGAGCGCCCCGAAGAGGTACGAGAGCAGGCTGACCGCCTACACGCCAGATTCACCGATCCGACGAGCGACTTTCTCGCGCTACTGAACCTCTGGAACTATCTGCGGGAGCAGCAAGAGGCACTCGGCTCAAGCGCTTTTCGGCGGTTGTGCCGGAGCGAACACCTCAACTACGTGCGCGTTCGCGAGTGGACTGATGTGCACCGCCAACTCTCAGCGCAGCTTGGTCGCCCGCGTGGATCGAGCGATGCGGCAGACCCGGATGCCGTACACAAAGCGATCATGGCGGGCCTCCTGTCGCAGATCGGCATTCTCGATGAGCGCACACCCACGCGTGATGCCAAGGGCGCGTCCAAAGAGACATCGACCCGGCGCGGCGGCGAATACCTCGGAGCCCGCGGCGCGCGGTTTGCGATCTTTCCCGGCTCCGGCCTGAAGAAGAAGCGGCCCGCGGCTGTCATGGCCGCTGAACTCGTCGAAACAAGTCGGTTGTTTGCGCGGACGGTCGCCGCGATCGACCCGGAGTGGGCCGAAGCTCTGGCGCCAGATCTGATCAAACGCCAAGTGAGCGACCCGCACTGGTCGAAAGATGCCGGAGCGGCCGTCGCCGCAGAGAAGATCACGCTCTTCGGAGTTGAAATCGTGCCGCGCCGCCGCATCCAGCTCGCACGGATCGATCGCCCACTGGCGCGAGAGATGTTCTTGCGCCACGCGCTCGTCGAAGAAGAGTGGGATGCCACCCGCCTCGACAAGAAGCTGACCGCCTTCTCGCGGCGAAACCTTGAGCTTCGACGCCGTCTGGAAAAGATCGAAGAACGAGAGCGGCGCCGCGACATCCTCGTCGGCGATGAGGCCGTCTACGCGTTTTACAACACCCGCATTCCCAGTGACGTTTTTGATGTGCGCTCGTTTGAAGCGTGGTGGCGGGATGCGATGACGCGCACGCCACGACTGCTCGACATGAGCGAGAGCGACCTGGTCGATGACGCTTCGCGCGCTGACGAGCGTGATTTTCCGACGCGGTGGCACCAGCGCGATCAGGTGCTGTCACTGACCTACCGCTTCGAACCGGGTGCCGCCGACGACGGAGTGACGGTCGTTGTGCCGCTTGCTCTCCTCGCATCCATCACCGTCGATGGTTTTGATTGGCAAGTGCCCGGGCTTCGCCCCGAACTCATCACAGGGCTTCTCCGCGCGCTCCCGAAAGCAATTCGACGCCACGTTGTTCCCGCGGCGGATTGGGCAGCGACCTTCGCTGAGCAGGTCGCCGATCTCGGCCCCGAGCACACCGATGGCGCACCCGCGCAGAGTCTTCGTGCCGCTCTGGCTTCACTCGTCCAGCGCGTGGCGAATCAGCCCGTCACCGCCGATTCTTTCGAGCTCGATCGCGTTCCCGCCCACCTCCATGTCTCGTTCCGGGCGGTTGACGAGCGAGGGCGCACTGTCGGGAGCGATCGCGATCTGATCGCGCTTCAAACCCGCCTCGCAGCGCGCACGCGCTCAAGCGTTGAGCGGTCGCTCCGAACCAAAAAACCAGAGCCGACACGAGACGCCGCGCGCGTTGCCGCTCTCGCGCCGCAGGCGTCGTCTGCGTCGGTTGCGTCGCGAAGCGGACTCACGAGTTGGGACATCGACGATCTTCCCGCTGTTGTCGATAGCCGGGTCGCTGGCGGGATCGTCCGCGGCTACCCCGCCCTCGTCGATGACGGCGAGAGTGTGTCGCTTCGCATTGAAGCGACAGCGGATGCCGCAGTGGTAGCGAACACCGCGGGGGTTCGCCGCTTGGTCTTGCTCGCAGTGCCTTCCGCTGCGAGCTACGTGCTCGAGCATCTGACAGCTGCTGAGAAGTTGGCGTTGGCGGCATCCCCTTACTCTTCAGCCAAGGCGCTGATCGAAGATTGCCGCGTGGCTGTCGCCGACGATGTGATCTCGCGCCACGCACGCGCAGATGGTGTGCGCACGAAAGAACAGTTCGAGCAGGTGCGTGCCGCATTCTCGGCAGCGTCGGTTGAGACGGTGTTCAATACAGTCGCGCTGACCGCCCGCATCCTGACACTTTCTCGCGACGTTGAGCGCTCGCTCAAGGGTCAGAACTCGATGACACTCCTCGGAGCGCTCGGAGATATCCGTGGGCAGCTTGCCGGGCTTATTTTTCCGGGGTTCGTCTCTCGCACCGGGTCGCGACAGCTCACGCATCTGCCGCGGTATCTCAGCGGTATTCTCGGCCGATTGCAGATATTGCCCGACAATCCGGGGCGCGACCGCTCTCGCATGACTGAGTTCGAACGCGCCCAGGTGGCCTTCACAGATGCTGGTGGCACGATTCCTGCGGCCCCCGACGCGCCCGCCGGAATCATTCACGCGCGCTGGCTCTTGGAGGAGTACCGTATGAGCCTGTTCGCGCAAACGCTCGGCACGGCCGAGTCTGTTTCGCTGCAGCGGATCCAAAAGGCGCTGAAGGAATAGCGCACGCGCACTCGGAGGTTGACAGCTCAATGGCACACGCAATCGTCTACAACACGTTCGGTGGGCCTGACGTGCTCAACGTCATCGAGATCCCGACACCGGTGCCTGCTGCCGGCGAGGTCGCGGTCAGCGTGAAAGCCGCTGGCATCAATCCCATCGACATCAAATTGCGCACCGGAATGCGCTCCTCAAAGCCGATCACGAAGCCACGACGAACGGGCTCGGATGCTGCCGGCACCATCACAGCGGTGGGAGAGGGCGTCGATGGGCTCCGGGTTGGTGACGATGTTGTCATTTTCAGCGGCCACGGCATGTATGCGACCGACGTTATCGTTGCAGCGGACCACGTGCAGCACCGGCCACCGCAGGTCTCAGCCGAGGCGGGAGCAGCCCTCGGCATTCCGGTCGGCACCGCGTACCAGTCGCTTCGCTCGCTCGCAGTGCGCGAAGACGACACCCTTCTGATTCACGGCGGGTCTGGCGCCGTCGGCCAGGCGGCAATTCAGTTTGCAAGGCTCTGGGGCGCGACAGTCATCGCGACGGCGTCGCCGCGCCGGTTCGACCGCGTAAAAGAGCTTGGAGCGACTCCGATCGCGTACGGTCCGGGGCTCGAAGATCGCGTTCGTGCGGCGGCCCGGGGCGGAATCACCGTCGTCTTCGATGCGGCGGGCACCGAAGAAGCTCTCGATGTTTCGCTGGCCGTTGCGCCCGACCGAAACCGGGTTGCGACGATCGTCCGCGGTGCGGATGCCGCGGGCCTTGGCATCCGTGCGTTCTCGGGTGGCTCTCCCACTCCCCTGTCTGAACAGCAGGTGGCATGGCGCACGGAAGCAATCCCCGTGACGCTGTCGCTCATGGCCGCCGGTCACTTCTCGGTGGAACTTGCCGGGTCATTCGCCCTGAGCGACGCAGCCGAGGCTCAGCAACTCGTGCACGACGGCGCCGACGGCAAAGTGACTCTCATCCCATAGTCGTCGCGGGCCTTCGAGGACGTCGCAGTCAGCCAGCGTTAGCGAATGCGAACGGTTCGGCAGGCTCAAACAGTGTCGAGACATCGCCGCCGTGGATCTCCGAAGGATTTGTCGTGAGGTCAAGCTTTCGTGTTGGCATCGACTCTGAGAAATCGATCTTGGGGAGATCTACCCAAATGACACTGGGTGACAGCACCGAATCGAAGAAGTAGCGTCCGTCTTTGTGGTCGGCGACCGTGCGCCACCGCGTCGATGAGATATTCGGCTGACCGGGAGTTGTGATGCCATACGGCACTGACGCATTGCGGATGACGCCAAAGACCGCCGCCGTGGCGATCGTCCGGTCTTCGACCTGCGGAATCGCGTTCACGTAGAAGCCCGCTCGCACATAGCGGTCGGCCGCACGGTTGGTGCCGGGGAGCATGACTGTGCCACCGATTTCATCCCAATACGTGTTGATCGCCAACTGCTGGTCGTATGGGGGCGAGTTCGTCATGACCTGGTACGAGCGACCATGGTGAACCGTCAGCTTGCCACCCAGGTATTCGAGGATCGCGCTGTCGCCGGTCGGATCCGACAGCGCGAGATGCATCGTCGTGTCGCGGTCTTGCCCTGGCACGCCAGAGGTTGCGATCGCGAACGTGTCATCCGCCGAGACTGCGTCTACTGCTTCGGTGACCGTCGCGAAAGTATCGAGAAAGTACTGCGCCCACGCCGCGACTGAGAGCCTGGGGCGGCCGTCATCCGTTGCCGGATATTCAGATTCGGCGAGCCAGAGTCCGCTCGCGACGAGACCCTTCTCATTCATTCCGTCAGTTGTCGCGACGTCATAGGCCGCAGATACGACACTTCCGTAGCGCGATGTCCATGTGAGCGAGTTCGCACCGGCGGCACCATTGCGCACCATTCCGCGGGGAAACAGCCACATGTTGGTTCCCATGTCGGCGTTCCAGTCCATTGACCGCGCGGTGAGCACTCGGTCGCCTTCTCCTAGATAAACAACTCTCGTGCACATCTTGTGGATCCTCTTCACCTTGCTTGTGGAAGCGCTGCTGGCTTGTGGAAGCGCTGCGGTGTGGACGCCCACCGGCCGCATGGATTTTACGATTCCCTGCTCTGAGCAAAGCAGGTTATTCGCAGAGCGGTCAACCAGGTGAGCTGCACCAACACCAGACAACGGTGGCGAGCGCGTGCAGTCTCTCGTAGCGTTAGGCAAAATCATGGGCTGAGCATTCAGCGCCTCCGCCAACGCTTTATTGGAGATTCATGGCCTTTTACCCATATCGATTCGCCCCGATCATCCTGGCCGCGTTCCTTCTCATCGGCTGTTCCGCCCCGGCACCTACCGGCGAAACTCCACTCAGCGAAACCGCGGCGCCTGCCGGAGGAACGATCGAGCTAGCAGTATCCGAGACATGCGCCACAGGATCCGACCCGAAGTGCGTACCGGTTGGGAGCGGGTCCATCGTGAGCCCCGCCACATTCGAACGGGCTCAGGTTTCGAGCGCGGTTGTTGCCGAAAACCAGAAGAATGCCGTTGAAGTGACCTTCACAGACGATGGGGCAGCGATCTTCGGTGCTCTGACTCAGCAGGCAGCTCAAGCCGGCCCAGACTCACGCCTGGTCTTCAAGATCGACGACACGATGCAGTCTGCGGTCACAGTGATGGAACCTTTGACAGGCAACGAAGCAGTGATTGTGCTCTCACCAGACGACGACGCCCAAGACATCGTGGACCGGCTCAACGGCCGCTAATCCGCGACATCTCATGCGGAGTTCTGCTCGAACGAGGCCGCTCCCAACCCCGAGAGCCTAACCGCAGCGGAATTTCGGAAGTGCTCATCGTTTCTCCTATCGGTGTGCCACCCAACACATATCGTCGCCGAGCAAGATCATCTTTATGCCAGATGATCTTGATAAGTTACTATTTCGAGAATGGACGATTTCTCGACTATCAACGCGCCGGTCGCGCTGCCCACGATCGATTGGGACGCGGGAGGAATTCAGACCGAACTCGGCTGGGCCCTGCCTGCGACGTATCAAGGGTTCTCGCGGTCTGCCACCGGTGCGGTCGCCGATGTCCCGGGGGGCCCGAGGGGCTATCAGGTGCTCGTGGCGATCACCACCGAGGAACCCTCCTCGCAATTGGCGCTCGCTCACCGGCTCGGGATCGACAAAACCCAGATGACGTATGTGATCGACGCCCTCGAGGCAGGTGGGTTCGTCGAGCGTCGCCCCGATCCGAACGATCGGCGGATCCGCCAAGTACACCCAACAGGTGCGGGCCGGTCGTTACTGACCTCAGCACGTGGCGCCCTGCGCGAGGTCGAGGGTGTCCTCATGCGTCACCTCAGCCCGGACGAGCAGACGCAGTTACGCAGGCTCCTGGCTCGGGTCGCACTCGGCGCCGGGGATGTTGAGGCCTGCATCACTGACGCTCGCGCCGCCGCCGAGCACCCCTCGCAACCCCCTCGCCGATCGCACTGATGCATCCCCCTTCGACCACAACAGAATGAGACCTCACCCCATGACCAACACCATCCTTGTAGCCGGCGCCACCGGCGACCTCGGCCAGCGCATCGTCCGCGAACTCCTTCAGCACGACGTTAGGCTCCGAGTCCTCACTCGCCCCGGTAGTACAAAAGCTGCCGCGCTCTTCGGTGACGCCGACCGCGTCGACATCGTCACCGCCGCGTACTCCGATCACGGTGCTTTGACTGCCGCCATCTCCGGCGTCGACGTCGTTGTGTCGGCGGTTAGTGGCGTCCGTCCCGTGATCGTCGACGCTCAGCGCGCTCTCCTGAAAGCGACCGTTGCCGCCGGGGTGCCCCGATTTATTCCTTCAGATTATGCGGCCGACTACCGCCAGATCTCCCCGGGCAGCAACCGAAACTTCGAGCTGCGCCGTGAGTTCGCCGCTGACGTCGATGCGGCCCCTGTCCAAGCCACCTCGATTCTTAACGGCATGTTTACGGACCTGCTCGCAAATGAGGCGCCGATGATCCTTTTCGGCCGTCGCCGGGTTCTGTTCTGGTCTTCCGCCGACCAGATTCTGGACTTCACGACCAAAGACGATGTCGCCCGAGTCACCGCGCTCGCCGCCCTCGATAACGACGCGCCCCGCGTCATCGAGATCGCCGGCGCACAGGTCTCCGCCCGAGACGTCGCCCGCACAATGACCGAGCTGACCGGCACTCCCTTCAAACTGCAATGGGCCGGCACCACAGCCACACTTTCGGCCATGAGCAAAATTGGAAAGACACTGTCGAAAAACCCGGACGAGACATTCCCCGCCTGGCAGGGAATGCAGTACTTCGTCAGCATGTTCAGCGGCCAAGCGCAACTGCACCACGTCGACAACGACCGTTACGGCCCCCACACGTGGACTACGGTCCGCGACGTCCTCCAGGCTCACCTCACTCATCAGAGTGCATATACGACGCCCTGAGCTGCGCACCCCGATCACTGCCCATAACGGAAAGAGAACAAGTCACGCCAGTTGGGGTAAACCCGCCATCGGCCAGAAAGCGTCAAACGTCATAGACGTCTCAGTCAAAAAGACACGTGGACAACGAAAAAGGCCCCGCCAAAAAACGGGACCCTTTTCGTTGTAACTACGCGTTCGTTGTCACTGCGTGCCCTAGCTGTGGCCGGCGCGACGCTTGTTGTAGACGTCGAAGGCAACGGCAAGCAAAAGCACGAGGCCCTTTACCGCCTGCTGCCACTCAATACCGATGCCCATGATCGACATACCGTTGTTCAGCACACCGATGATCAGACCACCGATGATTGCGCCACCGATCGTTCCAACACCACCTTGCACAGCCGCGCCACCGATGAAGGCTGCCGAGATCGCTTCGAGCTCGAATCCATCACCGGCTTTCGGGCCAGCGAGGTTCAGCCGGGCGGTGAAGATGAGTCCGGCAAGGGCGGCAAGCACTCCCATGTTGACGAACAGCAGGAAGTCGACACGACGGGTCTTGATACCGGAGAGCTCAGCCGCGTGGCGGTTGCCACCGATCGCGTAGACGTGGCGGCCGAAGACAGTGCGGTTCATGACGATGCCGTAGATCATGACGAGCGCAGCCAGGATGATCAGCGTGACCGGGATACCCTTGTAAGACGCGAGAGCGTATGCGAAGAACCCGATGACGACTGCGATCAGAACGAGCTTGATCCAGAACCAGAGAGCCGGCTCCACATCCTGGTCGTACTTTGCGCGGCCGGCGCGAGCGCGTAGCTGCTGCACAACAAGCGCGATGATCGCCGCCGCCCCGAGAAGCAGCGTGAAGATATCCGGCTTCACTGAACCGAAGACGCCGTCGAGGAAGCCGTTACCGAGGGCACGGTACTCCTCGGGGAACGATCCGATGTTCGCGTTGCCGAGCACCACGAGCGCGAGCCCGCGGAAAATGAGCATGCCCGCCAGCGTCACGATGAACGCGGGTATCCCAACGAACGCGACCCAGAATCCCTGCCAGGCACCCACCAGCGCTCCGATGAGCAACGAGAGGATGACGGAAAGCCACCAGGGAAGTCCCATGTTGACGGCGAATACACCGGAACAGGCGCCCACAAAGGCTGCGACTGATCCCACCGACAGGTCGATGTGACCCGCGATGATGATCATCACCATTCCGATCGCCAGCACGAGAATGTACCCGTTCTGGACGACGAGGTTAGAGATGTTCTGCGGACGCAGCAGGATGCCATCGGTCAGCACCGCAAAGAGCGCAACCACCGCGACAAGCGCGATGAAAATGCCGTTCTTCCCGAGGTCGGAGATGACGGTAGTGATCCAGCGAGTGAACTTGTTGTCTTCAGGCTGAACGAGACCGCCCGCAGCCTGCGAATCTTGAGAGAGATTGTCGTTTGACATGAAATGTGTCTCCTGCAAGCCCCGTTAGCGGGACTTCTCCATGGTCATAAGTTTGAGGACGGACTCGGGTGTTGCTTCGGCGATCGGCAGTTCACCGGTAATGCGCCCCTCGGAAAGGGCGTAGACACGATCAGAAATGCCGAGCAGCTCCGGAAGCTCGGAAGAGATCACGATGATTCCCTTGCCCTCGGCTGCGAGCTTGTTGATGATCGTGTAAATCTCGTACTTTGCGCCGACATCGATGCCGCGGGTGGGCTCATCGAGAATCAGCACGTCAGGATCTGAGTAGATCCACTTCGACAGCACGACCTTCTGCTGATTTCCGCCGGACAGCTTGCCGGTTTTCACCAACACGTTCGGCGCCTTGATGTTCATGTCTTTGCGGTACTTATTCGCGACACGGAACTCTTCGTTGTCGTCGACCAAGCCAGCCTTTTCTAGCTTCTTCAGAGACGCAACTGAAATGTTGCGCTTGATGTCTTCGATGAGGTTGAGACCGTAGGTCTTGCGATCTTCAGTGGCATACGCAATACCATTGTCGATAGCCTCAGCGACGGTGCGGGTCTTGATCTCCTTACCGCGCATGAACACCTTGCCGGAGATCTTGCTGCCGTAGCTGTGGCCGAAAAGGCTCATCGCGAACTCGGTACGCCCGGCCCCCATGAGACCAGCGATTCCGACTATTTCTCCGGCGCGCACGTTGATCGAGACCTTATCGACCATCACCCGGTTGGAATCCTGCGGGTGGTGTGCGGTCCAGTCCTCGACGCGCATAAGCTCTTCGCCGATGCTCGGCTCGTGGTCGGGATAGCGGTGCTCGAGATCGCGGCCCACCATGTCTTTGATGATGCGGTCTTCGGTGACATCCGCTTTGGCGATGGTCTCGATCGTCTTGCCGTCGCGAATGATCGTGACGGTGTCGGCGACCTTTTTGATCTCGTTCAGTTTGTGGCTGATGATGATCGACGTGATCCCCTGCTCGCGCAGACTCAGAATGAGATCAAGCAGGTGGTCAGAGTCCTCGTCGTTCAGCGCAGCAGTCGGCTCATCGAGGATGAGGAGCTTCACTTCCTTCGAGAGCGCCTTTGCGATCTCGACGAGCTGCTGCTTTCCGACACCCAACTGATTGACCTTCGTCATCGGGTTGTCTTTTAGTCCCACTCGCTTCAAGAGCTTCGAGGCTTCGAGGTTGGTTTCGTTCCAGTCAACGAGCCCGAACCGGGTGCGCTCATTGTTCAAGAAGATGTTTTCGGCGATCGACAGGTATGGGCTCAGAGCCAACTCCTGGTGGATGATGACGATGCCCTTCGCTTCGCTTTCGCTCAGGCTTTTGAACTGCACCTCGTCGCCGACGTAGACGATTTTGCCGTCGTACGTTCCGTGGGGATAGACCCCCGACAGCACTTTCATGAGCGTCGACTTGCCGGCGCCGTTCTCGCCGCAGATGGCGTGGATCTCGCCACGTTCTACGGAGAAGTTCACATCAGCGAGCGCTTTCACGCCGGGGAACGTTTTGGTGATTCCCCGCATCTCAAGGATGTGCTCGGACATCCTGCCTCCTCGTTAAACGGGCCCGAGCCGGGCGATGGAAATTTCCACCGCCCGGCCTGAGCACTCGTGGATTATTAACCGGTGATGTCGGCTTCGGTCCAGTAACCGCTGTCGACCAGCACCTCTTGGATGTTGTCCTTGACGACGATTGCCGACTCGAGAAGGTACGAAGGAACAACCGTCACGCCGTTGTCGTAGTCGGTCGTGTTGTTCACCTCGGGCTCTTCGCCGTTGAGAAGAGCAACTGCCATGTTCACGGCAACCTCAGCCAGCTGACGCGTGTCCTTGAAGATCGTGGCGTACTGCTCGCCACGGTTGATTGCCTTCACGGAGTCGAGCTCAGCATCCTGACCCGAGATGATCGGCCACTCATCGCCGACCGTGTAGCCAGCGTCGGTGAGAGCCGAGATGATGCCTCGCGAAATGCCGTCATACGGAGACAGCACTGCGTCGACCTGTTCGCCGCCCGAGTAGGTCGACACGAGAATGTCTTCCATACGGCTCTGGGCAGTTTCTCCATCCCAGCGGAGGGTAGCTGCCTGCTGGAAGTCGGTCTGACCCGACGCCACGACGAGCGTTCCCTCGTCCATGTACGGCTGCAGGGTGTCGATCGCACCGTTCCAGAAGAAGGTCGCGTTGTTGTCGTCGGGTGAACCGGCGAAGAGTTCGATGTTGAACGGACCTTCAGGAGCTCCGTCAATCGGTGTGCCATCGAGCTCGGTGAACCCGAGACCGTTGAGAATCGATGTCGCCTGCTGAACGCCAACCTGGTAGTTGTCGAACGACGCGTAGTAGTCAACGTTCTCGGTGTCACGAATCAGGCGGTCATACGCGATAACCGGGATGCCGGCATCCGCTGCTTCTTGCAGCACGCTCGTGAGCGTCGTGCCATCGATCGATGCAACGATCAACGCTTCGGCGCCCTTCGTGATCATGTTCTCGATCTGAGAGACCTGCGTGGGGATGTCGTCTTCTGCGTACTGCAGGTCAACCGAGAAGCCCTGCTCTTCAAGCTGCGACTTCACTGCGTCGCCGTCCTGAATCCAGCGCTCTGAGCTCTTTGTCGGCATTGCAACGCCGACGAGCCCGCCGTCTCCGCTACCGCCTGAGTCGCCCCCACTCGCCCCCGAGCAGCCGGACAGAAGCAAAGCGCCCGCAACGACCGTGGCCGTTCCGAGAAGAATCTTCTTACCGTTCACTGTGTTCCCTTTCTGATGGACATCGTTGTCGCCTTCGTTGACAGCTTTGTCTTGGTGTCGATATTCGGTTTTGTCTTGGTGTCGATATTCAGTTGTGGTTCACCGCCGCAAATTCAGCGACGGTCGTCCGTGGTCTGCCCGTAGACATTTTGATATCGGTCGTAGAGCCGATCGATTGCCTCGGGCGGAATTGGCAGGAGGTCCCCGCCTTGGCGCGAAATGTGGATTGTGCGCGCCGCGTCTTCGAGCATGACGGCCGCTTTGACGGCGTCTTTCGCTGTGGCCCCGATCGTGAAGGGGCCGTGGTTCTGCATCAGCACCGCGCGTGAGCGGTGACCGGTAAGAGTCTCAACGATTCCGCGGCCAATCGAATCATCACCGATGACAGCGAATGGACCGACCGGGATTGGTCCGCCGAATTCGTCGGCCATCCCTGTCGTGACACAGGGAATCTCTTCGCCACGCGCCGCCCACGCGACCGCGTACGTCGAGTGAGTGTGCACAACGCCGCCGACTTCGGGCATGTTCCGGTAGACGTATGCGTGCGCTGCGGTGTCGGACGATGGAGAGCGATCGCTACCCGGAGTGTCCACCACGACAGAGCCATCGAGATCACACACGATCATGTTCTCGGGTGCGAGTTCATCGTAGGAAACGCCGGACGGCTTGATCACAAACAACTCGGTGTCCGGCACGCGTGCCGAGACATTGCCGCCAGTCCAGACGACCAGGCCGTACCGCACGAGCTCAGCGTGAAGCGTCGCGACCTGCTGCCGCGCACGAGCGATGGCCACTTCGGTCTTCGCCTCAGCAGCCTGCTGCTCACGTGCATCATTGCCCAAAACCACGTCCAGAACCCCTTCGTCCCCGGTCAATGTGACCGTTCACATTGCGTCACTATAGCCAGGTCGGAACGGGTCGTGTCAACTCCGGCCGTGTCTCAGATTGGTAACGAGACTCAACGAACCGGTGCGGCGGAGTTTCTGACGACAACTTCGGGCATGAGCGGATCCGTCGCGAAGTCGCGCTCTGTTGCGGATCCGAGCAACAAATCAACACATCGACGGCCCAGTTCTGCAAAGTCCTGGCGCACAGTGGTGAGCGGAGGCCAGAAATGTGCAGCTTCCGGAATATCGTCGAATCCCACGATGCTGATGTCGCCGGGAACGTCGAGCCCGGCATCGCGCACGGCGTGAATGAGTCCCAACGCCATTTGGTCGTTTGAGGAGAAGATCGCCGTGAAGTCGCGAATACGCAGCAACTCGCGGCCCACGAAGAAACCGAAGTCCGCCGTCCAGTCTCCCAGAATCGGCGCTGTCGTGGCGATGTCGTTCGCGCTCATTTCCTCGAGAAAACCGCGCATTCTCGCCTCTGCCTCGATCCAGTCCTGAGGCCCGGAGAGGTGATATATCTGGCGGTGGCCGAGTTCGATGAGGTGCCGGGTTGCGAGCCTTGCACCCGCAACCTGGTCCACCGTGAGGTTATTCTCGGGCTCGAGATCGGTTGACTGCAGCGTCACGTAGGGCACGTTGAGTTCGTGCATAGCGAGAGCCCGAAAAACTCGCACTTGTGGCGCAATGACGACGAGGCCTTCGATGTTCTGAGCCATCAGGTGCGAAAGACCGGCCGCAATCGATTCCGGGTCAGAAGCATCGATATTCGCGGTGCTAACCCAATAGCCTCGAGCGCGTGCAGCCGCTTCAATAGCCGCAATCGACGACGCCGGGCCGTACTGCGTTGCGGACGAGGCGAGAACCCCGAGCGTTTGCGATCTGCTCGTAACGAGAGCGCGAGCTGCACGGTTTGGCCGGTACTGCAGCTGTGCCATTACCTGAAGTACACGCTCGCGCGTTTCAGGCCGAATGCTCGGGTGATCGTTGAGTACGCGAGAGACAGTTTGGTGAGAAACACTCGCGAGGCGCGCAACATCGCGGATGCTGGGCGCACGCCCGCTCGCTTCGTCGCCCATGGCACTCGCTTCCTTGTGATGCCCCCAGCTACTGGTGAGCCCATTATGCACGTGTTTGCGACAAATGTGACTGTCACATAGAGCGGCGCTATTTAGCTGCACCCCTGTTTCTCTGTCACATGTTGTCACATCCATGTTGTGGCGTACGCTGAGCCGCATGGCGGATTTGGCCCGATACCTTCCACTCAGTCAGCGTGAGCCGTCCGATTCGACTGAGGTCTCATCTGACCGACGCACGCAGATTAGCGAGCTCGTTGCCGAGGCTGCTCGGCTCCTTGAGCATGCGCCGAACGGGTCGGCGGCAGAGCTGGCCGAGACTTTCGTGCGGGAGGCGAAGCTGGGTAAAGGCATCCGTGATTCCTCGGATGTGTCCTCAGCGAAAGACGTCGCGGAGTGCGCAGTTCAGGTGCGCGAAGGGCCCAAGAGGCGTGTCCGGCATCTCGCCGACGCACTGCGAGCGCTTCTCGTGCTCGCCGCCGCGGTTGACATGACGCCACACGTTCCCGTCTTGACGTCGGGCGCAGTCGCACTTTTTGCCTCAGGTCGCGCACCGCTTGAGCGCCGTGCCGCTATCTCGGGTCACACCGTCAGTGCGACTGACGCTGAGTGGTCATTCGGTGCGGGGCCGGTGATTTCGGCGTCGGCGCTGCACATCGCAGCCTTCTTGTTGGGTGCGAGCGACGTACCGCCGCGTCGTCCGGTCTCGCCCTAGCTTGCTGCTATTAAGGCCTGATAAAACCGGACACCGGCTTGCCACGAATCGACGCGAATCCGCTCGTTATGAGAGTGGAGTGCTTCTCGCTCGCTTCGCGTGAGATGAAAAGGTGCAAACCTGTAGACGTTTTCGCTGATTCCAGTGAACCAGCGACTGTCAGTTGCACCCGACTGAAGATACGGCGTCGTGACTACCTCTGGACCGATGGCAGTCGACACCGCCGTCGCGATTCGGCGCCACGGCTCGCCGCGCCAAGGCGATACCGGTGATGGCTCCGAATCATGGCGCACATCGATGGCAATGTCGGGGTCGCTGATCACTCGACGCATCCGTTCTCGCACTGACCCCACCGACTCGCCCGTCAAAATTCGCACATTCACCGATGCTCGAGCTGTTGTTGCGAGCACGTTGTCGGCTGATGCACCAGACAGTTCTGTCACAACGGCAGTCGTGCGAACAGTCGCATTCATCTCCGGCCCCATCCGCGACAACACTGCGGCCATGAGCGGCGCCGTCAGCGCGATGTGACGAAACGCCCATCCCAACAAGCCTGGAGCTGACGCCGCCACAGTTCGAAACATCGCGCGTACCGGAGGGGAAATACGCGCACGGAAAGGTCGACGTGACAGTCGAGTGATCGCACGTGCGAGTCGTGCGGTGGCTGGCAGCCGCAGCGGAGTCGATGCGTGACCGCCGCTTTCTCGTGCTGTCAGTATCACTGTCATGATTCCGCGCTCGGCAACTCCCACCATTGCCGTCGGCACAGAAACTCCGGGGATTGCGCCATCAACGATCGCGCCGCCCTCATCGAGGATCAGCGCCGGACGAATGCCCCGGTCTTCAAGGGTCTGGGCGATTGCACGTGCTCCCCCACCAGCGGTCTCTTCGTTGTGGCCGAACACGAGATAGATGTCGTGAGCCGGCACGTAGCCGGATTCGGCAAGAGACTCGACAGCTTCAAGGATTGCGACGAGAGCGCCCTTGTCATCGATCGCGCCGCGGGCGTGAATGGTGGCGTCGTTTCCGGTGCCGACAAGAGTTGCGACAAACGGGTCATATTCCCACTCTTCGGGCACGACCGGCACAACATCCATGTGCGCCATCAGCACGAGAGGCGCATCACTCGTCTTTCCGGGCCAGCGGTAGAGCAGCGCATGCTCGTCGATGATCTCGCGGCTCAGCGTCGCATGAGTTCTGGGGTACAGCCGTTCGAGTGCGGCAGTGAATTCAGCGAACGCCGACCAATCGGTGAGTTCTTCATCCACATGAGAAACAGTGGGTATGCGCAAAAGCTCGCGAAAGCGGTCAACGTCAGCGGTCACAGCCCGAGCCTAATCCGAAGAGCCGCTCGTGGGCATAGGGTCGGATGCATGACCGGAGATCAGACACCAAAACTGCGATGGGGAATTCTGGCAACGGGAGGAATTGCACACGCATTCGCGAGTGACCTTCGTACCGCCGGCCGCACCGTGACGGCTGTTGGCTCGCGGAGCTTGCAATCCGCAAAGAAGTTCGCGGCAGAGTTCGATATCGCGAACCCACACGGTTCCTATGAAGCGCTCGTGGCCGACCCCGACGTCGATATCGTCTACATCGCGACGCCGCATCCGAATCATCTCGACAATGCACTTCTCGCGCTTCGAGCGGGCAAGCACGTGCTGGTCGAGAAGCCTTTCACTCTCACTGCATCCGAAGCTGACCTGCTTCGGGACGCCGCAGCAGAGGCTGGTCTTCTCGCGATGGAGGCCATGTGGACGAGGTACCTCCCCCATATGGTGCGGATCCGCGAAATCCTCGGCGAGGGCACCTTGGGAGAGGTGCGCACGGTCTTCGCCGATCACACGCAGAAGATTTCGACTGACCCAACGCACCGCCTCAATGCCCTAGAGCTCGGCGGCGGAGCGCTCTTGGATCTCGGCATCTATCCAATTTCGTTCGCATGGGACATTCTCGGCGCCCCGGTTTCGATAGTTAGCGCGGGACGCCTGAGTGATGCTGGTTCCGACGCCGAAGTCGCGACAATTCTCACGCACGCAGATGGTGCCCTATCGACGTCTATTTCGTCATCTCGAGGACGCGGACCAAATATCGCTCACATTGTCGGCACGGATGCGCGTATCGACGTTGACGCTGTCTGGTACACCCCGACATCGTTCCGGGTTACCGCGTCCGATGGCACGATTCTCGAGGAATACACCTCAGAAGTAGATGGGCGCGGCATGCAGTATCAAGCTCTCGCCGCGGAGAAATTCGTCGCTGGCGGTGCTCTTGATAGTGACCTACTTCCGGTGGCTGAATCGGTGGCGATCATGGGCACCCTCGATGAAGTCCGCAAAATAATCGGTGTGCACTACCCCAGCGAGGACTGACATGGCCGACAACCGTACCGAGGCCCGTGTCGCTGTCTATATGGACTTCGACAACATCGTGATGTCTTGGTATGACCGCGTGCACGGCCGCAATGCATACTCGCGGGATCGTCAAAAGATCGCTCAGAACCCAGCGGACCCCGAAGTCGCCGAAAAGCTCACGGCCGCAACCATCGATGTCGGCGCAGTCATCGACTACGCGGCATCCTTCGGGACCCTCGTGCTCACCCGGGCATACGCAGACTGGTCCTCGCCCGTGAACTCGGAGTATCGCTCGCAGCTGGTTGCTCGCGCCGTCGATCTCGTGCAGCTCTTTCCGGCGGCCGCATATGCGAAAAACGGCGCCGATATTCGGCTCGCCGTCGACGCCGTCGAAGACATGTTTCGCTTGCCCGATCTCACCCACGTGGTCATCGTTGCTGGCGACTCCGACTATGTACCGCTTGCCCAACGTTGCAAGCGCCTCGGACGTTTCGTCGTGGGCGTGGGGGTCGCAGGCTCCACCGCAAAATCGCTCGCCGCGGCCTGCGACCGATTCGATGCCTACGACGCGCTACCGGGCGTCACACGACCCGAAAGCGCCGAGAAGAAGGATGCAACGCCTGCGCGCGCACGCGCTCGCAAACGATCGGTCGATCCGGCAGCAGACCTGCTCGAGCGCGCGCTGCGGTTGGAGGGCGACAAAGAAGGCACAGATTGGCAGCACGCCTCGGTGGTGAAGAGCCTCATCACACGAATGGATCCGTCGTTCAGCGAAAAGGCCCTCGGCCACCGCAGCTTCTCTGACTATGTAAAGGCGCACGGCGACGTCGCTGAAATCGACGAGTCAGAGAACATTGTGCTCGTCAGGCTCGCCGCAGCGCGACGCTAGGCGTTCGTCAGACGTGCGAACGAGATGTCGACCATAGCGCCCAGGTCACGAGCACAGGCTGGAAGAAGAGTCGAGCGAGACGCTTGCGGTCGCTATCTAGACCAAATCCATCACGTCGGCCGGTGTACTGCGCGATGTTTCCGGGGAAAATAGCGACAAAGAACGCCGCCAAGATGCGACCCACGCGGCGACGATCTTTGGGGAACAAGACAAGTGCCGAGCCCAGCATGACCTCAACGACTCCGGAGGCCAGAACAACGCCGTCTTTGTCGATACCCGTCACCTCAGAGACAGCATCTGGCACTTGAGCCTGGAATTCTTTCCGTGCCCAAAACATGTGGCTGATGCCAGCAAAAACCATGGCCGAGGCAAGTAGCCAGCGAAAGATTGTCTTCATACCTCGATCAAATCGCGTCGGGGTGGGTTTGTCGAGTGGGTCGTGCCGTTCCCGGATCAGTGATACCGCGCGCTGTACGCATTCAAAGCTGGTTGGCCTCCCAAGTGCGCGTAGAGCACCGTGGAGTCTTTTGCGATTTCGCCCGATGTGACGAGGTCAATGAGGCCCGCCATCGACTTGCCTTCATATACCGGGTCGAGAATGACGCCTTCGAGTCGGCCCGTCAGATGAATCGCGGCGTCGGTCGACTCGACCGGGATGCCGTAGAAGTTACCGGCCCATCCCTCCAACACCGTGATCTCTTCATCGCTTATCTCACGACCAACCTCGATCGATGCGGCGGTCCGGCGGGCAATGCGTGCCACTTGTGCGCGGGTCTCGTCGATCTTCGCCGACGCGTCGATGCCGATCACTCGTCTCGGCTTGCCCCCGAAGTTCTCCGCGAGATCTGCGAAACCGGCGATCATGCCCGCGTGCGTAGAACCGGTTACTGAGCACACCACGATCGTGTCGAAGAACACGCCCAGAGCTTCTTCTTGAGCGGCGACTTCGTGCGCCCAGTTTGCAAAACCGTGGCCACCCAGCGGGTGGTCACTGGCGCCCGCTGGAATTGCGTAGGGAGTGCCACCGCGCTCCTCTACATCGGCGATCGCCTGCTTCCACGAGTCTTTGAAACCGATTCCGAAGCCCGACGGCGAAAGCCGCACGTCGGCGCCCATGATTCGCGACAGCATGATGTTGCCGACGCGGTCGTTGACAGAATCGGGCCAGTCGACCCATTGCTCTTGCACAAGCACGGCCTTCATCCCGAGGTGCGCCGCGACAGCCGCGACCTGCCTCGTGTGGTTCGACTGAACTCCCCCGATCGAGACGAGCGTGTCGGCTCCCTGCGCGAGTGCATCGGGCACCAGGTACTCAAGCTTTCGCACCTTGTTTCCGCCGTAGGCAAGGCCGCTCGAGACATCCTCACGCTTCGCCCATATTCGCGCCCCACCGAGGTGGTCGCTCAATCGATTGAGTGGATGCACCGGGCTCGGCCCGAACATCAGCGAATGGCGCGGAAAATCTGCCAGTGTCATTGCGGATCCTCATTCAAAGTCGGTGCCGGCGTCGTGCGGAGTGGGTGATCAGATGCCTCGGGCAAAAGCCGCTCGAGAGTGAGCCAGTTCTCGCGAGTCGCCGCCGCTGCCGCGTCGATGTCGCCGCGGACGCACAGCGCGATGATGCGTTCGTGGTCGGCGACGCTGCCGCGACCGGCAAGGCTCGCGAACCGCGCACGCTCGAGTCGACGAAGTGCGGGACTGACCTGTTCGAGCAGGCCAGGCAGGAGTGGATTTGCGCTGGCCGTGACAGCTACGGCATGGAAGTCGTCGTCTGCGGCGATTGCAGCGTCAACGTCGGCGTCGCCGAGAGCCGCCGCGAATCGAGCGTTGGCTGCCCGCAACGACTCATGGTCATCGGCTGTCATCAACGGAACCGCGTCACGCATTGCCAGTTCGTGGAGAGCAGCCGCCACTCGCTCCGCGGCGAGCGCCTGCCGAGCATCGAGTGGAGCAACTTCAGTGAGCTTCGCTCGGCGTGTGTGCACGAGGCCTGCGGCTTCTAACCGGGTCAGAGCTTCTCTAATGGGCGTGCGGCTCACTCCGAGCCATTCTTCGAGCTCAGGGTCGCGCAGTCGCACGCCGGGAGCAAGCTCGCCCGACACAATCGCATCACGGATCTGCTGGTAGGCGTAGTCACGCAGCGACCTAGGACGCTCGGCGTGCGGTAGTGACATGCAATATATTGCACATCACTGAAGCGAGTGCGTCAAGTCATCCGTGGGTTGTCTTAGTTACGAACAACAGTTACAAACGCCAAGTGCTCCACAGCGCCCATGCGACGAGAACCGGCTGCAAGAAGAGTCGCCCAAATCGCGCGCGATCGCTTCCGAGCATTGGGGCGTTTCGTCCGGTGCGCCACTGGTGGACGTTTCCCGGCAAGACCGCGATGAAGAGCGCTGCGATCACACCGCCGACACGGCGACGCTCACGCGGCAGCGCGATGGCCGCAGCTCCGAGCATGATCTCAACCGCGCCGGATGCCACCACGATCGCATCCTTATCGAGCCCTGTCAGCCGCGGCGCCCAGTCGGGCACCACGATGCGGTACCCGCGACGGCCCCAGGTCAGGTGAGAAAAGCCGGCCGCGACCAGGAGCGCGGCAAGCAACCACCTGGCACCCACGACCACACGAGTCATCAGCTATCGCGCTCGATCGCTGCGCGCGCGACGAAAGCGGCATCGTCTCGCGCGGTGTTCCTCGGGGTGATCGCGCGCAACACGACTTCGTCGACTGCGCCGCGGTAGGCGGAAAGACGCTCCCCCGCGTGTTCGCCGGGTGCGATCACGGTATCGACGGCGCTAACACCAAGGCGGGCAAAGTTGGCGGCATACTGCGGGAAGCTGGCGTAGCGGTCGCTCTCTTCTTCGAGAGCGGCGGCCGCCGCCGGGTCGAACGCAGTGCGGACATAAAGGATGCTGCGAGCATTCCCCCGCGATCGGGTCTCGTCAGTCTGCTCCGCTGCCGCCTCTGGTGTCAGCCAGTTCAGAAGCACACCGTCGCTCCGCTCCGCAGCCAACGCGCGCATCTTCGGGCCGAGTGCTCCCACCACGACCCGCGCGTGGGTGCCATCTTTGACGGTGTCAACGGCAGCCCTCATGTGCGCCAAAGCACCGGTGCGCATACCGCCGGTTCCGATTCCGACTATCAATCGGTCTTCAGGAAGCTCCAGCGACGACACTTCGTCGACGATCTGGTCGGCGCTCCGACGATCCAAGGGAACGACACCGGTCGCCAGATTGATGCGCTCGGTTACTGCTGCGGCGGCAGCAAGCCCCGCCAACGCATCCGCGCCCGGAGTGTCATTGATCCACAGGGCGTGAAAACCTGCCTGCTCGACGAGAGCGGCAATGGCGCGGATGCGGACAGTACCGATCGCCGCAGCCACGCCGATGGAGACGTGACCGCGGCGATCGTTCATGATTCGAGACTACGCCGCGGCTGAAAGCACCGGCGACGACACGACGAGTGTGCCGTCCATCACGTCGACCTGCACGACGCCCCCATCGGCGAGCGTTCCGGCAACGAACATGTCGGCCACACGGTCGTCTACTTCGCGCTGAATGACGCGGCGCAGCGGCCGAGCACCGAACTCGGGTTCGTACCCGGTTTCAGCAAGCCACGCAACAGCCGCATCGGTCACCGTAAAGCTCACATTCTGACGCTCCAGGCGAGCTGCGGTATCAGTCAGGAGCAGTCGGACGATGTCGTTCAGCTGGTTCGAATCGAGCTTCCGGAACAACACGATTTCATCGATACGGTTCAAGAACTCGGGACGCATCGACTCGCGAAGCTTTCCCATCACGCGAGCGCGAAGATCCGCCTCGCTGCCAAACCCGGTGGCGCCGCCACCGTCTGCGATGAAGCCGATGGCCCCAGATCGGGACGCGAGAAACTCGCTACCCAGGTTTGATGTCATGACGATGACGGTGTTTCGAAAGTCGATGGTGCGCCCCTGACCGTCGGTCAGACGCCCATCGTCGAGCACCTGCAGCAGCAGGTTGAAGACATCCGGGTGAGCCTTCTCGATCTCATCGAACAGCACTACGGAGTACGGGTTTCGCCGTACCCGCTCGGTGAGCTGACCGGCTTCGTCGTACCCGACGTATCCGGGAGGGGCCCCGACGAGCCGAGAGACAGTGTGACGCTCGCCGAACTCGCTCATGTCGAACCGAATGACGTGAGATTCATCGTCGAACAGCGACGACGCGAGCGCCTTCGCGAGCTCGGTCTTGCCGACCCCGGTCGGGCCCAAGAAAAGGAAGGAGCCGACGGGGCGGTGAGTGTCACCCATGCCGGTGCGGTTACGGCGCACAGCACGCGACACCGCGGCTACGGCATCATCCTGCCCGATCACTCGGTCGTGCAGCTCAGTCTCGAGCGTGCCCAAGCGCGCGCGCTCCGATTCGGTGATGCGGTTGGCGGGGATTCCCGTTGCACGGCTGATCACCGCCGCGATCTGAGCTTCGTCGACGATCGTGCTCGTGTGCTTTTCTGGCACGGCGGCGCGGTCGATCTGCTGCTGCAACGCTGTCATTTCGTCACGCACACGGGATGCTTCCTCGTAATGCTCTGCAGAGACCGCGGCGTTCTTGTCGGCTTCGAGACCGGCAAGCTGCTCGACCAGTGCCGAGATGTCGACGGTCGGTCCCGTCCGCAACCGAAGCCGCGCACCCGCCTGGTCGATCAAATCGATCGCCTTATCGGGGAGCACTCGTTCGGTCAGGTAGCGGTCGCTGAGCTCGACGGCGGCGCGAAGGGCGTCGTCGGTGTACGTCACAGCGTGGTGTTCGGCGTAGGCAGGTGCTACTCCGTGGAGGATTGCGACGGCATTCTCGATTGACGGCTCCCCCACACGCACCGGCTGGAACCGACGCTCGAGAGCTGGGTCCTTCTCGATCGTGCGGTACTCGCTCAGAGTCGTGGCTCCTACGAGGTGGAGTTCACCACGAGCCAGGCGTGGTTTCAGAATGTTTCCTGCGTCCATCGCACCGTCGCCACCACCGCCGGCACCCACAACCGTGTGCACCTCGTCGATGAAGACGATGATCTTGCCCTCCTGCGCGACGATCTCATCGATCGTGCCGGTGAGGCGTTCTTCGAAGTCGCCGCGGTAGCGGGCGCCCGAGAGCATTGCTGCGAGGTCGAGTGAGATCACCCGCTTATCGGCGAGCTGCGCTGGCACGTCGCCGGCAACAATCGCGCTCGCAAGACCCTCAACGATGGCGGTTTTGCCGACGCCAGCTTCGCCGACCAACACGGGGTTGTTCTTCGTGCGGCGGCTCAAGATCTCGATGGTCTGATCGATTTCGGTGGCGCGACCGATGACCGGATCAAGCTTTCCGGCTTCGGCGCGCGCTGTGAGGTCGGTGCCGAACCGATCAAGCATCGGCGTCGTGGACGACGCATCTGAGTCTTGCCGTTCGGGTGCTTCGCCGGTCGATGTCATCGTCTCGCGTGCCCCCTCAGTGAGCGCTTCGGCAGTGACGCCGGCGTCAGCCAAAACCTGACCTGCGGGGGCATCCTGGGCGAGCACGAGGGCGAAGAACATGTGCTCCGGGTCGATGTAGGTCGAGCCCGATGACCGCGCAACCTGGAAGGCGTGGAACAGCAGCCGCTGCACCGAGGTGGTCACGACGGCACCGTCGATGTCGGCGGCGACGCTCGGCGCGGGGAGGCGCTCATCGACGGCGCGTGCGATGCGATCGGGGTCAACACCGAGGCGCGCGACGGCGTCTCGTGCTGGAGCCTCGGTCACAATAACGCGCAACACGTGCAGTGCGTCGAGCTCCCGCTGTCCGCGTTCGAGAGCGAATCGTCCGGCCGACTGAAGGATCTCCTGCGTGCGCGCGCTCATGAAGCGGCTGAGATCAATTGATCGTGCCGCGCGAGCGCGCTCACCTTCGAGGTAGCGCGCGAGGAAGTCATTGAACGCGTTCGATCCGTCGGGGGTGAAGTCTTCGGCCATGCGATGCTCCTCTAAAACTTGATGTCTTGCGTAGCAACTTTACAAACTTGCGCCGCTACGTATCAAGTTAACGACATGCCCTTCCGGCGTATTCCCGCCTGCCCCGATTGCTTTCCCGGCGTGCCGAGGGGTCGCAACACGCCGCATAACCCCTCGTCGCTGCAGCGGAGAACGGCGTGTTGCGACCCCTCGCGAATAGGATGTGGCGGATGCGAGAGTTCTTACGCGGGGTCATGCTGCTCGGGCAGGGCTTTGCATGGTGGCGAAGAAGACCCGGCGTCATGCTCGGCGGTCTCATTCCCGCGGTCATCGTTGGGGTCGGGATGCTGGCGGCCCTCATCGCACTCGGGTTCGCGCTCCCGACGGTCACCGTCGCAGTCACGCCCTTTGCCGAGAATTGGCCAGGGATATGGGCCACCGCTCTCCGTGTCACCGTGGGCACAGCGCTCGTCGGCGCAACACTTGTGCTTCTCGCCGTTTCTTTCACGGCACTGTGCCTGATGATCGGCGACCCGTTCTACAACCGTATTTGGCAGCGCATCGAGAACGACCTCGATAATCAGGCACCGAGCGTTGACACCGGGTTTTGGCAGGGCATCCGCGACGCGCTCTCGCTTCTTGTGCGTGGCATCGGGGTGTCTATCCTCGCGGGCCTCCTCGGACTCATTCCGGCTGTTGGCGGAATCCTCGGGGCGACTGTAGGCGTCACTCTCACCGGCTGGTTGCTCGCGGACGAATTGAGCTCGCGGGCCCTCGGAGCCCGAGGCATCCCACGTCGTGAGCGCCGGGCGCTGCTGGGAACGAGCCGCGCGCGAGCGCTCGGATTCGGCGTCGCGACCCAGGCATGTTTTCTTGTGCCCCTCGGCGCCGTCGTGACTATGCCCGCAGCTGTGGCCGGTTCAACGCTTCTTGCCCGCTCACTTGTCGCTGCGGACCCGCCGACACCGGGTACCCTTGATTGAGACGTCCTCGAGGGAGATTCATGTTCATCATCTCGCTGCTGCTATTCCTGCTCGGCATGTTCGCCTTCGGCATCTCCTTTTCCATTCCAGGACTTGAGGCGCTGATCTTTATTTCGGGCATTCTGCTCATTTCTCTTGCGATGGCGTTGCCCATCCACCTCAGGGCGAAGTAGCACACCGCACAGGTGGCATTCTCCTTCGACACTCTTCGCCGCTGGCCAGACATTGAGGCGCCCGATCTTCGGGCGTGGGATGCCGCAGACACGCTGATTCTCGACGAATCAGCATCCGCGCGAGGCGAGCTCCGCGACGGCACCCTCGTTGTCATCGAAGACACACACGGTGCGCTGAGTCTGGGTGCCGCAGCCGATGGCGCCACGGGGATCCGCACCCACCAGGATTCGCTCACGGGCGAACGTGCGCTCCACACCAACTCCAAGCGTGTCGGGCTCGAGCATGCCGCCGTCTCGAGGCCCCTCGACGCCACTCTCGTCAGCGGAGCGCGGGTTGTTCTGTTGCGACTTCCGCGATCGCTCGATGCGTTGCGCAATATCGCCGGATTGATTGCGGCCCACGCAGCACCCGAGGTCATTGTGTACGCCGGCGGTCGCATCAAGCACATGACGCCGGCCATGAATGACGTACTGCGGGAGTTCTTCGATCGCGTTGATGTGACACATGCTCGACAAAAGTCGCGCGTCCTTATCGCGTGCCAACCGCACGATGGTGCTGATCCAGAACCATCACGCGCTATGCACGATGGACTGTCAGTGTGCGCCTTCGGTGGCGTGTTCGCCGGCACCTCTATCGATATCGGAACACGGTTCCTGCTCGAGTGCCTGCCAGCCGCCATTTCGGGTGGCAGTTCCGCTGATCCGCTCATCGACATGGCGTGCGGCAGCGGGGTCGTGGCGGCGTCGCTAGCCTTACGGCATCCTGACGCGCGCGTTTATGCTTCAGATCAATCGGCTGCGGCTGTTGCATCTGCGAGGGCCACAGTAGAAGCGAACGGACTCTCGTCGCGCGTTGAGGTGGAACGCGATGACGCACTTTCACTCCGTCCTGACGCGAGCGCATCTTTTATTGCACTCAATCCGCCGTTCCACGCCGGTGCGGCAGTTCACGATGCCATCGCGCCACGTATGTTCGAAGACGCCGCACGCGTCCTTCGCCCGGGCGGCGAGCTCTGGACGGTGTGGAACACGCCCCTCGCTTACCGTGCCGCGCTCGAGCGGATCGTCGGCCCCACTCGTCAGATTGCCCGCAACAACAAGTTCACGGTTACCCGTTCGGTGCGACGCTAGAAGACGCAGCATCGTCTTCTGCGGCATCCGGGTCGTTCCAGAGCTGCACTGTTTGCACTGTCCAAAAGACGGCGAACAACGCAAGTGCGAGGGCTTCACCCACGAAGATGAGTGGGATGCCGGTGGCTCGCGAGATATCGAACCCCCAGATGTCGCACAACACCACGGTGATGAGGAGCGCGACGCTCACACCGATGCCGATAGCGACCGTCGCATACGAGCCGCGGTAGATGAGTCCAGTGCGTCGGGTACGTGAGAGCCGCCCCGCGCCCAGCGCCGCGATCGTTGCGACCGCCGCGATCAGCGCGAAAAAGAGTGACGCGGCGACCGCGTGCGCGCCCTGCAAGAAACCTTGTGGCCAGATGATCCACCACGTCGCCATTGCGATGACGATGAGCGCCGCGATGATCAGCGCAAGCTCCGACGCACGGCTCAGCGTCCGCTGAACGATGGCGAGAGCCCACGCCCCTCCCACGGCCGCTGCCGCCGTCGCAATCAGCGCGACAGCGCTGACATTAACGCTCGCAGCAAATTCGGGCGGCACACATGAGGGGGCGTCGGCGCATGTTCCGCCCCAGAACGCGGGATCGATCGGCGTCGGAACGATCGCAACAATCGGCGCAAGAATTGCCATGTAATCGAGCAACGCCTGCTCGATACTGCGGCCCGAAAGAGCCACGAGCGCGAGCGTGATTGCGAAAATTGCCCCGACAAAAACATCTCGTGCCGGCGAATAATATGCCGCACTGATCGATGGAAGCGGGCCATCAGTCACAAATACGGCAGCGAGAGCGATACCGAGCGCAAAAACTGCGCCCACAATCGAGAGCCGAACATAGCGATACGTACGCTGCGTCGATGTCGTACGCATCCGCATAAGAACCCTCTCGAGGTGAAACGAGAGGTGGGAGCCTCGCAACCGCGAAACTCCCACCTCTCGTTTGTCAGGTGTTCGCTAGAAAGCCCAGTCGTCGTCGCTCGTGGCTTCGGCCTTGCCGATCACGTACGACGAACCCGACCCCGAGAAGAAGTCGTGGTTCTCGTCGGCGTTCGGTGAGAGCGCCGAGAGGATCGCGGGGTTCACGTCAGTGACGGATGCCGGGAACATAGCCTCGTAGCCGAGGTTCATGAGGGCCTTGTTCGCGTTGTAGTGCAAGAACTTCTTGACGTCTTCGGTCAGACCGACACCGTCGTAAAGATCCTGCGTGTACTGCACCTCGTTGTCGTAGAGCTCGTACATCAACGAGAACGCGTAGTCCTTGATCTCGTCACGCTCTGCCTGCGAGACCTTCTCAAGCCCCTTCTGGAACTTGTAACCGATGTAGTAACCGTGCACTGCCTCGTCGCGAATGATGAGACGAATGAGGTCGGCAGTGTTGGTGAGCTTTGCCCGTGACGACCAGTGCATCGGCAGGTAGAAGCCCGAGTAGAAGAGGAAGCTCTCGAGCAGGGTCGAGGCGACCTTGCGCTTGAGGGGCGAGTCTCCGCGGTAGTAGTCCATGACGATCGAAGCCTTCTTCTGAAGGTTCGGGTTCTCCACCGACCACCGGAAGGCCTCGTCGATCTCTTTCGTCGACGCAAGCGTCGAGAAGATCGAGGAGTAGCTTTTCGCGTGCACCGACTCCATGAACGCGATGTTCGTGTAGACGGCTTCTTCGTGGGGTGTGATCGCGTCAGGAATCAGTGAAACTGCGCCCACTGTGCCCTGGATCGTGTCGAGCAGGGTCAAGCCTGTGAACACGCGCATGGTCAACAGCTGCTCATCGGGCGTCAGCGTGTTCCACGACTGAATGTCGTTTGACAGCGGCACCTTCTCGGGCAGCCAGAAGTTGTTCACGAGACGGTTCCAGACCTCAAGGTCTTTATCGTCTTCGATACGGTTCCAGTTGATGGCCTGAACGTGGTTCAGGAGCTGAAGCTTTTCGCTCATATCAGTTCTCTCTTGGTGCCGAGATCAGAGCATGCACGAGACGCACTCGGACATGTCAGTGCCCTCAAGCGCCATCTGCCGCAGGCGGATGTAGTAAATCGTCTTGATGCCCTTGCGCCATGCGTAGATCTGCGCCTTGTTGATGTCGCGGGTCGTTGCGGTGTCCTTGAAGAACAGTGTGAGCGACAGCCCTTGGTCAACGTGCTGAGTGGCTGCGGCGTAGGTGTCGATGACCTTCTCGTAGCCGATTTCGTAGGCATCCTGGTAGTACTCCAGGTTGTCGTTCGTCATGAACGCCGCCGGGTAGTACACACGCCCGAGCTTGCCTTCTTTGCGGATCTCAACCTTCGACGCGATCGGGTGGATCGACGACGTCGAGTTGTTGATGTACGAGATCGAACCGGTCGGAGGCACAGCCTGCAGGTTCTGGTTGTAGATACCGTGCTCCTGGATGGAAGCCTTCAGCGCTACCCAGTCTTCTTGCGTCGGGATGTGCTTACCCGCGAACATCTCGGTGACCTTGGCTGTTGCAGGTGCCCATACGCCATCGATGTACTTGTCGAAGAACTCACCGCTGGCGTACGTGGAGTCTTCGAAACCATCGAAGGCCCGCCCGCGCTCAATGGCGAGGTTGTTCGATGCGCGAAGCGCGTGGAACAACACGGTGTAGAAGTAGATGTTCGTGAAGTCGACGCCCTCTTCGGAGCCGTAGTACACGTGCTCACGTGCGAGGTAACCGTGGAGGTTCATCTGGCCGAGGCCGATGGCGTGCGAGCGGTCGTTTCCGTCTTCGATAGAGCGAACCGAAGCGATGTGGCTCTGCTCGCTCACCGCACTCAGGGCACGAATAGCGGTTTCGACTGTCTTGCCGAGGTCTTCGGCATCCATCGACAGCGCGATGTTCATCGAACCGAGGTTGCACGAAATGTCTTTACCGATTTCGTTGTACGACAGGTCAGCGTTGTATGTGGTCGGCGTGTTCACCTGCAGAATTTCGCTGCAGAGGTTCGACATGTTGATGCGGCCCTTGATCGGGTTCGCCTTGTTGACCGTGTCTTCGAACATGACGTACGGGTAGCCGGATTCGAACTGAATCTCGGCGATCGTCTGGAAGAACTCACGCGCGTTGATCTTGGTCTTCTTGATGCGGGAGTCATCGACCATTTCGCGGTACTTCTCGGTGACTGAAATGTCGCCGAACGGTACGCCGTACACCTTCTCGACGTCGTACGGGGAGAAGAGGTACATATCTTCGTCATTGCGTGCGAGCTCGAAGGTGATGTCGGGAACAACAACGCCCAGCGAAAGCGTCTTGATGCGGATCTTCTCGTCGGCGTTCTCACGCTTGGTGTCGAGGAAGCGCATGATGTCGGGGTGATGGGCCGACAGGTACACAGCACCGGCGCCCTGACGAGCACCCAGCTGATTGGCGTAGCTGAAGCTGTCTTCGAGAAGCTTCATGACAGGGATGATGCCACTGGACTGGTTCTCGATCTGCTTGATCGGAGCGCCCGACTCGCGGATGTTCGACAGCAGCAATGCCACGCCGCCGCCGCGCTTAGACAGCTGTAGCGACGAGTTGATTCCGCGAGAGATCGACTCCATGTTGTCTTCGATGCGAAGCAGGAAGCACGAGACGAGTTCGCCGCGCTGAGCTTTACCGGCGTTCAAGAACGTCGGCGTCGCCGGCTGGAATCGGCCGGCGAGAATCTCGTCGACAAGGTTCATCGCGAGCTTCTGGTCGCCATCGGCGAGAGCGAGAGCCGTCATGACGACGCGGTCTTCGAAACGCTCGAGGTAACGCTTGCCGTCGAATGTCTTGAGCGTGTAGCTCGTGTAGTACTTGAAAGCACCCAGGAAGGTCGCGAAGCGGAACTTCTTGGAGTACGCGAAGTCGTTGAGCTTCTCGATGAACTCAAAGGGGTAGGCCTCGAGAACTGCGCCTTCGTAGTACTCCTTCTCGACGAGATAGTCGAGGCGCTCTTTGAGGGAGTGGAAGAAGACAGTGTTCTGATTGACGTGCTGCAGGAAGTACTCGCGAGCGGCGCGCTTGTCGGCGTCGAACTGGATCTTTCCGTCAGCGTCGTAGAGATTGAGCATCGCGTTGAGCGAGTGGTAATCAAGCCCTTCGAAACGCGCCTCGCTCTTGAATGCGGGGTCCTTCAGTGCTGTTGTCTCCACCATTTTTCCAATCCGTCGCTCACGCGATCGACATCTTCAGGCGTGCCGAAGAGTTCTAGCCGGTACATGTGCGGCACGTTGCACTTGCGGCTGATGATGTCACCGGCAAGACAAAAGGCCTCACCGAAGTTCGTATTTCCCGCGGAGATCACTCCTCGGATGTGGCGGCGGTTCTGTTCTTGATTCAAGAAGCGAATAACCTGCTTCGGAACCGCGCCGCCCTCTTCCCCACGTCCTTGGCCACCCCCATATGTCGGGGTGACCAAGACAAAAGGTTCGTTGACCTCGAGGGGGGCATCTTTCGGCTGGAGCGGAATTCGCTCTGCCGGCATCCCCAACTTCTCAATGAAACGCGCGGTGTTTCCCGACACGCTCGAGAAGTAGACGAGGAGCGGTGCCGATGTTGCAACCGCCCTGGTCATTTCGTTAGACCAGACGGCTGGCGAGCTCGTCGATCTTGTCGGGACGGAAGCCCGACCAGTGGTCGCCGTCTGTCACGACGACCGGTGCCTGGAGGTAACCCAGTGCCTTTACCTGCTCGAGGGCCGCGGGGTCCTGCGAGAGGTCGTGAATTTCGTACTCGATGCCCTTGGAATCCAATGCGCGATATGTCGCCGTGCACTGAACGCAGGAGGGCTTGGTGTAAACAGTGATTGCCATATTGGCCCCGTTTCCCCTCAAAATCTTTACTGTGTCCCGACGGTGCGCCGCCAGGAACTCAATACTACATATGGGTACGGACATTGGAAAGCACCACTAGGGGTAGTAGTTACACGGATGTAGTTTTCCACCGTTATCCCCATGTTCAACACAGGTTCTCCACCGTTTCATCCACAGCATGGAAGCTGCAGTCGTCACCGAAAAGAGCCTGAATCGTGCGGTTTTCTTGCTCCCACTCGACCGTTCTCCACAGATGTGACGATATGGGGCACCTCCGACATTCAATGTCGTCGACGACGACGGCTTCGGCGTGTCGCGCAGCGCTCGATCGAATGCACCAAGTCAAGTCTTTTTGAGCGCTAGCGTTATGACATGGCCAGCTACCGCGACCTTCTGCGCACCCCGGGTGTCGGACGTATCATCGCAGCACAGTTGACCGCACGTTTTCCCAACGGAATGACGAGTCTTGCGATCCTGCTCCATATCGAGCACGTGACGGGTTCCTATGGTTCCGCTGGCCTCGTGCTTGCGGCGACCTCTGTGGGCCAGGCAATCTCTGGACCTGTCACGAGTCGTTGGATGGGGTTGTGGGGCATGCGTAAAGTGCTCACTCTCACCACAGTGCTCTGCGCGATCGCCATCACAACACTCGCGCTGGTCGAGATGGTTCTTCCGGCCTACATGGCTCTCGGGCTCATTGCCGGGCTCACGACCCCGCCGATTCAATCTGCAGCGCGCACCATCTACCCCAAGCTTGTGAACTCGCGGCAGCTCTCTCCGCTCTATTCACTCGATGCATCGCTGCAAGAGATCATCTGGATCTTGGCGCCGGTGCTGATCACTTTTGTCGCAACGCAGGCTGGCACCGTGCCGGCGCTTCTCCTGATCGCCGCAATCCTCGTTGGCGGCGGGTCGTGGTTCATCCTCTCCCCCGAGGTCGGGCGCGTCCGAATTCCGCGCAGTCGCCGAAAGCTTGGCCGCGTTCTCGCGAAGCCGCCGGTACTCATGGCAACTGCTGTCGGTTTCCTTCTCATTGGCGCGTGCTCGGCTGTCGAAGCGGGCGTTGTCGCCGAATTCGACGAGGGGGGACTTGAAGCCGGCCTCATCCTCGCCGTCTTCGGTATCGGAAGCCTCGCGGGCGGATTGGGCATGGGCCACCGACCAATCAGCCCGTGGTCGATGGCTCGGCGCCTTCTCATCGTCACGATCGGTCTCGCCACCACGATGTTCGCGCTCAATGCGTGGTGGCTCGGCGGCTCACTCATCATTGCCGGTATCGGCATTGCGCCGGCACTCGCCGTGATCTTTGCGATGACCTCGGCGAGTGTGAAGTTCAGCGAAACCGCCGAAGCGTACGGGTGGATCGGCACAGGTCAGCTGATCGGAGCTGCAGCGGGTTCGGCTGTCGCGGGATTCCTCGTTGACGGAGTCGGTCACGTTGGGGCCTATGCCGCAGCGTTTGGCTTCATGTTCGTAGGGCTCATCGTCAGCATCGTGTTCGTGCGGGCTTTCCCCGATTTGCGCCACCGCGACCCGAGTCCGATACCCGACACCGAACCGGTCGAAACGATCACGTAAATCCGCGATGCTGTGAGCGTTACCGCACCGAGTACGTCGCTTCGACGCCGACTTCGACCACAACGCTCACGAAATCCGGGAGGGTGAGGTCTGATTCCAAGCCACTCGTCGCTGGCACTGTGCCGTCAGGAGTCGCGACCTTCACAGTGGCATCGAGGCCAACCCATGACACACCTCCCACGCGTGCGCCGTCGACGTCGCTGAGCCACTCTTCCGCAGACGCGTGAATTTCTTGCGTCCAGGTGGCGATCAGCACTGTCACTGTCGTGTTCAACGCGAGCGGGAGAATGATCACTGTCGAAAGCACACCGACGATCGCATACGCACGTTTGCGGTTGGCCGTGCGTGATGATCCAACCGCGCGCGCGAATCCCGCAAGAGTGAAGACGATGCTGCCAGCGATCACGAGTGAAATCACGTTCGATAGAAAGAGGATCAGTGCGCCGAGCGCGCTATCCCAGTCGCCTTGCCCGGCGCAGACGCCGACCACGCCGAGTGGTGGAACGAGCGAGATCGCAATAGCGACTCCGGGGAGGATGGCGCTCAGATCCCGCCGACACATCGCGAAGGCGCCGGCGGTACCCGTCGCCATTGCGGCCAGAAGGTCCACGAGTTGCGGGGAGGTGCGGCCGGTAATTTGCGAGTTTGTCGAGAGCGAAGAACCGTGCGGCAAGATGATCGACAGTCCGTACCCGATGACCACCACGATGACGACACTCGCAAGCACCCAAAGAATCGAGCGCACCAGCAGGCTTCGCCGACCGATGACGAGGGCAAGCCCAATTCCAAGAATCGGGGTTCCGAGAGGCGCGATAATCATGGCGCCAATGACTGTCGCCGTCGAATCGGCCAGTACCCCTGCGACCGCGATGACGCCCGACAGAATGAGCATGATGAGGAACCCGCTGCGCTTGCCGACAGCATCACCTCGGGTGAGGTCGAGCGCGTCGCGCACATCGTCGACGCCTTGCCGTTGTGAATCGGGCAGCAGAAACTGCGACAGCGAGGCCATATGCACATCTTGGCCGAACCAATAACAGTATCCAATGGGCAAAAACGTCCGGATGTCGTCAAGAGCGCAAGAATAAAGACTGTGACTTCTTCGGTGTTCGACCCTCGCGACATCCTGCCTGATGATCTGATCGAGCGGATTCGCTCTCGCGGCGCGGGCTACGACGCGCAAAATGCCTTCCCCGACGAAGACCTCAGCGAGTTGAAAGCAGCCGGGTATCTGTCGGTGTTGGTGCCGACAGAGCTCGGTGGGGCCGGGCTCAGCATCGCCGAGGTCGCAATGTTGCAGCAGCGTCTCGCGGGGGCGGCTCCCGCCACGGCGCTTGCGATCAACATGCACCTCGTCTGGACGGGCGTTGCCAAGGTGCTCGCTGACCGAGGCATCGATGACCTCCGATTCGTGCAAGAGGGCGCGGTGGGTGGCGAGGTCTTCGCCTTCGGCATCAGCGAAGCTGGCAATGATCTCGTGCTCTTCGGCAGCGATACGGATGCCACGCCTCACCCCGACGGCTCGTACTCTTTCACCGGCACCAAGATTTTCACCTCGCTCAGTCCGGTGTGGACCCAGTTGGGGCTCCACGGGCTCGACACGACAAGCCCTGACGGCCCGAAGATGGTCTACGCGTTCGTGCCACGAACAGAAGCGATCGTCACGCATGATGACTGGGACACGGTCGGCATGCGCGGCACGCAGAGCCGCACGACCGAGCTTCATGGTGCGGTGGCGTCGCCTGATCGCGTCGTGCGAAAGATCGCGCCAGGGCCAAACCCCGATCCGATCGTCTTTGGAATCTTCAGTGTGTTCGAAGTGCTCGTGGCGTCTGTCTACACCGGTATCGCGCGGCGAGCCCTCGATCTTGCGGTAGAGATTGCGAAGAAGCGCACGTCTAAGAAAACAGGAAAAGCGTACAGCGATGATCCCGACATCCGCTGGCGCATTGCCGATATGGCTCTTACCTACGATGCGCTCGGTCCGCAGATCGCGGCGCTTTCCGAAGACATCGACAATGCCGTCGACCACGGCGCACGCTGGTTCTCGCTCCTCAGCGGAGTGAAGCACCGCGCGGTAGTTGCTGCGAAAGACGTCGTCGACAACGCCATGCTCGTCGGTGGCGGGTCGTCCTACCGTTCGGCGTCAGAGCTTGGCCGCCTCTACCGCGATGTGCTCGCGGGCATGTTCCACCCCTCTGACCCAGAGTCCGCGCACTCGACTGCGGCGTCGGCATGGCTCGGACCGATGAGTAGCTGATGCCCCACACTCCCACTTCTCTCTTGAGCCCCGCAGACCAGGAGCGTCGCCGCGCCCTTCGAGTGATGAAAGGCATAGCGCTCGGCGCACTCGTTGCGCTGGCGATAGTCTTCGTCATCTCGTTCGTGCTGCAAGAGAGCATGCCTGCTTTCGCATATGTCCGTGCCGCGGCGGAAGGCGGAATGGTTGGCGCGCTCGCAGACTGGTTTGCCGTGACAGCGCTGTTTCGGCATCCGCTCGGCATCAAGATCCCGCACACGGCGATCATTCCGAGCCGCAAAGACGAGATCGGACGATCGCTCGGCGAATTCGTCGAGACAAACTTTTTGTCAGCGGATGTCGTACGCACAAAGCTCGAGGAAACGTCTGTTGCTGCGCGCCTCGGTGAATGGCTGCGCGATCCAGCGCATGCAGAGCGCGTGAGCGCCGAAGGCGCCACCATGGCCGCCGGCGTGCTGCAGGCGCTGAGCGATGATGACGTCGGAGATGTGCTCGAAAGCCTCGCACGGGAGCATCTGATCGAGCCACAGTGGGGCCCGCCTCTTGGCGAGCGCCTTGAACAGGTGGTCTCCTCGGGTGCGCATCACGGCGCCGTAGACCTCGGTGTCGACACAATTGCCACCTGGCTCCGTACCAACCAGACGTCGTTCACGGGCCTCCTCTCGCGGAGGCTGCCGTCGTGGGTGCCATCGGTCGCGCGGCGCCTTGTCGATGAAGCCGCATACAACGAGGCCGTAAAACTTGTCGCCGCGATCGCTGCTGAGCCGCAGCATCCCGCCCGTATTGCTCTTGATGGTTACCTGGCGCGCCTCGCCCAGAACCTCCAGAATGATCCCGAAACAATTGCGAGTCTTGAGAGCACGAAGTCTGGGGTGTTCGACAGTCCGCGCGTGCGCGAGCTTGCGGCGAGCCTGTGGGACACGGCAAAGTCTGGGCTTCTCACATCTCTTGCGGACCCCGAGAGTGCGCTGCGCATTCGGGCCGCACGGGCGCTCGCTGACGTCGGTGACCGCCTCACCTCTGACGCTGCGCTTCAAGCGCGAATCGATGGCTGGGTGACGGACGCCGCCGTGTTCCTCGTGGAGCGCTACCGACACGACATCGCCTCGATCATCACCGACACAGTCGAGCGGTGGGATGCCGCTGAAACAACCGAGAAGATTGAGCTCATGGTGGGCCGTGACCTGCAATATATCCGCCTCAACGGAACCATTGTTGGCTCTCTTGCGGGACTTGCAATTTTCACACTCGCCGAGGCGTTCCTCCGCGGGTAGCCTGGGGCCGTGGCCACTCCGCAACCAGCTCAGCTGCTCTTCAGCTACGGCACGCTGCGCTCGCCCGCCGTGCAGCTCGACACCCTCGGGCATTTGGTGACATGCGAGGTAGATGTGCTCACTGGTTACACGGTTGACTACGTAGAAGTCGACGATCCTCGAGATGACGCACCCGGTGTGAACACTCACGCACGCGTGCGCGGCACGGGCAGTGCGCTCGACAAAGTCATTGGTTTTGTCTTCGAAGTCACTGATGCGGAGCTTGATGCCATCGATAATTACGAAGCGTCACGCGGTTGCCGCAGCGAAGTCACTCTCGTCAGCGGACGCACCGCGTGGGCGTATTTGCCGGTGAAAGCATGATCACCCTCGTGCTCGTGCGCCACGCGAAGTCTGACTGGGGCAATGCCTTTCTCGATGATCATGAGCGTCCGCTCAACCGCCGCGGTCAGGGCGACGCACCCCGTATGGCCGAGCGGCTGGCGGCCACCTTTTCCGCCGCCGGTGTGAAGCCCGATGCGATTGTGTCGAGCACCGCGCTTCGCGCAGCAACGACGGCGGATGCCTTCGGCCACGCGCTGGGTGTCGACGTCACTCGCGACGCGCGTCTCTATGGCGCCCCACCCCGAGTGCTTCTCGAGGTGGCATCCGAGACCGATGGCAGTACTGCCGTGATCGTGGCGCACGACCCTGGCCTCAGCACGCTCGTCGAGCGCCTCACCGACGGCGAAGTGACGGAAATGCCCACGTGCGCAGTTGCCGTGTTCGAGTGGAATGCTTCGGATTGGGCGTCCATCGACTTCGACGAGCCCGACCGTTGGACGTTCGACGAGCCGAGCGCGCGCTAAATATTGGTGCGCTTCGTGGCTCAGTGCGCCAGCGCCGCAAGTTCTGCGCGACCACTGGTCCCTGTTTTGTGAAGCAGATTCGAGACATGGAACTTGACGGTGTTCTCGCTAATGCCAAGGGTCGATGCCACGAGGCGATTGCGAGCGCCCGAAGCCACCAGGCGCAGCACATCGCGCTCACGCGCAGTCAATTCGACTGAGTCGGCAAGAGGCTCGGGCTCGGCGGGTGGATCAAGGGGCAACCGAATATCAAGGGAAGACCCCCAACCGGGCGTCGCAGAAACCGCGAGTACACCGTCGAGCGCTGAAACCTTCTCGGCGATGGGCCGAAGCGAATCATCGTGAGGTGTGAGATCGCCCCGACCGTCGTCGCGAATGCCGATCAGCAGGTTGAGGCCGTCGCAGTCCCATTGGATACGCACACGACGCGTTTCGCCTTTGTCGACAAAAGCGAGCACAGCGCTTCGAACGATAGCTCGCGCGGCGTGAGCAACTTCGCCGGGCAGTGCTCGCCCCGTTGCGGGAGGCTCCACAAACTGCACATCGAGTTCACCGAAGCGGACCAGGGGATGAAGATCGGATCGCAACCGCGCGAACGCACCAACGACTGGCTCGAGGATGCTGCTGCGTTGCTCGTCTGTGACCATGCGGAGTCCGACCAGCGCCGTCGTTGCGACATCCGTCACCATTGTTCGCGCTGCACGGTCGTCGAGGCGATTCGATCGCAAAATCGCGAGGATTGATTCGAGCGTTACGGCATGACGGTCAGCTTGCTCGGCCAACACCCGTGAATGCTCCAGCGCGAGTCGTCGCGATGCTGATGACGGTAGCTGCCCCTGTGCTTCCATGTCGACAGCCTACCCGTGTAACCCATCCCATTCCTATGGATAGGTAAACCTCACCCTAAGGGTGGGGGCTCCTCATGGCCCCACCGCCCACGATGGAACACATGGACGTCTTGGAACACGGGCCCAGCTATGCGCTCTCGCGAGTATCGCAAGAGCTGAGCCGGTCGCTTGAACATGTTGCTCAGCACGAGTCGCGGTCACTATCGGCGTTCGCTGACGCCATCGCTGAGGCGCCACGCGTCTTCGTGATCGGTGCCGGGCGTTCCGGTCTGGCGCTCAAAATGACTGCGATGCGACTCATGCACCTCGGACTCGAAGTGCACGTTGCAGGAGAGGTGACAACCCCCGCAATCAGCAGTGGGGACCTTCTGATCACTGCAAGTGGCTCCGGAACGACCACCGGAATTGTGAGCGCCGCCGAGACAGCTGTGTCGCTCGGCGCAAAAGTCGCTGCCATCACAACCGCAGCGTCATCGCCCTTGGCGAAACTTTCGTCGGCCACCATCGTCGTGCCGGCCGCGGGAAAGCTCGATCGGAGCGAGGCCGCGTCTGTTCAGTATGCGGGAAGTCTTTTTGAACAGGCCGTCGTACTCATCGGTGACGCCGTCTTCCACGCCCTGTGGCGACGTTCCGGAGCAAGTGCTGACGACCTCTGGCCCCGCCACTCAAACCTCGAATGAAAAGGAACACCATGAAACTGCAATTCGCAATGGACACGCTCACCACCGAGGCTGCTCTGGAGCTCGCCGCTGCTGCAGCGCCCCACGTCGACATTCTCGAGCTCGGCACGCCGCTCATCAAGAGCGCAGGGCTTTCGGCTGTTACCGCGGTAAAGGCTGCCCATCCCGACAAGATCGTGTTCGCAGATCTGAAGACGATGGATGCCGGCGAGCTCGAGGCCGACATCGCGTTCGCCGCTGGTGCCGACCTCGTCACCGTGCTCGGTTCAGCAGGAGACAGCACCATTGCGGGCGCTGTGAAGGCTGCGAAGAAGCACGGCAAGGGCATCGTGGTCGACCTCATCGGAGTGCAGGACAAGCCCAAGCGCGCCCAGGAAGTCGTTGCTCTCGGTGTTGAGTTCGTTGAGATGCACGCCGGGCTCGACGAGCAGGCCGAAGAAGGCTTCACCTTCTCAACGCTCCTGCGCGACGGCGAAGCATCTGGCGTGCCGTTCTCGGTCGCGGGCGGAATCAACGCCTCGACCATTGCATCGGTGCAGAAGTCGGGCGCGCAGGTTGCTGTCGCCGGCGGAGCAATCTACGGCGCACCCGACGTCGGCGCTGCCGCAGCAGAGCTGCGTGCCGCGATCGTCTAGCGCGCATCTAGTGAAAGAGGCCGCTCGAGATTTCGATTCTCGGGCGGCCTCTTCCATCTAGCTTCAGCTACTAGTCGACGGCGACAACAGCGCCGTTCGTCAGGCGGACGAGTTCGGCGAACGTCAGCGGAAACACTGTGTGCGGAGTTCCCGCGGCAGCCCAGATTTCGGGGAACGTTGCGAGCGCCTCGTCGACAACGGTCGTGAGCGGGGACGGATGCCCCGCGGGAGCTACTCCCCCGATGACTTGACCGGTGGCGTCCTTGACCTGTTCGGCTGTCGCGCGACGGATGCTGTCGCGCCCGAGCCGCGTCGCGAGTGCTGCGGTGTCGACCCGATGTGCGCCGCTCGTCATGACGAGCAGGGGCGCGTCGTCCGACCAGAAGACGAGGCTGTTGGCGATCGCGCCGACCTCAACTCCGACGGCTGCTGCGGCCACGGCAGCTGTGGCTGCGGCATCCGGAAGCACGACGATGTCAGACAAAATTCCGGCGGCGCGGAGGGCCTTTCGGACGATGAGGTTTCGCTTATGCAATTGTTCGCTCACGCGCTCACCCTATCGAGCGAGACGGTACCGGTGGACGGCGGCGGCGCTGCCGGCAGACGCCGACGGCGCCAAAGGTAAGACCGGCGTATTAACTCTCTGGCTTCTCGCCGACGCGCCGAACGCTAGAACGGCGGCGGTGTAGGAGCTGAATGAACTAGTGGTTCGTTGACATCTGGTTCGAATGCGACCCAGGGCGGTTTGTCGGTGTAACTTCGCCCGGTCGGCGACGTCCACTCCAAAACCCCATCACCGCGCTGCTTCACCGACCACCTGCTCGCGTGTTTCAAACTGTGATGCCTTCGGCACAGATGCGCCAGGTTGTGCTGATGAGTTGGCCCGCCAAGGGCAGCATCGACGGTGTGGTCGATATCGCAGCGGTGCGTAGGCATGCGGCACCCCACGAACCTGCAGTGCTGGTCTCTCGCCCGAAGCTGCCGTTTCAGTTGGTCGCTGGGTCGATACCGATCGACCGCGACGACGGTGCCCGTCACGGGCCGGGTGAACACCCGATCCCACCCCGGCGCGGTACCCGCGAGCCGTCGTGCACTCTCGGGGTCAACCAAGCTGAGCCCAGACAGATCCGCTGGCGTCGATGAGGTGCCCGCCAGCGTCGTCGCAGGCACCGTGACCTGCACGATCGCTTTGATCGCACCCAGCCCGCCACAGTCGTCGCCCGCGAGCGGGTCGAGGCTCGGCACCGATGTCAACAGCATGTCGGAGAACAGGTCGGCGCGGATCTGATCCGTCGTCCGCCGATCATCCACCACAGGCTCATCCTCGGCGCGGAGCTTCGTGCCGTAATCCGATCGCCCCGCCCGGAAGTCTTTCAACGCTCGGGCCTGCTGCGTGAGCCGGTTGAAAATCCCGTGCGCCTGCACCGACGGCAGCACGGCGTTGATCGAACTCATGCCATCGGCGAGGTCGAACAGTCGCACCGTACGCGTCGCGTTGGCGTCTTCAAAGCGTTCCTGAAGCGTTCGCGGTTGCGCTTTCTCGGCCAGAGCTGCAGCGAACCCCCGCAACCGCCCCGGTGTCTCGGCCTCAGCGACCCCGATAACCTCGCGGTCGTACCGGGCCTTGGCTGTGGCATCCGTCAGGTTCACGCCCGCCCGCAAGATCTCTTGCACATGGCGTTCCGAGACACGCCCCGCGCTCCACGACGCAAACGTCTCCGGATACGACTCGGTGACTTCGAGCGCGTCATCGATACGTATTTGCGCCGTGCGATCTGACACCCGAAGTGCAGCCCCAACTTCTGCCGCGACCGCCCGCATCGGAATCTCTCGGTCTCGTGAGTCACGCGACGTCATCCGCCGCATTTGCGCAAGCGCGATGCGCCCCATGTTCGCAAGGACCGCAGCGCGTGCCGCCTGGATGTGTGCGATCTGTTGATCGAACGAAATCAACGTCGCCACAGACTCAGACAGCTCGTACGCTTCTGCGTCTTGTTGCTCGGTTTCGTTCTCTGACATGACTCAAGTATCGAACATACCTCCGACATTGAGCACCCCAAACCAGCCCAAAAAGCCCTGCTGTGGATAACTTTCTCAAAAAACTTTTGGGGAGAAATCAACGCACGAGAACAAGCGTGACACCGAGAATTCCGAGCAACCTACCGATCGGAACCCAGCAGCGAACGCCCTCTAACAGGTAGGTGGCGTGTCGTGCCCTGCTGCGGGCTTAGTACCCTGAATCTCGCCCCAGGCGTACCCGTTCACTGACTTGCCATCGAGCTTGCCGGAGTATGCGAAAAGCCCCTCGTAGACGGGACGGTCCCCCGCGTCGATCTCTTGCTCTTTCTCGACCGCGGTGAAGACGAGGTCGACCGCCGGCCGCGTCGACGACGCATCGAGCTTCACGTCGTAGCTGAGCTCGTAGACATAACAAGTGTTCGGAGAAGTCCAGGTGCTCGAAGGCTTCGGGGTGATGTGGATGGCTCCCTGCGGCCAATTCGAGGTCGGAGCTAGGGTCCCATTCTTCGACTGCTTGGACCCGGCACCGCCGAGCATCGCGTAGTAGAGATCTCCGACATCCTCCTGGCCGGTGACGGCGATCAACATGCCCTGTTTCGAGTCGGGCAGCTGCACCGAGAACTCGGTCCAGTGGTAACCGTTCTGCACGATGTAGGCGGCAGAGTCGTTGTAGGTCTCAGTCAGATTGTCGAAGAACAAGTCACCACCGGTTCCGCGGGCGATATACGACGAGCCGCGTTGCACAGACCACTCCTCGACCTCGACCAACGGCATCGAGTAGTAGTGGGAGCCCTGGCCGGTCATCGGGTCGCCGGTGGCCTTCAGGTAGGCACCGATGTCACCGTTGTAAGTGTCCATGATCGGCCCACGCTGATCGCGAGTCGCGATGTCGAGATCGGTCGGGTCGATGGGGTCGCCGTCGAACATCCAGAGCGGGAAGAAGCCGTTGGGGCCGTATCCCCACTGAATGATTCCGGTCGTATCCTTAGCCCGCACGTGCAGTGTCGTGGGCTCGGTGTCGACCCCGATCGACGTACCGGTCGGCACGACAGCAGTGATCTCGTAGACCGCACCGACCGCTCCGACCGTGCCCGAAACGACACGCATTTCCATCGTCTGTTCGGGCTGACCGAGCGGAATGTCGGCCACGGCGATTTTCCATGGCTGGTAGTCGATCGAGACCGGCGTTGTGACGTCGGCTATCCCACCGATACCTCCGACAACGGGGCCTTCGCGCTGGTCTAGGCGGTTGAAAATCAGCCCGGCTTCCTCAAATGTATAGACCGTGTTTGTGTGCGGCCACTCGTTTTTGTTGCCCTGCGACATCATCGCGATGGAATTCACATTGCCGTCATCGTCGATCAGGTGCCCGAAGAACTCGTATGACTGCGAGTCATACTGCGGCAATCCGGTCGAAAGGTAGGCGCGAAAGCCAGTGCAGTCTTTGCCCTGGGCCAGCGGCGTGGTGGAGTACTCTGCGATCGATCCGAAATCAGCGGCAGGGATGCCGGGCGCCGTGTTGCTGCTCGAGCACGCGGCGGGAATCGGGTTCGGTGCCGGCGTCGGGCTCGGGCTCGGGCTCGGTGCCGTCGTCGGAGCGGGGTTCGGGTTCGGGGCAGGATTCGGCGCAGGCGCAGGCGCCTGAGTGGGTGTCGAGTTCGGCACGTTGCCGCCCGAACCACTCGATCCGCGCGGGTTCGACGTGCCGCCATTTGACCCGCCATTTCCCGGCTCGACGGGTGTCGGTGAGAGTGTCGGCGAAGGCGTCACAGTAGGCCGCGGGGACTTGGTCGCAGTCGGACGAGGGGTCTGGCTGGCAGTTGGCCCGGGCGCCTGGGTCGCGTTTGCATCCGGTTTCGGGGCATCGGCCACGCACGCCGCAAGGCTCAAGGTGACGAAAATACCGATGACAGACAAAGACCAGGCGCGTCTCGATTTCACCCCGCCAGTCTGGCATGGCCCTAAAACGCGCCCCGAGCGCGAGACCGGGGAAATCAGCGTCAGCACTATTCGACCTGAGCACTCGCGGGTGGTGAACCGCGGGGGTGAAATCGCGGCATCCGAGTGTCGCTAGAGTGACTTCGGGGTGGTTCTGCCAGAACGATCTTGCAGCGGGTGGCGTACCAGAAACCCCGCGCGAGGGCGCTCTGCAGCAGCACTTTGGGTCTGGCGCAGCCTGGGCCCGGGCATTCACGCTCCCCGCGAGAGCCTGCGCGCATGAGGGAGTCTGACGTGAAAATCGACGAGACGGTCGGCATTCTGACCATCGTAGGAATCAGCGTGGTTGCGGCGATCATCATCGGTTTGATCGTGTTGATATTTGCGAAGAGCTGGATCAAGGTCGCTCGCGCCGATGAGGCCCTCGTGATTTCAGGGCGCAAGCAGAAGGTGCAGAGCACCGTGATAGACACGGATGGTGCGCTGCGCTCCGAGATGTCTGAGTCACCGGTGACGGTGATTGTCAACGGCAAGTCGCTGGTGAACCCCATCACACAGCGTCACGAGATCATTTCGCTCCGCTCCCGCCAGGTGTCGCTGAATGCAGAAGCGCAGTCGCTCGACAACGTCACTTTGAACGTCGACGGAGTCGCGATCGTGAAGATCGGCTCCGACCCGCTGCTCGTGCGGCGTGCCGCAGAGCGCTTCGCGTCGCAAGACAAGGCCATCGAGCAGTTCACGACCGAGCAGCTCGAAGGTGCGCTTCGAGGGATCGTGGCGACACTGTCGGTGGTCGAACTGATGCGGGAGCGCAAGAAGTTCTCCGACCAAATCGCGGCCGACGTCTCCAACGAGCTCGCCGAGCAGGGCCTGATCCTCGACTCCTTCCAGATCAAGGGCATTACGGATGCCACGGGATACATCCGGTCGCTGGGTGCCCCCGAGATTCAGGCGAAGCGCCAGGCGGCGGAGATTGCCGAGACCAATGCCGACCGTGCGATCAACCAGAAAGTCATCGCGAACCAAGAAGCCAACCTGATCGAGCAGACCGATCTCGACACCAACACCGCCAACGCCGATTCCGGCGTCGGTCGGGCTCGCGCCGAGGCGGAGCAGGCTGGGCATCTCGCTCGTGCACAGGCTGAGCAGGCCGTGCTGCAGCAGCAGGCGGAGAACAAGCAGGCGCAGTTGGATGCCGACGTCAAGCGCGTTGCGGACGCACAGCGCTACGAAGCCGAGACCCGGGCACAAGCCGAGTTGTACACGCGCGAGCGCTCAGCCGAAGCTGCTGCGATCGAGAAGGTGAAAGAAGCCGAGGCTCGCACGCGCATCGCGGAGCAGCAGGCGGAGGCCGACAAGGCTCGTGCCGGTGGTGAGGCAGCAGCCGCCGAGGCGAAGGCTACCGGTGAGGCCGGCGCTCTCCGCTCGCTCGCTGATGCCGAAGCCAGCGCGCGTCGCTTGCGTGCTCAAGCCGAGGCAGACGCGATCCGCGCCGAAGGTGAAGCGCGGGCCGCGGCTGTCGAGGCCGAAGCGCAGGCGATTGCCTCGAACCAGGAAGCGATCCTCTCGCAGCGCGTGCTGGATGTGCTGCCGTCGATGATGGCGGAATTCGCCAAGGGCTACGCGGCGATTGGGAGCGTCTCGATCATCGGTGGCGGCGGCGGAAATGACGGTGCATCGAGCGTCGTCGGCGCCGAGAACGCCAAGGCCATGCGCGCGGTGTTCGACAGTGTGGAGGCCGCAACTGGCCTCGATCTGGCTGCGATCATCCAGGGCCAGGCTGTTGGCCGTGGGATCGGAGCAGGGATCAACGCGACTTCTCAGGGTTCTCCTGCTGCACCGGCTGACCCCGCCGCTTCTTAGAAGCCTCACCCCCGCAAGACATAAAAAGAGCCCGGCCGATGGCCGGGCTCTTTTTATGATCTCAACGATGTCGCGACTCAGCTTGGCCGAGATACCGCCGCGGTCGTGAAAATGATTCGGGCGGAGATGAAAGCCTGAGTCGCGATCTGTTCTATGGCGACGCCTATCTGGCGGCGGCTCGCGACCGCGTCCGCGCGGAACTCTCCGAGGTAGCGAACAAGCATGATGGTGTTCCTCCCCGGCGGCGCTTCCCGAGACCGGCGGTGAGTTGTCATGCTCTCGCGAGCATCATGCCTAGTTACTCCACGTCAAACATCAACTTAAAGCGTGCCAACCTCGCGAATTGATCACTGTCCATCGCAATTCCGCGCGATCCGTAGTCTCCGTGGATCGACTAGCGCCGCGGGACGAGACGGATGGCAGATCGAGACCAGCGTCCGTGGACGACCGTCGAGCTCGTTTTCCACCGCCTCTTCGAGAGTGTTGTGTGTCGCGCGGCCGAAAACAAGAAGAGTTACGGTGCTGACCCACCCACAAGACGCTCGATAAGGTGCCACCGAGCCCACACCGCGGCCGGCTCGAGGCCAACTACTTGGTCCTCGTTCGCTTTTGATATCGTGCCGTGGTGGTAGATCGTCGGCTTCCCCGTAAGAGCGTCACGGATCACATTAGGCGGAGGCCACTCATCCTCCGGCCCCACACCAGGGTCATAGCCAACGACAGGCACGTCCTCCGCACGGAGAACATCGTCATACACACCAACGACGAACTCGTACTCACGCTCACCTATCGGCGGCATGCCCGGTTCGTTCGATCTCGTGGAGTAGAACGCAACGGATGCATCCCTCAACACACGCCCGTATGCGAACCCTCCACCCGGAAGCGGAAATTGAACCACCGACCCCACAACAGGCCTTCTGCGCCCCACTTTTACTCCCCGAACTCGTTCCGCGCCGCATTCATGTATGTCTGCAACCGAGGATTGGACGGGCTTATCCCGTTGATCTTGTTTGCAGACAAACCTAGGCTACGGTACGACTCGATCAGCTGTTGTTCACGACCTCGGACGGCTTCGTAACTCCCCGATTTTTCTAATCTCGCGGGTCCGAAGCCGGATTCATTATAAGCGTGGCGCGAGTCGCGCCGAGCAACATTCACACGCGAGTTACCGTATCCACTGGTGCGACCGACGTAGACCTGCCCAGTCTTCGCATTGAACTTCGTGTAAGTCTGAAATGTCTTCTCTGCACCCATCCCTGCTGCGCCGCCACAGTTGTGCGCGAGTGCTTCAGCTTCGCCCGCGTATACGTAGTACGTGTGGGTTGCCTCGACGGTGAGATTGTAGACCGCCTGTTCCCTGTGGTCGTGTTCGATCGCAGTGATCTGAACCCATGTGCCGTTAGAGGTACGCAACCACTGGCCGGACTGCAGTTCTCCCGCTTCGACCCACTCGCTCTTGTCTGCGACCCAGAAGGGGTGGCCGGCGGTGGCCGTGACTTCGCCTGCCGAGCCGTCATCTGACATGACGGCGATGGTCACGAGATCTTTCTCGCCCGTTCCGGTGATGGTGACGTTGACCGGTTCAGCGCTTGATTCTCCGGTTTCCGGGTCGGTTGCGAGCACTAGGTCACCGACCCGGATGTTTTCGATCGCAGTACGTGTGCCGTCAGCGAGCAGAACGAGGGTACCGGGCACGAAACTGTTGATCGCACAGGATGCCATCGATGTAGAGCTGTTCCGCGCACCGGACGTGGCTTGGGTGGCAGATCGGGTCGCGGAGGCGTTCGCGGCACGACTCGCGGTGGCCGACATCGCGGGTTTGAACACTGTTCCGGCTTTGCCCGCGCCTGCACTGATCGCGTTCGAAACTGTGCGGACCACAGCAGACGCTGCAGGCGCGAAAGCTCGCGCAGCAGCGCCCGCGGCTGGGCCGAGCAACCCCAGAGCCCCGCCCATAGCGGTCTCGGCGGCGAAGCTCCCCCAGTTGAAGGGTTTACCCGACTCCTTCTGCCTCCAGATATTGCTGACCGCGGCCCCGGCAGCACCACCCGCGACGGCACACGCAACGCTTCCGACACCCCCGGTGACAGCCAAACATCCCGCGGTAACGGCCACACCGACCACGACACCCGCGATCACAGACTTGTTCTTGTCGACCCACTTGGTGACGTTGTTCCATGCGTCGCCAAGCCAACTCAACCCTGACGGATCCGACCAGGTAATCGGATTGTTCCCGGAATAGACATAGGCGTTGAGTTGCGCCGGCACACCGGGATCCAACAGTGGATCGGGACTGATGAAGGTGCCCGTGGCAGAGTCGTAATACCTTGCACCGAGCAACGTCAAGCCTGTCGTATCGGCGGGAGCGCCAAGATATCCGCGACCTTCGACCTGGCCAGCCTCACCAGCGCGCGCATCACCGAACGGTTCCGTGCGCACCCGCTGCACACCTGCCGCCCAATCGGTGTTATGCACATAAGCGACGGGGGTGCCGTTCGCGTCGGAAACGACACTGGACACACCCCCGAGGCCCGTTCCGGTGCGGACAGCAACAGTTGTGCCTGCGAAGCTGTACCAGCGGGTCGCGGTGACCTTCTCGTCGGTCGCGGTCACTTCCTGCCCGCCGGGGAGGTAGACAGTTGCTGCTCCGTCGTCGACGCGGACTAACCGCTCACCGGACGCGTCGTAGACGTTGGCGACGTCCGTCTCAGCGCCGGCGATCGAGGCAAGCTCGCCTTCGGCGTCCCACGTGAGCGTCTGCAATGCTCCGTCCACGGTGCGAGACGTCTGGTTTCCCGCGGCATCCCAGTCAAACCCGACCACCGTGGTCAGTTGTCCCGTGGTCTCGACCATCTCCGTCAGCTGGTGAGGACCAGCGCCGCCGCCGCCATGGGTGTACTCGGTAACCGTCGTGTCGGCCCCGTCAAAGCTGGTCTGCTGGGTACGGTTCCCGAGCACGTCATACGTATAGTCGATCCAGTACGGCGAATACCCACCAACATCAGACGTCGACCGAGGCACGGACTCGCAGCCCGGCGCGCCTTCTGTCCACGCCGTTTCCAACCGCCGCAGTCCGTCATAGTCAAAGCACTGCACATCGGCTTGATTAGACACGCGCGCTGCGGTCGGCAAGTCGCTGATGCTCGTGACGTTTCCGGCGTCGTCATACCCATATTCCAGGGCGACTTCTGTGCCGCTGACGCGTTCACGATCCAGCCGAATACTCGCAAGCCTCTGCGTACCAATTTCCCAGTCGTAGGAGACAGCAGCCCCGTACGTAGTACCGAGGTCTTGCACGGCAGGTGTGGCGTCCGAGTTCCACTGCGCATCGGCAACGTAGGTGCCCCACCCGAATCCGCCGCTCATCCAAGAGGGCATAGAGGCCTCATCGAACATCGTCGTGACGGTTTCTTTGCCGAGCACAATACTGTCGCCGTCAGTGACTTCGGGGTAGGTGATCTGAGCGACCTGCCCGTCCTCCGTGTACGCAATCTGCGTATCGAACGATTCCCCCGACAGGGTGTGAAGTCCGGGACTTTCGGGAAGGCTTGTCCTCACCGTCGTCGCCTGGTACGCGGTGTCGTACTCGCCGTATGTGGTTGTGTATTCGAGACCGTCAACGACGCGGATGGTGGAGCTGGGTTGTCCGAGCGCAGTGTCACCACCACCACCAGCCAGAGGCGTGACATCGAAAGACCAGGAGGCTCGGCGCGTGCCGTCACCGTCTCGAAGCTCCGTCACACGACCGAGCGCGTCGTACGTATAGACCAGCGTTTCCTCGTTCGCATTGGTCTGTGTCGCGACCTGACCTAGAACGGTGTACGTCGTGCTGCTCTTGCCACTGTCGGGATCGGTTTGGGAAAGAAGTTGCCCTGCGCGGTCGTACTCATAGCTCCAAACATCCCCGGTCGGATTCGTGAGCGTGGTCAATTCACTGGCCCCGTTGTACCCATACGTGGTGGTATGAGACGTGAGTGCACGGATCTCAGCGGCGGTATCTGCGTCTGCGTCGGCCCGCGGGTCTCGGACGTATTCGCGCAATTCGATGGCACGACCTCGCGCATCGATGATCGTCTCGGTCGGCGTTCCCCCATCTGCGGGAATCGTGAGTGTATTGGCGCCGTCGTAGACGGTGGTGCTCCGCCACATCTCGTACTCGGGGTTGGATTCAGTGCCGACCCACAAAATCTCGGCGGTCACCCGCCCGGCACCGTCGTACTCATACGATGTCGACGCCGGAGGCACGGCAGGTGGCGGTTCAGGAGACGCCTCGGGCGCACCCTTCACATGCCACGCGGAAGTGCGCGACTCCACGCGACCGAGCGAATCATAGAAGATATGCGAGACCATCCGGCCCCGGTCGGCGAGCGTCGCGTTGGCGCCTTCCACCTGTTGCTGGAAAGGACGCAGCAATCCGTCATACAAAATGACGGAAGAATGCTGGTTCTTACCGTCGACAGCGAGGCTGCGTGTCACGACAGCGTTGAGGCCGTTCGGCGACACTGTGTACTCGTATTCGAGAGAGGGGTGCGGCGCGTCTGCGTGCTGTGGGTAGCGGATCGAGGTGGGTCGGCCCAACGCGTCGTAGGTTGCGGTGGTGACCAGGCCGTTCTGATCGGTCATCGAGATCGGCTGCCCGGTAAGCGGGCTCAGCGTCTGGACAGAAACGAACTTCGGCAGCGGCCCCGTGCCGTCAGGGTCGGGCGAGGTAGTCGTCACCTTTGAAACTTGTCCCCCAGCCGATGCGGTGTAGTCGGTGGTTGTTTTGTTGCCCGCGGCATCTTTCACCGATGTGACGCGCCCGTAGACGTCATAGGTGTAAGTCGCTCGGGTGACGTTCACCGAGGCGTTCGCCGGATCCACCGATGCTGTGGAAAGGGCGCGTCCTAGCGTGTCGTAGGTGGCGGTGTCACGAGTGAGAAGGTTCGCGGCTGCTGCGGAGGCACAGGCCGCTTCAAATGTTTCGGTCTTCGAAGCGAAAGCGAGCATGTGCGCACCCAGGTACGCCTGATCGCGTCGATATGTGGTCTTCGTGCAGATGTCGTCGGTGCTCTTTGTGAGGTCGCCACGGTCTTCGACCGTAACCGGCAGGCCGGCGCTGTCGTTAGTAATCGTTGACGAAGTCCGGTGTTCAAGCGCTCCACCCCCATCGAAGGTAAACCCGTACGTGGTGGTCGAGGGTATCCGCTTCGACGTCACCCCGGTACCGGTTGCGACCGTGACGGGAGTGCCGGGTTTGGTGATCGACTGGGTAATCGTCTTCGAGCCGTTGAGGGTCTCGGTGCTGAATACCGTACCGGCGAACTCTTCGACGTCGACAACGGAGACGGTATTGCCTGCGGGTCCTGCTGTGAGGGTGCCGCCAGTTCCGCGCAGGTACGTCGCCCGCTCGGTGGTGGCTTGCTCCTCACCTTCGCCAACGACCGTGTCCACTCGAGCAAAGCCCCGGAAATCGGTATAAGTGACTTTTGAGGCGTCCACCATCGGCCCAGTTGGCTTCACCCACTTCGCCCCACCGAGATAGTTGTATCGGGTGACTTTGGATTGCGAGCCAGTGATGAGGTCACTCGAACCCGCCACATGGGGGGCACCGTCTTCAACCATGCTTTCGACGACATATTTGTGAAACCAGTGGTCGGCCGGTTGGAGTTCACCATCGGGTTGCCAGCGCACGAGGTAGCAGAGGGCGGCGTTGGCGCTTTGCGCGGCGTCGCTGGAGGCGGGCAACGATTCAGGAGTGCATTCTGTGCGGTAGCTGACGCTTATCTGAGCGCCCGCATCGGTGCGAACTTGGATAACGCGCGGGCGCCACAACCCTGACTGCCCGTCGGTTGCGGTATCAACACGGTTCGGAAGTGAATCGTAGGCGAATCGGACCGGCTGCAAAGAGATGTCATCACTGGTACTCGTGGTGCCAGCGCGTGCGGTTCGGGTGATCTTATCGACACGCAGCACGACCGACCGAGATGTCTCTACCGGATCGAAGTCGCTTTCACCCACGAATCGGCCGCCGAATGCCCACGAGTCGATATCGCGGTAGCTGGAACCATCCCATGCTTGCGCGGTGACATTGCTGAGCCTGGTGGTATCGAAGAAGACAGGGACGACATTCATGCAGTCATCTGCAGTTGCTGTGCACTGCAGATCCCGCGGCGTATCGGGCCATTTTGACTTGTCCGACTCGGTGTGTCCGCCCTCACACAGCGAAGCAGGATTTACAAAATTGGTGAGGCAACGTGCTTGGGTCGTGAACGCGACTCGGTAAGGCGCGCTCGCGGTAGATCCAGTGCGCGTGCCGTAGTCGATGCGGACAATGTGGCCCCCGGAAATGTAGCCCGTGGTGTCCCAGTCATCGTTGTGCATGTAGTCGGCGACATAGTTGTTTGTCTCGGTGGCGTACGTGTACGTCATGGTGTTTCCGGACGGGTCGACCACGTGATCGAGGTTCCAACGCCAGACCTGACTGCAGTCGGATTCCGCGTAACCTGCGGCATGACAGGGCTCACCTGCGTGGTTGCCGTACACAGGGACTGTCCACGCGGACTTGAGGTCGGCACCGTTTTCGGAGGTCTTTCCCCGACCGAACGTGTACTGAGTGCCGTCCGGGGTAGTGACCTTCCAGTATTCGCCGCCATCCACCCCGTTCCAGCCTCCGTTAGTGCGCTGCACCCGGGTACCGTCGTCAATTTTTGAGTGCCACACATCGGCGGCCGCATCGTAGACAAGCGGCAATGAGGCGCCTTTGAACACGAGAGTGGCATTCTCTCGGCCCCAGCAGAGGTCGCCAGATTCACGGTTTGCGTTATTCGCGCCAGGACGTTCGGAGTCTGTAGTGCACGATTCGTACTGGCGCTCGATGTAGCTCGAGGTCAGATCAAATCCCTCGCCGATCCAACCCGACTGATTGTTGGCCGACGGCACACGACCATCGGAGACAGCAGATGAGTACGAGAGAGTGAGTTCCGGTGCTGGGCCTGCTTCAGGAACCGGGACGGCCAAGGGATAGGACCACGTGAACGCACCGGTGTTGCCGGAAGTTCCCCACGAGGACGACGCCGGTAGCCCTGACTTAGACCAATCACCGGCCGAACCCGATACTCCTGCCATCAGCGCCACCGACCCGGTACCGGATGAAGAACGCGCCTGCCGTGCACCCATCCCGAATCCCATGGCGCCGGGTTCCGAGTCGACCGGCACCGTGCCGGTCACCGTCTGCGCCTCCTCGTCGTTCGTTGAGGCGAGAGGGGAGAACTGGCAAGCCTCAATGTCAGGGGTTTCTACCGCGCACTCGGGCACGAAGACCAGCCGCAATCGGGACGCCCAGTCCCCACCAACAAGACCACTGAAATTTTCGTACGACACCGTGAGGTCGATCTGCGCACCGTCGATCACCTCGGTAGAATCCACCTGGGCGACGTCGATGAGGACACCCGTGACACCCACTGATTCGGCGACAGACGAGTCCTCCACACGAAGTTTCACTGCCTCCGGGGAGCCTCCGCTGCTTGCGGCGGCGATGTTGACGTCCATCCCGCCGAGATCGACCGTTGCGGTGTCGACAGAGGGCACCGTCACGGTTTGTTGCGCTGCATCCGGGAGTGTTGCCTGAGCCTCCGGCTGCACGCTGTCCTCAAGCTCGGGCCAGTCGCCCACAATCTCCGACGCCTCGGCCGCAGCGGGTTCCGCGACAGCGGCCTGCGCCTCAGCCAGGTTGGTCGCGCGATCTTCGACCGTGTCAACCGTGCCCGCGACACCGTTGGCGGCACTCCCCGTGGCGAACGGATCGATGGTAAGAACCACGACCATCACGGTCGCGACAGCAGCCAGCGAGAACCGAGAGTCGAGAAGGCGACGCATAAAAGGGTGGCGTTCCGAGCCTGTGCGGTAAGACATGATCACTCGCCTTCGATGATGGTCGGGTCGAGGGCATCGAGGTCACTATCGAAGTCGGTGGCTTCCGCGCCCTGACACATGCGACGGATCTTCGATTCAGCGACGACCTCGCCTTTAAATACGCGAACGTTGTCGATCTTCCCCGGCCACCAGCTCGATACGGCCGAGTTGGAGTACCCCCGGCCCAGGACGAACGCGCCAGTGGAGTCCCACGGAGCCGCTGCTCGCGGCACCGTAGTTTGAACCGGGTTACCTGTTGCGGGGCTCTCGGGGGTACCGATCTCGCACACCCAGATACTCATCGTCTTGGTGGCGGCGTCGTGTTCGGCGACCAGATGGACCCACTCGTCTCGAACGCCAGGAACCGTCGATTTCACGAACGTGAGAGGGGCGGTGCCCGCGTCCGCGTCTCTCATCCGGAACGACCAGCAGCCAGCTGTCGTGTCTGGACAGGACTGGGAATAACCCAGCTGAAAAGCGGATGTGACGATCCCGTCCTGCGAAACAGCGGTGAAGTCGTCCGCACTAGTCGCCTCGGCATTCAGCCAGACGAATGCGGAGACAACGAACGATTCACTGGTGTCCACTACCGGGCCCGTACTGGCAACGTCGTCCGTTCCGTCGAAACTCAACGAGCCATCCCCTGGCCGCGACCCAAACAAATCATGCGGGCCCGCAAGCCAGCCGGCACCGGATACTTCGAGGTCACGGGCGGGAGTGGTGCCGCTCGCGTCGGCGGCGACGTCACCCTCGCCTTCGTCGAGCATCCAGATTGCATCTTCTTTCGCCGCGGCTACGTCAAACACGTAGGTGGTCGGTGGTGATTCATTTCCGGCCTTGTCGCGGCTCGACACCCGCAACGTCACAGGTCCGGCCGTAGTGGGTGTGAACGCAATCTGCGCGGTACCCGAGGTGTTCGGCGTGGCTGTTGAGGTTAGCGAGGTGTTGTTGAACGAGTATTTAAACTGCGTTACATCGCTTGAGTTGCCGCGGCTGATGGTGAACTTTCCTGCCACGCCGACACCACCGCGCTCCACATCGCTGTCGTAAATCGCGGCAACACCGGTGCGCACGGGAGTCACCGTCGGCGATGCCGGTTTCGTCACATCGACCGTGAACTCGCAGAACGCCGACGACCACGACGATCGCCGCGCCCCGTCAGTCGTGTACGCCCTATAGCGGTAAACCTTTCCGGCAACGAGTTTTCCAGACGCGACCTTTGCGGAGAAGGTAGACCCGGAAGCCTTCGCGGCAAGGTCACCGCTGTTCCAGGCTTCTGACTCTGGGCTCGGAATATATACCTGAAACCGAACGCGGACATTTCCGCCGTCGGGGTCCGAAGCAACCGCAGAAAAAGTCGGCGTCGTAGTCGCCAACACGGGGCGACTACTACCCGACACACACGATTGCGCGGGCGATGTCATTTTTACGCTCGTCGGGACATTCGGTGCCCGGTTGAAAACGATGTCGAGGCGCGCGTCGTTCTTGTACGTCTTATACCCGCTTGAGCTGGACTCATTGTTCGCTTTAAGACCGATGGTCACCGATGGCCAGTTTTGGTTAGACCCGTCGACAACGACGCTCTTCACGTCCCACTCTCGGCGCACCCCGGAGTCAGAGCATGCGTCGCCTTGCGGAGCAGTGATGTTGGAGGCGTACTTGAGGAAACCCATACTGCTCCAGCTCTGCTGCGAACTGGAGATCCCATCGGTCTGGTAAGCATCCGTCCGGGTTGACGTGCAGTTTCCACGTTGTCCTGGGTCGGCGGAGAATGTCGCGGAGGTAATGTCGGATCCCGAAAGTTTGTCGAGCCAACTTCCTACGGAGTTGCTGCCGCTGTCGCGGAACTCCCACACCAGGCGCGATGTGAAGGTCGTCACACATGCTGAGGTCCACGATAGGGAGCAGTGCCCCATCGACTCGCCGACGCGGGACGACGTGTCGGCCCACTTGTAAATCGCGCTGGTATAGCCGCCTGTGCGCACCGCGACCCATGCTGTTGGTGTCCGTCCACCCAGCGTCGGGTCAATCCTCACTGGCCAGACGGTGTCGGCATCCGACAGCATCTCCTCATTTGGCGACACGAGGACCGTGCCCTCACCCTCGTCTCCTGCCACGACATCTACCGGCATCACGAGCGATCGGTCGCCGGGAAGAGGAAATTCCGCGCGCACCTCCCCGCTATCTTCCGCCGCGTCGGCGCTAGAGTCCCACATCAGCGACGGCGGGCTGGAGAAGAGGATCTCCCCGCTTTCATTGACGAACTCGAACCCGGTGTCCTCTACTCCCTGCATGCTCACCCCGTCAGAAGCCTCGACCTCGAATGGCATCTGCAGACCAGACCCGGGCAATCCGCGCTCTTCACGTGCCAACGAAAGTTCGTCCTCCAACCAGTCGGCGGCCTCCGGCGTATCCAGTTCGACCACGGGTCGGAATCCCGATCCATCGACCATCACCGCGACAATCAGGCGCGCCCCGGCGGCGAGTTCGTACGTCACAAACCTGTCATCAAGCGTGGGCTCTGGTAGCGGAAGCGGAAACCACAACTTGACCCATGCGTCGTCACGTTCAACGACGCCGAGCGGAAGCCCTTCACCTGCGTCGCCACCCGGGTTGAACCAGAGTGGAAACACCGGAGCGGCGACGCCGAGCATCGACTCCGTATCGATATCGATGGCCCCGCCGCCTTCATCCTCAGGATCTTCACCGTCGTCTGTGACCTCGTCGTCCACCACGGTGTCGCCAACTGTGCGCTCTTCGACAATCGGAAAGACGTCAGTGCGTGTCGTAGCTGGCGCACCGACACCGCCGCCGTGACCAGAGACACTCGTGGCGTCCTCCGCCACATTCGCGGGCACAGCCGCAGGGATGACAGAAACATCAATCGGCTCCCACACACCGTTCACGTTCGTGTGCTCAGGGACCGCGTCCACCGTCATCCGCGTCTGCCCGTCGGGGCGAGCGAACACGGTCACCCAGGGTGTGCGCTCACTAAGAACTTCGACCTCAACGTCACAAGCGGCCGCTATGCTCCCCGCCTCATCGGATGTCTCAACCTCGGCGAGGGAGCAATCGACCCCACCCGGCGGTGTCTGCGATGACTGGATACCCGCCACGACGCTCGCGCCTATCAAAGACGAGATCAGAAGGATCGGAACAAAACGGCCCCGCCGTGCGGTAATGCGCGCCTTCGAAGCCGCGCTCGCCTCAGCCCTAGTTTCCACGTATCCCCCACTACGCGAGGGCGCGCGGAGCATTAGCAGCGCGCGCATCCCCAAACACTTGCGCTGCGGCCGCCCCTGTGGCGAACCAGAAACCCGAACAAGCTTCAGAAATGTATCACTATGAACGACCTATGAGGAAGATGTTTTTTTGCCGAGAAATCGGACCCAACCTGAAGCGCCGAAACCTTCGACAAGCGACGACAAAAATCCTGTCGAAAACTCGCTGAAGCGCTCCGATACTGAAACGGTTCGAGCACGTCGCTAAAGTCCCTTCGACGCACTCGCATGGTCAACGACCCTAAAGACATACGAACGAAGAAACAGGGGTCAGCCACACAATCGCCCGCAAAGAAAAGGGCCGCCGACAGGTACCGGCTTGCGCGTCTGATCGAGCATCATCCCCATAGATGCGCGAAAATATCAAAAAATGGTGGACCTGAGGGGATTTGAACCCCTGACCTCCTCGATGCGAACGAGGCGCGCTACCAACTGCGCCACAGGCCCTTGAACCTCAAAAACATTATCACGCCGGTCCGGCGCGACACGCATCAGGCGGGCTATCCGGCGACGCGTCGCTCCAGCAGATCGCGGACGTGCGCTTCGATCTCGGCGTCGTCGACATACCCCATGCGCGAGTACGCAGAAGCGGATGCCGCAGGCTCAACCACGCGCGCAGTGTCAATAGAACGGGGCGCAGCCTTCGCCGCTTGCTGCCGCTTCGCTTCTTCGATCGCGGCGGCACGAAGAGCTTCACGAGCATCCGCTGCATCACGAACGACAGCTGCCGCAGAACCCACCGACGAGCTCAACGGACGCGGAAGTGTGCGCGGTTGCCACTGGGTGTCTCGGTGCTGACGCACGAGAGGAACATCTTGCACGACAGGCTGGGTTCGAACAGCAGCGGGCGCCGCAACGACCGTGTGCGCGCGACGCGAAACTGCCGCCATTCGCTGTAGTACTGCAACTGAACCGAGCAGAACAGCGCCAGCGGCCCACAGCAGGGTCGACGTGCCAGCGCTCACAAGCTGCCATGTACCGACACCGGCAACAGCGAGGGCAAGCAAAGCCATCATGGTCGCAGTGGTTCGTGCCCGACGTCGGGCGCGTGCTCGTCGCGTGGCAGGAAGCGCTCGTACGCGCTCGCGCTCAAGCCGAGCGGTCTCAAGTTCAGCTTTCGCCGTATCGAGCTCAGCATTTTCGCGCTGAGCTTGGGCACGGCGTGCAAGTTTTTGTTGCGCCATCGCGGTGCGGGCGTTCAGTTCCATGCGCACTTCTTGCGGGGTCTCGCTGGTTTCGGCGAGAATCCGGAGCGCCTGGTTCAGCCGAACGGCGTTTCGCTCGGCGGCATTGAACTGGTGCGAGCTGTGCAGCGACGGCAAAAGATAGACTAGCCAGAGCGCGACAGCGACGGCAATGATCACTCCGCCGCCTAATACCTGCCCACCCATGTCGTAAACGGTATGCGACGACACCGTTCAATGCACGCTAGGAATGCGCGTGTCGCCTGGGGTTACTCTGGCAAAAGGTCGCCCGGTGGGATTCTCGCGGCATCCTCGGGCGCTTGTCCACTCATCCAACGACGCAGCACACCGCCGGGCACATCTTCACGAACGAGCGCGAATGAGTAGTGATCGCGCCAGTCACCGTTGATGTGGATGTACTTTCGGCGCAATCCCTCATAACGAAAACCGAGCTTCTCAACGACCCGGAGGCTCGCAACGTTCTCGGGTCGGATGCAGATCTCCATGCGGTGGATGCCCAGCTCGAAGAAACAGATGTCGGTTGCAAGCGCCACAGATGTCGGTGTCACTCCGTGCCCGGCAAACCGTTCGCTGACCCAGTACCCGATCGTCGCCGATGAGAGGGATCCGCGTGCGATCCCCCAGACGTTCAGCTGCCCGGCCACTTCGCCGTTGTACTCCATGACGAAGGGGATGCCGGCGCCGTCACGATACTGCTGCAAAAGTCGCTTCACACCAGCACGCATGTCAAACGAGACCGCGCTGTCGGGACTGGTTGCTTCCCACTTTCGCAACCAACCACGGTTGCTGATCAGTTCATTTTGCAGGGTTCGCGCGTCTTTCGGACGCACAAGGCGAATCGAAATGGGCCCCTGTGCACGTGGCACCGTCAAATCCATGCCGGCACCCTTTCAAACAGTGGCTCAGAGAGTGGCCGCAAATTCCTTGAACCACGGACGCAGATCGGGTCCGAGATCGTCGCGATCGGCAGCGAGCTGCACGATCGCCTTAATGTAGTCCACTCTATCGCCGGTGTCGTAGCGACGGCCGCGGAAGATAACGCCATAAACGCCGCCACCGGTCTCGTCGCTTGCCATCTCCTGCAGCGCATCAGTCAGCTGGATTTCGCCACCCTTGCCGGGCTCGGTGTGCTCCAGCACATCGAAGACAGAGGGGTCGAGCACGTAGCGACCGATGATCGCAAGGTTTGAGGGGGCATCCTCAGTGGCGGGCTTTTCAACAAGGCCCGTCACCTTGACGACGTCAGGGTCATCGGTGGGCTCAACAGCTGCCGCGCCGTACATGTGAATCTGCGACGGCTCAACCTCCATCAGAGCGATGACGGTCGCTGAGCGCTTGTCGTACTCAGACAGCATCTTGGTGAGGAGAGGGTCACGCGCATCGATCAGGTCGTCGCCAAGCAACACTGCGAACGGGTGGTCTCCGACGTGACGGCGTGCACGCGACACTGCGTGACCGAGGCCCTTCGGCTCACCCTGACGCACCATGTGGATGTCGGCGAGCTCACTCGACTTGTGCACGCGTGCGAGGCGATCGAGGTCGCCCTTTTCGCGGAGTTTTTCTTCAAGTTCGGGAACCGAGTCGAAGTGGTTCGCAATGTTGTGCTTGTTGCGTCCGGTGATGATGAGCACGTCTTCGATGCCAGCGGCAGCGGCTTCTTCTACGACGTACTGAATAGCTGGCTTATCGACAACAGGCAGCATCTCTTTGGGCATCGCCTTGGTCGCAGGCAGAAAGCGGGTGCCGAGTCCCGCCGCAGGAATAACGGCCTTAAAGGGCTTGTGAGACATACCCAGATCCTAACGGGACAAGGTTTCGAAGTTGTCACGGTGACACACGGTGAGATAATTCACCCGACCCGCGGATAAACCCGAGCCTCGTAGACTCATTTCATGCCCGACGACATTGATAACGAGAAGCGAGCGCTCCGCGCCGACCTCCGCGAACGGCGACAGATTCTTTCGGATGCCGCGCGAGACGCTGCCGGCGCCGGCGTACGCGCCCAGCTCGATGCCCTCCTCGAGAGCACCGGCGCAACCTCTATCTCCTGTTTCCTCTCCACCTCGACCGAGCCCAGCACCCGCGAATTCCTCAACGGAGCTCTTGAGCGCGGCATCCGCGTGTTACTGCCGATCACGCGCGCTGACGGACTTCTTGACTGGGCTGTGGCCACGGCCGACGGCGATATTGCTGAGGGTCTGTTCGGGCTCCCCGAGCCGGTGGGCGAAGTGCTCGGGCCGATCGCTGTCAATGACGTCGATCTGCTCATCATTCCCGCGGCTGCTATCGATCACACCGGCATGCGCCTCGGGTGGGGTCGTGGCTACTTCGATAAGACACTTGGTTCGATGGAGCGCTGCCCTCCGGTGTACGCCGTCATTTATGACTCCGAATACGTCGAGACAGTTCCCGCAGACGTGCACGACCAGCCGGTCACCGGCGTCGTGACCCCGACACAGACCTTCACCTTCGCGACGCAATCGCTCTAATCCGAAAGACGCCATGCCCACCTATGCCTATGCCTGCACTCAGTGCGGTCACCGATTCGACGCTGTGCAATCGTTCACAGACTCAGCTCTCACCGAATGCCCCGAGTGCGGCGGAACGCTCCGCAAGCAGTACGGCACGATTGGCGTGACGTTCAACGGGTCGGGCTTCTACCGCACCGATTCGCGGCCAGCAGAGAAGAAGAGCAGCGACTCGGGTAGTTCTTCTTCTGGCAGCTCGTCGTCTTCTGGGTCATCATCGAAAGAGTCGTCATCAAAGTCGGCGTCAAAGTCGACGTCGAAAGAGTCGTCGGGGAGCAAGTCCTCGAGCACTTCAACACCCAGCTGAGCGCGCAGTGAGGAAAGACATGATCAAGGGATTCAAGGAGTTCATTCTCCGCGGCAACGTCATCGATCTCGCAGTAGCGGTCGTCATTGGCGCAGCGTTCACTGCAATCGTCACGGCGCTGGTGACCGGGTTCATCAACCCGCTCATCGGTGTCATTTTCCAGGTCGGCAGCCTCAACGAGTGGACCTGGGATGTTCCCGTCCTCATCGGCGATGGTGTCTCCACCTTCGCGATCGGCAGCATGATCGGTGCGGTCATCAACTTCCTCGCGGTCGCTGTCGTCGTGTACTTCGCGTTCGTGTTCCCGATGAACCGCATCAAAGCTCGCGCCGCAACAAAAGCCGGTGTCGACAAAGAGCCCGAGTCGGAACCACTTCCGACCGAGCAAGAACTTCTCATGCAGATTCGCGACCTGCTGCAGAAGCCGGAATCTACTCCGAAGCCGTAGCGCTCAGCGCTTGGAATCAGTAGTGCGGCGGTACGTCGCGCAGCATCCGCTCGTCGTTGGGGCCGGAGGTATTAACGGATGCCTCGGCCCCAACGGCGTTTGTGTCGTCTCTTGGCACGGGCTCAGGGCGTGTGCCCGGGGCCGGCGTGAGCTTGGCGCGGCGTGAGCCCGCCACTCGCTCTACGCGCTGACGGCGCTCATTCGATGACATCGAGCGGTTGGGTCGTGGCACCGGTGATGGTGCTGCTGTCGGTCGTGATGCCGAGCACGCCGCCGATGCGGGCAGCGACCAGGGCCGGATCGCTGTAAAGGTCGAACGCGTGCACGCGCACGTAGTGCCAGCCGAGGCGCCGAAGAATCTGTGGGCGAAGCCGCAGCGACTCACGAAGTGACTCGTCGCGGGTCTCCGGGTCGCTTTCAGCGACCACGGCCTTGCCCTCGAAGTGGGCAACGAGCGGCAGGAGGCCGCGGTAGTTGACGTCCACCTTGATCCCGAGCTTTCGAAGCTCTCGCGCCAGCACTCGCGTGGGCGGGTCTGCCAGGTCTTCGAGCTGGTTCGACCGCTGGCGAGAAGCAACGTTTCCGAGAATTCCCATGAGGGTTGCGGCGCCGTGTTCGAGGCGGCCATCGTCGAACGCCGATGGGCGGATCGAAGAAACGATCACCATCGAGCGGCGTGCACGGGTCATGCCGACGGTGAGGAGGCGTTCGCCATCGGGTGTCGAAAGGTCACCAAAATCACTCAGCACGCGGCCATGGCGGGTGAGGCCGAAACCGAGCGAGAAGATGACGCGGTCGCGGCTTTCGGCAACAGACTCTTCGAGCGTCAGCACGGCGAATGGTTCGGCGGTGTCGCGCCCGACGAATTCGGCAACGTCGCCTCGACCGGCGAAGGCCTCGTCGATGGCTGCGCGCACGCGCTCGGCGTGACGACGGCTCGCGGTGATCACCATGAGGGACTCCGAACCGCGGTTCACAGCGTGCTCGGTGACGAGGGTCACAATGCGAGAAACCTCAGCATCGGGGCTCTCAACCGCACCGCTGATCGGGTCGGGGGTTCCGGTGCCGCCTTCGACGTAGTCAACGCTCAGGCTGCCGCGACCGAGATACGAACCAGCCCACGGCAGTGAGACGATCTCGCCGCCGTAGAAGGCGTCGTTCACGAGCTCGGCGAGGTCTTCTCCCCCGGCGCGGTAGCTGTGCGTGAGGGTCTCGACGTCGAAAAGCTCCGAGAGGCGCTCAAACAGTGACACCTCGTCGAAGGGAACCTCCGGCTCTTCCTCGATGTCGGCAGCAGCAGCAGATGCGACACGGAACGGCATCGGCCGCTGCGTCACGGGATCACCGAACGCGACGATCTGCCGTGCCCGGCGAAGCGCGGGAGCGCCCTCTGCGAGGCAGAGCGACGCGGCATCCGCAATCAATACCGCATCGAACATTTCGGTATCAGGAATCTCAGGCACGTCGTAGGGCGAGGCGAGCCACACCGGCGCGAGCGTGCGCATGAGCTTCGGTGCCGTGCGAGTGAGGGCCGCGGCAGAAGATACGCCCTGCTTGAGGGCCTGCTTGAGAGCGGATGCCTCGCGCTCTTCGTCGATGATGCCGATACGCCACTGCGTCGCGAGCTGGGCTGCCATGAGCTTTCCGGCTGCTGCCGCGTGCGCTTCATCAACGAGGCGGTAGTCGCGTTCGAGGCGATCAACAACTGCCGTGTTCGCACCCAAGAGTGCACGGTCGGTGCGCAGCAGGTGCTCGAGAGCGGACTGCCACCAGGCGAATTCGAGCTCGCGCTCGACGTCTTTTTCGGACACGTGACGAACCGACAGCTCTTTGAGAAGCGGCTCAAGGCCGAGGCCCGCTAGTTCGGTACGGAGGTGGGCGCGCTCAACGAGGTTGTCGAAGTACGACGACTCCGCGGCAAGTCCCGCAAGGGTTCGAACGAGCTGCGCGATGGGAAGCGATGCGAGCCGGTTGACGCCGTCACGGCGGAGGATCTTGTCGAGTTCGCCGAGGTCGGCGTTCACTCGCTGCCAAGCGACGCTCACATCGGCGAGCCCTACCGGCACCTCGGGAATCGCCCCCGCTTCAACGAAGCGCTGCCACTGCGAGCGCTGCTCGTGAATGCGCACGAGCGACTCGTACATGTCAGCGACGTGCACGCCTGGGCGCACATACTCCTTCGAGAGGTTCTTCAGGCGACGGCGGTTCGCTCCGCTCATGACCGAGGTGTCTTTGCGTGGCGAGTGAGCCTTGATGAGCTCGGCAAGCGGACGCTCGAACACCGTGGGGCTGAACTTGTCGAGAGTTTCGCGGATGCCCTGCAAGAGACGCAGGTACTCGCCGAGCTCGGCGATCGAGCGGTACGGGCGCATGCGCGTCTGGGCGATGAGCTCGTACCCGCGCTCGATCAGGCTCGGAGTGTCTTGCACGTGAAGCCGCTTGGCGAGCGCGTGGGCTGCTCGAGCTTCGTCGGTCACGGCGAAGCTGACGCCGTACCAGGGAGAATCGTCAGGCCCAAACCTGAACTCGCCAAGACGTGCCGATGCTGTGAGCGTTGCAGCAGCTGACTTTCGCGAGTCACGCAGCCGCTCAAGCGTTGCCACGTCGAATCGGGCCGTGGTGCTCGGCGCTGGCGACTGCGAAGCCAGCTCTGTGAGCTTGCGCACGATATCGAGCGCACAGACCCCGAGCGAGTGGTGCTGCACTGTCAACGACGAGCGATAGTCACGAAGGACCGTGCGCAAGCGCACAAGCGCGTCGTCGATTTCGGAGACGTTGTGCTGCTCGGCTTTTTCGTTCCGGCCGATGGCGCGAATGAGGTCGCGCCGGATGTGCCGCGGCGAGACGGCGAGCGACTCGAGGCCGATCGACGAAAGACGGTGACGGATGCCGTCGAGCGTTGAGCGACGTGCACTCACGATCAGCACGCGCTTGCCCTGCTGCACCATGGCGCCCATCGCATTGATGACGGTCTGTGTGCCACCGGTACCGGGGAGCGTGTGAACGGTGAGTGAGTGCCCCGCGGTAATCCGCGACAGCACGGCTTCTTGCTCGCCATCAGCGTCAAGGAGCAGCGTGTCGGCCGCGGGAGAACGGTGATCGGGGTCGGCAGCGGGCGGCATCGGTGGGCGCACCATGACGCGGGCGCGGTCATCGGGGTGACCGGCGAGCGCATTAAGAAGTGGGTGGTCGAGGTTTGCGGCATCCCGCGCCATGGGCGAACCGACGTCGGCGAAAGTCGACACGATGAGGCGTGGTTTGACGGTGAAAGAAGCAATGTGGGGTGTGAGCGCGCGCAGGTGATCGATCACTGGCTGCGGCTTGAAGACGTTGCCGTCGTAGGCGAGGGCGGCGAGCGCTGCGCTGTCGAGGCGCATACCGAAGTGTGTGCCGAGCGCGTGCACGAGCTCGGGGTTGACCGAGAAAGATCCGTGCAGTTTCAGCTCGAAGTCGGTGTGGTGGCGGCGAATCGCGAGCGGGCGCAGCAGCACGGGTGACGCGCACGTGAGGCCACCGATGCGCCATCCGGCCATTCCGACGCCGAGGTGAACTGCTTCCATACCGCGAGCTGTGCGAAGTTCGACATTCTTGGCGGCGATGCGCTCGGCGGCGATACGCGCTGTGCGCAATGCCACCTCGTCACGGAACAGGTTGGAGAGGAGGGTTGCGCGGCCGGTGAGAAACTGCGGAAGGCTTCCGGGGTGCGCCTTGGTGATGTCGATGCCGGCTTCCGGCGTGTCGGAGAAGTGCAAAAGAGTGGAACGACCACCCAGGTCGGCCGCCTCTTCGCGCAGTCTTTTGCGTTCGGGCTCGGCGATGTGCGTCACGACAACACCCGGCTCCGATAGCCCCAAACCACTGGGGTTCACTGAAGACGGGGTGTCCTTTTCGTCCGACACCGCGGTTCCCTCTGTACGCCACACAGGTGTCAGACTAGGCGCGTGGTGCTTAGAGAGGCCTTAGCGCGCCCGAGTTTCGCGTTATTGGGCGACACGCCGAGCGGATCGGCGGTTCCTCCCCGACGGGTGTTGAGCGGTTGGCATCCACCGCTTGTTCGCTTGCAGGCACTCGCTGAGCGTGCAGTACTGAGGATGAAAACATGACCCCCACGACGTATTCAGTGCATTCCACGCCCATCGGCGACATCCTGCTGGTTCACTCCCCCGACGGTCTTGTGGCCGCTCAAGTGCTGCACGCGCCACTGGATCACGTGCTCGAGCCGCTCGCCCACGAGTTGCGATCGATTCCGCGTCACGACGCCGATGCTGGGCAGGATGCAGCGAGCCAACTGGATGAGTACTTTGCCGCCACTCGGAAAGATTTCGATCTCACCCTGGATTGGCAACTTGCCAACGGCTTCACCGCGAGCGCTTTGAAAGCTGTGTGCGAGGTGCCGTACGGCGAGACGGCGAGCTACGCCGAGGTTGCGGCTCTCGCGGGGAGCCCCCGCGCGCATCGAGCTGTCGGCACCGCGTGCCGCACGACCCCCTTCTCGGTTGTTGTGCCGGTGCACCGTGTTGTGCGCGCCGATGGCTCGATCGGCGAATACGGCGGGCATCCCGAGATCAAACGATTCCTCCTTGACCTTGAGAGTGGGGCGGGCGAGTAGGCCGCTCGCCCCACACCCCGGTCAGTGCTTCAGTAGTGCTGAATTCACGCGACTCTGAGTAAGGTGTGTGCATGGCTCGCAGAATCGTTCATCAGCTCGTAGACGACCTCGATGGCACCCTGTTGGAAGTCGGAGAGGGCGAAACACTGCTCTTCTCCCTCGACGGTGCTGCATATGAAATTGATCTGACGACCGAAAACGCAGACTCATTGCGTGCGGCTCTCAGCCAGTACATCGAAGCGGCAAGGCCCGTTGCGGCTCGTCGCGCGCAGGGCACCAGCGCACCTCGTAAGCGTCAGCGGGGCGGACAGCAGGACTACTCAGCCGTCCGCGCGTGGGCAAAAGAGAACGGCTACGAGATTTCAGATCGAGGCCGCGTGCCCGCAACGATCCTCGAAGCGTTCGAAGCTTCTCGCTAACCCGTAGTTCTTAACTATCAACGCCGCGGCGTCCAGCCCGTCGGCAGTGGAGCATCGGTGTCGGCTCGTTCGCGATCAGCGCGGGCCGACCATCCCTGAGCTTCGTTCGTGGTGTCGAATCCGCCGCGTGCGACTCGAAAGCCGACATCGTCGTGGTGCATTCTCGGGGCACCGCCTCGACGCGTTGAGGCGCGAACGTTCCAGGCGTCGTCGGCGAATCCGCCACCACGGAAGACTCGGTAGTCGCCGTATCGTGCGGGGTCGAGAAAGTCCCAGCACCACTCCCATGCGTTGCCGAGAGTGTCGAACAGTCCGTTGAGGTTAGGGAGCTTTCCACCGACGTTTTGCGGCGCGCTCACACCGTCGGCGCTGGTCCATGCCACTTCGGTGAGGGGCCCGTAGTGTGGGCCGTTGGATCCGGCTCGGCAGGCAAATTCCCACTCGGCTTCGGTAGGGAGGCGGTATCCGTCTGAATCGACGTGCCACGTGATGTCTTCACCATCGAACGAGTACGCGGAGTCGAGGCCTTCCCACTCCGATGCGGCGTTGCAAAAGCGGATTGCGCGCAGCCACGGCACGTCGACCGCGGGGCGTCGCGGGTGGTGTGCCGTTTCGCCGATGATTTCGGCGAGCTGTTCTTCAGTGACCGCAAAGACGCCGATTTCGAACGGCTCGAGGTCGACGCTCCAACGGATCTTGCGGCGTGCATCGTGCAGCATCACCGAGCCGCCGGCGATGCGTGCCATTTCTATATCGCTCATGGCTGGCCTGTCATCGGCGGCCGCGCGCGATGATCGTGTCGATCGCCGCAGTGACGAAGGCTGCGACCGCGCCGCCCGCGAGCACGAGTCCCGCTGTTGCCGGGGCGATCACTCCGCCGCTCACGTCGGGAACCGAGAACATGACGAGCGAGCCGATCGCGAAAGCACCCCCGAGGGTGACACCCGAGACGCGGCGAACGACTCCGGTGATCACTTTGCGGTCGCGCTCGTTGGCGAACAGGCGGATATTCACGGTGAGGTTGCCGTCGGAGAGGTCACCCACGATGCGACCGACTTGCTCGGGCATGCGGCGCATTCCGGGGAGCATTCCGAGCGCCCCTCTGCCGATCGTGCCCGCAAGCGAGCGGGGTGAGAACTGGCTTGCGATAAGCCCTTCGGCGGCAGCACGCGACTCGGCGAGGATGTCGAGTCGGGGTGCTGCGGTGCGAAGTGTGCCCTCGAAGATTGCGTAGGCGCGGCCTGCTGCCACGAGGTCGGCCGGGAGCGCGGTGCCCCAGCGCGTGAATACTTCGACGGCGCGGTCAACCGTCCGAAGCGTGACGCGGGAACCGTCGCCGAGCTCGTTCGTGATGAAAGACGCGAGGTCGCGGCGGAAAGCGGGTTCGTCGGCGGAGTTTGCCAACGGCATGATTTCGAGCGCGGCATCCGCCACTCGCCTCGTGTCGCCCTGCAAGAACGCGATGGCGAGGTCTTGCACGGTGCGGTTGAGGTCGCGGTCGAGGCGTCCGACGGAGCCGAAGTCGATGAGCGCCGGTGACCCGTCGGGGCGAATGATGATGTTGCCGGGGTGGAGGTCGGCGTGAAAGACGCCGTCGATCACGAGCTGACGCAAGAAGCTGCGCAAGACGATCTTGAGGGCGTTATCCACTCTGTTAGAGCTGCTGCCGCGGGTGAGTGAACTGATCGTGTCGCCGGAGACGAACTCCATCGTGATGACGCGCTCGGTCGAGAGTTCGGCGAAGAGCTTCGGGATGTGGAGGCCGTCGTTGGCCTTGACAGATGCCGCGCGTAACCCCTCGAGGTTGCTGCCCTCACGCCCAAAGTCGGTCTGTCGCATGAGGTCGTCGGCGTACTGACGTGCAATGTCGAGTGCTCCGAATTGTCGTGCTTGCTTCGAGCCGCGCATGATCCATCTGGCGATCCGCAGCATGATGTCGATGTCGCACTCGATCAGCGCGACGATGCCCGGGCGCTGAATCTTGACGGCGACCTGGGTGCCGTCTTTGAGGGTCGCGCGGTGCACTTGCGCGATGGATGCCGCGGCCATCGGTTCGTCGTCGAACGTGGCGAAGGTGGTGCGACGGTCGCCGATCTCTCGTTCGAGCAGGGCGTGGACGGCATCCGTTGGAGCGGGCGACACCTCTTTTTGCAGGCGGGAGAGCTCGGCTACCCACTCGGTGGGGAGCAGGTCGTCGCGGGTCGAGAGCAGCTGCCCCGCTTTGATGAAGCCGCCACCCGCGGTTTCGAGCGCTGTGCGTAGCCCGCGGGCCTGGGCTGCACGAAGAGCCGAGGTTTCGGGATTGGCGGTGAAGTCGAGCCGGCGAATCGGAAAGAGCTTGTGAGTGCGGGCGAGGCGGATGATCTGCCAGAACCGCGCGCGTCGCGCCCTGGCGCTCAGCGGCTTCTCCCCCGCTGCTGCAGCGGCAAAATCAGCGAAACGCGGTGGGGCGAACATCGACGAAGAGGTCACACTTCGATTCTCTCCGACATCGCGAGCTCGCGGGCGGAGATGTCAGTCAGCGATCGAGTCGACGAAGGCGAGGGATGCTGCAGAAATCTGCGTGCGCGCATCGTCGTTGCTGATCTCGGGGGTGTTGTCGCCCGATTGTGGCCCGTAGGAGCCGAACTGCGCGTGCGATGCCCCGTCGATGATCGTGAATGTGGTGTCGGCAGGGAGCTCTGTGCGCGATGCGTCGATCTTCTCGGGCGTGGCAAGGCCGTCTTGAGTGCCAGAGATCGATTCGACGGGAATCGTGAGCGACGTACTCATGTCGGTTGCGGGGTACGAGGCGAAGAACAGCAGGCCGGTGGCGGGCGCCGTGGTGTCGCTTTCGGCACCCTCGGCTTGGATCGCTGCGACTGTGCCGCCGAGAGAGTGGCCGCCGACGACCCAGCCTCTAACGTCAGGATGCTGCGGCCGAGCCGCATCGAATGCCCCCAGCGACAGGAATGCGATACCGAGGGGTTGCTTCGGGATGACGACAGTGTGGCCGGCTTCGGCGAGTGGGCGAAGAACAGCGGCGTAAGCACGGGCGTCGACGAGGGCTCCCGGCTGGAAGAACACCCCGGTGGTGCTCTGGTCGCCGGTGGGGGTCATGACGATCTCGGTGGGCGACTCGGTGATGGTGACAGCGGCATCCGATTTCATTGCGGCGAGGGCCGGTTCTTCTGCAGTGTGCGGGCGAAGCCATGCGATGAGCGCGATGAACCCGATGGCGAGAACGACCAGAATGATGCGGACGACGCGGCGCCACCCGCTTCGCCAACGGCCCCGTGTGGGCTCATGGTTTTTGCGCGGCAGGAACGCGAAGAGCAGCACGGCGACGCACGCGATGAGCGTCACGCCGAGCAGCACTGCGTACGCGGGGTTTCCATGAACGACACCGCCCCATTCGGTGATGGTCGCCCACAGCACGACGACAACTCCAGCCGCTGCGACAATGGCGGCCGCCCACATGACCCAGTCTCGGCATGGGGTTGCGGGTGCGGTGCTCATGAAGTCTCCGTGTGGGCTGAGTCGTTCGGCGCGGGCCGGGAATCGAATGCGTACCCTCCATCTTCTCCCGTACCCGCAGCATGTGGGCGGTTCAAACGCGGGAACGCGAGCTGTGGGTGCGGCGACCCTGCGAAGGTCAGAACGGTGCCGGCTCGTCTGAACTTGACGCGGAGACGTACTGCTCCCTCGCGGCCGAACAGCTCTCGGCGTCAGCGTGGGCCCGAGAATCGGACTGGACGCGAGAATCGGGGTCTGGTTCGAATGCCACCCCTGGCGGTTTGTCGGTATACCTTCGCCCGGTTGGTGATGTCCACTCGAGCACACCGTCGTCGACTTGTTTCACCGTCCAACGACTCGCGTGCTTCAAGCTGTGATGCCTTCGGCACAGATGCGCCAAGTTCTGCTGATGCGTCGGACCCCCGAGGGCAGCATCCACCGTGTGATCAATATCGCAACGATGCGTGGGCATGCGGCATCCCACGAACCGGCAGTGCTGATCTCGCGCTCGAAGCTGTCGCTTTAGTTGATCACTCGGTCGGTACCGATCAACGGCAACCACGGTGCCTGTCACGGGCCGCGTGAACACCCGATCCCACCGCGGCGCGGTACCCGCGAGCCGTCGTGCACTCTCGGGGTCAACCAGACTCAGCCCCGACAGATCCGCGGGTGTCGACGACGTGCCGGCGAGCGTCGTGGCGGGGACCGTGACCTGCACGATCGCCCGGATCGCCCCGAGCCCACCACAGTCGTCACCCGCGAGCGGATCGAGGCTCGGAACCGACGTGAGCAGCATGTCGGAGAACAGGTCGGCCCGGATTTGGTCCGTCGTCCGCCGATCATCCACCACAGGCTCATCCTCGGCGCGGAGCTTCGTGCCGTAATCCGATCGCCCCGCCCGGAAGTCTTTCAACGCTCGGGCTTGCTGCGTGAGCCGGTTGAAGATCCCATGTGCCTGCACTGAGGGCAACACCGCTTGGATCGAACTCATCCCATCCGCCAGGTCGAACAGTCGCACCGTGCGGGTCGCGTTCGCGTCTTCGAAGCGTTCCTCGAGCGTCCGCGGCTGCGCCTTCTCCGCCAGAGCTGCAGCAAACCCTCGCAACCGTCCCGGTGTCTCGGCCTCAGCGACCTCTACCACTTCTTGGTCGTATCGGGCCTTGGCTGTGGCATCCGTGAGGTTTATGCCTGCCCGCAGTATTTCTTGCACATGTCGTTCCGAGATGCGACCTGCGCTCCACGATGCGAACGTCTCGGGATAGTGCTCGGTGACGTCCATCGCCTCGTCGATGCGATTCTGCGTCGTGCGATCCGACATCCGCAATGCCGCCGCGAATTCTGCAGCCATGGATCGCATCGGAATCTCTCGTTCCCGCGACTCACGCGACGGAATGAGACGCATCTCAGCGAGTGCCATACGCCCGCCTTCGGCGAAATCTTCTGCCAACCCTGCCTGCAGCTGCGCGATCTGCGCGAGCCGAGATTCTGCCGACAACACAATCTCAGCCCGGGTGCGTTGCCCGGGTGAGTGTTGTGTGGTCGTGTTCTCTGACATGACTCAAGTATCGAACATACCTCCGACATCGACCATCCCAAAACAGCCTAAAAAGCCCCCATGTGGGCAACTTTCTCAAGAGCATTTTGGGGAGCAGAGGATGCGACGACATCGAGCACGAAATCATGACCGGGTGCATGCAGGTGAGCGGAAAAGCGACAGTAAAAGGGAACGAATACGCATGAACCGAAGACGGATCGATCGTTGGGATAAAGCTGCCGAATGGCCGCTGATGGGCGCGGCGGTGCTCTTTCTCGTTGACTACGCCGCAGTGCAGATTTTGACCGAGCCAAGAAGGGCCGTCGCCCTTCCCACCGATGGAGTGCTCTGGGCAACATGGCTCACATTCGCCGTGGACTACGTCGTACGCCTCCTCATTACGGAGCGGGTCTGGCTGCACGTGACCCTGAACGAAACCACTGCCGCAGCATTCAGACGTTTGCTGACGGGGCGTGGCGCGCCTTCGCCTCGTGGATCGTCGAGAAGGTCTCGATTGATTCAAAGGACTCGCCCGCTGCGAAATCGACCCAGGCAGATGTGCTTCAGCAGGAAGTCTCAGAGCTAAAAGAGATGATTCGCGCCCTCCGCGCGAAGTAGACGGCTAGTGCTGAACGACGGTCGCGGATAATAACGCTACAAGCGCCGAAATTCTTCTTATTTGCGCCGTAACAAATGCGTAATGCCCCCTCTTTAGCTTCATCTTCAAGCCCAGTTGTCCTATTTCGCTACATCCCCCGAAAAACCCGGGCCCACTTCACCGTCCTGTTCCACTCACCGCTCCACCCCTCACCCCCAGGAGTCCTGCGTGTCCAACATCATCCGCTCTCGCTCTGCTCGGCTCACCGCCAGCATCGCGGTCGTCACAACAGCCACCCTGCTTCTCGCCGGTTGCGGCCGCTCGGCCGATGAGGCCACGGCCACAGCCGGCGCCGCTATCGACGACTCACCCGCCACGGGCACAGTCACACTCTGGGCACCCGACGGCGACGCCACCGTCATTGAAGACGTCATCGCCCCGTTTGAGGAAGCAAATCCAGACCTCGACGTCGAAGTAACCCTGATTCCGTCGGACGAGTACACGACCAAACTCCAAGCGGCCATCGCGGCGGGAACGACGCCCGATATCGCCCAGCTCTACACCGAAGCGCAAGCGCAGTTCCTTGACCCTGCAATCTTCGAAGCGGTGCCGGACGGTGTCGCCACATCCACCGACTTCTTCCCAGGTGCGTGGGATGCTGGCGTCGTCGACGGCACTGCGTACTCGGTGCCGTGGTACACCTTCACACGCACGCTCGTCTACCGCAAAGATTTCGCGGAAACCGGTGGTGCGACGGCACCCAAGACGCAAGATGACATGGTTCCTTTCCTCAAGGGGCTTGAGGCCGGCGGCGCAGAAAAGGGCCTCGGAACGGATGTCGGCTGGGACGGCTACAACGGGCAGTCCATTGCGCTCTACACCTGGCAAAACGGTGGCGAGATTCTGAGCGCGGATGGCAGCGAGTGGACCTTCGACACCCCCGAGGTCGTCGAGGCTATTGAGTACAACGCATCGTTTTTCTCTGAGGACGTAGCCTCACCAGACGGACCAATGTTCCTCGATTCGATCCCGTACTTCGTCGACGGAAAGACCGGCGCGATGGTGACCGGCCCATGGGCGCTCAACCAGATAACAAGCGCCACGGACGACGACTGGCTTACCGATCACGTTGCAACTGCGCCACTCCCGGAGGGCTCCGCAAACAACGCAGGCACAGTTGGTGGCGGAAGCTGGGGTGTCCTGAGCGACAGCGAGAACTCGGATGCGGCCTGGAAGGTCATTCGCTACCTCTCCAACCCCGAGACCCAGGTCGAGCAATACAAAGCATTCGGTTCTCTGCCCGCCGTGCAGTCCGCGTGGGATGACCCGTCGATCTCGGATCAGCCACTTCTCGATGCCTTCTTCGACCAGTTGCAGAACACCCGCTCCTTCCCGCAGTCGACGACCTGGACTCAGGTATCGACGCAAATCGGAAGCGAATTCGAAGCTGTCGTGAGAGGCGGCGAATCTCCCGAAGATGCCGCAGCCAATATCCAATCCTTCGCCGAAAACCTCGGCACGGGCACGAAGTAGCGAACACGATGACAAGCTCATTCGCGCCGAGGGTGCCGCGCTTCGCGCAGCGCCCCCGGCGCGCCCGGCACACGGTCGTTGCGTGGGTCTTTCTCGCGCCGTTCGCCGTGATCTTCCTTTTGTTCACGGTCGTTCCGACGATCTCGTCACTCGCTTTCAGCCTCACCGATTTGCAGGGCACCGATCTCCGCAATCCGTTCAATGTCGATTTCATCGGCATCGACAACTACATCAGCCTTTTCGGTAACAAGATTTTTTTGCGCTCGATCCTCAACACGTTGATCTTCGTTGTGGTCGGCGTTCCCCTCACGATGCTCGTCGGATTCAGCCTCGCGCTCGCCCTGAACAACGGCATCCGTCGATTCCGCGGCCCGTTCCGCACAATCTTCTATGCCCCGGTTGTCACGAACATCGTGGCCATTGCGTTGATCTGGCAGTACGCGTTCAACCAAGACGGCACTGTCAACAACCTGCTATCGAACATTGGACTTGCTGGCCCAAATTGGCTCGGAGACGAAAACCTCGCAATGCCCGTCGTGATCCTCCTCGGCATCTGGCGGAACTTCGGCACAGCGATGTTACTCTTCCTCGCGGGCCTGCAGGCCGTTCCAGAAGATGTGTATGAGGCAGCCTCGATCGACGGTGCGGGCTGGTTGCGACGACTTTGGTCGATCAGCTTGCCGCTGCTACTGCCGACGATCCTGCTCGTCTCGATCTTGCTCTCGACGTTTTACCTTCAGGTGTTCGACGAGCCGTATCTTCTTACCGGCGGCGGTCCGCTCAACTCCACCGAGTCGGTCGCTCTGTACACGTATCAGCAGTTCGGATTCGGTAACTACGGTGTGTCATCAGCGGCATCCTTCGTCATCCTCACACTCGTTGCAATCTTTGCAATCGCCCAGTTTCGGCTGCTGAGGCCCCGCGCATGACCGCCATCGCTGAACTGGTCACAGAACACATGCCCGAGTTGACGGTCACGCCCGATGAGCGTCGACCGCGCAAACGTCGCCTGCCGGTTGCTCTGCTCTACGCGGCGCTGGTCGTTGGCGCCGCACTGACCCTGCTGCCTTTTCTCTGGGTGGTGAGCGGATCGCTTCGCACCCTCGACGATATGCAGGCGGATCCGGGCGCATGGTTCCCGAGCCAGGTGACATTCGACAACTTTGTGCGCCTTTTCAGCAGTGAAGGATTCGGCGGTTATCTCAGCAACAGCATCGTGGTCGCAGCGATAGTGGTCGGCGGAAATATCGTCGCCGCATCGGCGGCAGGCTACGCACTCGCCAAGTTCGACTTCGCTGGGAAAAAGCTCGCGTTCGGCGCCGTCATGATGGGCTTGATGGTTCCGTATACGGCCGTCTTTGTGCCGCAGTTCATCGTGACTGTCAACATCGGTCTCGCAGATACCCTGCTGGGCATCGCGCTTCCGTCAGTTGCACTACCCCTCTCGATCTTCATCATGCGGCAGTACGCGCTGTCGATCCCCGACGAACTCATCGAGGCGGCACGAATCGATGGTGCGGGCGAGTGGCGGATCTTCTTCCGAATATTCATGCCGCTGGCTGGACCAGCGGTCGCGACCGTGACGATCATGTCTTTCCTCGCTTCGTGGAACAACTTCATCTGGCCGCTCGTGGTGGCGCAAAGCAAAAGCACGTACACGCTGCCTGTGGGCCTCGCGACGACGAGCCAGGCGTCGTCGAACGTCACCGACTATGGCATTGTGCTGGCGGGCGCCGTTATCGTGATGTTGCCTGTACTGGCGTTGTTCCTCAGCTTGCAGCGTTACTTCGTGCAGGGCATCGCAGCGACAGGAGTCAAGTAATGCAGTCTGCCGTCCCAGATCCCCTCGAAGTCCCAGTGAGCGTCGACGCACCGGCTGGACCTATCGTGGGCCGGGCAGTGCACGGCGTCAACACATTCCTCGGGATTCCGTACGCCGAGGCACCATACGGCGAACGGCGCTTTGCGCTACCGGTGCCTCGCGCCGACTTCACGGAGCCGTTCTATGCGAGCGCTTATGGCGCGACGCCGCAGCGGGTTCCGCTTTTCACGACAACCACTGTGCCGGAGCCGACGATCCCGGGCGACGACGTTTTGAGCATCAACATCTTCGCGCCGGCCACAGGCGCAGCGGGCAGCGCTCCCGTGCTCGTATGGGTGCACGGCGGCGCCTTTGCCGGTGGATCCGCCGCCAGCCCGTGGTACGACGGTTCCGGGTTCGCACGTGAAGGTGTCGTTCTTGTCTCAGTTTCGTACCGGCTCGCCGTCGAGGGCTTTGCTCCGCTCGACGATGTGCCGACGAACCTCGGACTTCGCGATGTGATTCTCGCACTGCAATGGATTCAGAAAAATATCGCCGCATTCGGCGGTGATCCCGGGCAGGTGACGCTCGCGGGCCAGTCTGCCGGCGGCGGTATTGCTCTCGCACTGATGTCATCGCCTGCCACGGTCGGGCTTATGCATCGCGTCGTCAGCATCTCGGGCGGCACGTTCGCGCTCGAACGAAATACCGTCATGGGTTCCGTCTCGCGCATTGCAAATTTCCTCGGCATTCCACCCACGTTCGAGGGTTTTAGCGCCCGCAGTGACGGTGACGTGCAGCAGGCGATTGTCGACCTGCGTATCCGCGAAAACACTCCCCCACTGACGCTGAGCCCAGTCGTCGGCGACGATCTGTTGCCCACTGACATTGCAACCGGTCTCGCTCAACACAACCTGCACCTCCCGCTCCTTGTCGGCAGCGCGCTGGATGAATTCGACGGCGGGCCAACTGCCGAAGACCCCGACCGTCGGCAGCTCAGCGACGCCGAGCGCGCTGAAGCTCGAGCGTCGGGAAGGCGCGTCAGCGATTTCCTGTTTCGGTCGGCCGTGCCCCGGTGCGCCGCGGCACGCACCAATGCCGATGGCGGCACCTGGTCGTACAGCTTCGAATGGCCAAACCCGCTCCTCGGCGGTGCGACTCACTGCACAGACTTGCCATTCTTCTTCGATGCGCTCGACGCTCCCGGCGTCGTTGACGCGCTCGGCGAGTCGGCACCGACCGAACTTGCCGACGTCATGCATGCTGATCTCCTCGCATTCGTGCGCGGGAACGAATCAGCATGGCCGCAGGCAAACGGTGCTTTGGGCGCGGCGAGCCGCGTTTACGGGCGCGTCGGCAGCACATTCACGACGGACATCCTCGGCGTGTACGACCCGGTGACTCCCACGTGACGGCTCACAGACAGTCGCCAACAATCAACCGCCTACGAGAAATGTGCACCAGTGCCCGGTCTTGATCCTCGCGCGCTTCGGCGCCTCAACACTTCGGTTGCGCTCCGCGCCCTCGCGACAGCTTCCGAGCCCGTCGGGATGTCAACGCTCGCGGAACAAACGGGGCTCTCCCGACGGACGGTGGAACTTATCCTTTCGGCTCTCGTTGATGCCGGGTGGGTGTTGGAGTTGGAACGTCTCCCTCTGTCTGGCGGTGCCGGTCGCCCACCGCGGCGTTTCGAGCTGCGCGCCGACCACTCGCTCCTCGCCGCGGCACGCATCTCAACGCTCGATGCCACGGTTGTCGTCGCCGACGTGCGAGGGCACATTCTCGGTCGGGCTCACCGCATCCTGCCTGACTACTTCGACCCGCACGGCACGCTAGATGTCGTGGCGGAGCTTGTGCATGAAGCCCTCGCCGATGCCGGCGGAACGATCGAGCAACTGCGCGCCGGAGCCATGGCAGCTGGTGGCGCCATCGATGAGCACGGTGTTGTTCACCGGCTCGTGCATGCGGACGCGTGGGTGAACATCAACCTCCCCACAGAACTCGGAATCCGCGTGCCGGTCGCATGGTTTGCCGATAATGATGCGAATCTCGGCGCACTCGCCGAAAGCTGGCGAGGTAGCGCGGGCGACCATGAAGACGTGGTCTGGTCGATTCTGGGAAGCAGATCGGGGCTCGGAGTGCTGATCCGCGGCGTGGTCCATCGCGGTTTTCAAGGCGCCGCGGGTGAGATTGTGGAGGCACAGCCGCTCGATGCCGGGCTCTTCGACAAGCGCCCCGTTGCATTCCTCACCTCCCCAGTGGCGGAGGAGCGCGCGGCAGCCGAAGAGGTCTACCGGCTCGCGCGCGCGGGAGACCCCGGTGCACTCAGCGAAGTCGATGCGTTCGTCGGGTACATCGGCAGTGTTCTCACGACGCTCTCGTGGACTCTTGCGCCGTCGCTGATCGTGTTGGGTGGGGGCCTTGAGCGCGGTGCCGACGTACTCCTACCGCGCGTTCGAGAAGCAATGAGGCGCGCGCAGACGCCCGATATCGAGCTGCGCGCAAGCACTCTCGGTGCCGACGGACCGCTCATCGGCGCGCTGAAATTCGTGCTCGACCGCATGGACTCGGAGCTCTTCGGCCCGCTCGTTCTCGATGTCTAGGGCACCACGACTGCCATCTATTTTTCGATATACATCACCAGGAGAAGCGCATGATTGAGACTGAGACCGTTGACGTGCTCATAGTCGGAAGCGGCATCATGGGGGCCACCGCTGCGCGCCTCATCCGCGAAGCCCGCCCGTCTGCAGGGATTCTTATGGTCGACGGTGGCGATCCCATCGGCGATACGCCGGGTCTGCACTTGCACGACGTCGCTGACCCCTCATTGTGGCGCGCGTACAACGAGCGGGTAGCAACAGGCATCCAGGGTATGTACACGGGTGCCAAGGTCGTGCGTGACGTTGTCGACGATGTGCGCGAGCTCACGCCCGGCATGTTCCACAGCCTGGCTTTCGGCGAAGAGGCAGAGGCGATGCCGGCATCCGCGCTGTCGTGGAATGCGGGTGGAATGGGCGTTCACTGGACTGCCGCCACACCGTGGCCAGCCGGAGAAGAAGTCTTCGATTTTGGGGATGCCGAGCAATGGAATGCAGATATCGATACGGCGCGGCGGGTGCTCGGGGTCAATTCTTCGCCGCTGGGCCCGACGAACGCGGGCCGTGTCGTCATCGACGTGCTGCGCAAATCGCTCGCCGGAACAGCGCCGAACGGCCGGGAGCCGCAGCCCATGCCAATGGCCGTTGCGCAACGGCCTGCGGGCCCGCTTCCGCGCACAGGACCCGGCACCATTTTCCCTCCGATTGCGGGCGAACCCGATGCCGCGTTCACGCTCATGACGGGCACCCTGGCGCTCGAGTTGATAGTTTCGGAAGACGGCACTCGGGTGCGCGGTGTACGGGTGCGTGATGTCGCGTCGGGGGCGGAATCAGGACTGTTCGCCGACGCAGTGCTGGTCTGTGCTGACACTCTTCGGACGCCGCAACTGCTGTTTGCCTCCGGCATCCGTCCCCCGGCCCTCGGCCGGTATCTCAACGAACACGCGTTTATCACGGGTCGCGTTCTTATGGACACCGAGAGGTTCGGTCTCTCGCTCGCCGATTTGCCACTCGTGCGGCAAGGTGAGTTTTGCACCGACTCGATCTGGATTCCTCAAAACGCACCCGCGCAGCCGTTCCACGGCCAGGTCATGAACACGACCTACGTTGACGAAAACAGCAACCCGCTGGCATATTCCGTGGGCATCTCGCTGTACGCGCCCGTCGAATCTCGCGCCACGAACCGGCTGTCATTTTCGAGCACTGAGAGCGACCTCGCCGGGATGCCGCGCATCCACTTCGAGTTCGACTATTCCGATACTGATCGGGCGCTGATCGAGCAGGCGACGGCTCTGCTGCAGCGCCTCGCGGCGGAGTTTGGCACTCAAGACATCGACACTGAACTGGCGGTGTTGCCTGCGGGTTCGTCGTTGCACCTCACCGGAACGGTGCGTGCCGGTGCCGTCGACGATGGCACGTCGGTGTGCGATCCAGATGGCCGTGTGTGGGGGTTCGAGAACCTCTACCTCGCCGGCAACGGCGTTATTCCGACGGCAGTCGTTGCGAACGCGACGCTAACAGGAACAGTGACAGCGGTATGCGCCGCGCGTGCGATTTGCGGGCAGATCACGACGACAATCTCCGGCGAAGTCTTCGCCGACGACATGATGGGTGGCATCAAATGAGTAGTGCGCTGAAAAGGGAACGGGTCGCTCTCAATGCGATCCAGTGGATCAATCTGAAGTCCGACCCGAGCGACCCATCGAGCGAGGACCTCTGGCTCTTCGCCGATCCAGCTTTTCGGTCGGACTATCCGGGCGTGCTCAAGCACATTCGAGATGCTGGCTTCACAGCAACGATGATGGAAGTACTCAACACACAGACGTTGCAAGATTATCGACGCATGATCGACGACGCGGGCCTCACCGTTGCCCCGGGATATGCGAATGTGTGGCTCCCCGAAGACCACGGCATCACACTACGCACGGGTAGCGCTGAATGGGTGCACTGGTTCGATGGCGTACGTCGAAAGGCGGAGGAGTCAAACTTCTTCGGCCTGTCCACAATCTTTTTGGCCCCCGAAGTGTCGTGGGCGCCTAGCACGGTGCGCACTCAGCAGGCCGTGGGCGTCGGGGCAGCTTTCGACTCCGGGCGCCTCGACCGGGTCATCGACATTCTTGGCGAGGCCGCCGAGGTACTTCGCAGCGAAGGCATTCACGCCGGACTCCACAACCACATCGGTACCTGGATCGAGACGGAGGAGGAGATCGAGCGTACGCTTGCGGCGATTCCTGACTCTCTCCTTGGTGCTTCGTTTGACGTGGGACATCTCGCGTGGGCCGGGATCGATCCGGCCATGATGATCGAACGGCACGCGTCGCGGCTGGTGGACCTTCACCTCAAGGACCTCAACATGTCGATCGCCGGTCAAAGCCGCAACACGCCAACGCCCTACCGCGCAGCGACGGATGCTGGAATCTTCCTCGAGCCTGGTCTTGGCCAGCTCGATCTCGACGGCATCATCTCGGCTCTCCCAGACGACTGGGACGGCTGGACGATCATCGAGGTCGATCGCGCTTCGATGGACCCCACCGAGAGCGCCGCGGTGAGCTGGGCGTGGACAGCGGCGCATCAGCAGTGAGGCTCCGGTCGAGACGCCGGCGAACTCGTGGGTCCGATGTGTGGTTCTGGCGTGCGTGCGATCTTGTTGAGTCGCTGGGATGACGCCGATCCGTTCAGCGGTGCGCGGCGGCTCTGCGATTCGGGGCACGGCGTAGCTCTTGCAACTGGCCGTGATGCTTCTGCGTTCTAACGATTGAGGCGGCCGGGCCCCAGCCGAGTGGCTAGAACGGCGGAGGCGGATCTGGCAGGTCTGGTTGATCTGGCAGGTCTGGTTGATCTGGCAGGTCTGGTTCGAATGCGACCCCGGGTGGCTTGTCGGTGTAACTTCGCCCGGTTGGTGATGTCCACTCGAGCACACCGTCGTCGACTTGTTTCACGGTCCAACGACTCGCGTGCTTCAAGCTGTGATGCCTTCGGCACAGATGCGCCAAGTTCTGCTGATGCGTCGGACCGCCGAGGGCAGCATCCACCGTGTGATCAATATCGCAACGATGGGTGGGCATGCGGCATCCCACGAACCGGCAGTGCTGATCGCGGGCTCGAAGCTGTCGCTTCAGTTGATCACTCGGTCGGTATCGATCAACGGCGACCACGGTTCCCGTGACCGGTCGGGTGAACACGCGATCCCAGCCCGGTGCAGTTCCGGCGAGCCGCCGTGCGCTTTCGGGATCGACCAGGCTGAGCCCAGACAGGTCCGCGGGTGTTGAGGAAGTGCCTGCAAGAGTCGTCGCAGGCACCGTGACCTGCACAATCGCTTTGATCGCGCCAAGCCCACCGCAGTCATCCCCCGCGAGCGAGTCAAGGCTCGGAACCGAAGTGAGCAACATGTCGGAGAACAGGTCGGCGCGAATCTGATCCGTCGTTCGCGGATCATCCACGGGTTGCTCATGTTCGCGCGTGCCGTAGTCCGATCGCCCAGCCCGAAAATCCTTCAACGCCCGGGCTTGCTGCGTCAACCGGTTGAAAATCCCATGAGCCTGCACCGACGGGAGTATGGCGTTGATCGAACTCATCCCATCAGCAAGATCAAACAGTCGCACTGTACGCGTCGCATTCGCGTCTTCGAAGCGTTCCTCGAGCGTTCGCGGCTGCGCTTTCTCCGCCAAAGCGGCAGCAAGCCCTCGCAACCGGCCCGGGGTCTCGGCTTCTGCGACGGCCACCACATCCCGGTCATATCGGGCTTTGGCTGCGGCATCCGTGAGGTTCGCCCCTGCTCGCAAGATGTCTTGCACATGCCGTTCGGATATCCGACCCGCGCTCCACGATGCGAACGTCTCGGGATAGTGCTCGGTGACTTCCATCGCGTCATCGATGCGGGTTTGCGCAGTGCGGTCTGACATTCGCCGTGCCGCTCCGACTTCTGCCGCGACCGCCCGCATCGGAATCTCACGATCACGTGAATCACGCGATGTCATGCGCTCCATTTGCGCACGTGCGATTCGCCCCATGTTTGCAAGAACTGCGGCCCCCGCGGCCTGACTGCGTGCGGCTTGCTGGTCGAACGAAATCAACGTCGCGACAGACGCACACAGCTCGTAGGCCTCTGCTTCTTGTTGCTCGGTTTCGTTCTCTGACATGACTCAAGTATCGAATATACCTCCGACATTGACCACCCGAAAGCAGCCCAAAAAGGCCCGCTGTGGATAACTTCCTCAAAAGAAATTTGTGGAGAAGAAGATGACCACGAAATCTCACACCTCAACACAAGCCGGTATACCTAGGTAGCGAAGAAAGCGACTGATCGGAGCAGAGAGCGCATGTACGGTAAACGGCTCGAGCGTTGGGATAAAGCTGCCGAATGGCCACTGATGGGTGCGGCCGTGCTGTTTCTCATCGCATACGCGGTGCAGATTCTCGTTACGGCGACGGATACCGTGAGGCTCGCCACAGAGGTGACGATCTGGGTGACGTGGGGCATTTTCGCCATCGACTATGTCGTTCGCCTCGTCATTACTGAAAACAGGTGGAAGTGGTTTTACCACCACCTCCTCGACCTCGCGATCGTTGCTCTTCCCCTTCTGCGTCCGCTGCGTCTCATGCGATTTCTCACCATCCTCGCGATCGTTCAGCGCGGAGCAGGCAACGTGCTGCGTGGCAAGGTGATGATCTACACGGTGGGGGCGACCGCGCTCACCATCGTCGTTGCGGGGCTCGCGGTGCTCGATGCCGAGCGAGGCAACGGCGGCCCGATTCAGAGCCTCGGCGACGCCGTGTGGTGGGCATTCGTCACGATCACAACTGTCGGCTACGGCGACTATTTTCCGGTCACAGTCACCGGGCGCATCGTTGCCGTAGGCCTCATGGTCGGCGGAATTGCGCTTATCGGTGTGGTGACAGCGACGCTCGCCTCGTGGATTGTCGAGAAGGTTTCAGACGACGCAAACAAGACGACGGCGGCCACATCGACTCAAGTAGACGAGCTGCGCGGCGAAGTAGCTGAGCTCAAAGACATGATCCGCGCGCTGCAGGTGAAGTGACGACAGCAAAGAATACGGATGCCTCGGCCCGGCCATGCACGCGACCTACTTCGTGACGGACTTGGTCTTCGCGCTGTATTTCGCGATGGTCGAATACCCGGGCAACTTTCCCGTCACGCGCACCGCCAACTGTTTGCCGACGTGCGACTTGGTCACCGTGAATTCGCGCGACTTCGCACCCGAGACGGCAACACCGTTCGCGTACCACTGGTAGGTAAAGACTGTGCCCTTGGCCCACGTGCCGCGATCCGCAGTCAGGGTCGATCCGACCGCGGCCTTTCCGGCAACGGATACGGAGCCCGCAGTCATTACCTTCAACGTCGCCGAAGACACACGGGGCAGCGTTGGGTACCCGCGAAGCCCACCTATGACGCGCACGGTGATTTGCTTGTCAGCGTGCGCTCTCGTCAGTTTGAGAGTCGACGACGTCGCGTTCTTAAGCGGGCTGCCGTTCGCGTACCACTGGTAGCTGTAGTGCGTCCCGGTCGTCCATTTACCTGGCACGACCGTCATGGTCGACCCGACAACGGCGGTCCCAGAGATTTTTGGGGTGGCGGCACGGTAGACGAGTTTCGTCGATGACGACACCTTCGCGACCGTTGGATAGCCCGATTGCGACCCGGTCACTTTGACCTTGATCGACTTACCGGCCTGCGCGCTCGTTGGCGTGAAGGTGGATGCCGTAGCCCCCGCGATCGCCTCACCGTTCGCGTACCACCGGTATGTGAAGGAGGTATGCGTCGTCCATTTTCCGGGCTTCGCTGTCAGCGGCACCCCTGTGGCGGCTGCACCGCTGATGGTGGGGGTGGCCACAGTGGCGGTCTTGGCCGTGGGCGCTGAGGTGCGCGCTGTTGTGAGGTATCCAGTCAAGGACCCGGTCACGCGCACGGTAATTTCTTTGCCGGCGTGGGCGCTCGTGAGCTTGAGTTTGCTCGACGTGGCGCCCTTAATGGCCGATCCAGCCGCGTACCACTGGTATTTGAGGGCGCTGCCCGCCGTCCAGGTGCCCGAGTTGGCTGTGAGGGTCGATCCGAGAATCGGCGTTCCCGTCACGGTCGGCGTGCGAGCGAGATAGACGGCCGAGCTCAGAGGGGATGCGAGGCGCACCGACGAATAGCCCGGCTTTGAGCCCGTGACGCGAACACTGATCATCTTTCCGGCATGCGTGCTTTTCACCACCATGCTGGCACTCGTAGCGCCCGCGATCACCACCCCATTCGCGAACCACTCGTAGGTGAATGTGGTGCCCGAAGTCCAGTAGTCTGCGTGCGCGGTGAGCGTGCCGCCTGTCGTCGGCGAGCCTGACATCCACGGAGTTTCGGCGCGGAGCTTTGCGGCAGCCACGACCGGTGTGGCCTCCGACACAGCCGCCCCGGTGAGATAACGAGGATCTGATCCGGTGACTCGCACCGTGATCTTCTTGCCGACCTCTTCCGCCTGAAGCGTCAAAAATTTGTCGGTTGCCCCTTCGATGACAACGCCATCGGCGCGCCATTCGTAGGCGAGCGCCGCGCTGGTCGGCGTCCGCGAAACGCTCGCCGTGAGCTTTGCACCCATCGCGGCCGTGCCTGACACAACGGGGACAGATACGCGAACTGAATCGAGCGCAAGGCTGGCATCGATACCAACGGATGCTTCGCCCTCAACGACCCGGATGATGCTGGAGTGTTCGGCATCCTGACTGTCTTTCCACCACTCCTTCACAAAGGTTGCACCGCTGAAGGGTGAACTGAACCGAATGGTGTAGTCGCCATCTGCGAGACCGCCGATTAGGTATCGGCCGTCCATGTCGGTGAGCTGGTTCGTAAATAACTCGGGGCCGTCGTCTCCGACCTTGTACACGGATATGAAGCCAGACCGCACGGGTGTGCCATCTTTCTGTGTGACGGTTCCAGTGATCGATCCGCCAAGCTCAAGCACGGCATCCGCACCCGTCAGTATTTGACCCGCACCTACTTCGAATGTCTGGGCGTGCGACTTTTCGCGTGCGTTGCCCCACCACTGCGCGAGGTAGTTCGCAGCGGCGAATTTGAGCGTGTACGTGCCTGCGCTAAGGCCGTTTATGCGGTACTGGCCGTCGATACGGCGAACGGGATGAATGACGGGCGTGAGCTGACCATCCTTGACAGAGTAGAGCGAGACATCAGCTGAAAGTAGGTTGCCATCTGCGTCGGTTACGGTGCCGGAAATGGCTGCTTTGGGTATCAGAGCAGCATCCATACCCGACAGGTGCTGACCGGGTGCGACGTCGAAGTACTTGCTAGCGGAAGAGTTTGGTGAATCTCTCCACTGCTGATCAAAATGGTCGGGGTTGCCGCCCGGGCCGCCCATGCCACCGGAGGCCGGCTCGGAAAAGTAAAGAGAGTAGCTGCCGGCCACTACTTTCTCGATGCGGTAAACACCATTTTCATCGGCGAATGCCTCGCCGATGAAACCGCCGGAATCCTTGGATGATAGACGGACCCGCGCACCTGCAACCGGCAATCCACCGCGGCCAGTGACGGTGCCGGAAACAACCCCTCCTGCCTGCAACGCGAAGTCTTTACCTGCGATCATCTCGCCCGCTCCGACAATCAACCCGCGGGAGCTTGTGGAGAGAAAGTTCGCCCCCTCGGCGGCGTGGACATCGAGGGCGTACTCACCAGCTTTGAGCAGATCGAACGAGTAGCCCCCTTCGCTGTCGGTGCGGGTGGAGAAGGTCGGGGCCGTTTTGGGGTACTCAATGTTTGCCGGCGCGGAGAGGGCGACGATCGCGTCTCGGAGTGGCTCGCCCGACTGGTCGGTGACGGTGCCTCGAATCTGAGCGCCGTAAGGCAGTTGTACATCAATTCCGGTGACTGTCTGATCACGCGAGACCTGAAAGCGCGTCTTCGTAGAACTTTGTGTTGGATCGATCCACCACTGGTCGACGAGTCGAGTCTCAGGCAACGGTGTGGCCTTGACGGCGTACGTTCCCGGATCGATGACGCCGAAGCTATACGCTCCCGCATCATCGGCAACGACCGTCTTCAGCCATCGCCAGGTGCTTGACATTCCGTAGAGGTGGACGGTTGCGTGGGGGACGACGACACCCGCGGTATCAGTTACGGTTCCTGAGATGGATGCGCCGGTCGAGAGCTGTGCGTCCATACCAACCAGTTGCGCGCCGGCTGTGAGCTCGAAGGATTTCGCGGCCCAATCCGCGGCCTCGTTATTCCACCACTCACCGACGTGCCCATTCACCGGGAAGAACCTCAGCGTGTAGGTACCGGCGGCCGCGCCCTCGATACGGTATGCGCCGTTCGCGTCTGTCTCGGCGTATGCCGTGTACGACCACGAGGGAGCGGTCTCCTTCATCAGGTAGACGAGACCACCCGACAACGGCTGGCCCTCAGCGCCTGTGACCGTGCCAGACACCGAAGTCGCGGGCGCCGCCAGTACTTCTGCAGCGGCTGGCTGCACCGTTGAGACCGCGAGAGCAACGGCAACAACCGCCGTTAGCGCCGCCCGGAGGAGGAAGCGCACAGAGATGCCAGGGGCGTCGGTGCCGAACAATCGATTCTCCACGGGTGAAAGCAGGCAAGAAGGATGCCTTGATCACACCACATTTGGAGCTACAGCAGGTAGCCCGATGTTCGATCGCGGCTGCGGCGACTATTTGGCTTGCACCACGTGGCTTCTTTGAGAGGTCGTCGCGCTACCCAGCGACCTCTTCTGCGTCTTCGCCGTGCGCGACTATGTCGCCGTCTTTGAACAGAATCCCCTGCGCGATTTCGCGCCATTTCGGCTTCGCGCGCAGCAGGAATTCGAGTTCCATACTGAAGTGCTTGTACTCCTCTCCCAGCGAGTCATTCATGATCGCTTTGGCAACCGCATCCTTCTCAACGGCAATGCGCTGGTCGTACCATCCGATCGCTTCAGCCTCTTCAGACAAGCTCGCGCACATGCGCGCAAAAGTGCGGACCTCTTGTCAGTAAAACTCCACAAATGTTGCGGATGAATTCGTGCAGATCATCGTCGGACTAAGCGATGCCGGACTGCTGATTTCGGCGTTCCATCTATAGCACCGCGAGTCCGCGCTTCATGAGGGAAGCGAGCGCCAGACGATCGCTTCGCGAACACGTAAGGACCCCGGAACGTGACCCGGCGAAGACGAATCGTTATCTGCTGCGGGCAACCCGACGGCTACGGTTGGGCCGTGTCTGAGTTTGAACCAATGCCGCCGGCGTGGCAGCCCAATCGAGATCGCACGGGTATGGTCTGGGGCGCGGCTGTCCTGCTCGTCACATCAATCGGCGCCACCCTGGCGGCCTGGCGGATGATCGCGTTCGCGAGGTACTTGGCTGCGACTGACCCCATCGAAGGCTTGGTCGTCCTTGCCCCTGCCGCAGGCGGTTTCTTCGCCCTCTTCGCCGGCTTCGTGCTAGCACTCGCCGGAATTGTGATGGCAAGGGCGGATGGCGTGCCAACGACGCCGCGTCGCACGGTCACGACGGCTGCGGTGATCTGTTTGTGCATGAGCATCGCGGTGCCCTTCCTCGCAATCACTGGCATTGCCGGCTGACGCTCTTGGATACCGGCACGGAAATCGGTCGTCAACCGCACAGTCGTAGACCGACTCGCACTCAAGGTGCTGTCCTTAGAACGAGGACCAGGGCGCTTGCGGCGTCGTTCTCACGCGCTTTTTAGGGACGTTCGCTCGCCAGCTCGCTTTAGCATTCGCGGAAACTCGGGATGCTGGGATGCTGGGATGCGCAGCCTTAACTTCCCTCGACCCACTCGTCCTTCTTCTCAAGTTCTTGACTCACCGCTTCTGAAAGCGATACCTCCGTGGCATCGTCGGGGTTCCGCGTAACAAGCCAGTCAGGGCACTTTAGGTCTTTGATCGTTACCACTCGACCGTCTTGGTCCGCGCGAAGTTCTCCGCACCCATAGAGGCTCGTGGACTCGGCGTAGAGACCCGCGTTAGTGCTCGCCGCCGAAGGAATGAAGACGTCAATGACAGCCGCGCTCGGAGTCGAGGTAAAGCCGTAGATGGTTGGCGCACGTCGAAGATCGACAGCGGTGGCCTGTTCTTCGGGCGTGAGGAGAATATTCTCCGCTATTGGGGTGAGATCGGTCACTGCAACGCCTCCGGGCGGCAACGCAAATACGACGTCACTGAAGATAAGGGCGGCGTTGTCCGTTCCTATCGCAATACCACGAGTGGCGCTGCGCTTCGAGCTTCCCTCCGCAGCCCAGACGTTCCCGCAAGACGTCAGCACAAGCGCGACCAGACATGCCACCGCACATGCGGAGGCAGCTCAAGCTGCGACTAGAGACCGGCTTGCCATGACTGTGAGCACCTCCCGCGCGCGTAAAGATCGATGCTTCAACGCACATTACCCGGACAGCAGATTGGAGAGATCCGATGCGCTGACCCCCTGCGAAATAGTCTTCCACACGGGCGATTTCCAACCGTGCCGAGATCAATGAGGTGACGCTATTTCGCCGTTACAGCACGAAAGCGGCACTCATCAGCGCGGCGCTCAGCGAGAGACTCGCCGCGCTTCCGTTTGCGCACGTACACGCCAGCGACGATGCGAGGGCTGATCTTCTCGCGATTGCGACCGCCTACGAAACGACAAACCGTGCCTATGGCGCTGCGGTTGCGGTGCTGATCACCGAGATTCCGCGACACCCCGAGATTCGCGCTGTGATGTCAACCCTGCAGCCCAACCTGATCAATGCGGCGTCTGTGATCGCCGCCCACCAGGCGCGCGGCACCCTCGCCCCTGCCAATCCGCTGGTCTTGCTGACGCACCTCCGCGCTCCGTTGGTGACCGCCGGAATCTAGGCGCGCGCGGCCCCCGGGATGCAGGCGCCCGAGCTTGGGTCAGAGCATGTCGTAGATGGATTCCTCTACGGGCACGGGCGCGAGGTTAGTTCGGCGTAGCGATTAGGAGACTTGAGTGAGCCCGGTGCCCGCACATCTCGTTGTCGGCCTCACCCTGGGAGCTCCCATTTGCCGCCCGCCGCTCTATCTCTGTTGCGCCTGCAAGCAAGTACGCGATCCCCGTCAAAGCCGATTGTGGCGACCACGTCAACTTGTTGAGGCATGAACCACCCAGCCCCCGGTCATGCCTAGCGGATGAAGTGACCACCTCGCGTCCAATTACACCAGCGATTTACTTCCATGGAGCCGGATCACAGACATGTATGTACTCGGCTGCGATTGACCCCTTCGAAGGCATGGACGTCTTTTTCGCTACTGCGGGCGGTTTCTTCGCCGTATTCGCAGACTTCGTGCTAGTGCTCGCCGGAATTGTGTTGTCAAGGGTGGATGGCGAGCCTACGACGACGCGCCGCACGTTCACGACCGCTGCGGTGATCTGTTCGTGTATGAGCATCGCGGTGCCCCTGCTCGTTGTCATTGGAATTCTTCGCTGGCGCTCCTGGACACCGTCACGAAAATTGGTCCTCAACTGAACCGCCGTAGCCCGACCCGCACTAGAGAGGCTGTCATTTCTGGGCACCTGGTGCGGCGATGTCGGAGAGGGTTGTGGTTGCGCCAAGGTCGTGCTTCCGAATGCTCACCGAGACGATCGAGGATGCTCAGCGGACGGAAACCAATCAGGCTCAGGTCGAGCGGGGGAAAACTGGCGATCAAGCATGTGCTCCCTCAAAGCTGGCAGGAGTCGTGCCCCGTCAATTCAGCCGAGGATGCCGCGGAAAGAAGTAATTACGCCCATTGTCTTAGCACTCTCACACACCTCACGACCGCGCTCAGTTCAAAGGAAGCAAGTGGCGCCTGGGAACAGAATCATCAAGACGACACTGCGCGCGGAGCGCAGCGCCCGCCAGCTCGCGGCTCCTCGCGGTTGAGAATAAGCAGCGGGAACAAGACGCCCCTTCCGGCGTGGATCATCAAAGAGCACTGGGGCTTGATGCATTCAATCAGCGAAGAGCGCGAGGATGTCGTCGACTGTCGTGAGGGGTTTCCGATTTGTTGGGTCGAGCGGCCACACGGCCTCATGTATGAAGTCGGCCGAGCGGGCGTCGCTCCAAAGTCGACAGCAGATCGAGCCAAACGTATCGATCGTGATCCCCAATCCGTTGTAGTCGGATGGAAAAACCTCGTTGTAGCTCCGGTGCGTGAGGCTCGGGAATGACCCTCGATAGTGCTTGTTGTAGGGAGGATCGAAAAGTCTGATCGCGGCAGCCTCAGCCAGGGCTACCATGGTCGCGCGCTCAAAAGGAGGATTGATTCTCGCTAGTACCGTATCCACGTCGAGCTCTAGCTCAGCTTGATGACCGTGAATGATGGAGACCGTATTTTTCGCACCGAACCGCATTGGGATGACCCACAATTCGTAGCCGGGGGCGTGATCAACATGATCGGCGAGCACCTCCTGAAGTTTGCTGTGAGATAAGAGTCGATGCTCCACCGCACCCTCTTCGTCGTCGCTCTTGCCGATGTATAGCACCTCAAGATCCAGCATCGATTCGTCGAGCAATGGTTCTTCAGCTCGCTCTCGACGGTCTTGCAACCGGGTAGGTGTGCCCTCCAGTGTGAGCAGCTGAGCGGGTCTACCGTATGCCAGGCGCTCTCCAGCCGTACTCTGAATCTCGAAGAACAATCCGCCGTCCTCCACCAACATTTTGGCTTCAAAACCCTCAAATGTGATGATCAGCTCATCGCCGTCTGGATTCTTGATGACAACGTGCAGCTCGTGTGTGTCGCCCCGAACGTCGACGATGGAGAGACGTGGCCGGCGCGCAATGGCGTAGACCGGAAAGTTCTCCAACTTGGGAAAGTCGTCAGTTGCCGTAGTGATGTCGCTCGGCGCTATGCAGATGGCATCGGTCATTCCAACGATGAAGTTCTGCTCTATTGGGAACCGGAACGCGGATATTACCGTCATACATGCACCGTAGTTGAACTGGCGCTAGTCGACTATTGCGGTCCGGTTGCCGCCCTGCCCTTCGAAGAGCAAAACTATGGACGGCCAATGACGCGTCGACCGCGCGCCGGACTGATTTGGCCGCGTCGTCGACCTGCGGCCGGTCTCTCCGATGTCCGCGGTGTTCCTCCGGGGCAGCCAAACGCGCTCGGGCTCGGCAGCCTCCGGCGCGCTCGCTTCAATCGCGAGGTTGCCGCGCACCGCACATGTTGCACTTGGCCGCGCCGGAACAACTCCCCCGCAATAGTGAGAGCGCCGTCCCGGTCGCTCGGGTTGCGCATGCGAAGGGTGAGTGCCGCGCACTCGGGACCGCTGAACCGGTGAGCGGTGTCGAGCTCGACGGGTGCAGCCGCAGAGCGCATTGCAGATGCCGTTGCTCCCGCGTGCCCGACAGGAAGCGCCTGGTACGGATCTCCGACTAATGCGAGGCCTACGCGACATTCAAGAGCGAGATCGACAAGCGCGGGAGCCGTCTGCAGGTCAAACATTTCTGCCTCATCCACAACGATCCGATCCCCGCGTCGAAGCTCGAACCTCGAAGGCCCCCTGCAGACGACCCCGGTGGTTGAGTCCGACTCGCCGAACGACAGCCGCGTCCCCACCTGGGCACCGGCTGCCGCGCTCCAGCGCTAGCCATGGTCGGCGAGCAGAGCATGCAGGCTGGACACCTCGGCACCGATCTCGCGTGAGGCGACAGACGCCGCCTTGCGGGTTGGCGCGACGACCAGAATTAGCCGACGCTGCCCTCTCCGCGCGACGCGCCGCATGGTGGTCTTGCCAGCACCGGCCGGCCCGATGATCGCGACGAGCCCGCCCGTCCCCGCGATCGAGCCCGCCCGTCCCCGCGATCGAGCCCGCGGTAGCGATCTGCCAGATATCCGGCTGGTCGACAACCTCCAGGGATGCCGCAGCCTGACGGAGCTCCTGCGGTAGGAGTGAGCGGCCCGGGGGTTGCGAGAGCGTCGAGTCGACTGGCGAGGTGCATTTTCAGGCGCATGGTTTCAGTCGTCATGAATGCCTTCACATGGCGTGGGATGTCAGGGTCCTTCACCAGTCACACGTACTTGCGGTGTACTTGCTCTGCGATCACATCGATCGTCGGGGCCAGCTCTCGCCGAGGCGCGACGACGCCGCTGCGTGAAAGTGTGCGCACGGCGCCGTCGCGGAGGTCGAACGAACTGAACGTGCCGCCGGAGCGGGTGGGCCGCTCGTCCACATCAACGACTGCGGCGTCCGCAAGTAGGTCCACGTCCAGTGCCTCGATCAGGTTTAAGGGGAGCGGCACAGGTGCACGGTTGAGAGTGAGCCGGTCATCGAGGCTCGTAAGCCCGTCGAGCGCAAAGACGTGGCGGGTGAGCGCAGCGACCCAGTGCGGGTCGCTGCGCTCAGCGAGATCGCCCTCGGCGTTGATGAACGCATGTAGCTTCATCGCGACCCTGGAGTCGACGTTGGGCCACTTGTAGTCGGCGCCGAGCACTTTCACGTTGAGCCAAAGGTGACGGTGGGCGAACGGGTCGAGCGCGCGCGACGGTGGTCAAGCTCAAGGATCTCGATGCGGGTGATGTCTTCTCGGATGAGTCCCCCGTGGCCGCGACGTGCATTGAGCTCGTTTAGCCAGGTGGTCAGGATCCGGTCACGCCGGCGGTCCTGCAGCGACTCGAACTCAAGCGCCAGGTCCGGATGCAGCAGCGCGGCGATGCTGTACGACTGGGGGTGGTTGAGCGTTGCATCGCGCAAGAGGGCGGCGTCTGCGCTGAGCCGCTGGGTTCCGCGCTCCTCCCCCGTGACCGCGTAGCCACACCCGGAGTGCACTCGCCATCAGCTCGTCCACGTGAGTGGCGCCATCCGTCACCACGAATCGGCTGACGGTCGAATCGGCGGAGTTGCTGTACAGCTCAAGCGCGTCAGATCCGGTGGTCAGGTGGAGATCAGCGTCGCATGTTCCCTTGACGGCGTAGTCGATTGATCACTTGACCACACCGGATCCGGCGCCTCTCTCCCAGCGCTGCAGCATTCCCTGCATGGCGCCAGGGTATGAGTAATTTTGCTAACTAGCCAGGAATTTTTAAGCACTAGAGGTACATGTAGCGCGGTGCTCTGAGATGATGCTCGGTTCACGGCCTCGCCGAATGGTGTCTGAATGCATTGCTCTTCCCTTGTTACATCGCTCCAGATTGCTCTTGATGCTCATCTTGTTTCGGTAATCACTTCTCTTGGTGATTTGGGTTGGTCGCTCCTCGTCTACCCCACGCCGTCGTGTCGTCCCTCCCGTTGCTCTCCAGGATTGTTGCTCGTGGCGCACCCGCAACGTCACCCCAGCCAGCGTTCGTCGACGCGGCCTCTGCACCCGACTGCTGCGGCTTTCTACGGCCCACTGCGGCAGGCACGCGTGGCCGCGGTGTAATTACCGCCGACTAGCTATGGACGAGTCACTCAACACCATCACTTCGATGAAAAGTTCTCTGGACCGTGACGGAGGTGTACTGGCTCGCGCACTTAGAGTTACAAGGTGGGCACTTGGGCAGATCTCCGTATTCGCGGACATGATGCGTTCTTCTGGAAGAGCGAAGTGGACCCGTCCTTTCTCTTCTTGTTCACGAAGGACGACGTCGTCTATGACCCGCTAAAGGAAGACGGAGACCCGCACCTCGCACCGACACTCGTCCTCACGACGACCGCTCAGGTGCTCGCTGAGCGCCTAGATGCACTCGGCATATCACATGACGGGCTGGAATCCTGTCTCGCACATGCCGTCGAACAGCGCATCGGAGCACTGGAGCGGGCCGACATCGACGAGGACGACACTAGAACGCTCGGCATACTCCAATCGATGCGCCTCAAGACGTGGGTCCATGCCGTTGCGGTGGCGTTGAGCGCCCCGCATGGAATGTCCCGCGACGAGCGCACGTGGGACCTTTCTCACTTCGACGGTCTCAGGGCGCTGTGGGAGGACTACGACCCGAGATGGCTCTTGCGGGCGCTGCTTGAGGTATGCGAATCCGACGAGCTCATCACGCTGGACCTGAGCTACTTGGAGCTCGGCGGCTACCTCGATGCGCAGGGTTTCGACCCGCAGGCCGCCGCCACCGTAATGTTCGGCTCGACATTCCTCAACCTGACCCCTGCGGTGGTCATCACTGAGGGCGTGACCGATGCGGAGTTCCTCCGGGCAGCCGTCGAGATACGACGTCCCCATCTCACGGAATTCATTCGATTCTACGAGCTCCGAATCGCCCCGGGTGGAGCGGGTGCTGCCGTCAGCACGGCCAAATCGTTCCACGCCGCGGGCATTACAAACCGGGCGATCGCCCTGCTCGATAACGACACCGCGGCGGAGGAGGCGATGCTCGCCCTCAAGAAGGTGCAGCTGTCTGGCCACATCGTGGTTCAGCGGTACTCGAACATTGAACTGTGCGAGGCATACCCGACCTTGGGGCCGGCTGGTGAGAAGCCCATGAACGTCAACGGCACTTCGGCATCGATCGAGCTCTATCTAGGCACCGACGTGCTCACCGACCCTAAGACCGGCTGGCTCCGTCCGGTGCAGTGGAAAGGCTACAACGCGACCCTCGGCGCATATCAGGGCGAGGTGATAGGGAAGGACGCGATTCAAAAAGCGTTTCGCTCTAAGGTTACGGCCGCCAGGGATAACCCCAGAGTCGTCGCGTCACAGGACTGGTCGGGCCTCGACACCATCCTTGACCAGCTCCTACACCTACTACGCACTGTCGGTGTGCCGGATCCACAACATCGCCAGGGCCTAGCTCGCTAGTCGGTCTGGCCGCCCCCACGACGACCTACTCGCGGCCACGGCAAACCCACCAGCTCGTCGGCGAATATCGCGCCGCCGACGCTTCTGTCTACGAGTTACAGAAGCGACGTGTCATGCACCGCAGCACGGTCGCTTGGCATTTGAAGCATCGAGGGATAGCGCTAGGTGCTCAACCATTGAGTAGCAGTGAGATCGCTTGATCTCGAAAACGCTAGGAGCAGCGGCTTTCGCTGAACACGATTGGGCGAGATCCTAAGGCAGTAAAGGCCCCTGTCATGGATGAGATGGGTCCGGCAGATGCTCGCTTGGCCGGCGGTGAATAATCGTCCGTCAGTTGTCTCGGTCGAGAATGCCCACCTTCTCTTGACCGCATAGTGATCGAAATTGAGAGTCCGCTTGGGACACAGCTCTCAGCATCTCCGCCGTCCGAGTGGAACCGTAGAGAGAAATCATGGCGGCCACCACTAGCCCGCCAGCGTCCGTGCACGAAAGCGGAACGGCGGGCTTTGTTTCTGGCGTGGTCTTGCGATGCTCAACCGGCTCGCCAGTCTCGTCGACGTTGAAACCGCCTAGTTTTGGCCATCGAAACCCTTGTGATCCGGGCTCCCACGTCGTGATGTGTTGAACGTGCGCATACGGGTGAGAATTGGCCCCGCTGTCAGCATCCGCCGAGTCGAAGCGCCAGCCCCAGCCATCAACACGCCCCTCGTCATCTTCAGCGCAGAGCACGACGCGAATCATCAGCTGGACCGCTCCAGCCATTTCTCTCAGCTGAAACCCTATGAGGGGCCACAACGTCTGGTCCGGTTCGCCGTCCCGCCCAGGCGTCGTAACTGGCTGTGCACTGAAGTAACCGTCAACTGGGTGCCACGATCCTTTATCGCCATGCTTCCCCCACGCCTTGATCTTTTGTGAGGGGTCCCCGTTACCAATGGGAGGAAACATATTTCTAAATTCCGCGGCCGCATCTGACTTCGTCACAACGGCTAGTCCCGCCTGGTACCAAGCTCCCACAACGGCCTGAACTTTGGCCAGTTCTTTACTCGCCCGACTCACAGAAGCAACCTGTTCGACGGCTCGTAACCTATCCCCTCAAGGCCCTCCAACCAGCGGTACTTAAACTCCCCGGACACGTCCGTCGGGAACTGCACTAGCTCGTCAAGTAGACGGAACCTCGAGGTGTCTTCAGCAAACGCAGCATCGAGAGACCCGCTCGGCTCCACATTCAAACGAGATTGCGCTGCTGCAAGTTTCCTGGCGGCAGTGTCGTCGAAGACTGGGCGCACGACGTAGGGCTCGGCGGTTTTCTTCAAAGCGGGCTGCATAGCATCGAAATCGTCATCCCAGCCAAGCTTTGCAAACCTGTCGAGCGCTGAGAGATCGGAAGAAGCTGCGCTGATGACCCGCCAGTAGCGTTCGGCGAGATGCGGTGCATCAAGCAGTACGGTTTGGCTTGGGACTACGAATCGCTCCAGCCAACGTCTAATAGCCGAGATCGCCATGGCTGTTACGCAGGAGTCGTCGTGCGTCGCTCCCCCTTCACCGCCACCCGTGTACTTGAATCCGAGAGAACTGTCAGCAAAATCGCGGAACGTGAGCGTCTCGGGCGATTTCGAGAACGGGTCCAACTGACTTGGCATCAGTCGTGACGCATCAATATCGAGTTCCGTAAGCACGCTCGCATCCAGGTTCAGGTTCGCACCGGCCTCCGTGGAACGCCTGAATGTCTCGACTACCTCCGGGATGGTCGCCCGTTGCCACGGGCGGTAGGGCGAATCGTCTCTGCCCGCATCATTCCCCCAAAGCATGTCATCTGCCAACTCGCCGGCCGTGATCGTGAGATCAGCGATCGCCGTGGCGTTCTGATTCAAGGTCAGGTCGAATACTTTTGGACGGGCATGTCGTGCCCAGAACATATTGACTACGACGATTGCGGGGGCCGCCGTATAACTCCGGAGCTGTCGAGCCACGTCATCGCCATACCCGTTTCTGAGGGTAGAAGCGACGGCCCCCCGTTCAGAGTCCTGGAGCAAGTCAAGGTCTCCTGGGGCCGGCGACAAGTCAGAGTCGAGGATTAGAAGGTGGGCTCGCTCAACGCGCTGAATACGCGGACGTGTTTCGTGGTCTAAGGAATTGCCCCTACGCGCCTCATCCTCCGCATCCGACAACTCTGTCAGCAAGTCAGCAAGGCCAGCGCCCGTCAGAGTATCCACTTGCGCTTCAGGTAGATGGGTTTTGACCGTAGTCTTCCAGCGTTCCGCTCGATCAGTCTTGTCGTCGCAGATCAATACGTTAGCGATCATCGCGAGGTTCTCTCCAGTCAAGTTGAAGTGCGGTGTTGAAACCTGTCGGTGGCGTAACAAACTGAGCCTTTACGCCAACCTCGTCGGCGATCATTCGGACAATGGTGAGGCCCAGCCCCATTCCGCCCAAACCAGCCGCCTCCTTCTCCGGAGCGAGCATAAGTTCCCGGTGGAACGGTTCCCATAGATTCTCAGAGGCCTCGGGATCCACCCCGACTCCGTTATCGAGAACCAAGAGCTTTGATCTGGTCTTGCCTCGGCTTCCGACGACGCTGATGACCGGATCGGCGGTGTCCGATAGTGCGTTATACGCATTCAGGAAGACATTCTGAAGGATGGAAGTCCACGCCGGGAGGGTAGCGGCGGGGAACATCAAATCGTTCGGTATGCCTGTGACATCAACCTCGATGCCGCTGGCCAGTGGCTGCATCTCACGAACCACTTTCCGCACCGTCGGACGAGCCCTATATCTTTGGACCGTATCTCTGGATTCCTTGCTAAGCAGCGGACCGAACACCGCACGTATCCCCGCTATCCGCTCTTGCCACTCTTCCATTCGCTCAACGGCATTGCGCACGCGGCCAGCCTCGGCACCGTGGAGAGATTGCGCCACTTCTGTCAGATCGACGGAAAGATCATGAAGTGCTGCGACCTGCTTACTGATTTCATGTTCGTACGCCAGCGACGTGCTCCCGGCCGTGGCGAGAGCACCAAGCAGACTTGCGTAAGCACTGGACGAAGCCTCGGCGAGCTTGATAGCACTCGACGCTTCGTCGACGGCATAACGAAGAGTCTCATAGCTATCAGGAGGAAGTTCATCACGGACAAGCTCCACGCTCGCCGCTAAGGCTCCGAGGGACTCAGATGGCGTACGCTGGCGCTGCTCACGAAGCTTCGTCACGTCAAGCAGCTTCGCTCTCGCCCTTTCCATCGCGTAGAGGTCAAGGCCCGCGCGCACCAGAACTCGAAGCTGCTGATAGGCCGCGTTGTCAGTCAGACGGTCCCGGCTGACCTGGATAGAAAGCGCGTCATTAGTCGCACCCTTACCTCCTGCATATTTGGCTTCTTCAGCCGTCGATATCTGCACAACGCCGTAAATGCGAGCGTTCGCCGGTAGATCGAGCAGTCCCTTTTTTACTTGCAGCGCGTCAGGCACGAGCCGACTGCGGTCTAGTCGTCGACCGTGATCACGCTCGGCCTCGAGCCAATCCTGGTCCACGCCGTAGTAAGGCAGACGAAACCCACTATCGAACAAATTGACCCCGCCGAACCGATGGAGATAGTCGCGCGCGTCGTTGACCGAAATGTTGTGCGGCTGACGATTCTGGAGCGAAAATATCCGGATGTCGAACCGGACCTTGCTGATAGCGGACGCTGGCACAAGATAGTGAACAGTTCGCTTGCTGCCACCTTGAATTTCGACATCGACTCGGAGAATACGATCCGGCCGTCTCTTCGCACCGGCTGCGACAGTGCTGTCGCCTTCTCCATCCTCGAAGGGTGCAGGTAAGCGTGGCGGCAGGACCCCATCGTGTCCAACAGACCTACCGACCGGAAGAAGCCGTCCCGTTACTCTCGCAGTCCAAATATCGAGAATCGCAGTCATCTGCTCCCTGAATGATGCGTCAATAAGATCAGAACCGGTCCGGAGAGCGATTCGCATGCCCGTACCTGTTTCATCGTCAAAAGGCGGTCTAAGTGCCCAGATCTCGCGAGCGAGTCGAGTGAATTCTTGAGCGCCCCACTCGTCGGAAAGCTCAGAAATCGACACGACCGTCCCGTGCTGTTTGGAGGCAGGAAAATCAGGAAGGGACGAGGGCGAATTGACCTCGACCTTCACAGACGTGAGCTCGCCCTCATTGACCGCAGCATCCCAGTCGACATGAGCGACAATTGGTTTCGAAAGCGGGCCGCCCACGTCGGCCGGATCAGTCAACGCCCGAGATCGAACTTCCGTTCGTCGCCCTAGAATCTGCACGGACAACCGTCCTACGCCCTTCGAGCCAGTCAGAGCTCGTTTGTAGACCGGCGACTCAGACTGCTGAACTTTGCGAGTAGTCCCTACACGCATCCAACGAGCAGCGAAATCGTGTTCGGACATGCCATGGCCATTGTCCGCCACGGAAATAGTGCCATTGTCGAATCGAATCTCGACATCTGTCGCATCTGCGTCGTAGCTATTCTTGATCAGCTCCGCGAGCGCCATATACGGTCGACCTACAAGTCGCTCTCCGAGCTCGCGCAACAGGGCGGCATCAACGGTAAAATTGTAGGTGGTCAAACTTGTGGCCCCGTTTCGTAGCGGACCCGTTTATAAGTCCGCGATTCAACGTATCCGAGAAATGTCCACGCGTCATCATGCCGCACTCTAATAGAGCGACAGAACGGATGCCCGTCATGCTATGTAGTTCCCGTTCCTGGCTAGTCGGACGTCGGGAACCAGTCCGAACTGCTGAGCCCCCACTTTTGATTTGGTGAATCACACACCTCATCTGGCTCAGAACCCTAGCTTCCCGAATCACGCTACTTATACGCGCGGAAATGTGACGCTCCGCTACATCACCGAAAAGAGCGTCGCCACAACCGCAGACGCGGCCGCCCTGTCGCGATTTCGGAAGGCCGATATCAAGTCGACTCGAGTCGACTCGGGTATCTGCTCATAGTGGGGTGCTCTAATCCTCTTCAAATATTGGGCGCTGATCCGGAGGTGGCCGTTTGCCATTTTTACTGAATATGCCTCTACGAATGCTGCGGCTGCGTCGGAAAGGAGGTAGCCCCCGAGTGCTTCGAGGTCCCAGGAGTCGCTCTTTATAAAGTAGGCGCTGTGCAGAGGCCAGTAAGCATCCTTGTCTAGGACAGGTTCAATCCGGTCGTTGATATCGGCAACGATTAGCTTCGGATCGGCATATTCGTCCGGCCGGGGCCGATCGATTGTCCTCCACCATTTGCCGTCCTTGCGCCGCGCCACGTACCGGGCGCTTAGAACCACGCGATTCTTGACAAAGTAGCCCTTGAGCTTCGGAAAATCGTCTAAGTCAATCAATTTACCGTCAGCCCAGGGGCTCACAATGAATCTCCCACTCCAGCTGACTTTCCCGTCAACTAAGTCAGAGGGGCCGAGCGCCGGTTTGAGCTGCTCTGGCTCTATATCGATGTCGCCTTTTACGACATAGACCTTGTCCGCTCCGGTAGCCATCCCGACACCTATCGTCACACCAACCTCAGTGATCGACGGAAAGCGCCGTTCAAGGTCGGCGATGAGAAACAATCGCTCCGGGGGCCCCGAGGGCCAGCTCGAAGCCGCCTCGAAGGGTCCGTCAAGGAGCGCCGCGGAGAAGTTGGTTTCCGTGATTCCCACTGACTCGCGTTCGTGGTCCTGAAACCACTCGGACAAGGCCTTCGAGGATTTGTCGTCAAACCCCGCTCGAGCAGTGGCCATCGCGGTCGACTTGTGCCGGCCATTCCGCATGACTGTGATGGCTGGATAGGCCGCCACACAAGTAGCAAATACATCGACATCATGTACCTCCAGGAGAAGATCCATCGCGTAGTTGTCGATCACGTCGCGTCGAAGTGCAGAGCCGTATTGGTTGTGCATCCAACGATCAGCACAAATAAAGGCTAGACGTCCGCCGTCTTCGAGCAACGAGAGTCCGGCCTGGAAGAACCCGATGTAAACGTCTGCGCGCCCTGACATTGCAGACCATCGGTCGCGATACTTCTTGTACGTCTTGGCATCGATGTCTTCGAGGCGAACGTACGGCGGATTGCCGACAATCCAGCGGGCCTTGAGTTTATCGGTGGGCGTGAGGAGAAAATCAGCCTCCCGAATCCAGGCACCGACAAGCAAGTCCGCCACTTCAGCGGCTACACCGTCATCGGACAAGATTCGTCCTACTCGCTCCTTTGCGACAGCAATGGCGGCCACATCGATATCGAATGCTCGAATGGCATCAACTAATGTCGCTGGCGAACGACGATAGGCTTTGGACGATTCGAGTAGCCGCTTGACAATCTCAACCAAGAACGTCCCGTCGCCGCATCCGGGATCTATGACGAGGCCGGCGCTTAGGTCTTCCTGAGGCTGGTAGTCGACGAGGTCCAGGATGAAACGAGCGACCCATGGCCTCGTGTAAACGACGCCCGGAAGAGGCGAAGCCTCAACCTGCCCGGACAAATTGTTCTTCCCCGTCTCGATTCGCGTCGACTTTGACGGTTGGCCTCTTGGTCGTGCGCCGTGCACGCACGGCGGTTTCAATTTCGACCGCAGCTACAACCGCGTCGTCGTGCTCCCAAACGGTTATGACCATCCAGCCTCGGGCCATCAATTCACTTTCCATGCGGAGGTCCCTCAAGCGATTTCGTTCGAGCTTCTCAGCCCACCGCTCAGCGTTTGCTTTCGGCCGAGTCTGGTGAATTGGACAGACATGCCAGAAACATCCTCGAACATCGACAACCACCTTCGCACCACGGAAGATGATGTCCGATCTCCACCGCATATCCTGCTCTGGCCGAGCCTGCAGCCGGTACCTCATTCCGCGATCAGCCAAAGCCCTACGCAACTTTCTTTCCGGCGTGGTGTTCTTCGGCCTATTGGCCTGCATTCGCTTGCGAACGCTTGCGGAGGTAGCCCCCGATCCGTCGGGAAGCTCAGGGTCTTGGGGGGTTCGGACGTTAACACTTTCGCGCAACCGCGCCATGTGCGACTCCAGGTCCTTCATGAATCGGTCGGGAATAACTATGCCCGACTCCTCAATACGTGAAAGGAAACCTTTAGTTGCGCGAAAGGAGAGAGGTGTCGTCTTCGTAGGGTCCACGACATCCACGAGCGCTCTGCCTGCATCGACGATCGGCATCCTTGATGCAGTTGAACGCCATACCTCACCATTCGCTCCAAATGCAGCATCGGGCCAAGGCTTCACGAGATTGTGAGGCACCCGCGATCTCAGTTCGTTCGGTTCACCGATTGATGCGGAACTTAGCCGTGCACCGAGCCACTCGGCCAACCCGACAGTGACTGCGTTTCCTACCACCTTCCAGCGATAGCTTCGCTTCTGATCGGTATCGGCTTCTTTTGTCCAACCACGGTCAAACCCCTGGAGCTCCTCTGCATCTTCGATAGAGGGCAGGACAATTCGTTGACCTTGCGGGGCTTTCGGCAGCCAAATCGCTGGTGCTGACGGCAGCCCTAATGTCGAGCCGCCTTTTAGGGTGGGCACAGCACCGATGACGAGACCGACTCCCCTGCGACCCTCAGTCCAATAAAAACCAGACGCGTCGGCATCGACGTGCTCGGGCGGTTGATCTTGTTTAGACGTGTCTTGGTTCAAGAGCACGTCGCGAGGGTTACCAGTCAGCGAGGCAAGGACGATGACGCGGTTGCGGCGCTGGGCGACGCCAAACGCCCGAGAATCTAACACTCTGTACGCCCAAGAGTATCCGAGTCTCTCCAGCGATTCGATGATGTATCGAATTCCCGCACCCTTCTGAAGCTTCAGAAGGTTAGGAACGTTCTCGAGCAAGATCCAGTTCGGCCTCGATTGCGCAGCGATCCGGAAGACATGCTCAACGAGCCCAGACTGCGCCCCAAAAATGCCACGCTGAGACCCGGCGTGAGACAGATCCACACAAGGGAAACCTGCTGTCAGCAGGTCGAACTCCACCGTAGGGCTGTAGAACTGAACGTCCTCATCTACGTGAATGTCAGGAAACTGGGCCGCAAGCACGCGACGCGCCGGCTCCCACGACTCGCACATTTCCACGACTTCATGCCCCGCCCGCTGTAGACCAAGGTCGAACCCACCGATCCCGCTAAACAGGCTGACCACGCGCAAAGCTTGGAGTGATTCGACCGCCTCATGGGGTCGCTGTGAGGGGTCGAGCTCTACCATGGTCATCACTGAAGACTCTACTCGGATGGGGCAAAAAGCTCGAGCCCTGGAGCCCGTCTACCGGCTTGAGTTTCAGGACATAATGTCAAGCGATCTATCTCGCAGACCGCACGGATCGTCCCATCGTCTGCTGCCTCGATACCCGCGGCTACTGGCGAAACCAACAACAACCACCCGGCAGATGTCCCCACAAATAACAGATGTCCCGCGACATATGACACATATGTCGCGACTCAAGTGAGACCTATGTCCCGACTCATCACACGGTGCCCCTGGAGGGACTCGAACCCCCAACCGTTTCCTTAGGACGGAACTGCTCTTCCATTGAGCTACAGAGGCTGGCGCCACAATTCTAGCCGCCGTGCTGGTTGATCAACCAAACACTCGGCGCCACACGTTGGTGTCGGCGAGGTCGAGCAGTTCGTCGCCGCGACCCGACATCACTGTGCGCAGTGCATAGAGCGCGAAGCCCTTTGCTTGGGCGGCAGTGATCGACGGCGGAATCGACATCTCTTCGCGCGCCACAACCACATCAACGAGCACCGGGCCCGGGTCGGCGAGCGCGCGCGTCAGCGCGCCCTCGAGATCGTTCGGGTCCTCGACCCGAATCCCCGTCATCCCCACCGACTCGGCGACGGCGGCAAAGTTCGGGTTGTCCAGATCAGTGGCGTAGGTTACGAGACCCGCGGCCTTCATCTCCACCTCGACAAAACCGAGCGCAGAGTTGTTGAACACTACGATCTTGATCGGCAGATTGTTCTGCCGAATCGACAGCAGATCGCCCATCAGCATTGAGAGTCCGCCATCGCCCGCGAGCGCGATCACCTGCCGCGAACGATCCACGCCCTGAGCACCCAGCGCCTGCGGCATGGCGTTAGCCATCGACCCATGCGAGAACGACCCGATCAGCCGGCGCTCTTTCGTCATCTGCAGGTAGCGCGCCGCCCAAATCACGGGCGTTCCGACGTCGGCGGTAAAAACGGCATCCTTATCGGCCAGTTCATCGAGCAACCGCGCCACGTACTGCGGGTGAATCGGCGCCTTGCCGTCGTTGTTGGCGAGACCGTCAAGCTCGCGCCGCGTCTTCTTGTAGTGCTTCACGCTGTCGCTCAGGTGCGCATCGCTTCGCTCCCCCGAAAGCAACGGCAACAGAGCGGATGCCGTCGCCTTAACGTCGCCCACCATCCCCAGGTCGATTGGCGTGCGTCGCCCCAGCTGTTCGCCGCGAATGTCTACCTGGATGATGGTCGCTTTTTCGGGGTAGAACTGGCGATACGGCAGGTCGGTGCCAAGCATCAGGAGCACGTCGCAGTGCTCCATGGCGCGATACCCCGATGCGAACCCGAGCAGCCCCGTCATCCCGACGTCGTACGGGTTGTCGTACTCGATGTGCTCTTTGCCGCGGAACGCGTGCACGATGGGCGCCTGCAGCTTCTCGGCGAGCGCGAGCACCTCGGCATGAGCCCCGGCAACTCCGGCACCGGCGAGAATCGTCACCTTCTCGGCGTCGTTCAAGAGCCCCGCAGCCTTGGCCAGCACGGCATCCGCTGGCACAGTGTGCGACGACGACGCCTGAATCGCAGCCGACGGCCGGCGCTTGGGCGCATCGGCGAAGAACACATCCCCCGGAACCACAACAACGGCAACACCCCGACGCTCGACAGCTGCGCGCATGGCGGTTTCGAGCACCCACGGCATTTGCGACGGATCAGAGACGAGCTCGCAATAGACGCTGCACTCGCGAAAGAGCTCCTGCGGGTGGGTCTCTTGAAAGTAGTTGCTGCCGATCTCTGACGACGGAATGTGCGAGGCGATAGCCAGCACCGGCACCCGGGAGCGCTGCGCATCGAAGAGCCCATTGATGAAGTGCAGGTTTCCTGGGCCACAGCTACCCGCAACGACAGCGAGCTCGCCGGTCACCTCGGCTTCGGCACCGGCAGCGAACGCTGCTGCCTCTTCGTGCCGGGTGTGCATCCACTCCAGCGAGCCGTGGGTGCGCATCGAATCGGTGAAGGCGTTGAGGGAGTCTCCGGGAAGACCCCACACTCGTTTCACCCCGGCGCGAGTGAGTGTGTCGACGAACAGATCTGCGATCGAATCGGCCATGATTCCACGCTACGCGGCGGGCACGCTGAGAGGCAGGGGTTGCATTTTTATCCCCTTGTTGTAGGGCACCGTAATGAACATGTGAGTTGCCTGGCAGAAGTGGCTGTGGCTTGCGTCACGCCCCAATTCTCGGAATCGTAGCCAACCCCGCAGCAATCCACGGAAGGAGAGCTTTTATGCTCACGCTCACCGAGAACGCAGCAAGCGCTGTTAAGAACATCACGGCACAGATTCCCACCGAAACCGGTGGTCTTCGCATTCGAGACACCGGAGCCGAAAACTCAGGCTTCGAGCTCGCACTCGTGCAGGCCCCCGAAGAAACAGATGCCGTCGTCGAAACTGACGGCGCACGCGTGTTCGTCGACGAGGTCGCAAAGGTCGCGCTCGATGACCGCATCCTCGATGCAGAAGTTTCCGAAGACGGATCGGTTCGATTCGCCCTCGGCGTTTCCGCATAACGCAGTCTTTTACACAACGCCCCCGGGTTCATCCGGGGGCGTTGTGCTGTGTCTGGGTAGCAGTCCAATCAGGATGCCGTGGCATCCACCGCCCGGGTTAACACTTGATTTTTTGCGAGCACAGCACCGCGTAGGGCCACACGGGCGCAATTGGCTTCTTGAAGCACTCCAATCCGTGCTTTGGAATCGAAGTATCGATCCCAAAGGAGAAGCCCATGATCATCTTTTTGTGCCTCATTGCAGCACTAGTTCTTGCGGCGGTTTCGGGAACGATCATCACGGTGATCCGCGACGGCTACAGCGCACGCCCCGAACGAGCCGACTACGACTCGCGGCAACCTCACGGCGTCATGGAGCGGTAATCGGTCCCACGCTGGATGTCGCGAGGTCGAACGCTGCAACACCGCCGGGGGCAAGACCGTAGGCCAACCCGAGGCGCAGCGCACTTACTGCGTGCTGTGCGCTTGAGAGTCCGGATTCTGCGATAAAGCTCGTCCCCGGCGGAGCGCCCGGCTGATCCGGCTGAACGTTCACCATGACAGACAAAATGCTGGGCAACTCAGTGAGCACAGCCGAGACCGCGCCAAGCACAGCAGCAACGAGATCAACCAGTTGCGTGTCGACTGAGTCGAGAGCGCCGTTCACGGTTGCCGTCACCTGAGCGGCGATCGGAGCGACGAGACTCGTCTCGAGCGCGAGGATTGAGTTGGTGAGCGTCGTCAGCGTGATGCCGAGAATGGCGTTCAGGATGGTGCCGATCAGGGTGACATTCGACAGCGCCGTTACGTTGACGTCGAGCACCAACCCACCACCGATGATGCTGCCAATCGTGGCGGTGGCATCGAGATCGACCCGCACGATGTTCGTCGCGCCAATAGGTACGAGAGCCACCACAATCGCCGGCGACGACACCACAACGCTCAGGTCGATGGTCAGCGTCGCGGCATACACCGCATCCTGAATGGTAGTAAATACTGCCGCACGCCAGTTGTTCAGCAGCGCGGTCGTGTTTGCCAGGATGCTGGACACGACACCGGCGTCGAGCACCAATTCGGTATTCGCTGGTTGGTCGTTCAGCGCACCTATGAAGTACTCCAGATCAACATGCACGAGCCCGCTAACAAGATCGACGCTGACGCCATCTCCCACAAGGTTGTCGTCGAGAAGAGCCGATACCGCGGTGAAGTCGAGTCCGGTGAGTGTGACATCACCAGTGGTGGCGCCCAGGTTCAGGCCCGCAACGATCGGCGCGAGCGCATCCGTGAATATCTTGGAGATGAGCCCGTTGACACCGGTCAGCGCGTTGAGATCGGTCTGCAGCCCGGGGAGCACGGTGGATGTGATCGAGCTACCCAAACCAGCAACGAGCGGGCTATCGATGTCGAGCTCTAGCGACGCAACCCCGTAGTCGCGTGAGACCCCACTGACCGATCCATCACCCCAGATATCGGACCGGAGCGCATCACACCAGTCCAGTTGCGAGCTTGAGCCCACAGCTCCGATGCGCACGTCAGTGCCGGCGATCCCCGAGATGCCAGGCAACAAAGAGTCGAGAGTGAGCACCGCAGGCTCAGGTAGCTGATCATCGGGGGTGATCGCCGACACCAAGACGGCGCCGCTGTTGTTCACGAGTCCAGCAGCCGCGGCACCCGACCCGTGCCCGTTAACCCTCGCGTATTGGTTAACAGCGCCCAGGCTTCCCACCGGCAGGCCGATCTGCAACGGGCTCAGGTCAAGAATGGGAAGCGAAATGACCCCCAGCGAAAGCGGGTTGGCGTAACTGTGCGCCGGGGGTGTCGCGCCGAGATTCGCGGCACTGCCCGGATCAACCGTCACCGAGCCACCGTTATCCATTGCCAGCCCGACTCCCTTGAGCTCAACCAGCGGGTCAAGATCGACCCCGAGCAGGTCGCCGCGTAAAAACCGGGCATTCGATTCCGCCGCGTAGCCGGTATCTGCACCGCACTCGATCTGTGAGGTTCCGACGGATGCGGGGTGCACCCATTCCTCATCGCTCCATGCACCCACCGACGCGGTGGGGAACACGACTCCCGCTGCCGCGATGACGGCGATCGACCCCAGAAGCGCAGAAGGGCGCTCGCGGTCGTTCATGACCGTGCCCGCCGCGCATTGCGCGAGATGCGGCGAGCGATCACCAGCATGATCAGCCCAGAACCCACAACGACGAGTCCGGTGACCATCCACCCGATCGCCTCGCCACCGCCCGTGGCGGGCAAGAAAGCGAGTCGTGCCGCATCACTAGCCGCGGGGTTCCCCGACGTGCTTCCAGTACCGCCGGTGGACGTTCCCCCAACAGTCTCCACCGCGATGGGTCCGTCATCTCCCGACACGATGAAGCCGATTCCGACCTCCCCGGGAAGACCGACGATCTCCGTGTCCGCATCATCGGCCACGCTCAGTGTGACGAGAAACTCACGCGGCGCTCCTTCACGAAGAACACCGAGTGATTCTCTCGGGCAAGGTTCACGAAAATCTTCACGAGGAGTTGCGTTAGCTACGACGACAGAACCGCTGGGGCACGTCGGTGCTTCTGGAAAAGATACCCACGACATGTCGCAGAATTCCATAGTCACGTGCAGCCCCTGCGGATGCTCCACAAGCTCGCCAGTCTTCTGAAGTTGAAACTCAAGAAGGCCCTGCTCCTCCCCCACGAGAGCTGTCTGAATCATCCAGTGCGTGGGCTCACCCGGCGAGACGACGAATTCGACTTCCGGGTAGGGTGCGGCAGCCAGGATCAGCCTGCCATCAGACACCGTCTCGGGAATAACGGGAAGGAGGGCTTCCGCCCGAGCCGCAACCACTGTCGACCCCAAAACAATCGCTGCGAGCCCGAGAAGAGTGAGAACAGCGACGCCGACGCGCGAAGCACGTCTCGGTGAGCGGGTCATGATTCACTCCGCACCATCATCCCGCGTGGGCCACATAACCCAGGCGATGATGATCGCGGCGATCAGAGTCCCGATGCCGACAAACAGTGGCGACCCCAGAAGGCCGATGGCCGTGCCTACCCCTGGTAGCGAGAAAACAACTCGTTGCGCGTCACGTACGCGGTAAATCTCGGTGTCTGCCCGGGCGTTGGCGTCGCCCTGCATTGTGAGGAATCGCACCTGGCCATCGGCGGCATCCGTTTCAATGCTGACGATGCGGTGAGTAACCGGAATGCTCGAGGTTTCGCGAGGAACTGTCACCACGTCACCTACTTGGAGCGCAGTGGCACGCACATCCTGCACGACGATGAGTGTTCCCGCGGGCATCGACGGGGCCATCGACCCCGTAAGGATGATCACCAGAGCGAGATGGAAAAGTGCACTGACGACGAACCACAGTGCGCTCGCGATGGCGACGACGGCTACGCCACCCACAACAACACTCTGTGCCCGGTCACCGACGTACTGCCAATCGGTGTGGTGGCGTGCAACGTGGCGCCCACGCTGGCGACGCGGAGACTGCGCACCACGAACCGTGATCGTGGCGGGCGTTGGTCGCAAGTCGCGACGCAGCGTAGGTGCTGTCGTGGTCATGGTCCTCATCTCCCCTCAGTGCTGTGCGAAAACTCAGTGCTCTGCGAAAACTCAGTGCTCTACACCGTCGTCATCACGATCAGGACTGTCCGAAGAACTCCCACATCGGCGACACTGCGCGTCCCATGTAGTCATCGACTGTTGCGGCGCCTGCGGGCACGAGCGGCGAGGGCAGCGAAACCTCGAAGCAGTAGTACTGCACATCACCGGATTCAGCATCGAGTGTCTCAGCGGCAAGACCGGTACTCGAAAGCGCCGCGGCCACTCCGGATGTCGTGTACGCGACGTCTGCGAATGTTGCTGCTTCACAGGTAGGAATCGGGTCGCCCGGTTGAAGTTCAACCGTCGCCACTCGCACAAGCAGCGCATCAAAAAGAAGATCGTCAGTGTCGTTCACGCCGGTGACCTGCGCTGCAGTTGCAGCCAGCGCGGGGTTGAGAGCGAGAGTGCCGGTGATCGAATCGGAGGTTGTGCGAAGCGCAACACCGGAGTAGGTCGCATCGCCGGGCGTCAACGCGAGAGCGTTTGGAGAGAACGTCACTTCGTTACCAGGAGCGGCTTCTTCTTGCACCCACGTCGCCCCATCGATCGACTGCTCGACCTCGAACGTGCTGGTCGCTACCCCGACTGCATCCGCGCCGTTTCCGCCGAAAATCCACTCGCTATCTGTCCACGCTGCAAACGTTGCAGTCGCGCCGAGCCCCAGCACTCCGACGCCCGCGGCGAGCGCCAGGATGCGACGTCTGCGGTTGCGGGTCTTCGTTGCTCCGGTGGTGTTCATGATCGTCTCCCTTGACTCTCCGTACGCTGAGGCCTCCCCAACGCTGGTCGCTCTTGCGGCCTCATCCAGAGAGTAGGACGGGCGAAACCACACGGAGACGCAGAAAAGCTGCATGCCAGTAGGAGCTCAGTAGTGCACCAGTAGTGAGCTGAGAGCGCTCTCAGTAATTTTCAGAGGGGGTGCCCGTCGACCCTCGATTCCGGTAACGTTCGCTGTGTTGGGCAGGGGGTGAGGCGTGTTTTCAGAAGAATCATCAGGATGGCGAGCGCACGACGGGCCGTTGCACGTTGTAGGAGCAGACCGCGATCCGACACAGCTTGCGAAGATCCTCGAAGCCGGAATCAGCGTGGTCGTCGTCGGCACCCAGGGATCAGGCAAGAGTTTTCTTTGCGCAGCTGTCGTTGAAAAGCTTCGCGAACGAGAGCACGATCCACTTCTCCTCCACGGCGTGCGCGCCCTGCAGTCCGTGCGTTTCGGTGCTGTCACCGTCTGCGAAGACGACCGAGCGCTCCCACTTCTTGGCGCTGTCGACCTTGAGTCGTCGCAACCCTCTGCACGGCGTCAATCGCCGATACCCATTCTTGTGATCGACGATGCCGAGTACCTTGACGACGCGACAACGGACTCGCTTCTCCGCGTGCTTTACAAGCGCTTTGCGTGCGCCCTGATCTTCATGACACCAAGTGAGACAACGCAGCACGATAGCGCCGCCAGTCGCTCACGTCACGCATTCACCGAGCTGTGGTCTTCTGGAATGGCGCGCCGACTCGATCTCACCGATCTCACAAAAGCCGAGGCAGACGCGCTCATTGCAACTTTTATCGGCACAACAGACATCGACAGCGTGACTCAAGCGTCTCTCCAAGAGTGGTCAGGCGGCTCCCGCTTGATTTTGCGAGAGCTGTGCATGCTCGCCACTCAACACGAAGACGATCATTTCCCCGCTGCACGCGAGCCACAGCTACCTGCGATTGCTGACACTGTTCGTCATCAGCTGAGCAACCTGCCACAAGATGCCGGAACCGCACTTGCGCTTATTGCCCGCATTCGGGGGATTTCTTATGCTCGCGCGAGCCGTGTCATTCGCCCGACGACCGTGGCGGCTCTTATCTCAATACGCCTCATCATTGAAAGTGGCTACCCCGTCCGTCGGCTCTACGTGAACCCTGCGGTGAGTATGGTTGCGCACTCGATCGTCGCAGATGAAGAAGTAGAGCGGTTGCTCGACGAAGTGATCGGAAGAGCGGGCGAAGACCTTGGCTCGCTCGCACCACCTGGTCCAGGAATCGGCACAGAACTTGCGTTGCGCTGGCTGCGCGGCGAAGATGCCGCAGCAGATCCGGCGTATCGCAGTCAGGTTTTTCTTTCTGCTGCACGGTCGGCGACGTCGACCGGAGAGCACGATCTTGCGGGTGTCTTCGCACGCGAAGCGCTCGGCGGCGGGTTCGATGCTCAAGCCATCGCGATCATGGCGTTTTCGTTGTTGTCGACCGGAAACGTATCCGCCGCTTCTGCGCTTCTTCGCGAGTGGACGATCGACAAGAAAGTCGAAGAGCACGACAACGTTCTCGCGTTGTGGACAGCGGTCGCCGTTTCGCTCCCAAGCGCCGACGCCGTCGATCTCGTTGAATCGCATTTACGGATCAACGGCGATCTCTCCCCCGCCGATACCAGCATCCTCAACGCTGGTCGCGCGCTCACCGCGCTCATGGAGCTCCGCCTCGACGAAGCGCTCGAGGTGGCACTCACCACGATGAATTCGCAAACCTCGACCGGGACCGCTCGTCTCACATCTGCTCTCACAGCAGCGGTAGCGGCGACCCTCAATAATTCGTGGTCAACGGCTATTGAATGCTTGGCGCTGGCGGATCAGTTCAACCGAGACCCTGTAACCGGTCGTATCCGCAACGCGCAAACCGCTGCAGCAGCAGCGTGCGTCGAGACAATATGCCGGGTATTGACCGGCGTTTCGGTGGATGCCATCAACGCGAAAGTATCTCAGCTCATGACGAATGCTGTCGTTAGTGACGATCGTCTCGTTTTGAGCGTGCTGAGCTGGATCACCGCCACTCTTTCGTACTTCCACGGAGACCTGCGCAGAGCACGTACCGATATCGCAGCCTCCGAACGTCGTGTGCGCATCATCGTGCCGCAAGTCGCTCAGGCAATTCGCGCCCAGCGCGCGATGATCCTCAGAGCACTCGGCGAACATGACGCTGCAGACAACCTCGCTGACGCACTCTCATCAGAAGCTGCGCGTCCACTTTTGAAATATCTCATTCGTCGCGCACAGATGACGTCGCCACACTCGACAGAGACTTTTGCGCCCACGGGTGTCCCGATGCTCGATATTCACGATTCTTACCGGGCTGGGCTTATTGATCCACCGAAATACGCTGATCTGCTTGATGGGCTTGTTGTCGATAGCCGCGGAGCATTCACTCGCGCAATGGCTGATCATGTGCGCGGACTTGCTGATGCAGATGCGGATCGGCTGATGGCAGCAGGCCTGGTTTTTGAGGAACTCGGTGCGTTCGACCAAGCCGCCAAAGCGTTTGCCGCTGCAAGTGAAATCGAGGCAGATCAGGGCCACAAGCGTGCTTCGGCGGTGGCCGCAGCACGCGCAGGCGATGCGCGGATGCACACCGGCGCATCGGCGGAATCGACGACTTTTCGTCCGCCGGCGGCGGTGCTGACACCCCGCGAGTACGAAATCGTGACGTTGGTAGCCCAAGGGCATAGCGACAAACAAATCGCAGCAGATCTCTTTCTCTCGGTGCGCACCGTCGAATCTCACCTTTACCAGGCACGAGCAAAACTTGGGGTTCCGTCGCGACGTGACCTTGTGGACGTTCTCGGCTTCCCTGAGTCCTAGCCTCACCGGTAATCGCGCGAGCGGTGCCCCACCCCCACCTGCAGGTCTTCGAACCGGTCGGCGACAAGGTTTGTCACGCCCTCGGGAGAACGCTCGAGAATACCCCGCACAATCACGGCGGGCGAGTCGCGCGCAACCCGGCGGTGACGGGTAAAGACACCCACCGAGCAGATCACGTTGATGATGCCGTGCTCGTCTTCGAGATTGAAGAACGTAATACCGGATGCCGTCGCCGGCCGCTGCCGGTGCGTCACAAGACCAGCAATCTCGACGCGGCGGCCCGGTTCATGCGTGCGCAGCTCTTGCGAGGTCAACACACCTCGTGCATCAAGAGCAGCGCGAAAGTGCGTCATCGGGTGATCGTCGGTCGAAATACCGGTAGCCCAGAGGTCGGAGGCCAATTGCTCGTAGCTGGAGGGATCAGAAAACAACGGGGGCTGCACGGAGATGAGTGAGCCCGGCAGAAACTCCTCGCGGTCGGTTGCAGCCGAGCCCGCAAGCCACAGCGCTTCACGGCGGCTGAGGCCGAAGCTCTCGAAAGCACCTGCTGTCGAGAGGGCTTCGAGGTGCGCTTCGGTCACACCGGTGCGGCGGACGAGATCGCGCATATCGCGGAACCGGCCCTCCGCTTCTCGCGCGGCGACGATACGCTCAGCCACTGCAACGCCCACGCCCTTGACGGCGGCAAGCCCCATGCGCACAGAGAGCGAACCATCGCGGCGATGCGCGGCTGACTCGTCGGGAGCAGTGGCATCGAACGTGTCGACCGGGGGCTGCGTGCGGTGCGTGCATGGCGGCATACCGGTCGGTGGCGCTTTGGAGCCAGCTGTGGGCGCGGCATCCGCCTGTTCTGTTTGAAGGCTCGCGTGCGCGAACGAACGTTGGATATCGGGGCGCAGCACTTTGACGCCATGCCGGCGAGCATCGGCCACGAGGGTGGCGGGTGAGTAAAACCCCATGGGTTGCGCGCGAAGGAGCCCCGCCAAAAACGCCGCCGGGTAGTGCAGCTTGATCCACGAGCTGGCATACACAAGCAGCCCGAACGAGAGCGAGTGCGACTCAGCGAAACCGAAGTTGGCGAACGCTTGAATGCGGGCATAGATCGCGTCGGACTCTTCCGGCGACAGCCCGTTTTCGGCCATGCCGATGTAGAGCTGCTCACGAATCGAGTCGATGCGTTCGAGCCCGCGCTTCGACCCCATCGCACGGCGCAGAGTATCGGCTTCTTCGGCGCTGCAGTTGCCGATCACCACAGCCATCTGCATCAGTTGCTCTTGAAAAACCGGAATGCCGAGAGTGCGCTCGAGCACCGGCTTGAGCTTCTCGTGTGGGTACGTCACCTCTTCGTCACCGATTTTGCGCCGCACAAAAGGGTGCACGGCCCCACCCTGAATCGGGCCCGGGCGAATGAGGGCGATCTCAATCACGAGGTCGTAAAACCGGCGTGGCTGCAGGCGCGGCAGCAGCCCCATCTGCGCACGCGACTCCACCTGGAATACCCCGATCGAGTCGGCCCGGCACAGCATGTCGTACACGGCGGCTTCTTCTTTGGGAATCGCATCGAGGTCCCAGGTCTCCCCCGTCGCATCACGCACGAGATCGAAGCAGTACTGGAGGGCTGCGAGCATGCCAAGGCCCAGCAGGTCGAACTTCACGAGCCCCATCCAGGCGGCGTCGTCTTTGTCCCACTGGATGACAGTGCGGTTCGGCATCCGTGCGTGCTCGATCGGCACCACCTCACCCACGGGACGATCGGTGAGCACCATGCCACCCGAGTGAATGCCGAGATGTCGCGGCGCCTTCAGCATCTCACCCGCGAACGCCAACACCTGGTCGGGGATGTCGTGGCTGCCGGCTTGCGGCCCGTCGCCCCAGCGGTCAACCTGCTTCGACCATGCGTCCTGTTGGCCGGGTGAGAACCCGAGCGCCCGGGCCATGTCGCGCACGGCGTTCTTCGGCCGGTACGTAATGACGTTCGCCACTTGCGCCGCACGCTCGCGTCCGTAGGTCTGGTACACCCACTGGATGATCTCTTCACGGCGATCAGAGTCGAAGTCGACATCGATGTCGGGCTCTTCTTCGCGCATGCTCGACAAAAACCGCTCGAACGGCAGGCCATAAAAGATCGCGTCGACAGCCGTGATTCCCAAGACGTAACAGACAGCACTCGAGGCCGCAGACCCACGCCCCTGACACAGGATGCCGCGGCGACGCGCCTCGACAACGATGCCGTGCACGATCAAGAAGTAGCCGGGAAAGTCCTTTGCCTCGATCACATTGAGCTCTTTATCGAGCCGAGCCCGATGCCCTTCTGGCATGTCGGGGTAGCGCTCTGCGGCCCCTCGCCACACCAATTGACGCAGGTGCGACATGGGAGTGTGGCCGGGCGGAACATCTTGCTTGGGCAGTGCAGGTTTAGCGCTCTGGAGCGGAAAAGCCAGCTCGTCGGCGAGCGTGACGGTGCGCGCAACAGCCCCCGGGTAGCGGGCGAAACGCGCTGCCATCTCGGCACCTGATCGCAAAAACGCGCCACCGTGTGCGGGTAGCCAACCGTCGAGTTCATCCATGCTGCGGTTTGCGCGGACGGCCGCAATCGCGGTGGCAAGCAGTCGCTTTTTCGGCGAGGCGTAATGCACGTTGCCGCTGGCGAGCACCGGCAACGACCGCTCGGCAGCAAGACCTGCCAACACATCGTTCGTGCGCTGATCGGTCGGGTCGCCGTGGTCGATGAGTTCGACCTGCACAGCGTCGTGGCCAAAGAGGTCGACAAGGATGTCGAGCTCTCGCGCTGCGGCGTGGGGCCCGGACTCGGCGAGCGCCCGCCGCACAGCGCCCTTGCGGCATCCGGTGAGAATCGCCCAGTGACCGTCGGCCCGCTGGGCGAGCTCGTCGAGGTCATAGTGGGGGCGCCCTTTTTCGGCGCCCTGCAATTGTGCGGAGGTAAGGGCTCCCGCGAGCCGGTGGTACCCCTCTTGACCACGCGCGAGCACAAGCAAGTGCGCGCCTACGGGGTCGGCCACTCCCTTTTGAGGTGTGGGTAGCTCTAGCGACATCTCAGCACCGAAAACAGTGTCGACACGTCGAGTCTGTGCGGCCTCGGCGAAGCGCACGATGCCATAGAACCCGTCGTGGTCAGTGAGAGCGAGTGCGTGGAGCCCCAGCCGCTCGGCCTCTTCTACGAGCTCTTCGGGAGAAGACGCCCCATCGAGAAATGAATACGACGAATGCACGTGCAGTTCGGCGTACGGCACCGCATCTACTGGGCGTTCAATCTCTGGCGGCACGTAGGGCCCACGCTTGTGCGACCAGGCGGGGCTGTCTCCGCCGTCGGCGCCCGGAGGTCGCTCGCCCTCACGCCCAGAGTCGCTCAGTACACGTTCGAATTCGGCCCAGCTCACCGGTGGGTTATTGAACCCCATCAGTCATACCTCGCCTCTGCCGCCCATACCCCGTTGGTGCACACCAACAGCCATGCGAGCTGATCGTCGTCGACGATCTGAAAGCGATGCGTCGTATGAGCTCGGTCGGCATCCCACTCGCGCTCGATCACGGGCCATGGTCCCGCCCACGAGGAAATGGCCGAACGCCTGCCACGAACGATCAATACCTCCGGCTCGGCGGTGAGAGTGCCGCGCTCATCGACGTCAACGTCCATGCCGCCCGCCGCTTTCACTTCGACCGGCAAAAGCTCCGGAAACACCGACGCCGGCAACGGCGCGGGCAGATGCCCCGGCCATGGCTGTGCGCGTTCGCGCGCGAGCACAGCCCGGTCTCCCCACGGCACCAGCACCCGCCGCTCCGCGAGTAACCGCCCGCCACCAACAGCCGGAGTCACCACACCTCGGTGCCCAAGCATCGCCTGCACGCGCGAAAGCGCATGGTGCACTCGCTCATCGGGTCCGCCGCCAAAGAGCCCGGTGTGGTGGTGGGATGCCGCATCCACAGCCTCCGGAGACAGCCGCACTCGCCCCACCCCTGTCACCAGATGCTGCGCATCTTCGCCCAGTTGCCACCTCACCCGGTCAACCACCGCCGCCGCATCGAACGCCGTCGGATGCAGCCACACCCGCTCACTGTGCTCGGCGCGGTCTCCCGTGAGCTCTACCCGCAGTTCGGTGCACACAAGATCAAGCGCTCCGAGGGCATCGATGAATTCTGAAGCGGCAAGCCTGATACCGAACGCCACGTGTTCTGCAGCCTCAACGGGCGGTTCGAATATGACCTCTCGATCAAGCTCCGGCGGTGGCGTTCGTGGGTCGACACCGCGCGAGTCACGCCCGGATGCCAGCGCAAACAGCCGCTCGCCGTGCGGGCCGAGGCGCTCTGCGACGCGGGATGAGTCAAGGCCTGCGAACTGGCCGAGTGTCTGCACGCCCAATCGGCCGAGGAGCAGTGCCACCTCGGCATCTTCCAGAACCGCCACCGGCATCGGCGCCAAAAAGCTCGCTGACTCCCCCGGGGGCACGATAATCACCGGCGCCTGCACTGTCGCGACGTTGCGTGCGGCCCGTTCCGCGGTGAAGACACCATCGGCAACTCCCGCGCGTACATCGGCGATACCGAGAGCGATCACAGCCTCTCGCAGCACGTGGGCGGCTTCGCTCTCGCCACCGTAATAGCGCGCTGGCCCGCGAATGCGAAGCGCCAGCAGCCCCGCACGCAAAATCTGCACTCCGGGTGCCCGCTCTTCGACAGCGGCAACAGCGGGAGCAAATGCGCGGTGGTCTCGTTCGAGATCGGTCGAAATGATCGTGAGCTGCGGACACCGCGCCTGCGCATCGCGCCGCCGCTGCCCGCGCCGCACGCCCTCAGACCGAGCAGCCGCAGAGCACGCCACGACAACGTTCTTTTCCACCACCGCAACAGGCTCGGCAACAGGTGCGGCAGCGTCGAAAAGACCGCTGTGTGCTGCCGCAATGATCGGCCAGTCGGGCACCCACAGCACGAGCGTGCGCACTGGTTCTGACACGTCAGCCCACCGCTCTCATGGCGGCTCGATAAGAACCAACAGAAACGGATGCCGCGGCAACCTCGCCCTGCGCATCGGGCAGCAGAATGCGCGCTCGGCGCGGAACAGCAGTACGCCGTGAATGCACAGTGACCGTCAATGCGCGCTCTTCAAGAAGCCCGTGGCCGGCCCCGAGCCCCGACCACTGCGGATCACTCACGTCGAGGGTTGCTTCGCTCTGCGGCCACGCTCCCTGAACGAGCAGCACAGTCCCTTTTTCGCGCAATCGCGCGGCGAGCCGAGCTGCATCGCCGTCAGACACCCGCGCGGGCGGACGCACCGCCACCACCGGCAGCACATCGGCCAGGGTTGCAACAACTGCCAGCCAGCGTGGACCGGGGTCAGGAATGAGCACAAGCCGATCAAGGTCAACGCCCGCGTGTTCGGCGGCTTCGATGCCCAAGTACGGAATTCCGACGGCTGCGCACCACGACCCCGCACGCGATGGGCGGGCCAACAGCGACAGAAGAAGCGCACCCGATGGCGCGAGCGAATAGGAGGCTCCCGCGCGTAATCCTCCCCCGGGCAGAATCGCCGAAAGGGCGGGAGGTGCCGGAAACACCGGGGCATCCATGCGGCGCCCCTCGGCGCGTTCGAGCTGTGCGCGCAGGCGCTGCACATTCTCGGTCGTCGCCGCTGTCATGGCATCCTCATCCCTACAGGCTAGAACTTATGTTCTAGCAATTCAATGCAGGTTTCGAAGATAACAACGACATCCGACACTGGCTGTTACGGTGTCGCGTCGCTCCTTGCCAGTTGGCGCGACGGCACGCGAGGCGGAAGGCTGCCCCACAGTACCCCGACAATCACAAGCGCCAGGCCGATTGCCTGAGCAATGCCGAATGCTTCACCGGCCAAAACCACTCCCAGCACGACACCCGTCACCGGATTAAGCAATCCGATAATGCCGACAACACCGGCTGGCAACTTCGAAAGTCCGGTAAACCACACGGCATACGCCAGAGCTGTCGCGATAACGATGATGTAGACAAAGCCGGCAATCGCTCCGCCGTCGAGTACGGGTGGTGCACCCTCCACCACGACGGCGACCGGCAGCACAACCAGAGCACCCGCAATCAGCTGCCATGCCGTCATCGCGAGCGGCGGAACATCACTGCCCCACCGAGTCGTCAACACAAACCCGACAGAAGACGCCAACATCGCCCCCACCGACGCAACAACGCCCCACGCATCAACCGGACCAGCACCCGGCCCCAGCATGATGACCACGCCCAGAATTCCCACACCCGCTCCCAGAGCTGCCGCAGCGCGCGGCTTCTGTCGCAAGAGCAACCAGGCAAAGAGCATCATCGCAGCCGCCGAGGTCGACATGAGAGACGCAGCCAAACTCGTCGGAATCCGCTGACCCACGATGTAGATGAGCACCGAAAAGCCGCCCACGTTCAGCACGCCCAATACTGTCGAGCGCCACCACCAGCTTCCTCGCGGGAGCTTGCGCGCAAGCAGCAAGACCAAGAGCCCCGCCGGCAAGCACCTGATCACGCTGCCCCAGAGCGCAGCATCCGCTGGCAAGAGGTGCCGAGTCACAAAGTACGTACTCCCCCAGGCAATCGGCGCGATTGCGGTGAGCAGCATCCATCGGACTCTTTTATCTTCCACGGAAGATACTTTAGCTTCCAAGGAAGATAAAGTCGAGACATGGATGCCACTTTCCCCGATGACCGCGTCGCGCACATTCAGCGCGAGTGGGCGCGCGAACGCCCCGATCTCGACCCTTCACCACAGGGCCTCATCGGAAGACTCCACCGGCTCGCCCTCGCACTCACCGAAGAACTCACCGAGGTGTACGACCAGTTCGGCCTCACCGAAGCAGAGTTTGACCTCTTAGCCTCGCTCCGCCGCACCGGCGCCCCCTACGCGCACCGCGCGAGCGATCTGGCAGCACACACGATGGTGACTTCTGGCGGACTCACGAAGCGGGTAGACCGCCTCATCGAACGTGGGCTCGTCGAACGCGCACCCTCGCAGGCCGACGCACGTCAGCGAATCGTGCAGCTGACACCCGCAGGCCTCACGCTCATCGACGACGCATTCTCAGCCCACATGGCAAATGAGCACCGACTCGTTGGGCAGCTTGACCCCGCCGACCGCGCGGCCCTCGAACCGCTCCTCGCCCGGTGGCTGGGATTGTTCGAGACGCGATAGCAGGCGCTACGCGGCAAGCGGCAGATACGGTTCCCACTGCGGGTCAGCGCGCTCCACGCCACGAACCGTCCAGTGCGACCCCCGCGGTGCACCCGGCACGAGCCGCAGTGTCCACGCCATTTCTTGCGGCGTGCGGTTGCCCTTGACGTTATTGCACCGCAAACAGCAGGCGACGAGGTTTTCCCACGTACCCTTACCTCCCCGCGAGCGCGGCAGCACGTGATCGATCGTTGACGCAGCATTTCCGCAGTACGCGCAGCGGTGCCCATCACGACGCAGCACACCGCGGCGAGTCACCGGCGCACGGCGCGCACCGGGAACGCGCACGTACCGGGTGAGAACGATCACCGCCGGTCTCTCGTAATGGCCGCTGGCGCTCCAGATGGGCGCGCCCTCAACATGTTCAATCACGGTTGCTTTCTCGTTCATCACGAGCACGAGCGCTCGCTTGAAAGAGACCACAGCAAGCGGCTCATAGCCGGCATTCAGCACCAGTGTGCGCATATCCTGTCCTCCCGAATGGCCGGGAAGGCTTCCCGGATATTCGATTCAATGGACGATCGAATCGCGGAGGGTATGAAAAAAGGCGCCGTCTTCACAGACAGCGCCTTGCAGACACGGCAGAGCCGCAGCATCCAGTCACACAATGCCGAAGTGCGAACATGCCGAATGCATCCATGGTTCGGATGTTCGGTATGTCGTCCATCGGCGCTCTCCGCTTCTCTCAGCGTCGAGTCACAGGGTAACGCACACCACGGGGAGAAGAAGAACGCAGTGGTAAACGATCAGTGTCGTGTCGTACTCAGCCGGCGTTGGACTGCAACCACGGAAGCGGGTTGACGAGCGAACCGTTGATGGTGACCTCGAAGTGGAGGTGGTTGGCTGTCGAGCTACCGGTGCTTCCGACGAGCCCGATGACCTGGCCCGCGGTTACTGTCTGGCCGGGAGACACGACCCGGCTGCCATACGTCATGTGACCGTAGAGGGTTGATACTGACTGGCCGTTGATGACCGAATCGATGACAACGGCAACACCATAGCCACCAAGGCTCTCTTGCGATACACGCACAGTGCCAGAAGCTGCCGCGTAAATCGGCGACCCTGCCGGGGCGAGCATGTCGAACCCGTTGTGGTTCGGACGCGACGGCGGACGGAAGAGGTTGATGTCGGTATACGTGAAGCTGCTGACGGGCCAGCGGACTTCTCCACTGCCGGGTGCAACCATGCTCAGGTCGACAGAAACTGGCACTGACGCCGCTGCGGTCGAGACACTCGCTGCGAGCTGACGAGCACGCTCTGCTGCCGCTTCTTCGGCCTTCTTCTTGTCAATTTCTTCAGAGGTCGTGGCGGAGTAGCTCTCGCGACTGAAGGATTCATCGGTGGCATCCGATGCGATAACGAGCGACTGCGCGTCTTCAGCGGCCATCTGCTGAACAGTTACCGCTTCAGACTCTGGCTGCCATGCCGCATAGGCGGGAAGAGCGACGGTTGCGACGAGGCCACCAACCATCGCGACGATGACGACGCTTCGAGCCGACTTCTTCGCCGCAGCTTTGGTGACAACGCGTTTCGGCATAACGGAACGACGAGACTTTGTAACCGTTTTGTTCGAGGCAGTGGTCGCCGCACGAGCTTCTCGTCGCGAACCCGTGGGGGTCGCCTGCGAGAGGTCGGTGTCGTCCTGAGACGACTCGGTTACTTCAGCCAAACTGTCCTCCGCCGCCTCAACGCTTCGCGCTGGCTTGTCGGCACTCAATATCGGTTACGTATACAAAAATGTGGCCACGACGATCATCCGGAATGATCCCGAGAAGCGATCGACGCGGAGATCTGATGCAAAACCCCTTGGCGGGTTTTTGCCTTCGGGATCACTCGAGGCTACCGGATGGTAACGAATATGTCACGCCGAGGGCGAGCCCAGGGGCCGCTACTCGGACTTGTGGACAAGAAAAATGTGACTCGCAACTTCAACGGGAAGCTCAAGTCCTTCATCGCTGCCATCCATCTGAACGAGCACATAGCCCTCGCTGAACTGGAACGTGCCCTTCGCACCGGGCATCACTCCTGCGGTGCGCAACTGCTGAAGCAGCTCGGGGTCAACCTGGGCGGGTTCAGCGAGACGTCGGATTGTTCCCGTCATCGGTCCGCCACTGGCGTTTAGCGCGCGCACGAGGCTCACAACGCCCTCGCCGAACGTCGATGATGCAGCGTCGCCAAGCTGGTCAAGACCCGGAATCGGGTTTCCGTACGGCGACTCAGTGGGATGCCCCAGCAATTCGACAAGTCGACGCTCGACCTGCTCGCTCATGACGTGCTCCCAGCGGCACGCTTCCTCGTGCACGTACGCCCAATCGAGCCCGATCACGTCGCTCAGCAGACGTTCGGCGAGACGGTGCTTGCGCATCACGTCGATCGCCTTCTGACGGCCCGCCGTCGTGAGTTCGAGCGTTCGGTTGTCAGAGACGACAACAAGCCCATCGCGCTCCATGCGCCCCACAGTCTGAGACACCGTCGGACCCGAATGGCCAAGCCGCTCAGAGATGCGCGCACGCAGCGGAACGATGTGTTCTTCCTCGAGTTCGAGGATCGTGCGCAGGTACATCTCGGTGGTATCGATGAGATCAGTCATGGCATTCCTCGGAGCTGTGAACTAGTAAGTCAAGCCTATCTATACGCGGCTCATCGAAGACCGTTCCAACGCCCACGCTCGCAGCAAAGACATGCGAGCTGTCTCTAGAATCGTGACATGTCTCACGTTGCGCTTCCCCCTAACCTTCTTCCGGCTGACGGACGTTTTGGATGTGGCCCCTCCAAGATCCGTCCGGCGCAGCTCAAGGCACTCGCCCAGTCGGGCTGGTCGGTTCTCGGAACCTCACACCGACAGGCACCGGTCAAGAACCTCGTAGGCAGCGTGCGTGAGCACCTTGGCGAGCTGTTCACGCTTCCTGAGGGATACGAGATCATCGTCGGCAACGGTGGCTCGACAGCGTTTTGGGATGCCGCAGCCTTCGGCCTCATCGAGCACCGCGCCCAGAACCTCGTATTCGGCGAGTTCGGCGGCAAGTTCGCAGCGGCCGCAGCAGCGCCCTGGCTGACAGCCCCCGACGTACGGAAGGCCGAGCCCGGAACGCGCGCCGTCGCTGAAGCTGTCGAGGGGGTAGACGTTTACGCCTGGCCGCACAACGAAACCTCGACCGGAGTGAGCGCGCCCATTGCACGCGTTCACGGCGATGAGGGCGCACTCACTGTCATCGACGCGACAAGCGCCGCCGGCGGCATCGATTTCTCACTCGCTGAGGCAGATGTCTACTACTTCGCACCGCAGAAGAACCTCGGTTCTGACGGTGGCCTCTGGTTCGCAGCCGTGTCACCCGCTGCGATCGATCGGATTGAGCGAATCGCGGCATCCGATCGGTACATTCCCGAGTTCTTGAGCCTGAAAAATGCGCTCGACAACTCGCGCCTCAACCAAACCCTCAACACGCCAGCAGTTTCGACGCTGTTCTTGTTGGAAGAGCAGCTCACCTGGATGCTCAGCAACGGCGGACTCGCCTGGGCTGATGCGCGTACCCACGAATCGTCTGACGCCCTCTACGAGTGGGCAGAAGCCAGCTCGTTCGCGACGCCGTTTGTGGCGAACCCCGCCGACCGCTCTCCTGTTGTCGTCACTATCGACTTCGATGAGTCAATCGACGCCTCAAACATCGCGAAGAGCCTGCGTGCAAACGGCGTCGTCGACACGGAGCCGTACCGCAAACTCGGCCGCAATCAACTACGTGTTGCGACCTTCGTTTCGATCGAGCCCGACGATGTGCGTCAACTCATCCGCTGCATCGACTACACGCTGAAAAACCTCTAGCGCGGAGGTTATTCGTCGGCGGCGTCGTCTTCGTCGGCGGCGTCGTCTTCGTCGTCAGCTTCTTCGTCGTCAGCGTCATCATCGGAGTCGCTGACGTCGAGTTCGTCGATGTCAACGCCGTCAACGTCTCCGGAGTGGAGAATCGGAGACCCGCCGAACTCGTCATCCGAGTCGTCGTCGTCATCCGAGTCGTCGTCGTCATCCGAGTCGTCGTCGTCATCCGAGTCGTCGTCGTCTGAGGCTTCGTTATCTACGTCGTCATTGTCTGAGTCATCGAGTTCTTCGTCCGCGCTCGAGGCAGCCTGCTGCGCGTGGTAGTCAGCGAGACGCACCGCCCACGGAACCCATTCCGGCGCAAGCAACGCGCCATCGTCCGGAATCAGTTCTGTCTCAAGAACTGTGGGTTCGCTGCCGTCGACTCGAGCAACAGACACTGCCCACAGCCACCCCGGGTAGCCGCGCATCCGGTTTTGGAAGAGCAGCGAAATAACGCCATCCGCTTCAACACGATGACCCTGCGGCGCGCCGATCGTGTCGTCGGCCGTGATCTCTTTCAGTGCCGCAAGGGCAAGATCGTGGGCCTCGATAAGCGTGGAATCAGGCGTCGAGATCATCGGCTACCTTGCGGAGAACCGCAGCGACCTTCTTGGCGTGCGAACCGCTCGGGTAACGACCGCGGCGGAGGTCTCCACCAATGTCATCGAGAAGCTTCACTAAATCTTCGACGATGATCGCCATGTCGTCGGCGGGCTTCCGCGAGCGCTTCGCAAGGCTTACCGGCGCATCGAGGACACGAACCGAAAGCGCCTGAAGCCCACGCTTTCCATCAGCGACACCGAACTCCAGACGTGCACCAGCCTTCGGGGCGGGAGCACCCGCGGGAAGCGCTGTGGCGTGCAAGAAAACGTCTTGGCCATCCTCTGCGGTGATGAAGCCAAAACCTTTTTCTTCGTCGTAAAATCTAACCTTGCCGGTGGGCATGGAAACCTCGCTGAAGACGACCCGCTGACGCGGGTAAAACTGAACGGGGCCGGATGCCGACCCTGTTGCTAGCCTACGGCACCGCCGACCAGGAGTAGTGTGGGGCCGATGAGCACCCGTGCCCCTGGCGATGATCTACCGGTACGCCGGATCGACCGCATACTCGCCTTCATGTCTCTTGGACTCGTGATCTTGACGATCGCCCTGTTCTTCGCGATCTTGATCGGCACTTCGGCGGGTGCCAACTTCTCAACGGGCGTATGGCCTGCGGTAGGAATCGTTGTCTATATCGCCCCCATCGTCGCATTCGTCCTCATGTTCATTGTCTTGATCACAGCCTTCGTCCGGAGGGCAAGGGCGAACAAGGATCGATGACGTGAGCGGCCTCTCAGACGAACGCGCCCTTGCGGCTAACCTTTCTGCGCGTTCGCCGGAGGAGCTGGCGTCGCTCCTTGCCCTTCGCGGGGTGAATGCCGCCGCATCGTGGCGTGATTTCTACGATGCTGCTGCAGCGCTCTTGGATTCAGCCTCGATTGATCGGGCCCTCGTTCGCGCCCCTCGTGGCGTACTCGAAATCTTGGTTTCGAGCGCAGACTCCTCGGCTGAGAGCACAGGCTCAATTTCGCCCGAGATCGCACACTGGCTCTTGGCTCGCGGCCTCTCCAACGATGACGGGCACGCATACCGCGCGGTCGCAGAACGGGCGCGCGCTTCAGAGAAGCCCGCTGCGCCGACCGGCGAGCTCGCACCAGACGCGGATGACGTCGCTCCGGATCCCGCCGAAAGCTCGGCCATCGACACGGCAGCTGCGGCCGAGCGAGCATTCACCGCGGTATCGGCACTCACAGATGTGCTGTTGGCATGCCAGCAGGCTCCGCTGCAGCGCGTGGGAAGCGGTGCTGTCGGAGCGGCCGATCGACGTCGTCTGATTGAATCAGCGGCCGTTGCCGACGGCGATGAGCTCGAAGATCTGCTTGGCGCAGCGGAAGATGCTGCGCTGATTCGCGGGATCGATCGCGAATGGATCGTGACATCCGAGGGCGAGCAGTGGCTCAGCGCGGATACTGTTTCGCGGTGGTCCCAGGTTGCAAAGTCGATGGTGGAACGTCTTCCCGACGGCATCCGCACGGCTCACGGCGGTATTTACCAGCCGAACGCGTGGCGTGCCGCCTACCCTCTCGACTCGAGTTGGCCTGCGCGCGCAGTGCTTCTGCACCGGCGCCTCGTGCGATGGGCACTGTTCTTGCCGAACGGCACGGTTCCACCGTGGGCTGCCGCTGTCCACGCGGGAGTTGATCCCGATCCGGCGACGCTCAGTGCAGCTTTCCCAGCCGAGATTGACCGCATATACCTGCAGGCCGATCTCTCGGCGATCGCACCGGGGCCCCTTCTTCCCCGCGTCGAAATGCGTCTTCGCACGATGGCCGAGCGTGAGTCTCGTGCGCAGGCATCGACATACCGGTTCAGTGATTCGAGTCTTTCGAGCGCCATCGCGAGCGGCGAAACAGCAGAGTCACTGCGCGCTTTCCTCTCGGAAATCTCGCTCACCGGCATCCCGCAGCCGCTCGACTATCTGATCGAACGCGCAAGCGATCGCCATGGCCTCGTGCGGGTGCTAGTCGACGAGGTGTCGGGGCGAACCCACGTCGAGAGCGACGACCCGCACGTGCTCGCGACAATCGCCGTCGATCAGAGCGTCCGGAGCGTCGGTCTCGTCTTCGATGAGACCGTGCTTGCCACCGGCGTCGGTCGCGAAGCCGTCTACTGGATGCTCATCGACGCCGGTTATCCCGCGATGGCGTTAGGAAGCGATGGGGAGCGGCAACAGATTCGCCGCCGCGCAACTCCCGGGCGTGGCACTGCGCTGTCGCCCATCGAGCGTTTCGGTGGTTTGATTTCTCAGCTGCGCGCTGGAACGCCCGCTGATGCCGACATCGACACCGTCTGGCGAGAACGCGAACTTGATCGCGCGGTGCGTGAACACGAGATTCTCATCATCGAAGTCGCTCTGCCAGGTGGGGCCACTCGCTCGTTCACAATCGAAGCGACCGGAATCGGTGGCGGCCGACTCCGTGGGCGAGACCGAGCAGCTGATGTCGAGCGCACGCTGCCGATCACGAGCATCGTTCGCGTCGATCGCGCCTGAAGCAACGCTGCTCGGTAGGCCCAGGCACATAGTTACCCACGGTAGGCTCGTACGTTATGGCTGATGGCCCCCTGATCGTGCAAAGTGACCGCACCGTGCTGCTCGAAGTGGCGCATCCCGACGCTGAAAGCGCGCGCCACGAACTGGCGATTTTCGCTGAGCTCGAGCGCGCACCCGAGCATATTCACACCTACCGAATCACTCGGCTGGGTCTCTGGAACGCTCGTGCTGCGGGCCACAGCGCCGACGATATGCTCGCAACTCTTGACCGCTGGACGCGTTTTCCGGTGCCTCCCTCGGTGTCGATCGACATCAGCGAGACAGTTGCGCGCTACGGGCGTCTCGTCATCGAGCGCGCGAACGTCGAAGGCTACGGCGAGAACACGCTCGTGCTGCGCTCAACCGACGCCGCCGTTCTTTCGGAGGTCTCAAAGAACCGGCGAATTCAACCGCTTCTGCTCGGGCACCCCGCACCGAACGTTTTTGTCGTCGATGCATGGGCGCGCGGCCAGATCAAACAGGAACTGTTGAAAATCGGCTGGCCCGCAGAGGATCTCGCGGGGTACACACCCGGCACACCTCATGAGATCGAACTCGCCGAAGACGGATGGACGCTCCGCCCCTATCAGCGCAAAGCCGTCGACATCTTCTCGGAGGGCGGCTCGGGCGTCGTTGTGCTCCCCTGCGGTGCCGGAAAAACACTCGTCGGTGCCGCAGCGATGGCCGACACCAAGACCACCACTCTGATTCTCGTGACCAACACGGTGAGCGCCCGGCAGTGGCGAGACGAACTGCTCAAGCGCACGACGCTGACACCCGAAGAAATCGGCGAATACTCGGGTCAGGTCAAGGAGATCAAGCCCGTCACCATTGCGACCTACCAGATCCTCACGGCGAAGCGAAAGGGTGAGTACGCTCACCTCGCGTTGCTCGATGCGCTCGATTGGGGACTCGTCGTGTACGACGAAGTTCACCTGCTGCCAGCGCCCGTCTTCAAGCTGACGGCCGATCTCCAGGCTCGCCGTCGCCTCGGTCTTACGGCAACACTCGTTCGCGAAGACGGCCGCGAGGGCGATGTCTTCAGCCTCATCGGCCCCAAACGCTTTGATGCACCGTGGAAAGAGATTGAAGCTCAGGGTTTCATTTCACCCGCCGCCTGCTACGAGGTACGAGTGGATCTTCCCGCCGGAGATCGCCTTGAGTATGCCGCCGCCACCGACGATGACCGATACCGACTCGCAGCCTCAGCGCCCGCCAAGATCGGTGTCGTAAAGACCCTTGCTGAGCGGCATCAGGGTGAGCAGATCCTCGTGATCGGCCAGTACCTCGATCAGCTCGACACGCTGGCCGAGGCGCTCAACGCGCCAAAGATCACTGGCGCGACTCCGGTCGACGAAAGAGAAGAACTCTATCGGGCCTTCCGCGAAGGCGACATCAACCTGCTGGTGGTCTCGAAGGTAGCGAACTTCTCAGTCGATTTGCCCGAGGCATCCGTTGCTATTCAGGTCTCGGGCTCCTTCGGCTCGCGCCAAGAAGAGGCGCAACGTCTCGGCCGACTGCTGCGTCCGAAGACAAACGGTCACACGGCGAGCTTCTACACATTGATCGCGCGCGATACCGTCGACCAGGATTTTGCCCAGAATCGCCAGCGTTTCCTTGCCGAACAGGGCTACAGCTACACGATTTTGGATGCCGAGGGCATCGCCGCGTAACCCCGCAAAACGCACCAAACTTACGGCGTTCCGGCAAATATCCAGCAGACCCATCACTGAGGTCACCATAATGGGGCTATGACCGCACCTCGCATCCTCGTCGTAGACGATGAGCCGAACATCCGCGACCTGCTCATTACGAGCCTCAAGTTCGCGGGATTCCAGGTGCGCGCCGTAGGCAACGGCGCGCAGACGATTTCGGCTGTCCTCGAAGAGGAGCCCGATCTCATCGTTCTCGATGTCATGCTGCCCGACATGAACGGGTTCAGCGTGACGAAGAGATTGCGGGAGGCTGGCTACACGGCTCCGATCCTCTTCCTCACTGCGAAGGACGACACCGAAGACAAGATCACCGGGCTGAACGCCGGCGGCGACGACTACGTCACCAAGCCGTTCTCGCTCGATGAGATCGTCGCTCGCATCCAGGCGATTCTTCGTCGCACGATGCAGGCAGACGAAGAGTCGGTCATCCGCACCGGCGAGATCACGATGGATCAAGACACGCACGATGTGTTCGTGGGCGAGACCCCCATCGATCTCAGCCCGACAGAGTTCAAGCTGTTGCGCTACCTCATGCTCAACCCGAATCGTGTGCTGAGCAAAGCGCAGATTCTCGATCACGTGTGGGAATACGACTTCAACGGCGATGCCGGAATCGTCGAAAGCTACATCTCGTACCTGCGTCGGAAGATCGATCCGCACTCCTCCGAAGCGCTGATTCAGACAAAGCGCGGCTTCGGCTACATGCTCAAGGCCGCTAAAAGCGCCTGAGCACGCGGAGGAACACCCTGGGCACCGACACCACCTCATCCGACTCGGTCACTCGATGGTGGCGGAGCGTCAGCCTGCGCGCCAAAGTGACCGGAGTGACGGTTGCTGTGCTCGCAATCGGTTTGCTTGCCGCGGGAGTTGGCACCATGGGTTTTCTGCGCCAGACCCTCGGAAACAACCTCGACGAACAGGTACGCCAGCTCGTCAAGACCGGAGTGGCAAGCTCGGTTTTCGACGCCGAGGTCTCCGACCTCGGACTGACGTTCGTCGACAAATCGAATGCCACGAGCTACTTCGTCGTCATCTACAGCCCCGAGGCCGATGGCCACCTGGTGAATCAGGGCGGCGGTGATGGTGCGGCCGCGCCGGAATTTCCCGACAGCTACACCATGTCGCAAGCGATGGCACAGGGTTCTGACTCAGTGTTCACTCTTGAGAACTCTTCGGGTGGAGCGCCATACCGCGCCGCAGTTGCCGTCGACACCGAATCGGAGACAGGGCTGTTGTACACGCAGCTCGTCGCGCTCCCCACTGCCGCGAGCGAACGCTTCATGGCGGCGTTCCTGGGTATCTACAGTTTTCTTGCCATCATCACCGTTATCGCGAGTGCTTTTCTCGTGCGCTGGGTCGTCACTCTGACATTCAGAAGCCTCGGTCAGGTCGAATCCACAGCCGAAGCGATCGCTGCGGGAGATTTCAGTTTGCGCATGACCGATGTGGAGGCACCCACAACGGAAGTCGGTCGGTCGAAGTCTGCGATCAACGCAATGCTCGGGCGCATCGATGGGGCGCTGTCGCAGCGCGACGCGACGGTGCGACAGATGCGCCGATTCGTGGGGGATGCAAGCCATGAGCTGCGCACACCCCTCGTAACTGTGCGCGGGTATGCCGAGCTTTACCGCATGGGCGCGATTAAGAACCCCGACGACATTGCGCAGTCGATGGAGCGAATCGAAAAAGAAGCGATCCGCATGGGTGTGCTCGTCGAAGATCTCCTCGCTCTCGCACGGCTCGACGAACGACGTGGCGTTGAGATCACACCCATCGACCTACGCCCGATTGCGCGCGATGCGGCGCTCGATGTGGGAGCTGCCGCTCCGACACGAACTGTGACCGTCGTCGATACGACAGCGCTCCCCCCGCGACCACCATTGCCGAATGCAGCTGTGTCGTCTCCCCCGACGACACCCACCGAGGCGGTACGCCGCCGCGTGTCGCCCATAGAACGCGCGGGTTCGCTGCTGCGCCGCCGCTCACGGGCCCAAGACGGCACCGCAGGCGTCGACACAGCCACGGGACCGCTCGACCTGTCCACTGACGCTGTTCCGGTCCTGCGCGCCACACCGGTTGTGCTCGGCGATGAGAACCGTATCCGCCAGGTCATCGCCAACCTGCTCGGCAACGCCCGCCGATACTCACCCGAAGAGTCTCCGATCGAAGTCCGAGTGGGAGTTGACCACGATCAGCAGATGGGTTGGCTCGAAATAGTCGATCATGGTGAAGGTATTCCGCCACAGATCCGCGGTCATATTTTCGAGCGATTCTGGCGCGCCGACACCTCACGCACGCGCGACACCGGTGGCTCGGGACTCGGCCTGTCGATCGTCGCTTCGATCGTCGAATCTCTCAACGGCAACGTCGAGGTGACAGATACTCCGGGCGGCGGAGCAACGTTCCGCGTCGCATTCCCGCTGGCGCTGGGTAAGGATGCCTCAGCTCATCTCCTGATCGAAACACAGCCGCTGCCCCGTATGAAGTCCTCCTAACGGCGGGCCTTCTTTCTCCCCAACGACAGCTGTTGTTACGGTGCTCCACGGAACACAGGTCTTCGCAGGGCGCAGCTGTTGGCGCTCCTAGCGTGGGGTCTCCGTCATCCCAATCGAAGGAGTACTCCATGGCTGTTTTCGCCGTCGACAGCGACGCCGTCCTCACGACCACTGCCGCCGCACGCGCCACGATCGACCGGCTCCATACCGAGTCGACGTCGCTGACCGCTCAGCTCAGCCAACTTCAGTCGTCATGGACCGGTACCGCGGCCACTGCCTTTCAGGGCGTCGTGGACCAGTGGCGTGCGACACAGCATCATGTCGAAGACACGATCGGTGCCCTCAACCAGGCACTCGCGCTGGCGGGGCAGCAGTACGCCGATGCCGAGCTCTCAAATGCGAGCATGTTCCGTTAGCTCGTCGTCGCGAAAACACGAAGGGCCCCGGCAGATGCCGGGGCCCTTCGACTGCGTTTACTGGATCAGAAGTCCATGCCGCCCATGCCACCTGAGGGGTCACCGGCCGGAGCCTGTGACTTCTCGGGCTTGTCAGCGACGACAACCTCGGTCGTCAGGAAGAGACCTGCGATCGATGCTGCGTTCTGGAGAGCCGAACGCGTGACCTTTGCCGGGTCGATGATGCCGGCTGCGAACATGTCGACGTACTCACCGGTTGCCGCGTTGAGGCCCTGACCCACGGGGAGGTCAGCAACCTTGTTCACGACGACACCAGGCTCGAGACCGGCGTTCAGCGCGATCTGCTTGAGAGGCGCTTCGATAGCAACGCGAACGATGTTCGCTCCGGTTGCTTCGTCACCCGTGAGCTCGAGATTCGAGAACACGTTCTTGCCTGCCTGGATGAGCGCAACGCCACCACCGGCGACGATGCCCTCTTCGACGGCTGCCTTCGCGTTACGCACTGCATCTTCGATGCGGTGCTTGCGCTCCTTCAGCTCGACCTCAGTTGCCGCGCCAGCCTTGATGACGGCGACGCCACCAGCAAGCTTCGCGAGACGCTCCTGGAGCTTCTCACGGTCGTAGTCGCTGTCGGTGTTCTCGATCTCGCGACGGATCTGCGTGACGCGACCCTCGATCTGTGCCGACTCGCCAGCACCCTCGACGATGGTTGTCTCGTCCTTGGTGATGATGACCTTGCGGGCACGACCAAGAAGGTCAAGCGTCGCGTTCTCAAGCTTGAGGCCCACCTCTTCGGTGATGACCTGGCCGCCGGTGAGGATCGCGATGTCCTGCAGCTGCGCCTTGCGACGGTCACCGAAACCGGGAGCCTTAACGGCTGCCGACTTGAAGATGCCACGGATCTTGTTGAGAACCAGCGTCGCGAGAGCTTCGCCCTCAACGTCTTCAGCGATGATCAGGAGCTCTTTGCCGTCCTGGATCACCTTGTCGACGATGGGAAGAAGATCCTTGATGTTCGAGATCTTCTGGTTCGCGATGAGGATGTAAGGCTCCTCGAAAACGACTTCCTGACGCTCAGGGTCGGTAACGAAGTAGGGGTTGATGTAACCCTTGTCGAAGCGCATACCTTCGGTGAGCTCAAGCTCGGTGCCGAACGTGTTCGACTCCTCAACGGTGACGACACCTTCTTTACCAACCTTGTCGATCGCCTCAGCGATCAGGTCACCGATGGTCTGGTCCGCAGCAGAGATCGATGCCGTAGCGGCGATTTCTTCCTTGGTCTCGATCTCCTTGGCCGATGCAAGCAGCTCTTCCGAGATGGACTTGACAGCCTTCTCGATTCCGCGCTTGAGGGAGATGGGGTCGGCGCCGGCTGCGACGTTCCGCAGGCCTTCCTTGACGAGCGCCTGAGCCAGAACAGTTGCCGTGGTCGTACCGTCACCTGCGACGTCGTCAGTCTTCTTGGCGACCTCCTTGACCAGCTCAGCGCCGATCTTCTCGTAGGGGTCGTCGAGTTCGATTTCCTTGGCGATCGACACACCGTCGTTCGTGATGGTGGGAGCGCCCCACTTCTTCTCGAGCACGACGTTGCGACCGCGGGGACCCAGGGTCACCTTGACGGCGTCGGCCAGGATGTTCAGGCCGCGCTCGAGGCCTCGTCGGGCCTCTTCGTCGAAAGCGATGATCTTTGCCATGTGTGTCTCGTCCCTCCCGGACGTTGCCTTACCGTCTTAGCACTCGGCGATTGCGAGTGCTAACTCATTTTGGCACTCGGGGGTGCCGAGTGCAAGCGCGGGACACCGTCGATTGCTGCGCTACGAGGGCGCGTGGCGCCACACACGACAACGGGCGGCTCTGCGCCACCCTCCGCAGAGAGGGAAGTGCAGAACCGCCCGGTGAAGGTCGGTGCTCAGGCGACGACGCGAACGGCTTCGGCCTGGGGGCCTTTTTGCCCTGATCCCACCGTGAACTCGACGGCTTGGCCTTCTTCGAGAACACGGAAACCAGACATGTCGATGTTCGAATAGTGGACGAAAACATCCTGCCCATCCGACACCGTAATAAAGCCGAAGCCTTTCTCAGCGTTGAACCACTTGACGGTACCCTCGGCCATGCGTATCTCCTGTTATTGCGGTAGGACGCGGCAATCGTATCCAGGCGTTCCCTTGAGATATCGCCGTTCCCGCAACTTGTGACACGGCGGCAGCAAACTTTTTACAGACCGGAAACACAGGGGTCTTCACACCCTGCCCCGGAGCACGACGCGAGCTAGGACGCGGGCGCGTTCTCTTCAGTCGTCGCACGATCCGCACCGATGACAACCGTCAGCTGACGAATCTGAGATCCGTCCTCAGGCTGCTCAACCTGAAGGTATGCCTCGCTCTGCGCAACCGGCACGTCGCCCAGAAGTTCAGCGAGCCCGAGAGCCGCTGCCTCGTCTTCTGGGTACGGGTAGAAAACAGTCGTCTGTTCAAAATCAGTGGATGCCGCATTCGCTGCAAGCACTGTGTCACCGGTCCAGCCGACATTCGCCGCGATGATCTCGTCTCGTACGACGTTTCCGAGCCCGGATTCTCCCGTGGCGTTGAGGACAAGCACCGTGTACGACGCGTCAATCACGGGCTCGATGCCGGGCGACTGCGAAACAGTGGGGGCAGACGTCGGAAACAGGTCGATTCGACCCGAAACAATCATGCTTCCGAAGATGCCGACCACGGTCAACACAACCGTCGCAATGATCGCCCACGTCAGCACCAACCAACCGCGCATCCGGGGATTCTCGGCGCGGTGCGCCCCGACGCGATCGATTCCTTCGGGGAGATCGTCGAATCGGTCACGCGAAATAGGCGTTCTCGGCATCCGTCGATGCTATCTGGCAGAACCAGTGCGCGCGGTATGCGCGCGGCGTGATCGTTCATCGGCGTCGCGAACACGCCGCAACCGGTGCACGAGTAGTGGGTCGAACTCGAGTGCATCCGCAGTATCGATGAGACGCCCGAGAAGCTGGTAGTAGCGCGCGGGGCTCACCTGCAGTTCAGCGCGAATTCGTTCTTCTTTGTCTCCCACGTGCCGTGGATGCTGCGCTTCGAAGGCAAGCAGCGCGCGGTCGCGGTCCGTCAGAGGCATATTTCAACGCTAACGCGCACCGGTCGTCGACGACGGATGCCACTCCACGACACCACCAAGTGGGTCAACGGCGGCGACGATCTCACCGTCGAGGCCCAGCACGAATCGGGATGCTGGCCAGTTTTCGCCCGGCGGCTCACGCCACGCGTCGTGAGCTGTCGGCGGATCGATCGTGATCCATCGCGCCTTCGATCGGGCGGCGTTGATCACGGCGTCGCGGCGCGCTCGCGGAATGTGAATCAACACTCCAGGTGTCGTCACCACGAGCGTTGCGTTGCGGGGCGCACGCGCGATCAGCGCTGGCAACTCAGCTTCGGCATCGCCCGCGACGAGGATCGGTGGGTCGGCTGCGGCGATATCGAGAGCCGCGACGATCCGTTCTGCGCGACCTTCCTCGCCCGGCCAGACGAGAGTTTTCAGCCACTCACGATCATCGGAATCTCGGGCATCAAGAGGTGAAATGTCGATTCCCGCGCGCCACACCACCTCGGGCATCCGCAGGACCGGATGACCCGAGAGCTCAGCGTGCAGAACGACAGCGCTCTGCCCACGAAGGGGGTCAAGCTCCACGGGCGTGCCGTCCGTGCGCGAGAAGCGATACGAATACTGGTCCGGGTACAGGCAGAGCCCAGCACTCGCACCAAGCTCGATAAGGGCGATCGGACCGTCGATAAGCGAAAGCGCCGGGAGAAGCGCCGCGCAGCGCAGCGGTTCGTTCGTCTGCAACGAGCGTCGCTCGCACTCGGCGATAAGAAGATCGGTGTGAGCGTGCACCCACTTCGACCACACCGGGTAGGGGGCAAGCGGTGCACCGAGAATTCGAGCGGCCGCGAACACCAACGGAGGCTGACGATGCGTTGCTGGAATTCTCGCCAGAATTGCGCACACGTGCGGGTCGCCTGCCACCCCCTGAGCCCACTCGGTATAGAGCGCAGAGCGCCCTGGCGCCTCATCCCGCGCAAATCTCGCATATCGCGCCGAGACAGCCGCGTGCTCGGATGAAGTCATATGTCCATTCTCGGCGCACTCTGGGCGACAGTGAGCATCTGCTCGGGTTGAATAGAGGCAGCCCCAAGGAGGTTTCATGACGTACGCAGTCGACAAGTCAGATGAGCAGTGGCGCGAGCAGCTCGACCCCAACCGATTCGCCGTCCTCCGCGAGGCGGCCACCGAACGCCCCTGGACGGGAGAGTTGCTCGACGAGGCGCGTGCGGGTCTTTACACCTGCGCTGGATGCGGCGCAGAGCTGTTTGAGAGCGGAACGAAGTTTGATTCGCACTGCGGGTGGCCGAGCTTCTACGAGTCAGTGCGCCCCGATGCTGTCGAGCTCATCGCCGACAATGCACACGGCATGCAGCGCACCGAAGTGCGGTGCGCTGGGTGCGGTTCGCATCTCGGGCACGTCTTTCCCGATGGATTCGGCACACCCACAGGCGACAGGTACTGCATGAATTCGCTTGCACTCGAGTTCAGCCCCGAGGGTGCGTCGTGAGCGGCGCATTGGATGCGGTGCTGGCCCGCAAGTCACTTTCGCGCGTCACGGACGCTGCTCCAAATCACGCCGAGCTTGCGTCGTTCGTGTCGGCCGCCGGCACGGTTGCTGATCACTCCGCACTGCGCCCCTGGCGACTGATCGAGCTGCGAGGCACCGATCGCGAGCGTCTCGGTCGTGCATTCGCGAAGGCAGAGGGCGAAAAGCATCCGTCAACAAAGCCCATGCGTGCGCCCCTTTTGATCGCTGTCGTCGTTAGCTACAGCAAGAGTGAAAAAGTACCGCGGTGGGAGCAGGAGGCTACTGCCTCTGGTGTCGCTCACATGCTGAGTCTGCTGCTCGACGAAGCAGGCTGGGGCGTGTTCTGGCGCACCGGCAGCGCGACCCGAAGCAAGGCAGTGGCGAAAGCACATGGTCTCGGCAAAAACGAGGCGTTGCTGGGGTGGCTGTACGTCGGAGGAAAGCCGCCGCGCACACGGACCGGACGGCGAAAGAGTATCGACGGCGACCGGTTTTTGGCCCGGATGCCGCGCAAAAAGAAGTCCGACGCTTCGAACTAGACGCTTCGGCGACGTTTCGGAAACACCGCGATCGCGACGCCGATGAGTGCGACGACCGCTGCGAGCACAGCGAACAGGGTGGATGGGCCTGAAGGCGCAGGCCAGATGGCATCGAGCACGACCGCCGTTGACAGCAGTCCGACGACGGAGCCGAGTCCGAGCAGCAGCACGCCCGTCACCCGCACAAGAGCTGCCGACAAGAAGATATAGACGACGCCGAGCGCTCCCCCAAGATATACCCAGGGACTCGTTGGAAAGCTCGTGGGCGCACCGGCGATTGCGATGTGCACGAGCGCGATGATGCCAAGCGTAAGAGTGCCGCCCACGAAATTGACGAGCGTCGCAACAAGGGCGCTATCGATGCGCTGCCGGAGTCGTCCGTTGGTCGCCTGTTGCCACGCGATTCCAGCGCCCGCGAGAAACGGCAGAATGAGCATCCACCACGTGTCACCAGCACTCGTGTCGCCGACGACACAGAGGATGACAGCGACGACGGCGAGCGATGCTCCGATGATGCGCGGCATGGTGACCGCGACGAATCCTGCGGGGCCATAGCCGAATCGGTCAAGCAGCAGCCCGTTGACGGTTTGACCCGCAACGACGCCGACAGTGAACAACGCCACGCCCACTGTCGCGACGGTCAGGCTCTGCGTCACAACCGTCAACGCACCAGCTAGGCCGCCGAGCATCATCCACGCCGGGATGCTACGAAAAGCCCCCTGTGCCACCGCCCTGACCCCGGCGCGTCCCGAAGGAACAAAGAGGCAAAGCACCAGCAGGATGCCGAGGCCCGATGCGAATGAGATGAACGCTGCAACGACCCCGTCGCCAAGCTCCGCGCCGAGCGAGCCGTTGGCGCGCGCCTGAAGCGCCGTCAGCACACCGACGGTTACCGCACCGGCCAGCGCGCCGCCAACGGAGAGGGCCGACGGCATCCGGTTTTTCATTGCCCACCTTCGCCCGCGCGATCGGCGAGAAATGCGAAATGCAGCTTTGTTGTGCCGGCTACAGGACTTGAACCTGCAACCCCCTAATTACAAGTTAGGTGCTACACATTGTTGCATACGATATCGGCGCTGCGGAAATACGCTGTTCTAACGGGCTTGCGCAGTGCCTCCGTACCTAATTTAGTACGCTCAGATATGCACAACTATGCACATTTAGTTGCACGCACATTGCACGAAGGGATACCCAGTGGCACGATCTAAGCCGCGACCCGAAAGTTGGGGCGCGATTCGCAAGCTCCCCAGCGGTCGATACCAAGCAAGCTATATCGCTCCTGACCTTGCGCGATACAACGGCCCCTACACCTTCGACACCAAGGCCGACGCGCGCGTCTGGCTCACTGAACGCCGCCTTGAAATTCAGCGTGGCGCTTGGAAGTCACCTCAAGACCAGCAAGCCGAGGCAATCGAGCACGAGAAGCGGGCAAGAGCTGAGAAGTTCAGCACCTACGCGCATACATGGCTGCTCCAGCGGGTTAACAGCAAGGGCGAGCCGCTCCGTCCGTCGACACGCATTCAGTATGAGCAGCGCTTGAGCACGACGCTCGCTGAGTTCGCTGATGATCGCCTCAGCGCAATCACACCCGCGCGTGTGCGGGAATGGCACAGCAAGCGGCTGCAGCACGCTAGAACGTCCGCTGGCGTCGACGCTCGCTTGCTGCGTGCGATCCTCAACACCGCGATCCTCGATGGAATTATTGACCGAAACCCGGTCGATGTGGGCTTGACGCGAAGCATGACGGGCCGCAAGCATCGCCCGCCAACACTTAACGAGTTGCACACCCTTCTGGAGAACCTGCCGTCGAGGATTCAGCTCGCCATCTATCTCGCCGCCTACGGCGGACTGCGCCTCTCCGAGTGGCGAGCGCTGCGTCGTCGCGATCTCACAATCGTGGAAGGGCGCGTGCTCGTTAACGTTGAACGCACCGCACAGTATCTCGACGGGCACGGCTGGCACGTAGGCCCGCCCAAAACAGCTGAAGGGGTCCGTCTCGTTCCACTCCCCTTGTCGCTCACCGAGCATGTCCAGCGCCACCTATCCACGCACGTCGGCCCGTTTCCAGACGCACTATTGTTCCCGCGCCGAGTCGATCCCGCAGAATTTATGCGTGACGGAGAGTTCAATGCAATGTGGAACAAAGCACGTGATGCGGCTGGTGTTCGGGACGTTGTTCGCGAGCATGACCTGCGAGCGTTCGCGGGTACAACTTTCGCGCAGTCCGGCGCAACACTGCGCGAGACCATGCGACTTCTTGGGCACAGCACTACTGTCGCCGCGATGGCCTACCAGCACACCGCTGACGAGCGCATGCAGGAGCTAACCGACCTCATGCCTCTTCCCGGCTCGACGCGAACAAACCTGACTCACCTGAACGCTTAGGAGCCATCTTTGATATCAGCACCTGATGCCAGCCCGGGACAAAGCGATGCCATCTCCATCTACTGCGACGCCCACGACGACCAGCCCAGGCTCGTCGCTAAGTTCGAGCGATCAGGAATGGTGGATGGCGAATGGATTACCGCTGGATACTTAGACGGGCTAGAAGCCTCGACCCATGGGGCTGCGATGGACGCCGCCACTGAAAAGCCCACCGGAAAATGGTTCGAAAATCGCGAAATCGTATGCACGGCGCATTCACCGCGAAACCGCAAGCCAATCTCGTTCCGCTATGCCTCTCTGCATGAGTTCCTCAATCGAGCGAGCCTCACGAAGTCGATGTGGACCCTCGCAGAAGTGCGGGCAGTTCGGCATTACTGGGCACGGGGCGGCAGGATGTAGCATTAGACGCAGAGCAACCGCATAGACCGTTTTGCCGCATCAGCCGCAACGTCTGCCGCTCGTTTAAGCACCTCCCGGAAGAGGGCGTTAATTCGCATCCCCTCCGGGAGGTTTTCTTGTCTACCACTACCGCGGATTGGCCCCGACGCACCTGGGTCACGATCGCACAAGTTGCAGAGCACTACGACGTTAGCTACGACACCATTCGAAGGATGGTTGGCCGGGGCGATGTATACGCCGAGCGGATCAGCTCTCGACTGATACGAATCGACCTCAATTCATTCGAGGCTCGCCCAGTGCGCCCGATCAGCTCAGCGAAGTGACTGGAAAGCAGAACGCCCCGAGCTTGGGACTCGGGGCGTCCGCTGCGATCAGTCGCAGAACTTCCACAAACACGGTAGCTGAATCCGCCGACACTCGCGTTCACTCGGCGCACTCGGTGCCGAGTGCCGTACCCACCTGGCTGACGTCGCATCGTGTCGACTCAACCTCAGGCTGCGCTTCACAGCGCGCTGCCGCTGCGCTCACTTCGCTCGCAGCCCCGCTCACCATCGAGGAGCAGGCTAAGTGGGAGCGAATCTAGTGAGAAAGGCGCTGCAGTTCGCGAGGGAAGCACAGCTGGGTCATGCTCCCACTCGGCTTCTCGTTCATATGGCTGTAACCGCACTCGACGATGCGAACCCTCCGCGCTATTGGCGGGGGCGCGACAGCAACGCGGCAGCTCTCGGCTACGACGGCAACGAGCGGGGCTGGCGACAGGCGCGCGAGGCAAGCCAGAAGCTCATTTCGGCGGGTGCGATCGAGCTTTACCGCTCAGCTCGCCCTGGCTTGTCGAACGAATATGTCTTCACGAAGCGAGTAACCGAGCAGCGCATCGATGGGTACGTTTCAGCCGTACCCATCGCTGAGTCAATGAGTACGTCTCAGCCGTCCGATGAGTACGTCTCAGCCGTCGAAATGGGTACGTCTCAGACGTACCCCAAGGAAGAGTCAGGAACAAAAAAGGAGGAGAGCGCTCCCCCGACCCGATCTTGCACACGCCATCAGACCTGGGAACACGATCAGCCATGCCGTCCATGTGGTCAGGATCGCCGAGCGGCCGAAAAGCAAAACGCGAACCACACGCCCTCACAGAACGAGCAACGCGCAACACCAAGAACTCTGACGCAGCTCACCGGCTCCGAACGCTCCGCGGTCGACGCAGCGGCACGCGGATTCGGAAGCGTGCCTGATGAGTTGCTGCCAGCTCTTGAAGAAGCTCGACGCGAACGGGAATCCATATGAGCGTCGCGAGTAGGACACCAGGAAAGGTAACTTCCGCAAAAAGCGGGCGCGGACGCGGACGAACGTTCGAAGCGAAGATGAGGCAAGTGCAAGCGTTGAAGCTGCGTGCTGCTGGATGCACTTACCAGACCATCGCTGACCGCCTGGGCTACGCATCTAAACGTGGAGCGTGGAGCGCAGTGAATAGGGCGCTCGACCAGCAGCGCCGCGAGCTTGCCCGGGAATTCTTGGAGCTTGAGCTGCAACGCCTCGACGAGATGAGCGTGAGCGTGTACCGCCGCGCTGTCAATGGAGATGTGAAAGCGATCGACAGCGTTCTGAAAATCATGGACCGCCGCGCGAAGCTTCTCAACCTCTACCGCGCTAACCCCAGCGGCGCGGAGCGTGAGGGCGTGAGCTTGCTGCAGAGCATCGAAGTGCAGCTACGCAATAGCCCCGACACCTATGTGCCCGTTGAAGAGCTGGAGGCGCGACGTGCCCTGTGACCGGTGCATTGGGGAGCGCTTTCAAGAACGCTGCAGACACGAGAAACCGCAGACGGCGCGCTCGCAGCCGAACACTCCTCTCCCCCGCTTCTTGCCCGACGTAAACGTGTTCGCCGCGCACAGCGGCGGACAGCCCCTGGGTACGCCACGACTCGGCTACTGGCCGGGAACGGCGTGCACCCAACACCCCGAGTACCCGCTGCCGTGCGTCAAATGCCAGCGGGACTCACTCAACCCAATGAAAGGAACACCATGACTATCTCTTCCAGCATGATCAGCAGCACCGAGGAAACCCTGCGCGAAGCACCCAACGTGGCATCCACTGCCTATATGAAGTTCAACGGCGAGGTGATGTCCGCGAAGTCCTACGAAAACGCACAGTTGCTCCCCAGCGAACTGCGCTCCGAGCGCGAACGCCGCGTGGCTCGTGCTCAGGAGGCAGCGGGGCAGGAGCAAAACAGACTACGAGCAGCTGCAGAAAGCGCAGCCGCACTGATTCGCAGCGTCGTCGAGCAGGAGCGCCCACGCATCAGCGACTACGCCAGAGCACAGAGCGGTTGGCAGGCCGCAACAATGTACCTTGATCAGGGCCACAGCCTTGCGCATATCCTCTCCCGCGCTGATGAGTCGATGACACTCGCCGTTGAGGAATACGGAGTTCACTGGCTGCAGGCTCAGCGCGACCCCGCCAAGCTCGTCGATGTGCGCTCCGATCAGACCGGCGACCCAGTGGCTGCGGCTGTCGAGCAGCTGCACGCGATGGCGGCGCTACGCCTAGCTGAGCTGTCCGCCGACCCTGCACTTGCTGCAGCACTCCGGCTCTCCGTGCAGATCGACGTCTATCTGGTCGCGGCCGTAGCGTGGTGGGAAGGTCTCAGCGCGATCGCCGCAAACCGAACCTTCAACCAGCTCACAGCCGCTGTCACAGCGCGTCTAGTCGGGAATAGGGCCGAGTCCCAGCTAAAGGGCTTGAGCCCAGCGGAAACAGCTCGACAGTCGGCGTAAGCAACATACAGCCGCAGCAGTGCCCCCAGCCTTTGCTTCTGGGGGCACTGCTGCGCTCTACATCGCCTGGTCGCAGCGACGAATCTGACTTCGGCACGATCAGCGCGAAGCTTCAGACGGTCGCGCTGACTTCGGCATTCAGATCATCGCGACGCGGGTCCGAGCGCTGGCTTAGCTGGCCGAGGAGGCCACAACCCTCGACTGTTCACGTCCGGACTCCTCCAACTCCGCAGCACGCTCTCTCAGCCACGCGGGAAATGACTCCCACAAGTCAGCGATGCTTCGCAGCTCATCGGGGCTAGCGTTCTGATCGACCTCTTGAACGAGCGTCCCGTCTACCCGACCGTCTGACCAGACGACCGTAAGCAGCTCGGTTCCAAGGGCGAAAACGTGTCGCCCGAGGAGTTCGTTCTCGTCGCCTCGGCTGAAGTCCGCTGTAGGTTCCTGCATGATCGTTCCATTCGTTTGTGTGAGTACGCCCTGGCGCTGCCACCCCTGGCCGTGATGTGCGATCTACACGAGCGCAACCATACGGCCCACGCTGCGGTCAACGCGTCGATAACGGCACTCCGATTTGCGGACCTGTGGACAGTCTCGGCGGCACGTTTTCGGCTGAACTACCCTCGCCACTATGGACGACGACGATATTCCCGCGACCGACCCAGACTGCCCAGCGTGCGGCACCAGGACGATGCCGAAGAGCCCGGCCTGGTGGTGTCGAAACTGCGAAATGGCTGTACTCGGCTAAATCACCAATGTCGGCGGTGCCTGCCTATTGTGCGTTCGTGACGCAACAGAATCGCTACCGCGAGCAATCGCTCGAACGCATGCGCGCACAATGGGAACAATCCATGCGAAACCCGCGACCAGTAACGCTTCCGCAGCAAGCATGGGGGCCGCAGCCACTCGAATATGCTGCCAACAACGATCGCCCTGCAGTGCGCGTTTGGGTGCAATTCAACGTGGGCCCGGCACGGCGATGCGACGCATTGGCGGTCGGATGGAATGACCAAGTTGTCATCGTTGAGCTGGTCAACGACGGAGGCATGCAACCAGTGGTGTGGCGCACTGCGGTAAGTAAAACGGCCTAGCCGTGCGGCCTGCAACGCGGTACGGTCAGCGGCATGGTCACTCTGGAGTGCAAGCCCAAAGGTCACGTGTTTTCAGTCGCACTTACTTTCGGCGAAACTACCGAGCGAAACTTCTGTCCGGAATGCGGCGAAGAAGTTCCAACCCAGAAGGCGTGACGCGGGGTGCCAATGCACGATCAATATGAGGGCGCGAGAGAACGCCTTGAAAGTGGATTCGAGGTTTGGATGAGCAGGCGAGAAGGTCTTCTTCTTCCAAATTTCGTTGGGCCGCGCAAGAGCCACCTGGTTCGTGAGATGTTCGCCAAAGTCGTGTCGGGCCGCCGCGGACCCGCTACCTACATTGCGCCGTGCGGGTTCGTCTGGCCCGAGAAGTCCTACGGTGCGCCGCTACTCACAAGCGACATGGGTTTCCGATTCAACACTTGCCGAAAGTGCCGCGATCTTTCGGACTCAACCAAACCCACGTACAGCGATCACGTGGTGAGTTTCAACGTGACCGACTTGGGCAAGGAACTCGATCGGTGGAATCGACTACAGAATTGACGAGAACGGCGCTGCGCTCGCTAAGACGTTTAGAGCGCCCGTATTCACGTTCAGCGTTGAATCGATCACGGGGACGAAAGCCGTGTCATGTCATTGCTCTTACGTTTCCACTTCGAGACAAAGATTCCCGCTATCAACGCCCCAGCGCAGTGCCTCAGCCGCGAGGCCTCAACGGCGTGTTTGGTCTCAGGAAGAACCGGAGCTGGAACAGAGAGAGCTATTCTTCGCCCCGACCAACGCTCCGGGCGAAGACGAAGCCGAGAGCTGTGGTTGCAATGAGCTTGAGCGTGTCGATCGCACCATTCATAGTCACTCCCGCCACCCCGCTTACTAAGAACTGCAGGACGCTTAGACCGATGATTGCGACGAGCGTTGCACTGATCAAAAAGATGCCGAAACCAAGCTTCGACGAGGCCATCCTTCGACGATGTGCGCCGTCCGGGTCATTTACTCTCTCAAGCCAGCCCGACGCTGGATTCGGCGGCACATCTTCCTGCACGTCGTCAGGTATATCAGACGCGCTCACCTGGGGTTCCTGATCTCAGGAAGCCCCAGTTCTGACCGATAAGTTTGGTCAGCTTTAAGAGCTTCCTCGGGGATGAAGGTGCTTTTGGAGAAAGAGTTTGCCCAGGCGGAACCTTGAATGTGTGTGATTCGCGACAGCGCCACCGCAGAATAATTCTTCGCAGCGTTCCACACCACGTCTAGCGATTCGTGCAGCGCCGGATCAGATGCTTCTTTGATCTGGTAGGACTTGCCCTCCGCGTCTTTGCCGTAAGAGCGAATAGCACGACCCCCGAACGAACGAAACTCATCGTAGACACTTCGAACGACGGGCCCATATTGCCAGGCCTGGAAATTCCCATCGATCATCGGCTTGCCTGTCCGCTTCGCGTACTCACTTGCCACGAAGAAAAGGAGCTTCTGAAGTTTCATCGGCGAAACATCCACCTTTTCCTGAAACGCACGTTTCAGGATGTTGTTGCTGACGTTTATCGGGCTGTACGGCATCAGCTTTCTCCTGTCATCTCTTGAGTGAACGGTATCGCAGCTCTACGACATTCCTGGGAGATAGAGCAGCTAGCTAGCCAGCCAGCACACGCTATCCCTGCTCCAGCGCGCCGTTCGCTAGTTCGCATGCGGACGAGGTCATTCAACTTCGCCTCAACTCGCCAAACCGGAGCTGGCCGCTCGCGCCATGCGAGCCACAGTGCCGTTCCAGTCGCCACGCCAGCGCCGACAATAGTTGCGAACAGGGTAGACACCAAAATCAAATCCTGTAAGTGCGTCTGCCATCCGCCCTAGCTCACACCCGATCAGCTCTGCGTCACAAACCATTCGCTGACCTACCTCGTATCGACATGACCCCAGACGTCGTCGACTCGTGCTCTGCAGCTCCGATCTTCTCCCATGCGATGCCGCTTCGCCGCTTGGCCTGGACATCTTCCATAGTGAATTGGCGACCGAGCGTCCAAATATTGCCGTCCTGTTGCAACCGCTCGCGAAAGAAACGACGTAGAAGAAAAAACCGCTTCTCTCTTGAGGACTGCTCTCGCAAGCTTCTAGCGGACTCCCTCTGCCATCATCTAGCAATGGTTCGAGTGCTAGAACGCAGTCGAACTGCGAGTCTGCTTCTACTGACGTCCTAAAAATCGACCTCGCCGGTCGACGCTCAGATGCTCACATCTCGATTATCTACTGCTGTAACGGAACGGCTTCAGCTTCCCCATGCATCGGCGATCCGATTGCGCCGCTCTTGACTTTCCCAAGCGTCGAGTTTTCGCAAGGTGCTAGAAAGAGCAGGCATCGTCGCCATGTAGCCTTTCCACGCCGGAGGAACCGGAACGTTCTCAACCTCACGACTCGTCGAGTGATATGGATTTTCTCGGTAATACTTCCATTCCTCGACAGGCTTCGATCTCAGCGTGAGCATGATCCCTGCACCGGAGAAAGGCTCATAGCCGGCGCTAACAAAAGTGGCGGCGAACGGCTCAAACACATATCGCCAGGACTTGTCCCGATCCGGTTCCCACCCAGCCAAGACGGCCTCTCGGCTTAGCTCCTTCAAATATTTCTTCGCACCATCGACGCATTGCAAAATTGCCGCTTCGACGGACTTTTTCAATTCAGCAAGATCCGTCTGAGCGGAAACCGAATCCTGCTCGACCACAGTCAGTCTCGCTTGGAGTGTGAGAAAGCGCTCAATTTCATCGACCTGCGCGCCGATGTACTCACCCCAAGCATCGAAGGTCGCGCTCTTTGCATCCTCAACGTCGCGTTGAAGTTCGGGGCGGGATGTCACAGTTCGGGTCCTTTCGAGCGGCGTGAGTTGATCATAGATGAGCCCGCAAGCATGTCAACAGTTCTCCACCCGGTGCGCGTCGAAACCTCTTTTCATCGAGGACTGTTCCCCCCCACCAACCAACCGCGATATAAAACAAGCCGATGTCTACCGCGGACCCAACAGACCGAAAACAAGTGAGACGTGACTGATTGCCCTGCGAGACGTCGGGTTCAGAGCTTGAGCGGTCCAGCTTGGAGATCCAAAAAATGACCTAGGCCCCTCTAGCCACTGCAAAGGAACTTCAACGCCAACTCAATATCAGAACAATCTCTGCAGACTGGCGGCGATGCAAAGTTGGCGACCTCAAAAACTCGATGAAAGGTGACAAGACTTCATTGAAGTCGCTGAATAGAGAAATTTTGGACCATATCTGGGGAAATTAGTTGAAGTCGATCGAGCGGGAACACTCGTCCCGGTTGCACGCTAGTTGCATGCGGCGCTGCACGTAGCAATCGTGGCGATTGAAAAAATCGCGAGATTATGTACGCTGATCTGCTATTTCCTTCTTGTGCCGGCTACAGGACTTGAACCTGCAACCCCCTAATTACAAGTTAGGTGCGCTACCAATTGCGCCAAGCCGGCAAGGCGACTAAGTCTACTAGGCGCCGGACCCAGACCGTTACGGCGTGGGGGTGGGTGTCGCCGAACCCGATGTGGGTGACGGCGTCGGAGACGGTGTGGTGTAGTAAGAATCGCTCGCGACAGTCAAGACGAATTGCGAGAATTCCTTTGGATCGGTGAGTGATCCGAGGTAGGGCTCGCCGTTCACCAGAATTGTTGGCGTGCCCGTCAGCGTCTCAGAATCAGTGTCAGGAATGCCTTCGAGCGCACGATCCGTTGCGCCTCGAGCCCATGACACGAACTTTTCATCTTCGATGCACGAGCGAACAAGCTTCGGGCTCGTGACTCCTGATGCCTGCGCGATGTCTGCCAAATCGCTATCGCTCAGCCCATCGGTCGCCTCAGCTGGCTGCTTATCCAGGACATTGTGGTTGAAAGCAAAAACTGCTTCGGGCGAGTAAGTGGCGACGCAGGCGACAGCGCTCGCTGCGCGAAGCGAATATTTCGTTCCGTTCGACTTCGCCGTCAGCATCGCGACGGGGTAATACGTCAAAGTTGCGACGTCATTCGACACCCAGGTCGACAGTTGCTGGGCGTTTGCCAGCTCGAAGTCCCTCGCGCCCGTCGACAAATAGTCGATGTAGACACGAATTTCGACCTCGTCTACTGCGGTGCTGACCTTCGGAGTCGGTTCGTCGTCAGCCTGCTCAGTTTCGCCCGGGTCCGGAACCGACTGTGCCGCTCCGGCAACGCCTGAAACCTCGGTGATGACGAAGCCATCGTTGGTGTTCTGCGGCTGAAGCTGGGGCTGCGATGCGTTCGAAACGACGGCCCATGTCACGCCGCCGGCAACAAGCGCCACAACCACAACCGCGCTGACCGCGAGGATGCTGAAGCGGATTTTGCGCGCGCGTGATTGTTTCGCGTGCACCTGTGCAGCTTTTTCGCGAACGGCATCGCGCCGATCACGTGCTTCGGGCACGTTCGATGGGTCGTCGCTGGACATGAAACCTCGGAAAGCAAGCGGAGAGCCGGCGGTGCCGGCATGCCGCGCAGGGAGACGCGACCTTGTAGATGGTAGCCAGAGAGGCTGAGAAAAGCCCAGACGCGACCATAACTCACGTGACATACTGAGGATGCGCCCGATGATGGGCGTACGGGCAACACCCGTTAAATCCTCACAACGGATCGTCCGGCACGTACCTGCCGGTGAAGGAGAAGAAAAAATGGCGTCAGTGACGTTTGACAATGCAACTCGGCTTTACCCGGGCGGAACCCGCCCCGCAGTCGACAAGCTCAACCTCGAAGTGAGCGACGGAGAATTCCTCGTTCTCGTCGGACCCTCCGGTTGCGGAAAGTCCACCTCGCTGCGAATGCTGGCCGGCCTCGAAGAAGTCAACTCGGGCCACATCCGCATCGGCGACCGCGACGTCACAGACGTTCCGCCGAAAGACCGCGACATTGCGATGGTTTTCCAGAACTACGCGCTGTACCCCCACATGACTGTTGCTGAGAACATGGGCTTCGCGCTCAAGATCGCTGGCATCGGCAAAGACGAGCGTGCCACTCGCGTTCTCGAGGCCGCAAAGCTTCTTGACCTCGAGGAGTACCTCACCCGTAAGCCGAAGGCACTTTCCGGTGGTCAGCGTCAGCGCGTTGCCATGGGCCGAGCAATCGTCCGTCAGCCCCAGGTCTTCCTCATGGATGAGCCGCTGTCGAACCTCGACGCGAAGCTCCGTGTGCAGACTCGTACCCAGATCGCTTCGCTGCAGCGTCGCCTCGGTGTCACCACTGTCTACGTGACGCACGACCAGACAGAGGCGCTCACGATGGGTGACCGTATCGCGGTTCTGAAGGACGGCATCCTGCAGCAGGTCGGCACCCCGCGTGACCTGTACGAGAAGCCCCGCAACACCTTCGTTGCTGGCTTCATCGGTTCGCCTGCCATGAACCTCTTCCCCGCCAACCTCGCAGAAGGCGGCGTGACCTTCGGTAGCCTCGTCGTACCGATCGAGGCAGACGTCATCGGCCGCGCATCGAGCTCTGGAGTGACCGTGGGTATTCGCCCCGAAGACATCGAGCTCAACCCGGCCGGCAGCGAGGGTCTCTCGGTGACGATCGACCTGGTTGAAGAACTCGGCGCCGACGGCTACCTCTATGGCCACACCGACATCAACGGCAAGCGCACAGACGTCGTTGCTCGCGTTGACGGTCGCAACCACCCGAACAGCGGCGAGACGGTTGTTCTCACCCCGGTTCCGGGACACATGCACGTGTTCGACCTCGAGTCGGGCGAACGCCTCACCGACCGCGCTATCGCGTCGGCCTAAGCACGTTGCAGTCCGGCCACGGCCGGGCATTTACTCCACGCGCGGCGCGGCGGGTCTTTGATCCCCGCGCCGCGCGTTACGTAAAGGAGAACACATGGCGAAGTCGTTGACGATCACGGCGAGTTCAATCGATCCCGGGCTGCTCTCACTCCCCTGGGCGACGCCGCTTGCTGAGTGGCCGAGTTCTGCAATCGTGTATCTCCCGAAAGGCCTTTCTCGTCACCTGGTGCGGTTTGCGAACCTCTCAGGCCGAGTCGTGGCGATCAAAGAGACGACGGCCGAGATGGCACGGCGCGAGTACGACATGCTCGGCAACCTCACGCGCCTTGCGGTGCCATGCGTCGATCGCTTCGCGGTGATCGGTGGCCGCACGGACGCCGCCGGCGAGCCGCTCCCTGCCGCTCTCGTCACCGCTCACCTTCGGTTCTCGCTCCCCTACCGAGCACTGTTCACGCAGGTGCTGCGCCCACACACCGCCACGCGACTCGTCGATGCGCTGGCGCTACTTCTCGTGCGGCTTCACAACGTGGGGTTCTTCTGGGGCGACGTTTCGCTCTCAAACACACTCTTCCGACGGGATGCCGGTAGCTTCGCGGCCTATCTCGTTGACGCGGAAACCGGCGAGTTACACGAGGGCGGCCTCACACAGGGTCAACGTATGCACGACCTCGACGTCGCGCGCACGAATATCGCTGGCGAAATCATGGACCTCGAAGCGGGTGGACGGCTAGAGGGTGGCATTGATGCTGTCGCGATAGCTGACGGCATCATGTCGTCGTACCACGCCCTGTGGGCGGCACTCACCGACCAGGAAACCTTCGCCGCCAACGAGTCGTGGCGCATCACGGAGCGCGTGCAGCGACTCAACGAATTGGGATTCGACATCGGCGAGATGTCGATCGAAACCAGGAACGACGGCACCAAGGTCTCGATTCAGCCGAAGGTTGTTGACGCAGGTCACCACCAGCGTCGCCTGTTGCGGCTGACGGGTCTCGATGTGGAAGAAAACCAAGCTCGCCGTCTACTCAATGATCTCGACGAGTTCCGCGCGCGCATTTCACGGCTGGGCGACGACGAAGAGATGGTTGCACACGAGTGGCTCACCCGTGTTTTCGAGCCGGTCGTGAAAGCGATTCCGTTCGACCTCCGTTCGAAGCTCGAACCAGCCGAAGTTTTTCACCAGGTACTTGAGCACCGCTGGTACATGTCGCAAGAGCGCGGCAAAGCGGCGCCGCTCGCTGAGGTTCTCACCTCGTATGTAGAAAACGTACTGCGATACCGCCGAGACGAAGCGACAGTGATGGGTCCGCCCACCGAGACGGTCTCGATGTCGATCATCAGCGAAGATGCTCCGCTTGAAAAAGACGATGAGGCAGACAGTATCGATTGGCGCGATCTCGTCTGAGAACGCTCCAACCGAGGGTGTTCAGTAGACGAAGGTGCTCAATAACCGACAGTGAAGCGTTCGCGAGAGTGCTTCGGTGACTCGATTTCGTCGACGACGGCCACCGCAAGGTCTTCGCCGGAGATGAATGAGTTGCCGGACTTGTCGACGACGAGCACTTCTCCGCCATCTCGGTAGCTTCCGGTTCGTGCGCCCGGATTGAACGAGCCGAAGCTGGCCGCCGGATGGACGAAGAACCAGTCGCGTGCCGATTCCAGCGCCTGCAAGTGTTCGAGAACGGCGATTGCTTCGAGCGCTTCGGGCTTGAAATCTTCCGGAAAGTCGGTGTCGACAAGGCGCGGACCATCCGCCGAAACGAGGCTACCGCCAGCCCCACCGACAACACCGAAACGTACATCGGCAGCAAGGTGTACTTCGAGCTCGGCTACAGCGGCATTGAGCACACCGACAAGCTCGCCGCGAGCGGGAACACTCACCACGACGACCTCAACACCTTCAAGTTCGCCAATCAGCCTCGGAACGTCAAGAAGCGTGCCCTCGACGTACGTTGCGCCAGCGACGCGTTCCGCTGCGATGTTTCGCGCAACGGAGACGACCGTGTGCCCACGGTCGACGGCCTCACTCACGATGTGGCGGCCGGCATACCCGGTGCCACCGATGACGGCGATACGTGTCATGGCCTGTCCCTTACTTCGCGACAGTTCGGAACGTTGCGATCTGGTAGAGCGCAACGGATGCCGCAATACCGGCATTCAGTGATTCGGTTGCCGCCTCGATCGGAATCGAAACAATCTGGTCGCAGGTCTCAGCGACGAGCCGAGAAAGGCCTTTACCTTCACTGCCGACGACAATCACGACGGGACGATCAGCCAGCTCGATGGAGGGAAGCATCACGTCGCCACCGCCGTCGAGCCCGAGCACAAACACGCCCTGCTTCTTCAGCTCTTTCAACGTGGCTGTGAGGTTCGGAGCAAGAGCCACCGGTACGCGTGCGACGGCGCCGGCGCTGGTCTTCCATGCTGCCGAGTTCACGCTCGCGCTGCGACGCTGGGGAAGAATCACGGCGTGTCCACCGAACGCGCCCGTGGACCGAATGATCGCGCCGAGGTTTCGCGGATCGGTGATGCCGTCAAGCGCCACCATGAGCGGCACCTTGCCGCTTTCGATGATGTTCTCAAGCACGTCCTGCGGGTGCGGATAGTCGTACGGGGGCACCTTGATAGCGACGCCCTGGTGCACACCGTCAAAGCCCGCCATGCGGTCGAGTTCGGGGCGGGTGACCTCCATGACGGGGATGCCGCGCTGCGTCGCGGTCGAGAGCATCTCCTTGACGCGATCGTCCATTTCGACGCGCTGTGCAATGTAGAACGCAGTCGCAGGGATCTTCGCGCGGAGTGCCTCGAGAACCGAGTTGCGGCCCGTCACGATCTCGGTGTCGTCGTCGCGCTTCGCCGAACGCGGGCGTGAGTTCTGGGGGCTAGACGATGGCTTCTTACCACCGGCCGCCGCGTACCGCTCCGCGGCAGCTTTACGCTTGCCCGCAGGATGCCACGCACGATCCTCGGCCTTGGGTGTCGGGCCACGCCCTTCGAGCGAGCGCTTGTTTTTGCCGCCCGCGCCCTTTGTGGGGCCCTTCTTGTTACCCTTGCTGGCGCCTGGGCGCCCTGGCTTACCGGCCATCAATACTCCAATGAGTTCCATCTGGAGTGTCCTCCAGAACGATGCCCGCAGCACCGATCGCGTCTCTGACGCGATCTGCAGCGGGCCAATCCTTTGCGGCGCGCGCCTCGGCACGCTGAGCGATCATGCTCTGAACCAAAACGTCAAGAGCGGATGCCTCAGCCGCAACCGTTCGCGCGCTGCTGTCGTTGTCGACAGCTATCCCCAAGGTTCCCATCATGCCAGTAACTTCGGCCGCAGCCACAGCGGCAGCGTTTTTGTCTCCCGCGTCAAGCGCCGCATTGCCGTCGCGAACCCGCCGGTGAACCACAGCGAGCGCTTCGGGAACGTTGAGATCGTCATCCATCGCATGCTCGAAATCAATCGGTAGCGGTGGCAGCGGCACTTCTGCAGCCTGCCCACTCACGGCGACTGAGCGCTTCACAAAGGTCGTGATGCGCTCGAGTGCAACAGCCGCTTCGTCGAAAGATGAAGCTGTGAGGTCAAGGCTTGACCGATAGTGCGCTGCGGATAGCGCATATCGCACGACGAGAGGATCGCGTTCGTCCAACACATCAGCGGCGAGCAAGAAGTTGCCGAGCGACTTCGACATCTTCTGATCACCGACGGTGACGAGTCCGTTGTGGACCCAATACCGAGCGAAACCGTCACCCGCGGCCGTTGACTGAGCAAGCTCATTTTCGTGGTGCGGGAATCTCAGATCCAAGCCGCCACCGTGAATGTCGAACTCCGCACCAAGGTAGCGCCGCGACATCGCAGAGCATTCGATATGCCAACCAGGCCGACCGGCTCCCCACGGCGCCGACCAACTGGCATCCGCGGGTTCACCGTCTTTGCGAGCCTTCCACAGCGCGAAGTCACGCGGGTCACGCTTCGAGCGCGGGTCGGAATCGGCCGCGGGTTCCATCGAATCGATGGATTGACGAGTGAGCTCGCCATACGCCGGCCACGATGCAACGTCGAAATAGACGTCGCCATCTGCCGCATACGCGTGGCCGCGTTCGATCAGCTCGGTGATGAGCTCGATCATCTGGGGAATGCTCCCCGTCGCACGGGGCTCGTATGTGGGAGGCAAGATGCCGATGGCGTCGTAGACGCTCGTAAACTCACGCTCCACGCGATATGCGAGGGCCCACCACGGCTCACTGTCGGTCGCGTTCGCGAGGACTTTGTCATCAATGTCTGTGACGTTTCGCACAAAGGTGACGCGTTCGAAGCGTCGCTGCAACCAACGGCGCAGGATGTCGAAGCTGAGTGCTGCGCGGAGATGCCCGATGTGCGGGCCAGACTGCACGGTCGCGCCGCACACATAAACTGAAACACTGTCAGCCTCGAGCGGCACGAAATCGCGCAGCGAGCGCATCTTGGTGTCGTATAGCCGGAGAGTCACTTCACCAGCCTACCGGCGTCGCTCTGCCCGTTGCTGATGAGTCATCAGCATGGAAAAGCACAGGAGAAAGCAGCGAGAACCGTGTCACAGATTGAGATCCGCACCGACGATCTTTCCGGCAACGATGTCCGCGCGCTCGTTCGCTCCCATTTGGCGTCGATGCACGCGACGTCTCCCGCAGACAGTTGCCATGCCTTAGACGTCGACCAGCTGCGGCATCCCGCCGTCACCTTCTGGTCGGCGTGGATCGATGACTCAATTGCCGGAATCGGAGCGCTCAAGACACTCGACGCAGATCGCGGCGAAATCAAGTCCATGCGCGTCGATGACCGATTTCTCGGCAGCGGCGTGGGACGCGCATTGCTTCGTCACATCGTTGCCGCCGCGAGAGAGGCGGGGATGTCATCGCTGTGGCTCGAAACGGGAACTGCACCCGCGTTCATGCCTGCGACAAAGCTCTACGCGAGCGAAGGCTTCATCGAATGCGGCCCCTTCGATGGCTACGCCGAAGATCCGCATTCGCGTTACATGACGGCGCAGTTGTGAGAGCTATGCAGGTAGCAGGAATGCGACAGCAGTAGCAGCGACACCTTCGCCACGGCCGGTAAACCCCAATCCATCGGTGGTTGTCGCCGAGACTGAAACCGATGCGCCACCCAGTGCCGCTGACAATGCTGCCTCAGCTTCAACGCGTCGCACGGAAAATCTCGGTCGTACCGCTTGAACCTGTACCGAGACGTTGCCGATGCGCCATCCCTCGGCGAGCAGAAGCTCTCGAGTACGTGCCAAGAATGCATCAGCGTGTGCACCGGAGAACTCGGGGCGGTCTACCCCGAAGTGAGTGCCGATATCGCCAAGCCCTGCGGCGGAGAGCAGTGCGTCAACGATCGCGTGCGCAACAGCGTCGCCGTCGGAATGGCCCGAGAGCGGGGCCTCACCCGGCCATTCGAGGCCTGCGAGCCACAGCGTGCCGTCGCCCGCGAAGGCGTGGACGTCGGTACCAACGCCAATTCGCGGTCCAGCGGAACTCCGCGCTGGTACTGCCAGCGCGGGTGAAACAAGGTGTCGCGCTCGATCGAGATCAGGCGGTGTTGTGATCTTAAAAGCCAGGGTGTCCCCAGCGACCGAGACGACATCGTGGCCGGATTCTGCGATCAGCGCGGCGTCGTCAGTGAACTCGACATCAGATGACTCGTATGCGGCATCGAAGATGAGACGCGCGAACCCCTGAGGTGTTTGCGCTGCCGCCAACTCTGACCGGTCTACGACCCCGACGATGCGTTCACCGTCAACACGCTTGATGGTGTCGATCACAGGAAGCGTCGGTATCGCGGCCGCAGCTCCGCCCTCTACCGCTCCGATCACTCGAGCAAACACTTCAGGTGGAGTCAGTGCGCGCGCAGCGTCATGGACGAGCACGATTTCAACGTCGGGCCATACGGCCAGTCGACCCGCATTGACTGATGCCTGCCGCGTCGCACCGCCCGCAACGACAGAGATGAGATCGGCACGGTCGCCGGCCACTTCGCGGACGTCGGTCTGGGCGTCACCCACTCGGTCGGCGGGCGCGACGACGATGACTTGCGCAGCGGGCGCACGCACCACACTCTGAAGGGCGTGCCAAAGAATCGTGTGCTCATCAAGACCTACAAAAGCCTTGGGCGCGCCCGCTGACAGTCGTGTTCCCGACCCCGCAGCGACCACGATCACGGCTATTCGTGGCACGGGGCTAATTGCCACCCCTGGTGTCTCTCGCTGTGCAGCGAGCGCTAGCTCGCAAGCACCTCGTCGAGAACAACGCCAGCGCGCTCCTCGTCGGTCTTCTCAGCCAATGCAAGCTCAGAGATCAAGATCTGGCGCGCCTTTGCAAGCATGCGCTTCTCGCCCGCCGACAGGCCACGATCCTGGTCTCGACGCCACAGGTCACGAACGACCTCGCTGACTTTGATGACATCGCCCGATGCGAGTTTTTCCAAGTTCGCCTTGTACCGACGCGACCAGTTGGTCGGTTCTTCGGTAAAGGGAGCGCGGAGAACATCAAAAACGCGCTCGAGTCCTTCTTTGCCAATCACATCTCGTACACCGACGAGATCGACATTATCGGCCGGGACCTCAATCGTTAGATCGCCCTGGGTGACTCGGAGCTTGAGATAGATTTTCTCTTCGCCTCTGACCGTCCGGGTCTTCACTTCGGCAATGGTTGCTGCCCCGTGATGGGGGTAAACGACTGTTTCGCCAACCTCAAAAAGCATGGAGTTATGTCCTTTCGGCAACCTCAAGGATACCACAGGGCTTTGTGCGCTAAGGTATGCCGCCGCTGACCGGCACGGAGTACCTTCTGCCGCTCGGCGGGTGCGTGCGCTACCCCATAGAATGCTAAAGAAGCTTTCAGTCACTGTGGGAGGAACCGTGAAATCGCGCCTCATCGCGTCGCTCGTCGTGAGCGCTGCTGTCCTAGTCGGAACGACCGGGTGCAGCTTGATCACGCCGGTATCGACGACGGTCCCCTACTCGCCCTCGGATGGCATCAACATTCCGAACGAGAGCGGACCGGTCCAGATTCGTAACGTCTTGATCGTCACGAACGAAGAAGGCACCGAGGGCAACCTCGTCGCAGCCCTCATCAACACGTCAGACGAAACTCAGACGGTGACGCTTGACATCGGCGACGCTGCGAGTTCCAACGTCCAGCGGCTCCGTATTCCCGCTGGCGCCAATGTGAGCTTGGGCAACGAAGACACTCCTCCACTGCTACTCACCGACCTCGACACGGCAGCTGGCGCGACGCTTCCGATCACGTTCCAGTCGGGCACATCGACCGGAGCCACTGTCGACATCCCCGTTCTCAACGGCGACCTTTCGTACCTTTCTGACCTCGTGCCGTAAACCACGGGTCAACGAAAAACCGCGGGGCGCCGATGCGCCCCGCGGTTTTTCGTTGCATCACGCCTCGAAGCGGTAGCCCAGCCCTCGCACTGTGACGAGCATGCTCGGTCGGCTCGGGTGCTCTTCAATTCGCGAACGAATGCGTTTGATGTGCACGTCGAGGGTCTTCGTGTCGCCGAAGTAGTCAGTCCCCCACACGCGATCGATGAGCTGTCCGCGGGTGAGCACTCGGCCGGCATTACGCATCAATACTTCGAGGAGTTCGAATTCTTTCAAAGGCATGCTGATCTCGCCGCCACCGACAGCGACTGTGTGCCGGTCGATATCCAGCGACACGCGGCCACCGCTCAGCACGTGCTCATCAAGATCAGCATCAGCGCTTGCAAACCGACGCAGAACCGCACGCATGCGCGCGAGAAGCTCACGCGCCGAGTAGGGCTTCGTCACGTAGTCGTCTGCTCCGAGCTCGAGCCCAACGACGATGTCGACTTCGGAGTCCTTCGCGGTCAGCATGATGACAGGCACGCTCGATGTGGTGCGCAGTTGTCGGCACACCTCAGTGCCCGGCATACCGGGGAGCATCAGATCGAGCAAGACGATGTCGGCGCCGCGCTCACGGAACGCTGTAAGCGCTGCGGCGCCATCCTCCGCGATCTCGGTTTCAAAGCCCTCGCGACGCAACAAATATGCGAGCGGATCGGCAAGATCCGGCTCGTCCTCGACAATGAGCACGCGGGTCATAATGAAGCTCCATTCGTGGACTGAACTTTAGTCTTCTTCTTCCGGGCCTTACGCGGCTCCGGGATGTCATCAGGTGTTTTTGCACTCGGCAAGCTGATCGTGAAGGTCGAGCCCTTGCCTGGCCGCGACCAGAGTCGCACCTCTCCGCCGTGCCGTTGCACAGCGTGCTTCACGATCGAAAGCCCAAGCCCTGTGCCGCCGGTGCGTCGTGAGCGGGCTTGATCGGCACGATAGAAGCGTTCGAATACCCGCTCTTGCTCGGCATCACTCATGCCGATGCCCCGGTCAGTGACTGAGATCTCGACGGCATCGCCGTCGAGCTTGACGCCTACCCCGACTCGAGAAGAGCGCGGAGAGTATGCAATTGCGTTCGCGACGAGGTTTCCTAGTGCTTCGCTGAGGATCTGTGCGTCACCGCGCACGTACAACCCGCGCGTGCCCCCACGGGCAATCTCGACCCCAGCAACGTCCGCCTGCAACATGTGGGCATCCATCGCGCCCGTGACGATCTCATCGACAGATACGTCCCGCACGTTCGCGAGTTCGTCGGCCGCCTGAAGTCGCGAGAGATTCATGATGCGAGATGTCAACGACGACAACCGCGAAGCTTCCGCGTTGAGCCGGCGTGCGAAAATTCGCACCTGCTCAGGATCATCGGCCGCAGATTCGATGGCCTCAGACAACAAGCTCACAGCACCGACGGGTGTCTTGAGCTCGTGGCTCGTGTTGGCGACGAAGTCACGCCGCATCTGTTCGACGCGTTCACGCTCTGTGATGTCGCGCACCACGATGAGCACGAGTCGGCCCGTAATCGCAATCGCCCGCGCAGAGACGAGACGCGGCTCGGCGGGAGCGAGCGCCCGTTTGAGAGTCAGCGTTGCGGCCCCCGGGGTATCGATTGCACGCGCAGCACGCGCGAGAGTTCGCAGCTGCTCATCGCTGATCGCCTCGCCGACGTTCATCCCGAAGCCACCCGCAGCAACGGATGCTGCACGGACCGTACCGGATGCATCGACCACGATGGCCGCATCATCCATGCCCGCTAGAACGTCGCGTACCCCGTCGGGTACGTCAATGGATGCCTCGGCGAGCTGTCGATCACGCGCACGAAACGCAATCACGACAACGAGCGCGGCGGACCCGCCAATAGCCACCCCGAGAAACAGGGCGAGCAGCGCGAGCTGCGTCGTTTCCATTTCTCCAGATTAGACGGCGCCGAACATAGCTCCCGAACCGGATTGAGGCAGATGCGCCCAGGCCAGCTACTATTCACTCTCGCGGCACCGTTCGTTAACCTTCACTCGCGAGAATCGCCGAGGCCGGTTCGAACGCTTATCCCCGCCAGGAAGGAATGTCGATGCGCGAGGTTTTTCAGCAATCGCTGGCAGATGTGCAAGATCGACTCATTGAGATCGCTGAGCTTGTGGCAGAAGCCATGGCCAAGGCGACCCAATCATTCGGAACGAGTGATGTAGCGCTCGCCGAAGAAGTCATCGAAAATGACCCTGTGATCGACGAGAAGACGGTTGCGCTCGATGAGCTCGCAATCGATATTCTCGCTCGCCAACAGCCCGTGGCAAGCGACCTCCGCGTTGTCGTCTCAGCATTGCGCATCAGCGCATCGCTCGAGCGTATGGGTGACATCGCCGAGCACATCGCACAGTTGACGCGTATGCGCTTCCCCGATCGGGCCATCCCGAAGGGCCTCAAGGGCACGTTCACCAAGATGGGTGAGCTTGACGTTGAGCTCGCAAACAAGCTCGCCGAGTTGCTTCGTACGCGTGACGTCGAGCTCGCCGAAGAAATTCGTAACGCTGACGACAAGCTCGACGAGCTTCACATCAGCGTCTTCGAGAAGGTGTTGAGCGACTCATGGCGCGGCGAAGCTGCTGCCACCGTCGATGCGACCCTCGCAAGCCGCTACCTCGAGCGCTTCGGCGACCACGCGGTGTCGGTGTCGAAGAAGATCGTCTACCTCGCCACCGGTGACTGGGTGCCGGTAGCAGACGACGCGTAAGCGCTGAGATAAACGAAGAAGGAGCGGATGCCACGTGGCATCCGCTCCTTCTTCGTACGTGCTGGGCTTACTTCTTGCCCTGCGACGCGACAGCCGCGGCACCTGCGGCTGCGGCTTCGGGATCGAGGTATTCGCCCGGGCCAAGCGGCTTGAGGTCGGCGTCGAGGCGATAGACGAGCGGAATTCCGGTGGGAATGTTGAGCTCGGCAATATCAGCATCGCTGATGCCCTCGAGGTGCTTCACGACACCGCGCAGTGAGTTGCCGTGAGCTGTGACGAGTACCGTCTTGCCCGCCGTGAGGTCGGGAACGATCTCACTCGACCAGTACGGGAGCATGCGATCGATGACCAGCTTGAGCGATTCGGTGCGGGGAACGTCACCATCAATGCCGGCATAGCGAGGATCGTTCATCTGGCTGAATTCGCTGTCGTCAGCGAGCTCGGGGGGCGGCACGTCGAAGGAACGACGCCAGAGCATGAACTGCTCCTGACCGAATTCTTCGAGCGTCTGAGCCTTGTCTTTGCCCTGGAGCGCACCGTAGTGGCGCTCATTGAGGCGCCAGGAGCGCTTCACGGGAATCCAGAGGCGGTCGGCCGCATCGAGCGCGATATTCGCGGTCTGGATCGCACGGCTGAGCACCGAGGTGTGCAGGACGTCAGGCAAAAGACCCGCTTCGGCAAGGAGCTTGCCACCGCGAGCGGCTTCGGCGCGCCCCTGTTCGGTGAGTCGCACATCCACCCACCCGGTGAAGAGATTGAGTTCGTTCCATTCGCTCTGCCCGTGGCGGAGGAGGATCAGCGTGTATGGCGCAGTCATACCCCAATGATACCGAGCGGACCTACCCCGACGAGGCCGCGCTGTGCCGGGTGCGCCGACTCAGAGTCGTGGTACCGAGCTTCTCGCCTGTTCCCCGGGCATACCGGCGGCAGTGAGGAGATCTACCACAAGGGGCCGGAGCGAAAGGATCAGGTTCTGATCGCTCGGCGCAGCATCCGGCAGCATCGCTCCGGGATCAAGCCGCACAGCAACAGCGCGGAGCGACTCGCGCGCCAATGGCTCGTAGGAAATGTCAGAAAGCGAGAGATGGATGAGCGTCGCGCCACGCTGAATTTCAGCGATAACGTCGGCGATGAGTGGACGTTTGGCGCCGTCGTCTTCGACATAGAGCGCACGCCTCGCGATCACTCGGAGGTTTCGTACCGAAAGATCCATCGCGGAACGCACACGTTCATGGCGGAGAAGCTCCGGCTTGGTGCGCGCCAGAATCGGTGAGATACGTGCGATCGCGAGACTAGATTCGAGCGACGCCGTCCACGCATCGATGCGGGTACTCAAAGCGCGGGCTTTCTGGAGCGCTCGATCCGCGCGCATTCGATCGCCACGGCGTAACGCCTGCACCACCGTCGCCACAGCGTCGTCAAAACCCGAGAAGACGCTGTCGGCATCGGCGAGTTCGGCTCGGCGGGTGTTGCGCGGAATAAGAGCGGTGACCGCGAGCGCGGCGGCTCCCCCGATGGCGCCATCAAGAAGTCGCACGAAGGGCACGTCGATCGGCAAGATCATGACGATCGCAGCCTGAGTTGCGGCGGCCATCGTGAAGCCGGGTGCCGTCGCGAGAAAGCGTGCCGCGGCCATCGCAAGTGACAGGGAAAGAGCGAGCTGCCACCACCCTATGCCGAGCGTAATGACAAGAAGCTCCGCGATCAGGATGCCCACCAGCATCCCGGCAACAGTTTCGAGAACTCGGATGGGGCGGGCGTCTCGCACAAGGCCGAGGCTCGAAATCGTCACGGTCGCGGCGAGAAGGGGCGTCGCGTGCCCAAAGCCCCACCGCGCGACAGCGACAGCAGCCGTCACAGCTACGACAATTTGAAGAATCGCGCCGGCCGACCAGCGCACGCGCGAAAGTCGAGGTCGAACATCCCAACGTGTGCGCCATCCGGTAGGAATCGGCGCCGTCAGCGGTGACGGGTCGTCGTCGCCGCTCACCGCACCGCAGCGCGCCGCGACAGTCGCGGCAAACGCGGCACGTTAGCTGCGGCTCCCGCCTCCGGCGGCACGATGGTTTCGATCGTTGCGGCGATTCGCCCGTCGGAAGTCTCTACCTGCACAACGCCCTCAACCGGAGCATTGCGCTTGAGCATCGCGAGTGCGATCGGCCCGTCTTCGTAGTGCAAAGCCGCAGCCCACACGGTTCCGAGGGAGGTATCTCCGTTGAATACTTCGGCGTCGCGTGCCGGGAGCACGCTGTCGCTCCCGTCAAGATGAAGCATCACGATTCGCCGTGGGGGATGCCCCAGGTTGTGCACCTTCGCGACGGTTTCTTGACCGCGGTAGCAGCCCTTGCTGAGGTGAACAGCTGTGCGAAGCCAATCGACTTCGTGGGGCAAAGTGCGGTCGTCGATGTCGCGAAGGCGTGGCCGCCACGCGGCGAGGCGCAGTGCGTCAGCCGCAATGTAGCCCGCGAGCGCGATCTCTCCGTCGGCCGCTCGACGGGCGAGCTGCGACATTTCATCCGGGTTGAACAGAGCCTCGGCCCACGAGTATTCCGAACCGGGATGGTTATCGACAACGGCGTAGCCGTGGCCGCCGGGGGCGACATCTGGCCACCCATCGCGCCACATCGGAGCATTCGGTGCGACAGCTTCGAGAGCTTCTGGCGTGCCGCCGACAACGGAATATTCCGCGCTAGCGTCGCGCGGTGCGACCCGTAGGCGGAATCGCATCCGGGTAAGCCATGTGAGCAGTCCCTCAGCGCCCTGCGCGTCGACAATGAGCCACGTCGTCTCACCGTCGTCATAGACGGATGCCGCGTACTCCACGTGTCCGTTCGGACCAAGAATGAGGGTCTCAGAGCTGCCGTCCGGCGCCAAAACGCCGAGTGCCTGTGACGAAATGGAATCGAGCCATGTGAGGCGGTCCTCACCTGTCACAGCGAGCACCGATCGACCCGAGAGCGGCACAACAGCACTACCGTCGGCGAGCAACCGCTGCTCCCGCAGCGGGGACCCGAGGTGCGCTACACCGATCTCGTCAATAACCACGCCAGAAAGTTCCGCGAATTGTTCGTTCATTACTCCGCCTTCGCGAGTCGAGCCGAGGCGTGGGAAGCGAGTGGTGATCCCAGAGCGGCGATATCCCATGCCCAGAGCAGATGAGAATCGACGAGACCGTACATGCGGGTCGCTGCCGTATAGGGTTTTGCTCCGGCGGTGCGGACTACGGCATCCGTTGCCATGTCGATGCGCGGGCCGCTCACATGACCGATGTAAAGCTCGCTCATTCCGTCTGCGCGAACGAGCGAGACTTCGATACCGAACCCGCCCTCCGGCGTGCGCAGCTTTTCGATGTCATCAGCCGTGCGCACCACAGCGGGTGCGCTGGCCGGAAGAAGTGCGGGGCCAGGATCTGACGGCGTCGCGTCACGTCCGAGGCGCCAATATCCCATCTCTGCGAGCAGCGGGGTTCGCTCGCCGTCATCGCCAATAAGCCATGCCGAGGCCGAATAGTTCAGGTAAGAACCACCGTCGTGACTAAAGCTCACACGATGAGCGAATTCGCCGGCATAGTGCGTGCCATCGGCTTCGTAGTCGATAACACCGCTGCCCTCCCACACTCCGATGAGCCAGGACAGCGGTACTAGTTCGGCGGGTAGATCCGTGGGTAGATCGATCACGAGGTCGCCACTAGCGCTGACCGCGGTAGAGGTTCTTGATCACGACCCCAGAGACGAAGAGGATCGCGAGCGAGGCAAGCCCCAGAAGTCCCACGAAGAAGAGTTCGAGCGCGACGAGGTCCATGCTTCGATTCTAGACCGATCTAAGCCGGGATGAGGGCGGCAAGCGCGAACACGGCACTGATGATTCCCAAGACGATAAGAGACCCGAGTATTGAGAGTGACGTGCGCTGAATAAAACGCTGGGTTTGCCCGTACCAAAGCTGGACGATAAACGACAGGATGATCGCACCACCCAGCGAGACCAACGTCCACGCGGAGCGCAGCTCTGGGGGGACGAAGAATCCAATCGCAAGTCCCGCGATGGCAGCAGCGATCCAAACGGTAACGATGCCACCGAGCGGTCGGCGTGGGGCGAGGACGGGCGCTGACATGCATCTATTGTGGGGCATGCGCTGCGCTGGTGGAACGCCGGAGACGCCGGCGTGCACTTGTCAGCCCCTAAGATAAGGGCACGACGCGGTTCACCGCGGCCGGGAGGACTCTTTGGCACAGCTTCTTGTACTCAGTTCCGCACATGGCGGCGGTCCGATCCTGCCCGCGCTCGAACTCTTGAGTCACCGCGTGCGGCAAATTCCTGCGGAACCCGCGCAGTTGGTCAACGCACCGAGCGCCGATGTGATCTTTGTCGACGCGCGTCTTGACCTTGTCGGCGCAAAGTCTTTGTGCAAAATTCTCAATACGACAGGTCTCGACGCGCCGTTGTTGCTCGTTGTCACGGAGGGCGGCCTCACCGCGGTATCAACCGACTGGGGTGTCGACGACGTCATTCTCGTCACAGCGGGCCCCGCTGAAGTTGATGCGCGAATCCGTCTCGCCATTGGACGCGTCACAAAAGAACAGGTTTCCAGCCGCATTCAGACATCGGGCATCACGATCGATGAGTCGTCGTACTCAGCAAAGGTGCACGGCAAGCCGCTCGATCTCACATACAAGGAGTTCCAACTCCTCCACTTCTTCGCCACCCACCCTTCGCGCGTTTTCACTCGCGAGCAGCTGCTCAGCGAAGTATGGGGATACGACTACTTCGGTGGCACTCGCACCGTCGATGTGCACGTTCGTCGTTTGCGGGCAAAGCTCGGCGACCTAGAGCAGCTCATCGGAACTGTGCGAAACGTCGGCTATCGCTTCAACGTGTACGAAGAAGATCAGGTTCCAGCGCGCAAGGAACGCTCCGACGCGTAGCGAAGCACGCGCGCTTAGAGAAACACTGACGCTCAGCGCGCAAGTCGCGTGCGTACGCGAGCTGCAACTGCCATCGCAAGTCCGATGACCGCGAGAGCAACAGACGCTGCAAGGACGAGCGCAAATGCTCCGTGCGAACCGCTCTGTTCTGCCCATACGCCCGCGATAGCCGCGCCAGCGGCTATTCCGATCACGACGCCGCTTGCCGCGAGCGTCATGGCGATCCCTGCTCGGCCGTTTACGACAACAGATCCGGTGACGGTGAAGATCGTAAGCAACAGCGGGCCCTGAAAAAGCCCCGCGAAAACTGCCGCCGCGAGCACAAACCCGAGTCCGGGCGCCAGCAACAACAGTGTCGCTCCCACGCTCATTCCGACACCAGCAATCCACCAGCGTGTCCAGAGCCCGATGCGCGCCGGGAGCCACACCATGGCGATTGTCGTGGCCGCAGAACCGACCGCCATCACCGCGTAGAGCAGCGCTCCGGCGTCCGGAATACCGATCTCTTCGGCAAACGCTGTGAGACCCGTCTGTGAAGCCCCAAAAAACATGCCCATCGCGAGCATTCCGGTGAAAGACACCGCAACGAGAAATCTGCGGCCCGCGGGGGCGGGGGCTGCGTCATCCGTCGGCGTGTCGTTCTGAAAATCACGACGCCGTGGAACGAGTCGGTGCGTGCGGTGCACAGCAAACTGCGTCACGAACACGACGACGAGAATTCCCGCGACGATCACTGCGGCCTGTGGCGCGAGTACGACCGCGAGAATTCCTACGATTGCGGGTCCGAAAATGTAGGCAAGCTCGTCGACAACGCCTTCAAAAGCAAATGCTGCGGGCAGATCATCATCTGCGACGGCCATCCACCGAGCGCGCGATAGCGCACCCACCTGCGGAAGCGTGAGCCCGGCAGCACCAGCGAGAGCGACCGTTGTCGGGTCGGGCCCCACCCCTGCGGTCATAACCAGCACGACAAGAAACGTGACGTGAAGCACGACGCCGCCAAGCAGAACGCCTCGCTGCCCCCAACGGTCAGCGAGGTAGCCGCTCGCGGGTGCACCAATTGCTTCACCGATCGCAGCCGCGGATGCCGCAAATCCGCCGATAGCGATCGATCCTGTGGCAGATGTCGCAAGGGTGAGGATGGCCAGCGGCACCATCGCCATCGGCAACCGACCAAATGTCGTCGCCGCGAGGTAAGCCCAACCGACTCGCTGAGGAAGTGCTTGGTAGCTCGTTAAGCCTCGTTGTTTGGATAACGGTGGCGTGGTGTCGTTTTCAGACATGACAGACCTATTTTCTGACGCGTCCCCCACCCGGATCACGCCTTGGCCCGTTCAATCGATCTGAAGCGACAGTACCAGCATGAGTATCCGTGTGAGAGTTCACACAGCGGTCACTTCTGAATGTCATGATGAGGGGATGATCCACGAGGCATTGGACACCGGTCTTGGTGACGCAGACGACGACGACTTCGATGGCGTCGACGAATCACGCGACTCAGAGCTGCCCGAGAACAGATATCTTGATCGCGAGCTGAGCTGGCTCGCGTTCAATCAGCGCGTTCTCGAGCTTGCCGAGGACCCTCATCTTCCGGCGCTCGAACGCGCCAATTTCCTCGCGATTTTCGGCAGCAACCTCGACGAATTCTTTATGGTGCGCGTCGCCGGACTCAAGCGGCGAATTGTCACCGGGCTTGCCGTGCCTACGAATGTGGGCCGTGCGCCCCAGGATGTTTTGGCCGATATTTCACAAGAGGCCCACACGCTTCAGATGCGCCACGCTGACGCGTGGCGAAACCTCGTGCGACCGGCACTCGCTGACGCAGGCATCGACGTTGTGCGCTGGGATGAGCTTTCGGATCCGGATCGTGCTCGTCTGTACGAATACTTTCAGACCCAGGTTTTTCCGGTTCTGATGCCGCTCGCCGTCGATCCGGCACACCCGTTCCCCTACATCTCTGGTCTGAGCCTCAACCTCGCCATCCGCATCCGTAATGCGAAGACAGGGCGGCAAGAGTTCGCGCGCTTGAAGGTGCCTCCGATGCTCCCCCGCTTCGTCGAGGTGCTGCGCGAGGGCGATCGGGTGAGGTATCTCCCCCTCGAAGATCTCATCTCCAACAACCTTGCGGACTTGTTCCCGGGAATGGAGATTCTCGACCACCACGCCTTCCGACTCACTCGGAACGAAGACATGGTGATCGAAGAAGACGAAACCGAAAACCTCATTCAGGCTCTCGAAGCCGAACTCATGCGCCGACGGTTCGGTCCTCCCATCCGGCTCGAGATCGCCGACGACATGGATGAGCTGACGCTCAAGCTACTTGTTGATGAGCTCGGCATCACGACGCAAGAGGTCTATCGACTTCCCGCACCGCTCGACCTGCGTGGACTATTTGACCTCGCACGCATCGAACGCCCGGATTTGCACTATGCAGCCCACGTTCCCACTACGGCGGCAGCGTTTCAGCCTGGCGACAACAACGAGCGGGTAGATTTCTTCACCGCTATCCGCAAGGCAGATGTGCTCGTGCACCATCCCTACGAGTCGTTCGCAACAAGCGTGCAGGCGTTCCTCGAGCAGGCGGCGAAAGATCCGCACGTGCTTGCCATCAAGCAGACGCTCTATCGCACCTCGGGCGATAGCCCTATCGTGCAAGCGCTCATCGATGCTGCTGAGGCTGGCAAGCAGGTACTAGCACTCGTTGAGGTGAAGGCGCGCTTCGACGAAGCGAACAACATCGTGTGGGCTCGCAAGCTTGAAAAAGCCGGCGTCCACGTTGTGTACGGCCTCGTGGGATTGAAAACTCACTGCAAGCTCGCACTCGTTATTCGCCAAGAAGACAACGTGCTGCGCCACTACAGCCACGTCGGAACCGGTAACTACAACCCGAAGACCAGCCGCATCTACGAAGACTTCGGCCTGTTTACGGTTGACAACCAGGTGGGCCGGGACCTCACTCGTCTTTTCAACGAGCTCAGTGGCTACGCGATCGAAAAGAAGTTCAAGCGGCTGCTCGTCGCCCCGCTGCACTTGCGAAAGGGTCTCGTTCGACTCATCGACAAAGAGCGAACGAACGCTCTCGCTGGGCGCCCATCTGGCATCCGTATCAAGGTGAACTCGATGGTTGATGAGCAGATCATCGATGCGCTCTACCGCGCAAGCCAAGCGGGCGTGCCAGTCGACGTGTGGGTGCGCGGTATTTGCAGCCTTCGCCCCGGTGTTGCGGGGATGAGCGAGAACATTACTGTGCGCAGCATCCTTGGTCGGTATCTGGAACACTCTCGACTTTTCTGCTTCGAGAACGATGGTGACCCGCAGGTCTATATCGGTAGCGCCGACATGATGCACCGAAACCTCGACCGCCGTGTCGAAGCTCTCGTGCGTATCGTCGAGCCGACGCAGATCGCGGATCTGGGGTCACTCTTCAGTGAGGCGCTCAGCGAAGAAACCAGCTCGTGGTGGCTCGGTTCCGACGGCAAGTGGACACGCCACAATACTGACGCCGAAGGTAAACCGCTCGAGGATCTCCAAGACAAAACGATGGCTGCGCTTCGACGCCAGCGTCGCGCACGGGCGCGAGCTATTCGATGACGGCTACGGCTGTATACGCCGCCGGGGGCGTCGTGTGGCGCCTTGTCGACGGCAAGCTACGGGTGCTTCTTGTGAGTCGAGAGCAGTACCGCGATCTTTCGTTGCCGAAGGGCAAAGTGGATCCTGGCGAGATGCTCGCGGAGACTGCCGTTCGAGAAATCCACGAGGAGACCGGCATCCGGACGTCTCTCGGGATTCCGGTGGGCGTCGCGACGTACCACCTGCCGAGTGGACGCAAGAAGATCGTGCACTACTGGGCAGCGCATGCCACCGATGAGGCAATCAGAGCTTCAGAGTTCTTACCGAACAAGGAGATTTCAGCGCTGACCTGGCTGAGCCCAAAGAAGGCTATCGCGCAGGTGAGCTACCCCGCTGATGTCGAGATTCTCGAGGAGTTTCTGAAATTCGTCAATGACGGCGTTTTGGAGACATTCCCGATCATCGCGCTTCGGCACGCGAAGGCGTTGCCACGTGATTCGTGGGCAGGAATCGACAGCGGTCGTCCACTGACGGCGCGCGGTGCGCGACAGGCAGAGTCGATTGTCGGGGCTCTGCGAGCTTTCGGCATCCGTCGTATCGTCTCAAGCGATGCCCGCCGATGCCTCGATACTGTGGCGCCGCTTGCCGCTTCTCTGGGGATCAAAGTTACGTCCACTGCCGAACTGAGCCAGGATGCGTGGGAAGCCGGTACCGCGGATCCTCGAAGCGTCATCAGCAAGCGAGTGCGATCTCGAAAAGCCGCTGTTCTCTGTAGCCACCGACCGGTCATGCCCGATGTGCTCAATGAAATCGCGATGACGACAGGTACTGTCGCTGGCTCATACATCGGTGCGGCGGCAGCGCTTGATCTCGCGGGGTTCTCGGTGGCTCATATTTCTGCCACGAACCCCGGTTCCGGAATCATCGCGATTGAGACTCACGTACCAAAGGGCTGACGTGCGCTCTGACGTTCGGGTGGCGTGGGGGCCGGCGCCCGAACGCCGCAGCCGTCGGGATGCCGCGTGGTTGCTGTTGGGCGGACTCATCGGCGATTCGGCCCGCATTTCGACGGGATGCGCTCGCTGTGGCGGTGATCATGGTCCGGTTCGTATTTCAGGGGCAGCGCTCTGCGCGAGCGTCTCTTACGCCGGCGGACTCGCGATCGTGGCGGTTGCGGACAGTCGCTCAGTGGCATCGCTCGGAATCGACGCCGAAGCTACCGACGATCCGATCCGCTCACGCGAAGGGTACGCGAGAGCGCTAGGCCGTGCGTCAGCGACGGTCACTGATTGGGTGCGCGTCGAAGCGGCCCTCAAAGCAGATGGTCGAGGGCTGCGTGTTGATCCGCGCAGCGTCGAGGTCACCGGCGACGCGGACGCGTGGACAGCGGTTGTCCCGGGATCCGGAGCATTTCAGGGTTGGGACTTTCCGGGCCCAGCGGGAATCGCAATTGGTATTGCAACGTATGAGCGTGCGACTCAGAACGGCGCGATTATTAGATCGACCTGTATCGCCGCGGGAAGCTCGGGAGTGACGGCTGGTCGATCCATGCGCTGAGGGTCGCGCCGCCGTGGCGCGGCGAGTAGCGAGCGATCAGCATCCGAAAGTCATCTGTGTCGACGAGCGCATGGCGGTTATCCGCGGCCCACTCGCGAAGCAGATCGAAAAATGCTGCGTCTCCCAGCAATGTGCGCAATGCATGCAGCGTGAGTGCGCCGCGTTTGTAGAGACGATCGTCGAACATCAGATCAGGCCCCGGGTCGGCGATGACGAGATCTTGCGGCTCGCCGCGCAGCTGACGGTAGTGCTCGCGCGCGCTCGCGTCTGCCGTTTGCCGACCGGATGCCTCGAGCCAAAGCCATTCCGCGTAGCACGCGAATCCTTCGTTGAGCCAGATATCGTGCCACTGCCCGATGCCGACACTGTTGCCGAACCACTGGTGCGCAAGCTCGTGCGCGACGAGACGCTCACTGTCGGGGGCCAGATGGTTTGACCCGAACACGGCCATGCCCTGCGACTCGAGCGGTATCTCCAGCGCGTCGGGGGTGACGACGAGCGTGCAGTGCTGCTGGGGGTATGGCCCGAAGGCATCCGCAAAAGCACTCAGCATCTGTGGCACGTCGGCAAAGGCTCGGGCCGCTGCAGCGCGCTGGGCTGGCGCCGTGTAGAGCTCGCCGGTAAGCCCACCCGGCACATCGAACGGCGAAGCGGTATAGGTACCGATCTGCAGCGCGAGCAGATACGTCGCTGTCGGAACATCGCTCCGGAATCGGGATACGACCATGCCACCCTTGCGAGCGACGTCTGCACGCACGCCGGTCGCGGCGACGGTGTATTCGGCGTCGACCGCGATACTCAGCGCGTACGTGGCGCGGTTATCAGGTCGGTCGTTACAGGGAAACCAGGTGGGTGCACCCACCGGTTGGCTGGCAACAAGCGCCCCGTTGTCGAGCTCTTCCCAACCGATCGTTCCCCAGCGCGAATGTCGCGGGCCGGGAGAACCCGCGTACTCGATCGCGACGGAGAATCGCTCGCCGGCCCGCAGCTCTCGATGAGCGCTGATCTGAAGCTTTCGTGCTCCTTGCGAAAACTTCGTGTGCTTTTCGCCGTCAAAACGCACCCGCGATGCGCGGAGCCCAATGAGATCAAGCGAAAACACGCGCGTCGGTTGCCGCACAACCGCTGAAAGCACAGCGGTGCCCTGTAACCGATTCGTTCGCACCCGGTAGGTCAGATCAAGATCGTAAGACTCCACATCGAACGCGAGATCGCCGCTTTGCGGCGCGTAGTCTTCGTGCTCGTCGTCGCTCATGAGGTCGTCGCTCATGAGGTGGATTGGTACGCGCGCGCTTTGACGGCACGCCATGGCCCGATCGGATTTCCACTCCAGCGCGACCCCACGGGCACGGTTTCTCCTCGCATAACGAGGGAAGCGGGGCCCACGGTCGCGTGGGCCCCGATGACAGCGGCAGGAAGGATCACGCTGTGAGGCCCGAGGGTTGCCCCCGGCGCGAGTTCAACGGTGTCCATGCTCATGATTCGATCATGGAAAAGGTGCGTCTGCACAACGCAGCCTCGATTGACGGTTGATCCATCACCCAAAGTCACGAGGTCTGGCTCCGGCAGCCAGTAGCTGTCGCACCAGACACCGCGGCCGATATTGGCCCCGAGCGCTCGCAGCCACACGGCCAACGCGGGGGTTCCGGCGGCGCTCCGAGCGAACCAGGGCGCCGCGACCATCTCAGTAAAGGTGTCGGCAACCTCGGTGCGCCAGACGAAGCTTGACCACAACGGATGAGAGCCCGCCCGGATCGGACCAACGATTGCCCACTTCGCCGCCGCCGAGATCGCCGCGGCAATGGCCCCCGCGATCAGCATGACGATGCCCGAAAGCGCGATCGCCCACCCGATCCCCCATGCGGTCACAAGAGCGGCGAAGGTGAAGAGCACGGCGAGCCCGAGGGCATACGTGACGATGACGGGCACGATGCGGCAGAGTTCCCACAGCGTCCGAGCTGCCCGGAGCGCGCCGGTTGGTTGATACGTGCGCGTCTGATCTCCGGTCGCTGACACGCGACGAAGGCGCACCGCCGGAGAGCCGAGCCATGATGACCCAGCCTTCGCTTTGAACGGCGCTGAAGAAAGCACCGCTACGAGACTGTCTTTCGGCACGCGGTGGCCGGGGGCGGCCATGCCGGAGTTACCGAGGAACGCGCGCTTGCCGATCCGCACGTGACCGATGCGCACCCAACCCCCACGCATTTCGTAGGTCGCGACCATCGTGTCGTCAGCGAGGAACGCGCCGTCATCGATGCGCGTCATCGACGGAAGCAGCAACACCGTGGATGCCTCAACATCGCGACCGACCGAGGCTCCGAGCATCCGGAGCCACACCGGGGTGAAAAGGCTCGAGTAGAGCGGGAACAGAATGACCCGCGATGCGTCGAGCAAGCGCTCGATAGACCAGGCTTGCCACCCGATTCGGCTGCGCACCGGGGTGATGCCCTCGCGGAGGCCGAGCGAAAGCACACGCACAAGCACCACAACGACTGCCGCAAAGACGAGACCCGTAAGAAGTGTTGCTGGCACGAGCCAGGTCGCTGCGGCGAGCGCGGCATCGGAAAGAGTGGCAGCGCCGCGCATCCCGAGCGCGAGTACCGCAGCGCCACACGCGAATGCGATCACCGGCAGCAGAGCGAGTCCCATGGCGGATGCGGCATATGCCCACAGCCAGCGGTGCGTCGCTGGCGCGTGCTGGTCGGGCCAGCCGCGCGAAGTGCCGCCCACTCGCACCGCGGGTGATCCCGCCCACGACTGGTCAGCTCGAACACGGCCGAAAACCGCAGAACCTGGCGCGATTTCGGCACGCTGGCCGATACGGGTACCCGGAGCAAGAGTGCTGCGTGCACCAACGGTCGCTTCAGCGCCGATCCGGACTTCGCCGATGCGCACGAGGTCGCCGTCGATCCAATACGCCGAGAGGTCAACCTCGGGTTCGATCGACGCACCATCTCCGATGCGGAGCATTCCCGTGATGGGCGGCAGAGTGTGCAGGTCGACGTTCCGGCCGATACGAGCGCCCAACGCACGAGCGTAGTAACTCACCCAGGGCGCGCCGGCGAGACCGACGGCGTCGATCTGGTCAGCGATCTGCTCGGCGAGCCACAACCGCAAGTGCACTCCCCCGCCGCGCGGATAGTCGCCGGGGGTGACCCCCCGCAACAGCAGTCGAGCGGAGCCCGCCGCAATCGCCATCTTGCCGAACGGCGTCGCGAACACCAGGAGGCCCACGACGAGCACGGGCCACGGCACCGTGGGCAACACGTCGAATCCGCCGAAGGGCTGAAGCACAGCTGAGGCCGTCAGCACGTACAACAACCAGCGGATGCCGGTGAGCACAAACAACGGGATGCCCAAAAGAGTTTGAAGCCACTGCATCCGTCTGGGCGTGGGGAGCGGTTCATGAAAGTGAGCGTCGTCATCGGAAACGAGCGGACCCAGCGCTTTTGCCATTGCGCCAAGCCGCGGTACGTCATAGATGTCGGCGACGGCAAACTCCGGCACACGCTGGCGGATCCGCGAAACGAGCTGCGCCGCGGCAAGTGACCCACCACCGAGATCGAAGAAGTCAGCTTTGGGCCCCGGCACGGGCACACCCAGCACGGCCTGCCACTGCTCGGCGAGCCAGGCTTCGCCCGGGGTGAGGCCAGCCACGGGGGTATCGATGCCCGGAAGCGGCCACGGCAGTGCTGCGCGATCGACTTTTCCCGATGTCCGCACCGGCAACTCATCGACGAGCGCGAGAAGCGGCACGATCGCGGCAGGAAGGCGCTCCGACAGCGTCATCCGTGCAGACGAGGCGTCGAATCCGGCAGCAGGGTTGTCGGCGACGAGGTATCCGACGAGCACCGAGACACCGGCATCCGTTGTGCGCACAGCCGCCGTCGCCGCAGCGACCCCCGGGAGGTCTTGCAGAGCAGATTCGACCTCGCCGAGCTCGATGCGTCGACCGCCCACCTTTACTTGATCGTCTGCGCGGCCTTGAAAAACGAGCCCCTCAGTGTCGTAGCGCACGAGGTCGCCGGAGCGATACGCGCGCTCCCAGCCGAGAGTAGGCATGGGCGCGTACTTCTCGGCATCTTTTGCGGGGTCGAGGTAGCGGGCAAGCCCCACCCCACCGATGATCAATTCGCCGGTCTCGCCCTCGTTGACCGGAAGGCCTTCGGTAGTGACGACAGCGAGGCTCCAACCGTCGAGAGGCAGGCCAATGCGCACTGGCACGCTGCCATCAAGAAGAGCAGCACACGCGACGACAGTTGCTTCGGTGGGGCCGTAGGTGTTCCACACCTCGCGCCCCTCTGAAACGAGCCGCGCGGCAAGTTCGGGTGGGCATGCTTCGCCACCGAAAATCAGCAGCCTTACGTTCTCAATTGCGTTCGAGGGCCACATCGCGGCCAGAGTCGGCACAGTTGATACTGCCGTGATCCCCTGGCGCAGCAGCCATGGCGCAAGGTCTTCGCCCGAACGAACCAGGGCACGTGGAGCCGGCACGAGGCACGCCCCGTTTCGCCATGCGAGCCACATCTCTTCACACGAAGCATCGAATGCGACAGACAGGCCAGCCAGCACACGGTCGCCGGCGGTGAGAGGCGCATCGCGCAAGAAAAGGCCCGCCTCCGCGTCGACAAAGGCCGCTGCTGAGCGGTGCGTCACAGCGACACCTTTGGGTACACCTGTTGAACCAGAGGTAAAAATGATCCACGCATCGTCGGTCGGCTCCGGCGGAGAAACAGTCACGATCGATTGCGTCGCTGGATGCGGTGCGTCTCCCGAAAACAGTGACTCCGCGTCTTCTACAGCGTCGCCGTCGGATGACACGTAGTCGCCCGAACCGACGATGATGCCCTTCACTGCTGCCTCACCAAAGACGAGGCGCGCGCGCTCATCGGGGTCATCGGCGTCTACGGGGACGTAGGCGGCGCCCGCCGCAAGAATGCCGAGGATCGAGATGTAGAGCTCTTTCGACCCCGAAGCCACACGAACGCCCACGCGGTCACCACGACGAACGCCCGCGTCGTAGAGGCGAGCAGCGGTGCGGCCAACGTGCGCCAGCAGCTCGCGATAGCTCAGCGCGCCGGAGCCATCATCGAGAGCGGATGCCTCCGGAAACTGCGCTGCAGTCTCATGGAGAACATCCATCAGCGTGCGGGCCTTGGGGGCGAGGGAGGCAGCATCCAGCACAGGCTGCGCCACGTCGGGAAGGTGAGGCATGTCAATCACACTATTTTCTGCATGAGCCCCAATCTGGCATACACAGGAGCCGTTCACCTCCCGTTCACCCCTGCAGCGCACTCTCGTAAGAGTTCGTGTCTACCGTCGGGGCGTGCCCTGCACCGGGTCACACCACCCTGATTTGTGAAGGATTCACAGTGAAGATCAACCGCATCGCCCAGGTGGGCGCCCTCGCCGCTGTCGCGGCTCTCGCTCTCGCCGGCTGCGCCTCAAACGAAGGCGGCGGCAGCGCCACCGATTCCGAAAGCGCATCAACGCTCTCGGGCACCCTCTCGGCAACGGGAGCCTCGTCGCAGACGGCCGCTCAGGAAGCTTGGGTCGCCGCGTTCCAGACGGCAAACCCCGACGTCACCATCAACTACGAGCCCACCGGTTCGGGAACGGGCCGCGAGAACTTCATCGCCGGCGCCAGCAACTTCATCGGTTCTGACCGTGCGTTCAACGACGAGGAGATCGCCGCTGGCGGTTTCGCTTCGTGTGCAGATGACGGTGCCGCTGGCATCGTTGAGCTCCCGCTCTACATCTCGCCGATCGCGATCATCTTCAACCTCGATGGCATCGACTCGCTCGACCTGGATGCCGCGACCGTCGCTGGCATCTTCGCCGGCACGATCACCAACTGGAACGATGCAGCGATCGCTGACCTCAACCCGGGTGTTGAGCTGCCCGACCTCGCGATCTCGCCCGTGCACCGCTCGGACGACTCGGGTACCACCGAGAACTTCACCGACTACCTCAACGTTGTCGCACCCGACGTGTGGACCTACGAGGCTGACGGCGAATGGCCCCTCGACTCCGGCGAGGCCGCACAGGGCACCTCCGGTGTCGTTGCTGCCGTGACCGGTGGTCAGGGAACGATCGGTTACGCCGATGCTTCGCAGGCCGGCGACCTCGGCACCGTTGCTATCGAGGTTGGTGGAGAGTTCGTCTCCTACTCGCCCGAGGCGGCTGCCGCGCTCGTTGACGCTTCGCCCGAGGTTGAAGGACGCAGCGACGGCGACATCGCTATCGAGCTTGACCGCACCACCGACGCAGCCGGCGTCTACCCGATCGCTCTCGTGAGCTACCTCATCGGTTGCGTCGAGTACGAAGACTCGAGCGTTGCTGACCTCGTGTCGCAGTACTTCTCGTACATCGCAAGCCCCGAGGGTCAGGATGCCGCAGCGTCGAACGCTGGTTCGGCTCCGATCTCCGACAGCCTGCGTACCGAGGTTGAGTCCGCGATCGCGCTGATCAAGTAATTTAGTCCCGCTGAATCCTTGCCCAGCTCGGGGCACTCGTTACACTCCGAGCTGGGCAGGTTCTGCAGGAGCCTCGGCGTTTTTCACACCGGGGCTCGTGCTGAGCCCGATCGGACTCCACACAAAGGAAGCTTGAATGGCGATGACTACGGCGAAGGACACCAAGCCGCGAAGTAAACCGAAGGCACCCCGGCGGCCTGGCGACCTTGTCTTTTCTGGCACCGCTGTTGCCGCCGGAATCACGATCCTGGTTGTTCTCGCCGCCGTTACCGTCTTTCTCGTCGCCGAGAGCATTCCTGCTTTCACGGGCGACCCCGAGGCCAACCCCATCCTCAAGGGCGAGTCGTTCTGGGCCTACGTCGGCCCGTTCGTCTTCGGTACCATCTGGGCGTCGATCCTCGCGCTGATCATCGCCGCACCCCTTGCCATCGGCATTGCGCTCTTCATCTCGCACTACGCGCCGCGCCGGATCGCGTCGTTCCTCGGCTACATCATCGACCTGCTTGCGGCTGTCCCCTCCGTGGTCTTCGGCCTCTGGGGCGGCGTTACTTTCGCGGGGCTCATCCAGCCGTTCTACGCGTGGCTGAATGAGTACCTCGGCTGGATCCCGCTGTTCGGCGGACAGGTGTCAGCCACAGGTCGCACAATTCTTACCGCTGCCCTCGTGCTGGCAATCATGGTGCTGCCGATCATGACCGCGATCTGCCGTGAGGTCTTCTTGCAAACCCCCAAGCTTCACGAAGAAGCAGCCCTCGCGCTCGGCGCGACCCGCTGGGAGATGATCCGCATGGCGGTGCTTCCCTTCGCTCGCGGTGGCATGGTGTCGGCCGCGATGCTGGCCCTCGGCCGCGCCCTGGGTGAAACCATGGCCGTCACAATGGTGCTCTCGGTATCCGGAGCCGTGACATTCGAACTCATCACAGCCACAAACCCGACGACGATCCCCGCGAACATCGCGCTGTCGTTCCCCGAGGCCTACGGCGACGGCGTCAGCGTCTTGATCGCGACCGGCCTCGTGCTCTTTGTACTCACGTTCGCGGTCAACGCTCTTGCCCGTTGGATTGTTAACCGCCGTTCCGAATTCTCGGGAGCAAACTGATGTCGACTGCTACAGCCACCGCTTCCCCAGTGAAGTCGGTGAACTCCCTCACGAGCGGCAAGCTGCCCAGGTCAGTACCGTGGACGGTTCTCGGCGCCTCATGGCTGATCACGTTCGCAGTCTTTGCGATTTTGAACGTCGGCCAGCCGATCAAGAACTTCAACATCACGGCCGCCGTGTTCCTCGGAACTTTGTTGTTCGTCATCGCCATTGGCGTGCTGTCGAGCATCGTTGAAGGCCGCCGTAAGGCCGCTGACAGGGTCGTCACCGCCGTCGTATCTGCAGCATTCATCGTGGCTCTCCTGCCGCTCATTTCGCTGCTGTACACGGTCGTCGTCGAGGGCGTACAACGCTTCGACGTCGAGTTCTTCAGCTCCAGCATGCGGAATATCGTGGGCGCCGGCGGCGGCGCGATCCACGCCATCTACGGCACGCTGCTCATTACGGCCGCAACAACTGTGATCTCGGTACCGATCGGCCTCATGACGTCGATCTATCTCGTCGAGTACTCCACCGGCAGCCGGCTTTCTCGGGCGATCACCTTCTTCGTCGATGTGATGACCGGCATCCCCTCGATCGTTGCCGGTCTGTTCGCCTACGCAGTCTTCGCGCTGTTCTTCGGACCTGGCATCTCAATGGGAATCATCGGAGCTATCGCGTTGAGCGTGCTCATGATTCCCGTTGTCGTGCGCTCATCTGAAGAGATGCTGCGCCTCGTTCCCAACGAGCTTCGTGAAGCCGCGTACGCGCTAGGCGTGCCGAAGTGGCTCACGATTCTCAAGGTCGTGATCCCCACCTCGATCGCGGGTATTACGACCGGCATCATGCTCGCCATCGCTCGTGTTATCGGTGAGACTGCCCCACTGCTTCTCACCGCCGGGTACACGCAGAGCCTTAACCTTGACCTCTTCCACGGCAACATGATGACCCTGCCGGTATACGTGTACAACCAGTACGCGAACCAGGGCACATCCCCCGACGAGTCCGTCGCCCGCGCATGGGCCGGCGCTCTCACCCTTATTCTCATCGTCATGGTGTTGAACTTGGCTGCGCGAATGGTCGCGAAGCTGTTCTCCCCCAAGACCGGCCGTCGCTGAACCGAAAGAAAGAGCCCCCGTGTCTAAGAGCATCGAAGTCAACGACCTCAACGTGTACTACGGCGATTTCCTCGCGGTAGAAGACGTGTCGCTGATGATTGAACCCCGATCCGTCACAGCATTCATCGGCCCGTCCGGCTGCGGCAAATCGACATTCCTCCGAACCCTCAACCGTATGCATGAGGTGATCCCCGGCGCCTATGTCGAAGGCGAAGTGCTGCTCGACGGTGACGACCTCTACGGCCCGGGTGTCGACCCGGTTGCCGTGCGCCGCGACGTAGGAATGGTCTTCCAGCGTCCGAACCCCTTCCCCACGATGTCGATTCGCGACAATGTGCTCGCGGGCGTGAAGCTCAACAACAAGCGCATCTCGAAGTCAGACGCTGATGAACTCGTGGAGAACTCGCTGAAGGGTGCGAACCTTTGGAACGAAGTGAAGGATCGCCTCGAGCGCCCGGGATCGGGACTCTCCGGTGGTCAGCAGCAGCGTCTGTGCATCGCACGCGCAATTGCAGTCTCCCCCGATGTGCTGCTGATGGACGAGCCCTGCTCGGCCCTTGACCCCATCTCGACCTACGCGATCGAAGAGCTGATCGGCGAGCTGAAGAACGACTACACGATCGTGATCGTCACTCACAACATGCAGCAGGCTTCGCGCGTGAGCGAGAAAACGGCATTCTTCAACATCGCCGGCACCGGCAAGCCCGGCAAGCTCATCGAGTACAACGACACGTCGGCGATCTTCACGACTCCCGCCGTACAGGCCACCGAAGACTACGTCTCGGGCCGCTTCGGATAAACCCCGAAACGCCTAGTCGCGAGGCGAAAGCAAATACTCGTTGATGGATGCCGTGAACTCGGCGTCCATCACGAGTTTTTTTGCGTTCAGGGCAGAAACCGGAGCTGCCAGTCGCACGCTCGAGACGAGCCACGCAGCATCCGCTTCTTCGAGCTCTGCTGCCGTGATCGTTTCGTACGTCGCCTCGTGACCCCGTGCCGTCAAGTGCTCAAAAACACTCATCTGCGTTGTGCCATGAAGGATGCCAGCTCCCGGCTGAGGTGTGATGAACCTGTCGCCGAAGCGCAGAATCACCGACGATGTGGGCCCCTCGAGCACAATGCCGTCGGACGAAACGAAGATCGCGTCATCCGCCCCTTGGCGTTTCGCCTCGCGGAGGGCTGCCATGTTGACGGCATAAGAAAGCGTTTTGGCGCCCAGCAAGAGCCACGGAGCACGCTCAGATGCGCCGCTGTCGAGCCCACGATCGAGCGTGACGGCTCGCACACCATTCACTCGCACCGGAGCGTTGTTGGGCGCTTCGGCCGCAGTCACCCACGCTGTGGGTGTGGGGCCATGCTCGATGCCGCGACTCAGGATGAGTTTGATCACGCACTCGCCCTCTGGGCATACGGCTGCGGTGACCTCGATGGCCTCGCGCCACTGTGCAAGGTGAGGCGCCGGCAAATCGCACAGGCGAGCAGAGTGCTCGAGACGCTCGAGGTGCGCGTCAACCTCTTGGGCATGACCGTTGATCACGCCGATCGACTCAAAGATGCCGTCGCCGCGTTGGGTACTCAGTTCACCGACGCTCAGCGCTGGCGCGCTTGGGTCTACCACCTCGAAAGTGTGGCCGTAGCCGGGCAGCGAAACGTCAGCTGCGAGCGGATCAATGAGCAGAGCAAAACGCCAAGACATACCGTCACCCTACGCCGGAAGGAATGCTCGTTGCCCTGCGCTTGTTACACTTGAATAGTCGGGCCGCAGTAACCCCGGGCTCCATACTCTGCCGCTTCGAGCGGCCTCGCGCCGAGAGGCGTTCTGCGGCCCGGCACTTATTTTTCTCTTCTCAGCTCGCTCTACGTGAGCGCATCGCGTCGCCAGAGCATCGCAGAAGCCGCGAGATCTGTCGCGTACGTGGTGAGGCGAAGTGCACGCGTGGTAAATGCTGACGCGCGCTCCGGTTCTGTCGCGTCATAATCGTCGGCAAGATGAGCGGCTCCCGATGCCTCTAGACGACAAAAAGCCGAGGCGCGCTCAAGGGCGACGGCGAAATCTCCCTGAAAGATGCCCCGCATGATCAGGTCGATGAGTGCCACGAGTTCTTCGGGGCCCGCGGGTGCGGGGGCTCCCGCGACGATTTCGTCGGCAGTCGACTCGTCGGTTCGGCCTCGTTCGTAGAGAAGCGCTGCTGTGTGCGGGTCCTCGTGGATCATGAGCTGCACGAGGTAGAGGCGCCAGAGGCTACCCGGCAACGAGCGGGCTGGCGATCGCGACCACAGTTCTGCGATGTCGTCGATGCCGTGATCGCGCGTGAAAGCGACCAGGCGTTCGACGACGTTAGCCTCTGGATCTTCGCGCACACGCGACAGGAGGGCCGCTGCGGTGCTGTGAGCGACGCGAGAGACCTCTGCGGGGTCGTCGGCGGCAAACAGTCGATCAAAGAGCTCTGCGGGCCGGCGAATGGGTTTGTGAAATTCCCTCGACTCATCACTCATCGATCAAGGCTACTCGCCAATCTCGCCAGCGATCTCGCTGCCCAGATTCGAACTACGCTCCGGTTTCGATCGCAATGATCGGAGTTGACGTGGGCTGGCCATCGGGTGAACCACCCGAAGCTTCCACCGTCACGGCGATGATGTCGCCCTCGTGCATTTCCCCGCTGAGCAGAGCCGTCGCTTCACCACCGGATGCGTCGAACACACCCGCCGCGATCGGTTCACCGTCGCGCACATACCAGAGCTCAAAAGCCTGCTCTTCGGTAAGAGTCGGCAGACCATCAGAGACGAGTACCGCGTCACCCTGCGAAACCGACCAGTGAAGTGTCGCTTCTCCCCCATCGTCGAGGGTTGTCATCGCGCTCTGCGCATCGTCCGCTTGCTCGATGCGATCAAGCGCCACGACCGCAGGTGGCGTGTTGAGCTGCTGCGAGACGTACACGGCACCGCTTCCGATACCCAAAACAAGAGCGAGGGATGCCGCGAGCGCGAACCACGCCCGAGAACCCCAGCGCCCACGAGCTGGGCGAGAAGGTGCCGCAGCATCCTGCGATTCGGTCACCGCGAGAGGTATCTCTGAGTTGATTTGCGCGAGAAGCGCAGATCGAAGAGCAGTCGGTGGAGAGACCGCCGGGGTCGCATCGGCGAGCGCTGACGCCGTGATGATGTCGTCGGTGGCGAGATCCGCCCATTCGGGGTGCGCTGCGAGAGCGTGATCGAACGCAGTCTGGTCTTCGGGTGACAGCGCGCGAAGCGCGTGTCCTGCCGATAGTTCAGCAAATTCTTCTCGGTTCACGATGTCACCCCCATTTCTGCTCGCAGCCTGGTGAGGCCGTCTCTCATTCTCGTCTTGATTGTTCCAAGCGGAGCCCCGACGAGGGCTGAAATTTCGCTTTGACTGTACCCGCCGTAGTAGGCAAGAGTCAGAGCTTCTCGTTGTGCTTCGGGCAGCGTCGAGACAGCTTGGGCCACCCGACGTCCTTCGATGCGCAACTCCGCCTCCTCCGAGACGCCGTCATGTGCGACGCCCATATCTTTGAATCCCGCACGCACATCACGATCAGCACTTGACTGCGCTGACCGCACACGGTCAACAGCTCGTCTGTGTGCCATCGTGAAGACCCACGATCTTCCTTGGCCTTTATTCGGAGCGAACTTGCTTGCGGATTGCCAGATCTCCAAGAACACCTCTTGGAGCACCTCTTCGCTCTGCGATCGATCAACGAGCACACGCAGGATAAGACCGAACACGCGCGAAGAGATCATGTCGTAGAGGCGAGCAAAAGCGGTTTGATCGCCCTTAGCTACAGCCAGCAAAAGCTCAGCCACGTGATCGACTGAGGCGCCCGAATCTTCGGGTACGTCGAGGCCGTCAATCACCATGAGAACCAGCATGCCTTACACCCGGTGCAGATATGAATCGCCGCCCCGGGATTGACACAGGAATACGGGCCGCGGCATCCGATTTAAAAAACTTTCCATCCGATTCGACGAGGGTCTCGAAGACCTTATGAACGTCGCAGACAGCGGCGAGCACCACACATACGGAGGAAGTCATGCTCAGCACCAAGACTCGAATCAGCGCCGGACTCTCACTCGCCTTTGTTGGCGCACTCGCACTGTCGGCTTGTTCCGGCGCCGGGAGCACCACCGACGACACGTCATCGGAGCCGATGGACTCGTCGACGCCGATGGCCGAAGAGACAATGTCGTCTGACGCGTACGCGAACCTCGTCGGTGCCGGTTGCGCCGACTACGACGCTGCTGTTCCCGATGGTTCGGGTTCGGTTGCCGGAATGGCTGAAGACCCGGTAGCGACCGCTGCCTCGAACAACCCGATCCTCACCACGCTGACTGCAGCTGTGAGCGGCGGCTTGAACCCCGACGTCAACCTCGTCGACACACTCAACGGTGGCGAGTTCACAGTCTTCGCACCCGTTGACGACGCGTTCGCCAAGATTGACTCGGCGACGATCGACACACTTTCCACCGACAGCGACCTGCTGACATCGATCCTCACTTACCACGTGGTTCCCGGTGAGATCGAGCCCGCCGACATCGTCGGTACCCACGACACAGTTCAGGGCTCGACCCTTGAGGTGACCGGCAGCGGTGACGATCTCATGGTCAACGGCGAGTCGATGGTTATCTGCGGTGGAGTACAGACCGCTAACGCGGTTGTGTACCTCGTTGACACGGTACTCATGCCCCCGGCCGAGTAATTAAACACCTTTAAGCGGCGGGGCCGCTGACATCTCTCAACAGATGCCAGCGGCCCCGCCGCTTTGTCACGAGCAGTGCCGAAGGCAAGTAAGATAGTCCGGTACGGGCCTGTAGCTCAGTCGGTAGAGCATCGGACTTTTAATCCGCGGGTCGTGGGTTCGAGCCCCACCGGGCCCACCACATCTGCCTTATTCGAACCAACAACCCTGAGATAGAGGTTGGAAGGTTGTGCATCAAGCGCGTCGGTTTCTGAACACCTTAGGGAACTGTTCGGGCGTGAGGAACGAGCTGGTGACAGTTTGACCTGCCCCACGGAATAGGTTCCAGTTTGGGTGGCTAATTGGTGGCCTGATCCGGAAGGCTCATCATCATGCCCCGTCCCTATCCGCCGGAGTTCCGTGCCCGCGCTGTAGCGCTGGTGCGGGCCGGTAAGCAAGCCAAGCAGACCGCGTTCGAGCTTGGTATCCATGCCGTCACCCTGTCGAACTGGATCCGCCAGGACGACATCGACAACGGCCGCCGGCCCGGAGTTCCGACGTCGGAGTCCGCGGAGCTGCGCGAGGCCCGCCGACGCATTCGCGATCTCGAGACCGAACTCCTCATCGTCCGGCAAGCGGCGAAGTTCCTCGACGAGGAGCGTCCCCGCCCAAAAGACTCTTCCCGGTGATCGACCGTCTCGCCGACGCCGGGATTCCGATCGATCGCTGCTGACGGGTTCTCGGAGTCGCCCGGCAGCACTATTACCGGCAGAAGCGAAAGCCGATGACGCAATCCGAGCTGCGCCGACAATGGCTGACCGGCCTGATCCGGGAGGTTCACGTCGCGTCCCGCGGCACCTACGGGTATCGGCGGGTGCATGCGGAGCTGACGATGGCGATGGGAGTGAGCGTCAGCGGCAGAACGGTGTTCAAACTGATGCGTCTCGCCGGCATCTACGCGCTCCCAGGCCCTATCCGCACCAAACGGCTCCGTGGCGTGGTCACCGTCGGTGATCTCGTGAACCGGAAGTTCGCCAGGGCTCGTCCGAACGAGCTCTGGGTCACGGATATCACGCAACATCGCACGCGGGAAGGATGGCTCTATTGCGCCGCCGTCCTCGACGCTTATAGCCGCCGGATCATCGGTTGGTCGATCGATTCCAAGCAAGACTCCGCTCTCGTCGTGAACGCGCTCGACATGGCCGTCCGGAACCGCCGGCCAGAACCCGGAGGGATCGTGCATGCCGATCACGGAACCCAATTCACCTCCTGGGTCTTCGGCGAGAAGATCCGCTCGGCAGGGCTCCTGCCCTCGTTCGGTTCCGTCGGTGACGGGCTCGATAACGCGATGATGGAGAGCTTCTGGTCCTCGATGCAGATCGAACTCCTGAACCGGAAGAGGTGGAACACCAGGGTCGAACTCGCCAACGCGATCTTCGAATACATCGAGATCTTCCACAACCGGCAACGCCGACATTCGGCGCTCGGCTACCGCACCCCGATCAAATACGAGACACTCAGAGAGAACAACATCCTCGCCGCCGGTTAGTCACCACCACCGGAACCAAAAACGCGGGGGAGGTCAGTTTCGGTTTAGGCCGCGAGTGTGAACGACTCGGTTGGTTTGACTTCGAACTCGATGGGCGTCAACTCGCCGAGAGCGTCCTGGGCCCGTTGCCGGTGATACTTCCGCTCGATCCAGACCACGATCGCGAGGCGAAGCTCCTGGCGCGTGGCCCATCATTGTTGGTTCAGCACGTTCGTGTGCAGAAGCGACCAGAACGATTCCATGGCGGCGTTGTCTCCGTCGGCGCCGAGGCGTCCCGTCGCGCCGATCATGTCGTGGCGGCGTAGTTCGCGCGCCATGGCACGGCGTCGGAACTGTCTGCGTCTGTCAGCGTGCAGAATGCATCTGGCGACGTCGCCTCGGCGGGTGACGGCGTTGCGGACGGCGTTACCGGCGATCTTCGCCGTTATCCCGTCCGAGATCGAATAGCCGACGATCCGGTTGGAGAACACGTCCTTGATCGCGCAGCAGTAGAGCTTGCCCTCACTCGCTTGGATTCCAGCAGTCGTCCGATGCTCCGTGATGTCCGTGAGCCAGAGCTTGTTTGGGGCATCGGCGCGGAAGACCCGCTCCACATGGTCATCGAATACCGGCGGACCCGCGCTCTTCTCCTTCCCGCGCCGGTGGCGCTGCGCGGACGAGAAAATCCCGCCTGTGAGCACAGTTTCAATGCCGTCCGTCGGCTCTTTCGCCACCCGGCCCGCCGGGCCTCGCCGGCCAGGTATCGGTGTCCGAACGTCGAGCCGTCGTGGTGCGCGTCATGAAGTGCGTTGAGGCGATGCGCGCGGAGGATGTCCGCGTCCCGGATCGGAGCGTTGCGCCACCGGTAGTAGGGCTGTCTTGCGAGTTTGAGGACGCGGCACGACACCGGGACGGGGATCGCCGCTTCGGCGAGCTCAGATACGAGCGGGTATGTCATTTTGGGGAGCCACCGAGTTTCAGATTCGCCTGCGACAGATACGCCGCCGCTCTCACGGCGACGAGCGACCGCGGAAACGCCCTCGCTGAATTCTCTGGGAAAAGGACCAGGCATGATGACGTCCTCCCCGCCAGCGCCTCCCGGCACTGGCGATCAGTCGTCACCGATCCGTTCCTCACGCCCTAGCCATCTGCCTCGCTAGGTGATTCGCCCTCTGGAGCGGTTGGCTCTTCGTCTTCGTCTATGCCTGATTGCCGGTGGGGCATCCATGCCAGTACAAGCGAAAGGAGCAGTGCAGCAAAACCTGCCGTCCTCAGGCACCAGATGAATAGCGGTTCCACCTCGACGCTAATGGCAAGCAGTACTGAGGCGAGTATTGCGAGAATACCGGCAGCAAGCATTCCGAATCGCCACCTGTGAGATGTCGTCAAAGGCCCCACATACTTCCGGCACTGTACTCGCGTCCCCAAAGGATGGATGCAGAAGCATCCCCGAGCATTCCGCCGCCGACCGCTGCGAGCAGTTCGACACCGATGCAGGCCACGACGGTCACACACAGCGGCGCGGCACCCACACCAAGAAGGCCCGAAAAGACAAGTCCGAAGGCCACCGCAGTCGTCTGATACCCCACTTCCCGCCAATCAACAGCTAGCCCGCTGGGGTCACTCCAGTTTGTTGGATTGCCTTCAGCGTAGAGGAAGGGATTCGCTTCCTGACCGCTCGGGTCCATCTGAGTGAAGCGACCCGTGCTCGGATCGTAGTAGCGCTCCCCGAGCTTGTAGAGCCCTGTGCTGTCCTGGTGCTGTCCGATGTAGCGGAGCGTGTTGGATTCAAGCGGTGTATTGGTGCCCGTGTAGCGTTCCTCGCCGTATGGGCTATACGAATATCCGCCTATGGCGGTGCCCGTCCCGTCGAACAGACCCACCTGTGAGCCGATGTGGTCGGCAACGTAGTAGTGCCGAGTTGTCGCACCAAAGCTGATGCCGGCGCCGTCAGGAGAACGTGTGAACTTGTTAGCCGCCCCTGAGTCTGAGGCCTGCATCGTGCCGAGGGCACCATTCTCGTAATCGGTTGTGCCGGAGGATTGGCGGTCGGTGTTGCCGCCGCCGAAGTATTCCTGGGTGGTGCCGTTGATGGTGGTGGCTTGGCGTTGATCGTTGTAGGTGATGGTTTGGCCGGTTTGGCCGTTGCGGGTTTGGTTGCCGGCGTTGTCGTAGGTCCAGGTGGTGGTGTCGTCGGTGGTGGCGGTGATTTGGTTGGCATCGTTGTAGGTGTAGTCGATGGTGCCGGCGGGTTCTCCAGTGTCGCCGACGCGAGTTTGGGTGGTGCGGTTGCCGGCGTTGTCGTACCCGTACGTCCAGGCCGCGGTGACGGTTGACCCGTCTTTTTCGTCGGCTTCGGTGAGTCGGTTGCGGGAGTCGTAGCTGTAGGTGGTTACCGCTCCCGCGATGATGCCTTCCTCTTTGTGGGAGGTGCGGGTTTGGATGTTTGTCCGGTCGTCGCCTGATCCGGGGGCGGCGTAGCTGTATCCGATGTCGACGGCGGTGGTTCCGTCGGCGGCTTTCGCGGTGATCCGGGTGGGTCGGCCAGCCGCGTCGCGGGTGGTGTCGGTGTGGGCGCCGGCGGGGTAGATGCGTTTGGTTTCGTTGCCGTTGTCGTCGTACTCCAGCAGCACACACCCGGAGTTCGCGGCGGGGAACCCGGCTGCGGGGCAGGTGCCGCCGGGTTCCCGAATGGAGGTGAGCTGGTTGGAATCGTCGTATGCGTAGGCGACGGTGCCGGCGCCGTCGGTGAAGGTCAGCATGTTACCGACACCGTCGTAGGTGTACTCATGCTCGTAATCCGGGTATTTCTGCAGGGTGATCCGGCCGAGGTCGTCGTACTCGTAGCTGACCTCGCTGGTCAAGTCGATTTCCCGACTCGCCTACTCGCTCGTCCTGCACGCACAGATCGCACCAGGGTTATCAGGAAGATGATCGACCATGAGGTAAGGAGAATGAGACCCCAAAGTCTCGCCTCGGGCGCGACGATCAGCGTAACAACGCTGGTGACTATGAACAGCGCCGAGATGACCAGAACAGCTCTCACGAGCGACTCCTGACCACAGGCCTGAACCGCCCAACGTGACTGGCGCAGTCTCGATATTCGTTCACCTAAGCCTCGATCTTCGAAGGTATTTTGTTGTCAGAACTAGCGATATGACCGTCACTGCGAGTCCCGCTGACATCGCTACGACGATCAGACCGAAGATCCCGCTATTCATCTCGGCAATGACACCTGTGGCAACCGCGGTCATCAACAGTAATACCGCGATGGAGAAGGCGAAGCTCAGCGCCCAGAGAAATATGCTCCACCTACGAAGCTGCGCGATCGACATAGATGGGGCGCTCCTTCACCAGTTCTGCAAGCGCTATCACGGTGCCGAGGATTCGCTCGCCGCCGACACCCGTGTCACGCGTCAGGGTGTTCGTCGTCTTTCCGATCCTTGCGCCGAGATGAGACGGAAAGATAGGTAAGGAGGCCGACCACTGCTGCTACCCACACGAGGTCTAGAGCTGCACTAGCCGGATCCGGACTCCATGCAACGAGAAAGATGCCCGCCCCTACTGCCACGGGGATCAACAGCCAGATCCACCTAGTCGCTTTCCTCAACATGCCCGCACCGCATTGGCAGCGTAATAGACGGTCCGTGCGATGCCGTAGGCGAACAGCGTCGAAGCAATAACGCCCGAAAGCAGAACGTTTCCTGAAGCTCCAATCGCGATGAGGCCCACGAAGCTCACGGCTACGAGTGCGGTACTCGCGACCAAAGCGGCAGCGGCTCCCGCGCATGTCGCAAATCCCGTTGGGTCACTCGAGTTTGTGGGGTTACACGCGGCATAGACGTAAGGGTTGGATTCTTGCCCGCTTGGGTCGGTCTGGGTGAAGCGCCCGAGCGCCGGATCGTAATAGCGGGCTCTGAAGCGCCCCAGGTTTGATGCCGCATCATTTTGAGTTGGAAGGATGTATGTCATGCCGAAGAAGATCGATCCCGCGCTCCGTGAGCGCGCTGTCCGGCTGGTGCGCGAGCATCGTTCGGAGTATCCCTCGTTGACGGCCGCGTCAGCGGCCGTTACCCGCCAGGTCGGCGTGGGCCACGAGTCGGTGCGCCGGTGGGTGCTGCAAGCCGATATCGACGACGGCACCCGCGACGGGATCACCAGCGTCGAGCATGCCGAGATCAAGCGGCTCAAGGCCGAGAACAGTCGCCTGCGGGAGGATGTCGCGATCCTGAGAGCTGCGACGACTTTCTTCGCGGGGGAACTCGACCCCCGCAACCGTTGATGCTGGGCTTCATCGACACGATGAGAGCCGAAGGTCACGCGGTCGAGTCGATCATCCGGGTCCTGCACGCGCAGGGCGTGAAGATCGCCGCGCGCACCTACCGAGCCCACCGGCAAGGCATCGTCGCAGCGCGGACGATCACGGACGCGCAGGTCCAGGACGCTGTCCGCGCCGCGGCCTGGACCATTGTCGAACGCAACGGGACGATGCGTCGCGTGCTGACTCCCGAGGGCCTCTACGGGCGGCGGAAGATGACCGCGCTGATCCGCCGCACCACGATCCCCGGCGCGTCCCGTGGCGCGGTCGACCGGGCCATGCGAGGCCTCGGGCTGTCGGGCATCCGCCGCGACAAGAGCATCCGCACCACGATCCCCGCCAAGGACGGGGTCCGTGCCGGCGACCTGCTGAACCGCGACTTCACCGCGCCCCGGCCGGATCACACCTGGGTCATGGACTTCACCTATTGCCGCACCTGGGCGGGCTGGGTCTACGTCGCGTTCATCGTCGATGTCTACTCGCAACGCATCGTGGCCTGGCACGCACAGACCACCAAACAGGTTGAGCTGGTGATGATCCCGGTGCGCATGGCCCTCTGGGAACGAGCGCGTGATGGGCACCCGGTCCAGCCCGAGCAGCTGCGGGCACATTCGGATGCCGGGTCTCAATACGTTTCGCTGGCCTACACCGAGAAGCTGGCGCTCGATGGCATCGCGCCCTCGATCGGGTCTGTCGGCGACGCGTTTGATAACGCACTGATGGAGACGATCAACGGGCTCTACAAGACCGAGTGCATCCGCACCACCGTATTTCACGACGGCCCCTACCGGACCATCGCAGACGTCGAATTCACGACCGCCGGCTGGGTCGACTGGTACAACACTCGTAGGCTTCACCCGAGAGCCGCAACCCGCATAGGAGCGGCAGAAAACCTGGGGCGCTTCACCTAGCGGATCTGAGCGCAAGATCAAGACAATCAGGATCCCCAGAAACAACGTTTCAGCGGCGATCAGATTCAGCAGCAGGAAAAACCCACGCAACAGGATGTCGGGAACCAAAACCGTATCGAAACTTCCCGTTCCTACCACGTTGCATACTCCCTAGGCTGTTGCGGAAAGTTCAATCTGGACAAGCCGACGACGAGGTCGTCCCATCGGGCTGCAACCAATCATCTGCGGGGGCTCCCTCCGACGGTATCCGGAAAACAGCCGACGCGATCGTCTCATCGCCGTCGAAAAACGCGATATCGAGTTCGCTCCCTGGGGCGAGAGTCGGCGTATTGAACACCTCGGCTCCATTAGACCCTGGCGCACCCGCAACAAAGGTGGTCCCGGGACTTACGCTCTGCTGGGTATCAAGAGACCAAAACTCCGTCCACTGCTGAGATGTTGATCGCCCTCGCTCCAGCCCGGAAATTCTGCTTACGTCGCCGTCTACGCAGATCGCAACCTCGAGCGACCCCTCGGTGTCTCTCAGCGCAATCGGTCCCTGGAACATGTGTGGATCGCACCCGGTTAGCGCGAGGCAAAGAACGATCAGGAAAGATACGTGGGCAAGGCTCCTCATATCACCGACCATAATTCCGATAGCCCGAACTCTGCACGGGTCCAGCCGCCCGCGCCCTCTGGAGAGAGGCCTCCCATCGGACGAATCCGCCGGGTTGTCTCGCCCGCGCTGCGCTTCTATACGAAGCAAACTCTGCGCGGAATTGGAGATTGGTCAAAACCGAATAATGGCCAAGAGTCGCTAACAAACCCAGAGCGATTCAACGCCCGCCTTCATACCTGGAAACGAACGTGCTTGATAGCTAGAGCAAGCGTGATGGGAAGCCAAGCAGCACAACCTGCGATTCCCGAGCCAAACGCGACCAGCGAAACGACCTCAACGCCGGACAATTCCATCGACACGAGAACCCCTGAAGCTGGCGCTATTGACGTTGCCATGCAAGTCGCGACAACGAATGTGATTTCCCAATGCCCCGCCGGACGCGACACGCTGCGCAAGAATAGATACAACCCGCCAAGCAACACAAGCTGAACACTCAGAGCCCACGCAAATAGCGGAACAAGCTGAGTCAGCGCATCCGGCCGTAACTCCCAGCGGCCGCTCAGGAGCGGCCAACCCGCCGTACCGTCGTCGACAACGAAGAACGCCGCAATAACAGCCAGGGAAACACCCTCCGCCCACCAAAGTCGACCGCGGTTCATTCTCTCGCTTGGTGCAAGCACGTCAGCCTTCTCATTGTCGTTTAACTATGGCCTCACCACACCTACCTTGACAGGGCCTTCGACGGAGAGTGATGCACCCGACGTTGCAAGTGTTGTGAACCGGCCGCCTGCCCAAGCGGAGCGGCTTTGACTATCTGATTCCATCAGACACAGCACCGCCGGTTTAGCGCCACCCCGTCCAGGCGAAGTCAGGTCCCTTTGGTGGGGATGCTCCTACGAGGAAGGAAGGAGAAGCAGAAGGACCCCTGCGCCTAAGACGATGAGCGCGCATACGATCGCAGCGAGGGCGTAGCGTGCGCGACGGGCTTTTTGTGATGGTGTTACCGGCAACAAGGTCGTACGTGCCGCGATCATCAAAACAGCAGCCAACGCCACCAGAATTCCGAGAAGAGTCGCCAAAACCGATAACGGAATAGACAAAGACTCTGGAAAAGTACCGTTTCTCCGCAAGAGCGCAGCCAGATTGAACAGCACAATAACCGCAACGGGAAGACCCACCGCGAGCTGCGCCCTCAGCCGAGCCGGGGTCGACTTCTTTATTGCGGCTTTCTTGCTCCGCTCCATAGGCAGAAGGAGAGGCGACTTCTCCATAAATTGCGCGAACCAGAATGCGGCAGGGCGCGCGATCACTAACAGAACTCCGCAGATACCAAAGAATATCGCCGCCCACGTCAAACCGAGAAAACCGGCAATGCCGACAGCAGAATCACTCATAGCCACTCAATGCGAGAACTCGTAGCCCATCCAACCAGCGCGACATCATTTCGATTCAAGAGCCGCACGTACCCCCAAAATAGTGAGTCCAGCCTAGCGAACGAACGCGCTTCCTCTCGTTAGCCATCATCGGTCCTCCGTCAGAGGCGCGCATAAAGAACATCTACGCGGCCGTCGCCACCGAACGGTTGAGCTGGTCAACCAGCGGTCCTAGTAGGTCTTCTTTCATCATCTTCGGTAACCACGCCGTCCACTTCGAAAGCGGCACCACAACAAGAGCGGTTGAAGCTCGATTCGAAAAACGTATCCGCAACGTAGGAGTGGTAAGAAGCGGGAAATCCACACTTCCGATCTCGAACCGCGTGTCGACAAGGTCCATGCTGCCCACAAATCTTTTTCCCTTGTAGATCAACATCTGCCTGCTCTCGACAACCATGCTGTAGTACACCGGGAGTCTAAGAGCACGTTTGGAACTCACCACCTGCGCAAGCACTTCCCTCTGGTCTTCGCCAATCATGCCGACGAAGAGCAGCGCAGCAGGGTGCCGCTCACGAAGTACCCCAAGCCCGCCAAAAGAGTTCCGACGCAGGAAGAAAGTCATCAGTGCAAAAATCGCGAAACACACCACGACCGTCAGCACGAGGATCAGGACGGTCGTGGCAATATCGTCGTACTTCTCGCCAGCTTCGTATAACGAGGCAATTGCCCGCGCGGAAAGCAAGACCACTCCAACGATGCCCGCAGCCCAAATAAGTGCGACATTGCGCCTGTTTCTTACTCCCATATGACCGGAAACTCTCAAATAGCGGTGGCAAATCCTGCAGGGAAAACGCCGCGTTCGGTGCCGGACGGTTGTGCCTGCGCGTGGAGCTGCCCCGCATCTTCTACGACAAACGAAAAACCCGCGATAGAACTCTCAGCGGCGTGAACGGGCTGCACAGCTATCGCAGGGACTCACAAGCGATTCGGTCCTTGTCAGCATCCAAGCCGAAGACGTCGCCGTAATACCGGTAGTACTTGTTGAAAGCCGCTTGCGCAGCCGCTTGACTTGCGAAGTCACTGCAGTTCTTGTTGTCCGCCGGCCGGCTTGGTTTCGCAGGCGCGGCGGGCTTTGGCGGTTTTGGCGGTGCCACAATCATCGCCGTCGCGGTCGACGTGCGAGACACAGAGACGTATCCTGATTTCGATCCGGTCACTCGCAGCGTGATTTTCTTGCCCACTGCCGACGCTGTTGTCGTGTACGTCGCGCCAGTTGCCTTTGATAATGCCTTGCCGTTCGCGTACCACTGGTATTTGAGTGTGGTGCCGCTCGTCCACGAACCCGGTTTTGCAGAAAGCGTCGACCCAGCTTTGACGGAGCCTGAGATTTTCGGTGTGGATGCCGCGAGAACCTTCGCGGTGGATGTCGACGTCTTCGCGACCGTTGTGAAGCCTGACTTCGAACCGGTGACCTTCACAGAAATTTGCGCGCCGGCTCGAGCCGCAGTCACAACATATGTTGACGAGGTCGCACCCGAGATTGCTTCGCCGCTCGCGTACCACTGGTATTTGAAGGTCGTGCCGCTTGTCCAAGAACCACGCGAGACCGTCAGTTTCGAACCAATCGCAGCTGTGCCAGACACCTTCGGCGTCGCTGCCAGAAGCACGAGGGCTGCGCCTGACGATGTGCGTGAGACCCATGCATACCCCGATTTTGTGCCAGCGACCTTGACCGAAATAGCCTTACCCGCAAGCGACGAGCTGACCGTATACGTCACGCCGGTCGCTTTTGAAATCGCCTTCCCGTCCGCGTACCACTGGTATTTCAGGGTCGTCCCGCTCGTCCACGACCCCGGCTTCGCCGTCAGTTTGGCACCTACAGCGGCAGAGCCGGAGATTTTCGGTACCGGCGACGCGAGCACCCGCGCCGTCACTGACGATGTCTTGGAGACGGATGTGAAGCCCGACTTGGCTCCGGTGACCTTCACCGATATCTGAGCTGCGGAAAGCGACGACGTGACGACGTACGTCGAAGATGTCGCCCCCGAGAGAGCTTTACCGCTCGCGTACCACTGGAACGAGATCGCTGTGCCGATCGTCCAGGAGCCGGTAACTGCCGTGAGCTTCAACCCGATCGCGGCGGTGCCGGAGATTTTCGGCGTCACCGCGGCGAGAATGCCTCCCGCAACCACCGAGGTCGCGAGCGAAGTCTCTGATGCCGATTCAAAGCTTTCCTTTGCCCCGGTGACCTGCACAGAAATGCGCGTGCCAGCCATCGTGTTCGCGAGCTTCAGCGTCGCTTGTGTCGCGGATAAAAGTGGAGCATCGTCAGCAAACCATTGATAGGAGAAGCTCGCGCCTGCTTCCCACTCACCCGGGTTAACAGTCAGCGTGGAACCGACTTTGGGCGTTCCCGAAATTGTCGGAATATCCGTCAAGAGTGACGAAACAACGTCGATGGTGGGCGATGTACTCGGCTCGACGGTCACGCTGCCACTCGGCTCGGGCAACGGCGATTCTGCAGCCATCGCTTGCTGTGGCATGAAACTGATCGATACCGCAACCAGCGCGGTCACGGCCAACTTCGCCGAAGAACGCGTGATGCGCGCGCGCAATTTGCTGCTCATCGCAGCACCCCCTACTACCCCCAGGCGCCGTTGCGGAGGACTTCGGCCGCGTCGACGTAGATGAATGCACTGTTGTGAGCGTCAACTCACGCACAGCTAATGAATACCACATTCATGGGCCCGACGAGACGTCAGAGATCGTCGGGGCGAGCGAGTCGCCGCAGCCCGGACAGCATCGACGCAAAGCCTTTCGGGCGAAACCGCACAAGCTGGCCTAGCGTGGTCAATGTCGGAGGTATGTTCGATACTTGAGTCATGTCAGAGAACACGACCACACACCACTCGGCCGGGGCACGCACCCGGGCTGAGATTGTGTCGTCGGCAGAATCTCGCCTGGCGCAGATCGCGCAGCTGCAGGCAGGACTGGCAGAAGATTTCGCAGAAGGCGGGCGTATGGCCCTCGCGGAGATGCGCCTCATTCCGTCACGTGAATCGCGGGAGCGCGAGATTCCGATGCGATCCATGGCCGCAGAATTCGCGGCGGCATTGCGGATGTCGGATCGCACCACGCAAAACCGCATCGACGAGGCGATGGAAATCACCGAACACTACCCCGAGACATTCACGTCGTGGAGCGCGGGGCGCATATCAGAACGGCACGTGCAAGAGATCCTGCGAGCGGGCGTGAACCTCACGGATGCCGCAGCTAAAGCCCGGTACGACCGCGACGTCGTAGCGGTTGCTGAGGCCGAGACACCGGGGAGGCTGCGGGGTTTTGCTGTGGCGTTGGCGGAGAAGGCACAGCCGCGCACTCTTCAGGAACGCTTCAATGATGCGAACGCGACGCGTACGGTGCGGGTGTTCGATCTTGCCGATGGGATGAGTTCGATCAATGCGGTGCTGCCGTCAGTGCAGGCGCACGGGATCTTCAACCGACTCACGCAGCAGGCCCGAGCATTGAAGGACTTCCAGGCTGGGCGGTCTGACTACGGCACGAAGATTCACGCCGAAGATGAGCCTGTGGTGGATGATCGGCGGACGACGGACCAAATCCGGGCCGACCTGTTCTCCGACATGCTGCTCACCTCGGTGCCGAGTCTCGACCCACTCGCGGGCGATGATTGCGGCGGGTTGGGTGCGATCCGGGCGATCGTGCAGGTCACGGTGCCTGCGACCACGCTGGCGGGCACCTCATCGACGCCCGCGGACCTGTCGGGCTTGAGTCTCGTTGATCCCGAGAGTGCGCGGCGGGTCGCCGGTACCGCTCCGGGTTGGGATCGAGTGTTCACTCGGCCCGTGACAGGCACAGTGGTCGCGGTCGATCGGTACCGCCCAAGCGATCAATTGAAGCGGCAGCTCAGGGCACGAGATCAACACTGCAGATTCGTCGGATGCCGCATGCCCACCCACCGCTGCGACATTGACCACACAGTAGATGCCGCCCTCGGCGGACCAACGCATCAACACAATCTGGCGCATCTGTGTCGAAGGCATCACAGTTTGAAACACGCGAGCAGGTGGACGGTGAAGCAACGCGGCGACGGGGTTCTGGAGTGGACGTCACCGACCGGGCGAAGCTACACCGACAAACCACCCGGGGTCGCATTCGAACCTGATTTGCCCGAGTCACCTGATTTGCCCGATCCGCATCCGCCCTTTTAAACGCGAGGTGGCGCCAGGCGCGCGATCAAGCCAACGTCACGAGCTCGACCTGGACCTGGACCTGGACCTGGGTATCAACCTCGACCTCGACCTGGGTATCAACCTCGACCGACCAGCCAGAGCCGGCCCCGGTAGCGCGTGCGCTTCAAGAGATGGCGCCGATGAAGGCCTAGGTCGGGCTGGCGGCGGCCCGATCGCGGTCTTCTTGCTCGCGCTTCGCGAACCACCTGGCTATCGGCACGTCGGTCGATGAGTGCGCAATGATCGAGAACGAAATCGCAACCACGATGATGTGGAAGAGGTGTGTGGCATCCACGAGCCCGCTCTGCAGCACGAGGAGTCCATAAAGCACCGACGCGAAGCCCTTGGGCCCAAACCACGCTGCGGTAGCCCGCTCTTCCCACGGCAGCCGACTACCGATAAGCGACACTTCGACCGCGAGCGGGCGAGCCAGCACCAGCGTGAGAGCGCAGAAGATGTAGCCCCCTATGCTGACGTCACCAAGAACGGCGGGCGAGATCAGCGCTCCGAAAACGAACAGCGCCAGGAGCTTGACCACTTCGGCCACGTAGTCGCCAAACTCGATGAACGAGTCTCGTACCTCTGGCATAGCGGTGGCAATCGTGATGCCAGCGGCAAACGCTGCGAGATAAAGGTTGGCGCCGGTAGCTGTGCTGATGCCGAAGATCAGGCACGCAATCGCGACAGGCGTCAAAGACGCATACAGCGGGGTGGAGGGGAAGAACCGAAGCTTCACGAGCAGTGCAACCAGCAGCGTCACGGCAACACCCAAGACGATGCCACCGACAAGCTCAAGCGCAAGAAGTCCGAACTCGGTCTGCTGACCATCAGCGATGGCCAAGAAGATCAATACCGCCGGCAGCGCGAGGCCGTCGTTGAGCCCTGACTCCACACTCAGCAGATGGCGGATGCGGCCAGGAATCTCTTCCCGGCCGACGATTGCTGACGAGAGCACTGGGTCGGTCGGAGCAAGGACAGCGGCTACTAGGGCAGCTTGAATCCAGGGCACACCGAGGAGGAGCATCCCGAGGAACGCCGTAACCACGAACGTGAGTGGCATGCCAAAGAGCAGCGCCCGACCGGGCAAACGCCAGGCACGGCGGAGATCCCCCACAGCGATGCGCTGGCCGTCGGTGAAAAGCACAACGAACAGCGCGAGCTGAGCGATCAGGCTGACTGCCGGATCTCCCGCTTCCAAATTAATGACGCCAAGAACACCATCGCCGAGTGCGAAGCCGGCAAAAAGGAACAGCACAGCTGTCGATAACACCGTGCGATTCGCGATCCCCGAGATGAGGATTGCGACCAGGAGCACCGCCCCGAAGGCGATGATCATTCGCGAAGTGGAGTCTGCGCCAGCTCAGCGCCCGCGTGAGCGATCTCGGCAAGAGCTGAGTCGCTCGATTCAGCGTGAACCCCCGCAACAAGATCGGTAAACACCCGCACGCGCCTACCTGCAGCTACCGCGTCAAGCGCAGATGCCCGCACGCAATAGTCGGTGGCAAGACCAACGACGTCGATATCGAGAATGCCGTGTTGTTCCAAAAGTGCCGTCGCGGTGAGCCCTTCGTCGCTCGTCGCTTCAAACAGAGAATAGGCCGGCTTTCCTTGGCCCTTTTTGAGGTGGTATGTCACAAGCGACGTGTCGAATTCCGGGTCATATTCGGCCCCAGCGGTGCCAGCAACGCAGTGCACAGGCCAGGTGTCAACGAAGTCTGGCGATTCCGCAAAATGGCCGCCATTGTCATTCGAGCCGTCGTGCCAGTCTCGGGATGCGACGATGATCTCGTAGTCACCGGCATGCTCGGCGACAAACTTCGAGATGCGTGCAGCCACGGCATCCCCACCTTGAACGCCTAAAGCGCCGTGTTCGGTGAAGTCGTTCTGAACGTCAACGATAAACAGTGCCTTACTCATGACTCGAGCGTACGTCGGTACTCGGCTCGTGTCATCGTCTCGGATGCCTCATCTCCCGACTGCTCGAGAGTTTCAGGGCCGTGGCGCCACAGTTTAGACGGCCACCAGATCGCACGGCCCATGTCGTAAGCCACCGCCGGCACCAACAGTGAGCGGACGATAAACGTATCGAGCAGCACACCGAAGGCCACGATGAACGCCAGCTGCGCGAGGAACAGGATCGGGATCACGCCGAGCGCGGCGAAGGTGGCAGCCAACACGAGACCAGCGGACGTGATGACGCCGCCCGTGGCGACAAGCCCACGCAGAATGCCGCGCCTCGTGCCGTGACCGAGCGCCTCCTCGCGCACTCTCGACATCAAGAAGATGTTGTAGTCGACACCGAGGGCGACGAGGAACACGAATCCATAAAGCGGAACGGCTGGGTCGGCGCCGGCAAAGTTGAAGAGGTGGTTGAAGACGAGCGCGCTCACCCCGAGCGCCGCTCCAAACGAAATAATCACGCTGAGGATCAACAGCACCGGAGCGATAACCGCGCGTAGCAACAGCATCAAGATCAGCAGGATCACAATGAGCACGACCGGAATGATCAGAGTGCGGTCGCGAATCGACGTGTCGTTCGTATCGATGTCAGTCGCGGTCACTCCCCCGACAATCGCCGTACCCTCGCCGAGACTGTCGCCCAGCGACGTGCGCAGCTCGCGGACGGTGTCTTCTGCGGCCATCGAGTCTGCGGCATCCGTAAGGGTCGCAACGACCAACACGTCACCGTCCGAAACCGTCGCTGTGGGCGCCGCGGTGCCGGGCGGGCCCACGGCCGCAAACACTGGCGCGCCGTCTTCAATAGTGACGCTCGCTTGACCCGTCGGTGAGTCTTCGGATGAGACAGCGACGGCGTCAATTCCCGACGACTCATCAAGCACGGTGACGGTTTCGGCCAGGTCGTTCTCGGGCACGATCACGTAGGCCGGGCTTCCAGACCCACCCGGAAAGTGCTCACCCAGCACATCTTGACCATCACGCGCTTGCGATGCGCCAAGAACAAGATCGCTCGTTGGCACACCGTCAGCTTTGAGCTGCAGAATGCCCACGGATGCCGCAAGCAACACCACCGTGCAGATGATCCATACCGGGCGTGCGTGACGCGCGATAAAGCGCGCCTGGCGCGGCCAGAGACCCTTCACGGGCTGAGTGAGGTCGTCCGGAATCGCCACCATGCCGTGCTTCGGAATGAACGGCCAGAATGCAGCGCGGCCAACAAGCGCCAGAAGCGCCGGCAAGAACGTCAGGGCCGAGAGCATCGAGAACGCAATGCCGATCGAGGCAATGGGGCCGAGCGCGCGGTTGGTGGCGAGATCAGAGAGCAACAGGCAGAGAAGACCTGCGATGACGGTGCCACCGGAGGCGAGAATGGGCTCAAATGCTCCTCGCCAGGCCGAGCGCGTGGCATCCCATCGGTGTTGTCCTTGACCGATCGATTCTCGGAACCGCGCAACATACAGCAGGGCGTAATCCGTCGCCGCACCGATCACCAGGATGAACAGGATGCCTTGCACCTGACCGTTGAGTACGAGAATTTCGGCTTTGGCGAGCCACCACACGGTCAAAAGCGCAACGCACAGCGCGAACGTCGACGTCAACAGCACAAGCACGGGAAGAAGCGGCGAGCGGTAGACGATGATCAAAATGACGAACACAGCACCGAGCGCAACGAGGAGCAGGAGCCCATCGATCCCGAGGAAGCCAGCAACGAGATCAGCGGTGAACCCCGCAGGGCCTGTGACCCATGCGTCGAGTCCAGCCGGTAATTCGTCGGCGATCATGGTGCGGAGCTCTCCCACGACATCGCCCACGTCATCCGCAGCGCTCAACGGCACGAAAATTTGCGCGGCTTCGCCGTCGTCAGAGATCACCGGGGGCGACACATCGCCCAAAACCCCGGGGAGATTGCCGATGTCTGTAACGAGTGTCTGTAGGTCTGCGATCTGAGCATCGGTCAATTCGCCATCACCGGTCACAACGACGAGAGCCGGGATACTGTCGTTGCCGGTGAAGTCGGTGAGCCGTTCAGTGACCTGGGTAGCATCTGCACTCGAAGGCAGGTAACTCGATTGATCGTTGCTTGAGACTTCGTCGACCTTGCCGAAGTAGGGCCCACCGACAGATCCGCCGATGAGCCACACAAGCACGAGAAGAACAGGAATACCGACTCGAAGCCATCGCGTCGGTTGCACACGTCGTTCGTTCGCCATGTAACTAGCTTATCTAGCGAAAAGATATTTTCGCTAGCCCCTTTAGGCTGGCCAGAATGTTCTCTGCTGTCGTCGCGCTTGTGGGCGCGCTCATCTATGGCTCCGCCGACTTCCTCGGCGGCCTTGCCGCGCGTCAGCTGAAAGCAATCGTCGTGACGGCAACAGCTGCCGGCTCTGGGCTGATGCTCTTGCTTGTCGCCGCGCCGTTTTTCGGTGGCACGTGGAACCGCGAAGACGTCATATGGGGTGCACTATCTGGCATTGCAGGAGCGCTCGCTATCGGCCTGCTCTACGCGTGCCTCGCAATCGGGCCGATGAGCATCCTCTCGCCGCTGACGGCTGTGGTCTCGGCAATCGCCCCCATGCTCTGGGGGCTGCTGATCGACGGGGAGACACTGGCATCCGTGGGATACATCGGCCTCGCACTCGCTGTTGTCGCGGTCGTGCTCGTGGGCTTCATTCCGGGGCAGCGGACGGTACGACCCTCGGCGCTCGGGGTCGCGATGGCGATCGGTTCTGGTCTGTCTATCGGGGCGTTCCTCATACTGATCAACCACACATCAGAGAGCAGCGGACTGATTCCGTTGGTTATTAACCGTGCCGTCAATACCGCGATTACGGGGTCGATTGTGGTCGCGCTCATTGTTGTTGCGGTTCGCCGCGGCGAGGGTGCAACATCTCCGCTTCGTCCGCGCGCAGTCGGCACTGCAGGGCTCCGACGCGCGTGGATGCTCGCAATCGGCTGCGGCGTCACCGATGCCCTTGCGAACGTGCTCTTGCTCATCGCGCTTCGCGAAGGACAACTGTCGATAGTTTCGGCCCTGACTGCCCTGTATCCGGCCGGAACTATCCTGCTCGCGGCCATCGTGCTGCGAGAGCGGATCGCGCCGGTACAAGCGATCGGCCTCGTTCTTGCCGTCGCCGCTGGCGCGCTGCTTGCAATCGCGTAGGGGTTTATCCGCGTACGAAAAGCAGAATGAACGAGACCGCCACAGCCACAATGCCGAGCGCAAGCAACCCAGCACCGAATAGACCAGTGGCTCGAGCGAGGGGCCACCCGGGTGTCACACGATAGCGACTAAGGCTTCCGCGCCGGCAGTAGATATCGATCATGTCGCCGTCGACGCGCTCGATGTGCTCAGGTCGCAAGACAACCCGGCCAACCTTGCCTGTGTCGTCAAACCAACGCGCGACAGTTTCATCGCTATCGGTATCGCTATCGGTGTCGACATCCCTATCGACATAAGCGCGTATTGGCACCCAATGCCCATCGGCAAGATGGAGGATAACGGCCGCGATACTGACGAGAATGCCAGTACCGATACCTACCCAAGACATAATCTCGAGCAGCATGTCTACGACGTGTTCCATCGCAGCCTCCAGGCGTACGCCTTGTTGTGGAGACACCTAAGCGAATCGTACCCTAGCCCGTGCCGTTCCGGCGGTCGTGCTCGATTACGAACGGCGGATTCACGCGGGTTCCACGCCCAGTTCGATCAGCGCCTTCGGGTCGGTTGGGGTGGCTCGTAGGCACGCGGTGGGCACGAGCAGCAGCTTCGTGGGTGGTGCCTCAAAACAACGGTGACGGCAGCGTCTCAACACTGCGTCCACACGCGAGCCGGAGTCACTTGGTGTCCGCGCGGGGCACCAGACGCGTCAGCTGCGTGACGTGCGAAGGCTGCAACTCGTCGAGCGATGACACACCCAGCAGCGTCATCGTGCGCTCGATCTCGCTGCGCAGGATGTGGATGGCGCGATCGACACCTTCGCGTCCGCCGGCCATCAGCCCGTAGAGGTAGGCACGGCCGATGAGGGTGAACTTCGCCCCGAGCGCGATGGATGCGACGATGTCGGCGCCGTTCATGATGCCGGTGTCGACCATCACGGTGGCGTCCGGTCCCACTTCGCGCACCACCTGTGGCAGCAGGTGGAAAGGGATCGCCGCCCGGTCGAGCTGGCGGCCGCCGTGGTTCGACAGCACGATGCCGTCGACACCGGCATCGACCAGGCGCACCGAATCTTCGACGTTCTGGACACCCTTGACCACGATCTTTCCCGGCCACAGGTCTCGGATGACCGCGAGGTCGTCGAAGCTGATCGTCGGGTCCATGGCCGCGTTGAGCAGATCGCCCACAGTGCCCCCGGTGTCGGTCAGTGACGCGAGCTCGAGCTTGGGTGTGGTCAGGAAGTCCACCCACCACCAGGGCCGCGGGATCGCATTCACGATCGTTCCGAGCGTCAGCTGCGGCGGGATCGAGAAGCCGTTGCGTTTGTCGCGCAGCCGCGCTCCGGCGATCGGGGTGTCGACGGTGAACATCAGGGTGTCGAACCCGGCCGCAGCTGCGCGACGGACGAGTTCGTACGAGATCTCGCGCTCGCGCATCACGTACAGCTGGAACCAGTTGCGTCCGGCCGGGTTGGACGCCTTCACACTCTCGATCGAGGACGTGCCGAGGGTAGAAAGGGTGAATGGGATGCCGGCGGCTGCAGCAGCGGATGCGCCCGCGATCTCGCCCCCCGTCTGCATCAGACGAGTGAATCCGGTCGGCGCGATCCCGAACGGCAGGGCGCTGGGTCCGCCGAGGATCTCGACGGACGTGTCGGCGTGCTCGGCGGGACGCCGGGTGCCCGGGTGGAACTCGATGTCCTCGAACGCATGGCGCGCGCGGGCGAGGGACAACTCACCCTCGGCGGCGCCGTCCGTGTAGTCGAAGGCGGCCTTGGGCGTGCGGCGCTTCGCGGGAAGACCCAGAGTGCTCAGAAGGTCGCGGTCCCATGCACCGTCACGGACACCGAACAACCCCGTGGTCGACGCGTTCGTGGCCTCGGCGCGCTCCGTGCCCGTGAACCAGTAGGCGAAGAGGTCGGGAATGAGCAGCAGCCGATCGGCGAATTCGAGAAACGCCTGACGTTCTGCGGCGAGCTGATACAGGGTGTTGAACGGCAGAAACTGCAGACCGTTGCGGGCGTACAGGTCGGCGTGGGGCGCGCGCGCGTGCACTGCATCGACGCCCCGGGCCGTGCGCGCGTCGCGGTAGTGGAACGGGTTGTCGAGCATCGAGCCGTCGCGCAACAGCGCGTAGTCGACGGCCCATGAGTCCACGCCGATGATGTTGTTCGGGCCGGCGAACACCGAGTTCTTGGACGAATGTAGATGACATCCCCCCACCCATCCCCTGGTTGATGAGAGCCTTGGCGGCAGCCTTGGCGACGAGGAACGACCCCTTCGCCATGACGTGGTGCTGCAGGTCCCAGTCCTTCTCGGTGGTTTCGAGAAGGGGCTTCGACAGCGACAGACCCGCGTTGTTGACCACGAGGTCGATGCTGCCGAACGCGAGCAGTGTCGCGTCGATCGCGGCCTGAACCCCCGCGGCGTCGGCGACGTTCGCGGCCACGCCGACCGCGCCGTCCTTCACGACCAATTCGCCCACATCCGGAAAGCGCCGCTGGATGTCGTCGACCCCAGACGTCGCCCAGAGGTCCTCGGCTTCATCCCGCCCCGTGAACAGGATGTCGGACGGCGCGCAAGGGCGTCGAGCGCAAGAGCGGCTCTCCCCATCCGCCACAGCACCGGACGATAGTTCACGTCGATGCTCACGATCACCCCCGGCATTCGGGCGCGACCGATCAGACGATCAAGGAACGACGCTGCAGAGTCGGAGAGCGCCGCCGTGATACCCGAGACGTGCAGCACATCCACCTCGAACAGTGAGACCGCGTCGGCGTCGCGCTCGCTGAGATGCGCCGCCGACGAGCCGGCCCGATAGTAGACCACTCCGCGACTCGGATCCTTGACATAGATCCCCGTGGGGTGCCCTCAGTCGAACACAACCGTCGAGACGTCCACGCCCCGCTCGGCGAGCTGACGGACCACGTAATGACCGAAGGCATCGTCACCGACGTGGCTGAACCAACGAGCCTCCAGGCCAAGTGCGGCCACGTGCGACGCGACATTGGACTCGGCACCACCAGCGTCGACCATGAAATCGGTCGCATCTATGGCCGACGCGATGGACGCGGGCGCAATCATCACCATCGTTTCGCCGACTGCCAGCATGACGCTTCGATGTACCTGCATGAAATCCTGTCGGGTGGAGCGCTCGGTCGGCAGGTAGGCACTGTTCATGACGCCCGAGTCGGTCAGTGAGGCCGGCTCAGTCTCGAGGTAGCGAGTTCGCGCTCGTCGCAGAATAGCGCTCCGAGAGTATGGCAAAAGCGGTCGCGAGTTCGGGAGGATCGATGACCTCCATCGGCACTTCGAATCGTCCGTAGGACGCGGCCAGCGAACCCCAGGACCACGAGCCTCCTTCTAGTGTGCAGGTCTGGTCGTCAATGGCGGTGACTGTTCCGTCGCCGGCGAAGGGGAGCACATCGCGGGCGGGGAGGTGCAGAAGCACGGTCCCACGGCAGGCCCATTCGTTCACGTCGGAACCCTTGAAGCGGGCCGAGACGAAATCGTTGACGTCGCCACCCGGCACAGCACGCGGTGTGAAGCGGGCGCCGTGTGGCATGCGTGTATGGATGCGATCGACGCTGTAGATGCGCCAGTCCTCACGGTCCAGGTCCCATCCGACGAGGTACCACCGCCCATGGGATGTGACGAGGTGGTGCGGCTCGACGCGCCGGGCCTGCAGCGGCTCGCCCACCTCGCTCTGGGCCGCGACGCGGGGGGTGTAGTCGAAGCGGAGCACCTGCCGGTCACGGATGGTCTGAGCGAGCGCGACGAGGACATCGAGCGAAACATCCCCGGGTGTCGCGTCGCCGGCGCGACCGATCGTGGTGATTTCGAGCGCGTCGAGCCGGTACCGCAACCGCGCCGGCATCACCTGCCGCATCGTGCCGAGAGCGCGAATGGCGGCCTCTTCGATTCCCGCGCCAATAGCGGGCGCGGCGCGCAAAGCGATCGCCACTGCCAGGGCCTGGTCGTCATCGAGGAGCAGGGGGGGAAGTTCGCTGCCCGCGTCGAGGCGGTAGCCGCCGTCCGGGCCCATCGTAGCCTGGATGCTGTAGCCCATCTCCCGCAGGCGGTCGATGTCGCGACGCACCGTGCGGTCACTGACGTCCAGCCGAGTCGCCAGGAGCGACCCCGGCCAGTCGCGACGGGTCTGCAACAGCGACAACAGATTGAGCAGTCGTTCCGTCGTCGTCATTCTTCAACCCTAATCGCGGTCTAGGACAATAACAGACCTACACGGCTGGGAGAGTGAATGCATCAGGCCGAAACGGCCCCTTCACTCAAGGAGCAGAGATGACCATCCAGACCACCACCCACCTCAACTTCCGAGGCGACGCACGCCAGGCGCTGGAGTTCTACCAGTCCGTCTTCGGCGGCCACGCGGTCATCAACACCTACGCCGACTTCGGCATGCCCGCCGACATCCCCGGTTCGGACAAAGTCGTGTTCGGCCTCGTCGCCGCCGAGAACGGCTTCCAAATCATGGGCTACGACATCCCCGGCCAAACCGACGGCGGCATCGCCGGCGGCGGCTCGACCCGACGGGAGAACAACACCACCATCACCGACCAAGCCCTGTTCGTGTCGATCGGATCCGACACCCTCGACGAACTCCAGAGCTACTGGAACGCACTGTCGGCCGACGCGACCATCATCGAGCCCCTGGCCGCATCGGCATGGAGCGCCGGCTTCGGCATGCTCACCGACCGCTTCGGCGTCACCTGGAGCATCAACGTCACCACCGCCTGAACTATCCCGACTACCGTGGCGTGGGCCCATCCGGCCCGCGCCACGGCCTGCCTCTCGTGCTCAGGATCCCAGCAATTCGGCGAGGGTCGCCGGCCATGGCGTCGAAGGTCGGCTCGACGAACGGAGCCAGCCGCGACAGCAGATCCCGATTCACGTTCTCGCACTCTGAAATCCAGGACGCGCGAATCGAACTCGCACCGTGGGAGGCCCCCAGGATGTTTCCGACGATGCTCGCGATCGTGTCGCAGTCCCTGCCGAAGCTCGCGGCATCGATGAGACTCTCGTTCACGTCGCTTCCGCCGACGGCGATGAGACCGGCCACGGCGGGCACGATCTCGATGCTGCTCGCGCTCCACGGACGTTCAAGTGACCACTGTCCTGGTTCCGTTCCCATGGGGGCAGGCCAGGTGCGGTCGAGCATCCGCTCGTAGAACAGCTCCGTGAATCCCGCCGCGGTTCCGACTTCTTCGGCCAGGGATCGCGCGAGCAGCACTGCCCGCCGAATCACGAAGTCGCTGTGCGTCTCCATGACGTCGAGAATCGACTCGATCGTCGAACCCGGCCGGAATGCCTCCGCCATCGCAGCGGCGAGAGTTGCGGCGCCGCTCCGATTCTCGCCGTCCTGGTTGATCGCTGCGATGCGCATCTCGTCGGATTACGCCTGCGACGGGTTGGCGGCGTTCACGATCCCGATCGGCGCCATACACATCGACGCGCAACCCGTAGGCGGTGTTCCGCGCCCTGTGTTCCACGGATCCATACCCATGCGGAGCTTTGACAGCACCATGCGCTCGTTGAACCAGAACTCCTCAGGGTCCAAGAGTTCGAGCCAGGCGCTGGCGAAATCGTCCGGAGTGATGCGACCTCCCTTACGCGCGATGGCGCAACGTGTGATCGCCCGCGTCGTGGGAGAGGTCGGGGCCAGTCATCATCGCCGCCCGAGTTCGCTGGGCCGACCCAGAACTGCTCCGGCCGGGTTCCGAGGGACGATCACCCTCGATCTGCGGGACATCGTCGCGCTACCTTCCCTTTTCATTCGCGGTGCCAGCCGTTCGATGAGCCAGCTTCGCCATCATTTTCGGGCTACATGATACGCATGTGGCCACGGACCCGGGAAGGCGAACGCAATATGACCGCGCGGGTGCGATCAGGCGGACGTGCTGGGGAGACGATGACTGCCCGTCCCTCGTGCGATGCTGCCGAGCCACGCGAGACTGGGCTTGGGTGCGCGGGCGAAGGTGGCACGGTCAACGGCGATCAGGCCGAATGTCGGTCCCCAGTGCCCCCACTCGTAGTTGTCGAGCAGCGACCAGTGCAGGTAACCGCGGACGTCGATGCCGTCAGCCATGGCAGCGAACAAACCATCCAGTGCTGCGGCGGTGTATGCGATGCGGCGGTCGTCGTCATCGGTGGCGATGCCGTTCTCCGTGATGAGAATGGGGACGCCAGGGGCGGCCGCCGCGGCATCTCGCACGGCCATACCGAGTGCGTCAGGCCGGTATGCCCACCCGGTGAGGGTGTTGTCGGGACTCGGCGGGTGCGGGACGACGCCCTCCGCATCGACGAGCTGACTGGTGTAGGACTGGACACCGATGAAATCGTCATCGCGGGAGTGTTCGAGATAGATGTCCTCCCACGCGTATTTCGCCGCCCGGTAAGTGTCCTCGTTGCCTGGGGTCGGGGTGAGCGCCTGCATCGCGATCGTCCACCCGATTTTCGCGTCGGTACGTGCGCGGAGGATCTTCCGGGCCGCGACGTGCGCCTCGCCCAGCCGCCGCCCCATGTCGAGGTCGGGGAGCGGGAGTCGGCTGGGGCGAGGGCCGCCGAGATGCTGCGCAGGGTTGAGGAAGGCCTCGTGCATGCGAATCATGAGCGTCAGCACCGCCGGCTCGTTGATCGTGCAGACCCATTCGACGCCCTCGAGGATCTCGCAGGTCTTATCCACGTATCGTCGGAATGCGTCGATCGCGCCCTCGGCCCTCCACCCTCCCGCGCGAACAAACCACAGCGGGTGGGTGAAATGATGCAGCGTGACGACCGGAGTGAGCCCGAGGCGGAGAGCCTCGTCGATCATGCCTCGGTAGTGCGCGAGCTCGTCTGCTGAGAAGACGCCGGGCTCGGGTTCGATCCGCGCCCATTCGATGCTGAACCGGTAGGTATCAAGCCCCGCTTCGGCGAGGAGGCGCATGTCTTCGGGGTAGCGGTGGTAGCTGTCCAAGCCATCACCACTGGGCTCGAGCATCCCGTTCGCACCCTGCTCAACTGCCCACCAGTCCGAGGCCGTGTTGCCACCCTCGACCTGGTGAGCCGCGGTGGCCGCGCCCCACAGAAAACCGGCCACCTTACGCACCCTCTCCGCCGCGAGCGGCGTTCGCGTGGTCGAGCAGTCCGCGAAGTCGCTCCATATCTCCGCCGCCGCGGCCGAATCCGGCGATGCGGTCCAGAGGGATGCTTCCCATCATGCGGGCGATGTCGATGCCGAGTTGATCATTCATGTGTTCGGTTTCTTCGGCACCGCCGAGCATGTTGGCGACCATGGGACCGGCGACCGGGTCTTCCAGCAACTCCGCCATCGTGGAAGATTCGGTGAGCAACGGACGAAGATCGTCGCCCTCGATCGATGCGACGGCGGCAGCGCGGATGTCCCGGCTGGATGCCGCTGCACTGATCGTCCACTCCCCACCCTCGATAAGCCACCGATCTGAACGATCGTCCCAGTGCGCGAGATCTTCGCGCGCGATCACCGAGGACACGATCGACGTTTCGCCCGGTTCGAGCTCCACGGAGGAGAACGCCTTCAGCTCACGCGGCGCGCGACGCACCGATGAGCCGTCACGGGTGACGTAGAACTGCACGACCTCGCGACCCGCTCGCGTACCCGAGTTGGTGATCTCGATACTCACCTGGATGTCGCCGTTACGAACGTCCGCGCGCAGTTCCGAGTATTCGAACGTCGTGTAGGACAATCCGTGGCCGAACGGGAAGCTCACCGGGATGTCGCGGGCGTCGTACCCGCGGTAGCCGACGAACAAGCTCTCGCCGTACAGGACCTGCGAGTGCTCCCCGGGGAAGTTGAGGTAGGACGGGGCGTCGGCGAGGCGCACCGGTACGGTCTCGGTCAGCTTCCCGGACGGGTTGACCCGGCCGAACAGGACATCGGCGATCGCTCCGCCGCCGGCCTGGCCGAGAAGTGCCGTGTCGAGGATGGCGGGGACGTCAGCGGTGATGGAGGAAAGGCGGATCACGCCTCCGTGTGTGAGCACGACGACCGTCGCCGGTGCGACAGCGGCAACGGCGCGGATGAGGGCGACTTGGTCGGCGGGCAGCTCGATATCCTCACGATCGAAGCCCTCCGACTCCTGCCCTTCACCGAGTCCGGCGAAGACGACGGCGACGTCGGCCAGCCGGGCAGCCTCGACGGCCTCAGTGAGCAGTGTCTGAGAGTCTGCCGATTCGTCCGGCGCGGCGATTCCGGGGGCGTAGGTCACGGGGGCACGTGTTCCGATGCGGATTTCGTCGAGCGGGATGTCCACTCGTGTTGCGTTGACCCGCGAACTCCCGGCCCCCTGGAACCGTGGGGTGGCAGCGAGGGTCCCGATCACGGCGAGAGAGCGGTCCGTGGGCAGCGGCAACAGGTTGGACTCGTTCTTGAGGAGCGTGATGCTGCGCGCCGCGGCTTCACGGGCCAACGCGTGGTGGGTGTCGAAGTCGACTTCGACCGTCGGCGCGGCCGTGCCCTCAGCGACCCGCTCGAGCAGGGTCACGACGTTGGCCGTGGCATTCTCCAAGTCCACGACGTCGAGCGCGCCAGCGGCGATCGCGTCGGTGACTGTGCGCACGGAGGCATCGCCACCGCCGGGCATCTGCAGGTCGGTCCCAGCATGCAACGCCGCAACACGGTTGGTGATCGCGCCCCAGTCGCTGACGACAACGCCATCGAAGCCCCAGTCGCGGCGCAGCACATCGGTGAGAAGCCACCGGTTCTCGGGGACGGAGACACCGTTGAGCTTGTTGTAGGAGCACATGACTGTCCACGGCTTCGCGTGGCGGACGATGTGCTGGAATCCTCGCAGGTAGATCTCGTGCAGCGTTCGCGCGTCGATGCGCGAGTCGGAGCGCATCCGGTCCGTCTCGGCGTTGTTGGCGGCGAAGTGTTTCACCGACGCGCCCACACCGCGCGACTGCACACCCTTCACCCAGGCGGCTCCGATCCGGCCTGAGACGTGCGGATCTTCGGAGTAATACTCGAAGTTGCGGCCACCGCGCGGGTCGCGACGGATATTGACCCCCGGCCCGAGGAGAACACCGACGCCGTACTTCCGCGCCTCCGCGCCCAGCGCCTCACCGACGCGCTGGACGAGATCTTCGTCCCAGCTCTGAGCGAGCCCTGCCGCCGGCGGGAAGCAGGTAGCAGGCTCGCTCGCAGCAATCCCGAGGTGGTCCCCCGCGCCGGACTGCGCGCGGACGCCGTGCGGCCCGTCGCTCAGCACAGCGGCGGCGAGATCCCCCGCAGATGCGGTCGCCCAGAACGAGGCGCCGGTGGTGAGTTGTGCCTTCTGCTCAGTCGTTAGCCGCGTTGCGGGCGTCTGCGTAGTCGTGTTCATGTGAGTGGGTCTCCTTGATGTTTCGCTCAGCGCGTGCCGCGAACCTTGAGCATGACGATGGCGCCGCCGGCGAGAGTGAACGCTCCCGCGATGATGAACAGCAGCCCGTAGTTCTTGTCGGCGCCTGTGACGCCGATAAGCAGCAGAGGGGCCGCGATTATCGGCGCGACGGCTTGCGCGATGGAAGTGGCGTAGTTGTTGATGCCGATGAATCGGCCGGCCGCGGTGTTCTTCTCCGGGAGGATGTCCAACACGATTGCCTGGTCCACCGCGGAGAACACGCCGAGCCCGATGCTGGTGAGGACTGACCCGGTGATCAGGATCGCCGCGTTTGCGCCGCCGAATGCCATCACGATGGCTCCCACTGTGAAGGCGATACCCGAGATGAGCACGAAGATGCGCCGCCGCTTCAGACGGTCAGAAAGCAGCCCACCGCCGAGAGCACCGCCCGCGGTCGCGACGACGCCGATGAGGGAAAGGAACGCGATGAGTCCGCCGATGTCCGCGACACGGCCACCCTCGCTCAGACGCGAGGCGAAGAACAATGACGTGAACGTGGTCGCGAAGCTCACGCCGAAGTTGAACAGGATCCTTCCCAGCCAGTTCCACGCGAATGCGGGATACCGGGCGGGGTTGAAGACCATGTTGCCCAGGGCTTCACCGGCTGTGAGCTTCGGGACGTGAGGGAGGTTGAGGCTACTGTGCTCCTTGCTGAAAAGGAACCAGAGAACGAACCCGAGCAGGCCCACGCCACCGGGTACGAGGAAGACCAGATAGTTGTTGCCGATGAACGCGCTCGCAACGCCCACTCCGGCGACCGCGGCGATCATCTGAATGAAGCCGTAGTAACCAGCCACCTTGCCGCGCTGCGACTCCGGCAGCCGGTCTGCTTGCGAGAGCAGCAAGGAGCCCACGGCGGAACCGAAGCCGAGCTGGGTCACCATCCAGCCGCCGGTGAGGATGCCGACGTTCGGCGACACCGCCATCACGGACAGACCGATGATGCCGATGATCGCACCGCCCAGCGCGAACGGTCGGCGGCGCCCGAATCGCGTGCGGGTTCGGTCACTCCACATACCGACCAGAGGCTGTGAGATCGCCGCGACGATCGCGCCCGCGCCGACCACCAGTCCAAGGACCTCCACGCTGTCGGGCACGAGTTCCTGCACCCGCAGGGCGAGGGACAGGCCGACCGGCGCGACCAGTGCCATGAAACCGCCCAGCGCGGCGACGACCATCAACCAGATGTAGCCAGCGCTGACCTTGGGGCGATCATCGCCCTGAGGCGAATGCTCCGCGATACCTTCGCCGATCGCCGCAGCCTGCTGGGTAGCGGCGAATGGGGCCGGGATCTGTGGGGGAACCTCTTCTGACACGATGACTCCTTCGTCAATAGTGACTGCTTTGTCGAGCCGCGACGAAAATACCGTCTGCCGCGATTTCCATCACCGTAACAGAAAACCGCGGCGAGCGGTATATTCATTCCTGGACCGGGGCGGCACTACAATCCGAGGCAAAGGAGTCGCAATGGCGGAAGCAGTCAGACGTCGAACGCGGGGACCGTACGCGAAGTCGGCGGCCACGAGAGAGCGGATTCTCGATGCGTGCGAGGCGGTGCTCGGTGAAGCCGGGTACCACGCCGCGACGGTGCGCGACATCGCCGATCGCGCGGGCATCAGCGAGCGCGGTCTCGTTCACCACTTCCCCGGCCGGGACGAACTCCTCCGCGCCGTGCTCGAGCGGCACGAGGAGCAAGCGCGCGTCGCATCGACACCTGCGCCCGGCCTCGAGGCACTTCTCCACCTCGTCGAAAGAGTCGCGCAGGACAGCCGCACCCCCGGCATCGTGGAGCTTCACACCACGCTGTCTGCGGAGGCCAGCTCCGTTCACCACCCCGCGCACGAGCACTACGTGGAGCGCTACGACCAGATCCGCAGGTATGCGACGTCGTCGTTCGTGGCGCTTGATGCGGCCGGCGAAATCGACTCGACACTAACGCCCGACGAGCTCGCCGCTGCCTACGTGGCGATGTCCGATGGGTTGCAATTGCAATGGCTGTACCGGCCCGGTGCCGTCGACCCCGCGGACACGCTGCAACGGTTCCTCCAGAGCGTCGTGCCTCGGCTGCGAGAGGGACACCCTTCCTTTGTTGTCGCGGGGAACGTACCGAGCAGCGGCTGAAGCCCGCTCGGGCCCCGCCTGACACTGTTCGACGAGCTCCTCATGCTCATCGGTCGTCACCCGGCGTCGCCCAGGCGGGTGCCAGCGAGTCCAGCGCGAACTCGAACGCAGAATTTACGCGGTCTAGGTCGTTTGTTGCAGCAAGGTCTAGGTGAAGGCCGCGCACGATCCCCAGCACGAGAGTTGTGAGATCTCGCGCATGAGCACGGGAATGACCATTCGCTAGGAGGGCCTGCTCAAACGGCTCCATCCACTCCTCCACCACGGAGTTTGCAAACCACTCGTACCGCTCGGGATCCCTCAGGGCCAGGCCGTACAACTCGAAGAGGAACGCGAACTGGCGCATGTATTCGGGGGTGAGCCACATGCCCCATAGGGCACGCAGGGCCTCCGCCGGATCACCGGAGGTCGCTCGCCACCGGTCATGAAGCGCGATGACCATGCGAGTTTGCAGATCGCGGCAGATCTCTTGGACGAGCTCGTCCTTACTGCCGAACTGCCGGATGAGCGACGTGATCGACGTTCCGATCGCCTGCGCAAGTGGTCGCAGCGTGAGACTCGACACTCCCGTGTCGAGCGCGTACTCCGTGGCGGCGCGTAAAAGCGTCGGTCGGTGGTCCTCCCACCGTTTTGCGCGCCCATCGATGGCGCCACTTGTCCCCGCGTCCACCAGCCCAGTGTATGAGAGCGCAAACTTACTGCTTTACCGAATCGATCGTTTCGTATACCTTTGTCCAACAACGCAAAGGAGCAGGGGCATGACAACGCAAACACTTGCCATCACGAACGTCACTCTGATCGACGGCCTCGGCGGCGTCCCGGTCCGGCCCGCGACGATCCTTGTCGCAGACGGTCGGTTTCTCTCGTCAGGCCGCGCCGGCGATATCCGCACTCCCGAGGGCGCTGAGGTGGTAGACGGCACCGGCAAATGGATGATCCCCGGGTTCGTCAACGGCAACGTCCACCTGCTCGACGCGTGGATGTTCATGGTCGGGCCGGGCACGATCGAATACCTCGCGCGGTGGGAGGGCAGGTATGTCGAGGTGATCGAGGAGGCCGCCCAACTGGTGCTCCGCAACGGCGTCACCACGGTCTTCGACACGTATAACGCGGTCGACCACGTGCTCGGCGCCCGCGACCGCATCAATGCCGGGACAGCACAGGGCGCCCGCATCTTCGCGGCAGGCGCGATCGTGGGGATGGGCGGGCCGTTCAGCGCCGACTTCCATTTCGCCGGTCGACGCGCGGCGACGCAGTCGTTCGTCAACCGAATCGACGCGCAGTTCGAGGCCGGAGTCGGCCACCAGCTGAGCCTGCTGCCCCGCAAAGAGGTTCGCGCGGCGGTCCGAGATTATCTGCAGCGCGGAGTCGACCTGTTGAAGATCGCCGTCAGCGACCATATCTTCATGACAGTCGGTCTGGACCGCAGCTACCAGACCTTCAGCCGGCCGGTGCTGGACGTCATCGTCGAGGAGGCCCGAGCAGCCGGAGTGCCGGTACTCACCCACAGCCTCTCGGTGGAGGCTCTGGAAACGTCGGTCGAGCTGGGCGCGGACGTGCTCATTCACGCCAACTACACGATGGGGCAGCCCTACCCTCACGAGCTGGTCGACAAGATCGTCGCAAGCGACTCGTGGGCTGAGCTGCAGACCGTGCACGAACAACACCGACACGCCCTCGAGGAGGCAGGCAGCTGGGCGGCGGTCCTCGGCGGAGGCGCGTTCTCGGAGAACGAGCGCACGCTCATCGGTGCCGGCGCGAAGATCATCATGGGAACCGACGCAGGATGCTCCAGCAATGACCATCTTGCCGATCTCACCGAGGCCGAGCGCGAAGACCGCCCCTGGACGCTGGGCAACGATCACTTCCACTGGACGCGCAGCATGGTCGAGAAAGGCATGACCCCGCTCGAGGCGATCTCTGCCGCCACCATCAACGTCGCTCGCTCCTATGGGAAGGCCGATACTCTCGGCTCCATCGAATCGGGCAAGCTCGCCGACTTCGTGCTTTTGGATGCCGACCCCACCGCGGACATCCGTCATCTGCGCGCAATCGACGCCGTCTATAAGGACGGGGAACGCATCGAGCGCGACGCACTCCCGACACAATCGCTCGTGACGGGGCACCCGGCCTGACTGCCCGGGAGAAGACAACGGAGCTCATCGTGTTATCTGTTGGTGCGTCGTCGCCACCGGCGATTCCATCGTCATCAGGCGTGCCGCTTCGACGCGAGCGTGATGGCGTCGGTTATCGGCTCGGTGCCCTCGAGTATCTCCCACGAGCGCCCCGCGGAATCGTCTCGGGAGAGAACCGTGGTGATGACCGCGGCCACGTCTTCCCGCGAGATCGCGCCGATCTCCAGTGTGCCCGTGGGGGCGAACTCGACGCGGCCACGTCCCGGTGAATTGAGCAGCTCGCCGGGCTGCAGGATCGTCCATTGCATGGGTGATGAGCGAAGGCGACGCTCTGACTCTTCCTTGGCGCTGAAGTAGGTGTCCCAGAATCCGCCGTAGAGCTCGGCCGGGCGATCCCGACCGACGCCCATGCCCGTGAGGAGCACATATCGGCCTACCCCCGCCTGCTCGGCCGCCTCGATGGTCCGGATGGCTCCATCCCGATCTACTCGAAGAGAATCTCCGCCCGCCGCGAAGACCACCGCGTCGACGCCATCCAGCACGCCCCGAAGCAGGGCTGTTGAGGCCGAGCTCAGGTCGACTCGAGCGCTGCGCAGGCGCTGGCCCGTCCGTGTATCGCGCCGGCTGATCGCCAGAACGTCGCAGTCCTCCCGGAGCAGCCGCTCTACGACCCGGCGACCTGTCTGTCCGGATGCTCCGAACACCGCAACCGTCGTCACGACCACACGTTGACCGAGGTGGGCATGTGACCATCCGTGTACCGGCTGTCGAACGCGCCGTCCGGTAGCAGCTCGCGCACGCGCTCGAGCAACTCGGGTGCGATCGCCGCATCCACAGCTGCGGCGTTCTCGTCGATCCGCTCGGGAGTTCGCGTGCCGAAGACCGGCACGATGTCCGAACCCTCGTGAAGCACCCACGCCAAGGCGAGCTGCGGGAGAGAAACACCCGCCAGCTGCGCGATATGCCGCAGCTCCCGCACCGCGGCGACATTGCGTTCGAAGTTCTCCGGTTGCCAGCGCGGATCGAACCGACGCATGTCGTCGACCTCGTACTCCTTTGACGGTTTGACGGTTTCGGTCAGGAAGCCTCGGCCGAGAGGTGCGTAGGCCACCAGCCCGATGCCGAGTTCGCGGATCGTCGGAAGAACCGCTTCCACCTCGCGCTCGAACATCGAGTACTCGCTCTGCAGAACGGTGACAGGATGCACGGCGTGCGCGCGACGGATGATGCCCGGGCTGGCTTCACTGAGTCCGAAGTGAAGGACCTTTCCCTCCGCCGCGAGCTCCGCAACAGCGCCCGCGACCTCTTCGATCGGCACATCCGGGTCGACACGATGTTGATAGAGCACGTCGATCCTGTCCGTACCGAGATACCGCAGACTGTTGTCCACGACCGCCCGGATCCGCTCGGGTCGGCTGTCCAACACAGGCGCCGCCGTCTGATCGGCGTCGATGTCGTAACCGAACTTCGTCGCAAGGGTCACCTCGTCACGGAAGCCGCGGACGGCCCGGCCGAGGAGCCGTTCGTTGCTGCCGGGTACGGAGGCGTTATACATCTCTGCCGTGTCGAACAGCGTCACTCCGGTCTCGTATGCGCGCTGGATGGTGGCGATGCTCCGGGCATCGTCGGACTGCCCGTAGGCCATGGTCATCCCCATCGTGCCCAGGCCGACTGCCGAAACGCGGAGCCCGCGGCCCAGATCTCGTTGCCGCATGCTCATGCCTCTCGCGGCACTGCCGGTCCGAGCAGAAGACCACCATCCACCACGAAATCCGACCCCGTCGCGAATGCCGCCTCGTCAGACGTGACGAAGAGGACCATGTCCGAGATTTCTTCAGGCTCCGCAATGCGCGTGATCGCCAGCGCGTCGGGTGAGAAGATCTCGCTGACCGGTGGCTCGTCCGGCGTCACCGGATCCGTGATGAACGGCGTGCGAACGACGCCCGGATGGATCGCGTTGACGCGGATATTATCCCGTCCCAGCTCCAGTGCAGCGGTCTGCGTCAAACCGCGTAGGCCCCACTTGCTCGCGACGTAGGGCGCCAGGAATGCGATGCCGGTGTCCGCCGCCATGGAGGCGATGTTCACGATGCTGCCACCGCCGTTCCGGCGGAGCGACGGCACCACAGCCCGGATGCCCAGGTATTGTCCGGTCAGATTGACGTCGATGATTCGGCGCCAATCGTCGACGCGCCCGTGCTCGATGAGGGCTGCGGGGCTCGGGACGCCGGCATTGTTCACGAGGACACCGATCGGCCCGAACCGAACCTCAGCGACACGGACGGCGTTGGCCCAGTCATCCTCGGATCGGACGTCGAGGTGGACGTAGTCCGCTCGCGGCTCGTCACGGACCAGGGCCGCGCCGCGCTCGTCCGCGATGTCGCCGATGACGACATTCGCTCCCTCACGCAGGTACGCACGCATATGCGCCGCGCCCTGTCCCCCCGCCCCGCCGCTGATCAGGATCGTCTTACCTTCGAATCGTTTCGTCATTCTCTACTCCCCTACCTCAACCTCCGACCCAGTGGTGAGTCGGTCAACTCGGAACACTATGCCGTCAACGTATAGTGAGTCAAGTCACTCGCCTCTGATATCGTTGCGTTATGACACCAGGGGTATCGACGTATCACCAACAGGTTGCCGCCGAAAAGCGAGCGCTCATCTTGCGGGCTGCCACCGATCTGTTCTCGGAACTCGGGTATGACAAGACATCACTCGCTCGCGTCGCCGAGCGTGCGGGTGTTTCCACCGCGACGATGTTCAAGCAATTTCCGACGAAGGCCGACCTGTTCGAAGCGATCGTGTTGCAGTTCTGGGCAGCCGATCCCGGCGCCGGCATGTCGCCCCCTGAACTCGGAGACCCCCGGGTCGCGCTACAAACCCTCGGACACCGCTACGCCCAGCTCCTCCACCGCCCCGGGATGGCGGGCCTGCACAGGATGGTCATCGCTGAGGCGCCACGATTCCCCGAGCTGGGCCGGGTGCAGTTCGATCTCGGCAAGGAACCGTTCTTCGAGCTCGTGCGCGATTACGTCGAATCGGAGGCGACCGGCGGTCGACTCCGAGTGCCGGACGGCGTCCGGGCGACGACGGAGTTTCTCGGAATGATCTCGAACTTCGTTCTGTGGCCCCAGCTCCTGTTGCAGGAGTGGTCCCCCACCGACCGCGCGATCGCCGAGACGGTCGAGAGCGCGGTCGAGACATTCCTCGCCCGCTACATGACGCGGGACGGAGACTCCCGATGACCCTGCAGTTCGACCCTTACATCCAGCAGGTGCTCGCGGCGGGCGCAGGACCGCGCGGATCCTCGAGATTCGCCGCATGGCACCCGGGAGATGTCTACGGCTTGCGGCTCATCCTCAACGACGGCCTGAGTCAACTGGCAGCGCTGCCCAGCACTCCTTCCGTGCAGACAAGCGCTTTCACAGCGCAGCACGCCGACGGAACCAGCGTCGACCTGCGCTGGTATCGCAAGGATGAGTCAGCGGGTGGACCTGCGGTCGTCTTCTTCCACGGCGGCGCCCGAATCGCCGGAAGTGTAGATCTCTACGATCCGCTCGTCCGGATGCTGGTGGATTGGGCCGGCGTTCCATTCCTGTCGGTCGAGTACCGACTCGCCCCCGAAGCAGGAGGCGCAGCTGCCGTGCACGATGGACTGCTCGCCGTGGAGTGGCTGATCGACCACCACGAGACGCTCGATATCGATCCCGCTCGTATCGCTGTCATGGGCGACAGCGCTGGAGGCGGAATCGCGGCCGGAGTAGCCGTCCTCGCGCGTGATACCGGGATCGAGTTGGCGCGTCAGATTCTGATCTACCCGATGCTCGATGACCGGACCGTTTCTCCGGATGTAGAACTGAGCCCCGCCGCCGCAATGTTCTCGTACGAGTTCAACCGGACGGCATGGGAGTCGCTTCTCGACGACGTGCCGCGCGACTCGGCGGATCATCTGCTCGCCGCTCCCGCACGCACACCCGATCTGCGTGGGGTCGCTCCGGCGTATATCGAGGTCGGCGAACTGGACATATTCAGAGACGAGGACGTCCGCTACGCCCAGCAGCTGTGGCGGGCCGGCGTGGCAACCGACCTTCACGTTCGCTCCGGCTACCCGCACGCATTCGATGTTCTCTTGCTCGGATCGCCTTCGGCCGTCCGTCACCGTGACGAGCGCGTGCGCGTTTTGCAGAGTTTCTGAACCAGAATCGTTCCATGACTGCTCTTCAGGGAATGGATATCGCCGCCGAGCTTCGACAGGTGCGCGCTCACTGGACTCCCCGGGTTGTCGGGCGGGTGAACGACCAGTACATCAAGGTCGCCAAGTTGCTCGGCGAGCTGGTCTGGCACGCCCATGAAGCCGAGGATGAGATGTTCCTGGTCGTGACGGGCAGGCTCCGGATCCAGCTGCCCGACGACGTGCAGGTCGTCCTCACCCCGGGGCAGTTCTATGTTGTGCCCAGGGGCGTGCAGCATAACCCCGTCGCCGACGAGGAAGTGGAGATCGTCCTCATCGAGACGGTCACTACCGCGCACACAGGCGACATCGTCGTCGACGGCACTGTGCCGGTCGAGCAGCAGGTCGGCGATTTTCGCTGACTTCCATTGATCGAACGAAGCCCTCCACGGAAACGCGGAACAGCGACGGGGCTCGACACAGGGGGCCTATCTCCACTCACCGACCCACGCGCACGTGTCAGCGGTTGTGGCGTACTCGCGAAGCGATCTTTCGGTCCCGAACCGTGGCGATCGTGGCACCTTCGTGTGACCGTGGGCACCGACGGGTGGAGCGGGGACGCGCCCTTCTCGTACACCGCGAAGCGATTCGCCGAGACGGGTGATCCCGGCATCGTCTGGGAAGGGCACAAGGCGGGAATGGAAGCGGCCTACTGCGAGATCGAGAAGCTGACCGGCCTCGATGCCCTGCCACCGTCCGGATTCACTATCTCTTGTTTCCCGGCAAACATCAGCGGCGCCTCGGCCGGCTGGACGCGTGCGGTCGCACTTCTGGACGACTGAAACCATCGGCTCCCGCACCCGGCAGGGCGACGGTGATGATGAGTCCTCCGTTCGAGCGCGGGGCGATATCGAAGGATCCACCGTGCGCAGCGACGATGCGTTCGACGAGGGCGAGGCCTAGCCCGTAGCCTTGCTGGGGGCCAGCCACTCGCCCTGCGCCTCGCAGGAACGGCTCGGGGAGCCGTGCGATGGTGTCGGCTTCGTAAATCGGTCCAGTGTTCTCCGTCCGCAGAATCGCGGTCCCGTGGTCAGGATCGAATCGGGTACTGACGAGGGCTTGCCCCTGCTTTCCGCTGTGCCGAATGGAGTTGTGGACAAGGTTCGTGACGATTTGGCTGAGCAGAGCCTCGTCGCCGATCGATATCGCCGGGTGGAGTGCGGAGGTGACGGTGACGCCTCGTTCTGTAGCTTCATCGGCGCTTTCGATGAGCGCCACCCGCACCAGTACAGCGATATCGACAGGCTCAGCGACGGCATCGATCGCGTCTGCATCCGCCAGGCGGAGCAGCGCCTCCGTGAGTCTGACTGCCCGATCATTGGTGGCGCGCAGGCGTTCGACGAGTTCGTCGTAGTTCTGCTTCTCGGGGTGTCGAGACGCCACATCCAGCATGGTCGCCGTCACGGCGAGGGGTGTGCGCAGTTCGTGTGATGCGTTGGCAGCGAACCGTTGCTGTGCCTCCAGCGTTCTCTGCAGCCGATCGAGCATGTCGTCGAAGGTGTCGGACAACTCCGCGAGCTCGGTCTGGCGACCTGGCATGCGGATGCGATGGTCGAGCGACCCGTCCCGAGCGGCATGCGCCGCGGCGGTGATGCGAGTGAGCGGTTTCAGCATCTGTCTGGCGAGGAGCCAACCGCCTCCAAAACCCAGCACGCTCAGCAGGAGCAGCGCGTCCAGGGCATACCGGATGAACACGTCCATCAGATCCGACCTGGACGGAATGACGTCTCCATCGCTTCCTACGAGGTTCCCTTCGGGAACGAAGCGGAGAAGCAGGATTCCCACCGCGAAAAGGACGACACCCACCACGACGACGAAGGCCGCGTAACTCAAGGTCAGCCTGAGTCTGACCGATAGGCCGGGCCGCCGACCGCTCGGACGCGGCCGTCGGGATACCGCCGCGATCTTCGTCATCGAGGTTCGCTCAGTCGGTATCCGGATCCCGGAACTGTCGCGACGATCTCCGGCTTTCCTAGCGCTCTCCGGAGGGTCGACATGGTGACTCGTGGCGCGCTGGTGAAGGGGTCGGCGTTCTCGTCCCACACCTTTTCGAGCATGGTCTCAGCGCTGACTACTCCGCCGTCCGCCTGCATGAGCAGATGCAGCACCGCGAACTGCTTGCGGGTGAGCTTCAGGTATCGGCCAGCCCGATACGCCTCTCGGCGGAATGGATCAAGTCGCAGGTCACCGAACTCGAGCACGGGCGGCGTCGCGGCCGTCGGTCGTCGTGCAAGCGCGTGCAACCTGACGATGAGCTCCTCCAGCTCGAACGGTTTGGTGAGGTAGTCGTCGGCGCCCAGTCCGAACCCGGTCATTTTGTCGGACAGTCGACTGGCCGCGGTCAACATGAGCACTCGCACCGTGGGATGCTCGCGGGAGATGATGTCGCAGACCTCATCTCCGTGGGTGCCCGGGATGTCGCGGTCGAGCACGACGACGTCGTAGTCGTTGACGCTGACACGCTCGAGTGCCTCGTCGCCATCGAGCACCACGTCGGCAGCGATCGCCTCGTGACGGAGCCCGTCCTGCAGCGCCTCTGCCAGGAACGGCTGGTCTTCGACGATGAGTACGCGCATCACGACCCTTTCGCGCTCGGTTGAAGCCTTCAGTGTGCCAGCTGGAGTATTGCAGAAATGTGTTGAAACGGCGCAACGCCGCTGCAATACCCGTGCTGATGAGCTTGCTCCCACAGCGCCCGTCGAACCGGCAGTCGTGGGAGGAATCATGGATCACCACTTTCACTGGCCGCTCGGCCGGCGCCGGGCACGTGCGACCGTTGTGCTTGTCGCGACGTTGACCGTGGGTCTAGCGGCCTGCGCGGTCAGCGACGGCAGGGCGAAGCTGCAGGAGCGCATCTCGACCGCGGCGACGGTCTTTCTCGATATTGACGCCTAGACCGCGGCCGACGGTTTCATCTCTGATGCGCAGTCGGTGTCTCCCTTCGATGAGGGCCTGCCAGCTGTTGACAACCTCGATGCCGAGCTGCGGTCAGCTGTCCAGGCGGCTGCTGTGGTGGCGGCCGCAGACGGGCAGCTGATGGTCATCACTTCGGGTTGGCGGAGCGGGCGCCGCCGCTACGGCCGATCTGCGCGAGGTCCACGTGGACCGTAACTCGCTTGTCGACGCGGCACGCACAGGCGGACTGTCCGTCACCGCGAGCGAACTAAATCTGCCCGCAATCGTTGGCGCCGAGATGAGAACCGGCCCCTGGCTGAACCCCGCTACCGCCGCACTGCCGACGACAGTGCTCGGTGCCGTTGCCGCGGAACGCCTCGGAGTGCGGGACGCCGGAACCCAGGTCTGGCTCGACGGCCAGAGCACCACCGTCGTCGGGATCCTCGAACCCGTTGCTCTCGCGCAAGAGCTGGATATCGCCGCGCTGGTGGGGATTCCGATCGCCCTCGCCGGATACGACGACTCGGGAAACCCCACCCGCGTCTACGAGCGCTCGCGCGATGCTGACGTGCTCGCCGTGAGGGAATTGCTCCCGCCATCCATCCAAGCGGCCGCCTCCGCAGACGTCGTCGTATCCCGACCCTCCGACGCCCTCGCCGCGCGCACGGCCGTTGATGACGTCTTCACCGAGTTGCTTCTGGCTCTGGGGTCCATCTCGCTCCTCGCCGGCGCAGCCTTGGGTGCGGCTGTGAGCGGTGCGATCGCCACCAGCAATGGATGGGTACCGGTGGTGCCTCTCTGGATCTTGGTCACCGCAGTCGCGGCCACCATTGCTATCGGAGCGATCGCCGGTCTGCATCCCGCCATCCGCGCCGCCCGTACGCCTCCGTCGGTCGCCTTGAGCTCCTGATTGCGTCCCGGCCGGACCGGGACTACCGGACGGCCGGGTCCGGGGCACCGACAGCGTTCTTGCTGAGTGTCCGCCAGGCCAGCCATCCACGGCACAGCACGTAGGCCGAGATGGTGGTGATGACCAGCCACCCATCGATCCAAGCGGTTGCCTGCGCTTCATTCGCACCGCCGACCGCCGCAGCGAATACTGTGACCGCCACCTTGTGGAGGAGGATCAGTTCCCATGCGCCTGCGATCTGACGCGGCCATATGGCGACCATGAGGTTCAAGGAGAGGAAGACCAGGAACCCGAAGGTGCGCCACGCTTCCACAACCAAAGTGTCAGGAGAGGCCTGCAGCAGCATGGTCACCCCGTAGATCAGCGCTCCAACCGTGAGTAGGGCGTTGAAGCCCATCAGGCTCCGACCAACTCGATCGGCCAGCACGGACCGCGGACCCTGGCTCGTCTCATTACGTACTGCACTCATGTCAATCACTTCTTTCTTGTCGTGCTCGACCAGGAACGTCCCGTCGAGCCGGTGTCGTGTTTCGATCAGTTGCGGGCGGTCGGTCGCCGCAAAAGGGTCCGACGATCGGCGAATCCCGGACCCCGACGGGGTGGACGAGTTCAGCTCTCCAGACCCGCGCCACGGAAGGCGGGGACCCCGCTGAGGAGGTCCACGATGGTGGGATTGTCGTCGTTGCGGCGCCGGTGCAGTTCTTCGATCTTGCTGCCGAGATCGGGGTCGTTGTCGTCGCTGACGTCAAAGATGTCGAGGCGTTCGACGAGTTCGAGGCCGATCGCATCGGTGGCGTAAGTAGCGGGGTGCGTCAGGTACTCGAAGAGACCGGCGAGGTCCTCGAGGACGAAGACACAGCTGTAGGCGTAGTCGCCTCCGTAATCCCGCCCTACGACGTAGGACTTCACGGACGGGATCGTCTCGCCCATCGTCCGCCACCCGGCAAGAGCAGCCTCGACTTGCTCGGGAGTCGTCGTGGGCTTCAGCGTTGCGCGATTGATGTGGAAGATCATAATTCCTCGTTTCCTAACGTTGTTAGAAGTTCTAACGCTGTTAGACTGGCATGCATCGGAGCGGTTGTCAACGCAGGACCAGATATCGTTCGAGATGACGGAGAGGCGGGTGAAGTGCCTGGTAGCGAACGACGGGATCGGGAGAAGGTCGTAGTGCGCGGACGGATACTGGCAGCGGCGTTACAGCTGCTCGAGACCGAGGGGGCGCCTGGCGTGACCATGCGCCGCGTGGCCGAGGCGGTCGATTATACGGCGCCGATCATCTACCAGCATTTCGCCAATAAGGACGCCCTGATCGGTGAGCTCGTGCGGCAGGGGTACGACGAGCTCGTGCGACGACTGGAGACTGCATCGCACGATGCGGACATCGACGCTCGCCTAGCCGCGGCCGCCTCGGAGTACCTGCGATTCGCGGGTGAGAACGCGCACCTCTTCGAAGCAATGAACGGCACCGCGCTCGGTGCCGCCGAGCGCAGGGCCGCTGCGGAGTCCGTCATCGGTGTCCTGTCGAAGCTCATCGACGACTGGGCCGAGACCCATCAGGTCACACTCGAGGTCCCCCAGGCCTACGAAATCATCTGGGGCACGCTGTACGGTATCGCAGCGCTCGGACGCCTCGAGTCGATCGGGCAGGCGCGGGCACGGCGACTCGGAGTGAACGCTTTGCGGCTCCTGCTGAGCGGCTGGCGTTCCATCTCCTAGGCGTGGCCGGTTCACATCTTCACCCATGGCTCAGCGGAGTGTCGGGAGCGATTTCGTCGTGATCTTTGCGCCCTAGGTCCGGTCTAGGACAGTAACGGACCTACACGGCTGGGAGAGTGAATGCATCAGGCCGAAACGGCCCCTTCACTCAAGGAGCAGAGATGACCATCCAGACCACCACCCACCTCAACTTCCGAGGCGACGCACGCCAGGCGCTGGAGTTCTACCAGTCCGTCTTCGGCGGCCACGCGGTCATCAACACCTACGCCGACTTCGGCATGCCCGCCGACATCCCCGGTTCGGACAAAGTCGTGTTCGGCCTCGTCGCCGCCGAGAACGGCTTCCAAATCATGGGCTACGACATCCCCGGCCAAACCGACGGCGGCATCGCCGGCGGCGGCTCGACCCGACGGGAGAACAACACCACCATCACCGACCAAGCCCTGTTCGTGTCGATCGGATCCGACACCCTCGACGAACTCCAGAGCTACTGGAACGCACTGTCGGCCGACGCGACCATCATCGAGCCCCTGGCCGCATCGGCATGGAGCGCCGGCTTCGGCATGCTCACCGACCGCTTCGGCGTCACCTGGAGCATCAACGTCACCACCGCCTGAACTCCCCTATCCGTTTCAGATCACTTTCCTGAGGAGCACCCGTGCTTACTGTCCTGTCCGACATCAATTGGCTTGCTGTCATTGTCGCCACCATCGTCTTCGCCGTGCTCGGCGGCCTCTACTTCACCGTCATCGTCGCGCGCCCCTACAAGGTCGCCCTCGGTAACGAGAACCGCGAGCTACCTAAACCAGGCATCCTCTTCATCGTCGGGCCGCTGATCGCGAGCCTTCTTGTCGTCATTACGAGCGCCATCCTGCTGCGCGCACTCGAGATCGACACTTTGGGCGATGGCATCGTGTTCGGCCTCGTCGTCTCGATCGGCTACCTCGTCGCTCAGACACTGACAATCGCCATCAACCCGAACTTTCCCCGTCCGTTGCTGTACACACTCATCAACGCCCCGTACTTCATCATCTGCACCGTCGCCGCGAGCATCATCCTCACCCTCTGGCAGTGACTGACGCACCGAGCGGAGCGCGGCTATGAAAATGCGAACCCTTGGGCGCACCGGCCTGCAGGTCAGTCCCTACTGCCTAGGCACGATGATGTTCGGGCCGGCAGGCACACCCGATCCCGATGACTGCGCCCGCATCTTGCACCGCGCGCTCGACGCGGGTATCAACTTCATCGACACTGCCGATGTGTATGGCTGGGGCCAGACCGAAGTCATCCTCGGCGAGGCGCTGAAAGGTCGTCGCGACGACGTCATCCTCGCGACGAAGTTCAGCGGGCCGATGGGCGACGACCCCAACCGTCGCGGCGCGTCCCGGCGGTGGATCGTCACTGCGGTCGAGGACTCGCTACGACGGCTGCAGGTCGACCACATCGACCTCTACCAGATCCACCACTTCGACCCGGCGACTGATCTCGAAGAGACTCTGTCCGCCCTCACTGATTTGGTGGCCGCGGGCAAGGTCCGCGCGATCGGATCGTCGAGCTTCTTGGGATCGGACATCGTCGAAGCTCAATGGATCAGCGAGCGACGAGGTCTCGGGCGCCTGAGGACGGAACAGCCCAGCTACTCCATCCTCGCCCGCGGCATAGAGCGCGAGGTCCTGCCCGTCTGCGATAGGTACGGCATGGGTGTTCTCACGTGGAGCCCGCTCGCCTGGGGCCTGCTGACCGGCAAGTACCGGGCCGACAACGACAGGTCTCTCTCGCCGGGACGGGCCCTATGGGGTCCGCGTCACATGAGCGACCTGAACAAAGCCGCGACGATCGAGCAGCTCGCGCCTGCCGCAGACGAGGCCGGCATCTCGATGACACACCTCGCGATGGCCTTCGTCATGGCGCACCCGTCCGTGACCTCTGCCATCATCGGACCCCGCACCCTGGAGCAGCTCGACGACCTCCTCGCCGGCGCCGATATCAGCCTCGACGACGATCTGCTCGACCGGATCGACGAGATCGTCCCGCCGGGCACCGACGTCGGATTCAGCGAAGTCGGGTACGTCCCACAATCGTTGTCCGACACCAGCCTGCGTCGCCGCGCCGAGCACGATCGCGCCGCGGAATGAGGACAGTCAGACGATGAAACCGGATGACCTGACCGTGCGCGACGCGGATGCGTGGCGATCGTGGCTGAACGAGCACGAGGATACGAGCGACGGGGTGTGGCTGACCCTTTCCAAGAAAGGATCCTACGTCCCGACTTCGCTGACCTATGCTCAAGCGCTCGATGAGGCGCTCTGCAGCGGCTGGATCGATGGCCGGAAGAACGCCGTAGACGCCGCGACCTACCGTCAGCATTTCACTCCACGCCGACCGAGGTCCATGTGGTCGCAGCGGAATGTGGAGCTCGTCGCAGGACTCATCGCCCGCGGTCGAATGCGCGCCCGCGGGTTCGCCGAAATCGAACGAGCCCAAGCTGACGGGCGCTGGGATCGGGCATACGCAGGCTCGGCAACCATCGACGTCCCCGAAGATCTGCTTTCTGCTCTTCGGGACCAACCTGGCGCGGAAGCCGCGTTCCTCACGCTGAGCAGATCGGCTCGGTACCCGATTCTGCTCGACGTCGTCAACGCACGCACCGACGCAGTGCGAGCCGCACGGATCGCTCGCCACGTCGCCCAGCTTGCGGGATGAGCGTTTCTCAGAGAACTAGTCACAGGTGGGCGGCCGCTCATTGAGACCGCGGTGATGATGCCCGGTCGATAAGCAGGAGCGGATCGAAGAGCACCCCGAGCCCCACTCGCTGGAGGCCCGCGTGCACCGCGAGGCAGATTGCGATCACGACCGCCGTGAGCACCATCGGCCAGACGACCTCGACCACCGGAGTTGCGGCCCAGCCCCCTGTGCGCAGCGCGCCATCGATCAGGGCGAGCGGGATCATATGGATCACGTAGATCGGCAGCGTGCGCTGTCCCACCCACCGCAACGGCCGGGCGACGACACGCACGTGTCGGTCGATCATCGCGCAGGCCGCGACACCGAACGCGACCGCCACGATGGCAAGAAGCGGCCACACACCGGTCCGCTGACGTATTCCCAACATCCCGACCGCACCGAGAGCCGCGACATACGCCGCTCCGAGCATGACAGTCCGAAGCAGAGAAGCTCCCGCTGCGAACCGCTCGATAGCGGCCCTCAACCGCAGCCCCGCGAGGAAGAAGAACAGGTTCTGCACGACCTGCCAGAAGTTGCCGAGGTCGGGGAGGAGACCCGCCGCCGCGACGGCCGCGATCACGAACGCGCCAGGCAGCAACACGACAGTCGGCGCGTGCCGCACCAGGCGGGCGACGAGCAGGTACACCGCAAGCGCGAGTAAATACCACAGGTTCGTAGGACTTATCGTGAGCTGCGCGAGCAGCTGCCACCCGTTCTCGGCGCTGGCAGTGTCGAAGTCTGGCGTGAGCGCGAGCACGAACGTCTGGATCACGACCCAGACGACATAGACCGCGGCCAGGCGGCCGGCGCGACGTCGCCAGGAGTTGCCGTCGGCAGCGTTCACGGCGCGGCCGGCGAACATCCCCGAGATCAGAAAGAACAATGGCATCCGCAGGGGCAGCAACTGTGCGTTGAGCGTCGCCCAGGCATGGGTGATCGCCCCCGCTCTGTCGGCGTCGATCGCGTGCTTCGTCATCACGTGCCACAGCACCACGAGGGTGATGCAGATTCCCTTAGCGACATCCGGCCAGCCGACGCGCGCGGTCACCCCTCCGGCACCTCGGCGGCGCGAACGAGGCGCGTCACCAGGTCGACGTACGACACGTCGGCCGCTGCGAACATGCGGGGCACCTGCGATGCCGCGGTCATCCCCGGCATCGTGTTGACCTCGTTCAGCACCGGCCCCTCGGCAGTGAGGAAGAAGTCCATCCTCGCGACGCCGGCGCAGCCCAAAGCGTCAAACATGGACAGCGCGGCGCGCGCGAGCGAAGTCGTTTCAGCAGCCCAGAGTCTCGCCGGCACCGTGAACCGCGCACTGCCGCCGTACTTCGTGGCGGTGTCGAAGAGCCCCGTTGTGTGAATCTCCAGGGGTGGGGCTGCCCAGCGCACCCCGCCGCCCTCGCGGATGACGGCAACGTCGATCTCCCTGCCCTGCATCACCTCCTCGACGAGGATCCGCCGATCGAATCGCGCGGCCGCCCGCATCGCCGCACCGAGCTCGGCTTCCTCGCGCACGAGCGAGACGCCGTAGCTCGATCCGGCCGACACGGGCTTCACGACCACGGGGCCATCGAAAACGGCATCCCCGCAATCGGCCGCATTGACGACCCGGCCCCGGGCCGTGCGCAGTCCCGCAGCGGCGGCGACGAGCTTCGTCGCCCACTTGTCCATGCCGATCGCTCCCGCGCGCGGACCGGACCCGACCACGCGAACCCCGGCGAGAGCGCACAAAGCGGCGAGCACGCCGTCTTCCCCGAGCGCTCCATGCACTGCAGGGAATACGACGTCGGCCGCAGCGATCAGCGGCATGGCGAGTGCGAGAGATTCCGCGGCGGTGGCGCCCTCCGAGACGCCCGCCACCTCCCAAACGCCCTCCTGCGAGATCGTCACCGTGCTGACGTCGTAGCCCCGGACCCGCAGCGCCTCGGCTACCGCGGCCGCCGAGGCGAGCGAGACGTCGTGCTCGGGGTTCTGCCCTCCGCCAATCACTAGCACCCTCACGCGATCGCCCTCTCGACCCTCGGACCGATGCCCGTGACGACGGTATGCGGGATGCTTCCAGCCCACCTCGCCCACTCCTGCACGCTCGGCACCGCACCGCCCTCCGGGCCGAAGACCACCGCTGTCGCGCCTCGAGGTACGGTCAGATCGCCGGTGTCGACGACGATCTGATCCATCGACACCCGCCCGACGATCGGGCATCGGATGCCGTCGATCGCGACGGCCGCGCCCAGCGCCAGCTCGCGCGGGATGCCGTCGGCATAACCGACGCCGATCACGCTGAGGCGGGTCATGCCCTCGGTCACGTACGCCCCGCCGTACCCGACGGGGGTTCTCGCAGGCACGGTGCTGCTGTGCACGACCGACGCCGTCAGCAGCGCAGCCCCCTGCAACGACACCGTCTCGGACGGGTCGATGCCGACGAGCCCGGCGCCGACGCGAACCATGTCGAAGTGCGTCGCCGGATCCGTCAGCGTGCCCGACGTCGCCGCGAGGTGCACGATCAGCGGACCGAACCCTGCGCGCAGCACGGCATCCCTCGCCTGGCACGTGCGCAGCACCGCCGGGGCGTTGATCGCAGGGTCGGCGGCGTCGGCGTCTGGAAGGTGCCCCATTACGCCGACCACCTCAATGCGACCGCGTCCAGAACGCGCCGTCCGCAGTAGTTCGGCCCAGTCCTCGAGCCGCACGCCGCCACGCGACATGCCGGTGTCCATATGCAGGTGCACACGCACGCGTCCATCAGGCAGCGACGACGCATCGGCGATCAGCTGTCGCAGCTCGTCGACGGAGCCGACCGCGACATCGACGCGATCCGCAATGACCTGCGCGACGTCGACCCCCGCCGGGTTCAGCCATGCGAGGATCGGCACCTCGACGCCCGCATCACGAAGCTCTGCGGCATCCTTGGCATCGGTCACGCCGAGCCATTCGGCGCCGGCGCCGATCGCGGCGAGGGCGACGGGGACTGATCCGAGACCGTATCCATCGGCCTTCACGACCGCCATGAGGCGGGCATGGGTGGCCAACCGCATCCGCTCGACGTTCGCCGCGACCGCACTGGGGAGCGTGTGGAGAGTCGGTGCGTGCATGCGCGAGAGCGTGGGGCGCGGAGTCGTGAGCGCGGTCATCATCGCTCAGTCCTCAGGTCCACGGTCGGGTTCTCGGCGGCGGCGAGCAAAGCGACACCGATGACGGCGGTGAGGCGTCGCTGTCTGAGGCCTGTGTGTGTGTTCATGTTCTCAGTCAAGAAGGCGGCCTGTTGCGGCGGCGTATGCGCTTTTGCATATGCTGCCGATATCTCGGGGTGCGCGAGCTCTGAGCACATGGGAGCTGCGTCGTGAAAGTGCTTATCGTCGAGGAACCAGCTCCTACGACCTCGCCGTACTCGACCGAGATATCCCCGTCCCTCGAGAGACGGTGTCGCCCGCTCGATCATCGCCTCGGGCAACGGGCTAACCAGAACGAGCCCCGTCAGGGGTGATCGACCGGACGAGGGAGCGTCCCGTTGTCGATGAGCTGGTCGTAGATCCGCTCCATGATCCCGGCAAGCTGCTCTAGATCATCCGGGGCGAGCGCATCTAAGAAGCCCGACTTCACGAGCGCAACGTGAGATGGGGTCGCCGCACGGGGCGCCCGCCATCCCGCCTCTGTTATACGCACGTCGGTTGCGCGTCGATCATCGGTTGCGGTGCTCGTTTCAAGCAACGATCGTTGTTACATCCGCCGCGCGTGGTGCGAGACGCGGCTTCGCTCCCACCCCAGGCGGGTCGCCAGCGCCGCGACGCGCAGTTTTCCTTCGGGATCGCTTGTCAGCGCGACCAGAACGTCATAATCGGGAAGCGACATGTTGCTGTCCGCTTGAAGCTGGCGATTCATCTCATAGACCAGCCTGAGTTGCACCTTCATGTAGGCGCACCAGGCGCGCACCTGTTCTTCGCTCATCAGCGAATAAGGGGACCCTGGCGGGACTGCGGCCGCTTCCGATGTGCTCACACGACTTCCTGTTGCCGTGAATCTATGATTCTCCCGCGTCGCCGTAAGTCGTCATAATCCGCCCGAGCGGCTCCGCAGGCCCATCCGAAAGTCTCCGCCAGAAACCTGTGAGCGAAGGTGACTGCCATGGCTCCCTCCCCAACGGCTGACGCGACTCGTTTGATGGAGTTCCGACGCACGTCGCCGGCCGCTTCGAGTGGATTCGGGCCTGTTCGCGACGACCCGCACGGCTTCACTGAGCTCGAATGTGGGAGCAAAGTGTGGGCAGCGCCCCATTCGGACAGGGCGGAACGGGCTCGACAACCGCACAATCATGCGGATATTTGGCCCTGGGAGTTGGAGCCACCTAAGGGAATCGAACCCTTGACCTATTCATTACGAGTGAATCGCTCTGCCGTCTGAGCTAAGGTGGCGCGCGTAGCTTGCGCTATGCACGATCATCGATCTTACATGCCCAAACGAACACCCGCGAACCGAACTATTCGCAGACAACATCTTCCGCTGGCACGTCACCTGTCAAAAAGTAGTTTTCGACAATGTCGTCCACACACGTGTTGCCCTTGTTGTAACCCGTGTGCCCCTCGCCCACGCGCGTGACGAGCACGCCTGACTCAAGCTGATCAGCGAGCGCCACCGACCACTCGTAGGGTGTAGCCGGGTCGTTCGTCGTCCCGACAACCACGATTGGAGCAGCGCCCGCCGCTGTGATCTCTTCGCGCACGCCCGTGGCTGGGTAAACCCATTCCTCACACTGATCTGGTCCCGACCAGTACGGGGCAATCGTTGGAGCATCGGCTTCGAGACGTGCCTGCGCGGCAGCTTTCTCATCGGCCGTGTAGTCAAGCGGATAGTCCATGCAGTTGTAAGCCGCGAAGGCCTCAGTGGAGTTGTCGGTATACACGCCGTCTTCGCGTGCGTAGTAGAAGTCGGCGAGTACGAAAGCGACGCTCGGGTCGCCCGCCAGAGCGCTCGTCAACGCGGTGGTGAGATATGGCCAGCTGCCCTGCGAATACAGCGCCGCGATGATTGCTGTCATCAGCGAACTCGAGCCGAGCATCCGGCCATCTGCGTTTGCAAGCGGTGAGCGGTCCACACTCGCGAGGAGCGTGCCGAGGTCTGCCATTGCATCATCGACTGTGCCAGCGAACGGGCAGTCTTCCCCAGCGAGGCAGTCGGCCATGTAAGCACGAAGCGCCGACTCAAAGCCGATGCCCTGAGTTGTGCCGACGTCGAGGCCAGAAACAGCCGGATCGATAGCGCCGTCAAGCACGAGTCGGCCAACATTTTCGGGGAAGAGCTTCGCGTACGTCGCGCCGAGGAACGTGCCGTACGAATAGCCGAGGTAGTTGAGTTGGTCATCACCAAGCACACCCCGCAAGAGGTCCATGTCGCGCGCGGAATTCTCGGTCGTGATGTAGGGAAGGATGCCGTCACTGTTGGCATCGCAGGCCGCCGCAAAGTCAGCGTTCGCCGCATCCAGTTCGGCCGTCCACTCGTCGCTTCCGCGCGCGCCCGTTGGCAGATCGTAGAGATACGCATCCATCCCGGATGCGTCATAGCAACTGACCGCTGTCGAATCCCCCACCCCACGCGGGTCAAACCCCACGACGTCGTAAGACACCTGCAGGTCGGCACCGACCGAGTAATCGAGCGAGTCGCGCACAAGCGCCACGCCGCTCGCGCCGGGTCCTCCTGGGTTTACGAGAAGAGATCCCAGCGGATCAGTGCCTGTCGCAGTGTGCCGAATGATAGCGAGATCGATATCGCCAGCTGAGGTGTCGCTCCAATCGAGTGGAGCGGTGACTGTCGCGCACTCGAAGACGTCACTGCACTCGGTCCACTCCACAGCCTGCTCATAGTAGGGCAGCAGCTCAGCGGCAACACCCGATGTCGAAGGAGCACGAGTGGGTGCTGGTGTGGAGTCTTGCTTGAATGAGCAGCCAGACAAGGCCACGGCCACAACCGCACCCCCTGCAACGAGCGCAAGAGCCGAACGACGAAGCGAAAAAGTCATGGGGTTCTCCCGGTCGCAACAGTGATGAACAAACTCTCTAGCGCGAGAGCGGGGGCAGCGTTCTGCTCAAGGTGACGCCGCGTCGTGGCAATCTCATCGAGCACAGCCAGAGTGCGAGTGGGTGGCCAAGCCAGGGCAACCGCGTGAAGAGGGTCCGCAAGCTCAATGTTGATGAGCCCCTCTGTGCGACCGAACTGCATCATGACCACGTCACGAAACAGTGCCTGCAAGTCGGTGAGGACGCGGTCGATTCCATCGCGAAGACTTCGCGTGGCGCGCCGCTTCTGCTCGTCGGCAAGTGCGTTGACCTGTGCGCGCACTCCGGGAGGCACAGCTGCGCCTTCCGGCACTCCCACTGTGCGCAGCAGCTGAGCGCGCTCAGAATCATCACGCTCCGCAGTCAGAGTCTTCGCGTCTTCGGTCGCGGCCTTCACGACCTGAGCTGCAACCTCGACCGCGTCGGCCACACCGCGCACCCCGAGCACAGAGCGCAAGGTGTCATTTCGACGGTCTCGGGCTGCGGCATCCGTCGCGAGTCGCTGCGCCATTCCAATGTGACGCTGAGCGTGACGGGCTGATTGTTCGGCGACAGCAGGATCGGCGCCAGTGCGTTCGACGATGAGGCGCGCTACGTCAGCGATCTCCGGTTCACGCAACCGCAGCGTGCGCACGCGTGATCGAATCGTAGGCAAGAGGTCGGCGTCGCTCGGGGCGCAGAGCACCCACACAGTGCGCTCTGGCGGCTCTTCGAGCGCCTTCAGCAACACGTTGGACGTGCGCTCGGCCATGCGATCAGCGTCTTCGACAATGATCACGCGGTATCGCCCAACCGACGGCGAAAAGTAGGCGCGCTCCACCAGCTTGCGAGCTTCTTCGATGCGGATGATCACCTGCTCGGTGCGAAGAGCTGTGAGGTCTGGATGGGTGCGCGCGATCACCTGGCGCATGGCCGCTGTGTCACCGGGCTCAGCGATCAGGGCCGCCGCGAACGCGTACGCAAGAGTTGAACGCCCGGAGCCCGGAGGACCGGTAATAAGCCACGCGTGGGTGAGAGCGGACGGGTCGGATGCTGCCGCACGCAGAGTGGCGACGGCATCCGTTTGCCCCCACACAGCACCCCAGGGCACATCACCGAGCGACATATTGGGCGCCCCAGCGGGCGACACCGTCGGGGTGGGAGCATCCATGCCGACCAGCCTACTGTCGACCGCTGACGTTCCTCCCCGAGCGGAGCAGCGCTGGAGAATCGCCCCTAGAGGAGCGCCGTCATGCGCTGTTGAATCTCGCGAGAAATGTCGGCCGGGTCGCGACTTGCGTCCACGACCAGAAAGCGTTCCGGCTCGGCTTCAGCGAGCGATAGGAATGCGTGCCGCACCCGCGCGTGGAAGTCGGCCTTCTCAGCTTCAAGCCTGTCGAAGGGTTTGTCTGCGGCATCTAAACGCTCGCGGGCGGCCACCGGGTCAAGATCGAGCAGCACGGTAATGTCGGGCAGCGCGTTCTCTGTCGCCCAGAGTGACAACGAACGAACCTCTGCGGGGTCGAGTACACGTCCCGCGCCCTGGTACGCAACCGATGAGTCCAGGTAGCGGTCTTGCAACACCACATCGCCGCGCTCAAGCGCTGGGCGCACCACCGTTGCGACGTGGTGGGCGCGATCAGCCGCGTAAAGCAGCGCTTCGGCGCGGGGCGCGACATCGCCGCGATGGTGGAGCACGATCTCGCGGATCAGCGTGCCGACCTCGCTGCCGCCGGGCTCGCGGGTGCGTACAACAGTGCGGCCCTTCGAGCCCAACCACGCCTCAAGCAGCGCCGCCTGAGTCGTCTTGCCGACTCCGTCGCCGCCCTCGAGCGTGATCCACACCCCTCGGTCAGTCACTTTTTCTTCGCGGTGGTCTTGCGAGCTGTCGTTTTGCGGGCTGTGCGTTTCGGGGCAGGCCCCTTGGCGCGCTTATCTGCCAACAGCTGCTTGGCGCGTTCGAAATCGACGTCATCGGGAGTCTCGCCACGAGGAATCGTCGCGTTCGTCTCGCCATCAGTCACGTAGGCACCGAAACGGCCATCTTTGATCTTGATCGGCTTGCCGCTAACCGGGTCGGCGTCGAACTCTTTCAGGGCACTCGAGGCGCGGCGCGCACCGTACTTCGGCAGCTTGTAAACCTCGACGGCCTCTTCGACAGTGATGTCGAAGATCTGCTGTTCGCTATCGAGCGAGCGCGAGTCAGCGCCCTTTTTGAGGTACGGACCATAGCGGCCGTTCTGGGCCGTGATCTCTTCGCCCGACTCCGGGTCCTTGCCGACCACGCGAGGTAGGTCGAGCAGCCGCAGCGCAGTTTCGAGATCGACGCTGTCGACCGACATGCTCTTGAAGAGCGACGCGGTGCGAGGCTTAGGCGCCGCGGTCTTTTTTGTCGCCTTCTTCTTCGGCGCAGATTCGGTGACTTCGCCCGTTGCTTCGTCTACCGCCTCAGGCTCTTCAGGCTCGAGCTCTTGCACGTACGGGCCGAAGCGGCCGTCCTTAACGACAACCAGCTTCCCGTTCTCGGGGTTCTCTCCGAGCACGCGGTCGCCCGCGACGGGAGCATCGATGAGCTCCTGCGCCTTGGCGGGTGTCAGCTCATCCGGAGCAAGCTCTTCTGGCACATTGACGATGCGCGCCTTGGCCTCTGGATCGGTCGCATCTGGCACTTCGAGGTAGGGACCGTACTTACCGAACCGCAGAGTCGCGACGTCGCCGATCGGCGTCGAGTTGAGCTCTCGCGCATCGATCTCACCGAGGTTGTCAACGATGTTCCGAAGCCCCACGTGCCCCTCAGAGCCGAAGTAAAACTCCTTCAGCCACGACGTCCGCTGTTGCTCACCACGGGCAATCGCGTCGAGGTCATCTTCGAGCGCCGCCGTGAAGTCATAGTCGACAAGGTCGGCAAAGTGCTCTTCGAGAAGGCGTACAACGCTGAATGCGAGCCAGCTCGGAACGAGCGCCTGACCGCGTTTACTGACGTAGCCACGGTCGAGGATGACGTCGATGATGCTCGCGAACGTCGAGGGGCGACCAATGCCCTTTTCTTCCAGCGCTTTCACGAGGCTCGCCTCGGTGTAACGCGGCTTCGGCGTGGTTGCGTGGCTCTTCGCTTCAACGTCTTTCACGCCGAGCACATCGCCGACGGCGAGAGCCGGGAGCGACTGATCGGATGCCCGATCGGCATCGCTTCGCTTCTCGTCACTGCCTTCTTCGTACGCCTCGAGGAATCCCTTGAACGTGTAAACGGTGCCGGAGGCTGTGAATTCAGCCTTCTTGCCGCCGGCTTCGACGGCCATCGTGACTGTCGTCGTTTCATACTTGGCATCGGACATCTGGCTTGCGACAGTGCGCTTCCAGATGAGGTCATAGAGGCGCTGCTCGTCACGGTCGAGACTGCTGGCGACCGAGCTTGGGGTGCGGAAATGCTCACCCGACGGACGAATTGCCTCGTGGGCCTCTTGAGCGTTCTTCGACTTGCTGCGGTACACCCGGGGGTTCGCCGGAACGGCACGGTCGCCGTAGAGCGCCACGGCCTGCTCGCGGGCCGCCGTGATCGCCTGCGTCGACAGCGACTGCGAGTCGGTACGCATATAGGTGATGAAACCTTTTTCATACAGCCGCTGAGCAACGCTCATCGCGTGCTTCGCACTCATCGAGAGCTTGCGACCGGACTCCTGCTGCATTGTCGAGGTCGTGAACGGGGCCTTCGGGCTGCGTGTGCCGGGCTTTGCCTCAACGCTCGAAACGGATGCCTCACCCGCGGTGATGACAGCAGCGGCAAGCTCCTGGGCGTCTTTTTCGCTGAGAACGAGCACAGCCTTTTTGAGCTGACCGGAGTCGTCGAAGTCGGTGCCACGCGCAAGCTGAGCCCCGTCTACCCGCACGAGACGAGTGGAGAAGGCATCCGTGCCTTTCAGCGCAAGAGCTTCGATGTCCCAGTACGACGCTGAGACGAACGCCATACGTTCGCGTTCGCGTTCGACAACCAGCCTCGTTGCGGCTGACTGCACGCGTCCGGCGCTGAGAGCTGCGCCTTCGCGACCCGAACCGACCTTGCGCCAGAGCACCGGGGAAACATCCCACCCGAACAGACGGTCGAGTACGCGGCGAGTTTCTTGAGCGTCAACGAGCGCGAGATCAAGCTCTCGCGTGTTCTCGGCGGCCGCTTTGATGGCGTCTTTGGTGATCTCGTGAAAGACCATGCGCTTGACAGGAACCTTCGGCTTCAGCACCTCGAGCAGATGCCACGCGATGGCCTCGCCTTCGCGGTCCTCATCAGTAGCGAGCAACACTTCGTTGGCGGTCTTCACCGCCCGCTTCAGCTCAGCGACAGTCTTCGTCTTGCGGTCGTTGACCACGTAATAGGGGTCAAAATCATTGTCGACATCGATCGAGTACTTGCCGTACGCCGCCTTTTTGTCGGCGGGGATGTCTTTCTTGCTGGCCAAGTCGCGGATATGACCGACAGAACTCAACACCTCATAGCCATCGCCGAGGTACCCCTGGATGGAGGTCATTTTTGTGGGCGACTCTACGATGACGAGTTTCTTGCCCTGAGCCTTGCTGCCGGTAGCCACGTGTGGTCCTTTCTTCGTTGCACACCATACACACCACAGACTGTGACCTCAGCGCATCGCCGCACCAGGTTCGCCCCGCGCGCAATCATTTCGGGCGTTTCGCGATCTGGTGTAGCGCTCACGGCGGTGGTCCAGCGCGAGCCGTCGCCGAGGTCTGCCAGCGCAAGAAAGTCCCGGTCACGCTCACCGTGGCGATCAGGCCGTCGAGTGCGCACGACGACACAGCGGCCCCGAATGTGGCGGCCACTTCGGCGGCGCGATCACATGGCACACCGATCTCGGCTCCCGACGCCGTGTCTGCCGCAGCAAGCGCTGCTGAGTCCGCAGCGCTCGCGAGCCGTTGCCCCGCGACGGCAGCACTTCCGGCCGTCACAAGCCCCACGCTCAGCACCGCGGCTCCCGCGACGATCCCCAGCACCGAGAGTGTGCCCGCCATCAGAGTCCCCCCGCGAGTGCGCATGACGAGGCGCGAAGATCAACGAACGTCAGGGCTGCGCCAGCTGGAGCACTCGCTATGACGCAGACCAGATCGCCGCGATACTCGATCGACGCCGATGCGCCAGAGACCGCTTCACCGACCAGACCCAGCGCGCTGTCGCTATCTTCGCCGCGAGCGACCCAACGCGCGGCGTCTGCCGCGGCATCCTGCAGACGGACATGGCGTGAAGCCGCACCGAGCGTACCGACCGCGAGAGCGACGACGACGAGCACAGCGGGCAGGGCGACCGCGAACTCGGCAGTCACCGAACCACGCTCGCCCCACCGCTGCTTCATGCGACGGTCAGGGCGCGGCGCACGAGATCCTCCAGGATGCCGCGCACTTCATCGGAGCGCATGATCACGACGAGCAAACCGGCAAATGCCACAGCCGCCATCGTCGCAATCGCGTACTCAGCGGTCGCTGCCCCCTCATCATCACGCATGATTCCTGTTCGGGCGGCGGGTCTTCGGTACAGGCGTTCTGCACGACGACGTGAGAGCTGCGGCACTCTGATCTTGCTCGTTCTGGACGGGATGTGGAACATGAGATTCTCCTCGATTCGGTCACGGTGGGCACTCTTGTTACAGCGGGAACTCAAATCGACATCGGTGTCGACGCGAGAACGCTGAGGAACATCGGGGCAACCCCGAGGAGCAGAAAAGCCGGAAGTGTGCAGACGCCAAGCGGTAACAGCAGTCGTGAGCTCAGCTTCGCTGCGCGCACCCCGCCGTCGGTTCGCGCACGATGACGCGCGAGCGCTGCCGACGCGCGAAGCAGCTCGACGGCCGGCACTCCTGCCGAGCGTGAAAGTGCGAGGGTGTCGGCGGTTGACTCGGTTGTCGCCACCTGCGTCGCACCGCTCACGACTGAGCGTGCGCGTTCCAAAGAGACACCGCCTGACAGAGCAATCGCCATGAGCTCAGCGTCGAGGCCGGGTACGCCCGGTGGCGGAGCAGCCGCACGCACGAGCTTTCGCGTCCACCGGCGAGCGCACAGCATGAGCGCAAGGCCCGCGATGACGCACACAGCACCGACAGGTTGAGAGATAAAAACTCCCACGACGTCGAATCCGAGAGCGAGCGCAAGTCCCACCGCAACAAGCGGCAGCCACGACATCAGTCGCGCGGTCCCGGCGGGCTCCGCGAGCGCAACTCTGGCCTCATCGGCGCACTCTTCGGCGTCGCGCAGCGCACCGGCGACGGCGCGGAGACTGTCGGCGAGCGGCGCTCCCACAGTTTCGGCCACTTTCCAGGCTGCGCCCACCGGTTGCCAATCCGGTCCGATCTCTCGCAGGGTGGTAGCGACATCGCTCCCGCTTTCCACACGCTGAGCGACCGGATCTCCCGCTGAGGCAAGGTATTGCCAGGCCCGCTTCGGATGAATACCGGCCTGAAGCAAAACTGCCAAGCGAAGCACGGCTTCAGCCGCCGCTGAGCGGTCAGGCTCGGTGCTGCTCGGGCGCCGCAGCAGCTTCATCGCGAGTCCTCAGAAATCACCAGGCGACCGTCTTCAACGGCGGGGGTGCCGAAACCGGCGATGCGGCGAAGACCCTCGCGAGTGCGTTCCAGATGAATGACGGTGTCGAGTCCGCTTGCAGCCTGACGCGCAAGCGCACGATCGTCCAATCCCGCGAGCGACCCGAGCGCTTCAAGCCTCGCGGGCACATCTCGCAGGCTATTCGCGTGCAGTGTGCCAGCACCGCCGTCGTGTCCGGTGTTCAGGGCCGAGAGCAGTTCGCGCACTTCAGCGCCACGGCACTCCCCCACGACGAGCCGATCGGGTCGCATACGCAGAGCTTCACGCACGAGCTGAGCGAGCCCTACCCCTCCCGCACCCTCGAGGTTCGATTGGCGCGCTTCTAACCGCACGTGGTGAGGGTGAGATATCGCGAGCTCCGCCACGTCCTCGATCGTCACAATGCGATCGGATGCCACAGCTCGCTGCAGCATTGCAGCCAGAAGAGTCGTCTTCCCGCTACCGGCTGAACCCGTAATGAGGACGTTCCGTCGGCGAACAACGATTTCTTCGAGGTGAGCGCGTTGCGCAGCATCGAACGCTCCTCGACGCTGGAGCTCGTCAAGATCGGGCGCATCAAAGCGCGGTACTCGGATCGAAATCGTCGCACCAGCGGGAGCGACCGGTGCCAACACGGCGTGCACCCGCATCCCTGATTCGAGGCGCACGTCAGCGCAGGGTGTTGCGTCATCGAGGTGTCGTCCGCCGAGACCGATCAGCGCCACAGCGAGTTCGCGAACGTCGTCAACACTTGCACGCCACTGCGGAACGCGTTCGGCGCCGTTGCCGCGATCTACGAAGAGTCCGTCCGCACCATTGACGAACACATCGGTCGTTTCGGGGTCGCTCAGCCAGCGCACCAATGGACGCAACGCCGGTATTTCGGCGAAGTGCGAACGCTCGACGTGCCGACGGATGCCTTCTCCCCTCTGCGGGGTCGAAGACACGCCCTGAGATACACGTGGTTGAACGACAAACGGCTGCGGCATCCTTCGAGGCTACGAACCCGGCTTGCACGCTCGGGAACGAACCTGAACCCTCGTGGAGACCGCATCGTTCTTCGGCAAATGGGGAGGAAGAAAGGAAATGGGCGACATCCCATGGGGGAATGGGATGCCGCCCGCGCGACGCATGCATCAGGGGGGTGGTCAAGCGCCGCGAAGCCAGAATCAAAGTTCGGCCGTAACAACTTTACGCAGTGATGAACATCCACGAGCCCGAATTCAGCCGATCGCGCACTGATATATCAGCTCAGACCTCGGGCCTGCTGAAACCTGGCGTCATGACAGGTGGAACGGGCGCTGACGTGCGAGATAGAGTGACGCGCACGATAGTCGCAAAGGAGCGAGCGCTCGATGAGCACACAGATCGATCACCTCATGAACGAATCCCGCAAATTCGCACCCTCAGCCGAATTCGCAGCGGCGGCCGTGGCCTCGGCTGACCTCTACGAGTCAGCGAATGCCAACAGGGATGATTTCTGGGCAACCCAGGCGAGAGAGTTGCTGCACTGGCACACTCCGTTTGAGCAAGTTCTCGACTGGTCGAATCCGCCGTTTGCAACCTGGTTCGCTGACGGTGAGCTCAACGTCGCGTACAACTGTCTCGACCGTCACGTCGAGGCCGGAAACGGTGACCGAACCGCGCTGCTCTGGGAAGGCGAAAACGGCGACGAACGTCAAGTGACCTATGCAGAGCTCACTGACGAAGTCAGTCGGGTCGCACACGTTCTGGAAGACCTCGGGATCTCAGTCAATGACCGAGTCGCTATCTACCTTCCGATGATTCCCGAAGCGATTGTCGCAATGCTCGCAGTCGCACGCATTGGAGCCGTTCACTCGGTCGTCTTTGGCGGATTCTCTGCTGACAGCCTGCGAGCACGCATCGATGATGCGGGTGCCAAGGTCGTCATCACCGCCGACGGTGGATACCGAAAGGGCAAGGTTTCCGCTCTCAAGCCGGCTGTCGATATGGCGCTTGCCGACCGCGGCAACGGGGTGCAGGAAACCGTCGAAAACGTGCTGGTTGTGCGGCGCGGTGGCAACGAGGTCGAGTGGCAAGAAGGCCGCGATCTGTGGTGGCATGACGTTGTTCCTGCGGCCTCCGCTGCCCACACCGCGAAAGCTTTTCCCGCCGAAAATCCGCTGTTCATCCTTTACACATCCGGCACGACAGGAAAGCCGAAGGGCATCGTTCACACCTCGGGCGGATACCTCACCCAGGCGGCGTTCACACATCGAAACGTGTTCGACCTCAAACCCGAATCTGACGTGTACTGGTGCACTGCAGACGTCGGGTGGATCACGGGCCACTCTTATGTGACATACGGGCCACTCGCCAACGGCGCGACACAGGTGATCTACGAGGGAACGCCCGACAGCCCCCACCCTGGGCGCTGGTGGGAGATCGTCGAAAAGTATCGAGTTACAACCCTCTACACGGCGCCCACCGCTATCCGATCGTTCATGAAGATCGGTCGCCATATCCCGCAGAAGTTCGATCTCAGTTCACTGCGGTTGCTCGGGTCGGTGGGTGAACCAATCAACCCGGAAGCATGGATGTGGTACCGAAGCGTGATCGGCGCAGACCTTGCCCCCATCGTCGACACGTGGTGGCAAACCGAGACCGGAGCCATCATGATTTCGGCGCTTCCCGGAGTGACCGAGACCAAGCCCGGTTCCGCACAGGTAGCCGTGCCCGGAGTCGCGATCGAGGTCGTGAACGAGGCCGGCGAAACCGTTGCGAACGGCGATGGCGGTCTCCTGGTCGTCACCGAACCATGGCCCAGCATGCTGCGAGGAATCTGGGGCGATCCCGACCGTTTTGTGGAGACGTATTGGGAGAAGTTCGCAGCGCAGGGGTATTACTTCGCTGGCGACGGCGCTCGCCGAGACGAAGACGGCGACATCTGGTTGCTCGGCCGAGTTGATGACGTGATGAACGTCTCAGGACATCGACTCTCCACCGCCGAAATTGAATCAGCGCTTGTTGCGCACGAAGCAACTGCAGAGGCTGCAGTTGTCGGGGCGTCGGACGAGGCCACCGGCCAGGCGGTGGTGGCTTTTGTATGTATCAAAGAGAGTCACAAGGACGTGTTGAAGGACACGGACGCCTTGGTGAAGAACCTTCGCACATGGGTAGGCGAACAGATCGGTCCGATCGCTCGCCCTCGCGACATCTACATCGTCACCGAGTTGCCGAAGACACGCTCAGGGAAGATCATGCGCCGTCTCCTCCGTGACGTGGCGGAGGGACGCGAGGTTGGAGACACGACAACCCTCGCAGACACGATGGTCATGAGCACGATCCAGTCGAAAGTGACCGGCAAGAAGTGAGGCGCGGCGGCTGAGCCATCAGGGAACGTACTCGACCATGTAGATGAGTTCCCCGCCGGATAGCACCCACACGACGGCGAGCCCGATGAGCGATGCCGTAGCGACCGCTACAGCCCCCCACAGCATCCCAACGCGACGGTTCACTTTGCCCGCACCACCCATCGTGCAGAGGATCACGAAACCGATGATATGCGCCACGACCAGCGGCAGTACGCCCATCACGAGGGTTGTCCCCGCCATAGTCGTGCCCGCGGCAAGCGCCTTCGGCTGCTCAGTGGCTTCTTCAAGGGAGGCCAATGGAAGCAAGAACCATGCACCGGTCATGATGGGCAAGCCGGCGACGGCAAAGAGCCAGAACGCCACGGCATAGCCGACGCTCCTCCATCCGCGATCTCTCGCCGGTACGGCCGGTTGGCCTGTCGCCGTAGTGCTCATGTCAGATGACGATACGCGAGGAACACCGCGACCGGACGGTTCATGAAGGCGCCTACGAATGGCTCCGTGGTCTCGTTTTGGCCGACGGGCCAGGCGGTCGTCGCTTTTGTGATCCGTCAAACAGAGCTATCTCGATGCGCACTCGCTCGACGGGCTGGCGTGCACCCTTCGAACACGGGTCGGTGAGCAAATCGGCCCCATCGCGAAACCGCGCGACGTCTACATCGTTGGCGAACTGCCAAAGACACGATCGTGAAAGATCATGCGTCGACTACTGCGGGATGTGGCAGAGGGCCGCGATGTCGGAGACACCACGACCCTCGCCGATACCGCCGTTATGAGCGTGATCAGCGCTCAAGTGCGCTAACCGGGTTCGCGTCACTCGAACGAGAAGATGACCTCGACTTCGACGGGCGAGTCGAGCGGCAGCACCGCGACTCCCACAGCAGAACGAGCGTGTGTGCCAGCTTCACCGAAGATTTCTCCAAGGAGTTCGCTGGCACCGTTGATGACGCCAGGCTGGCCAGTGAATTCGGGAGCGGATGCCACGAACCCCGTAACCTTCACCACTCCTGTGAGTCGGTCGACGCCTCCGACTGCAGCGGCAGCGGCAGCTACCGCGTTGAGGGCGCTCACTCGTGCGTACTGGTTGGCGTCCGAGGAGTCCACGTGGCCGCGTCCCTCACCAACTTTGCCGGTAGCTGGCAAAATACCAGCTACAAACGGCAATTGACCCGAGGTGAAGACCAGATCACCGTGTGTCGTCGCTGGAATGTAGGACGCGACGGGCGAGGCAACGTCAGGAAGATCAATACCGAGGTTCGCGAGGGATGCTGAAACGCTCATCTCACTCCCCCTCGAACTGCTGAGCGGCGACAGCTGCAGCGTCCAGTCCGGCGTTTGCAGTTCCACCCCCGGTGGGTCGCTTGAAATAGGCGACAAGTCCGCCTTCTGGGCCGGTCACGACCTGCACAAGTTCCCAGCCCTGTTTGCCCCAGTTATTGAGGATCGCGGCGGTGTTGTGGATCAATAGAGGAGTGGTGAGGTATTCCCACGTGGTCATCGGAGCTCCGGATGTTCGCGGTTCGGTGAGGGCATAGGCTGCGCTGGTGCGCGCGTGATCAAGGGATTCCCCAGGTATCTGGCCTAGCATCAAGCCTATGCCCGAGAAGAAACGGACTGCCAGCGGTGTGCTCGGCGGCCTCGCAGGACTAGTTGGTCTCAGCGTCGCTGCCGGCGTACTTATCACCGCCACAATCACTCCTGCCGTCGCAGTCACCGGCGCCGCAGCGTCAAGTGCCATCTCGATGTTCGAGAACATGCCTGACTACTTGGCCATCGATGACTTGATGCTGCCTTCGACGATCTACACGAAGAACCAAGACACGGGTGAGTATCAAGAGCTCACCCAGTTTTATGAGCAGAACCGTGAACCCGTAACGTTCGACGAGATCGCGCCGGTTATGTACGACGCGCTGCTGTCGAGTGAAGACCCGCGCTTCTACGAGCACGGCGGTATCGACCTCATCGGTACTTCACGAGCACTCCTGAGCAACCTCAGCGGGTCGGGTCAGCTGCAGGGCGGGTCATCGATCAGCCAGCAGTACGTGAAAAACGTCCTCATCCAGCGCTGTGAGAGCAGCGCGGCCACGGATGAAGAGAAGCAGCAGTGCTTCACCGCTGCCACGAACTCGAACGGCTCCGACGGTATCGAGCGCAAGCTCCAAGAGATGCGGTATTCAATCGCGCTCGAGCAGGAGTACTCCAAGAACGAAATTCTTCTCGGGTATCTCAACATTGTGAACCTCGGTGGAACGACCTACGGTGTCGAAGCAGCCGCCCGTCATTACTTTAATGTCTCGGCTTCAGACCTGACGCTGGGTCAGGCTGCTGTCATCGCCGGCATCGTTCAGAACCCCAACACCTATCGCATCGATATGCCAGGCGGGTCATCGACCGACCGCGATGGAAACCCCATCAACAGCGCCGAAGACGGCTACTCACTGACAAAAGACCGCCAGATCTATGTTCTAGACCGGATGCTGAGTGATGGAAAAATCACTCAAGAGCAGCACGACGAGGCCGTCGCCGCGCCGATCGAGCCAAACATTACCGACCCGACCACGGGCTGTGCCGCTGCCGGGGATGCCGCCTACTTCTGCCAGTACGTCGTATCGTGGATTGGCCAAGATACCGCGCTCGGTGAGACACAAGACGAACGTGACCGCACGCTCAAGCGCGGCGGCTTGAACATCTACACGACGCTGGACTGGCGCCTTCAGAATCAAGCTCAGGACTCGATGAATGTCTATGCACCGACATCGGTGGATAACATGAAATTCGGCGCCACAGCAGTCAACATCGAGGTATCTAGTGGTCGTATTCTCGCGATCGCACAAAACACGAAGTTCAGCGAAGACGCGGCGCTCGCTGACGATCCGAACTACAGCTCCCTCGTTTACGCGGGCAACCGCCAGTACGGCAACTCAGACGGGTTCAACGCCGGTTCAACATTCAAGCTCTTCACGCTTGTGGATTGGCTCGAGCAGGGACACTCCGTAAATGAAGTACTCGACGGACGAAATCGCGTGTTCCAGCGCATGACGAACTCATGCGAAGGCGATTGGGTGAACTTTTCGAACGACAAGATCAATAACTTCGGCAACGTCGGCGGTTCGGTAGGCACCCCAATGAGGTTTACCGCGCAGTCGTTGAACTCCGGGTACCTCGCCATGGCTTCAGAACTCGACCTGTGCGACATCGCCAACGACGCCACGAAAATGGGAGTGGCTCTCGGCACCGGAAAGCCGATCACGATGGGAACTGCCGGCACGGTGATCGGCTCGGACAATGTGTCCCCCATCGCCATGGCCGGTGCATACGCCACAATCGCGAACAAGGGCATCTTTTGTGAGCCGACGGCCATCGATCGAGTCACCAACGCTGACGGCGAAGACTTGAAACTGGCTGAAAAGTCATGCAATCAGGTCATCACTCCCGAAGTTGCGGCAACTGCCGCGTACGCACTCCAAGGCGTCATGGCGAGCGACGGAACGGGGTGGCAGGGAAACCCCTTCGACGGCACGCCACTCATTGGCAAGACCGGAACACACGAGTCTTACCAGACGTGGATGATCGAGTCTTCCACGAACGTGACGACGGCGGTATGGGTTGGGAACTCGAACGGCACGAATGATCTGTTCAATCGATATTCGAACGGTCGTCAGCTTTCGAGTCTGCGTTATGCCATCGCTCGCGATATTCAACACGCTGCCGACGTCGCATTCGGCGGAGAGAACTTCCCCGACCCTGACTCGACCTTGATACGCACCGTCTATCGCGATCTGCCGAGTGTCATCGGGCAGTCGATCGACCAGGCGACGCAGACTCTTTCAGACGCGGGCTTCCAAGTTCGTGTCGGCGATGCAATCGACGCTGTCGAGTCCGCCGGAATCATCGTCGACCAGAGCCCGGGTGCCGGAAAAGTCGCTGGCGGTACGTCCGTCACGATCACGCCCAGCAATGGAAACGGCGTCGCGGTACCAGGCGTGACAGGAACGCTCGCACAAGCGCAGCAAACGCTTTCGGGCGCTGGCCTCAACCCCGTGGTCGGCACGTGTACCAAGACCGGCGGATCGGGTGGCGACGAAGACAAGCCCGCGGACAAGACGAAGACAGCGACCGGCACTGACCCGGCCGGCGGCACAGTCGTCGCGCGGGGCGCAACCGTGGCGATCAACTACAAAGCCGCAACCTGCCCATGACATCACGTAGTACAAAGGTTGCCCTCACCGCTCTCGCAGCGGTGGGGGCAACCGGCGTAAGCACGGCGGTCTGGGGCATCGGGATCGAGCGCTACCTCTTCACCGTGCGCACACGCGACGTGCACGTCTTGCCTCCCGGATCACAGCCGCTGCGAGTACTTCACATCTCTGATGCTCACATGGCACCCTGGCAGCATCGCAAACAAGAATGGATTGCGTCTCTCGCAGGCCTCAAGCCCGATCTTGTGATCAATACTGGAGACAACCTGGGGCATCCGCGTGGGCTCGAAGGTATCCGCGGAGCATTGAGTGCTTTTCGAGGAGTGCCGGGCTTGTACGTGCACGGCTCGAATGACCTCGTCGCGCCCTCCCCGCGCAACCCGCTGCGATACTTCCTCGGTCCTTCTTCTCACACGCCCGCGGCGGCACCGCTCGACACTCACGCGCTCGACACTTTCTTGCAAGACGAACTCGGATGGCGCGGACTCAACAATTCAACGGCGACGTTTCGTATCGGAGACCTGAGGATAAACGCCTTCGGCGTAGACGACGCGCACCGGCAGTGGGATGACATCCCGTCACTTGCACCTGAGATCGGCAAGCTGAAAAAGCGCACCGATCTAACACTCGGAGTTACACACGCGCCGTACCGCCGAGTGCTGGACGCATTCGTCGATTTCGGTGCCAACGCGATTTTAGCCGGTCACACGCACGGTGGACAAGTGCGGATTCCCGGCTCATCCAAGGCGCTCGTTGCAAACTGCGACATTCCACTCGACCAGGCGCGCGGCCTCAGTTCCTGGTCTCACGGCGGCACCGCTGCTCCCCTAAACGTCAGCGCCGGCATCGGCCACTCGATCTACGCACCGGTTCGATTCGGATGCCGCCCAGAAGCGTCTCTGCTGACGCTTCTGCCCCGCGCGTAGCTTCATCACCTTTCTCTCCACAGCCCCGAAAGGTGCAGTGGTTTTCCACAGCGCTCCGCCCCGGCCGGTGAGCGAGATCACTGACGGTCAACCATCGTTGGTATGCGAAGAATCCTTGTGGCGATAGTGATCGTGGCGGCCCTAGCGACGGGCGGCATCCTGATCTCCCTCCCGGTGCAAGCCGCATCCCAGGGCAGCGGATTCGGCACGTGGGCACCGACCTCGACCTACGGCTGGCACGGCTCTATGGTCGTGGGTGGCGTGCACACGTACTGCATAGTGCCCGGTCAGCCCGCACCCACTGGGAACACCGTCGATCACGGCATCAGTTCGTCTGCGGCGGGGCTGAGTACCGAACAGCTGACCGGGATAAATCTTCTGATTTCGAAGTACGGCCAAACGAGTGACCCGGTGCAGGCGGCGAGCGTGGGGTGGGCAGTGAAAGCAATCGCGAATTGGAACGAAACTCTGCACGCATTCGGCTATCAGGGCGATAGTTTGCAGGGCGCCATTCACTGGACGTTCTCGTCCCTTGCCCCCGAACATGACCAAGCCGTGCAAGACCTTGCCGCCTCGTACTACACAGAAGCGACCAACACTCCGGCATCTCCATCAAGTGGATCCGGCTCACTCGAGCTGACGATCAATCAACAGGATCCGATGCGTGGCACGTTAACGGCCCAGACCGACGTGCCGAATGCGAGCGGAAAACTCACGCTTGAAAACGGTGTGTTCGCTCAGAACGGTTCAGCAAGCATCGAAACCGCCGTGCCCGGAACCAGCTACGAGATCCAAGCTCATGCCCCGACAGCCGGAACACCGTTTCGGGTACGCGCGTCGGGCGCGTTCAGCGGAGGATTCGCGGGAGCAGTGCGCCACTATTCCACGCCAGGCGGTCAAGACACGGCGGGCCCCGCTGGTCGTGTCGAGGTCTCGATGGCTGCAGAGGATGCCGTTGATCGCGAGACAACGTTCTCCCCCGTCATCACAACTCAGGTCGTATCCCGCTACGTCGCCGGCGGCACCTACAGCGACGACGTCACTTTTGCCAGCGCAGAGGGCGCTTGGGCGAGAAACGGTGCAGGCGAGTATCTACCGATCTCGGCGGTGGCGACCGTCTATCGCACCGAGTCCGAACCTGTACTGTCCGACGAGGTGCCCAGCGACGCCGAAGAAGTCGGGACCCTCGCGCTCACGAGCGAGACCTCGAGCGGGCCGACCGTGCCTTACCGGGTCGAGTCAGAGTGGGAGTTTCCAGAACCTGGTTTCTACACTGCAGTGTGGAAAATCGATGCAACCACGCAGAGCGAAGAGGTTGCGGCGACCTTGCCCGACGACTACAGCTGGACGGAGCAGTTCGGCGAAGTGAGTCAAGTCACCATGGTCACTGCGATCTCGTCTCGAGCGCAGCACGTTGCCGCGGTCGGCGGTGCGATGACAGACGACATCATCGTCGAGGGTGTTGTTCCATTGGGCGGACTGTTCGTGACAGCATCCGTCTTCCGCGCCCCGGAGGACGTCGAGCCCGCCAACGCGTGCGTGCCCGAAAACCTCGTGTGGCAAACAACAGAGCCGGTGCCGGTGCCTGAATCTGGCACCATCACAATCGAGGCACCACAGGTTCCGGACTTCGGCACGTACTACTGGCAGGAACACGCCACCGACACCGATGGTCGAACCGTGCACCTCGGTGCGTGCGGCATCGAGAACGAGACAACCACCGCACCTCTTCCGACGGTGACCACGACGGCACTCCCCGAAGCCGACTTCGGGGCAGCCATCACTGACACAGCGCACGTTGCGGGCCCGGTGCCGCAAAGCGGAGCAACCGAGCTGACGTTCGAGGTCTACCGTGCCGAAGAAGATGTAGACCCGGCCGCGGCTTGCACTCCAGAGACACTCGTCGAAACGACAGCACCGATCACTGTCACGGCTGAGGGCGACCATGTTTCGCCCGGGGTTCGCGCCCACCACGACGGCACCTACTACTGGATCGAGTACCTCTGGTACTCCCCCGCAGGCGGCGGCGAACGCCGTCTGCTCTCGCAGGGCGAATGCGGCCTCGAAAACGAAACGACGACGGTCACAGCTCCAGATGTCGTAACGACAGCGCTTGAAAGAGCGGGGGTCGACGAACCGTTCTACGACACCGCCAAGGTGACAGGCCTTGCCGCAGATACCGACGCTGAGATCGTCTTCTACGTGTTTCACAACGAGCGCGACACACCCCCGGTCTGCACAGACGACACGCTCGAATTCGAGACCGCTAGCGTTCCGATAACCGGCAGCGGCGAGTACCGTTCGCCGGATGTGAGTTCGCCCACGTCGGGCACGAAGCACTGGATAGCTGAACTCCGCTACCGCACCTCGCCGGATACTGAGACGCAGGTGCTCGTGCGAGGTACCTGCGGGGAAGAACACGAATCGACAATCGTTAGCGATCTTGCCGTCACAGGCCCGTTCGACGGCAATGGGATGACGCTCCGTCACCTGGGCGCTGTGGGGGCCGCAGCCCTCGCCATCGGCTTCGGGCTGTTGGCCATCTCACGTGCACGGCGGACGCGAAGCGGACGATTCGTCGCCACGCTGGAATCACGGTAGAGTTGTGTGGTTGATACGGGGTGTGGCGCAGCTTGGTAGCGCGCGTCGTTCGGGACGACGAGGCCGCAGGTTCAAATCCTGTCACCCCGACAACAGAGAGGCTCCGCCGTAAGGTGGAGCCTCTCGCATACCGACGACAGGAGCCTGAGATGCCCTCCCCTCGCACACCTAAGCTTGTGGCATTTGATCTCGATGACACCCTCGCTCCATCGAAGAGTGAAATCGATCCTCGCATCGGCGAACTCCTCGTCGCTCTTGCGCAGCGTGTCGAAGTCGCCATTATTTCCGGTGGCCAACTCGCGCAGTTCCGCACTCAGGTCGTCGAGAAACTCCCCCCTTCCGCAGAAGAGGTCCTGTCTGCTTTTCACCTCATGCCGACGTGCGGTACGCAGTATTATCGCCTCGAGGTCTCAGGTATCACCACCGTTTACGCACACACACTGAGTGACGACGAGAAGACGCGCGCACTAGCAGCCGTTGAAGAAGAAGCTCGCCGCCTGGACCTGTGGGCAGAGGAAACGTGGGGTGACATCCTGGAAGACCGAGGTTCACAGATCACGTTCTCAGCGCTTGGGCAACGCGCCCCACTCGAGGCAAAGATGGCGTGGGACCCCACAGGCGCTAAGAAAAATTCGTTACGGGAGGCAGTTGCCGCCCGCATCCCGGATTTGGAAGTGCGTTCCGGTGGCTCAACGTCGGTCGACATCACGCACCGCGGCATCGACAAGGCATACGGCATGACGAAGCTCGCTGAGCAGACCGGTATCTCGCTCGACGACATGCTCTTTGTGGGCGACCGACTCGATCCCGATGGCAACGACTACCCCGTACTCACACTCGGCGTTGAATGCCACGCCGTCGAGGGGTGGGAAGACACGGCCGACTATCTCGACCGGCTCCTCCCCACCCTCGAACTCCGCTAAAGCTCAGCGACTGCGCGCGCGGCCTCAGAAACTGGAACAAGTCGCGCCAACTGCGTGACGTGACTGGGCTGGAGCTCTTCGAGGCTCGCGACCCCGAGCAGCTGCATCGTGCGTTCGATCTCGCTGCGCAAGATCGAAATCGTCTTATCGACGCCCTCACGCCCACCGGCCATCAAACCGTAAAGGTACGCGCGACCGATCAATGTGAACTTCGCGCCAAGAGCGATGGAAGCCACGATATCGGCGCCGTTCATAATCCCGGTGTCGACCATCACTGTTGCGTCGCGACCTACTTCGCGGACGACCTCCGGCAACAGTCGGAACGGGATCGGAGCCCGGTCGAGTTGACGCCCGCCGTGATTCGACAAAATGATTCCATCGACGCCGGAGTCGATTAGTCGCTTCGAGTCCGCGAGATTCTGAACGCCCTTGATCACGATCTTGCCGGGCCACATTTCACGAATGATGTCGAGATCGTCATAACTGATGGTCGGGTCCATGGCAGCGTCGAGTAGCTCACCCACAGTGCCGCCGGTCGTCGACAGCGAAGCAAACTCGAGCTTCGGTGTCGTGAGGAAGTCAACCCACCACCACGGGCGCGGGATCGCATTGACGATTGTGCCAACCGTCAGCTGCGGCGGAATAGAGAACCCGTTGCGCTTATCCCGCAGACGCGCGCCAGCGACGGGTGTGTCTACTGTGAACTGCAGCGTATCGAATCCAGCTTCTGCCGCTCGCTTCACCAGGCCGTACGAGATCTCGCGGTCACGCATGACGTAAAGCTGAAACCAGTTGCGGCCGTGCGGGTTTGCTTTCTTCACATCTTCAATCGACGTCGTGCCAAGGGTCGAAAGCGTAAAGGGAATCCCTGCGGCCGCCGCGGCTCCCGCTCCCGCGCTCTCACCCTCGGTCTGCATCAAACGGGTGAATCCTGTCGGTGCGATCCCGAACGGCAGGGCACTTGGCCCGCCGAGGATCGTCGTTGAAGTATCGACATCGGGCGCCGGCTTGAGGATGCCCGGGTGAAACTCGACGTCTTCGAATGCTTGGCGCGCGCGCGCGAGGGACAGCTCGCCTTCTGCCGCTCCGTCGGTGTAGTCGAATGCCGCTTTCGGGGTGCGGCGCTTAGCGATCTTTCGTAGATCGGCAATCGTCAGAGCCTGATCGAGCCGACGCTTTTTCGCGTTGAGTTCGGGCTTTTTGAACTGCATGAGTTCTAGAAGTTCGGGCACCTTGGGGAGCTGTCGCGAGACCATCGTGGTCCTTCCTTAAAGAGTGTGGCGGGAAATACCCGCGTAGTAGCCGGTGATGTGATCGTGCACGAGGGTTTGAGCGGATGCCGCATCGCCCTCATTAATAGCCGCAAAGATCTCGCGGTGCTCATGACGCAGGTTCGCCGCTGCCTCTTCCCAGTTGGGAAGTGCCGCAGCCCCGGCTTGCACATAGGACTCGATCGCGGAGCGCAGGCCCGCCATCATCGCGGAGACCACGACGTTCCCGGTGGCCTCGGCCAAAGCGACGTGAAGCTGAGCATCAAGCGCCACGAACTCGCTACGCTCCAGCGTCACGGAGTCCATCGCATCGAGAATCTCTTTGATCGACGCCACATCGCGTTCGGTCTCGTTCGCGAGCGTTGCGACGACTGATGTTTCCAGCATGAGGCGGGTTGCCACGACGTCTTCGAGCGGAAAGCCTTGAGCCGCGACCTGAAGTCGAAGAAGCGCCGCCATGCCACCACGCGGTGTGGCGATGATGATCGCACCGGCAGAAGGTCCGCTTCCGGTCGCAGTGTGGATGAGCCCGAGTACCTCGAGCACGCGGAAGGCTTCGCGCACACTAGAGCGTCCGACGCCGAGTTTCGCTGCGAGCTCACGCTCAGACGGCAGCCGGTCTCCAGGAGCTAAAAGACCTTCAAGCAGCTGCGATTCGATCGTTTCAAGTACCGATCGCCATGCTCGGGTGGGCACATCTTCTTCGATGATCGTCACATTTTCCTCCAATGGTCAGACCACAATAGCGCTTGTGGTCTGACCAAGCAAAGCGAAGGTAGCAAGTCGGCTCCGCCTCACCCCGCTCGCGTCCAGTCCGCCGCTCAGAATCGTTCAGACGGCGAGTCGTCCGCCTGATTCAGTCAGGTAGCACTCGGCACACATCGATTCGTACGTGACGCTGTCAGCGGTCAGTTGGTCGATTGCCACCTGATCGCCGTCGAAAACAAAGCGTCCCTCTACAAGTCGTGCGTTGAAGAGCGCCTTACGCCCGCACCGGCAGATGGTCTTCAATTCTTCGAGGCTGTGAGCAAGCTCCATGAGGCGTCTCGAACCCGGAAAGGCTTCGGTGCGAAAATCGGTGCGGATGCCGTATGCCAAGGCCGGAACACCCTCGAAGACGACGATGCGCAAGAGATCATCGACCTGTACCGGGGTGAGAAACTGCGCCTCGTCGATCAGGAGGCAGGCCACGCCCTCGTGACGATGCTCACGAAAAAGCGCGCGCACGTCGTCATTAGGACGAATGAGAAAGTCAACCTCACGCGAGACGCCCAATCGACTCGAGATGCGCCCGGCATCCTTCGTGTCTATCTCAGGCTTGGCCAGCAGAACACGCTGTCCTCGCTCTTCGTAGTTGTACGCCGCTTGTAAGAGCGCCGTCGACTTACCCGAATTCATCGCGCCGTAGCGAAAATAGAGTTTGGCCACCGGCCGCTCCTCCTAAGCCGAAAGCTGAAGAGTTGCGGACGTTATGCGGAGTGTCTCGGCAGCTTCAGCCGGGCGCTCGTTCAAGGTGTCGCCGTAGCTTGGGATGAGCTCACGCAAGCGCGGCTCCCAGCCGGAAATTCGATCGGGGAAGCACGACTTCAACAGCTCCAACATGATCGACACAGCTGTCGAAGCGCCAGGCGACGCACCGAGGAGACCCGCGATCGAGCCATCCTTCGAAGCGACGACCTCGGTGCCGAACTGCAAGACGCCACCCTTTTTCGGGTCCTTCTTCATGACTTGCGCCCGCTGACCTGCGTCGAGCAACTCCCAGTCCTCGTCTTTTGCCGTCGGCATGAAGTCCCGCAAACTGTCGACCTTTTTCGCGTGGTCCTTCAGCAACTCGCTCACGAGGTACTTGATGAGCCCCGGGTTGTCTACAGCAACCTTCAGCATCGGCCCAAGGTTGTGAGGACGCACCTGAGTGACGAGGTCCCAGACTTTGCCGTGCTTCAGGAACTTGGGGCTGAACGTGGCGAACGGACCAAACAGAAGAGATGTCTCACCATCAACAACGCGGGTGTCGAGATGCGGAACCGACATCGGGGGTGCTCCCACAGAAGCCTGCGAGTACACCTTCGCCTGGTGCTGCGCGACCAACTCGGGCTTGCTCGTCTTCAGCCACTGCCCACCGATCGGGAAAACCCCATACCCCTTGATTTCAGGAATACCGGAACTCTGCAGCAGTTTGATTGCCCAACCGCCTGCTCCTACGAACACGAAGCGGGCGTTGATGTAACCGGGAGTACCGCCGATCACGTTGCGATACTTGGCACGCCAGCTGCCGTCTTTCATGCGTGTGAGGTTCTTCACCTCGCGGTTTGTGATCACGTCCACGCCACGATCGCGAAGGTTGTCGAACATTTGGTGCGTCACAGCACCAAAGTCGACGTCAGTTCCAGCTGGAACTCGCGTAGCCGCAAACGGTTCGCCCTTGCGGCGCTTCTGCATCAACAGCGGGGCCCACGCGTTGATAACGCGTGAGTCTTCGCTGTACTCAATGCCCGCGAACAGTGGCTGGGTCCGGAGAGCTTCGTAACGCTTCTTGAGGTACGCGACATCTTTCTCGCCTGTGACGAAAGTCATGTGGGGAGTCGAATTGATGAAGGTCGACGGCTCATCAAGCACGCCATCGTCTACGAGCGACGACCAGAACTGGCGACTCAGCTGAAATTGCTCATTGATCGACACGGCCTTGGCCGGATCAACAGATCCATCGGCAGCCGGCGGCATGTAGTTGAGCTCGCAGAGCGCCGCGTGTCCGGTACCAGCGTTGTTCCAGGCGTTGGAACTTTCTAGCCCGACATCGCCCAACCGTTCGTGGACAACGATCTTCCAATCCGGCTGCAGTTCAGACAGGAATGTGCCCAGCGTGGCACTCATGATGCCGCCACCGATGAGCAGCACGTCGACGGATTCAGTCACGGTATCAAGTCTACGTGCGGAGGATGAGTGCGAGAGCCGGTTAGGCAGCTGCCGTGATACGCGCGGAAACCAGCTCGGCGATCTGCACAGCGTTGAGAGCAGCACCCTTGCGCAGGTTGTCGTTGCTGATGAAGAGCACGAGACCGCGACCCTCGGGAGCTGACTGGTCGGCGCGGATGCGACCGACGTAACTCGGGTCGGTACCCGCGGCTTGCAGTGGCGTCGGTACCTCTTCGAGCGCAACGCCCGGGGCAGAAGCCAGCACTTCACGAGCACGGTCAGGGGTGATCTCGCGCGCGAACTCCACGTTGATACTCAGGGAGTGGCCAGTGAACACCGGAACTCGCACGCACGTGCCTGCAACGCGGAGATCTGGAAGCTCGAGGATCTTGCGACTTTCATTGCGAAGCTTCTTTTCTTCGTCGGTCTCATTGAAACCGTCGTCGACGAGATTTCCTGCAAACGGAATGACGTCGAAAGCGATCGGCGCAATGTACTTCTCAGGCTGAGGAAAATCGACAGCCGAACCGTCGTGAACAAGCGCGAGGGTGTTGTTCTGCGCGAGTACACCTTCCACCTGGCCGAGAAGCTCCTGGGCACCGGCAAGACCGGAACCGCTCACTGCCTGGTACGTGCTCACGATGAGGCGTTCAAGGCCCGCCTCGACGTGCAGAGCTTTGATGACCGGCATGGCGGCCATCGTGGTGCAGTTGGGGTTAGCGATGATGCCCTTGTGAGCTTCGTCGATTGCGTGCGGGTTCACTTCGCTCACCACGAGCGGAACCTCGGGGTCCATCCGCCACGCGCTCGAGTTGTCGATCACCGTGACACCTGCCTCGGCAAAACGAGGCGCGTGAGCACGGCTACCGGTCGCCCCCGCGGAGAAGAGCGCGATGTCGATTCCGTGCGGGTCAGCAGTCGCAATGTCTTCGACGATCACACTGTGTCCGCCGAAATCGATTGAGGTGCCGGCAGAACGCGCTGTCGCGAAAAAACGCAGCTCACCGATCGGAAAGTTGCGCTCCAGCAGAATCTCCCGCATGACTTTGCCAACCTGGCCGGTGGCGCCGACAACGGCGACGGAGATTCCTGAATCTGCGATGCGGGTCATGGTGTTCCTCGAGTGTGACGGGCGCGCAGCATCCGTTGATTTTCCGCGCAGGGTTGCCCGATTCTACCGTGCTCTCACACGACGCCCTCGAGCTTTGGACTAGATACCTGTACCGGCGTAGACGGTGGCTTCGACGTCGCCATCGAGACCGTAGGCGGAGTGCACAATGCGCGCCGCGTTCGCCAGGTCGTCTCCCCGGACCACTACCGAAATACGAATCTCGCTCGTGGAGATCATCTCGATGTTCACGCCCGATACGCTCAGCGCTTCGAACAGTGTCGCTGACACACCCGAGTGCGTGCGCATACCGGCTCCCACGACGGAGAGTTTTCCGATCTGATCGTCGTGAATGAGGCTTTCGAAGCCCACCTCAGATTGCTCGCCCTTCAACGCGCGGAGGGCTGCAGGTGCATCAGTTTTGGGAAGTGTGAAAGAGATATCGGTGCGACCTGTCGTCGCCGCCGAAACGTTCTGCACGATCATGTCGACGTTCGCGCCGCTCTTGGCGACGATCTTGAAGATCTCGGCAGCTTTGCCCGGAACATCGGGCACACCGATGACTGTGATCTTGGCCTGGCTCAGGTCGGTGGCAATGCCCGCGACAATCGGCTCTTCCATGATTTCTCCCTGGGGGACGAGTTCGGAGCGGGTCTCGCGGCCAAGCACCCATGTGCCCTCCCCCGAGCTGAAGGTGGACCGTGCATGAATAAGCACACCGTGACGGCGGGCATATTCGACGGCGCGGATGTAGAGGACCTTCGCGCCGTTGGCGGCGAGTTCGAGCATCTCTTCGCTCGAAACCCGGTCAAGCTTGCGAGCTTTCGGAACGACGCGTGGATCTGCGGTGAAAATACCGTCGACATCGCTGTAAATTTCGCAGACGTCGGCTTTGAGCGCCGCGGCGAGCGCAACAGCTGTCGTATCGGATCCGCCGCGGCCAAGAGTTGTAATGTCGCGGGTATCGCGGTTGAAGCCTTGGAAGCCGGCGACGATGACAATTGCACCCTCGTCGAGCGCTTCGCGGAGACGAACCGGCGTCACATCGACGATGCGTGCGGAGCCGTGCGTGGCATCCGTAATCATTCCCGCTTGGCTGCCGGTGAATGAGCGAGCTTCAAAGCCCATCGATGAAATCGCCATCGCAAGCAGCGCCATCGAGATGCGTTCACCGCTCGAAAGCAGCATGTCAAGCTCTCGCGGGGCTGGAATCGGCGCTACCTGGGAGGCAAGCGCAAGCAACTCGTCGGTGGTGTCACCCATTGCACTCACAGCGACGACAACCTCGTGCCCTGCTCGACGGGCATCGACAACTCGCTTTGCGACGCGCTTGATGCTCTCGGCATCGGCGACGGATGACCCGCCGTATTTCTGGACGATCAGCGCCACAGTGAAACTCCCGGGGATGAAAGGCGCTCGGATGCTACGCCCAACAGTCCATCTTACGGATCCAGATATGCCAGCTCGAACATGCAGCACGCTCGAGCTCTTCGCACGTCGTCGGTCATACGGCATCCAGCTATTTCGAGGGCGGTGTCAGTAGGATGGGTGGTTGCTTTGGTCCACCCCACACAGACGAGGAGAGCGGCGAAATGCAACCCCCACGCCGCGGGATCTTCACCTCACTAAACGCCCTCATTCGCAGCGAAACCTCATCGCAGGCGATGACTGAAGCGATTCCGGTCATCGACGATTCGATGGCCGTGCGCATCCTTGACCTGGCCGTTCGTATCGGCGAAACGATGCTGTCCACCGGTGCGCCCGCGAGTGAAGTGACTCTCACGATCGTTCGCGTGGCGGGGGCCTTCGGCCTTGATCCCGTGCATACCGATGTGACGTACAACTCCATCACCGTCGCGCACCATCGAAGCGGGGCCGATCGGCCAATCACCCTCATGAGGGTCGTTCGAGTCAGCGCTCCCGATCATGAAAAGCTCCAGCGCCTTCAAGCACTCGTGCTCGAGATCGGCAATGGACTGAGTGTCGACGCCGCGCGGCTGGAATACCGGGCCATTCGAGGGATGCCGTTCCGGTACCGCCCCGCTGTCGTCATTGCAGCCCAGGCAACTCTTGCTGTCGGTGTGGCGGTCATGTTTGGTGGCAGCTGGCTCGTCATCGCACTCGCATTCATCGCCGCGGCCCTCGCGGCGTTCACTCAGGCCGCGCTTACGAAAGCGCGAGTGCCGTTCTTCTTCAGCCAGATAGCTGGAGCCTTCGTGCTCACGATGGTTGCGGCGCTCTCTCCCCTGCTCGCGATGACGAACCTCCAGGTCGCGACAGAAATCCGGCCTTCGGTCATTGTCGCGTCAGGAATTGTGCTGATGCTCGCCGGGCTCACGGTTGTGGGTGCCGCTCAAGATGCGATCGACGGGTTTGCACTCACCGCCCTCGGTCGGATTCTCGAACTCATGACCCAAACACTCGGTGTCGTGCTTGGAATTCTCGTGGGTCTAGAAACAGCTCGCGTCGTCGGGCTCGCTATGGAGCCTCCCAGCGAGGCCGTGCCCCTCGGGCCCGTGGCGCTTCAGCTCTTCGGAGCCGTTCTCATCGCCGTCTCAGTCGCGATCTACAACGGAGCTGGGCTCCGCATTATCGTCGTCAGCGCGTTCCTTAGCCTCGTTGCGTGGCTTGGCTACCTCGCGGCGTCGATCATCGGCCTCGACGTTGCGGCAGCGAGCGGCCTTGGTGCATTCGCGGGCAGCTTTGTCGGCATCCTGATCGCTTATCGATTGCATGTGCCATCGGTCGCGATCACGACCGCCGCAATCCTGCCGATGGTGCCGGGTGCTGCTGTCTTCCGAGGTCTCCTCTCCATCGTGGAATCTGGCGAGGACCCGACACTGCTACTCGAAGGGTTCGGCACACTGGTGAGCGCCGGAGTGATCGGCATCAGCCTGGCGGTGGGTGCATCGCTTGGTATCTACCTCGGCCAGCCGGTGCGAGCGTCGTTGAAAAGCGTGATTCGAACCCGCGCGCGAGTTCGACGCTAGACGAAATTCACAACGTCGGAGCCGTCGGGCACAGCGTCGGAGAAGAACCCGTCGTCGGAGAAGAACCCGTCAAAGAGTGACGTGTCAGAGAGCGCGGCGGCCCTCGAACGCACGACCGAGCGTGACCTCGTCGGCGTATTCCAGATCGCCGCCTACCGGCAAGCCCGAAGCAAGACGGGTGACCGATATTTCAAGCGTGTGCAACAGCCGGCTGAGGTAGGTTGCCGTCGCTTCGCCCTCGAGGTTCGGGTTCGTCGCGAGAATGACTTCCTGGACTGTGCCGTCTGCGAGACGCTGCATGAGCTGAGTGATGCGCAAGTCGTCAGGGCCAACTCCCGCGATCGGGCTGATCGAGCCGCCAAGCACGTGGTAAAGACCGCGGAACTCGCGGGTTCGCTCAATTGCCGAGACATCTTTTGCGTCTTCAACCACGCAGATGAGGGTTTGATTGCGTCGCGCATCGCGACAAATCGAGCAGCGCTCTTGCTCTGTCACGTTGCCGCAAATCTCGCAAAAGTGCACCTTGTCGCGCACATCACCCAGAAGCGTCGAAAGGCGAGACACATCGAAACTCGGGGTCTGCAAAATGTGGAACGTAATTCGCTGCGCCGATTTTGGCCCGATGCCTGGGAGGCGCCCAAACTCGTCGATGAGATCTTGAACGATACCGTCGTACATCAGTTAAACCTCGTGGGTCGCTCGTATGGCTCTTCACGAATGAAGCGCGCGTTAAGTACCTGCCGCACTACTGCCTCGCCATAACGCTGGATGCCGTCTGGCACCGGAGCTGTGCGAATCGGAGGCGCAACCGTCGGCGGCGCGTACGCCTCTTCGATGGGTGGCGCGATGTCATCATCGCGATCGTCAGAGTGGTTCGGTTCGGGAGCAAGAACAGCACCGTCGGTTGAGGCTGTGTGCGGGAGGGCAACCACTGCCGTCTGCACGCGTCGCCCGGTCGCGTCTTCTGGATCATCATCGACGGGAAATTGCGAAACAGCGTTGTCTGACCACCCCATGTCGGGCGGCGGAGCGTCATCATCCGAAGGAATCTGCGCGACGTCCCAGTCGGTCACTGGCGCTGTCTGCGCCGGGGCGGCACTCGATGACTCACCAACACCCGCGGATGGCGCCGAAGGAGGAACGGCTCGCGACTCACCACGGGGATCGTCACCGGGTGGACCATCTGCCGGCGGGGTGGGGCCCCGGCCGGGTCCACCACTTGAGTCAGGACCGAGATCGCTCTCGTGTTTCGCGATGTACTTCACTCGCACGCCCACGATGCTGAGGATCGCTTGGCGAAGATCTTCGCTCGGGCCGCCGCCGGCGCTGCGTTGCTTGAACTTCTCGACATCACTCTGGCTGGGAAAAGCAAGCGTGAGTACGTCATCGTTGAGCGCGACAGCACGTGCACCGATCGCGATCATCCACGACGAACGGCTGATGCTCTCGAGGCGAACGAGAACCTCGGGCCATGCATCACGTAGCCGCGTGAAGCTCACCGGGCCCGACGCCAAGGGGGCTGCAGGTGGCTCAGGTGTGGCCGGCTCAGGTGCTGTTTGTTCTGGTGCCGTCTGCTCAGGCTCGCGCTCCGCCGGAGGAGCAGCAATCGGTGCGGCTGGCGCCACCGGCGGTGCGGGTGCCGTGGCTATCGGCGCTGAGACCGGCGCAGCGTTTGCCACGGCAGGTAGCGTCGCTGCCGGCGCAGCCGCCGTTCCGGATGTGTGTGCGAGCACGCGCGCGATCATGAGCTCAAGCTGCAGCCGCGGTGACGTGGCGCCTGTCATCTCGTCGAGCGTGCCGATCACGATGTCGGCAGTACGCGAGAGACGATCTGATCCGTAGACGACAGCTTGACCGGCCATCTGTTCGATCTCTTCGGCTGGCACACCGCGCAAAACCGTCGCCGCGCCCTGGCCCGTGGCCGCGATCACGATGAGGTCACGCAACCGCTCCAGAAGATCTTCGACAAAACGCCGCGGGTCTTGACCTGTCTGCACGACACGATCAATCGCACCGAAAGCAGCAGCCGCATCTGCACTCGCGAGCGCATCGATGACCTCGCTGAGCAGCGCACCGTGGGTGTAACCCAGCAGGGCCACCGCACGCTCGTAACGCACCAGCATCCCGCCTGATTCAGACGGGTCAGAGCCAGCGATGAGCTGATCGAGCAACGAGAGCGTGTCTCGAGGAGAGCCACCGCCCGCGCGGACGACCAGTGGCAATACGCCTGATTCGACCTGAACGCCTTCGGCGTCGCTCAGTTCGCCGACGTACTCGAGCATCGCAGCGGGCGGCACCAACCGGAACGGGTAGTGGTGCGTGCGTGAACGAATCGTGCCGAGAACCTTTTCGGGTTCAGTCGTCGCAAAAATGAATTTGACGTGCGCAGGCGGCTCTTCGACCAGCTTGAGGAGCGCATTGAATCCCTGCTGAGTCACCATGTGCGCTTCGTCGAGGATGAAGATCTTGAAGCGATCACGAGCCGGCGCAAACACGGCGCGTTCGCGTAGATCACGGGCATCGTCGACGCCGTTGTGGCTTGCCGCGTCGATCTCAACGACGTCGAGCGAGCCGCCGCCGTCGCGACCGAGCTCTACGCAGCTGGGGCACACACCGCAGGGCGTATCGGTTGGGCCATCGGCACAGTTGAGGCACCGGGCGAGAATTCGCGCTGACGTCGTTTTACCGCAGCCACGAGGACCCGAGAACAGGTATGCGTGACCGACGCGGTCGCTACGAAGCGCCGTCATGAGCGGCTCGGTTACCTGCGCCTGTCCGATCATCTCGCCGAACGCCTCGGGGCGGTAGCGGCGGTACAGAGCAGTAGTCACAAACCCAGCCTACGGCGTTCCACCGACACTGCCGCGGTTCGCTCCAGCATCCGCTCGTTCGCTCGTGAGCACACGCCGCCGCGCGGAGGAGATACGCCGATTGGATGACAATTTTCGAGCATATGTCCTCCCCTCGGCAGATCTCCTCCCGCGGGAGGGTGGTTAGTCGATCATGGGTCGCGGTTCATCCGGATCGATGGGGTTTCCGTCTTCACCGATGATCGGGATGCTGGTGGTCACCGTGGGAACGGACGCCGACAGCAGCGTGCCATCTTCGCGGCGCACATCGGCGAACTGAGTGAGTGAGGGACGCCCAGGAATCACGGGGCCCTGGTCGGCAAGTGGCACAGATACTTCGCCACCACTTTGCACCGTGTACTCGGCCCCGCGCACCCAGAACGTCACGGGAGTGCCCTCGCCCGCCTTGATGCGAAGCTCGTTCGCACGAAGTATGACGTCGAGTTCAGTGCCGTGCCAGTGCAGCGTGTACGCAAGCTCCGGCCAGTCCGCGGGTAGCCGAGGATCGAACGAAAGCTCACCGAAGTGGTCTCGCATTCCGCCGAATCCAGAGACGAGTGCGGTCCAGACACCGCCCGCCGATGCCACGTGGACGCCATCAGCCGCGTTGTGGTGCAGGTCACCGAGGTCGACGAAGATCGACTGTAAGAAGTAGTCGAGTGCGAGGTCCTGGTATCCGACTTCGGCCGCGAGAATTGACTGCACAACCGCCGACAGCGTCGAGTCTCCTGTCGTCAGCGGGTCGTAGTACTGGAAATCAGCAAGCTTCTCTTCACTCGTGAAGTGGTTACCCTGCAAAAACAGTGCGAGAACGACATCCGCCTGTTTGAGTACCTGGTAGCGGTAGATCACGAGCGGGTGGAAGTTCAGGAGCAACGGCCGCTGATCGACCGGCGTGTTTTCGAGATCCCACACTTCACGCTCCAAGAACACGTGGTCTTGCGGGTGGATGCCGAGAGCTTCGCTGAAGGGAATGTGCATGGCCTCAGCGGCTTTGTCCCACATCTCGGCTTCATCTGCGTCGAGGCCTACTCGACTGACGAGGAGGCGGTAGGCATCGGGTTCGTAGACTTCCATCTCACGAATCGTGCGTGCCGCAAACCTGAGGTTGAAGCGTGCCATGACGTTCGTAAACAGGTTGTCGTTGACGACCGTCGTGTACTCGTCGGGTCCTGTCACGCCGTGAATGTGGAAGGAACTGTCGCCTTCGCTTTCACGCCAGAACCCGAGAGTGGTCCACAGCCGTGCTGTCTCCACTGCGATGTCGACGCCCTCGGTGTACAAGAACGCGGTGTCACCGGTGGCCCTCACATACTTCGCGAGAGCAAAGCTGACGTCAGCGTTGATGTGATACTGCGCGGTTCCCGCGGCGTAATAAGCGGATGCCTCTTCGCCGTTGATCGTCCGCCAGGGGAAAAGGGCCCCAGCCTCATTGAGCTGACGCGCGCGGCGGCGAGCTGCTGGAAGCATGAGAGCGCGCATCCGGATCGCATTTCGCGCCCACTGCGGTGTCGTGTAGGCCAGGAACGGCAAGACATAAATCTCGGTGTCCCAGAAGTAGTGACCGGAATATCCCGAGCCAGAAACACCCTTTGCCGGCACGCCCATCCCGTCGGCGCGGGCCGCAGCCTGAGCGAGCTGAAAAAGGCACCAGCGGGTCGCCTGCTGCAGATCGTCGTGCCCTTCGATGCGCACGTCGGAGCGGCGCCAGAAGGCATCCAACCACTCGCGCTGCTTCTGAAATTGCGAGGCAATACCATCGGATGCGGCGCGATCAAGAGTGCGGCGGCAACGGTCTATGAGTTCACGCGTAGGTACGCCACGCGACGTGTGGTAGCTCACAACTTTGACAACGCGCGTCGGCACGCCCTGCTTCGCACTGACGCGGAACACATTCTTCGCGATATCGGGCTCGATGAGAGTGCGCGCACTGTATGCGTTCTCGGTTTCGATGACGTGGTCGGCGGCGACACCGATAGTCATCTGGGACTCCGACACGCGGTAGCTCAGCGCAGATCGCAGCCCGTCTTGCCAGTACTCCTCGGGTTGCATCACCCGCTCAGCGATGCGCTCAGCCTTACGGGGGTCAAAACCAGCTCGCTTCGTCGGCTTGGGGGTGCCGCCGTATACGTCTTCGCCATCTTGTCGATTAATAAGCTGGCAGTTGATTGTCACTGGCGCGTCAGCGTTGAGCACGGTGACTTCGACGCTCATGATCGCAAGATGTTTCTCATCGAACGAAACCATCCGCTCGAAGTCGATGCGCACTTCCTTACCCGATGGGGTGCACCACAACAGATTGCGGCGCAGCACGCCATCACGCATGTCGAGGCTGCGCTCGTACTCGGTGACATCAGCGACGTCGAAGGACAACGGTTCATCGTCGACGTAAACCCGCATAACTTTCGCGTCCGGCGCGTTGATGATGGTTTGACCCACCTCAGCGAAGCCATACGCCTGCTCGGCGTGACGGATGGGGAAGGTCTCGTGGAACCCGTTGATAAACGTGCCCTGCTCGTGGCCGAATCGGCCCTCGGGATGGTTACCTCGGAGGCCGAGGTATCCGTTGCCGACCGAGAACAGCGTCTCGGTTACTCCGAAATCATCGAGCCCATACGAGCGCTCAACGAGGCGCCAGGGGTCTACGGGGAATCGGTCGCGATCCATCATGGGGATGCCTTCCACTGCCGAATTTCGGCAGCTGTCAAGAAACGAGCAAAAAGTCAGTTTACGAATGCGTCGAGGTCGTCTACGACCACGTCAGCGCCCGCATTGCGCAACGCTTCAGCGCCGACTCCGCGATCGACACCGACAACAAGGGTGAAACCCCCAGCGGATGCTGACTTCACTCCGCTGATGGCATCTTCAACAGCCGCCGTGCGCGCTGGGTCGACCCCGAGCATCCGGGCCGCCTCAATGAAAACGTCGGGGGCAGGTTTTGACGAGAGGTTGTCACGCTCGGCGATGACCCCGTCCATCACGACCGGAAAACGATCCCGAATGCCTGCGGCGGCCAAAACCTCTTCGGCGTTCTTCGAGCTCGACACCACAGCAACCGGGGTTCCCGCGGCAGCGAGCTTCTCGAGCAGGCGCAACGACCCCGGGTAGGGAGCAATGCCTTCGGCGCGCAAGACACCCGCAAAAACCTCGTTCTTACGGTTGCCGATGCCGCAGACAGTGTTGAGTGCGGGGTCGTCGCTTGGATCGCCCCAGGGAATCTCGATGTCGCGACTGCGGAGAAGACTCGACACACCGTCATAGCGTTTCTTGCCGTCGAGGTATTCGAAATAATCGCTTTCGGTATAGGGCGCTTCTACGCCCCACTCCACGAAAACTTGCTCGAACATGGTCTTCCACGCGTGCATGTGCACTTCGGCCGTCGGCGTCAAAACGCCATCGAGATCAAAGAGCACAGCTTCGAAGCTCGTGAGGTCGGGCAGGGCGTCGTCGGTCACAGTGCCTCCAGACAGGGTGCGGCGTGCCGCAGGTATTGGGGAATTGCACCTCGGCGTGCGTGTCTGCTCAGCGTAGTGGGCCTACGTTACGCGCCGGTATCTCCGCTACGACTCCTCGGCAACGACGAGAGCTTGACGCGCGATTTCAAGCTCTTCGTTGGTCGGCACAACGAGCACAGTCGCCCGGGAGGTATCAGTCGAAATCACTCGGATGCCGCCCCCACGCTTCCCGTTCCGCTCCGGGTCGATCTCGACCCCAAGGAAGCCGAGAGTTTCTACAGTTGCGGCGCGAATGGCGGGGTCATTTTCGCCGACGCCCGCGGTGAAGCTGATGACGTCGATGCCGCCGAGTTGCACGATGTACGAACCGAGGTAGGCGCGCAAGCGATGAATGTAGACGTCGTATGCGAGCTGAGCGGCAGCATCACCCTCGTCGACACGATCCATGAGGTCGCGCATGTCGCCGACTCCTGCAAGCCCCAGTACACCGCTCTGCTTATTGAGCAGTGAATCAATTTCGCCGATCGTCATGTCAGCTCGGCGTGCGAGCTGAAACACGACGGCGGGGTCGATATCGCCCGAGCGTGTCCCCATGACGAGGCCCGCCAGGGGCGTGAAGCCCATTGACGTGTCGATCGACTCGCCACCGGCCACAGCTGCCGCCGATGCCCCGTTGCCGAGGTGAAAGATGATTTGACGCAGTTCGCTGTTCGGGCGCTCGAGAAAAGCGGCGGCCGCTTCGCTCACATATTTGTGCGACGTGCCGTGGAAACCATACTTTCGCAGGCGGTACGCCTCAGCGACCTCGCGGTCAATCGCGTACGTGTACGCCGCCGGCGGCAGCGTCTGGTGAAAGGCAGTGTCGAAAACAGCGACGTGCGGAAGAGCTGGGAACGCATCACGAGCAGCACGGATGCCTTGAAGAGCGCCGGGGTTATGCAATGGTGCGAGGGCGGCGAGCTCATCGATATTGATCTCAACCAGCGGGGTGATCAGCGTCGGCTCGAAGAAGCGCGCGCCACCGTGCACCACTCGGTGGCCTACGGCTGTCGGGGCGTTGTCGGTGAGTGACGGCCCCTGCGCCTCGAATGCCTCGAGCATGACTGCGAATCCGGCCCGGTGATCGGGGATCGGAACTTCGCGGGTGGTGGTGGCATCCACCATCGTCACGGCGTTCTGCCCACCTGGCGCCATCACCTTGTGCTTGGCACGGCCAATCGGCTCACCGATGCGCTCCACGATTCCAGATGCAAGCACGCGCTCACCTGTCATCTCGATGAGCTGATATTTGAATGAAGATGAGCCGCTATTTACGACGAGGACGACGCTCACGCGGTCACTCTCCCTGTTCCTGGTCGGCCTGAGCCTGGATCGCGGTAATCGCAATCGTGTTGACGATGTCTTCAACCAGCGCACCACGCGAAAGGTCGTTGATTGGTTTGTTGAGGCCCTGCAGTACCGGGCCGATGGCAACGGCCCCAGCCGATCGCTGCACAGCTTTATAGGTGTTATTTCCCGTATTGAGGTCAGGGAAGATAAACACAGTCGCGCGCCCAGCAACGTCTGACCCTGGCATCTTGGCGAGAGCCACTGCCGCATCTGCTGCCGCGTCGTACTGGATAGGACCCTCGACGAGCATCTCGGGCGCACGCTCGCGCACGATGCCGGTGGCAGTCCGTACCTTTTCGACGTCAGCTCCGGTGCCGGACTCCCCCGTGGAATACGAGAGCATCGCAACGCGCGGATCGATACCGAACTGCGACGCAGTGGATGCCGACGAGATCGCGATGTCAGCAAGCTGGTCACTCGTCGGGTCGGGAATCACCGCGCAGTCACCATAGACCAACACACGGTCAGCGAGCGCCATCAAAAAGACGCTCGAAACGACTGAGACACCGGGCTTCGTTTTGATGATCTCGAAAGCCGGCCGAATCGTATGAGCAGTCGTGTGAGCCGCACCCGAAACCATGCCGTCGGCGAAGCCCATGTGCACCATGAGAGTGGCGAAGTACGAGGCATCCGTCACCGAATCTGCGGCGCGTTCATACGTCATGCCCTTATGGGCGCGCAGGCGCGTGTATTCAGTGGCGAACTTATTGACGTAGACGGCATCGAATGGGCTGATGATCTCGGCCCCGGAGATGTCGATACCAAGTTCAAGGGCTCGGTGTCGAACCTCGAGATCTTCACCGAGGATGATGATGTCGGCAACGCCGCGCGCCAGTACTGTCGCGGCAGCACGCAACACGCGATCGTCTTCGCCCTCGGGGAGAACAATGCGCTTTCGATTGCTGCGAGCGCGCTCCATGATTCCGTACTCGAACATGAGGGGCGTGACGACGCTTGAGCGCGCGAGGCCCAAGAGACGAGTGAGCTCTTCGACGTCGACGTGCTTGTGGAACATCGCAAGCGCCGTGTCATAGCGGCGCTGCGAGTCGGCGGCGAGCCGGCCACGCGTGTTCATGATCTGCACGGCGGTCTCATACGTGCCGCCGTCGGTCGAGATGATCGGCAGCGTCGAGTCGAGACCGTCGATGAGGCGGTCGATGTCTTCGGGCAGCGGAAACGGCCCGTTCAGCACGACACCAGCGAGCGACGGGAACGTACCCGACGAGTGCGCAAGCATTGTGGCGAGGAGCACTTCGGTGCGGTCGGCCGGGATAACAACCAGCGCGCTTTCAGTCAGGCGGGGCAACACGTTGACCATCGACATGCCAGCGACGACGACGCCGAGGACTTCGCGGGTCATGAGGTCAGGGTCGCCCTTGACGAGGGTCCCGTCCACGGAACGGAGTACTCCACGCACCGACGGTGCAACCAGGAAACGATCTTCTGGCAGCGCCCATACCGGCACTTCGGCTGCGCGAGCCGCGGGCAGACTGTGCTCGATGACCCCGCGAACAGCGGCGACGATTTCATCCGAGCGCTCAGGATCGATGCGATTCGCCGCGATTCCGAGTAGATCAGCTCGACCGTTCGACAGCTCGGTGAGAGCGAGAGATGTGATCTGGCCCATCTCTTCGGGGGTTCGCGGCGTCGACGTGCCGAGTTGCTCGCCGCTCCCCTGGTGTGCCCGACCTCCGAGCACGAGCAACACCGGAGCACCGAGGTTCGCGGCGATCCGTGCGTTGTACCCGAGCTCTGCGGGACTACCGACGTCGGTGAAGTCGCTACCGAGGATCACGATCGCGTCGCACTGCGCTTCAACAGCTTTGTAGCGTTCTACGATGCGACCGAGCGCAGCATCCGGATCGTCGTGCACGTCGTCGTACGTGACGCCGATGCACTCGTCGTAATCGAGGTCGACGCCATCATGGTCGAGCAACATCTCGAGCACATAATCGCGTTCGACGGTGGAGCGCGCGACCGTTCGGAAAACCCCGATGCGCGGAGTCGCGTGACTTAACGCGTCAAGCACTCCGAGTGCGATCGTGGACTTGCCGGAATGTCCTTCGGCTGAGGTGATGAAGATGCTCTGTGCCACATATCAACCCTAAGAGGCCGCGGCACCCGCCGCGCCCGGGTGCACCGGAGAAAGTCCTACGAATCACTCCGGAAAAATAAGACTCTCCGCGAACCCGGCAGAGCCTGGTTACCCTTGCTACGTTTCCGTCCTGGGGGAGTTGGCCTGGATGCCGCCTCGCGGAGAGCTTCCAATAGTCTAACGTGCTCGCGGCGTCTCGCCAGTCGACGGTCCGGAGGCGACATTCCGTCGCCATATTCTGAGGGGGTGAATTCCCGCTTCCGCTTTTCGACGTCCTCACACGAGATCGACCGCGCGCTCGTGCACAGTTGGCTGAGCGAGGAATCGTACTGGGCGAAGGGACGCACTCGTCAGGCGCAGGATGCTGCCATCGATGCCTCACGCAACTACGGCATGTTCGAGGTCGAGTCCGGCGCACAAGTCGCTTACGCTCGCGTCATCACAGATGGCGTGACCTTTGCCTGGCTGTGCGATGTCTTCGTCGCAACTCACGCGCGAGGCAACAGCATCGGCAAAGGCCTCATCGCTGGAGTCGTTGCAGACCTTGAGCCTCTGGGCCTTCCCCGTGTGCTTCTTGCGACGGCGGATGCACACGGACTCTATGCGAAGTACGGTTTTGCTCCGCTACCCGCGCCCGACCGCTTCTTGGCGCGGCTACAGCCGGGCGCGTGAGGCGTCCGGCTTCACCGTGAGAGGGCCATCGATAATGGTCATCGACGCTATCGACGCCTTCTTGGAGCTATGGAAATGACATACGAAAGAACCTGGATCGGCCGAGTCTTCATCGGCGTGAGCGTTGACGGCTTCATCGCACGCAGCGATGGCGACATCACATGGCTGACTGACCCGCCTCAAGGTCGAGCACATTCCCGCATCGACAGCAGCCGCGCCGCCGAGTCATGGGAAACTTTTTTTCCTGCTATCGATCACGTGGTGATGGGCCGGGCGACATACGAAAAGGTACTGACCTTCGACGAGTGGCCTTACGAGGGCAAGTCCGTCATTGTTTTGTCGACCACATTGTCGGATGAAGACACGCGCATCACCGTCACTCGAGATCTCGATCATGCACTCGCGACGTTGTCAGACGATGGCGCACGACAGGTATATGTCGATGGTGGGCGCGTCATCCAGACGTTTCTTCGGGCGGGACTCATCGATGAAATGACGACGAGCTGGATGCCGGTACTTATCGGCGAAGGCATCCGCCTCTTCGGGCAGCTCGACGCGGACGTCCATCTGACTTTGCTCGCAAGCGACGCCACCGACGACGGCGGAGTACACGCCACATACCGCGTTGAGCGTTCCATCCTTGCGCCCTAGGTGACCAGTGGGGCAAGTCGCTCCGCAGCGGGCCGCAACACGTCAAGCACCGCTGTGGGTTCAGTTACGCGATGGGAAGGGCCCGAAAATCCGACAGCGCCAGCAAGCACACCGTTCGCGTCGTGGATAGGCACCGCGAGGCATCCATACCCCGCGGTGATCTCGCCCACCTGACGGGTCGCATTGAATCGCGCAAGGTCGGATGCCACACCCACAGGTAGCGCACTGGCCGACGCGGTCTCGCCAATAAGTAAACGCCCCAGCGCAAAACGGCTCGGTTCGCGGGCGAGTCGGACGTCGTCGGAGAGCGGAAAGTCTGGGTCAGCATCAACGACCGTGATGCGACCGTCGAAATAGAGCACCACGTGCACTCCGCCGCGAATAGTCGACCGCGTGTCAGCCACGACGGTGCGTGCCGCCGTCGTGAGGCGGAGCGGCGGTGAGGCTGCTGCGACCAGCTGCGACACTTTTGCCCCGAGTGCGAAGCCCGTCAAATCTGGTGTCCGCACAAGATACTCGTCCTGCACGAGCAGGTTCAGTAGCCGGTACGTTGTCGCGCGCGGCAAGCCGAGTTGGGCTGAAACTTCGCGCGCCGTTGCACCCGCTCCCAAATGAGCGACGGCCTCAAGCACTGTCAACGCACTGTGAATCGCACGCGGCTGACGCGCGGTGAGGGCTGGTGCCGCTCCCTCAGTCATCCGTGGCTCGTCCATCTCGGGCGACACCACCCAACACTTGGGACGCAACCGGCTCGTCGTACGCGCCAATGCCATCGAGCGAGCGTCGATCATCGCGGATCCGCATCGTAATGATGACGCCTGCCACGAGGGCGACGAAGAGGACGATCCAGATGGCGAGGCTTCCCGATGCCGCATCGACCACAAGAAAAGCAATGAGCGCGCCGGTGAGGGCGATCGCAGACACTCCGGCAACAACCGCTGCACTTAACGTCAATTCACCAATTCGGCGCAAGAACACGGGTGCTGAGACACAGACGAGGATGTAGGCGACGATGTACCCCACGCCTCCCAGGGCGATCGTGACGTGCATGGCGTCGCGAATCTCGATTCCTGCAACTGTCAGCAGCAGCGGCGCGATCGTGATCACAGGGAGCGAAAGCCAAATAGCCCCGATCGGAGTTCCGAAGCGCCGATGCGTACGCCCGGCAACCCGCGGGAGCACTCCATCGCGCCCCATCGTGAACAGCACTCGGGTGAGAGCTGTTGTTGAGCCGATCGCACAGGCAAGAAAGGATGCCGCGATCCCGGCGTCGGCGAGAATTGCCCATCCGCCCATTCCATATGCGGCGGCGAGCTCGTTGATCGGCGATGCACTCTCGGCGAGGTTTTCGCCCATCGCGGCGAAACCCGCAACCTGGGCGACGGAAGCCACAAGGTAGAGCCCGCCAGACAGGATGACCGTCCAGACGATCGCTCTCGGTACTGTGCGAAGCGGCGAGCGCGCCTCGACGCCGAGAGTCGCTGAGCTCTCAAACCCGACGAACGCGGTGAGGGCGATGACGGATCCCGCTGCGATCGCTGCCGGCGACCACTCCCCCACGGCCGGCACCAAAACTGCCGGGTCGATCGGACCGATCTGTACGAGCAAGATGATGAGCATCACGACGATGAGTGTCACCGAGATCACTTCGACAACGAGAGCTATCCGCGACGAGACGCGGATGCCGCGCACCAAAACCAGCGCGACAAACCCGGCCTCGGCGAGCAGCACGAACGCCGTTACGACAGGCCCCGATGTACCGGGAAAAATCTCACCGAGCAAAAACGTGAGGTAGTAGGCGCCTCCGAAGAGCGCGAACATCGCGATCGCGCCGTAGCCGACGAGAATCGCTGCGCCCGAGGCGAGGCCTGCCCCCGCGCCAAGCCCGCGCGCTGTGTAGGTGTAGGTCGAACCGGCAACGGCAAAGCGACGCGCGAACTGCGTGATCGTTCGCGCGACCAAAAAGCTCAGCACACCGGCGAGAAGAATCGACAGCACCGTCGCTGAGGGCGATATTCCGGCAACGAGCAGCACAACTGTTGTTGCGGCCGCCGCGGGTGCAACCGCCGCAACCGACTGAGCGAGCACATCGACGAACCCGACGCTCCGGCGATCGAGGCCGTGCAGCGGCGAGCGCGAGCCAAAATCTCGCACCGGGTCAGGGCGAGCGATGGCGCGTTCGAGTGCTGTCATGATGCCTCCGGAAGCCGTGTGTGCAGCGTAAGCACCACCGGTTGCCGTCACGGGTCCCCCGTGTTTCGAGTGTGTATCTCTCAAATGAGACGGCCTTCGGGCACCGTCCCGTTTGTGACGCCCTTCTTTTTCACAGCCCAGGAACGATGCGGCAACGCGGGCGCGAGAGTCTCGTGACATCCGCTCGTTCACCCTGGACCGCCCACGAAGGGACTGCTCATGACACAGCTCGAATCCACGGGGGTCGCAGCGCCCGCAAAGCGCTCGCTCACCGGTTCTCTCGGCGTTACCGCCATTGTCTTTATGGTCGTCGCCGCAGCTTCTCCCCTCACTGTCGTCGGAGGAGCCGCACCCCTCGGCATTCTGATCGGCAACGGTGTTGGCTTCCCCTCGCTCTATGTGATCAGCGCTGTCGTACTGCTGCTGTTCTCGGTCGGCCTTGCCACAATGGCGCGCCATGTTCCGAAGCCCGGAGCGTTCTTCACGTACGCGGGATACGGCCTCGGCCGATCAACGGGCCTGGCTGCAGCGTGGATCGCGATGCTGACGTACACGACCATCCAGGTGTCGGTATACGGCTACGTCGGATACATCCTGAGTTACACGGTCGAATCGGTCGGCGGCCCATCTATCGCCTGGTGGCTCTTCTCGCTCATTGTGATCGCCCTCGTAGGGGTGCTCGGCTACCGCCACATCAACCTGTCCAGCAAGGTGCTCGGCGTTCTGTTGGTCGCTGAGGTCGGAATCGTGCTCGTCATGGTGGCGGCCGTCATGATCAACGGCGGGCCGCAGGGTCTTAGCCTCGACACGTTCGTTCCGTCGAACATCGCAAGCGGTTCGCCGGGAGTCGGGCTCATGTTCGCCATTGCCGCCTTCATCGGGTTCGAGGCGACAGCGATTTTCCGCGATGAGGCGAAGAACCCCAACCGCACAATCCCTCGCGCAACGTACGCCGCAGTCATCGGCATCGGCGTTTTCTACACGTTGGCGTCGTGGGGACTCGTCATGGCATGGGGGCCCGACGGAATCATGGATGCCGCAGCTGAAGACCCGGGCAATCTGATTCTTCGCACGATGTCGATCTACCTCGGGAGCGCTGGCGAAATCATCACCAACATTCTGCTGATCACGTCGATGTTCGCGTGCGTGCTTTCGTTCCACAACGTTGTCACGCGCTACCAGCACTCCATGTCTAATGCCGGTGTCATGCCCGAAAAGGTGGGGACGGTGCATCACACGCACCTCTCGCCCCACATTTCTTCTGTTGTGCAGACCGTGACAGCCGCCGTGCTCATCGTCGTCTTCGCCATCTTCCAGCTCGACCCGGTGCTGCAGGTCTTCACCTGGTTCGCCGGTGTTGCGACGCTCGCAATCGCCCTACTGATGGCACTGACGTCAATTGCGGTCATCGTCTACTTCGCAAAAACCAAAAAAGACCGACGCGTGTGGCAGACCATTGTTGCCCCGGGCCTTGGCTTCGTCGGGCTCATCGTTTCGGCGGTGCTGATCATCGCCAACTTCCCCGTTCTCGTCGGTGACGCAGACGCCGACGGCAACCCCGTCTTCGGCGGAGTCAGCTGGGTTCTGCTCGCGCTGATCGTCGTCTTCCCCCTGTTCGGATTCGTGCAGGCCTGGTGGATTCGTACCCGTAGGCCGCTGGCGTACGCAAAACTCATCGACACCATCTCAAGCTGACGACCGCCGGGGGCGCACGCTCCTCATCCCGTGTGCCCCCGGCATCCCTCTCCCCGTTGCCACCCTTTCTTCTAGGAGCATCACCCATGAGCATCACCGACATCGAAACCGCTGCCAGCTATACCGCGCCCGCTGCACCCTCGCACCCGCTGTCGTCATTGAGCGCCGACGAAATCGACGCCGTGCGCGAGATCACGGCGACTCTTCCTGAAATGGGCGACCGCGTGCGTTTCGCCTACGTCGGCTTGGAAGAGCCGCCGAAGGCCGACGTAGGCGCATGGGAGACCGGTGGCGAGCTTCCTGACCGTCGTGCACGTGTTCAGCTTCTCGACATGACAACGACGCGTTCAGTAGACGCTGTCGTCTCGATCACAAGCGGAACTGTGCTCTCAGCAGACGTGCTTGACGGTACAGCCGGGCAACTGCCAATTCTTGATGCCGAGTTCGAAGAGGTCGGCATCATCGCGAATGCTGACGAGGGATGGCTCGCCGCTCTCGCCGGTCGCGGACTCACAGTCGATGACGTGGCCCTCGTGCCGCTCTCCGCTGGTCACTACGGCTACGCCGCAGAGGAGGGACGCCGAATTCTCCGCACGTTCGCATTTCGGCAAGATCACCCCGCCGATCACCCGTGGGCGCACCCTGTAGACGGCCTGACCGCATACATCGACGTCGCCGATCGCAAAGTGATCGAGATCATCGACAACCCGGGGCTTGCTGTCCCCGAAACGAGTGGAAACTTCGATGACCCGGCGCTCCAGGGGCCACCGCTCGAGGGCCTCAAGCCGATCGAAATTACGCAGCCCGAGGGCGCGAGCTTCACCGTCGATGGCGAAGAAGTCACATGGGGCAACTGGAAGCTCCGCATCGGCTTCGACACTCGCGAGGGCCTGATCTTGCGTCAAGTGGCGTTCGCTGACCGGCCGGTGATGTACCGCGGTTCCATCAGCGAAATGGTCGTCCCTTACGCCGATCCATCACCGAACCGCTTCTGGCAGAACTACTTCGACACCGGCGAGTACCTGTTCGGCCGGTACACGAATGAACTCGAACTCGGGTGCGACTGCGTTGGCGACATCACGTATTTGGATGCCACGCTCTCTGATGAGTTGGGCATGCCACGATTCGTGCGAAACGGCGTGTGCATGCACGAAGAAGACTTCGGTTCGCTCTGGAAGCACACCGATATCTTCACGGGATCAAACGAAGTACGACGTCAGCGCCGACTTGTCATCTCGTTCTTCACGACCGTGGGCAACTACGACTACGGGTTCTTCTGGTACCTGTATCTCGACGGCACAATCGAGTGCGAGGCAAAGCTCACCGGCATCCTTTTCACGTCGTCATACCCGGGTGACAGTGAAGACGGCACCCCGTATCCGTACGCCTCCCAGGTGGCACCGGGCCTCGGCGCTCCGTACCACCAGCACCTGTTCTCGGCACGACTCGACATGACAGTGGACGGCACTGCAAACGTCGTCAACGAGATCGACGCCGTGCGGCTGCCGATCTCGGAGTCGAACCCGTATGGGAATGCCTTCACGAAGAAGGTGACGCCGATCACATCAGAGAAGGTGTCCGGCCGCCTCGCCGACGGCGCAGTGAATCGGGTCTGGCAGATCGCGTCGACCGAGAAGACCACGTCGATGGGTCAACCAACCTCGTACATGCTCTTTCCGACAGAGACGCCGACGCTGATGGCTGACCCATCGGCATCCATCACTTCGCGCGCGGAATTCGCGACAAAACACCTTTTCGTCACAAAGTACGACCCGGCAGAACGTTATGCCGCAGGTGACTTTGTGAATCAGCACCCGGGCGGCGGCGGTATTCCGGAGTTCATTGCGGGCGATGAGCCCCTCGTCGGCGAAGACCTTGTGCTCTGGCACACGTTCGGGCTCACCCATTTTCCGCGGAACGAAGACTGGCCCGTCATGCCGATGGACTACGCCAAGTTCACGCTCAAGCCGTACAACTTCTTCGACCGCTCACCTGTGCTGAATGTGCCGGCTCCGGCAACCGACCACTGCTCGGCGGGTACGGGGCATGCTCACGCTGAGCACCACGGACACGGCCACCACGACGACCACTCCGCGCACTGATCTGATGCCCGAACTGCTCCATGCGTGGGCTGTCGCCCCGGCTGCGATCGGAACGTGCTGCTTAGCAGCCGATCGCAGCCGGGTGCGGATGCCCGAGCTCATCGCATCGGTGTTGATGGCGCTGGCGATGCTTGATGCCGCCTTCACCCACCGGCTCGCACCCGTCTATTGGACGGCGCTCTTAATTGCCGGCGCAATCGGAATTGCGGCTCTTCGCACCTCTCGACGCGCGAGAAAGCAACCACGGGTCGAGATGCTGAGCTTTGCCGGGTCAGGCATTCATACAACGCTCGGAATGATCGTCATGGCCGCTCTCATGCTGGGGATGAGCCACGGGGCCGCCGCCGCGACGACGACTGCATTAACGAGCGCGGCCGTGCATCACCACGGTCTCGGAGCGGGATCGATGACCGTTGCACTTGTCGGTGGTGCCGCTGTCTACTCCGCAGTGTCTTTCGTTCTGGCCGCCCGTCAACGCGGATGGTTGGTACGCGCCGAGTACGCCACGATGGGCGCCACAACATCACTGATGGCCGTCGCTCTGATCATCTGACCCTGCCACCCACTGTGCCGGGTTACGATCGGGTAACGAGGTGGACGCCGCCCACCGAGTGCACCGGCCGGGGGACCAGATGGATAACACCGCAACATCCGATATTGCACCCGCGTACACCCGCGAATTAGACGCCGCTGAATTCCAGCGTTTGGCGGGCCTCGTCGAAACGTCTATTTCACGAGTGATCGACGGCAAGCCCGAAGCCGTCCGCTCAGCGATGGTCGCGCTGCTGGCCGAGGGACATCTCCTCATCGAGGACGTGCCAGGCGTCGGCAAGACGATGCTCGCACGTGCCCTCGCGGCCTCGGTCGCCGCGAGTGTTCGCCGCGTGCAGTTCACTCCTGACCTCCTCCCGGGCGACATCACAGGCGTGAGCGTCTTCGACCCGGTTGACCGGGAGTTCGAATTCAAGCCGGGCGCGATTTTCGCAAACATCGTCATCGCCGATGAGATCAACCGCTCATCTCCCAAGACGCAGTCGGCGCTTCTCGAAGCGATGGAAGAACGTCAAGCAACCGTTGACGGCAACTCTCACCCACTCCCCGACCCGTTTCTCGTCGTCGCGACGCAAAACCCGTTCGAGATGGAAGGCACATACGCACTTCCCGAAGCCCAACGGGACCGCTTCATGCTGAGAATCTCGATGGGGTATCCCGATGCGGCATCCGAAATTCTCATGCTGCGTCAGCGTGAGAGTTCGAATCCGCTCGCCGCCATCACCCCCGTCATCTCAGCCGACCGAGTGCGTGACCTCATAACGTGGGCGCGCGCTGTGCACGTGTCTCCGGCGATCGAAGAGTATGTCGTTGCTCTTGCCAACGAAACCCGCACCCACGCCGATATCAAGCTCGGCGCCAGCCCCCGGGCAACCCTGCAGCTCTTGCGAGCAGCCAAGGTCTGGGCGGCGCTCGATGGCCGCGCGTTTGTGATTCCCGATGACATCACCGACCTCTTGGTGCCGGTCTTCGCGCACCGCATCGTTCTGTCTCGAGTCTCGGCCCGTGGCGGAAACACCGGCGGCGTCGCAGCCATTCTCGAACGCATCGCCCGCAGCATGCAGGTTCCGCTGGCTGCACGGTCGTGATCTTTCGATGAGGCGTTTTTGGCCCCTCACCGTGCGCGGTTCGGGTGCCCTTGTTCTCGTTGTCGCGTTTCTTGTCGCAGCCAACGAACTGGGGCTCATTGAGCTTCTCGCGTTCGCCGTGCTTCTGCTCGCGCTCCTCGTGCTTGCGGCACTTTCGGTGTGGCTCGGGCGACGCCGCGCGAGTGTGACGCGCATGCTTTACCCCGATGTGCCATCGATCGGTTCCGATGCCACTGTGACAGTGAGGGTGACAGCACAATCGTCATGGCCGGCATCTTCGGGAACGTGGAGCGACGCGTTGCCGCGAGACATCACAGCGGATGCCACCGGGGTCTTTCCCGCGTTCACTTCTCGCCGCGACGGCCGGCACGCAGAAGTCACCTACGAACTCAATGCGGTGCACCGCGGCATCCACTGGATCGGTCCGCTGCGGCTGGCCGTGACGGACACATTCGGGCTCGTCCGTCGCCAGCAAACCCTCGGGGAAAGAACGAAAATCGTGGTGGCTCCCACAGTCGTCGAGCTCGGACCAACTCCAGGCTTTTCTGGCGACAGCGGCGGCACGCTCAGCCCACTGACAACGCAGCGCGGACAGGGAGCAGACAACCTCATTGCGCGCCCGTATGCCTCGGGAGACTCGATGCGGCGCATCCACTGGCGCGCAAGCGCCCATCGCGACCAGCTGATGGTGCGCGAAGAAGAGCAAGAGAGCACCCCTGAAGCGACTGTCGTATGCGATCGAGCGGTCACACGGTTCGAACCGGTTGCGATGGATGCCACCGGCACAGACCCCGATTTCGAACTCGTCATTTCGGCGACGCTCTCGGTCACAGCGCGGCTCGTCCGAGACGGCTACACCGTCGCCGTCATTGACTCCGACGGCTCACCGTTATGCGCGCCGATAGCGGGCGGAGACACCGCCGCTGTGGAAGAGCTTGTGCTCGACTTTGCGACGATCACGGCGCGCTCGGTGCGCGCTGGTGCGCCGTTTGCGGGTCTCGCGCAAGAGGTTGCCGGACGAACCATCGGCCCGCTCGTCGTCGTGACCGGAGCCCTCACGCCCGTCGATACGGCCGCGCTCGTCGCCCTCGCCGGCCACAGCCATTTGCCAGCATTGATCACAACGACGAGAAACCGTGAGACCTTGCTGGCGGCATCCGGTTGGCGGGCTGTGACGGTGTCCGAAGATTCCGAGCTTGACGAGGCATGGCGCACAGCAACGTCTACCGCGGGGGTGGCATATGGCATCGGCTGATCGCCGGGCGCTCCGCGCACGCACTCGCCGCGGTGGGCTCTTGCCCGCCGTTGCCCTCTGGATAGCACTTGCCGCGAGTGCGCTACCGCTGTTGAGCGTGATCGATCCGGGCAGCTGGGTGTACACAGCGCTCCTCGGTACCGCAGTGATTCTCGCGGTCGGTTGGGGCGCACGCCGACTGCTCTTACCTGCGGTCATCGTCCCGGTGGCAGAGGTACTTGCATGGGCCGTTTTTCTCACGATCGCGTTTCTCCCCACCACCGGGTTGCTGGTTGTCATCCCGACGCCTCAAACGTTTGTCGGCGCACAATCGTTGCTCGCTCAAGCGCTCATAGAAATCGAGGTTGGTGCAGCTCCGTTGTCGCCGACGTTGGCGCTGTCGTTCTGCCTCGTTGCGGCGACAATGCTCCTCGCCATCGCGATGGATCACGTCGTTCTCACCGCGCGCATGCCACTTCTCGCGGGCCTCGCGCTCATCGCCGTGTCGGTCATCGCACAGATAGTTGTTCCCGGTGAATTCAGCCCGGGCGCCTTCGTGTTCTTGTCTGCCAGCATCCTGTTTCTGTTATGGACCGAGACACGACGTCGAGAAAGATCACGAGCACTGCAGTCTTCGCCGCCTGATGCTGGACGTCCCCCACGCGCTGGCCGTGGGGCGGCGGCGCTCGCTATCGGCACTGTCGCTGTGATTACAGCTCAGGTTGCCACCCCGCTCCTGCCTTCGCCGACCGCGCGGACGCAAACGGGCACCGGGCTCAGCGGCACATCAATCAACCCCACGCTTCGGCTCGGCGACGACCTCCGACGCCCGAGTGAGGTCGACGTCCTGACGTTGAGAACGACGCTGCCGGTAACCCCTTACCTTCGCGCTGCAACGCTGTCGACCTTCGACGGAGATGTGTGGAGCCCCGACGAGGGCGACACCCTGACGCTCGAGCCAGGTTCGAGCGTCGCAGTGATCACGGCAGGCGACAGCATCGCCCGCACTACCGGAGTCACGACGATCGATATCGAAGCCCTTAATTCTGGGCTCCTGCCAGTGCCGTACCCCGCCATAGAGCTGACGGGGCTGACCGGCGAGTGGGAGTCGCGCCCCGACGGCGGAACGATTACCGCCGTATCGGGCAGCACCCGCGGGCAAAGTTATGCCGTGACGAGCGAGGTTCCAGAACCCACCCGTGAACAAATTCAAGCCACGGATGCCGGTGGCTCAGGCAATGACGAATTGCTCACCGAAATGCCGAGTACCGTCCCCGACAACATCTCCCAACTAGCAAGCGAAGTCACGTCGGGAACAACAAGCGACTACGACGCGCTGGTCGCGCTGCAAAGTTGGTTTCGAGGTTCGGATTTTGAATACTCCCTTGATGCCCCGGTAGAAGAAGGATTCGACGGGTCGGGAATGGCGGCGGTCTCGCAATTTCTCGAGGTGCGAAGTGGCTACTGCGTGCACTTCGCTTCGGCGTTCGCAGCGATGGCGCGAACACTCGATATGCCTTCACGCATTGTCGTCGGCTACCTGCCGGGTATCGCAACAACCGACGTCGTAGACGAAGAGCGCGTCTATCAGGTATCGAGTTCACAGCTTCACGCGTGGCCCGAGGTGTATTTCGACGGAATCGGGTGGGTAGCGTTCGAGCCGACCAAGAGCCTCGGTACGGCGACGGTTTTCTCTGGAACGGCCACAGACTCCACCGACACGACCGACGAAAACTCACCGTCAGCCGCGCCGACGGCGCCCTCGGCTTCGCCTTCAGCGTCGACTGGGCGCCCCGCTGACGCACTCGACCAGAACAACGCGCAGAATGTTGGGCAAGGCAGCCCGTTGGGGTCGACGGTGCTCGTTGTGCTGCTCGTGGTTCTGCTGCTCACCGCCCCCGGAGCGGCCGGTGCGCTTCGCCGTCAGCGACAGCTTCATCGGGCGCGTGCTGGTGATGCGCACGCGGCGTGGGCATTCGTCGTCGATAGCGCCATTGATCTCGGAACCGCAGTCTCGGCGAGCACGTCGCCGCGCGCTGTCGCCGCGCAGCTTCGCGATCGCTGCAAGTCGCAGCTTCGTGGGCTGGATGTGCTCGTGCCGGCTCTTGAGCGGGCAGCGTATGCCCCGCCGGGCGGCGCGGCGGGCAGCAGCAGTTTGGCGGATGCTGCGGCATCCGTTCGTGACGAGTTGATGGCGTCCAGCGGCCCGGCCAATCGAGTCGTCGCGGTAGTGGCGCCACGGTCGCTCGTGGTGCGCCCCTCGATTGAGGTTGCACGTTAGCAAGGTCGATCGTGGGCCCAGGCTCGGGAGCACTGCTGATGACCTGTAGGATGGTCTGCGGCCCTCCGGGGCTGTGGAGGATTCGCCTAGTGGCCTATGGCGCACGCTTGGAAAGCGTGTTGAGTGAAAGCTCTCAGGGGTTCGAATCCCCTATCCTCCGCCAATTGTGAACTCACGGGTTTCATCCCAGGGTTCGGTCCATCCGAGTCGGTCAAAGAGCGCGTCAAGAAGCAGCGCAGTAAAGCCCCAGACCAACTGCGTACCGTGCTGCCCTTTTGCATGGAAAGCAGGACCCCGCCACTGCTGGCCGCCGCGTTCCAATACCGTGACGCCCCGATTTGCGGGATCGAGCAGGTCTGCGACCGGAGCTCGAAATACATCGGATGATTCGCACTCGTCGACGACACCGACGGGCGACGGACGCCGCCACCAGGCCAGTACCGGGGTGACGAGGTGCTCAGAAAAAGACAGTGGAACGCCTTCAAGGGTGCCGAGAACTTCGACGCCCTCGGTGTCGAGCCCGGTTTCTTCGCGGGCTTCCCGGAGCGCCGCAGCGATGGCATCGGCGTCACCCGGATCAGCGCGTCCTCCAGGAAAAGCGACCTGCCCGGGGTGAGAGCGAAGCGTTGAGGCTCGTGCCAAGAGCAGCACATCGAGGTCTCGCGAAACTGCGTGTGCGTCGGCGTCATGGGCGCTCGGAAAAGTGTCGAGCGCCCCGAACAGGATCAGGACGGATGCTGCGCGCTCTCGGCGTGCGCGAGGCATCTGGTCGAACACCGGGAACATGCGCTCACCGTTGGCTGCGGCATCCGCGAGAGCTCGGAGTTGGTCGCGTGCGCCCTTCGTTGCCATGCTCGATCTCTCCTGTCGCGCTCCCAGTTAAGACGGCTAGGCGCGGATCTCAGTTTGTCGTACTTTCGGAACGTACGTCAGGCAGCGGTGAACCGGAGAGGTGACTTCGAAGCGAGTCGCACTGGCTCGCCGACTTCACCCGTCGCGGGGTTCGGCGGTGCGTGCAGCCAATACGCGTCATCGCCCGCCTCGCTGCGTTCTCGTCTAGTTTTCCACTGCTGGTTATGCAGCCTCAGATGGCAATTTCGACAAAGTGGTACTCCGTCATCGACATTCGTTGACCCATGGTCCTGCCACCAATGATCCACGTGGTGAAACTCGCATTGAGATATCGGTGCCACACAGCTTGGCCACATGCACCCGCCGTCTCGCGCCGCGATCGCCACACGTTGTTTGCGGGTGAAGAGCCGATGCTCGCGGCCCACATCCAGTGGTCTGCCGTAAGTGTCCTGCGTTATCGGCACCGCTCCCGCATCGCAGAGGTACGACTCGACGACTCCACCAGGAACCGCCGCACCACCGTCTTCGACGTGCCCGGCCCCACTCACGTGCGCTTGGCCGCGTTCACCCGACCGAGTAATCGCTGCAGCCTCCACAAGAATCCGCACGCCAGGCTGACGATCACCGAATGCCTGGCGCGGATCAGCTCCGGCACCGGTGCGGAGAATCGCCAAAATCGTGTCGTACTGCAACTGCTCATTCGAGCGCTGATCTGCAGCTATTTCGGCTGCGAGTTCGGCAACCGCTGCACGCTCAGATGGGTCCGAAGGCACAAACCTTGGCCCGCGCCGCGGGCGGCGGGCCGCCTGCTGAATCGAATGCACCCAGGCGGCACCATCGTCGTCAAAAACCACGCGCGCATGGTGTTGGCCGTGCTCGTCAATCCACGTGCGGAAAGACCGTGCCTCGAACCGCTCCTCGAATCTGAGCGTCACACCCACCGGATCGAGCCGGTCGCGCGCAATCCGCGCCGCTGCGCGCAACTCCTCAACCGGCAATGTCGAAGTCTCAGCGAGCAACTGCTCGACTACAGCGGCCCACGACTCGAGCATCTCCATTGAGCTTCGCTCGGGGTATCGCTCGATCGGCGGCTCACCCAAACTCACTCGAATCGCGCGGAACTGCGCCGAACTCAATAGCCCGCCCGAAAGCGCACCCCGCAACAGTGTCAGCCACCGCGGCGGGATCGGATCGGCATCCTCAACCGCTGCTTCGCCAACAAACGCAGTGTCGCCAACAACCGCAGTGTCACTAACAAACGCAGAAGGCGCCAACTCCTCCCCCGTGCGCAACGCTCGATTGACATCACCACGCGACTGCCCGGTGATGTTCTGAACCAGCGAGGTGCCGTTGCGATGGCCTTTCCGCTGCGCGAGCCCGTCGTAGCCGCGATCCCTCGTGGACCTGTGCCCAACCTCGGCAGAAGCTGTCGCAACAATGAGATCAAGCGCATTGCGCGCCTCAGCAGCATTCGTCAAGACAGCTAACAACACCTCGCCTTCGAGGGCTGCGACAGCTCGCGAAAATTCGTCATCACGAAACACCTCGACAACACGCGCCGACGCCGCAGCGAGGCGGGTTGTTGGTGATGCGGCGGTGAATTCCATAGAACAAATATACGAATAACCTCCGACATTGCGAGGTGGAAATATGCCAAAGTTCGCGCCCAAAAGTCACAGACTCGTAACGGTTAACCACCTCAAAACCTTGTGCACCGGCCAGGGCGGCTGATCCACACCTCAAAGCGTCCTCCTAGTCCCCGACGCGCCGAGTTTCGCCTACCGTAGAGAGAGCGCGGTCTGCTTCGTGATTCGCTGCAACTGGTGGCTGGCGTCAGCCCGAGAGAGGACGCGCTCATGAAGATTGTTATGTCTGCCGATTGGCGAGACGAGATCCCATTCGAAACCCCCATGATCGCGTCGGAATCAGCGCCGGGTGAGCCCACCCGCTGCGCGACGTGCAGCAACGATAAAGATGCGTTCGCTCGCGAAGACCTCTGGGCGTTCAAGCACCGCCACCCCACAAACCATGCCGGCTTTGTGCGCTTCTATTGCGCCGAGCACGTGCCTGCGGCGGTCGTAGAGCAGCCTGCTGCACCGATCGCAGCCAAAACCGCGAAGGCACCCCGTGCCTCACGAGCTGCCGTGCCTGCTCGCCGCCCAACTCCGGCCGAAGAGCGACCCCGCGCTGTGTGCCCAACCTGCTACGTCGAGGTGTCCGCCAAGGGCATGTGCGGCATGTGCGGCGAGCAGATGGCCTGATTTCTAGCGCCTAAGCATCACATGGATGATGCGTTCGCGCTGCTTCGCAAGTATGCGCGCGATCACAGTCGCACTCTCAGATCTGTCTCTGAGCACGTCAGCAATCGCGAAGTATCCGTCGAGCAGTTCGCAGCTTTCGCGCGCGGTTGAGTGGCAGCGCGCAGCCCCCAGGGCGAGGACTCATGGCGTCCTGGGCGCACTGGCTATTTGCCTCCCGGCGGACCCAACATCAGCAGCATGACGAAGACCAACGCGACCACGCCGACGAGCAGCAGAGCGAGCAGCCACGGGCGGCGCAGGAGCAGGCGCATAAACCGGTCGTGCCACGCCGCATCGCGCGGGTCATCGCCCGCCTGCAGGCGCCACGCACCCACTAGCCTGCCGGCACGGTGCAGCCAGATCTCCGTCGGAATCGTCGCGTACGGGATGACAGCACTGACAATCGCGGTGATCGTCGGACCGGCTTTCCACCGATTGTTCTTGGCGACGAGTACCGCCGTCGCGCCGTAAGAGAGAAACACGAAGCCATGGATGCCACCGCCAATAGACACAGCGATGTCGAGGTCGACCGTCGCGCGAAGAATCAGCCCGGCGATGAGGAGCGTCCACGACACGGCCTCAGCGATAGCGAGCGTGCGAAAGAGGGTCAGTGGAGTTCGGAACATGCTCTCTAGTTAACCAATCAAGCAATACCGCAAGGACAGTTCGATTGTTTGGATCATCCTCGGCAGAAAGCCGGGGTCCTATCAGTGCGCTGCACGCCAAGACGAACGTGCCCTACGACCAAAGACCCTGGTGGACATAACGTCTGGTGTTAAAGACTATGTCGCAGCGTAGTCCGCAACATAAGGGAGATGTGAAGCATGTCTCATGACGTCTCAGAACCGGGCTGGTCTCCGCAGGGGCCCGTGGTAGAGCTTTCGGATGAGGAGAGTTGGAAGCGCCTCTCAAGTAAGAACTTTGGTCATCTCGCGCTGAGCACGCGGGGTCGGCCAGATATCTTCCCGGTCAACTACTACTCCGACGGAAGAACGATCCTTTTTCGAAGTAGCAAGGGGGCAAAGCTCAATGAGCTCGTGGAGAACCCACACGTCGCTTTCGAAGTGGATGCCGACACCCCCGACAATGTGTGGAGCGTCGTCGTTCATGCCACTGCCAAGGTGTTGAAAGATGACCTGGTGCTCTCTGTTGCGGCGCGCGAAACTCTTCCGGCCTGGATACCGGTCGAAGAGTTTGTTTACGTCTCGCTTGAGCCCAACAGCATCCGTGGTCGCCTGTTCGAGCGCCACCTGCCAATCGGTCGCATCTAACGTAGATGTCCGAATCAGACGCCGATGAGGCCGCCGCGCGGACGGATCAGACCTATCCGCGTGAAAGCGAGATAGAGCTGGCATCCGAGGCATAGCCCGAACGCCGCGTTGAGAAAAGCCGCAATGAACGCCGCCGCTCCCGCGATCGGCAGCGCCCACGGCACGCCCACAAGATAGAGCGCGACGCCGATGGTCACAACGACGAATCCGACAACCTGGGCGAACCGTGGAGGACGGGGGTCCTCGAGCTCATCGGGAGCTGAAAGGCGCGGACGAATCAGCTTTCGGTACAGCACGCCCCAGGGCGCCGTCTGCGGAAAGGCGAACCCCCACACAAAGAGTGCGTCAACGACGATCAGCACGATGAATCCCGGGTCGGCCAGTCGCGCGGTGAACGTGGTTTCGGCCGACACCGCGGGCCCGAGCAGGGCGAAGAAAGTGCCTACGAGGAGAAGCACCGCAGTGATCCACGCGGCGAACCGAGGCGCCCTCGGGTCGATGCCGCGGGGGCGCTGCTCGGCTGTTTCACCGTGCAAATGCGACATCTTCGCTCCTTCTGAGTGCATCGACTTCTTGACCGATCAGAGTCGGCGATACCGTGCCGGCATATCGCGCGGCGACACGGCCGTGCGCATCAACCACGAGAACTGTCGGGGTCTGCAGCACTCGCAGCTGCGATGCAAGCTGGGGACGGTGAGTGAGGTCAACGTCGGTGTAGACGACGTCGCCGTATCCTTCGAAAGTCTTCGTCAATGCGCGGCGAACTCCAGGGCAGCGCGAGCAGAACTCCGTGCTGAGTTGCACGACGGTTGCGACTTCGCCTAGCACCGTGAGGTCGACTTCGGCAGGGGTGATATCGGCAACGATAACGCGGCGCTTGCGGCTCGACCGATGCCGAGTGATGATTCCGACAGACGCAGCCACGAGCACGAGCGCGGCGAGCAACGAGGCGGCAAGCACGGGATTCACACAATGACGTTACGTCTGGATTTGTCGGTACGGGCGAAACAACGTCATAGTGCGTCATAGTTCAGTCGCGATGGGGTGAAGCGGCACCGCGTACCCTCGAAGACGGTGGGGGCGTTTCGACCCGCCGCTCCCAACGAGAAGAGGACTAGTGCGCATCCACAGCACGTTCACCAAGGCGGCCACGATCGTCGGTGCAGCCGGGATTTCGCTCGGAATTACCGCGTTCGTTGGGGCCACGAACTTTTCGCTCGGATACTTTCTCGGCACGGCTGTCATGGGGACCGCAGTGATCTTCTGCGTGCGCACATTTCGCGGTGTTGATGAGCAAAGTGCACCGCCGCGGGCCTGGTGGCGCATGACGTCCCGCCCGACAGCGGGATATTTGCTGGGCGTGCTTTTCTTGGCCCAGGTTTCGTGGGTTGCCGCGGGGTTCGTTGAGCCGCAGAGTGCTGTCGCTCTCGTGACGAGTCTCGTCGTCAACAGCGTTTTGTCAGTCGCGTACTTCCACTCCTCGCTACGTTTGTCGAGGAACGCACGCAAAGCCGCCGCTTGATGTTGCGCTGAAGCTTTCGGTGGCCGCCGCTCGACCTGGGGGAACGATGTCAAGACAACGCTCGACTGTCGCACGGCACGCGCGCTTGCGCTCTCCACACCCAGCAAAGCAAGCACTGAAACTCGTCGCGGTTGCTGCTGTGGTTGCACTCGTCGCGGTTGCCGGAGTGGCGTCCTACGTTATCTACGACCTATCGAACACGGTGACGAGCAAGGCTGTTGCGCTCGAAGATGAGGTCGTTCAGCCGCCCACAATGGGCGCATTCGAAGGTGACTTCAGCGTGCTGATCGTTGGTACGGACGAGTGCGAAGAAGAGCTTCAGGCGGCTCTCGGTGATCGCTGCACGGGAGCCGACTCCGAAGGACAGCTCAACGATGTGAACATGCTCATGCATGTGTCAGAAAATCCGCGTCGGGTCAGCGTGGTTTCGTTTCCGCGCGACCTGATGGTTGCTGTGCCGTCGTGCACGCGAGAAGACGGCTCGACGACTTCCGCGATGTCAAAGCAGCCGCTTAACAGTGTCTTCAGCGTTGGTGGTCTCGGATGCGTCGCATCCACGATCTCCGCGCTCACTGATTTCGATATTCCGTTCGCTGCGAAGGTCAGCTTCGGCGGAGTGGTGAATATCACCGACGCGATCGGTGGCGTTGAAGTCTGCATCGGGAACAACGGCATCCGCGATTACTACACCGGCATCGACTGGGAAGCGGGCATGCGTCAAGTTCAGGGGCTCGATGCTCTGCAGTTTTTGCGCACACGGCACGGTGTTGGCGATGAGAGCGACCTGGCCCGCATCGGCAATCAGCAGCAATATATGTCACGACTCGCACACAAGCTGCGAAGCGATGAAGTGCTCGCGGATGCCGGTGCCCTTTACCGACTTGCGAATGCCGCTGTGACAAACATCACGCCGAGCGAAAGCCTCACAAACCCGCTGCGCCTCGTGCAGCTTGCACTCGCGGTGAAAGACGTGCCGTTCGAAGACATTACTTTCGTGCAGTATCCCGTCGTTGACGACTCGGAAAATTCCAATAAGGTCGCCCCCGATTTCGCCTCCGCCGAAGTTCTGATGACAGCGATCGCCGAGAATAAGTCACTCGAGTTGAACGGAAAAGCTGGTTCTAACGGTGGCGTCATCGAAGTGACGCCCACAGACGAGCCCGCAGAGCCCGCACCGGAAGAACCGACGGATGCCGCATCTGATGCGCCGGCGGATGAAACCGTCGCGCTGCCAGGCAACGTCAACGGCACATCGGCCGATCAAGAGACCTGCTCCGCCGGCAACGGGCGGTAGCTCGTAGCGGTTGCCCCGCCCGCCACAACCGCAGGGTTCTCGAAGACAGCTAGATGTGGCAGCGCACGGTCGGCGAAACGCCGAGAATAGGTCCATGCAGCAGCCGGATATCGAAGATGACTTCTCGGGCCCCCTCCGCGCCGACCTGTGGGTTGACCACTATCTACCGCATTGGACAACACCCGAGCGTTCGGCTGCGCGATACTCATTCCAAACAGAAGGAATGCAGCTGCGCATCGATTTAGAGCAGCTCAACTGGCGTGACGAAGACGCCCCGCTGCGCGTTTCGAATCTTCAAACCGGCACGTTTGCGGGCGATCTCGGCACAAGAGTTGGCACACACCGACATCGAGAAGACGGACTCGTTGTCCGCTCACCCACTCCGACTCGGCTGCTGTGGGCGCCCACCGCCGGGCGCGTTGAGCTGACCGTGAGCGCGAGCGTAGATCCGCAATGCATGCTCGCTGCGTGGCTGGTAGGCACGGAGCATCTGGATGCCGCGCACTCCGGCGAAGTCTGCATCTTCGAGATCGACGGGCACGCGGTCGGCGCCTCAACTCTCGCGCGTTCGGGGATCAAAGCTCACACCGACTCTGCCATCGAGACGGATATGGCAGACGTGTGCCTGCCCTTTGACGCCTCGAAGCCACACACATGGAGCGTTGATTGGGGCGAAAACCGCACCGTCATCTGCTGCGAAAACATCGTCGTTCGCGACATCCCGCAAGCGCCGAACTACCCGACGTTCCTCATGATCGATCTTTTTGAAATCGGGCAGCCGAGCGGCGCGTACCCGAAAACAGCCATGCTGCATAGCTTTCGTGGCTGGACTCGCTAGCTCGATCGTCAGCCCTGATTCATCGGCGAGACTGTCATTTCTCCGGAGGCGAAGGGAAACGGAAAGAAAAACGTTCCGGTTCCGTCCCATTCCGACACCGGAATCTGCCAAAACCACAGCTGACCGATGACGAGCGCACCTACCGCCACGATCATGATGATGTTCTCGGCACGTCTGAGTGTGCGGAGCGCCGCTGCTTCGGTCACAGCCTTTCGCTGCAGCGAACTCATCGCCCAGAGAAAGACTGCGATGAGGCTCAGAAAAACTAGTGGGCTCGGCCGCAATACGAGCTGAACGCAGCTCGGCGCAACATCGGTGGGCTCGCCTGCCGCGTTAAGAAAACCACCGTCCCCCGTCATTCCCCCGAGACAAGCGCCCTGTGACCCCGTCATGAATACGGAGTAGATGAAAGCGGAGACCAGCCCGATGATGAAAAGCCGCCGTATGCGCGCCACCACCGCAGAGTCGATGAAGGCGCGATCCTCAGCCCCGGATACCGTTTTAGTCGCTTTTGACTCGAAGCTAGTTGTCATTGGAATCCCCCTCCTCGGACGCACCCACTCTTCCAGAATCGAGAGGCGTTGCAAAGAATCCCTACACGCGCCGCTCGTGCCGCACAGGTTTGAGGCGCTCGGGAGCGTCGGATGCCGGAATCCATTCGCAGGTGAACGAGCCGCGGTATCCGAAGAGAAAACCGAAGCGATGGTTGTGCACCTGCATGTCGACGTGAAAACACTTATCAGTGTCGTCGTACCACTCATGCAGGGTGGCGCGCCCGCTGAAGAGCATGGGAAAGCGGAAGGCAACGGGGCCTTCATAAAACCGCTGCGCGTCAGATATCAGCCTCAGCCCACCGTCGTCGTCGACCGATAGCTCAAGATCAACAGCGAGGTGCTGATGAGTGCCGAGGTAGTCAACAATGCGCCCCGCGCTGAGGATCATCGTCGCATCGAACCGGCTCGCGCGCCCGTTGATCGTGTATTCACGCACGAAGGTGACAGTTTCACGTCCGAATGGGTCTCGATACGGAAAGTTCTCGATGGTGAAGGGCACCTCGCGACCGAGCGTGGGAATCAGGATGTTGCGAAGTCTCCCGATCTGCAAAAACGGGACAGTCCACCACGGCCCGCGCCGAATTTCTGTCATGACACCGCGGCCGATGCACGCTTCGCCCGACTCAAGCCCGACGCCAAACCTTCGCTGCATCATCGGATGAAGCCTTGCGAACGCCTGCTCGCCAATAGCCCTCGCAAACATCGAACTCATACTGTCCCCTCCGGGTCGGCGAGTGTCTTCAGCGTTTCTGGCGCGGCATTGAGATGATCGGCGCGGCGACTTCCACCGTGGGGTTTGCGCTTGCAACGACCAGCCTGAGGCCGGTTCGCGCGCCAAAACCACAGCACGCTCCACAACGGCCACTGTTCGGGCGCAACCCCAGTTTCAAGCCAGATGCGCAAGCGGTCGAAGCTCCACGCGGTGGCCCACCCAATGACGGGGCGGACGACCACGTCGAGCACGCCCCATCCGCTCGAGTAGTCGTAGCCCGTAATGAAGCTGATTGCCCCGTCGTCCGTTGGCACGTACCGCCAATACCCGCGGCCATCGCGAATCGGTGACAGCCGGTCGGATGTCGTGAAACGCAGCGCCGATGTGCGCGTGCCGTCTGAGCGAGTGACCTCACCGAGACTGATGCCGGTGCCGTGCACGGTGTGCAGCGGAACCCGCCGGGTGTAGACGAAGCGGGTAGCCCCGGCATCCGTAGTCGAGGTCGGGGCGATGCTCGTGAACCGCACGTCCCAGCGCACATGCTGAGTGGGGTCTTGAGTTGCGTGCCACACGCTCTCTAGCGGCGCTCGAATACTTGTTTTTACGTAGATTCCACGCGCCGCCATCCCTCGACGGTACGACACATGCGGCAATGCCCGCGGGCGACGCTCCATGCGAGAGAATCTGGCATGACCACGTCTATTGATGAGATGCTCGCACCACCGACCGAGACGGCAAAGCGCGCTCTCGACGTCGCCCAGCACTGGTGCACACCCGCAGTGGTCAATCACTGTCTGCGGTCATGGGTATGGGCCCGAGCACTCGGCGAATCGCTTGAGCTCGACATCGATCTGGAGCTACTTTTCGTTGCCACGATGCTGCATGACACCGGGGTCAGTGCGCCGTTCGACTCTCACACCGAGCCGTTCGAGCGCTCGGGCGGGGCCGCTGGCTGGACCTTTGCCACCGGCGCTGGTTGGCCGCGCGCCCAGGCGGAGCGCGTGTCGCAGATCATCGAACGGCACATGTGGACATCGGTCGACGTCGAGGACGACCCCGAGTCGTACCTGCTCGAGGCGGCGACGAGCCTTGACGTCTCGTACGCAGAACCAGAACGGTGGGATGCCGCACTCTTGGAATCGGTGACCCTTCGAATTCCGCGACTCGGGTTCGCGAGCGAGTTCGCGGCAGCGATCCATGAGCAGGCCTCGCGCAAACCGAAATCCAATGCTGCGCGCCTCGACAGATCGAGACGCATCGGAGCCGGTGCGGCCGGATGGGCAGCTCTTGCCGCGTCGTGAGCGGCGCTTCTTCAGCGGGCGAGAACTTCGCGTTCGCTTCTCCCCAAAAGTCTTTTGGGAAAGTTATCCACACCGGGGCTTTTTAGGCTGGTTTGGCATGGTCAATGTCGGAGGTATGTTCGATACTTGGGTCATGTCAGAGAACGAAACCCAGCAACAAGAAGCAGAGGCCTACGAGCTGTCTGAGTCTGTGTCGATGTTGTTTTCTTTCGATGAACAGATCGCACACATTCAGGCGTCACGGGCCGCGGTTCTTGCAAAAATGGGGCGGATCGCACTTACGCAAATACAGCGGATGACATCGCGTGACTCGCGGGACCGCGAGATTCCGATGCGAGCGGTCGCGGCAGAAGTTGGGGCTGCACTGCGGTTGTCGGATCGCACGGCGCAAATACGTGTCGATGATGCGCTCGACGTGACCGAGTCGTATCCGGAGACGTTTGGGTCGTGGAGCGCGGGGCGTGTCTCGGAACGCCACGTACAAGAGATCTTGCGGGCGGGCGTGAACCTGACGGATGCTGCAGCCAAGGCCCGCTACGACCGCGAGGTTGTCGGGGTCGCTGAGGCTGAGACGCCGGGCAGGTTGCGGGGGTTTGCTGCAGCGTTGGCGGAGAAAGCACAGCCGCGGACGCTGCAGGAACGCTTCGAAGACGCCAACGCGACCCGGACTGTGCGACTGTTCGACCTCGCCGACGGGATGAGTTCTCTCAACGCGGTGTTGCCGTCGGTGCAGGCGCATGGGATTTTCAACCGGTTGACACAGCAGGCGCGGGCGTTGAAGGACTTCCGGAGTGGGCGATCCGACTATGGCATGAAGCTCCGCGCAGAAGACGAGCCCGTGGATGATCGGAGGACGACGGACCAGATCAGGGCCGACCTGTTCTCCGACATGCTGCTGACGTCGGTGCCCAGCCTCGACCCCCTCGCGGGTGACGATTGCGGTGGGTTGGGTGCGATCCGCGCGATTGTGCAGGTCACGGTGCCTGCCACGACGCTCGCTGGCACCTCATCGACACCGGCGGACCTGTCGGGGCTCAGCTTGGTTGATCCCGAGAGCGCGCGGCGCCTCGCGGGTACTGCGCCGGGGTGGGATCGGGTGTTCACCCGGCCTGTGGCAGGCACCGTGGTCGCGGTGGATCGGTATCGCCCGAGTGATCAACTTAAACGGCAGCTCAGGGCGAGAGATCAGCACTGCAGGTTCGTGGGATGCCGCATGCCCACCCACCGCTGCGACATAGATCACACGGTCGATGCAGCCTTTGGCGGGCCGACTCATCAGCACAATCTGGCTCATCTGTGTCGAAGACATCACAGCCTGAAACATGCGAGCCGTTGGTCGGTGAAGCAGCGCGGTGATGGTGTTTTGGAGTGGACTTCGCCGACCGGGCGAAGTTACACCGACAAGCCACCCGGCGTCGCATTCGAACCCGACGTGACCGTCTAGTGCGCGCGTCGCTGGAGGCACTGAGAGCAGTGTTCGAACATGGCCTCAGACGACCGCGGCAGCGTGCTGTACGTCGAAGACGATGCCGACATCGCCACGATGACCGTTACAGCTCACGACGCGCAACACGCTCGGCACTGAGGTCCAACCTGCGAAGCAACTGCGCATTCAACGCAACCACGACGGTGGAAAGCGACATGAGTATTGCACCGACCGACATCGGCAGCACAAAACCTATCGGTGCGAGAATTCCTGCCGCTAACGGCACGGAGATGAGGTTGTAGCCGGCGGCCCACCAGAGGTTCTGCGTCATCTTGCGATACGAGGCTCGCGAAAGCTCGATAACCGACACCACAGAGCGCGGGTCATCGCTCGCAAGAATGACACCCGCCGATGCAATCGCGACGTCGGTGCCAGCTCCAATTGCGATACCGACGTCGGCTTGCGCAAGCGCCGGAGCATCATTGACGCCATCACCGACCATCGCGACCTTTCGCCCCTCGGACTGAAGCTCCTTCACCTTCGACGCCTTCTCTTCTGGTCGCACACCGGCAAAGAATCTATCGATTCCGAGCTCTTCTGCAACCGACCGAGCAACAGCATCCGCGTCGCCCGTAATCATGACCACTTGCACGTCCCGCGCGTGAAGGGCAGCAATCGCATCACGCGATTCGACGCGAACAGCGTCGGCGAGACGCAGCGCTCCCGCAACTTTTCCGTCAACGAGAACGTGCAAAATAATCGCACCCTGCGCACGCCATTCGTTCGCGATGCGCAGCTCCGAGGCGCCCTCTTGCTCGAGGAGATGTGGCCCGCCGACCTGTACTGTGCGACCTGCCACGCGGGCGCTCACGCCCACAGCAGGGGCAGACGTGAATTCGGTCGCACCTTCGAGGTTGAGCTCACGCTCCGCCGCAACCGCCACAATCGCGCGACCGAGAGGATGCTCGGAATCTGACTCCGCAGCCGCAGCCCGGCTGAGAACTTCTTCCTCACTAAAACCATCGGCAGGCTCGATTCCGATGACGGCAGGCCTTCCCCCAGTGAGAGTGCCCGTCTTGTCGAAGAGCACTGTGGTAATCGATCGCATTCGCTCAAGCGCGAGACGGTCCTTGATGAGCACTCCCGCTTTCGCTGCACGCTCTGTCGATATCGAAACAACGAGCGGGATCGCGAGACCAAGCGCATGCGGGCACGCTATGACAAGAACCGTGATGGTTCGAACGACAGCGGCATCCGGCATCCCAATCGCCGTCCAGATGATCGCTGTCAGCACACCAGAGCCGAGCGCGAACCAGAAAAGCCAACCTGCCGCGCAATCAGCGAGGCGTTGTGCGCGAGACGAAGACCCTTGTGCGTCGGCCACGAGCTTCTGAATACCCGCGAGCGCCGTGTCATCGCCGATTGCCGTGATTTCGACTCTCAACCCAGAGTCGGTCGCGACGGTACCGGCGACCAGAGCGTCTCCGTCCGCTCGACGTACCGGTCGAGACTCCCCCGTGATCATCGATTCATCTACCGAAGCTTCCCCCTGCACCACGCGTCCATCGGCCGGGATCCTCCCACCCGGTCGCACGATGACGACATCACCGATTTTCAATTCCGACGGGGACACTGTGGTCGTTGAATCCCCATCGACGCGCTCCGCTTCATCAGGCAGGAGCGCCGCCAGAGAGTCGAGTGCCGAGGTGGCCTGTGCGAGCGAGCGCATCTCAACCCAGTGGCCGAGCAGCATGATGACGACCAAGAGAGCGAGCTCCCACCAGAAATCGAGCCCCTCGTCGAGCACGCCCAGGCTTGCACCCCATGACGCCACAAATGCGACGGTGATCGCGAGTGCGATCAACAGCATCATTCCCGGCTGCCTGCTGCGAAGCTCGCTCACAGCTCCCGAAAGAAATGGTGCTCCACCCCACAGGTACATCACCGTTCCGAGCACAGGCGATACCCACGGTGCCCATGAAGCATTCGGCAACGGGTACCCAATCAGCATCGCGAACATCGGCGAAAAGTGCACAACGGGGACCGCCACGAAAAGCATGATCCAAAAGAGCCGCCGAAACTTCGCCACGTGGTTAGCATGACCAGCATGCGGTGCGTGATCCGACTGCTGTGCGTGATCCGACTGCTGTGCGTGGCCAGAATGGCTATCGTGCTGACTCATTGGGAACCTCGTCCGCCGGTTGTTCTTTGGAGTTCAGATATACCCTACCCCGGTACCATATTTTCGTGCTGGGAATGTGAAATGGGCGCTACACGGCGAGAATCATTTAATGAGTCATGACGGACTGAACCGGAGCGCTGAATTTCTGCATGCGTACGACACACAGCTGCGAACGGATGCCGAGACTCCAGGCGCCACCAAGATCACTCGACTCGGCTCGCTACGACTGGTGACGTTTGCTGGCGGCCGAGGCTTCATCACGTATCAAACCCTCGGCGACGCGTCGGCCGAATCGCTGCGCCGGCTCGTACCAGAAGCGTTGAGATACTTCGCGGCGGATGACGAAATTGATCGCGTCGAATGGAAGACGCGCGGCCACGATCACGCGCCCGGACTTTCTGACGCACTCCTTGAGAACGGTTTCGTCGCGGACGAACCCGAATCGATCATGATCGGTGACGCACAGGGGCTCGCCGTTGACGTGCCGTTGCCCGAGGGCGTATCTCTCCGACGCATTTATGCCGAAGCTGATGTGCGTGCGATGAGCGCGATGCAAGATGAAGTCTTCGGCGACCCAGTTTCGGATGAGATGGTAAATGAGTTGCTGCATCGGCTCTCGCTCGAAGACGGCATGGAGCTGTGGGTCGGTGAGGCGGCAGGTGAAATCGTGACAGCGGGTCGTCTTGAGCCCGTCCCAAATTCTGATTTCGCCGGCATCTGGGGAGGCGCGACGCGCGCGGCGTGGCGGGGCCAAGGCATTTACCGCGCATTGACAGCGGTACGTGCTCGCTCAGCGATCGCGATGGGGAAAACGCTGATCCACAGCGATTCGACCGACTACTCGCGGCCAATTCTCGAGCGTTCCGGGCTGGTCGCGGTATCGACGACAACACCGTACCTCTGGGAGCGGTGAGTTACGCCGGTGGCAACGACATGAAGACGTCGACAGCGTCTTCGCTATCAACCACGAATCCATACCTTTCGTAAAGCCGTCGGGCCGCGCTTCCCTGCAAGACATTGAGGCGAAAAGGCCGCGAACTGTCTTCTTCGGCAAGCACTGTTTCGAGCACGTGGCTCCCCACTCCGCGCCCTTGCAGCGCCGCAGAGATGTAGAAGTGCTCGATCCAGCGGGCGTCATCTTCAACCCGCACGGTGATCGAACCAACGTCGCTGCCGTCAACAACAATCACGCGCGCGCTCGCAGGTTTGAAAGCATCACGCATGCGTTGACGCACCCGAACCGAGTCGTATCGCCCCAGGCGCTCAAGGTCTGTCCGAAGCACGTCAGCGCGGATTTCAACGAGCCACTCGATGTCGCGACCCACAGCTGCACGCAGCGAAACCATCGCTTGCAGCTCCGAGGGAGGGGCAGCCAGAAAGTCATCCACACCGGGTATTTTATCCCGAAGACTTGCGTCGCGCTTTCGCTACAGCCTCTCGCTATGCCGCCACCGTCTCGATGACTGTGCTGCCCAGCCAGCGGGCCACACGGCCATCATCGGCAACCAGCATCCCGGTCTGTGTTCCAGCCTTCGACACCCAGGAGCGATCATCGACGCCCGCAACCACCGCAGCCGTTGCCCACACATCAGCGCGGGTCAGACTGTCGGCAACGACCGAAGGTGCGTGCGGGCTGCGCGCTCGACAGCCCAGCCAGTACGCAGAAAACAGACCATTCGTCTCGGCTTCGGCCGCCCGGCACGCTCGCGCAACTTCAGCAACCCGTGGGTCGGCATCCGCCTCGGAAAGCTCGCTCCGATGTTCCACGCCTTCTTGTGCGAACGCGTGCGCGGGCGAGGTGCGGGGGCCGAGGAAGCGGGAGCTGTCGTCCGCGCTGCGAGAGTGGTCATACCCACATAGTCGAGTGCGCTCTCTCAAAGAGCGCTAAGAAAGCGGCTCTCTCAGCAACCTCATAGCACTTTGGCACGCGGCAAAAGGATCCGCAGTGAAAACCACTGGTCGGTCGAGCTCAGCGACATCGATCCGCCGTACCGTTCAGCTGCGGCTTCAATGTTCCGAAGCCCATAGCCGTGCTCATCGCCCGCCTTGCGCGTCACGATTCGACCATCGCGGCGAGAAACCACCCCATCGAACGTGTTCTCCACGCTGATCATCACAAAGTCGTTGCGCGCAAAGAGCGAAAACTTCACGAGGCGCTCCTCGGCGTCAGCCACACGCAACGTTGCTTCGAACGCATTGTCGAGCGCGTTGCCGACAATGGCCGTCAGATCGAGCGGGCTCAGTTCGTTCAGAAGCCGCCCGTCAGCCACCGATGTCATCTCGATGCCGTTTTCACGCGCGTAAAGCTGCTTGCCCATCAAGACAGCGTCGAGCACCAAGTTACCCGTCCGGATGCTCGCCCCGTAGTCCTGAATCGACAGTTCCAGCTCATTGAGTATCAACATCCGTGATTGCGGATCTTGCTCCGCTCGAATCGCATCAAGGTGATGCTTCATGTCGTGGTACTTGCGATTCACTTCATCGATCGCGCGACGAGACATCTCGTACTGGTCGTGCTGGCTTGTCAGCAACCGTGCCATCGCGTCGGCTTCACGCCGTGCTTGCAGGCTACGTCTCACTTCGTGCTGCCCGTACAGAGCGATATATCCGCACAGGTCGACAAGCGTCCGAATGTAGAACACTTCCGTACCGAGCCGACCGCTGAAGGGTGTGTTGGCATTGATGAAACTGAGGTTTGAGATGCCGAAGGTCACTGCCGCGATCGCCAATGCGCTCACCAGCTCGCCCACCCCGACCTCGAACTCGACTCCCCGCGGCAGGTGGCGCCGCTCCGCCCACCACGCAATGGCAAAAACCGACCCGTACACAACGACCAGCACAGTCGTCCGCACGAGCTGTGGCGCTGCGGCGAGATAGAACCGCTCCAGTTGCCAATGCACGGATGCCGTCAACTCAGCGAGAACGAATGCGCGCGCCGCCACGTAGCCCGCCGTCGTCGCCGTGACCTTGAGGCTGATGAGCACGATGACGAACATCGTGAGGGCTGCCGCGAGCATGCCGAATATCCAGAGAGACAAGGGCAGCGTTCCGGCCCACATCTGAACTCCAACGAGCGCAAGCAACGCAACAACGGCGACAACCGCGGTTCCGAGCCACCGCATCCGTCGGTTGACGAGCAGTACGAACACCATGCACGCGCCCCACTCGGCACACGCGGTGAAAACACGCGGGATGTCCGCGGTCGCGGCAGTTGCTACTTCAATGGCGTTCACGTCGTGATTCCTCGTGCGCTGATATACGCCGAAAGAACAGCAAGAAACTCTTTCTTCCGCGGCCTGCTGATCTGCAGGCGCACTCCGCCGCGCACGCGGCAGTCGCTGCCTTCGACGCCTGTGACGTGACGAAGATTGACGAGATAACCACTATTGCAACGGAAGAAACCGTCGTCAACGAGTTCCGCTTCCATCGCCTTCAGGGTCGTCACGACCGCGTGATCGGCGTCGAGGGTGTGAATCATGACGTGGTGCTTAACACTCTCGATGTAGAGGATGTCGGCAATATCCACGCGGTGACGGTCGCCATCAACGGCAGCAAACAGAAGATGCCGTCGTTCTCGCCGCCGCAGCCGCACGAGACTTCGCGTCAGTTCTTGCGCGAACGCGGCATATGCCACCGGCTTCATGAGGTAGCTCAGGGCATCCACCTCATAGCCGGCAACCGCGTACTGCGGCGAACTCGTGACGAACACGATGATCACTTCGCTATCGACTTCGCGGATGCGCCGCGCCGCGGTCATGCCGTCGACGCGCTCCATCTGAATGTCGAGAAAGAGAATGTCCCAGTCGGGTCGATAGTCCTCAAGGATGTCGGCGCCATCGTGAAACGCGCCCACATGGAACGCTTCGCTCTGCTCGCGTTGGAACCGATCAAGGTGAGAAAGCAGTCGATCAATGCTCGCGGGGTCGTCCTCGACTACTCCGACTCGAATCACTGCTCTCCTCCTCCCTTACGGTGCGTGCAACCCCTCTCTCGAGAAGTATGCAACCTAGCTAAATCCAACCACCCTTCGCGCCACGTGGTACGCGAGCAGGGTGACGCGGCGACCGGCTTGCCCCGGAAGGTTGCTACTGGTGCCCATAAAGCTTCGCCGCATCCGTGTGTACACCCATGGGTTCTCGCGCTTGATGTCAGCCCAGAAATCCTGGCGTTTACGCAGGTGCTCTGGCGTTCCGCCGCGGGCCAGAGTCGCGGAGGTAACAGCGCACAGCGCTTCGACGTAGTGGAGCAGGGCCGTGTACAGCGCGAGCGGTACTTCGCCGCTCGAAACCTGTGTCGGCGACGGCAGTGCGTGCAGGGCCAGGCGGTTCACGAGCAGCTGCTGATCGACGCGGGCGAGCATCACGTTGGCGTCGACCGACTGCCCGACGCGCCCGATGAAGTAGTGGTAGAGACTCACCGGCAAGTAGTACATCGTCCGCACACGGGCAAGCGGCACGATGACGTAAAGATTGTCGACGTAGAACGTGTGGTGCGGCAGCTGCAATCCGCTTTCGCGAAGCAAAGCTGTGCGATAGATGATGGCGTGCATCATCAGGTACTGCCGTTTACTGAAGCGCTCCACATCATCCCAGCCGAACACTTGGCGTTCTGGAAAGACGGAGTCGAACCGCGAGGCCCGGTTCTGTTTGCCCACCCGATCGTGCACGAAATCGGTGAACAGCGCGTCAACACCACCGACCGCATCACGCCCGCGAAGAGTATCGAGCACCCGTACCAGAGCCGCCCGATCGAGCCAGTCGTCGGCGTCGAGCACCTTGAGGTATCGACCCCGCGCGTGCGCGATTCCAGTCTCGATTGCGGCCCCATGGCCACCATTCTTCTGATGAACCACCCGGATCGTGTCGGGGTGCAGTGCCGCGAAGTTGTCGGCGATCACACCTGTCGCGTCAGTCGAACCGTCGTCGACGATCACCACATCGATATCGTCGATACCCACGAGGGAATCAACAGCACGGTGGAGATATCCGGCGGCGTTGAACGACGGAACGACAATCGTCAGCAGCGGCAGGGCGGCGCCTGTGGTCATGCCGATTCGCTCACCGATCCAACTTCCGACTCGGTCTTCTTCTGCCGGAAGATCACTCGGAAGATCGGGTAGAAGACCCAGAACGAGATCGCCGCATTGATAACGCCGGTGATGAGGTCAGCGACTACCTCACCCGTCGATCCCCAGCCCCAGGTGTTCATGAGTAGATCGTAGATGGGCGCCTTGTAGAAACCCTGCGCAGCGGCAGCGATGAACGTAATGGCGACGTACGCGAGCGCGTACCAACCGGCCGCGATCCACGCTGAGGTGTTGGATTTGAAGGTGATGTTTCGCTGCAGGAAGAAGTTGATTACCTGCGCGATCAACAGCGTGATCTGCACCGCGAGAAAATATGCGAGCCCGCCGCCACCCTGTGGCAGAGCACCAGCCGCGTAGTCGAAGATGTAGTACTGGCTGCCATCGAAATTCGTACCGACCGGCAACGTCTGAAAGTCGACGTTGACGAGATTTGTAAACGAATCGAAGAGCCACCGAAAGATCGGCAGCATGGCGAGCTGCAGCGCCGTCACACCGTTCGACAACACGAAAAACACGAGGAATCGTGAAATTTCCGGGCGGCGAGTGGCGAAGTCGACCCACCAGTTCTTGATCTTGGTAAACATCACGAGCTCCTGTGTGAAGTGTGGGTGAGAGTTGCCGCAGCCGCGTGGAACTGGTCGCGCGAACGCTTTTCGGCGCGGCGGCCCGTGAAATAGGCAGCCACAACGCGGCCAATACCGCGGAACATGTGGCCGTTCACGAGTGTCAAAACGCCGTCCGTCAACTGCCGCGTTGCGCGACCGCCGCTCATTTTCGACAGCACACGGAATGGCGCGTTGAAGATGAAGAGAATATTGAGGTCTGGCTCGCCAGATTCTTCGGCCTTGCGGCGACGTCCATCGATAATCCGGAATCCGAAGCGCGCGAGAGCGCTGCGCGCCACCCGAATACGATCGATCGGATCGTTGAAGCCGAGTAGCCCGTCGCCCCATGCAGCACGCGGGAGTGGACGACCAAGTAGCGCCGAGAAGTCGGTATCCGAAACGTTCGCGATGTCAGCGCTCTGATAGACCTCAGCCGACGTTGCCACCGCGGCGGACTCGATCGTGCCTGCGACGTCGAACTGCGCTTTTAGCGACAGGTCTCGCACGTGCGATCCGACGGCAATCTCGTACGTCCCCGACTCGGTCTGCCACGACGAGGTGTTCTCGTCGAAGAAACGGAAGGCACGTTCGCCCAGCTCAATGGTGACCGTCTGCGACTGGCCCGGCTCGAGTCTCACTTTGGCAAAACCCTTGAGCTCACGCCGCGGACGGTACAGCGGACTCTCGCTCACGCGAGCGACGTACAGCTGAGCCACGTCGCTGCCTGCGCTCTCGCCGGTGTTAGTAACCGTGAAAGACGCAGAGCCGCCATCGATCGTGAGGTTCTCATAAGCGAACGTCGTGTAGCTGAGGCCGAACCCGAAGGGGAAAGCGACGGATGCCGCAACCGACTCGTAGTAGCGGTAGCCCACGTAGAGTCCCTCACGGTACTCCGCGGTGCGAAGAACGCTCGGAAAGGAGCCTGCAGCCGGGGCATCCAAAAGCTTGTGTGGATACGATTCCGCGAGTCTTCCGCCCGGATTTACGACCCCAGTGAGCAGATCGAGCATGCCTTCGGCGCCACCCTGCCCACCGAGATAGCCATGCACGAGCGCTTGAGCCTGGTGCGCCCATGGCACTTCGACCACGCCACCGGCGCTGAGCACGACAACGGTGCGAGGGTTCGCCGCGGCGACTGCCGCTAGAAGCGCCACCTGATCGTCAGGCAACTCGAGAGTGTCGCGGTCAATACCTTCTGACTCGGCGATTTCGGGCAGTCCCAGCGACAGCACAACGACGTCGGCTTTCGTTGCGACAGCAATCGCCTCACGAACGAGCGCGGGGTCAGCCTTTCCATCGCGACGGAAGCCCTGAGCAAAGTCAGTGAGTACGAGATCGGTGGACGCGATTGCAGTGCGGAGATTCGTCACGCGAGTCGCGTTGACGTTCGATGAGCCAGCGCCCTGGTAACGCGGCGTCTGCGCAAAATCGCCGATAAGCGCGACGCGTGTGCCTGCTTCGAGGGGCAGGAGCGCTTTTTCGTTCTTCAGCAGCACAGCAGACTCTGCTGCAGCGCGCCGAGCGAGCGCGTGATGCGCCTCAGCGTCGAAGGTTGCGGGTGCTTCGCGAGCTGTCACGCGCCGCACGAGGTCGATGACCTCACGCACGCGTGCGTCGAGGTCAGCTTCGGAGAGCGTGCCCGAGCGCACGGCATCCGCAATCGCGCGAGCCGAGTCGAAGCCAGGTGATGGCATCTCGATCGTGCCACCAGCGTGAACCGCGCGAACGGCATCGTTTCCGCCACCCCAATCCGAAATGACGGCGCCATCGAAGCCCCACTCTTGGCGCAGAACTTCGTCAAGCAGGTGAGTGTTTTCGTGCGCGTACGCACCATTGACGAGGTTGTAAGAACTCATGATTGCCCACGGGTTTGCGCCCGTGACGACGATCTCGAACGCTGTCAGGTACAGCTCCCGGAGCGTCCGCTCGTCAACGACCGAATCGCTGACCATACGGCGAAGCTCTTGGCTGTTCACCGCGAAGTGTTTGGGAGTGGCAGCAACGCCCTCCGATTGGATGCCGCGGACGTACGCTGCCGCTAGGCGTCCCGCAAGCTCCGGGTCCTCAGAGAAGTACTCAAAGCTGCGTCCGCCGAGTGGATTGCGCTTGATGTTGAGGCCGGGCCCCAGCAAAACATGCACGCCCTGTGCCGAAGCTTCACGTCCGAGGGCCGCACCGATTTCTTCGGATAGCTCCTCGTCCCAGCTGTTGGCGACAGCGGCGGCCGTCGGAAAACAGGTCGCGGGCTCAGAGTCGTTGAGGCCGAGATGATCCGCTGAACCGACCTGCTTTCGCACACCGTGGGGCCCATCCGACATCCATACCGACGGCAGCCCGATCCGCGGAATCGCTCGCGTCTGCCAGATATTCTCACCGCTCAAGAGTGCGGCTTTCTCGATCAAGCTGAGGGACGCGACAGCTTCGGAGGAGTCAGAGATGTTATTCACGGTGTGTGTCTTTCTATGCGGGGCCGGGAGTCTCCCCCCGGCCCCGCGATCAGTGTTGTTTCAGCCGGGCGATCAGCTCGCGGCTGGCTCTTCAGTCACGACGGATGCGAGACCGCGGTGACGACGAACCCGGATGATGATCCAGACGATGGCGCCGGCGATCAGGATGCCGAGCAGCACGGTGCCAGCGATCACGCCGACCTCCCACGCCGCAGCCTGATACGTCAGAGTCGCACCCGGTGCCATGCCGTTGACCGCATTTGAATTCGCGACGGTGTACAGCACGTTGTGGATCGCGTACCGCAGGTTCTCCTGGGCGAACGCGCTCTCCGTGTCTTCAATCGTCTTCATGCCTTCGAAGGTGAGCATGTGGTCGGTGCCACGCGCCGCCCACGCCTCATCGGGGTACATGTACGGGTACAGGTTGAAGTCGGTGATCGCCATTCCGGTGAATCCCCACTCTTCCCGCAGCACATTGTGCATGAGAGCCGGTGAGCCACCAGCCCAGGTTGCACCGATGCGGTTGAACGAGCTCATGACGGCCGTCGAACCAATTTCGGTTGACGTCAGCTCACCGTTCTCGTCGTAGAACGGAAGCTCTCCGGACACGTCTTTGACAACCATCTCGAAAGGCGTCAGGTAGAGCTCGCGAATCGTCTGCTCAGTAGCCCAGGTAGCAAGACCGTTGCCGTTTACTCGGTTGGTCTCCTGGTCGTTCATCGCGAAGTGTTTCGTGAACGAGTAGACGCCCTTGGTGAGCGCGCCATCGATTGCATACGTCGCGAGGCGCCCCGACAGCGTCGGGTCCTCGGAGTAGTACTCGAAGTTACGCCCAGCGAACGGGGAACGGTGCAGGTTTACTGCGGGGCCGTACCATCCGTTGATGCCCATAGCCATCGCTTCGTTTCCGATAGCGACGCCCATGTCTGAAGCGAGCTGAGTGCTCCAGGACTGACCGATGAGGTACTCGGAGGGAAACGCGGTTCCGGTCCACAGGTCCGGGTTGATGAACGAGCTAAAACCGGCGGGACCGTCGATGTCGTTCGTGCGAATCTTTCCGATTTCCGGAAGTCCGGCCGTGTTGTATGCACCAGATGTCAGAAGCGCCACGGTCTCGTCGATGTCCAGCTGATCGAGCAGAGCGTCCCATGCCGGGTCATCCCAACTCAATCCGCGCATGTTAACGAGCGAAGCATCACCCTCGGCGTTCCATGTTGGCGCCACAGCGTCTTCATTCTCGGCGGCGGCAGCAGCAGCGTCATACGGAGCGAATGCTGCGACTGTCGCATCACTTGCCACGTAGTTCTCAGCAGACGGAGCCGTCGGGAATGTACCTGCGAAGTCGGCGCGCGAGAACGCAGTGAGCGAACCATCGACATACGGCTCGGTCACGTCGGCGAACTGGTTTGTCGCGGGCGCGGCGTCGCTCTGGCGTCCGTCCGTGTACGTGACGGTGCTATCAACCGTGTACGAAATCGGGTCGATACCGTCGGCGAGGTTGTGCGAATCGGTCTGAACCTTGAGTTCATAGGTTCCTGCGTCGAGAACGTACGAGCCGGTGCCCGACATGTCGTAAGACGCCATGTCTTCCACCGGGATTGTCAGTGTGACAGTCTCCGTCGCTCCGGGCTCAAGCAAGCTCGTCTTTGCGAAGTCACCGAGAACGACCGAAGACTTCTCGATGCCACCAGGCGTGTAGGGCGCCGTGTAGTACAGCTGCACGACATCGCGACCGGCCACATCACCAATGTTCGTGACATCGACATCGACGGAAATGTCGCCATCAACGTCGCCCAGCTGCTCGTCGCTCACAGCCCAGCTGAAGTCGGTGTAGCTGAGTCCGTACCCGAACGGGTAGACGACCGCCTGGTCGTAGTCGATGAAACCTTCAACAGCAGCTGTTTCGTAGTAACGGTAGCCCGAGTAGATGCCCTCGTTGTAGTCGACAAAGTAGCCGTCCTCAACGTTCGTGTAGGCGTAGTCACCAAAGTTTTGGAACGTCGGGTCCGCTGTGAAATCACGCGAGAAAATGTCGACCGTGTGTCCGGAGGGATTCACAGCGCCGCTGAGCACGCGACCGAGGGCGTTGAAGCCCGAGACACCTGGTGAACCGGCCATGATGATTCCGTTGATCTCGGGATCGTCCTGCAGTCCACCGAGTTCGAACGATGTCGATGCATTGATGACGACGATCACGGTATCGAAGTTGCCTTCGGCGAGCGCGATGAGGTCTTTTTCATCTTTGTTCAACTCGAGCTGGTGCTGTCCAGCCTCCGCGTTCGTGTCCCACTCTTCGATGTTGGTCGCGAGGTCGCCACCTTCGCCACCGCCACGGCCGATCACAACAATCGCCGCTTCGTTGTAGTCAGCGAAGCTGTCGATGGCGTCCTGCGTGTAGTCGGCAACCGGCATTTCACCGATGTTGTAGTTGGACTCGTCTGGCTTGTCCATGACGATGTTTGTGCGGCCACCGTCTGCGGCAGCATTGTCTTCGGCGAAGGCCGAAAGCTCGCTATAGACCGTGTCGTTGACGGTGAATCCGGCGTTCTCGATGCCAGCGCGAATATCCACTGCCGTGCGCGTGTCAGCACCGCCGGAACCCGAACCGCCGTAGATGGGGTCTGCTGCACCGCGACCGAGGAGAGTGACATTACCCTCAGCCAACGGCAGCGCGCCGGTGTTCTTCAGCAGCGTCATGCCTTCATCTGCGATGTCTTCGACAACCTTCGTCGATGCGGCCTTTGCCTCGTCAACGGTCGCGTAGTCGCCTGAGTAGTACTCGGTGTCGAGATCTGAACCCTCCGCGGTGTTCGTGATCTCGTACGTACCGGTGCCCATGTAGGACTCGATAGCTCCTCGGAACATCCCGATCGCGACGTTGGCTCCGATGGCGATGATCGCCACTACTGCCACAACCGGGATCCAGATCGCGAGAAACTTCTTGTTCGACATCGGCCTCTTAGCCGTGGTTGAACTCACTGTGTTCTCCTCTTGTGTGCAGACCCTCGTCTTCGGGGGTCAGCGCCGCGCGACAATGCGGCGGCGCCATGACCCATTCCACATCGGCCTCAAGAGGCTCATCGGTATAAATGCACAAACTGTCATTTTGCTCGCATGATCTGTTCGCCCAGGATCAAATTTTGCTCGCACACCCAACGCTAGCGACGAAAAAGGCCCGCAACCTGGAGGAGGTTGCGGGCCGTAGGGGCTGGCTGCGGTCAGACGAGCCAGTGGTTCTTCTGCACGATCGGCAGTTTCTTCCACTGAGCGCCGAGCCCCCAGGTGTCACCAGCAGAAGCTGCGGCGACAAAAACAAGCATCAACGCGTAGATGATGTGGTAGTCAACGATCGGGTTGGTGGACCCGGTCAGGATGGCGAAGGGCCATTCTGCGAGGTACATCATGATCATGATCGCGGTGCCGGCAACAGCAGAGATGCGAAGTCCGATGCCGATCATGACCGCGAGTCCGACACCGAGCATTCCTGCCATGAAGAGCACATCAACCAGCGGACTTGCGATGCCCTGAAAGAAGGGCTGCAAAGGGCCAGTGACTGCTTCGCTGTTGAGGAAGCCCTGAGCGGGGGTGCCGCCATTGACCCAAGCTCGCTCTACCGGAGTAGAGAAGCCCAGCCCGAAGGTCTTGTCGAGAAACGCCCAGAGGAAAATGAAGCCGATGGCGTAGCGAGATACAGCCAGAACCCGACGAGCAATAACTGTCGTGACGACATCATTTTCGGCGGGGATGGCCTTGGTGGCCGCGGCGTTGCTCGTAGCAGCGGTCGTGGTGACGCGGGGAGCCGCGGTGGTGGACATGGTGTTCTCCTAAATGCTGATCAGGGTCCGATTCTCTGTCCGGATTCCCTAGTTGTCTATGTGGTCTGACCACATAAACAATCCTCCTTATCGACTCGCAGCAATAGGGACTTTGGTCCCAGTGCACAGAAATTTCTCAGAAATCTATCTGCGGGCCGCATCACCGTGCTTTGCTCTGTCTATGACGACGAACTCCGCGGCCTTCCCTGCCGGGCACCCTCACGAACCTCACCAAGAGGGCCTCGCGAAGCGCCTCAACTGGCTGCGCGCCGGAGTGCTCGGTGCGAACGACGGAATCGTATCGACGGCCGCGATCGTTGTGGGTGTCGCCGGAGCGACGAGCAGTGTCGCCCCGATTTTCATCGCCGGGATCGCAGGGCTCGTCGGTGGCGCAATATCAATGGCTCTTGGCGAGTACGTCTCGGTCAGCAGCGCTCGCGACAGCGAGCGCGCACTCATCGAAAAAGAGAAGCGGGAGCTGCGTGAAATGCCAGAAGAAGAGCTTGACGAGCTCACGGCCATCTACGAATCCAAAGGCCTCACGCCCGAAACCGCTCGTCAAGTCGCGGTCGAACTCACAGCACACGATGCCGTCGCAGCGCACCTCGCGGCAGAACTCAACATCGACGAGAGTGATGTCGTGAGCCCGTGGGCCGCAGCCGCGGCATCCGCTCTCGCTTTCACGATCGGCGCGATTCTTCCTCTGCTGGCAATTCTTCTTCCGCCTGCTGGCTGGCGTGTGCCCGTGACATTCGTCTCGGTATTGCTCGCGCTTGCCATTACCGGATGGGTCGCTGCCTACATCGGCGGGAGTTCGCGCACAAAGTCAGTCGTTCGCGTGCTGATCGGCGGTGCCGTGGCACTTTTTGCAACCTACGGAATCGGCTCGCTACTCGGCGTCTCAGGTATCTAGGTATCTAGCTCCCGGTGGGCGCGGCGCTGAGGATGAGCGAGATGCGTCCAGGCTGCGGAGCGACTCGATAGCGCTGCAGGATGCCTGGGCCACAGGTCGCGGTTCCCACCCCCGACTGCGCGATATCGATCGACACGTATGTATTGCCGTCAGCGACGAGGTCAGCGTTGTGCGTTGTCGCAGCGAGCGTCTGACGCGAATGTGGCGAAATTGTGAGCGCGAACGGTTGCGACAGCGTGCGCACAGTGAGCGCACCAGCATCCGTTTGCACAGTTGCTTCGCGCACATCTCGGCGCGAACCGCTCTCTTGCGGACGCACGTGATCGACCGTGAGATCTTTACGCTCAACGCTCCACCAGTCGTGCGATACGCCGGAAGCCGAATCGGGATACGACTGCCCGGGGCCAAGACCGAAGAATTCCAGTCCCTGCGGCGGTGATGGAATCACGAAGTCGAGTCCGAGGCGAGCCCAATCTGCGGTCCAATTACCGCGTGGCTCGAGCGTGACATCGAGGCGCACTGCGGTGGACGAAAGGGCCGTCCAGGTGAAGGTGCCCTCGATTCCGGTTTCGCGAATGGGAGTGCCGGTTCGGGTGCGCACGGTCAGGCTCGCCGATTCTGGCTCGGCTGAAATAAACCGCGACACGGTGCGATCGATTCCGCTTTCGTGCCAGCGGTCGGCGAATGGTGGCAGGTCCACTTCATCCCAACCGGGGTAGCGATCATTGTCGGTTGGAGCGCGCCAGATTCCGACGGAGGGGCCCGCGATCGGAAGCTCACCGAGAGCTGTAAGGGCGCCGTCCACTGCGTTGAACGACGCGGCACCGACGCGCGACGTAGTGGCGACGACATCTGCCGGTTCTGGCAGCTCTTGGGATGCTGCGCGAACATCTTCGCCTACCGAAACCACGTGACCGGCGGGCGCCCATGAGGTTCTATCCCGCAGGCGCGCCTCGATCGTGAGCACATCGGCGATCTTGGTTTCTACGACGTCGCTTGCGGCTTCGGCCAACGGAATGCTCGTGCGCGAGCGCGGCTCGATGCCCGAAGCTTCCAGGACTCCGCTCGCTACCTCGACTCCATCGACCTTGCGGCGCCAGACAAGCTCCAGATGATCGAGCGTGACCATGTCGTAGCGGTTCGCGAGCTCGACGCGGCTGCGGTCAGCCGCGACGGCGATGCGCACCGGCGCAATGATCGCGGCGTAGTCGATGAGCCCTGGCCGCGGCTCGAGATCAGCGCTAACGAGACCGTCGATGACGAAGTTGCCGTCGTGCACTACTTCACCGAAGTCGCCACCGTACGCGATACGACGAGCACCGTCAGCGCCCGCGACGGCGAGGCCATGCTCGATCCATTCCCAGATGAACCCGCCCGCAAGACGCGGGTGCTGCTCGAACAAATCCCAGTACTCAGCAACGCCACCGGGGCCGTTGCCCATCGCGTGCCCGAACTCGCACTGAATGAACGGGAGCGTGCGTCGATGCATTTCGGCCGCCGTTGCGGCGATCGGAGCTGGCTCTTCGGTCTCCCGCCCGATCTGGACTACCTCTTCGTGCGAGGCGTACATCCGCGAGTACACGTCGACGTACGTGCTCGACCAGTCGCCTTCGTAGTGCACGAGACGAGAAGGATCGAACGACTTCACCCAGGCAGACATCGCCTCGAGGTTGGCACCTGTTCCTGCCTCGTTTCCGAGCGACCACATGATGACGCTCGGGTGGTTCTTGTCGCGGTTGACGGTGCGACGGATGCGGTCAAGATATGCCTCACGCCACGCATCATCGTTGCTGGGGTTTCGACGCCATTCGGAGTGCTCGAAGCCGTGCGACTCGAGATCGCACTCGTCGATGATGTAAAAGCCGAGCTCATCGAACAGGTCGAGCACTTCGGGGTGCGGCGGGTAGTGGGAAGTGCGGACGGCATTGATGTTGTGACGCTTCATGAGCGACAGCTCGGCGCGCACCCGCTCAGGCTCGAACACACGGCCCTTGTCCGGATTGTGCTCGTGGCGGTTGACACCGCGCAGCATGATCGGACGACCGTTGACGAAAAGCCGTGCCCCCTCGGTGTGCACACGACGGAAGCCGATGCGCAGCCGCACTTTCTCGGTCGAGGTGCTGATCTCAGCGTCATACAGCGTCGGAGTTTCTGCCGACCAAGGTTCGACGGGGCCGACCTTGATCTGCCCCTTCGCGACGGCATCGACGTTGAGCGCCGGAATCGTCAGTCGAGCGTCGACGTCTACCTGCACGTCGAGCATGCCTGCGCCGGTCGCCGGGTCGTAGTCGGCGATGACGAATACATCGTCGAGGCCACCCTCGGGGCGCGCGAGCAGAGTGACGCTGCGGAAGATACCGGGGAGCCACCACATGTCTTGGTCCTCGATGTAGCTCGCGTCGCTGAACTGCATCACGCGCACGGCCAGCTGGTTTCCGCTCTCGCGAAGAGATGCCGTCACATCGAACTCTTGCGTGAGCCGGCTCCCTCGAGTGGTGCCGAGAAGATCACCGTTGAGCCAAATCTCCGCCGCCGACTCGATGCCGTCGAAACGGAGAACCACGCGCTGGCGCTGGAGCGCAGCATCCGTGTCGAAATCAACCCGGTAGTCGCCGATCTGGTTGACATCCGGCGGGTAGGGCGGGTCGAGCGGGAAAGGCATCTGGTGGTTCGAATATGCGGGAGACTCGAACCCCTGCAGGTTCCAGTGCCCGGGAACGTCGATTTCGGCCCAGTGCGCACTGTTTGCCGTTTGCCACTCGCCGGCCGGCGCGCCCCGCAGTGAACTCGACAGGCGAAAGCGCCACTTTCCGTCGAGCAGCTGTTCCGGCGCATCGCTTGTGAGTCGTGCGCGAGGAGTGAGCGTTCCGGCGGAAACCTGGGGGTGCATAACCAACCTTGTTATCGATATCAGGGCAGCAGCAATCTTAGGTCGACGAGCGACTTGGTTCCAGTCCCCTGCACTGCCGCTTTGACACTGCAACACCGAGATTCATTCATTGGAATGTTTCGCCGGGCCCTATCGTTACAGTCACCATGCAACGCTTTGGAACTCTCTCCTTCGGACACTACGGCCCCCTCGGTGGCGGCCGTGAGCTCACCGCCGGCGACTCGCTACACCAGGCGATCGACCTCGCGCAGGGAATGGATGAGCTCGGCGTCAACGGCGCTTATTTTCGTGTGCATCACTTCGCCCGGCAGCAAGCCGCGCCTATGCCTCTTCTTGCCGCCATCGCTGCCCGCACAAAGAACATCGAGGTGGGTACCGGCGTCATCGACATGCGCTACGAGAACCCCCTGTACTTCGCCGAAGAGGCAGCAGCCGTTGACCTCATCAGCGACGGTCGGCTCGCGCTCGGCGTGAGCCGTGGTTCGCCCGAGTCCGTGGTTCGCGGCTACGAGAAGTTTGGCTACACGGGGTCAGAAGACCCCCGCGGAGCCGACATCGCGCGCGAACATTTCGCAGAATTCTTGCGCGCAATCGAGGGCGTAGGCATCGGCGAACCCGACAACAACAGTCCCTTCAGTACCGGCGCCTCGGGCCTTCAGCGCATCGAGCCGCACTCCCCCGGGCTTCGTGACCGCATCTGGTGGGGCGCTGGCAACAGCGAGTCGGCCGAATGGGCTGGACGCATGGGCGTCAACCTCATGTCGTCGACGCTTCTCACCGAGCACAAGGGTCTGCCTTTCGATGAGCTGCAGGCACAGCAGATCGACGCGTTCCGCGCCGCATGGAAGGATGCCGGTCACCCGGGCACCCCGCGGACATCGGTGAGCCGCAGCATCTTCCCCATCACGACGGCAGAAGAGAACATGTACTTCGGCGGGCGCCAGGACGGCGACCAGGTCGGAGTCATCGACGGCATGCGCTCGACGTTCGGTAAGACGTACGCGGCCGCCCCCGATGTACTCGTCGAGCAGTTGCTTGACGATGCGGCGATCCGCACTGCCGACACACTCATGCTCACGATCCCGAGCCAGTTGGGTGTTGAATTCAACCTGCGTATGGTCGAGTCGTTCGCGAAGTACGTCGCACCCGCGCTCGGGTGGGAACCGAGTAATAGCTAGCGCAGGCTAGGGGGACACGCGCTGCCAGGTGCCCAACCCCTGCGAATTGAAGAAGTCGAGCGTGACAGCGGTGGCCTGCCCGCCGTCACGGACGAACTCGGCGGAAGAAAGAGATCCCTCCGGCGCGTTCTCTCCGGTGGGGATGAACGAGTATTCGTCACCGTCCCACGGCGAAAGCACGAACTCATACTGACCGTCGGGCCCGAGGGCTCCCATCAGAGTCGATCCGTCGTCTGTCGCTGTGATCGAGAGGGTGCCGTAGTAGTCACTTTCGTACGTGCCAACGTATTCGGCGTAGTCACCGGGAGCTGCAGCATCTGTCGGGCGGGTCTCGCCCGCGAGATCACCAGCGGGTGCGAGATAGACGCCGAGCGCACCGGCGTAGTCGGCGAACCAGTCGCGCGTGACGTATCCAAACTGCACAAGATCCAAGAATGATGACGTGACTGCCTCCGCGGCGCCCACGGGAGCACCGTTGGTGAGAACGACGATCCCCAGATCAAGACTCGGAATCATTCTGAAGCTGGTTCCCGCGCCCAAGACGAAAGCCCCCGAATGACTGATTGAGGCTCGCCCACCCGGTAGGGACCCCACCTGGAAGCCGAATCCGTACATTCCCGTTCGTCCCGCCGCGGTGCCCGGGTGACCCGACACCATCTGCCCTGTCGTCGCGGCCAGCAGAGCTGACGAGTCGATATAGGCGTCTCCCTCAAACTCGCCCTCCGAAAGCACCACGTTCATCCAGGTGCCGAGATCCTCGACGTTGGACGAGACACCACCCGCGGGCGACTGCTCCTGCGGATCGCGCTCAAAGATCGGCGTGAACTCGCCGTCGACGACCGCGTGCAGGTCGGCTCGATCGGCCTGAGCGAGAAAATCCTCGTACCGAGAGCTCGTCGAATCCATGCCGAGGGGCTCGTAAAGGTACGTCTGAGCGGTGTCTTCCCACGTCATCCCCATCGCGGATGCTGCGGCTTCTGCACCAATCGTGATTCCGTAGTTGGAGTAGTGATACTGCGCCCGAAACGGAGTCAAAGGCTGGAGGTACATGTGATCGAGAATGTACTGACGATCAAACCCGATATCTTCGAGATCGTCGCCGGCTCCCGTAGCCAGCCCCGAGCGGTGAGAGAAGAAATCGCCGACAGTCGCGTTCTCAGTCACGTACGGATCTGACATCGCGAAGCCGTCGAGTCCACTCTGAACTGGTGTTTGCCATGTGATCGCGCCGGCAGTGATCGCCTTAGCCACGACAGTTGCAGATATCGGTTTCGAAAGAGAAGCGAGCTGAAACACGGTTTGGGCCTCGATCGGGGCGCCGGTTTCTATGTTCTTTACGCCGAAACCATCCGCATAGACAGTTTCGCCACCATGCACGACCCCAATCGCGAGTCCGGGAACACCAGCTGTGTCGAGCGCTTCTTGCGCGAGCTCCGGCAACTGCTCGAGCGCCGAATCGACGGCGGCATCGATCTCCTCATTGCTCGCGCCCTTCGGGAACGCAACTGCGTCGGCGTCGGGACTACCGCCGGTAACAACCTCGACTGTCGCTGGTTCACTCGTACACCCCGCCACCAGCCCAACGATCGCAAGCGAAGAAAGAAGAACAAGGGGGAAGCGGTATCGCGAACGCACGGTTGCTCCTTGGCAGGGATCACAGAAAGAGAGATATCGGGCATGATCGTGCCCGATGTTTCTCACCCATCGTTAACCACCAGAACCACGTGCGATATAGACATGGGTCTATAGAGACCCACCGCTTTCCCGGAAGATAGTGAGAGGCAGAACACCCGCCCCATAACAACCCAACCCCGCCGTCAGGAGCAAGATGTCGCGACAACACCTCGCGAGCGCGCTCATTCTGCTCGCGATTTCGGTTGCACTTTTGGGCGCGCTGCAGCTTGCGCTCGTCTTGCCGGGGTCTGATGTTCCTGCCGTACTGGCACTTTTCACGATCGCCGCGTGCGTTTACGCAGCAGCTGGGATTTTCGCGTGGTGGCGGCGCCCGACCAACGCGATGGGAATGCTCATCACACTCGGGGGATTCGCATTACTTATCGCAGGGCTAGGCAATGCCACGGTGGCGCCACTCGAAATAGTCGGCGCAGTCTTCAGCACGGCGATTTTCGCTGTCATCGTCCACCTGCTTTTGGCGTTCCCGTCCGGCCGACTCGACTCCCCGAGCGCCGCCGCGACAGTCATCGGCGGCTATGTCGTTGCGCTCCCGCTGCAACTGCCCTTCGTTTTCGCTTCGGCAGATTCCCGAGAATTCGCTGTCGCCAGCACAACGCAACGGATCGCCGGGGCTGCGATCATGATCTCTGCCGCAGCGATTCTCACGAACCGCTTGGTCCGCGCGCAACCACGGACACGCCGCATTCTCCTTCCGCTCTACTCATACGGAGTCATCGCGGTACTCGCCGTTCCAGCCACGAGCCTCGTGTTCACAACTCTCGGCGTGCGAGGCGGAGTTGCGATGCCCGTGATCCAACTCATCGTGCTGACGGGGGTTCCACTCGCGTTCACGGCTGGGGTCTTGAGCGGGAGCTTTGCACGCACCGGAGAGATCATTCAATTGAGCGAATGGCTTGGAGCATCCGATAGTCGCCGCGGCCCTCTCACCGCGGCCCTCGCTCACACGCTCGGGGATAGTTCGGTGCAACTGGCGTTTCGCTTGGACAAGAGCGACTCCTACGTCGATGAGCACGGCACACCTGTCAAGCTTCACTCCGACACACGCCACCGCGGACAGGTCGCCATCACGACGAATGAGCGTGAGATTGCGGTGATCGGCTATGACACTCAGCTCACAGCGCGCGACGAAGATGTGCGCCGAGCGGGACAGGTCGTAGCTATCGCGATCGACCGCACGCGCCTCGCCAACGAGCTGATCGCGGCGCAACGCGATGTCGTTGCCTCGCGCGCGCGCCTCGTCGACGCCGCCGACCAGGAACGCTTTCGTATCGCGCAGAATTTGCATGACGGCATCCAGGTTCAGCTCGTGCTGCTGGCTTTGGAGGCTCAGCAGCTTGCGAATGCGTCGGACACCCCGCGAAATGTGAGCACGCGCGCGACCGAACTTCGCAAACGCATCGATGCCGCAGCGGGGGATCTGCGGCGGCTCGTACATGACGTCGTACCACTTGCCCTGCTGCAGCGGGGTCTCGTCGCAGCAGTGGAAGATTTGGTCGACCGGATGCCAATTCCTACAGATTTGGTGACAGAGCACGAAAACCCGGCACTCACCTCAACCGTCGAAAACACCGCATACTTCGTCATTGCCGAAGCGCTCGCCAACACTGTGAAACACTCCGGAGCGACGTCAGCGAGCGTACGAATCGACTCGAACCCAGAGCGCGTGTTCCTCGAGGTGAAAGACAATGGCCGGGGCGGCGCTGTCGCAGGAAAGCGCGGTCTGGGCGGGCTCGCTGATCGTGTCGACGCGCTCGGCGGGCACTTTTCGATCGACTCTGTGCCCGCGAACGGAACACGGCTGATTGTGGAGTTGCCATGCGGGTAGTGATCGGCGAAGACGAAGCGCTTCTGCGGCAGGGCCTCGCCTTGGTACTCGAACAAGCAGACTTCGAAGTAGTCGCGGCTGTCGGAGACGCCGGCACGCTCGAAGATGCCGTCATACAGCACGCACCTGACCTCGTCGTGACGGATATCCGGATGCCGCCAACCTTCACCGATGAAGGTCTCGCCGCGGCCGTGCGCATCCGCAAGCATCACTCTGAAACAGCGGTGGTCGTGCTCTCTCAACATGTGCAGCGCCGATACGCTGTCGAACTCATCGGCGACGGTAGTGGGCACGTGGGCTATTTACTCAAACAGCGCATCGCCGACGTACGCACTTTCACTCAAGACCTGCGCCGCGTCGCTAGCGGCGGGACAGCACTCGACCCCGACGTCGTCGAAATTCTCATGTCACGAGCTCGCATGCTCGGAGGCGGGATCGGCGCACTCACACCACGCCAAGACGAAGTGCTCGGATACATGGCCGAAGGGCGCAGTAACGGCTGGATAGCGGGTGAACTGGGGCTTTCCGAAAAAGCGATAGTTCAGCACACGTCGCGCATCTACGACGCACTCGACCTCCCGGTAGATGCCGATGACCACCGGCGGGTTCGTGCCGTGATCCACTACCTCACTCACAGTCCGCCGACACCACCCGCAGGCCCCGCGAGCTGACAAGATCGAGATCATGGAAAGCATCCGTGATCGCGCACGCGAAGTATGTCTCGAGCTGCCTCAGGCAGTCGAGGAATACCCGTTCGGCGAAGAGACGGCCGTCTTCAAAGTGCGCGGCAAGATGTTCGCCGCGATCCGGATGAACCAGTCGCCCACCGCGATCACGCTGAAGGCGGCACCCCCGCACTGCGAAGCGCTAGTTCACGAGTATGCCGAGATCACACCGGGCTACCACATGAATAAACGCCACTGGGTGACGATTCAGCTGATCGACAGTGTGCCCGCGCTGCTTGTCGAAGACCTCATCGCCAACTCCTACGACCGCGTCCTCGACACCCTGCCGAAAACGAAAGGTGCGCCTCAACAGCCGGACGCGTTCTGACACTGTCGTGCCATCGGTATCAGATAGCATTTTCATAGCCGGCAAGGGGGTGCTTGGCCGCGCTCTTCAACGCGGCTAAAAGTATTTCCCTCGCGTCTCGCGCTTGTAGTCGCGCTTGTCACCCGGTGCGTCCGATTCATACTTCAAGGAGCCCGAGTGTCTACCCCTACTCCCCCGGAAAACCCCGAGCAGCCGGAACAGCCGGAACAGCCGGAACAGCAGACATCTGCTGCGCCTGCTGCACCCCCGTTGCCACCGGCTCCTCCGGCACCCCCTTACAGCGCGCCGCCAGCGGGAGATCCGCGCTTGCCCGCTTATCCCGCGCCGCCCGCGGGTGTCGCACCCGCACCCGTACCTCCGTCCGCGACCCGTTCCTCCAAGCTCGCAATCTTTGCTCTCGTCGCGGCCGGTATCGGTCTTATCTTTGCCGCGATCCCCTTCGTCACGTGGTTCTCGGGGCTGTTTCTGCTTGCGGGCTTCATCATGGGCTTGATCGCACTGATCAAGAAGAACCAGGGCGGCAACGGCTTCAGCATCGCCGCGATCGTGGTGTCGGTCGTTGGCTGGATTCTCTCGATCATCATGACCTTCGTTTCGTTCGGTTTGATCAGCGGCGCAGCCTATGACGGACTCCTCGACGATTACGCAACTGAGCTCGAGGGCGATGCTCCGTACGCCGACGACAGCACCACGGAGGCGCTCCCGGTCGAGGTCACCGAAAGCGCATTTGCCCAGGTCGAATACTCGGAAGACCTCTGGTGGTACGCCGTCATCCTCGACAACCCGAATGAGGATTACATTTTCGCGTACGAAGCAATTGAAATCACCGCCCTCGACGCGTCGGGAGTAGTGATCGATTCCGCCACTGAGTACCCGACGTTGCTCGCGGGCAAAAACGCCGTCTTCGGCGCATTCACCGACATCGGCACGAACGAAATCGCCGAGATCGAGATCGCACTGCCGGACGCGAACCTGGCAGCGCTTTCGCCCGCCGACGAAACCGGCACCATTGCCGTCAAAGATGTGACTGCATCGTCAGATGAATATGTCTCCTACACGAGCGGGATGGTAACCAGCACATTCGGCGAGGAGCTTTCCGATGTGTACCTCACCGTCATTGCTCGCGACGCCGCTGGAGCCATCATCGGAGGCGGCTGGGACACGGTCGATGTTGTACCCGCCGACGGCTCCGCTGTGCCGTTCGAAGTTGGCCTCTCGGTCTTGCTGACCGATGGCGCAAGCTTCGAGGTTTACCCGAGCCTGTAGCCAAGAGCAGCCGATTGCGGGGTGTCCGCTACGCTCACCGATATGTGCACTCGCATCTTCTGGAATGACAACGCCGTCGCAAAAACCGTGACGCGATGCATGGACTGGGCCGTCAGCGACGAACCGGAACTGTGGTTCGTGCCGCGAGGCACCACCCGCAACGGTCATGGCGATGAGGCATCCCATTCGTGGACGTCTCGCTACGCGAGCGTCGCGACCAGCATGTGGAGCATGGGCACTGTCGATGGGCTCAACGAGAACGGTTTCGGCGCGCACGCTCTGTACCTAGACCCCGAAGATGTGTCGTTCCCCGAGAATGACGGGCGGCCCTCCGTCGCCAACGCGATGTGGGTGCAGTACCTCCTCGATAACTACCGCACCGTCGCGGAGGCAGTGGCAGACATCGACCGTGTGCGCATCACGTCTCCGCTGTTTCGCGGCATGGAACTCGGTGTACACATCGCGATCGAGGATGCCTCGGGCGACTCCGCGATCATCGAGCCCCTCGACGGCACACTCGTGGTGCACCACGGGCCGCAGTACACGGTGATGGCGAACTCGCCCACACTCGATGAGCAGCTCGAAAATCTCACGCAGTACCGACCGTTCGGGGGCGAGCTGCCCCCGCCCGGCGACATCACCTCGGCCGACCGTTTCGTACGCGCCGCGTACTTTTTGAACTACCTGCCCGAGCCTGAAAACACCGAAGAGGCCGTCGCCGGCGTCTTCCAGCTGATCGCGAACGTGTCGGTGCCGTACGGTGCGCCGTACTCCACCGGCGATGTCTACCCCACGTGGTGGCGAGCTGGCGCCGACCTCACCAACCGCATCTATTACTTCGGATCGACGCGAAGCCCTAATATCTTCTGGATCGAACTCGACGAGCTCGCCGATAGCCAAGAGGTCCGCAAGCTCGACCCACGCGAGCTCACCCTCGTCGGAAACCAGACGTCACACCTCGCGCCAGCGGAACTCGCTTACTGAGTCAGTCGGCGCCGTGCACGTGCATGCGTGCACCTGACTCGTTGAAGATGCTCAGCACCTGAGTTGGCCGAGAGCCCGCACACGTCATCGCGTGCGGTGTGCGCGTATCGAACTCGGCAGCTTCGCCGCGGGTCAGCACAAGATCTTGCTCGCCGAGCCGCAAGCGAAGTTTGCCGCTGAGCACGTACAACCATTCGTAGCCGTCGTGCGTGCGCGGCTCAGGCATTTCTCGCCCAGGTAGGTAGGTGATCTTGTCGGTATGCACCGGTGCGCCCTCCGACGCGAGCGGTGCAATGACCATGCCATGTCGCCTGATGACCGCGCGCCGGATGCGCGGATCAGGAGTTTCAGCGCGCACGAGATCGTCAAGACGGATGCCGAGGTGCCTTGTCAGGGGAACGAGCAATTCGAGGGTTGCCTGGCGTTTTCCCGATTCCAACCGCGACAGGGTACTCACCGACATACCGGTTCGCTCGGCAAGCTCCTCGAGGGTCAGATCGTGGGCGCGGCGAGCGGCACGAAGGCGTGGCCCCACCAGATTGAGTTCTCCAGTCACCCGCCGCTCCTTGCTATTTCGGCAAATCTACTTGCCAATATTCTACCCTGGCGCAGATGCTGAGGGTATGGAAAACACATCCTGGGACACAATCATCATCGGCGGTGGCACCGCCGGACTCAGTGCAGCGCTCATGCTCGGACGAGCACGTCGGCGCACTCTCGTCATCGACTCCGGCACTCCTCGCAATCGCTTCGCAGGTCACATGCACGGCGTTCTCGGCCACGACGGCATCTCCCCCGCCGAGTTCATCGCACGCGGACGCGCCGAAGTCGCCCAGTACGGCGTCGAGGTGGTGTCGGGCGAGGTTTCGCGAGTCGATACCGGCGAGGCATCCGTGACCGTTACATACGACCGCGGCGCTAGCACCACAGCCCGCAGCGTGATCATCGCCACGGGGCTGGTCGACGAACTGCCAGACGTTGCAGGGCTCACCGAGCGGTGGGGCAAGGGCGTGCTGCACTGCCCGTACTGTCACGGTTGGGAAGTACGCGACGGACGACTCGGGGTGCTGCTCACATCTCCCCTCGCTCTCCACCAGGCTGAACTGGTGAGGCAGTGGAGCCCTACCGAAACCGTCTTCACAGGGCTGATCGGCGGCATCGATAAAGCGGCAGCACATCGATTGCGCGCGCGCGGAGTCGAAATCGTCGACGAACGTGTCGTCGAGGTCTTCGGCGAGAGCGGCTCTGTCAGCGGAGTGCGCCTGGAGTCAGGCACGAAAGTGTCACTCGACGCGCTGTTCGTCGGGTCGACCCCGCGACCGATCGATAGCTTCGTTGCGCATCTCGGACTTTCGCGCACCGATTCAGCCGTTGGCAGTTTCTTGACAACGGATGCCATGGGCACCACGAGCCACCGGCGAATCTTCGCTGCGGGCAACGTTGTCGACCCGCGTGCCACTGTACCGATGGCGATGGGTGCCGCCGCGGGCGTTGGCGCCGCGGTCAACGCGATATTGGTGCAGGAAGACACGGAAGCTGCCACCTTTTGGGAAGAGCGCTATGCCGGTTCGGAGCGCGTGTGGTCGGGGCATCCGAATTCCACAATGGTTGACGTCGTTTCGGACTTGAACCCTGGCACCGCCCTCGATCTCGGGTGTGGCGAGGGGGCCGATACAGTGTGGCTCGCTCAAAACGGGTGGGATGCCACCGGCCTCGACATCTCGCCGACCGCTATCGCGCGGGCAACTACCGCAACGTCGTCGCTCGGCATCGATCGGGCACGGTTCGTCTTGGCGGACCTCTCGACCTGGCGAAGCGATCAGGTCTTCGATTTGGTCACAACGAGCTTTCTGCATTCACCGGTGGCGCTCGATCGCATTGCGGCGCTCCGGCAGGCCGCGGAGCGAGTTGCTGTGGGCGGACATCTCCTCATCGTGTCGCACGCCGCGCCGCCGCCAGGATCGGGCGGTGCGCACCATCATGCCGACATGTTCGTGGCGCCGGCGGATGAGGTGCGGATGCTCGCGCTCGATCCCGCGCGCTGGGAGGCTGTCCTCACCGAGACACGACAACGAACAACGACCACAGATGTGTGGCACGAAGATGGCGTGATCCTGCTGCGGCGACTGAGCTGAATTTCATCCCACGAACGGCCGCACCGGACGTTTGTAACGCGTGTTACATTTTACTCGTGACCACTACACCTTGGCTTCTCATTATTCCGAAGGTCCCCGTTCAACCGTCTCGCCACCGCGTCGCGGTCTGGAGAGAGCTGCGTCGGCTCGGCGCCGTGCCGGCGGCCGCCGGCGTGTGGGCAGCGCCTGACCTACCGGCCTTCGCTGAGGGCATCTCGGCCGTGCGCGAACTAGCCGAGCGCGGAGACGGTAGCCTCTCCGTGTTCGTCGCGCACGGTCAAGCAGAGACGGATACTGAAACACTTCGTGACGCATTCACGAGCGCCCGGATCGATGAGTGGAATGAGTTCGTCGCGGACTGCGGAAAGTTCGATGCCGAGATCGATCGAGAGTTTGCGAAGGAAAAGTTCACCTTCGGTGAGCTCGAGGAAGAGGAACAGAGCCTCGACCGACTGCGGCGCTGGCATCGCGATCTACTTCGCCGCGATGCATTCGGGCAACCTGAAGCCCAGGTGGCGACCACCAGGTTGGGCGTCAGTGCCGAGAAACTCGCGACTTATTCCGAGCGCGTATACGAGGTGAACCTCCCGGCGGATCCGTCGGTCGAGAGTTGACGTTTCGACGATGAGCGAATGGTGGACACCAGTGCTCGCCGTAGCTGGCGGTGCACTGCTGTTCTGGTGCGTGCTTGTTTCGGTGCTCTGGGCCCAGCAGCGTCGAGTGGGCAGATCGGTCAATTGGCGTGAGGCAATGCGCCTCATCCCCGACGTCATCCACCTTGTGCGCGCCCTCCTGCGAGATCACACAGTCCCGCGTTCCGTGCGCTGGTCGTTGATCTGTCTCCTGGGATATCTGGTGCTCCCGATCGACCTGATTCCCGATGTGATCCCGGTGCTGGGGATAGCCGACGACATCCTCATAGTCGCTCTCGTGCTGCGGTTCGCGATCCGCCGTTCTGGGACTGCAGCCATCGCCAGAAACTGGCGTGGAAGCAACGAGGGCCTCCAAAGCCTGCTCAACCTGACGATCGCGCGCTCGTAGCAATGCAACTCGTGAGTTCACACGTCACAATTGACTCTGTGATGCGACGAGCTCTTTCCGGCGATGAAGCTGCCCTGCACGTTCTTGCTGCCGCGACGTTTCCCCTTGCGTGCCCACCGGGATCGACCGAAAGCGACCAGCGGGAGTTCATCGCCGCGCACTTGAGTGAGAAGTCGTTCACGCAGCATCTCAACGACCCCGACCGTGTCATCTTCGTTGACGTGTCGGATGAAGACAGCGACAACCACGGAAGCTTTCTCGGCTACACGATGCTTGTTTTCGGCGAACCAGCCGATGCCCAGGTGCGTCGCGTCGTGACGGAGCGACCAGCAGCCGAACTCTCGAAGTGTTACGCCTTGCCGTCCACGCACGGCACCGGAATTGCCGCACAACTCGTTGCGGCAAGCGTCGCCGAAGCATCCGCCCGGGGTGCACGCACACTGTGGCTCGGCGTCAATGAAGAGAACGCCCGCGCGCAACGGTTCTACGCGAAACAGGGTTTTTCGGTTGTCGGCACCAAACAGTTTCAGGTCGGTTCGCGCCTCGAAAATGACCTCGTGCTTGCCAGACCGCTCGAGGTCCTGCCCTCCCAATAGGGTGACACTATGCGTTCACTCGGTGTCATTTTTCAACCTTCGTTCCCGCCCGAGCGCATGCTCGACTACGCGCGAGATGCCGAAAAAGCCGGCATTGCCGAACTGTGGCTGTGGGAAGACTGCTTTCGCGAGAGTGGGATCGCCGCGGCATCCGCTGTCCTTGCTTCCACCGAGAAGCTGCGCGTCGGGATCGGCGTGTTACCCATGCCGCTTCGGAATGTCGCGATTACTGCAATGGAACTCGCAACAATCGACCGGCTTTTCCCCGGCAGAGTAATCGGCGGCGTCGGCCACGGCGTGCAGAGCTGGATGACCCAGGTGGGTGCGCGTCACGCATCATTTCTCACTCTCATGGACGAATACCTTCCCACTCTTCGTTCGCTCTTAGCAGGCGACAGAATCACAATCGACGGTCGGTACGTGCGCCTCGACGACGTTGCCCTCGACTGGCCGCCAGCAGAGCCGACACCCGTGTATGCCGGAGCGGAGGGGCCGAAAACGCTCGCGCGGGCGGGCGCTCTCGCTGACGGCACGATTATCCCGTCTGGGTGGAGCGCTGAACGCCTACGACCCGCGGCACGCATCGTTCGTGACGCCGCTGGAGAGAGAGCGGATACTCACCCGATCGTCGTGTTCTTGCTCGCGTCGTTTCGCGATCACGACGACGACATGGCACTCGAATTTGCTCCGACCACGGCCCCTGAACATCGTGTGAGCGCCATCGGTTCTCCAACGTTGGTGGCCGAAAGGGTAAAAGAGCTCATGGATGCCGGAGCCACAACAGTTGCGCTCCAGCCTCGCCTGACCGAACCCGATCTTCCGGGGTTTATTGCGGGCGCGAGCGCCGTAGCGAAGCTCTTAGAGCTCAGCACCGCCAGCTGAGCGGGCTAAAACTGAAGCCAACCGAGGGTATTCGCGCCAAAGAGGACGACGAACACGCCCACGACGATGACGACGATGACGACGATCGACATCACCGCGGCTGAGTCGCGCTCGATCCAGCCCTGCAAGCGCTCCAAGCGCTCACGCATCCCGCTGCTCGCCGACATATAGGTCGCCGCTATTGCGACCACGGTCGAGATCGACAGCACGACAAAAAGCAACACCATGACGATGCCGATCGGCCACGTCACCTCGGCGTGACGCACGCGAGTGGCGACCGTCGCAGCGAGCAGAAGCGCCTCCGGGTGCAGCGGAAAGCTCACCCCGACGACAACCGCCACCCACGGCTTGACGTTTCGCATCGCCGACATCATTCGCGATGGACGCCGCGGGCCGGATCGTGTGCGCGAGAACTGAATGGCGCCCACGACGCAGAGCAGAGACCCGGTGACGAGTTCGACAGTGCCAAGAAGCACCGGGTCATCGACCCGCGGCAGATGCACTGCCTGCAACGCGCTCGCTAAAAGAACAGTGACGATCAGAAGACACGCGCCGTATCCGACAGCCAGATACCAACCAGGAACCGACGAACGTGCACCCACCACGGCAACAATCGTCGTGACAATGGGGACGGTCGTGAATGCGACTGTCAGCCCGAGGCCGATCACTATGAGCCAATCCGCCACGCCACACCCACTTTTCTCTTCAGCAAGTGTGCCAGGTTCGAAGCGTGTGCCGTCTCCCCCTGCTTTGTCGTGAGTGAGCTACGACCAGAGCGTGCTCGTGGCCAACACGACGCTGTCGAGGGCAAGAAGCGCACCACTCGATGATCGGCGGCGATCTTCGGCTCTCGCGGGCAGTCGCACCGACGCACCAGGATGCAGCGCAAGCACACGCAGCGTCACGTCGCTGCCCTCAGCACCCGCGAGCGAGTCGAGATCCACCGACCAGGGTGTTCCATCCCAGAATCGATCGGCCACCACGACACCGTCAACGGCAAGCTCAGCAATATCTCCCGCCCACGAGACACGAAGTACTCGCCGAAGACCCGGCTGCTCAAGACCGACATCGCCAAGCTGAAAGACACGTGCACCTTCAGCGATGCTCGACGCCCCCGGAGCAGACGCGCGTCCGTTGTACGCGCCATAGGTTGCACGCGGCTTACGGCCGCCTGCAACCACCGTCGCTGAAACGCCGCGTTCGCCAGCACCAATCGCGTCCGCTTCTAGCGACAAATCATGCCACCCATCGCCCAGCCATTCACGAACCCGCGGGAGCTTTGCTGAACGGCAGACAATCTGCTCCTGATCGATCCAGACGGGTTCGTCACTGAGCACAAGCCGCCTCGTCGCTCCTTCGAAAACCCATGCTCGGGCGGCATCCTGCACGCCCAACACGAGCACCGCGGCCCGGGAGTCACCGTCTTCGATCACGATTCGACCTCCGCGTTCGGCGTCTACCCGGTGCACAGTCGACGTTGTTCCGCCGGTCGCAATCAACACGTCGCGGTCACGGCCGTCTGCCATCAAAACAAGCATGGCATCATCGTCGTTTTCGTCGAGCAGGGTCAGCACGGATCCAGTCGCCCATCGAATCGGTACGCCACCAACCTCGAGCCCGAACGGCCAGCGTGCGATCGTGCCTGCCGCGATGGCGATCTCGCCATCGCCGGGCGTCACAGCACCCGCGGACGTCTCCACAACGAACTCAACGTCCGGAAGATCTGGCAGCGGAATGTGAGGCTGGTGCCAATTGATGAAGATGAAACCCCGACCGCCGTGGGCGCGCACAGCCCATCGCGGCGTCGTCGCGTCGTCGAGGTCTGCGGGGAGTTGATCAGGAAATGAAGCCGGCATGTCGGTAAGTTGCTCACCGAACGCCGCAAGAAATGCGTGCTGCTGCCGAAGCGGCGCGTGAGAGGACGCGAGATCACCCGCAGACCCCAACGCCGCATGAAAGTCGTAGTCGAACTGCGGAAGGTCGTTGGGGTAAGCGGTCGAATGTGACTCCTGCAGGTTTGCCGCGGGGTTCATGCCACCGGCGTACATGTAGTAGCCCTGCCACATCGAGCCGCTTCCGAGCTTCGCATTCGTCACGGCGGCGATGTCAGCACCCGAGGGCACGACTCGGCGGTGATAGGTCGTCGCCATCCCTCCGCCAAGTTCACACGTCGCGGGTGGGAAAGCCTCATTTCGGGGCAAAGTAGCAATCACATCCGGCGCGACGCCGCTGTGTGCAACATCTCGGACGTCGGCGCCGACACCCGGGTCATCCCACTGATCCGAAAAAAAGAAGTGCTGCCGAAAGGTGGCGTCCCAGGGAGCCGCGGCATCCGTCCAAAATCCGTCACCATAGCCCGAGTAGAGCGGAACGAACTCGTTGCCCGGCAGATCCGCACCGCCCCACGCTGTCGCCGTGTATATCGGAGCGGTCATGCCCGACTCAATCGCCATCTGCTTGAGGGTGCGCAGATGCTCCGGCTGGTCGTAGAGCTCGTTCTCGATCTGGATGCCGATAATCGAGCCCGTCGCAGTGCACAGTGGCGAAAGCTCAGCGCCGAGCTTGGCGAACCACTCCCGCACCATCGCAAGGTAATCGGGGTCGTTCGTGCGGTGTCGAACGTTCGCGCCCTGCACCCAGTCGGGGAGGCCGCCGTTGCGCACTTCACCATGCACCCAGGGACCGATGCGAACGATGACGGGCAGATCGAGCTCGGCGCACAATTCGACGAAAGCCGCGATGTCGAGGTTTCCCGAGAAACTCGATTCACCACGCTCGGTCTCATGGTGAATCCAGATCACATAGGTCGAGATGACGTCGATGCCGCCGGCTCGCATGAGCAACAAGCGCTCACGCCACCGCTCACGGTCAACCCGCGAATAGTGAATCTCACCCGATGCCGGAATCCACCCACGCCCGTCGCGGGACACACACCGAGAGGTGACAGCGATGCGTGGATCAGCTCCAGGATCAGCCATCCCGGGCATCGTCTCGGGGGCATCCCACGCTTGCACTCGTGTTCGAGTAATCACTAGCTCACACTTCCTGCTCGGCACCACGCTGTTGGCGAGCATCACGCTAGCCCGCGGCAGCGGCATCCCCAATGCCATATGCGCGTATCGACATGGACAAAGCGACGAACCTCCCGCATCGGGTCAACGCTCAACCCTTGCGGGTGTCGCGGTAGGCCCGCGGGCTCATGCCGTGCACGCGACGAAACTGTCGCGAAAAGTAAAACGCGTCGTCGATCCCCACTTGGCGCCCGATCTCAGCAACCGTGAGTGTGGATGTGTCGAGCAACACTCGAGCTTTCGCCATCTTGAGCGCGTTGTGGTGGGCAAGCACACCGCCGCCGGTGGCGTCGCGAAACAGCGCTGCCAAGTGCGACGACGAAACTCCTACCATGGCGGCAAGTTCGCCCACCTGCACACGGCCGTCAACTCGTTCCTCCAGGTATCGCATGACGCGTTGCACCGGTGTTCCTTCTTCTGGAAGCAAACGGTCTACCGCAAGCTGCGCAAGAAGTCGCCAGCCAATTCCTGCTGTGAGCGTGAGACGTGCCGGTGTCGTGTCGCGCGAGAGCGCAACAGAAATCTCATCGAGGAGGGCCGTGACTTTTTCGACTGAGCGGAGCGAAAGCGTCAGCCGATCGGAACGAATGCCCGCGGCATCCACGAGCTCAGGGACGTCACTCCCCCGCACGTGACACCACCAGATCGTCCAGGGCTCGTTCGAATCAGCACCGTATGAATGAGCGAGTCCGGCCGGAATGACGATGGCGGTCGACGAACCGACCCGGGTGCGCACACCGGCAGCCTCCACCCACCCCGAACCCGCAACGCACACGATCACAATCGTTTCGCGAACGCCGTGGTTGCGGTGTCGGCCATGACCCTGTGCCCGCGGAAAGTAACCGGCGTCAGTGACGACCAACCGCTTCGTCACGGGTCTCGTCAGCGCCGCTTCGACGAGAGGCCGCGGCACCACACTGAGTCGCTCGTGCTCGAACCCATCCGCGCGTTCCATCTCAACATCCTGACACACGGCGATCATAGAATTGTCCAGCTTCGCACACAGATCGCCTATGGATTCCGCCGCTATGCGCGCGTACGGTTTTCGAGTGACCCGCGACAACGAGGCCCCGAGCCGCATCCATCTACCTGACGCTCCCGCCGCTCAGCGCGACATTCTCTTCGCCGGAGGAGTTGCCTGCTGGAGTGAACCCGTCACGATCGACACATACGAGGTCGGTGCGCCTGATGAGTATCCGTTGTTCCTTGATCGCCGCGTGTACCAGGGATCAAGCGGCAAGGTGTATCCGCTGCCGATGATCGACAGCGTCGAAGACGCGAAAGCACCACGGCAATGGCAGGCAATTCACCTCGAGAACGAGTACGTGCGTCTCATGCTGCTGCCAGAGATCGGCGGACGTATTCACATCGGCTATGACAAGACCACGGGTTACGACTTTTTCTACCGCAACAACGTCATAAAGCCCGCCCTCGTCGGGCTCGCCGGCCCCTGGATTTCAGGCGGGGTCGAGTTCAATTGGCCCCAACATCACCGACCCGCAACGTTCCTCCCGGTAGACGCACGAATCGAGCGAGAAGACGATGGCGCTGTCGTCGTCTGGCACAGCGACTTCGATCCCCTCCAGCGCATGCGCGGGGTGCACGGCATCCGTCTGCGCCCCGGTTCGTCACTCATCGAAGCCGAAGCTCATCTGCACAACCGCACCGATCTGCCGCAGACCTTTCTGTGGTGGGCAAATGTGGCGGCACGATCGCACGAAAAGTACCAGTCGTTCTTTCCCGATGATGTGGCATACGTTGCCGACCACGCGCGCCGCGCCATCACAGCGTTTCCACGAGCCGACAGACAGTATTACGGCGTCGACTACCCCGCGCTCGCAAGCGAGAAACTGAACGCTGACCGCATTGATTTCTATGGCAACATTCCGGTGCCGACGTCGTACATGATCACCGACACGACCGACGAGTTCTTCGGCGGCTACGATCACACGGCCGATGCTGGTTTCGTGCACTGGGCGGATCGCGCGCTCTCCCCCGGCAAGAAACAGTGGACGTGGGGCAACGGTGCCATCGGTCGCGCGTGGGATGACCAGCTCACCGACAACGACGGACCGTACGTCGAACTTATGGCGGGGGTCTACACCGACAACCAACCCGATTTCAGCTGGCTGATGCCCGGAGAGACCAAGAGCTTCAGCCAATTCTGGTACCCGATTCACAACATCGGACCAGCCCGTCAGGCAACGACGAATGCCGCAATCTCCGTGCGTCACGACGACACCGACGCGGTCAGCAAAATCCGTGTGGGTGTCATCGCCACCGCACCCCACACTCACGCGAAGGTCAGTGTCTCGCGCGCCGGAGTGGTGGTCGCACAGTGGACAGGCGATCTCGGACCAAGCCTGCCCTGCGAACTCATTGTTGACGGCACCGTCGACAGCGCCGTCGACGAAAGTGAACTGCGCGTGTGGGTGTCAGTCGGCGAACGCGTGCTTGCGGAGTGGATACCGCGCCGAGCCCCCGCTGAAGAACCATGGGCGGCCACGGCACCGCCTACACCGAACGAGATCGCATCGACCGACGAGCTCGTACTCACGGCGACTCACCTGACCCAGTACCGGCACCCGACACGTTCACCTATCCCGTACCTCCGCGAAGCACTCCACCACGATCCGGCCGATTCGCGCGCAGCGACCGCACTCGGAGCATGGCACCTCGCCCGTGGTGAGTACGCACTCGCACGCGATGTGCTCGAGCGCGCGATGACGCGCCTCACGCGGCGAAACCTCAATCCTCGCGACGGTGAGACGGCATACCTGTTGGGTCTCGTTTTTGAACGCCTGGATGACCTCGAAAGCGCCGAAAACTGGTTTGCGAAGGCCCGGTGGAATGCCGCGTGGCACGGCCCGGCATCTCTCGCGCGGGCACGTCTCGCGCAGCGAAAGCACGATCCAGAACGGGCTCGTGTTCTCGCATCTGACGCCGGCGCGGTACCCGAAGCGCGGCGCCTTGTAGCGTTCGCAACCGCAGAAGCCGGCGACCCCGCCACAGCGCAGCGGCTCTTCGAAGCGCTTATCGCCGCCGATCCGCTCGACCCCGCACATGTCGTGCTCAGCGGCGGCGCGCTCACCCGCGATGCGCGCACACAGCTCGACATCGGGGCAGAGTTCGCCCGCGCTGGTCTCTACCGATGGTCTTTCACTGCTACAGACGTCACGAACGACGAGGGCCAGAAGGGTTTTGGCCTGGCGGGGCCCCTTCGCCACTATCTCCGGGCTCTCTGGCATGGGCGCGCGGGCGACGAAAGCGCGGCCGCGGCCGAGCGCGCTGCCGCTCAGACAGTTTCGTCCGCGCTCGCTTTTCCTGCGGGGCTCGACCAGTTCGATGCGCTCACAGCAGCCGTCAGAGCCAACCCCAACGACCACGTCGCTCGCGGACTCCTCGGTATGTGGCTGACGGATGCCGGTCGTCCCAGCGATGCGCTTGAGATGCTGCGGGCAGCAACCGAGAGTGGATCAGACGACCCAGTTGTCTGGCGAAATTTCGCGATCAACGCGGTCGCAGCAGAAAACGACACGGATGCTGCAGACCGAGCTCTCGCGCACGCACTGACCCTTCGCTCAGATGCGCGGCTCGTCTTCGAGCGCGATGAGCTGTCGGTCCGGAGCGGAGTGTCAGCATCCGATCGGCTCGCGATACTCGAGCAGACGCCAGAACTGCTGGCGCGCCGAGACGATCTCGCTCTCCGCCACGTCACGCTGCTTCTTGACGCCGGCCGAGCCGACGAGGCCTGGCATATTTTGAGGACTCGCAGCTTCCGCCCGTTCGAGGGTGGCGAAGGCCGAGTGATCGCGGCGTTCGATCGCGCAGCTGTTGCTCTCGCACGACAGCTCATTCAGACAGACCCGCACGCGGCCGCCGACCTGCTCGAGTCGGGGTTTACACCTCCCGCGCACTTTGGTGAGGGGCGGCATCCGGCAGAGCCACCCGTCGAACGCGCTGTGGTGTGGGGCGAGGCACTTCACGAAGCGGGCAACCCAGGCGCGGCCCGCAAAGCTTGGCGTCAGGCCGTGACGCCGACACCACTTGCTGTAGCGCCTCGCCCGGCAGACGACGCAACCTACTGGCGCGGTATCGCTCACCTGCACCTCGGTGAACTGACCGAAGCGGATGCCGCGTTCACAGCACTGGTTGAACGCGCTGTTGCTCTTCGCCAAGACCCCGACCCTGTCGACTACTTCGCGACGTCGCTCCCCGCGCTCACCCTCTTCGACACTGACACTGCCGCCGGGCGCGACGCCAAGGCCACGCACCTTGAGTCGCTTGCCACAGACGGGCGTCGCCGACGCGAGAGGATGACATCGTGACTGAGCGCTACCTCGGTGCGGGAACAACCGCCCACGACGAATCGGCACTGACGGGCGAGGTGCCGGCTCACCTTCCGCAGCGGCTCACGATCACGCTGTGGGATTTCTCGTGGTACACCCAAGCGGGCCCCGGTGAGCCCTACGAAGACATTGCCGCGGCGGTCGCTGACGCAGCGTCTCTCGGCTACAACACCATTCGCGTGTGTGCGGCTCCCCTGTTGCTCTTTGGTGGCCTCGACCTTGACGCTACCTCTCTCGCTATCGAGGGCCTGGGAGCCGCTCCCAGCGGCGGATACTTCGGTCAACGCACGCGCTGGTACAACGCTCCGGGCGGCTACCGCATCGATGTCGCCTCGCGGCTTCTGACTCTGTTCGACGCCGCCAGGGAGCACAACATGGTCATCGTGTTGGCGAGTTGGGAGTATCAACAGTCGACGGCGTTCGCGGAGTCGCCGGAGTGGTTCGAAGCAATCGATGCAGTGCCCCTCAACGAGCGTTACCGCGTGCTCGCTGCCGCGTGGAATCGAATGATCGCGTGGCTCACGGTGCACGGTCATCGCTCGCGCATCGCCCTCGTCGAGGTACACAACGAGGTCGACTTTTCAATCCTGCCGGCGCTCGAAGAGGGCGGCGCCGAACAGGTCTCCTGGCTGAGGGAGCAGCATTCTGACCTGCTCGTCACGGCGAGTTACGGCAAGCCACCACACCTTGCGATGCACCGCGTGCCTGACGGGCTGGGCGCGGCACAATTCCACGTCTACAGCTATGGCGTGCTCGACGAGCTGCAACGGATCGTAGATATTCGCTCCGAGGGAAGCAATAAGTTTCCCAATGCTGCGCTGCATGCTCTGCTGCGAGTCGATGCACCCGGGGTCTCGGAGTACGGACGGGCGGCGGAATGGAAGTACCGCGCAACCGTTGTCACCGACCAGATGATCTATGGCTACGACTGGGTAGACCCCGCCGCGTGGGACGACTGGCTCGACGAGCACTATCCGCCGTACGAGCACGTCATGATGCGCGAAATCGCCTCCCGGACGATCGCGATCGCCGCCTGGGCCCGCTGGCAACAAGTGCCAGCGATCATCGGCGAAGGATGGGTGGGCTACACGCCGCTTGGCGGCAACTTTGAAGAGGGCGAGACCGGGCGCGCGCTTGCCGAACACGGCATTCAGACCGCACTCGACAACGGCGTGTGGGGCGTCGTGCTGTGTTCAAACGCGGCGCCTCATCATCCAATGTGGCAGCTTCGCGAGTGGCAATCCGCTCTCAACGCGAGAATTCTGGCTGTTTCCTAGGGCGCGACGACAGCGAGACGAGAACGAGAGCGGATGCCAACACCACAAGCCCCGCAGCGGCCGAAGCCGTGAGGCGCTCACCGAGTACGCCGATACCGAGCAGGGTCGCCGTCAACGGCTCTGCGAGCGTCAGCGTTGCAACCGTCGGTGCGGTCAGTCGCGAAAGACCCCACCCGAAGAGTGCATAAGCGATCGCGGTCGTCACGACACCGAGCCAGAGCGCAAGCGCGAGCCCTGCGGGGGTCAGTAACCAGTCCGTTCCCCCGATGAGCAATACCGGAACACTCACGACAGCCGCTGTACCGAAAAGCGCACCCATCGCATCGAGCGAACGCCACCCGCAGTCAAGAAGAGCCTTGCTCGTGAGCGCATAGGCGGCGTACGAAGCGCCGGCTCCCACTGAGGCGGCAAGCCCTAATGGATCGATCGCGACCGCTGAGCCTCCACCCACGAGCCCCCCAACGAGTGCCACGCCGATCACGGCGAGTGCGGTCGCCAGAGCCCATCCCATGGTGGGACGTCGGCGGCGGATCAGGGCATCGAGTATGCCAGTGATCACCGGCGCCGAGCCGAGCGCGACGACGGTGCCGATGGCCACACCGTTTGTTCGGGTGCCGAGAAAAAACGCGGGTTGGTATGCGAGAACCCCAACGGCCCCCACCGCGACAAGGATCGCAGTCTCCCGCGTGAGGCGTGCTGGGGCTGCCGCCGCGCGCGCGTTCGCACGCTTTTGCGTTGCCAGGGCAATGAGCCCGAGCATCCCGCCGCCGATGAGGATGCGCGCAGCGCCCACAGCAAAAGGCGACGCGTCAACGCCGGCAAGGGCTTGTGCTGTGCCCGTCGTTCCAAAGCACAGCGCCGCCACTACGACAGCGAGAACGGCGGCCACGAGCGAGTTTCAGCGCACGCGCAGGGCGCCAGGCTGAAGAGTGACTTCGAAGCAGGCCACCTCGCCGACTTCTTCGCCGTCGATTTCGAACGGCTGTGGCGATGGTAACTCGAGGCGCATGGATGTCGCCGTGCGGTGCTGGAGCGAACCGTTGCTTGACGTGTTTTCGCCGGGCATCAAGAGCTTGATCAGACCGTTGTCCCAGACGACTGAGCGGAGCGTCTCCATCCACTGCATGCCGTTTTCAGCGCTCACCACGATCATGTCGAGACGGCCATCGTCGGGCTTTGCATCGGGCATGAGCGTGATGCCACCCTGAATCATGCCGCAGTTACCCACGAGCACTGTGTGCGCGCGAAGCTTTTCTGGCTTTCCCCCGTCGATCGTGAGGGTCGCCTCGACTGAAGCGGATGCCGCAACAGCACGACCCATGGCTTCGACATACGCCATCCATCCAGCTCTCGCCTTTAGCTCGCTGTCGGTCTCGGCGAGCATTTGAGCGTCGATTCCGAAGCCCACCATGACGACAAACGCTTCTTGTTTGCCGCTGTCGTCTACAGTGACCCAGCCAACGTCGATGTCTGAGGCAGTACCCGTCAGGGCGCGTTTTACTGCGGCGCGCATACTCACGAGCGGGATACCAAGATTTCGAGCGAAGAGGTTGCCTGTGCCGCGGGGAACGATGCCGAGCTCCACGCCGGTACCGGCGAGCGCTTCTGAAACCGCACGCACAGTGCCGTCTCCGCCCGCGGCAATGACAAGGTCGCACCCGGCTTCGACTGCCTCCCGACCCTGGCCAAGGCCCGGGTCATCTTCCGTCGTTTCGAACCACTGCACGTCGACGCTGTCAGTCTTCCCAGCCGCCTTCAGCGTCTTGGTGATCAGGTCTTCCAGGTCGCCCCGGTCCAACTTGCTCGGGTTGATCACTACGCCGATGCGCGAATTCGTCATGAGTACCTCCTCGGTAAGAATATGTGCGGCAGAGGGAGAAGACCGCACGCCCCTACGATGACAAGAAGAGTTCGCCGATCTGGGGGTGTGATGCGACTGCTGTGGCTGAGCGTTATCGCTCTCATCGCGGGCGCCGCGGCCGGATTTGTCGGCGGCGCATTCCGGTGGGTGCTCTTTCACGCCGACAGCCTGCGGGCGACCATCTCAGAATGGGCGCACGCGACTCCCGGAGGCTTCGTCGTGCCGGTTTTGCTCACGGCACTCGCTGCCGCAGCTGCCGCAGCTGTCGTGAGGCTCTCGCCGCGATCATCTGGGAGTGGCATCCAAGACGTCGAGGCGGTGGTCCGCGGCGAGGCAGAACCACCTCCGCTCGGAGTGCTACCCGCGCGGTTTATCGGGGGCACACTTGCCATCGGCGGTGGCCTGGTGCTTGGCCGCGAGGGCCCAACCGTGCACATGGCCGCGACGATCGGGGCATCCGCTGGTCGCGCTACCCGGCGCAGCGGCGATGACGTTCGAGTGGTGCAGACCGCACTTTCGGGTGCGGGGCTCGCGGTTGCGTTCAATGCGCCGATCGGCGGTGCGCTGTTCGTCTTCGAAGAAGTGACAAAGCGAATTCAACTCCGAACGGTGGTCGCAACTCTCGCGAGCGTTGGTGCAGCCGTCGCCTGCGCGCGTCTCATCACGGGCGATCGCCCTGACTTTACGGTTGTGGAACCCGCAAGCATTCCGTTGTTTGCGTTGCCACTCGTCTTGATATTCGGTGTGCTCCTTGGCGCCGTCGGTTCGGCGTACAGCTTTCTCGTGATCGGTTGTCTCGATATCGCCCGTCGGCTTCGTCGGATTCCAGCCACTGTGCGCGCCGCGTGCATCGGAGCGATTGTGGGGGGCGCGCTTTTTCTCGACCCACTGACCGTGGGCGGGGGTGATGCTCTCACACAGGCGATTTTGACCGGCCACGCGATCGCACTGCCGGTGCTCGTGATGTACATCGTCATCCGTTTCATCGCGGGACCGCTGTCGTACGCGGCAGGAACGCCCGGGGGCCTTTTTGCCCCGCTGCTGGCACTGGGCGCACTTTTCGGCCTTGCCTTCAGCCGTCTTGTCGACATCTTGGTTCCGAGTTTCACAGCGGGCCTAGGGCCGAACGGCAGCCGCGATTTCGCCATCACGATGGCCGTCGTTGGGATGTCCGCGCTGTTCGCAGCTGTTGTGCGGGCGCCTCTGACAGGTATCGCACTCATCATCGAGATGACAGCAATCACGAGCGCCAGCATCCCGATGATTCTTGCCGCAGTGGCCGCCGTCATCATGGCCACCGCGCTCCGGTCAAAGCCCGTGTACGAAAGCCTTCGCCACCTCATGATCGATGGCAAACCGTGACTGGTTCGACAACCCGCGCGATAATAGAGCTATGACCCGGCCCGGCTACAGCGCGATCTCGAGTTACTCCCGCGTGCAGATCCTCAACGAGCTGCAACAGAGGCCTGGCCGATCGATTACCGAACTGTGCGCGGCCACCGATCTTCACGCCAACACCGTGCGCGAGCACGTGCAGCGACTCATCGAAAGCGGCTATGCCGTTGCAGAAACCGAACAGCGCACGACGCGAGGACGACCCCGCGTGCTGTACGCCGCAGCGAACGGCGAAGGCAGCACCGAGAGTCCGATTGCGCGACAGCGCGCCGAAGACGCCGCACGCCGCGGCGACCTCATGCGGCGTGTCATGCCCTGGACTGACTGCGGTGATCTTTCAACCAGCGCGATGCATCAGATAGATGCTCTCGTTGACGACCTCGGTGGTGCCGGTTTCGACCCGGTCGTCGACGACCTCAACCTCACTGTCGACCTCTCGCCCTGCCCACACGCCGATACCCTGCCCGAGCACCGCGGCACACTCTGCCAGGTGCATCTCGGCATTATGGACGGCGTGCTCGCTCAGGCCGGCGGCCCGCTACGTGTCGAAGCAATGGCGCCCAGCTGCAACCCGGCCGAGTGCGTTGTGCACCTGTCAAGTCGCAGCTGAGCGCCAGCGGACAACGCTCCGCGCTTAGTGATCTTCGCCCTTACCTGCCTCGAGCATGTCGCCCGTGGGTAGTTCCTGGTGTCCACCGAACTGCAGGCGCATCGCCGACAGCACTTTGTTGGCGAACTGGTCTTCGCCGCGTGACGCAAACCGTTCGAACAACGATGCCGCAAGCACCGGAGCCGGAACGCCCACGTCGACAGCAGCCTTCACCGTCCAACGGCCTTCACCGGAGTCAGACACCCGACCGGCTAGTCCGTCGAGCGTGGGGTTCTGCTCAAGCGCAGCGGCGGTGAGGTCAAGCAGCCACGACGAAATGACCGATCCGCGCCGCCATAGTTCGGCGACCTTCCCCGTGTCGATATCGAACTGGTAGAACTCCGGCTCTTCGAGCGGCGCAACCTCAGCGGAGTGGCTCGCATCGCGCAAACCTGCATCCGCGTTGTTCAAAATGTTGAGGCCCTCGGCGAGCGCGGCCATGATGCCGTACTCGATGCCGTTGTGCACCATCTTGACGAAGTGCCCTGCACCCGAAGGACCACAGTGCAGGTACCCGAGCTCTTCTTCGGTGTAGTCGCCGGTGCGACCCGGGGTGCGCTCGATGTCGGAGACACCGGGAGCGATCGTTGCCAGAATCGGCTCGATACGAGCAAAGGCCACATCGGGGCCACCCACCATAAGGCAGTAGCCGCGTTCGAGACCAAAAACACCACCGCTTGTTCCCGCGTCGACGTAGTGAATGCCACGGTCTTTTAGCGCTGCCGCGCGACGGACGTCATCGCGATAGTTCGAGTTGCCACCGTCGATGATGATGTCGTCGGCGTCGAGCGCTGCTGCCAACTCTTCGACCACGGCGCCCGTGAGGCCGGCCGGAACCATGAGCCAGATCGCGCGAGGGCCTGTCATCTTCGCGGCGAGGTCTGCCATGCTCGAGGCCCCAATGGCACCTTCGTCGGCAAGGGTTTTGACGGCATCCGGATTCACGTCGAAGACGACGCATTCGTGTCCCGCGCGCATGAGGCGCCGCACGATGTTGGCGCCCATGCGCCCAAGTCCAATCATTCCCAGCTGCATAATTTCTCCTCGCGTGTGCGTATAGGTAAAGAGTGTGTCGTTCGGTCAGAGGTGTGCGGGGGCTTTTACGCTGATGCGCTCGACGTGCGAGTACACGTTCATCGAGGTGCCCCGCAAAAATCCCACGAGAGTGAGCCCGCGGTCAACGGCGAGTTCGACAGCGAGCGACGACGGCGCCGAAACCGCGGCAAGTATCGGGATGCCTGCCATCACGGCTTTCTGCACCAGCTCGAAGCTTGCGCGGCCAGAAACCTGCAGCACAGTGCCAGAGAGGGGCAAGCGATCACTCACGAGCGCCCACCCGATGACCTTGTCGACGGCGTTGTGGCGACCCACGTCTTCGCGGAGCACAAGCATTTCTCCCGTTGCCGCATCGAACAGAGCCGCCGCGTGGAGCCCGCCGGTCTTCTCGAAGATCTCTTGCTCTGCCCGAAGTCGATCCGGAAACGTCGTCAGCAGCTCCGCGTCGAGCACAGTGTGGTCAGCCGCGACGTCGTACGTCGAGCTCGTCTCCACTGCCTCAAGCGACGCTTTGCCGCACACCCCGCACGAACTTGATGTGTAGAAGTTTCGGCCGAGCGCACTTTTGGGAACCTCGACGCCGCGTGCAAGCGTCACATCGAGCACGTTGTACGTGTTGCCGTCGATCGTGATGCCGGTGCCCGGGCCGCCGCAGTGGATAGCTGAGTGGAACTGCGGGCCGGCCGCAATCACACCCTCAGACACGAGAAAGCCCGCGGCGAGTTCGACATCATGACCGGGGGTTCTCATCTGCACCGAGAGCGCAGTGCCGCCCACACGAATTTCTAGTGGCTCTTCTACGGCAAGAACATCGGCCCGGCGGTGAGGTTCGTTGCCGAGGGTGATTTTCACCACCGGTTTGCGTGCCGTAATCCGCCCCATGCGCTCATGCTATCCCTGGCGTGTGGCCGACGTTCAGCCACCAATCGCATTCATCCCACGTGCTGGTTGCAAGAAGCCGGGGTCGTTGATCGCGTGACCGGGAAGCTTTCCATGCACGCAGGAGCGAAGCATCCGGTCGATTCCGGCATCGATGTCGTTTTCGGCGTCGGCCCCATCAGCTCGCAGCACCGGCATGAGGTCGTACTCGGTCGTCGAAAAGAGACAGTTTCGCAACTGGCCGTCGGCCGTCAACCGCAGTCTGTCGCAGTCACCACAGAAGGGTGCGGTCACCGAGGCGATAACGCCCACCGTGTGGTGGCCACCGTCGAGGGTCCAGCGCTCGGCTGGCGCTCCCCCGCGCCCGGGCACAGGAGTCAGCTGCCACCGCTCGCTGAGCGCTGAAAGAATCTCATCACGCGTCACCATTTGTGTGCGGTCCCACGTGTGTCCGGCGTCGAGCGGCATCTGTTCGATAAATCGCAGTTGCGCGTTCTGTGAGATCGCGAACGCGACCAGGTCGACGAGCTCATCGTCGTTTACACCGCGCATCGCGACAGCGTTGAGTTTGAGTGGTCGAAGATCGGATGCGGCCGCGGCGGCAATGCCTTCGAGCACGTCGTCAAGGCGGTCGCGCCGCGTGAGCTCGTGAAAACGCTCGCGACGAATCGTGTCGATCGAGATATTTACACGGCTGAGGCCGGCAGCGATGAGATCGGGCAAGTACTCGCCCAGACGGATGCCGTTGGTCGTCATCGCGATCTGCACTGGGCCCTCGGGGCTCTCGATGAGGGCCAAGCGTCGCACGACCTCGACGATGTCTTTGCGCAGCAAGGGCTCACCGCCGGTGAGACGGAATGTCGTGACTCCAGCGGCGGCGGCTACACGCGCTACCCGCTCGATCTCGTCGAGGTCGAGAATGCTCTGCCGCGCCAACCATTCATTGCCCTGCTCCGGCATGCAGTAGGTGCAGCGGAGCGAGCAGCGGTCTGTCAACGACACACGAAGGTCACGGTGAACCCGGCCGTGAGTGTCACGCAGCGGGCCGGTTTGAAGAGAAAAATCGGGCGATTCGGGCGCGCCGAGCCGGGGCATCCCGATCGTTACCGGAACTGAAGTCACCGCCCGTTGCTCCTCGTCACATTTTCAGAGTAACCTGGTGCGAGACGCATGTGGTCAGACCACAAAGAAGCCGAGCCGGATTATTCACGGTCCGACGCCCGACTTCGCTTGGAGCATCCTGCGTACCGTTGATCAAAATTCGGTGTGATGGGGAAGGAATACTGATGGATTTTCTCGATCCGCTGGCACTGGCGAGGTGGCAGTTCGGTCTCACCACGCTGTACCACTTCTTGTTTGTGCCATTGACGCTGGGAATGGCACTGACCGTCGCCATCTTCCAGACCGCATGGTTCCGCACCGCGAAGCTCAAATGGCTTCACCTCACGCGCTTCTTCGGCAAGATCTTCCTCATCAACTTCGCCATGGGCGTCGTGACAGGAATCGTGCAGGAATTCCAGTTCGGCATGAACTGGTCGTCATACTCTCGATTCGTCGGCGATGTTTTCGGCGCACCTCTCGCTTTCGAGGGCTTATTGGCTTTCTTCTTTGAGGCCACGTTCATCGGCCTGTGGATTTTCGGCTGGGACAAACTCCCCAAGGGCCTCCACCTCGCCAGCATCTGGATTGCAACAGTCGGGGCATGGTTCTCGGCGTACTTCATCCTCGCCGCCAATGCATTCATGCAGAACCCCGTCGGCTACCAAATGTCGGCAGATGGCCACCGGGCAGAGATGAACGATTTCCTCGCGGTGCTCACTAACCCGATCGCGCTCGCGGCTCTCCCCCACACACTTTTTGCCGCGTTCATGATGACGGCAGGTGTCATCATCTCGATCGCCGCCTGGCACCTCCTTCGCCGTCAGAACATCGAGATGATGCGCAGCGCGCTCCGCTACGGCCTCTGGGGAATGATCGTCGCCTTTATCGGCACGGCCCTTTCGGGTGACCAGCTCGGCCTCGTGATGGTGCAGACGCAACCCATGAAGATGGCCGCCGCAGAAGCGATGTTCAACTCCGCCTGCGGCGCTGATGCCTCATTCTCGATCTTTACGCTCGGCACACCCGACGGCACGAGTGAACTCTTCTCGATCCGCATTCCCTATCTGCTGTCGTTCTTGTCAACGCACACTTTCGATGGCTGCGTCGAGGGCATCAACGACCTCAACATGCAGTACACGACCCAAATGTTCCCCCAGTTCGCCGATCAGGTCGGCGGCAACTTCGCACCGACCCTGTGGATCACGTACTGGGCGTTCCGCTGGATGATGGGCCTTGGCGGCATCGCAGCGCTCGTCGCTGTCGTCGGCCTCTGGGTCACCCGCAAGAACGCGAAGAAAGAGCCAGCAACCTGGATGTGGCGTGCCGCGATCTGGGCATGGCCAGCATCCTTGCTAGCCATTCTCGTCGGCTGGGTCTTCACCGAAATGGGCCGTCAACCCTGGATCGTGTTCGGCCTGATGCTCACGGAAGACGGCGTGTCACCGAGTGTTCCCGGGTGGACGGTACTGATCTCCCTGGTTGCGTTCACCGCAATCTACGCCGCACTCGCGGTCGTGGAGATTGGGCTCATTATGAAGGCAGCTCACAAGGGCCCCGACCCCCTGCCTGAGCCTGGAAGCGAGCCCGATCAACCCACGGCGCTCGAAGACACCCCGACGACGGTCTACTAGGAGCTGTAGTCATGGATCTTGCATACCTCTGGTTCTTCATCGTCGGCGTCTTGTTTGTCGGCTACTTCGTGCTCGACGGGTTCGACTTCGGAGTCGGCATGTCACTGCCGTTCCTCGGAAAGAACGACGTCAGCCGCCGTCAGATCATCAACACGATCGGCCCCGTGTGGGATCTCAACGAGACCTGGGTCATCGTCGCTGGCGCATGTTTGTTCGCGGCTTTCCCTGAGTGGTACGCGACCCTGTTCAGTGGGTTCTACTTGGCGCTTCTGCTGATCTTGCTCTCGCTGATCCTTCGTGGCGTCTCGTTCGAATACCGTCACCAGCGCGACAGCGTGCGATGGAAGCGCAATTTCGACCGCATGATCGTCATCGGCTCCGCCGTCCCGGCATTCCTGTGGGGTGTCGCCTTCGCCAACATCGTGCAGGGCGTGCCGATCGACGCCAGCCACGAGTTCACGGGATCACTACTGACGCTTCTCAACCCCTACGGCCTGCTCGGTGGCCTCACGACTCTTCTCTTGTTCTTCACGCATGGGGTGTACTTTGTCGCGTTGAAAACAGACGGTCAGGTGCACACCGACGCACGAAAGCTCGCAGTGCGTTCGGGTGTTCTCACGGTTGTCGTTGCCGCGGTCTTCCTCGGCTGGACGATCATGAGCGCCTGGACCGGTGGCGCACCGCTCGTCGGGCTCGCCATCGTGTGTGCGCTCCTCGCGGCCGTGCTACTGATCGCATCGGTCGTCGCGAATCTGCGTGACCGTGAAGGCTGGGCGTTCGGATTTGGTGCGTTCACCGTCGTGTTCGCTGTGCTGACCCTGTGGCTCTCGCTCTTCCCGAACGTCATGCCGTCGTCGACCGACCCGACGTTCAACCTCACGATTGAGAACGCCTCGAGCACCGACTACACGCTCACGATCATGTCGTGGGCGGCCCTCATCTTTCTTCCCTTGGTGCTGCTGTACCAGGGCTGGACGTACTGGGTCTTCCGCAAGCGCGTCACCCGCGGCCGTATCGAAAAGGCCGCGGCAGAGGTTCATTGAGGCAAAATCGAAGGATGCCATCACGCAGCGGGGCCGAGTCATCTTCACAGAAGAGGACCGGCCCCGTTGATCCTCGGCTTGTTCGGTACAGCACGGCATCCCGCGGGTTCTTCGCTGTCACGGCAGCAACGGTGCTCGCGCAAACCGGGGTCATTGTTGGATTCGCCTGGCTCCTGACGAAAGCTCTCGTCGGAGCCGTCGAGGGCGCACCCATCGAACAGCTCATTCCCTGCATGGCGGGTGCTCTCGGCCTTGCGCTGCTGCGTGGCCTTTTGATTGCGGCATCTGAGCGCACCTCCGCCAAAGGCGCAGCGAAAGCGTCACTTCAGTTGCGTCAGGCACTCGTTGCGGCCGTTGAAAAGCTCGGCCCTTCGTGGGTCGCTCGCCGAAACGGCGCGTCACTCGCTGTCACGGCCGGTCACGGCCTCGAAGCGCTCGATGCGTACTTCGGCCGCTATCTGCCGCAGCTCGTTGCAACAGCGATCACGATGCCCATCCTGATCGTCGCGATTACGGGGTCAGACCTCATTTCGGGCATCACTGTGATCGTCACGATTCCGCTGATTCCGATCTTCATGATTTTGATTGGACTTGCCACCCGCAGCGTGCAAAAGCGGCAGTTCGATACGCTCCGAACACTGGCTTCTCGCTTTGCCGACACCGTCGGCGGGCTCAGCACGCTCAAGATCTTCGGACGCGCTGAGCGGGCGGCATCCGCCATCGATACCGTCACCCGCAACTACAAGCGCGAGACGATGACAGTTTTGCGCGTGTCGTTTCTGTCGGGCTTCGCACTGGAGTTCTTGGCATCGATCTCAGTCGCGATCATTGCTGTGACGATTGGCTTCCGTCTCCTCGGCGGCGACATGTCACTGACGGTCGCGCTCTTCGTCTTGCTGCTCGCGCCCGAGGCTTACCTGCCGCTTCGCCAGGTCGGGGTTCAGTTCCATGCGGCTTCCGAGGGCGTCGCTGCCACCGATGAAATCTTCAGCGTCCTCGACGCTGCCGCGGCCCTCCCCGCCGCCGCGGCCCCCGTGAATTTGCCGAAGGGTCGCAACACGCCGTTCCCAGCGTCGTCGGCATCGTCGTTGCGGCCTGTTGCGACCCCTCGCGAAGGGGTTTCAGCGGTTCCGCACGGCTCCACACCACTCATCGAGGTGCGCGGGATGCGGGTGGCTCGCGGCGACCGTTCACTCCCCGCCGTCGATCTCACCGTCGCGGCGCGAGAACTCGTTCTCATCGAGGGTCCAAGCGGGGCCGGCAAGTCGAGCATCGCGGCGGCGCTCCTCGGCTTTGCCACGTTCGAGGGCGAACTACTCATCGAGGGTCTCACCTCGGCGTCGGCTCGGGGAGAGCTCGCGTGGGCCGGCCAGCGACCCGGCCTGATCTCTGGCACGGTCGCCGGGAACGTCGCACTCGGCGATCCAGCACCCGATACCGAGCTCGTCGAGATGTGCCTCCGCGACGCGTTGGCCACCGACATCCCGCGCGATCTCGAACTCGGCGCCGGCGGTTCGGGGCTCTCGGGCGGCGAAGCCCAGCGCGTTGCTGTGGCGCGTGCGCTCTATCGACTTCGCTCGACGGATGCCCGCGTTCTGCTGCTCGATGAGCCCTCGAGCGCGCTCGACTCCGAGACCGAGGCGGCGCTATGGAGGCAGCTTAGAGCCGAAGCTGACGCTGGGGCCGCCGTCATCCTGATTTCTCATCGCACCAGCTCTCGTGCGATTGCGGATCGCGTTGTTCGTCTCGCACCGTTGGAGGTAACAGCGTGAGCGCTTCGACCGAGCTCGAGCAGCGAAGCCGTGAGGTGCTGCGTTCGGCGCTCCCCCCGATTCGCCAGTTCTGGCCCGCGCTCGCAGCTGGTTTCGGTACAGCAATCAGCGCCGTCGCGTTGCTTGCGGCGAGCGCGTGGCTCATCACCCGGGCTGCTGAACAACCGCTTGTGCTCTACATTTCGGCCGTCGTCGTTGCTGTGCGCGCGTTTGCCTTGAGCCGTGGCGTTTTTCGCTATCTCGAGCGCCTCTGGGGCCACGACGCCACCCTCAATCAGCTCGCTGGCGTACGTTCAAGCCTCGTGCGCCGCCTCGTGCCGCTCGCGCCCGACGGACTCGGACATACTCGCCGTGGTGCACTGCTGTCGAACCTCGTCGACGACGTCGAGGAGCTGCAAAATCTGCCGCTGCGTGTCATCATGCCTCTCGTCACAGCGGGACTCGCCGCTGTCGCAAGCGTCATTTTCGTCGCTTTCCTCTCACCTCCCGCCGCCGGTGTGCTCGCGATCTGCCTTATCGTCGCGTTCGCCCTTGCCGTGTGGGTCGGCTGGGCTGCCGGCGCCCGAGCTGAGCGCGCCATCTCGCCCCTCCGGTCGCAGCTCTCCGATGCGCTGGTCGACGAGTTGACAGCTCTCGACGTGCTCACGGCGTACGGCGCAACGGATGCCGCGGCCACCCGCGTGCGCCGAGCCGATGAAGCCCTCCGCAGCGCCATCATCCGCCGCTCGTCGGCACAGGGTCTCACGAGCGGCGCTGTGTCGCTCTTGGCTGGTGCTGCTTCACTTCTCGCGCTCTTCGCAGCCCTCCCGGGGCTCGGCGAAGGCGGATTCACCGGCCCCGCTCTCGCCGTTGTGGTGCTCCTCCCGATGGCGGTTTTCGAGGTCTTCGGCACCGTACCGCTGGCATTGGCTTCACTCCGCGAAGTGCGCGGCGCTGCCACCCGCATTGCTGAGACGGTCCCCGCGGAGATTCCGCCCGAGCTCCCCACGCCCACTTCGGCTCCCGCGCTCGCGCCTGCATCCGCATCGGCACCCGCATCGGCACCTGCATCCGGATCCGAGCGTGCACCCAAGCCCACTCTCAAGCTTGCGCCCGTATTCATTGATGCCCCGGCAACCGATACACCCTCGCGAGGGGTCACAACACGCCGCAATGACGGCGTCGACGAGGACGATGACGGCGTGTTGCGCCCCCTCGGCAGTGCCCAAGGCGGCAGCACCGGAACCGGCAGCGTACAAATCGGCGACACCGGGATCGAGCTCGTAGGGCTCGCGGCGCGGTGGCCGAAGCGCAGCGGCGAGGCTGCGGCATCCGTCGATGATGCGGGAACTCTCAACGACGTTGATCTCCACGTCGCTCCCGGTGAACGGGTACTCATCACGGGACCAAGTGGTGCGGGAAAAACGACGCTCGCACACGTGCTTGTGCGCTTCTTGGACTACACCGGGTCATTCCGCATCGGCGGCATCGAAGCGCGCGATATCAGCGACGACGAGCTGCGGCGAACTATCGGACTCTGCGAACAAGACCCGTACCTTTTCGATGAGTCGCTGCGCCAAAACCTGATTTTCGCCCGCGATACCGCCTCCGACGCCGACCTCTGGGCGGTACTCGATCGCGTCGGGCTCTCTTCATGGGCACACGAACGCGGTGGACTCGACGCAGCCCTCGGCGAACGCGGTGTGCTCGTCTCTGGTGGCCAAGCGCAGCGCATCGCTCTGGCGCGCGCATTGCTCGCAGACTTCCCTGTGCTCGTGCTCGACGAGCCGACAGCGGGAGTTGACCCGGATGCCTCCGACGCACTGCTGCACGACATGCTCGGTGCAGTCGACCGCAACCACGCAGTCGTGATCATCTCCCACGTGGCAGTACCCGCGGGGCTCGTCGACCGCACTGTGCGCCTCGTCGCCGGGCGCATTGCATGAGGGCGACTCTAAACCGTATCGTTGGCGCATCATGGGATTTTTTAGCGTGTTTACTATCCTTTACCTCCTCGCGGGCATCGCCGGGGTGGTCGTACTTTTCTGGCTTGCGATCACAGCAATTCGCGCGCTGAACATCTATATTCGCAATAACGGCGCTCCGCGGCCTGAACGACGGTAGGGGGTGGCTGCAGCGCAGCTGCCACCAACCTCACGACCGGGTACACCTAGGCTGGTCGGATGAGAACGCACGTTGCAGAACCGCGGCTCTGCCCCACCTGCAGCGATATCCTCAGGTTCGAAATCCTCGACGATGAGCGCTTTCTTGTGGCCTGGTCATGCGTTAACTGCGGCCTGATCCGGACCACCGAGCCGGTCTAGCGCCACCCCTCACTCCGCCCGGTACCGTGAAGATGTGAAAGAAAATTCTTTCTGGCTAGCGACGAAGCTCTACTGGAAGACCGTCGGCTACGCGGCCCTGGCGGGCACCTCCGCGAGCATTCTCACGTGTGCGATGGTCTTCGCAGCGGCGCGGTCGCTCTTCGGCGGAGAAAACGCGATCATCATCGGCCCCGAAGCCGTGATCTATGGGCTCGTGGTCGGGCTCCTCACCTGGCTGTTCATTCTCGTGGCGACTCTGCCGCTCATGCGATCACTGCGTCACCGCAGAGGTCTCTTCGTAGCCCTTGCGGGGCTCGCCCCTACCGTCGGTTGGATGCTGGCCATCCTGACAGTAGGGGCACCCTTCCTATCAATCACGCCGTATTTTCCGGTCGTCGGCATCGTCGCGGGGATTGGGAGCGCGACCCTCGCGGCGCTCGCAACGTTCTTTTTTCCTGAAGCCGAACCGGCAGAGCCCCGCTAGCTCCGACGCCGAGCGGCGGCATCCTCTAGCGCGGCACGCAACTGCGGATGGGTGAACTCGAAGCCCGCATCGGTCAGCGTTTCGGGTACGACCCACCGGCTCTTCAGAATGAGTTCAGGCTCGGTGCGGAGCAGCCACATGGCGGGCTCCAGCATCCAACGCCATGCCGGAAGCCCAAACGGCATCCCCACGATCTCGCGCAATTCGCGCATGAGGGTGCGGTTATCGCTCGGCTCAGGGCTTGCGATGTTCACTGGCCCAGAAATGTCAGGCCGCTCGATCAACAACCGCGTTGCTGCAACGACATCATCGATGTGGATCCAGCTGAATTTCTGCGCGCCCCGCGTACGGTGATGCGATGAGCGCCCATCACCCGATGGATCATCGCCGATGCCGCGATAGCGCCGGTTCCGAAACCACGGGCTATCGATCTGCGGCCCGCCGAGCCCGATGCGTGCGAGGCGAAACAGGATGTTCGTCGCAGGGCCATCGCCGACGACGATTGCCATCCGCAATGCAACTCGACGTGTATGCGGCAGATCACCCGCGAAGAACTCTTGCTCCCACGAGCGAGCCACATCGACCGAAAAACCCTCGCCGATCACCCCGCTCGATTCAGTATTCGGGCGTCCTTCTTCGTGGCGGTAGATCGTTGCGGTTGATGCGTTCAGCCACACCCGGGGCGGATTCGGCGCTGCAGCAACCGCCTCCCGCAGAGCCCGCGTTGTGTCGACGCGAGAGCGAAAGATTTCGTCGCGCACCGCATCGGTGTAGCGCGCATTGACCGGCTTACCCGCGAGATTCACGAGCACATCGGCGCCATCGATCGCTCGAGCGATCGCCTCGGCGTCGTCCCATGTGGTCTCTTCGCTTCGCCCAATCCGACGCACCTCGTAGCCATCGCTTTCGAACGCACCAACGAGCGCCGTGCCGATGAAGCCGCTGGCCCCGGCAAAAACGGCAACGGGGCGGGCGCCCGGAGTCACGGTCTGGCCGAACACCTGCTCACCTTCCTGAGAATCGAGGCGTTCGAAGCCCAGTCGATCGTAGAAAGCGAGCGCCCCCAAATTTTCGGCGTTTGCCGCAAAGTGCACGCCCGCGACACCGCGCTCACGAAGAACCGCGGTGAATGCAGTGATCAGAAATCTGCCCCAGCCCTTCCCCTGCGCTCCGGGCAGCAGATCTATGTGGAGATGTGCGGGGTATGTGCCACCGTGCGGGTCAGAACCCGAGCGCACGCTATATGCGTAGCGAAGAATGTCGGTCTCACGCGTGGACTCTACACCGGCATCCGGAGCAGGCCAGCGCTCCTCAAAGCGCGGCCACCACTCTGAGGCGAACCACTCCTCGAACCCACGGGTGTTATCTGTGCCGACGATATAGCCGATCGCTCGATCGTCATCGTCCGCGACAACGAAAGCCAAATCAGGATGCCGCGCAACATACGGCAACACGAATATCTCTGCCCAGAGCTCATCATCGGGCAGAAGCCCGGTGGCATCCGCGCCTGCGCCTGCCGTGCGGAGACACACCTCGGCGAGCGCTTCGTCATCGGTCGGACGATAACTGCGAAGGTGTGGCATCTCTTGAGCTTATGCGTTGGTCAGTGTGCGCACCCGCTGCGGATCGACCCACAGTTCGAGTGTTGTCCCCACTGCTATTTCGCGCTCGGCGAGGTCTTCCAGCTCGATGTCGACGGCCACCGCTGGCGACTCGGTGTGAAGCCGCACACCGACAAGGGTCTGCTCGAGCCGAGTCACGCGAGCCCGCCATGAGCCGCCGCGTTGGTGCGCCAGAATCTGCACGTCAGCAGGCTTGAAGATCGCGACCTGCCCAAGGTACGACCCACCTATGCCCTCAGTCACGCGGTTACGCCCCGCAAGAGAAGCAACAAACCGGGTGGCGGGCGCGGCGAACACTTCGCGCACAAGCCCGGCCTGGCTGACCTCGCCGTCTTCGATCACGACGAGACGTGAAGCTATCGCGAGCGCGTCAACAGCATCGTGCGTCACGATCAGTGCTGTTGAGTGCACCTGAGCGTGCACGATCTCGCGAAGTCCCGCAGCAGTCTCGGGGTCAAGGGCTGTGAATGGCTCATCCAATAGCACAACGCCGGGGCGCGCAGCGAGCGCCCGAGCAAGCGCCACCCGCTGTTGCTGCCCGCCCGACAACTGTGCCGGTGCTCGATCAGCCAAATCAACCGTCCCGACCTTCGCGAGCCAGCTCAACGCACCCGCGCGAGCATCGGCTTTCGAAACCCGCTGAGCGCGCATGCCGAATTCGACATTCGCTGCCGCCGATAGGTGGGGAAATAGCCGCGGATCCTGCCCCAACAGCACCACACCCCGGCGGTGCGCTGGCGCGATACGTTGCGGACTCGAGATCTCGCAACCATCGATACGCACGGCCCCGCGAGATAGCGGCTCAAGCCCCGCGACGGCGGCGAGCAGCGTTGACTTTCCGGCTCCGCTCGGCCCCATCACGGCAACAATCTCGCCCGGCTCGAGCGACACTTGCGCCTGCAGGCTGAACCCACTCCCCCGCATAATCTGCACGTCTGCATCCAAAGCGGATGCCGCGCCCTCCCGAAGCGTCATCGCACAGACCCCGGTCGCCATGCGCGCACGAGCAACAGCACCGCTATCGCAGTCACGAGCAGAAGAAGCGACAGTGCGACAGCGGTGCCCTGCGTGACACCCGCTCCGTTGAACGCGGTATAAATCGCCAGTGGCATCGTCCGCGTGACCCCGGGTGCGTTGCCGGCAAAGAGTGCAGTCGCCCCAAATTCACCGATCGCGCGGGCAAAGCACAACACGACACCGGCAACGAGGCCGGGGGCTGCAAGCGGAAGGGTCACACGGGCAAGAATCGTCCACCGACCGGCTCCGAGAGCGGCCGCCGTCTGCTCATAGTCGGTGCCGGTTGCGCGCACCGCACCTTCGAAGGCGAGCACGAGAAACGGCAACGCCACAAAGGTCTGCGCCAGCACAACAGCTGTCGTCGTGAATGTGATCGACACACCAAATTCGGCCAAGAGTTGCCCAAGCCAGCCGTTGCGTCCGAACAGAAACAGCAGCGCGACGCCACCGACCATAGGCGGCAACACGAGCGGAACTGTGACTGCGGCACGGAGGATAGCGGCTGTGCGTGGCCTACTGCGAGCGATCAGGAGAGCAAGCGGCACCCCGAAGACAACGCAGATCAACGTGGCGAGCGCGCCGGTTCCCAGCGACAGTCCGAGCGCCGAAAGCGCCTCGGGCGTTGTCACGTCGCGCCACAGCGTCGCCCATTCCACACGTGCGACGAGCGCCGAAAGCGGCACGACGAGAAGAGCCAAGCCAAGGAACGCAGGAATCATCAGCACCTGCGGCACGTAGCCGGGCTTGAGGCTCCGCGAAGCAATCGTCACGGTGACCCGAATCCGGCATCAGCCAGCAACTTCTGGCCTTCTTCACTCGCCACAAACGCAACGAAGGCGTCAGCCGCATCCGAATTCGAAGAGTCACTGAGGGCCGCAATGGGGTAGGTATTCACGACGTCAGCTGCGCCCTCCGGAACGATCGTCAGCACGTCAGCGACGCCTGCGGCATCCGTTGCGTAGACAAGGCCCGCGTCGGCCTCACCTGCTTCGACCTTCGTGAGCACTGCGGTCACATTCTGTTCCGAGCTCACAGGCGTCACCTCAACGCCCGCGTTTGCGAGCAAGGTGTGCGCCGCGGCCCCGCACGGAACCTCGGCAGCGCACAGCACAACTGCGGCCGCCGGCTCCGCGAGATCCGCAAGCGTCTCGATGCCGGCAGGGTTCGACTCAGGCGTCACGATCACAAGCGTGTTGGTAGCGAAGTCGACGGGATTGCTCGCAAGGCCCGCATCAACCACTTTTTGCATGTTTGCCTCATCTGCTGACGCGAACACATCGATAGGTGCACCTTCGACAATTTGTGTTGCGAGCGTCGACGACCCGTCGTAAGTGATCGGAGAAATAGTCACGCCGGGATGCTGACGCTCGAAGTCGACGGTTATCTGGTCGAACGCGGCCCCCAGCGATGCTGCCGCTGCGATCGTCAACGTTCCCGACAGGTCATCGTCTGACGCGAAAGAGCCGGATGCCTCGCCTGTCTCAGTCGATGTGCACCCGGCGAGCGCGAAGATCGTGAGCGCGGCTCCCACGACGGCGGTAAGAACTCGTTTCGTTCGCATGTCAGTCCTTCGGCGTTTCAACAATGACATTTGTCGCTTTGACGACGGCCACAGCAAGCGAACCTGGCTCGAGCTCGAGCTCTCGCACTGCCTCGGCAGACATCAGAGACACCACACGATGAGGACCCGCCTGGATGTCGACCTGCGCCATCACGCCGTCAATCTGCACCCGCGTCACGAGCCCGACAAACTTGTTGCGAGCACTCGAGAGGGCGTCGCTCGGATCTTGCGCTGCAGCAGCGACGTGCGCTGCGTGGACAGCAAGTGCGTCTCCCGGAACTGTCACAGGGCTTTCCCCCGTCGTTGGCAGTGCTCCCTGATCTATCCACCGGCGAACTGTGTCGTCGCTCACACCGAGCAGTCGAGCGGCATGAGCGATTCGATAGGAGTGCACCTGTCGATACTATCTCCGCTTTTACGGATCTTGGCTAACTTTTTTTCCGCTCAAGCGGCACCAATGTAAGCAGCGGATCCGCAGCAGTGGCACGGGATTACTCTGGGAACATGCCCTTGCCACCCCTTGTCGAGCCCGTCGCCGAACTGAGCGCGAGCGAGCGCACCCGCACCGCGCGCCACACCGTGCTCGCTGGATTCGGCGACATCAGCCAGCGCCGGCTATCGGCCGCCCACGTCGCAATTGTCGGCGCAGGCGGCTTGGGTTCACCCAGCGTTCTCGCCCTTGCTGCGGCAGGCGTCGGGATGCTCACCGTCATCGACGACGACGTCGTCGAGCACACCAATCTGCAGCGTCAAATCATGCATCGCCGTGGCGATATAGGTGCTGCCAAAGTCGAGAGCGCGATCCGAGTCGCCAGCGACCTCGCACCAGAAACCACGGTGCGTGCGCGCCGCGTGCGCCTCACCGCAGAAAACGCCCGCGAAGAACTTGCCGGCGCCGATGTCGTTATCGATGGCACCGACACGTTCGAGACACGCCACGCGATCGCGGCAGCGTGCGAAGAGCTTCAGGTGCCGCTCGTCTGGGGCACAGTGCAAGGGTTCGACGCGCAGGTCACTGTCTTTTGGTCGAACCCGCCCAAGGGCACTGAACCCATCGTCCTCTCCGACCTTTACCCCGATGGCAGTGTCGGCGAAGTACCGACGTGCGCCGATGTAGGCGTGCTCGGGGCGTTGTGCATGCAGGCGGGCGGTGTCATGGCGATTGAGGCCATCAAGCTCATCGCCGGTATCGGCGAACCTCTCCTCGGGCGCATCCTCGTGATCGACAGCATGCGCGCGCGCCAAAGCGAAGTAACACTCCGCTCCTCCCGCATGCGATGGACGCGCGCGCCAGAGCCAGCGTCGCGAGTTAAAGCGCCACACGTCACTGTTGCGGGCGCGCTCGAAGCCCAAGCCTCAGGTTCAGTGCTGATCGATGTAAGAGAGCCCAGCGAAACCGCGAACGGCACCATCCCCGACGTGATCGAGTTACCCCTCGCCGAACTGCTCGATGATCCGAACCGGGCGGGCAGCGGGCCGATCGTCGTCGTCTGCGAAAGCGGAATGCGCGCCCAACGGGCAGCTGACCTGCTGCGCGGACGCGGGGTTGCGGCATCCGTGCTGACAGGTGGCATGGTGGCGTGGCGCGAGGCCCAGAGCGAAGCGCAACAGACCGTATGAACGAGATGCTCGACGTAGAAGACCACCTCGCCAGCATCCTGGCAGCCGTCCGCCTCGTTGAGACGGAGAAAGTCTCTCTCGACCTGGCGGCTGGACGCACCCTTCGTGAGCCTGTCCGGGCGGCGGTCGACATCCCAGTTTTCGACAACTCAGCCATGGACGGCTTTGCTGTTCGCTGGAGCGATGTGGCTCGGGCATCCGCCGATCATCCCGTGCGACTGCAGGTTGTTGCTGATCTTCCCGCCGGCAGCGATCTCGACCCGCGTCTGAGAGACGGCGAAGCCGCCCGCATCATGACGGGCTCGGCGCTTCCGACAGACGCCGACGCTATCGTGCCCTTCGAAGAGACCACGGGCGGACTCGACGACTCCCTCGGTGAAATCGAAGTATTGGCAGCTCCAGCGCGACGCGGCGCACACGTGCGCCTGCGCGCCGGCGATGCCCACAGCGGCGACGAGGTCATGCCCGCCGGAATCGAAGTCGGCGCACTCCAAGCCGCCGCTGCTGCGGCTGCCGGTGTCCCAGAGCTTGTGGTCTCGCGGCGCCCGCGTGTCGCCGTTATTTCTACCGGCTCTGAGCTTGTCTCGCCTGGCGAGCCGCTCCGCCGCGGACAGATTCCCGAGTCCAACAGCACCTTGCTCGCGGCCCTTGCAGCGGACGCGGGCGCCGATCTGGTGCTGCGAACGAGCGTCCCCGACGATGATGAGAGCCTCCGTCGTGCACTCACGGATGCCACAGCCCGCGGCGCCGACGCCGTCATCTTCTCCGGCGGTGTCAGCGCCGGAGCGTACGAAGTCGTAAAGACTGCGCTCGGCCCCGGCGGCGAGATGTCGTTCTCGAAGGTCAAAATGCAGCCAGGAAAGCCCCAGGGCTTTGGCCAGCTCGCAAGCGGCGTTCTCCTGTTCGGGCTCCCCGGAAACCCTGTGAGTTCGGCCGTGTCTTTCGAGGTTTTCGTGCGCCCCGCGCTCCTCGCGATGCAAGGTCGCACCGAGCTGCAACGCCCGGTGCTGCGGATGCAGACGAGCGCCGCGTGGCGGACCCCTCCAGGCCGACGCCAGTATCTTCCCGTTGTGATCGATCGCACCGACCCCGCCGGGTGGACAGTTGCCCCTGCCACTTCGGGTGCATCGCACCTCGCCGGCGGACTGGCGCGCGCCGAGGCCTATGCAGTTGTCGCGGCGGAGGTCGCAGAGGTCGCCGTCGGCACGTTCGTCAATGTCATGCTGGTGTCATGAGTTTCACGCACCTGGATGCCGCGGGCCACGCCCGCATGGTTGATGTCACAGCTAAGCAGCCCACAGTTCGTGCAGCGAAAGCCCGCGGCTTCGTGCGTTGCTCCCCCGATGTTGTGGCAGCCCTCCGCGACGGCACGGCACCAAAGGGCGATGTGCTCGCGGTTGCACGTATCGCCGGCATTCAGGGTGCGAAGCAAACCCCCGCGCTCCTGCCTCTCGCCCACGTGATCGGAGTGCACGGAGTCGTCGTCGACCTCGACCTCGGCGACGAGGGCGTCGCAATCGAAGCTGTCGTTCGGACGGCTGACCGTACCGGCGTCGAGATGGAAGCCCTCACCGCCGTGTCGGTTGCAGCACTCGCCATCGTCGACATGGTGAAAGGCATGGACAAAGCCACCTCGATCGAGAACGTGCGAATCGTTGCCAAAGAAGGCGGAAAGTCCGGGCCATGGAAACGGCCCGGTGAAGAGTGAATATCAACGCAATCCTGCTCGCGGGCGGACGCGCTGCGCGGCTCGACGGCGCCGTAAAACAGCTGTTTGCGCGCGATGGGCAAACACTGCTGGATCGAGCGATCGCCGCGGCTCGTGCAGCGGGATGCGAAAGTATCACCGCAGTGGGTCCCGAACTTTCGACGGACGAAGCAGTCGGCATCACGTGGGTTCGCGAAGATCCGCCTTTTACGGGACCAGCAGCCGCAACCGTTGCAGCGCTGGCCGCCGGAACGACGGATTCGGAATGGACACTCATTCTGGCGTGCGACCTGCTCGAGGCACATGCTGCCGGGGCGATGCTCACGGACGCCATCGCCCTGTTGCCCGGCGACACTGACGGAGTGTGTCTCGGCGATACCGCCTCGCGCCCGCAGTGGATGATTGGGGCCTACCGCACACCCGCGCTTGTAGCTGCGGCATCCGCTCTGCCCGATGCCGGCCGGAACGCCTCTATGCGAGCGCTGCTCGATGACTTGGCGATCGCCGTGATCGCAGCCCCCGACCATGTGGTCGCAGACGTGGACACCTGGCAGGATGTCGAGACGGCACAACTGCAGGTCGACACTCGAGAGGATCCCTCATGACCGAGCCGCAGCGAACGCTCCCGCCCGAAGCTCTCGATGAGTGGGCTGAAGTGCTGTGCAAGCATTTTTCGATCAGGCGTGAAGACCTACCGGTGGCGCTGATTCTCGATCTGGCGCGTGATGTCGCCGCCGGTGTTGCTCGTCCCGCAGCGCCCCTCAGTGCGTTCGCGGCAGGTCTTGTCGCTGGCCGCCAGGGTGGCACGCCCGACCAGGTTCGCGCGGCTGTTGCCGAGATCACAGCTCTTGCCACGACAGAAAAGAAGGATGTCTAATGGCTCTCGTCCGCTACTTTGCCGCAGCTGAAGAGGCCGCGGGTCGAACCCAAGAAGCCCGAAGCGACGCCACCCTCGGCGACCTGCGCTCGGCGCTCGCGACCGAGCGCCCGGGTCTCGGCGGCATTTTGCCGAAGTGCGCTGTTCTCGTTGATGGATCGCGTGTCGAGGACGACACGGTACTCACCGATGACGCTGTGGTTGATGTGCTCCCGCCTTTTGCCGGGGGCTAATCAATCGTCGCTTTTCAGCTGAAGCCGGCCGTGACGAAAAGGCAGAGCCGGCGCCCGGTAGAGCAGTGCGGATGAGTGTTCCGGTCGCAGCGTGAACTCGGCCTGACCGAAGCGCCACACGCGATTGAAGAGAAAGATTCCGAGGTTCACCGGTCGATCCGCAGCGACCTGCCACGTACCGACTCCCCACTGCACAGGCTGGCCCCGACCTTCGATAACGAGCGTCGGCCTCACGCCGGCATAGAGCGCAAACCACGGTTTATGCAGTCGCAGTTCGATACGGCGGGTGGCCCCGCCTGCAGGCTCAGCCATCAGCCCCCGAGGCCTTTCCACGCCGTTGTGCCATCGGCTTCAACCTGGCGCTTCCACACCGGAAGGCCAGTTTTAATCGACTCGATCACTGCTCGACACACATCGAACGCCACTCCACGATGAGCGGATGCCACGGCGATCACGACGGCCGCGTCGCCCACTTCGAGACGGCCAATCCTGTGGCTCACCGCAACGAGCGCTCCAGTGTCACCCGTGGCGTCCTCAGCGATGCGAAGCAAGGCGGCCGCGGCATCGGGGTGAGCTGAATAATCCAACGCGACGACAGCGGTTGCGGCATCCGGATCGTGATCGCGGACGCGCCCAACGAACGTCGTCACAGCTCCGGCCGAATCGTCGTCAACCGCGAGAAGATGCTCATCGAGGTTGAGCGGGTCAGAGCTAATTCGGGCAATACGCACGGCATTCATCAGTGGTCTCCCCCACTCAGCTGGTCGATCACGTGACCGGCAACGGAAAGAATCACGGGCATCCCCGACCTCACAGCTGCTGTGGAACCGGGAAGATTCACGATCAGCGCGTTGTCTTCGTCGACAACTCCCGCGAGGCCTCGAGTCAGCATCCCCGCTGGCTTTTCTAACACTCCGCGACGGCGGAGCTCTTCGCCGATCCCAGGAATCTCACGTGTAAGCACGCGGGCGGTGCCCTCCGGGGTCGCGTCTCGCGGCGAAACTCCGGTTCCCCCGGTGGTCACGATAAGCCGAGCCCCCGCGGCGAGCGCGTCACGAAGTGCCACCTCGACGCTGTCGGCACCGTCGGCAACCACAACCGGCTCGTCGCAGGTCCAGCCCGCCTCGCGGAGTGCAGCGACGGCGATCGGGCCGCTCGCGTCGGGGCGTTCTCCCGCCGCTGACCGATCTGAAACCGTCACGACGAGGGCAGTGCGTTGCATGAGATACAGCCTATGGTCCGGCCAGCACGGTCGGCGCGTGCGTCGCCATGCTGGCAACGCGGTGACAAGATGTCTCTCGTGTGGGATCAACATTCGTGCGTTGCGCTGTCGGTGGATGCTGATCTCGGCGAGCTCTCGCGCTACGAAGACGCACACGGCGGGTTTATTTCGCTCAATGTCGGGTATTCGCTCCACACCCACGAAGACTCCGTGAAGCTACTCGCGTCGTTCCGCTCGCAGGTTGAGTCGATGGCCGGCTTCACGCTCGCTCGTAGTGTTGGCGACATTGTCTCGGCGGCATCCGCTGGTCAATTAGCGATTGCTTTCGACCTCGAAGACTCGCGGCCCCTCGCCGACGACCTCGATAATGTGAGACGCTTCGTAGATCTGGGCGTCCGCACGCTTGGGCCGTCATATAACCACCAGAATCGCGCTGGGTGCGGCTGCCTCGACGCCGACGACACCGGGCTCACGCTCTGGGGACGTGACCTTGTGCGAGAAATGAACGCGGCGGGAATGGTGCCCGACGGGTCTCACTGCAGCGCGCGCACGGGCCTCGATATGTGCGCCGTTTCGGTAAAGCCGATGATTTACAGCCACTCTTGTATGCGCGCCGTGTGGGAGCATCCGCGCAACATCACCGATGACCAGGCGCGAGCGTGCGCTGACACGGGCGGCGTCGTGGGCATCACCGGTGTGGGTATTTTCTTAGGCCCCAACACTCCGACGCTCACGGCCATGACCCGCCATCTCGAGTACATCGTTGAACTCGTCGGCATCGAGCACGCGGGCGTCAGCTCGGACTACTCGTTCGACTACGTAGACTTCCGTGAGGAGATTGCACGCACTCCCGAAGTCTTCGACGAAAGCTACACGCGGTGGGGCGCGATCGAGTGGATGTCGCCAGAAACTTTCGTAACGCTCGCCTCGCATCTCGCCGGTGAAGGGTGGTCGCCGAGCGATATTGAGGCGGTGGTCGGCGGCAACTTCCGCCGAGTTGCGGCCGAATCTTGGAACGCCAACGAAGAGTAGCTCCGCTACTCCCAGAGCTCGATAGGTAGGCCTTCGGGGTCATGAAGACGAGCAAAGCGACCGAAGCCCGCGGCATCCCATTCCTCACGGCGTTCGACAACGATGCCCGCTGCTTCTAGCGACAACACAAGTGCATCGAGATCGGTGACGCGGAGATTGAGCATGAACGGCTGATCGGCCGAAAAGTAGTCGCTGTCAGCCGGGAACGGCGCAAAGATCGTAGGTCCTTCTTGCTGCTGCCAGATGCTTTCAGAACCGGCCTCGATGCCGAGATGCTCGCGATACCACGCAGCGCGCGTCTCTGGATCTCGACTGCGGAAGAAGATACCTCCGATTCCGGTCACACTCATGCTTTCGCTCCCTGCCCACCAACGCTGCAAATCAGAACGCGACAAGAGTAGCGCTAGCGGTACACCTGAGAAGATCAACACGTGACATGGCCCACTGCGATTGCGCTCGAAACCGCGCGTTTCATTCTCGAGCCGTTGTCTCCGGATCACGCTGACGAGCTCACAACCGTACTGGCAGACGAGTCGCTCTACGCATTCACCGGCGGTGAACCGCCCTCTGTCGAGGAGTTGCGTGTGCGCTGCGAACGCCAATCCGTCGGGTACTCCCCCTCGGGCGACGCCGCGTGGTTGAACTGGATTGTCAGACGAAAGGACTCACGGGATGCGGTCGGCTACGTGCAGGCGACAATGACGGTTGAGACCGACATTCGGGTCGCGTCGGTGGCGTGGCTCATTTCGCCGACAGAACAGGGTCGCCGAGCAGCGACGGAAGCGGCCATCTCAGTCCTCGACTGGCTCGCGTCGCAACAAGTACGGATAGTTCGCGCTGAAATACACCCCGACCACCACGCTTCGGAAGCCGTCGCGCGTCACCTCGGTCTCGCCGCAACGCTCACCTGTATCGACGGTGAGAGAGTGTGGCTGCGGGAGCTGGCTTCGGAAAGCTAAGCGGTGGGCTCAGCTTCGGCTGCTGCCGCGATGCGGTTTGCCATGCCACGGAAGATGAAGCCGTGAAAGGGCAGCACCGAGAGCCAATAGAGCCGACCGGCAAGCCCACGCGGGAAGAACACCGCGCGCTGGTCGTAGCGAGAGCCACCTTCTTCATCAGCGGTCGCTCTCAACTCGAGCCACGCCAGGCCCGGAACCTTCATCTCAGCACGAAGGCGAAGCAGCTCTCCTGGCTCAAGGGCTTCGACGCGCCAGAAATCGATGGCGTCTCCGACCCCCAACCGACCTTTGCTGCGTCGACCGCGAGCGAGACCAATACCTCCGACGAAACGATCCATCCAGCCGCGAATCGCCCACAGCACAGGGCTTGAGTACCAACCAGTTTCGCCACCGATACCCTCGATCACGGTCCAGAGTTTGTCGACGGGCGCGGTTGTCTTCGCGCTGCGCTTGTCGGTGTAGACGACTTGGCCGGCCCAGTCCGGGTCGCTCGGCAGCGGATCGCTCGGCACACCCGAGAGGTCGGCATCCTGCCAGCTTGTCTCAATTTCGTCGGCTTCAAGCCTGCGGAGAGCCAGTGACACTGCGCCACGGTACGTCGTGAGCCCATCTTCTGGCAGCGGAATCAGTTCGTCAACGTCGTGATTTTTCATCACGCACTCGTTTTGGAGCGAAGCGATGAGCGGCCGTGCGATCTCTCGCGGAATCGGGGTGACAACATTCACCCAGTGAGATGCGAGCCCCGGAGTAAACACGGGCAGCGACGCAATCGGCCGCTGACGAAGGCCTGCTTCGACCGCATACCCGTTCATCATCTGCCCGTATCTCAGCACATCGGGGCCACCAATATCGACAGCCCGATTCACATCGGCGTCAACACGCGCTGCCCCAAGGAGGTAGTGCATAACGTCACGAACAGCGATCGGCTGAATGTGGTTTCGCACCCATCGCGGCGCTGGCATATAGGGCAACACCTCGGTGAGGTGTCGCACCATTTCGAACGAAGCTGACCCCGACCCGATGACGACTCCTGCTTGGAGCACGAGCGTGGGAACCCCCGACTCGAGGAAGACCTCACCGACCTCGACGCGCGAACGCAGGTGCGGCGAAAGCTCCACATCGTTGGGGTGGAGCCCACCGAGATAGACGAGGCGCGAAACGGATGCCGCGGCCGCTGCATCCGCGATCGTGTGAGCGGCGTTCAGGTCAGTTTCTTCAAAACCTTTGCCGGCCGACATGGAATGTACGAGGTAAAAGAGGACGTCCACGTCTTCGACGGCCTCTTTCACAGCATCACTTTCTTCGGCTGATCCTTCGACAACGTCGACTTCGCCTCCCCAGGGGAAGGCCGCCACGCGGTTCGCGGAACGTCCGAGCACCCGCACTCGATAACCAGCCGCCAGCAGCCGCGGGACAAGCCGTCCGCCGATGTAGCCGGTTGCACCGACGACCAGGGCGCGCGGCGCACTACCGTCGGCGCGAGGAATGGCGTGGAGCTGTGGCTCGCGACCAGTGGGGGAAGAGGTGTCTGGCATAACGGCGACGATACGCGCTAGAACCTCTGTTGTGTCAGGGCTTGCGCCTCAGGCGACACTCGCGTAGCTGCGGATCTAGTCTCGATGTTCGAGCCGGATGACGACCGACTTCGAGGTGGGCGTTCCGCTCACATCAGCGACCGACTCGAGCGGTACGAGCACATTGGTTTCGGGATAATACGCCGCCGCATTTCCGCGCGGAGTCGAGTAGTCAACTATCCGGAAGTTCTCGGCACGCCGTTCATGCATAGCGCCATCGGCGTCTAACCATTCCGATACGAGATCAACAATCTCACCGTCGACGAAGCCGAGGGCAGTGATGTCGTCTGAGTTCACGAACACCACACGGCGTCCGCCATGAATGCCGCGATAACGGTCGTCTTTGCCGTAAATCGTGGTGTTGTACTGGTCGTGTGACCGCAGCGTCTGTAAGACGAGACGCCCACGCGGGACGGGCGTGTACTCGAGCCGATTGGCTGTGAAGTGCGCCTTACCGTCCGATGTTGCGAAGGTGCGTGCGTCTCTCGGTCCGTTCGGGAGAAAGAACGTGTGTCCCTTGTCGATGCGCTTCTCAAAATCGCCGAACCCCGGCACGACGTGTTCGATGTGAGAACGCACTCGGGTGTAGTCATTCTCAAGCGCTTTCCAGTCGGCCGCCGGAGCGTTGGCACGATCCGAGCCGAACACGAGTTCGCACAGGCGCGCAACGATCGCGACTTCGCTCAGCAGATCTTCTGACGGCGGCGCCAACCGACCGCGCGATGAGTGCACGGCACCCATCGAATCCTCGACCGATACTTTTTGCTCAGCGCCTCCGCGCCGGTCGCGATCGGTGCGGCCAAGCGTCGGCAAGATGATGGCACGCTTTCCCGTCACGACGTGTGACCGATTGAGCTTGGTGGAAATCTGCACAGTGAGGTCGAGGCGACGAAGCGCTGCCTCGGTCACCTCGGTGTCAGGTGTCGCCGAAGCGAAGTTTCCGCCCATTCCCAAGAAGAATCGCGCCTTGCCATCCCGCATCGCGCGAATCGAGCCCACGGTGTCGTGCCCGTGTTCACGCGGGGCCGTGAATGCAAACTCGCGATCAAGAGCCGCAAGAAACTCCTCCGAGGGCTTCTCGTAGATACCCATCGTGCGGTCACCCTGCACATTCGAGTGTCCGCGCACCGGGCAAACCCCGGCGCCGGCACGACCGATGTTCCCTTGCAGAAGCAGCACGTTCACGACTTCACGGAGGGTCGGCACTGAATGCTTGTGCTGGGTGAGGCCCATTGCCCAGCAGACGATTGTCGACGACGACTGGCGCACGGCCTCCCCGACTTCACGCAACTCAGCCTCGGCAATGCCGGTGGCTTGCTCAAATTCTGGCCACGAGGCATCCGCAAGATGAGCCTTGTACTCTTCGAAACCTGAGGTGTGACTCGATATGAACTCGTGGTCGAGAACACCGCCGTCGCGAGCTTCAACCTCGAGCAGATACTTTCCGACCGCTTGAAAGAGCGCCTGGTCGCCACCGAGGCGAATCTGCACGAACTGATCGGCGATCTGCGTACCCCCAAGCACCATCCCCTTCGGCGTCTGTGGATTCTCGAATCGCTGAAGCCCCGCCTCGGGCAACGGGTTGATCGCGATGATCTTTGCCCCCTGCTGTTTCGCCTTCTCGAGTGCGGTCAGCATGCGCGGATGATTTGTCCCCGGGTTCTGACCCGCAACGATCAGCAGCTGCGCGGTGTGCACGTCCTCAATCGATACGGTGCCCTTACCGATACCGATGGTCTCGGTAAGGGCAGAACCGGATGACTCATGGCACATATTCGAGCAATCGGGCAGGTTGTTGGTGCCAAAACCACGAACGAGCAGTTGATAGAGGAACGCGGCTTCGTTCGAGGTTCGACCCGATGTGTAGAAAATCGCCTCGTTCGGGTCGTCGAGAGAACGAAGTGCCTGTGCGATCTCGCTGAGAGCGTCATCCCAAGAGATGGGTCGGTAGTGCGTCGCGCCTTCATCCAAGATCATCGGCTGAGTTAAGCGCCCCTGCTGTCCCAGCCACCAGTCGTCTCGGCCGGAGAGCTCGGCCATGGAATGCTCGGCAAAAAACTCGGGTGCAACACGACGCACTGTCGCTTCTTCTGCGACCGCCTTGGCGCCGTTCTCGCAGAATTCCGCGACGTGACGGTGATCGGTTTCGGGCCACGCGCACCCGGGGCAGTCGAAGCCGTCCTTTTGGTTGACACGCAACAGCGTCTGGGCGGTACGGACGACCCCCATCTGCGACAGCGAGGTCTCCATGGCGTGCGCGACACCAGGAATCCCCACCGCAACGGCCTTGGGACTCGTAACGCGCAGGCGACTTTCGTCGATATTCGTCTTCGGGGGCTTCGATGCCATACCGCGATGCTAACGCGCCACTCGGTGACCCGAGGGCTTCACCGACCGCGGAGATACAACAGCGCGTGGAGCGATGCGAGCCGGTGCGCGGTGAGAGATTATGCGCAACAGTAGTAGGCGATGCGTCCGCACCGGCGCGGCCTCTTGCCGCGCCCCGAGCAGCCCACCGGGCCCGACAGCAGGAGGAAAAGTGCCGAACGAAGAAGACGTGAAAGCGCCGAGACTCAACGTCGACGATGTCATCGTCGTCAAGAAGTCACGAATTCGAACTGCGATCGGTGGCACTGTCGTGGGCAACTTCATGGAGTGGTTCGACTTCGGTATTTACGGATACCTCGCGGTCACCCTCGCGGTGGTGTTCACCTCTGATCTTCCCGATCCATGGGGTTTGCTCGTCACGCTCTTCGGGTTCGCCATCTCATTCCTCGTTCGTCCTATTGGCGGACTCGTGCTCGGTCCCCTCGGAGACCGCATCGGTCGCCAAAAAGTCCTCTTCTTCACAATGGCCATGATGGCTGTCGCCACTGCCCTCATCGGCGTGCTTCCGACCTCGAGCGCCATCGGACTGTGGGCGATCGTGCCGCTGTACTTCCTCAAGATGGTGCAGGGTTTTTCCACCGGCGGTGAGTACGCCGGCGCAACCACCTACGTCTCAGAGTTCTCCCCCGACAAGAGCCGCGGGTTCTGGGCATCGTGGCTCGATGTGGGCTCCTACGTTGGATTCGCCGCCGGAGCATCCGTAGTAGCTCTGACGACCATCGTGACAACGAACGTCTGGGGTGAAACCGCCATGGTCGACTTCGGGTGGCGCATCCCCTTCCTCGTTGCGATCCCGCTCGGCATCGTCGCGATCTGGTTCCGACTCCGCATTCCGGAAACCCCTTCATTCGAAGCCGCGCGCGATGACCAAAACGGCACCGCGCTTGCGCCCGAAAGCCCGTTCGCACGCCACGGCATCGTCGGAATCATTCGATACCACTGGCGTACGGTGCTCATTGGTATCGCTCTCGTTGCCGCAACGAACACAGCGGGCTACGCGCTCACGAGCTATATGCCGACCTACCTTGAGAGCGAAGTCGGCGTATCAAACCTTGGTGCCGCAGTAGCAACCGTTCCCGTCCTCATAGTGATGTCGGCTCTCCTGCCACTTATCGGAAAGCTCAGCGACAAGATCGGCCGAAAACCGATCTATCTCATCGCAGCGGGCTCCACGATCGTGCTCATGATTCCGGCATTCGCCATCATGCAGATCGGCGAAGAGTGGGCAGTGTTCATAGCGCTTGCCATGGTGGCAATTCCCGTGGCGTTTTATGTTGCAGTATCGGCATCCGCTCTTCCCGCACTTTTTCCGACCGCATCACGATTCGGCGCGATGGCAATCGCGTACAACATCTCGGTCTCGCTGTTCGGTGGCACCACGCCGCTCTTCAGCCAGGCACTCATTGAGATCACCGGCAACACGTACATGCCAGCGTTCTACATCATGTTCTTCGCAGCGCTCGGAGCAATCGCGATGCTGTCAATGCGAGAATCCGCCAAGCGGCCTCTGCTCGGCTCAGTGCCCACGGTTGAAACCGTCGAAGAAGCACGAGAACTCGTGGAACACCAAGACGAAGATCCCTTCATCGACACTTCAACGATGCCTATTCTGACGACGCGTTCTCCTCACTAGCCTGCCGCCATGTGCGTCTCGGCAGGAGTCGGGAGAACGCGATTGTGATCAGAAGCGCCACCCCGACTCCTACCAGCGCTCCCCCCACGGTGTCAGTGAGCCAGTGTGCGTGCAGATACGTGCGCGAAAACGCCATCAGCACGACCCAAACCGCGCCCATGATGTAGGTCCATGTTCGCGGCACAAGCACCGCAAGGAGCACAGCGAGAGTTGCCGCATTCGCGACGTGACCAGAGGGAAACGACCCATAGTCGCTGACGACGATGATGTCCTCGGGTCGTGCGCGACCGAAGAGGTGTTTGAAAATTTGCACTGCCGCGTTGCTTGCAAGCAACGTCACTACAACGTAGACCGCAGCCCACGGCCGCCGCACTATCAGCAGGGTGATAACGCCTGCGACGGGGACGATGGCCGACGAGACGAAGACACCGCCTGCCGTGTTCATCAGTTGGGCAAACCAGAGCAACACCGGCGATGCAGTCGCTGCGAGCAGGTCATTCCACGCTGTATCGATGGCAAACGGCACGGGGCCACGGGCGCGAGTCCACGCTCCGAGGCCGCACGCCAACGCGATGCATACGAGCGCGACCGGCAACAGCACCCGCAGCAGGGTTTGACGGAATGCTGGGTATACCGGTGCTGCACTTGTCATCGCCCCATCATGCCCCGTTCGCGACGCATACCTCTCAAGGTGCGAGCTGCGCCACAGTGCGCGGCCGCACGATGAACCACAGCGATATCGCACCGATGGCAGCGCATCCGACCATGACCGAAGCCATCGTTGTCGCGGTGATTCCCGAACCCTCAGAAATCAACCCGACCAGGGGCGAGATGAAGCCCGCCACACCGAAGTTGGCGGCACCGATTAACGACGCGGCCGTCCCAGCAGATTTGCCGTGCCGGTCAAGCGCGAGCACCTGAACGCACGGGAATGTGAACCCACACGAGGTCATAAAGATGAACAGCGGGATCATGAGCGCCCAGAGCCCCCCGCCCGCGACATCTCCAATGATGATCGCCGCAGACGACAGAATGAGGGCTGCTGTCGAAAACGCCAGCACCCATTGCGGCCCAAAACGCGCCGCAAGCCGGGATGCTGTCTGCACACCGATCACGATGCCGACCGAGTTCACAGCGAACACGATGCCGTACTGCTGCGGATCCATCCCGAACCCCTGCTGAAAAAGGAATGGCGATGCCGAAAGGTAAGAGAAAAGCCCGCTGAACGTCATCGCGCCGATAATGAGCACGCCGACAAATATGCGGTCACTGAATACGCTGCGATAACGCTGCAGGAGCGTGGCCGATCCGGGCCCGCTTCGACGCGCTGGCGGGAGCGTCTCGGGTATTAAAAACACCGTGCTCACAAGCATGATCGCACCATAGAACGCTAAAAAGAGGAAGATGCCCTGCCACGGCATCACAACAAGCAGCGCCGAACCGATCAGCGGCGCGATAACGGGCGCGACGCCAGATACCAGCGCGAGCCTGCTCAGCATCACTACGAGGCGCTTGCCACCGAAAAGGTCACGCACGATCGCCATTGCCACCACTCCACCGGCAGCAGCTCCCATTCCCATCAGCACGCGTGCAACACCCAGCAAAATCAGCGACGGTGCAAGAGCAGCAAGGATGCTGGCAACTACATGCAGTGCTGTGACGATGATCAGCGGAACGCGGCGCCCGACTTTGTCGCTCAGCGGCCCAACGATCAACTGCCCGATGGCAAAACCGAGCGTTGTACCCGTGAGGGTCAGCTGAATCGCCGCGGCCGTCGTATTGAAGTCCGCCTCGAGAACCGGAAACGCCGGCAGGTAGAGGTCGATCGTGAACGGTCCGAGCGCCGTGAGTGCTCCGAGGAGAACGATATAGACCACGCGGCGCGCAGCCGGGATAGCGTCTCCCGGGTGCAGCATGATCGGAGCCGTCACCGGGTTCGATCCCAGCGTCCGAATTGCACCCGTCGGAGAGTTCGACGATCGTGGCGCGGGGACGCGGTGGGAGCCGGTGAGTGTGGGCACGGAGTCAGTATCAGGCACGACGAAATTCACTTCAGATTCGTAGGAGGCGGCAGCAAAGCCATAAGTCGACAGCGCCATCGAAACGATTCGAGCGCAGGTGTCAATGTTACCGGAACTCGCGGAAAAGGCTCCAGGCACCCGAAGAAATATTGACACTTCTAGAGCGAGCAGTGCGTCCGTGCCAGGATGGTCGCGTGAGCGAGCCAACCCCACCTTCACGGCCAGTGGTCATCACGATCGCCGTCGTGCTGGTTTATCTCAGCGGTCTGACAAACACCGGGCTCGGCATCCTGATTCTTCTCAGCCGTTACCAAGTGCCAAAAGATGAGGTCCTGTTGGTCTCGCTCCTCGGTGCGGGTGTCATCCTTTTCGGCCTGCTAACGGTGGCGGTAGCCTCATCGCTCTCACGCGGAAGCGGGCTTTCTCGTCTGCTCGTGACGATCTACCTTGGCGTGCAGATAGCTCTCCACGTCACGACGATCGTCACGACCGACGGCTGGGACTGGTATGCGACGGTTCAGGTCTTACTTGAGGCTTTCGTCGTCGCCGTTGTTTGGCTTCCGCAGGCGTCACGCTACTTCCGGCCGATGAGCAAGGCCCACCTGCCTGACGCGGTTATTCAGCAGTAGCCATCACGCGCGCAACGTAGCGACGGTGCACGAAGCGCACCACCTCGAGCAGTCCAATCGCACCGATAGTCACGGCCGTAAGAAGGTAGGCGCCTGCCTCCCCCGGATCGACCAGCGCGAAGAACGACGTAGCAAGTGGAATCGTGAAAATACCGACGAGGCCGATGAACATCGCACCGATCACAAGCACCTTGAAGCGGTTGATCGGGCGAGAGAGCACTGTCAAAATCCAGATGCCGACGATGGCCAGAATTATCGTCGAGCCTGTGCGCAGCTCGGGCTCGTGCACGCCAAGACTCTTCGCGACGAGGGCATAGCTCGTGAGGGCGAGCGCGACGACGATTCCCGCCGGAATTGCGAAAGAAAGCGACCGTTTCAAGAAACCAGGAACGTAGCGTTGCGCATTCGGCATAAGAGCCAAAAAGAATGCCGGGATGCCGATCGTCAGGCCGTCGGTGATCGAGAGTTGTCGCGGCAAGAAGGGGAACTCGATCACGAAGATACCGAAGATCACCGCGAGGGCTGTCGCGTAGGCGGTTTTGGTGAGAAACAGCATCGACACCCGCTCGATATTGGCAATGACCTGTCGCCCCTCGGCGACGACGTCAGGCAGATGCGAGAACTTGCCGTCGAGCAGCACAAGGCGGGCCACGGCTTTCGTTGCCGCAGCTCCCGAGTTCATTGCGATGCCCATATCGGCGGTCTTGATAGCGAGAGCATCATTGACGCCGTCACCGGTCATCGCCACTGTGTGTCCACGCGATTGCAGCGCCACAACCATCCGTCGCTTCTGATCGGGAGTGACTCGACCAAACACCGACTCGGTTTCGAGCACGACGGCCAGGGCTTCGTCGTCTTCTGGGAGTAGCCGGGCGTCGTATCCTTCCGCGACGTCCACGCCCACTTCGCGTGCAATCGCTGCGACGGTGCGCGGATTGTCACCGGAGATGATGCGGATGCCGACGCCCTGAGCACGAAAGTACGACAGCGTCTGGGCGGCATCCGCGCGCACTTGCTCGCGAAACGTGAGTACGACAACCGGACGCAGCCCCGACGGCAGTTCTTCGGCTTCGACGCTGTCTGGGTCAAGACTCGAGGGGCTGAAGCCCAAAACAAGCGTGCGCCGCCCGAGCGACGCAAGAGAGACAACTTCAGCGCCGAGCTCCGTTGATGTGTCGCTCGCTTCGTCACCGAAGATCATTTCGGGTGCGCCGAAGACCCAAGTGCCCGCCACGTCTGAGAATGACACGGCACTCCACTTGCGCGCCGATGAAAACGGGATCGATGCAGCACGAGTGAGCGGATCAACGTTGGGGTACGGCTTTTGCAGGCAGCGAGCAGTCGCGTTCGCGTCGGGCGCTGCCCCGTACCAAGACAAAACGCGTTCCCAGCCCGAGACGTTGTGATGGAGTGGGTGCGATCCGTCGAATTCGATCTCACCGGCCGTGAGCGTTCCGGTTTTGTCGAGACAGATCACATCGACACGGGCGAGACCCTCAACCGCTGGAAGCTCGTTGACGAGCACCTGCTTGCTCGCAAGCTTGGCGGCACCGACGGCGAACGCAATCGATGTCATCAACACAAGACCAAGCGGAATCATCGCCGTGAGTGACGCGATCGTGTTGACGACAGCTTGTACCCACGTGCCGGTCTCGAACGCTGTTATCCACCCACCCGCAACCATGATTTGGGCGTTCAGCACGAGAAGGCCAATCGGCCCGATCCCCCAGCCGACCCATTTCAAGACACGATTAATCGACGTGCGGAGCTCAGAAGAAACCAACGAGAAGCGCTTCGCTTCTGTCGCAAAGGTATTCGCATAAGAATCGGCACCGACCCGCACAACGCGCGCGGCACCTTCGCCGCCCACGACGACCGACCCCGACAGCGCCTCATCGCCGGGACGCTTGTCGACAGCATCCGACTCTCCCGTGAGCATCGATTCATCGATCTGCAGCCCTCGGGATGCGACGACCGTGCCGTCAGCTGGCACCTGGTCACCCGCACGTAAAACAAGCACATCGTCCATGACGACCTCGCCCGGAGTGATCTCTCGCTCTACACCCTCACGGAGCACGCGAGCCTGCGGAGCGTTGAGAAGCGCCAGTTTATCGAGCGCCGATTTCGCGCGAAACTCTTGGACGCAACCGATGATCGCATTTCCGAACGCAGCAAGACCAAAGAGAGCGTCTCGCCAATGCCCCACCAGGAGCAACACGAGAAAACAAGCGCCGACGATGCCGTTGAAGAGGGTGAACACATTGGCACGCACGATGTTCCACGCGCTTCGACTCGAGTCCGCCGTGTAGGCGTTGACTCGCCCCGCCGAGACTCGATCGGCGACCTCCCCGTCGGTCAGACCAACCGACGGATCGGTCACCATCTCGTCAACTACTGTGCCCATCGGTTCCACTAAAGTCCCCCGTCTGCCTGACGATCACCCTAGCGAAACTGACCCGACCGGAATCACCCCTTTGTGGAACCGGCCAGGAGCCCACGAACGAAGTAGCGCTGCAGCGAGAAGAACACGATGAGCGGAACGATGATCGCAACGAATGCACCAGCGGTGAGAAGCTGCCACTCGTTTCCGCGCGTTCCTGTGATCTCAGCCAAGAGCTTCGTGATCGGTGCAACCGGCCCATCGGCGAAGATCAGAGCGACCAACAGGTCGTTCCACACCCACAAGAACTGGAAGATCGCCACAGAAGCAATCGCCGGCATCGTCAACGGCAGCACCACTCGGTAGAAGATCTGCCCCCGTGACGCACCATCAACGCGTGCCGCCTCGATGATGTCCGCGGGAATCTGCGACATGAAGTTGTGGAGCAGATAAATCGCGAGCGGAAGCGCAAACATCGAGTGCGCGATCCAGACTTGGGCATAGCCACCGGACACATCCAGCGGACCCGTGATCTGAAGCCCGGCCACGTTGAGACCGCGAGAGAAAGAGCTCAACAACGGAATGAGAGCCATCTGGATCGGAACGATCTGGAGCGCGAAGATGAAGATAAAGAGCGCATCCCGCCCTTTGAAATCAATCCACGAGAACGCGTACGCCGCAAAGCAAGCGATCGTCAACGGCACGATTGTGGCCGGAATCGTGATGGCGATCGAGTTCACGAACGCGCCAGCCATCGTCAGTTGGGCGTTTCCCGCCTGAAGCACCTGTACGTAGTTGTCGATGGTGACTTCGGGGTTCGTAAAGAACGTCCACCATCCGGTGCTCTTGATCTGCTGTTCCGGCCGGAACGACGAGATCAGCAGCCCAAAGGTAGGAATCGTCCACAACAGGGCGATGACGATGGATGCCACGGAAGCCCACGGGTTGGTGAGCTTTCGCCGCGCCTTTCGCCAAGGGCTCTTTTCGCCTTGACGCTCACCGCGGGTGAGTTCCTTTTTCGTCTCGTCGTCGAGCGGAAGATCGACCGGCATAACCTCGCTCATCGGATCTCCTTCTGCTTGCTGATTTGTCGCGCGTTATAAATCACGATCGGCAACACCAGGATGAAAAGCACAACTGCGAACGCAGCACTGCGCCCTGCCTCAAATTTCGTGAACTGTGTGTACATTTCGTTCGCGATAACCGACGTGTCGAAGTTTCCGCCAGTCATCGTTCTCACGATGTCAAAGACCTTCAAAGATGCGATTGAAATCGTCGTGAGAACCACGACGATGGCTGGTCGGATCGCGGGAACCGTCACGTTCCAAAAACGCTGCCACGCGTTGGTGCCATCGAGTTCTGCCGCTTCGAGTTGCTCAATCGGAACCCCTTTGATCGCGGCAGAAAGAATCACCATCGCGAAACCCGTTTGTACCCAGATCAGCACAACGATCAAGAAGAACGTGTTCCAGGGGGCCCCCAACAACCACTGCTGAGGCTCGCCACCGAACCACACGATGATCTGGTTCAAAATACCGATCTGGGCGAATTCAGCCGACCGGTACTCGTAGACGAATTTCCAGATGATGCTCGCGCCGACGAATGAGATCGCCATTGGCATGAAAACGAGCACTTTATAGATCTTTTCGCCGCGCGTTTTATCGATGAACACCGCATATGCGAGGCCAACAGCCGTCGATACGGTCGGAGCGATAAGCACCCACACGATGGTGTTGAGAATCGTGCGAATACCGTCGGGCTGCGTGAACACCCACACGAAGTTCTCGAATCCGACGAATTCTTTCCCCGAGGAGTTCATCAGCGACGCAACGAGCGTTTGAATCGAGGGCAAGATGAGCCCGATGAGAAGCAAGATTCCGGCCGGTGCCAGAAACGCGACCAATTGGATGAAGTATCCCTTGCCATTTCTTGATCGGTAATCGATCAAGAAGAGGATGGCTCCGATGACTGCGGCTGCAATGGCCGCCCACCATACCGAGTTGAAAACGACGACAACCGCCACCGGTACAAGCACGCACATGGCGAGGCGTACCCAGGTGTAGATCTTCCCGCTACGCGGAGCGATGTCGACGAAGAAAAGAATAAGACCAATGACGGCGAGGAACGCCACCACCACGACGACCGCCTGGAGTACGGGATGCATTGTCCCGACCCAGGTAAAGAAAGCGGTCATGTCGCTCCTTTCGAGTACGACTGCGGACTCGATACCCGAATCCTAGTGAGAACCAGAGGGCTGAAGGGAAGGGGCTGCTTCATCGCTATGAAGCAGCCCCTTTACATCGCCCTAGCTGGGCCAGCCGGACTCGATCTGCTCGGTGACGTCGGTCACTGAGCTACCGCTAATCCACGAGACCATGCCCTTCCAGAATGTTCCAGCGCCCACAGCACCCGGCATCAGGTCGGAAGCATCGAAGCGGAACGTCGTGTTGGGGTCCTGCAGAATCTCGATCGACTGCGACAGAATGCCCGATGAGGCGTTAGCGGAGTCGAGGCCGTTGTTGGCCGAGATCACGCCGCCGAGAGAAACTCGGTTGTTGGCCCATTCGGGGCTAGAGAGGTACTCGAGCACCTGAACGGTGTCAGCATCGCTGTTGAACGCTCCAACGATTTCGCCACCACCTGTGACTGCAGAAGCACCGGCTTCTTCACCAGGCATGATGAAGGCCCACACATCGCCGTCTTCAGCGACTGTGCCACCGGCATCCTGAATGAATCCGTCGAAGAACGACGCCTGGTGGTGGAGCGCGCAGTCGCCACTCACCAGCGCTGTCGCAGGATCGCCGAACTCCGTGGAGTTGATCGACTGGACATCACCGAAGCCCGCGTTGACGTAGTCGCCGTTGAGCAAAATCTCTCCGGCGGAGTCGAACGCGTCGACGATCGGAGCGTCAGTGAACTTGACTTCGTTCGTCACCCACTGGTCGTAGACCTCCGGACCGGACTGGCGAAGGACGAAATCTTCCACCCAGTCGGTTCCTGGCCATCCGGTCGCATCTCCTGAGCCGAACCCGGCACACCACGGAGCCTTGCCAGTGGTCTCTTGGATGGTCTGGGTCAAGGTCATCAGCTCATCGAGAGTTTCGGGCACTTCAACGCCCCACTCAGCGAACTTCGCCGGCTGATACCAAATGAAGCCCTTGACGCTCGCCATGAGAGGCGCGCCATAGAGCGTGCCATCGACGGTGCCGTATGCAGCCCAGTCATCACTCCAGTACTCCGCGACATTCGCGGCCACACTGTCGGGTGCTGGCGCAAGATAGTCACGGCTTGCTAGGTCGGCCAACAGGCCCGGCTGCGGGAAGATCGCAATGTCAGGCGGGTTTCCACCCTGGGCGCGAATTCCAATCTGCGATTCGAACTCCTTGGACGATTCGTACTCGATCGTGATGCCCGACGACTCCTCGAAGTCTTTCCACGATTCCTGCAACAGTTCCGCTTCGGTATCGGCAATCGTTCCGTAGATCGTGACGGTGTTGTCGCTCTCGCCACCACCGCTCGATCCACCCCCACTGTCCCCGGAACAACCTGCCAAGGCGAGGCCCGCAACTCCCATCAACGCGATGGGTGCCACCAGGCGACGACGCTGTGTAAACACCATGTGATTCCTCCTCTTTGAGTGCACGAGCGATTCATAAATCGCACATCGGATTCGCTCAGGAACCGATTCCAGGCAAAGCTACCCCGCAACAGAGAAAGACACAACGCTCGACTTGATCACAACTTGATAAACACTGGGATGGGAGCGCTCTCGGCACGAAAATTGGAGGTGTGGAACCGGTTGTGGATTTCGAACTTCACAAGTAATGTGATCCGGAACTGTCATCGGCTTATCACTGGAGAAAGAGCTGAGATCATGAGCGGGATCACTGATGTCGCTGTGCGCGCGGGGGTGTCGAAGTCAACCGCTAGCCGTGCCCTCAGCGGCGTGGGCTATGTCGCTCCAGATACGCGCGAGCGAGTCGTCGCCGCTGCGGCCGCCCTCGGTTATGTGCCTTCAACGAGTGCCGTCACCCTCGCGACCGGACGCACTCGAAACATCGGCGTCATCATTCCCTACGCCAATCGCTGGTTCTTCGCAGAAGTGCTGGAGGGTATCCAATCAACGCTGTTGAGCGAGGGCTTCGATCTCACTCTTTACGATGCGAAACCGGGCACCGTCGAACGCAGGAGGGTCTTCGACGATTTCTTGGCGCGCAAGCGATTTGATGGGCTTATAGCTGTCGGGCTCGAACCACAGCACGATGAACTCGAGCGACTCGTCGCGATCGGACGCCCAATTGTGAGCGTCGTGGGCAAAGACGAGGAAACGAGCGGCGTCGCGATCGATGACGTACGTGCCGCCCAGCGAGCAACCGAGCATCTCATTGCACTCGGGCATCGAAGCATCGTCTTTCTCGGCGCCGGTGACACCAAGAACTGGGCGCACGTCGATCGAACTCGCCTGCGCGGGTACGAAATGTCGATGAGGGATGCGGGGCTTGGCCACGCGGTTCGTCACGTCCCTTCAGAGGTGACGCTGCCGGGCGGCTATTCCGCTGCTGTCGATCTCCTGAGCGATGCCAGCCGGCCTACCGGCATCGTCGCCGTCTGCGATGAAGTAGCCATCGGCGCGATCATCGCCGCCCGCCGGCTCGGGATCACTGTCCCGACTGCATTGAGCGTTATTGGCATCGACGATCACGAATACGCGGAGATGTTTTCACTCACCACGCTCGAGCAGGTACCGCGGGAGCAGGGCGCGCGCGCAGCGCGCCTCGTGATCGACCAAATCAAGCATCCAGAACTTTCCGCGGTTTTCGAGCGACTTCCGGCCCGGCTTATTGTGCGCAACTCGACGGCGGCGATTGACCCCACCGCGTCCGCCATTACTGCCTCGGTATAGCAGCGGTCACACGGAGGAGATATGCCGTGCGGAGTACCTTGGCCACCCAGCCATACTCCGCTCAGCACATCTCCTCCCCCGGATGCCACAGCAAAAGGCCCCGCCGCGAGGACGGGGCCTTTTGCTGTGTGGCGTCTACGCGCGACGCGTTGCGACAACCCGCGCTGTCAGGCCGAGGCCTAGCAGCAGCATGATTGCAAGCAGCAACCCGCCGGTCCGGCTGAAGTCGCCGCCGGTCGCGGCCAGCGCGCTCTTGCTCTCGATAGTGATGGCTTGCCAACCAATGACATTGCCATCAGCGTCAAGCACGACGAGTCGGTGATCGCCGGTCACACCCGCAGGAAGCTGCACTGTGACAGTTCCTGCGGTAGAGACCTGCAGCCATCCATTGCCGTTGATGTCCATCAGCTGTTGCGGTGTGGAGTGAAGCCACACGGTGACCCACTCGCCGGAGTACTGGGTGCCGACGTTCACCGTCACCATGCCGCCAGGCACCAGTTCACCCGATTCGATGCTGATCTTGCCCGAGAGTGCGGCTGTGAGTTCCGCATCTGTCGCAGGAGTCGGCATTGTCGTCGGCTGCTCCGAACCGCCGGTACCGGGTAGTCCGGTGCCGGGTTCGGTGGGTTCGGTGGGCACTGTTGCTTCGGTCACAGTCAACGGCACCGTGACCTGTGTCCCACTATCCGTCGCGACAAGACTCAACACACTCTCCCCCACGGCCGAATCCGGAACAGTGAACTCCACCGTTGCCACACCACCAGTGACCGTGAACGGTGCGAACACCGTGTCATCAATGGATGCTTCCACCACCGTGTTCTCCGGGCTACCCAGCGACGTCAGGTTGATACCCGACACCTGCAACGACACCGTGTCACCAACCTCAACCGTCTCAGGAACACCCGTGACCTCAGCACTCCGACTCGCGAAATCAGGCTCAAGCCCCGGATTCGCTTCCAGATACGAAATCCACGCATCCCGGTCAATCAAACCCGAATCCTTCGTATCCGAACCCTCAGCCAACACGGTGAAGTTGTCGCCACCCTGCAGCAAGAAACTGAACGAACCCACACGGTACTCACCCGCCGGATCAATCGGTTCCCCATCAATCCACACACCCGTGATGTGCTCACCACGCGGCGCGGACTTGTCATACGTATACCGAACGTTGTCCGACAACCCGAGCGCAAGATACGAACGGCTCGCACCCTCCGGCTGCCACTGCTGCTCCAAAGCAGCCGTGAACTGCGCACCCGTCAAAGTCGTCGTCCACAGGTTATTCACGAACGGCAACACAGCATTCGCTTCCGCATACGTGATCGTGCCGTCTTCGCCGTAGAGAAGATCAGAACGCAAACCACCAGGGTTCACCATCCCGATCTCCGCACCACCACGATCCGCACTCGACAGGCTCGACACCAACGAATCCGCAACAAGGTTCCCCAACGTCGACTGCGACGCGCGATCATCACGCTTCACACCCGTCCACACCCCATCAACATACGAACCGCCCGTAAACGCGGTCGTGATATCTGCCACGACCGAACCCTTGACCTGCTCACCGATAACAGCAGCATCAGCAATTGCATCCGAAACGATCGACGAGACCTCAGCAACCCGCGGATACGTCGAAACCAACTCCGCATCCAACGCCGCGCTCTGCTCAGCATCGTTGTCCTCGTTGCCGTCATCCGCGATGGCCACACGAGCCACGTTCTTCGCCTCATAACCCTCAACATCGCCCGTGACCGGATCAACCTCGAGAACTACCTGACCAATGTTCTCGCCATAACTCCCCGTCTGAACCACCGGACGCGTGCCCTCAGCACCCGGGATCGGGCCATCCCATGAATATTCCTTATGCGTGTGACCGGTGAAGATCGCATCAACCGACGCCGAAGTCTTCGTCACAATGTCAGCAAACGCGCCACCCGCCGCGATCTCTTCCTCGATCGCCGCATCCTCAGCAACACCATCCGTCGAGCCCTCGTGGTACTCAGCGATAATCACATCCGCCGTGCCCTCAAGCTCAGCCGCAACACGGTTAACAGCCTCAACCGGATCCCCGAACGTCAACCCCGAAATCCCCCCAGGTGACACCAACGTCGGCGTCTCCTCAGTGATTGCGCCAATGACAGCAACAGTCAGACCATCCACCTCGAACAAGGCGTACTCATCCACGATCGGCTCACCAGAAGCGTCATACACATTCGCCGCCAAATACGGGAAATCAGCCTCCTCAGACACCCGACCCGTCAGATCACCAACACCCTTATCGAACTCATGATTACCCACCGCAGACGCCGCAAGACCCAACGCGTTCAACACATCCAACGTCGGCTGATCATCAGCAGACGACGACGCGAACAACGACGCCCCAATGTTGTCACCCGCAGACAAGAACAACGTGTTCTCATCCCCATACTCCGCACGCAACTGCTCAATCGTGCCCGCAAACTTCACCGTATTCGCATCGATACGACCATGAAAATCATTGATATTCAACAAGTTGAGCTCGACAGTAGCGTCAGCAGCATCGAGGTCGAGACCGACGACGACGGGGTCGTGATCGCTGGAGCGATATGGCGACTCGTCGTAGAAGATCGTCGCGTTGTAGTTGTAGCGGCTGTACTCGAGGGCGATCGACTCAACAGAGTTGATGTTCCAGATGTCGACGCCGGTCACCATGTCATCCGCGGCCGAAGAAGCCAGGATGTGGTCAAGTGATCCGCTCTGGCCGCTGAAAGAGTACGTGTACTTGTCTGTCTTCGAGCCCTGGTCGACGTACCCCGCTTCGTAGAAGACCTGCATCGGATCTTCTTGCGTATAAGAGTTGAAGTCACCGATCAGGAAGACATCATCGGTACCGACCTCGAGCTGAAGCTCAGCAGAGAAGTCGACGAGTGCTTCAGCTTGAGCCACTCGCGCCGCGTTCGACGCACCCTGCCCGTCGCCCTGGTCAGCGTTTTCACCCTCACCCGAGCCCTTCGACTTGAAGTGGTTTACGATCGCGAGGAACGTGTCATCTTCGCTGCCTCCGGCGGGCATGAATGCCTGTGCGAGCGGGTACCGAGCGTTGCTGAACGCAGAGTCATCGTCGATGACAGCGTCGCCAACTGGTTCGACGGCCGCCTTCTTGTAGATGAAAGCCGTGCGAATCACATCTTCGCCGGCGGGAACCTCATCTGGCGTGCGCGCGTAGTCCCACACGTCGCTTTCGGCAGCATCGTTCAGCGCTCCGACGAGCTCGGCAACAGCCGAGTCGCGGTCGACACCGGCGATGGTCGAGTTCTCGATCTCTTCGAGCGAAACAACCTCAGCGTCCAGTCCGTTGATCGCCGCGACGATCTTCGCCTGCTGACGGGCGAGGTTCGCGTCATCTGCGGCCCCTCGAACTGCGGCCGTCCCGCTGCAGTTGTTCACTGTGATCTTGTTCCCGGCACGGTCGGTGTAATACGAGCACGATGCTCCCAACCCGACAGCATCTTCACCGGTCGTGGTGAAGTAGTTGAGCACGTTGAAGCTTGCGATCTGAATGTCACCACCGACATCAGCGGGTGATGCGGTGCGCGTGTTTTCGAACGTCGCGGGCTGCACAGTCGACGCGTTGTCGGCCGTGAGGTGCTGGGTGGGCTGAAAGTTCCACCCGGAGTTGCGATACTCCACGATCACGGGCGCAGTAAAGCTCACTGCAGCCCCCACGCGCACGGGGTCGGTGGTCGAAAGATACGGCAACGGGATGCTCTTGTTCGCCGAGGAGTTGAAGTTGATCGATGCACCGTCGTCGAGCGTGACAGCTCGAGCCGCGTTGTCGGCTACTGCTGCGTCGTACTCAGCGCTGCCAGGCTTCGCAACTTCCGTCGGCGTCATGAGAGGTGTTGCTCCCGATGCGAGTCCGATCGACGCGTAGTAGTTGGTGCTGTAGGTGTCGCTCACTGTGAAGTCGCCCTGGGGCGCAACCAGCATTCCCTCGAGAGTCTCCCGTGCTTCTTCAGACTCGGGCCATGCCACGTCCACCGCGGAAACGGCGGGAGTTTCTTCATCAAGAACTGTCACGTTGGCCGCCGAAGGCGATATCTCGGTTGTTCCGTTGTATTCACTCACGGGACCGGTGACCTCAACATAATCACCGACGCTGACCTTCGCAGTTGCCTGTGAGCCGTAGACGAAGACAGCTTCGGATGCCGCGTGTGTCGCCATGTCGAGTGCGCCGCCGGTGCCGGGGGTCTGAATGTAGAAGCCGTTGAAGCCGCCTGTGGGGTAGGCCGCTGTCACAACACCACGTGTCGTGACGGTCTGTCCCGCGATCGGACTCGCCGCGCCCGTGCCCTGGATCTCGGAGATCGACGTCACCGTCGGTTCGGTCGGGTCCGTGGGCTCAGGACTCGCAGTAGCGGTGGGTTCCGGCGTTGCAGTCTCGGTCGGCTCCGGAGTGGGCTCGCTCGATCCGCTCGAGGATTGCGGGGTCGCTTCTGCAGCAACACTAAAGTCTGTCGAGTTGTTGTCGGTGTCAACGAAGTCAGTGCGCGCGAGAGAAGACGTCGTACCGGCTGGGCTTGACGCGGCGGCGGTTTCATAGACGTTGCCGGTTCCGTAGCCGATCAAGTCGATGACGTCTGCGGAGTCGGTGACGGACCCAGGAGACAGCGCGATCGGGGTTGTGACGTCGGCAAGCCAGAGCACACCGTTTGATCCAGAGGGAGTGATGCTTACCCCGGTGAAATCAGGTGAGACAGGGAGTTCGGCAAGTCCGCCCGCACTCCCGGGAAGTGCAATCAAGAAGTAGTCGTTCGCGGCGATAGTTCCGCTCAGACTTTGAACACTCGCATTTGTTCCAGTAGCTGATTTGTACTGGAGCGACCAGCCGTCAAGGCTCTGCGCCACGTCTCCCGCGTTGTAGAGCTCGATGAAGCGGCTTTTGTAAGCGGCACCGCCGCTGCCGTTGACATATGCCTCGTTGATGATGACGTCTGAGCCATCGGCTGCGATCGCGGGCAGGGGGAAGAGCATTCCCCCCGCAAGCGCGGCACCGATGCCTACCGCAAGCACGCTGCGTGAGCGCGACTGCTGTGAGCTGAACATGAGTCTCCCGATGGTTTCTCGACACGAACCATCAGAGGCTATGCGTCAGACAGTGACGCGCTTTTGCCACGAAATGTCGCCCGGGTGAACATCGGAGGAGAACTTTCTCATCTAGTTCTCATCTGTCAGAAACTCGCCGACACAAAAAGAACCCCGGATGCCGAAGCATCCGGGGTTCTTTTAAAAGAGAACGAGATTACTTGAGGGTAACCGTCGCGCCAGCCTCTTCGAGGGTGGCCTTTGCCTTCTCGGCGGTCTCCTTGTTGGCGCCTTCGAGGACGGGCTTGGGAGCACCGTCAACGACAGCCTTCGCCTCACCGAGGCCGAGCGAGGTGAGCTCGCGAACGACCTTGATGACCTGGATCTTCTTGTCGCCAACCGACTCGAGGATGACGTCGAAGGAGTCCTTCTCTTCGACCTCTTCAGCTCCGGCTCCACCAGCGGCCGGAGCGGCAGCAACGGCGACGGGGGCAGCAGCGGTGACCTCGAAGGTCTCCTCGAACTTCTTCACGAACTCGCTGAGTTCGATGAGCGTGAGCTCCTTGAAGGCTTCGAGCAGCTCGTCAGTGCTGAGCTTTGCCATGTTGTATCTCCTTATTTGGGGTTTCGACTAGCCGCGGGCCTGCTTCAGGCTGCGGATTCCTGCTTTTCACGCAGCGCGTCGACCGTGCGAACGGCCTTCGACAGCGGTGCGTTGAACAGATAGGCAGCGCCAAACATCGAAGCCTTCATCGCGCCGGCAAGCTTTGCCAGCAGGACTTCACGGCTTTCGAGGTCGGCGAGCTTGTTGACCTCTTCTGCGGAAAGTGCGGCACCGTCGAAGTAGCCGCTCTTGATAACCAGAAGAGGGTGTGCCTTGGCGAAGGCGCGCAAGCCCTTTGCGACGGCGACAGGGTCACCGTGCACGAAGGCAATAGCCGACGGACCCTTAAGGTCGTCGTCCAGACCCGAGATGCCAGCCTTTTCAGCGGCGATCTTGGTCAGCGTGTTCTTCACCACGGCGTATTCCGCGTCCTGACGAATGTTGTTACGAAGCTCTTTGAGCTCAGCAACCGTCAGACCGCGGTACTCGGTCAGCAGAACAGCGGTCGAGTCCTCGAAGTTCTTCGTGAGCTCGGCAACCGTTGCATCCTTCTGCGCCATGGCCACTCCTTGTGTGTACGTGACACCCCGCGGAGGCGGAGCGCCGCCGGAGACACTGGCACCGCAATAAGAAAAGCTCCGGCGCAAGCGCACGGAGCTTCGGTTCCCGTTGAGGAAATTCGTTCGTGATGCCTGCGCGGGCCCCTGCATTGCAGAGCTTCGATTGGAGCCTGATTTCTCACGCGCCAATGACCAGCGGTCTTCGGATACGCCAATAATACCCACTGGCTCTCCGACATCAAAATCCGGTTGGGCTAAATACGGGTCGGGCCACGCAGCTAAGTGCAGCCTGCGTGACCCGACCTGTATTTGATACTGAAAGCTAGACCTCTCTGCGACGGCCCATCGTGCGAGCAGCCGCACCGATCGTCAACAGCAGAGTGGCGATTAAGACAAGTCCACCGATACCACTGGCGTTGCCTCCTGTGACAGCAAGGGCGCCGATGGTGACTTCTTGCCATCCGATCAGGTTGCCGTCGGCATCCTGAATCACGATTCGATGATCGCCCGTCACTCCCGCGGGGAGGGTCACTGTGATGTTGCCAACGGCATCCACCTGATACCAGCCCAAGAAGATCGGGGCAGACCGCAACCATGCAGATACCCAGTCGCCCGCGTACTCGATCCCCACGTAAACCGTGACCGTTCCACCCGGTACGAGGTCACCAGCGATGACCTTGACATCACCCGCGTTGCCGGGAGTGAGTTCAGACTCGGCCACCGGCGTCTCGTTGCCGCCCGTGCTGGGGAGCTCCGTGCCTGGATCGGTCGGGTTGGTGGGTTCGGTGGGCACTGTTGCTTCGGTCACAGTCAACGGCACCGTGACCTGTGTCCCACTATCCGTCGCGACAAGACTCAACACACTCTCCCCCACGGCCGAATCCGGAACAGTGAACTCCACCGTTGCCACACCACCAGTGACCGTGAACGGTGCGAACACCGTGTCATCAATGGATGCTTCCACCACCGTGTTCTCCGGGCTACCCAGCGACGTCAGGTTGATACCCGACACCTGCAACGACACCGTGTCACCAACCTCAACCGTCTCAGGAACACCCGTGACCTCAGCACTCCGACTCGCGAAATCAGGCTCAAGCCCCGGATTCGCTTCCAGATACGAAATCCACGCATCCCGGTCAATCAAACCCGAATCCTTCGTATCCGAACCCTCAGCCAACACGGTGAAGTTGTCGCCACCCTGCAGCAAGAAACTGAACGAACCCACACGGTACTCACCCGCCGGATCAATCGGTTCCCCATCAATCCACACACCCGTGATGTGCTCACCACGCGGCGCGGACTTGTCATACGTATACCGAACGTTGTCCGACAACCCGAGCGCAAGATACGAACGGCTCGCACCCTCCGGCTGCCACTGCTGCTCCAAAGCAGCCGTGAACTGCGCACCCGTCAAAGTCGTCGTCCACAGGTTATTCACGAACGGCAACACAGCATTCGCTTCCGCATACGTGATCGTGCCGTCTTCGCCGTAGAGAAGATCAGAACGCAAACCACCAGGGTTCACCATCCCGATCTCCGCACCACCACGATCCGCACTCGACAGGCTCGACACCAACGAATCCGCAACAAGGTTCCCCAACGTCGACTGCGACGCGCGATCATCACGCTTCACACCCGTCCACACCCCATCAACATACGAACCGCCCGTAAACGCGGTCGTGATATCTGCCACGACCGAACCCTTGACCTGCTCACCGATAACAGCAGCATCAGCAATTGCATCCGAAACGATCGACGAGACCTCAGCAACCCGCGGATACGTCGAAACCAACTCCGCATCCAACGCCGCGCTCTGCTCAGCATCGTTGTCCTCGTTGCCGTCATCCGCGATGGCCACACGAGCCACGTTCTTCGCCTCATAACCCTCAACATCGCCCGTGACCGGATCAACCTCGAGAACTACCTGACCAATGTTCTCGCCATAACTCCCCGTCTGAACCACCGGACGCGTGCCCTCAGCACCCGGGATCGGGCCATCCCATGAATATTCCTTATGCGTGTGACCGGTGAAGATCGCATCAACCGACGCCGAAGTCTTCGTCACAATGTCAGCAAACGCGCCACCCGCCGCGATCTCTTCCTCGATCGCCGCATCCTCAGCAACACCATCCGTCGAGCCCTCGTGGTACTCAGCGATAATCACATCCGCCGTGCCCTCAAGCTCAGCCGCAACACGGTTAACAGCCTCAACCGGATCCCCGAACGTCAACCCCGAAATCCCCCCAGGTGACACCAACGTCGGCGTCTCCTCAGTGATTGCGCCAATGACAGCAACAGTCAGACCATCCACCTCGAACAAGGCGTACTCATCCACGATCGGCTCACCAGAAGCGTCATACACATTCGCCGCCAAATACGGGAAATCAGCCTCCTCAGACACCCGACCCGTCAGATCACCAACACCCTTATCGAACTCATGATTACCCACCGCAGACGCCGCAAGACCCAACGCGTTCAACACATCCAACGTCGGCTGATCATCAGCAGACGACGACGCGAACAACGACGCCCCAATGTTGTCACCCGCAGACAAGAACAACGTGTTCTCATCCCCATACTCCGCACGCAACTGCTCAATCGTGCCCGCAAACTTCACCGTATTCGCATCGATACGACCATGAAAATCATTGATATTCAACAGATTGAGAGCAACCGGCTCCGCAACACTGAACGACAGCGTGCCAGCCGAGAGACTCGAGCCGAGCTGCGGCGCCGCGATCGACATGTCTATTGCGCCACCGACAGAATCAGCCGGCACCGTAAATGCAATCTCAACTGATGCGGTTGCCGCCGGCGCGAGTGATGGCACAGACCACACAATTGCGCCGTCGGCGACCGATACCCCTGCCGGAAGAGTGTCACTCAGCGTCACGAGCGACAAAAGTTGCTGCGCATCCACTTCGACGGTCCCGCCGTCCAGCGCGACCTTCCCGGTATTCTCCACACTCAACGTGAACGAGGATGCCTCACCGGGGAGTAGCTCTTTACCTGCGACATCACTCGTAACTGCTGCTGTCCACTTGGCAGGCCAGGCAGGTTTGTCTGTGTCGTAAATCCAATCTTGGAAGAAGGCTTCAAGATCTTTCCCTGACACTTCTTCTGCGAGCGCAGCAAAGTCCGACGTCGAAGCTGATGCACCACCGTATCGAGCTGTCCACTGCGAGTACAGCTCATCGAAATCCTCACGCCCAATAGCTGTCATGAGCGCGCCGAGCGTGTACTTGCCTCGGTTGTAGACCTGCCAGTCGTACAACTCGGCGGAATCAGTGAAACCGACCGTCGGAACTTCCCACCGACTATCCGTCGCACTGTTCCAACTCGAGTAGCTGTTGTCTTCGGGTGTGATTGAGGTCAGACCGGTCGAGTATTGGTAGTAGGTCGTGAAGAACTCCGCCGCACCCTCGTTGAGCCAGATGTGAGACCAGTCGCTCGGCGCAACGTCGTTACCCAACCACTGATGCACGAGCTCGTGAATCAGCGTGGATGCCGAAACGCTGCCGTCGAAGAACGGGCGATCCTGAGTTTCCAACGCGTACCCGACACTGACCGAGTCAACGATGAGGCCGATGCTTTCACCCGGGTATGCACCGAGCTTGGTTTCTAGCCAATCGATAATCGACTTGATCTCAGCTCGGCGAGTATTGATTGTGTTCTGTCTGCTCACGCTGATCGTCGGGTCGACAAACGACCACTCGTGGAGGGTTCGCCCACTCGCGAGCTGGATGTCGCTTTCCAAAATATTGAAGCGCCCAATGGAGAGGATCGAAAGCTCAGAAGCCATCTGCTTCGTCTGCTGCCACTGCCACGTTGTTGTCCCGGCATCCGCATCGATCAGCTGGCCGACGAGCTCTCCGTTGCTCGCGACGCTCAGCGCGTTACCGTTGACCGTCGTGGGCGCTGTGACGTCGATGTCATATGTTGCCTTGTCTGCGGGCGTGTTGTTGTTGGGGAACCATGTCATCGCGCCAATGGGCTGCCCAAGAGCTGTGACCCCATCGCTCGTCTTGACCCATCCCTCAGAGGACCCGTCGGCGTCGATGTGCCGCGCTGGGGCGCCACTGTAAGAGATAGACACCGTGAAATCACCGCTGACCGCGGCGGCCGGAGTGATGATCAACTTGTACTTTGTCGCTTCAGCATCGATATCGCGGGACCACTGAGCCTCTTGACCGTTGACGGTAACTTCATCAACCGTCATTCCTTCGAAGTCGAGCACGAACGAGCTCAACGACGTGGAAGCTTTCGCGCCGATCGTCGTCGTCGCGCTGATGTCGCTGTTCGTCCGGTAGGCCATATCGATGTCGTAGTGCAAAACGTCATAACCGCTGTTTCCCACGTTCGGAAATATCGGATCGCCGGAGGTCGACGCTCCCGCGGTCGCATCATCCGCAAACGCGGGTGCGCTCACGACTCCACCGCAGAGCAAGAGAACGATGCTCGCGGCGAGGGTGGCCATGGACTTCTGTCGGCGGCGGCGTTGCACCGGTAAAACACGATCAGGGATCATGCTGTCGCAATCTCTTAAAGAAGGAAGCGCAGACCGCTATCGCGGCGCACGTAGTGCTGCAATCGAAATCTACGATTCAGACGTTTCACCGGTGTTTCACAGGATTTACAAATTTGAGCGGGTTTTATCCTCGCGGTGCGCGGCGGTGAAAGCGCGGCGTGGGTGTCGCGGAAGACCACGCCGCCGCACCGGGTTAGCCTCGAAGAGTGACACCTGAACTCGCCGCACGCATCGTCGCGGATTCCCGCGATCGTGTCGCGTGGATTCGGGCTCGATCGCGCGGAATCACCGCCACCGACGTTGCCGGGCTCACGACTGAGAAATCGATCCAGCGCGCAGCTGATGCCAAGCTCATGGGCTCTAGCTTTTCGGGAAATGCGTACACCGATCACGGCCGCCGGCGTGAGCCTGAGATTGCTTCGTGGGTTGCAGCCACGCATGGCATTGTGCCGTCATCCGCGCTGTTTCATGCTGAGATCGAAAAGCGCCATCTGGCAACGCCCGATGGCGTCGGGCTAGACGGCCAGGGTCGAGTCATCTTGGCGGAGATCAAGACGACAAACAAAGCGTGGCGCTCGATCCCTCGCCCCTATCTTCGCCAAGTGTGGTGGCAGCAGCATGTGCTCGGCGCCGAACGCACTCTCGTCGCGTGGGAGCAGCACACCGACTTCGTGCCCATCGATGATGAGCCCCGATGCGCGTGGGTCGACCGCGACGACATCGAGATCGCCAAGCTCGTCGCACTCGCAACCAGCCTCATCGACGAGTTGCACCACAGAACGATGGGCACTCGAGCGCGGATGCCGCAACCCGTCGCGCCCGTCACGCCAAGTGCGATCGTCGCCCCTGCCGCGTCTCGCGACCTCTTCCGCGCGCTCGCGCTCAGCGACTAGCCATCTGGCTCCCGCGGCGCACCGAGTCAATCCATATTGTTTTAGTTGACCCGAGTCAACGAAAACGCGGTATAGTTGATTTCAGTCAACTACCTGCGCCAGCGTCGTCGCACCGATAAATCTTTAGAAAGGCCACGCATGGCCACTTCACTTGACGCGGTAGCAGCTACCGGCGCAGCCCCCGCGATGTCGCACCGAAAAGTCCTCGAAGCACTGTCGGGACTGCTGCTCGGCATGTTCGTTTCGATGCTTGCCTCCACTGTCGTCTCCTCGTCACTCCCCGTCATCATTCATGATCTTGAGGGCAACCAAGCGGCCTACACGTGGGTTGTCACAGCGACTCTTCTGACGACCGCCATCTCGACGCCAGTGTGGGGAAAACTCGCCGACCTGTTCGATCGCAAGTTGCTCATCCAGATTGCGATCGTCATCTTCGTTCTCGCGACGGCCGCCGCTGGCTTCTCACAGGACACCACGACCCTGATCGCGTTCCGGGCAGTCCAGGGCCTGGGAGCGGGTGGGCTCGCAGCCCTCAGCCAGGTCATCATGGCCGACATCATCAGTCCGCGCGAGCGCGGCCGCTACATGGGGCTGTTCGGTGCGGTACTCGCCGTCGCCACTGTCGGCGGCCCACTTCTCGGCGGAGTGATCACCGACACATGGGGATGGCGTTGGAACTTCTTCGTCGCCCTTCCCTTCGCGGTCCTCGCGCTCATCATCCTGCAGCGAACACTGCACATTCCAGCGCGCGCTCGTCGCAAGGTCCACATCGACTACGTCGGCATCGTTTTGCTGGCATCTGCGGTCTCATTCCTGCTGATTTGGATCACGATCGCGGGCGACAGCTTCGACTGGTGGAGTCTGCAAAGCGCCCTCATGGTGGGCGGCGCAACCCTCGCCGCCATACTCTTCGTCATTGTCGAGCTGCGCGCACGCGAGCCGCTCATCCCCTTGACCCTGTTCCGGAACCGCACCTTCAGCCTCGCCGTCATCGCATCGATTGCCACCGGAATTGCGATGTTCGGAGCATCCGTCTTCTTGAGCCAATACATGCAGCTAGCACGAGGCGCGACGCCGACAGAGGCGGGCCTCATGACGATTCCGATGATCGCGGGACTTCTCCTCGCGTCGGTTGGAGTGGGTGCGCTGATCACCCGCACCGGAAAATGGAAGCCGTTCTTGATTGTGGGCGCTGTGTCGCTCATCGCCGGCGCCTCGCTTCTGTCGACGATTCACTACGACACGAACTTCGCACTCGTCTCGGTGTACATGTTTCTCCTCGGTGCCGGAGTCGGCATGACCATGCAGAATCTCGTTCTCATCGTGCAGAACACCTCGAACCCGAGCGAGATCGGTGTCGCGAGCTCTGGAGTCACGTTCTTCCGGAGTCTGGGCGGCACAATCGGCGTCTCAGTGATGGGGGCAGCGCTCGCGTCGAGCGTGACCTCGCTTGTGGCAGATCGCGCCAAAGAGATCAGCACAGCAGTTGCTGGTCTCGGCGACAGCGGAGCCGCCGTCGCCGAGCAGTTGCAGTCGGGCACTATTCCCGCCGTGGCATCCCTCCCCGAAACTGTGCGCGTGATCTTTGAAGACATTTACGCGCAGGGTATTTCGCACTCGTTCCTGATCGCGGTCCCGTTCGCGATCGCCAGCCTCATCGCAATCATCTTCATCCCCAACAAGCCGCTGACGCGTATGACGACGAGTGAACGAATCGCTGCCAGCGAAGCTGACCTTGCCACGGTTTCTGTCAGCGAAGGTATGGATACGCTTGACGCATCCGCATCACCCGAAACGGATGCCGCAACCACCCCCGCCCGAGGAGACCAGCGTTGACGACTGATCCGGCGACCGACTCGCGCTCTCAAGCGGTGCGAGTGCTCGAAGCTGAGATGGGGGAGCTGATCGTCCGATTTCGCACAGTCATCCGCGAAGCGGCCGAACGCTTCTCCCCCGGTATGCACCCTGGCGCATACAAGATGTTCACGATGATCGCTCGTCGCGGGCCGTTGACGTCGTCAGCGCTGTCGGAGAGGTCAGGTATCGATAAGGGCTTGCTCAGCAGAACCGTGCGTCAACTCGAAGACCTCGGTTTCATCGAGCGCACGCCCGACCCGGATGACGGGCGCTCAAGTCTCTTGAGCGCGACAGCTGAGGGGCGAGCCCGGCTCGAGGCAACGCGTGGAACACGCAGTTCGCATCTTGCCGAGTCGCTCGACACATGGTCAGTCGAAAACATTCAGAAGCTCGCGGTGCTGTTGCACGCGCTCTCCACCGGAGAAGAGCCAGCCCAGTTCGAAGACCTCGCAACTCCCGTCGACGAACGCTGAGTGGGCCTGTGCACCACCCCAATTCGGTGCACAGGCCCACTTTCACTCGTGGATAGCGAGTTCGTAGACGCGAGCAACTTTCGCTTCAGTGGTCGACGCCGATGGATTGCTTATCGCCAAGCGAACACCGTCGACGTCAGCGATGCCTACAACGATTTCGCGCGCGCTCGACGCGTTTCCGGTAATGCTCGCCACTTGCTGCCACCCGGCAGAGGTGTGAACTTCCACGGTGAAGTCAACAATCACAACGCCGCTGCCTCCGGTGTAGCCACTGTAGATGCCGACCGAGGGTACATACTGCGCAGCGTCCAGAGAAACCGTTGCTGTGGGCGTGCTGTCTCCCGTGGCCGAGAGCCAACGCCCGGCATTGGTGCAGTCGCCGTCCGTGAGGTTGTCTCCGCCGTACGCTGTGCTGAACTGCGATGAAACCTGCACAGAGGCGCCAATCGCATCATGCGAGGATCATGGCGATCCGTTTGGCTCACCCGCCAGCCAGTCCTTTATGAACTGACCTTGATACTCCCCACCCATCAAATTCCAGTCGTAGTCATACATCTGCGGCTTCCAGGAGTTGTCGAGAATCCACGCCTGCCAACCGATCGACGGGTGCGCATCAAGCTATTCGCGAAACGGCGCGCCCCAGCTGGTCGTAGTTCCCGCGGTAATACTGTCGGAGAACTCACCCGTTGGATTCCAGCCGAATTCCGTCGTCCCGAAAGATATCGCGCGCAACTGCGCGAGCAGATCGCACGACTACAACCCGCAACATCACCGGATTGTGTTCACCTGCTCGTGCATTCGTACGCGCGCTACGACGAGTTCACGCCGGTCGCCCCCTGGGCCGCCTACGGAGAGGTGTTATCGGAAATCGCGTCTGAAAGAGCCGACACTGCTGCTGTCGACATCAGTGCAATCTACGCCTCGGTTGGGGTACCGGGTGACGACCGATACGAATTCATGACTGACGATCGTGTCCACCAAACTGACGCGGGCCATGCCTTCATGGCAAAGGTCATGGCGCGCGTGCTGGATCGTCGCAGGACCCTACTGGTTGCTGAAGGCGGCATCGAAAGACGCCGTGGGAGCTGGCCACAGCAGCGACCGCACGTAATTCACGGCTTCGGCTGCGCCGTGGATCCGGTCCATTCCGGCATCCTCCCACTCGATCGAAATGGGTCCGCGATACCCAATCGATTCCAGCGCACGGAACGAATCTTCCCACGGCACGTCGCCATGCCCAGTCGAAACGAAGTCCCAGCCTCTTCGAGGATCTCCCCACGGCAAATGTGAACCGACAACGCCCGCGCGCCCGTTGTGGGGGCGAAGCCGTGTGTCTTTGCAGTCGACATGGTAAATGCGGTCTTTGAAGTCCCAGATAAATCCGACCGGGTCGATGTTCTGCCACATCATGTGGCTCGGATCCCAATTGAAACCGAACGCATCACGGTGCCCGATTGCCTCGAGCGCGCGCACGCTTGTCCAATAGTCGTAGGCGATCTCACCCGGGTGTACTTCGTGCGCGAAACGAACACCTTCACCATCGAACACATCGAGGATGGGGTTCCAACGTGCAGCGAAATCCTCGTAGCCGGCATCGATTGCGTCCCCGGGAACGGGCGGGAACATTGCCATATAGGGCCAAATCGATGATCCGGTGAACCCCACGACGGTATCGACGTCGAGCTTTCGCGCCACACGAGCCGCGCGCTTCATGTCTTCGGCTGCGCGCTGGCGCACCCCCTCGGCTTCACCGTCGCCCCAGATGTAGTCGCGCACAATTGCTTGATGCCGAAAATCGATGGGAGCATCGCAGACGGCTTGGCCTGCGAGGTGGTTGGATATTGCAAAAACCTGCAACCCATGGCGGTCGAGAAGCTCGCGCCGCGAGCGCAAATACGCATCGTCTTCGTCTGCGCGCTTCAAATCCAGATGGTCGCCACTAGCTGCGATCTCGAGGCCGTCGTACCCCCATCCCGCCGCAAGAGCAGCAACCTCTTCTAGGGGAAGATCAGCCCACTGCCCGGTAAAGAGGGTGACGGGATGCGAGACAGCGGTCATAAAGTACTCCTCAAAGTGTTGTCGTCCTGCTCTGGGCGCGATGCTGACAGCACGCTGACCCATTCACCGGTCTGAGCGGATTGCAGCACGGCCGCTGTCACGTGCGCGGCACGCACGCCGTCTTGGAAGGTGGGGAGTCCGTCCGGAAATGCACCCCCGGCAGCAGCATACGCATCGGCGACGAAAGCGTTAAACGCATCCTGGTACCCCATTGGATGCCCGTCAGGAACGATCGAAAGACCACGGTCTCCGGGCGCATCGGGCGACCGGAGGAGAATTCTCGACGACTCTCGCGCCCCGATCCACAACTCCTCGGGGCGCTCTTGCGCGAACCGAACGCTCTGCTCTGACCCGTGGATCTCAAAGACGAGAGCGTTCTTTCGCCCTGGCGCGACCTGCGAGACGAGGAGCGTTCCGAGTGCTCCCGAGTCAAGCTCAACGATCAGCGCGGCGATGTCTTCGTTGGTAACCCGCGCGCCGCCGCGCTCCGCGTGCACAGTCTTCGTGCGTGCACTGAGAGATACGATGCTCGACCCCGTCACGAACTCGATCAGGTCGCACAGGTGCGAACCGATATCAGCGAATGCCCGTGACTGCCCGCCTGAAGCCGTATCTGCTCGCCAATTCGTGTCGCCCTCCGCCAGTAGCCAGTCCTGAAGATACGAAGCGTCAACCGTGAGCACTCGGCCGATCTCGCCGGATGCGATAAGCGCTCGAGCGTGGCGGACGGTCGGGTGGTAGCGATAGATGAAGGGCACTGCACCGACGACGCCCGCCGAATCGGCTGCCGCCGCCAATGTCATCGCATCAGCAACGGTCGTCGCGAGTGGCTTCTCGCAGATGACGTGCTTTCGCTGCGTCAGTGCCGTCATCGTGTCGGCGAGGTGCTGCGCATTCGGTGTGCAGACATGAACCACTGTGACATCGGGGTTAGCTGCAACGCTGGCGGCGTCATCTACGCCTTTCTCGATCCCGAGCTGTAATGCTGCCGCACGCGAACGCTCTGGAGCGGAACTTGCCACGGCGACGAGGCGAGCCCCCGCAGCACGCGCTGCACGCGAGTGGACCGCTGCCATGAAACCAGCACCGATGAATCCAGCGCCTGTGCGCCGATCTGAATCGATGCCAGTCACAGTGTCTTCTGGCGGGGATCGCGGTCGAGCGGCACCAGAGGAATGTCGCCCACAGTGCTCTCGACCTCAATGAAGCGTCCCTCCGCTGCAGACTCGTCCATCGAAAGCAGCGTGTCGAGCACGTGGAAACCTAGCTCCCCCGTTGCGACGTGCTGCTCACCTGCCCGAATGGCGCGCGCCATATCGAGCACACCCAAGCCCCGTCCGCCCTCGGTACCTGCGACGGGAACCGTCTCCCACAACGGTTGCGGACCGGATGCCGTCTGCTCCGCACCGCGGGTAATCTTCACGTCGCCGGTGAACATGTTCGGATCGGCCATCACGAGGGTTCCCTCGGTTCCACTGACCTCGATCACGCCGGCGCGCGGCAGCGCGGAGTCGAAGCTGAATACGCTGTCGCTCGTGGCGCCACTCTCAAACCGGGCAATCGCCTGCACATGTGTGTTTACCTCGACAGGAAACTCGGTTCCTGCGCGGTCTCCGACTTGAATGCTTCGCACATCGCGGCCGCGCGAGGCGACAGCCGCAACCGAGGCTACCGGGCCGAACACATTCACCAGGGCCGAGATGTAGTACGGCCCCATATCAAAGAGCGGCCCGGCACCCTGAGCGAACAAGAACTCGGGGTTCGGATGGAAGGTGTCGGGTCCGATGTATTGCATCGTCGTGTGCGCCGAAAGCGGTACCCCAATGTCTCCGCGCGCGATAGCGCGTCGAGCACTCTGCAGGCCAGGGCCAAGCATCGTGTCAGGTGCGATGCCTACACGAAGGCCCGCGGTATCCGCTTCTGCGAGCAGCAGGTGTGCCGACTCACGATCGACTCCGATGGGCTTTTCTGACCACACGTGCTTTCCGGCCGCAACCGCTGCGCGGCTCACAGCCACGTGCGCCTGCGGAATTGTGAGGTTGACGACGATTTCCACATCGGGGTGGGTAAGCACATCATCTGGGCTGCCGCTGAGCGAGACCCCGTGCTTCTTAGCTTGCGCTGCTGCGCGCTCGGCATCGAGGTCGCCAATGATGACGACCTTGACGTCGGGGAAAGACGTGAGATTCTCAAGATAGGTGTCGCTGATCATGCCTGCCCCGATGAAGCCAACTCCCACTGCACCTGCCGCGGCGCTCATCGCACACCACGCTTCGAAAGGTACTGCACGCTGGCTTCGATTCCCGAGAAGACATCTCCCGCGAATTCGTCGTACTCGACAACCGCGAACTCGAGGTTGTCGGCCGCATCAAGCACGCGATCAAGTGGCACAGCCCCAGTTCCTGCAGCCACTTGGCCAAGGTCGATCGGTCCTGACACATCGGCACGGAATGGGTCGGCGTCGATACTGCCGTCTTTTACATGGAGAGCAACAAGACGGGTGCCGAGCCACTGGACGAGGGCCGGGACATCCTGTTTGCCGACCGCGGCCCAATACGCGTCGAGTTCGAGAACAACACGCTCATCCAGCAACGAAACGAAGTACTCGTACGCACTCTCCCCGCTGAACTCGTGGTGGAACTCATGGGAGTGATTGTGATATCCCACGCGGATGCCTCGTGAAGCCGCCACCGATGAGGCCACATTGAGCCGCTCGGCGGTGCTCTTGATGTCATCTCGCGTCGCCCACAGCTTCGGATCAACCATCGGGTCGATCACAATCTCGGCACCTAGTTGAGCGGCCGCATCGAAGACGGCTTCGTTCACCGGCGACGGCTCACGATTCGCGTCTGTAACGAGAGCCGCATGCATCGTGGGCGAGGAAAGTCCATTGCGCGCGAACGCCTCGGCGAGCTCGGGGGCCCGATGCACAGCACCGAACGCTTCGACGTTCTGAAACCCTAAACGAGAAACCCGCGCCAACGTGCCGTCAAGGTCTGCTGCGAGGGCATCGCGCACCGTATAAAGCTGAAGTGAGAGTTTGGGCTGAGTCACGCTACATCCTCGTCGATCGAACTGGCGCTGCGTCTTCGCATCACCACGGCGCTGCCGCGTGGCCGAGCGTAGCATCAATACCGACAGAGGTGTAGGTATTCATGACGACCGATTCACGCTACGGTCATTTCATGCCCAAAGTCGCGCCGCAGAGTTCTTATGCACCGGGTCGCGTGCGACGAGAGCAAATCATCTCCGCCGCCTTCAGCGCGTTTGGTGCCGTTGGCTACCGGCAAACCAGCATGAGCAAGATTGCGGAAGATTGCGGAGTTTCGCGCGCGGGACTTCTGCACCATTTCCCCACGAAAGAGTCGCTGCTTCAGTCGGTTCTCGACGAGCGCGACCGGCTGGCATACGACAAGATCTTCGTCGGCGCGCCAGGCCCCCAGGCCGACGGACTTGACCATTTCGGGCGACTTGTGCGCCTCAGCGCATACAACATGTCGACGCCCGGGCTTGTGAGTTTGTACGCGGTCCTCTCAGCCGAAGCCACCGAGCCCGGGCATCCCGCACACCCATACTTCTCGCGCCGCTACGACGGATCGCGCCGCGACATCGCCGCTGCGGTCGACAACCTCCGCTCCCGGGGGCTTCTGCGCTCCACCGATATCGACAGCGCCGATGTCGCTATTGATGTAATCGCTCTCATGGATGGGCTTCAAATCCAGTGGTTGATTTCACCCGGCGTAGTCGACATGCCCGCGCGTTTACGCGAGCGACTAGAAAGCGTGCTCAGCCGGCCGCTCCTGCAGCTCGATGCTCTGCACTGAGCTTCTTGACGTGGTATCACTCGCGTAACACGTGTGAGACAAACCCGAGGTTTACTGAGGCAACGAACGGCCCACTAGCGCTGCCGCCGCAGCTACAACCATAAGGAGCGACCATGTCACAACGGCCGCTACAACCAGCAAAGCCTTCATCGACTTCTTCAGCGGCTCCCGAACCATCGAGCACGACCATGAGAGCGTGCGTAATCGATGCCACAGGCACCGAAAGCCTGTTGCACGAAGCAGAAGTCCCCATTCCCTCGCCGATTCTTGGTGAACTGCTCGTGCGGATCGTCGCGGCAGGCATCAATCCCATAGACGCGAAGACCCGAGCGGGCGCTGGCGTGTCAGCAGCGATTCCAGACTTCCCATCGACCTTGGGCTTCGACTTCAGTGGCGTTGTCGAGAAGAGCCCGTTCGAGAGCCATCCATTTCCGGTCGGCGCCGAAGTGTACGGAATGCTGCCTTTCCCCCGCACCGGCGGAAGCTACGCAGAGTATGCGGTCGTGCCTTCACTCTCGGTCGCGCGAAAGCCAGCGGCACTTTCGCATGTTGAAGCCGCGGGCGTGCCCCTGGCCGCACTCACCGCGTGGGGTCTCGTTGTTGAGACTGCACGCGCACACGAAGGCCAGAGCATCCTGATTCACGCAGGAAGTGGCGGCGTCGGACACTTCGCCGTGCAATTTGCGGCATATTTCGGCGCACGAGTGACGGCGACGGCGTCCGGACACAACGCCGCGTGGCTCAAGGAGCTGGGTGCGGTGTCGGTCATTGACTACACGCAACAGCGATTTGAAGATGAAATCGCCGACGTCGATGTTGTCATCGATCTCGTCGGCAACAGTCACGATGACACGGGGGCGAGATCCCTCGACGTCCTGCGCCCCGGCGGGATGTACATCCTGGTACCAACAGGTTCGTGGCCGGGCGCAGCCGAGGCAGCGGCGTCGCGAGGGCTGCGATACACGGGTTATAAGGTCGCTCCCGACGGTGCAACCCTTGCAACGATCAGTCGCCTTCTCGAATCGGGAGCAATTCAGGTCTATATCGACCAGGTGTTTAATCTCGCGGATGCAGCGGCGGCACACACCGAGCTCGAAAAAGGTCACACGCGCGGAAAGATCGTGCTGCAGATCAGCGAAGACTAGCTCTCCGAGACGAGTACCCGCTGACCTTCAGCAACAATTTCGGAGGCGACGGCATCGAGCAACTCAGAGCGAAGGTTCCACTGCTGCCAGTACAGCGGAACATCCACGGGCTCACCACCGAGGGAAACGAGTTCGCCTGAGCGAAGGCCGTCCTGAGCCTGTGCCTGAGGCAGCAGTCCCCATCCGATTCCGAGATGTACCGCGATCGCAAAATCATGCGATGCCGGCACATAATGCCGCGGCGGAGCATCAGGATCTGCGCCAGTTGCAAACAGCCATTGCCGTTGCAGGTCATCGCGTCGGTCAAACTCCACGAGTGGCGCCTGCTCGAATGCCGAGGCATAAAATCCAGCGGGCAACCACCGACGCGCATAGTCGGGTGCAGCCACCGCTTCGTAGCGCATCACTCCCAGCGGTTGAAGTCGACACCCAGCAACCGGAACAGCTTTCGATGTCACCGCCCCCATCACTTCGCCACTTTCTAGCATGTGCGCTGTGAAGTCCTGATCGTCACGATGGAGGTCAAACGTGACGTTCAATCGGGACGCGAGGCGGGCGAGCGGCGCGAGAAACCATGTGCTCAAGGAGTCGGCATTGACTGCGAGCGGAACAGAAGTTGGAGTTGATGCTTCGAAGGCGGCAGAAGCATCGTGGGACAGCAGCTCAATTTGGCGCGCAAACCGAACGATCGCCAATCCAGCTTGAGTGGCGCGCGCCGGTTTCGAGCGCACGAGCAGCACTCTTCCGACGTGGTCTTCGATCGCTTTGACTCGTTGGCTGACAGCAGACGGAGTCAAATGCAGTCGCCGAGCCGCGGCATCCATCGTGCCTTCGTCGAGCACAGCCATCAGCGTGCGTGCGAGCGAGGGATCGATGTTCATTAAGCAAATCTAATACTTCTGAAGAATCATTTGCTATGCGATAGATATTGGCGAACTTAACCTACACCGGTGTGGGTTTCTCTTGTCGCTGGACTCGGTGTCGGGCTGTCATTAATCGCGGCGATCGGTGCGCAAAATCTCTTCGTGATTCGCCAGGGCGTGAGGAGAAATCATGTCGGGCTTGTGGTCATGATCTGCACCCTCAGTGATGTCGCGCTCATCGCGGCTGGCATCGGAGGCGTTGCGACGATAATCCAAGGCGCCCCATGGATTATCGTGGTCGCACGCTGGGGCGGCGGGATCTTTCTCATAAGCTATGGCGCCATCGCTGGAGTGCGTGCGGTGAAGGGGTCAGCACAGAGCTTTGAGATGTCATCGGCAACAGCGACAGTTGCATCGCGGTCGGCTGTGGCCGGCACGGCGCTTGCTCTCACATGGTTGAATCCCCATGTGTACCTCGACACTGTTTTGCTGTTGGGCTCTGTTGCCAACACGAAGTCTGCGCCCTGGTTTTTCGGGATCGGTGCAGGCATCGCAAGTCTCGTGTGGTTTTCGGCGTTGGGCTTTGGGTCCCGGTATCTCGCCCGATGGCTACGCACGCCACTCATGTGGCGAATAGTTGACGCGATTGTCACGATAATCATGATCGCGTTCGGCGTCAGCTTGATTGCCGCGCACTAGTGGTGCAGCAACGACGAAGGGGCCCCACCTCACGGTGGAGCCCCTTCGTTTCGTGACGTGATCTGGGATAGATCAGAGACCGTTGACGTCCAACGGGATACCGGGACCGAACGTCGTCGACACAGCACCCTTCTGGATGTAGCGGCCCTTAGAGCTGGAAGGCTTGAGACGAACGATCTCGTCAAGCGCAACAGTGATGTTCTCATCGAGCTGCTCAGCCGTGAAAGATGCCTTGCCGACGACGAAGTGCACGTTGGCGTGCTTGTCGACGCGGAATTCGATCTTTCCACCCTTGATGTCCTCAACTGCCTTGGCAGCGTTGGGCGTGACAGTTCCGGTCTTCGGGTTCGGCATCAGGCCGCGGGGTCCGAGAACCTTACCCAAACGACCGACCTGGCCCATGAGCTCGGGGGTCGATACGGCAGCGTCGAACGACGTGTAGCCATCCGCGACCTTCTGGATGAGCTCGGCTCCACCGACCTCATCAGCACCAGCAGCGATAGCTGCCTCGGCTGCCGGGCCCGTCGCGAAGACGATGACGCGAGCAGTCTTACCCGTACCGTGCGGCAGGATGACGGTGCCGCGCACCATCTGGTCTGCCTTACGGGGGTCAACAGCGAGCTTGAGCGCGACCTCGACGGTCGAGTCGAACTTAGCCGAACCGGTTTCTTTCGCCAGGGCGACGGCTTCGGTCGGTGTGTAGAACTTGTCAGCTGCGATTTTCGCAGCGGCGGCCTCGTAGGCCTTGGACTTGGTAGCCATAGTCGTTATCTCCCTCAGCCCTCAACCGTGATGCCCATGGAACGGGCGGTGCCGGCGATGATCTTCGAGGCAGCCTCGATGTCATTCGCGTTCAAGTCGGGCTGCTTCGCTTCAGCGATTTCGCGGACCTGGTCCTTGGTGAGCTTGCCCACCTTCACGGTGTGGGGCGTTGCGGACCCCTTCTGGAGGCCTGCGGCCTTCTTGATGAGTTCCGCTGCCGGCGGGGTCTTCAGGATGAACGTGAAGCTGCGGTCCTCGTAGACAGTGATCTCTACGGGGATGACGTTGCCACGCTGCGACTCGGTCGCGGCGTTGTACGCCTTGCAGAACTCCATGATGTTAACGCCGTGCTGACCGAGCGCAGGCCCGATCGGCGGCGCCGGGTTGGCAGCACCAGCCTTGATCTGAAGTTTGATCAGGCCGGTCACCTTCTTCTTCGGTGCCATTCTTTTTCCTTTCGTCGAACCGGGCGCGTATCGCTTCGGTTCTCCCGCAGCTCCGGCTTATCCGGACCGCGGTGGTTTATGGGAGATTCGTCAGTTCTGCTTCGTTACCTGATCGAACGAGAGCTCAACCGGAGTCTCACGCTCGAAGAGCGAAACGAGAACCGTGAGCTTGCCGCTTTCCGGCTTGATCTCGCTGATCGAACCAGGAAGACCCGCGAACGAACCTTCCTTGATCGTGATCGTCTCACCGATTTCGAAGTCGACCTCGGTCACGATGCTGCGTGCGGTCACCGGAGCGCCCTTTGCAGCACCCGCCTTTGTCGGTGCAGCTTCCTTGACTTCAACGAGGCTCTTCAACATGTTGAAGGCTTCTTCAAATCGAAGCGGAGTGGGATTGTGGGCGTTACCGACAAAGCCGGTCACACCGGGAGTGTGACGCACAACAGACCAGGTGTCTTCGTTGAGCTCCATACGAACGAGCACGTAGCCGGGGATCCGAACGCGAGTGACCATCTTGCGCTGGCCATTCTTGATCTCGACGACGTCCTCCATCGGGACCTCGATCTGATAAATGTCGTCTTCAACCTCGAGCGTTGATTTACGCTGCTCGATGTTGGCTTTCACCTTGCGCTCGAAACCGGCGTAGGAGTGAAGCACGTACCACTTTCCAGGCAGCGAGCGAAGCTCGGTGCGGAAGGCCTCGAACGGATCGATGTCTTCATCATCCGCTTCGGGCTCAGGCCCGTCGTAGGGCGTCACTTCGTCGGCGGCTTCTGCCTCAGCTTCGGCCTCGTCTTCGGCTTGCGCGTCGGTGAGGACATCAGCGGCAGCCTCAACCTCAGCCGTCTCGTCGATCTCAAGAGCATCGTTCACGATGCGGTCGGCTTCGGGGTCGTTGATCTCGATGTCGTCCAACTCCTTGTCGTCACTTTCGTCTTCGCCGTCCTCAGAAATCTCGTGGACAGCGACGTGCTCAGCAGCCTCGGAGGCGCGCTCTTCTACCGCGAGGATGTTTCCCTCTTGAGCTTCGTCGTCCTCGCTGGACTGCTCGGCAGTCGGCGCCCAATCGGCGTCATCGACATATCTTTCAGACAATTAAGTTCACTTCCATTCGTGGTCACGGGAGTTGACTCCCGCTACCGCGGAGCTTTTTAGGCCACGCCTCCCGGCGTACCGAAGACGACGGTCGTCACCCAGACAAAAAGGAGGTCAAGTCCGTACACGAGGGCCATCATGACCACAACGAACGCCAACACAACGCCGGTGAACTTCAGGAGCTCCTGGCGCGTAGGTGTAACCACCTTGCGGAGCTCGGCAAAGACCTGGCGGATGAAAATGACGATGCGCTGGAAGAAGTTCGGCTTCTTCTCGCGCGGGGCATCGCGTTTCGCGACAGCCTCGCCCTTCTGCTCGTCCTGGACCATCAACCCACCTGAATCATTCACTGTGTGCCAGCATTCGCTGACGCGCAGGGCGGACAGGAATCGAACCTGCAACCTGCGGTTTTGGAGACCGCTGCTCTGCCAATTGAGCTACCGCCCTAGAGACCGGAAGGCCCCAGGGAACCTGCACCCACCGCCGCTACACGATTCGAAAAACACTTCGAAGCGCGGGCACGGCAAAAGAATGCAGACTTCTACTGCACCTTCAAGTGTACGGCATGGCACTGCGACAGGCGAACTCCGAGCGCAGGCTTCGAAAACACATCGACCATCTAGACCGGCTTTGGTGCGACTCGGATGAGCTTCTTGTTTACGAACTCGTCGGCGGCGAGAAGCCCCATTTCACGACCCGTCCCCGATCTCTTCACTCCCCCAAACGGAAGCTCTGGCGAGTCTGCGAGCACGCAGTTGACAAAGACCATTCCGGCCTCGATCCGGTCAGCAACCCGATCCGCCTGGTCAGAATCTGTCGTGAACAGATAGGAACCAAGCCCGAACGGCGTGTCGTTTGCGATCCGAATCGCGCTGTCTTCGTCGGCGACTCGGTACACGACCCCAACGGGTCCGAAGAACTCTTCGCGATAGGCATCCATGTGCTCACTTACTCCTGTGAGCACTGTGGGTTCGAAGAATGCCCCATCGCGATGCCCGCCCACCACGAGAGTCGCGCCCTGAGCGACAGCTCTGTTTACCTGCTCCTCGAGCCGCTCGGCTGCCGTCAGAGATGAAAGCGGGCCGAGGACAGTGTCGGGGTCAAACGGGTCTCCCATCTTGCATGACTGCATCACTGCGGCGAATTTTTCGACAAAGGCGTCGTAGAGCTCGTCAACCACGATGAAGCGTTTCGGCGCATTGCACGACTGGCCGTTGTTATCCATGCGACCGTCGACTGCCGCCGTGACCGTGGCATCTAGATCCTCAGTCGAAAGTACGATGAACGGATCTGACCCGCCGAGTTCCAGAGCGACCTTCTTTAGGTGTCTCCCGGCAAGCTCAGCAACCGCCGACCCAGCACGTTCCGACCCTGTCACCGAGACACCCTGAACTCGCGGGTCTGCAATGACATCGGCCGCTTGTTCATTCGTGACGTAGAGATTCACATATGCACCCTCCGGTGCCCCAGCATCGAGATAGATCTGCTCGATAGCCGCAGCGGACTCGGGGCACTGCGGAGCGTGTTTAAGCAAAATCGTGTTGCCCAGCACTAGATTGGGCGCCGCAAATCTCGCCACTTGGTAGTACGGAAAGTTCCACGGCATGATCCCGAGCAGTACGCCCAGCGGCGCGCGCCGAATAAGTGCTGATCCCTCGCCGAGAATGTCAAGTGGCTGATCCGCGTTGATCAGTTCCGCCTGGTCGGCATAGAACTCGGTGATGTCTGCGGCGAAATCGACTTCGCCGAGGGCCGCTTCCATCGGTTTTCCCATCTCGCGGACGATGATCGCAGCCAGGTCGTCACGGCGCTCACGATGCAGCTCAGCTGCCCGTCGCAGCACCGCGGCGCGTTCTACAACGGGGATAGTACGCCAGGCCCGGTAGGCAGCATCTGCAGTTTTGATCTTCTCTACGACCGCAACGTCAGTGAGTGTGTCGTACTGGGCCAAAGTCTGCCCGGTCGATGGGTTCACAACCGAATATTCATTCATGTGCGCTCCAATATCTCCGTTGTGGTTCTTACGCTGACTTGCGACGAGGTAGGCGAAGTGTGTCGGGCGCGTCCACTGAAAGCGTCTCGCCTTTGAAGAAGGCAGGGTGCTTTACTGCCTGCCAGATCATGATGACGATGCCGATTCCGATCACGGTCACCCCAAGCACGAACACCAGACCAAGTCCAAAGATGCTCGAGCCGCTGCCGTAGTCGGGGTTCATCGAGTCAACGAGCGTCGTCACGAACAGTACTGCCAGGATCATGCCGCCGATGAGCGGGAACAAGAAAGTGAAAAAGACGTTACGCACCGAGTCGAACCACTGCTTACGGAAGTACCAGACGCAGGCGAAGGCGGTGATGCCGTAGTAGAAACAGATCATCATGCCGAGCGCCGTGATGGTGTCCCACAGCACGTTCTCACTGACAAATCGCATGACCGCATAAAAGAGCGATGCGACAACAGCCGAGATGATCGTCGCGAAGCCAGGCGTGAAGAACCTCGGGTGCACCGCAGCAAAGCGCTTCGGTAGCGCGCCATAGTGCCCCATCGCCAGCAGCGTTCGTGCCGGTGAAACGAACGTCGATTGCAAACTCGAAGCCGAACTCGTGAGCACGGCCAACGAAACGAGCGCGGCAAGCGGCCCGAGGATCGGCCCCGACAGGTGGAAGAACACGTTGTCTTGAATGTCGGGATTGCCGAGCCCGTACTCCCCCGTGCCCGCCCCGGCGAACATGATGAGCGACACGGCAAGAAGCAGGTAGAGCGTGACGATCGCAACAACGGTCAACGTTGCCGCACGCCCGGGCGTCTTGTCGGGATCCTTTGTCTCCTCATTCATGGTGAGGGTGACATCCCATCCCCAAAAAATGAAGATCGATAGTGAAAGTCCTGCGGCGAAAGCACTGAACGACGACACAGCGAACGGATTGAACCACGACCAGTCAACGGGCGTCGGATCGAATCCATTGCCGTTCGCAGTAGCCACGATTGCAGCGATTGCGAACAGAATCAGAATGACCACTTGGAAGCTCACGAGTACGTACTGCAGCTTCTGCGTCGTCTGCATATCTCGGTAGGAGATCATCGTCGCGCCGAGCATGAAAAGTAAGCACACCGTGACGTTGATGAACGGATTCGACGCGAGGTCGGCAATTGAATCGTTGCCAGTGAGCTGTGCGATCAACAGAAAAAGAAAGTCGACAGCAATACCCGCGAGATTCGACAGCACGAGAATCGTCGCAGCGATCAGACCCCACCCAGCCATCCAGCCGATCCAGGGGCCGAAAGCCCGCGTCGCCCAGGTGAAGGAAGTGCCAGAGTCAGGCATCCGATTATTCAGCTCTCGATAGCCGAAAGCGACGAGAAGCATCGGAATGAACCCGACAAGGATGATGGCGGGCACCTGCACACCGACCGCCGATACCGTCGGTCCAAGCGCCGCCGTCAAGGTGTACGCCGGAGCGATACATGAAATGCCGATCACCACAGCCCCGATGAGGCCGACAGTGCCAGCACTCAAACCTTTCGATGACAGCCCTCCTGTGACAGGTTCACCTGCGGGTGCTTTTTGCTCTGGAGCGCTCATTGCCGTGCTCCATCCGTTGCACGCGTGCGTGGCACGACAATCAGGGGTACCGAAAGAACGTGCAGCATTTTTGCCGCAGTTGAACCGAGAAAGAGCCGCCGTGGCTGCGCGAGACGACTTGAGCCGACCATCACGATCTCGCCCGGGTCCCACCCGACCTCCTGCACAGCGTCTTCTATGCTTTCGCCGGTGCCGACAAGAACCTGGGCATCGATGACGCGAGGCAACTGGTCGCGTGCCTGAGCGAGCACGTCGTGTGCGTGAGAGGCCCCCGTGAGCCGAATTGCACCGGTATCGGTGCCGGTCGGCATATCCACTGTCGCGAGCGATATCAGTCGGAGACTTGCCCCAGTGCCGGTTGCAAGCGCAACCGCCTCGGCAAGCAACGCGTCGGCGCCGGGGCGGGTGCCCACAGCCGCCGTCACTCGTGAAATGAGTTCTCCAGGAGGCGTCGCGCGGGAGCCTTCGGGTGCGAGAACCACCGGAACATCCGACGAGTGCAGTAGCTCTGAGGCCACCGTGCCGAGCCGATGTCTGCCACGCAGCCCTCCGCTTCCGGCACCGACAACGATGTAGCCCGCGTCGAATTCATCAGCTGCGGCAATCAAACCCTCAGCGAACGACTCGCCATACCTGACATGCCCATTGTGCGAAACAGCATCCTTCACGGTTTCTGCTGCGGTTATCAGCCACTGACGTGCGACTTCGCGAAGGTGGCGATCAAAGCCCGCGTCGGGAGGGGTGATGACACTGCGATCATCGGATGGCAGCACGATCACAATTTCGAGCACACCACCGCTTGCCACGGCGATCCGGGCACCCAGCGCGAGAGCATCCGCACCCGCGTCGGTCGCTGTGTAGCCCACCACAATCGCGCGGCTCACGACCGCACCTGCTCGACAATTTGGCTTGCCACTAGATGTCCCATGCGAATTGCACCATCAACATGCTGGTAGCCGGCCCCGGCAAGATCGCTGCATGCGAAGTGAATCGGGCCAACCGCGGTTCGAAGATCAGCACCGTAGCGGTGCAATCCGCCAAGGTCGAAGCTTGCCGCGTATGCGCCGCGGGTCCACTCTTCGGTGCCCCAGTCGCTTTCGTAGTAGACGACGGGAGATTTCGCCTCTTCGCCGTAATAGTGAGAGAGCGACTCGAGGATTCGTTCCTTCCGCTCAGTCGCGCTCAGACGAAACAGGTCATCAGCATGTCGGTCGGAAACGAACCCGACGAGGGTGCCGCGCTCGTCGCCGTGATTGGTGTTGTCATATGCCTCGTGCGAAATCTCGTAGGGACTGAATGCGGTTCCCGACAGCCCCTGCTCTCGCCAGAACGGGCGGTCATATACGGCATGGACCTTGATAACGAAGCCCATCGATAGGTGCTGGTGCATCTGGTGCTGCAGTCGAGGGAGCGCCGGCACGAAAGAGATCCGACTGTAGAGGACCGGCGGAACCGCGAGCACCGCGGCCCGAGCGTGGACGGTGACGCCATCAGACACCGCCGTCACGCCGTGGGCTCCCCACTCGAGGCTCCGCACCGGCTGGCCGAGGAACACGTCGTCGCCGAGACGTTCTGCCAGCAGCAGCGGCACCTGCTGCAGTCCCCCAACGACTCGTTTATCGAGGATGAAGTCGGCATCAACGAGATTCGTGAAGCTCCCGGCGCTCGCCGCCATAAGGAGAGCTTGCAGAGCCGAAAATGCGTGCGGCGGCTTCGTGAGCATGGCACCGGCAATGAAGAGGGCGATGTTGTCGGCGGCTTCTTCATCGTCCGTCTGCTGTCGCAACCACGCTTCGAAAGACACTCGATCGAGCGCCCCAGCGTCAGGATGCTCCCAAGGGCGATCGGGGTCCATCTGAGCAACCATCACATCGAGTCGGTCGATGAGATCAACCATGACTTTTTCAGTCTCAGGGGCCACGGGAAAGATATCTCCGGTGAACCGCGTGAGGCTTCCGCCCGGCCCGATATAGACGCTTTCGCCTTCTCGATAACGGCTGAATGTCTCGAGACCAAGTTCGGCGACAGTGTCGATCAACGCATCTTGATCGGGCGAGACCCACTGCCCGCCGAGCTCGAGCATGGTGCCACCGATAACATCGGTCCATAGCCGCCCGCCCACACGATCGCGCGATTCGAGAACAGCCACCGACACCCCCGCTTTCCGAAGGTCGTTCGCCGCAGTCAGCCCCGCAGCTCCCGCTCCCACGACCACCACGTCTCGGTTGATCTCGGCCATCATCGACTCCTTTGTCTCAGCGTTCATCAGATTGTCGCCATCGCTTCGGCCACGACATCAAGGCCCTCGTGTAACAGCTCGTCGCCGATCGACAACGGTGGCAAGAAGCGGATGACGTTGCCGTAAGTGCCGCACGTCAGCACGATCACGCCGGCGGCGATGCACGCCCGGGCGATCGCTGCGGCGAGGGCACTGTCGGGCTCGCTCGTGCCGGAATGCACCAGCTCGATTGCCACCATGGCACCGCGGCCCCGCACATCACCGATCCGCGCATCCCGCGATCGAAGTTCTTCCAGCCGCGAGAACAGGATTTTCTCGACATCGACTGCGCGCTCGATGAGCCCGTCGTTCTCGTAAACGTCGATTGCGGCGAGCGCGGCGGCACACGCAATCGGGTTGCCGCCGTATGTGCCACCCAGCCCACCCGAGTGCGAGGCATCCATGATCTCTGCTCGGCCCGTAACTGCAGCCAGGGGCAACCCGGCAGCAAGACCCTTTGCTGTTGTGACGAGGTCGGGCACTATTCCGAAGCCAGAGCTTGCGAACATGCTGCCGGAGCGAGCAAAGCCCGTCTGCACTTCGTCCGCAATGAAAACAACATCGTTCTCTCGGCACCACGCCACGAGTGCCGGCAGAAAACCGTCGGCAGGAACGATGAAGCCGCCCTCGCCCTGAATGGGCTCGATGATGATCGCGGCGAGATTTTCTGCCCCCACCTGCTTCTCGATGAGAGAGATCGCTCGTTTCGCGGCATCCGGTCCGCCCAGTCCGTCCCGATACGGGTAAGACGTCGGTGCGCGATAGATCTCGCCGGCGAATGGGCCGAACCCGCTCTTGTAGGGCATCGACTTCGCGGTCAGGGCCATCGTGAGATTCGTTCGGCCGTGATACGCGTTGTCGAACGCGACAACCGCCTGCTTTCCGGTGTGTTTACGGGCGATTTTCACCGCGTTTTCGACCGCTTCTGCGCCGGAGTTGAACAACGCCGTTTTTTTAGGATGTTGCCCCGGGGTCAGCCGGTTGAGCGCCTCGGCGACGGCAACGTAGGACTCGTAGGGCGAGATCATGAAGCAGGTATGCGTAAACCGTGCCACCTGCTCTTGCACAGCCGCAACGACAGCAGGATGAGCGTTTCCGACCGTCGTGACGGCGATACCGGACCCGAGATCGATGAAGCTGTTGCCGTCGGCGTCTATAACGACACCCCCGCCGGCCGCTACGGCAGCAATCGGCACCGTGTGCCCCACCCCAGAGGGAACTGCCTCGGCTTTACGCGCGAGCAGCTCTTGAGACAACGGCCCCGGGATGACGGTGGTGAGGTGCCGTCGCTGCGGCAGATCAGGACCGCCACTGATAGCGACGGGCAGCGCGTTGGTGATGCTCATGGCCGAGAGCGTAGAAGTGAATTCGTCACGCCGCACTCACCGCGCTGTACAGTGTGCCCCATAGAAGTAGACGGGATGTACATGAGCGACACCGGAGACGCCACCACCGACAAGCCGACTCTCAGCGCGCTCCTTCGTCGCGCCGATCTTCGACTTCGGCTGGCATCTTCACGTGAAGGCTTGCCGCCCGAGGCACTTGAGCGAGAGATTCGCTGGGTCCACAGCTCAGATCTCGCGGACCCGACGCCCTTCCTGTCGGACGGTCTCGCTCTGCTGACGACAGGAACCCAATTCAACGATGAGAATCCCACCTCGTTCGACGACTACGTGATCCGGCTGCAGCGGCGAGGAGTCGTGGCCCTCGGTTTTGGTACAGAAGTGGTGCGGGAAGGAATCCCCGAGCGACTCCGCAAGGCGTGTGAAACCCACGGCATCCCGCTGTTCGAAGTGCCCTACGTCACCCCATTCATCGCAATTGCCCGAGCGAATGCTGAAGCGATTGCTGCTCTTTCGTACGCACGCAGGTCGTGGGCGCTGTCAGCTCAGCGTGCGATCTCGCTGGCCGCGCTCCGCCCAAACGGCCTTGGCGCAACTCTCGCCGAGCTCTCCCGTCAGCTCGGCGCGTGGGTCGGACTCTTCGACGCCAGCGGAGGTCTGGCCCGTCAGCATCCTGAGGCAGGTTTGTCCGAGTCCACTGCTGCCTCTCTCGGCGATGAGGTGCGTAGTGTGCTTCGCAGGAACGCTCGTGCCGGCTCATCGCTTCGTATCGAGCAGACGTCATTCAGCTTGCAGACGCTCGGCCGCGGCGGCCGCCTCCGAGGCGTCATCGCGATCGGGGGCGGTGACCTTGATCAGGAAGGTCGTGGTTTGGTGACGTCGGTTGTCGCGATGGCGGGCCTCGCTCTAGAGCAGCAGCAAAACCTGCAGCGTGCGAGGACGCAACTGCGCGCGGGAGTCCTTCAGGCGCTGCGCGCAGAAAACCCGTCGCTCGCCATGAAACTCGCCCGTGAAGTGTTCGGACCACTTCCATCTCCTCCCCTGAGTATCGCCATCGCGTCCTCGGGGACCGCCGCCATCTCTCCGCTGGCGGAGTGGCTGGAGTTGCGTGCTGAGGAACATGCAGGCGCGATGTTCTTCGGACGGTGCGACGACGCACTTGTATTGATCCTTGGGGCGGGCGCGGATGACGCTGTCTTCGCCGACATGACGGAGCTTTTTGATGTGCGACTGGGAGTTGCGGAGCACGCACACTGGGAGGATTTTTCGACGGGCTATAGCCAGGCGCTGCTTGCGCGAAAGCGCGGTCACGATCCGGTAAGCACGTTCTCAGAGGTTTCGCGTGGCGGCATCCGTTCAGTTTTCGCCACGGCCGATGCACGAACATTCGCCGACGCCTCCCTGGCGCCGCTTCGGGCCTTCGACGAACGCGAAGGGTCCGAGCTCGAAAGCGCTGTAAGCGCGTGGCTTGCGAACGATTGCTCGTACGAAACGACAGCGCGTGTGCTGCACGTGCATCGACACACCGTGCGCGCGCGAATTGTGCAAGCCGAGAAGGTTCTCAAAAAGGATCTCTCTCAATTCGCGACCCGCGCTGAGCTATGGGCAGCGTTCGAGGCTGCCTCGGGCAGCGAAACCACGTGAGACGTCAACTCGGGGCGTGCGCCTGAAGAAACTCGTAGACATCGGTTGAGTCAACGCCCGGGAAAGATCCGGTCGGCAGAGTTGCCAGCAACGTTCGCGGCGTTCGCACATTGGGCCACGCATTTTCGCGCCACGTCGACTCAAGCTCGATGGGTGCCCGTCGACAGCACGCCTCCACCGAATGCCGTGACACACCTCGATTGGGAGTATCTCGACCAATGAACCACTTCGTGTCGTCGAATCTCACACCAACGCTTACCGAGTGCTCGCCCTCACTCGATGCTTCAACACGGGCCGTGCACCAGTACGTGCCGTTTCCGGTGTCGGTGTATTGGTAATAGGGATTGAATCTGTCGTCTTCACCGAAGACCACTCGGCTCGTCCATTTGCGGCAGCACATCTGACCTTCGATCGACCCGAGTCGGTCGCTCGGAAAGTTCACGTCATCGTTCTCGTACGCCTTGGTGATCGTGCCCGACTCGTGCACCTTGAGGAAGTGCACCGGGATGCCGAGGTGCACAGTTGCAAGGTTGGTAAACCTGTGCGCGGCTGTTTCGTATGAAACGGAATAGGTATCGCGCAGATCTTCGATCGAAATGGATCTGGATTTTTTTGCTTCGATGAGCGCGGGGACCACGTGTGCTTCTGGAATCAAAAGCGCGCCCGTGAGGTAGTTGGTCTCCACTCTTTGCCGCAAGAAGTCCGCATAACTTGACGGCTCGGTATGCCCCAGAACTCGGGCCGAAAGCGCCTGCAATACAGCTGTGCGGGGATCAGATTTGGCCACACGGGTCGAAAGGTAAAGTCGGCCATTCTTCAAATCAGCAACACTTCGCGTGGTTTGCGGCAGGTCGGGCACGTAGTGCAGCGTGAAGCCGAGATGGGCGGCGATATCGCTGGCCGTTCGCTGCGTCAGCGGCCCGCCCGCATGCCCAACCGCCGAAAGAAGCTCTCGCGCCGTCGTCTCAAGAGAATCGAAATAGTTGTCTTGCCGCCGCATGAGGTGGCGCAGCTCGACATTTGCGCGCCGCGCCTCTTCCGGTGTTGCCGAGCGTTCATCCCGGAGGCGTTCGATCTCACCCTGGAGCGCGAGCATCGTGCGTATCGCCTCGTTGGGCACCGATTTTCCAATGCGAAAAGGTGCAATCCCAAGCGCCGAGAACGTCTGACTGTGCATTGCCCGCTCTAACGAGATCTCGAGCGTCGCTCGTTCGTCGAGCGGCTCTGCTCGCACAAGCGCCTCCATCGGAACCTCGAGCGCATGCGCAATCTCACGCAGCAGGGTGAGCTTGGGCTCACGCTTGCCGGTTTCGATCATCGACAGCTGGCTCGGTACGCGCTTCACGGCGAGTGCCAGTGCGTCAAGGGTGAGTCCGCGTTCAAGTCTCAGCTGACGGATGCGGCGGCCAATCGTCAGCGCGTCAGCATCTGGCTCGTCGGTTTCCGCGGCGCCTGAGAGATCTTCTTCGATCGTCATGGCGGTGAGTATGTCACATTTTGTGAAAAACGCGTGAAATTCTCTCCGGATTTGGCCATGGACAGTGTCGAACTTGACTCAGAGTGGAGCCACATCGAACAACGGGACAAGAAAGTTCCGGCATCCAATGGAGGAAGACATCATGATCCACGCCACGCCTGGACAGCCCCCGCTGCGTGCGGGAGATCAGACACAGACCGCAGCAGAAGTCGCGGCCATGTGGGAAAGCGACCCGCGCTGGGATGGCGTCGAACGCACCTTTACCGCCGAAGATGTCATCCGCCTACGCGGATCGGTTCGCGAAGAGAACACGCTCGCACGTCGCGGCGCGGAGAACCTCTGGAACCTCCTGCACACCGAGGACTACATTCGGGCACTCGGCGCCTACACCGGTGGCCAGGCAGTGCAGCAGGTGCGCGCAGGGCTCAAAGCGATCTACCTCTCCGGGTGGCAGGTGGCAGCCGACGGCAACCTCGCGGGTCAGACTTACCCCGACCAGAGCCTCTATCCAGCAAACTCGGTCCCCGCTGTCGTTCGACGCATCAACAATGCGCTCCTGCGTCAAGATCAGCTCGAGCACGCCGAGGGCACGATCTCCCAGGACTGGATGGCTCCGATCGTTGCCGACGCCGAAGCAGGATTCGGCGGCCCGCTCAATGCCTTTGAGCTCGCACAATCCCTCATTCAGGCGGGTGCGGCCGGCATCCACTGGGAAGACCAATTGGCGAGCGAAAAGAAGTGCGGACACCTCGGTGGCAAGGTTCTTGTTCCGACCCGCCAGCACATCCGCACGCTGAATGCGGCGCGGCTCGCAGCTGACGTCGCCGATGTGCCCACCGTAATCATCGCGCGAACGGATGCGTTGGCTGCAGACCTGTTGACAAGCGACATCGACGACCGGGACCGCGAATTCACGACCGGAGAACGCACAAGCGAAGGCTTCTACCGTGTGAAGCCGGGACTCGATGCCGTCATCAGCCGTGGTCTTGCGTTCGCACCGTACGCCGATCTGCTGTGGGTCGAAACCGGAGCGCCCGATATCGAACTCGCTCGCGACTTCGCCACAGCGATTCACGAGAAGTTCCCGGGCAAGATGCTCGCGTACAACTGCTCACCGAGTTTCAACTGGAAGCGTCATCTCGACGATGCGCAGATTGCGAGCTTCCAAGCCGAGTTGGCATCCCTCGGCTATGCGTTCCAGTTCATCACTCTGGCGGGCTTCCACGCCGTCAACTACTCGATGTTCGATCTTGCCGCTGGCTACGCACAGAACGCGATGAGCGCTTACGTCGACCTGCAAGAAGCCGAATTCGCTGCTGAGGCCCGGGGCTACACCGCCACCAAGCACCAGCGCGAGGTCGGCACGGGCTACTTCGACACGATCTCGACGGCCCTGAACCCCGAGAGCACGACCCTCGCTCTCGCCGGTTCAACCGAAACCGCACAGTTCCACTGACCCCACACCCCCTGCCCCGCTGCCGAAGGGTCGCAACACGCCGCATCACCATCGCAACGCCGCCCCCAGTACGGCATGTTGCGACCCCTCGGCGGCAGGGATATTCACTCTTACGCAACCTGGATGGAAAGGCACGAACATGACTCTCACGACGGCTCCTCCCGTTCCACATCACACCGCATCGGGCATCACAGTGCTCGGGCACCTCGGCGAGCGCTACGACGAGATCCTCACCGCCGAAGCGATTTCGTTCCTCGAGCAACTGCATCACCGCTTCGCCGGACGCCGGCACGACCGCCTCGCCGACCGCGAGCGTCGCCGTTTCGAAATCGGCAACGGGCACGACCCTCAGTTCCGCGACGACACAGCGCACATCCGTGATGACACCGAGTGGCGCGTCGCGGGTGCTGGCCCGGGCCTCACAGACCGTCGCGTTGAGATCACGGGTCCGACCGACCCAAAGATGACCATCAACGCGCTCAATTCTGGCGCGAAGGTGTGGCTTGCAGACCAAGAGGATGCCACGAGCCCCACGTGGAGGAACGTCATCGACGGTCAGCTCTCGTTGCGCGATGCCATTCGTGGCACCCTGAGCTTCACGAACGCTGCCGGGAAGCGCTACGAGGTGACCGCGGAGCACACCCCCACGATTGTGATGCGGCCCCGGGGCTGGCACCTCGGCGAAAAGCACATGAGCTACACGGACCGTACGGGGCGGAGCCTCGCGGCATCCGGGTCTCTCGTTGATTTCGGGCTGTACTTCTTCCACAACGCAACCCGGTTGATCGCGAACGGTGCGGGCCCGTACTTCTACATAGCGAAGCTCGAGAACGCTGCGGAAGCGAAGCTGTGGGATGACGTCTTCACCTTCAGCGAGCAGTACCTCGATATTCCGCACGGCACGATCCGCGCGACGGTATTGATCGAGACGCTGCCTGCCGCATTCGAGATGGAAGAGATCTTGTTCGAGCTGCGCGCCCATTGCGCGGGGCTGAACGCCGGGCGCTGGGACTACATCTTCTCGATCATCAAGAACTACCGCGGGCGCGGCGCTCGATTCGTTTTGCCTGACCGGAGCGAAGTCACGATGACCGTGCCGTTCATGCGGGCATACACCGACCTTCTCGTGAAGACCTGCCACAAGCGGGGTGCGTTCGCGATCGGTGGGATGAGTGCGTTCATTCCCAACCGACGCGATCCGGAGGTGACGGCCCAAGCATTCGAGAAGGTTGCCGCAGACAAGAAGCGCGAGGCGGGCGACGGTTTCGATGGCACGTGGGTCGCACATCCTGACCTCATTCCGGTCGCCCGGGCTGAGTTCGACGCTGTGCTCGGCGAGCGCCCGAACCAGCTCGATCGTCAGCGCGACGACGTTGAGGTTCTGGCAGCAGATCTGCTCAACGTGCACATTGGGCTGCCGGTGACGGCCGCCGGCGTACATGCAAATGTGTCTGTCGCGATCCGCTACCTCGAAGCGTGGCTGCGCGGACTCGGCGCCGTCGCCATCGACAATCTCATGGAAGATGCCGCAACGGCTGAGATCTCACGATCCCAGGTGTGGCAGTGGATCCATCAGGATCGCAAAACGCAAGAGGGCACCGCGATCACCGTGGGCTACATCGAAGAACTCATCTCTCAGGTTCTACAGAGTGCCGAGCGGTTCGACGGTGATCGGTTCGACGACGCGGCACAGATCTTCCGCGACGTGGCATTGCGACCGGAGTTCCCGGCTTTCCTTACCCTCACCGCATACGAGCGCTACCTCGTCGAGGTGTAACCCGCCGCACCACGGGGCGCGGACTTCTTACTTCAGGAGTCCGCGCTCCATGGCGAGAGTGACAGCGCGCGTGCGATCTGTGACGCCCAGCTTCTCGAAGATTCGCAACAGGTGTGTCTTCACCGTTGACTCTCCGATGCCAAGCTCCACGCCGATTCGTTTATTGCTCTGCCCCTGCGCGACGAGGCGGAGAACCTCGGTTTCACGGGCAGTGAGCGAGACGGATGCCACGGGCACACGCATTCGCTGCACCAAACGTGCGGCAACCTGCGGCGATAGCGCCGTCTGGCCCTGTGCGACAGACCTGATGCCCGCGACAATCTCTTCCTGCGGTGCCGCTTTGAGCAGGTATCCGGCAGCTCCTGCCTCGATCGCGCTGAGAATCTGATCGTCTGATTCGTAGGTCGTGAGAATGAGCACTCGCGGTGCATCCGCTCCAAGCGCCACGATCTCGGCGGTTGCTGCGACGCCGTCGAGCACCGGCATCCGGAGATCCATAAGCACAACGTCGGGTCGTGTCTCGGCTGCGAGCTTTACCGCTGCTGCGCCATCAGCGACTTGGCCGACAACGTCAAACCCCGGCTCGTTGCCGAAGAGGCCCGCAAGACCCGCCCGAACGACGGGGTGGTCGTCTGCAATCAGAAGTCGAATCATTGTTTCGGCACCCTCACGTTCAATTGCGTGCCCGATCCCGACGTTGAGTCGATAGCGACCGCACCGCCCGCGAGAGCCACTCGGTCTACGATGCCGTCGAGCCCAAAGCCTGTGCGCGCGCGGGATGAGTCGAAGCCCACCCCGTCGTCGTACACCGACATGACAATCTCATCGTCATCAGAGGTGAGAGATACCGTCACGAGAGTTGCTTGCGCATGCTTTCGCACGTTTGCGAGCGCCTCTTGTAGGCAGCGGAGCAATACGACTTGACCGTCGCGCGGCAGAGCAGCGCCCGCATCCACTGAGACATCGATCGTCAATCCCACCTCGGTGCGGAATCTCTCCGCGAGACGCTCGATCGCTGCGGCGAGGGCGTCGTCGGAGGGAACAGCCGCCATTCGTGCAACCAATGCGCGCGATTCGTTCAGCGCTTCGCGCGCTGTTCGCTCGACTGTCTCGATCGTTTTGGCTGCGGCATCCGCTTTGCCGTCTCGAATGTGGCGTGAAGAGAGCTCGCTCAGCAGCACGAGGCCCGCGAGAGTTTGAGCAAGAGTGTCGTGAATATCTCGGGCGATGCGTTCACGCTCAGCTGCGATGCCGCGGTCGTGATTGAGCGCAGCGACGGCTGATTGCGCCTCCGTGAGCTCGGCGACAAGCCGAGCACGCTCGGCCCCGTACTCGGTGATGCTCGTGATCCAGAGCCCCATCGCGATGGCGAAAACCACGGATAGTCCGCCGGACGCGAACCCGGATGCCAGTGCTGCGGTGGTGAAGCCGCCACCCACCGCGAAACCCGAAACGACCGCCAGCCCAATAGCGGCCGAGCCAAGAGCGCCGCCTACCCGAGAGCGGGTGGTGACCCACACCAATGGGTAGGCCAGGGTCTGCAAAATGGCGAAGAAAGGAGCTGCTGCGATGCCCACGACAAGTGCCACGCACAAACCTCCGCAGAACAGCGCGGCACGGCCATGAGAAGTCGAACTCAGCAGGCCACGCCCCAACGCGAAGTAACTGCCCACGAAAAGCACCGACGACAGGGCAACAACAACAACGTCACGCTGGTCTGGGTCGCCCTGGAAAAGAACAGCGATCGCAGCGATGACGACAGTGAAGCCGGGGATGACGGCATCCCACCATCGCCGACCTGTCATTTCGATGCTCCTGCTGTTCTTCGCACACGAGCGCGCACGTCTCAGGCTACGCGTCTCGTCGAATCCAGCGGAAGGTCATGCGGCTAAGCACGAGACCAACGACAAGCCAGATGAGCAAGACGATCGCAATTGTGCCGAGGCCCCGCTCCCCCGACTGCTCAAGGGTGGCGTAGTCAGCGGGCAGAAAAACCGAACGCATTCCCTTTGCAAGCCATGCGAGCGGGAAGAGATTCGCGATGTTCTGCAGCCATTCCGGCAGCAACCAGAAAAAGAGGTAAACCCCGGAGATGAACTGCAGCACGAGCACAATCGGAATTACTACACCAGTTGCGCCCTTCGCCGATCGGGGCAGCGCCGAAATCCCAATACCCAAGAACGCCGATGTCACAAGTCCGAGCAAAAATACCCACGCGAATGTCGCCCACGCTTCGATTGTCGTCGGCACAGTGGCGCCAAGTACCCACACCGCGAACGCCAGGAGAACCGCAGCTTGCGCGATCGCTGTGACGAGCACCTGGCCGATTTTTCCCAGAAAATAGCTGACCGGAGAAAGCGGAGTACCACCTAGGTGTTTCAGCGTTCCATCATGCCGTTCGACGGCAATATCTATCGCCAAGTTCTGCAGACCAGAAAGCAGGATGCCGGCGGCCAACATACTTGGCAGATAAAGGTCGACTGCCGAGACTTCGGGAAGCCCCGGCCCGTAGCTCGTGGGGCCATCGCCGCCGAAGACAACGCTGAACAGGCCCAGCAGCATAATCGGGAAGAGAAACGTGAACACGATCGTCTCGGGCGAGCGAACGTATCCGCGAATTTCGTATCCGGCGCGGCGGATGCCCTGCCGAGACACGTGGAACGTGGGCAAGGCCCGGGCTACGGTTGTGGCGCTCATTGCTGAATCTCCTCTTTCACGTCGTGCGCAACCATCCCGAGGTAAATGTCCTCCAAGGTTGGCCGGCGAATCTCTAGTTCCGGCGGTTCGCCTCCGCTTCGGTCGGCGAGCGCAGAAACGAATGCCCACGGCTCGCTGGTGCGGTGCTCGCGGCGTTGATCGCCTTCACGCCAGTGGACGACCGGCATCCGTGCTTTTTCACCGCCAAAAGTATCGAGGGGGCCAATTGCCTGCAGCTTTCCGTGGTTGATCACGGCAACCCGGTCCGCGAGTTGCGCCGCCTCGTCGAGATAGTGCGTCGTCAGGAGGATGGTCGTGCCTTCACGCTTCAGTTGACGGATGAGGTCCCAGAACTCGCGCCGTGCTTGCGGGTCGAACCCCGTCGTCGGCTCGTCAAGAAAGAGGAGCTCCGGCCGGCCGATAATGCCGAGAGCCACATCGACTCGACGCTGTTGACCACCGGACAGCTTCGAAATTTGAGTTGTGGCTTTCTCTTCTAGCCCCACCGCGGCGATGACCTCTTCGACGTTTCGAGGGCGTGGATAGTACCCAGCGAATTGACGCAGTTGCTCCCGCACTGTGAAGGATGCCGCTTGGCCCGTGCTCTGCAGCACGATTCCGAGGCGGGCACGCCATGCGAGGTTTCCGTCGCTCGGGTCGACACCGACGACGCTCACGTCACCGCTGGTGCGATTTCGATATCCCTCGAGTATTTCCACGGTCGTTGACTTGCCGGCACCGTTCGGGCCCAGAAGGGCGAATGTCTCACCCTGTTCAATATCGAACGAGACGTCATCGACAGCCGAGTTCGAGCCATAGAGCTTTCGAAGGTTGCGCACCCGCACAGCAGCATTTTCCATACCTCTAGCGTCTCGCCCGCGGCGTTGCCGCGCTAGCGGTCATTCGGCCGAAGTCGCGTCCCCCATTCGGTGGATGACCCTGCAATCAAAACTCGAGCGGCCAGCGCGAAAATGTCTCGCCTACTACGCTTTAGGCGTGACCGAACGCGCTCCTCTCTCCCGCAAGCTATCCGCCATCGCCGAATCCGCGACTCTCAAGGTCGATGCGAAGGCCAAGGCCCTCCAGGCCGCGGGTCGACCGGTCATTAGCTATGCCGCGGGTGAGCCCGATTTCGCGACACCGCAGTTCATCGTGGATGCCGCAGCTGAGGCACTCAAAAACCCCGCAAACTTTCGCTACACACCGGGCGTTGGTCTTCCTGTACTGCGCGAAGCCATCGCAGAAAAGACGCAGCGCGACTCGGGTCTCGCCGTGGAACCAAGCCAGATCATCGTCACAAACGGCGGCAAGCAGGCCGTTTACCAAGCGTTTCAAGCGGTCGTAAACCCCGGCGACGAGGTAATTCTCCCCGCACCGTACTGGACCACCTACCCAGAGGCCATCGCTCTCGCTGACGGCGTTCCGGTGGAGGTGTTCGCCGGCGCTGACCAGGAGTACAAGGTCACAGTCGACCAGCTTGAAGCTGCTCGCACTGAACGCACGACGGTACTCGTCTTTGTTTCGCCGTCGAACCCGACGGGTTCTGTCTACACACCCGAAGAAACACGCGCGATCGGCGAATGGGCACTCGCCCACGGCATCTGGGTGATCTCAGACGAGATCTACCAGAACCTGGTTTATGAGGGTGCGCGCGCTGTTTCGATTGTCGAAGCGGTGCCAGAGCTTGCCGGTCAGACGATCCTTGTCAACGGAGTCGCCAAGACGTACGCGATGACCGGATGGCGCGTGGGTTGGATGGTCGGCCCCAAGGATGCGATCAAGGTGGCCGGCAACCTGCAGTCGCACCTGTCGAGCAACGTCAACAACATTGCGCAGCGTGCAGCACTCGCGGCCCTCACGGGGCCACAAAATGAAGCCGAACAGTTCCGTACCGCATTCGACCGCCGCCGCCGCTTGATCGTCGACGAGCTTTCGAAGATTGAAGGGGTCACCGTTCCGACACCGCTCGGAGCTTTCTACGTCTACCCCGATGTGCGCGGCCTGCTCGGAAAAACCTGGCGCGGTGTCACGCCTACGACATCGCTGGAACTCGCAGACTTCATCCTCGAACAGGCTGAAGTTGCGGCTGTCCCCGGCGAAGCTTTTGGACCCAGCGGATACCTCCGGCTGTCGTACGCGCTGAGCGACGAGCAGCTACTCGAGGGTATCCGCCGCCTGCAGGACCTCTTCCGAGCGTAGAGTGCGGCCTGGTTCTACAGCTCGACGCCCACCAAAACGGGCTCGGGCTGCAGAATGAGACCATATTCAGATTGCACGCGCCCCACGATGTAACGCGCGAGTTCTGCGAGCTCAGCGGCCGACGCATCGCCACGATTCGTGAGCGCAAGCGCGTGCTTCGTCGACAGGCCGGCGCGTGAACGAGGCAGCTTAAAGCCCTTCGCAAAGCCCGAGTTCTCAATGAGCCACGCTGAGCTCACTTTCACGAGGGCCTGACGCGGCGCGGGCGGCTGCACGACCCCATTAAAGCGGTCAAGCGGAATCACCGTCACCGCATCAAGGTCAGTGGTCATCGGCCAACGCGGGCATGCTTCCGGCAGCGAACGGGCGAACGACTCCGACACAATGGCGTTCTGAAAGAACGAGCCAGCACTGTACGTGTCCGGGTCATCGGCGTCGAGCACCATGCCTTTTCGGCTTCTCGTAGAAAGCACCTGCTCTCGCACCCACTGAAGCGTCACGGATGCCTCTGGTTCAATACCCAAGGCGCCCCGGAGTTGCTCGCCACTCACGCGTGCCTCGCCCTTACCGACCGCAACGAGATCGAAGGTTGCCGACAAAACGACAGCGGGTCGCTGCGGAACAGAGCCGTAGTGGTTCTTCAGCACCGACGTGCGAAAACCCAACGCGAGGTCAGCTGCTGCAACAGTCTCAATTTCGCCCGTCGCCTCGTCGATGAGATCGACTTCGACGAGTGTTTGCACGATCTCCTGGCCGTATGCACCGATATTTTGAACCGGGGCAGCGCCGACCGTGCCTGGAATCCCAGACAGCGCCTCAACGCCCGCGAGACCGCGTTCGACGGTGGTGGCGACAAAGGCATCCCAGCCATGGCCTGCCTCGACTTTGAGGCGCACGCGGTTTTCTCTCTCGGACGGCAACTCTTCAATTCCCGACGTCAACACCCGGATCACGGTGCCATCAAAATCGTCGTCGCCTACGAAAAGGTTCGACCCGCCCCCAACGACGAACCACGACTCGCCCGTCTCCCATACATCCCGCAGAGCGGAAACGAGTTCGTCGCGGGTGTGCGCGTCGATCATTCGCGCGGGCGTTCCGCCGGTGTGCAGCGTGGTGAGTTGAGCGAGCGGTATCGGCTCGATTTCAGGCATCGTCACACCATCCGGACGCGCACCTGAGACTTGCCCAGTACCGTCACATCGGCGCTTCGGACCGTCAGGTCGATGCGCACAGTGTCTTCGTCGATTGCGCCCACGGTTGCAGTGACACTCACGTCAGCACCGTCTTCGGCGTCGACAACGACCGGGCGAGTGAAACGCACGCCGTACTCAACGATGCGTCCGGCATCGCCGAGCCAGGGCACAACTGTCTCGACAGCAAGTCCCATCGTCAACATGCCGTGAGCAAGCACGCCCGGCAAGCCCACGCGCGAAGCGACATCGTCACGGAAGTGGATGGGATTGAAGTCTCCGGATGCACCGGCGTAGCGAACGAGGTCTTCCCGTGACAGGTGCACCTGGCGTTCGGCAACAATCTGGCCGATCTCTAAATCAATGGAGGCGTGCTCGGTACTCATGCGTCTTCGCCTCCGATGAGAAGAATCGAGGTGGCGGTCACGACATGGGAGCCGCCGGCATCCGTCACTTCAGCTTCGCTCGTCACCATCGCGCCTTTACCGATCGCGCGCACTCCGGTGACAGTGAGGCTCGCGGTCAACTCGTCGCCAGCGACAATCGGGCGCGAGTAGCGGAAGCGCTGCTCAGCGTGGATTGTGCGCTCAAGAGCAATGCCCGAGTCGGGTTCTGCCAGAAGAATCTGGAGCGTCATGTCTTGAATGACCATCGCGAACGTGGGGGGAGCTACGACATCGGCGTAGCCGAGCGCCCGCGCGGCTTCGGGCTCGAAGTGTTGGGGGTCTGTGGCGAAGACGGCGCGCGAAAACTCACGCACTTTCTCCCGCCCAACGAGGTAGGGGGCTGTCGACGGAAACTCTCGGCCGACCAGCTCAGGGTTCACTGGCACCAGACCATCCTACCGATCACGTGTACCGCGATCCGGATGCTGTCAGCTCTTCTTCTTGCCAGCGCGAAGCGCCTTGTAGGCCATTTGGCTTGCAATGAAGATCAAGAAAGCGGCAAACAGCACGTTTGCAACCGTCGGAGTCATGAGGGTCGCAAGCCACGCCCCGACCGCGGTGGTTGTGCAGGCGGCGACTCCCACGAGAACTGCAGCGAGCAGATCAACGTTCCGGCGCCGTGCGTTTCCGATGGTGCCCGAAATAGCAGTCGGAATCATCATGAGCAACGAGGTTCCCTTAGCAATCAGATCGCTCGTGCCGAACAGAAGCATGAGCGCCGGAACGACAATCACGCCACCGCCTACCCCGATAAGCCCGGCAACGATACCCGTGATAACTCCGAGGGCGATGAGACCGAATATGGTTCCCACCGTCAGTACAAGCTCAGCTTCTCGTGACGGAATGATGATGAATAAGCTCACGATGACGACGGCCAAGAAGCCGACAAAGGCCCACCGCAAGGCAACTTGCGAAACGCGCGGCAGCAGCCACGTGCCGATCTGGGCGCCGACGACTGCTCCTGCCGCGAGGATCAGGGCGGGGATCCATGCGACCGAACCATGAACCGCATAAGAGATGACACCAACGGTCGCGGTCGGAACAATTGCGGCGAGCGAGGTGCCTGCAGCGAGGCGCTGATCGAACTTCAAAAAGAGCACGAGAAGCGGGACGATCACGGTGCCACCACCGACGCCAAACAGACCCGAAAGAAGGCCCGCGAGCAGGCCAGTCGAAATGCAGGTAATGATGAAAGCAGGCGTGCGCGCAGCACGGACAGGGGCGTCAGTCACTCGAATACCCTACTCGCGCATGACCAGCTGCGTTCACCGGCCCCGGCGCTACTCAGCTCACGTCAGTGGACTCGATCGCCCAACCCGTACCGTCCGGAATCAGCGTGTAAACGTAGTGATCGCTGTAAGCGATCGGGTCATCGACCTCGTCGCCCATCTCATCGATATATGCCGAGTATGACTCTGTCGTCTCTACGACGATGTTCTCTTCGCCAACTTCCACGCTCGTCACAGTGATTTCGTAGTTCTCGGTCGACTGCGCGAAATATCCGGCCTGCTCGGTGAACAGGTCGCAGTCCGTGAGCTGCGTGCTCTCTCGAAAACGCTCTGTGGTCGCCGCTTCAAATTTTTCGCAGTCCACTTCACGCCACGACTGATCGTAGAGCTCAACTACGGCAACACCGGCGTTCTCTTGGTCGCCATCCGGTGTGTAGGACTGGCCCCCTGTCACGGCACGAATCGCCGTCGGAATGAAAACTGCCGCGAGAACAATAAGTGCCGCAAGTACTACACCAACGGTGACTAATAGGATCCATAACTTCGATTTGACTGGAGGCTGAGAAGACGACTCCGCGGCATCCCACGTATCAAACCCCAAGGCTGTTCCGGCATCGAGATTCGGCAGTGGTGGACGCGGCGGAACCTCAATCGTCGATTCCGCTGGGACGTTGGGCACATGAACCTGTTCGGTCCAGTGTGCACCATCCCACCACCGCAAGTTTCCGTTGCCATCGTCGTACCAGCCCGGGGGCGTCGTGGTCATGCCGTCTCTCTTCGCTCGGTGCGCTGCGAACCCTGCCGCCCCCACACTAATCGCAGCCACGGGAGCGGCAGGAGTGTCACGCGAGCATAAGGAAAAGCTTTTCTAGCTCCTCCGTCGTCATATCGCCGTCCGTTCGATCTGCCGGATCTGCGACGCAGTCCTTCATCGCAGATGCCACAATTGCAAAACCTGCTCGATCAAGCGCGCTCGATACTGCGGCAAGCTGGGTGACAACATCGCGGCATGATTTCTCGCTCTCAACCGCCGCGATGACCGCATCCAACTGCCCCCTGGCTCGACGCAGTCGATTCACGATGCGCCGCTGCGCGTCTTCGTCTGTTGTGCTCATGCCTGTTCGTCTTGGGGCTCAGCCTTGGCCGCGATCTGCGCTCGAACGTCATCCATGTCGAGCCCCCGCACGGCGGTGATGAGTTGCTCGAGCTGCGGTGCGGGAAGAGCGCCGGGCTGCGCAAAAACGAGAACATTTTCGCGGAAGGCCATCAGGGTCGGAATCGATGTGATCTGAAACTGCGAGGCAAGCTCCTGCTGAGCCTCGGTGTCGATCTTGCCGAAGACGATGTCTTCGTGAGTCTCGGAAGACTCCTCGAAGACCGGAGCGAACGACCGACACGGACCGCACCACGCTGCCCAAAAGTCGAGCAGGACGATGTCGTTGTCGACGATCGTGGGTTCGAGACTGTCAAGGGTGATTTCTGTCGTAGCCATGAGCACAATATACCCCCGCTGGTATGCAGCGAGGGCCGCCTTGTTGGCGCCAGCGACGGGTCAATCCTCGAAAATACGGCCGATTGGTTCACGCTTTTCAGCTTGGAAACCGTCTTCAGATCGCCCAAATGCCCAGTAGGCAGACAACGACATCGCACGACGATCGAGACCCCACTCGCCCTGCAGAGTGGCCCGAATCGCCTTCATTGCCTCGCGCTCGCCATGAGCAAAAACCTCCACCGGCGTTGTGATGCGCGGCAGTCGTGCCACCTCCGCAGCAAGGCGCACTCCATACGATGCCCGCCCTGTTTGGTCCTTTCGGTGCACCCAGCGAACCGCTACGTCATCGGGCTTTGTGAGCGGCAGCTCGCCCGAGGCATCGGCAACTTCAATCAGCACCTGTCCGTGCGCGCGCGCTGGAAGAGCCTTGAGCGCCGCAGCGATAGCCGGAATTGCGGCGTCATCGCCGATATACAGATATGAAGTTTCGGGATTACCGCTTGGTGTGTACTGTCCGCCGGGCCCCGAAAGCACGAGCAGGTCACCCGGAGCTGCGTGCGCTGCCCACGGGCCTGCCACGCCCTCGTCTCCGTGCAAAACAAAGTCGAGTGCGATCGTGCGCTCGTCATAGTTGATCTGCCGCACCGTATACGTGCGGCGCACGGGCATGTCTTCAATCGACAGCTGTGCGCGAAGGGCATCGAGATCATACGGCGGCGTGAGTCCGAGTTCCGGCCGTGAAAAGAGTAATTTCACGTATGTGTCTGCCGCTGCAAGCTTTGCCGAGTCTGCGCCTTCGACAAATGCGTCGAAGACATCGGCGCCGCCGAGATGGACGCGAATGAGGGATGCCGCAATCTTCTCGGTTCGGATGACGGTGAAAATATGCTGCGCAACGGCTCTTGCACGTGGCGCGGCGGAAGTCGGCGTATTTGAAATGCTCACCACTCCAGTCTGCGTGCAAAATCCGCCGCGGGTTTAGCAATCTCACCCCCACTTGGCAACCCTTCGAGTCGGCTCTGGCCGGGCGACTAGCGTAAAGAACCCGCCACAAGCGAAGGAGATTCTCATGGCAAAGCTGACAGGTAAGAAGATCGCGTTCCTCCTCACCGATGGATTCGAAGACTCCGAGCTGACGAGCCCGTGGAACGCTGTTTCGGATGCGGGGGCCGCACCGACGTTGGTCTCACCGGCCTCAGGCGCTGTAACGGGGAAGAACGGTCACACTCAAGACGTGGATAGCGCCGTAACGACGGTTAACGCATCAGAGTTTGACGCTCTCGTGCTGCCGGGAGGCGTGGTAAATGCCGACCACCTTCGTATGGACGAGGCATCCGCAGCGTTCGCTCGCGATTTCTTCGCGCAGCACAAGCCGGTTGGTGTTATTTGCCACGGCGCTTGGCTTCTCATCGAGGCAGGCGTGGTCGACGGCCGCAAAATGACGAGCTACCCGAGCCTACGAACTGACCTGAAGAATGCCGGGGTTGACTGGGTCGACGAAGAGGTCGTCGTCGACAGCGGGCTAGTTTCTAGCCGCACACCCGACGATCTGCCTGCATTCAACGCAAAGGTCATCGAGGAAGTCGCCGAGGGCGCGCACCAGGCACAAACCGTGTGATTTTGGGTGCCCCGTTAGGCGCGATCTCACGGGAGCCCTAGCGCAACCGAGCGTGCGGTACTCGAGCCATAGATCGTGTAAACGGAGGTGCTGGCATGGCGACCTATCCTCCGGAGCCGTGGCACCTGGGCGGTTCACTCCTGGTTTCGGTGTTTCGCGTGCCCGCGGCCGAGCTGCCAGCCATCGAAATCCCTGGCGGGCGCCGCCCTCTTCGCCTAGGTGGCGAAGTCCTGGTCGGAACAGCGTTCGCGAATTACGTTCCGGGTGGGGTCCTTCAGTACAACGAACTGCTTGTTTCGGTGCCGAGTGTGTTCCCACCGCGGGTGACCGTCCCCCAGATCTGGGTCGATAGCGAGGCTTCTAGGGCTGGTGGCCGCGAACTATGGGGAATTCCGAAGCAGCTCGAAACCTTCTAACGGGCCGAGACGCGTGACGGTGTCGATGGGTTCGGTCGCAGGGCTTCGTGCTCGTTTTCGCGGCCCACTCCTTCCCGGCATGCGGCAACTGCCGCTGCCCACCCTCCAGCCATGGGATGGCGGGCGCATCTTCTCGCATAACCCCATTGTCGGACGCTTCTCGGGGCTCTCAACGAGGTGGACCTTCGCAGCCAACGGACCACTGGGTTATCTCGCGAGCCGTCGCCCCGTCTTCAGCGCCGCTATCCGTGACGCCTCGATCATTTTCGGAATGGATGTGAAAAGGTCATGAGTCGCTTAGCAGTAATTACGGGTGGCGCATGGGGTATCGGCAAGAGCTTGCGCACGATCTCCTCATGCGTGGATACCGCGTTGTCATCGGTGACCTCGATTTGGAAACCACCGAAGCAACTGCGAAAGAACTCGGAGTCGGCGCTATCGCCGTGCAATTAGATGTGACTGATACTGCCGGCATGGCGGCGTCGATTGACCGCATCGAGTCCGAGATCGGCGGCGCGGCACGATCGTGAATATGGCCAGCGCCACCGGAATTAACCCTCTTGCCGGTGTTGCCGTTTATTCCGATACGAAGGCCGCGGTGATCGCGTTCAGCGACGCGTTGCGGCGCGAGCTTCGCAAGACTGGTGTGCGGATTATCGTGGTCAATCCAAATCTCGTACGAACTGCGATGGGAGCTGGAATAACCCCGCCGGCGTTCACCGGATCGGTGTCAGCCACGGATGTGTCGCTAGCTGTATTGAAAGCGCTGCGAAAGAAACGCTTTTGGGTCGTCGTTCCTCGTCGGCTTGGACCGATGCTGCGCGTTATCAAGATGCTGCCCACGGGAATGCAGGATTAGATCGATGACCGCGCATGAAGCGACAGTATTGGACTCGGCGGTGATGCTGAGGCCCGTGCGGCATACGCGAAACGCGCGCGACACGGGTACGGCGGCACCCGCGCTATCGCCGTTACGGCCGAAAAAACGGGTCCGCGTAAAGCTCTTCCGGTACGCGAAATCCAAAGATTGCACGACCGGAATTCCAGATAGCAGCGGACGCGGCGCGGACGAGGTCGACGTGCCGTTCACCCGATGCTTCTATAACGAGATCAATCCCGTCGATGCGCACTGAAGCGGTTCCGACTGTGGTGACGTCGCCCTTCACGCGCGTCGCCGGATAGGGCTCGTGCAGCTCGCGAAGATCGCTCACGATGTAGGTGGGCCGGGAATCGGCGGGAGCCGCCAGAACATGCTTGGGTCGGTCTATGCCTGTTAGCACCAGCACAGACTCGATGCCTGCGCGGCTCGCGCCGGCGATGTCTGTGTCAAGGCGGTCACCAATGAAGAGCGGATGCCGTGCCTCGAACCGAGTCACAGCCTCATCAAAGATCGGACGCTCCGGCTTGCCTGCAACAGTTGCAAGACGACCGACGGCGGTGTGGACCGCCGAGACGAGCGTTCCGTTGCCCGGCGCAATGCCTCGGGCTTGCGGGATCGTCCAGTCGGTATTGGTCGCGATCCAAGGAATGCCGCCTTCTTCTTCTGGAAGGGCGAGCGCGTAAGCCGCCTCGGCAAGGTCTTTCCACCCGATGTCAGGCGTGAACCCTTGTACGACAGCCGCAGGGCTATCGTCGGCACTCCGAGTAACGATGAAACCCGCTTTTTCGAGCTCGACGACGAGCCCCTCCCCGCCGACGACCAGCACGCGTGATCCGGACGGTACAGCGTTGGCGAGCAGACGGACTGCTGCTTGAGGGCTCGTGACAACGTCGGACGCCTGCACACCGGTGAGCCCGAGTTCACGAAGGTGCGCCGCGACGCTGGCGTCGGTGCGCGAAGCGTTATTCGTGATGAACCCCAGACGACGCGACTCGCCAGCTCTCATGAGGGCTTCCACAGCGTGCGGAAGTGCCCCCGCCCCGGCGTAAACCACGCCATCGAGGTCAGCAAGAACGACATCGACGTTCTCCAGCGGTGTGGGGCCGACTTTGGAGCCAAAAAGCGCCATCAGCCTTGTTCGTCCTCGATATCGGTATCTTCCGTTTCGGAGACGACTTCTGATTCTGGATCGTCGTCGAGCTCTTCGATCTCAAGAACCTCATCGGTTCCCGCTCCATGTGCAGATTCGATAGCGTCCGCGGCGATTACAGCTCGCGCATGCCACTGCGCTGCTTCGTCCTCACGTCCGAGTTCTTCGAGTACGGTGGCGCGGGCGGCAAACAACCCTGCGCTCCACTCGAAGGCGCGATCAGGATCGAGCTCGGGAATTTCGAGCTCTTGCAGCGCGCGTTCCGGCTCACCGAGGTCAAGACGGGCGCCGGACATCGCAATCGCGAGTTCGACTCGCCCCTCGGCCGACAGAGTTGAACGATCAACGCTGCGTCCGAGTTCGAGTGCACGATCGGGCTTGCCGACACCACGCTCGCTGTCAACCATGAGGGCAATCTGATCGTCGCGACCGGAGATACGACGGTATGTACGCAACTCCCGCAGCGCAAGAGCGAAATCGCCAACGGCGTACGCGGTTATCGCCGCAGTCTCACGAACGACAGCCACGCGACCCGCGCGACGAACAGCTGCGAGGGCGTGTTGGTGCGCGAGCGCCGGGTCGTCGCCGAGCACGCGCGCGGCCATCGCAAGATGCCGAGCTACATTGTCGGCGTTCTCCTTGCTCAGTGTCTTCAGCTCGTTGCGGGCGGGACCGTTCAGGTCATATGCCGTGAGGTCGTCGGGTAGTTCAGGTGCGCGTTCGCTATCTGCACGATCGTCCGGCACAAAGCCTGACTCTCGCGGAGCTCGGTCATCCCGCCTCGGGCGATCATCGCGATAAGGGCGGTCACCACTGGGACGGTAGGAACGGTCACCATCACGATTCGGGCGATCCCCCGACGGACGGTAGGGACGGTCACCGTCACGGCGCTGCGGACGGTCACCGGACGGACGGTAGGGTCGGTCGCCACTTGGGCGATATGAGCGGTCGCCATCACGGTTCGGGCGGTCACTCGACGGACGGTACGAGCGATCACCGTCACGGTTCGGTCGATCACCCGTCGGACGGTACGGCCGGTCACCATCACGACGCTGCGGACGGTCACCATCACGGTTCGGACGGTCACCGGACGGTCGGTACGGCCGGTCACCACTTGGGCGATACGGACGGTCGCCATCACGACGCTGCGGACGGTCGCCGTCACGGTTGGGACGGTCGCCCGACGGACGGTCACCGGACGGACGATACGGTCGGTCACCACTTGGGCGATATGGGCGGTCGCCATCACGACGCTGCGGACGATCACCATCGCGGTTCGGGCGGTCACCCGACGGACGGTAAGGTCGGTCGCCACTTGGGCGATACGGACGGTCGCCATCACGACGCGGCCTATCATCACGGTTCGGACGGTCACCCGACGGACGATACGGACGGTCACCATCACGGTTCGGACGGTCACCCGACGGACGATACGGACGGTCACCACTCGGGCGATATGGGCGGTCGCCATCACGACGCTGCGGACGATCACCATCGCGGTTCGGGCGGTCACCCGACGGACGGTAAGGTCGGTCGCCACTTGGGCGATACGGACGGTCGTTCTCACGACGCGGCCTATCATCGCGGTTCGGGCGATCTCCCGACGGACGGTACGGGCGGTCACCGTCATGACGCGGTTCACTCGATCGCGGAGAACGGGACGACTCGCGGCCGTTGTTTCCGCCAGAGCGCGGATCGCGCGAATTGGGCCTTGAGGAGCCTCGATCTGGGCGCTCACGGCGCGATCGGTCGCGGTCCTGCGACTCGTTGTGCTCCTCGGCCATTGTTACTCCTTGCAAAAGTTACTGCGTAAATGCGAAAAGGGCCACCCAGCGTTGGGTGGCCCTTTTCTTAAAAGAAGTCCGGCGGTGTCCTACTCTCCCACAGGGTCCCCCCTGCAGTA
>NZ_JAAOZB010000001.1 GCF_011761265.1 Microbacterium halimionae | reverse complement strand
GACAAGTGCACGCTGTTGAGTTCTCAAGGATCGGATGCTCCCACTTTCCAGCCTCTCGGCCTTCTACGCAGGGCAACTTCTCTATCTTATTCTCTATAAACACTTTGTCAAATTCACTTTGTCCGAATTGAATTCGAATTAGTGAATTAAAAGTAATTCATAAAGGAAGAGTATTAGCTCCGGCTAAGCATTAAAGCTTGCAGCCGGGGCAACTTCTCTATCTTACCCTTCTCGCTCTGCTTGTCAAACCAGCTTGCCGTGACGTTTTGACCGTCGGCGGCAGGGCTCCTTGACAACTTCGAGGAGTTGGGAACCTCATCCTAGTCCTAACGGACAGCCCGATCAATGATCGAATTTTTGGAGGAAGTTTGGTTCTCCGCTTGAGGGGGCTGGGGGCCTTTCGGCCTCTCCGCTTTCCCCCTGTGGGGCGAACAAGTAAGACATTACGTGGCTCTCAGCCGCGCCGCAAATCACGCGTGCGCCCCTGGCGTGTCGCGATCCGCAGCGCCCGCCTTTCGTCGTGAAATCAACGATCTGTCACGCATCACTGTGATCGATAGGCACAGCACAACCGTGCCTATCCCCCACAACGCTGCGGCCGGAGGCAGTACGCGATATGCCAAGTGAGCGATCGTGAACTCGGCATCTAGTGGACCGAGCGCAAGCCACCCGCCAACCCATGCCAAAACCAGCACCAGTGGCAGCGACATCCACCACGCGAGTCTTACCAGCTGATGCACCTCACGCCGCGGAAGCATCGGCATCCGCTTCCGAAGCCAGAGCACTGCCCAGATCGCGAGCACGATAAGCCCGAATGCGCTTGAACCGTGCTGTAGCCATTTGTATCCGACTATCGGGCCCCACTGAGCGTCAAGCGCAGGAAGAAGCGCGCTCCCCCACCTACCCTCGTGGGTAAACGCATCCCATGCCAGGTGAGACGCCACACCAATTGCGAGAGAAGCAAGCAAAAGCAAAATCCCTGAGACGCCCCCACGGAATGTTTCCCGCGCCCCGTCAACTGACGTGCTCGTCCACCACTGCTTCGGCAGCCGGCCCGCAAGAGGTGCAGGAAGCAGCTCCACGGCCGCCGGTCGCATCACGCATCGCCAGAGCAGCAGAAGAACAAGAGCAGTCACAGCAGTGAGAGGTATCCACGCCCATGTATGCGTCACGTTGTACGTCAACGGGGTGCCACGAAGGAACAACGGAAGGTCCGGGGTCATCGCCCCGACAGCTATCGCCGCCGGGACCAAGGGTGTGCGCAAGAACGGAAGCGCAACGACAGCATGACTCGGTGTGAACGGCATAGCGGCTTAGCTTTCGATGAAGATGCCCGCGAGAGTTTTCTTTCCTCGGCGCAGAACGCTCACGCCTCCTGGTAGTGCGCCGTCGATAGCGGCATTCTCGTCGTCGACGCGTACTCCATCGACGCTAACTCCACCCTGCGCAATTGCGCGGCGAGCTTCCGAAAGGCTCGATACCAGCCCGGTTTCAACAAGAGCCTGCAGAACAGTGACGCCGGGGGCCGCAACGAGGTTCGGTAGCTCATCGAGTGCAGAACGAAGAGTTGCGGCATCCAACGTCGTGAGATCACCCTTACCGAAGAGCGCATCGGATGCTGCGACCACGGCGTCAGTCGCGGCTTTACCGTGAACGGTAACGCACACCTCGTATGCAAGACGTTTCTGCGCAGCACGCCGGTAGGGCTCGGTTTCGACGAGGTGTTCGTACTCTTCGATCTCGGCCTTGCTAAGGAACGTGAATACCTTCAGTCGTGAACACACGTCGGCATCGAGCGTATTGAGCCAGAACTGGTACATCCGGTAAGGACTGCACATCTCGGGGTCAAGCCAAATGGCATTCCCCTCGCTCTTGCCGAACTTGGTGCCATCGCTGTTCGTGATCAGCGGCGTGCCCAGCGCGTGCACCGAGACGCCCTCTGCGCGATGGATGAGGTCGGTACCACTCGTGAGGTTTCCCCACTGGTCGGACCCACCGGTCTGCAACCGGCAGTCGTACTGACGGTAGAGCTCGAGGTAGTCCAAACCTTGCAGCACCTGGTAGCTGAACTCCGTGTAACTGATGCCAGCATCCGAATTCAATCGGGCACTGACGGCATCCTTCTTGATCATCGTTCCCACGCGGTAGTACTTACCAACCTCGCGCAAGAAGTCGATAGCGCTCAAGGGCGCCGTCCAATCGAGGTTGTTGACGATGCGCGCGGGGTTCGCGCCGTCGAAACTCAAGAACCGCTCTACCTGCGCGCGAAGACTACCCACCCACTCGCCCACAGTCTCTCGAGTGTTCAAGGTGCGTTCCGCCGTCGGGCGTGGGTCGCCGACCAGACCGGTAGATCCGCCCACGAGACCGAGGGGCCGGTGTCCGGCGAGCTGAAGTCGGCGCATCGTGAGCAATTGAACGAGGTTGCCGAGGTGAAGGCTAGGCGCGGTGGGGTCAAACCCGCAGTAATACGTGATGGGCTCGCCGCCGAGCATCTCTCGCAGTGCGTGTTCATCTGTCGAGACGTGGATAAGTCCTCGCCAAACCAGTTCGTCCCAGACATTCTCGAACGCAGGATCGTTGGCGGGGGTGAGGGCGCTCACAGTGGCGCTTTCGTTGGGGGCGGCTGACACGATATGAGGCTATCAGCGGGGCTCGGTGCGTTTGAGCTAGAGCGCCGTGCGGTATGCCCACCACACGAGAAAAGCTGAGGCGAGCGCCAGAACCCAGCTCAGCAGACTCCCGACGAGAAAATACTCGGCACGGTTGCCGTGTGCTGTGTCTCGGGAAATCTCGGGAAACCGCACGATGCCTTTCGCAGCGAATACCGCAGCAATAAGTGTGTACGCGCCAGCCAATGCGAGGGCAACCACAAGAATGCGTTCGAGTGGACCAATCAAGCGACCGCCGCGCAACACACCATCGCGAGCAGAACCGTCTTGGGTTGACCCGAGCGCGGCGTTTTCGCTCCGAAGGCCCGCGCGAACAACAACGTTTGCGGATTCGAGCAGAAAAATACCGACGCCGACAACAAGAACCACAAGATCGAGCGACGCCGGACCTGCCGGTGTTTCGAGCTGCCAGAGCCTGCCCCACGGTCCGCCCTCGGCCCGCGCCCCGAATCCCATGACAGAGACGACACTCACAAGGCCCACGCCCGCGACGGGCCAGAAACCAGCGCGCCCACCGCCCGCGCTGGGCATAGAAAGATGCCATACCGCAGCGATCGCCCCCGCAGCCATCCCGAAGATGAGTGCGTCGACGGCGGCGGACAAAACCAACAACGCGACAAAACCGGCCGCGAAGACCCAACCCCGACGCATACGCGGAACAAACTGTCGCACGAGGTCCACGGCTCCGACAGCTAGCAAGGTGAGGCCTGCGAATATCATTCCGACTCCCCCGCGAGGTCAATAAAAGTAACCACAAGAGCGGCGGCACCCGAATGAGCAAGAGTCTGCGAGACGGCCGATTGAGTGATGTCTTCGGATGCCGCGAGTTCTCGCTGTGTGCGTCCGCGACACCTGCCGTATGTGAGCCGACGCGCACGCTCACTCATGCCGGCGATGAGCTGATCGCGAACGAGGGCGTACGCATTGGCAAATTTCGCTGCCTCGTGCGTCGACGAGCTCTCTCCGGCGTCGACGACGACGCGCGTTCGTGCAGCGGGTAATGTGCGCTGTTGCAGCGCTCTCACCTCATCAATTGCGCGGCGAGCGGCCCACCATCCGGGGCCTTCCGGGATGGCTCCGGATGCTGCGGGCACTTCACCGGTCTCACCCACACCGACACCGAAGCGGCACTGCACACCATCCGGAAGCGCGAGCTGGAGCAGCAGAATCGCCCTCAGCGCCGAATCCGTCGTCGCGTAGAGCGCCTGCTGCTCATCACCCACGGTAGGGGTGAGGCGTTGAATAGCTCTCGGACCATCCTCATCGACTTCGGCGATGATTTGGTCAAGCGTTCGCTGCGCGGCTGCGCGGTCCGGTAATGATCGGGATCCGACGATGTCAGCAATCACTGTGACGCTCATGAGATTAGCTTATCTCTAATCTTCAAGGAATATAAGAGATACTCTGATGACGGTCGTCAGGAAATACCGAGGGAACGAGCGGCTTCTGTTGCGCGCGCGACGAGTTCGACGCGCTGCTCAGCGACGCGCACGGGCGCGGTACCTCCCACGCCGGTTCGCGACGCAACTGAACCTTCGATCGTCAATACTTCTCGCACTTCGGGAGAGAGAAGCGGTGAGACAGCTGCGAGCATGCTGTCGGTCACGGCATCCAGTTCGATACCGTTCTGCTCGCACACTTTCACGAGTGCGCCGGAGATCTCGTGCGCATCGCGGAACGGCACTCCCCGCTTAACGAGCCACTCAGCCACATCTGTCGCAAGGGAGAAGCCCTGCGGAGCAAGCTCCGCCATGCGATCAGTATGAAAATGCAGCGTCGCCATCATGCCGGCGACCGCAGGCAGAGTCACTTCGAGAGTCACGATCGAGTCAAAAACTGGCTCTTTATCTTCCTGGAGGTCGCGGTTGTACGCGATCGGCAGACCTTTCAGCGTGGCGAGGAGGCCAGCGAGGTTACCGATCAGACGACCAGACTTTCCGCGAGCGAGTTCAGCGATGTCCGGGTTTTTCTTCTGCGGCATGATGCTCGAGCCGGTCGAGTACCCATCATCGAGCGTGACAAAGCCGAATTCACGAGTGTTCCAGAGGATGACGTCTTCGGCTAGCCGCGAGAGGTCGACGCCAATCATTGCTGCGATGAATGCGAACTCTGCCACGACGTCGCGCGAAGATGTGCCGTCAAGCGAGTTCTCGGCGGGGCGCGACAGTCCAAGCTCATTCGCAACCAGCTGTGGGTCAAGCCCGAGTGTCGCTCCAGCGAGTGCACCTCCCCCATACGGCGAGACCGACGCACGTGCCGACCAGTCGCGCAGGCGTTCCAGCTCACGGACCAGCGGCCAGGCGTGCGCCTGAAGGTGATGAGCGAGCAGAATTGGCTGCGCATGCTGGAGGTGCGTGCGACCCGGCATGATCGCATCAGGATGAGACTCTGCCTGCGACACAAGAGCGTCGATGACCCGAAGGATTTCGCGAGCAATCGTTCGGGAGTGGTCAAGGAGATACAACCGCACGAGAGTCGCGATCTGGTCATTGCGGCTGCGGCCAGCACGAAGCTTGCCGCCGAGGTCCGGTCCGATCTCACGAATGAGCGCAGCTTCAAGGGCGCCGTGCACGTCTTCGTCGGTTGGTGCGGGCTGCAACGATCCATCGGCAACGGCTGTGCCCAAGGCATCCAGCCCAGCATGCATGCGACGCGCTTCGTCTTCATCGAGATAGCCCGCCGCGGCGAGCGCGGTCGCGTGAGCGTGGGAGCCTGCAATGTCGTACGGAGCAAGCTGCCAGTCGAAGTGCGTCGAGCGGCTCAAAGCTGCAAGCTCCGGCGACGGCCCGGAGGCGAAACGCGCACCCCAGAGAGCCCCTTCATTCGTTCCCTGTGTTTCGCTCATCATTCCAGCCTAGTGATCTTGGGACCCGGGACCAGGCGCCGCGAGAGGGTGTTCGAGAGGTTCTCGAGGGGACCACGTCCGACAACGAGTGCCCACACCATACAAACCAACAAAACCGCGATAGTCAGTGGCCAAAACGGCTCAAGCGCGCGAAATCCCCAGAGGTCGGTCGTCGTACCGAGCGCAAACTGCGACCACACCGCCCACACCAGCACCTGCAGCGAGTAGGCAGTCAGTGGCATCGTTCCGGCAGCACGAAGCGGCAGGAAGACCCATCGCAGCGCCGTGCGACAAATCAGAACGCACGCGCCGATGACCGCCACAGCAACCCCACCAGAAGCTAGGACCTCAAGGATCCCGCCGGAATGAGCGTCTGCCGTCCACACAGATGCCAGAAACCAGGCGACCGCATCCGTCGGCGCGCCAGTCATGTCATATGTCACCGGAGGGGCTGGGAACACCGCCGCTAGCGTGTATCCCACGATTGCGGCAATCGCTCCGAATACGACAGCACTGGTCTGCACCCGTGTGCGCGAAAGATCAAGACGGCCAAGAGCGAGCCCGGTGATGAGAAAAATGCTCCAGACCGGAAATGGATAAGCCCAGCCGACAAGCAACCCGAGGGCGGAATCCGTCGCTTCTCCCCAACCAAATATTGCTTCGATGACGGCGACGAGGAACGGCATCGTGAGAGTGAGAATCGCGGCGATAGCGAAAAGTGCGCGCGGGCGCACGCCCAACAGCGGCATCGCCAAGCAGAAGAGCACAGCGTACGCCGGCAGGATCACGTAAATCGGTACACCGGTAAAGATCAGGATGACGCCGAGAATCCACAGGAAGCCAGCACGGATACCGAGCCGGCGTCGCGCGACTCTTCTGGCCACGCCAACAACGGGAGTCGCGCCTCCGGTTACCAACGCAATCGAAACTCCCGCGAGTGTCGCGAACAAGATCGCGGATCGCCCATTAACGATGTCAATCCAGGTCGAAGGTTCCGCTACGTCGAACGAGTCGATCGTGAGCAGGTGCGCGGCGAACATCCCCACAAGCGCGAGGCCACGCGCAAGATCGATTCCGCCGAGACGTTTGGCACCGGCCAGGCGGTTCCACGCGCGCGCCGCAGCTGAACCGCCGACTACTGCTGGCGAAGCAGCCACACGAGGAGCGCTTTCTGCGCGTGCAGTCGGTTCTCTGCTTCATCCCATACGACCGACTGTGGCCCGTCGATAACCGAGGCGTCGACTTCGTAGCCGCGGTCGGCGGGAAGACAGTGAATGAAGATTGCCCCGGGATCCGCAAGGGACATGGTCTCGTGGGTCACCTTGTACTCCGACAGGTCACGCAATCGAGCAAGCTTTTCTTCTTCTTTGCCCATCGATACCCAGGTATCGGTCACGATTACGTCGGCGCCCGCGGCAGCTTCGTTGGCATCAGTCATGAGCGTGACTGAGCCCCCGGTCTCGGCCGCCCGACGGTCTGCATCAGCAACGACGTCTTCGCGCGGAGCATATGGCTCCGGCGACGTGACACGTACGTGCATACCGGCGGTGACACCGGCAAGCATGTACGAGTGCGCCATGTTGCTTCGACCATCGCCGAAGAACGACAGGGTCAACCCTTTGAGCTCGCCCTTGTGCTCACGAATTGTCAGCAGGTCTGCGAGGAGCTGGCAGGGATGAAAATCATCACTCAGCGCGTTGATGACAGGCACCGTTGTACCCGCGGCCATCGATTCGAGACCCGCCTGCGCGTAAGTCCGCCATACGATCGCGGCGACCTGGCGTTCGAGAACGCGTGCGGTGTCGGACGGAGTCTCTTTTCCGCCGAGTTGGCTATTCGCGGTCGAGATGATCAGCGGCGAACCGCCGAGGTCTGCGATGCCGACGGCAAACGAAACACGAGTCCGCGTCGACGACTTGTCAAAAATGACTGCAACTGTCTGCGGACCAGCCAGCGGCTTGACCTGCCAGCGGTCCTTCTTCAGCTCGAGCGCAAGATCGAGAATCTCAGACTGCTCGGCACTCGTGAGATCGTCATCACGCAACAGGTGACGCGTCATGCTGGCACCTCCGCGTCTGTGGCAAGAAGCGCCTCCTCGACGGCCTGCAAAGCCGTCGTGAACCGTGCTGCAAATTCGTCGATCTCGACATCGCCGATCGTCAACGGCGGAGCGATCCGGACTGTGCTGTCGTTGGCTGCGTTGAGGATAAGGCCCGCCTGCTGAGCTGCAGCGACAACGTCCTTGGCTACCGGACGCCGCAACGCGACACCGATGAGCAAGCCCGCGCCGCGGCATCCCGCCACCAACGGGGAGTCGATGCCTGCGATCGCGGCTCGAATCTGTGGGCCGCGCTCCCGCGCATTCTCAACAAGTCCGGCCTGCTCGATCTCGCCGAGAACGGCGCTCGCTACCGCAGTACCGAGGGCGTTGCCCCCATACGTAGAGCCGTGTGTTCCGGGATAGAAGAGCTCGCTGGCGGCGCCAAAGGTAACGAGCGCGCCGATTGGGAACCCGCCGCCGATGCCTTTTGCAAGGGTGATCGCGTCGGGGGTGATACCCGCGTGCTGGAAACCGAACCATTCACCCGTGCGTCCCGCCCCGGTCTGAATCTCATCGATGATGAGAAGAGCGCCGTGCGCGGTGGTGAGTGCGCGCGCAGCCTGCAGGTATCCCTCGGGAAGCTCAAGAACGCCCGCTTCACCCTTGATGGGTTCTACGAACAATGCGGCAACTCGATCATCCATCGCGGCTTCAAGTGCCTCGATCGTCGAGTCGAGGAATTCCACACCTGGAACCATCGGCTCAAAGGGTGCCTGCATCGCCGGTTTCCCGGTGAGAGCAAGAGTTCCCATTGTGCGACCGTGGAACGCCTCTTTCAGCGCGAGGATACGGGGGCGGGCGGCCGTCGTATCCGATGCTGCGCCATGAAGGCGAGCGAGCTTGAACGCAGCTTCGTTCGCCTCGGCGCCGGAGTTGCTGAAGTACACACGACCCGAAGTGCCGGTGCCAGCGAGGCGCTTCAGCCGCGCTGCAAGTTCAAGCTGCGGCGGGGTGGCAAAGTAGTTCGACACGTGCGCGAGCGTCGCTGCCTGCGCTGCGACGGCTTCGACGAAGACCGGGTGAGCATGCCCCAGGGAATTGACCGCGATTCCGCCGAGGAAGTCGAGGTACCTGTTGCCGTCGGCATCCCACAGCCATGCACCTTCACCGCGCACGAACAGCGCCATCCGGTCGCCTGCGTTGAGTACGAGGTCGCGCTGTGCGTCCTCAAGCCAGTCAGTCATCCCTTCACCACCTCGGTTCCAATTCCTTTGTGAGTAAACAGTTCAACGAGCACGGAGTGAGGTATTCGACCATCGATGATGGCCGCAGTCTCGACGTTGCCTTCGACAGCTTCAAGGCATGCCTGCATTTTGGGAATCATTCCCGACTGAAGCCTCGGCAAGAGCTCTCGGAGCTCAGTAGATGTCAAGTGAGAAACGAGCGAATCTCGATTAGGCCAATCCGCATACAACCCAGCGACGTCAGTGAGAACAACCAGCTTCGTCGCTTCCAGGGCTACGGCGAGCGCCGCCGCCGCCGCGTCTGCGTTCACGTTGAGCGACTGGCCTGGATTGTCGATGTCGGGCGCAATCGATGACACCACCGGAACACGGCCCGCTGCGATCTGATCAAGCACCGGCTGGGGGTCAACTTCGACGACGTCTCCGACTCGTCCGAGGCTGTGTTCGGCACCATCGACGAAGACCGCGCGTTGGCGCCCACCGAACAAACCGGCATCCTCGCCTGAAAGACCAGTAGCGACCGGACCGTGCGCGTTAATCTTCGCGACGAGCTGCGGATTGATCTGACCGGTCAGCACCATCCGTACGACACTGATCGCCTCGGTGCTCGTGACTCGGTAACCGCCTTTGAACTCGCTCGGTATGGCGAGTCGGTCGAGCATGTTGGAGATCTGCGGTCCACCGCCGTGCACCACAACGGGCTTGATGCCGACGTACCGCAGATACGCCATGTCTTCAGCAAAAGCGTCTTGTAGCTCTTCCGAGACCATCGCGTTTCCGCCGTACTTGATCACGATGATCTGATCGGAGTAGCGCTTGAGCCACGGAAGCGAATCGATGAGAGTCTGCGCTTTCGCGCTCGCTTCAGCGGGATCTGTGTCTTGAATATCTATATTTGTCATGACGAGTAAGCGCTATTTTCGTGAACGTAGTCGTGCGTGAGGTCGTTGGTAAGAATTGTCGCTGACGAACCACCGATTTTAAGATCAATAAGCACATCGGTTGCCCGCGGCGTGAGGTCGACATCCTCTCGAGGCCGATCCGGACCCCCTTCAGTGCAGACACGAACCCCGTTCATCCAGACGTCCACGTTGTACGGGTCGAATTCGGCATCAGTGGTCCCGATGGCGGCGAGCACTCTCCCCCAATTAGGGTCGTTGCCGAAAATCGCTGCTTTGAAGAGGTTGTTTCGAGCGACCGAGCGACCAACTTCCACGGCCTCGTCCTCGGATGCCGCGTGCTCAACACGAATTGTGATGTTGTGGCTTGCACCCTCGGCATCCGCCTGCAACTGCTTCGAGAGATCGAGGCATACCTCGGCGAGCGCCGCAGCGAACTCGTCCGGGTTCGGGGTGACGCCGGATGCGCCCGAAACCATGAGCGTCACCTGATCGTTTGTGGACATACAGCCGTCGGAATCGAGGCGATCAAAACTGGTGCGTGTGGCGGAACGCAGGTGCGTGTCGGCATTCGCCGAGTCGATGACGGCGTCAGTTGTGATGACGACAAGCATTGTCGCGAGGCCGGGCGCGAGCATCCCCGCGCCTTTTGCCATTCCGCCGATTGTCCAGCCATCGCGCGAAACCGACGAGCGTTTGGCTTTCGAATCCGTGGTCATGATGGCTTCGGATGCCGCAACCCCGCCGTTGACGCTCAGGTCTTCGATGCCGCGCTCTACGCCCTCGAGCACGCGTGAGCGAAAGAGTTCATCGCCGGTGCCGATGAGCCCGGTAGAACACACCAAGACGTCTCCGGCGCTCACGCCGAGGAGCGTGGCAGTCTTCTCGGCCGTTTGGTGTGTCGTCTGAAAACCGAACGATCCGGTGAAACAGTTTGCTCCCCCAGAATTGAGGACGATTGCCTCGACGACACCATCTGCGACAGCCTGCTGCGACCAGATGATGGGGTTTGCTTTGGCCCGGTTACTCGTGAAGACCGCGGCGCCTACCTTGAGCGGTCCTTGGTTCACGACGACTGCGACGTCACGTTTGCCGGTTGATTTCAGACCGACAGTGACTCCGGATGCTGTGAAGCCTTGGGCTGCAGTAACGCTCACGGCGCGACTCCGTTCATGCTGAGTGCCCGGTCCTCGGGGAGGCCGAGGGCAAGATTCATGGATTGGATGGCAGCTCCAGCGGTGCCCTTAACAAGATTGTCGACAGCGGCCACAACGACCACCCGCCCAGCGTCCCGATCGATTGCGAGACCAATGAGCGCCGTGTTCGCTCCGATGACATCTGCTGTGCGCGGGAAATGCCCTTCCGGAAGCAGCTGAACGAATGCCTCATCGTGATAGGCCTCTTCCCATGCTGCTCGCAGGTCAGCGTCGCTGACTCCCGGTGCTATGGGTGCGCTGGAGGTCGCGAGGATTCCGCGGGCCATCGGAACGAGCACCGGGGTAAAAGAGATCCTCGGATCTGGGGCTCCGGCTGCAATCAGCGCTTGCCTTATCTCTGGAATGTGGCGGTGTGTGCCGCCTACGGCATATGGGTTCGCGGATCCCAGGATCTCACTCGCGAGGAGGTTCGTTTTGAGGCTTTTTCCGGCGCCGGAAGGGCCAACTGCGAGCACGCTCACAATGCCAGTCGGGTCGATGACTCCCGCGGACACACCAGGCGCCATGCTCAAACTCACCGTCGACGCGTTACAACCAGGCGCCGCGATACGCGTGGCACCGACGAGATTCTGTCGTTGTTTGCCTGCGCCGATCGGCAGCTCTGGGACGCCGTACGTCCATGGCTCGTGAAATGGGCCGCTGTAGAAACGGTCCCACTCGGTTTCGGATACGAGCCGGTGATCTGCTCCTGCATCGATAACGAGGGGTGTGTCGCCGAGCGAGTCAGTGTACTGGCCCGACTGACCGTGCGGAAGCGCGAGAAACACGATGTCGTGACCCGAAAGAATCTCCGGCGATGTTTCTTGGATCGTGAGATGCGCAAGCGAACGCAGGTGGGGCTGGTGCTGCACAAGGGGCTGACCCGCAGTCGAGTGAGCTGTCACAGTGCGGATTTCGATATCAGGATGCGCGGCAAGGAGGCGAAGAATTTCGCCGCCCGCATAGCCGGAGGCGCCGGATACAGCGACCGAATACGTCATGGATTCCACCTTAGAGTCTGGAGACAAGAGCCTGAGACGGCGACGCCCACAGTCCTCCCGAGGGTGGATGCGTGCAGTCGCCTAGAGTCGGCGGCCGTCCAGACGTCGGCGCGCGGAAGCTTCGCTCGAAGCGAGCGAAGAAGTAAGGGGCGCAGCCGATGGCATGAAGCGACGATATCCGCATGCGGATGCCCTGCGCAAATCACGTAGCTGTTGCCACGAGCATCCCCCGCAACATTGACTGGCGCGCTCGCGATACCGCCGCGACCGTCACGAGAGCTGAGACGACACCCCAGATAGCAAGCCCAATCGCTGACGAAAGCACGGCGTGAAGTGACCCACCGACGAGAGCTTCGGCTCCCTGCAGAGCGATACTCAGCGGAAGGATCCCCAAGGCGCTCTCGCTGGAATTGGGTGCAAAGATCCCCGACGCGACGAGTTGCAGACCCAACGCCACGACCGACACCACGAGTCCCGCGCGCCCCATCAATGCAACGAGCGCTTGATGGAGAAGAGCGAAAGCCATCGCTGCGATGAGGGTTAGGGCGAACGCCACACCAAGACGCGACGCGGGAATTCCGACAATGACGATGGCAATCCACACCAATACTGCTTGAACAGCTCCCACAGCGACCGCAACCATCGCGCTGTCCGTCGCGATGCGAACCGCGGAGACCGCTGTCGTTAGGCGCGTGCGCGAGAACGGCGCAACGACCAGAAAAGTCGCGAGAGCGCCCAGCCACAGCGCCACCGGAACGACTGCGCCGAGCGTCGCTGAACGCGCGGTGGTCGGGCCAGCCACAGACGTGATCTCAGCACCAATTGGTGAAGCGACAACGGCAGCAATCGATTTTTGCTCAGCTGCCGAATAATTCGGGATGTCATCAGCTACGGTCCCGAGGCCCGTAGCAACTGCGCTGGTATCCGTGCCGAGCGTATCGAGCCCCGCCGACACCTCCTCCATCTCGGTCGTGAGAAGCCCGGAGGCTTCCGCAGCACCAGCGACGTCTTCGTCCAACGCAGTAAGGGAACTTGCAACCGGACCACTCACATCAGCGAGCACGGCATCCGCCGCTGCGACCACGGCCGCGTAGCCAGCATCGTTCGCGAGAGATTCGCCCTGCCCATATAGCTGAGAGGCCATTCCATCGGCTTCATCCTGCAGCGCACTGACGGTGTCGATGAGTGTGCTCACAGGCGCGGTCGGATCGGCTCGCATCGTGGCTTCCAACTCAGCGAGCGCATCAGCTGTGATGGTCTGTGCGACGGCGAGTTCGCTGGCACGCAGAGAACTCTCACCAAGTGACGTCGCGAGCTGGGCCGAGCCCGCGGCGCCGTCAGCGCTCAAGCTACCCAGATCACGCGCGCCCGCAGGAAGTAGGTCCAGCACTTCCGCCATCTCGGCTAGTCCCGTCGAAAGCCCTTCGGAATATCCCGCGATCTTTCCCACACCAACAGATGCGTCATCCGTACCTTCAGCAATCTTGGCGACATCTTCAGACACACCGCCGAGCTGATCGTGCAGTTCTGCGAATGAATCAAGAGTCGCCGAAACGTAATTCGTCGTGATTGCCGTGGACACTCCGCTCGGGATCCGTGCCGCAAGAGCATTCGCTATAACTCCCCCCGCATAGCCGTGAGCGGTAGACGTCTGCACCGCAATCGTCGCAGCCACCGGGCTCTCTGACGAGACTGTCGCAACGGACTTCGAAAAGTCTGCCGGAATTGTGACGATGGCGACATACGTGCCATCGTCCAACCCCGCGGTTGCGCTAGTCGTATCGGTAATTGTCCAATCAACACCGCTGTCAGCCGTGACGATGTTCTCCGTCAGCAGCTTCCCCGCGATGACGGGCGAATCAGTTGTGAGACCTATCGGTACGTCAAGATTGACGACCGCGACCGGAATCGCCTGATCTTCGCTTCGCGGAACGAGTGCCAGCACTATGAGAAGTGGTGCGAGTACCGCGACTGCGACAACGATGAGTACTCGTGTTCGCCGGGCGCCCGCCGCGGGCGCGCCGACCATGCTCCACAGGGCGCTCATGCGCGGGTTCCTTTCATGCCGGTATCAGCGTGTTCGCTCAGCGTGACCGTGACGACGCGACGGTCGGTGACAGCATTGCCGGCCGTCGTTGCGACGACCAGGGTGGCGTCAGTGCGTGCACGAGCAACGATGACCGCCAACACCGCGTCCGCGGGCAACTTGCCGGTCGCGTCGATCGCAACCAAACGAGACGATGGCGCCAAAGCCGCTGCCACATCAAGAAACCACAATTGCGCATCGGTCAGAGACCCGGCCAGAGTTGTGAGTTCAATGGTCGAATGTAAGTCATCTGAGACAGCGACCATGAGGCGATCGAAAGTTTCGGCGGCCTCAGCCACCAGAGCGGAGCGCTCACTTCGGTGATGCCCTGATTCGCGTATTCGCGCGCGAAGCCGCTCGTGCACCGTTTCGCCGCCCGGCACATCGGGGACAGCCGGCACGAACCGAGACTCTCTCGCAACAGCCGAGCGCTCGAATGGGATGAGCCTCCCCTGCACGCTGAGGTTGCCAGCGGTGTCGGCAGCCCTGCCCGCAATCGCAGCAACGACACCGCCGGCGCTGTCGCCGCCGATGATCACAACATCGCGCTCAGAAGCTCGGAAACTTGCGGGCGTGCTGCCTGCAACCGAAAGGTCTTCGGCCCACAAGCCAGCTTCTTCAGATCCGTCATCGCTCTGCCACTGGCGCTGGCGCAACATGCGCTGCACCACTTCGCCTTCGATATCCGCGTTGGGCAAAACGCGATCAAGCCATTTCGGTACCCACCAGGCTCTATCTCCGAGAAGTGCCATGACGGCGGGAATGAAGGTCATACGCACGATAAATGCGTCGATGAGGACACCCACGGCGAGCGCAAAGGCGATCGGCTGGATGGCTGCGGAACCCCCGGGCACAAACGAGAAGAAGACCGAGAACATGATAAGAGCGGCAGCTGTGACAACACGAGCGGATGCCGAAAATCCTTGCAGCACTGCCGTACGAGCATTGCCAGTTTCAAAAAATTGCTCACGCATCCTCGACACCAGGAACACGTGGTAATCCATCGCGAGACCGAACAGCACCGCCATCACGAGGATCGGCATAAAGCTGACGACCGGCCCCACCTTGGCAACGCCGATGAAAGACGCGCCGAACCCCATCTCAAACACGAGGCGGGTGACACCGAGGGCTCCCCCGACGGTCAGAAGGTACCCAACGGTCGCCGATAGCGGTACCGCAATTGAGCGGAACATGATGGTCAGAAGAATCAGACAAAGCCCGACCACGACGATGCCGAATGGCAGCAATGCCGCACTGAGACGCGCGGAGATATCGACTCCGAGCGCCGTTTGCCCTGTGACCTCGAAGGTGAAGCCATTCTCTTTCTCGAAGGCCGGCGCGAGATCCCGCAGGGTCGAGACAAGATCAGCAGTCGCCGTCGATGAGGGCGAACTCTTGGGGGTGACAGAAAGCACAGCAAAGTCGAGTGCTTCATTGGGTGACGCCTTCGAGACTGCCGCAACGTTCGCTACTCCATCGAACTCAGCGTCGAGCGCGTCAAGTGCTTTTTCGATGTCAAGCGTCCCCGAAATGTCCGCAGTGATGACGAGCGGACCGTTGAAGCCAGGCCCAAACCCCTCATCTAGCAGGTCGTACGCCACACGCGCGGGGCTTCCCGGGGGGTCGTACCCGGCGTCTGGAAGCGTGAGGCGGGCGCCAAAAGCTGGAATCGCGGCAGCTCCCAGTAACCCGATGATCAGGACGATTGCCGCAACAGGTGCAGCGGTCACACCCCGAACCCAGATCGGAGGCTTGGGTGTGCGAACCGCACGGCTTCGACGAGGCGCGCGTGGGCGGAGCGCTCCCCCAAAGACTGCGAGAAGTGCCGGTAGCAATGTGACAGCGACAGCGAGTGCGCCTAACACTGCAACAGCTGCGCCCAACCCCATGACGGTGAGAAACGGGATTCCTGCAACGGAGAGTCCGATGAGCGCAATCATGACCGTGATTCCTGCGAAAACGACGGCCGTACCGGCGGTCGCGGTGGCCACAGCAACCGATTCGCGGGGATTCATTCCCGCGCGCAATTGCGCACGGTGGCGGGATGTGATGAGGAGCGAGTAGTCAATACCCACGGCAAGCCCCAGCATGGTCGCAAGAAGTGGTGCGGTCTGCGAAACAGGCGCTAACGAGGCAGTTATGTAAATGGCACTCGACGCGAGTGCCACTCCGAGTAGGGCTGTGATGAGCGGAATGCCGGCGGCGATGAACGAGCCGAAGGTGATCACCAAGACAAGAAATGCAATCCCAACGCCGAAATACTCCGTCGAGCTCGACGATGACGCGGTGGCTTCCAAGCCCGAGTATGCAACTTTTACGCCGGCGTCGCTTACGGGTTTCATGGCTGATTCGGCCGCCGCGACCACAGAATTGCTCGCGGTCGAAGACGACAGTTGAACCGAAATGAAAGCCATCGAGGCATCCGACGAAATTTGAGAAGGATCTCCCGAACCGGATGCTGAAGAGCCCGATGCCGTCATGGGAAACGGACACGTGACTAACTTCACGGCACTGAGAGAAGCAAGATCCTCACATGCAGTGGAAATTACATCGGAGTGGTCCGCGATGTCGGCGCCGTCGCCAGCGTCAACAACAATGCGCGCACTCGCGCCGCTCAGCTCAGGAAATCGCTGTCCAAGGACGTCGAGCGCCTCTTGCGCGGGCGTCCCCGGGATCGCGTACGAAGCTTCAAGGTTGCTTGCGCCGCCGCGAGCAGTTGCGATTCCCCCGGCTGCGACGACGATCACCAGCCATACTGCAATCACCCACCAGCGGTATTTTGCAGAAAAACGACCTAGCCGATACAGCAACGATGACATCGTCGCGTCCTCCCCGTGGAAACGCACGCGCTTCGTGCCCATGCCGAAGCGTAACGTAAACCCGAGCGAGAACTCGCGGCGCTATTCCCTAAGGCGTGCGCTGAACGCCTCTTGAGCACGTGAGACCCCGCCAAGCTTCGCTTCCGTCGCTTCCGCTGCCGTCAGTGTGCGATCAGGCGCCCGAAAACGAAGCGCGAACGTCAAACTCTTCGCGCCCTCCGCAACGCCCTGGCCTCGGTAGTCATCCACCAAACGAATTGTCTCCAGTAGTTCGCCAGCACCAAGCGCCAATTCCGCCTGCACATCAACTGCAGGCACATCAGATCCAACGACGAGCGAAACATCTTGTGTCGCTGCGGGAAACCCCGAAAGCGATGCCGCAACGTCAAGCTCTCCCGCGAGCGACACCACGAGATCGAGATTCAGCTCGGCAACGGCGACGCGCCCGTGAAGATCGGATGCCTCGACCACGGCAGGCAATAACTCCCCCACGTAGCCAACCTCAGTGCCGTCGACGGTGAGCGTTCCCGCTCGACCCGGGTGGAGCGCAGCTCGCTTTGCTTGCGTCACATCAATCGTTACGCCTGCGGCGTTCGCGACGACACGCACGGCGTCAAGTGCTTCAACGACACCGGAGGGTTCAGCCGCACGACCTGGCTGTTTCGGTTGTGCGTTTCCGGCGACCAGCACTGCCAAGTAGCGGTGCTGCGGTGGAATCGACGCGTCAAGCTCGGTGAGTGTCGCGGCATCCGGCCGGGCACCAAGAGGCGGAACAGCGCGAGTGCCGTAGGTCACGCCGGGCTTCGGCAAGAATACGGAGCCCGTCTCGAACACGGCAACATCTGTCAAACCGCGCGACACATTGCGATGTGCGATATCGATCAGGCCCGGCAGGAGGGATCGACGGAGGAACGGAGCTTGTCCGTCGAGCGGGTTGGCGAGCGCAATGCTCGGCAGATGCCCGCCCGAGGCCGACCCGTGAAGATCGTTGAGCGCTTCGGTCGTGAACGGGAATGCCTGCACCTCGGTGTACCCAGCTGCTGCCAGAGAGTTCAGCACCCGACGACGACCACGCTGCGCTTTCGTCAAGCCGCGGCCCGACGGCGGGGTCGGTAGCACCGAAGGCACCCGATCCAGACCGTGAATTCGGGCCACTTCTTCTGCGAGAGTCCACTTGTCGGTGAGGTCTGGGCGCCACGACGGGGGTGTGATCCGCCAGGAAGCGCCCTGCTCCTCGATGGAACAGCCAATGAGTTCGAGCGCGTGGCGCACTTCGTCATCGGAATATTCGACACCGATGAGACCGCTGACGAATTCCTCCGGCAGAGTCACGGGGGTTGCAGACCACTGCGCGTAGACAGCACCACCCGTGTCATCGAGACTCCCGCCTGCGTACTCCACCATGAGCTCTACTACCCGCTGTGCTGCCACGAACGGGATGCGTGGGTCCACGCCACGCTCGAACCGACGGGATGCCTCAGAAGGCAGCTTGTGGCGACGCGCAGTGCGCGCGATCGACACAGTGTCAAAAATGGCAGCTTCGATGAGAACGTTGCGGGTCGCTGAGGTCATCTCAGTGGTACCGCCACCCATGACACCCGCGAGCCCAATCGGGCCCGAGTCGTCAGTGATGAGCAGGTCTTCAACGTCCAAAGTACGAATTTGACCATCGAGCGTCTCGAGCTTCTCGCCGGCCTCGGCACGCCTCACAGTGAGTCCGCCGCGAAGCTTATCGAGGTCGTACCCGTGAATTGGTTGGCCGAGCTCGACCATCACGTAATTGGTGATATCGACGAGCACCCCGAGCGACCGGATGCCCGCAAGCGCAAGGCGAGTGATCATCCACGTCGGGGTCGGGCGCGAGGCATCCACGTCGCGCACAACGCGGGCTACAAGTTCAGTTGCCCCCGCGCGGCCTCGGATTGGTGCGCGGTCATCGATCACGATCGGAAAGCCATCACCCGGGTGAAGCTCTGTCGTCGGGCGCAATCCGGGGTCGCGGAACGCAGCACCGGTCGCGTGCGAATACTCACGCGCCGCGCCGCGAATCGACAGAGCGTATCCGCGGTCAGGGGTCACATTGATGTCGACGGCGACATCATCGAGCCCGAGCAACGCAATTGCGTCGGTACCTACCGGAGCATCGAGCCCGAGTTCGACCAGCCGCAGGATGCCGGAGTGCTCCTGACCAAGACCCAGCTCTTTCGCCGACGCGATCATGCCGTCAGAGACGTGCCCGTAGGTTTTTCGCGCCGCAATCGGGAAGGGCCCCGGAAGAACCGATCCTGGAAGGGTCACAACAACCTTGTCGCCGGCGAAGAAGTTGCCGGCGCCGCAAACGATTCCGCGCACGCCGCCGTTATCGGCACCGACATCGACCTGGCACCAACGAATCGTCTTGCCGTTGGTCTGAGGCTCTTCAGTGAACTCCAGCACCTCGCCAACAACGATCGGGCCCTCGAGCTCGAAATCGTGGACATCTTCTTCTTCGAACCCGACAGACACGAATGCTTCGTGGATGTCTTCAGGTGTTGCGCCCACCGGTACATCGACGAACTCACGCAACCACGACAGCGGAACGCGCATCACACCACCATCCCGAACTGCTCGCTGAAGCGTACATCGCCCTCGGCCATGTCACGCATGTCTTGTACGTCACTCCGGAACATCAGCGTCCGTTCGATTCCCATCCCGAACGCGAATCCGGAGTACACATCTGGATCGATTCCGGCGGCGCGCAGCACATTGGCGTTGACCATGCCGCATCCGCCCCATTCAATCCAGCGTGCACCGCCCTTGAACGTCGGGTGCCAAAGGTCGAGCTCTGCCGACGGCTCGGTGAACGGAAAGTAGTTGGTCCGAAAGCGCGTCTTGGCCTCGGGCCCGAACAGAACCTTCGCCGCGTGGTCGAGCGTGCCTTTGAGGTTTGCCATCGTGATGCCCTTATCGATGACGAGACCCTCGAACTGAGTGAAGGCAGGAAGATGGGTCGCGTCGAACTCGTCGGTGCGGTAGACCCGCCCCGGGCACAGGATGTAAATCGGCAGCTCGCGGTCAAGCATGGAGCGCACCTGCACGGGACTTGTGTGGGTCCGCATGACGAGGTGTCGATCAACCGGATCGACAAAGAATGTGTCTTGCATCTGACGCGCGGGGTGATCAACATCGAAGTTCAACGCGTCGAAGTTGAACCACTCGTGCTCTAGCTCCGGGCCCTCAGCAATTTCCCACCCCATGCCGACGAAGAGATCGGAAATTTCTTCCTGGAGCAGCGAAATCGGATGCCGCGCCCCAATGCGCGCGCGATGTGGCTGCGCCGTAATGTCGATGCGTTCAGCATCTAAGCGCGCTGCGGTTTCCGCAGCTGCGAGCTCCTTCTCCCGAGCAGCGAGAGCTTGATTAACACGGCCACGCGCACCACCGACGAGCTTGCCGAACTCCGCTTTACGGGTGGGCTCAACATTTCGCAATTGCGCGTTCAGTTGTGCAAGCGGCGAGGCATCGCCCGCGTGGGCCGAGCGCGCGGCTTTCAGTGTGGCGGTGTCGGAAGCGGTCGAAATTGCGGCGAGCGCCGCATCGACGGCAGCGTCAACTGCTTCGGGCGAGATAACGGGGGAATCGGGTGTGTCGGACACGAGAGACGAGTCTACCGACGGTGCGTCGAACCTTCGGCCTCCGCGGCTGTGATCTCTTGATCTGGATCGATATCACCGCTTGGAACAGCAGTGGCACGTCCGCCACCGCTCGCGGTGCGTTTAGACAGCCAGCGCGCGAACCACGACAGGGTGAGGTTGATCGCCAGGTAGATCAACAGAGTCACGGCGAACAGCGAGAACATATAGCGGTTGCCGTAGTAACTGCCGAGATAGTACATATTCGTGCGAATAATCTCGTTGTAACCGACGATGTACCCGAGTGACGTGTCTTTCAAGAGCACGACAAGTTGAGCCACGATGATGGGCAGCATTTGTCGAAAAGCCTGCGGAAACTCAACAAGCATCTTTGATTGAAACTCACGCATTCCCACACTGAGCGCAGCCTCGCGCTGTCCTCGGGGAAGAGCAACAAGCCCGGCCCTCAGCGCCTCACCGATAAGCGTGCCGTTGTAGATGATCAGCGCTATCACGACCGCCCCAAGCGAACCTGTCGATCCCACTAGAAGGATAAACAGCATCATCAAGAGCACTGGCATGCCGCGGAAGAACTCGATAATCCACGCTGTGGGAATTCGGACCCAGGAAATCGCCGAGCTCCGCAAAAGCGACAAAACGATGCCGAGTGGAATCGCTCCGAGCGTTGCTAGACCGGCTGCGCGCAACGTCCCGATTACTCCTTCACCGATGTAGCTCCACACCTGCGCGTCGGCGAAGATATCCCAGCGACTGCCATCGAACATCCCCGGGAGGGTAATCCCGCCAGATTCACGCGGTGCAGCAAGGAGAAAAGCCAACCATGTGACGACTGCCGCGATGGCAGCCAGCGAAATGATCGAGGCGATACGAGACGCTCGGCGGGCCTTCGGCCCGGGTACGTCGAAGAGGACACTCGTCATCGGCTCATCACCCAACGCTTCTCCAGCATGCCGGCGACAAAGCCGAGCGGAACGGTAATTACGAGGTATAGCGCGGCCGCAACGAGCAAGATCGGTATCACGATGTTCCCGTTGTCGTTCGCGAGTTGGCGAGTAGTCGCGAAGAGCTCAACGACGAAGAACCCTCCCGCCACAGAGGTGTTCTTCGTCAGCGCGATAAAGACGTTGATCAGGGGCGGCACCGTCATGCGAAATGCCTGTGGCAAGACAACGAGCGTGACGGTCGTTCCGAACCCCAGTCCTATGCTTCGCGCAGCCTCCGCTTGCCCCACAGGCACTCCGTTGATTCCAGAGCGCAGTGCCTCTGCGACAAACGGTGATGTGTAGTAACTCAGCGCTACGAAAGCCAAGAGGAGATACGGAACCCGCAACCCCAGCATCGGGAGCACAAACGCTGTGAAGAAAAACACGAGGGTCAACGGGGTGTTTCGAGCGATCTCTGTCCAGAACGCAGCGAACCAGCTCAGCACCGGCACCGGAGAGACGCGCATCGCAGCGATGAGCGTTCCGATGACAAGCGCCGTGATGCCCGAAACCACCAGAAGAAGTAGCGTCACGCGGAACCCCTGCCAGAATTCGGGCATGAGCGACCACAGCTGTTCCACCATGCGTTGTCCTCTCACAAATGATCAGTTGAAGTGCTGTCCGGGCCGAGCGTCTCGGCCCGGACAGCAAACGCGCTAGTAGCGGTCCGGCGTGGGCGGGTCGACGTACGGCAACACAGTGCCGGCTGTCTTGTTCCAGGCCTCTTCGTAGCTGCCGTCTTCGTAGCTAGCCTCGAGAACATCGTTTATCCACATCCGAAAATCGGTGTCATCAAGCGCGAGTCCAATGCCGTAAGGCTCCTCAGTGAAAGGTTCGCCGACCACCTTGAATTCGCCTTCGTTCTGAGCTGCGAGACCGGCGAGGATCACGTTGTCTGTCGAGACGGCAACCACTGCACCATTTCGGAGCGGCTCCAGGCAGTTCGAGTAGGTGTCAGTGAGCACGGGCTCAGCGCCGATCTCTTCCAGCATTGCCGCCGGAGTGGAGCCGGTAACTGAGCACACCGGCTGGCCGACGAGATCTTCTTCGCTGGTGATGTCTTCGTTGTCAGCGAGCACGAGAATCGATTGCCCCGCCATGTAATAGGGGCCGGCGAACGAGACAACCTCCTTGCGCTCATCGTTGATCGTGTAAGTCGCCACAACGAGATCAACCTGACCGTTCTCGATGAAGGGTTCTCGGTTGGCGGAAACAGTTTCTGTCCACTCGATGTTTTCCGCAGAGATGCCGAGCTCGGCCGCGATGATCTTGCCGATCTCGACGTCGAATCCTTCAGGAGTTCCGCTTGGGCCCATCAGGCCGAACAGCGGCTGGTCGAACTTCGTGCCGATGGTGATCGTTCCGGCTTCATTCAGGGCAGCCATCGTCGTGCCCTCTTCGAAGGTCACGTCGGCAGGAGCCGGCTCAGCCGCATCTCCACCATCTGTACTGCCGGCGCAGGCAGAAAGAGCCAACGCGCCCACCGCGGCCAGTGCAATAAGAGGGGTTCTCAGTCGCTTCATGTCTTCGTCCTTTGCTGTGTGCGGCCGCTTGTGCGACCCATCTTCGGTTCCCAGATGCTTATGGCATCCGGGTCGTGTCAGTGCTCGAGGATTTTGGACAAGAAGTCCTGTGCCCTCTCGCTCTGAGGGTTCGTGAAGAACTGCTCGGGTGTAGCTTCTTCGACAATTGCGCCGTCGGCCATGAAAAGGACACGGTCTGCGGCTTTGCGGGCAAAGCCCATTTCATGGGTGACGACGATCATCGTCATGCCCTCCGTCGCGAGACCGATCATGACGTCGAGCACTTCGTTGATCATTTCGGGATCGAGCGCGCTCGTCGGCTCGTCCATCAAAATCAGCTTCGGGTCCATCGCGAGCGATCGCGCAATCGCAACCCGCTGCTGTTGACCGCCGGAGAGCTGACTTGGCATTTTCTTGGCCTGGTTCGCCACGCCCACGCGGTCGAGAATCTTCATAGCCTTTTCATCCGCGGCTTTTCGGCTCATCCCGCGCACTCGCGTGGGCCCGAGCGTCACGTTCTCCAGCACCGTCTTGTGAGCAAAAAGGTTGAAGGATTGGAACACCATTCCGACGTCGGCACGGAGGTGCGCTAGCTCTTTGCCCTCTTCAGGCAGGGGCTGGTCGTCGATCAGTATGCGTCCGGAATCGATTGTCTCGAGACGGTTGATCGCGCGACAAAGCGTCGACTTACCCGAGCCGGAAGGGCCAATGACGACCACGACCTCACCACGATTTACGACGGTCGAGATATCGCGCAAAACGTGAAGATCACCAAAATATTTGTCGACATTTTCGATGACAACCAGTGGTTCCCCTCGACGTACCGTGATGTTGGACGTTCGCGGTGCTGGACTTTCCGCATCAGGCGATGACATGGCTAAACCATAGGTCGCTCCGCATTATCGCCCAAGGGGTTGACGAGAGCTTTACCTAGACGTAACAGGGCTTCGGCGGGAGCGCTACGCGGAGGAACGCTGCGCGAATGCGCTTTCGTATAGGCACACGCTCGCGGCGCTAGCAAGGTTTAAAGACTCTGCTGCCCCGTAGATGGGAAGACGCAGTGACGCGTCAGCCAAGGCCAGAGACTCCTCGTCGAGTCCACGCGCCTCGTTGCCGAAGAGCCACGCCGTGGGTTCCGTCAGCATCTCTCGGGCAGCCAAAAAGTCTGCGCCCCCCACATCTGCCGCGATGACCCGAACCCCTGCAGCCCGCGCTCGTTCTACGACCGCAGGCAGTTCGACTCCGACGCACACAGGAAGATGGAACAGGGACCCAGTCGTTGCGCGAACAACTTTCGGGTTGTACAGGTCGACAGTTCGGCCGGTAAGGATGACGGCGTCAGCGCCGGCAGCATCGGCCGCGCGAATTATGGTCCCGAGATTTCCGGGATCCCTTACTTCTTGGCAGATTGCAATAAGTCGCGGCGATGCAGCAAAGACATCCTTCAGTGACGTCGGCGACTGTCGAGCGACGGCCAGAATTCCCTGGGGAGTCACGGTGTCGGCCATCGCGTCGAGCACGGCTTCCGTTGTGTAGACGATTTCGATTTCAGCGGCGGCGGCGGCATCTCTCAACTCGACGTGTCGCTCCATGGCCGTGGGAGTTGCAAAGAGCTCCTCGACGCTGCCTGGACGATACGTCAGCACTTCGCGCGCTGCTTGTGGACCCTCAAGAAGAAACAGCCCTGTTTCAGCTCGTGCGCTGCGTTTGTGGAGTTTGGCAACTGCGCGCACGCGCGGGGATCGCGGGTTCTCAAGCACGGCGCAAGTCTATGGCGAAACTTCACACGCAAACGACGAAGGGTGCCCCCTCGCGGGAGCACCCTTCGTCGTTATGTGCAGCTATTACGCAGAAACCTTCGCAGCGTTGACATCGCTCGGGAGCGCCTTCTTGGCGGTCTCAACGAGTGAGGTGAACGTGGCCGGGTCGTTGACCGCGAGGTCAGCAAGCATACGACGGTCTACCTGAACGCCTGCAGCACCCAGTCCCTGGATGAAGCGGTTGTAGGTGAGACCGTTCTGGCGGCTCGCAGCGTTAATACGCTGGATCCACAGACGGCGGAAGTCGCCCTTGCGCTTGCGGCGGTCGCGGTAGGCGTAAACGAGCGAGTGCGTGACCTGCTCTTTAGCCTTGCGGTACAGACGCGAACGCTGGCCCCGGTAACCGGATGCGCGCTCGAGAATGACGCGACGCTTTTTGTGGGCGTTGACGGCCCGCTTTACTCTTGCCATTTCTTATATTCCTAACGTGCTTCGGCGCTCAGCGACCGAGGAGCTTCTTGGCCATCTTGGTGTCAGCCTTGGACAGGACCTGGTCCTTGTTGAGGCGACGTGTGCGACGGCTCGACTTGCCCTCGAGGTTGTGGCGCATACCGGCCTGCTGCTTCTTGAGCTTTCCGCTGCCGGTGATCTTGAAGCGCTTCTTGGCACCCGAGTGGGTCTTCTGCTTCGGCATCTTCTCTTCCTTCGTTGTCATCCCGCGATGCGGGAGTCGTGGGGCCTACTCGGCAGCAGCCGGCGTGGGCTCGTCTGGGGTGGAGCGCGCCTGACGCGCGGCTTCCTTCGTGGCGGCACGCTGTGCGTTTTGCTCCGCCTTCGCCTCGGACTTGTTCTTATGCGGTGCAACGACCATGACCATGTTTCGACCGTCGATCGTTGGGTTCGACTCAACGGTGCCGAGATCGGCAACGTCCTCGGCGAACTTACGTAGAAGCTTCACGCCCTGTTCGGGACGCTGTTGCTCGCGTCCACGAAAAAGAATCATGGCCTTGACCTTGTCACCGGCTTGCAAGAAGCCTTCAGCGCGCTTGCGCTTGGTTTCGTAGTCGTGGGGCTCAATCTTCAGGCGAAAACGAACCTCTTTGAGGATCGTGTTGGCCTGATTGCGACGAGCTTCCTTGGCCTTCTGGGCGGCTTCGTACTTGAACTTCCCGTAGTCCATGATCTTGACCACAGGAGGCTTCGAGTTCGGAGCTACCTCGACGAGATCGAGATCTGCGTCCTGCGCGAGACGCAGGGCGACCTCAATGCGGACAACGCCGACCTGTTCGCCGGCCGGGCCCACGAGGCGTACCTCGGGAACGCGAATGCGGTCGTTGGTTCGGGGATCGCTGATGCGGAACTCCTCTTCGTGCGGTTTATGCCACCGCGACGAAGGGTTCGACGCGGGCGAAATCGGAATCATTCCACCCAGCGCGACCTAAAGCGTCGGCTTTACACACCCTGGACAACCTGTCCCCTTAGAGACAAGCGGAGTGCGATGACCCGGTAGCCTGGAACGGCAAGCGCGGGTGGGATGTAATCCACTTTCATCCGGAGCACAACACTCCGGCGCTCGCACAGTCTAGCAGAGAGCACACCGTGGAATCGACTCAGCCGTCCGAAGAGCCTACCTACACCCCAGACGAGCGCGAAGAGCGCTGGGAAGAACAGGATCGAGCCGCTTCTGCCGCAACCCGTGACATCGCCGACGTTCCAGCCGTGGAGATCATCACGACAGCGGCAGTGCACCTCATGAGCGCGGCGGCGGTAAAGCTTGGCCTCGCCGATGACCCAGACACGCAAACAGACCTCGACGAAGCGCGGAAGCTGATCAATGCACTGGCGGGACTCATCACCGCGGGGGCGCCCGAAATCAGCGACATGCATGCGCGATCACTTCGTGATGGCCTCCGCTCTCTTCAGCTTGCTTTCCGTGAAGCTTCAGTGATCCCCGACCCGATCGGGAAAGCACCCGGCGAAAAATGGACCGGTCCGGTTATCTAGGCGAGCATTAGCGAGACGTGCGCAGAGTCACCTGTAGCGAATCCACGAGCGTTGCGATGCGGTCGTCGGTCGCCCACCGTCGCGCGAGTCGCGAAAGAACGGCGTCAAGCTGTTCCTGAGCGAGGCCATCAGCCAGATCGAGAATCACAATCAGCTCGGGCCCGCGCAGCCGACCTTCGGGATCACCGTCAGCGACGGCAAAGTCGATGACCGACAACTCCCCCGAAATGCTCTCTTCGATTCCGGCGAAGACAGCAGGCGACCGATAGCTCGGCTCCCAGGTTTCGCCGTGGGCAAGTGCCCAAAGCGCCGGTCGGCGGACTACGTACTCGGATGGAGATCCCGGATCAATGACGATGAGATCTGTCTGTTCCGTCACAGCGGCAACGGCTGTTCGGACACCATCTGCCGGAACCGGTCGAGCCGCGGCATCCCACGATCTCATCGCGTCGACGCTCGTGAAGACCGGCATGACCGTTCGCCCGTCAGGAGCTCCAACTGTCACGATGGATAGTTCCTGCGTCTTGTCTACTCGCAACCCAGTTGGGGACACCCCCTCTTCGCCTTTTTTAGCGACGAGAGGAATGAGCAGCCGCGCAGTGCGATAAGACTCGATAATCGCAACCGAGTTGCCGCTCTCACCGCGTGGCGCTTCAAGAGCCGCGATCAGTTGAGGGTCAGCAGAACCGTCATCATCGGAATGCGTGTTGGGCTCGAAGCTTCGCCCTTCCCACGGCACGCCCGCCGAGTCGCCCGCGCGGGCGGGAGTGGATCCGTCAGCCTCCGGCGACATCAAGCGCCTCTGCCAGTGTGAAGGCGCCGGCATACAGCGCTTTACCGACGATTGCCCCTTCAACTCCGAGAGGTACGAGCTCACGGAGGGCCGCGATGTCATCGAGATTAGAGATACCGCCGGATGCCACGACGGGCTTCGGTGTGCGGGTTGCCACTTCGCGGAGCAGTTCGAGGTTGGGGCCGCGGAGAGTCCCGTCTTTCGTGACGTCGGTGACGACGTAACGGCTGCATCCGGAGTTTTCAAGACGCTCAAGCACTGCCCACAGGTCTCCACCATCACGAGTCCAACCGCGAGCAGCGAGTGTGGTGCCGCGCACATCCAGACCCACAGCTACAGCATCGCCGTAACGGCTGATGACATCCGCCGCCCATTCCGGGTTTTCGAGTGCCGCAGTTCCAAGGTTGATTCTGGTAGCGCCTGATTCCAGGGCGGCCTCAAGAGAAGCATCATCACGGATGCCACCGGAGAGCTCGACTTGAACGCCCTTTATCTGTTTGATGACCCGGCGAAGAACCGCGGTGTTGTTGCCACGGCCGAACGCGGCGTCGAGGTCAACGAGGTGAATCCACTTCGCCCCCTGACGCGCCCAGTCCACAGCGGCGTCGACGGGGTCGCCGTATTCGGTCTCGCTCCCCGCCTCTCCTTGGGTAAGGCGGACTGCTTTTCCGCCGGCGACATCGACCGCGGGCAGCAGGGTCAATTCGGGTGTAGACGCAAAATCGTTCATGGCTCCTCGTGCAGAAGCTGGCGCGCGGTCGCGCGTCCCAGGGCACAAGCTGAGAGACTAGCCCGTAGGTAGCCCCTCGATCCAGTTGGAGAGGAGCCGAATCCCCGCCTCCCCTGATTTCTCGGGGTGAAATTGTGTTGCAGACAGTGGGCCATTCTCAACCGCAGCAAGAAATGGCGTGCCGTAATCGCACCACGTCAACGCTGGGGAGGGAAAGGGCGGCATCGTTTCGAGGTGCCAAGACTGCGCGCCAAATGAGTGCACGAAGTAGAAACGCTCGTGCTCGATACCGCGAAAGAGACGCGAATTCGCATCAGCGCGCACGGTGTCCCAGCCCATGTGGGGCAAGATTGGCGCGTCGAGCTCAGTCACGGCTCCTGGCCACTGACCCATTCCTTCGGTGTCTTCGCCACGCTCAACGCCGCGACCAAAAAGCACCTGCATACCGACGCAAATCCCTAGAACCGGCCGACCGCCCGAAAGACGCCGGTCGATGAGTTCATCGCCACGACTCGCCCGCAAGGCGTCCATGACGGCCCGAAATGCGCCTACGCCGGGAACGACAAGACCGTCAGCATCGGCGACCAAACCACGATCGTTCGTGAGGCGTGCATCTGCGCCGGCAGCAATGAGCGCCTTCACGGCCGAGTGAACATTACCTGAGCCGTAGTCAAGAACCGCTACAACCGGTCTGTCGCTCACAGAGCACCCTTCGTACTGGGAATACCTTCAACCAAAGGATCGAGGGACTTCGCCTGGCGAAATGCGCGCGCGAACGCCTTATATTCCGCTTCAGCAATGTGGTGCGGGTCACGACCGCCAAGGACGCGGATGTGGACGGTGAGAGCCGCGTGAAAGCTGATTGCCTCGAAGCTGTGACGCACGAGTGCACCTGTGAAGTGGCCGCCGATGAGGTGGTGCTCGAACCCGACAGGCTCGCCGGAGTGAACCAGATAAGGGCGACCGCTGATATCGACGACAGCCTGAGCCAGGGCTTCATCAAGCGGAACCAAGGCATCTCCGTAGCGCGATATCCCAGCCTTGTCTCCAAGCGCCGCCCGGATAGCCTGGCCCAACACGATAGACACGTCTTCAACCGTGTGGTGCGCATCGATGTGAGTGTCCCCGGACGCACGCACCGTGAGATCGGTCAACGAGTGCTTCGCAAAAGCGGTCAGCATGTGATCGAAAAAGGGCACGCTGGTATCGATCGAGCTACGACCAGTACCGTCGAGATCTAGATCGAGCTCAACGTGAGATTCACTGGTTTCGCGGCGCACAGAGGCAGTTCTGGAGCCGACAAGGCTGGAGGACGTCATGAGCCCGAGTGTACCGAGGCGAGCGCATCAAGGAACGCGGTGGTCTCTTCGTCAGTTCCCGCTGACACGCGCAAGTGGCCGGCGAGCCCCACATCGCGAATAAGCACACCGCGGTCGTAGAGACCCCGCCACGTCGCAGTCGTGTCTTCGACGCCGCCGAACAAAACGAAATTCGTCCAAGATGGGTGCGCCTCATAGCCGAGCGCTTCAACGGTTGCGGAAATTCGGTCACGCTGAGACACGATCTCATCGACCATCTGGAGCATCACGGGGGCATGCCGAAGAGCCGCAGTCGCGGCGGCCTGCGTGAGGCTGCTCAGGTGATATGGAAGCCGAACTAACCGCAGCGCATCTATCACCGCGGGGTCCGCGGCGAGATAACCCACTCGTGCGCCCGCGAAGGCGAACGCCTTGCTCATTGTGCGTGAGACAACGAGACGCTCTCGGCCCGGCAAGAGCGTTAACGCTGAGCGTTCTTCACGTGGCGCGAACTCTTGATACGCCTCGTCGACGACCACGATGCCAGGAGCAACCTCGTACACGGCTTCGATGACATCGAGCGACATCGGAGTTCCCGTCGGATTGTTGGGAGAGCACAAAAACACGACGTCTGGAGACGCTTCGAGCACTTGAGCTACTGCACTTTCGACCGAAAGAGAAAAATCCGCATCCCGACGACCCGCGATCCATGACGAGCCAACCGCACGAGCTAACAACGGATACATGGAGTAAGTGGGCGTGAAACTCATCGCGGCGCGTCCTGGACCAGCGAAAGCCTGCAGGACCTGCTGCAGCACCTCGTTTGAGCCGTTCGCTGCCCAAATTTGATTTGGTGTCAGGCCGTGACCGAGATACTCCGCGAAGCTCTCTCGAAGCGAAGTGAATTCTCTGTCGGGGTAACGATTGACGTCGCGTAACGCTAGAGCGATCGAATCAAGGATGTCGTCAGCAACTTCCTCCGGCACCGGGTGGGTGTTCTCGTTGACGTTAAGCGTCACAGGGAGAGGCGCCTGAGGCGCACCGTAGGGGGTCATCCCGCGCAGATCATCGCGGAGGGGCAGGTCTTCTAGACGAACGCTCACCCGCTCTATGGTACTTCCGCGATCGGTGTTGACATCAAGGCTGTCCAATGCGCGCAGCCGCGTTACGGGGCTGCGGAATACTCAGCGGGGATCGCCAGTGTCTGGCCCGCTGCTACGACAGCTCCATCGAGGGAGTTGAAGCGAATAAGCGCATCGACGACATCGCGTGGGTCGGCCGTCGGCGCGATCTCTTCAGCGATCGCCCAGAGGGTGTCACCCGTCGCGACAGTGAGCGTCTCAAACGTGCCGGCAGCCGCACCCGCGTCGCGGGAAGCCAGTGCCGCTCCCCCGCTGAGGAATGTGAGAACAAGCGCGATGGCAATCGGGGCCGCCGCGACTATCAGGAGAACCCGACGACCCCGTGTCGTCATACGCAGGCGCGTCGAACTGTGGCGCGTGGCTGGCGCCGTGGACAAGAAAGGTGTTGCGCTGATCGTGGTCATTCTGACTCCCATCTGGCGAGGAAGTTTCGTACCGAGCGCTCGGCCAGGAGCGCTCGGTACGAACTTCTCTTCCGAAGCTATCTTCGATTCATAAAACAGTCAAGTACTTACAAATTCGGAACCCAATCGAACGCGACACGCGGCAAGTTGTGCGTAGTCGCGCTCGAATGCGGATAACGTTTCGATACACGGAGACCATCACCAACCTCCGACATTCGAAGAACGCTGCCGGATGGCCGCGAGACGGGAGCATCATCATGAGCGACACATCCGCCGGCGCACAGCGTCCGCAGACCCGTCGACGCAAGAGCCTCAGCGACAAGCAGGTCGCGATTCTCGAGGTCATTCAGCGGTCGATCAGCGCACATGGATATCCGCCGAGCATGCGTGAGATTGGCGACGCTGTCGGCCTTAAGTCGCTCTCAAGCGTCACTCATCAGCTCAACCAGCTAGAGCTCAGCGGTTACCTTCGTCGCGATGCCGGAAAGACTCGCGCGATGGAGGTCCTCATCGACCTTCCCGGCGTCTCTGGTGAAAACCCTGCCGACTCTGCACCGCCCGTCGGCGATGCAGCACTCGTCCCTCTTGTCGGGCGCATCGCGGCGGGTGTGCCTATTACGGCCGAGCAGCAGGTCGACGAGATTTTCCCTCTCCCGCGTCAGCTCGTTGGCAAGGGCGATCTGTTCATGTTGAAGGTCTCCGGAGAATCGATGATCGATGCCGCAATTTGTGACGGCGACTGGGTGGTCATTCGTTCTCAGCCGACGGCCAACAACGGCGACATTGTCGCGGCAATGCTGGATGGCGAAGCGACAGTAAAGGCCTTCCGCCAGCGAGACGGCCACACCTGGCTTCTGCCCCGTAACAGCGCATTCGAACCGATTCTTGGCGACGAGGCTGTTGTACTCGGAAAAGTTGTCGCAATACTGCGCGCTGTGTGACTCAGAGTTCAGAGGTCGCTAGTCTGGGCGTCAACCAGGAGAAGGTTGGGCACATGGCCGCTGAAATCGATGAGCTCAGGGCTCAGATTGCGCTACTGCAAGCCGAAAACGAGACACTTCGCGGCGGCAAAACGCCTTCGGGTGATCAGGTCCCGGTGACGGCGCGACGCCGCCAGGGGTGGTGGCGTGGACTTATTTCCGCAATCTGCATCACGATGGCAGCCATCGTGATACCGGTGTCTGTGGTGGGCAGCTGGGCGCGCGTCCAGTTGGTGGATGAAGACAGCTTTGTCTCGACTTTCGCCCCACTCATCGACGATCCGGGCGTGCAGGCAGTGATCGTTGATCAAGCGACCGCTGCAATCGATGACGCTGTCGACATCAGCGGATTGACGAACGACCTGTTCGATGGGCTCACGAGCCTTGACCTTCCGCCGAGCGCGAGCAGCGCTATCGATCTTCTCCGCGCGCCAGCGGCCGCCGGCGTGCAGAACCTCATCGAGTCATCCATTTCACGAATCGTCAGTTCGGATGCTTTTTCTTCCGTGTGGCGAACAGCTCTTGAAGCCAGCCACAGATCGCTGGTCGCCGTCGCAACCAACGACGGATCAGGCACGGTGTCGATTGACGACAAAGGCCAGATCGGCATCCAACTCGGACCTATCATCGATGATCTGAAGGCCCAGCTGATAGAGAACGGCTTCAGCTTCGCCTCAGCAATCCCGACGATCAATTCGACGATCGTTATCGCACAATCAGATGCTCTCCTTGCTCTCAGCGCGATATACAACCTCGCAGCGACGATCGGCTATTGGTTGCCCTTCGCTGCGATGACTCTCCTGGCGGTAGGCATCGCAGTAGCGCGCCGCCGCACTACAGCGCTTCTGGGTGCCGGTATCGGTATAGCTCTTGGAGCCGGCACACTCGCTGCCGCATTGACCGGCGCAAACGCCATAATCGGGCTAAACGCGGGAGCGGTCGGGATTCCCGCAGCAACTCTCGAGTCTGTCTATTTCATGATTGTCGGTGGGATGCGGGACACAGCCTTGGCATTGGTTTTCCTCGGCATCGTGGTTGCTCTTTCCGCCTGGCTGAGCGGAAGGTGGAGTCCTGCCATCCGCACTCGGGCACTGGGCGCGTCACTAAGCGGCAGCGCTCGTCGGGGGCTTCAGCGGCGTGGCCTCAACACCGGCGCATTCGGAGGCTGGCTCGACCAACAGCGAGTCCTAGTGCGAATTCTCCTCATCGGCCTCACCGTGTTGACACTGTTCTTCCTGCGCCCGCTGACATTCGGTGACATTCTCCTCACGTCAGTCGTCGGGCTATCGGCATGGCTGATCGTGACCCTCCTAAGCCGCCAGCCGTCCGACTTCGAAGAGATCTCGATGGCTGAGACATCACCGGTGGAGAGTTAATTGACTGAAACGCTCCCCTACGGCACATGGCCTTCTCCGCTCAGCGCGGCTGATGCCGCAGCCTCATCATCTCGTTTTGACGGTGCACGCTTCGTCGGCAACGAGATCTGGTGGGGCCAAGGTCTGCCAGACGAGGGCGGACGGACGACAGTTCGACGCAGACGCGCCGATGACACGGTGGAAGAACTCCTGCCCGCGCCCTGGAACGCGCGTTCTCGCGTTCACGAATACGGTGGCGCCGCGTGGACGGCGACGTCGGACGGAACTCTTCTCTTCAGCGAGCGCTCCGACGACCGAGTGTGGGCGGTGAAGCCTGGAGACACACCTGTGCCACTGACTCCAATTGAAGAAGGAACCCGATTCGGAGGTCTCCGCTTCGAGGCAGGCGTTCTGCTCGCCGTGCGCGAACGGCACAGCGATGCGATCGATATCCCTGCGCGCGACATTGTCGCCATCCCCCTCGACGGCACGGCCGCTCGTGAGGCAAGCGAACTACAGGTGCTCGCGTCGGGCTGTGATTTTGCAGCTCAACCCTCGCTATCTCCGGATGGCACGCAACTCGCCTGGATCGGCTGGGACCATCCCGATATGCCGTGGGACCAGACCACACTCCGTCTGACAACGCTGGCGGGCGCTGACAAGGGCACTACGATCGTCGCTGCAGGAGGCAACGGTTCAGCACCCCTCCAGCCAGTGTGGAGTGCCGCTGACGAAGTCATATTCTGCGACGATCCGACAGGGCGCTGGAATCTCTGGAGATACCGGCTAGGCCAGGAACCAGAGCCGCTCGCCTCGGCGGACGCTGACACCGGCGGCGGGCTCTGGGTGCTCGGCGCCCGTTGGTTCACGATGCTTGATAACGAACGCATAGTGTCGCTCCGAACGAACGGTGCAGACGAAGTATTCGTGATCGATCAGAAGACGTCGACAGAGCGCGCGCTAGAACTGCCGTTGTCGTCGCAGCTCAATATCGAAGACGGTCAGGGGTCACAGGTTCTGATCACTGGTTCAGGTGCGCAAGTTGCGTCGGGGGTGTGGCTCGTAGATGTTGATGCTGGCACATGCATCGCTGTCGCGGGTGGCGCCGCAGGAGTCGCCGAAGAATGGATGCCAGAGCCGCGAGCCGTGTCTTTCGCAAGCGCGCGTGGGCTCGTTCACGCGTTCGACTACCCGCCCCACAATCCCGATGTGTCGCCACCGAACGGCGAACTACCCCCGTACGTAGTCTTCGTTCACGGCGGACCCACGAGTCATGTCGGTGGTGCCGTCTCGTCGAAGATCATGTACTTCACATCACGCGGCATCGGAGTGCTCGACGTCAACTACGGCGGTTCAACCGGTTACGGGCGTGCGTACCGCGAACGGCTGCGTGGCCAGTGGGGTGTTGTCGATGTTCAAGACGTGGCCGCCGCCGCATCCGGTCTGGCCGATAGCGGCCGCGCTGATCCACGCCGGCTCGCTATCGAGGGCGGCTCAGCTGGAGGGTGGACAGTGCTTTCAGCGCTGGCTCGAACGGATGTCTTCACTGCGGGTATTTCGCGCTACGGCGTCGGTGACGCGCGCACCCTTGCGACAGACACGCACGACTTCGAGGCCCGATACCTTGATGGCCTGATCGGCCCGCTGCCCGGAGCTGATGAGCTGTACAGAGAGCGCTCGCCGCTATCTCACGTCGACGGTTTTACGGCGCCCATGCTCATCCTGCAAGGAACAGATGATGCCGTCGTACCGCCGTCTCAAGCCGAAGCGATCCGCGACGCGCTTCGAGCCCGCGGCATCCCTCTCGCTTACGTGCTTTACGAAGGCGAAGGGCACGGTTTTCGACGTCAAGAAACGATCGTTGACTCGCTGGAGAAAGAAGTAGCGTTTCTGGGCAGTGTCTTCGGTTTCACACCCACCGGCGTGCCGCCGATCGAACTTTCCTAGGGCTGGAGCGCAAAGGCAGAAAGGTCTGCCGCGAGCCGCGCAGAAACATGCGCGTGCAAGAGCGTGCCCTCGTTGTGGTGCTCCTCGGTGATAATCAAGCCAGTTTCGTGCACCGCAGAAACAAGCTCGCCACGGTCGTACGGAACCAGCGCGTGTACTTCAACGGCAGGCAGCGGCAGCGCTTCTTCAATCGCGGCACGGAGCGTATCAATGCCCTCGCCTGTCCGCGAAGAAACGAAGTATGCATCTGCAGCAAGACCACGCAGTATCAGTCGCTCGTCGTCATCGAGAAGGTCTGCCTTGTTGAACACAACCAGCTCGTTCGTTGAGCGCGCCCCCACATCGCCGAGCACGTCGCGCACCGTCGCGAGCTGCGCACCAGGGTCGGGGTGAGAACCGTCAACGACGTGCACGATCACATCCGCATCGCCCACCTCTTCGAGCGTCGAGCGAAACGCTTCGACCAGTTGATGCGGCAGATTTCGCACAAAACCCACGGTGTCGGTCAGCGTATAGATACGACCATCGGATGCCTCAGCACGCCGCACAGTGGCATCCAGTGTGGCGAACAACGCATTTTCTACGAGCACGCCAGCGCTTGTGAGGCGATTGAGGAGGCTCGATTTTCCGGCGTTGGTGTACCCGGCGATCGCAACAGACGGGATCGTGTTGCGCTTGCGCTCGGCGCGTTTCGCATCGCGACCCGGTCCGAAGTCGCGAATCTGGCGGCGCAAAAGTGCCATACGGGTACGGATGCGGCGACGGTCGAGTTCGATCTTTGTCTCACCGGGGCCACGGGATCCCATTCCGGCACCGCCGGCACCCACCTGGCCACCCGCTTGACGGCTCATGGAGTCACCCCAACCACGTAGGCGGGGCAGCAGGTACTCGAGCTGCGCAAGTTCGACCTGCGCCTTACCCTCGCGGCTCTTCGCATGCTGGCTGAAGATGTCGAGGATCACAGTCGTGCGATCGATGACCTTGACCTTCACAACATCCTCGAGCGCGCGGCGCTGGCTCGGTGCGAGTTCGGTATCGGCGATCACGGTGTCAGCGCCGACGGCGGCGACAACGCCGCGAAGCTCTTCGGCCTTACCCCGACCGACGTATGTTGCTGGATCGGGGTGGGGGCGACGCTGCAGCAGACCGTCGAGCACAACAGCTCCCGCAGTTTCGGCGAGTGCCGCGAGTTCACGAAGCGAGTTTTCGGCATCCTGCTGTTGACCCTGTGGGTGAACGCCGACAAGAACGACATTCTCTAGACGCAACTGCCGGTATTCAACCTCAGTAACGTCTTGCAGCTCGGTAGAGAGCCCCGGGACCCGACGAAGCGCAGCGCGCTCTTCGCGATCCCACTGGTCGCCGTCAGAGTCGCCGTAGTTGGCCGTACCGGCCGCTTGGAGCGCTTGCGCGCTCCCGAAGGTGTGCAAACCAGCGCGCCCCTCTGAACGGGCGAGAACGCGGTCTACCGCATCGATGCGCTCGTTCTCAGAGCCTGTGACGTCAGACGTCTGCGTCATTGTGTCCTTTCACCAGTAGCCGACAGCGCGGATGTCTCTGCGTATTTCGGCCTTCTTCAACTTTAGCTTCCCGCAATGGCGGTGTCCTCCGATACGATCTCAGAATGTCGAGCGACCACTATTTCAGCGCGTCGCCTGCCAGTCCCGAGAAACTTCGCACTCTCAAAGTCACCCTCGCCGGACGCGACGTCGAACTCACCACCGCTGGTGGCATCTTCAGTCCCGACCGGCTAGACACCGGGACGGCGGTGCTGTTCGCGCACACCCCGCCTGCACCATCAGGCGGTAACCTTCTCGACCTCGGCTGCGGCTGGGGTCCGATCGCACTCTCACTTGCGATTGAGTCACCTCACGCCACGGTGTGGGCTGTCGACGTCAATGAGCGTGCACTTGATCTCGTCCGAAGGAATGCTGAGGCCCTCGGCCTCTCTAACGTCAACGCCGTAAAGCCCGGCGATGTTCCCGAGGATGTGTCATTTCGCAGCATCCGTTCAAACCCTCCGATTCGAGTGGGAAAGAACGAACTTCATAGCCTGCTCGAGCGCTGGATTCCACGACTCGACGAGAAGTCAGACGCCTGGCTCGTTGTGCAGCGAAATCTCGGCTCAGACTCACTCCAGCGCTGGATCGCAGCAAGCTTTCACGAGGGCTTCAGTGTTCACCGGGCGGCGACAGGCAAAGGCTACCGAGTGCTCAAAATACGCAGGCACGGTTCGCCTCCGACCGAGCCGATTTCTCTTCTCTGAGTCGTCAGGCGAGAGTGATCTGGCCCGAGTACACCAAGGTCGCCGGGCCAGCGAGATGAACGTGTCCATCGGCCATGCGGACCGCGAGCGTGCCGCCCGGAACGTCAACGCGCCAGCTATCGGGAGCGGCCGGACCCGCCCAGTGGTGAACAGCGAGTGCGCTCGCCGCGACTCCGGTTCCGCAGCTGAGCGTCTCGCCAACGCCTCTCTCGAACACGCGCATTCGCAGGGACCCAACACCGTGCTGAACAAGCGGGTCAGCAGGCACAACAAACTCGACATTCGCGCCCGCCGATGGATCCGGATCAAGGATCGGTCGGTACGTCAGGTCGAGTCCATCGAGGTCGCTGTCAGCGGGAAGCGCCACGACGACGTGCGGATTTCCCACGTCGATGCCAAGACCTGGACGAGCGACGTCTAGACCCTTGGCGCGCACGCGGTACTCTGCGTCCTCGACTACCCAGCGCCCCAAATCCACTTCGAAGCCGCGCTCGTGGCGCCGCAGAATTTTCACTCCATCGCGTGTCGCAATCGGCGTCTCGTCAATCTCGGCGAAGCCATGATCCGCGAGATAGCGAGCAAAAACTCGGATGCCGTTTCCGCACATCTCGGCGGCCGAACCGTCCGCATTGCGATAGTCCATGAACCACTCGGCAGCAGACGCGTACGCTGCGCCCTCAGCAATCGCTGAGGTGCGCACGACCCGCAAGAGACCATCGGCGCCGATACCGAAATGTCGATCACACAGCGCTGCCACCTGCGCGTCAGACAGAGCGAGTGAGCCGTCGGGGTCGGCCACGATCACGAAATCGTTTCCGGTGCCGTGGCCTTTCGTAAACGCGATGGTGTGTGGCATCCATCAATTCTAGGCCGCTCCTTCGAGAGCCACGTGGCGGCCTCTCGCATTCAGCGCGCGTATCAGTCGGCGATTAGCCGCTTGCCGGTAGACCATACGTCGAATGCCTCGTACCCGAGGGCACCATAAAAACCACGGGCTCCTGCGTTCTCTGGCCGCACCATCAGTTGCACCTTTGGGCATCCCATCGCAAGTAACCGTTCTTCCGCCTCAGTGACCAGCGCCCGGCCGATACCAGAGCCACGATACTGACGAGAACTTGCGAGGTAGTACAGCCAACCTCGATGTCCGTCGTAACCCGCCATAACTGTGCCGACGACTTTTCCTTCGCGCTCTGCGACGAGGAAGAGCTCAGGCTGCACGGCGAGCTTTCGCTCGATGTCCTTGCGTGGGTCATTCCATGGCCGAGTTAATTCGGCCTCTTCCCACAGAGCAATGACAGGTTCGAGGTCGCCAGGGGCAAAAGCGCGAATCTCGACGGTCACTGTTGATTCACCAGCTCTGCAGCATCAAAGTCGGGGGTGACCCATTGCACACCCGAGAGACGCTTGAACCACGACACCTGGCGCCGCGCGTACCGCCGCGTGAGCGCCTGCGTCTCAGCTATTGCGTCGGCCTCTGACTTTTCGCCACGCAACTGTGCCAATGCCTGCGCGTACCCAATAGCCCTGCCTGCGGTTACGCCGTCTTCTAGCCCGACGTCGCGCAACTTCGACGCCTCCGCCACTAATCCATCGCGCCACATAGCCGCGACTCGTTCATCCAACCGCTCGACCAGCTCAGCGCGAGGCACGGAAACACCCACGAGGGTCGTCTCCGGATGCCAAAGCGCGGGTTCTTCCGGCAATGCCGCCCCGTGCGTCCGCTCCCCCAGCTCAATGACTTCCAGAGCCCGCACAACGCGTCGCCCGTTGCGGGGATCCACTCGGTCTGCAGTCACGGGGTCGAGGTCGCGAAGCCGATCAAAAAGCACCCCGGGGCCCCTCGCGAGAAGCTCTGCTTCAAGTCGAGCGCGGATGCCTTCGTCCCGCGGCGGAAAGCGAAAATCGTAGACAACGCTCGAGACATAGAGCCCCGACCCACCGACAAAAACAGCGTCAGCACCGCGGGAATGGATCTCAGCGATCGTGGCTCGTGCGGTGTCTTGAAACCAGGCGACTGCGGCTTCCTGCGTGACGTCGAGAACGTCAAAGAGGTGATGCGGGATGCCTCGGCGCTCTGCATCCGAGATCTTTGCGGTGCCGATATCCATTCCGCGATAGAGCTGCATGGCGTCAGCGTTGACGATCTCGGATGGTCGGCCGTGCTCTTGGAGCGCATCTGCAAGGTCGAGAGACAGACGCGTCTTACCGGTACCAGTTGCACCAACGACTACCCAAAGCCGTGGCGACGGAGGAAGGCTCACACGCCAATTCGAAGCGTGGGGAGCCCTAGCGAAACCGCGCCCGATCCACCCGACTGCCCGGGGCTCGCAGGAACCGCACACGAATCGGCCTGGTTTCGGTCCCACGCATCGCCGGCGCGCGTGCGACGGATGCGCAAAGGAGCACCGTCGAGTGAATCAGCCAGCAGATGGAAGGGCGCCGCGTGAGTAATCTCTACAGACACCACATCGCCCGGACGAGGCTGGTCGGAGTGAGGAGGTAGTTCGAAGTGCACAAGGCGGTTATCTTCGGCTCGGCCCGTCAGACGGTGAGTCTCGGAATCCTTCTTGCCCTCGCTCTTCGAAACGAGAACCTCGACCGTTCGGCCTACCTGAAGCTGATTCTCTTCGAGGCAAATGCGATCTTGTAGCGCTGCCAACCTTTCGAAGCGCTGCTGAACAACATCTTTCGGCACCTGGTCCGGCATCGTTGCGGCCGGTGTGCCCTCACGAATCGAGTACTGGAAGGTGAAGGCGCTCGCAAAGCGTGACTGCTCCACCACGCGCATCGTCTCTTCGAAGTCTTCCTCTGTCTCGCCAGGGAAGCCAACGATAATGTCCGTGGTAATCGCAGCGTTAGGAATGCGGTCACGCACACGGTCAAGGATGCCGAGGAACTTCGAACTTCGGTAAGAGCGCCGCATCTCTTTCAAAATCCGGTCGCTCCCCGATTGCAGGGGCATGTGAAGCGACGGCATCACAGCAGGAGTCTCAGCCATCGCGTCGATAACGTCATCGGTGAAAGCTGCCGGGTGGGGGCTTGTAAATCGAATTCGCTCTAGGCCTTCGATCTCGCCCGCCGCTCGTAAGAGCTTTCCAAACGCGGAACGGTCGCCGAACTCGACGCCATACGAGTTCACATTTTGGCCGAGGAGCGTGACCTCTACAGCGCCATCTTCAACGAGCAGACGGATCTCATTGAGGATATCGCCGGGTCGACGGTCTTTCTCTTTACCTCGCAAGCTCGGAACGATGCAGAAAGTACAGGTGTTATTGCATCCGACCGAGATGGACACCCATCCGCTCGACACTGAATCACGCTTCGTCGGCAACGTCGATGGGAAAACTTCGAGAGATTCCAGGATCTCGAGCTCCGCTTCGCCGTTGTGGCGCGCGCGCTCAAGCAGAGTCGGCAGTGAACCCATGTTGTGGGTACCGAAGACGACATCAACCCACGGGGCCTTATCGAGCACTGTGTCTTTGTCCATTTGGGCGAGGCACCCACCCACAGCTATCTGCATGCCCTCGTGCTTGTCTTTGCGAGATTTGAGGTAGCCCAGTGTGCCGTAGAGCTTTCCTGCTGCGTTGTCACGGACAGCGCACGTGTTAATGATCACGACATCCGGATCATTCCCAGCATCCGCCTTCACATACCCAGCGCTCTCGAGCGAGCCTGAGAGGCGCTCAGAGTCGTGCACGTTCATCTGACAGCCGAAGGTACGCACTTCGTACGTGCGCTTACGCCCGCTGGCATCGTGGGCAGCAACAGAGGGCGAAATCAGCGTGGGAGCGGACGAGGGGAAAGTCATGATGTACCTCATTCTACGAGCCGAATGCGGCTATGGCACGCGAGTGCACCCTGCGCGCTACTCGAGCTCATCCAGTGCTTGACGAGCTGCACTAAGAGCGACGTTACCTGGAAACCCGCGTCTGCCGAGCTGCCCAGCCAATCGGCGAAGCGCTGCCTGCCGTTCAACTGAACGCAGCGAGCGTGCCTTCGAGCGGGCGAAATCTAGGGCCCGATCGTCGTCGTCGTCGGGAAGGGCGGCCAGCGCTGCATCGGAGACGTCGCGAGATATCCCGCGTTGCATCATGGTTTGTGCAATTGCGCGACGCCCCTGGCCCTTCCTCTCCGTGCCGGAATAAATCAGCTGCTCAGCGAGAGCGGCATCATCGAGATATCCACGCTCAAGAAACGAATCAATCAACTCTTGCTGCGCATCAGCATCCGAGATATGTGCGCCAATTACCGCACGCGCCTCCCGGATCGAGAGCGAACGAGCACGCAGTTTTCGGAGGAGAGCACTCTCTGCCGTAGCGCTCGTTGCTTCGGGCGCAGGGTCATTTGGGTGGCGGTCACTTGAGCTGCGGTTGCTTTGACCACGAGACTTGCTCAGAGCCCCAGAGACGTTTCGTTGAGCTGGGCGTTCTCGCGACTCATGTGACTTCGCAACAGACGCGTCGGAGCTACGATCACGAAACAAGGGTGTGACGGGGGCAAGCGATTCCTGCTCGCCCCCGTCTTCGACAAAGTGAACCACTATGCCGGACGACGAGCCGCAAGCTCGTCTGCCGCAGCATCTTCGGCCTTGGCTTGACCGATACCGAGCTTCGCTTTGATCTTGGATTCGATCTCATTGGCCATATCGGGGTTCTTCAGCAGGAAGTTTCGCGCGTTTTCCTTGCCCTGTCCGAGCTGCTCACCTTCGTAGGTGTACCAAGCCCCGGACTTCTTCACGATGGCGTGCTCAACGCCGAAGTCGATCAGGCTGCCCTCTCGAGAGATACCAACGCCATAGAGAATGTCGAACTCGGCCTGCTTGAACGGCGGCGCCATCTTGTTCTTTACAACCTTGACGCGCGTCCGGTTACCCACTGCCTCGGTGCCATCTTTCAAAGTCTCAATTCGACGAATATCGAGTCGCACCGATGCGTAGAACTTCAGAGCTTTACCGCCGGCTGTCGTTTCGGGAGAGCCGAAGAAGACACCGATCTTCTCTCGCAGCTGGTTGATGAAGATCATGGTCGTGTTCGTTGTGTTGAGACCACCAGTGAGCTTACGAAGCGCCTGAGACATCAAACGCGCTTGGAGACCGACGTGCGAATCTCCCATCTCGCCCTCGATCTCAGCCTTGGGTACGAGAGCGGCAACGGAGTCAATAACGACGAGGTCTACAGCTCCGGAGCGGACGAGCATGTCCGATATTTCCAGTGCTTGCTCGCCGGTGTCTGGCTGAGAAACGAGCAGCTGGTCGATGTCGACGCCGAGCTTCTGCGCGTAGTCGGGGTCGAGGGCATGCTCAGCATCAACGAACGCTGCAATGCCACCGGCACGCTGCACATTCGCGATGGCGTGGAGCGTAAGTGTCGTTTTACCCGACGACTCCGGCCCGTAAATCTCGATAATGCGTCCGCGCGGCAATCCTCCGACGCCGAGAGCGACGTCCAGGGCGATGGAGCCCGTCGGGATGACCTCGACCGGCGCGCGATCGTCGCTACCCAGTCGCATAACCGAGCCTTTTCCAAACTGACGGTCAATCTGGGCGAGGGCCGACTCAAGGGCCTTCTCGCGGTCTGCGGGTGATGGCATAACGTGCTCCTTTTGCTCGCTTCTGTGTCGCCTGTAGGCTGTCGCGCTCCCCCTCGGATGAGTGGGACGCTGCGACAAGGCGTGTGATGCGCGATGACGTCGTTCACGTTACGAGGAGCCTCCGACATTGCGTCGAACGGCCTTCAAAACGTGAACGACATCTTTCGGACATCACCTGTGCAGGAGACTATGCCGATATCGAACAGATATTCGACGACACGCCGAATATCGAGCATCCAGACTCGTTAGCGGCGACGAGGTTCTTGCCTGCCAGCACCGTAGCGCCGGTTGAGGGGTACGTCAGTTTCAGCACACAGCGCGAGCCAGACTTCACGCGGTGGCACACCGGCTCCAAGCGCCTGTGCTGCCGTCCGGCCACCGGCTGAAGACAGAACGAGATCTGCCGTCAGCACTGGGGCTTGTGCGCCGAACTCTTCAGAAACGGCGCGATCGAATTCGCTGCGACGCATCGAGCGTCAGTGGAGGGAAAGTTCGGACTCGGCAAGCTCGGCGTCAAGCGCCACCAAGTCGTCCGGAACAACATCCGGGAACGTGGGCATGCCCTCGAGAACAGAGAGCCGGTCGCTCACCTCACGCATGATTATCGAGATAGGAACCTCGAGTGCTTCAGCGACGGACGCCAAAATTTCGCTCGATGCTTCTTTCTGACCACGCTCTACTTCGCTGAGATAACCGAGAGCGACGCTTGCGCGTCCGGCGACCTGACGGAGAGTGCGTCCCTTTTGCTGGCGGAAGTCACGTAGGACTTCACCAATTTCGTGACGAACTAAAATCATCTCGGGCCCCCTCCTCACTGCTAGTTCCGTTGTTCTTACGGGTGCATAAGGCTATAACACCGCGTGATGCCAATCTAATCCCGACGGTGGTCTAAAGGGCCGCAATCGAACAATGTAACGCCTGTGAAATACATGAGTTTGTCTCCGGAGCGCGTTCAAGTGCCCCTAAAGCGCAGATAGAGCGAGCTTCAACGACCGACGAACGGTTTCCGCGCGGATGGCCTCACGGTCACCTTCGAGCACGAGAGACTCGACCCTCGTGCCGAGTGGCGTCGATACTGCAATGTGCACGGTCCCCACGGGTTGGCCATCAGGAGATTGCGGACCGGCTATCCCGGTTGTTGCTATTCCGACGTCAACGCGGGTGCCGCCCTCGGCCAACGCATCTCGAACCTTCTCGGCCATCTGACGCGCAACTTTCGACTCGACCGCACCGTGGAGCGCCAACTGTGTCGCATCGACGCCAAGCAGCGACTGTTTAACGTCTGTTGCGTACGCGACGATGCCCCCACGTACATGAGCAGATGCGCCAGGTACAGCAACGAGAGATGCAACGACGAGTCCCCCAGTGAGAGACTCGGCCGTCGCAACAGTCCACTTCAGCTCAGCGAGCCGAGCGAGAAGGCGTTCTGCATCGCTCATGCGCTTCTTACGCCGGACAACAGTGGTCTCAACATCGAAGTCATCAACCCCAATGATGGGCGGTCGCTCATCTGACATCACTATTTCTTACCAGTCGCACGCTGAGTGCGCGCCCCGCGCACTTCAGACACGATGTAGTCGAGCCCACTCGCGATTGTGAGTGCGACCGCGATCCACATCGTGACGATGTTGACCCAGTTGGCCCAGTCTCCGATGAGTGCAGCAAACGGAGCGAGGGCCAGGGTGAGCGCGACGGATTGCGCAACCGTTTTCAGCTTGCCCATCCACGCAGCCGCCAGGACGTGGTTATTGACAACGATGAAACGGTAGACCGTGATCCCGATTTCGCGCACGAGGACGACGATCGTGACCCACCAGGGCAGTTCACCCAATATCGAGAGTCCGATGAACGCGACTCCGGTGAGAACCTTGTCAGCGATCGGGTCAAGAAGCTTGCCGAGGTCGGTAACGATGTTGTACTTGCGGGCGATGTAGCCGTCGATACCGTCAGTCGCGATCGCAACGACGAACAGCGCTGCTGCCCACCAGCGAAGCGCACCATCGCTTCCGTTGTCGACAAGAAGCATCCAGAGAAAGACGGGCGCACAGAGGATACGCGCGATCGTGATGGCATTCGGCAGTTGCCGTGGAACCGCCATCAGTCGCGCCCCGTCAGCTGCCATGCATCTTCGGTTCCTTCGTCATCCTCGGCGACAGGAATCCCCGCGAACTGCTGATCTACTGGATCTGCTGTGCCAGCGGCACCAGCCTCATCACCGCGAAGTCGTGCCAGCACCCCGGGCAGCTGCTCTGACGTCACCAAGACATCTCGAGCTTTCGATCCCTCGGAAGGACCCACGATCTCACGTGATTCGAGGAGGTCCATGAGGCGCCCGGCTTTGGCGAATCCCACACGGAGCTTCCGCTGCAGCATCGAGGTTGAACCGAACTGTGACGTCACAATCAGCTCAGCCGCAGCCAACAGCAGGTCGAGGTCGTCGCCGATGTCAGCATCGACTTCCTTCTTTGCCGCCACAGCAGCAACGTCAGAGCGATACTCCGGACGTGCCTGCGCTGTGACGTATTTGACCACGGAGTCGATTTCTTCTTCCGTCACCCACGCGCCCTGGACGCGTATCGACTTAGCCGTACCCATCGGCAAGAAGAGGGCGTCGCCCTGCCCGATCAGACGGTCAGCACCCGGCTGATCGAGGATGACGCGAGAATCTGTGACGCTTGTGACGGCGAACGCCAATCGAGAGGGCACGTTGGCCTTAATCAAGCCAGTGACGACATCGACGCTTGGTCGCTGAGTTGCCAACACAAGGTGGATTCCGCTCGCACGCGCGAGCTGGGTAATACGGACAATGGAGTCCTCGACGTCACGCGGAGCAACCATCATCAAGTCTGCGAGCTCATCAACGACAACCAGCAGATACGGATACGGCTTCAAGACTCGTTCGCTGCCGGGCGGAACTTCTAGCGTGCCCGCGACCACTGCCTTGTTGAAATCATCGATGTGGCGGAATCCGAAGGACGCGAGATCGTCGTAACGCATGTCCATCTCTTTCACGACCCACTGCAGCGCCTCGGCTGCCTTTTTAGGGTTAGTGATGATGGGCGTGATCAGGTGCGGAACGCCGGCGTAGTTGGTGAGCTCGACGCGCTTCGGGTCGATCAGAACCATTCGCACGTCTGACGGCTTTGCGCGCATGAGCAGGCTCGTGATCATGGAGTTCACGAAGCTTGACTTTCCCGAACCCGTGGAGCCTGCGACGAGCAAGTGGGGCATCTTCGCAAGGTTGGCGATGACAAAGCCCCCACCGACGTCTTTACCGACGCCGATTGTCATGGGGTGTGTTTGCTGCGCGGCAGCGGGCGACCGAAGCACATCGCCGAGAGTTACCGTCTCGCGGTCAGTGTTGGGGATTTCGACACCGATTGCGCTCTTGCCCGGGATGGGAGCGAGGATGCGGACTTCGTTCGAGGCAACCGCGTAGGCGATGTTGTTCGTCAGCGCGGTGATGCGCTCAACTTTGACACCGGGACCCAGCTCGATCTCGTACTGCGTCACTGTTGGTCCACGTGAAAAACCAGTCACACGTGCGTCGATATTGAACTGCTCGAAAACGCCGCGGATGGCTTGCACGACGCGGTCGTTGGCTTCAGAGCGCGCCTTGGGCGGTGTACCCGAAGACAGCGTCGCGACGGACGGCAGTCGGTACGCGGCGGCTGGTGGCGTGCGGTCTCCAGAGCCGCCGAAGCTCGAAACGCTTGTGTCGTCGACGCCGTCGACTTCGGCGGCGTCGCCGTCATCGTGAATGGCGGTGCCGCCGCCGGCTGCAGCACGCTGCGCCTCAGCGCGTACCGAAGGAGTGATGACTTCAGTTACGGCGTCCGGAAGCGGTGGGACCGGCGGAGCGCTGACGATGGCTTGGTCAAATCCACTGGGCGCAGATTCGCCTGAGAAAAGAAGTTCAGTGAGGTCATCAGAGCCAAGCTCGTTTTCGGGGTCCTTCTCGCGACCAGTCTTGTTCCGACGCCACCAAGGCAGATCACCTGCCGCATCCGAGTCGGCCTCGACCGCAGCACTAGCTTCAGCGGGGGCAGACTTCTCTGGCCGCTCAGCGTCAAACATCCATGCGTAGAGGTCACCCAAGCGGGTGCCAATGCGATTAGGGGGCGTCTTCGTCAGAATGAGAACGCTCAGAATGGCGAAGAGCCCGAGGACAATTCCGGCCCCGATGTTTGTCAAAAAGAGTGCGAGAGGTTCTCCGATCATCCAGCCGAAGAGGCCGCCAGCTGCACTCAGCGCAGGCAGTCCCTCGCTGGGAGCGGGCCGGCCACCAAAGACGTGGCAAAAGCCCGCCACGGTCAAGATGAACAGCACGAAGCCAATTCCGATGCGCCCGTTGTCATGCACAGAGGAGGGATGCCGGAAGAGCCAACCTGCAAGCAGCAGAAGCAACACTGGGAGTACAAACGAGACCCGACCTACCAGCCCGCCCACGCTGTAAGCGCTGATCAAGCTCGATGCGGGAGTTCCGATAAGAAACCACTCGATGACGGCACCAGCGATCGCCAACAGCACGATGAAGAAGGGCAGCCCATCACGGCGCTGCTCTTTTTCCAGATTTTCGGGGCCAAACGCGCGGAACAGTCCGCCGGTGGCGTGCGCGAGTGCAAGCCACATGCGGGCAATCACGGGCGGCTTTTCGGCATCTCCGACGTAGCGTTTGGGAGCGGGTTCGGGCTTACGGGAACGTGACGCAGACCCCTTCGCGGCGGCGCGACCGCGCGTTGTTGAGCTGGAACTCTTGGGCATGCATCCCACGGTACGACCGACCACCGACGTCGAGCGGTAGCGACGCGGGGTCCGCCGCGGTCGGCTGCGCACTCGAAATGCGAAACGGCCCGAGATACGCAATGCATATCCGGGCCGTTTCGCACTTCAAAAGGTTTACGCCTCGATAACGAGCGGCACAATCATGGGACGTCGACGAAGACGTTGGTTGACCCAGCGACCGATCGTTCGCCGCACAACCTGCGAGAGGGCGTGAGTATCGCGGACACCCGACTCTGCGGCCTCAGCCAGCGCGGCAGCGATCTTTGGCTTCACACTGTCGAAGACAGCATCCGCTTCCGCAAAGCCGCGGGCGTGAATTTCGGGACCTGTGACGATCTTTCCTGTTGCCGCATCGACGACGACGATGACGGAAATGAAGCCCTCTTCTCCCAAAATGCGGCGGTCTTTGAGGTCAGCATCCGTGATTTCGCCCACGGTGGAACCATCGACGTACACGAAACCGATGTCGAGCTGACCTGTGACCCGCGCAACACCATCTTTCAAGTCGACGACAGTACCGTTTTCGCCAAGAATCGTGCGTTCCGCAGGAACACCACTTTCCTGCGCAAGTTTCGCGTTTGCCACCAGGTGTCGATATTCCCCGTGAATCGGCAAGACGTTTCGCGGGGTGAGGATGTTGTAGCAATAAAGCAGTTCGCCAGCGGCAGCGTGGCCCGACACATGCACCTTCGCGTTGCCCTTGTGTACGACGGTGGCACCGAGCTTGGTGAGCCCGTCAATCACGCGGTAAACGGCGTTCTCGTTGCCGGGGATAAGGCTCGAGGCAAGGATGACAGTGTCGCCCTCACCTGGCTCAATTGCGTGATCAAGGTTCGCCATACGAGACAGAACCGCCATCGGCTCACCCTGCGAGCCCGTCGACATGTAGACGATTTGGTCGTCGGGAAGCTCTTTGGCCTTCTTGTAGTCGATCAGCACGCCGTCAGGCACATGCAAGTAGCCGAGGTCTTCGGCGATCGTCATGTTGCGCACCATACTGCGACCGAGGAACGCGAGCCTCCGCCCGTGAGCGGCGGCGGCATCCAGAACCTGCTGAACGCGGTGAATGTGACTCGAAAAGCTCGCCACGATGACGCGGCGCGGAGCCTTACCGATCACCTGGTCGAGAACCGGGCCGATCGAGCGCTCAAGCGGCGTGAATCCGGGAACGTCCGCGTTGGTCGAGTCCACCATGAAAAGATCGACGCCTTCTTCGCCCAAACGCGCGAAGGCACGAAGATCAGTCAGGCGACCATCAAGCGGCAGCTGATCCATCTTGAAGTCACCAGTTGCAAGGACGAGTCCGGCAGGTGTGCGAATAGCGACCGCGAGAGCGTCCGGGATCGAGTGGTTCACAGCTATGAACTCGAGATCGAACGGGCCGAGCTGTTCACGCTGACCTTCAGCGACCGTCATCGTGTAGGGCTTGATGCGGTGCTCTTTGAGCTTGGCCTCAACGAGCGCAAGAGTCAGCCCTGATCCCAAGAGGGGCAGGTCACCCTTGCGCTTGAGGAGGTACGGCACGGCGCCGATGTGGTCTTCGTGACCGTGGGTGAGAACGACCCCGACGATGTCATCGAGACGATCCTTGATCGGCTCGAAATCGGGAAGGATCAGGTCCACACCCGGCTGGTTCTCCTCCGGGAACAAGACACCGCAGTCCACAATGAGCAGCTTGCCGTCATATTCGAAGGCCGTCATGTTGCGGCCGATTTCGCCAAGTCCGCCCAGCGGGATGACCCGTAGGGTTCCGGATTCGAGGGCGGGCGGGTCGTAAACGTTCGTGGGCATCCGGTGCCTTTCCGGGAGGCCTGAGATCAGGCATCCGTCATTTTTATACGCGCGAGGTGTCGTGCGTCATCGTGTTGTGCCGTGCACCTTAGGCAGGGCACCGCCAGCGGCCGCATTGCGGTCGGGACGGAAGTTTGAGAAATCCGCACCGGGCACGTCGCGTACGAGTGCGAGCTCGTCCTCGATGAGGGCGGCCTCCCACTCTTCGGGACCGACCAGGGGCAGCCGAACACGCGGACTCGAGATACGTCCGAGTCCGTGCAGAATGTATTTCGCCGATACCGTGCCCGGCACGTGCGTCATGACGGCACGAACGAGGGGTTCGAGTTGCTTGTGCGCGATAGTGGCCGCGGCAAGATCGCCACGATTCACAGCATCGATGATCGTGCGGTAGGGCTGCGCGGCAACATTCGCTGTCACCCCGATCAGACCCGCGGCACCAATCGAAAGGTGCGGCAGCACGTTGGCGTCGTCGCCCGAGAAGTACATGAGATCAGTCTGATTCAGCACACGGCTGACTTCACTGAAGTCGCCCTTGGCATCTTTGACCGCAAGGATGTTCGGGTGATTGGCGAGGCGCAGGATGGTCTCGTACTTGATGGGGACACCCGTGCGGCCCGGGATGTCATACAGAATCACCGGCAGATCAGTCGCGTCCGCGACAAGCCGAAAGTGGGTCAAGATGCCCGCTTGGGTCGGCTTGTTGTAGTAGGGCGTGACGATCATGATTCCGTCAGCGCCCGCACGCTCGCTCGCTTTGTATAGCTCGATAGCGTGCGCGGTTTCATTCGAACCGCCGCCGGTGATGATCTTCGCGCGACCAGCCGAGACGTTCTTGCCAACTTCAACGAGTCGAATCTTTTCAGGGTCGGTGAGGGTCGATGTCTCCCCCGTCGTACCCGTGACGACGATGCCATCGGCACCCGCCGAAATCACGTGATCGATGTGCTTCTCGACCGCAGGCCAGTCGACTTCACCGTCGGCTGTCATCGGAGTGATCAGCGCGACAAGGACCTGACCGAAGGGATTGGCCGAGTGCGTCATGCCTCCAGGGTATCGGTTCCAGCCACCAGACCAGGCACCGACGTAGATAGGGTGACATCCATGGCGTGGCATACCCAGAGCACCCGTACCGTCTATGAGAACCATTGGATTCGCGTGCGAGAGGACGAAGTCGTTGGCCCGCACGGAACCGGCATTTACGGCGTGGTTGAGATGCAGCATCCTGCGGTTTTTGTCGTTGCCGTCGACGAACGACAGCGAATCTGTCTTCTCACTCTCGATCGATATCCCACGAATGAGCGTTCCAGCGAGGTGCCGGCCGGCGGATCCGACGGCGAATCGCCGCTCATCGCGGCAAAGCGCGAGTTGCTCGAAGAAACCGGCTACGAGGCTGCCGACTGGACGTGGCTCGGTCAAATGAATGCCCTCAATGGGATTGCTAACGCCCCCGAGCATGTTTTCCTTGCCCGGGCACTCACAACAGCAACGGATGCCACGACAAGCCAGCATGAGGAGGGGATCGACCTGGTCGAGTGGATTCCGTTCCCCGAGGTGCTGGAACGTATCGCCGATGGCAGCATCACCGATGGTGAGACCATCGGTGCTCTGATGTACGCAGGCATCCACCTCGGTCGTTTCCGCTAGCGCCCTCAGCTCCTCTCGTCCCCTCTCGTCCACTCTTCTCTTCTCTTCTCTTCTCTTCTCTTCTCTTCCCCCTCGTCCCCTCTCTCCCCCTCTCTTCTCGTCCCCTCTCTCCCCCTCTCTTCTCGTCCCCTCTCTCCCCCTCTCTTCTCGTCCCCTCTCGTCTCCTCTCTCCTTTTTCTCCTTCTCCATCCGCCGAAACGCTGCTTTTGCTGCCGACTCGCCGGTTGCGGATGCTGCCGCCCGGTGTGTCGTGCGCGCTCACCAGCGTTTCGGCGACCGTGCGGCGGCGGTCGCTGCAGGGCGGGTGGGGTCGCTGCAGCTCAGAGCGACGATCGGACGCGGAGTCCGAGCGGGCTCTCATGCAAACCGAGGCTGAGAGCAGAGATGATCGCGGCCTCGGCCGCCGGCCAATCGTGAAGAATCATCGCGGTGTCGAAACGGAGCGTGACGAAGCCAAGCGCTAACGCGGCAGCATCTCGGACACGGTCGCGGTGTCTTCCGGGGCCGTCGTGAGTGGAGCCGTCGGCCTCGACTATGAGGCGATCACCGACGATCAGATCCACGACTCCTACTCCAGTCAACCGAACCTGACTCAGACACTCGATTCCCAGAAGGTGCAGCCGGTAACGCACAAGCGTCTCCAAACCGCTGTCGGCATCGGCGCGTGAAAAATCGATCAACGGACGAACCGCAGCAGGCACGCGGCGTCGCAGTTCAATTAGTTGCGCCGGAGAGATCAGGCCACGGCGTCTCGCAGACTCAAGAGCGCAGAGAAAGGACTCTGATCCACAACAACTCGCGAGCTGCACTAGGCACTGCAGCACGCTCACGGTCGTGAGGGTGAAGCGTCCGACTGGGTGGTCGCGATGGCATACACAATCGCAGTCGGGTGGCCTTGTCGTCTGCCTATCTGGATGCGCCCACGTGTGGGGCTTCTCCGGATTGTCTGCCTCCAGCATCCACAGGTCGAAGTGGTGGGCAGCGCTTACGCAAGCCAAAACCGCGCGGTGTGACAACGCGTGCACGAGGGACGGTGAAGTTTCGGGCATGGCGTAGATTCCGCGCCGCGGGCGAATGAGTACGCCTTCGCGCACGGCCTCTTCGAAGAAGAAACGCGGGATGCCGGCGCTTCGGAGGGTGCGCGTGCGCGCGACACCTCCAGCACGGAGACACGCCTCGACAGAGTGGTTGAGCATCCCTTGACACTTCACGCAGAGCCGAACGCACTGTGTGATTCACCCGGATCTGGGGATCACTTCCCCCACGCTCCACGTGTGGACGAGAGGTGACTTCGCCCATGCATGAGCCAAAACGCTGGTGTCCGACCCAGACACGCCGACAGTCTGGTGAGGCTGCGGCGCGCCGCACGCGGGAAGCAGCGTTTCGGCGAATTGCGCGTCGAGAGAATAGACCGAAAGGACAACGTCCGGGTCCGGTCGGGACGGCGAGATCAGGGAGAAACTCGGCCGTTCGCGTTGAACGCGGCGTGCGTCATTGGCATGAGTTCAGCCCACACTGTTTCCATCTTCTCCGCGCACATTTCGATTTCACGCTGGGGGAACGACGGAAAATGGGTTCCTTCTACCTTGGTGCGAAGGGAAAGGAAGTTCATCAGCGCGCGAGCATTCATGGTGACGTACATCGACGAGTAAATGTTGAGCGGCAGCACAATGCGAGCGACCTCGCGCGCAACACCCGCGTCAAGCATCTTTTGGTAAGACTCGAACGCACGAGCGGATGCCTCGCGTGTTTCTGCGTCTACGAGCTCGCTCTGTTCGGGCGAACCGGGCAAAAAGTCATACGCGCCGGGCTTACCCACCTGAACGAGATTCCGATCGTTGGCAGGAACATAAAATACCGGACGCAACTCGCGGTAGCGGCCCGATTCTTCGTTGTAAGACGCCGTGCGGTGCCGCATGAATTCACGGAAGACAAAAATCGGCGCCTGCACATAGAAAGTCATCGAGTTGTGTTCGAAGGGCGAGCCGTGACGGTCGCGCATCAGGTAATTAATAAGTCCACGATCGCGACCGGATGCTTCGGTCCCGGCAGCAGCGGACTCAAGTGTCTGCTCGCCCTGCGTCGAGACGCGTGCGGCGAACAGCACGTCAGCGTCGGCAGCACTGGAGCGTATGAGTTCGACACTCATGTCGCTGCGGAACTCGATGGTTGGGGCGTCGGTCTCAGTCTGGGAAGTGGCATCCGTCACAGGAGCCACTTTAGTGCGCGCTTGCCATCGGTTGGGGATCAGTGGTGCGCGCGCCTCCTTCTGAGGGCTAGCGTTGACTGTTGTGGATCTGCTCGCCGTACTCGTCGTCATCTCAGCACTGCTGGTGGCAACTTTGAGCGCTGGCGCAGTCATTCTTTTGCGTGGCAGGTTACAAGGCTCACTGTCTTTTGCAAACGTCGTTGATCCATCGCGACTCGGTGCAGGGCCGCTCGGTACATCAGCGACGCTTCTGCAGTTCAGCACCCTGAGTTGCGGCAGATGCCCTGGCATGCACCGCACTCTCTCGGCGTTAGCGAACGACTCCTCCGGCGTGAACCACCTCGATATTGATGTGACCGAGCGCCCTGACATCGCCCAGCATTTTCACGTCGTGCAAACACCGACCACGCTGATCCTCGACAGCAACGGCATGATTCGCACCAGGTTCGGTGGCGTGCCCAGTCGCGATGTTGTCGCTTTGGAGCTCTCGCAACTTACTGAGAAGTAATCCGCCTCACACGCCCTACCCCGGTCGTAGGCTTTGGATACGAGCGCACATCGTGCATTCATGTCGAGGAGGAAGACTATGACTACAACTAGCGAAGCCACCACAACCTGGCAGGGCGGACTCGTAGACGGAGCCGGCACTGTGACACTTGCGTCGTCGGGGCTCGGAACTTTCGACGTCAATTGGAAGGCGAGAAGCGAAGGCTCAAGCTCGGTTACGACTCCGGAAGAGCTCATCGCCGCGGCGCACGCTTCCTGTTTCGCAATGGCTTTTTCTAACGCGCTTGGCCAAAACGGCACGCCGCCGACATCAATCAATGCGACGGCCTCTGTCACGTTCATTCCCGGCACCGGAATCACTGGAAGCCACCTCAACGTGAATGCGGCAGTCCCCGGAATCGAGCAAGAGGACTTCGATCGCATCGCGGCGGACGCGAAATCGAACTGCCCGGTTTCACAGGCACTTGCGGGCATTGATATCACTATCGAGGCAACACTTGCCTGACCAAAGCTCGTCGACACCCGGCCGGGTGGTGCTTGCTGGGGCCTCAGGCCTCATAGGCACCGCCCTGGCGGAGTCGTTCCGAGCCGACGGGTTCACTGTCACGACGCTCGTGCGCCGAGAGGCACGCAACAAAGACGAGGTGTCGTGGCTCACTGACTCAACACCGTTCTCGCCCGACGTCCTCGCCGGGGCAAAGGCAGTCATCGGGCTAAACGGTGCCAGCGTGGGCCATTTCCCGTGGACGAAAAGCTACAAGAGCACACTGCTCTGGTCACGAATCACCCCGACGCGCGCGCTCGCTTCTGCAGTACGCCAGCTTGGCGATGACGCGCCCACCTTCATCAGCGCATCTGCCAGCGGATACTATGGCGCCTTCCCAAAAGGTGTCATGACGGAGTCAGGTCCGCAGGGCTCATCCTTTCTGGCCGAGCTCTGTGGCGAGTGGGAAAGTGCCGCGCTTCACGCTGGCGGCAAGGCTCGGGTTGCGCTCATGCGTACAGCCCCGATAGTTCACCCGGAGGGTGTCCTTCGCCCGCTCCTGCTTCTTACGAAATTGGGTGTCTCGGGACCCCTCGGTCGCGGCACTCAGGTCTGGCCCTGGATTTCACTCGATGACGAGATTCGCGGCATCCGTCATATTCTCGACGCCGAAATCACAGGACCGGTCAATTTCACGGCTCCGACTCGGACGACGGCGAATGACCTCGGCTTCGCTTTGGCACGACGCATGAATCGGCCTTATTTTCTCCGGGCCCCCGAATGGGCGCTTCGCGCTGCCCTCGGTGCTGATGCGACCGAGGCCCTTCTGACAACGGATGCGGATGTGAAGCCGGAAGTATTGGAGAAGAGCGGCTTCGAGTTCAGGTATCCCACTGTCGAAGAGGCGGTAGCTGCCGTCGTACCCGAATGCTGAGCGCGTGGGGATGGCTATCGAGCCGACGTGCGCTCTAGCGTGATCGCTGTTCGGACCGCTGCCCGCGCGCGGCGTCGATCGCCAGACGCGTCGTAGGCGAGCCCAAGACGAAACCACGCCCGCCAGTCTTCGGGTGCCTGTTCGACCGCTGCTCGATAGGCGGGAAACAGCGCATCTGCTTCTTCTCGCAACACCCGCCCGCTCGCGCGAACCTGAACTTCCTCGGTAGGGAGAGCAGATTCAGCCTCCATCCTGCGGCCAAGGCTCGCGGCCCGAGCGCCAAACATGATCTCCCTGATCAAGGCCCACACAGCGATAGTCGGGAACACCACGAGGGCCGCGCCGATCGCGATACCCACTGCATCTCCACCCGTAAGAAAAAGCACCGCACGCTGGGCCACAAGCACGATGTAAAGCGCAAGGAGCAGCGCCATCACACCGACGCCGATGCGAGCGCTCATGCGCCCGTCGTTCGCGCTACTTGGCCTGGCACGTTGCCCTCCGCAAGTCCCCCACCTTTTCCGTGCGACCGCTCGGAGGGATGGCGAATGCCGATATCAACAAAGGAGTCGAGACCGACAATCACTCCGACCGCGTCTCGCGCCGCCGGAAGAGCCAACCGGATGCCTGGGGCGTATGCCGCGGCCGGCTCTATCGTGTCGTGAACAACCGAGAGCGACTCGCCCGGCCCGGAAAGAACGGTTTCTTGTCGCGCAACGACGCCGGGCCGCCGGAGAGAGTGGATAGGCACACTCGCTATTTGTTGCCCGCGCGCGCGCTGGTCAACGTGGGGAGAATCAACGGGACCAACTGATGCGCGCGCCGCCGCGATGAGTTCGGCGGTTCGCACAGCAGTGCCGCTCGGCGAATCGATTTTGCTCTCGCGATGTGCCTCAACGATTTCAATCGAGGGAAAGAACGGCGCGGCCGCAGCGGCTATAGCAGAACCGATGACTGAGCCCAACGAAAAGTTCGGGATGAAGACAACGCCCGTGCCAGCATTTTCAACCAGCGCCCGGATGAGGGCGATCCGCTCAGCCGACCACCCAGAGGTGCCGACAAGTACATTGATGCCGCGCTCTGTTGCCGCCCGGACGACATCCATCGACACCGCCGGGATCGACGCGTCGATGATCAGGTCTGCACCATCGAGCTCGGATAGGTCGGAACTCGACGAGAGCACGGCGGTCACCTCGAAGTCGGCAGCATCGTCGATCACCGCACGAATGATGCTTCCGAGCTTTCCCGTGCCGCCTACGATCGCTACAGCTGTGGTCATGTGTTCCAGCCTAGAGCTGCCGGGAGTGCGATCGCCCTCCCGCGCTTAGACGAGAGGTACTTCAGGCAAGCCTGTTCGAAGTTCAAAGGGCAGATGAGCCAGGTCATTGTGCGAAAACACAACCCATGGGCGACCTGATTTTTGCGCCAAAACCGTCAGGCCGCAATTGGCTTGGTTGAGCGTCATCCACTTCCACTCCGGCGTTTGAAGCACGTCGCGCACGAACCACGAGATGACAGCGTTGTGGGTAATGATGAGCTCGTGCACATCGCCGTGTTTGCGAACGAGAAACTCGCCGACAGCGTCAGACATCTGGGCACGACCAGCATCAATCTCTGCCTCCGTGACGCCGCCGAAGAAAGGCTCGAAAGCTGACGGCGTGTCGGGAGTCATACCCGTTGGCACGCAGTCGAACAGGAGCGCCGACGGCACGGGCGAGACCGACGGCAGTCGCTCGGCGACGGCCTTCGCTGTCTCAGCGGCACGAAGCAGCGGTGAGTGCCACACTGCGTCAAAGGGGACGCCCGACAGCCGATCAGCGACAAGTTCAGCCTGGCGTCGCCCTCTGGCCGAGAGCGGTCCGTCGATCAAACCGTGCTCTGCGTCCTGGTGTTCTCCGTGTCGCACCAGATACAGGTAGTGAGTCACTACTGCTCTCTTCGTTGGGGGCGGTGGGTGCGAAACGCACGTCAACGATCCAGCCTAGGCCACGAACCAGATCGAAGAACCGCTCGGTCGGGTGGTCTATTGGGATGCGCGAGCGATATCGGCCAGCTGAACACGATTGAGCTTGACGCCCACTCCCTGGACCAACTCGTGCACCTGCGAGGGCGCATCGACGCTCACAATCGGTGCCGCAACGACTTTCTGCGAAAGGAGCCAAGCGACCGCGACAGCAGCTGTCGGAACGCCCAGCTCATTGCCGACTGCATCTAGGGCGCGGAGGGTTCGGGTTCCGCGCTTGGTGAGATTGTCGAGCTTCTGGCCGCCGCGGACGGACTTCGCAGCGTCAGCCCTGGTTCGTGTGAAACCCGCGAGAAAGCCGTGTTCGAGGGCATGCGATGGAGTGACCGCTATCCCCTGTGCGCTCGCAACGAGTCGAAGATCGTCAGTGAAGTCCGCAGTACGGACGACGTTATAGGGAACGTCGAGCACCGATATGCGCGGATAACCCGCAGACGACAAGATTCTCGCCTCAACGAGCTGCGATGGACTGAACTTATATGCGCCAAGGGTTCGAACCTTGCCCGATTCAACCAACCACTCTGTCGTCGCCAAGGTCTCTTCGAGTGGGGCGTCGGCAACCGATCCGTCGAGATAGAGCACGTCGACATGGTCGGTCTGTAACCGCGTCAGCGACGCTTCAACTGCGCGAACGAGTTGCACTGGCCCGAGCCCTGGATTATCGGGGTGCGCACCGACCCTGGTGGTCAGCACTATGTCGTCACGAAGGCGACGAGTGTGCAACCACTGGCCAATAATGTGTTCACTGCGTCCGCCAACGAAGCTGTCGGCGGTGTGGAGTGTGTTTCCACCGCTCGTGACGAACTCATCTATGATTGCGTGACTGTCATCGATGTTCAGGTTCCAGCCAAACTCGGCCCCGCCCAATATGAGTGGAAATACGACGTGCGCGCTATCGCCGAGCTGTACCCGTACATGGGTTCCTAATGAGGGCCCCTGCACAGGAATGGGCGCGGACAGATGCGAATGCACCGGCGCGATCGCCGGATTCGCAGATCCCGTTCCGGACGATCCCATTTCGCACCCCTGATGTGTCATCAAAACGACTCAGCTGACTGACTCGCACCTCACGCCCCCACGCCTTATTCGAGGTTAAAGCAGCAGTGGTGCACGGCCGTACTCTGGCGCGTGCCTCTGATAAATATTCGATAACGCTTTTGTTGAGAATCTCAGGGTTTTCACACTGATGCCCGCCCCCACAAGTGGGAGCGGGCATCGTGTGACACTGCGTGAGACGAAGCTCAACCTTCGGCGGGTGCCTCGGGGCCGGGGTTCGCTGCAGCAGAACCTTCTTGATCAGCGGCCTCTTCGAGGACCGGCTCAAGCGACAGCTTGCCGCGGTCGTCGATCTTCGTGATGCGAACGAGCAGCTTCTGACCAACGTTGAGAACATCATCGACGTTCTCAACACGCTTGCCACCGGCGAGCTTGCGAACTTCGCTGACGTGCAGGAGTCCGTCCTTGCCGGGCATCAGCGAGATGAACGCACCGAAGGTTGCGATCTTGACGACCGTACCCAGGAACTGCTCGCCGACCTCAGGGTTGGACGGATTGGCAATCGCGTTCACCTGCGCGCGGGCAGCTTCAGCAGACGGACCATCGGTGGCGCCGATGTACACGGTGCCATCTTCCTCGATCGAAATCTGAGCGCCAGTCTCGTCCTGGATCGAGTTGATCGTCTTGCCCTTGGGCCCGATGAGCTCACCGATCTTGTCGACGGGGATCTGCACGCTGATGACGCGAGGCGCCGTCGGCGCCATCTCGTCAGGCGCGTCGATCGCGGCGTTCAATACGTTGAGGATGGTCAGGCGAGCATCCTTAGCCTGGGTGAGCGCGGCGGTGAGAACCGAGGACGGGATGCCATCAAGCTTCGTGTCGAGTTGAATCGCCGTAACGAAATCGCTCGTACCCGCGACCTTGAAGTCCATGTCACCGAGTGCGTCTTCTGCGCCCAGGATGTCGGTCAGCGCGGCGTAGCGCGTCTGTCCGTCAACCTCGTCGGTAACGAGACCCATGGCGATACCCGCAACCGGTGCGCGCAGCGGCACACCAGCGTTGAGGAGCGACAGCGTTGAGGCGCAGACAGAACCCATTGAGGTCGAACCGTTGGAACCGAGAGCCTCGGATACCTGGCGGATCGCGTACGGGAAGTCTTCACGGCTCGGGAGCACGGGTGCGAGAGCACGCTCGGCAAGGAAGCCGTGCCCGATCTCGCGGCGCTTCGGGCTACCTACTCGGCCGGTTTCACCGGTCGAGTAGGGCGGGAAGTTGTAGTGGTGCATGTAACGCTTGCGCGTAATCGGCGACAGCGAGTCGATCTGCTGCTCCATCTTGAGCATGTTCAAAGTCGTGACACCCAGAATCTGGGTTTCACCGCGCTGGAAGATCGCGGAGCCGTGAACACGAGGGATGACCTGCACCTCAGCGTCGAGCGGGCGGATGTCGGCAAGGCCGCGTCCGTCGATTCGCACACCGTCTGTCAGGATGCGACCGCGAACGATCTTCTTCGTGACGGACTTGAATGCGCCGGAAACCTCGCCGAGCGCGGAAGCCGGCAGCTTGCCCTCTTCGACGGCCGCAGCAACTTCACCCTTGACGCGATCCTTCAGTGCGTCGTCAGCGTTCTGACGCTCAACCTTGTCAGCGATCTGGTAGACGTTGACGAGTTCGTCATAAACGCTGCCAGCGACGAAGTCGTAGGTCTCTTGCGCGTACGGCGGGAACACGGGGTAAGGCTGGATTTCCTTGGCAGCAGTCGACGCGACAACGTTCTGCGCGGCGACGAGCTGGGTAATGAAGGGCTTTGCCGCTTCAAGTCCCTCGGCGACGACCTCTTCGTTCGGCTTCGTGGCGCCGCCACGAATCAGGTTCCAGCTGTTTTCTGTTGCTTCAGCTTCGACCATCATGATCGCAACTTCACCGTCGGGCAGAACACGGCCGGCGACGATCAGGTCGAAGACAGCATCTTCGAGCTGCTCAGCCTTGGGGAACGCAACCCACTGAGCCTTGTGCTCGCCCTGTCCGGGGATGAGCGCCAGACGAATGCCAGCGATCGGTCCCGAGAACGGCAGGCCGGAGATCTGGGTGGAAAGTGATGCCGCGTTGATTGCGAGAGCGTCGTAGAACTCACCGGGCGCAATTGAGAGCACGGTGATGACGATCTGAACTTCGTTGCGGAGACCCTCAACGAAGGACGGGCGCAGCGGGCGGTCGATGAGACGGCAAACGAGAATCGCCTCGGTTGAGGGACGACCTTCACGGCGGAAGAACGAGCCGGGGATCTTGCCCGCGGCGTACGAACGCTCTTCAACGTCGACAGTCAGCGGGAAGAAGTCAAAGCCTTCACGAGGGTGCTTACCTGCGCTGGTCGCAGAGAGCAGCATTGTTTCCTCGTCGAGGTACGCGGCAACAGCGCCTTGTGACTGTTGAGCGAGGCGTCCGGTCTCAAACCGAACTGTGCGGGTGCCGAAACGGCCGTTGTCTAGAACAGCCTCGGCTGCAGTAATTTCAGGACCTTCCAAGAGGTCTCTCCTTCTTTGTTTTACCTCGCACACCCGTATGGCGCGCGAGGTTTCGCGAAGGAGCAGGAACAGGCAGATATAAGCGCGCGGCTATGCCGCAATTCGCGCCTGCGCTGGTCACCAGTAGAAGAACACCCGGCGTTTCGACGGGGAATCCACCACAGGAGACCAGCTTTCTGCCGGCCTGCTCCGTGTAGCTCGTATGGAATTTGAGCGAATACCACAGGGGCATCCACCTCAACACTATCAGGGGGCGCCTCGCGGCTGGCGAACCGCGCTCACGATGCCTATCGTGAGAACAGCGCATCACGGCGCACCCGGCAGAGGAGGCCACCGATGAGCAATCACGACCACAAGCACGAGTCACGCGAACCAGCCGCTTCGGATGTCGACGCCAGCAAAGAACTCGACGCCCGCGAAGAGGCAGACATCCGTCGCCAGATCGCGCTGGAAGTTCAAGAATTCGAGCAGGGTATGGAAGGCTGACACGCCGCCAGCACTATGTTGACGGTTCCTGTTCGCACCCATCGCCTGCGGTGGCTCGGAATTGCCATCGTTGCCTCTCTGGGGTTCGCGCAGGCACCGATGGGTGCGAACAGCGCGGAGATACGCGATGACCCCACCTGGTCTGACGTTCAGGAGGCGCAGGGCGATGAAGAAGCCACTCGCTCAGAAATCGCCCGAATAGAGCTCGCTCTTTCGTCAGCGCAAGATGCCGCAGCTGAGGCGTCGTCTGCGGCAGTTTCAGCCGCCGCCGCAGCCACAACCGCACGGCAGCAAGCTACCGCCGCTGAGGCAACAGCGTCGGCGCTCACAGCGCAAAGCGAGGAGGCAGCGAACGCCTTCGCTGAAACGTCGGACGTCGTGGGAGCAGTCGTCGCGTCGCGGATGCGGGCAGAATCGACAGCTCCCCTCAGCGTTCAACTCCTCACTTCGACAGACCCCGATGCACTTTTGAAGAATCTCGGTTTACTCGACCGTTTGCGCGCTTCTTGGTCATCTCAAGCCCAAAGCGCAAGGTCTAGTGCCGACTTCGCCACTGCACTCAAAGAACAAGCCACCGCTGCTGAGACAGCGCGCATTGAGCGCGCTGACGCCGCGGAAACGACCGCAGCCGAGGCGCAAGCGGCGGCCGATGAGGAACAGCGAGCTGTCACCGACGTCCAACAACGTGCCGACACGATGTATGCGCAGCTCGCGGCGCTCAGGAACACAACCGCAGAACTCGAGCGTGCTTATCAACTGAGCTTGGCTGTCGCGGCCCAGAGCCCGAGCACTCCCCCGAACAACGAAGATTCCTCGGGCTCCGCCGGACCCCCCACTACGCCGAACACACCCGCCACGCCCAGCACACCAACCCCCGATATCCCGACCTACGGCGTCACTGTCGACCCGGAGGGAGCCAAAGCCTATGCTCGGGGCGCCCTCGGTAGCTACGGATGGGGAGACGATCAATTCGGATGCCTCGTCTCGCTGTGGAACCGGGAGTCAGGCTGGCGCGCAGATGCGCTTAATCCCAGCAGCGGCGCCTACGGCATTCCGCAAGCGTGGCCGGGCGACAAGATGTCGGCGGCGGGTGCTGACTGGCGCACCAATGGCAACACCCAGATCAATTGGGGCTTGGCTTACATTCGAGATCGATACGGCACACCCTGCGCCGCGTGGGGGCACTCCGAGAGCACGGGCTGGTACTGACGCGATCTCACAGCGCTCGTTGCGTGCGGTTCATGCCCGGACCGCGAATATCTACGTAGTCGCTGTGTTTGGCGGTGATACCGTCGCCGGCGGTGCGCCCCCGCACCCGACGCCACATCCATGGCAAGACATCTCGTTTAAGCCAACCGCCTTGAGTCGGCTCATCGTCGTGGAGCGCAGCCTCGAGGTCGCCCAGAGCTTCCGCGTCGGGCACGCCCAGTGCCTCGGCCGCGCGGTAGGCCAAGAACCGATGACCGCCGGAGCGCAAGTGAACGCGGTCGTCAGCCCACATCTCAAGTCCGGATATCGCCGGCAACGCATCGAGGTCGAGCAGACGGCATCCGTGAATCATCGCGATGCGGCGGACGTGTGCGTTGAAGGCGGCAAATCGGGGCGCGAGAAAACGCGATGCACGACGCCGCGGGAGAAACGCCGTCACCAGGAGAACGTCGGCGCCCGACTCACGAAGCCGTGTCACCCCGCGCTCCAGCTCATCGGCGAGCGCTGTCACGTCGACACGACGCTGAACCAGGTCATTGCCGCCCATCAGGATCGAAACGAGATCCGGCCGCAGGCGGAGCGCGTGCGGAATCTGCTCGTCTGTGAGGTCACGCATGCGTCGACTTCGAACGGCAAGGTTTGCGTATTTGAACCCCTTACCGTTTCGAGCTGTCTGCGCCAATAGCGGCGCCAAACGATCGGCCCAACCGCGATATGCACCCGCTGGCATACGTGAAGAGTCGCAAAGTCCTTCGGTCAGCGAATCGCCGAGCGCGACGTACCTTGACCACCGTGGTGGCGACGAGGTGCGTGGCACATGGCTCCACGGACGCGGCGAGATGCGCACGAGCATGGCGTCATCGATCGGGCGAAGCACTCGTGCCGTTTCATAGTGGCTCAGAAGCTGAATACTGAGGGCCTCCCATGTACGGTCTCGGATTGATTCGCGAGCCGCGTGGGCAAACGCTCGCCGCTTCGCATCGTCGCCCAGCAGGTCGCTCACTCGTGCACGCATGTCAGCGAGGTCCCCGGGGCGATACAGCCACCCGTCAACGCTCGAGTGGACAAGGTCAAGCGGCCCGCCAGCTCCGGTTGCCACTACCGGCACGCCGCTTGCGAGAGCTTCTTGAATGGTCTGGCCGAAGGTCTCGCTCTCGCCCGGATGAACGAACACGTCGAAGCTCGCCATCGCTTCGGCGAGGTCGGTACCGGAGAGATGCCCGAGAAATACCGCCCGCGGCAGGAGGCGTTCCAAGCTCGCTCGCTCTGGACCGTCTCCGACAATCACGACCCTCGCTCCCGGCAACGCATCGAGCGCTGCGAGATCACGCACCTGCTTCTCAGCGGCCAGGCGGCCAACGTACCCGATGACGAGCTCCCCCGGCGCAACGCATTGGCGCCAGTGGGCGCTTCTGCGCTCCGGCGTAAACCGCACGGCATCGACGCCGCGGCCCCAACGTTCAATCCGGTCGACGCCCAGTCGCTCGAGCTGCTCCGCAGACGACCGCGACGGCGCAAGGTTTAACGTGGCGCGACGATGAAGCCGAGCTACGTGTGCCGCGGCAAGCGCTGTGGCCTGAGGCATCCCGTACTTTTCCGCATACGCAACGACATCGGTTTGATAGATCGCCACTGCCGGTATCTTCAGTGCGTCAGCGGCGGCGAGCGCCTGCCAGCCCAGCACGAATGGCGATGCGAGATGCACGACATCGGGACGGAATGAACGAAGGATGCCGGCGATACGCGCAGCACTCGCGAACACAACTCGCACCTGAGGGTAGGAAGGCAGCGGAACCGAACGAAGAAACTCGGTACGCGCTCGTCCGACCGGTGCAATCGTCTCGGCAGCACGTGCCGCAATGACGAGCGTTTCGTGCCCGGCGGCTTCAAGATGATGAAGAACCTGCAGCACAGACCCGGTAACACCGTTCATGTGTGGCAGGTAGGACTCAGCGATCAACGCGACTCTCACAGAGTCAGCGTGAACCCTTTCGCACGCAAAAACTGCGTAAAGCGCTGATCATCACCGAGAGTTCACCGGATGACCGCTTGCGCGTCACCTGACGTCTTTCGTTCGCTTCGTGTTCACCGTGTCGGCGTAAGCAGCGTTAGGTGACCGAACAATTGGCGATGTTTCTCTCCACGAGCCCGCTGGGTCTGCTGCTGCTCGCCGTGCTGGTGTTCGGCGATGCATTCTTCGTCATACTCCCGGGGGAAGTTGCTGTCACTGCATTCGGCGCCCTCGCCGTTTCAACGGGGTCGCCACCGCTCATCGTGGTCATTCTGATCGCGGGAGCCGCGGCTTTCGCCGGCGACGCGTGCTGTTATGCAGTCGGCCGTCGAGTGGGGCTCACGCGGTGGCGTTGGATGCAGCGACCCAGAATGCAGCGAGCTTTTGCTATCGCGCGCAGCAGGCTTGATCGCAGCACGGGCGCCGTAGTCTTCACAGCGCGTTTCATTCCATTCGCACGACTCGCTGTCAACCTCACGGCAGGCGCCACTCGCACGGGGGCTGGCCGATATCTCGCTCTCGCCGCGGTTGCAGCGCTTGGATGGGCTTCCTACCAGGCTGTCATTGGAGCCGTCGTCGCCACGCTCATCCCGGGCGGGTCGATCGCTGCCGTTCTGGTATCCATTGCGGTCGCCCTCATTCTTGGGTTCACCATCGACGCGTTCGTCGCACGCCGAAGTCCCCGCGCGCCATTAGCACGCGGGGACTAAGAGGTCATTCCCCTGCGAGTCCCCCGAGAAGGTCGCCGAAGGACCGGCCGTTTCCGAGATAGTTCTCGGGATCGTAGGGATCTTTCGATACGCGAGCATCGCGGCGAATAATCGCCTCTGCCAGCTCTTTCGCCCCGCGTTCTACGCGGGAGGCAAGGGGCGCAACACTATCTGCGCTCCCTCCCCAATCAGATGACGCGGCAAAGACGCCCGTCGACACCGGTTCTGCGTGCAGGTAGGTGAACAGCGGACGGATCGCGTAATCGATAGCGAGAGAATGACGCGCTGTACCCGCATTCGCGCCAAGTAGTACTGGCATCCCGCGCAACGCCTCGGGATCGAGGACATCGATGAAGGATTTGAAGAGACCGGAATAGCTCGTAGAGAAGATCGGTGTCACAGCGATCAGCGCATCAGCCGAAACCACTGCGTTGATCGCAGATTCGAGCGCCGGTACTGCAACCCCGGTCAAGAGATTGTTCGTAATATCGTGCGCATAGTCGCGCAGTTCAACCACATCGAACGTCACTGAAATGTCATGCGCTTTGAGTTCAGCAGCTGTTGCAGTTGCAAGGCGATCAGCCAGCATTCTGGTCGACGACGGGTTCGAAAGCCCGGCCGAGACGACGGCGATTCGACGCGATGTCATCTCACGCCCCCTGCCGAACAGCAGCTGCGCCGAAAGCGGAACCCGCGGGTACCGGAGCGTCCTGGTAGGGCGAACCGGCTGTGAGGTTGTCGCCACGGTTGGCGCGCGGCCGCGCCTCTCGGGCGGGGCCATCTCCGTACGCAGCAGTAACGCGTGCGCGGTGGGTCGGGGCGTTCGGCACGTCTGCGGGGCGATTTCGCTGCAGTTCCTTGCGCAGCACTGGCACAACTTCGCCGCCCAGGATATCAAGCTGCTCCAACACTGTCTTCAGCGGAAGGCCCGCGTGGTCCATCAAGAACAGTTGGCGCTGGTAGTCGCCGAAGTAGTCGCGCATCGATGCATAGCGATCGATGACCTGCTGCGGTGAGCCGACAGTGAGCGGCGTCATCTCGGTGAAGTCCTCGAGGCTCGGTCCGTGGCCATAGACCGGCGCGTTATCGAAGTACGGCCGGAATTCAGCGACAGCATCCTGTGACTTTGCGCGCATGAATGCCTGTCCGCCGAGTCCGACGATCGCTTGTTCGGGCGTGCCGTGACCGTAGTGGGCGTAGCGCTGGCGGTAGAGCGAGATCAGGCGCTGGTAGTGCTCTTTCGGCCAGAAGATGTTGTTCGCGAAGAAGCCATCACCGTAGTACGCGGCCTGCTCCGCGATTTCGGGCGTGCGGATCGAGCCGTGCCATACGAACGGCGCAACACCATCGAGCGGTCGCGGCGTCGATGTGAAACCCTGCAGCGGTGTGCGGAACCGACCTTCCCAGTCCACGACATCCTCGTGCCACAGCTTGTGGAGCAGCGCATAGTTTTCGATGGCGAGCGGGAGGCCCTGACGGATGTCTTTGCCAAACCACGGATAAACCGGTCCGGTGTTGCCGCGGCCCAGCATGAGGTCACTCCGGCCACCCGACACGTGTTGCAGCATCGCGTAGTCTTCCGCGATCTTCACGGGGTCGTTTGTCGTGATCAGCGTTGTCGAAGTGGAGAGAACGAGCTTCTCGGTCTGACCAGCGATCGCAGCAAGCGTTGTCGTCGGTGATGACGACCAAAACGGCGGGTTGTGATGCTCACCCAGTGCAAAAACGTCGAGGCCGACCTCTTCGGCATGACGAGCGATCTCGATGGTTGCGCGAATGCGCTCGGCCTCAGACGGGGTGTGCCCGGTGGTGGGGTCCTGGGTGATGTCACTCACCGTCATGATGCCGAACTGCATCCCTTGCCAGGCGCTGCTCTCGCTCACGATCTCTTCTCGCTTTCCGGATGCCTTCGCATCCCCTTCTATGCAAGTGAATATAACGCTTACAACGCACCCTCTGCGAAATTATTCCCTGGTTCGCGAATCGGCGGGAATCATAGCCCAGCAAACACAATCCTCGCTGTAGACACTGTGCCGAGTAACCTTTCCAGGTCATGGCCACTATTTCTCAGCCCGCGCCGGCACGCGAACACAAGCGTCGCGTCCCGTTCTGGGATAACGCACGTTTCGCGTGCATAGTCCTCGTGGTGTTGGGTCATGCTCTCCAGCGACTTACATACGACTCCGATGCGGCGTTATCGCTCTATCTCGTCGTGTACGCGTTCCACATGCCAGCTTTTGCGGTGATCTCCGGCTACTTCTCCAAAGGCGGCCAGCAGAGTAAGCGCCAGATGTCGCGAGTCATCACCGACATCCTTGTTCCGTACGTCATCTTCGAGAGCCTGTGGACACTGACAAAGTGGCTCGTAGAGGGACGCGCGAACCCGAATCCGACCGAGCCCTCGTGGACCCTGTGGTTCCTCCTCGCGCTGGGAATCTTCCGCTTACTTCTGCCCTACATTGCGCTCTTAAAATGGCCGCTTCTGTGGACCATCGGGATCTCTATCGCGGCTGGCTATATGTCCAACATCGACTCAACGCTTTCCCTGTCTCGAACTCTCGGCCTGTTGCCCTTCTTCACCCTGGGCTGGTGGTTGAACGAGCATGACCTCGTGCGAAAGCTTCGCCTGCTGCGACACCGACAGTGGTGGCTACCGGCCGCATCAATTGTGGTCTTCGCCACAGCCGGGTGGGTCACATGGACTTTCGCCGGCACCTGGCGTGACGTCAACCTCCGCGAGTGGCTTTTCTACGACGAGGACTACTCCTCACTCGGCATCACCGAGTGGTGGGCCGGTGGCGTGAGACTCGGTCTCATGGCTGTCGCAATACTTCTCATGACGGCGTTTTTTGTACTCATCCCACGAGACACTCACCGTTGGACGCGCTACGGCCAGTACACGATGTACGTTTACCTCTTGCATTCGTTCGTGCTCTACCCGTTGCGCGAATCTGGCGTGCTTCGTGGGCTGGAACCCTCATGGATTTGGCTGCCGACCGTTGCAATCGCCTCCGTTGGGATCGCCGTTGGATTGTCGTCAGCACCGGTGCGGAAAGTCTTCAGACCAATCGTGGAACCACGCCCCAAGTGGCTCTTCGCCGATACGGCATGGACGCGATCCAATGGGCACGACAACGACCCAACCGGCTCGCGCCGTGACGCCGACGCTGCGCCCGGCAAAGAGAGGCCACAACCCTAAGCACAGGTGTCGGTCATGAAGTGAAACATTGACCCGCTCGCCTTAAAACTCGTCGTAGCCTCAACTCATGGACGATGCCAACCTGCCAATTCTGGACCTGTCCCAGCTCGACGCTGGACCCGCTGCCGCTGAGAAGTTTCGCCAAGACCTGCGCGCGGCAACACACGACGTCGGGTTCTTCTACCTCGTCGGAACCGGAGTTAGTCCGGAGCTTGAGGCCCGTCTCCACACCGCCGCGCGGCAGTTCTTCGACCTTCCCGTGGCCGACAAACTCGCCATTGAAAACATAAAGAGTCCACATTTTCGCGGCTACACGCGCATAGGTGGCGAGCTCACGCAGGGTCGGATTGATTGGCGGGAACAGATCGACATCGGCCCCGAACGCGAAGCGATTACGAGTGACGGTGCGCCCGATTTCGCGCGTCTCACCGGACCCAACCTCTGGCCCGACGCACATCCAGAGCTCCGCGAAGTTGCTCTGGAGTGGCACGACCGACTCACGGAGGTCGCTCACAAGCTCCTTGCCGCGTGGGCCGAGTCGCTCGGCGCCGAGCCCACGGTCTTCGACGAGCACTTCGATGACCCATCGACTCTCATAAAGATCGTGCGATACCCCGGCAAAGATGACCCTACGCCGCAGCAGGGAGTCGGTGCACACAAAGACTCCGGGGTCCTCACGCTGCTGTGGGTGGAGCCAGGAAAAGGTGGCCTCCAGGTGCTTCGAGACGGCGAGTGGGTTGATGCCCCGTCTGTCCCTGGCGCGTTTGTTGTAAACATCGGCGAGCTTCTCGAGTACGCGACCCAGGGCTACCTCACGGCGACCAATCACCGCGTCATTTCGCCGCAGCATCCTGATGACCGTATTTCGGTTCCGTTCTTCTTCAACCCAGCCCTCGACGCGCGGCTACCCATCATCCAGCTCCCCGACGAGCTGGCTACGGCTGCGGCGGGCGTTACTCAGGATCCCGAGAACCCCATCCACTCGACGTATGGCGAAAATGCCCTCAAATCTCGCCTTCGCGCCCACCCGGATGTCGCCGAACGCTGGCACAGCGACCTCCTCTCAGCTCGCGCCGCCGCAGTCTGACTCCCCCGCTGAGTACCCACGTCCCACGCCGAAACGCTGCTCGGGCACCGCACCACGCCGATAGACGGATGCCACAGCCCGGCGTTTCACTCGTGCAAGCAGCGTTTCGGCAATGTGGCGGGTACCGCTGGCGGTTTAGAGAGTTAGCGGCAGAAACGACAAGAGCCGCCCCACACCATGGGGCGGCTCTTGAAGAAAGCGATATACGTGGGTGCGCTCAGCGGCGAAGACCCAGACGTTCGATCAACGAGCGGTAACGCGCGATGTCGACGTTCTGAAGGTAGCTGAGAAGACGGCGGCGCTGACCTACGAGCAGGAACAGACCACGACGTGAGTGGTGGTCGTGCTTGTGCTCTTTCAGGTGCTCCGTGAGGTCGCTGATGCGCTTAGTCATCAACGCAACCTGCACCTCGGGGGATCCGGTGTCACCGGGGTGCGTTCCGTACTGTTCGACGATCGCCTTCTTGACGTCTGCTTCGAGTGCCATAAATTTGATCCCCTCTCTTCTCGTTGCGCGGTGCTCCTCGCCGTATGCGTGAGCTCTCTTTAGCCGCGGCCGATTAAACGGCAACCTCCTTACTCTACCAGCCCGACCGGGGCCGCGGAAACCCGCACTATCCGGCACGGCACGAAGGAGGGGCAGGATGCCTCAGCACCCTGCCCCTCCTTCGTGACAGCAGATCAGGCCTGCACAGAACCCTGCAGGTCGAGCTCGATGGTGACGTCCTTACCGACGAGAACACCACCGGTCTCAAGAGCCGCGTTCCAGGTGAGACCGAAGTCTTCACGGTTGATGACGGTCTTCGCCGTGGCACCAGCCTTGTAGTTGCCCCACGGGTCGGTACCGAAGCCACCGAATTCCAGCTCGAAGGTAACGGACTTCGTGGTGCCCTTGATCGTCAGGTCGCCATCGACGAGCAGATCGCCCTTTTCGTAGCGGACACCGGTCGATGTGAACGTGAACGTCGGGAAGTTCTCCGCGTCGAAGAAGTCAGCGGAGCGGAGGTGCGCGTCGCGGCCCTCGTCCTTAGTGTCGACCGACGCGACGTCAACCGTCGCCTCGACCTTGGTGTCGAGCGGGTTTTCACCAGCGGTGATGGTCGCGCTCTTGACGCCGAAGTTGCCACGCACCTTCGAGATCATCATGTGACGCACTGAGAAAGTGACCTCACTGTGTGAGGAGTCAAGTACCCAGGTACCCGACTTGTATCCGGGAAGGTCGATCGTGGTGTCGCTCATGGTTTCTCCAAGTCTGTCGCCGCGCCGTTCGCGGCCTTCGCACAATTCAAACTCACTGGCGGTCGAATCTATTCCAAAGAATAAAAAATCAGCATATTCATAACAAAGAGCGGATGCCGTGACGGCATCCGCTCTTTGTTGAATCAGCGAGAAATTAGCCGACGCTAATCAAATCGATCACGAAGATCAAGGTCTTTCCGCCCAGGAAGTGACCACCGGCCGGTCCGTAGGCAAGGTGGGGAGGGATGACGAGTTCGCGGCGTCCGCCAGCCTTCATACCGGGAATGCCGTCCTGCCAGCCCTGAATGAGCCCACGAAGTGGGAACTGGATTGTTTCGCCGCGACCCCATGAGGAGTCAAATTCTTCACCCGTCGTGTACTCAACGCCGACGTAGTGAACGGTTACTGTGTCGCCGGGCTTAGCTTCGGCGCCATCACCCTCGATCAGGTCGCGCACGACGAGTTCAGCAGGAGCGTCACCCTCGGGTGCATCGATTTCGGGCTTAGTGCGGTTGTCAGTCATATCTCTATCCAAGCATGAGGACCGGCTCGTTTGGGTAGTGGGTCTTGACAGTCCCAGGAGACGGGAGCATTCTGTTTGTACACCAGCTCAGCGCTCGGGAGTCACGCAGGCATCGCCGCGGCACCGGGCGCTGAGTCTTTTCTATGGCACGTCTATGCTGGGCAAGTGGACCGCGAGGAATACCCAGAAGCTCAGCGACTTCTCGACCGCAGCGTCGACGTCATACTCGAGCGAGGCGTCATGAATGTCTCGCTCTCACAACTCGCTCGCGCGGTCGGCTCAAACAACCGGATGCTGTTGTACTACTTCTCGTCGAAAGATCGCCTTTTCACAGAGGCAATTCGCGCGGCGTATGACAGGTATCCGCGTCTGCATGGATTGATGCCCGGGCTACAAAAGCCGGGCGACATGAGCGTGGCCCTCAAGCATGGCTGGCGCCAGCTACGCCACGAAGAGAACCTTCCATACATCACGCTCTTTTTCGAAGCGCTCGCGGCGGCCGCACGCGACCCCGACGCGAACCACGCACACCTTGAGGTGCTGGCGACTCATTGGCCGAGCCACATTCGAGCGGCGTTTTCGCTGCGTGGCTACTCGACGGACGAGGCTGCGACAGCCGCTGTAGAGCTCATGGCACTGTGGCGTGGCCTGCAATTCGCATTGATTTCGGGAACGCCCGCCGAAGTGCTCGACGTCGCCCACGACGCCGCCGTAGACGCGCTCTTCGGCGGCGCTCCCAACGCTACGACTTAGCCGGGAGACGGTCGGCCAATGGCCCTTCGGTCTCACGCATGCGTTCCCGAAGGGTAGATCCGACCGGCGGTGCGAGGCGACCGCGATCACGCAAGCGAGACAGAATCTCACGACCAAACACCTCGACGTCGCGCGAACCAAACGCGGGTTCGATGAGGAACCCGTCGAGATCCGTCTCAGCGGCAAGAGCCTCGATCTGATCGACGACCTGATCGGGATTTCCGACGACGCGGAAACCGCGCGTGCCACGCCCACGTAGCTGGTCAAGAATCTCGCGAACCGTGGGGGCAGGGGTATCCGCACTACCAAGGAAACGCTCAATATTGCTCGTTCCGAGCTGGCCCACGAGCCCGCCAGCTTCCATGATGTCTCGTAGCGTCTTGTCGGGATCGAGGCTCAACAGATCGATGCCGGTGTTGCCGGCGTAAAGGGCCGCAACGATCTCGTCAGTTTGCAGAGCATCGAATTCTGTCTCAAGGGCCCGCGCTTCGGCCTCCGTATCGGCGACGATCGCAGTCATGCCAGCCATAAGACGCAGCTGGCGCGGATCGCGCCCGGCATCCGCAGCACGCTGGCGAATATCAGCGACGCTTCGCGCCGTGTGCGCCGGCACCGTTGCCTGAACGAAAACACACTCAGCATGGGTCGCGGCAAACGCGCGGCCCGCCGGCGAGGTTCCGGCTTGGAAGAGAACCGGAGTGCGTTGGGGCGACGGGGGCGACGTGTAATAGCCGCGCGACTGGTAGTGAGAGCCTTCGAACATCGTGCGATGGATGAGGTCGCGGCGCACAGCGAGCTGCTGGTCCGCGACCATGACGAGGGCGCCGTCTTCCCAGCTGTCCTCCCAATACGAACGCGCGAGGCGAACGTATTCGTCAGCCATCTCGTATCGCACGTCGTGCGGCACGAGCGTCTCGTGCCCGAGCAGTTCAGCTTGAGCGTTCTGCGATGCCCCCGTGACGATGTTCCACCCGATACGACCCGCGGACAGGTGATCGAGTGCGGTAAATCTGCGAGCCATCTGCAGCGGATGGTCAATTCCGGTGGTGGCCGTCACAACAAAGCCGAGGTTCTCCGTCTCGCGCAGGAGCGCGGCGACGAGCACGATCGGGTCGAGAGTCGGGAAATTGATTCCTCGCTCGACAGCGACGGTGCTGATGTCATCGCCAACAATCGGGTAGCCGTACTGGTCAGCCAGGAAGAGGAAGTCGTATCCCGTCTCATCCATGACACGTGCCATCCGCACCCAGCGCTCGGGGTCGAGGAAGTCTTCCCCGTCGTCGAGAGGATGCGGCCAGCTGTGCGTGCCGCCCGTTTGAGGCTGGAAGGATTCGAAAATCCCGAAGTGAAGTTGTGACATCAGCGGTCATCTCCTGTGGTTGATAGCCAGTTGTCGATTTCTGTGCGCGCTCGGGCTTTCGTATCGTCCGATGCGAGAGTGGTCTCGATAGACGTCCACGCGCATGCAGCGAGTTGTTCATCGCTCAAACCGACCTGCTCGCGAGCTGCGATGTATTCGCCAAGCAGACCAGGTCCGAACAAAATCGGGTCATCCGCGTTGATTGAGCAACGAACGCCTGCTGCCAAAAGTGCTTGCAGCGGGTGCTCAGACAAATCATCGACCACGCCGAGAATGACGTTGGACGTCAGGCACACGTCCAGCGGGATGCCGCGCTGAGCAAGTTCGGCGACAAGAGCCTCATCTTCCAGCGCGCGCACGCCGTGCAAAATGCGGTCAGCTTTCAAAGCGTGAATCGCCTGCCACACCGATTCTGGCCCGACGAGTTCTCCGGCGTGTGGGGCTGATTGCAGACCTGCAGCCTTCGCGATATCGAATGCAACAGCGAACTCAGCTGCGGGGTAACCGCGCTCTTCATTTGCAAGGCCCAACGACACGACGCCACGCCCAGCTCGCGCCGCGGCGGCTCTCGCGAGAACGCTAGCCGGTTCGATACCGAAAGTGCGGTCAACTGTGACCATGAGCCCAATTTCAACACCGTGGCGCGCGCCCGCTGCTGCCGCGTACTCGAGGTGTCGATCGAGTGATGCCTCAACCGAACCGAACGTATCGATGTAGTACTGGGGGCTCACACCGAACTCGACGTAATACGCGCCGTCAGCTGCAGCGTCAGCGACCGCCTCGTCAATGAGTCGCTCCAGGTTTTCTTCGTCGGCGAGAACCGCCAAAAGGCCCTGATACATCCCAGCGAATGCGGAAAATCCCGAGAATCCGCTCGTGGGCGGAATGGTCACACCCTTCTGAGCTGCGAGCTCAGTCAGGGTTTCAGGTCTCATTGCCGCTTCGAGGTGCAGATGCAAATGCCCCTTGGGCAGTCTGGCGAGGTCTCGCGCTGCCAGAGTTTCGTCGTGAGCCATTTCTGCGCCTTCCCGGAAAATACATCGAGCATGAACTGATCAGTTCACACTACTGCGTGCATGTTTCAGCTGGATGACGGAATGCTCACAAACTGAAGAGTGCTGACCGGGTAGCTGTCGCCCGCGTCAGAAGAGCCCGCTCGTCATTCTGAGCCTGGTCATCGCGTCCGCTCAACACACGTTGGCGCGCCGCAGCGAGCGAGGTGGCATCCGCAATAAAACTCTTCATGAGCGATGTTTTGTCGCCGTGCAACGTGGCGGCCCAAGCGAGCGCTTTGCGCCGACCCGCACCGGTTGAGAGCATGTCGACTTCTTCGATCGTGAACCATCCCACCGCTGCGTAGTCGCTAAGACGCGCTCTCGTGAGACGCGACTCAGCGCGACGAAGAGCGACGATTCCGAGAATGAAAACGATAAACAGCGGAACCTGAACGAGCGCATAGAGCGCGAAGAAATCGAAAAATACGGCTGATGCATTCCACAGCGCGTGCAGCACAATTGCACCCGCAACTCCCAATATCCACCAGCGGAGCGATGCCGCGGGACGGAGACCGCGGCATGCAGCTATTCCGAGAGCAAGGCCCGTAATACTCGTGAACATCACGTGCGCGAACGGCGACAGGATTCCCCGCATGAAGAACGTCACACCCGTCTGGTCGACGCCACCGGATATGAATGCGATCGCGAAGTACTGGATGTTTTCGGTAAAAGCGAAGCCCGCACCCACAAGTGCCCCGTAGACAAGTCCGTCTACGGGGCCGTCGAAACGGCTCCGAAAAATCAGGAAGATCAATAAGACGCCGAGGCCTTTGGCCACCTCCTCGACGAACGGTGCCTGCACGACAGTCGTCAGCGCGACGGCGATCGCAGACTCTTCGCTGCCGAACAGGAGCGTGATGGCCAGATCGACGCCCAGGGTGATTCCCACTGCTCCGACACCACCCCACGCGACCGCTAGCGCCATGACCGCTGGGGGTTCGGGCTCCCAGCGGTCGATTGCACGTACGGCCAGAAAGACGACAGCAAGAGGTATGAGTGCGAGCAGCATGCCGACGAGCGAGGCCGCGCTGCCGAGTGCGCTCAGAAAGTAGGCGATCAGGATGACGAGCACGATCACGAGCGCACCGACGAGCCAGATCGCCGGTCGCCAATTCGCACGCGACGAGTGCTCGGGTGGAATCGTTGGAAAAGTCACATCCACTGCGGGGATACCGACGACGGCACCCTGCGGAGGTTCTGTCGAAAGTTCCGAAAAGGACGGCGGCGTCAAGCTCGGCCTCGGTCGCTGCGGGCGCTCGTCATCAGACGGGAAAGTCATGGCATCCAGCCTAGGAGAGCTAGCTGGCGCTAGCGTGGAGTCATGCGCTTTGCCCATGTCATTGGTGAAACGGCGAAGACGCCGGAACTAGTGCTCGTTGATGAAGAGGGCGCGACGCTCGTCGGCGACCTTTTCGACGGAGCACCACGTGTACTCGAAGAGCTGATCGCGGGCGGCGACGATCTACTGAGGCACGTGCGCGAAGCGGCTCACGGCGCGAAGCGGCATGAGCTCGCCGACTTCACCTTCGGCTCCGCGGTACTCTCGCCTCCCGTCGTTTTGGCTATCGGCCTCAACTACTCAGCTCATTCTGGCGAGCTTGGTCTTAAAACTGATTCCACACCCACGGTGTTTGTGCTCTGGCCGAATTCTCTCTCGGGCCATGGCAGCACAACCTCTTGGCCGCGAACGTTGAGTGAATCGGTCGACTACGAAGCAGAGCTTGGCGTCATTATCGGCTCCGCCGCCAAGGATGTCAGCGTCGAAGATGCGCTTGAGCACGTCTGGGGATACACAGTCGTCAACGACATCACGGCCCGAGACATCCAGTTTGCGGAGGCACAGTGGTCGCGGTGCAAATCGTTCGATGGCTTCACCCCGACCGGTCCCTATGTCGTTACGGCCGACGAAATCCCAGATCCGCAGGACCTCCATATTTGGGCCGTCGTCGACGGACAGACCGTGCAAGACGCATCGACCGGGCAAATGATTCGAGGAGTGGCGACGTTAATCTCGCATCTTTCCCGGTCGGTGACCTTGCTACCGGGAACGCTCATCTCAACCGGAAGCCCGGGCGGCGCGGGTTACTCTCGAGACCCACAAATCTTCCTTCGCGACCGATCTAAGGTCACCGTCGGCATTGACGGCATTGGTGAGTTGACGACGTACTGCCGCATCCTCGGCTGAGGACACGGCAGTAAGGACGAACCCTGCGGCTAGTTGCAGGTGAGCATCACGCTGACGCCGTCGATCTCGTGGGTACCGGAGCCGTACTGAGCACACAGGTCTGCGTACGAGCCCATGATGGTCGCGAACACGACAATCCCGATAATGACGCCGACAACCATGAATACAGCGCTGAGGATAATTGCGGCGAGCGCGAACCCGTTCTTCTGTCCAGCCTTCCGGCTTTGCACCAGAGCGATAATGCCAAGCACGAGCGCGACGATCTGAATGAAGAACGAAAGAATAAAGGCGACGATGCCCATCGTGCGCCCGGGGCGCTCGGTTGAAGCTGCGGCCGGCGGTGGCGGCGGCGCGTTGTAGGCGGACGGTTGAGGCGTGGGGTCAGTCATGATCTCTCCTCGTAGTGTGGGACGAACGTTATGAACGCTAGCGCTGCGGATGCCTCGGCCACAATCACGCCACGGACTTTCGTCATTCTGTAGTGGTATCGACGGTCGGAGCGATGATCGGAATCGCCATAGTCATTGCTTGCAGTCCAGACAGTCGCGCGGGCGACAACTGTTTCGTGACCTCGTCGCGCGACATGAGTCCAGCCTCGATGACGAGGTCGCCGACATTCCGACCCGTCAGCAGCGCAGTCTTCGCGAGAGCGGCCGCAGCAGCGTAGCCAATGAACGGCGTCAGCGCCGTAATCACTCCGACCGAGGAGCCAACCATCGCTCCCAGTCGGTCACGGTTGGCAGTTATTCCATCGATGCAGTTGACCCGAAGAGTCCATGTCGCTTGGCGCATCCACGTAATCGACTGAAAAATAGAGTGCGCGATCACGGGCTCGAATGCATTGAGCTGAAGTTGCCCAGCCTCAACAGCCATCGTCACCGTGGTGTCTGCCCCAGCGACGGCGAACGCGACCTGGTTCACGACCTCGGGGATCACGGGATTCACCTTGCCTGGCATGATCGATGATCCCGCCTGGCGTGCGGGCAGATTGATTTCGCCAAAGCCAGCCTGTGGTCCGCTGGAAAGCAACCGCAAGTCGTTGCAGATCTTGGACAACTTGATGGCGTTGCGTTTCAAAGAAGCCGAGAACGACATGAACGAACCGGTGTCACTCGTCGATTCGACAAGATCGCTTGCCGTTTCGAGGTCGAGACCCGTAATCGAGCGCAGATGACCGAGCACAGCGGCCCCGTACCCACTGTGCGTCGTAATGCCGGTTCCGATTGCTGTGGCACCCATATTGATCTCCGCAAGGAGAAACGCGTTTTCGCGAAGACGACTTTCATCCGCGCCGAGAGTCGTAGCGAACCCGTGAAACTCCTGGCCAAGAGTCATCGGCACGGCATCCTGCAACTGCGTGCGTCCGACTTTCAAGACATCGTGAAACTCGACAGCTTTCGCGCTGAACGATCGGCGTAAGAGCGCGAGCTCAGACAGCAGAGTCTGCAGAGTGAGCGCGAGCCCCACCTTGATCGCCGTCGGATAGACGTCGTTGGTCGACTGGCTTCGGTTCGTGTGATCGATGGGCGACAGAAAGTCGTAGTCACCCTTCTCGCGACCAGCGATCTCGAGCGCGATGTTGGTGATGACTTCGTTCGCATTCATATTTGTCGAGGTGCCAGCACCTCCCTGAATAACACCAACGACGAACTGGTCGTGGTGATGCCCATCGATCACGCGCTGTGCAGCTCGGTCGATGAGATCGGCTTTCTCACCTGAGACGACACCAATGTCGCGGTTGGCCCGGGCCGACGCCTGCTTCACCATCGCCAGTGCGACGATCAGATCGGGATACACAGAGATGGGTCGCTTACTGATCGGAAAGTTCTCAAGGGCACGCGCGGTGTGTATCCCCCAATACGCATCCGCTGGGATTTCCAATGAGCCGAGCGAGTCAGTTTCCGTGCGTGTACGCGACGTTGCGTCCGAAGCCATGTGGTGTCCTTTTGGGTCACAGAACGAGCAGAATAACTCCGAGCCTACTCACCGAGCCGGTTTGCGCGAGAAGAGGTTGAGCCGCTCCTCAGGCGTTCGTGCCGCCATTCGTTCAACCCACTCTTCCGAGAACGTTTCGGCAGTTTCGGACTCCACGACCGGCACGACAGCATGAGTGATCGTGTCGTCATAAACGTGCACGAGTTGAAATGACTGCGCGGCATCCATACCGCCCACAGTCATCGCCGGGCGCGCGAGATTCATGGTGTAACACGTCGCCGAAGCAACGCTCACGGGAACTCCAGCAAATGTGCCACTCGTCGAGTAATGGAGATGCCCCGCAAGGATGCCGCGCACGTCACTTCCCGCTATCACCTCTGCCAACCGGCCCTGGTCACGAAGTTCCAGAATGTCGAAAAACGGAATGTGAGATGGCAGCGGTGGGTGATGCATCGCGAGGAGCGTGCCGAGTGGAGCAGGAGTGGAGAGCACACCGCGTAACCACTCCAGCTGCTCTTCATCGAGATCTCCGTGATGCCACCCTGGCACGGATGTGTCGAGCGTAACGAGCCGTAGCCCGTTGAGGTCCCAGACGTCAGTAATGGGCGACGTATCCTCGGGCGTGAGTAGTGCGTCGAATATCTCGGCACGAAGCGGTCCCCGCTCATCGTGATTACCCGCAACCCAGATGACCGGCGCCCCCAGTCGTTCTGCTACCGGCTCTACAACCTCTCGCAGTGCTCGATAGGCCTCCGGCTCACCGAGGTCGGTGAGGTCACCAGTGAAGACGATCGCGTCCGGCGCGACCTGCAGCGACTCGATCGCCCGTAGCGTGCGGCGAAGATTGTCCGCGGCGTCGTATCGACCGCCAAGCGGCTTGTTTCCTGCGAGAAAGTGAGTGTCACTCACGTGCACGAGGACGCGTTGCGCGGGCGGGTATTGGCCGAATCGCGGACTTATCACCGACATGTTGTTCAGCGTACGTGCCCCCACCCCCATCCGAACGACCGACCGCACCGAACAACTCGTGACGACGACGAGAGGCATCACCATGACTGCAGCACACAAGGCGCGCTTCATATGGCTCGCGGCCCTCAGCGGTGTGATTGCGGCCGCGGTCTTTCTGGCCGCAGCCGAACTCGTCGCTCTCGCTTTTAGCGCCGCCGCTAGTCCGCTTCTCGCCGTGGGTGGGTTCGTCATCGACGTCGTGCCACGACCACTGAAAGAACTAGCGATATCGACATTCGGGTCGTTCGACAAGGTCGCGCTTCTTCTCGGGCTCGGCCTCGCTGTAGTGGTCGCAGCAGCGCTCGCTGGCATTTTGCAGTACAAGCGCCCACCGCTCGGGCACGTGCTCCTTGGGATTGCGGCGGTGCTCTCGGGAGCAGCAGTTCTCACGCGCGCTGGATCACAACCGCTCGCACTTCTCGCGCCCGCGGCGGGTCTTGGCGCCGCTATCGTCATCTTGGAACTTCTCACCCGACGTTTGAAGGCGTGGCGCGACTCCCACTCTCCCGATACCGATGACGCCGACAGCACGAAGCCGAGTCGCCGTCGTTTCTTGGTGTTCGCCGGCATCTCAACGCTCGGCGCTGTCGTTGTCGGAGTCGGTGCACGCGCGATTTCTGCAGCCACCTCGTCGGTTGATGCGCTCCGCCAAGCGCTTTCACTTCCCGACCCGAAATCACGCGTGACGGTTCCGGACGGCGCCGAGCTCGATATCGACGGCCTCTCGTCGCTGTACACGCCGAATGCAGACTTCTACCGGGTTGACACGGCACTCACTGTGCCGAGTGTTGATCCCTCGACCTGGCGGCTGGTCATCGATGGGATGGTCGGCGAGCGCGTGGAACTCAGCTTCGACGATCTCGTCGGCATGGGACTCGACGAATACTCGATAACCCTGACCTGCGTCTCGAACGAAGTCGGTGGCAACCTCGTGGGATCGGCGAAGTGGCTGGGAATCCCCGTTCGCGATGTTCTCGCCAAGGCCGCGCCCTCCGCAGACGCCGACATGGTGCTCTCACGTAGCGCTGATGGCTACACCGCGAGCACCCCCCTCGATGCGCTCACCGACGACAACCGTGATGCCATTCTCGCCGTCGCGATGAACGGCGAACCGCTACCAGCGGAGCATGGTTTCCCCGTGCGGATGGTTGTCCCCGGCCTTTACGGCTACGTTTCCGCGACGAAATGGCTGACGGAACTCACCGTCACTCGTTTCGACAAGGACGAGGCGTACTGGACCCCGCGCGGCTATGACGCAAAGGCACCAATCAAGATGTCTTCCCGAATCGACACTCCGCGACCGGATGGCGCCGTCACGGCAGGATCTATCCCAATCGCTGGCGTCGCGTGGGCACAGCACGTCGGAATCTCACGCGTCGAGGTTTCCATCGACAACGGCGACTGGGTGGCGGCAACGCTTTCGAATCCGGTGAATTCCGACACCTGGGTGCAGTGGTACGTCGACTGGGATGCTGCCCCCGGCACTCACTACCTTGCCGTGAGAGCAGTCGACGCTGATGGTCAGGTTCAAACTGAGGAACGCGCCGCTATCGCGCCCAATGGCTCAAGCGGATGGCAGCGCACGCTCGTGACGGTCAAGTAGACCGCAACGAAATGAGTGGTATTGCAGATCAGTGACCGACAACGATGAGCGCGAGTCCTGCGAGCACAGCGAGGCCTGACATTGTGAAGGAAACGTATGCGAACACTGACGCGATTGCTCGTTGACGCGCGGTGAGTGGGCTCTTTTTGGCAGCCTTCGCCGCGGCCTTCTCCGCGCGCGCGATCTCTTTCGGCTTCAGTACTGTGATCGCGTCAGTAAAGTCTGCTGGGGCGACAACTGGAGCTTTGCCTGCCCGCACCAGGAGACGGAGTCCAAGGGCATAAAATCCAACAACCAGGGTGGCGCCGAGGAGCGCAGCTACGAAAACCTGAGCAAACGCGAGCCAATCGATGGCGATACTCACGAAGGATCATCTCCGTTCTCTGTCAGGTCGGCTTTCTTCTTGCGAGCAGCGCGCTGGCGCTTCGTCAAGGGCGGGTTCTTCGTGACCTTCACGGCGTGGCCGGAGTCGGCAACTTCGCTCATCGCGTTGTCTGCGTTGACCGCGTCGCGTCGTGAACGCATGAAGAGCGCCAACACCACGATCACGGCGGCGACAGCGTCAACAGCAATCCCCCACCCACCCCAAAGAACTACCAGCCACGCGGCGAATGCACCTACTGCACCGGCCGCCGGGAGTGTGAGCAACCATCCGATGGCGATGCGCCCGACTGTGCGCCACCGCACGAGAGAACCGCGCCTTCCGAGACCCGAACCGATAACGGATCCCGAGGCAACTTGAGTCGTCGACAAGGCGAAGCCGAGCGCGCTCGAGGCCAAAATCGTCGACGCTGTCGATGTCTCTGCTGCAAAGCCCTGAGCGGGCTTCACATCGGTCAGTCCCTTCCCGAGCGTGCGAATGATTCGCCATCCACCCATGTACGTGCCGAGCGCAATGGTCAAACCGCATGCGAGAATCACCCACAGCTGCGGATCGGCGTCCGCTGAGTTCTGCCAACCCGCCATGATCAGCGCGAGCGTGATCACTCCCATTGTCTTTTGAGCGTCGTTAGTGCCGTGAGCGAGCGCGACCAACGAAGATGTGAAGATCTGGCCCCACCGGAAGCCATCGCGTCCGTCAGGTTTCTTGTCGTGGCGACGGGTGACGGCATACGCCAAACGCGTCGTGAGGAAAGCGATCAGCCCTGCGGTGAAAGGTGCGATCACGGCCGGCAAGATGACCTTGCTCATCACAACACCGAAATCGATGGCCATGGCACCGACACCCACCAGGGTCGCTCCGATGAGACCGCCGAACAGCGCGTGCGACGAGCTGGATGGCAGCCCCAAAAGCCACGTGAGCATGTTCCACGTAATGGCCCCGATGAGACCCGCGAAAATCAGAGGCAGAAAAAGCTCCGGAGTGATCTGATCTTCACGAATGATTCCGTGCGAAATCGTCTTCGATACTTCCGTCGACAAAAATGCGCCCACGAGGTTCAACCCGGCCGCGAGTGCGACGGCGACTTTGGGCTTTAGCGCACCGGTGGCGATGGGCGTAGCCATCGCATTGGCGGTGTCGTGAAAACCATTCGTGAAGTCAAAAAAGAGCGCGAGGCCAATGACCAGAACGACAATTACTACTGCGGTTTCCACCGTTCGCTTTCCGTAGATGCCAGGCAAAATCTGCCGAGTGAATCGGCGGCGCGAACGAACAGTTCACCGTGGGTTCACGGGATGTTCATGTGACCCCGAGAAATCTTTCCACCGAGGATCGCCTCGGTCAAGCTGGAGAGCCCAGACGAACGCGTATCAACGTCGCTCGGTTAGCGTTGATCTATGACTTCGAACGATTCCGCTCACGCGCCATCCGCCCCAGTAGCATCCCGCGTCCCTCTGAGTCGGCTGCACCACAATGACGAAGTCACTGACAGCTACGAATGGCTGCGCTCCAAAGATGATCCAAAAGTTCGCGCTCACCTCGAAGCAGAGAACGAGTACACAACTGCACGGATGGCTCACCTCTCGCCAATGCAGGAGCGAATCTATCAAGAGATAAAGAGCCGCACACTTGAAACAGACCTCTCTCTGCCCGTGCGGCGGGGCGAGTGGTGGTATTACGGACGTACCGTCGAAGGAAAGCAATACGGCATCCAATGTCGTGCACCGCTTGCGCGCGTCGATGATTGGACGCCGCCCGCCCTCTCCCCCGACGTCGAGGTTCCTGGCGAAGAGGTTTTGCTCGATGGAAACGTCGAAGCTGACGGCGAAGAATTCTTCTCGCTCGGAAGCTTTGAGGTATCGAACGACGGCAATCTGCTTCTCTACGGCGTCGATACCGAAGGCGATGAGCGGTACACACTTCGCGTGCGTGACCTCCGCTCGGGCAAGAGCGTCGGCGAAGAGATTCCCGGCACTTCCGCGGGAGCGAGCTTCTCACCGGACGCCCGCTTCATCGTCTATTCGACGGTGGACGACGCGTGGCGCCCTGACACCGTTTGGCTTCACGAGATCGGCACCGATGTCGCCTCAGACAGCAAGCTTTTTCACGAGCCCGACGATCGCTACTGGGTCGGCGCCGGTTTCACCCGAAGCGACAAATACCTTGTGATTGGCATTGGATCCTCGATCACGTCAGAAGAGTGGTTGATTGACGCGGATGATCTGCGTTCTGAACCTCAAGTGGTGTGGCCGCGCCGCGAAGGTGTCGAGTACGACACCGATCACGCAGTTGTCGATGGCGAGGACGTCCTGTACATCCTCCATAACGACGATGCCCTCGATTTTGAGCTCGTCAAGGTGTCGGCAGCCGATCCGCTCGGTGAGCGACAGGCGGTGCTGGCCCACGAGCCCGGGCGGCGGCTGCTCGGCGTCTCGACCTTCCGCGATTGGGCAGTCGTCGGCTACCGCCGCGCGGGCCTTCCGCGGCTCGGGCTCTTGGATTACGCGACGAACGATGTGAAAGAGCTTTCTTTCGACGAGCCGCTGTACGCCGCCGGCTCGGGCTCAAACCCGGAATGGGCACCGCCACTCCTTCGGATCGGATTCACGTCTTTCATTACGCCGAGCACAGTCTTCGACTACGTGATTGATTCGGGCGAGCTGCTGCCACGCAAGCAGCAGATCGTGCTGGGAGACTTCGACTCGGCTGACTACGCGCAAGAGCGGGTGTGGGTGACGGCTGCCGACGGAGCAAAGGTTCCGATGTCGCTGGTGTGGAAGCGCTCGTTCGGGGACGCCGGAGAGAACCCGCGCCCCGTGCACCTTTACGGGTACGGATCTTATGAGCACTCGATAGACCCCGGCTTCTCTATCGCTCGACTCTCAATGCTCGACCGAGGAGTCATTTTCGCCGTCGCGCACGTTCGCGGCGGCGGTGAGATGGGACGTCAGTGGTACGAAGACGGCAAGCTGCTCGCCAAACGCAATACCTTTACAGACTTCGTCGAGTGCGCGCGATTCCTCGTGGACGCTGGATACACCACTCCCGCTCAATTGGTCGCTGAGGGCGGTTCAGCTGGCGGGCTATTGATGGGAGCCGTGGCCAACCTTGCGCCAGAGCTCTTCGCCGGAATCTTGGCGGATGTTCCATTTGTCGACGCGCTGACAACCATTCTCGATCCCTCGCTTCCGCTGACAGTGATCGAGTGGGATGAATGGGGAGACCCCCTCCACAACGCCGACGTCTACGAGTACATGAAGTCATACTCGCCCTACGAGAACGTGCGCGACGGAGTCACCTATCCGCGAATTCTCGCAGTCACGTCGCTCAACGACACTCGCGTGCTGTACGTCGAGCCTGCGAAGTGGGTCGCGAGACTGCGTGAGGTCGGCGCTGACGCACTTCTGAAGTGCGAGATGGTCGCTGGACACGGTGGCGTCAGTGGTCGTTACAACGCTTGGCGCGAACGCGCCGGCGAACTCGCCTGGCTTCTCGACGTCGTCGGTATCACCAACGACGATCAACCGAAAAGAGCAGCAGCCTCTTCGTAACGGTACTGCGGCACCGTGTTGAGCTCGCCGAGCGCCTCCGCGAACGGCACGCGCACGATATCGGTGCCGCGTAGCGCCACCATCTGGCCCCAAGAGCCCTCGACGAGTGCATCGGCGGCGTGGAGACCAAGTCGCGTCGCGAGCACGCGGTCAAAACCTGACGGCGAGCCGCCACGCTGAATGTGGCCGAGCACTGTTGCACGTGTCTCAACACCGGTAATTCGTTCGATCTCAGGAGCCAGCACTTCGCTGATACCACCCAAGCGTGGACGGTTGTAGGCGTCGAGGCCTTTGTCGCTGAAGGCTTCGTCCATGCCGGTGATGGTGAATCCCTCTGATACCACGACGAGCGGTGCGCGACCACGGTCATGAGCGCTTGTCACTTGTTCGCAAATTTCGTCGATCGACATCGGAACTTCGGGGATGCAGATGACGTGAGCGCCGGATGCGATTCCCGCGTGCAGCGCGATCCATCCGACGTGGCGTCCCATGACCTCCGCGACCATGCAGCGCTGATGCGAGTCACCGGTGGTGCGAAGGCGGTCCATCGCATCAGTCGCGATGTTCACTGCGGTATCGAACCCGAACGAATAGTCGGTTGCTCGCAGGTCGTTGTCGATCGTCTTCGGAACACCGATGACGTTGATCCCGTCATTCGCCAGGCGGTTTGCCGCAGCGAGAGTACCTTCGCCGCCGATCGCCAAGATGGCGTCGATCCGGTGTCCGTACATCGTTTTGGCGATGTTCTCAGCTCCGCCACGCGGACCCTCGTAGGGGTTCGTGCGACTGGTTCCGAGAATCGTTCCGCCGACCTTTGAGAGTCCTTTGACCTCATGGCGGGTGAGCGGGAAAAAATCGGCGTCGACGAGACCGCGCCATCCGTCGCGGATTCCTACAAACTCAAGGTCGTAGTTCGTCGTGCCTTTGAGCACGACGCCGCGGATAACCGCGTTCAGTCCGGGGCAGTCGCCCCCGCTGGTGAGGATGCCGATCTTCATGGCGTGAATCCTTGCTGTCGGGTGAAAAAGCATGGCGACGCTGCCACCACGACACTATCGCCGGATGCCAAGCGGTGCCACTGGGTAGGGCCGTGGCTAATACTTTTAGCCGCCGAGGGCGCGGCGCGTGAGGTGCATCAAAGCTGACAACTGCACGGAGTCGCTCGATGCCGAATCAACCGCTTCACCATCGAGAGCCCGGGCGGCGAGGCCCTGCTTCGAGTCAATTAGCTCGGCGATCTTGGTGTCGATTGTGTGTGCGGCGATTATGCGCCAGGCAGTCACCGGCTCATCCTGACCGATGCGGTGCACACGATCGATTGCTTGCGTCTGCTCGGCTGCGGTCCAGCTGAGCTCAGCCAGAACCACGTTCGACGCAACCTGCAGGTTCACCCCGACGCCCGCGGCAGTCAGCGAGCACACAGCGACGCCCACATCGGGGTCATTGTTGAATGCGTCGATCGCGTCTTGACGCACAGCTGTGGTCTGCTCACCGCGGATCGACACACTTCGCACGCCGGCCGCTGCGAAGTGAGCTTCAGCAGCGTTCATGACGTCAATATGCTTTGCAAAGAAAACGACCTTGCCTACCGAGCGCTGCAGTTGCGCGGCGTAATCGGCGGCAAGTACAGCCTTCGCCTGGCCAATACGGCGCACCATCGTGAAGACGTTCTCGGACCCTGTGCCCGACGCCTTTGACTCCTCAAGCTCATTGTGAGCGACCAAACGGACAATGTCGTCGTCAATCTCGCCGGGAGCGAGACCACGATCGCCACGAGCTTCGATGATGCGTCGGTAGCGAGCCGCAAGACGTTCACCAAGCTCACGTTCCGCCTGGCGAATCGAGCGGCCGAATTCATCGTCAAGCTGCACGGGAAGGTCCGCGACGAGTTTGTCCGGAAGGTCAGCTGCGACATCCTTCTTCTTACGCCGAACGATTCCCATCGAGATGACAGCTTCTCGCGCCTCCGGGTAGAAGGCCTTGTCGGCCGGAGTTAGTCCAGTCGCATCGAGCTTTTCCATGAGCTCGGCACCCGGCTTTTCGCCATTGGTCCAGCCGAGGAAACGCCAGATCGCGTCGAAGTCTTCCACATCGTTGATGAGCGGTGTACCGGTCAGTGCGAGCAAAAGCGGGTCGCGGACCTGCTGGCGAATCCGTCCTGCCAAAGCGAGTACGTTCTTCGAGCGCTGCGATGAAAGATTCTTTATGAAGTGCGCCTCGTCGACCACCAGGCTCTTGAGCCCGAGAGATGAGAGCCACGACAGGTGACGGTCAAGAATTTCGTAGTTGACGATGAAGACATCGGCAAACGCGTCAATCGTCTCACCGTCACCCTGAATCACCGTGGCTCGGCGATGCGGCGTCCAGCGCTCGACTTCGCGCGCCCAGTTCATCTTCACGACGTTCGGAACAACAGCGAGCAGCGGGTAAGCGTCGGCCACGGATGCTGCAAGCACAGACTCAGCGGTCTTACCGAGGCCCGGTTCGTCAGCGAGGAGAAAGGATCGATGACCTTCGCGAACCGCTTCGAGGAAGCGTGATTGATGCGGCATTACGTCAAGACCCTTGGGAGAAAGCCTGTCGTATTCCGGAACCTCGGGTAACGGCATTGTTGCTGCGATGCCGCCGGCACCCATTTCAAAAGCTTTGTAAAGCGGGCCCATGAGTTCCCACCCGTCAAGCCTGCGACGCGGAGCATCCTTGGGCGCACGTGGAGTGAGGTCGGGAGCCAGGAACGGGTTCGACATTTGCCGAAGCTCGACCTGCGCCGGCTTCACCTGGCGCTCGGCGAGGGCAGCAGGAACAACCTCAGTCGGAGCGGGAGCGGCATCCGAGATGATCAGTTCGTCCGGTGCTAATTCTGCGCCAGACTCAAGGAGCCAATCGCGGCGCATACGGCGGGCGACAGGAGAGGCCGCATGATCAACCTCGAGCAGTTGGATGAGCGAAGTGTCTCTCGCCGCCGTCTTGGCAAGGATTGTCGCGACACCATCGAGCCTCTTGAGGAGCTCAGCGCGGGCGGAGTCAGTGATATCGCCGTCGGCTTTGACGCGGGCGCGCTCTTCACGCACTAAGAATGCGATGACCTGGAACTTCACGCGGTTCGTCGGTCCGAGTTTGCCGCGCTGTGCTTTCGCCTCGACCTCACGCACCTTGCGAGCAAGGATTGGGATCAGCGGGGCTTCCTCGTCACGACGATTCATCGACGAAGAACGCCGACGCCGCGGCGAAGAGTTCTGGGTGGCGGTTGCCGTGGACGGCATGCTCCTCCTGAGCGTCAATACCGGAGCGACTTCAGGTTTCGGTCGCACCGAATGTCCGGGGTCCTGCGGGCGGCGAAGATGCTGAGGCCGGCAGGGGTGGAAGATCGCGATGTAGACACAAGCTCACGAGACGACTAGTCGTCGTCGCAATGTTCCCCAAAAACAGTCTAGGGCATTCGTGGTCAGGGCCACAGCTTCGCCGCTATGTCTTCCGAGTAACCGTTCGGAAGCGCACCCACCCACGACGTGGCAATCCAGGCGTTGGCTCGGAGATAGTGGCTCTCGCCGCGTGCGACGGTGTTCCCGTCGAGGTCAACGACCTCTGATTGCGCGGCACACAACGTTCCGTTCATGACATCGGCGCACGTCAAGCCGGCTGTGGTGAGTGCGTCAATGACAGTCGCAGTCTGTTCAGCCGAAACGACGGAGGCGTTGGTGGCAAGGCCGAGAGTACCGGGACCACCCCATGTGCATCGCAGCGTGGGAATCCCGGAATCGAGAATCTCTAGCGCCGGCACAATTTGCGTCGAGTACAGGTCCACGTCGCTGTCGTTCAATGGCGGTAGATCTGCCTGAAGCGTTGCGAGCATGGCATCCGAGTACAGCGAATCGCATGATTCCGGGAGCGTAATGTCGTCGGTCGCGGTAGACGCGGTCGGTGAGGGAGTCATCGTCGGAGCAGCCGACCCCTCCGTTGACGACGCGGACGCCGACGCAGACGGTTCGGGTGCACATGCGGTGACCGCGAACGGCACAGCAGCCACAACGGCGAGCACGGCTGTGGCGCGAACAAGCGAATGAATCTGGAACGACATCGAAACCTCCGAGTGGGAACAGTCGGAGCCTAATCGGCATCGCGTCAGTGTGACGAAGGCAACGCCGCGGGCCTACGCTTGTTGCATGCATTCGCTCCCCTCTGAAGCGGCCGTGGCCGCGATGATCGATCACGCTATCCTCAAGCCCGACCTCACACGCAGCGACGTTGACGCCGAACTCGACATCGCCGCCGAGTGGCGCGTCTTCAGCGTGTGTGTACGTCCCTCTGACATTTCCCATGCTGTCGCGTACCTCGCGGGCAAAGGTGTCGCCGTCGGGACTGTCATCGGCTTTCCCCACGGCACAACGTCAACTGCCGCCAAAGTGGCAGAGGTGCATCAAGCACTCGCTGACGGGGCAATCGAAGTCGACATGGTCGTCAATATTGGCGCGCTTCGTTCCGGCTTCGACGATGCCGTCGTTGCGGACATCCGCGCCGTGAAAGACGCCGCCGGCGATCACATCACCAAAGTGATCCTCGAAACAAGTCTTTTGGACGACGAGCAGATCGCTCGCGGCAGCCGCCTCGTCGAAGCTGCGGGCGCTGATTTCGTGAAAACCTCGACCGGCTTCGCTGGTGGCGGTGCGACCGTGCCAGACGTGGCGCTCATGCGTGCGAATGTTTCTCCCAGCCTGGCTGTGAAGGCATCAGGCGGAGTGCGTGGCCTCAACACAGCACTCGAGATGATCGACGCTGGCGCGACGCGTTTGGGCACAAGCGCAAGCGCGACGATCCTCAGCGAACTTCGTGGGCTCCACTCTGGTGAAGTCACAAGTGGCGCCACCGACGAGTCGTCTTACTGACTTTTTAGCTCAGGGCTGAGCGCACCTGGGCCACGTCTTTCGTCATCTGTGCGATCAACGGATCGATTCCTTCGAAGGCGATCATTCCGCGCACCCGCTCCACGAACTGCACTTCGACGAGGTGCCCGTAGAGGTCGAGCTCCGTTTCGTCGAGCACGTAGGCTTCTACCTGACGTTTGCGCACATCATCGAATGTGGGATTCGTGCCGATGCTGATAGCGGCCGGGTAGCGAGTGCCACTTCGGAGGCCATCTGCCGAGCCTTCGTCTACGAGCCAGCCCGCATAGACACCGTCTGCTGGAACAAAGCCCTCAAGCTCGGGTGAGAGGTTCGCGGTGGGAAAGCCGAGGTCACGGCCGCGCTTCAGGCCGTGCACGACTTCACCCCATACGGATGCAGGGCGCCCAAGCAGCTTCGCTGCACCCGTCACGTCGCCCTCCGCAAGAAGTTCACGAATCCAGGTGGACGACACTCGACGATCGACGTCGATGGCGCGCACGTCTTCTACGACGTCAACGCGAAAGCCGAACTCTTCGCCAAGGTGCGCGAGCACCTCAGGGGTTCCGGCTCCGCCACGCCCGAACCTGAAATCCTGGCCGACAAGCACGGTTCGCGTGCGAAGCGGTTCGACAAGCACGCGCTCAACGAACTCACGGGGTTCCCACTCAGCGAGCTCGGCGTCGAACGTTAAAAGGAGCGTCGCGTCGATTCCAGTTTCGGCCAACTGATGAATCTTTTGCGTCACGCCAGACACGTCGCGCGGACAAAGATCAGGGCGCAGCAGACTCAGCGGGTTGCGGTCGAATGTAACGGCGACCACCTTTCGACCGGACGCGGCCGCATCCACTCGCGCGCGCTCAATGACCGCGCGGTGACCTGCATGCACGCCGTCGAACTTGCCGATGGCCACAACCGACGAACCAAAATCGGCGGGAACGTCCGCCGGGTCACGAAATACAATCATCCGCGCACCGCAGCGGCGGGCTCAGCATCCGTCATCACTGAGGGTGCCGGGCGATGCGTCGCCAACCACCACAGGCCGAAGAACGGCAGGACTAGCGGAATGAAAAGATATCCGACGCCAAAAACCGACCACACCGTCGGGTGGTTGAACAGCGCAGGAAGAAAAATGCTGAGGGTTCCGACGACGATCACACCGACGAGCTCGAACACGATTGCCGTCCAGGCCACGCGGTACCAGCCGCGGGATCCAGCAAAAACGAGCGCGAGGGTCGCCACGATGTACACCACCGCAGCAAGCGCCGAGAGCGTGTAGGCGAGAGGGGCATCCGAGTAAGCACGCACGATCTGAACAAACGATCGACCGGTCGCGGCAAGCGCCATGATCGCGTAGACGACCACGAGAACGCGGCCAATGCCTGTCATGCGGCGGGGACGGGTGGAGTCTGTCATGTCTTCACTATTCTAGGTGCGCTAGCGTGACAATCACGCGAGTTGTACGGTCCAGATGGCATGCATTCGCCAGATCATGATCGCAACAGCCACGGCGGCAATCCCCATGATCACTGTGCTCCACCGACTGCGCTCGAGGAGTGCCCAGGCCACACCGGCAGGTGGAAGAATCACGGCTGACACGAGGTATACCCAGTACTCGAGCAAGCTCCCGGTTGGCGGGTTTCCGGCCGCGGGCGCGACGAGCGCAACGACGACTTGTGCGATCAGCAGTACCTCAACGAGTGCGAGAGAGCCGACAGTAAGATCGCTCGGTCGCCGCCCCGCGAGACCCAGGATCACGCAGAGCAAAGCGGCGGCTGTGGCAACGGCAACCTGTGTGAGCGTGAACCACAGGATCATGCGTTGCTCCCGGTCGGCATATTCATCGCGCTCTTCATATCTTTTCCGCGTGCTTCGACAATTCCGATGAGCGCCCCATCTGGGTCAACGGCAGCAGCCTGCGTCGATGTCAGACGATCGGCAGCGCCCACGATGCGCTTGCCGTCACGGAGGTCTCGAGCTTCGTCGGCATCAACGTCTACTCGGCCGAGCACTTTTGCCGCCGCTGTCGGAGCATCAATGAGGGTCACATCGACAAGGTCGTCGGCTCCGGGTGCACCGTCGACCACGAAAGGTCCGATGCGCGTGCGACGAAGAGTCGTGAGGTGTCCGCCCACGCCTAAACGTTCGCCGAGATCCCGAGCGAGAGCGCGCACATACGTGCCGCTGGAGCAATCCACAACGACACCGACTTCAACAACTGTCTCGCCCGTGCGCATGGAGGTGACATCGAAGCGCGAGACAGTCACCGGCCGCGGGGACAGCGTGATCTCTTCGCCGGCACGCACCCGGTCATACGCGCGTCGGCCGTTAACCTTTATGGCCGAGACTTTGCTCGGCACTTGAGAAATGTCACCGGTCAGCTCGGAAATTCCTGCCGTGATCTCTTCAAGGCCAAGAGCTGAGGCATCCGTCGTCTGAATTACTTCGCCGTCAGCGTCGTCACTGTCGGTACTCACCCCGAGGCGGATCGTCGCTTCATAGGTCTTATCGAGACCCACAATAAAAGTCAGTAATCGTGTGGCGGGGCCGACACCGAGCACGAGGAGCCCGGTTGCCATCGGATCAAGCGTGCCGGCGTGGCCGACCTTGCGCATGTTCAAAGCCTTGCGCGTGCGAGAAACGACGTCGTGGCTTGTGATTCCGGTGGGTTTGTCGACCAGGAGGATGCCGGAGGCAGAGGTCGTCACCATCCCTCCAGCCTACGACTCCCCGAGCGCGATCGGTATCGGAGGGCGGAGATGTGCCCGACGGAGGACTATCTGCAGCTTCCCGCCCTCCCCCCGGCGTATCTCCTCCCCCGAGCGCCGCGTAGGCTGATGCGGTGCCAGATCTCGCGACGCCGCTCATAGCGTGGTATCGCGAGTCAGCTCGCGATCTCCCTTGGCGCGACCCCAACTTCGGAGCGTGGGGAATTCTCGTCAGCGAATTCATGCTGCAGCAAACCCCCGTAGCGCGAGTGATTCCGCGCCTTGAGGCGTGGCTGGAGCGGTGGCCCTCACCGGCAGCGCTGGCCGAGGCGTCACCCGGTGCAGCCGTCGAACAGTGGGCCAATCTCGGCTATCCGCGACGTGCACTGTGGCTGCACAAAGCGGCCGTGCAAATCACCGAGCAGCACGGTGGGGTGGTGCCGCGCGACGTCGATGCGCTGCTTGCGCTGAGCGGAATCGGCGATTACACCGCGCGCGCAGTTGCCGTGTTCGCCTATGGCGACCGGCACCCGGTCGTCGACACGAACACGCGCCGGGTGCTGGCACGCGCACTCGACGCGCAGTCACAGCCCGATCCGCCGTCGACGCGTGATTTGACCGCGATGGCGGCGATATTGCCGGAGAGCGAAGAACGTGCCGCCATTGTGAATGCTGCTGCGATGGAGCTCGGTGCCGTCGTGTGCACCGCTCGCAGCGCGAACTGCGAAGCATGCCCCATCGCGCATATTTGCGCATGGCGAGATGCGGGCTACCCCGACACCGGCGACCGTCGCCGTCGCCAAGCCACGTACGCGGGTAGTGACCGGCAAGCTCGAGGGGCCGTTCTCCAACACCTCAGATCGGCACCAGACCACGAATCAGCACTGGAGGCGGTTGCGGCTACCTGGCCCGATTCACTGCAACGAGACCGAGCTATCGACTCGCTCATCGCAGACGGACTTGCCGAAGCATCCGAAGGGATGCTCCGGCTTCCCCGCTAAGTTTTACTCTTCTTCGCGAGGCTTGACGTAGGGGTCAGCATCGCCTGCATATTTCGCGCTAGACGCAAGGCCCGCGACGCTCTCATCGCGCTCACGTGCTTCGCGAAGAAGCTCCGCGATGTGGTCAGCGTTCTCGGGAATCGCATCCGGGATGAACTCGAGGCTCGGCGTGAGACGCACTCCAAGCTGACGACCAACGTCACTTCGGAGCAGGCCGGTTGCAGCCTTGAGGGCCGCGGCAGAGTCATTTCTTGCCTGCTCGTCGCCAAGCACAGTGAAGAACACTGATGCGTGCTGCAGGTCGCCGGTCACTCGAACATCTGTGATCGTGACGAACCCGAGTCGCGGGTCACGGAGGCCCTTTTCAAGTCGCTCCGCAATGAGAACACGGATACGGTCGGCCATCCTGGCCTGACGTTCACTGCCCATCTTCGTTCCTTCTTTCTTTCCCCGCAGAGAGATACCTCGATGCCGGGCGTTTCCCACTTTTACATGGAAAACGCCCGGCATCTAGGGGTGTTCTTAGCCTCGAGGCTTTTCGACGAGTTCGGTAGTTTCGATCTCGTCGCCGATCTGAATGTCGTTGAACTTACCGAGGCCAATACCGGCTTCGTAGTCAGTGCGCACTTCGGTGACATCGTCCTTGAAGCGACGCAACGACTCGATGGCCAGGCCATCGGCGACAACGACGCCATCGCGGATGACGCGTGCCTTCGCGTTTCGAGTGATCGTTCCACTGCGAACCAAAACACCGGCGATGTTTCCGACCTTGGAGGAACGGAACACCTCGCGGATCTCGGCCACGCCCGAACGAACTTCTTCGTATTCCGGTTTGAGGAGACCCTTGAGTGACTGCTCGACATCATCGATGGCGTTGTAGATGACCGAGTAGAAGCGCGTGTCAACGCCCTCGCGAGAGGCACGCTCGCGAGCCTTCGCGTCGGGACGCACGTTGAATCCGATGATGATCGCGTTATCGATCGTCGCCAGGTTCACGTCGGACTCGGTGATCGCACCCACACCACGGTGGATGATGCGCAGCTGCACGCTGTCGTCGACCTCGATCTTGAGGAGTGACTCTTCGAGCGCTTCAACAGCACCGGAAACGTCACCCTTGATGATGAGGTTGAGCGACTCGACCTTGCCCTCTTGCAGCGCACGGGTGAAGTCCTCGAGCGAGATACGCTTGCGCGCTTTGGCGAGCTGAGCGTTGCGCTCGGCCGCTTCACGCTTCTCGGCGATCTGGCGAGCGAGTCGGTCCTCTTCGGTAACGATGAACGTGTCACCGGCGCGAGGTACCGAGTTGAGACCCTGCACCTGCACGGGACGAGAAGGCCATGCCTCCTGGACAGCGTCGCCGTTCTCATCGACCATGGCACGCACGCGACCATAGGCCGTACCCGCAACGATCGCGTCGCCAACACGGAGAGTTCCGGACTGGATGAGCACTGTTGCTATCGAACCGCGGCCCTTGTCGAGCTTGGCTTCAATTGCAACGCCTCGCGCCGCCTTGTTCGGGTTGGCCGTGAGGTCAAGACCGGCATCGGCAACAAGGAGGACTGCGTCAAGCAGCTCCTGGATTCCGATGTTCTGGCGTGCTGATACGTCGACGAACATGACATCGCCGCCGTACTCCTCCGAGACGAGACCGTACTCAGTGAGCTGCTGACGCACCTTGGCCGGGTTGGCATCGGGCTTGTCAACCTTGTTCACCGCGACGACAACCGGAACACCAGCAGCCTGGGCGTGGTTAAGCGCCTCAACTGTCTGAGGCATGATGCCGTCGTCGGCTGCGACAACGAGGATCGCGAGGTCGGTGACCTGCGCGCCTCGGGCACGCATAGCGGTGAACGCCTCGTGACCGGGTGTGTCAATGAAGGTAATCGCGCGCTCGTGACCGTCGTGTTCAGTCCAGACCTGGTACGCACCAATGTGCTGGGTGATGCCGCCGGCTTCGCCGCCAACCACGTTGGTCTGGCGGATCGCGTCAAGAAGTCGCGTCTTACCGTGGTCAACGTGACCCATAACCGTGACGACCGGAGGACGAATCTCGAGATCGCTCTCGTCTTCTGCGTCAAGCTCAGCTTCGAGGTCGAGACCGAAGCCTTCAAGAAGCTCCTTGTCTTCGTCCTCGGGCGAAACCATCTGAATCTTGTAGCCGAGCTCTTCTCCGAGAACCTCGAAGGTCGCCTCGTCGAGTGACTCAGTTGCCGTAGCCATCTCACCCAGGTTGAAGAGAATCGTTACGAGCGTTCCCGGCTGAACCGTGTAGCCGGTGATCGACTCGATCTTGTCAGCGAAGTCAGAAATGGATGCTCCGCGACGCATCCGAATCGTCTGGCCATTGCCCTTCTGGACGTTGACGCCACCGACGATCGGTGCGGACCGCATTTCAAACTCTTGGCGCTTTGCCCGACGGGACTTGCGCTGCTTTGACTTGCCGCCACCCTTACCGAAGGCACCAGCTGTGCCGCCGCCGGGGCCACGGCCACGACCGCCACCACCGCCGGGACGACCGCCGAAACCACCGGGAGCCGGAGCGCCGCCGGGACGACCGCCGAAGCCGCCGCCAGCACCGCCGCCGCCACCGGGACGACCGGCACCGCCGGGACGCTGCTGGAACGGTGCACCACCGCGGGCGCCGCCACCGCCGCCTGGGCGACCTGCGCCGCCGGGGCGAGGAGCACCGGGACGAGGAGCACCGGGACGCGGAGCCTGCGGACGCGGGATGTTACCGGGCGACGGGCGCTGGCCCATGCCCTGCGTCGATGCAAAGGGATTGTTGCCGGGGCGAGGCCCCGACGGGCGCTGACCCATACCCTGGGCCGACGCGAACGGGTTGTTGCCCGGGCGCGAAGAACCACCCGGGCGGGGCGGCTGCGGAGTAGCTCCGCTGTTGCCGGGCTTAGGTGCCTGCGATGCGTCGTCTGCAGCGGGAGCTTCCGCGGCAGACGGAGCAGGAGCAGGAGCAGGAGCAGCGCTCTCGGGCGCGATTGCCTTCGGTGCTGGTGCCGGTGCGGGCGCTGCTGCCGCGGGAGCTTCTGGAGCAGGCGTTGCTTTCGCCGGCTCAGCGGGGCCGGGCTTCGGGCCGGGCGTCGCCGCCGCGGGGCGAGCGGGACCTGGGCGCACGGACGTGCGACCGGGGGTTGCACCGCCTGATGCTTTGGAAGCGCTGGGGGCCTTCGCCGGGGCTGTCTCAGCGGGCTTCGATGCGCCCTCTGCTTCAAGAGCCGCCCGGAGCTTACGAGCTACCGGGGGCTCAATGGTTGAGGAAGGGCTCTTGACGAATTCGCCAAGTTCCTTCAGCTTCGCAAGCGCGACTTTGCTGTCAACGCCGAGCTCCGAAGCGATTTCGTGCACGCGTGGTTTTGCCACAATTCTCCTGTCTGAGGCCTACCCCAGACAGGGCAGACCGCTAAATGCGGACGGGTCTCATTTCGAGCCGTTCACTTTTTGTCCATAGCCGTTCAGCCGTTTCTCGATGGTCTGCGTGTCAAGCGGGCCTGACACACGCAATGCCCGTACAAACGCGCGGCGCCGAAGAGCGGCATCCACGCACTCGTGTGTCTCGTGTACCCACGCACCACGACCCGGCATTGTCGCGCGTTCGTCAGGAATGACATTCGCTTCGACAGCCACCACTCGCAAGAGGGCGGACCGGGGCGCACGCGTGCGACAACCGACGCACATTCGTACTGGGTTCATCGTACACCTCGCAACTGGGCGAGCGCCGCGTTGCCTATCCCTCTTCGAGGATGCTGTCGGGCTGAATGTCGATCTTTGCGCCAGTGAGCTTGGCGGCAAGACGCGCATTCTGGCCTTCTTTTCCGATTGCCAACGACAACTGGTAATCGGGAACGAGGGCACGCACAGCCTTGGTTGTGGCGTCGAGAATGAAGCTCGACGTCACCTTTGCTGGCGAGAGCGCGTTCGCGACGAAAGGGGCAAGCTCCGCGTCGAAGTCGACGATGTCGATCTTTTCGCCACCCAACTCTTCGGTTACAGCTCGCACACGACGGCCCATTTCGCCGATGCACGCACCCTTCGCGTTGACAGAAGGATCGCTCGCACGCACCGCCATTTTTGTGCGGTGGCCAGCCTCTCGCGCGAGCGCGACGATCTCGACGAGTCCGGATGCGATCTCGGGAACCTCGAGCGCAAAGAGCTTGCGAACGAGTCCGGGGTGCGTGCGAGAAACCGTGATCGAGGGGCCTTTTGTGCCCTTTGATACCGACGTGACATAGACGCGCAAACGCGTACCGTGCGGGTACAGCTCGCCGGGAACCTGCTCTTCGGGCGGCAAAATTGCCTCAACCGTGCCGAGGTCGACGTGGATCATGCGCGGGTTCGGGCCCTGCTGAATAATGCCTGCGACGATGTCGCCTTCTTTACCGCGGAATTCACCCAGCACTGCGTCATCAGCGATGTCTCGCAGGCGTTGACCAATGACCTGTTTCGCGGCGAACGCAGCGATGCGGCCGAAGTCATCGGGTGTGCTTTCTTCTTCGCCGATAACGGCCCCCTCCTCGTCGAGAAGGGGAATCATCACCGCCACGTGTCCGGTCTTCCGGTCGAGTTCTGCGCGTGCACCTGAAGGCAGCTCACCAGTGGGCGACGTGTGCTTCGCGTACGCAGTCAGAATCGCCTGTTCGATGATTCGAGCGAGTTCGTCGAAGGGAATTTCCTTCTCCCGCTCGACCGTGCGCAGCAGTCCGAGATCGATATCCACGGGGGCCTCCATATTTAGCTCTCGTCGGCAACGCCGACATCCCCACAACGATACCGGATGCCAGCTGGATGCCAACCGGCACTGCCACGTCACAAAATTACGTCGCACGGGCACGCCGCAAACTCATGCTGGTGAAACGTGGCGTTTGCTCTCCATACTGGTGCGATGGATGCCGCGAATGATTTTCTGTTGACATGGGGCGATTACCTCTGGACCTGGCTCGTGCTCCCCGTGCTCGTCGTGCTCGGGTTGTACTTCACCGCTCGATCAGGAGTCGTGCAGTTTCGCCTGATTCCCGAGATGTTCCGCACTCTCACCGATAAAACGCCGCAAACAACAGATGGCAAACCGCAATCTGTTTCAGCCTTCCAAGCCTTCACAATTTCGGCGGCGTCTCGCGTAGGAGTAGGCAATATCGCCGGAGTGGGCACAGCGATTGCCGTGGGCGGACCGGGAGCGATCTTCTGGATGTGGCTCATGGCGTTCGTCGGCGGAGCATCAAGCTTTATCGAATCTTCGCTTGCACAGCTTTTCAAGATCCGCGACAAAGACGGTTTTCGCGGTGGCCCCGCGTATTACATGCAACGCGGACTGAAGGCCCGCTGGATGGGGATCGTTTTCGCAGTCGTGCTGATCGTCTGCTTTCCCTTTGCCTTCAGCTCGCTGCAGGCAAACACGATCGCCGCGACCGTGACCAGTACGCTGAACACCGACCTCTTGTGGCTCCCCTGGGCAATCGGCATCGTCGTCGCCCTCCTTACCGCACTCGTCGTGTTCGGCGGAGTCCGCCGAATTGCATCCGTCACTCAAACTCTCGTGCCGCTCATGGCGCTCGGATACTTGCTGCTCGGGCTCATCGTCGTCGGGATGAACATCACCCGCCTTCCCGAAGTGTTCGCGGCTATTTTCACGCAGGCATTCGGCTACAACGAAGTTCTTGGCGCTGCGTTCGGTTACATCGTGCTCACCGGAGTTAAGCGCGGGATGTTCTCTAATGAAGCAGGGCTCGGATCAGCTCCGAACGCTGGCGCGAGTGCTGCTGTCACGCACCCTGTCAAGCAGGGCCTCGTGCAGACGCTCGGCGTCTACTTCGATACTTTTCTCGTCTGCACCATTACCGCGTTCATCATCCTCATATCCCAGCCGGATCTCGCCTCAGCCGAACGCGGAATCGGTCTGACGCAGAGCGCTCTCACCGGGTTGCTCGGCGACTGGGCGGGGATAGCGCTGAGCGTGATCATCTTCCTTCTCGCGTTCTCATCGATCCTCGGAAACTACTACTACGGCGAGTCGAACATCGAGTTCATCACCGGATCACGCCCGGTTCTGCTGGCGTACCGCATCCTGGTTGTCGTCGCCGTGCTCGCGGGCTCCGTGGCATCCGCTGATCTTGTCTGGAACTTCGCCGACGGTGTGATGGGACTCATGGCGCTCATCAACCTCATCGCTATCGGGCTTCTCTCGGGAATCGCCTTCCGCCTGTTGAAGGACTACACAGCGCAACGGCGCGCGGGCCGCGACCCGGTGTTCACGCGAGATCTCCTTCCCGGCGTTGCCGGGATCGAGTGCTGGGAAGACGAGCTGACCGTGACAGGGCCGATCGATGTCAATGTGCAAAAGCACCAGGCCGAAAAGCATCGCGATCACCTGCACGACAGCTAAAGAGGCGGCGCCGCTGATTTCTTAGGGCAAGCAGCCGACGAGCGAATAGGGAGTCGCCAGTTCAATCTGTGCGGGGGTCGACGTCATTGCGGCATCCGCCCATCGCATGAAGGGCTGCAGTGCGTCTGAGCCCGGTTGCAGGATGTCTTGGTGCCCCCGATCGGACACTTCGCGGGTGCGGACGAGCTCACCCTCTTCACACAGTGCGTCAGTAAAAGTGCGCTGCGCTGCGGGAGGGATGACATCGTCTTGAGAACCCCACGCGAAGAACATCGGTGATTCCCATGGTCCCGTCGGTACGTTCTCGGCGAGACGTCGGCCGAACGCACCCACCGTGAGGTCTCGGGTGCGCACCGGAGAATCTTCGGAAAGCCCAAGCGCTGTCAACGCTGAGACCATGAGCCCCGGCTCGCTCAGGCACCGTTGCGACATCTCACGGACGATTGACCGTGCACCCGTAGCTACGTAGCGCGATAGCGAGATCTCCGGATATGTCTCGGCATACGGCACCAGAACCCACGACATCATGATCGTCAACAGCGCACCAGCATTTTCTGACGTCAGGCGTTCGGCGAGGTCGAGCGGGTCAGCCGCCGGCGCAAAAGCCGCCGTGCCGACGACAGTGATTCCCGGTGTGTATTCGGCAGCAATCTGAGTTGTCCATAGCGCGGCGTGCCCGCCCTGGGAGTGCCCCGCAGAAATTGTTGACGGCGACAGCGTCAAGTCGCTGAGCTCTCCCGCGGCGAGCACAGCGTCAAGAGCCGACCGTGCCTCCCCCAGCCCGATCAGATATGGAAAATTTCCAGCGGCACCCTGGCCAGAGTAGTCAGGGGCAACCACCACCCACCCGCGCGCCAACATCTCTTCAAGCGCCGGGATGGCCCACTTCGTGGCGGTACCGTCACTCAAGCTGGGCGCGCAGCCCTGAGCGATGCCAGTTGTGCCGTGGTTCCAGATCACAACAGGATGCGGACCCGTGCCGAGTTCCGTCGGCTGTATGACCATCGCGCTCGCGACAGCGGCGTCGCCGGACGCGTCCTCGGTCGTGTAGAGAATCCTTCGCACGCCCCCGGCTTCCGGCGCCCGCCCGGAATAGTCCCCCTCGCGAATGAGACGTCCGTGGCCGTCTGGCACATCACTTGGCGGGTCATAAAAGCTGTCGACAACGGGAGCACCGTCGGCGAGCCAGTCATTGAGCTGCCACCCGGTGACCATCGTCACCACGAGCAGCATCGCGAGCGCGTAGCGGCCTAGAGCCATCCACACCGTGACACGTTTGGACCGCGCTGGGGGCGAGGCATCCGCTGTGCGCGCTTGACGGCGCTTTTCGATGAGGCCGCGTATTCCGGTCACGATCAGCTCAATACCGAAAATTATGGTGCGCACACCGAAAAGCACCGCTACCGCAAGCAAAGTGACGTCGGGCCAGCTCAGCGAGAGCACACCGAATACAATCTGCGCCACGCCCCAGACGAGTGCGAGGATTCGTGCACTCAACGCGCGCGGAGAAAGCGCGTCACCCACCGAGGCGAGCCCAGCGACCACAAGGAGCACTGCGAGCGCCACTGGAAGTAGCTCGATGCTCCGCCCCAGCCAAACCAAAATCAGGATGCCGCCCGCGATCCATGCCGTGGCGAGCGCTCGTCGCCACCAGACACTGCCCGGGTGTCGCGATACCAGCTCGACCAAGCCTGATGCGATTGCGCTCAGGCTCACATAGATACCGAGGAGCACGAGAGAAGCGAGCGGCTTGAAGACGACCAGCCCGCCAAGCAGTGACACCCCAATTCCGACAAGCACAACGACGCGCGCGGGCGCAGCTTGCAGCAGTCCCGGCAGTGCGCTCCAGCGCAGCCGTCGCGCACGTGGAGCGGTTGAGGTCACTCAGAAAGGATAATTGCGTCAGCAGCCTGCCCGGCGCACCGGCGCGAGGGTGCAGGCGTTCCGTCGGAGAATTCCACTCCGTCGGAGCCTTTGGTCAGGTTGGCTCCGACCCAACGCGATTCTCCGACGCTACGAGCGCAACCGAGGCGCTACTGAAGCTGCTCAAGCACAGCAGTTGCAACAGCGCTGAGACCCGCAGAGTCTCCGTCGAGGCCATACACCTGCATGACGTTCGGGCCGTCAATCACATAGAGACTCGTGTAAGTCCCGGAGTACGCAAGCCCTGGGCCGATGTATGCACTATCGGCACCAGCGACATCGATGGGCTCGATTCCCTCAATCGCGATCAGCTTTTGCATCGCATCGGTGTCAGCAGCCCCCGGCCAAATCTCGATTTCGACAACTTTCGATTCGGTGTCGTACGGAGACCCGTCACTCACCGTCCACGGGCACCACTGCGTGCGGCCGGCACCCTCGAGCAGATCCCACGTTGGCCCCGAGGGAATGTTGTCTGAGTGATATACAGGTTCAGACGCTGTGCGGCCAAGGATAGCTGCCATGTCCAGGCGCGAATCAAGTTCGTCGCAGGACGGCAATGACCACCAGTCTTTTTCGGTCTTGAGTGCCACAGGCTGCGGGTAATTGTGGGATGCCGCTTCAACGTATCCAAGGGCCGTGTTCGCGCGTTGCAGATCGGCCGCCGAATCGCTGCTGATCAGTGTTGCGACAAGGATCCACGTTTCAGAGTCTCCGCCGACCGCGCCGCAGTAGTAGTAGCCGGCCGACCCGCAATCGCTCATGACGTAACGGTCGAGCGGAAAATCAACGACACTGTCGGCCGGAGCAACAATCGCCTCGAGTGTCGATAGCTCACCGTTCCATCTGCACGACAGCAGGCCCAGGGTCTCCTCGGGAGGCAAATCTGCTCCCCAAGGCTCATCGAGTTCGGCCTCGCCGACTAGTTCATTCAACTGTTCGGCAGTGAATACCGAGTTGCAATCGCCGTCGAATGGCAACTGCATCGACGCTGGGGTCGCCGTCGGAGTTGGTGTCGGCTCCGCGGTCAGGGTCTCCGTAGCAGTGGGTGCACTCGTCTGAGTCTCAGCGGGCGCCGCGCCGGCGCATCCTGCGAGCAAAAGGGTCGCGGCGATAGCAGCGGCTGAAAGCGCAGATATTCGTCGCCGTGATGCAGTCATACCAAAACCCTATGAGGCTACGAGCGCAACCGAGCTACCGCTTCGGCGACCGTTACGACATCGCGATCTCCCGAGCGGCGATCCCACAGCTCGACGTTGCCCTCAGGGGCGCCACGTCCGACAATCACGATCTTCGGCACCCCGACGAGCTCTGCGTCAGCGAACTTCACGCCGGGTGAAACCTTCGGCCGGTCATCGAACAACACGTCGAGACCGGATGCCTTCAACTCACTCGACAGCTTCTCGGCAAGTTCGAATGCCGCCACATCGCGGCCGGTAGCTACGACCTGCACATCGAACGGTGCGACGGCTGCCGGCCAGATAAGTCCCTTGTCGTCGTGATTGAGTTCGGCGATGTTGGCGAGGATCCGAGTCACGCCGATGCCGTACGAGCCCATCGTGACGGTCGTCAACTTGCCGCTCTCATCGAGCACCTTCAGGCCCAGCGATTCGGCGTATTTGCGTCCGAGTTGGAAGACGTGGCCGATCTCCATGCCGCGGGCGAGAGTCACGGTTCCCGAACCGTCGGGTGCCGCATCTCCTTCGCGCACGCTCGCCACTTCGACGAAACCGTCGCCGAAGAAATCGCGGCCCGCCACGAGCGAATGCACGTGTTTCTGGTCGACGTTCGCACCGGTGATCCAGCTCGTGCCGTCGACAACGCGAGGGTCGAGGAAGTAGCGAATGCCGGTGGCAGACTCTTCACCAAGCACAGCGCCAGTCGGCGACCACGGGCCGATGTAGCCCTTCACGAGCGACGGATAGGCAAGGAAGTCTTCTTCGGTCGCGGGTTCTACCTCGGCGGGTGCAAATACGACCTCAACACGCTTATCGTCGACCTCGCGGTCGCCGGGGATACCTACGACCACGAGCTCACGCGTGCCATCTAGGTGCGCAAGGGCGAGCACGACATTCTTCAGCGTGTGCGCGGCTGTCCACTCCCCGGCCGCCGGAGCCTCGAGCACAGCGTTGACGTGGTCGACCAAAGTCGCAATCGTCGGCGTATTCGGAGAATCGAAGATCTGCGCCTCCGGCTGACCCTCGATCGGAATCGGGTCGGGCGCGACCGTAGTGAACGCTTCGACGTTGGCCGCGTAGCCACCTTCGGATCGCACGAAAGTGTCTTCACCCACGACGGTCGGATGCAGAAACTCTTCGCTTCGGGATCCGCCCATGGCTCCGGCATCCGCTTTGACGATGACGTATTCGAGACCGAGACGCTGGAAGATCCGCTCGTACGCGTCACGCTGCGCCTGGTATGAGGCATCAAGACCCGCATCGGTGTAGTCGAACGAGTACGCGTCTTTCATCGTGAACTCGCGGCCGCGCAGGAGGCCAGCGCGAGGACGCGCCTCGTCACGGTATTTGTCTTGGATCTGGTAAATCGTCAGCGGCAGATCTTTGTACGAGGAGTAGAGATCTTTCACAAGAAGAGTGAATACCTCTTCGTGTGTCGGCGCCAGAAGGTAGTCAGCACCCTTGCGGTCCTGCAGGCGAAAAAGCGCGTCGCCGTACTCTTCCCAACGCCCCGTGACTTCATAGGGCTCGCGCGGCAACAGCGCCGGAAAATGCACTTCATACGCGCCAGCATTCGCCATCTCTTCGCGAATGATGGTCTCGATTTTATTCTTCACCCGCAGGCCAATTGGCAGCCAAGCAAAGACGCCGGGAGCTTGCCGCCGGATGTAGCCGGCTCGCACCAGCACCTTGTGGCTGGCGACCTCGGCTTCGGCCGGATCGTCGCGGAGCGTGCGGAGGAAGAAGTGCGAAAGACGTGTGACCACGAGACCCAATTCTACGTGCGACGTGGTGAACTTCCACGCCGTGCGGTGCCAATAGCCACCGCGAGGCGGCGAAAATTACGCGGTGATGACCTGAGCGGTGCCGGTTTTGGCGTCCGGGCCCATCGACGCGGCGATGCGGTTCGCCTCTTCGATGAGGGTCTGCACGATCTCTGACTCGGGCACTGTCTTGACGACCTCACCCTTGACGAAGATCTGACCCTTGCCGTTACCCGAAGCAACACCGAGGTCGGCGTCGCGAGCCTCACCTGGTCCGTTGACAACGCAGCCCATCACAGCAACGCGCAGCGGAACCGTCATGTCTTTGAGCCCCTCAGTGACATTGTCAGCGAGGGAGTACACATCAACCTGAGCGCGACCGCACGACGGGCACGACACAATCTCGAGCTTGCGCTCACGCAGGTTGAGTGACTGCAGAATCTGGTGCCCGACCTTTACCTCTTCGGCAGGCGGCGCAGACAGCGAAACACGAATCGTGTCACCAATGCCCTCAGAAAGCAGGATGCCGAAAGCCGTCGCCGACTTGATTGTTCCCTGAAAAGCGGGCCCGGCCTCGGTAACGCCGAGGTGCAGCGGCCAGTCGCCCCGCTCGGCGAGCAGGCGGTAGGCCTTGACCATGATCACCGGGTCGTTGTGCTTGACCGAAATCTTGAAGTCGTGAAAATCGTGCTCTTCGAACAGCGATGCTTCCCATTGGGCGCTCTCGGCGAGCGCCTCCGGGGTGGCTTTGCCGTACTTTTCCAGCAGGCGGCGGTCGAGCGACCCAGCGTTCACTCCGATACGAAGCGACACGCCCGCGGCCTTCGCAGCAGCCGCAATCGACCCTACCTGGTCGTCGAACTTGCGAATGTTGCCTGGGTTGACGCGCACCGCCCCGCAACCAGCGTCAATCGCCTGGTACACGTACTTCGGCTGGAAGTGAATATCGGCGATGACCGGAATCTGGCTCTTCTTCGCGATGATGTGCAGAACGTCAGCATCTTCTTGTGTCGGAACCGCGACGCGCACGATCTCACAACCGGATGCCGTCAACTCAGCGATCTGCTGCAGAGTCGCGTTGATGTTGGTCGTCTGCGTCGTCGTCATCGACTGAACGCTTACGGGAGCATTCCCGCCGACGAGTACTTTGCCGACCTTGATCTGGCGACTCTTGCGACGCGGGGCGAGTGTTTCGGGGACTTTGGGCGTCCCGAGATTGACTGCTGGCACGTCATCAGCCTACGCCGATCAGTACGCTCAGGGCCGTGATCTGAGGTGTTGGACACGAAAATGAGCGCGAAATGCACGAACCGCGGCGAAACGGCACTGGGCGCATGTGGTAATTTTCACGGCATGCACGCGAACCAATCCTGGTGGACCGCCTTCGGGCGGTGAGTTCGCGTTTCCACGAATCCAGGCCGCCGAACGGGCGGCCTTTTCTCGTGAACGGCGGCCAAGGGCGGACAAGTAGTAAGGACCGATCATGACCGACGATGTCTCTTCAACTGCAGGCATTGCGCTGCTCGAGCGACTGCGGGCTGCGGCATCCGGCGAACCACTGGTGCTCCTCGCGCGCGAAGGTGGCGACGTCGAGGTTCTCACCGGTGATGTGGTCGATGTTGATGTCCTCGCTGACATCCCACTGCTGGACGCCTCGGGCACACCTCAAGAGGTTCTCGCCCTCGTGCCGTATCGGCAGGTCCGCGAGCGCGGCTTCGAATGCCACGACGATGGCGCCCCACTCCGGTGTGTCGTCGTCGGTGAACGCGCGCTGATCACACGACAGGATGCCATCAGCACCCTTCCGGCGCGGGAGATCCCGCTGTCCGAAGCCGGGTTCGACATTCCAGACAACGAATATGCCGAGATTGTGCGGCGCGTCATCGCTGACGAGATCGGCCGCGGCGAAGGCGCAAACTTTGTGATCCGTCGTGATTTCACCGCGCGGGTCGATTCGTCTGAAATTGAGGCTGCGCTCACCTGGTTCCGTGCGCTTCTCAGTCAAGAACGCGGTGCGTACTGGACGTTTCTTATTGCCACAGATGGCCACATTGCAGTTGGCGCCAGTCCGGAAGCTCATGTGAGTGCACGAAATGGCCTCGTGACGATGAACCCAATATCTGGCACTTTCCGTCACCCTGCCGGCGGCGCAACGGCCGCGACGCTTACCGAGTTTCTCGAGTCGACCAAAGAGACGGAAGAGCTCTTCATGGTCGTCGATGAGGAGCTGAAGATGATGAGCGCAGTGTGCTCTGACGGCGGCCGCATTACCGGCCCACGCCTCAAAGAGATGTCACGGCTGACACATACGGAGTATGTGCTCGAGGGCCACAGCACGCTTGATCCCCGTGACATCCTGCGCGAAACCATGTTTGCTCCCACCGTCACCGGTTCACCCATGCAAAATGCGTGCACTGTCATTACGCGCCACGAACGAGGCCCTCGCGGTTATTACTCCGGTGTCGCAGCGCTTTTCACTCCGCGTGATCATGTCGCTTCGGGCGAGTCAACCCACGATCTCGACGCCCCGATCCTCATCCGCACCGCGTACTTGGTGGATGGCACGCTCCGCGTTCCCGTCGGCGCGACTCTGGTTCGTCACTCAGATCCGCTGGGAGAAGTCAGCGAAACACACGGCAAAGCGGCTGGGGTTCTCGGAGCAATTGGTGCTATCGCCCGTGATGAGCCAGACGTAGACCCGGATGCACCCGCCCTCCCCCATGAACCGCTCGCTGACGATCCGGCGATCGCAGATTTGCTCGCCTCTCGGAACGCCCGATTGGCGGCTTTTTGGTTGGAACCTCAAGGGTCAGGCGCGGAGGGCCCGTTCGTTGGTCGGAGCGCCGTCGTCGTCGATGCCGAAGACCGCTTCACGACGATGCTCACTCACCAGCTGCGACACCTCGGCCTCGATGCCCACATCGTGCCGTGGAATGAGGTCACCGACGCACAACTCGATGGCGCCGATATTGTCGTGGCGGGGCCCGGTCCGGGCGATCCTCGGGCCCCACGCTCACCGCGACTTGAGCGCATGAGCCACGTCGTCGCACGTCGTGTCGAGCAGCGTCGACCGCTTCTCGCTGTGTGCCTGTCGCACCAAATCCTTGCGCACCTGCGTGGCATCGAACTTGCACCGCTGTCCCGACCCCATCAGGGTCTCCAGCTCGACGTCGACATCTTCGGTAAAACAGCATCGATCGGGTTCTACAACACCTTCACCGCCCATGTTGATCCCGGAACAGCGTCAACGCACGGCGCCGAGGTTTCGGCTGATTCGGCGTCGGGCGATGTTTACGCTCTGCGGGGTCCCGGGTTCGCGTCGGTGCAGGGTCACCTGGAATCGATTCTGTCGCGAGACGGCATGCGCACCTTGGAGCAGCTGATTTCTGACGCGTTCCGTCCGATCCTCAGCTAGGCGCCCGAGACGCAAGCCTCCAGTCGGTTAGAAGATCGAAAGCGGGTTCACGAGGTCGGCAACGATGAGGATGCCTCCCATCGCGAACAGCAGGATCACGACAACGAAAGTGACCGGCACAAGTTTGGTGGCATCGACCGGCTTCGGCGCCGGTCGTGAAAAGAGTTTGGCCCATGCCCGCTTGATGCCGTCCCACAGCGCAACCGCGATGTGGCCGCCGTCGAGCGGAAGCAGCGGGATCAGGTTGAAGACGAATAGCGCCAAGTTCAAAGACGCCAGCAACTGGATGATTCCCGCGACGCGGTTCAAGATTGGTGCGTCAGCAGCGGCGACCTCGCCGGCAATCACACCCGCGCCCACGATAGAAAGCGGACCGTTGGGGTCACGATCAGCCCCGGTAAACAGTGAAGCCGCAGTGTCGTAGACCTTCACCGGCAGCTGAGCGACGACGCCTATGACAGCCCCGGTGTTTTCCATGGCCGCGACCGCTCCGGTCCACACAGGTTGACGAACGTAGTCGACTTGAGAAGTAATCCCGGCGAAGCCAACTTCCTCGCCATTCACCTCTCGGGCCGCTGGGACGAGGGTCAGTGTCTCAGTTGCACCGTCGCGTTCGACGACAACAGCAATCGATTGCCCCGGTGAGTCCTGAATAATCGCGGATGCCTCGGCAAAATCTGCCACGCTCGTGCCGTCCACCGACACGATCACATCACCGGCCTCGAATCCGGCAGCTGCCGCTGGAGCCGCCGGGTCAGTCGCGGTGCAGTCGCTTGCGTCGTCAGCTGGGACGCAAGTGCTCACAGCTGCGACGGTGGTTGTTGCGGTCTGTACGCCGATTCCGGAAAACAAGATCGTGAAGAGCAGCACCGCCATCACAAGGTTCATGAACGGGCCACCGAGCATGATGACAACCCGTTTCCACACCGGCAGCTTGTAAAACACGCGGTCGTCGTCACCGAGGGTCTCGTCGTTCGCCATGCGTGCTTCTTGCACCATTGTGGAGAAGAATCGCGTCTTGCGAGCGGGCTGGCCGGCTTCTGCGCGCTCCCTCTCAGCGGGAGATGGCGGATACATCCCTGCCATCGAGATATAGCCACCAAGCGGGAGCGCTTTGAACCCGTATTCGGTCTCGCCCTTACGGCGCGACCAAAGAGTGGGACCGAATCCGATCATGTACTGGCCGACACGCACGCCGAAGGCCTTTGCCGGGGCGAGATGGCCTAGCTCGTGTACGGCAATCGACACCGCGAGTCCTACGACGAGAACAACGATGCCGATTACAAAGGCGATGACAGTCACAGAGCCACGCTAGTGGTGGATGCCTTTGAACGAGCCGTGACTGCGGAGTGACTGTGTTGTGCACCAGCTTCGGTACCGGCGCTACGGCATCCCTCACTGTCTTCTGGTTGAATGAGATGCAATGATGACGCCAAAATCCGCGCACGAACCGGCGCCAAATCTTCCACCCGTGCTGCGACCTGAAAAACCGCAGCCACGTGCCCTTGCCGACCTTGCCGCCCAGTTTGGCAGCGAGGTCCGTGGCGATACCAACGGCATCTCGCTCACTGGTGTCACGCTCGCAACTGCTGACCTGCGTCCTGGTGAGGCGTTCGTGGCGATGCAGGGCGTCAATAGGCACGGTGCCGAGTTCGCACCAATCGCCGCGGAACGGGGCGCGGTCGCAATCGTGACGGATGCCGCCGGAGCCGACATCGCGGCAAGCGCCGGTCTTCCCGTCGTCATCGTCGACAACCCGCGTGCCCAGCTCGGCGACATCTCAGCGTGGGCATACGGCACGGGGCCCGATGACGCACTGCCGCTGCTTTTCGCAACGACAGGCACGAACGGAAAAACAAGCGTCTCGCACATCCTCGAAGGCATTCTGACTCAGCTCGGGGTGTCGACCGGCCTGTCTTCTACGGCCGAGCGGCACATAGCAGGGCAGGTAATCGTGTCGCGCTTGACGACACCTGAGGCGTCCGAGTTTCACGCACTGCTTGCTTTGATGCGCGAACGGGGTGTCGAAGCCGTCGCAGTCGAAGTGAGTGCTCAAGCTCTCAGCCGTCACCGTGTCGACGGCATCATGTTCGATGTCGCTGGCTTCACCAATTTGAGCCACGACCACCTCGATGACTACGCCGACATGGCTGAGTACTTTCAGGCGAAGCTTCCCCTCTTCCACGCTGATCGCGCACGCCGTGCGGTGATTTGCCTCGACTCTGCCGCTGGTGCTGACGTTGTTGCGGCGTGCGAAGTGCCCTATGTCACAGTTGCAACTCCCGACATCGCTGATGATCCGAGAGCCGCAGCGGCGGCGGATTGGGTCGTCTCGATTGATGAGGAACGCCCCGAAGGCACCACATTCACTTTGAGCGGACCCGCCGGATCTCTCACCACAACAGTGCCGGTCATCGGTCGCCACATGGCGGCGAACGCCGCTCTGGCCATCGTTATGCTCCTCGAAGGCGGCTACCGCTGGGGCGATCTGAGTAAAGCTCTCGACGGGGGTCGCATTGAAGCGCACCTTCCAGGCCGCACCCAACTCGTGTCAGGCAAGAGTGGCCCCGCAGTTTACGTAGATTTCGGACACTCCCCCGACGCCTTTGAGAAGACTTTGGCAGCTATTCGACGGGTGACTCCCGGTCGCGTCCTGATGCTCTTTGGGGCAGACGGTGACCGTGATGCCACGAAGCGTCTCGATATGGGCCGTACCGCAGTACAGGGCAGCGATATTTTGGTCGTAACCGATCATCATCCGCGATTCGAAGCCCCCGACGGCATCCGCGCTGTTCTCATTTCCGGCGCTCGGCAGACGCGCCCCGACGCTGAGATCTACGAATTCTCACCGCCGGAACGTGCAATTGTCGAGGCCATCGCTCTCGTTTCTGACGGCGATGCCATTTTGTGGGCAGGGCCTGGGCACCAGGACTACCGCGACATTCGCGGTGAGCGCACGCCATACTCGGCGCGTGAGCTTGCCAGGCGAGCGCTGAAAAACGCTGGCTGGCCGGTGCCAGAACCGTCCTGGCCAGTGCCCTACCCGAACGAAGACTGACGCCGCATCAACTGCGGGCGATCAGCTCATCGGCAGTTCGACGGGCCCAGGATTCAGCATCCGCGAGGCTTTCCCGGCTGAGGGATGCTGGCGCCTCGTGCGCGTCCACAGTGCGCTGCACTGTCTCGACGATGCCGGGAAACGACAAGCGTCCCTCGTGGAAAGCATCAACTGCCTGCTCGTTCGCCGCGTTGAACACCGCTGGAAAGGTTTTGCCTGCGCGGCCCACGGCTTTCGCCAGCGACACGGCGGGAAATGCAGCTTCGTCGAGCGGCTCAAAAGTCCACGTCGACGCTGTTGTCCAATCAATCGGCGTACCAACACCGCTTACACGATCGGGCCATCCGAGCCCGAGGGAAATCGGCAGGCGCATGTCGGGTGGAGACGCCTGGGCGATGGTCGAGCCATCCCAGAATTCCACCATCGAGTGAACGATCGATTGGGGATGCACGACGACATCGATGTGGCGATAGTCCACGTCGAAAAGGAGATGGGCCTCAATTACCTCTAGTCCCTTGTTCACAAGGGTCGCAGAGTTCGTCGTGACCACACGCCCCATGTTCCACGTGGGATGGGCGAGAGCCTGCGCAGGAGTGACGCCCACGAGCTCCGCGGCCGAGCGACCGCGGAAAGGTCCGCCGGATGCTGTCAGCACGAGGCGTCGCACTTCACGAGCATCTCCTGATCGGAGACACTGCGCGATAGCTGAATGCTCGGAATCCACAGCAACGATCTGGCCGGGTCGAGCCTTCGCCTTGACAAGCTCGCCCCCGACAATCAGCGACTCTTTGTTAGCCAAAGCGAGTGTTCTGCCCATTTCGAGGGCGGCGAGAGTCGGGCCGAGCCCTACCGAGCCGGTAATTCCATTCAACACCACGTCGGCATCGACGTCTCGCACGAGCTGCTCGGCTTCAACTGCCCCAACGGCCGTGTGCTCCACACCAAACGCCACAGCTTGAGCGGCGAGCTGGCCGCGGTTACTTCCCGCGGCCAGCCCCACAACCTCATACTTGTCACGCCGTTCGGCGATCACATCGAGCGCTTGAGTGCCGATCGACCCGGTAGAGCCGAGAATGACAATGCGCCGAGGCATCCGAAACTCCTTACTCGGTGACCGCGTGCTGGGTACCGAGAATGTCGACGACGAAGACGAGTGTCTCGCCAGCGAGCGCGTTGGTGTTGTCTTCGCTTGCTTCGCCGTAGCCGAACTCAGGCGGGATGACGACCAAGACCTGCGATCCTACGGTTTGGCCTTCCAGCGCTTGCTGGAAGCCCGGCACAACCTGCGTTGTCACGAAGCTTGTCGGCGTGCCGCTCTCCCAGCTGGAGTCGAAGACTGTTCCGTCCGACCACTGCACACCGGTGTACTGCACCAAGACGGTGTCGCCAGACTCGACGACCGGGCCATCACCCAGCTTCAAAGTGTCGAGCTCGACATCAGTCGGAGCATCAGTGTCCGGAATCGTAATCGTGGGCGCACCGTCGTCGTCAAGAACGACAGTCGGGAAGCCATCAGCTGGTGTCTGCTCTTCACCCCAGGCTGCGGTGGGAACGATCTCAAGCGCGTCGATCACATAGACGCCAGCAGCACTTGAATCAGTCGCGGGGAAAGTCGCGACTGCCCGCGTGCCAATCGGGGCACAGCCGAAGATCTGGCCGAACGCGGCTTGAGGGGAGACCTGCTGTGGGAGGAAGCTGCCTTCCTCATAGCCGACGCTGTCAACCAGCTCGCCCGTCTCAGAGTTGTACACGGCGATTCCGTACGAGACGAAGTCCCCGGCCGAGACAGCCTCGCCGGTGCCTTCGGTCACAATAGTCGACTCAAGGTCGGCGATATCAAGCGGTGTTTCAAAAGTCACGTCTTCGGGCATCGAGCCGAAGTCGCCGGAAACCGACACAGCATTGGACGCGTCGCCTGAAGCGACAGCGGCGCTGCAGAGGTCTGAGACCTCGGCGCTAGGACTGGCGTCAGGCTCGCTAGAACCGGTGCAACCAGCGAGAGATAGAGCGGCAATAGCCGTGATGGACAAAGCGGCGAGCGAACGAATGCGCACGGAGAACCTCAATCGGTGTCTGGCGGGGATACGCCCATCATCCCCCATCTGCATATCCACTAGCTGAATGCCGCGCCGAAACCGGTCGTCGGACGAGGTTCGCCTATGCAAAGCGGAGCATGAAGATCGGAGTAGCCTCGTCTGGTGACCTCCGACGAGACGCCCGAAACCTCCGCGCGCCCCGAGAACCCGGCGCCGGTCAAAAATGTGGGCTTCGCCTATTTCCTTAGCCGTCGCATCATTGCACCGCTTGCCCGGGTGATCTATCGACCTCGAATCGAGGGCAGACACCATGTCCCGCGCCAGGGCCCGGTGATCTTCGCGAGTAACCACCTATCGTTCATCGACTCGTTCGCGATACCGATGTCGGCCCCGCGGCCGGTGCATTTTCTCGCCAAATCGAGTTACTTCGACGGAACAGGTCTTCGCGGCCGCATTTCCCGCGCGTTTTTCACAGCGCTCGGCGCAAGTCCCGTCGAGCGCGGCGCAGGCCAGGCAGCACTCGATGCACTCGATTCCCAAGAACGGATGCTGAACGCCGACAAAGCCATTGCGCTCTACCCCGAGGGCACTCGTTCGCTTGACGGACGACTCTATAAGGGGCGAACTGGCGTCGCCTTCCTTGCGCTCCAAACTGGTGCGCCCGTTGTACCCGTCGGACTCGCTGGCACGAATGAAGCGATGCCGGTCGGAGCAAAATTCCCGAGACTGCGACCACGTATTTCCGTGCGGTTCGGCGAGCCTCTTGACCTCAGCCACCATGGCCCGGCAACGTCAGGAAAAGCGCGACGGCTGGCAACGGACGAAATCATGGCAGCGATCCACGAGCTCTCCGGTCAAGAACTTGCCGGCACCTATAACGAGGTGCCGGCGCATAACCCGATCGAGCGAATCAAACAGGTTTTCCCGCACGAACGACGCTGAGCTTCACGCCTCGCTACGCCCGCCGGAAACAACGATTTTCGGCTCGTGACGCACCGGGAAGTTGACTGAGTTCGCAATAAAGCAGCGCTCATGTGCAGTTGCATGCGCTGCGAGCGCGGCATCCACCATGCTCTCGTCTGACACTGTGACGACCGGATGCAGCAGCACCTCCACGAACGCTCCGGATGCTTTACCGTGCTCTCGCATTGTTGCCGTCGCCTCGTCGCTGTAGGCGGTGACGACTACACCCACTTCGACGCACGCGTGGAGGTAAGACAACAGATGGCATTCAACGAGCGAGGCGATGAGTAGGTCTTCGGGGTTCCATCGCGAACCATCACCGCGAAACGGTACGTCCGCAGAGGCAAAGACATCGCTCTTTCCCTGCACGCTGAGCGTGACATCGCGATCGTACTCGCGGTATCCAGTTGTGCCAGTTCCTCGGTCGCCGGTCCATGTGGCTGTCAGCGTGTAGTGATGTTCTCCGAGCATGACATCAGTGTGCCACGCTCCAATCCGGGCGTGGTCGGTCGGTAGTCTTATCGGATGCCGCACACAATCTCCGCAGCAGATGCAGCTGAACTCGCCGTCGTCGAGCGCAGCGGCTTCGTTGAATCTCGTCACATTGGATCAGCGATCGTCCTTTCGCCCGACGGCCAGGTCGTTCGCACAGTCGGAGACGTCAGCGCACTGATCTTGCCCCGATCGAGCTTTAAGCCGATTCAGGCGCTGGGGAGCCTCGCGGCGGGCGCTTGGCTCGATTCCGAGCGCCTCGCTCTAGCTACGGCGAGCCACTCTGGTACCAATCGACATGTCGAAGTGGTGCGCGAGATTCTTGAAACAGCGCGCCTCACCGAAGATGCGCTCGGCTGTCCACCCTCCTGGCCGACAGACAGTGCGACGCGAGCCGAGATGATCCGCGATCGCGCTGAGCCCGCCCGAATTCGTATGAACTGTTCCGGCAAGCATGCTGCCATGCTGTTGGCTTGCAGCGTCAACGGCTGGGACACCGCAACCTACCTTGACCCGTCGCATCCGCTTCAGGTGCAGATTCGCGAAGTCGCTGAGCGCCTTACGGGTGAAAAGATGGCGCATGCCGCTATCGATGGTTGCGGCGCACCGGTGTACGCCGTGTCATTGACCGGCCTCGCACGGGCAGCCCACCGCATAGGCACGTCTTCTACAACGTCCCCGTTCGCTCTCCACCGGAATGCTGGCACACTCGTTCAGGCGGTACGCGATAACCCGTGGGCGATCCAGGGCCCAGGACAGCCCGACACGATCGCAATCGAACGGGCCGGTGTTTTCTCCAAGTACGGCGCCGAAGGAGTCATCATCATGACAGCTCCCAATGGCGCCACCGTTGCTGCCAAAACCCTCGACGGCAGCAATCGAGTAAGCCATGTCGTTGCGCTTGCGCTGCTCGAGCAGGCCGGAGCGCTGCCAGCAACAGATGTCGCCGCAGTCACGTCGCAGCTTTCCCTCACGATTTCGGGCGGTAGCCACGACGTAGGAATCATTCGGCCTGTCGTTTAGCTGGTCGTGCGCGAAACGCTTGCTGACTCGGCGCGCGGGAGGCGCACTCGCACCGGCGATTCACCTTGGCTCACAAGCCACGCTCGGTCAGCGCCGGGTGTGCAGTAGGGAGGCAGTTCACGGATGCCGGTCAATATTCGTAGCTCAGCGGCGCACGCTGAATCCACAACGAGGTCGTGACCATCTCGCACCGTTGAGAGGATTCGCCATGATCGTTGCCATTGTTCGCCGTCGCCGATGATGACGAGGGGTCGCTCTCCGATATCCGCCATCGAGGTGAGATTCGTTGCCTCTTCAACGCTCAGCACGCGGCATCCTGCCTGAGCCCACGTATTCGCAAGACGCCGGGAGGAAGCGCCGGGCCGCAAGACAAAACCTGTAATCGGCGCGGTTGGCGACCACAACTGTGGCTCCGTCGCAGACGACTCTTGCTGCGTGACATCCGGACATGCAAATTGAACAAGGATGCCGTCCAAACGCGCCCGTCCTGAGGGTCGAGGTTCAGCAAAAGTGCCGGAGTCCCCACCCGCTGCGATGTAGTCCTGTCGCGATGTCATCGCAAGTAGCGCACGTCTCGGCAGCAAATCAGCCAATCGGGATACCGATCCGGTAAATCGCTGAGCCGTTACAACGACGCGGTATCTCCCCGCCGCGCGCAGCAGATACTCAAGGTTGTGCGCTGCTTCCAGCGCGTAGTCGCTGGGAAACTGCGAAAGAAGAGCATCAACGTCGTCCACGAGAACAATCCCGCTCTCGGGCGGTTCCTCAACAAGCTTCGCGAGCGTATCCCACGCGCCTTCTGCCTCTCGCGGCACATTCACGATGCGCTCGCTTCCGACCTGCTGAGCGATGACTTGGAGCACCGAGGACTTGCCGCTTCCGCCACATCCCATGATCAGTAGCCCCCGGTCCCCCGGTCTCAGAGTCGCGACGCTCTGTTGCTGCTGATCAGGCTCGTCAGCGAGCCCCAAGACGATTTCGCCTTCCACGACGATCGGCACTTGCAACGATGACACGTTCGTGTGCGCTGGAAGCGCGGGCAACCAAGGTCGTCGAGGCGACGGGCCCATCGTCCCCGCAGCGATACGCGTGATGTCGTCCGTTGTCGTCAGGGCGATGCGCGCTGACGACGGCTGCGCATCCGCAGCGCGTTTGATCATTGCAAATCCGCGTGATTCCGGCGTTCCAGCCAGTTTGAACGCATGATCGGTACCAACGACCGACTTGCTGTCAGCCGGGTCGGTGACTCTCAAGCTCATCCGAAGCGGGCAGTTAGCCAGGAGCGAGTCGCGGATAACACCGGCGACGCGCTGCGTCCCGAGTACGAGATGCATGCCTAGGGCACGTCCGCGCGCGGCGACGTCAATGAATATCTCATGGAGTTCGGGGTGTGCCGCGACCAAAGCGGCGAATTCGTCTACGACGATAACGAGTCGCGGAAAAGCAGCTCGTTCATCGCTGATATCGCGCGCCCCGACGTTCGCCAAGGCACGTTCTCGCCACCGAATTTCTGCGCGAAGGCTCACCAGAGCACGTCGAGCACCCGTGCCATCGAGATCGGTGATGACTCCCGTGACATGCGGCAGCCTGCGAAGGCTGTCAAACGCTGTGCCACCTTTGAAATCGACCAGTAAAAAGCTCACAGCTGTGGTGTCAAACTGTGCGCTGAGCGAAGCTACCCAGGTGATGAGCAGCTCGCTCTTCCCCGATCCGGTCACACCCGCAACGATCGCGTGTGGGCCGTCAGCGACCAGATCAACCCAACTTGCCTGGTGCCCGTCGTGTCCGATCACAGCGCGAAGTGGCGCAAGCGTGGTGGCGATCTCGTCAGAGAGAAGGTCGCGAAGAGCAACATCAGCGGGGCCCGCGGCCGGCGTAAATGCTCGTGCGCGCGTCCCGAGCTCGGTAGCGACCTGCAGCGCTTGAGCTGGTGCGAGCATCTCAACTTCGACCGCCATTGAGTGCGATTCGTCGTTCGCCTCGACGAATCGTGCATCATCCATGCGCGCGCTGACGAGGCCTGTCAGGTTAAGCACGCACCCACAGCCCGGCGGAAGCGGCGCGCCCGGCTCAACACGGGCAAGCATGATGTCGCACGTATCGACGAGCGGCACACCCGATTCGCATACTCCGAGCGAGTACTTCGCGCCACTGCCCCAGTGCGGCAGCGCGCGCATCCATTCCTCGGGTTTAGCCGCTGACACTCTCAGTCGGCTTGGCGGTAGTGCGAGGCAAAGCTGCACGATGAGCGCGCGAATCACCGCCGCCGCAAGGTGCGTTGGCCCCACGACGGCAATGCCTCGGTGAGCAGCAGCGGTGATCGGCGCATCGATGAGACGCTGTGCACGCTGGCGAAGCTGCTCGGCATCTCCCCCCTCGCCACCAGAAATGTAGACCACGCTCTGCGTCGTGCCGCGACCAACGACAATCGCGGGGGCATCCGTGCTCTGGTCGCGCCACACTGCAGAATCGTCCGCGATAAACCCAACGATGTCAGGATGCCTCGCCTCGAGAGAACGTCGCTCCGAGGCATGGCGCTCATCGACAATGCTCGCCAAGCCAGCAATAGCGGTCGCCAGTGTCTTGAGCGATCGTTGGCGTGATTTGCGCGCCGCACGACGCGCGTCTATCGCTGCGGCAACCGCTATCAGCGGGCCGAGTGCGGCGAACCAGAGTGCAAAAATCGACCCGGTGAACAACCACAGCGCCACTGCACCGATGACAGGCACGAAGGCCGCAAAAATAGGCAGACTTTGACGTCGCGGTGGCAACTCGGGGGTGGGAAGTCGTAAGGATTCTCCCCGCTGGTGCGACGCCAAGCGCGAGTCGACGTGGCGGGCACGATCTGAAGTTTGTGGCATTTTGCCAGTAGACATCCATCACAACATGCGTCGTGTGGACTTCTCACGAACAGGGACAAGACGTAAGGAGCTCGCCGCTGTGGAGAATATGAGCTCCGGAAATTAAGCGTTGTGGCCGATCAGGTCAGCTCGCGCCCACAAAGACAACGTCAAGAACAATGATCGTCACGTTGTCCCGTCCGCCATTTTCGAGTGCCGCGTCGAGCATCGCCGATACTGCTGCGGCCGGGTCGCTGTGCTCTTCTAAGAAATGCTGAATTCCGAAGTCGGTGAGCTCTTTCGTCAAACCGTCTGAGCAGATGACAAACCTGTCACCATCGACGAGATCCAGCCGAACGTAATCTGGCTTTACGCTCTCGGTAGGTCCCACAGCACGCGTGATGACATTGCCATACGGATGGTTCTCGGCTTCTTCTGGACTCAGTCGACCTGCCGCGATGAGCTCCTGAACGACTGAATGATCGGTGGTGATCTGCACGAGCGAATCGTCACGAGAAAGATAGACGCGCGAATCTCCGATGTTCAACGTCACCCAGTGCGGCTCGGGCGTTGTGACATCGAGATAGACACCCGTGACTGTCGTTCCGGTACCTTCGTCCGTCGCTTCCGGATGCGAAGCAATGTCTTTTACAGCGCGAGTGAGCGCCTTTTCAATAATACGGGGCGTCATTTTCGCGCCGTCAAGAGTCGCAGACAGGCGTGTAATGGTGCTGGCGCTGGCGATCTCGCCACCGATGTGTCCGCCCATGCCATCAGCGACGATGAAAAGAGGAAAGTCGGCAAGCACTGCGTCTTGATTAATTTCGCGGCGGCGGCCGGTGTCTGTGACTGCTGCCCACGTCAGAGTGAGTTCGCCTTGCGGCAAAGTCACCGAGTGGGTTCGGGTGGATACTTCGGGCACGCCCTGTCCTCCCCGCCAGCTGGCGGTCGTTGCGTCGCCGTGGTCACGGCATTTTCACATCTTAGTAGACGTGAGCGACCCACTCTCGCTCGGCGCGCGGCAACAAGAAATGCGCCTCCGCATGAAGCGGAGGCGCATTTCCTTCTTAGCAGCCTAAGACTGCGGAGCGGGAGGCGTGGGCGGTGTGTACGAACCCGGAGCGGGCGGCATTGGTGAAGCGCCGCCATGCTGCGGAGGAACACCGTCCCAGACGGTGTTGTCCGCGAGGAAGCTGCTGCTCCACGGTGCGAGCGGTAGAGCCGTCGACCAGCGCGATGACGTAAACGCCATAATTGCGAGCCAAATAAGGCTACCGATACCGGGGATGAGGAAGAGCAAGAGGTAGTACCACTCTTTACCGAGCTTCAGTCCAACGCGCCACGAGTACATGACGATGAGAACGAGTGGAACGAGATAAAGCAGTGCACCGACGATCGGGATGCCCGACAAAAGCCCTGCCCCCACCAGCGCACCAAGGAACCACCAGGGCGACAGATCGCCGAGCTTCGCCAAGATGAGGTAGTTGTAGACCGGGACCCACGCACGCCACTTGCCTTGTACACCCGCTTTATCAAAAATGCGCATGTAGAGAAAGGAGCTGATGAGATATCCCGCGAGCGCGAGTATCAACAGAAAAGGAATGAGAAAGACAAGAACAGCAAGGATGCCGAGCCCGTTCACATCCGAGTCGTAGTTCGAACTGAAGATCATAGTTACTTCCTTGATTGAGGGAGCTGAAGATCAGCTACGGGACCAAAGTGACACCCACTGCTTCAGTCTAGCCAATCTCTAAGGGTTCTCACAGGAAGCCACCCACGGCGCGGCTAAACAGCGACGAGGTCCCAGGATCCGGAGCCGTTGTCGCGTAGGTCAAATCCCACCGATGCCGCCCACCCGGCGAGCGAATCGAGCGAAAGCAACGCCGGCTGTGCCACGGCGAGGGCACGAACGAACGCGCCTTTGGAGTGCTTATTGAAGTGATTTAGCGCTCTCACGGCGCCATCTTCCGCTGTCGCGACAACTCGAACATAGGCGCTCGAGACGGACAGCGGGGCTGGCCCCAGCGAGACGTACGCCTGTGATCGCAAATCAAGAATGAATTCAGGCTCGGCCGCAACGAGAGCGCCCGATACAGCGCTAGCCCACGTCTTACGCAGCGAGGGCAGCCCCGGCAGCGACGCTGAGGCGCCCAAACGATACGCCGGGATCGGGTCGAGCGCCCCCACCAAGCCCAAGGGGGCCGTGTGAATAACGACGTTATCGCCCAACCAGCCGCGAGCATTCTCATCAAGATCGTGCGCAGCAAGCACGTCGTAGAGCACGCCTGTGTAGCGATCGATCGCCGGCATCGTGGGTGACGCGTAGATCTCAGCGTTGACACTAATCTCGCCTCGCTGCCGGTCGCTGAGCTTGAGTATCCGTGCAGCATCCTCTGGGTGTGCGGAGAGCGTGACGAGCGCGGCGAGCACGTCTCGGCGCGCTCGAGTGAGCTCTGCAAACGCGAGTGAATCCAGGGTGAGCGGTTCGGCAACCCCGCCGGGGCGTTTGGTTTCAGAGGGGGGAAGAATAATCATGAGGAAAAACAACGCGCGCCACCCAGAAGTGGGCGGCGCGCGCTGTAACTGCTGGTCAGGAGACGAGCGCCGCGTTCCCCGCTACGATCGTCAACACGTTGCCCTCCATCGAGAGGAAACCGTCCTGCGCACTCGCCAGAACTTTTTCACCCTCAAGGGTCGTGATGCGCACCTGGCCCTCCGCAAGAATTGCCAAGATGGGCTCGTGATCGGCCATGAGACCGATCTCGCCCTCAACGGTCTTCGCGACGACGAGTGATGCGTCACCGGTCCAAACCTCGGCATCAGCCGAAACGAGGCTCACGTGCAGCGGCATGTTAGCCATTCTCCTTCTGAATACGTGCCCAGTTGGCCTCAACGTCGGCGATACCACCGACGTTGAAGAACGCCTGCTCGGCTACGTGGTCGAAATCACCCTTGACGATTGCGTCGAACGATTCGATTGTTTCCTTGATCGGCACAGTCGAACCCTCGACACCGGTGAATTTCTTCGCCATGTAGGTGTTCTGTGAGAGGAACTGCTGAATGCGGCGCGCGCGTGAAACGACGATCTTGTCTTCTTCAGAAAGCTCGTCAACACCAAGGATCGCGATGATTTCCTGCAGTTCCTTGTTCTTCTGAAGGATCTGCTTGACCGCGGTTGCCACACGGTAGTGGTCGTCACCGATGTAGCGAGGGTCAAGAATACGGCTCGTTGACGTCAGCGGGTCAACAGCCGGATAAAGACCCTTCGACGCGATCTCACGCGAAAGCTCGGTTGTCGCGTCGAGGTGAGCGAACGTCGTTGCCGGAGCCGGGTCGGTGTAGTCATCTGCGGGCACATAAATAGCCTGGAGAGACGTGATGGAGTGTCCACGTGTCGACGTGATGCGCTCCTGGAGCACACCCATCTCGTCAGCGAGGTTCGGCTGGTATCCCACGGCCGAAGGCATACGCCCCAGCAGAGTCGACACCTCGGAACCGGCCTGCGTGAAGCGGAAGATGTTGTCGATGAACAACAGCACGTCCTGCTTCTGCACGTCACGGAAGTACTCCGCCATCGTCAGAGCCGACAGCGCGACGCGAAGACGCGTTCCCGGCGGCTCGTCCATCTGGCCGAACACAAGCGCGGTCTTGTCGAACACGCCAGCTTCGTCCATCTCGGCGATGAGGTCGTTACCCTCACGGGTACGCTCCCCCACACCAGCGAACACCGAAACACCACCGTGATCCTGAGCAACGCGCTGGATCATTTCCTGGATCAGCACGGTCTTACCGACACCTGCACCACCGAAGAGGCCGATCTTTCCACCGAGAACATACGGCGTGAGCAGGTCAATGACCTTGATGCCGGTCTCAAACATCTGCGTCTTCGACTCAAGCTGGTCGAAGTTCGGAGCCTTGCGGTGGATTCCCCAGCGCTCGGTGATCTCGATCTTCTCGCCGGGCTCAGCGTTCAAGATGTCACCCGTGACGTTGAACACTCGTCCCTTAGTGATGTCACCGACGGGAACCGTGATGGGGCCACCGGTGTCGCGAACTTCCTGTCCGCGAACGATGCCATCCGTCGGCTTCAGTGCGATCGCGCGAACAAGATCGTCGCCGAGATGCTGTGCAACCTCGAGCGTGATCTCGGTGACGTCCTCGCCGATCGTGATCGTCGTCTTGAGAGCGTTGTAAATGTCGGGGATGTCATCGTGAGGGAACTCGATGTCCACGACGGGGCCGTTGACGCGCGCAACGCGACCGACGACCGCGGTCTGCGTCGCTTCAGCGGTAGAAGTCATTGTCATCTTCTCTTTCGTGTGAATGTCATTTGCCCGACGAGAGGGCGTCGGCGCCGCCGACGATCTCGGCGATCTGCTGCGTGATCTCCGCCTGGCGCGCGTTATTGCGGAGGCGGGTGTAATCGGTGATGAGTTTGTCGGCGTTATCGCTTGCGGACTTCATCGCCTTCTGCGTCGCGGCGTGCTTTGCGGCCGACGACTGCAAAAGAGCGTTGAATACCCGGCTCTGGATGTACACCGGCAACAGTGCGTCCAAAACGGTCTCAGCATCCGGCTCGAATTCGTAGAGCGGATAAATCTGACCGTCGTTGGTATCGTCGCTTGCCTCAACAACCTCGAGCGGCAACAAGCGCACACGCTCGGGCTTTTGTACCATCATGCTGACGAAGCGGTTGTAAACGAGGTGAATCTCGTCGACGCCCTCGCTCTCGCCACCACGCGTGAATGCGTCGAGGAGAGTTGTCGCGATTTCTTCTGCCGTGCCGAAGTGCGGTGTATCGGTGTCACCGATCCACTGCGCCGCGCTCACCATCTTCCGGAATTGGAAGTAACCGACAGCCTTCCGCCCGACGAGGTAGAACACTGGCTCTTTACCCTGCGAGCGAAGAAGCTCTCCTACTTCCAATCCGTCTCGCAGAATCTGCGAGTTGAACGCGCCGGCGAGGCCGCGGTCGGACGAGAAGATGACCACCGCAGAGCGACGAATCACCTCTGGCTCACGGGTAAGAGGGTGATCAACGTTCGAGTGGGTCGAAACTGCCGACACAGCCCGTGTCACGGCGCGCGCGAACGGAGAGGACGCGCGTACACGCGCCATCGCCTTCTGAATGCGCGAAGCCGCGATGAGCTCCATCGCCTTCGTAATCTTCTTGGTCGTCTGGGCAGAAGAAATCTTCTGCTTGTAGACCCTGAGTTGTGCGCCCATTAGTCGTCGTCTCTGTTATCTAGCCGCGACGGCCCTTGACGATCTTCTCCTGGTTGACGTCGGTTTCAGCTGCCGCCGCCACCTCCTCGCGTCCGGGGGCGTCAATGGCCTGGCCTTTGCCGCCCTGGAATTCGAGGATGAAGTCGTCAGTGACCTTTTCCATCTCGGCAACAATCTCATCGCTCAGCGCGTTGGTCTCCCGCAGCGTGTCGAGGATTGAAGTGTTGCGACGCATGTAATCGAGTAGATCGCGCTCAAAACGCAAGACATCTTCGACTTCGATCGAGTCGAGTTTGCCTTTCGTTCCGGCCCAGATCGAAACAACCTGCTCTTCGACGGGGTACGGCGAGTACTGAGGCTGCTTCAGCAGCTCAGTCAGGCGCTCACCGCGAGAGAGCTGACGACGCGACGCGGCGTCAAGGTCCGACGCAAACATCGCGAAGGCCTGGAGTGAGCGGTACTGAGCGAGTTCGAGCTTCAGCGTTCCCGACACCTTCTTGATCGATTTCACCTGAGCGTCACCACCAACACGCGACACGGAGATACCAACGTCGACAGCGGGACGCTGGTTAGAGTTGAAGAGATCCGACTGCAAGAAGATCTGTCCGTCAGTGATCGAGATCACGTTGGTCGGGATGTATGCCGAGACGTCGTTCGCCTTAGTCTCGATGATCGGCAGGCCGGTCATCGAGCCAGCACCGAGTTCGTCAGAGAGCTTTGCGCAACGCTCCAGCAGACGCGAGTGCAGGTAGAAAACGTCACCAGGGTATGCCTCGCGGCCCGGCGGACGACGCAGAAGCAGCGATACGGCACGGTAGGCCTCAGCCTGCTTCGACAGGTCATCAAAAATGATGAGGACGTGCTTGCCCTCATACATCCAGTGTTGACCAATAGCAGAACCGGTGTACGGCGCCAAGTACTTGAAGCCGGCGGGGTCAGATGCGGGAGCCGCAACGATCGTCGTGTACTCCATTGCACCGGCATCTTCGAGAGCGCCCTTGACCGAAGCGATCGTGGAGCCCTTCTGGCCGATTGCCACGTAGATGCAGCGCACCTGCTTGTTGGTGTCGCCCGACTCCCAGTTGGCCTTCTGGTTGATGATCGTGTCGATCGCGATCGCGGTTTTACCCGTCTGGCGGTCACCAATGATGAGCTGGCGCTGACCACGACCGACAGGAATCATGGCGTCGATTGCCTTGATGCCGGTCTGAAGCGGCTCGTGCACACTCTTGCGCTGCATGACGCCGGGCGCCTGCAACTCAAGGGCGCGACGGCCGGTCGTTGCGATCTCACCGAGTCCGTCGATGGGGGCACCGAGAGTATCAACGACGCGACCGAGGTAGCCATCACCGACAGGAACCGAAAGCACCTCACCGGTACGGGTGACCTGCTGGCCGGCTTCAACGCCAGCAAACTCGCCGAGAACGACGACACCGATGACGTGCTCATCGAGGCTGAGAGCGAGGCCGAGCGTGCCGTCAGCAAACTTGACGAGCTCGTTGGCCATGACGCCCGGCAAACCCTCGACGTGAGCGATGCCGTCCGCGGCGTCGACGACCGTGCCGACCTCAGCGGCAGCAGAGCCGGTGGGCTCGTACGCGGCGACGAAGTCTTTCAGCGCGTCACGAATGACGTCGGGGCTGATGGAGATTTCTGCCATTGTCTTCCTTCGTGTTTGTGGGGCCTCGGCCCCGAAGTCTCCGCAGTGCAGCGGGAAGTCTTTGATCAGCCAGCGAGACGCTGGCGAAGATCTGCCAATCGGGTGGAAACGCTCGCATCGATGAGCTCATCGCCAATGGCGACTCGGAGTCCCCCGACAACAGCTGCGTCAATGACGACGTTGATAGAAACATCGGTTCTGTAGCGAGCACTGAGAGCCGACCGCAAGCGATCGATCTGGCTCGCACCGAGGTCGTGAGCCGTCGTAACAGTTGCAACCGTTCGACCACGCTGGCGTGCAGCGATGTCGAGCGCCTGGGTCAAGATCGCGCGGACGCGACGTTCACCAGGCTGGCGCACGATCGACGAAATGATCAGGCTGGTTGCGGCGCTCACTTTGCCGTCAACGAGCGACTCGACGAGGGTTCCCTTCGCAGAGGCGTCACCCAATCGGCTGCCCAAGGCAAGCTCAAGTTCCGGGTTGTCTGCGACTATCCGTGAAAACCAGAACAGCTCGCCTTCCACGTCGGTCGACGGATCGGCGACAACGGCAGCACGTACTGCAAGTTCTTCGATGCCAGCCACAAGGTCGGCGTCCGAAGACCAACGCTGCTCGACCGCTGCGTTCAGCAACGAGACAGCACTCGGCGCAAATTCTTTCGCGAAGACAGCGTTGATAACCGCGGTCCGCGCTGATGGCGCCGCAGCGCCATCAGCCAGAGCACTTCGCAGTTGAACGGAGTCAGCAAGAGTGCGCGCCGCGGTAAACAGCTGCGTAGCAACGTCGAGGTCGACACCGGATGCAGCATCGAGTGCCGCCGACGTCGCCGCGAGTGCGTGCGTGGTCGCGCTACCCATTACTTCGACGCCTTTTCTACTGCGTCTGATTCTTCAAGCTCCGCGAGGAACCGGTCGACAACGGCCTGTGCCTTCGCGTCGTCAGAGAGTGTCTCTCCGATTACGCCACCAGCAAGGTCGAGAGCAAGGGTGCCCACTTCAGATCGCAGCGAAACGAGAGCAGTCTGACGCTCAGCTTCGATCTGCGACTGCGCAGCAGCTGTGACGCGAGCAGCCTCAGTGGTTGCCGTCTCTTTCGCTTCAGCGACAATCTTCTTGCCGTCGTCGCGAGCTGCTTCCCGGATCTCTCCAGCTTCTTTGCGAGCCTCTGCGAGCTGAGCGGTGTACTCCTCAAGAGCAGCCTCCGCCTGACGCTGAGCCTCATCAGCCTTCGCGATGTTGCCTTCGATGGCGGTTGCGCGCTGATCGAGCATCGCCTGCATCTTGGGCAGAACAACGCGCCAGAAGACGAAAAGGATGACGACAAAGCACACTGCCGACCACACGATGTCATACGTCGCAGGCAACAGCGGGTTTGGAGCCGCCTCAGTCTCTTCGGCAGCGTGGGTGACAAGAGCGGATAGCATCCTGTCTCCTTACTTGTGTAGGTGGAGGGATCAGGCGCCGAAGATGAAGCCGGTAGCAATACCGATGAACGCGAGCGCCTCGGTGAATGCGATACCGATGAACATCAGAACCTGAAGGCGGCCGGCGAGCTCGGGCTGACGAGCAACGCCCTCAATCGTCTTACCGACAACAATGCCGACGCCGATTGCGGGGCCGATTGCGGCGAGACCGTAACCGACAGTCGCGATCGAACCGGTGACCTGTGCGAGAACCGTAGTTGCGTCCACGGGTTATTTCCTTTCGTTGGGTGGGCAGGCGAGAGCCGGCCCGCTCAGTGCTCTTCCGCGACCGCGAGCTGAATGTAAACCGCGGTGAGGATCGTGAAAACGTAAGCCTGGAGAACTGCGACCAGGATTTCGAAGAGGGTAAAGACAAGACCAAAAGCGAGGGTTCCCGCTCCCAGAAGCGACCAGAAGCCACCAAGGGTGAAGATGAAGAACTGTGTAGCCGAGAAGAAGAGCACCAGCATGAGGTGCCCAACGATCATGTTCATCAGCAGTCGCAACGTAAGTGTCACCGGACGAATGATGAACGTCGACAGGAACTCGAGCGGAATGATGATGATGTAGAGCGGCCACGGCACACCCGACGGCATAAGCGAATTCCGGAAGAAGTTACCGGGATTCTTTTTCACGCCCGCATATATGAAGGTGATGTAAGCGACAGCAGCCAACAGCAGCGGCACCGCGATGACGCTCGTTCCTGCGATGTTGAGCCCGGGGATAATCCCCGTCAAGTTCATGAACAAGATCATGAAGAAGAGGGTCGTCAAGATCGGCAGGAACCGCTTGCCGTCTTTCTTGCCGAGCAAATCTTCGGCGATGTTGACTCGAACGAAGTCGAGCCCCATCTCGATAATGCTCTGGAAACGACCCGGAACGATGCGCATGCGTCGTGTTCCCATGATGAAGAGAACAACGAGCACCGCAGTGGCGAGCATCTGAATGAGGTTGATACGCGTGATCGCGAAATCAGTGCCCTCGAAGAACACCGCGTCGGGGAAGAACTCCCAGATTGTGGGCGCGTGAAACTCGTCAGAGGACGATGCGTTAGCGATCAGTGTCGCAGCTTGAGTAAACAGCACTGGCTCCAGCTTCGGGGCATCGGTGGGGACCGTTGCGACGATGGTCGATGAGCGGAAATCCGCACCAGAAGGTAATGCTGGGCGGTCGCATGTTCAGCCTATCAAACTCGGGGCGTCTGAGTGGCGCTTGCGGCCCTCAATCTGTCTTCTCGCCCTCATCGGCAGATGTAGGTAGGGCGACATTTACTCGCGGGACACGCATCCGAGCGAGAGTTACGACGTCAACTGCGAGTGCGGCAATCACACTTACGACAAGCGCAACGAAGAAAACCGTCGGATCAACCCACGGCTGACCACGCAGAATGACGAGGGCGACGATGAAGATGATGAGCTTCAAAATCCAACCGCCGAGAACAATGGCAAAGAAGATCGGCACATAGAGCGGGTCTCCGAACCAACGGTTTGAAATCAGGATGCTGACCCCGGTGATCCCGAGAAATACCGTCGCGACGATCACGCCGACGAGTCCACTCCACATGCCATCCGTACCCGAGACGACAAAGCCAGCGATTCCGGCGACGACAGCGAGCACTACTGCTACACCGCCTGACCAGGCGAGGGTCGCGCGCAGGAGCGGTGCGCTTGTTACTGAGCGGGCGGCATCGGGTTCAGGAGTCATGGAGCGTCTTTCGTCGGCTCGAGGCGGGTTATAGCGTTCGAGCGGCGGGCAGGCAAAAGTGTGACGACGAGGCAAGCAGCAATACCGACGACACCGAAGGCGACGCCAATCCAGTATTCGCCGTACCAGTCAAGTTTCGTCGCAATGTACATGAGCAGCACAGCGATACCAACGATCGAGGTCCATGCGTAGAAGATCAGCACAGCGTCCCGGTCGGAGTGACCCATGTCGAGCATGCGGTGATGAAGATGCTTCCTGTCGGGAGAGAAGGGCGACTTACCCGCGCGCACTCTCCGGATGACGGCGAGCCCAAAATCAAGGAGCGGCAACAGCACGACGACAATCGGAAGAAGGATCGGGATAAAAGCACCGAGCAGTTGAGAGCGACCGAATTGGTCGGGGTCGAGCATTGCCGGCTCTATTTGCCCAGTGATCGCGATAGCACTCGTCGCCATCAACAGGCCCAACATGAGAGCGCCCGAATCCCCCATGAACATCTTTGCGGGGCTCCAGTTCAGCGGCAGGAACCCGAGACAGGCACCCACGAGTACGACGGCGATGAGTGAAGCGAGGTTGAAGTACGTGCTCGCTCCGGTGTCGCGGACGAGGATGTATGAGTACGCGAAGAAGATTCCATTCGCGATGAGGCAAACGCCGGCCACAAGCCCATCCAGGCCGTCAATGAAATTGACAGCGTTCATCACGACAACGATGGCGAACATCGTGAGGATCAGGCTCATCCAGCTCGATCCGACCGTCATGCCCCCGATGGGTAGCGAAGAAATCTGGAGTTCACCGAACCAGACGATGATTCCGGCGGCGAGAAATTGTGCGCCGAGCTTGATCATCCAGTCGAGATCCCACAGATCGTCAGCTACACCGATCAACACGATGACGAGGGTCGCAGCAAGAATCGCCAGAACCTGTTGCGGGTGTGCCCAAACGATCGAAAAGAATGGTTGCTGGGACGACACAGCGAACGCAACGACCACGCCGAGGAACATCGCAACTCCCCCGAGCCGCGGCGTCGGGGTTTTGTGTACATCTCGTTCACGAATCGCGGGATAGAGCTTGTATCTGAGACTCAGTCGCCAGACAGCCCAAGAAAAAAAGAGCGTCACAAGCGCTGTGATGATCGTGATCAGCAGGTATTGCTTCACGCGCCGCCGCCCGCTGCCTGGGCATCGTCGCCCTGATCGCGGTCGGGTGCGGTGTCTTCCGTTCCCGGGTCTGCCTCCAGCAGGTCGCCAAGAATACGACGCAGTGCGTCACGGTCGACGACCCCTTCGCGAAGCACTCGCACTTTTCGCTCCGCGCCATGCGCGAGACCGGTGGCATCGATGATCGTAGAGGGAATTCCCGTCGTCGACGGCCCGTCATTCAAATAAACGGCAACGCTCTCACCCAGCATCTTCTCAGCATCTGCTGCTTCGATCGCTGCTGCTTTTCCGGTGAGGTTGGCACTCGATACCGCCAAGGGGCCGGTCTCTTCGAGGAGTTCCAACACCATCGGGTGGGCTGGCATCCGAACTGCAACAGTGCCGTGGGTATCGCCGAGATCCCATGAAAGCGAAGGCTGCGCTGGAAGCACGATGGTCAGTCCGCCGGGCCAGAACTCTTCGACGAGCCGCTCAACCGCCTCGGGGACCTCCGACGCGAGCGCACGCAGAGTATTGATTCCGGGCACGAGGACGGGAGGAGGCGACTGCCTACCACGACCTTTCGCTGCCAACAATCGGGCCACTGCAGCAGGACTGAATGCATCAGCGGCAACGCCATAGACGGTGTCGGTTGGCACGACAATGAGCTCGCCGCGAGCGATGGCTTGTCGCGCCCGACGCATACCGGCTAGCAGCTGGGCGTCGTCACGGCAGTCGAAGAGGGATGACATGACGGCCACAGTCTACCGGCGGCACGCTATTTCTTCGCTCATGGACGCAGCCCTGTCGTGACACGGTCACGAAGAGTGAGGTCAGGGTGGGTCGCTGTCGCGCGCCACCCGGCATCCGCCAGGATCGAGCGGACCTCCGGACCCTGCCATTCACCGTGCTCGATCGCAATCATGCCGCCTGAATGAGCGAGCCTCATCCCCACGATGCTGAGGGTGCGCACAACGTCGAGACCATCGGGCCCGCCGTAGAGCGCTTGCGGCGGGTCATACCTGCGCACCTCTGGGTCGCGCGGTATCGCCGAGTCAGGCACATACGGCGGGTTGGATGCCACAACACTCACAGTGCCGTTGAGCTCTGGAAATGCGTGTTCAAGGTCGATGAATGCGAGACGAAGATTGTCCGGTGCCAGCTTCGAGGCATTCTGTCGAGCCCAGATAAACGCGTCCACAGAGTTCTCAGCGGCAAATATTTGAGCATGCGGCACTTCGGCGGCCATAGAAATCGCTACCGCACCCGAACCTGTTCCAAGGTCGACACCAATCGGCGCCGGAGACGCCGCGGACTGAAGCCCGTCGATAGCTATCTGCGCCAACAGCTCGGTTTCTGGTCGAGGCACAAAAACTCCAGGGCCGACAGCGAGCTCTACATGGCGAAAAGGCGCGGTCCCCGTGATGTGCTGCAGTGGTTCACGCCGAGCGCGACGATCGATTGCGTCTTCAAAGAGCTGCTGCAGCTCGCCGGCGATCTTTTCTCCTCGCACCATTGCTGACTGCACGCCGCCACGTGATGTCTTCAGCACGTGTGCTGCGAGAAGTTCAGCATCCACCATCGGGTCGTTGATGCCAGCCTTCTCGAGCGCGTCGGACGCACGGCGCACGGCCGTGGCGAGTGAGAGAGAACTGTGGGGGATGTCAGAAGAATCGGTCATGATCGGCGTCAAGCCTAACCGGCAGGATTTGTCATATTTGGCGATGGCCTCGGAATGCTCGCCTAGGCTGGTGGACCGTTGAGACTTCCCCGCGAAAGGCATGGCATGTCAGGCATTCACTCCGACATCACGACAGCATTTGGCAACACTCCCCTCGTACGACTCAATCGCGTCGCCGAAGACGTCGAAGGCAACATTCTTGCCAAGCTCGAGTTCTATAACCCGGCTTCGAGCGTCAAAGACCGACTCGGCGTTGCAATCGTCAACGCCGCAGAAGCGTCTGGCGAACTGCAGCCCGGCGGCACGATCGTTGAAGGAACAAGCGGCAACACCGGAATCGCCCTCGCGATGGTGGGTGCGGCACGTGGCTACCGAGTTATTTTGACGATGCCCTCCTCGATGTCGCAGGAGCGGAAGATGCTGCTTAAGGCATATGGCGCAGAGCTCGTGCTCACCGAGCCGTCGCTCGGCATGAAGGGCGCTGTCTCTCGGGCTGCAGAGATTGCTGCCGAGACCCCGGGCGCTGTGCTCGCGAAGCAGTTTGCCAACGAAGCGAACCCCGCAATCCACCGCGCCACAACCGCCGAAGAGATCCTCAGCGATACCGCTGGGCAGGTCGACTACTTCGTCGCAGGAATCGGCACCGGTGGCACGATCACGGGTGTTGGCCAGGTCCTCAAGGAGCGTGTGCCCGGAGTCAAGGTCATCGCCGTAGAGCCGGCCGACTCACCACTGCTCACCAAGGGCACGCCCGGACCCCACAAGATTCAAGGTATCGGACCGAACTTCGTCCCCGAAATCCTCGACCAGGACATCATCGACGAGGTCATCGACGTCGAGTTCGACGATGCGATTACAACCGCCCGCGACGTCGGCACCCGCGACGGCATCCTCGTCGGTATCTCGAGTGGCGCAGCGGTCTGGGCCGCACTTCAGGTGGCAGCCCGCCCCGAAGCTGCGGGCAAGAACATCGTCGTCATCATTCCTTCATTTGGAGAGCGCTACCTCTCGACGCCGTTGTACGCAGACCTCAAAGAGGACTAGCGGTGGCGGTATGGGCACACGTCCGTGAAGACATCGCTGCCGCAAAGCTGAGGGATCCGGCTGCACGGAGCAACCTCGAAATTGCGCTCATGTACCCCGGGCTGCATGCACTTTGGGCGCATCGGGTAAATCATTGGCTATGGCAGCGTGGAGCTCGTTTCGTCGCGCGTGCGGGTTCTCAGCTGACGCGTTGGCTCACGGGCATCGAGATTCATCCTGGTGCAACGATTGGTCGACGCTTCTTCATCGACCACGGCATGGGGGTCGTGATTGGCGAGACGGCTGAGATCGGCAACGACGTGATGCTTTACCACGGCGTGACGCTCGGTGGTCGGCAGCGAAACGGCGGCAAACGGCATCCCACGTTGCGCGATGGTGTCGCGGTCGGTGCCGGCGCGAAAGTGCTGGGACCAATCACGATCGGTGCCGGCTGTGTCGTCGGCGCGAACGCCGTGGTCACGAAAGACGCTCCGGAAGGTTCGATTCTCGTCGGAGTGCCAGCGCGAGCGCGAATTCGTCGTGATTCAGACGACACTCGATCGCTTCTCATGGCCCCGGAATATCACATCTGAGGTACGCGCCGGTATGACGCAGTTGCACGAGCTATCGGCGCAGGAACTCGTTGCGGTAGTCCGAGCGGGATCGTTGCAGCCCTCCCAGCTTGTCGAGCACTACCTGAAGCGCATCGAAGCCAGCGGCAACACGCTCGGGGCGTTCACCGAGATCACTGCCTCGACTGCTCGCGCGCGAGCAAGGCATCTTGATGGGTCATCAGACGAGGACCGTTCACGCGGTGCACTCTGGGCACTACCCCTCGCCGACAAGGATCTTGTCGCGCGCGCGGGCGTACCCACTCGCTACGGTTCGAAAGCACGCGAGGGATACGTCCCCGCGCAGTCCGATCCGTTGGCGATTGCGCTCGACGAAGCCGGCTCCATCAGTCTTGGCAAAACCAACACACCGGAGTTCGGCCTGACCGGCTACACCGAGACTCGCGTCGCTCCCCCAGCGCGCGACCCGTGGAACCCCAAGAACGGAGCCGGCGGCTCAAGCGGCGGGGCCGCGGTAGCCGTCGCTGCTGGACTCCTACCGTTTGCTCCCGCATCGGACGGAGGCGGGTCAATTCGCATACCCGCAGCCACCGTCGGTGTCGTCGGCCTCAAACCCTCTCGCGGCAGACTTGCGCTTGGTTCCGGTCTCGACGGTCCGGGTGGGCTCGTGGTGACGGGTCCGATCGCTCGAACGGCAGCGGATGCCGCGTTCTTCCTCGATGCGATGACAGGGTTTCAACCGTATAGCTACGCCACCGGGGCGCGTGACCGCTCGCCGTTCACGAGCGCAACGAATTCAATCGATGCAGGCGCGAAGCTCCACGTGGGCGTGACGACGGTATCGCCTTGGGACGACGACGAAGACATTGTTCTCGATGCTGACGCACGCGCTGCAGTGCAGCACGCGGCGGACCTACTGACGAACTCTGGGGATGCCGTCAGCAATATGCTGTGGCAGCCGCGTGGCTACGCTGCGATGTTTCGAACCCTCTGGCGCGCAAGTGCCGCGCGCATCCCGCTGTCAGAGGACGATCTGTCACTGGTCGAGCCCATCACGGCGTGGCTCGTTCGTGAAGGACGCTCACTGAGCGCCGTCGCGCTTCTTGAGTCTCTCGCCGCCGCGACCCGCTTTGAACAAGAAACGATCAAAGCCTTCAGCAACTACGACGTCGTGCTCACTCCCGCGCTCGCACAATCGCCGCGTCGCGTGGGCTGGTACGACCCCGTCGATGCCGAGCGAAACTTCGCACAGCAGGTGAAGTACGCGCCGTACAGCAGTTTCGTCAATGTGGCGGGCTTACCGGCCATCGTGCTTCCGCTCACGACGGATGCAGCTGGCCACCCCGTCAGCGTGCAGCTCATCGGCAAGCCGGGTGGCGAGCGTGCGATTCTCGCCACGGCTGCTCGACTGGAGCGCGAGCGTGGCGCGTTGCTGCATCCGCCGAGTTGGTAAAGAAAGCGCGTCTTAGCGTTTCTTCTTGGCTTTCTTTTCATCGCGCTCGGCATCTTTCACTGCATCACGCAGAAGCAGCAACGGCAGCAATAGCGTCGCAAGCGCCGTCACCACCCACACAATCACCGGTGCAAGAATCCAGGTGAGCACGTAGGGCGTGCCGATTTCGATCCCGCCAATCGGCAAGACCACGACGATGATCAGCGACACCAGGGTCGAGATGATGCCGATTCCGCCGAGAAGAGCCGGGGCATTGCGTCGAGCGACGCCCGCGATCCAGGGCGCGAGCACGCTCTGAAGGACTGCGAATATTAAGACGCACAGTACGAGCGGCCACCAGTTGCGCCAGTCAATCGTGAAGCCGGGCAGGATGAGATCGGCCGCAATCAGACCGACCGCTGCGGACGCGATGAAGATGACGGAGCGAATCAGGAATGTAACCACGTCACCGACAGTAGCGTCTTACGAATCTTCGCGTTGAGCGCGGCTTACTGCGAGTCGTCGCTGCCGATCGAGGCGAGGCGTTCTTCCTCGTCAGCTGCGATGCACGTAGCAACCACAGGTTCAAGAGCGCCATCCATCACCTGATCGAGGTTGTACGACTTGTAGCCGGTGCGGTGATCTGCGATGCGATTCTCGGGAAAGTTGTACGTGCGGATGCGCTCAGAGCGGTCCATGCCGCGAATCTGCGATTTGCGGGCGTCTGAGGCGACCGCATTCCGCTCTTCTTGCTGTCGCGCCAGGAGCCTCGCCCGCAACACGCGCATACCTGCTTCACGGTTCTGCAGCTGAGACTTCTCGTTCTGCATCGAAACAACGATGCCCGTCGGAAGGTGCGTAATGCGAACCGCAGAGTCAGTCGTGTTGACCGATTGGCCACCCGGTCCTGATGAGCGGAAGACGTCGATCTTCAGATCGTTGCTGCTGATGGCGACTTCTTCGGGCTCATCGACCTCGGGGAACACAAGCACCCCGGTGGTCGATGTGTGAATGCGGCCCTGCGACTCTGTCGCGGGCACGCGCTGTACACGGTGCACGCCGCCCTCGTATTTGAGATGAGCCCACACCCCCTGTGATGGGTCCGTCGACGATCCCTTGATCGCGACCTGTACATCTTTATAACCACCAAGATCGCTCTCGGTGCGCTCGAGCATCTCCGTCTTCCAGCCTTTTGAGGCGGCGTACTGGAGATACATACGCAGGAGATCGGCGGCGAAGAGGGCGCTTTCAGCGCCACCCTCACCACCTTTGATCTCCATGATCACATCACGAGCGTCGTCAGGGTCGCGGGGAATCAGTAAGCGCCGCAGCTTCTCTTGCGTCTGTTCCAGGCGCTCTTCGAGCCCCGGCACTTCAGCAGCGAACGCGTCGTCTTCTTTTGCAAGCTCACGCGCGGCATCGAGATCCTCGGATGTCGAAAACCACTCGTCGTACGCGTGCACAATTCGTGACAACTCGGCGTAGCGCCGGTTGACCCGCTTGGCGCGCCCAGCGTCAGCGTGAACTGCAGGGTCGGAGAGTTCCTCTTGGACGGCTTTGTGCTCGTCGATGAGGGACTGAACTGATTCAAACACCGCGTTCCCGCGTCAGCGGATGCTGTTCTCGTGGCTGTGCGAAGATCCGCCGGCGACAGGCGCTGGCATCGACTTCTGCATCTGCACGAGGAACTCGACGTTGGACTGAGTCTCTTTGAGCTTGCCCAACACGACTTCGAGAGCCTGCTGCTGGTCAAGACCTGCCAGTGCGCGACGAAGCTTCCACGTGATCTTCACTTCGTCTGCTGACAACAGCATCTCTTCCCGACGCGTGCTGGAGGCGTTAACGTCCACTGCCGGGAAGATGCGCTTGTCGGCGAGCTGGCGCGACAGGCGCAGTTCGCTGTTGCCAGTGCCCTTGAACTCTTCGAAGATGACGTCGTCCATTTTAGATCCGGTCTCGACGAGTGCTGTAGCAAGAATTGTGAGCGAGCCACCGTTTTCGATGTTGCGTGCCGCACCGAAGAAACGCTTCGGCGGGTAAAGCGCTGCAGCATCCACGCCACCGCTGAGCACACGACCGCTGGTCGGTGCCGAAACGTTGTAGGCGCGGCCGAGTCGAGTGATCGAGTCGAGGAGTACGACGACATCGCGGCCGAGTTCGACAAGACGTTTCGCGCGCTCAATAGCGAGTTCAGCGACAGTGGTGTGATCTTCGGCGGGACGATCGAACGTGGATGCCACGACCTCACCGCGAACGCTCCGCTGCATGTCGGTGACTTCTTCGGGGCGCTCGTCGACCAGAACGACCATGAGGTGAACCTCGGGGTTGTTCTTCGCGATCGCATCAGCGATCTGCTGGAGAACAATGGTCTTACCGGCCTTCGGGGGCGCAACGATCAAGCCGCGCTGACCCTTGCCGATTGGGGCCACCAGGTCGATCATGCGCTGAGTGAGCTTCTCGGGCGCTGTCTCCAGACGCAAACGCTCCTGGGGGTACAGGGGGGTGAGGTCGCCGAATTCGACGCGAGTCGCCGCATCTTCAGTCGAGAGACCGTTGATCGAGTCGACCTTGACGAGCGCGTTGTACTTCTGACGGCTCGACTGCTCGTTCTCGCGCGGCTGCTTGATGGCACCCACAACGGCGTCGCCCTTACGGAGGTTGTACTTCTTGACCTGGCCCAATGAGACGTAGACGTCACTCGGTCCGGGCAAGTACCCGGTCGTGCGAACGAACGCATAGTTGTCTAGCACATCGAGGATTCCCGCGATCGGGATGAGCACGTCGTCCTCGCCGATTTCGGTCTCGAACTCATCGTCACTCTGACCGCGACGCTTGTTGCGCTGACGCCCGCGACCATTGCCCTGAGACTGGTCGTCATCAGAGTTGGCAGGCTGCGCGGAGCTGTTATCGCTCGGGCCATTCTGGCTCTGGCCGTTGCGGTTGCGGTTTCGGTTGCGGTTGCGGTTGCGTCCGCGACCGGTGTTCTCGCCGCCGTCGTTCTGGTCGTTCTGGTCCGAGCGGTTGTCGTCAAGGTTGTTCGACGAGTTGTTCTCGTTCTTAGCCGAGTTGTTCTCGTTCTTAGCCGAGTTGTTCTCGTTCTTAGCCGAGTTGTTCTCGTTCTTAGCCGAGTTGTTCTCGTTCTGCACTGTGGTGTTCTCGCCGCGAGCAGGAGCGCTGTCGTTTTCGGCCGCAGCCTTTTCGCGCCGAGCTGCAGCGCGCTCACGCGCCGAAGCCGCGCGCCCGCTGTTCGCCTTCGCGCCGGTGCTCTCGTTCGAAGACGAAGCCTCGGTCGACGCAGCCGCTTCACCAGAAGTCTCGGTCGAAGCTGCGTTTTCAGCAGAATCAGCCTTGCTCTCGGATGCATCAGCCTTCGAATCGGTCGGAGAAGCGCTCCTGGCTTCTGCGACGTCATCGCTTGCGCTGGCACCGTTCGCCGCTGCCTCTTCGGCTTCAGCTTTCGCTTTCTCAGCCTTCGTCGGACGGCGACGCTTCGGCGCAGCTTTAGGCGCCTTCGCGGCCGGCGCATCGGCATCCGCAGTTGCGGGCTCGGCTGGAGCTGCCGGCTCAGCTGCGTCAGCAGCCGATATTGTGGCGGCCGCAGCGGGAGCCTCAGCGGGTGCTGAAGCGGCGTCGGCTGAAGCGGCGTCGGCTGGTGCAGCATCAGCTGGAACATCCGCGCTCTTCGCCCGACGCGGTGCGCGCTTTCGCGGTGCCTTGGCCGGTGCGGCTTCGCTAGGCGCAGCATCAGCTGCATCAGCGGCCGGCGTGCCAGCGTTGGCATCCTGGTTGGTCGTGCTGCCTGCGGCAGCTTCGGTCGTTTCGGGACGCTCTTCAGCGTTCGAATCGGCGGTGTGGATCTCGGAGATGGACTCCACGAGTTCTCCCTTGTCAAACGTGTAGTGGTTAAGAACCGCACGGGACGCCGCCATAGACAGGCGTTTCCCTGAGACAGTTAGGGCCGGAGCGTTCTCAGATGCCTGAGATGCTCAGGGTCCGGCTGCAGGGTTGTGCGGGTTTCGCAGATTTGCGACGGAGGCCAGATTCACGTGTCAAACGTGGCACCCTCCGCGCCCCTCACTGTACCACCCTTGAAGTCGACGGCAAGCATGAGTGCTTCCCACGGAGTGTCGACGACCGATGCCGCAAGCTTCGCAGCCTCGAGGCGCCGACCCGGTCCGTCCGCAAGAACGAGAACGCTCGGACCTGCCCCAGAGACCACCGCGGCGAAGCCCTCGGAACGAAGCGTTCGCACGAGCCGGTCCGTTTCAGGAATGGCAGCGGCACGGTAGCTCTGGTGCAGTTTGTCTTCGGTTGCAGCGAGCAGCAACTCGGGACTCTGGGTAAGAGCGGCGATCAAGAGTGCCGACCTCGACACGTTGAAGACAGCGTCCTCGCGCGACACCTGCAGCGGCTGCAAGCTCCGCGCGACAGAGGTCGACATTGTGAACTCGGGTACGAAAACAAGTGGCGATACACCGCGGTGCACCAGCAATTTCTTGTGCTGTGGACCGGTCTCGTCCACCCACGCGATCGTGAGCCCGCCGAAAAGCGCTGGCGCAACGTTGTCGGGGTGTCCTTCAAGCTCAGTAGCGAGCTTCAAGAGGGTTTCGGGACCGATATCAACGGTTCCTTGCAGAAGTCCCTTCGCCGCGAGAAGCCCCGACACCACTGCAGCGCCGCTGGAACCCAGTCCCCTGCCGTGCGGAATGACGTTCTTCGCTTCAAGCCGTACGCCCGGCATCCGGACGCCCACGCTCTCGAACGCATGCGCCATTGCGCGGACAACAAGATGCGACGCGTCGCGGGGCACCTCAAGTGCCCCCTCGCCCTCGACCTCAACCTCAACTCGCTCGGAGTCGAGTTCGGTGACGACGAGCTCGTCGTACACGCTGACTGCAAGGCCGAGGGTGTCGAAGCCGGGTCCGAGGTTCGCGCTGGTCGCGGGAACCCGCACCGCGACGCGGCGCCCAGTTGTCACGCCGAAGTCCCCGGAACAGACTCACGCGTAAGTGCGAGCACCGACGCAACTTCGCTCGTCGTTGCATCGACGACCGTCGGGGTGACATCAGTTCCGTCAGGCTGACGAAGTGCCCACTGCGGATCCTTCAACCCGTGACCGGTGACCGTCAACACGACGCGAGAGCCAGCAGGGATCTTTCCGGCGTCAGCGCGATCAAGGAGGCCTGCGACGCTGATCGCCGACGCGGGCTCAACGAATACTCCGGCGGTCGATGCGAGCAACTTCTGTGCCGCGAGGATGCGCTCGTCGTCAATCGCCCCGAACCAGCCGTCTGTCGCATCGCGAGCCTGCAGAGCGAGCTCCCATGATGCCGGGTTGCCGATACGGATAGCGCTCGCGATGGTCTCGGGGTGCTTGACAACTTCGCCACGCACGAGAGGCGCGGAACCCTCGGCCTGGAAGCCGAACATCCGCGGGATGCGGGTCGAGATACCGCGCTCGTACTCTTCGCGGTAGCCGCGCGAGTATGCGGTGTAGTTTCCGGCGTTGCCGACGGGAATGAAGTGGAAGTCAGGCGCGTCTCCGAGCTGCTCAACAACTTCGTATGCCGCGGTCTTCTGCCCCTCAATGCGGTCGGGGTTGACCGAGTTGACCAGGTGCACCGGGTAGTTATCGGCGAGCTCGCGCGCGATCTCGAGGCAGTCGTCGAAGTTTCCGCGAATCTGAATGAGGCGACCGTTGTGAGCCACAGCCTGGCTGAGCTTGCCCATTGCGATCTTGCCTTCGGGAACGAGCACTGCGGCGGTGATACCCGCATGAGCGGCATACGCCGCTGCGGATGCAGAGGTGTTACCGGTTGACGCACAGATGACGGCTTTTGCGCCGTGCTCAACGGCGCGCGAAAGCGCAACCGTCATGCCGCGGTCTTTGAACGAACCCGTGGGGTTCATTCCCTCGAACTTCACCCAGACGTCAGCGCCGGTGCGCTGCGAGAGCACTGCGGCGTGGATGAGGGGCGTACCGCCCTCGCCGAGTGACACCACTGTCGAGGTATCGGTGACGCCCAATCGGTCAGCATATTCGCGAAGAACTCCGCGCCAGACGTGTGCCATGTCAGTCTCCTTCCACCCGCAGAACCGATACGACGCGTTCAACCACGCCGCTCGATGCGAGCTTTTCAACGGTTTCGCTGAGATCTTTTTCTCGTGCGCTGTGTGTGCCGATCACCAGACGCGCACTGCCGGGCGTCTGGCCTTCGGGGTCAATTACTGTCTGCTCAACGGTCGCGAGCGAGACGTTTCCATCGGCAAGAATGCCGGCGACGGTTGCGAGCACACCCGGGCGGTCATCCACCTCGAGGGTCACTTGATATCGCGTAACCACGCGGCCAATTTCGACCACGGGAAGGTTTGCGAGCGTCGATTCTCCGACGCCAACACCGCCTGCGACGTGACGACGTGCAGCTGAAACGACATCGCCGAGAACAGCGGATGCGGTTTGCACACCGCCCGCTCCTGCCCCATAGAACATGAGGTTTCCTGCGGCTTCGGCTTCAACGAATACCGCGTTGTTCGCGCCGTGCACGCTTGCAAGCGGGTGAGCGCGCGGTACGAGAGCCGGATACACCCGCACCGAGATGGCTTCCCCGGACTCTTCGCTACCTTCCTGACCCACCAGACGCTCACACACAGCGAGCAGTTTCAAGACGAAACCTGCCTTGCGGGCGGACTCGATCATCGATGCGTCGATGTGGGTGATGCCCTCACGGTGAACTGCATCGAGCGGAACTGTCGTGTGGAAGGCGAGGCTCGCGAGGATCGCAGCCTTCTGCGCAGCGTCGTATCCCTCGATGTCAGCAGTCGGGTCAGCCTCGGCGTACCCAAGGCGCTGCGCATCGGCGAGCACATCGGCGAATTCGGCGCCCTCGGTGTCCATGCGATCAAGAATGTAGTTGGTCGTGCCGTTGACGATTCCCATGATGCGCTGCACCCGGTCGCCAGCCAGAGAGTCACGCAATGGGCGAATGATCGGAATCGCACCCGCTGCCGCGGCCTCGTAGTAGACCTGAGCTCCAACCTGGTCGGCGGCTTCGAAGATTTCGGTACCGTGCGTGGCCAGCAGCGCCTTGTTGGCTGTGACAACGTCCGCTCCAGCGCCGATCGCCTGCAGCAGGTAGGTGCGCGCAGGCTCAATTCCGCCCATGAGCTCGATGACGATGTCGGCGCCCATGATGAGAGTTTCGGCATCCGTCGTGTACAGCTCGCGTGGCAGATCGGTCTCTCGAGGTGCATCGAGATCGCGCACTGCAATCCCGGCAAGTTCAAGACCAGCGCCCGCACGATCAGCAAGTTCATCGCCGTGCTTGATGAGAAGAGCAGCAACTTGGGAGCCCACGGACCCGGCACCCAACAAGGCAACTCGGAGGCGGCGGTAATCGATCATGCGTTCCTTCCGTTCGGTGCCACGACGCCGACGTCGCGGGCGAGGAGATCATCAATGGTCTCACCACGGACTATCACCCGAGAGCGACCATCGCGGACGGCAACAACGGCGGGTCGAGTGACGTAGTTGTAGTTACTCGCAAGAGAAAAGCAGTACGCGCCTGTCGCAGGAACGGCCAGCACATCCCCCGGAGCGATGTCGCCCGGCAAATATTCGGAGTCCACGACGATATCGCCCGACTCACAGTGCTTGCCGACTACGCGCACAACTGTCGAGTCGGCGTCGCTCGTGCGCGAGGCAATTCGAGCGCTGTAGTTCGCTTCGTAGAGAGCGGTGCGCGCGTTATCGCTCATGCCGCCGTCGACGCTGACGTAGGTGCGGGTGTTCCCGCCGTCGAGTTGCACAGGCTTGATGGTGCCCACTTCGTAGAGGGTGACGCCTGCTTGCCCGACCACGGAACGGCCCGGTTCAAACGCGAGATTGGGCATCGGGATGCCGCGGCTTGTGCACTGTTCGGCAACGGCGTCGACGATGCCTCGCGCGAGATCTTCGATCGGAGTGGGGTCATCCGCCGTCGTGTACGCGATTCCGAAGCCACCGCCGAGGTTCATCACCGGAACGTCTCCCCCGGCGAGCAGCTCCCCATGAGTGGCCACAAGACGAGCTGCCGACTCGGCAAAACCAGTAGTGCCGAAGATCTGAGAGCCAATATGGCAATGCAAACCAATGAAATTGAGCTCTGCAACCTCGCGGATGCGCGCGACAACCGCGGGAGCATCACTCAGCGGAAAGCCAAACTTCTGGTCTTCGTGCGCCGTTGCCAAAAAGCTGTGGGTTTCGGCGTGTACTCCGCTCACGACACGCACCAGCACCGATTGTGTGGCGCCGGTACCCGAAACGATGGAGATAAGCCGTTCAAGTTCATCGCGACTGTCAATCACGATAGAACCGAGACCCGCGTGGACAGCCTGCGTGAGTTCAGTGACGCTCTTGTTGTTTCCGTGAAATCCGATGCGCGCAGGATCTGCACCTGCTGCCTGCGCAACAGCGAGCTCGCCGCCGGTGCAGACGTCGACCGCTAGGCCCTCTTCGGTGACCCAACGAACCACTTCGGTCGACAAGAAAGCTTTGCCCGCGTAATAGACGCGAGCAAAGACGCCATATGCGGCCGCGGCATCTTCGAATGCTGCTCGGGTGCGACGCGCGTGCATGCGCACTTCGTCTTCGTCGAGAACGTAGAGTGGTGTGCCGTACTCGCGCTGTAGCGCTGTGGTCGAGACCCCGGCGATAGCCAGGATGCCGTCATCATCACGCGTTGCAGATGCTGGCCACACCAGCGGCGATAAGTCATTCGCATCCGCGGGCTTCGCGAGCCACGACGGCACAAAAGCGGAGTCAGGCGACGCGGACACAGGGAAAACCAATCGGTGGGAGCGGCTGCGCGGCGACACACAAATATGCGGGCTCGGGCCCTGCGGTGCACTCACGCGCGTGACGCCAGTCTAGGGCACGGCGAGGCGCGGCTTAGGCGTGGGCGGCGAGAGCAGCAGGAGTTCCTGTCGCCGCAGGGAGGACCACTCCGTCGATCACGGAGAGGAGGAATTCGCGTGTGACAGGCTTTCGGATCACGAGTACGCGATATGCCGCCATGGCGGGCGCAACCATAGAGACCATCTCTATGTCGATGTCGGGCGCCACTTCGCCACGCTCGATCGCACGACGAATCAGAACACGGTTAGCTTGCGCGCGCGGCTCGACGATGGCGGCATGAACCGCTTCCTGCATTTCCGGCGCGCGGGCGATCATCGAGACGAGGCCTGCCATGACGTGCAGCTTTCGCTCTGCTTCGGCCATCGTCGGCGTCTTGATCATCGCGACCAAGTCCCCGCGAAGAGTACCCGTGTCGGGTAGCGCATTCAGATCGAGATCCTTCGATTTCATGCAGGCGACAGCATCGACGACGAGCTCTGCCTTGGACGGCCAACGCCGATAGAGCGTCGCCTTTCCGGCGCGAGCACGAGCTGCGACCAGATCTACCGTCATCCCGTCGTAGCCGGTCTCAGCTAGCACGTCGAGAGCGGCCTGCAGAATCTCAGGGTCGCGCGTGTGATCGCGCTTTCGTCCGAGCTTCGGGGGGTGCTCTTTGGTCTCTTCGAGGTCGAGCGGCTCCATCGCTGCTGACTCCAATCTGTCTCGATGAAATCCTATTGTATTGAGAACTTTCCAGTTCTGAAACTTGACAGATCCGAAACTATTGAGTTTCGTATATAGTCACTCTCATGACTCAGGATGCCGTGGCCACGCCACCTCCCCTCACCCCCACATCTTCTCGACGATGGTGGACACTCGTCACCGTCGGTATTGCCCAGTTGATGGTTGTGCTCGACGCGACCGTCGTCAACATCGCACTCCCCTCTGCCCAAGCCGATCTCGGATTCTCCGACGGCGACCGGCAGTGGGTCATCACGGCTTACTCGCTCGCGTTCGGGAGCCTTTTGCTCTTCGGTGGCCGCCTTTCCGACCTGATCGGCCGCAAACGTGCATTCATCATCGGCTTGATCGGCTTCGCGGCAGCCTCGGCCCTTGGTGGCGCGGCACCCGACTTCGGAACCCTTGTTGCTGCGCGCGCCCTGCAGGGCGTATTCGGTGCACTCCTCGCACCGACGGCGCTCGCAGTGCTGACAACGACGTTCACGATCCCGCGAGAGCGCGCTCGCGCATTCGGCGTATTCGGCGCAATCGCCGGCGCTGGCGGTGCGCTCGGCCTTCTTCTCGGTGGCGTGCTCACGGAACAGCTCAACTGGCGCTGGAACCTCTACATCAATGTGTTCATTGCCATCGTCGCGATCGTTGGAGCGATGTTGTTCGTGACAAAGATCGAACGCACGGGCGCGCGACCGCGGCTGGACGTTCCCGGAACGATACTTGTCTCCGGGGCACTCTTTTCACTCGTCTACGGCTTCGCGAACGCCGAGACAGAAGGGTGGGAGTCGCCTTGGACGTGGGGACTACTCGCGGCAGCGGGCGTATTGCTCACAGGCTTCGTGTGGTGGCAAAGCCGGGCCAGCCACCCGTTGCTCCCTCTCGTTATCGTGAAAGACCGCAACCGCGCCGCCGCGTACAGCTCGATCCTCATCGCTGGAGCGGGCATGTTCGGCATCTTCTTGTTCGTGACCTACTTCTTGCAGTCATCGCTCGGGTTCAGCCCCATTCAAACTGGGTTGTCGTTCTTACCGATGATTGTGATGCTCGTGCTCGCAGCTCAGCTGTCGACCAACCTGTTCCTCCCACGATTCGGCCCGAAGCTCATGGTGCCCTTCGGCATGGCCATCGGCGTCGTGGGCATGCTGCTGTTGACTCGCCTGACGCTCGACAGTACCTATGCGGCAAATGTGCTGCCCGCTCTGATTCTGCTCGGGCTGGCGATGGGTTCGATCATGCCCGCCTCAATGCAGACGGCAACCCTCGGAGTAGATCGTCACTTCGCCGGTGTCGCCTCAGCGATGGTGAACACGAGCCAGCAAGTGGGTGGATCGATCGGTACAGCACTGCTCAACACGATCGCGGCCACGGCGACAGCCGACTTCATCGCCTCACACGCTGACACCGCTGATCTGGCCGCACGCGGCGCGGTGGCGGGCTACGCCATCGCCTATGGCTGGGGCGCCGGGCTGTTCCTACTTGGCGGAGTGATCGCGGCTATTGTGTTTCGCCGCAAGGGGAACGCCGGACGAAGCGACGACGCAGCATCGAACGACAACCTCACTGCAGAACCTGTCATCGCGGGCTGACTTACGTGTTCCTGGGGCGCCGTGACGACGTCTCAGGAACACGTGCCCGGCCCCTGCATGGCAGCATCCGTTGCGACGCTGGGGTCGATCTCGAATGATGCGACGACGTCGGCACGAACGACGGACACATCCGTCAGAGTGATCGCCGCAGGAATGTACTGAGCAACGCACACACGCCAATCCTGCAGAACCCCGTCGGTGAGCGAACCGAAGCGCGCTTGAAGATCTCCCGCAGTGATCTCAACGCCACCGGGTTGCAGCGAAGAGGGCGTGAGCACGAGTTCGCCATCGGCGGCGCTCGGGGTGAGCGCAACTCCGAGCGCAAAACTCGCACCAAAGAAAGAAAGCTCAGTCGAAATGGTGACGTCGGGATCATCGAGTCCGAGCGATTCCGCGGGAAAGCCGTCGACGGTAGCCATCAGGGCACGAAGCTGATCCTCGCTGAATGTGACTGTTCCTGCTCCGCCGCCGATTGTGCCTTCGCCTCGAATCGGAATATCGAGCAGATCGACGCTGACGTCTCCCGTCGCCGGACCGACCGTCACATCGTCAGAGTCGATGTGCACCGAGGCAAGCGATCCGACGATCAGCTGCGGAAGAATCGTGCCTTCTACTTCGACATTGACCTGTTGGTCCGCCGGTAGCGAGAGCTCGCTGATCACCGTCTGCCTGATCGACTTCGTCACGAGGTCGCGTGCCACAGCTTCGCCCACGAACCAGGCCACCACGATCAATACGATGACGATGCCGACGCCAACCACCCACGGCCACATCCGACGGCGTTGGGGCGCGGCGTCCTCCCAATCGCCCGGAAGCGGAAGCGTGGGCTGCATTTCACCGGTCATGTGGGACTCCCCTGTTACATACGTTCGGGCGCTTTCACGCCGAGAAGGTCAAGCCCGTTTCGAAGCACCTGACCTGTTGCGTCGTTCAGCCACAGGCGAGTGCGGTGCACGTCGGTGACGGCATCGTCACCCAGAGGCGTCACGCGGCAGCTGTCGTACCAGCGGTGGTATAGAGCTGCGAGCTCTTCGAGATATCGGGCAATTCGGTGCGGCTCGCGCGCCTCGGCCGCGAACGCGACAAGGCGGGGAAACTCCTGGAGGGCACCGAGTAGAGCCGACTCGCTCTCGTGGTCGAGCAGCTCAGGTGCGAAAACCGAGCGGTCAACGCCAGCCGAATCTGCGTTCCGAGCCACGTTGTGCGTGCGCGCATGGGCGTACTGCACATAAAAGACCGGGTTGTCGTTCGTGCGCTTTCGCAGCAACTCGGGGTCGAGCGTGAGTGGTGAGTCTGCGGGGTATCGCGCGAGCGAATAGCGCAGCGCGTCGGTACCGAGCCATTCGCGAAGGTCGTCCATCTCGATGATGTTGCCAGCGCGCTTTGACAGCCGTGCTCCGTTGACCGAAACCAACTGACCAATCAGCACTTCAATGTCTTTTTCGGGGTCATCACCGGCAGCACCAGCGAGGGCTTTGAGACGGTGGACGTAGCCGTGGTGGTCAGCCCCGAGCAGGTAGATCTTGTGGGCATAGCCACGATCACCCTTGTTGAGGTAATAGGCAGCATCGGCAGCAAAGTAGGTGTACTCGCCATTGGAACGACGAATGACGCGATCTTTGTCATCTCCGAAGTCGGTTGTTCGTACCCACACCGCGCCGTCTTGATCGAAGACGTGCCCCTGGGCACGCAGGCGCTCAACAGCCTCGTCGACAAGACTTGGGCCCGCACCTTCGCCCTTCGCGTGCAGCACGCGCTCGCTGAACCACACGTCGAATTTCACGTTGAAGTTGGCGAGGGATGCCTGCACCTCGCCCAGCTGAAACTCATATGCCAGGTCGCGCGCTGTCGTTATTTGCTCATCGGTCGGCAAATCGAGCAGATCGGGACGCTTCGCATGAACGCGGCGGGCAAGCTCCGCGATGTACGCCCCGCCGTAGCCACCCTCAGGCGTGGGTGCTCCCGTGAGCGCCGCAATGACCGATGCGCCGAACCGATCCATCTGCGCGCCAGCGTCGTTGACGTAGAACTCTCGGACGAGTGTCGCACCCGAAGCCTGCAGCAAACGAGCGATCGCATCACCGAGAGCTGCCCAGCGGGTGTGACCGATATGCAGCGGGCCGGTGGGGTTCGCGCTGACAAACTCGAGGTTGATGCTGTTGCCGTGCTGCGACGAGTTGGTACCGAATGCGGCCCCTGCCTCGACGATCGTGCGTGCAAGTGCACCTGCGGTCGCGGCATCCAATCGAATGTTGATGAAGCCAGGGCCCGCAACCTCAACGCTGCTGATACCCGGGGTATCGGCGAGCGCTGCAGCAATCTCAGCGGCGAATTCGCGCGGGTTGGCACCGAGACTTTTGGCGAGCTTCATTGCGGCGTTCGAAGACCAGTCGCCATGATCGCGGTTCTTCGGGCGATCAAGCACCAGATCGGCGGCAGTCAATTCCGCGGTCGAGCCCTCACGTCGCGCCTCGGCAAGCGGGCGGATGACGGTGAGCAGAGCGGCAGAGAGGGCTTCAGGATCCATAGCCTGACCATCTTACGGTCGGCAGCCGCACACGTCCTGGCTACGAGAGTGGAACAAGTGAGACAAAGTCATCACTCGTTGCCATTTCGGCCGACGTCTCGTCGCCCTCGAGCCGTGCATCTACCCGAAGGTGGTCGAGATTGACTGCGCCGCCGTGAAAGCTCAAGAAGGCACAATCCGCGGCGTCGCGCCCCGTCGCTATGCGCACAAGTGAGCGCCGGTCAGCGAGGCGAGTGGCATCGATCGCGTACCAGCATCCGTCGAGATATGCCTCGGCGACGGCGTGAAAGTCCATGGGTTCGAGGCCCGGCGCGTAGCAGGCGGCGTAGCGCGCGGGCACGTCCATCGCTCGCAACAGGGCGATCACGACGTGCGCATAGTCGCGGCAGACGCCCTGACCGGTCATCAAAGTAGTGACGGCGCTGTCTGTTCCGAGACTCAGTCCGGGAGTGTAGGTGACGCTGGCCGAGACGAAGTCGGTCACCGCGCGGACAAGATCTTCACCAACGAGTCCCTGGAACTGCCGACGCGCTTGCGAGAATACCTCGTCGGACTGGCAGTACCGACTCGGCCGCAGGTACGTGATGGCCTCAAGATCGCTCGTATGCGTACTTGCCGTGTGCCCGTCGATCGTCGCCGCGTAGCGCACCTGTAGTAGCCCAGGCTCAGCAGTAAACCTGTGCAGCCGAGAGCCAGATTTATCGACAATCTCGGTGGGCATGTAGTGACGATCGCCCTGAATAAACGTGAGCTCTTCGCTCACCGCGGGCACCTGCTGTGCTGCCGTGATCGAGAAAATGAGGTCGACTGACGCTCTCACATCGAGGTCAATTTCTGAGGTAACTGCGCGCTGCACCGAGCTATCCTCGCACGCTCAGAAAGACACGAGATCATATGAGTTTGGGCTCGAAGACCTCTCCTCCCGCAGAGCGACGTACTCTCGTTGTGATGTCTCGAGTAGTGTCCCGCCGAATACCGCGTAATCTCGCCGTTCTGCTCGCCCTTGCGTGCGCAGTTTCTCTTGTCGCCGTTACGGCGCTCTGGCGACCCTGGGCGGGAGAAGCCCCAACGAGCCGGGCCGACGCGGGATCGGCTGGAAGCACCGGCGTCGTTGCTGGACTGGAGCTGCCCGAAAACCCTCGCGTGCTGGTCTTTGGTGACTCCTGGACGTACGGCTCTGCCGCGACATCACCCGACGAGGGGTATGCGTATGTGCTCGCAGACCTCTTGGAGGGCGAGACCATCGTCGATGGCGTTCGCGGGAGCGGATACCTGAAAACCGGGCTGGATGGCGGCACGTTCGTTGAACGCGCACAGGAGCTCGATCCCGCCCTCTCCCCCGACCTCGTGATCGTGCAGGGGTCGATCAACGACCGCAAACTCGGCAGCGATGGCTATGCGGATGCCGTTACGACGGTGTGGGACACGATCGCGTCGATCTATCCAGATGCCACGATCGTCATTTTGGGCCCGGCGCCTCAGGTACTGCCGGTCGAGAAGGCAACCGCACGCATCGATAACGACCTGGCGCAGCTTGCCGCCGAACGCGGATGGCCGTACATCTCACCCGTACAAGAAGCGTGGATCACTCCGGCGAACTACTCGTGGGTCATCGACACGAGTGCGACCGGGCGTGACCACCCCACGACTGCCGGTCACGCCTACCTTGCTGAACGTGTGGCGGAAGCCCTGTCAACCTTCCGCGTCAACGCACCCGCTCAGTAGCTCGGTGGCGTCGCGAACTGCGACGCAAGCCGCAATACGCACTCGACATTTCAGCGCACTTGTGTATTGTTTATCGATATCTGCATACCGAATATCGATAGGTAGCTCATGCATCGGACGACAGTACTATGCCTTAAGACCCTCATCACGATCCTTCTTGGCCTGCTCGTGACGTGCCAGATTTTCGTTGTTCCTGCTGTCGCCGCGCAGTCAGCAGTGCGCTATTCAGATATCGCGTATTTTGAAATCCCCGGCACAATCGTCGGCATCGCGTTCTTGATCTGCGTAGAAGTCGTGCTCATCTGCGTGTGGCGGTTGCTTTCACTAGTTCGCGAAGATGCCATTTTCAGCGAGACGGCGTTTCCCGATGTCGATGTGAGCCTTGGCGCCGTCGTCACAGCGACCGCACTTGTCGTTGTTGCACTCGTGGCACTCAGTCTCACCGGATTCATGACCGCCTCGATCACGCTACTTCTCCTGTTGGGTATCGCCGTCGGCGCAGGGCTCTCACTCTTGATCGTTGTGCTGCGCGGGCTCCTGCGAAAAGCGTCTCAGCTCGAACACGACCTTTCCGAGGTGGTGTAAAAGTGCCTATCGTCATTAATCTCGACGTCGAGCTCGCCAAGAAGAAAATGTCGGTGTCTGACTTCGCGGCAGCAATCGGCATAACTCCAGCCAACGTGTCCGTGCTCAAGAACGGGCATGCCAAAGCAATTCGGTTCACGACACTTGAAGCAATCTGTCGCGTGCTCGACTGCCAACCGGGAGACATCCTGGTGTGGGTGCCGGAAGACGGCAGTGAGTGATGGCAGTGGGAGCCTCCGCGCCAGCCCCGGCGGCTGCATGGGTGGACATCGCACTGCAAAAGCTGCGCGATAACCAGACCTGCCCGGTGTGCGGGGGCGTAAGCGTCTACGAACAACGATGCACTGTCTGCGGATCCGATTTCACGGGAGCTATCGGCGCCGAAATTTGGGATGCCTCGCGCGCCGCGGCAGACCTGCTCTCGAAACGCCAGCGCCTGATTGCTGACGTGCCGATCGCCCCGCAGACTCGCGGACTCGAAGCATCGGTAACTCCGGTAGCTCGGCCAGCTCCGGGACAACCGGATGCGGCGGCGCTCCCTGAACCCGAGGGTGCGAGCGCGACGCTGCAATCTGTGCTCGCCGTCGCTGGGGCAGCGCTCGTCGCAATAGCGGCGATCGTCTTCACGTTCTTTAACGAAGACCTGTCAGACGCTGCCGTTCGCAATCTCATCGTGGGTGCAACTACCGTGCTGTTCGCATTAGGCGCACGGGGGCTCTCTCGGCGGCGACTGCAGTTCTCGGCCGAAGCTGTCGGGGCGCTGGCGATTCTCTTTCTTGCGCTCGATGTTTTCGCCACAGCATCTCTCGCGACACCGCTTACCAGCGAGTGGGTATTCATCGGTGTGAGCACCACATTCGGCGGTGCACTTAGTCTTGCCTTGGCCGTAAAGTTCCGCATCCGGATATGGCTGTGGTCGGCGCTGACAGCGCTCGCTTTCGTGCCCGCAATGCTCGGCGCAGCTCATGATTCCGAGGTTGGATCAACCCTCGGATGGTTGACGACGGCGGCAGCGGCGTTTGCGCTCCTCCAGTGCTTTCCTCGCCTGGTTCGAGCCGCCGGAAACGAATTGCGGCCGGAAGATTTCACGCTGACCACAATTCAGCTACTGGCCATCGCGGCCGCACTCGTCACAGTCACGAACATCGGCACTGGCACTGGCACTGGCACTGCGATGTGGTCCGCCTGCGCGGCAACCTGCGGCGCCATCACTGTGCTCGCGTTGGTGTCGACAGTGCACACGGGGCGCGCCATGTGGGGCTTCATTTCTGGAGTAGCTGGTACCGCGACCATGCCGCTCGCAGCGATTGCGTTCTTCAGCCTTTTTCCTCCTGACTCATTGTTCTGGTACGTGGCGCTTCTGCCGGCGAGCGCCGTCGCAGGAATGCTTCTGCTCACCGCAGGCATTCCACTTCCGCCCACCGCGCAGCGTGGCGTTGTCCTCGCGGGAGCGCTCATTGTCGTGGGGATCGTCTCGGCACCCAGCATGGTGGTGGCGGCGATCATTGGAATATCTGCGCTCTTCGTGCGCGGCGATTCAGCAGGCCTCACCTCCGCCATGGTGACCTCGACCACCCTCGGCCTTGCTTCGCTCGCCGCAGGTTTGTGGGTTCTTCCGGGCATGCAGAAGCGCGTCGCACGTCGCGTGCTCAGCGTCCCGGCGGTCGTGAACATCGGACGGCTGCGCTCAATTGGGCAGTGGACCGCCACGCTGGCTGCACTGACGCTTCTGTGCACTCCCGCCGTTGCAGGAGAACAGCGCATCATCACTGCCCTTGTGCTCGCGTGCGGGGTTGGCATCGCGCTTTCTTCGCGAGCGATCGCGGCAGCCATCTCGTTTGGCGCGCGGCTCCCCGCCTTCGTCGGCGCTCATCTCGCACTCTTGTTGGCCACAGTGTGGTCGTGGAATAGCCAGGTCACGGCGATCAGCGCGGGGGTGGTGGCGATCGTCGCGCTCGCTTTGCTCGGGCGGGCACTTCCCGCAGCGTTCCGATTCATGCATGTCGGCATCGGCTACGCGTACGCACTCGTCGTACTTGCGGCGGCTCTCGAGCTCACCGGCATGGCAACAATTGCCGTCTTCTGCGTGACAACGACCGTTGGTGGCGTGGGAGCAATTGCTGCGACCTTCAGTTCTCGCGTAAAGCCGCGCGCGTGGTACGCGATTCTCATCGTCACCTCGGTGCTTTTCGTGACGGGAGTTGCGCAAGTCTTGTTTGAGCGCAGCGGATGGACAGCACTCTCCACGGGAGTGATCTTCCTCCTCGCGCTCACACTCGTCGCGACCAGGCGTGCTGGTCTCAGCCGCCTCATTCGTGTGGCGGCCGCGGCAGCCCTTGTGCCGTCGCTCGCCGTCGTCGCTGTCTGCCTTGGTGCTCAGCTGCTCGTGACAAGTGGGTCGCCAGTCGTGCTTCCGGTCATTGCAACGATTGTCGCGGTAACCCTGGCACTCACGCAGCAAATACGTGTTGCCATCGAAAAACGTGCCGGCCGCGCCGATGCGAAGTGGGTCGGTCTCGCCATCGAAGGCTCTGCTCTCCTGACCGCAGCACTCACGGTGCTCCTGTCTCTCACTCGCAGTGCGGCGGGCACTTCGACAGCGCTCGTCGTGCTTCTCATCCTCGGCGTCGGAACAGCGATCGCGGCGTATAGCGGTGGTCGAACGTACGCCTGGGCTGTCTCCGGCGCGGCGTTTACCGGAGCGCTGTGGTGTGGTTGGGCGATTGCGAACGTCTTCGCTGTAGAGCCATATCTCATCCCTCCCGCACTCGGCATGGCAACAGTGGGCGCCGTTCTCACCGCTCGAGGGCATTCTTCGAGAGCCCTCTATACGAGCGGGCTCTCTCTCGCGGTAGTACCGATCCTCGGCGTGCTCGCGTTGGGTCAGGATTCAAGCGTCACGCCATGGCGAGCCTATGGACTCGTTGCAACCGCGTGGCTGTTGGCCGCTCTCGCCTCGACCGCAACAAAAATACCGGAACCGTGGCGAGAGAGAATGCACGTACTCCGAGCCCCGACCTTCACTATCGGGATAGTGGCGGGCGCGGCTGGCGCTGTGCAATCGGTGCGATGGGGCCTCGGCGTCGATGTGCCGCCGGCATCCACTGTGCCCTTTATTCTCTTGGCATTCGCGCTTGCTCTTGCAGGCACCGTTCCCGCTGCTCTCTGCGCTCGGGGACTGCGCGCAGGTGCCGCGATCGCTCTTCTACCCGGGCTAAATCGATGGTTGTACGCACCGGCATTCTTGTATGTCGCAGTGGGCACGTGGCCTGCGATACAGCGCGACTGGTTCACGATCTGGTCGATGTGGGCGCTCATGTGCGTATTCCTCACAACGATGGTCGCTGTCGCGTGGCGCGCGCACACGACTGCCCTGCCGCCAGTGTGGTTTCTTTTCGTCCTTTCGTTCACGACCGCAATCGTTGCGTGGAGTCCGCGCGATCTTCGCGTCGAATGGTTCTCGTTGCCGCTCGGGGCTTTTCTGCTCGCCACGGGCGCCCTCGCGCTACGTCGTCGTGTGACAGAGCTTCATCTACCTGCGCGTGTGACGAACTGGCCAAACGGATGGCAGGGGTCGTGGCCGCTTCTCGCTCCCGGTCTCGTCGTACTCTTGAGCGCCTCGGTCGCGGCAACCTACACCGATCCGCTCACCTGGCGGGCGATCCTCGTCATCGTGATTGCGCTCGGATGCATCTTGGTTGGCGCGCGCGCCCGCCTCGCAGCGCCATTCCTGATTGGCATCTTCGTTCTTCCCGTCGAGAATGTGCTCGCGTTTGCTGTTCAGATTGGGCGAGGAATCGACTCGATGCCGTGGTGGATCACACTTGCGATCGTTGGCGCTGTGTTGCTCATCATCGCGGTGAGCTACGAACGGCGGGCGGGAGAAGAAGCCGGCATCGCCGCACGCTTGCGCGACCTCTCGTAGCTGAGGGCACAGCCGCGGCACAGCGATGGTGCCCCGCGGTGGTAATCTCGATCAGTGCGCCTCCGTAGCTCAGGGGATAGAGCGTTGGTTTCCGGTACCAAAGGTCGCAGGTTCGATTCCTGTCGGGGGCACCACTAAATACAAGCAATCGCGAGTCTTCAAGACTCGCGATTTTTTGTTCCATCACGATGGGCTACTTCAAGTGGTGGATGAAACGCCTCGAGTTGTGCCAGATGTTTCAACGACACCACCTGTGCCACCGCTAGATCTTCGGTACGCGTTTGAGAAGATGCCCTCAGCGCAATTAGCTCGAGAAGCGTTGCGCGCCGGACATCGCGGACGCGGGCAGGTTGTCTTTTTCGAGCCCGTGCCCGTCGCTCAGCGCGGCAATCCAGATGTCGGTGGGCTCGACGGCGGCGAAGTTCGAGTTCATCAGCGCCATGAGTGTCGTGTGGACAGTCTTGGCATCGACGTAGCCGGCATCATTACCGATGCTTATGGCACCGGTGGCATCCGAGAGCACCTCGGCAGCGATGCCATGGACTTCCGCTTCGGCGGCGGAGGAGATGATGCAGTTATTGGTCATATACCCGACGAGGGTTACGGTCTCGATCTCATTATTCTTCAGCCACTCGAGCAGGTCGGTACCGGCAAAAACCGAGCCGTACTGCTTTGTGATGGACTTCCAGGCCGGCGTGCGTCGCGTTTCAATCTCCGGGTGGAGCGCGAAACCGGGCAGAGTCGGATTGAAGAAGGGAGCCTCGTCGTCGTCGGCGTGCTGGACGACGACCACGGGGATGTCGTTCGCCTCGGCAGCGTCGATCGCTTCGATGATCTTCGGAAGAGAGTCTGCGGGAGACGGAAACTGGATCTCGAGAGGTCCGCTGAAGTACTCCTGCTGGATGTCTACGAGGACAAGGGCGCGATTAGCTGTGGCCATGATGAACTCCTGAAAAAGGTAGCCGGAAGGCGAAAACACTAGTCTGGGCCGAACGAACAAGGACCGCCAAAGCGGGCCTAGCCTCCGACCCGATCCGAACGCACGAGACGCTCACCCGCCGGGGCAGTCGCAGCGGCTCCCGCTGTAGCACTGGCAATGAATCGGCTCCGGGTCAACGCGGACGACGGGTGCGACGACGCTTCTCACGTTGTCGAACACCATATTTGCCGCTACACCACCCATGCATGCGAGAACAAGAGCCAAGATCAGGGCGACCCAACGCTTCGCAGCCGCAGCGAGCACGACCACGAGAGCAAGGACGCTGCACACGACCACCAGGCCCCAGAAGATCGGGATCTGCTCGTCGACTGGCCTTTCTAAATGAAGGCCCGAACTGATCTCCCTAGCGAAGATGAGCGCGAAGAAGTAGAACAGCACTAAGACGCACACGATGAGGAGAGGCCATACGAACTTCCCCGCCAGCACAGTCCAGGAGCGTGGTCTTCGAGTAGACGCGGAGTCGCCCGAGCCGAGGGGGTCCGGAGTCATAGCGAGATCCTATTTCGAATTGCCACAGTCGGATGCTGGATAGTTAACGAGTGGGAAAACCCCACAAAGCTGACGTTTCGCACAATCCATGCGATACGAGACTCAGTCACCGAGCATTGCGAAGTGCACGTCAACAAATTACGAGGGTTACTGCAGCACGTGCAGCTGACGGCAATCGGATCGGAAGGATACCCAGTTCCGTCAACCGAGTCCCGCTCCAATTTTGTTCTTGTAGCCGCAACCAAGAAGAGATTCAGAGGGTCGAGACGGCGGTCGCGAACACTCCGGTGTCGTAGATGACGCGGTGACCACCGCTCAAGACACGCCGCGTGCCTGCGTCAAGAGGAACAGCAGCCCAACTGATCGGTGCGATGCCCAATTCGACCTGAAGTCCCGACCGCAATCGCATCCTTCTCTCTCGAACGGGACCCCAGTTGATTGCCCGAACCAACCGAGCACCCGGGCGTAGAATCTCGAACCACCCGGAGTTGGCAAGCCGATCCGGCTCGTCGGTCAGGACCATCAGATCGACGTCGCTCGCCATGCGCTCCGCATGGCGAGCGTATGAACCAACCAGCACCACGGCCTGCACATCGTCGCGCTCCGTAGCCCAAGCCCTGACATCGGCGATAACGGCGCGAACAGCCCGCTGTCGCCCTTTCAGTCTCACGGTCACGTGCTCGATTATTGCGCGTTCCCACCCTCGGCCAGCTCAGTTGGGCCTGGCGTGTGCCGTACACGGCTACACGAAGCCGGACCTGAGGTCGCCTGTGAACTGTCTCGTAACCTGAGCGCCTCATATCCCATGGAATATGAGACGTCTCAGGCTTGCCTGTATCCGACGACTGTGAATCAAAGTAATCGGTGACCGCGTTTCGCTAGGCGTAGATGTCACCCTCGCTGCTCCTGCCGATCCCTCAGCTAGCGATCGCGACCTGCTTCAGTACTTGGCGGAGAAGCCACCGTCTGTGTTGAGCAATTGCCCTGACACCCAGCGCCCCTCTTGTGAGAGAAGGAACGAAGTTACCGCGGCGATGTCAGCAGGGGTACCAATCCTGCCGAGAGGGTGATGGGAAACCATGCCATCGCGCAGCTCGGCATCCATCCATCCCGTATCTATCGGCCCAGGGTTTACCACGTTCGCAGAAATTCCCATCGGCCCGAGTTCTCGAGCGGCGGAGATGACAATTCGATCGAGCGCGCCTTTGGACGCGCCGTAAGGCAAATTGCCTGTCGTGTGGTCGCTGGTGAACGCCACAATTGCGCCGCCACTCTCGTCGATCTGCCGCGCGAACGCAGCGATCAACAGAAGCGTTGCCCGAGCATTCACGGCCATGTGTGCATCAAAGCTCGATGCTGTGGTGTCGAGGATGCCTGACTCGACGTCATGAGCGTGGCTCAGCACGAGGCCACCAAGCGGACCATGCTCTGCGCTCACGCGTTCGATGAGCTCCACCGGCCCGTCCGTTGTCGCCAGATCGCACGGATAGTCACCGCCATCGAGGTCGCTGGCCACTACGCTCCATCCGTCGGCAATCAGGCGTGGCACAACGCCTGCTGCGATGCTGTTCGAGCGTGCTGCGCCAGTCACGAGAACAAGGCTCATGACGGCACTCTATCGGCAGATTTGACCCCTCTCTGGCACCGCCCGTAAGACCGGTCGGGTACCCGCGAAGAGTTTGGCGTGCAGGTCGCGGACACGGACCGATTTGTAGCCAACGGCATCCTGATCGGTTAAGGCACAACACGCGCAAGCACGTCGTGCAGGCGTGTGGAAACTTGGTCTGGAATATTTAGCTATTGACATTAGCCAAAATGGAATGCACACTAGCTTCTATGACTTCAGCGGCCTCCACCCAATCCCCATCCACTCGCTATGTGAGCCGACCCGAGGGCCGTATCGCCTACGATCTGCAGGGCTCAGGCCCCCTCGTCGTCCTCATTCCCGGTATGGGCGATCTTCGCGCCGGTTACCGCTTCTTGACCCCCGAGCTCGTCGCGGCGGGCTACACCGTTGCGACTGCCGACCTTCGCGGTCACGGTGAGAGCGACACCACATTCTCGTCGTATGGCGACCCGCAGACTGCGAGCGACATCGAAGCCCTGATCGACGAGCTAGGCGGAAAAGCAGTCATTGGTGGCAACTCCCTTGCTGCTGGTTCCGCCGCGATCGTCGCCGCGGAGCATCCTGAGAAAGTCTCCGGACTCGTGCTGTTCGGCCCCTTCGTCCGCAACCCTTCGGCCTCGGCGTTCGAGAGGTGGATGTTCCGCACGATGATGGCGCCGCTGTGGGTGGCATCGATGTGGAAGGCCTACATGCCCACTCTCTACAAAGGAAAAAGGCCCGCTGACTTCGCTGAGTACCGCGCCAAAGTCATCGCGAGCCTCAGACGCCCGGGCTACAGCAAGGCATTCTCACTCACCACGCGCCAGACCACTCATGACCCGGCAGAGGCCGTACTCAACCAGGTCACGGCGCCGGCGATCGTGATCATGGGCGACAGCGATCCCGACTTCAAAGATCCCGCAGGCGAGGCGAAATGGATCGGAAGCGAGCTCCACGCCCAGGTCGTGATGGTCGAAGAAGCTGGCCACTACCCGCAGTCCCAGCAGCCCGAGATCACCACGTCAGCGGTGCTTGGCTTTCTCGCGACGGTGGCTCCCGTTGCCTAGGGCCGGGCTCACCCGCGACAGCGTCGTCGAGACTGCCGCGATCATGGCTGATGAAGTGGGGCTCAACTCCCTGACTCTTGCTGCCTTGGCCGAACGGCTCGGTGTGAAGCAGCCCTCGCTGTACAAGCACCTCGACTCCCTCGCGGACTTGCACCGAAGCGTCTCAATGCTCGCCAAGCGCGAACTCGGAGAAGCGATCGCACGGGCCGCCGTGGGTCGGTCCGGTCCCGACGCGATCTTCGCCATGTCGCACGCTTACCGGAACTGGGCCATCCTCCATCCCGGTCGCTACGGTGTATCGCAGAAACCTGCGGCTCCGGGAGACGTCGAGGATGAGGCCAGCATGATGACTGCAATCCAAACCATCGCCGACGTTCTCACCGCGTACCATCTGGATGGCGACGATTCGGTCGACGCCATCCGCGCATTCCGCTCGCTGCTCCACGGATTCATTTCACTCGAAACGTCGGGAGGGTTTGCTCTCCAAGCGGACATCGATCGCAGCTTCGACCGCTTGATCCAGGGCTTCACCGTTGCACTGAACCAGTGGGCTGAACCCTTCGACCACGCAGAATCCCGCAATTAGCCCCATGGTGCGCGGCGCCGAGACTTAGCCGATTTTTCAGATCGTTACCTGGCCGTTGTGTGAACGCTGACGCAGACGGATATCGTCCAAGCATGATGAACGCGCCACACCGAGCCTTGGCATCAGCCGCAATCTTGGTAGCGGCGACGCTGACGCTATGCGCCTGCCAGTACCTGCCGAATGTCGCGCTGCGGCTCAACGGTGACGGAACCGTGGACTTCGGCAGCTGCGATAGACCTGTTGTCGTCGGGCTCGTAGACGCGAAAGCGTATATCCGCACGAACGACGAGAACACCGCGACTCAGCTGACAGTTGAAGAGACCCCGGCCACGCTCTCAAACGGTGACGTGATTCACCTGGGCCCCACACCACCTCAGGAAGAGTGGGATCGCATCAGCGTATCTATCTGGGGCACGGAGGCCTCCACGGTCCTAGGTGTCTCGGGAATCTTTGATGCCGGGCAGCTGAGCGTCGGCGAGTGGTCGTGGGCGAAGAACTCAAGCATGTTCGAAGACGTCGAACACTGCGAACTCGACGGCTGACATCGCAGGAACCGTGCAGCGCAAGCATGCTCGACGCGGGGCCCACGCTATTCACGGACAGGATTCTGCTCCAGCTGTTCGGACTCTTTAGTGTCGTCGCGGTTTGGACCAGAGTTCGTTCGCCAGACGAGACGGAGCACGTTGATGACGTCATCCAGTTCAATGCGAGTTGCGGACGCTTCTTCAGCTAACTCGCGGATCCGTTGGGCGATCGCACGAGGAAGAACAGCGGCTGATTCGGCCACCCGTGTGCCGGCGGCGGTTCGACTCACTACGAGCCCGGCTTGTTCAAGCATTTTGTACGCTTTGGCGGCAGTTCCTTGCGCCACGCCGAGGTCGGTCGCGGTTTGTCGCACAGTGGGAAGCCGTTCGTTTGCGCCGAGCTGGCCAGACATTATGACCCCACGAAGCTGGTGATAAATGTCGCGCGCCGTGCTGCCATCCTCGTCGGCCGAAAGGATCGAGCGCGAGGTCATGAAACAACCTCCGCGCCGGCTGGTGATGTCGTATTAATAGAGCCTTCCGGCACGACTGGCCGAGAACGTAGACCGCTATGCGCGACGAGGAGCAGGAGGACGAATGCGGCGATCTCAAGAAATGGTGCTGCCCAGCCGGCTGCGACTGCAAGCTCCGCGTAGCGCCACGATGCTTCGTAGTGTTCGCCGCCGTTCTGCCCCATGATCGTCAACTGCGAGATTGACCCCGAGCTGGCAACGAGCCGCCAGCTGCTAGCAAGGGTGAGGAGCATCGCAGCCATCGCGACGCGAAGTCCGTCGCGAGCAATCGCTCGGCGCGCCATGCGTTCGGCCGTGACCGTTTCCGGCGAGAGGTAGGGACGTGCCGCATTTCGATCCAGAGTTGCCCACGTAACCCCGACCAGTGCAATCAGGCACGCGAGAACCGGCACTCCGTATGCCCATCCGTAGGACCTCACGCGAATCGGGTCAATCGCAGCCTCGTTGGGCACAGGGATAGTCAGCCACACGTATTGCCCCTCCCCGTTGGGCGTCGACGCGAACCCTGCAGCGAGCGTGGTTGCCACGAGAGCGAGGATGACCAAACCTCCGCCGATCAGGGCAGAACGTGAGCTAAAGCTGGTCCAGCTGCGGCGGGCGGGCAGCATGACCGGGGCCTCGGGACGGGTTGTTCCGCGCGTCATGATCTGCACAAGAATGGCGCCGATACCGAGCGCTGCGACGACGATCGGAGTAGCGAATTGCCACCATGAAACAAGATCAGGCCCGGCGAAGAAATAGCCACGGAAAAGGAACTCAGCGAAGAACAGGGCGACGACCACTAGCGCGGCGATTCCGAGAGTGCGACGCTCACGCGCGTAGCGCTTTCGCACCGAGCGAGTTTCGACAACTGAATCGTGCGCCGCCCATCGCGTCGAGCCCGACGCGATGGTGACAGTGAAACCAACAACGAGCAGTGCAATCCCGAACAAGACGGGAGAAAGAGATAAAGCACCCTCGACCATCTGGACCGGGTTGAATACATTGCTCCCGCGCATTGACATGATGTCTCCTGTCGTTCTTGTGCCATATGTCTATCACAACTTGTGTCAATCAAAAAGCACAAAGCAGCACGACGACTGCCTGCTCCTCTTAGGAACGCGCTCTGATCAGACGAGAACATGACTGCCGCAATCGGGCTTTTGCAAGGCATCGATCATTTCGGCGAAGGCAAGCAGGCTGTCGACGTATTCCCGATCACTTTCGTTAAGTCGGTCTTGGCTTTCGGCGCTACCAACTCCTTCGATACGCGTCGACGTCCACCCCAGGTCGCCATGGCGGGCAACGAAAGCTCGTCGTTGATATGCCACTATCGCGGATAGTGCTTCGGCTCCCGTGATCTCACCGCGGCGACGGCGAGATCACGGGCGGCGAGTCTGCCATTCAGCAGTGCTGAGAGTCACCCTGCCGATCCACCACGGCAACCCCGCTACGACACACTCGATTCAGCGACTGTTGTGACCGTCGAAAGGATCCGAGGATTTCTCACCAGGCGTTCGGAGGGCAGATCGCCTTCAAAGAGCAGGACGGGAGAAGAGGTTCACGAGGTTGCCATCGGGGTCGCGGAACAGGGTTGACCTGTTGCCCCATGGCATCGTGGTCGGTGGAAGCACAACGTCGCCGAGCACGTCGTGCAGGCGAGCGAATTCCGCGTCAACGTCAGTGACGAGAAATTCGATGATGACGGTGTCATTGCTGCCCGGTTGCGGTGCATTTTCCCCCAGCATCGCGACAGTAGCCGTGCTCGCTATCGCCAAGGTGCCTGTGGCCGTTCGAAACTCCGCGAAAACTGGGGCAGGCCGCGCGGCGGTTGTTTGCGTCACTGCTTCGTAGAAGCGCGCAAGCTTGTCGACGTCGTGAGTGATGATGCGGATCGATGCGAAGTCCATGTCTACCTTTCAGTCGCGCCGTGCGGCCCGACCTCTTCATCATCAGCTCACCGTGCGACAACGTTATGTCGGTGTTTACGGCGAATCCTCTCCGAGCCCAACTGCTCGCAGCTTTCCCTCGACGATGCCTAGATCCTCCGCGCGGAGCGGTCGACGGGGCGGCCGCTCCGCCAGCGTCTCCGCGTCGGCGATGCGGTCGCCTCGGAACGCGCGAAGGCCATCGCGAAGCCGGCACCAGGCGACCAAATACCAGTTGTCACCCTTGCCGACGAAACCCATCGGTTCCACGTCCCGCACGGTGGCTCCGCCATTGCGGTCGGTGTAGGAGATTCTCAGAACGTGCCCGGTCCGCAGCGCGTGGGCGACGCTACTGGGCGCTCTACTCGATCCCTCATCGCTGAGCATGTGAACGCGGGTTGCAAGCTCGGCCGTCTGTTTCAGGCTGCGATCTTCGGTCACAGCGACAACCTTCCGAAGGGCCGACGTCGCCGAATCGCGGAACGGGCTTGTGTCCAACGCACCCAGGGCGATCATCACGGCGAGGGCTTCATCGACGGTGAACCCGAGCGGAGATAAGGTGTGTGCCGGGTCGAGGCAATAGCCGCCGGTGCGGCCTGGCTCCGCCCAGATGGGGACTCCGCTCTGCTGCAGAGCCGACAGGTCTCGCTCGATAGTGCGAGAGCTGACGTCGAATCTGTCGGCAAGCCATCGAGCACTTCGGGGACGCGGCGACACGGCCCGCAGTTCCTCGACCATCGCGTAAAGCCTGTCAGTACGTGTCACACCTCGACTTTAGTTCCGACGAACGCCCATCAATGCTCGTAAGCCGGTCGCTATCGGACGATGTCGTCGGGGTTGAATAAGTGCTGTCTGGATCGAGTGAATGTTCGCGCCTAGTACTCCCGACGCGAGCAGGCCGGAGCCGAGTGGGCCCGATGAGTCCTTGCCCGCGGCGGTAATTGTTGAAGGGCTGATCTGACAGGGGCGCTCACGGGCTCGAGCTTCCAGAAGATTTCGGCCGCGCCTCCATTTCCGGGAGCAGCCAGCTCAGCGGCCTTCGCCGCGTACGCCGCCGCACCTAGAGAATGTGCCCCCCATGTGCGCGACGCCGGCGGCTTGCCCGGCGGCCCAAGCAGCGGCTTTGGCTGCGGGCGAAGTTACTGCTTGCGCGGCTCGATTTGCTACAAATCGACGACGAGATCGATGCCGTGAGACAGCCACGCGGCAGCGCTAGGAACCGCCCTACCCATCCAACACGCCGGTAGATAGCATGCGGGGCATGGCAATCAAACTGGAAAACGTTGGGATAGCGGTCCGCGGCCTAGACGAAACAATCTCGTTCTTCACCGACCTGGGCCTCGAACTTGTCGTCCGCGACACGATCTGCGGCGACTGGGCCGATACCGCCCTCGGCCTCGACGGCAACCACGCCAAGATCGCCATGCTTCAGACACCAGATGGTCACGGCCAGATAGAGCTTTTCGAGTACCTGCACCCCGAGGCGATTGGGTCAGACCCCGCCCTCCCCAATGAGATCGGCATGCACCGCGTCGCGTTCTCCGTCGACGACATCGACATAGCGCTTGAGATAGCAGCGCGGCACAATTACCACCCGCTTCGCGGAGTGGCGACATACCAAGACGTGTACAAGCTCACCTACCTGCGCGGGCCAAGTGGCATCATCGTGATGCTCGCCCAGGCTCTGAAGAAGGATTGAGCGTCGCGCGGTTTTGAAGTTTGCGGTCTAGCGGGGCCCCAGCACGGCAGTTTTGGACGTAGATAGTCCGATTCCGTGCTGGCGGCCGAAGACTGTATTCCAATCTGCGCATAGAAATCGTTGCTCGGAATGGAGAACCGGCCTTCGGTTCCTATCAATCCCGCGGCGCGCAGACGCAGCGCGATGTCATCGCGAAGCAGCGCGCGCAACTGGTCCTGTGCAGTCATCAAATGCTCCGATCCGGCAACGCAATTGAGGTGGAACTGACCCGGCCCGTTAAGGATGTCGGGTCGAATCCTGACTGGCCTGGATCGGAATAGATGGGGTCTCTACGCAAGCATCCAGCGCTCCCCCTTGAGAACAACGCACAACGACACCTCGATTTGCGGATTGACCCGATCGTCGAGAGTCCGCGTGATACCTGACGCGGCGCTGGCGGAAGTGCGAAATGGCCAAAGGATCGCCGCGCCCGAGAGCCGGCGAACCGTATGGTGTGAGCAATGCGATGTGTGCCGACGCAAGTTCTTGCGCCACGAAAGAAGGACAATCCTGTGAATCGAATACCCCGCCGCCGATCGCCCGCGGCGATGATCGCGACTACCGTCGTCGTTTCCATCTCTCTCGCTGGGTGCGGGACCCCGGGCACTGGTGCGACTGAGGCGAGCGCGGACTCGATTGCCGAGCGTGTGAGCGTCCTCGGCATATCACCCGAACTCGTTTACACGACTGACGTAGAGGGTTACGATTTGGCGCCGCAATCAGTCGCTCAGGCTGGCGAAAACGGCATCTCAGCCACATGGTTCAATAACAGCACGGGCGCCATGGTGACCATCCGCACTGAATCTGGTGACCTCACGGCAGCGTCGTGTGCTTCAACTCCCATGTGGGATGGGCCCGACGAGCCTGTGACATGCACCAATGACGAGGACGTCTGGCGTCGCGTGAGCAGCGGCATCCACGAGTACGTCGCCCAGCGGACCAATGCCTTGATTTGGGTCAACGGGAGCGGAGATGTCCCACCAGCGGATCTTTTAAAGGCTGCGAACGCTGCGCATGTGCCTTCAAATGCCGAACTTGAAACACTTTTCTCCGATATGCCGACGACCACAGCCGAGCCAGTGCAACGAGGCGACATCCCGGAACACGGTGATGGCGCACCCATCGACCCGTCAGCTCCAGGCGGCTAAGGACGCCGGTCGTCTGCTGTTTGGAACGCGGCTGCTACGGTCGTGGCACCTACCGATTCAGGCGTGGCACCGTTGGTTATCTCATCGACTTCGGTCGTCAACTTCTCGAGCCGGCACTCGTCAGACAAGCTCATGCTCAAGCACGACTTTGTGCACGACCATCCCCTCTATAGACAACAAGGTCGGTGAGGTGAGAATGCCTTGAAATGGGTGCGACAAGCTAACAGGGGCGAAAAACCAAGCCTCCCCGGTGCCGAGTCCTTGGGTGACATCGGACGGCTCGTACTGGAACGTCCAATGCAGATGATGCATTTCTTCGTCATGCTCATCATCTTCATTTGTGATGAGCTGACGGGTGATGTCAACCTCGAACAAGGGGTTTTCTGCTCCGTCCCAGTCGTAGGTTCCCCACTGAAACAGCAGGCCGTCCCCGTCTTCGTCGAGGTTGACCCCGAGTGGCTCCCACTTCGAGAAGAACTCGATCATCAGTTCAAACGCGCGTCTGATTGGCAGGGCTTCGGGTGAGATGCCGTCTTCGGCGAGAACGCCGACTAGCGTCGCTCGTGCGTCGGCAATCTCGAATTTTCCCGCTTTCACAGCAAAAGAATACTCACACTTCTACGGGCAAGCGGCATACAGATTTCGGAGGCGTCGCAGGCACCGAACCCAAATCGAGTGTCCGTTGGGCGATCCCTCAGCGGGCACCCGAACTCGCACGCTGAACTGCGACCCTGAGCACTCTTCGTAGAAAACTGGCACCCTGATCAGCTGCAACACGGGTCATGCCGATTTTTTCCGCTACCCCCGCTAAGTCTGGTCGGATCGGTTGGAGCGGCGTACCGTTCGGGGTATGGCTGATCGAATCGCTGACAGGGTGACGGTGCCCGATGTCGTCGGATTGCCCTTCCACATCGGGAGCGACATCGCATCCGCTGCGGGAGTGACACTGGCGAACCCGGATCCAGACGGGCCACCCATCGGAGCTCTGGCATGGCCAGGGCTCTTCTACATCACCTCCCAACGACCTTCAGCCGGAACGGGCCTCTACCGATGGGATTCAGTCGCCGTCGAAATCGTCGAGCACGGCACCGCAGAATCAAACACGCTCCGAGACGGCCACGAACCGCCGCTGCAAGACGCCGAACATGCCACACCAGAACGCGAAATCTACGCCGACCTAACCGACCACGACACCCAAATCTGAATCACGTCAGCCGCATGCAGGTCGACCCGTCTGCGCAAAGCTGCTGTGCGGGGACGCGCCCGCCCGACCTAGAATCGCCCGGTGGAGAGCTTCGAGGTTGTCGCCCAAGGCGAGCTGTTCCGAATCAGCGAGCGAACACAACCAGACGGCGCAATGAGCTACGACTTCGTGTGGCTGAACGGGCCAGCAGAGGGAACCTACGGGTTCACCATCGGCCAGTCTTTCGGTTGGACCGCAGCGGGCGAAAAGGATGCAGAGACACGCCCCGCACCTCGCATCACCGTGGAGGAGCTCGTCGCGGCAGCGCACAGGTTCGTTGTGTCTTTCTACGAACCAGGCGGCATCGGAGAAACGGACTTCCCGAATCACACGCCGGCGAACTCGTGAGCCAACGAGAGCCGATGCGGCCACCGTATTGACGCCAGACCTTCGACCGCTGCCCGCAAATCTGTCATCTTGAGCGCGCTAGAGAGTTTTCGTCGAGGGCGCTGACGAGAGCGCCAGAGCCGGGAGGCTGACGCCACAGTCATTGGCCGGTCCCTCACCCAGCCGCCTGCAAGACAGTGATCTCTTCGATCGGAGTGAGACCAGCCCGCCGCTCTCGATGTACGTTTCGCGATGACTCGTCCGCTAGTACTCGGGCAAGTGTGGCATCGAGAGCGGTCAATGTGCCGCCAGCAGCGAGAAATGCGGCCCCGGAGCGTTGCATGAATGCTGTGTCGGTCTCTGGGAGCCAGAGTGGCAGCGACCGGGGCCCGGCCCAGAAGTTCACGCCCTGAGCGAGCAGGATCTGATCGTCGAGCTCCACCAGATCTCCCCGGTAAGCCGTTGCTTCGATGGCAGCAGTGAAGAAATCACGCATCTGGTGCACTTCCCCGACGGCATTGATGGCGCCGATAACCCGTTCGCGTCCCGCCTGTTCGATCCACGACGCGAGGTCGGCAACGTCTATGACCTGAACGAAACGACGGTCGACTGTCGGAATAAGTGCTGGGCCACTTCGCTCAAGACGTGCGACCCAGTATCCGAACCTGTCGCTGGGGTCACCCGGCCCGACGATGAGGCCCGGTCGGGCGATAAGGAGGCGATCTCCGAGTGCGGCGGCACTACTGCGCTCCGCGGCGACCTTCGCGTCCGCATAGCGGGACAAGTCCTGCGGCTCGACCAGTCGGGCGGATTCGTCAGCGCCCGGCTCATCGTTTTTGCTGTACACAGACACCGAAGACACCAGTGTCCAATGGGCGGCGTGTGCAGCAAGTGCCTCCAAAGCCGGTTCCACTAGAGCTGGCTCATAGGCAAGCTCGATTACGTCGTCCCAATCGGTCTTCACCTCGTCGTACGCACCCGCGGACGAGCGGTCTGCGCAGATAAGGTGCGCCCCATCAGCAACGTGCCCTGAGTGACCACGAGCGAGACAGAAGACCTCGGCGCCTCTCTCAACTTCCCTTCGCGAGATCTCGCGCCCCAACCACCCCGTCCCACCCAGCACTAGTACTCGTCGCATGTGACCAGCAAACCAAACCATTTCGAGCTCGTAAGTGCGCTTCGCCCGAAGCGCAACTCAGACCAACGCTGGTGCCGGCAAGCGAATCGATCACCCGGCACATCGCCGTCCCCTGAAAGTGCCTGCAAAGATGCCTTATCTGCAACACGCATTGCCAAACCTCGTAGTGGGAGGATGTCGGGATGGCGGCATCCTCGATACTCCCCCTCATTTCCGTGGACGAACTCCAGACCCACCTCGAGGCAGGTGACGGCATCCGTCTGCTCGATGTGCGATACCGGCTCGAGCAGCCCGATGGACTCCCCGACCACCGCGCGGGCCATCTTCCCGGCGCGGTATACGTAGACATGGACACGGAACTTGCCACGCACGGTGACGCATCGGAGGGTCGGCATCCGGTTCCATCCCGCGATGTACTTCAGGATGCCGCGCGGCGCTGGGGCCTCAACGATGGCGACGCGGTCGTTGTCTACGACGACTATCGCTCAGTGTCGGCCGCGCGCGCATGGTGGCTACTCACCCATTCGGGCGTCGAAAACGTGCGCGTGCTCAACGGCGGCTTGTCGGCATGGACGGCAGCGGGCCTTCCGCTGGAAGTGGGCGAAGTTGTGCCCGCGCCCGGCTCGATCAAGCTCCAAGAGCTGAGTCGAGGAATCGCAACGATCGACGATGCCGAATCCTGGCCCGCCCGGGGCATATTGATCGACGTGCGTGCGCCCGAGCGCTACCGAGGCGAGTCCGAGCCGTACGACCCGATCGCGGGCCACATCCCGGGAGCCGTCAACCTGCCCGCAGGCGCCTATCTCGACGGCGACCGGTTTGCAGAACCTGATGCGATACTCGAAGCCCTCGCCAGCGTCGGCGTGACGTATGACTCGACCGTCGCCGCCTACTGCGGCTCAGGGCTGACGGCTGCACACTTCGCACTCGCAGGGGCGGCCACGGGGGTCGATGTCACCATCTTCCCTGGCTCGTGGAGCCAATGGTCGAACACTGCAGGGCGTCCCGTCGCGACGGGCCCGATCCCCTGACGGAATCGCGACGGCACCAATCCGTGCCGCGGTACATCGGTCGGAGCCGACGAGAGGCACGTCTTCACGCGGCGGACGTTGACCGGGGAAAGATAAGTGAAAATCGCGCGCCGCCCATGGGCGATTCGGTGATTCCAATGCTTCCACCGTGACTTTCGACGATGCGTCGGCATGTCGAAAGCCCAAGACCAAGGCCGGGCAGATTGTGATTGTCCCCGCGCTCCATGAGGCCGAAGACTCGTTCGCGCTGATCTGGGGATATTCCTGGGCCATCGTCATCAACTGTGACGCGCACTCCGTCGGTGATCGACACCGCCCGGATCTCAACACGCGGGGCATCTCGACTCGCCCCGGCGAACTTGATGGCGTTGGCGATCAAGTTTTGAAAGAGAACTTCGCACGCCATCTCGTCTGCAACGATTCTCTCGTTCGCCTCGACTGTCACAGAGACGCGCGACTCGGTGATGACGGCAGCGAGATCGTCCAGCGCCACTCGGATGACGTCGGCGAGTGTGATTTCGTTGCGCACCCGGTCCGAATCTCCGACACGTACGTAGTTCAAAAGATCAGCAAGCATCCGTGCCATTCGAACCGACGCGGCATCGGCGCGCTCGAGCGCATGCGTCACGTCCGGGGCGCCCAACGATTCTGCGCCGTCGGCTGCTAATTCGATGAACCCGGTGACGGCACTGAGCGGGTTTGAGAGATCGTGAGTAACTTGAGCCGCGAAGCGCTCGAGTCTGTCGTTTGCTGTGAACAATTCGTGGGTGATGCGGCGAAGCTCCAGCACGTCCATCGCTTGGCCGGCAAGGAGATCTAGCGCCTCGCGCCTGTCCGGTGCTAGTTCCCGAGGGTGCGAATCGAACAAACACAGCGTCCCGATCGCAACGCCTTCGGGTGTAATGAGCGGGCTCGAGGCGTAGAACCTGACCCGCGCGAGTGTGCCGTCGACGAACGGATGGTGTGCAAGTGCCTCATCTGCCCGAGCGTCCGCGATCACTAGCGGCTTCTTTTGCTCGATCACGATGGAGCACAACGAGTCTTTGCGCGCGCACATCGCCCGCTCGATCCCGACTGCGGCGATCTGGTGCTGCGAGTGCTCGTCGATGATGTTGATCACTGCAACGGGAACGTCGCACATCAGGGTCGCGAGCCGAACCAGACCCTGAAGATCGGCATCAGCTGGTTCTCCGACCACACGATACGTCGCGATCGCGTCGCGACGTATTAAGTCTTGAGTGCTACCCACAACATCGTCCCCTAGCTCTTCTTTCTGAACGATACGGTGTGCTTGCGTCAATGCGAAGGGGTTGCGCTCACGACGCTTTCCGCATTTTCGCGACACTCTCTGCAATGTGCGTCCACCACGAGTCGGATTCGACTCGTGCAGCCGTCACCGCCTCAGCAGCGCTTTGAGCGACTCGTTCCCGCTGTTGCCACAGCGCCTCAAGCACCGGGATGCCGTCGGTATCTACCGCGGCGAGCGCCACAGTGCTCGATTGCCCCCAGTGCGCTAACGCTCCCCGCTGCTTTATTCGGGTGTATTCGTCGGTCACGAGTCCGAGAACCGGAACCCCTGCGGGTGCCGCGAAAACGGCGGGGTGGTAGCGGCCAGTGATGAGCAGCGCTGCACTTCGGGCGGCGAGCGCCGCCTGACGCGGTGTGCCGGTCGGCAGCACCTCAGACGCCGACTGCATGCGGGCTCGGATCTCATCGTGCAAAAGCGCGTCGCCGCGCGGTGCCTCATCATCCACAGCGCCAAAATGCGCGTGAAAGCGCACGGGCTCTCCGGTGACTCTGGCGGCGGCATCAGCGAGCGCTGCAATCCGCGTCGTCGCTTCAACGCGGTCGACTCCCCCGAGGTGCAGCGAGAGGCTGATGAGAACGCCCGACCGATTTGATGGCAACCCGATCTCATCCCATGCAAGGAAAGACGCGTCATCGACGCCGAGCCGCGCGGGCACCCCCAGATCAGCAGACAGTGCCTGCGACGTTGTTTCGCGCACGCCAACGAGAGCTGCATGCCGGATGATCTCGCCGACGAGCTCACGATCGCGTTCATTCAACTTCGGGCCCAATGTCTGGCCAGTGACAAAGAGCGGGCGACCCAGAGCTCGAGCGATTCGCGACATCGCCACCCGCTCGTAAATGTGAGTGGGCCAGGTCGACGCAAGGTTTCCGGCGCCCGCGATGATGACGGCATCCGCCGACGTGATCTCAGCGATCATCGTGCCAATGCGTTCATCTGCGGATGCCGTTCCGCCAAGAGCCGCAGCGACCCCATCAAGTCGAGCCTCGGCGTCGGCACGGCTCAAGCGATCGAAATCGATTCGACCGATCGCGTCAACGCCATAGCGCGCGGCTGTTTCGCGCGGAGCCGAAGACACCGCAACGATATCTCCACCGCGGGCACGCATTTCGTCACACAGCGCTTCGAACATGGCCTCATCGCCAATGTGCATCATGCCGTCGACTACTCCGACATCACCAATTACAACCAGACGCATGACTCCTCTTTCGCCGACCAAACAGCCCCGTACACGCTAGCCGCTTCTTCCGCGCACCAGCTGGGCAACTAGTCCGATACACCACGCCCAACTTCGCACCAATCAGCTACCTCTGCGCGTTACGATTCAAAGCGGCTTGCGAACTGTGGGTCAGCAGAAAAAAGGGGATGCCGATGGGCGTGCAAACAGCTCTCGACGCGGTGCTTCAGGCGCCGAGCATTGTCGATGCCATGCATCTCGCTGACGACTTGGCTTTCGAAGCCGGTCGCGACCCGGGCGTTCGCACGCTGCGTGTGCTGAACACTGCGATTCGCGGCACAGATGAGGTTGCCGCAATCGCCGCGGTGCACGCCCTCGCGGAGATCTACGACGAGCAGGCGGGCCGCATGCTGTGCGCACTGCTCTCTGACCCACGCGCAACCATCCGAGAGCACGCCACCTGGGCGCTGTCATCTTCGTTGCCACGCATTGAGGCCATGGGTCGCTTGATCGCGGCAGTAGCCGACGGCGGCTTCGGCGGAATGCTGGCACAGCGCACCCTTGAGGTGTGGTCGAACGACGCGCGAGATGCCCTATCTGTCGGACTTGAAGCTGCCCTTTTGGGTATCGCAGCGCCTGACGCACGCGCTCGACTCGTGGAAACTCTGGGTCTCGTGCGCGGTGACGTCGCCACGCGGCCGCTGCTTCTGATCGCGCAAGATCACGCTGAATCCCTCCCCGCTCGACGTGCAGCGATCGAAGCCCTGGGGCAACGCGCAGCGCAAAGCGGCGCCATCACTCCGGTGCTGGAAGAAATTCTGCTCGAGGGCGACCGCATCGGAGCCGCGGCTCGCATCGCGCTACTCGACCTCGAGCCGACCCCGCAGCACAGTGGCGACGACACCGAGGGGATGACAGTCGCGCAGATGTTCCTGCACGCCGACATCGATCCCACGCTGGCATTCGCCGGCGCAGGCGACAACGGTGGTATCGCCACCTTGCTCGTGCGCCTCGGTGACGCCCTCGTGACCGACTCCGCCGTTGGTGTGCAACGTGTTCTGACACTTTCGCGTGGTCCCCTCGCTCAGGCGACGAGCGACCTCCTCGACATTGGCGCGAGCGACTCGGGTCACATGTACGCGCGCGTGCCGCTTGCCGACGAGCCGATGCCGTCGGCTGCGGCATGGCCGTTACGTGTGACGATTCGCCGTGGCATCCGTCGCGTGCTCCGTGCTGCCGGCCACGTCGATCTGCTGCACCTGCGAATGGCGGATGTCGGAAGCCTTGCTGCGGCAGACGTCGCGCGCGAACTGGGTATTCCGGTCGTGTTCACGGTCGCACCCGACCCCCACGCGGTGATCCGTTCACTCGACCTCTCGGGAGATCTCACGCGCACCGACTTCGGCGAGACCGACCTCCGCGAGCATTTCTGGTTCCGCACGCGGCTCGTGCAGCGACTCTCGTCGAACGCAGCACACACGGTGCTCTTTCCGCGTCCTGAGTTGGAGCGCGACATGAAGCAGCTCGTTGGCATCGACATAACTTCTCACCCCGAACGCCACACGATCGTCGCAGAGGGCGTCGACCTCGTCGTCACCGAGGATTCCGTCGCCGAGGCGCGCTCCCACGCCGAGGGCGCCGCGGCGACGCCGAGCCTCAACGCGTTGCGCGACCTACTGCAAGGGCTACCGCCCGAGCGCCGCGTACTCCCCCTGATCGTGAGTCTCGGTCGTTTGCACCGCGTCAAGGGTATGGCAACGCTCGTTGAGACCTGGGCGCAGAGCGATCTTCGCGAACGGGCGAACCTCGTCATCATCGGTGGTGATCTCGACACTCCATCTCTCGATGAACGCGAACAGCTCGAGCGCATCAACGCTGTCGTACCCGCCACAGAGCGCATCAGCCATGGGCTACTCCTCGCCGGCCACCAGCCGAACAATGTCGCAGCACGCTGGCTGGCCGCGGCACGATTCGGTCTTCCCGACCTCGCTGCCCCGCACGGCGCTTACGTGTGCGCGAGTGTGAAAGAAGAGTTCGGTATTGCTCTGCTTGAAGCCATGGCCACGGGCCTCACTGTCGTTGCTCCCGATGGCGGCGGTCCGGCAACCTACGTCGAGCAGGGACGCACCGGCATCCTGACCGAAACCTGGAACCGCGAGATGCTCGAGCGGGCCGTCGGCGCAGCCCTCGAGCTCGCCGTATTACCGGGAACAGAACGAGCGGATGCCGCGCACGATATGGTCAGCGACAACTTCACCATCCAAGCCATGGCAAGCGCCCTTGGCCCGGTGTACCGACACGTCGTTGCCGACGAAGCAGAGCTCGTACGCGAAGCTCGGGGCGTACTATGACGCTGCTCGTTATCAGCCCCGATTACGCGTCCCACTTGCTTCCCCTCGCAACTCTTGCCACCGCCTGGCGAGATGCCGGTGAACGCGTGGTCGTGGCAACGGGACCCGCGACAGCACCAATTGTGCGTGACTTCGGCCTCGAACACCACGAGCTTGCGCTCGGTCGCGGCAACAACGCGCGGATCGTCCGGACTGAAGAGCAAGAGGCCGAAGAGTCTGCCTCGCTGCAGGGATTTTTCGATGCCACCCGGCGCGGCATGATCCCAACTCTCCGCTATCAAGCCCACGAACGCCTCACCGACCTGATGTGGCAGCCCGTCGAAACAGGACGCCGAGTGCTCGATCTCGTGGCCCTCCTCGAGCCAGATGAAATCATCGTCGACCACCTCGCTTTCAGTGCACGAGTGGCATTGCAGGCTGCGGGGATCGCTTACGGAGACGTTGTGCTCGGTCATCCGACGGCACTTCCGGTGGCGGGTGAAGTTTACGGTTACGCGCCATTCTGGCCGAGCGAATTCTCGCCCGAGGCCGAAGAACTCGCTGAGCTCCGTGCGCTCTGCGAACAAGTGTCAGCAAGCTTCACAGCGCAGTGGAACAGCGCCGCGCTCGCGATAAATCCCGAAGCGTTGCCCACCCAGGACGCCTTCGCCGAGCACGGCGCGCGCGTGCTGTACAACTATCCCGCCGCGCTCGCAGACGGCGACGGACGCCAGCTACCCCCGCATGAGTTTCTCGGTTCCACCCGACGAACCGAACCAGCTGATGAAGAAGTCGACGCGTGGATCGCAACCGGCGAGCCCTACGCGTACGTCAGTTTTGGCAGCTTTCTTTCGGTACGCGACGACGTTCTCGCACGCGTCTCAGCGGCGCTTTCGAAGATTGGGATGCGGACCGCTATCGCCACGGGCTCAACACCCACGTCGGCCCTCGGCGCCCTGCCGGACGCCTGGCTCGTTCGGGAGTATCTGCCGCAGGTGCGTCTTTTAGGCGAGGCATCTTTCGCCGTCACCCACGGTGGAAATAATTCAGTCACCGAAGCGATCGGCCAGGGCGTTCCGCTCGTCGTGTTGCCGTTTTCTACTGATCAGTTCGCAGGCGCGGCAGCAATTTCGCGCACCGGCCTGGGCGAAAGTCTCGACCCGAACGCGGCAACTGTGGATGAGCTTGCAGCATCCTTCGCGCGAGTGCGGGATCTTCCTGACACGGCGCGATCGCTCCTGTCGACAATTGCCGCAGAGCAGCGCGAAACTCCCGGACCGCAGATCGCTTACGCGACTTTGCGTTCAGCCCACTCCGAAACAAGCTGATCCATCGCCGTCGGATCCCCGGAAGCCGCCCGGTAGCGCTCCATGAGCAACGCGTTCGCGTCGTAGTGAGCACCGGCGCGAATCTCGGCAACGTGACTCAGCGCGTAGACACGACCCGTGTGACGCACGGGGGCTGAGCCGAGGAGAGTCTCGTGGGCGATATACCAGGCGGCATCTTCGAAGCCCCAGCCGCGGAAGCGTTCGTCTTGCCCACCGTGCGCATGCCACGTGCGGGGCGTTGTCACGTACACACCGGAACACGCGGTCGCCACGACCTGTTCTACGTCGCATTCCGAAAGGTCGCGACCAGCGATGGCCTGCGAGGTACCGCTGTCACCCAGCCACCGGTACTCGGTATACGGAAGGTGGACGAGTCCGCTTGTCGCGGCAGCCGCGACAGCTTCGCGAAGCGCGTGAGCTTCCGGCACTGTGTCAGCGTCATTGATGACAACAACGTCGTCAAGACCAATCGCACTGAGACCGGCGTTGCGGCAGGCAGCCAAATTGAATATTCCGTCTGTGGCATCAATCGTGCGCAGCTGATATTCCGGCAGATTTTCGGCGTACCAGCGTTGCAACGCCTCGAACGCAGGAACACGCGAGGGAGACTCCCGCCAGGGAACAATGACAGTCACAATCGGCACTCGTACAGCCTAGGCATTCGAATGCCCTATGAATGCCACTTCAGACGAGAAAAAGGCTGTCAAGAAGTCCCGGGTTGTGCGCGTGAACGAGCACCAGAAAAACGACGGCGTCGAACAAGAGATGCACGGCGACGATGTAGGCCAACGAATGCGTGCGCAAAAAGATGAATCCCTGCAAAAGTGCGAACGGAATCGTGAGAGCCGGACCCCACGCCCGATAGCCCAGTTCCCAGAGGAACGCGACGAAAACGATCGCCTGCAACATGTTCGCGACAAGAGCCGGAAAGTGGCGGAGCAGGAGCGCGAAAACCGTGCAGATGAAGAAGAGCTCGTCCCAGATTCCTACCGCACCCACGCCCACGAACAGCCGCGCGATGAGATCGGGAGTGTTCACGACGGGCCAGTTGAGATACACGCCTGAGGTGATGAAGTAGAAGGGAAGAATGAGCCACCCAAGCACCAGCACTGCCGCAAGCCACGCCCACTGAAAGCGTGTCCACCGCCGCCGCGTGCGCCAGGGAAAAGCGATAGCGCGGTCACGATAGATGAATCGCGAGACGGCGTACGGCACCGCCACTGCTCCCCCAAGTGCCAACGTGAAGCGCAACATCGCGAGGTTGTCGAGTTCGGCGGCGAGATCAATCGCGCTCACGATCAGGAGCCCGATGGCGATCAGCGAGAGATCGCGCAACAGACTCGGTCGTGCGACGTCATCCGTTGTCTTCGCGCGCCGATCAACCCACCACGCGCTCGCAAGGGAGAGAGCGATCAAAAGCCACCCGAGCCAGGGCACGCGCACAACGAAAAAGGCGGGTGCCGCAGCACACACCAGCGCGGCTGGCGCGAGCCGTACCGGCCAAGGTTGCACGCTATTCATCAGGCGCTGTCGGCGACGTATGTGAGGTCACGAATGTCACGGCCGACTCGAGAGCCTTTACGCTCGAACGCGGTCAGCACCCGCCCATCGAACCGTTCTGCCCATTCGCCGTCGAAGTCGCGAGAAAAACCGTCTGCCTGATCGAGCACGGTGCGCATTTGCTTGGCGTAATCCTCCCAGTCTGTCGCGAGCCGCAGTTTGCCTCCGGGGCGCAGTGCACCACGGGCGATACTTGTGAATTCTGGTGCGATCAAGCGTCGCTTGGTGTGCTTTTTCTTGTGCCACGGATCAGGGAAGAAAACCCAGAGCTCGTCGACGGATGCCGCGGGCAAGAGATGTTGCAGCACTTCCGGAGCGTTGGCTTCGGCGAGCCGCAGGTTGGAAACGCCCGCACGGTCCGCGTCGAGCATTGTGCGCGCCAGCCCCGCACGAAAGACTTCGATCGCGAGAAAGTTCACCTCAGGCCGAGAGGACGCTGCATGAATGATGGCGTGCCCTTGACCAGAGCCGATTTCGACGATCAGGGGCGCCGCGCGACCGTACACACTTGCGAGGTCGGCAACGGCACCGGGCTCGATGCTTGTTTCGGCCTCACCACGGGGAACGGCCCAGAGGAAGCGATCCGACAATTCAGCCCAGGCGCGGTCTTGTGCGTCCGACATCCGACCGCTTCGGCGCACAAACGAGACAGGGCGGTCACGAAACGAACCGGTTACAGGGGTGTCACTCACTCATCCAGGCTACCGAGGGTCGACACCCGTGCCGCTACGGTTCGACTGTCACGTAGTCGATGAGTTCCTCGACCCGCCCCAAAAGCGCTGGCTCCAAGTCGCGAAAAGAATGCACCGACCCCAGGATTCGTTGCCATGCGCGTGCGATGTCGGCCTGATCATCTGCCGGCCAGCCGAAGGCACGGCAGACTCCTACCTTCCACTCGATGTCTCGTGGCACCTGTGGCCAGCGCGAAATATTCATCGCGCGTGGCGTGACGCACTCCCACACGTCAACGAACGGGTGCCCAACGATGCGAATGTGCGCGCCGTGCGGTGATGCTGAAATCTGCGCCGCGATCCGGGACTCTTTCGAACGTGGCACGAGATGATCCACAAGCACGCCATATCGGCGGGTGGGTGACGGTGGGTCATCGCGAAGCAGGTCGGCGAGCAGATCGATTCCCTGCAGGTACTCGACGACAACGCCCTCGGCTCGGAGGTCTGCGCCCCACACTTTTTCGACGAGCTCGGCGTCGTGGCGGCCTTCGACAAGGATTCGTGAAGGTCGAGCCACTTTTGCCCGCTGGTCGGCAGGAGCAAATGAACCGGATGCCGTGCGCCCGCGGCCCTGGGGGGCTTTGGGCGCTGGCGCAACAAGCACGACGGCAGCGCCATCGACCAAGAAACCCGGTCCGAGCGGAAAGAGCCGCCTGGCGCCCTTTCGATCTTCGAGTTCGACAAGCCCTTTAGCGCAGCTCATCACAGCTCCGCAGAAACCGTCGGCGGCTACCTCGACCACCAAGTCGCGCTCAACGGCGACCCGTGGCAGCGGCTTCGCAGCGCGCTCCCGCCATCCGCTAGCCAACACATCAGTGCCGTACCGATCATCCATCTCGTTCTCCTCCGGGCCGTCAGCGTAACCCGCTAGTGCGACTGTGCTTCGCCGACCCGCCCACATGGTCACTCATAGGCAGCGCTGCGTAGACTCAGATCACAATGCGCGTCACAGGAGGCCCCATGCGAACGCGAATGACTGCGGTGCTCGCCGCATCACTCACACTTGTCATGCTCAGTGGTGGATCCGCGGCGTCGGCGACAGACCCCGTCACTTTGGATTCCGGCTACATCACCGATGACGCCGGCGCGATCGAAGCCGGCCAGATCACAGCCACCGAGGATCGACTAGCGCAGCTTTCAGCTGACACCGGTATCGACGTCTACGTCGCGATCGTCGACGAGTTTACGAACCCGTCCTCAAGCGAAGACTGGGCAAACGCTGTCGCGAGCGACAGCGGCCTGGGCGTCTCGCAGTATCTGTTCGCCATCGCGTCCGATTCGCGTCAGTTCTATATCTCCGCTGACTCCGCTGGTCCGATTGACGTCGAACAGATCGCCGCGATCGAATCAGCCGTCACCCCGGCACTTCGCGCAGACGATATCGCTGGCGCGATCGATGACGCAGCCGATGCGTTCGAAACGGCGGCCACCGGCGGCACCGTTTCTGAATCGGATGCCGGAAACTCCGGCAGTTCGCCCATCCCCGTCGTCATTCTTATCGTCGTCATACTCGCGATCGCGGCGCTCCTCATCGCTATTGTGCTGCGTTCACGTCGAAAGCGAGCGGCTGTCGAAGTGAAGCCCGAACAACTCGACCCGGAGACGCTCGCGCGGCGCGCGGCATCCGCTCTCGTTAAAACCGACGACGCCCTGCGCACAAGTGAACAAGAGCTTGGTTTTGCGCGAGCACAGTTCGGCGACGAGGCGACAGCTCAGTTCGTCACAACACTCGCCGCGTCAAAAGAACGCCTTGATCGCGCGTTTACTCTCCAGCAGCAACTCGACGATGAGATTGCCGACAGCGCCGAGAATGTGCGCGCTTGGAATACCGAGATCATCGAGCTCTGTGCTCAAGCGCAGAGCGAACTCGACGCGAAGATCGCAGCCTTCGACGAGCTACGAAAACTTGAGCAAAACGCTGCAGGGGCACTCACAGCTGCCCGCGACGCGAGTGTGGCAGCCGCGGCCACGCTCGAGGGAGCTCAGACGAAGCTCACCGAGCTGGCAGTGTTGTATGCGCCGGCTGCTCTCGCGACAGTCGCAGACAACGTTCCCGAGGCTCGAGAGCGGCTTGCATTCGCCGATGATGAACTCGCGACCGCACACACGGCTTTGAACAAGGGTGACAGCGCGAGTGCTGCGCTTCGCATTCGCGCTGCCGAAAGCGCCGTCGGTCAAGCGCAACAGCTCGAAGCAGCCATCGGCACGCTGGGAAGTGACCTTGCCGCCGCCCAGAGCCGCGTGCCCACTCTCGTCGCGGAGCTCGAACAGGACATCGCGGCAGCAGAGGCTTTGACTGACGCTGACGATCGGATAGCCGGCGCCGTCGCTGGTGCACGCCACGGTCTCGAAGCTGCACGAACAACCTCGCCGCCACGACCACTTCTCACGCTTCAGCTCCTTGAAAGCGCAAACGAACAGCTCGATACCGTGTTGAACGACATCCGCGGTAAGGCTGAGCGCGCGGAACGTGCTGCACGACACGTCGACCAGGTCGTTATGCAGGCCAGCGCTCAGATTTCTGCCGCGCAAGATTACATCGCCTCTCGCCGCGGCGCTGTCGGAGCTACTGCCCGCACGCGTCTTTCCGAAGCGGCCACCACCCTCTCTCAGGCTCAGGGACTACGCGGAGACGATCCGGAGCAGGCACTACCCCTGGCACAGCGCTCATATGAGCTTGCAACGCAGGCAATCGAACTCGCACAAACTGACGTCGGTGGATTCGGCGCACAGAGTGGGAGCTCGAACGCGTTCCTCGGCGCAATGCTCGGTGGGATCGTCGTTAATTCGATGCTCGGTGGCGGTCGACGCGGCGGCTTCGGCGGGGGTTTCGGCGGTGGCGGCGGCTTCGGTGGCGGCGGCGGCTCACGATCCCGGGGCGGCGGCGGTTCCTTCGGCGGCGGTGGCGGTCGAGGTCGCCGCGGAGGCGGTCGCTTCTGATGATTCATTACACACGCCGGTGTCTTCCGGCATCCACTTCGCATTACTCATTGATAGGAAGGTAATCCCATGGCAAAGCAGTCCATCTTCGGCCGAATCTCGACTCTGATGCGCGCGAACATCAATGCGATGATCGACTCCGCAGAAGACCCGCAGAAGATGCTCGATCAGTTGGTGCGTGACTACACAAACAACATCGCCGATGCCGAGTCGGCGATCGCTGAGACTATCGGCAACCTGCGCCTGCTTGAGCGCGACCACCAAGAAGACACGCAGTCCGCTGCTGAGTGGGGCAACAAGGCGCTTGCCGCGAGCCGAAAAGCTGACCAGTTGCGCACCTCGGGCAGCACGGCGGATGCCGACAAGTTCGATAATCTCGCGAAGATCGCTCTGCAGCGACAGATCTCCGAAGAGGGGCAGGCGAAGGCTGCGGCGCCTCAGATTGCGGCCCAAACCGAAGTCGTCGACAAACTCAAAGATGGCCTCAGCGGCATGAAGCAGAAGCTTGAGCAGCTCAAGACGAAGCGCAGCGAACTGCTCGCTCGCGCCAAGGTTGCCGAGGCACAGAACAAGGTTCACGATGCCATCAAGTCGGTTGACGTCATGGACCCAACGAGCGAGCTCGGCCGCTTCGAAGACAAGATTCGGCGGCAAGAGGCCCTTGCCCAGGGCAAAGCAGAACTTGCTGCATCTAGCCTTGATGCTCAGTTTGAAAGCCTCGAAGACCTCGGTGAACTCACCGAAGTCGATGCACGACTCGCAGCACTGAAATCCGGCGCACCTGTGACCGGTCAGATCGAGCAGTAGCACCGGGCGTAGCTCACAGGGAAGGAACGACGGGTGGCTCACTTCATCGTCGTGCCGCAATGGCAGGGATCGTCGTCGGCGCGTGCAATGCAGCTCACCGACGGCGCCCTGGCCATTGCTGGGGATCTGCCGCGCGCAGCCTGCACGCTCATCGATGTTCCCGCTGAGGCGGGAGAGGAGCAGGGCACCGGCGTACGCCGCTACTCCACTCTCGAACGCGTGCGCGCTCTCGTCGCCCAGGCGGCCGGGGACAACGAACAGGTGGTCGTTGTGGGCGGCGACAGCAGCGTCGCCCTCGGTGCTCTCGAAGCGCTCGCCGATGCCGAAACGGCGGTGTTGTGGCTGGGCGCTCACCCAGCGCTCCACTCCCCCGACACGTCCCCAACGTCGGCACTACACGAGATGACTCTCCGTTGCGCACTCGGTGAGGGCGCGCCCGGTCTCGCGGCGGATCCGAACAGCATCAGCGCAGGGCGAGTTGTTCTTGCTGGTGCGCGAGACTTCGACGTTGCTGAGCAGGTCATCGCCGACGAGCTGAATATCCGATCACTCAGCGTTGATGAACTCGCCGACGTTCCAACCGCGCTTCGTAGCACTGGGGCTTCAAAGCTCTACATTCACGTTGACCTTGATGTGCTTGACCCGGCGGCAATTTCTGGACTATCTCGGCCCGTTCCCTTTGGCGCAGTTCCCGAGATGCTCGTTTCGACAATCCGCGCAGCTCGTGCCGAGCTTCCACTGATCGGTGCATCGATCGCCGAGTTCTCTCCCGCATCGCCCGCCGCGGCCGAAGACGATCTCAGCGTCGTCCTCAGGGTTATCGGGGCCCTCGCGTGAGCCCGATCCCAGTGCCACCCGACGGATGGCGGGAACGAGCGCAGCTAGCGGTCGCTCAGGGGCAAAAGATTGATGAGCGGACTCCCGGCATCCTGCTGGATTCCCCAGTAAGCCGTCTCGGCTATTGGTACGCCTGCGCTGTCGGGTGGACATGGGGGACCATTTGGAGCACAGGGCAAGTGCAAAAGCGCGGAGATCTTTGGGTCTTTCGCGGACTTCCACGCTGGGCGTTCCCTCGAGGCGGCGTTTGCGTCGGTCACTGCTACCTCACGGGCAATGCACCAGTCACACCTCGCGTGTTGCGCCATGAAGCCATCCACGTCAGACAATGGCGACGCTACGGATTCCTGATGCCGATGCTTTCCGCGCTGTCAGGTCGTGACCCGCTACGAAATCGCTTCGAAATCGAAGCTGGATTAGAAGACGGAAACTACGTGCCGCGCGGCATGGAGTGAACCTCAGAAAGCTGTCGAGAGGCCGAAGCGCTCTGGCGTGTGAATTCCGCTCGGCTCAACGCCGCGCGCTTCAGTGAGGTGGTCGACGATGTCAGCCGTGCCGAGAAAGCCGCCCAAGAGAAAAACGCGCGTGTGGTCGTCTTCGTCACACATCATTTCGTCGGACCATGCCCTGACTGCCCGCACAAGAGCGGCACCGGGACTGCATGCGGCGCCAGAGCCCGCTGCACCGCTACGGCGTGAGCGATCCAACCAGGTGACCGTCATTCGCGCAGGAGCAGTAATCGTCGAGATGTAAGTGTCGTCGGGCACTTCGACGAAAACACGCCCGGTCGAGCACATCGGAAGCACTGCGAGCAGGGCTTCGAGTTCGCTCAAAGACGCTTCGTCGGCGGTGATGAGGTGCTGCACGCGCGTGTGCTTGGGGGTACGGCACACGGTGGAGTTGTGCTCTGCGCTGTTCGACATGACACTCAAACTATAGCGCGGAAAAGAAGGGTTGCCTAACCTTCCTCGATGAGAAGGTTCTGCAACAGCTCAATCTCACTACGGCTCATGCCGTGCGCTGCAAGGTAGCCAGCCGCAGACCCGTGTGTGTCGTCTATCTGAGCGAGAAAACGGCGCATGACGTCCGCGGGTGAACGAGTCGCGAGATCTTCGATGTGACGCGCGTGTGGGTGTGCGGCTCGAAGCGCACCCACCACTATTCGGTTGCGATTGTCTGGAAGCAGAGACTCGGTCTTCGCGTAGTCAGCGACGACAGCTTCACGTTCGACTCCTGCTGCGGCGAGCGCAAGCGCCACCGTCACACCGGTGCGGTCCTTTCCGACCGTGCAGTGCACAAGAACCGGGTGTCCTTCGGTGATCCCCCGAACCGCGCGGACGACTCGCACTGCCGAGTCGTCCGCTATGCGGCGATATAGCTCGTCGAGCGAGATGTCATCAGCAAAAAACGATGCGACCGAGCCGAGAAACAGCGGTTCGCGCTGGGTGACAATCGCGGTGTCTACCGTTGGCGAGGGCTCACGATGGACCTCGTCGTCGTCACGCAGGTCGATTACCCGACGAATACCGAGCGCGCGAAAAACCTCGATACCTGCCTCGTTGAGATGTGTGAGGTTGCCCGAGCGAAACAAAATTCCTGATCTCGTGCGACCACCCGAAGCGGGAAGGCCGCCCACGTCGCGAAAATTCAATGCCCCCGGGACAAGCGACTGCTCGCTCACGCTTCGTCCGTTCGCGCCGGTACCGGGTAGCGGCCAGCAATTGCGACGCGGTTGAAAGCATTGATAGCGACAAGAATCCAGCTGAGCGCGACGTACTCGTTCTCGGTGAGGATTCCGCCCGCCTGATCGTAGATGTCGTCAGGGATGCCGCCACGGTGAATAAAGGTGAAGGCCTCAGCGAGCTCGAGGGCAGCTCTCTCGCGCGCCGTAAAAACCCCGGATTCTCTCCAGGTCGGAATCTGCGCGATTGTGTCAGCGGTGAGGCCCACTCGTGTCGCACGATCAACGTGCACCCGTACGCAGAACGCGCACCCATTCAATTGCGAGACGTGAATCTGCACAATCTCTTTCAGCCGATCATCGATGCCACCCTCGGCGGCGAGACGGCCGACTTCGCGAGAAAACGCATCGAGGGCTTTATACGCCGCCGGAGCCGATCGCGAAAGGTGAACTCGTTGTTCTTCGGTCACCCAATTACCCTAGCGAATGGGGATACGAGATTCCCCTTTTCCGCAAAGGAGCACAGTGACCGAAGTAGCGTTCGACGAATTCTCTTTTTTGGCCGCGCAGCAAGCTGACATTCAAATCAGCGGGCCGCTCCCGCGGTCTGAACGCCTCACTCTCGCTCTTGACGACGGCCGCATGCTGAGCGCGCTCCGCTACGGCGACGAACCTCCTGTCGTGACTTTCCTTCATGGCGCCGGGCTGAATGCTCACACCTGGGATGCCACGATCCTCGCCGCTGGTGTGCCAGCGCTCGCCATCGATCTACCGGGTCACGGCGACTCCTCGTGGCGCGATGATGCGGCTTATGTGGGTTCAGTTCTCGCCCCCGATGTGATCGAAGGAATGAATGCCTGGACCCAATCCCCGCAGTTGCTTGTCGGCCATTCTCTCGGCGGGTTGACGGCGATGGCGGTGGCCGCATCCCGACCCGAGCTGGTTCGGGCGCTGGTCGTCGTCGACATCACGCCCGGCATAAAGCCCACGGGTGCACCCCGCGAGTTGCTCGAGTTCTATGCCGGCCCGACCGATTGGGTGTCTCGCGAAGAGCTTGTGGATCGCGCGCTGGCCTTCGGACTCGGCGGCTCCAAAGAGTCCACAGCGCGTGGAGTGTTCCTCAACTCGCGTGTACGTTCCGATGGCCGAGTGGAGTGGAAGCACCATATTGCTCATCTCATGGCTGCTGCGGCCGGGGCCACCCCTGATGGGCAGAATGCCATGACGACGGCCCTACGACCCGACGCATGGGGCGATCTTGAACGCATATCAGCGCCGATCACGCTGGTCCAAGCCGACAACGGTTACGTCAGTGACGCTGACGTAACCGAGTTCGTTTCGCACGCGCCGACGACGAAGGTAGAGCGCGTAACGTCATCTCACAATGTGCAAGAGCAGATTCCCCGTAAACTTGCGAGGCTGCTCACCGAAATGATCACTAACTTCTAACTCTTATCTTGCATTGCCACAAGAGCGTGCCCACGCCGCCCCTGCGGAGTTTAGGCTGTTCTATCGCACTCGATCCTGCGTTAATCTGCCGCGCCGATGACGGCCGCGGCAGCCTGTGAAAGGACCCCGTATGTTCCGCCGCACCACACTCGCCGCCGCCGCATCCCTCGCGGCCGCCGCGCTCGCGCTCACTGCGTGCTCTGGAAACCCGGATGGCGGCAGCACTTCATCGTCGGCGGCTGCCGACCCAGACGCTTCCGTGGCCGTGCGGCTCGTGCTCGAACCAACGAACCTTGATATTCGCGAGACAAGTGGTGCAGCTCTCGACCAGATCCTCGTGGACAACGTCTACCAGGGGCTAGTCTCGCGCACGCCCGAACAAGACATCGTTCCCGCTCTTGCTAGCGATTACACGGTTTCAGATGACGGACTCACCTATACGTTCACGCTTCGTGAAGGCGTCACTTTCCATGATGGGCAAGAGCTCACTCCAGACGACGTTGTCTGGTCATTGACCCAGCACCGCGACACCGCAACATGGCTCGACTCCTCACGATTGTCAGGAGTCGAATCGATCACGGCAGACGGACAGGATGTCGTGCTCACGCTCTCCGAGCCCGACTCAACGCTGTTGTGGAACCTGACAGGGCGCGCCGGAATTATTCTCAAGCAGGACGATTCGGTTGATTACCTCACTGAGGCGAACGGCACCGGGCCATTTATGGTCTCCTCATGGAAGCAGGGCGACAGCGTGACGCTCTCGCGTTACGACGGCTACTGGGGCGAGCCTGCACAATCTGCTGAGGTTGTGTTCTCCTACATCCCCGAGGCCCAGGCAGCACTTGCAGCGGCCCTCGCTGGCGAAGTAGATGTGCTCACAGGTTTCGATGCAACCTTGAGCGATCAGATCGAAGCAAACGGCGACTTCACCGTCGAGATCGGCGCCTCTACTGACAAGGGTGTCTTGGCGATGAACAGCACATCGGGCCCCCTTTCGGACGAGCGCGTCCGCCAGGCAATCCGCCAGGCAATCGATCACAATGCCATCGTCGAGGCCCTCGGGGCTGGCGAAACTCTCTATGGCCCGATCCCGTCACTGGATCCCGGCTACGAGGATCTCTCAGACGTTGCACCGTACGATCCTGAAGCAGCCATGGAGCTCCTGAGCGACGCCGGATATGAAGAGCTCGGTTTGACCCTCACGATCCCGTCCTTTTATCCCACGACCGTCGCGCAGATCTTGGTGTCGGACCTCAACGATGTCGGTATCACTTTGACAGTCGACTCGGTTGAGTTCTCGACGTGGTTGAACGACGTATATGCGAATCAGGACTACGAACTCAGCTTCGTACTTCACACCGAGGCGCATGACTTCGAGAACTGGGCGAACCCCGACTATTACTTCACGTACGACAACGCTGAGGTTCAAGACCTATACACGCAGTCGCTCGCCGCGACCGATGAAGACCAAGCGGCAGAGCTGCTCGCAGAAGCAGCACGGATCGTGTCAGAGGATGCAGCAGCGGATTGGCTCTACAACGGAGCATCCGTCGTAGCTGTTGCCTCTGACGTCACCGGCGTTCCCACCGTCAATGTCAACGCTCGCTTCAACGCTGCCGAGATCGCCAAGAGCGCCGGGTGATTCGATACGCGCTGACACGATTGGCCCTGCTTGTGTTGGGCCTCGTCGTTGCCAGCGTGCTCATTTTCTTCTCACTACGGGTACTGCCGGGCGATATCGCACAGGTCATCGCCGGAAGCACTGGTAGCCCGGAACAGGTTGACGCGCTACGAGAGAGACTCGGACTCGATCAACCCCTGTGGGCACAGTACGGCTACTGGCTAGGCAGTATCGTTCGCGGTGACCTGGGCACATCGCTGATCACGGGAACGCCCGTTGCCGCCGAACTCTCGCAAAAGGCTCAGGTCACTGTGCCCCTTGGGATCATGGCTTTACTCGTTGCCCTGATCGTGAGCATTCCGTTGGGTGTCGCGTCCGCGATGCGGCGCGGTCGGCCGTTTGGCACTGGTTTGAGCGTCGGAGCCCAGTTCTTCGCAGCAGTGCCGGTCGTGTGGGCCGGAATGATGCTCGTTGTTGTTTTTGCAGTGTGGCTTGGTTGGTTGCCAGCACAGGGTTTCCCCCGGGATGGATGGTCCGACCCTGGTGCGGCCTTCCGCTCTCTTCTGCTGCCGTCCGTCACGATCGGCGTCGTAGAGGGAGCCATGTTGCTGCGCTTTGTGAGGTCGGCAACGATCCAGGCGAGCGATCAAGATTACGTGCGGACCGCCGCAGCAAAAGGCCTGACCCGCAACCAAGCGCTCGTTCGCCATGGTCTTCCCAACGTGGGCTTGTCGATCGTGACTGTTCTTGGACTGCAGATCGCCGGAATCATCGTTGGTGCTGTTGTCGTTGAGCAGCTGTTCTCGTTGCCGGGAATCGGTCGCATGCTGGTAGAGGACGTAGGAAGAAGAGACCTGCCTAAGGTTCAGGGCGAGCTTCTCGCCCTGACAGGTTTTGTCTTGATCATCGGATTCGTTGTTGATCTTGCCCACCGCGCACTCGACCCCAGGCAGCGGGGAGATTCGGCATGAGCACAAGCAAAACCAGATCCTCCCGCAACTGGCTTGCGCACCTCTGGGCTCTGTCTACTGGCAGGTTCGGCCTCGTAGTCGCGGGGTTGGTGACCGCAACGGCTATCGTTTCCAGCTTTTGGATGCCGTTCGACCCACAAAACGTAGACATCGCCGTACGGTGGAGCACGCCTTCGTGGCTGCATGTGTTCGGGACTGACGGCACCGGGCGCGACATTCTCAGTCTCATCATGGCGGGATCGCGAACGACAGTCTTTGTCGCCGTCGGTGCGGGAGTGATTGCGACTGTCCTCGGTCTCGCGCTCGCTGCGTTGGGTGCGCTGACCCCGCGAGCGATACGCGAGACGGTCGCCGTGTTCGTCGACATTCTCATCGCATTTCCGGTGCTTCTCATCGCGATGATGATTTCGGCAGTGTGGGGTGGCTCGCTCTGGGTTGTCATCTGGGCAGTCGGGATCGGATTCGGCGTCAACATCGCCCGCGTGACACGACCGGAGCTAAGGAGGGTGCTGCACAGTGACTTCGTTGTCGCCGGTCGCGCCTCCGGGCTCACTCCCGCTCAGAATCTCGTGCGACACCTTTTACCGAACGTGGCGCCCGTGTTTATCGTCCAGCTCTCATGGGCGATGGCGGTCGCAGTTCTTGCCGAAGCCGGACTTTCGTACCTCGGGTTCGGCGCTCCGGTGACGGAGCCGAGCTGGGGTTCGCTGCTGTCGGAACTGCAGCAGTACATCACTGTGCAACCACTCGTCGTCATCTGGCCCGGACTCGCCATCACGATCACAGTGCTAGGCCTCAATCTGCTCGGCGACGGCATTCGTGAAGCAACTGATCCAACCTTGCGACGGTCGGCACGACGACGGCCCGCTGCCGAACTTCACGAGCCGGAGGTAGTCGCGTGAGCCTCGAGGTGCACAACCTAACAATCGACATCGATGGCGTCCGCGCCGTAGATGGGATCACGTTCTCCGTCGCCGATGGGGCTCGCGTCGGCATCATCGGAGAGTCAGGTTCCGGCAAGTCCCTGACGGCGCTTGCACTGATGGGCCTCCTCCCGGAAGGTGCGGTGGTCACAGGCAGCGTGCGCTGGAACGGTCGCGAACTGCTGAGTCTTCCCGACCGCGACATGGCGCACGTGCGCGGCGATGAGATCGGAATCGTCTTTCAAGAACCGCAGACGGCTCTCAACCCGATTCGGACTGTGGGCCGGCAAATCGCGGAATCAATCAGAATCCACGAACGACTCTCGAGAGCAGAACTCGGACGACGCGCAATCGCAGAAGCAGCACGCGTGCGGCTACCAAACCCGGAGAGCATCGTGAAACGCTTTCCGCATCAGCTCTCTGGCGGCCAGCGTCAACGCGTCGCTATCGCAATCGCCTTGGCCGCCGGTCCCCGGCTTCTCATCGCCGACGAACCGACAACCGCACTTGACGTCACTATCCAAGCTGAAGTTCTTACTTTGCTCGATGACCTCGTCTCTCACAACGGGATGTCGTTGATCTTCATTACGCATGACCTTGCGGTCTTGTCCCAGGTTGCAAGCACCGGAGTCGTCCTTGCAAACGGAAAGATCGTCGAACAGGCTGCCGTGTCAGCTCTCTTGACGAACCCGCAGTCCGCTGTCGCGCAGGGGCTTCTGCGCGACGCCACAGCGACCTTGTGGCGACCAGCACGCTCGACAGGAGCGACAGATGACTGAAGCGCCTCTCCTTCGCGCGCGGGGCCTCACTCGGACCCACGGAAATGCGCGTCCGTCGCTGTTCTCTCGCCGTTCGCTGACGACAGCCCTCGACGATGTCGATGTCACGGTGCGCGAGGGGACAGCAACCGGCGTTATTGGCGAGTCCGGTGCAGGAAAATCCACACTGGTGCGCCTGCTCCTCGCTCTCGACGTGCCAAGTTCGGGAGTGATCGAATTTGACGGCACCGTTGTCAATGCACGGGCGTCGGCGCGACGACTCCATTGGCTTCGCCGGCAGACCGGAATCGTCTTCCAGGACCCTTATGCGTCCCTCGATCCGAGAATGAGCGTCGGACGCATCGTGGGTGAACCACTCTGGGCTCTCGATATCGATGGGGACCGTCGCGCCCGGGTGCGAGAGGTGCTGAGCAGTGTTGGTCTGGATGCCGCGGCCGCCGACCGCTATCCGCACGAGTTTTCAGGGGGCCAACGCCAACGCATTGCGCTCGCTCGCGCGATCGTTCATCGTCCCCGCCTTCTTGTTGGCGATGAGCCGCTATCAGCCCTCGATGTCACAGTCCGGGCGCAGATTCTGGATGTGCTCGCAGAGCTACGCCGTGATGGGCTGACGATCCTGCTTGTTTCGCACGATATCGGCGTCGTGCAAAACCTGTGTGATGAAGTTCTCGTAATGAAAGACGGGCGCGTCGTCGAGGAGGGTCCGACCGAGAAGGTTCTGCTCCAGCCACAGGCCAGCTACACGCGTCAATTGCTGGCATCTATCCCGGCCATCGGTCCGCGACGCGGCGAGGGACAGTGAGAGTCAGCGGCTGAAAAGGCGCCGTTTCGTCTTCTTTTTGGGGTGCAACGACTTCTGCAGGTAAATGGTTCCTAGCCACCGACCGAATTTGAAGCCAACGCGCCCCATGCGCCCTACTTCAACGAAACCTAGCCGTTCGTGCAGAGCTATTGATCCGTCGGCGCCTTTGTCGCTGATGACGGCAACCAGTTCGCGAATGCCCAGGTCTTCACACGCGACAATCAGCGCTTCCAGAAGAGCGCGCCCGAGGCCCTTGCCTGTCGCACTGGGTCCGAGATAGATCGAGTTTTCGACGGTGTATCGAAACGCTGATTTTCCGGCCCATGGGCTTACAAGCGCATACCCAAGAACCTGCCCGCGGGGCGATTGCGCCACAAGGAACGGCAGATTGAGCTTTTGAATGTGATCAAATTTCGCACGCCATTGCGCAACGCTCCATCGCTTCTCATCGAATGTGACGACGGAGTTGGTGACGTAGTAGTTGTAGATTTCGCGAATGTCCGGAATGTCAGAAACCTCGGCGGCGCGAATCTCATACGTAAACGGACCCTCGCTTGCAGGACGCGGCCGGAGGTGACGCGGCATACGTCGACGACTCTTGTCGTATTCCTCCTCAAGCATTTCTCTACCCTACGCGCGAGGGACGGCTAGGTCACTCGGGAATGTTCCAGTCGATGGGACTCGCACCCTGCGCGATGAGCATCGCATTAGCGCGTGAGAACGGACGCGAGCCGAAGAACCCCCGTCGCGCAGACAGCGGCGACGGGTGCGCAGACTCGATGATCGAGGTATCCCCCAACAAATCTTTCGCGCTCGCCGCATCCTTTCCCCAGAGAATCGCAACGAGTGGCCGCTGGCGCGCAACTAAGGCGCTGATTGCGTGAGCGGTTATCTTCTCCCACCCCCAGCCGCGGTGGGATGCCGGAGCCCCCGGCGCAACCGTGAGCACCCTATTCAACAGCATGACCCCTTGGTCACTCCAGGAAGATAGATCACCGTGCGTCGCAGGTGCGATCCCGAGGTCGCTCTCGCGCTCCTTGTAGACATTGCCAAGGCTCCGCGGAAGCGGACGTATGTGTTTGTCTACTGCGAAAGACAACCCAATCGGATGCCCCGGCGTGGGATACGGATCCTGACCGAGAATCAGCACCTTTACTGCGTCGAGCGGGCGCGCAAATGCCCGCAACACGTTGTCTCCGGCGGGAAGAAACGGCCTTCCCACGTGCGCCTCAGCGCGCAGTCGCTCACCGAGAGCCGCAATATCGTCCGCGACGGGAGCAAGCGCTGTGGCCCACCCGGTGTCGATGCTTCCGGCAGCCGCTAATTCAGTGAGAGTCTTTGGCATCGGCGAGGATCAGGCGCTACCCGCGAGACCAGCGTCTTCTTCGACAACGCTCCCCTGCCACGACCATGGAAAGTCGATCCAAAGGTCGGTTTTTTTCCAGCTGTAGTCAGGCTGAATGATCGAGGTCGGCTTTGTATAAATGACGGCCGAGCGCACGTCAGCACCTTGCTCGGACAGCAACCTAACTGCAAGATCCAGCGTGCGGCCGCTATCGGCGACATCGTCGACGAGAAGCACCCGCCGGCCCTTGAGATACGTCATATCGAGCTCAGGTGGCAAGAGCGCGGGAGCGTCGAGGACGGTTCCGATCCCGGTATAGAACTCGACGTTGATAGCGCCGCAGTTTTTCACGCCGAGTCCGTAAGAAATCGACCCCGCGGGAAGAAGACCCCCTCGCGCGATGGCAACAACAACCTGAGGCACGAAGCCGTCGGCAAGAATATCTCTTGCGATATCCCGGGATGCACTACCAAAACCGTCCCAGGTGAGATGCTCTCGCTCGCCGTTTGCTTCGCCCATTGTGTGTTCCTCTCGTGCACGACACCACCGCCGGCACGTTCCAGCCTAGAGCGCGCGCGTGTGGTGTCGGTGTACTCTCGCCGCATGCAGTCCGCGCGCTCGGTGCCCTCGTCCCGACTCACGTCGCCTCTCGGAATCACCGCGTCACTGATCGGCTGGTTCGTGCTGGTCGAAATCGTGAGCGGAATCCTGCAGGGGTACTACGTGCCGCTGTTCAGCGACATCGTCGCTCATTTAGGAGTTCACGACTCGGACGTCAATTGGTTCGAGGCGGCTCAGCTGCTGCTCTCCGCGCTGGTTGTGCCGATTCTCGCCAAGCTCGGCGACATGTACGGGCACAAGAAGATACTTCTGATCGCCGCGATATTGACCGCCGGGGCAAGCTGGTGGCTCGCTTTCGCTGGCTCATTTTGGAGTTTTCTCATCGCGTGGGCGCTCCAAGGCTTCTATGTCGTGTGGCTTCCCCTCGAAGTAGCCCTGATCTTTGAGCGCGGACGCCGCCAAAACCGGGGAGTCTCGACGACGCGTCGCGCAGCGGGTCTCCTCGTCGTCGGTTTGCAGGCAGGAGCCATCATCGGCGCGCTCGCGGCCGGGCGCATCTTCGCCGCGACGAATGAAAATCTGCCGCTTACGCTCATCGTGCCCGCCATCGCGGTGAGTCTCGTTGCCATCGTCATTTGGATCGGCGTCCCCGAATCGGAGCCGGTACGCGGACGACGTCTCGACACAGGTGGCTTCGTCATCCTGGCCTTCGCTCTGCTGCTCGTCACGAGCGCGCTTACGTTCCTGCGGCTCAACGGACCCGGTTTCGTCTGGACCTGGCTCCTCCTCGCGGCCGGGGTCGCCGTATTCTGGTGGTTCGTGCGGTTCGAGTTGCGGCAAAGCGATCCCGCGATCGATATCCGCGTACTCAAGCGGCCAGAGATGTGGCCGGTCCAGGCGACGGCAGCTTTGATCGGAATCAGCCTCCTGGGTGCGCAGGGGCCCCTGTCAACGTACGCGGGCACCGACACCTCCCTCGGCTACGGGCTGGGCTTGGATGCCACTTCTCGGTCGAACATCATCGGTGTCTACCTCGTCTCGCTCATCGTCGGCGCGATCATTTTTGCCGTGCTCTCGCGGCGCGGAAATCCACGGGTGATCCTCATCGGCGCGTCGGCGCTCGTCGGCATCGGATACGCACTCTTTCTGCCGTTTCACCTCGAGCTATGGCAAGTACTGCTCAATCTCTCGATCGCTGGCCTCGGCTCCGGAGCGCTCGTTGGGGCATTGCCTGCGGCTGCTGCGGCAGCCGCGCCGCGTGGCCAAACCGGAATCTCCTCCGCTCTTACGAACACGACAAAGACGATCGGTGGCACATTTGCGTCAGCGATCTTCGGCGTTGTGCTCGCAGCAGGTGCCGGCACCCTCGTGAGCGAGACAGCGGCATCCCTCGGCGGTTACCTTGCAGTGTGGAGCATCTGCGCCGCCGGCGGGTTTCTCGCCGCAGTACTTTTGTTCTTCGTGCCGAAGGTCGCATTTTCGGACTCGCAGCCCACGGTACCGGCGGCAAATTAGCCGTTTCCAAAAAAAGCACCCGCGCTACACTCCCTCACATGCGTCTACGAACACTCGCACTCGCGCTGCTTGCCGCCACGTTTGCGCTTTCGGGGTGCGCGTCGACTGCAGCGCAGATTACTAGCGAAACGACTGCCGCGACGCCGTCCGCGGCACATTCAGAGCCCTCTTCCACTCCGTTTGCCGCAGCCCTCGTTGTGTCGCTCACCGATATCGAACTACACGCAGACGACGGTTCGACCAGCAGTAGCACCCCGCTCAGCGACGGCATCGGAACGCTCGGTTTCCTGACCGGTGTCTTTGGCGCTGAGCCCACAGCTGAGCAGAGTGAGTTGGGCTACCCCACGACGACCTATACCTGGGGTGACGTCAGCATCATCGTTGTGGATGACGGGCCCGCGACCGTCTCGTTCGGGGCTGAGACCGCCGACGGGCTCTCACTCGAAACGACGGGTGGCGTACACGTCGGCTCTACCGTCGCCGAAGCGCAGGCAGCCGGTGCACTGTTTCCCGACTCTGGGCTCACCGATGTCATGCGTCTCGACATCACCGAGGCTCCCGGCACCACTTCACTCGAAAATGATGGGGCAGCCGGAATCGACTTCATCATGCTCGTGATCGAGAACGATGTGGTCGCGCGCATTGGTAGCCCCAGCAACGACTACGGCGACGTCTAAGCGCGACTAGCTCTCTTCGCGCACCTGCAGCGGGCCACGTGCGAGCACGTGCTGCGCGGACTGCGCAACGGGGCGGAGCATCACGAGATCCAGGTTCACGTGCCCCGGAGCATCCGCAGCGTAAGCGATGACGTCGGCGACATCGCGTGCCGTCAACGGGTTTTCGACACCGTCATAGACCGACGCTGCAGCGTCACTGTTTCCACGAAGCCTGTTGAGACTGAATTCTTCGGTGAAGACCATTCCGGGTGCAATTTCGACGACACGCAGCGGTTCACCGTTGAGTTCTAGCCGAAGGGCGTTGACGAGCATCTTCTCAGCGGCCTTTGCCGCGTTGTATCCGCCGCCACCCTGGTACGCCACATGCGCTGCGGTCGATGTGACGAACATCAAATCAGCATGACCATCGGATGCAGCAGCTTCTCGCAGTTGCGGAAGCAGGGTCTTCACCAGTCGCTGCGCCGAAAGTACGTTGACGTCGTACATCCACTGCCAGTCGTCCGCGGATCCTTCCGCGACAACATCCGTGCCGCGCGCGCCACCAGCGACGTGAACGAGGGCGTGCACAGGCCCGGTGTCAGCAAGCCACGCAGAGAGCGCATCGATGTCCGTCTGCGAGGTGAGATCCGCAGCAAATGCAACAGCCCCGGTTTCTTTTTCCAATTCCGCAAGGCGATCCGCACGCCGGGCAACTGCCACAACGTCCCAGCCACGCTCGCGCAAAATAACAGCGCTCGCACGACCAATTCCCGAGCTCGCTCCGGTTACAACTGCACGCTTCGTCACCATGGGACCAACGCTACCCCTCCTGTGTTACGTAACATTTCCCTTTCGTTGTTGACAAGGCGAAGCATCCGTATTGTCGTTTTTGGCCGCGACGCCCGCCGTGTGCCGATCGACAGACTTCAGGAGTCAGATCATGTCCGCACCCGAAAACTGGCGCTTCGAAACCAAACAGATCCACACCGGCGCGCAGCCCGATCCCGTCACGAAAGCTCGCGCGACGCCGATCTACCAGACCACCTCTTACGTGTTCGACAACACCGAGCACGCCGCGAACCTCTTCGCACTGGCCGAATTCGGCAACATCTACACCCGCATTCAGAACCCCACGCAAGACGTCGTAGAGCAACGTCTCGCGGCTCTCGAGGGCGGTACCGGCGCGCTCCTCGTCGCTTCCGGTCAGGCCGCGGAGACTTTCGCGGTGCTGAACATCGCTGAAGCAGGCGATCACTTCGTCTCGTCAAGCTCGATCTACGGCGGCACGTACAACCTCTTCAAGTACACGCTCGCCAAGCTTGGCATCGAGGTCACCTTCGTTGAGAACCAGGACGACCTCGACGAGTGGCGCCGCGCAGTGCGCCCCAACACCAAGTTGTTCTTCGGCGAGACGATCGGCAACCCGCAGATCAACGTGCTCGACATCGCGGGAGTCGCAAGCGTTGCCCACGAGTCCGGTGTTCCGTTGATCGTCGACAACACGATCGCAACGCCCTACCTCATTCGTCCCTTCGAGCACGGTGCCGACATCGTCGTTCACTCTGCAACCAAATTCATCGGCGGCCACGGCACAACGATCGGCGGAGTCATCGTCGATGGTGGCTCGTTCGAGTGGTCAAAGAACGTCGAGAAGTTCCCCGGCCTCACCGAGCCTGACCCGTCCTACCACGGCGCCAGCTACACCGCAGCGGTGGGCGATGGTCTTGCCTACATCATCAAGGCGCGCGTGCAGCTGCTCCGCGACTTCGGTGCTGCTATCTCCCCCAACAGCGCATGGCTGCTCATCCAGGGGCTCGAGACACTGTCGCTTCGCATCGAACGCCATGTGCAGAACGCGCAAGAGATCGCCGAATGGCTTGAGAGCCTCGACGATGTCGCAAGCGTCAACTACTCCGGTCTTCCGACGTCGCCCTGGTACGCGGCAGCCAACAAGTACGCGCCCAAGGGCGTCGGCGCAGTGCTGTCCTTCGAACTCAAGGGTGGCGTTGAAGCGGGTCGCGAGTTTGTGAACAGCCTCGACCTGTTCAGCCACCTCGCCAACATCGGTGATGTGCGCTCGCTCGTCATCCACCCCGCGTCAACCACACACTCGCAGCTCACGCCCGAGCAGCAGCTCACATCCGGCGTGACTCCAGGACTTGTGCGTTTGTCGGTCGGCCTCGAGAACGTCGCCGACTTGAAAGCCGACCTCGAGCAGGCTCTTTCCGCCGCTCGTCGCGTGTCGGAGGCAGCGCGCGCCTAAACCCCACTGTGCAGGGGGATTGGATGCCTCGGCTCATGCGTCAACCAACGCTATGAGCCGAGGCATCCGTCGTTTTGCCACTCCGGCGTGACGTCATCGCTGTGACGTAATAGTCGTCGCGATCGCTCTGGAGCGCGAGACAATAGCGGTATGGACTGGCAGACCTCCGAAGACACGGTGCCGAGCGCACCCGTCACCGAAGCCGACGCTCGGTTCCTGCTCGGACGCCCCCCGGCGACCGGGGCATGGCGAGATGGTGATCCGGCAGGCGACAGGCAGTTCGCCGCATTCAGTGGATTTCGCACGGAGGGCGGTCGCGACCTGCCGAGCTACCGCATTGCCTACGAAACCTGGGGCGAGCTAAATACCGCACGCGACAACGCTATGCTCGTGCTGCACTCGTTGACCGGGGATAGCCATGTGCGCGGCGCCGCGTCCCCCGGGCATGCGACAGCCGGCTGGTGGGACGACATCATCGGACCGGGCGCAGCAATCGACACTGACCGCTGGTTCGTCGTGGCCCCCAACATGCTGGGCGGATGCCAGGGCTCAAGCGGCCCGGCAAGCATCGGCCCCGACGGCTATGAGTGGGCATCGCGGTTTCCGTATTTGACGATTCGCGATCAGGTCGCAGCCCAGCTCCCGCTCGCTGATGCTCTCGGTATCGATAAGTGGGGCGCGGTTGTAGGCGGCTCAATGGGAGGAATGCACGCGCTGGAATGGGCGATCATGGCCCCAGAGCGCGTGGAACGGCTCGCAGTATTTGCTGCTCCCCCGCATACGACCGCCGACCAGATCGCCCTAAACTCGGTGCAGCTCGAAGCAATCCGGATTGATCCGCGTTTCGCTGGCGGCGAGTACTACGACTCCGGAGACGGCGATGGACCCCACCGTGGACTCGCGCTTGCCCGTCGCATGGCCCTCCTTAACTACCGGAGCCCGACCGAGCTCAATCAACGTTTTCAACGCTCATGGCAGTCTGGCGTGAGCCCGCTGGGTCATGATGGCAAATTCGCGGTGGAGTCGTATCTCGATTTCCATGGCAACAAGTTCACTCGGCGCTTCGATGCAAACAGCTACCTCACGCTTGTTGAGGCCATGAATTCGCACGATATCGGTCGTGATCGCGGCGGGATCAACGATGCACTGGCCCGTATTACGGCAAAGACGCTTGTCGTCGGCGTCGACAGTGACCGCCTTTTCCCGATCGATGGGCAGCACACGATCGCTCGTGGTGTCGCACACGCGATCGACGGCGACAGCGCAGCTGTCACCACGAGCGACTTCGGTCACGACGGCTTCCTCATTGAGACCCCGGTCGTCGCAGCGCACCTCCGCCGTCTCCTCGAGTCGTAGCATCCGCCTCCGGCGCCTCCCCGAGCCGCAGCATCCACCCTCCGGCGCCCCACGCCCGTCCGGCGCCCCACGCCCGTCCGGCGCCCGACGCTCGTCCCCCGCTGTTGCCGTTTGACTCCGCCGAGGGGTCGCAACACGCCGCATCCGCGCGCGCTCGGCGGCGGGGCTACGGCGTGTTGCGGCCCTTCGCGAGCGGCAAACCCGCGGGGCGCGCGTTACGCGGCGGTTGGAATTGTGGTGCCGGTGCGGCGGGATGCCTCGACTCGAAAAGCGACGACCGTCACAACGAGTCCGCCAAGAGCGAGTGCCGCTCCCACCCATGCGGGGGCAACGTATCCCCAGCCAAGCGCGATGACGAGCCCGCCAAGGAATGCGCCGAGGCTGTTACCCATGTTGAGCGCGGAGTGATTGAGAGCCGCCGCAATCGACTGGTTGTCGCCGGCCACATCCATGAGGCGGGTCTGAATTGTCGGGCTGAGAGCCGCGCCGGTGAATCCCACCGCGAAAGCAAACAGACAGAGCGCAACGAACCATCCCGCGGTAAGAGCGAGCAAGCTCTGCACAATTGCCATCGCAATCAGACCCCGAATAAGCCACGCTTTGAGATCACGATCCGCGAGGTATCCGCCGACGATGTTTCCGACTGTCATCCCTAGGCCCACGATGATGAGCACGATCGGCACGAAGCCCTCTGTCATCCCCGCAACATGCGTGACCATCGGCGCAATATAGCTGTAGACGGCGAAGAAACCACCGAAACCAACCGCTCCGATGCCGAGCGAAAACCAGACCTGACCCACACGGAACACGCTGAGTTCGGCGCGAAGAGTGCGACCTGGTTGGCCTGGGTGATACGGCACGAAAACAGCGATCGCAATCGTCGCGAGCGCGAAGATTGCCGTCACCACGATAAAGGATGTCCGCCATCCGTACTGCTGGCCCAGGTACGTGCCGAACGGAACACCCACGACGTTTGCAACTGTCAGGCCGGTCAACACAAAAGCGACGCCCTTCGCACGCTTTCCAGGACCGAGCATGTCAGCAGCAACGAGAGCGCCGATGCCGAAATATGCACCGTGCGGAATGCCTGCCAAAAACCTGGAAGCCGCGACCAGCTCGAAGGTGGGCGCAAGAAATGTCAGAGCGTTGAACACTGTGAGAGAGAGCGCAAGCCCGATCATCACGGCACGCCGAGGGAATCGCGCAACAGAACCCGCGATGGTCGGGGCTCCCACAACGACTCCGAGCGCGTAAAGCGAAACAAGCCATCCGGCTTGGCCGATGGTTTCTTCTTGACTCGCCGCCCACTGTTCAGGGCGGAGCTCGGCAGCGATATTCGGCAATAGTCCGAGTACGACAAACTCGGTCATACCGATACCGAAGCTACCGATGGCGAGGGAGAGGAGCGCCCACATCGCCGTCCTCTTCGAAAAAGTCGAGGAGGTCACTCGGTCATATTAGCGGCGCCGACTTCCGTTCAGCGAATCGATTCGAAGCGGCGGTTCTATCTGCCGACGAAGATTCTCCACCGCGCTCGATCGCATCCTCGAGACGGTCGATCTTGGCGTCGATCTCGCCGGAGTAGCCGGGGCGAATGTCGGCCTTCAGCACCAGGGAAACCCGCGATCCATAGGGCATCACGGCATCCGTCGCAGCTTTCACGACCGCAAAAACTTCATCCCATTCGCCCTCGACCTCGGTGAACATCGATGTCGTGCGGTGCGGCAGCCCAGAGTCGCGTACGACCTTCACGGCCGCAGCAACAGCGTCGTGAACCGAGGCATCGGCGCTGCCGGTTCCACTAGGGGCAACAGAAAAAGCAATCAGCAAGAAAATCTCCTCGAAAAATCAACCAGCACGAATAAATCCGGATGCCTCAGCCCGCTCCGAGGGGGATTTCGACCATGTCGAGGCCCCGGCCAGAGCCACTACCGACCAGACAAACAGGGCGATGAGCAGTACATTCCGGAGCGTCAACAGGCCAACGGCCACCGGGTCGAGCGCCAACACGAGATTGTACAAAGTCGGATATACGAGCTGGGTGAGAGCAGCGATGATCAGCAGACCCACCGCCGGAACAAGCCATCGCTCTCGACGCAGCACAAGACCCACGATGACGGGCGCCGCGATCCACGCGATGTACTGGGGGGACCCAACTTTATTGAAGACGATGAACGCGAGCACGAGAGCGAACGACAGTGCCGGAAAGACCGCCGCAAAGCCGGCGCCGCGGCGTACTTTCCACGCGCCCAGCAGTGCAACACCGGCAACGGCTATGGCCATCAGCGGTGTCATGACCGCGATAACAGCGTCGACGTTGGGGCCGGTCGCCTGGTAGGTAAGCATGTCTGTGTCGTAGTAAATCCAGGCATCGCGAGAGCCGGCGATTGCCCGCCAAAGATACAGAGCACTGACCGGTGCCTCGATCTGGAGGCCTCGACCAGCCTGGTCTCCGATGAAACCGAAGGCATACTTGCCCCCACCGAACGCGAACACAACGCCCAGCGTCACCACCGAAACAATCAGCGCTCCGCCGATAACTGCAAAGCGCCTGCGAACCACGATGACAGCAGCAGCAATCACCGCGGCCGGCCACACTTTGATCCAGGTAGCAATCGATAGCAGCACAGAGCCTAGCCAGGGGCGACGCACGAGCCACAGTGAGCCGACGATCGCGAGGGGCACCGAAATGCCCTCAAGCCGATACATTCCGACAGGGCCAAGGAGCGCAATGAACGCGAGCCAGAACCAGGCTGCCATGCGGCGGCCCGACGACCTGCCACGCCCGACCAACACAGCGAACGCTGCGGCATCGACGAGTGTGACCACGATCGCCCACGCGACGATGTACCCGTCAATCCATGCGAACGCCCATGTTGCCAGCATCGGCAGGAGCGCTAGTTGGGGGTACACCCACTGCGAAGTGAGCCCAACAATTTCGTGTCCGCCGGCACCGCAGTAGCCTGACGTGCCGAACAAGGCGCAGCCCGACCAGGGTTCGTACACGAGGTACACATCACCCATGGGCTGGTTGGGCAAGATAAAACCGAGCAGAGCAACTGTGACGTGGACGAGCGCAAACACCACCCACAAGATCGCCCGCCTCGACACGCCCTCATCCTACGTGGCGAGCGATGAGATTCTTATCGGGTGAGTAGCTCTCCGATGGCGGCAGGCGTCGCATCCGCCACGTCAAGCGCGGTGATCGGCCCACCGAAAGCGCCGAAGCGCGCGGATGCCATGTCTCCCGCCCGCCCGTGCACCCAGGCGGCTGCCGCAGCGATCTCGGCTGCATCTGTCATGTTCATCATGTTGTCGCTGTGGGAAGCAACGAGTGCCCCCATGATTCCTGCAAGCACATCACCTGTTCCTGCTGTCGCAAGCCAGGGCACCCCAGCTTCCACCTCGATGACGGTTCCGTCCGGGGCCGCGACAAGGGTCGTGGAGCCTTTCAGCAGCACTGTGGCACCCAACGTCTTCGCGGTTTCTTGCACGGCGTTGACGCGTTCTCCGGTGGGATGGTCTGCCACGGCGCCGAGGCCAAGAAGCTGCCTTAGCCGGTCATGTTCGCGGCCATGCGGGGTCACAATCAACGGAGCGGTCGCTCCCACCGCAAGATCCATCGCTCCGGCATCCACCACGACAGGTACTTCACCCGAAAGGATGCCGCGCAGCGCTTCCGTCTCGTCGTCGCTGCGGGATGCGGCATCCGTTCCGGAGCCCAGGACCCACGCTTGCACCCGACCCGCCGCCGTCACCGTCTCGGGGCGGCGCGCGAGGACAAGGTCAGCGGCGCGCGGTGCGCCAATGTAGCGCACCATCCCGGTTCCCGCTCGCCATGCGGCTTCAACGCCGAGAACTGCAGCTCCCGGGTACTCGGCTGATCCGGTACGGATTCCCACAACACCCCGCGAATACTTGTCGTCGCTAGACAGCGGGCGCCGAATCCACTTCGCTGCATCCGAGGGAGTCCAAGAGCGAAGCGCAGTCATGCGCGCCACGTTACTCCGCTACGCTCGCTCACCGCCGCCGACGTGTGGCGTCCTGAACCTCGCCGATGAGCTCTTCGATCACGTCTTCGAGAAACAGCACTGCCGTTGTTTCGCCGGCGCGGGTGCGCACCTGCGCGAGGTGACGACCGGCACGACGCATGAGAGCGAGCGCGTCCTCGAGGTCGGTTGTCTCGAGGACTGGCACCATGTGGTGGATGCGCTTGGGGGGAATGGGCTTCACCACACTTGCGTCGGGATCTTTTCCTCCCGTCACACGCAAAACATCCTTCAAGTGCACGTACCCGGTAGGCACGCCGTCATCATCCACAATCACGTAGCGCGAGAATCCGTGCTGGGCAACAGCTCGCTCGATCTCATCGGCTGTCGTTGATGCCGGCAGCGTCACGAGGTCGGCAAGGGGCACCGCGACATCCTTTGCCTTCTTGTCGGTGAATTCAACGACGGCGGCGACAGTACCGGCACTGTCGTCGAGCACACCCTCAATGCGGGATTGGTTGACGATAGTGGCGACTTCTTCGAGAGTGAAGGTCGAGGCTGCTTCATCTTTCGGCTCAACGCGGAACAACCGCACGATGTGGTTCGCGATCCAGTTGAGGGTCACGATGATCGGGTGGAACACCTTTGAAAGCCATACCAGCGGCGGTGCGAGCATAAGCACGGCACGATCCGGAAGTGAGAATGCAAGGTTCTTCGGCACCATTTCGCCGAACACCACGTGCAAGTAAGAAACGATTACGAGAGCAATGATGAAGGCGATCGTGTCGACAGCACCCTCACTCAAACCGGTCAACCCCAGCGGACCAGCCAACAGGTGGTGAATCGCCGGCTCTGACACGTTCAAAATAAGAAGCGAACAGATTGTGATGCCCAGCTGGCACGTCGCCAGCATGAGGGTCGCGTGTTCCATCGCCCACAGCGCAGTCTTCGCCGATCGAGATCCCTGCTCAGCACGGGGTTCAATCTGCGAGCGGCGTGCTGAGATAACAGCGAACTCGGCACCAACAAAGAACGCGTTGGCCGCAAGCAGCACGACGAGCCAGGCTAATCCTGCCCAATCACTCATTGCGCTCACCCTCTTCACTGCTTTCGTTGCCGTCAGGGTCAACGGGTACAGGTCGCGGGACAAACTTCACGCGGTCAACACGCCTTCCGTCCATACGCGAAACAGTGAGCGTCCCGTCGTCAATCTCGATCTCGTCGCCGACGAGAGGAATCCGTTCCAGCTCACTCATAATGAATCCGCCGACGGTGTCGTACACGTCACCCGCCGGAACCCTGATCCCGCTGCGATCGCGCAGTTCATCCGGGCGGAGACTCGCGGGGAACGCGACCGAGTCGGAGCTATGCACGACGTCCGCGCGCCGGCGGTCATGCTCGTCGAGCACCTCCCCAACGATTTCCTCGACCAGATCCTCCAGTGTCACCACGCCGGCAGTGCCGCCGTACTCGTCGACGACGATGGCCATCTGATAGCCGCGTGCACGCAACTCTGAAACGAGAGCATCCAGGTGCACAGTTTCAGGAACGCGCAACGGTTCGGTGGCAAGAGCGGCCGCCGGCACATCGCGACGTCGATCGCGCGGCACGCTGATCGCAGCCTTCAGGTGCACAATTCCGACGATGTCATCCATCGACTCGTCGTAGACCGGGAATCGACTGTGCCCGGTCCGCCGCGCGATCGCAATCACGTCGTCGGCGGTGTCTCCGGCGGCGACGGCATGCACTCGCGGGCGCGGTGTCATGACGTCATCCGCGCTCAATCGTGCAAAGTTCAGGCTGCGATCCAGCAAGGAGGCCGTGTCCTTTTCCAACACACCGGCACTCGCAGAACGTCGCACCAAGCTTGATAGCTCTTCGGCAGTTCGGGCTCCGGAGAGTTCTTCTTTCGGCTCCACCCCAAATGACCGCAATATCGCGTTGGCGCTGCCGTTCAGCAGCCGCACCGCAGGACGGAACACTGTCGTGAAAGCAACTTGAAAAGGCATCACGAGTTTTGCCGTGGTGAGCGGAATCGCGAGCGCGAAGTTCTTCGGCACAAGTTCGCCGAGGATCATTGAGAAAATCGTTGCGATAGTAATACCGATGGTGGCCGCGACCGGAGTTGTGACAGCATCCGGAAGTCCCCAGGCGGTAAACAGCGGCCGTAACAGGCTCGAAATCGCCGGTTCCATCGTGTAACCGGTGAGGAGCGTCGTCAGCGTAATCCCCAGCTGCGCGCTCGAGAGGTGCGTCGAAGTGATGCGCAACGCACTGATGGTGAGCGCGAGACGAGATTCACCCGCAGTCTGACGCGCTTCGAGGTCGGCCCGATCGAGGTTCACGAGGGCAAACTCGCTCGCGACGAACAACCCGGTGCCGATTGTCAAGAGAAGCCCCACGCCGAGCATGACGTATTCCATCACGCATCACCTCCCAAGTGGGAGGGTGGTCGGTGGGGCGAGAGTCTGCAAGAAGGAGGGTCGTCCATTGTGCGGGTAATTCTATGCCACTCTTCCTTCGCACAAGCTGGGCTTCGGCATCCTTTCTTCCACGGCGAAATCTTCTTTTCCCGTCACCAGCTGACGGGAAGAGCCTTGCCCTCTTCGTAGCCCGCGGCCGATTGCAACCCGACGCGCGCGCGGGCGTGAAACTCTGCGATGCTCCCAGCACCGGCGTAGCTAAACGACGACCTCACTCCGGATGTGATCATGTCAAGCAGGTCTTCGAGCCCCGGCCGCAACGGGTCGAGGTAGATCTTCGACGACGAGATTCCCTCCGCGAAGAGTTCCTTCCTCGCACGCTCGTACGCATCGAGCCTTCCGAACCTGGCTTGGACAGCTTTGGTTGATGCCATCCCCCACGATTCTTTGTACGCTCGCCCATCGGCATCAAAGAGCACGTCTCCGGGAGATTCCACGGTGCCTGCGAACCACGAGCCGATCATCACGGATGCCGCTCCTGCGGCAAGGGCTAGTGCTACGTCGCGGGGATACCTGACTCCACCGTCCGCCCAGACATGCGCACCAAGGGCGCGCGCAGCCTCAGCGGTTTCGAGGACGGCAGAGAACTGCGGGCGCCCCACCGCCGTCATCATTCGGGTTGTACACATCGCGCCCGGACCAACACCCACTTTGAGAATATTGGCGCCAGCGTCGACAAGATCGTTCACGCCTTCAGCTGTCACAATGTTTCCGGCAACCAGTGGAATACCAAGGTTCAGGTCCGCGACCGAGCGAAGTGCCGTGAGCATTCCTTCTTGGTGCCCGTGTGCCGTGTCGACGACCAGCACATCGGCGCCGGCGGCGGCGAGCGCCGTCGCCTTCTCGGCTGCCTCGCCATTGATCCCGATGGCGGCACCGACGATTAGGCGATTATTGCTGTCGACCGCAGGCCGGTACAGGGTTGATCTGAGTGCGCTGCGCTGGGAAAGCGTGCCCACGACGTAGCCGTGATGCAAAACACAGACTGTGTCGGCTTCGGCCGCAACGATGAGGTCGAAAGCCGCACGCGCATCGACCACGTCGTCGGCGTCGACAGCCGGAGGGCGACCGCGCGTGAGGTCTCCCAATCGCGCGTCAGGGAGAGCAGTGCCTAGCCGCGGTGCGCTCACCACTCCGAGCACGTCATCGATGGAGAGCGGCGAGATCGTTGGGTCTGCGACAACAATCGCGTAGCCCTCGCTCGCCGGAAGAACGCGGGATGCCTCAGCGACTGTCACCGACGGGGACAACACGAGGGGTGTGTCCCACCGCACAGGCTGCGACTTGACCGATCGAATTGCCGCATCGAGCTCTTGCAGGGGAAGATCTTGCGGCAGGATTCCAAGGCCACCGCGACGCGCGAGAGTCGCGGCCAAACGGGGGCCCGTGACCGAGTTCATATTCGCTGAAACCAGCGGAATCGTGGCAGCTGTCCCGTCGAGCGGCGACAGGTCGACATTGAGGCGACTCGTCACGCTAGATCTGCGCGGAACCAGAAACACGTCCGAGTACGTGAGATCTACCTGAGGGCGTTCACCGGAGAAGTCCATGAGGCCCAAGGGTAGCCAGTCGCAGTGCTGAAGAGAACGTTACGAACACGTGCCGGGCCGAGTTGCCGTATGCCCAGGATCGAGCCTTCAGTCTGCGTTACGCTTGACGAAGTGCGTGCCGACCGAGGGTGGCCGAGCACGTCTCTCCATCTATGAAAGCGGGCGATCGAACGTGTCGAGCCAAGTGACGGGCGTCGGGGTGTCGAGCGAAGGGGAGTTCGGGGCCAACGAATGGCTCGTGGACGAACTTTACGAGCAGTTCAAAGTTGATAAGAATTCGGTAGATAAGGCCTGGTGGCCGGTACTCGAGTCTTACCATCCCGTAGACCCCGGGAGCTCCCAAGCCAGCGCTGGTGAGCCAAAGCCAGTCACCGCACCGATTCCTGTGATCGGTGCTCCTCCGGTTGCCCGCACCACGGCGAAACCGGCTGCACCACAACCGATTCCCGCACAGGCGCCAAATGTGCAGGCGAAGGCAAGCGAAGCAACATCCGAGCGCGAAGACTCCGTCACAGTTCTCAAGGGCATGACAAAGGCCCTTGCCGCGAACATGGACGAGTCACTCACAGTTCCGACCGCCACGAGCGTCCGCACTGTGCCCGCCAAGCTCATGATCGACAATCGAATTGTCATCAACAACCACATGTCGCGCACCCGTGGCGGCAAGGTGAGTTTCACTCATCTCATCGGTTGGGCACTCATTCAGGTCTTGAAAGAGTTCCCAAGCCAGAACGTGTTCTATTCCGAAATCGACGGCAAACCGTCGGTTGTCTCCCCCGCCCACGTCGGCCTCGGTATCGCCGTCGATATTCCAAAGCCAGACGGCTCCCGCGCGCTCATGGTGCCGAGCATCAAACGCGCTGACACCCTCACCTTCGATGAGTACCTCTCCGCGTACGAAGACCTCATCAAGCGCGCGCGCAACAACAAGCTCACAGGTGCCGATTTCCAGGGCACAACCCTTTCGTTGACGAACCCTGGCGGCATCGGCACCGTCCACTCGGTGCCTCGCCTTATGAAAGGGCAGGGCTGCATCATCGGCGCCGGCGCCCTCGAGTATCCGGCGGAGTTCCAGGGTTCGAGTGAGAAAACTCTCACCGAGCTTGGCATCGGCAAGACAATCACGCTTACGAGCACGTACGACCACCGCGTGATCCAGGGCGCAGGATCCGGCGAGTTCTTGAAAAAGGTTCACGAGCTGCTCATCGGGCAGCGCGGTTTCTACGACGACATCTTCGCCTCTTTGCGAATTCCCTACTCGCCCATCCAATGGGCAAGCGACATCAACGTCGACATCGCCGAGCGCGTCGACAAGACCTCACGCGTGCAAGAAATCATCAACTCGTACCGCGTACGCGGTCACTTGATGGCCGACATCGATCCGCTGGAGTACGCACAGCGGACACACCCTGACCTTGAAATCGAGAACCACGGGCTCACGTTCTGGGACCTCGACCGCTACTTCGTCACGGGCGGCTTCGGCGGCAAACGCCTGATGAAGCTTCGCGACATCCTGGGCGTTCTCCGGGACTCGTACTGCCGCACGATGGGCATCGAGTACATGCACATTCAAGACCCTGTGCAGCGCAGGTGGTTCCAGGACAACGTCGAGGTCAAGTATCAGAAGCCGGGTCACGACGACCAGCTGCGAGTACTGTCGAAGCTCAATGAGGCTGAGGCTTTCGAGACCTTCCTGCAGACGAAGTACGTAGGCCAGAAGCGGTTCTCGCTCGAGGGCAGCGAGTCCTTGATCCCCCTTATCGACGAGATTCTGCAGGGTGCCGCTACCGAAGGCTTGCAGGGCGCCGCTATCGGCATGGCTCACCGCGGTCGCCTGAATGCGCTGACAAATATCGCTGGCAAGACATATGGCCAGGTTTTCCGCGAGTTCGAAGGAACCAGCCAACCGGGCAATAAGCACGGCTCGGGAGATGTGAAGTACCACCTCGGTACCGAAGGAACTTTCGTTTCCGACTCCGGCGACGAAATGCCGGTGTACCTTGCTGCGAACCCGTCTCACCTCGAGACAGTCGACGGCGTACTCGAAGGAATCGTTCGGGCACGTCAGGATCGCGGTCCACTCGGAAGCTTCTCTTGGCTGCCGATTCTGGTGCACGGCGACGCTGCATTCGCCGGCCAAGGTGTTGTGGTAGAAACCCTCCAGATGTCGCAGCTACGGGGCTACCGTACCGGTGGCACGATCCACGTCGTGGTAAACAACCAAGTTGGCTTCACGACTCTGCCGCAGGACGGTCGCACCTCGGTGTACGCAACCGACGTCGCGAAAACAATCCAGGCTCCGATTCTTCACGTCAACGGCGATGACCCCGAAGCTGTCGTGCGTGTGGCTGAGCTCGCGTTCATGTATCGCCAGGAGTTCCATCGCGATATCGTCATCGACCTCGTCTGCTATCGACGTCGCGGACACAACGAGGGCGATGACCCCTCGATGACTCAGCCCCTCATGACGAACCTCATCGAGGCCAAGCGCTCAGTTCGACGCCTCTACACCGAATCGCTCGTCGGCCGCGGTGACATCACCGAGGAAGAGTACGACCAGGCCAAGCGTGACTTCCAGCAACGCTTGGAGATAGCATTCGCCGAAACCCACGAAGCACAAACGGGTACGTCCACCGTTGTTGCAGAGCCAGAACCCGAAGATACTCTTGCTGGCGAACCTGAGACCACCGGAGTGTCGACCGAGGTCGTTCAGCTCATCGGTGACACGTTCGTTAACAAGCCCGAGAACTTCACTGTGCACCCGAAGCTGCAGCAGCTTCTCGACAAGCGCCTCGACATGAGCCGAAAAGGCAACGTTGACTGGGCATTCGGAGAGCTCCTCGCCTTCGGATCACTTCTTGTCGAAGGCACCCATGTCCGCCTCGCGGGCCAAGACTCGCGCCGCGGCACTTTCGTGCAGCGCCACTCGGTTTTGCACGATCGGGCAAATGGCCAAGAGTGGATTCCGCTCACCAACCTCGGCGAAAACCAGGGACGCTTCTGGGTGTACGACTCTCTCCTGAGCGAGTACGCCACGATGGGATTCGAATACGGATACTCCGTAGAGCGGCCAGACGCGCTCGTCCTGTGGGAGGGCCAGTTCGGCGACTTCGCCAACGGTGCCCAGTCGATCATCGACGAGTTCATCTCTTCAGCGGACCAGAAATGGGACCAGCAGTCGAGCGTGGTGCTTCTCCTCCCCCACGGCTACGAAGGACAAGGCCCCGACCACTCGTCTGCACGCATAGAGCGTTATCTGCAGATGTGTGCGCAAGACAACATGACCGTGGCTCGTCCCTCGACTCCCGCGTCGTACTTCCACCTGCTGAGACGTCAGGCTTATGCCCGCCCGCGGCGGCCGCTGATCGTATTCACTCCCAAGGCGATGCTTCGCCTTCGCGGGGCGACGAGCCCCGTCGAAGACTTCACCTCGGGAAAGTTCCAGCCCGTGCTTGATGACACGCGCACCCTCAACAAGGCGTCGGTCAAGCGGGTGCTCTTGCACTCGGGAAAGATTCACTGGGATCTCCGTGGCGAGCTCGACAAGCACCCGAATGAAGAGGTCGCTCTCGTTCGCCTGGAGCAGTACTACCCGGCGCCGATTGCTGACCTCAACGCGATCGTCGACGAATACCCGAATGCGGAACTTGTATGGGTGCAAGATGAGCCCGAGAACCAGGGCGCGTGGCCCTTCATGGCTCTCGAGGTCTCAAAGCACCTGAAGGGTCGGACAATTCGCGGCATAACCCGCGAGGCAGCCGCGTCGCCGGCAACCGGCTCTCCAAAGGTGCACGCGATACAGCATGCGGCTCTCATGGAGCAGGCGCTCTCGCTCTGAGACAAACAAGACGCCCCTGACTGCAGAATGAAAATTCAGCAGCCAGGGGCGTCTTTGTATACGTCTAGTGGTGGCTGGCCTGCGCAGCGCGCAACGTGGCCATGACCTGGTCGCGCAATGTTTCCGGAGCAGACTCTCGGCACGCCCGAGCAAGAACGTCGGTCAGAGTCGTTGCGACAAGCGCCTCATCGCGACAGGCTGCGCAGTGCTCAAGGTGTTCTTGAATGTCTGCGTGCTGAGTGCTGCACATCTCGTTGCGCAAATACTCTTCGAGGTCTTTCCTCGCTTTTTCACAACCGCAATCGGTCATCTTTCAACTCCCAGAAGACGCGGGAACAATTCCCCGCTCAGTGGCGTATTCGGCAAGAAGGTCACGTAGCATTCGCCTGCCGCGATGCAGGCGACTCATGACCGTGCCGATAGGTGTTTTCATAATCTCCGCGATCTCTTGATACGCGAATCCTTCGACGTCTGCGAAGTACACAGCAAGACGAAAATCTTCCGGAATGGATTGCAGAGCATCCTTCACAGCGGAGGATGGCATCCGATCGATTGCCTCGGCTTCTGCGGACCGGGAGCTTGACGCAGTCGTGGACTCAGCGCCACCCAACTGCCAATCTTCGAGTTCATCGATGGTTCCCTGGAAGGGTTCCCGCTGCTTCTTTCGGTACGTGTTGATGTAAGTGTTCGTCAGGATGCGGTAGAGCCAAGCCTTTAGATTCGTTCCCTGCGTGAACCTATTCCACGACGAGAACGCCTTCACGAACGTTTCTTGCACAAGGTCAGCAGCATCTGCTGGATTGCGCGTCATACGCATTGCCGCTGCGTACAACTGATCCATGTACGGCAGAGCTTGATCCTCGAACTGTGTCCGCGGATCTGCAGAGGTCTCGCGCTCGTCATCCATCACCGGCCAGTCTACGTCGGCGACGTGATGCAAGAGCATCGGGCGCTCGAGCGTTGCGATCATAGCGTTCCTCCGTTCGGTGGTTCAGTAGGGTAGAACGCGATGAGCACTCACGGGTATTCCCCCGATTCCAAGGTCCCCCTGCAGAACGCCTGGCACGCACCAACCGCGACCGGGCCGCTGGGCGCGACGATGAGCGTTCCCGCATCAAAGTCGCTCACCAACCGAGAGCTCATTCTGGCTGCCATCGCTGACGGCCCGAGCCTCGTTCGCGCTCCCCTTCACTCCGATGATTCGGCGCGAATGGTCGACGCTCTTCGCGCTCTTGGGGTGGAGGTTACTGAGCACGCCGGTCATGGCCTGTTCGGGCCCGATCTCGCGATAACCCCCCGCTGGCCGTTGAGCGGCGGCGGAGTAGTGGATTGCGGCCAGGCTGGGACTGTAATGCGATTTGTCGCAGCGGTAGCGGGTTTCGCCGAAGGTGACGTCACTCTCACCGCGCATGAGAGCGCGCTCCATCGCCCGATGGGCGAGATGATTAAAGCGCTTCGTAGCGTGGGCCTCGATATCGACGACGGTGGTTCCTGGTCACTGCCGTTTACCGTGCGTGGACACGGGCAAGTACGCGGCGGCGAAGTAACCATGGATGCCAGCGCGTCGAGTCAGTTCGTATCCGGGCTTCTGCTCGCGGCGCCCCGCTTCGATGTCGGTCTTCATCTCATTCACAGCGGAAGCCGTCTGCCGAGCATGCCCCACATCGATATGACTGTTGAGACGCTGGCACACAGAGGCGTGCATGTCGAGCGCCCCACTCCCACCGAATGGATTGTTCCCCCCATGCCGCCGCGGGCGAAAGACGTGTCGATAGAGCCCGATCTTTCAAACGCAGCGCCATTTCTAGCTGCTGCGCTCGTCACGGCCGGGAGCGTGACGATAACCGGCTGGCCCGCGCACTCGACACAGCCGGGAATTTTGCTGAGTGACCTGCTGACGAGAATGGGTGGTCGAGCGTCGCGTCGTGCGGGCGCATTGACGATCACCGGCACAGGCCAGATCAACGGGGTCGACCTTGACCTGTCAGCCGCCGGAGAGCTTGCCCCCACGCTCGTAGGTCTTGCGACCTTGGCAGATGGGCCATCGACGTTCACAGGAATCGGCCATCTTCGCGGCCATGAAACCGATCGACTTGCCGCACTCGTCACCGAAATCCGCGGTCTCGGTGGCGAAGCCGAGGAACTCGCCGAGGGCATCCGCGTCGTCCCACGATCGCTGAATGGCGGGACGTGGCACGCACATCATGATCACCGCATGGCGACGACTGGCGCGCTCATCGGGTTGGCAGTTCCAGGCGTTCACGTCGACGACATCGGCACCACCGCGAAGACGATGCCGGAGTTTCCAGATTTGTGGCAGCAGCTTCTTGGAAGCATTGAGATGGGCACCGCGTGAGTTGGCTCAATGACGACGACGACGATGATGCGGCTTTCGACGAGTCATCCATTCGTATGCGGCCAAACCCCAAAGCAAACCGTCCCCGCACGAAGCGCCGCCCGGCTCATGCTGATGCGCAGAGTGCTCGCGTCCTCGGCGTTGGTCGGGGTAGATATACGGTATTAGTCGCAGAAGACACCCCGGAAGAGCACGAAGTCCTTGCTGTGCGCGCGCGCGAGCTGCGCAAGAGGCCGATCGTTACCGGTGACATCGCTCGAGTCGTTGGAGACACAACCGGCGAACAAGGCACGCTCTCGCGAATCATCGGTATCGAAGATCGAAAAACTCTGCTCAGGCGTAGCGCCGACGACACCGACCAGGTCGAACGAGTCGTCGTCGCCAATGCCGACCAAATGCTTGTCGTTGTCGCTGCCGCGGACCCCGAGCCGCGCGCGCGCCTCGTCGACAGGTATCTTGTCGCAGCACTGGATGCCGGCATCCGTCCATTGCTCGTTGTGACGAAAACAGATCTTGCCGACCCGGCCGCGTTCTTGTCCCATTTTGAGGGCGTCGATCTTGACGTATTCACAAGCGCCAAAGGCGAGATGCCGCTTGAGCGAATCGGGGCAGCGATCACAGGACACTCGACGGTTTTCGTCGGACATTCTGGGGTAGGAAAGTCGACGCTGGTGAACGCGCTTGTTCCCTCGGCGCAACGCGCCACTGGCCACGTCAATGACGTCACTGGCCGCGGACGTCACACGTCGTCGTCGACGGTGTCTCTGCGTTACCGGGGGCCGGAGGGCAACGGCTGGGTCATCGACACTCCCGGAGTCCGCTCGTTTGGACTGGGACACGTCGATCCGACCCACATCATCGATGCGTTCACTGAACTCGCCCTCATCGCCCAAGACTGCCCACGCGGGTGTACTCATCTGCCGGATGCCCCCGACTGCGCTCTTCAAGAGGCCGTCGCCGACGGGCGGCTTGGACCGACCGGCGCCGCGCGCCTAGATTCGCTTCAGCGCCTACTCACGACCTTCGCGACACCCTAAGAACAAGTCGTCCGCCATGGCCGCTTGGCGCGCGATGAGTAGCAGCGTTACCCAGATTAGGCTTGTGGTGTGACGAATCTTCAAGAAGGCACCCCTGCACCCGACTTCTCTATGGTCAATCAAGACGACGCCGTCGTCTCACTCGCGGCCCTCCGCGGCGAGCGCGTTATTCTCTATTTCTACCCCGCAGCGATGACACCAGGCTGCACAACGCAAGCCTGCGACTTCCGCGACAGCCTGGCACCCCTCCAGGCGGCCGGCTACACAGTGCTGGGAGTTTCACGCGACTCAACTGAAAAGCTCCGAGCTTTTCGTGAGCGCGACGGTATTACCTTCGATCTACTGAGCGACCCCGACCACGCTGTTCACGAGGCGTATGGCGCGTGGGGCGAGAAGAAGAACTACGGCAAGACTGTCGTCGGGGTTGTGCGGTCGACTTTTGTGATCGACGAGAACGGCCTCATTGAGCACGCGCTCATCAACGTGAAAGCGACGGGTCACGTGGCTCGCTTACGCACGATGCTCGGCGTCGGCGCATAGCTGCGACTTACTCAGACGGCGCGTCACCGCCGCGGCCAGCACGCCATGCGACCAGCACCAACGCAATGAAGGTGACGAGCGCGGGCAGGCCGATGCCAACGGCGACCAGCGGGTGTGCGAACTCCCCTGTGGCGGCTCCCAGTGCTACCGCGAGGATGAGAAGCTGAGCGACGATGCCGCCCGAGCGGCCCCACGAGCCTCCACGTAAGACCGCCACAGCGAATGAGGCGAGGGCAACTGCACCGATCACCGTCAGCACAGCCAAAGCGAGGGCCGTTGCTATCGCCCCGGTGTCACCGTCAAGCATGGCCATCACTTGCCATGCCGTGAGCATCGCAAGCCCGAATGCTTCGAGAGCCAGGAGCGTTGCGGACGTTCTCGTAACGCCGTCTTTGTGCAAGTGCTGGCCTCTCGGTGGTTTGCGTGATGCCGCTGGCAAAATCTTCGCGCGAAACCCACACGAAACAAGAGTTAACCCTTGATTCACCTTCATGGCTGTGGGACGATGGGAGACGTCGTGTGCTCCCACAGCGGCGTGGGGCGAGCAAGAGTCTCGCGCACCACAAAAAGGATATCGGACACTGTTCCGACCCTGAAATCGCCCGTTAAATCGTCGTCTGCCCCAAGGAGCACCACTATGGATTGGCGTGACAAAGCCGCTTGTCTCACTGTCGACCCCGAATTGTTTTTTCCAGTAGGAAACACCGGGCCCGCTGTCGATCAGATCGAGAAAGCCAAGGCCGTGTGCTCTAGTTGCACCGTCACTGAAATTTGCCTGCAGTACGCACTCGAGTCTGGACAAGACTCGGGTGTGTGGGGTGGTCTTTCCGAGGACGAGCGTCGCGCGCTCAAGCGTCGGGCTGCCCGTGCCCGTCGCGCAAGCTGACCAACAGCACCGTCGCGCAAGCTGACAAACAACCGCAGTAACTTTAAAGCCACCCACCGCTCCTGTGAGCAGTGGGTGGCTTTATTCGTGCGCTGGCTTACGACTTGTCGCCAGCGATGTAGCGAAGCGGAATATCGATCGTCACTTCGGTGCCGCTGCCCATGATCGTGTGCCAGTCGATCGTGCCGCCAAGTTCGCCTTGAATCAGGGTCCGCACGATCTGTGTTCCGAGACCCCGGCCGACCTGACCTTCCGGTAGACCTGAACCGGTGTCGCGTACGCGAACTTCCAGACGCGTTTCGTTTCGATCGGCGCTGATTTCCACGTCGCCTTCGCGGCCTGCGAGCCCGTGCTCGACGGCATTCGTCACAAGCTCGGTGAGCGCCAGTGACAGCGGGGTGGCGTACTCGCTGGGCAGGATGCCGAACTCCCCCGTCGTACGAGTGCGTGCGCGCGTCGTCGGGGAGGCCGCTACCTCCGCGACAAGTTTCATGACGCGTGCGAACACATCGTCAAAGTCGACGTTCTGAGCGAGCCCCTCCGACAGGGTGTCGTGTACCACTGCGATAGCTGAAACTCGCCGCATGGCTTGCGTCAATGCGTCTCGCGCTTCGTCCGAGTGTGTGCGTCGCGCCTGGATCCGCAACAACGACGCGACGGTCTGCAGATTGTTCTTTACGCGGTGATGTATCTCACGAATCGTTGCGTCTTTTGTGATCAGCTCTTGGTCGCGGTGTCGCAGTTCGGTGACATCGCGGCATAGCACGATCGCGCCGATTCGGGTGCCGTGATCACGCAGGGGAATAGCGCGAAGCGAGACGGTAACGCCGCGTGCTTCGATGTCGCTCCGCCATGGCGCGCGGCCGGTAGCAACGACCGGGAGCGATTCATCGAACTGACGTTTGTCAGGCAATATTTCGGTGATGACCTCGACGAGAGATTCACCCTCGAGCTCATCGTCGAAGCCCATGCGATTGAACGCCGAGAGCGCATTGGGGCTCGCAAACGTCGTGGTGCCATCGACGTCGAGGCGGATAAGACCATCAGAAGCACGAGGCGCGCCACGTCGTGGGGCTGTGGGAGCCGACATGTCAGGAAAGTCTGACGCGGCGATCATGCCGAAAAGTTCGTCGGCACAATCGTTGAATGTAATTTGCTGACGAGAAGGTGTGCGGGTCTCGCCGAGGTTGGTGTGACGCGTCAGCACACCGATTGCGGCTACATTTTCGCCGTTTCGAGGCCTGGTCCGGAGAATCGGCACCGCCCTCACGCGCGTGGGCGTTTCTTCAAACCAGTCAGGAGATGCGGAATCCACGATCTGGCCGGTACGGAAGGCGTCACGAACTTGAGTACGCCACTGGGGACGCACCTGGTCGCCCACGATGTCGCGGTAGAAGAGCGTAGCCGCCCCGCTTGGCCGCGTGTGCGCGACCGCGACAAACGAATCATCTGCCGTTGGAACCCAGACGACGATGTCAGCGAACGCGAGGTCAGCGAGGAGTTGGCCGTCTCCTGCGAGGCGGTGTAGCCACTCGATGTCAGCGTCATCGGAGAAGCCCTGGGCAGAAACGAGATCGCTAAGGGTCGACACGTCACCAGCCTACGTGCCCGGAGTGAATCTCATCCGCGCGCGGCTACAGCTCGTCTACTTACTCGCCGCTGCGCGCTCCGCGACGGCGCGGCGACCGGTAGCGAGTTGGTCAGCACCGCTTCACCGGTAAAGCGACGAAGTGCAAGCGTTATCGCTGAACGCGGTGAAAGATCGCCAATTGCACGAGAGGCGAGCATGGCCGCATCTGCGGCCCGAGCATCTTCTGGAACAAACCAGACTTCATCGATGCCAGCAAACCTCTGGAGCGTGCGTCGGATTTGGCCCCGCGCATCAACGCCCAGTGCGCCAGGCCGCAGCCGGTTCGCGATCACCAACACGCGCGTGGTACCAATCGTCGCGCGCAGTTCCGAGTAGGCCCGCAAGAATCGAGCTACGCCAGACGGGTCGGCGGAGAGTACAGCAACCACAAGATCCGCAGCCGCGAGCGATGTGAGTGTGGCGGCATTTCGCCGCGGCCCTTCGTGAAGATCACTCACGATCTCCTCATCTCGCTCTAAAGATGCGGCAACATCGATCACGGTGTGATCGGCCCAAAAGCGGGATGCCTGGAGCACCTGAGATAGCCGACTCGCACTTATTTCTGGCCAGCGAGATGGGCGATTGATTCCGGTGAGCACGTCGAGACGGCCATCGCTTCCGCCTACGCTCGTGCTCACTCGCTCGAGTTCGGCGATGTCGAGGCCGCCGAATTCAGCCTGGCGGCATGCTGCCGCAAGCCCTGGTGCTTCGTCGGAGAGCCCCAGCGCCAGCGCCAGCGACGGCGCGTGCGTGTCAGCGTCGACGAGCGCGATATGTCGTCCCCCGCGGGAAAGCTCCAGCGCGAGCTCGGTAGCGAGCATTGAACGCCCCGGGGCACCGTGCGCGCCCCACACCGCGACGATGCCAGGCAAACGCACGCGACCCGGCGACGCCTGAGAAAGAGCGAGCGGCGCGTTTAGCGCGGCAACAATGCTGGTCGCGTCTGTACCAAGATCGAGCGCATCGCTGAGCCCAAAAGCAGCAACCAGACGGCGATCTGCCGGATCTGCACACAGCGCCAAGATGCGAGCCCCCGCCCTATCGCACCAGCTGACGCACGCATGTGTCAGCGTGCTCGGAGACGCCTGTAGTACTACCCAATCGATATCGGTGGGAGGGCGGGCCCCTTCGGATCCTGCTGCTGTATCGATCGCTCCGGCGCGAGTCACCTCGGCGACTTCGATGCCAAATCGAGCAAGCTCGTCGGCGAGATGCGTTGCGCGACGGGCGTCAGCGGCAATGATCACCCTCACGGTGCGGTGCCTCCCGTCGGTACCACCGATATTCGTGCTTCCTGCGCGATGGCGTCAAGCACATCGGCAACGTCCGCTCGAGGAATCACCAGCTCTACCTGAGTGCCGTTTTGGCCGATAACAGCATCGTCTTGATCAATCAGCGCCACCGTCGCATCGCCGATGAGGATTCTTGGTGCGCCATATGTGCCGTCGGTATCCAGCGGGGTCGACCAGATCTCCACCGCGGAGCCGGCAGTGACGGCGTCGGGAATCGCAATACTGCTTGTTAGCGCAATTGTGGTGGTGAGTGCCATCGATGCGGTCCCGAGAGCACTCGAGGGAACAAGCTCACCGCTTTCAATCGTTCTGAGCGCGACGGAATCAACGGGCAGCGAGTCGGGCGAGAGATACGCATCAATCTGGCCCAGCGCGACATCCACGACCCGAAGGTCTGATGTCTCGATCTTCTCGCCGGGCACAATCGTGCGGGATGCTGCGAGCACTGGCACCGTTGTTTGGGCAGCCGCGACGACTGCCCAAACGCCGGCGATCGAGAGCACGATCAAGCCGATGCCTAAAAGAAATCGCACGTCACCCCAGACACGACGGGGGCGCACCAGGGGTTGTGTACGCGAAGTCATGGCCCAATAGTGACCGAGCTTTCCCGATTGCGCCCACCGTTATCCACAGCACCGCGCGTACAGCCGTCGATGTCCGCCGGGGCACGGATAATGAGGAACATGCCCGAATCTCCCGTGCCCGGCGCGCGCATGCTCGCGCCCGCGCAGGTCGCGGAAATGCTCACGCTTTCGATCGATGACGTGATTTCGCTTGTTCTCGAGGCCCGCTTGCGTGGGTCGAAAGTCGGAACTCCCGGGCAGTGGCGTATCGAGGCAGAAAGCGTTGTCGACTATCTCGACGAGCAGGCCGAAGAAGCGCGCCGAATGGCGTTGTGGCGACAGTCGAACGCCGCGAGCTTTCCCGAACTCTGGGGCCGTGGTCACGTCAGCAAACCCGACTGAGGTCGTCAGATACGCGAGCTAGCGGTGTCGAGACGCAGTGACGCTATCGCACCAAACGGCACTAGTCGAAGTCCGGTGACTTCGCTTTCGCGTCGCGCGACCCCGCGGTCGTGAAGAGCGAGGTCAAGATGATCAGCGCCGGCTCGATCAATGGTTCCCGATAGCTGTTTTCCATCGATAAGAATCAAAGTCACAGGTATTCGGCGGCGCATAAAGTCGCGCATGATGAATCCCCATGTCATCGTGTCTTCCAGTGCACGACGACGTGGTTCAGATGACCGCTCAACGCTCACCGCCATCGTGCGCTCTACACCGACGGATAGCAACGCGCCGAGCGGCACAACCATTGCCCCAGCTGCCGCGCCGTCAAGGGCAACCCAGTCAACTCCCACCGCTGAGAGCACGCCCGAGACATCACCGCCCTCTGTCGACAGACGAATGAACGCAGCTCCGACTGCGAAGCTCAAAAGTCTCTCTCGAAACGTGACGGCGGCAAGCCGCAGTCGTGTTGATTCGCTCTCGAGCGCCGCCCGCTCGGCTGCTTGTTCGCCCGCAAATTGCTGCTCGACGTCGTCAAAGAACCTGTCCCACTGCACGGCTGGACACTACGACATCTCAAAAGGGAGCCGCCAACGTTATTCACACATGAGGACATTCTCATTCGCGGGATTGTGCCTGCGTGCTCTACTGGGTTCACTCGCGGATCCCCAAATAACTTGTGAGGCCGAAATGAGATCGAACAGTCCCGTGCGTCAGGCATCCTTGGCGCACCAAAGCATTCGCAACGCCGAGTTCTTCGCTCCGCAGCCAACAGCCACGGAGGATCTGCCCGACCCAGAACCGATCGTTCGCAATCTTGCGTTCGGCGTGCTGGAGGTATTGGCAGGCGTGAGAGAGAGCGAACAGTTGGCGCGTTGGATGAGCGAAGATGCCTACCGGGCGCTCCTCGTGCGGGCAAACCTGTCAACCAGAGCTCGGAGCGCTCGCGGAATCCCCGCTGTTCGACCTATTCACACAGTGCTCAGAATCCGCCACACGGCTCCGGCCGATGGCGTGGTCGAGTCGGTAGTCATCGTCGCGGGCCCTGCGCGTACGCGTGCGATCGCAATCAGGCTCGAGGGCATGGACCACCGGTGGCGGGCCACATCACTAGCGCTCTTGTGAGCCCTACTGACGGTATGACGACAAGAAGTTACCCATTCGCTCGATAGCGTCGGTCAACACGCGCGTCTCCGGAAGGGTCACGATTCGCAGGTGATCGGGTGTCGGCCAGTTGAAGCCCGAGCCTTGAACAAGGAGCACGTGTTCGGCTACGAGGAGGTCGTAGACGAACTTGGCGTCATCGTGAATCTCATGGACGTTGGGGTCTAGGCGTGGAAACGCGTACAACGCCCCCTGCGGCTTTACGCATGAGACACCGGGAATCTTCTCAAGCGCTTCCCACGCGGCATCCCGCTGCTCATGCAGGCGTCCTGTTGGAGCTATGAGCGCATCAATCGACTGCACGCCCGAGAGCGCGGCCTGTACCGCATGCTGCGCCGGAACGTTCGGGCAAAGTCTCGTTGACGCCAAGAGCGTGATTCCCTCAAGGAATCCTGCCGCGTGGCCTTTCGGACCCGTGACGACGAGCCACCCAGATCGATACCCAGCAACGCGGTATGTCTTCGAAAGACCGTTAAACGTCAAGCAGAGAAGATCTGGGGCAACGCTTGCCATCGGAATGTGAACCGCACCGTCGAAGAGAATCCGATCGTAAATCTCATCCGACAGCACCAGAAGAGAATTCTCGCGCGCAATCTGCGCGATACCTTCCAAGATTTCTCGCGTATAGACAGCGCCGGTCGGGTTGTTCGGATTGATGATGACGATGGCTTTCGTGCGCGGCGTGACCTTCGCACGAATATCTTCAAGATCCGGCTGCCAGCCGTTCTCCTCATCGCACAGGTAATGCACGGGGGTACCGCCGCCGAGGCTTGTCATCGCCGTCCACAGCGGGTAATCGGGTGCGGGGATCAAAACCTCATCGCCCTCATCCAAAAGGGCTTGCATCACCATCGTGATCAGTTCGGAGACACCGTTGCCGAGGTAAACATCGTCGGGGCCGAACGGTGGGAATGAGGCATCCTGCTCATACCGGTACATCACCGCACGACGAGCAGACAGGATGCCACGGCTATCGCTATACCCGTGCGCACCTGGCACGGCCTCGATCATGTCGCGCACGATTTGAAAAGGCGCCTCGAACCCAAAAGTTGCCGGGTTGCCGGTGTTGAGCTTAAGGATGTTGTGGCCGGCCGCTTCAAGCCGGTCAGCCTCAACGAGTGCTTGTCCTCGAATTTCGTAGAGGACGTCCTTCAGTTTGCTCGATTGATCGAGGGTGCGAAGCGGGGTCATCCGATCAGGATATCCCCGCTTCAACCCAGCCAATCGACAGTGCGTGGCTACTTCTTCTTTTTGTCAGATGCCCGACGCTGTGCGCGATTCTGAGCTGTCGGCGTAGCAGAGGGCGCATCCGTCGGCTGACCAAACGCACCGCGAACGGCCTCTGGAGCCGCTGGTGCCGCAGGAGAAACGGATGCTGCGGCCTGCTGCTGGCGCGCACGGTTGGTCGCCGCCTTCTGAACCTGCCCACGGTCGTTGCGCACCTCAACCTCACCGGCATCATTGGCCGCCGAGTACTCGAGTCGCTGCGTTTCAACGGGAGGAACCGCAAGACCCTTCGCCTCAACTTCGGTGTGTTCGCCGTCGGGACGGCGCACCTCGACCTCAAGGTTGTAGAGGAAGCCGACAGACTCTTCCTTGATCTGTCCCATCATCGCTTGGAACATCTGGAAGCCCTCGCGCTGGTACTCGATCAGTGGGTCGCGCTGGGCCATTGCGCGCAGGCCGATTCCGTCTTTGAGGTAGTCCATCTCGTAGAGGTGGTCACGCCAGCGGCGGTCCAAAACCTGCAACACAACGCGTCGCTCAAGCTCGCGAACTGCGGCCTCGCCGAGTGTCTCCTCACGCCTCTGGTAGGCGATCTTGGCGTCGGACTTCAGCTCTTTCTTGAGGCCGTCCGGGGTGACTCGACCCTTCGAGCCGGACTCGGAGATAACCTCATCGATCGTCACACTCACTGGGTAGACGGTCTTCAGCTCTGTCCACAGTGCGTCGAAGTCCCAGCTCTCGGTGTGTCCGCGTCCGGTGTGATCGTCGACGATTCCGGAGATGGCATCTTCGATGAAGTGCTGCACACGGTCGGCGATGTCGTCGCCCTGCAACATGTGGCGCCGGTCGGTGTAGATAGCTTCACGCTGACGGTTGAGGACGTCGTCGTATTTGAGGACGTTCTTACGCACCTCCGCGTTGCGTGACTCGACCTGAGTCTGTGCGCTTCGGATTGCGCGACTCACCATGCCAGATTCGATCGCGACGTCGTCGGGGAAGTTGGTCCGGGCAAGAATCGCCTCAGCCGCACCCGATTGGAACAGACGCATGAGATCATCTGTCAGCGAAAGATAGAACCGGCTCTCCCCCGGGTCTCCCTGACGGCCGGAACGACCGCGCAGCTGGTTGTCGATGCGCCGGGACTCGTGGCGCTCGGTACCGAGTACGTAGAGACCGCCAGCGTCGACGACTTTGGCGGCTTCGGTCGCAGCGATTTCTCGAGCAGCTTCATACACTGCATCCCACTCGGCTTCGTACTGCTCCGGAGTTTCGACGGGGTCGAGGCCCTTTGCCTTCATCTCTTGTACCGCGATGAATTCAGCGTTACCGCCAAGCATGATGTCAGTACCGCGACCCGCCATGTTGGTTGCAACAGTGACAGCACCAAGCCGGCCGGCGCGGGCAACGATCTCGGCTTCTCGCGCGTGGTTCTTCGCGTTGAGCACCTCGTGCTTGATGCCCTTTTTTGCGAGAGCGCGCGAAAGATACTCGCTCTTTTCGACGCTTACAGTGCCGACGAGAACAGGCTGCCCCGTCGCGTGGCGCTCAGCGATGTCTTCGACGACCTGCGTGAACTTCGCCTGTTCGTTCTTGTACACGAGATCGGCTTGGTCTTTACGGACCATTGGCTTGTTCGTGGGGATCGTGACGACACCGAGGTCGTACGTCGACATGAACTCTGCAGCCTCGGTCTCAGCAGTACCTGTCATACCCGAAAGCTTCGAGTAGAGGCGGAAGTAGTTCTGCAGGGTCACTGTTGCGAGGGTCTGGTTCTCCGCCTTCACGGGAACCCCCTCTTTTGCCTCGATGGCCTGGTGAATGCCCTCGTTGTATCGGCGACCGGCGAGGATACGCCCGGTGTGCTCGTCAACGATCATCACTTCATCGTTGATTACGACGTAGTCGCTGTCGCGCTTGAACAGCGCAAGCGCCTTGATCGAGTTGTTGAGGAATGAGATGAGCGGCGTGTTGGCGGACTCGTAAAGGTTGTCGATGCCTAGGTAGTCCTCGACCTTTTCGATTCCGGGTTCGAGTACACCGATGGTGCGCTTCTTCTCGTCGACCTCGAAGTCAACTCCGGGCTCGAGGGTGCGGGCGATTCTCGCAAACTCGGTGAACCAGCGGTTCGCCTCGCCTGAGGACGGCCCGGAGATGATGAGCGGCGTTCGTGCCTCATCGATGAGGATCGAGTCGACCTCGTCAACGATCGCGTAGAAGTGACCTCGCTGAGTGAGGTCCTCTTTTCGCCACGCCATGTTGTCTCGGAGGTAGTCGAAGCCGAACTCGTTGTTCGTCCCGTACGTAATGTCGGCTTCGTACTGCTGACGACGGACATCGGGGGTTTGCCCCGAAACGATTGTGCCGGTGGTCATCCCTAGCGCGCGGTACACGCGGCCCATCAGATCTGCCTGGTAGCTCGCGAGGAAGTCATTCACGGTGATGACGTGCACGCCTTCACCAGCGATGGCGTTCAAGTACGCGGGAAGTGTAGCGACAAGAGTCTTACCTTCACCGGTGCGCATCTCTGCGATATTGCCGAGGTGAAGGGCAGCGCCACCCATGATCTGCACGTCGTAATGGCGCTGGCCGAGCGTGCGCTTCGAGGCCTCACGTACCGCCGCGAAAGCCTCCGGCATGAGCTTGTCGAGAGTCTCTCCCGCTGCATAGCGCTCACGGAGCTCAGCTGTTTCGTTTCGCAGCTCGTCGTCAGTGAGATGGGTGTATTCCTCTTCGAGCGCATTGACAGCCTTAGCCACCTGCTGCAGGCGTCTCAGCAGGCGTCCTTCGCCGGCTCGGAGCAGTTTCTCGAGAGGGTTGGCCACGGAGCATCTCCATCTATCGGGTTTGGCGTTTGGCGCGCCGCATCCCGGGCACTCAGCACCCAGGCATACCCGGCTATGTTAACCGCCCGTGACCTTAGAGCGCACTGGGTACAGCAGATGAGCCCACCCTGCGTTCGCCGTGAATGGCGCACAGTCTCGAAATTCCGCGGATTTCGAGGTGCTACGCCGCTGAAATTTCGTATCTGACGTACAGGACACGGGCATGTCGCGGCGCCGTAGAATTACACAATGGCCGGGTTCTGGGGCAAGAAAAAACGCGAACAGCAAGCTGAACTTGCGGTGCGCGACGCCGAGCTTGCGCGCAACGCGCAAAAATCTCTCGTCTCCGCCGACGAGAGGGTACGAACCGCAACCGACGAGCTAGCTTTCGCCGAAGCCGAGCTCGGCACTCGTGCGACCTCCGACCTTCGCGAAGCGTTGGATGCCGTCCGCACCCACCTCGGTGAGGCATTTCAGCTACACCAGCTCAATCACGACGAGATACCCGACACCGACGAAGAACTACGCACGCGGAACGCTCGAATCATTCAACTCTGCGAATGGGCCGAGGAAGTACTGAACGACCGAACGTCAGCACTGGCTGAAGACATTGATCGCGTTCGCCGGGCGCCAGAGGTCCTGGCCCAAGTGCACGCCGATGCGGCGCAACTCCGCGCGCGCGTCCCGCACGCACAGGCGGTGATCGACCGCCTCGCGACGCGATACGCAAGCAGCGCACTTCGGCAGGTCGAAAACAGTGCACGCGAAGCCTCTCACCTGCTTGATTTCGCTGAGCACAGCGCAGACGTATCGAGTCGCCGTCGCGAGAGCGGTCGCGGCGAAGAGGCCTCTCTCGCACTCGACACAGCCACGGAGTCAGTTCGTCGAGCTGCCACGCTGCTCGACGGAGTAGAAGACTTCGAGATCGAAGCGCTTCGAGCAGAATCAACCCTCACTGATGTCATCGCCGACTCTCGAAGCGATCTGATGGCAACAACCCGTGTGCCGTCCAACGCCGCAGTCGTTTCTTCCGCTGCGGCACTTGAAGCCGCTCTGGCCGCTCTGCCGCCTGCCGGCGCTCTGGCCGATCCATTTGCCGAACTTTCACGACTTCGAGACGCCAACTCAGCCCTCGATGCGGCCGTAGCTGCGGCAGTCAGACGCGCCGAGAAACCGCTGCCGTCTCCCGAACAGGTTCGCCATGCCGTCGACGACGCAGATCACCAGATCGCCGTAACGCGCTCGGTAATATCTGGACACCGTGGATGGATCGGCGCTGATGCACGTACTCGCTTTGCTGAAGCTGAACGAGTGCGCGGGGAAATCAACCTGCTTCCAGCCGACGAAGAGTCACGCGAGCCCGCGCTCCATTACGCACGACGTGCCAGCTCGCTCGCGAGCGAAGCTCTCGCCCTCGCACAGCGCGACATCGATTCGTCACGCCCGCAGGACCCGGGCGGATGGAACGGGCGCGGCTCTGGCGGTCGTGGCGGAATGGGTGGCGGCGACATCATGGGCGGCCTCATCGGCGGAGCGCTTTTGGGCGGCCTGCTGGGTGACATGTTCGACTGACCGCGCCAGAGAGCGTCGGACCGCCGCACTCGACAGCGCGAACGACGATGCCGAGCCCTCCAATTTCTTGAGGACTCGGCATCGTCGTTTCGCTAGCTAAGAAGCGAGCTCGCTCAGATCTGCGGGAGGAGCCTGGGCCAGCAGCGAGATCACACCGTAGTCCCAGCCCTTCCGGCGGTACACGACGCTTGGATGATCAGTTCTCGCATTTATGAAGAGGAAGAAATCGTGACCGACGAGTTCCATCCGGTCTACGGCTTCTTCGACGGTCATCCACTCAGCATCAAAATCTTTCGTTCGAATGACGACAGGGGTGTACTCCTCCTCGACTTCCCTCTGCTGGAGCGGAACTTCGCCGGTCGCGACGGCATGGAGAACGTCAGCTGATGCCGGTTCGACATCGATGCCCTCGAGCTGGCCACTCCCCTTTTCGAAGTGCGCGCCGCGGGGATGATTGCGAGCGTCAACTCGCTTGTCTTTGGCACGACGTAGCTGTTCCGCGAGCTTATCTACGGCCATGTCGAGAGCCGTGAACTTGTCGCCGTCCACTGCCTCTGCGCGCACGACAGGGCCTTTTCCCGTGAGTGTCATCTCAACCGTCGAGTCTTCCATCCGGCCCTGATGATAGGCACGGTGGGTTACCTTGACCTCGAGCAACTGCGCTCGAGGTGCGAGGGTCTCTATTCGGGCGGTCTTTTCCTCAACAACTGAGCGGAAGCGATCTGTAATTCCCACTCCCACGCCGACGATGTTGGTATCCATCTTTGACCTCCTTGTTCCGGTCTGCCCGGTCAAGGGCAGACCGTCAGTCGCCTTGTCTTCACACCGTAACCCCGTCTGTGTCCCGTGTCACCTACCAAGTGTCTTTGTGTGTTCCGCGTCGGCCCATCGCGGCGTGGCGGCAACCGTCGCGGCCCCCACGGGGATCCCGCCAGCAGCGCGAATCGCGCGGGCTGCTTCGTCGAGCGTCGCGCCGCTCGTGACCACGTCGTCGATGAGGAGCACGCGAGCGGCTGCGAAGGAGCGCGCTCGCATACTGTCAGTGACATTGCGCTGTCTCTCGTGTCGACCAAGATCACGTTGATCTGCTGTTGTTCGCGTCGACCAAAGAAGCCTCTGGGATGAAAGACCTGCGCGCTTTGCGATCACTTCGACCACACGAAACCCCCGACGACGCATCGCGGCGCGAGAGGTAGGAATCGGCACAACGATCAAACTAGTGATTGGCAAGTCCCCCGAGAGCGCGCATACCTCCTCTACCGCTCTCCGGAGCGCCGGCGCGAGAGCAGCCGCAAGAGTTGACGTCTTTCCCTCTTCTTTGACTGCACGGATGACGTCGGCACTCACGCCTGAGAAGGCAAGCCCGCTACATACTCGGAGCCCGCCAAGCGTCTCTTGAAAGATGGGGTGCGGATGAAGTGCATCGCGGCACTGTTGGCATAGCGCTACATCGTGTAGGCCGCACCCGGCACACTCGACCGGAAGAAAAAGAGTGAGAGCATCCGCGAGGGATCGACTGACGTAGCTGGGTATCTCGAAAATAGCCATGGTGGCTATCGTCGCTGCCAGCGTTATCTGCGCGGATGTTCGCACACGTTCAGTGCATCCGCGGGCGATTCTCGTGATTGGGGAGCGCTAGGAGGGGAGGCCCTGCTGGGTAGCCAGCACGGTCACGCCTGACGCCGAAGCCACCCAGGTTGTTCGACGCACGTACAACTCACCATCCGCTCCCAGCAACCTCACCAGCCCGGGTTGATTCGCCCCGGCGAGAGCAACAACACCTGGCGGTGCGCTCGTCGTTGTGGCGATTCCGCCCACCGGCTGTTCGGTGAAAAGCACGTTGTCTGCATCTCCGCTTAGTACACCCAGGGTTGAGCTGTCGAGCCATCCCACATCAATTCCGGCCTGATCGAGCGTCGTCACCGAGAGAGCTTCGTCGCCGAGTCGTTCTGGCGTCCCGTCTGATGCCCTCACAACACCCACAACCCACACTGACCAGCGGCCGCTCTCAGAAACAAGTGCAGCCATTCGCGTTCCGTCGCGCGATATCTGCATCGCCTTGATCTCGGTCGCCTCCGGCCATGAAGTCGCGACCTCGACGGAGCTTCCGTCAACGCCTACCGCGACAACGCTGCCCGGTTCTTCGCGCGGAACCGACCAGATATACCCCTCAGGGTCAATCGTCGGTTCGATGATGCCGTCTCGTTCATCGACGTCCTCCGTCCCGACGCCCGCGACAACGCGCACGACAGACCCATCCGCCGTGAGTACCGCGGCGCTTTGTTGATCGGCCGACGATTCGATTGCGACGGGATCGACATCCGCCATTGCCTCGGAGAGGCCATCTATCGTCGTAATCTCATCGCCCGCGAGGAATCCGAAGCCTGACTCGGTTTGCACAAGCGGACGCGCATCCACCCTCGTTGATCGGTATTCGGCTGGCTCAACCGTCAGCGGTGACCCGCTCACAAGCATCTGCACGCCCGTCACGCCGGCGGTCGCGAGGCTTTCCGACAACTGCGTTTGCATTCGTGCCAGGCTGTCAGTGGGAACTGCGAGGGCGGTCTCTGTGAGCTCTACCTGAGCGATGCCGTCCACTTCAGGAACCGAAGGAAGCGCCTCGACGTTCTCCGGAAACGCTGAAACGACGGATGCTGCCAGCCACGGCGTTGGGGAACCGTCGATGAGCGCGTCAGTGATCCTCGTCGATGCGTTGAGTATTGGGAACCAGCGGACGTCCGGTACGAGGAATTGCCAAAGCGGATCAAAGTACATGAGGGAGTAGGAATGAAAAACGCTGGAGAACTGATCCTCGTCTAGCACGAGGCCGTTTGGCGCCTCCGTGATTCGCCATTCTCCGTCTTCTTTCGCGAGAGTGAACGGCAAAATTGTTGTTCCACCATCAGTCGCTTGATATGCGCCACTCTCGTCGACTGTGGCCGCAGTTCGCACGGTCAGCGTCAGCTCGTCATCAGCCACCTCGGCGTACTCACGGTCGCTGAGCACGTCCACCGTCACTCCCGCATCCGGCTGCCAGTCGTTTTGCACGTCCTGTGCCAAATACTGCCGCGCTGTCGCCCAATTCTGGCGTGGCCCCGAACCGGCGCGAATAAAGCCGTCCACGATCTGCTGTGCAGTAGCCCCAGGCTGTGGCGGGTCGACAACGAATGAGAAGTCGGGAACGGTTTCTTCGTCAGATACTGGAAGCCCCGGGTTGACCGTTCCGTTGGTCGGGAGCCCGGCGCACGCGGTCAATACGAGGGCGCAGATGCTCAGTGTTGCCGCGGCCAGCAACCGGAAACGGCTCATTTTGCGTCACCTGTCAGTGCAGAAAGTGAGATCGGCTGGGTAAGTCCAAGGTCGTCAAGCGAGATTCCCTCGTCGCCCGGGTCAGCTGGAATTGGGGACGTACCCCCCACATGGTGGCCATGGCGGGGCAGTGTGAGCACAAAGTTGGCACCGCGCCCGAGTTGGGACCAGACAGCGAGCGCGCCGCCGTGTAGATGCGCGTCCCCGAGCGCAATCGAAAGCCCGAGCCCCGTTCCTCCGATCGTGCGGGTGCGGGACGGGTCAGCGCGCCAAAACCGGTCGAAGACTCGCTCGACTTCCTCGGGCGACATTCCGAGCCCGTAGTCACGCACACTCAGAGCGACGGCATCCGCGTTGCTGTCGATCGTCAGCACAATGGGTCTACCCTCGCCGTGTTCGATGGCATTTCCGAGCAGATTGCGCACGACCCTCCGCACGCGACGCGGATCCATGTCGACAGGAGAATATCCCCCGGGGGCGACGACTCGAATGTCACTCCCGTGCTGCTCCGCGAGTTGATGCATCGACTCAACCACGTCTTCCGCCAGGTGCGCGAGCGCGGTCGGCTCTAGCTCTAGCTGAACAGACCCCGCGTCGTATCGACTGATCTCCAACAGGTCAGTCAAAAGCACTTCAAAGCGCTCAACCTGCGCATGCATCAGCTCGGCGGCGCGCGAAGTCGCTGCGTCGAACTCAGAACGACGATCGTTGAGCATGTCGGCCGCCAAACGAATCGTCGTCAACGGAGTGCGCAATTCGTGAGAGACGTCGGAAACGAAGCGCTGCTGCACGAGAGAAAGCTCGGCGAGTTCTTTGATCTGCGATTCTATGCTGTCGGCCATCGCGTTGAATGAGCGACCGAGAGTTGCGAGTTCGTCTTCACCGTGAACGTCGATGCGCACCTTAAGGTCGCCAGCAGCAAGTTTTGCGCTCGTCTGTGCCGCCTCACCAATCGGGATCGTCACAGAGCGCAAGACGAACCAGGAAATCCCGGCGATAAGCACAACGAGAACCGTTCCAACGAGCCACAGGATGCCTTGAACGAAACCCAAGGTATTCTCCGCTGCGCTGAAGTCGTATGCGAGGTAAAGCTCGTATGCACCGACTCCAGGCAGATCCAGCTGTTGCCCGACCACGATACCGGCAGTCTCGTCGCCATTGCTCTGCAAGACAGGAATCGATTGCCACCACTGCAGCTCCGCGTTGCTTTGGACCCGCGCCCTCATCTCCGGCGAAATATCGGTATCCAGCAGTCCGCCAGACGTGAACGACTGCGGAGCGAGAGAGGAAGGCGCTGTGTCCGTGCGCAGCACAGCGATCATGCCGGTTCCTGCTTGCCGCGCAAGGATCGTCCGGACGTTGCTCATCACGTTGCTTACCTTTGCGCTGTCGCCCTCGGCTTCGACGGCGTTGAGCGTCGTCTGTGCCGACAGCGTCGCACGCTGCGCGTCTTCGAGCGCCTGATCGCGACGCGAAGCAAAAAGATCGTCTTGAATGGCGAGCGCCATCCACACGCACGCCACGAGAATCGCAATGGCAGTCAGGGCGATAGTGATGACGAGCGTGCGAAATCGCAACGACCGCCGCCACACCCGCGATAGCGTCTCAGGCCATGTGCGTGCATCTTGTAGTCCGAACACCCACCGAGCTCGGGATGATCCGGCGCGTTGGGTGCTCACTTCGTACTCACACCACGGCGCCAGCGCGGTAGCCCACGCCACGGACCGTCGTTACAATCTTGGGATTGTCAGGGTCGAGCTCAACCTTCGCCCGCAGACGCTGCACGTGCACATTCACGAGCCGCGTGTCTGCTTTGTAGTGATAGCCCCACACTTGCTCAAGCAGCATTTCTCTCGAAAAAACCTGCTGAGGCTTCGATGCCAGAGCCACAAGAAGCTCGAACTCGAGTGGAGTGAGTGCGATCGCGTCAGATCCTCGACGGACTTCGTGAGCGGCCACGTCAACCGTTACATCTCCGATGCGAAGCGTCTCGGCCGGCTCTTCCGATGCGGGGCGGAGCCTGGTACGGATTCGCGCGACGAGCTCTTTCGGATTGAACGGCTTAACAATGTAGTCATCGGCTCCGGATTCCAGGCCTTTGACGACATCGGCTGTGTCGGTGCGAGCGGTCAACATGATGATGGGAACGCCCGACTCAGCACGAATTTCAGTGCATATCTCGATGCCATCCATGCCCGGAAGCATGAGATCGAGCAGGATGAGATCGGGCCGTTCCTCCCGCCACGTGTCGAGGGCTTTCGCTCCGTCTGCGCAGAAGGCTGTGTCGAAGCCTTCGGTACGCAGCACAATGCCGATCATCTCGGCAAGCGCGGTGTCGTCATCGACGACGAGGATGCGTGAGGTCATGAGAACGCGTTCGTCCTTTGAGTCGGGCTCGACGGCAGCGCTATGCCACCTGGTCGTGCGCTCCGGCTAGCGTAGTCGAGACTCTGCAAACCTGCGGGAACCAAGCCGGATTCGTATGACACGATAGGAATCCAGTTGCAATGCTTGAGGGGAACTGACACCGTGACATCTCCGTCTGGGAACGCATACCCCGCATGGACTCCGGCCTCACGCCCAGGAATTGTTCCACTGCATCCCCTGTCTTTCGGCACGATTCTCGGCAAATCATTCGTCGCTCTGCGGCACAACCCACGAGTGCTGTTGGGCTTTGCGCTGTGCGTGCAAATCGCTGCCTACGTCGTGGTGACAATCATCGTTGGTGCCATCGCTATCGCATCCTTCTCACGCCTCGACACGATGCCGTTCGGCGAGGACTACGACGCGGTGTTTTTAGGTTCCATCGTCATTACCGCTGCGGCGGGCATCGTGCTGGGCTTGGCCGCGGGTGCGCTCAGCGTGATCGTGCAGGCTGTCGTCGTTGCTGAGGTCGCGTACGCGGCGGTCGCTGAAAAGCGCACCTTGCGCGTGTTGTGGGCTCAGATCAAGCCCGTCTTCTGGCGTCTGATCGGATATTCTGCGCTCGTTCTCGCCGCGTTGATCGTGGTCTTCGTCGTTCTCGCCGCAGGCATCGTCGCACTCGGTTTCCTCGCGCTTCCGCTGTCTATTGCACTTGGCGTCGTTCTCGTACTGGCCTCAATTCCACTGTGGTTATGGCTCAGCACGAAACTCGTGATCGTGCCAGCGGCGATCATCCTTGAGAACGCCACTGTGCGCGGCGCAATCGCTCGGTCCTGGCGTCTCATTCGCGGGCGATTCTGGGCCGCACTCGGCGTCATAGTGCTCATTTCACTGATGTTTTCAGTGCTTGCGCAGGTCGCTAGCGCGCCGTTTTCGATTGTGCAGTTCGCGATTTCGACAATCCTTACGCCGACGGGCGATCCGGAGCCCTCTGCGATCATCGCCATCGTGATTTCATCGGTGCTCGCGCAGGTGGTTGCGCTGCTGATTCAGTCGGTTGCTCTCGTCGTGCAGTCGACGGCCGCGTCCTTGATCTACCTCGACGTGCGTATGCGCCGTGAAGGGTTAGATCTCGATCTGCTGGCTTACACCGAACGACGCGACAACGGCGAAACTGGACTCCCGGATCCATTCCGCCAGAACGTGGGGCGTGAGCTTCCTCGTGCTTCAGCACCCGCCGCGTTTGCCACCCCCGCGATGCCTCCGCCGCCATATGTTCCGCCGGCGCCATCCGCTCCGACGCCATCCGCTCCCGCGCCGTCCTCGTGGACAGCTCCGGGCGCAGCTTCCCCTCCAAAAGACGGACCTCCCGAGGCATGACAGGGTCACTGGCGGTAGTTCCCGTCATTCCCGACGGTGACGAAGCTCGCCGTTTGGCGGAAGAAGAACTCAGTCGAAACACCTACGAGGTCGCAACTCCCACCGCATTCGACCGCGCTGTAGGCGCCGTCGTGCGCGCTATCGAGGAAATCTTCACCTCTGATGTCTCGGGCGGATGGGGTCGAAGCCTTGCCGTCATCGCCCTTGTTATCGTCATCGCTTTGGTTGTCGTCGGATTTCTCGTGTGGGGGCGACCGCGATCACGGGTTCGCACACAGCCGCAGACCGCCGATCTTTTCGGGCTCCGTGAAACACGCTCAGCCGGAGAACTTCGAACTGTTGCTGAGCAGCTGGCTCTGGAGCAGAAGTGGGACGAGGCGATCATCGTGCGTTTTCGAGCTCTCGCCCTCGCGCTGACCGAGCGCGGAGTCGTTGAGACTCCGCCGGGAACGACCGCGCAAGGTTTCGCACGGCAAGCGGCGGCAGCCATCCCATCGCACGAAGAAGACCTGTTTCACGCCGCGACTGTCTTCGATGAGATCCGCTACTTACGTCGAAGTGGCCAGGAGCCGCAATACACACAGATCGTCAAGATCGATGAGTCGCTCGGCACAGCCACCAGCACCTTGGCGAGCACAGCCGTGCAGGTCACCGCGTGACAGACACCGCCCGCCCCGCTGCTGCACCGACACGTCGACGACGGATTCTCGGATGGGGCGCGATCGCAGTCGCGCTTGTGCTCGCAGCTCTCGTTGGCACCGCACTCACAGCAAACACCGGCTGGAACTCTCGTGGCGCGTTCGACCCGGAGTCGGCGGGCCCATACGGCACTCTCGCTATCGCCGAGATCTTGCGCGATCAGGGCGTTCGCGTCGAAGTCGTTCGCACGTATGACGATGCGCTCGCGGCAGTCAGTGACGAGCCGGTGACTCTCGTGCTGCCAGATAGTCCTCTGCTTGAGGACGAAGACCTCCTGGAGCTTGCGGTTAGAGCTGATCGCGTTGTCGTGCCAGACATCGGTTCGCGTGGTTTGCGCATACTTTTTCCGGGCGCAGAGTCCGTGGGCTACGGCGACCTCGCACCGGTCGCCGCCTCCTGCGAGAGCGAGATCGCAACGCGGGCTGGCCCCGTGGTCGTCGGCGCTGAATTTTCGCTCCCGACGGATGCCGAAGGTTGCTATCCCTCGCACGATGGATTTGGTCTCATCCTCGCCGATGGCATATCAGCCGTCGATGGCACCGAGCTTTTTACCAACGCACACCTTGCCGAAAACGGCAATGCATCTCTCGGGCTGCAACTGCTCGGCTCGCGGGCAACGGTCGTTTGGTATGTTCCGTCGGCTAGCGACCAGCGTGGCACCGCGGCGCCTGAACTCGGGGAACTCACCCCGCCCTGGGTTACTCCCGCAATGACTCTCTTGATCATCGCCACGATTGCCGCCGCAGTGTGGCGCGGCAGAAGATTCGGCCCGCTCGTAGCTGAGCGTCTTCCGGTCTCGGTGCGGGCCAATGAGACGACAGAAGGGCGTGTTCATCTGTATGCCCGGGCGGGCGACGCGAGCCACGCCGCGGATCAGCTTCGGTTGGGCGTCCTCGACCGCCTTCGTCGGCAACTCTCCCTTGGCGCCGGCGCGACAGTGCAAGCGATTTCGGATGCTGCCGCCACCCGTGCGGGAATGAATGCTCACAGCGTTCGCGGCATCCTGTTCGAAACCGTCCCTCATACCGATCGCGAGCTCGTTGAGCTCGTTTCTCAGCTCGATGCCGTGGAGGCCGCTGTCGCGGCCGCCTCGCGCCCGGAAAGGAACTCGCAATGACTGCCAATCTTCTCTCCGAAAGCGAACTTCGCGATGCAATGCATCGTGTGCGCCAGGAGATCGGCAAGGCCGTCGTGGGCCAAGATGGCGCGATTACGGGACTATTGATCGCGCTCCTCGTGCGTGGGCACGTTCTTCTCGAGGGTGTGCCGGGGGTCGCGAAAACACTTCTCGTGCGCACGTTCAGTCGCACAGTGGGGCTCGGTACCAAACGCATCCAGTTCACGCCAGATCTCATGCCGGGCGATGTTTCTGGCTCTCTCATTTACGATTCACGCTCTGCGGAGTTCGAATTTCGGGAGGGGCCCGTCTTCACGCACATCTTGCTCGCAGATGAGATCAACCGCACACCCCCAAAGACACAGTCAGCACTCCTCGAAGCTATGGAGGAACGCCAGGTTTCGGCTGACGGCGTTACGCGCGCACTGCCGGACCCGTTTCTCGTCGCGGCGACACAGAACCCGGTCGAACACGAGGGCACCTACGGGCTCCCCGAAGCGCAGCTGGACCGCTTCCTGTTGAAACTCATCGTGGAAGTTCCCGGCCGTGATGCCGAAATCGATGTTCTTCGTCGTCATGCCGAAGGTTTCCGCGCCGGCAGCCTCGAGGCTGCGGGCGTCGAAGCGGTGCTCGGCCCGGATAAACTTCGGCAGGCACAAACTGCTGTCGAAGGTGTCGCCGTCACTGATGATGTGCTCAGCTACATCGTTGATCTCGCGCGGGCCACTCGCGAGTCGCCTTCGGTGCAACTCGGGGTGAGCCCACGCGCCACGACAGCTCTCCTCTCAGCGGCCAAGGCATGGGCATGGCTGAGCGGGTACTCGGCCATCACTCCGGACCACGTACAGACAATGCTCGTTCCGACGTGGCGCCATCGCATCAGGCTGCGACCCGATGCGGAGCTGGAAGGCGTTTCAGTTGATGCTGTGCTGAGCGCGATTTTGCAGCAAACCCGAGTTCCGATCTAAGGGCGCCGTGTACCTTTCTGGACGAATCGTCGTCGCCATCGTCGCGGGCATTCCTGTGGTCGTTGTGGGGACGGCCGTGGGAATCAATGCCTGGGCCGCGACGGGCATTTGGCTCTTGCTGTGCTTTCTCGTCGTCGTGTGCGACGTTCTGAGCGCTGCCGACGTTCGTGCTGTGCGAGTCCAACGAAGTGCGCCCGCGCGTGTACGCCGTGACGTTCAGGTCGAGACCGAGCTCATCCTCACCAACACGGGCAGGCGTACTCTGCGTGGTCTCATCCGGGACGCCTGGCAACCAACGGCCGGCGTAGCCCTCGAACGTATCCGTGTCGATATTGCCCCCGACAGCACTCGCACCGTTATCGTGCCGCTACTCCCCCGGCGACGTGGGCGCATCGCGTCTGATTTCATCGTCGTCCGCGCGTCGGGCGTCCTCGGTTTCGCCGGCCGCCAGCGACGACTGGATTCGGAAGTGTCTGTCGTGGCGCTTCCGCCCTTTCATTCGCAGCGTCATCTCCCGTCTCGAATTGCGCGCTTGCGCGAGCTCGATGGCAACACGAGCGTGCAGGTACGCGGGCAGGGCACCGAGTTCGACAGCCTCCGCGAGTATGTGCGCGGTGACGACGTGCGCTCGATCGATTGGCGCGCGACGGCGAGAGCAGGCAACACGATACTCCGAACGTGGCGACCCGAGCGAGACCGGCACATCGTGATCGTGATCGACTCCGGCCGCACAGCTGCCGCGCGCGTCGGCGATGGAGTGCGCCTTGATGCCGCGATGGAGACGGCCCTGCTCTTGTCGGCCCTCGCCGTACGCGCGGGCGACCACGTGCACCTCGTGATGTTCGACCGGGTCACCCGAGCCCGAGTCAGCGGCGTGAACGGGTCTGCGTTACTCCCGACTCTCGTCGAAGCGATGGCCCCCGTTGAGGCACGTCTGATCGATACCGACTGGGACGCCGCGTTCGCCCAGGCGCGGCGATTGACGAATCGACCTTCGCTCGTGGTGTTACTGACAGCACAGGACGAGATTGAGGCATCCCGTGGGTTTTTAGGATCGCTCCCCGCGCTGTCTTATCGCACCCGAGTGATCGTTGCATCAGCAACCGATGATTCGGTCGCTGACGCAACGCGCGCACGCGGAGATGCCGCTGCTGTCTATCGTGCGGCCGCCGCCGAGCGCTCGCTTCGCGACGCTGCCGCCGTCGGCGCTGCCGTTTCGCGGGCCGGCGCCGAGACAGTGGTCGCGAGCTCCGAAAGCTTGCCACCTCGAGTGGCTGATCGCTACATCGCGATGAAAGCCGCTGGCCTCCTCTAGTCCGACACTCTCGAGCTTCTCGCGCCGAGGGGTCGCAACACGCCGTTATGCCTCCGGCTGGCGGAGGATGATGCGGCGTGTTGCGACCCCTCGGCATGGGTGAAAAGCCGAAACCGGCGGCCCACTCGATGAGGAGCGGGCCGCCGGTTATGCGGATTCGGTGAGACTGCGCTGGCTAGACGAGGTCGAAGCGGTCAAGCTCCGTGACCTTGCCCCACGCAGCAACGAAGTCGCGCACGAACTTTTCGGTGGCGTCGTCGCTCGCATAGACCTCAGCGACAGCACGAAGCTCCGAGTTCGAGCCGAACACGAGGTCGGCGCGGGTTCCGGTCCACAGCGTTTCACCCGAGGCATCCGAGGTTGCCTGGAACGCGTGCTTGCCCGGGTCGAGGGGCTTCCACGTGGTGCCGAGGTCGAGCAGGTTGACGAAGAAGTCGTTCGTGAGAACGCCCGTACGCTCGGTCAACACACCGTAGTTCGAGGCATCCCAGTTAGCACCGAGTACACGCAACCCACCAACGAGCACAGTCATCTCCGGTGCACTCAGCGTGAGGAGGTTGGCCTTATCGACGAGCAGATACTCCGCCGGGAGGGTCGGGCGACCCTTCGTGTAGTTGCGGAATCCGTCGGCGGCAGGTTCGAGAGGCGCGAACGATTCGACATCGGTCTGCTCTGCGGTCGCATCGGTACGTCCCGGGTGGAATGTCACCTCAGCGTCGACTCCGGCATCCTTTGCGGCTTTTTCGACACCGGCGTTACCCGCCAGCACGATGAGGTCAGCGAGCGATACCTTCTTGCCGTCAGCCGTGGCGTCATTGAATGATGCCTGGATGCCCTCGAGCACCGTGAGCACCTTCTGCAGCTGGGCGGGGTTGTTGACCTCCCAGTCCTTCTGCGGCGCGAGCCGCACGCGTGCACCATTGACGCCACCGCGCTTGTCGCTGCCACGGAATGTGGATGCCGCAGCCCACGTGGTCTGAACGAGTTCGCCGACCGTCAGACCAGAATCGAGAATCTGCTGCTTCAGTGAGGCAGCATCTGCGGAATCGATCAGCGCGTGATCGACCGCGGGAAGCGGGTCCTGCCAGATGAGGTCTTCGGACGGGACGTTTGAACCCAGGTAGCGCGCCTTCGGGCCCATGTCACGGTGAGTGAGCTTGAACCACGCTCGAGCGAACGCATCAGCGAAAGCATCGGGGTCTTCAAGGAACCGCTTCGTGATCTTGGCGTACTCCGGGTCGAAACGGAGGGCGAGGTCACTCGTGAGCATGCGGGGCTCGCGGCGTGTCGAGGAATCATGGGCGAGGGGCACCATGTCCGAACCCGCGCCGCCCTTCGGACGCCACTGCTTAGCACCGGCGGGGCTGTCGAAGACCTCCCAGTCGTACGCGTACAGAATGTGCAGGAACTCATTGTCCCAGCGGGTCGGGTGATACGTCCACGTGACCTCGAGGCCGCTCGTGATGGTGTCATCGCCCCGCCCAGTACCGTGAGCGTTCTTCCACCCGAGACCCTGCTCGTCGAGATCGGCAGCTTCTGGGTCGTCTCCGACGCTTGAGTCTGGCGCCGCTCCGTGTGTCTTACCGAAGGTGTGGCCACCGGCGATCAAGGCGACAGTCTCTTCGTCGTTCATCGCCATGCGCGCGAACGTCTCGCGAATGTCGTGAGCGGACTTCAGTGGGTCGGGCTCACCGTTCGGGCCTTCGGGGTTCACGTAGATGAGGCCCATCTGAACGGCTGCCAGCGGCTTCTCCAAGTCGCGCTCACCCGTGTAGCGCTCGTCACCCAGCCAAGTCGTTTCCGGACCCCAGTAGACGTCGTCGTCAGGCTCGAACACGTCCTTGCGTCCACCGGCAAAGCCGAAGGTCTTGAATCCCATCGACTCCAGCGCGACGTTTCCGGCGAGGATCATGAGGTCAGCCCAGGAGATCGACTGCCCGTACTTCTTCTTCACAGGCCAGAGGAGCCGGCGCGCCTTGTCGAGATTAACGTTGTCGGGCCAGCTGTTGAGAGGTGCGAATCGCTGCTGACCCGCGCCACCGCCGCCACGACCATCTGTGATTCGGTAGGTACCAGCGCTGTGCCACGCCATACGGATCATCAACGGACCGTAGTGGCCGAAGTCGGCCGGCCACCAGTCCTGCGAGACAGTCAATGTCTCAAGAATGTCTTTCTTGAGACTGTCGACGTCGAGCGCTTCAAACGCAGCCGCGTAGTCGAAATCGGCGTCGAGCGGGTTCGAGACATCAGGGTTCTTGGCAAGAATCTTGAGATTCAACTTTTCGGGCCACCACACCCGGTTCGCCGAGCCGCTTGTCGGGTGCGGCAATACGCCCTCTGGCTCGGCGTTGGTGGGAGAGGGGCCAACGGGAAGGCGGGTTTCATCCGCGCCATCGTGAGGGATCGGGCATCCGTTGATGTCGGACATGACGTTCCTTTCGTCTGGGAATCTCAGGGCTTTCGCTATTGATTCAGAGTGTTCGCTGTGAAGCCGAGGGGTTCGCGTCGGCGGCGCACGAGGAGCACAGTCCCCAGTACGTCACCTCAGCGGTATGAATTTGGTAGCCGTGCGTCTCGACGGGGTGCAGGCACGGCGCAGCACCGACCGAACACGCAACGTCTTCCACACGCCCGCACGAGGTGCATACGAGATGGTGGTGGTTGTCGTCGATGCGGACCTCGAAAAGGCCGGGGCTTCCGGCGGGCTCGATACGGCGCACAAGACCCGCGTCGACGAAGTCGCCGAGCACGTTGTAGACGGACTGCAAGCTCGTGCCATCCGTGTCGCTCTGCACTCGAGAGAAGATCTCGTCAGCGCGCGAGTGCGGCATCCCTTGAAGAGCATCGAACACCGCGCGACGCGGCGCCGTTGCGCGGAGACCCGCGGCACGGATGACCCCATCAGTACCGGGGTCGGGATCGGTTTTTGACATCCAAATAAGTCTATCGTTCTTTTGATTAACTCAAAAGAACGTCACGCTGAGCGGATGCTGCCGGCGCCCTTAGCCCGCGACGAGTCGAGGCGTCCCCGCTTCGTATTCGGTGAGGTCACCGCTCTCACCGGTGCGCACAGCTCGCGCACCCACGAAGAGCATGTAAAAAAGGAACACCCCGAGCGCTGCGGCGCCCAGGCTGATTTTGAGCCATACCGGCCATGGCTGCCCTGTGACAAACCCCTCGACGACCCCGGAAAGCGCAAGAGCGAACACAAGGCCGATCGCGACAGTCGCGAGAGAGCGCCCCTCAGCGGCGAGCGCATCCGCGCGGCTGCGCCGCCCAGGAGCGACCCAGGCCCAAAAAATATGAAGACCGGCGGCGGCGGCCACGAACACGGAGGTGAGTTCGAGGAGGCCGTGCGGAAGGATGAAGCTGAAGAAGACATCGAGTCTGTCGAACTCGACCATGACGGCAGCTGACTGCCCGAGGCCCACTGCGTTCTGGATGACCACCATGACGGGCCACAGACCCGTGACTCCGAAAAGTACGCACTGTGCCGCGATCCACGCGTTGTTTGTCCACACAGTCCCGGCAAAGACTGCTGCGGGGTTCTCGCTGTAGTAGTCCGTGAAGTCGCCCTCGGCGTATTGCTGCAGGTCCGCGCGGTCGCCAAGGGCAGCCACGGCGCGCGGATCGGCGGAGATCCACAGCGTCACGAGAGCGGCAATCACGGTAAACCCGACCGCGATTACAAGCGTCGTCCACCTCACGCGATACAACGCGGCGGGCAACTGAAGAGCGAAGAAACGTGGGATCTGAGCCAACACGTTTTCGCGCGCACCGGTGAGGTGAAGTCTGGCTCTCGCAAGGACAGACGAAAGGTAGTCGCCCTGCGGGGAGCGCCCAGCCGACGTCTTCAAATCGGCAAGGTCCGCCGACGCAGCGCGATATCGCGTGACCAGCTCGTCGGTTTCAGCACCAGACAGACGCCGAACGCGGCTGAGTTCGTCCAAACGTTGCCACTCGTCTCGACGAGCCGCGGCAAGAGCATGGAGATCCATTTGATTTACTGTACCCATGCCGGTCGACCCCGCATCCGCTCACGTCGAAATCATTGCCATCGACATCTCACCCGATGAAATCCTCACCGGCGAAGCCGTCGCGCTCGACGTTCAACCCGTCGGTTTCTTTCTCCGTGGACTCGGCGCTCTCATCGACGCCATTCTCGGGATCGCGCTCGTCGTTGTCATGGTGCTGGTTTCGTTTTGGTTGACCTCGACGGGAGCTCTGCCCGAAAGCGCAGCGCCCATTTTGATGATTGCGTCGGTCGTCGTAGCGCTCGTCGTTCTCCCCACGGTCGTGGAAACTGTGACGCGAGGCCGGAGCCTTGGCAAGTTGGCTGTCGGTGGTCGAGTGGTGAGAGTCGATGGTGGCAGCGTGGGTTTTCGCCACGCCTTCATCCGTGCACTGCTCGGAGTGCTTGAAATCTGGATTACGTTGGGGGCGATAGCAGCACTCGTCGGCGCATTCACTCCCCGCGCACAACGACTGGGTGACCTCGTGGCCGGAACCTATGGCGAACGAACCCGCGCCGCCATGCCGCCCTCGGCGGAGCTCTCCGTCCCCCCACAGTTGATCCCATGGGCACAGACCGCCGATGTAACCCGTCTACCCGATCGTCTAGCGCGCCGGTGTGCACAGTTCATCGCGGGTTCTGGCACTCTGGATCCGGCTTCTCGGGTGCGCGTGGCATCCGCTCTCGCCGAAGAGCTGTCAACGCACGTGTCGCCGATGCCAGAGGGCGATGCGGTGAGCGCCGTCTACGGAATCGTCGCGGTGCGAAGACTGCGAGAGCGTGGCGCAATCGAATCACAGCGCTCACGGGTGGAGATGCTTGCATCTGGGGCCACCGCGCCGCCTTCGGGCTTTCCCAGCCGGTAAGAACGGCGCTCCACGCCGACCAAAGGCGCTATACGCGGATCAATTTCAGGTGCGAAGCGTCTCGTGACGTATGACAGTCCAGCCCTTCGGTACCGAAAGACGATCAGTGTGGATGGCGCAAAGATCATGCGCGTGCGGGTCATTCACGCGTCCCAGCGGACCAACGGCGGCCATCTGATCGCCGTAATCGTAGGTCAAGGTCGTCACGGCTTCTCTCGTGCAACCCACTTTCGAGCACTGTCTCTCGCGCATTGAACCGACGATAGTCGCGAGAAGCGACGCCGCCAGGATGCCGCGCCGCATCTAGAATGGGTCCATGATGCGGCGTCGGGCAAAGCAGACTCCCGAACGGGGCCGACCCACCCGGCATGGACGCCATGGGCGCGAGGGTCGAAGCCCAGTAGTGCGGCCGCCGCTTCCCCCGATCGATACCCGCATCGAGAGATTCGATCTGGCAGTCGGCGCCGCCGCCGAGTTCTTACGATCATCATGGCCTGAGCTACGCGACGTGCGATTCGAAATCGCCGATATGCCGCTGAAGACCGATGAGAACGGCATCCCTCGGTGGCAAGCATTCCCTGACGACAAACGCATCGTGATGTTCCGATTGCCGATTGAGCGTCTCAGCCACCTGCACCGAAACGATGACCTGCACCGGCGCATGATGATTGAAAGCTGCGTCTTTCGTGCGGCTGCCGACTTTTTGGGGCGAGACCCTTGGGATCTCGGACCCGACCGCTTCCGCTTCTTCTAACGTCCGAATTCTTGGGCGGGGCGATTCGGGTTTAACCGCTAGGGAAAGACCGTCACGGTTGACGCCGCGGCATCCGCTGGCCAGACCGGGTACCCAGAAAGCTGGCCGTCTGCGGAATACGTGATCGACGCGTGCACAGCAGCTTCGGGATTCATCGCATACACAGCGCGCGAGACAACGGGAGTCGTCACGGTTCCCCCCGCGGGTACATCAATCTCGAGGTCTTTTCCGCGTGACCCGATCGCTTCAAGGGTGACCGTGGTGTCTGCTTCGCTCGTGTTCGCCAGCGTCAGTGTGGGTGATGGGCCCGAAGCAACTGAAAACGTGCTCGGCAGACTCACCTCAGGTGCCGAACTGAACCACGCGATGTCTGATCCCTCACCCAGTCCCGTGGTGTGCCAGACAGCGCCGACGACGGCGGCATCAGCGCTGACAAAAACCGTATAGTCGCCCGGGTCGACTTCCGACAGGTCTACCTCGACTGGCATATCGGCCGCCAGGGGAACTTCCTGAGTGAGCACGACTCCGTCTTCGTCTTCGACAGTGACGGATGCTGTCGCGTCGACGCCTGCGGAAAGCACTCGCAACACGGTTGTGACAGTTCCGCTGCGAGCGGCCTTCGCAATTGTGACGCCAGGGATGACCTGGGTCGCGGTCGCCAGAGGTATCGCTCCCACCTGGTCAACGCCACCCGGTACGAGGGTTCTCGTCACGCTCGACTGCAAAGAAGCCACGACCGGAGCGCCGGAAGCCGTGACACGGATAACTGGTGTCGCTTCGTTCAGCGCGAGGCCCGCGAGCGGCAATACCCGCTGGCTACCGGCGGGTATCACCACGTCTGTTCCACCATCGGGCGTGATGGCGCCGGTCGCACCGTAAATCGTCAGCTGAACTGTCGCGGGCACAACACCCGGGTTCGACAACACGATCAAGTCAGCAGCACCGGTCGTTGCAGCTCCCGCAACGAGCCAGGAATCCATCAAAGCGGGCTGGCAAGCAGAAGCCGCGAACCCACGAAGGTCATCGGCTTCAACTTGGGCGGAACCGGCACCAGAAATGTCGGATGCCACGCCATCCTGCGGTGGGGCCGTCAATCGCGCGACGGTCGCGCCCCCGGCGACAGATACTGCATCGAGGCCATCGACTTCCACAGACGCTCCAGCGGCATCAGAACCTGTCGTCAATTGCTGCTCACCGGCAACGCTCAGAAGGCTGGCCTGTGATGAATCGCGCGCTGAGGCAAGGAGCGGTCCGGTGCACGCGAGGACGGAGTTCGAGAGGGCCGGGGCCGCCTCCACCTCGACCGGTGCGGCCGTATAGCTCGGCCAAGGCGCCGCTGCTGCGACAACAATCCCGAGAACGGTGGCTGCGGCAATCGCTGCTCCCACCAAAACGCGCGCACTTGTCAGCGCCCAACGGCGAATTCGTCGGTTACTCATCGCACCTCCTGCGCGTGCGGGCCCACGATTCTCGGCGTGCGACGCGCGGCGCGACGTGACGCTGAGGTAGGAACAGCCAGCAACACGGCCGCACCAAACACGATGAGCTGCACGATTGCAATAAGTCGTCCCGTTTCTCGAACGAATACGGATGCCTCGGCCCTCGGGGCAACGTCATCAGTCACTCGCCAAAGAAGCCCCTTTGCGGTGTCTCCCACGGCATCGAGATTTTCGCGCTGATCGAGCGCTGTCTGCGCGGAAAGACGGACTGTGCGCGCCTCATCCGATTCGGTACCGGGTGAAGGTGCAAGGAGGACGAACCCGATGCCCTCGTCTGCGAGCTGAGTCACCGCATCCGCCGATGTCGCGCTCACAAGAGCCGCTGTGAGCGCTGCAGTCTCGTTGTCGGCGTCTGTCGCCGTGATACGAGTATTTAGAAAGGTGGATTGCCCACCGATCGTCTCGCTGCCGCCCCAAATAATTTCAGCCACTATCGCGCCGTCATCCAGCGGGGTGAGCACGATAGTGCCCACCGAAGCGTCATCTCGGCCTTGCGCCGCGACGTACGCGGGCAACGTCGAAGTCGGACCATTCGCCAGCACTGACTCGTCACGACTAACAGCGGTGAGGGAGGGAATCGCGAGCAGACCAAGAGTTGTCATGACGACAGTCGCGGCCACCGCTCGCGCGACGTTCTGGCGCGGCACAAGCCCCGCCTCAAGTGTTACGACGGTCGCTCCGACGATGCCCATCCAAGCAAAGCTGAGTCCGGTCCCAGGCCAGATTGACACCGCTTCCGCGTTATCAAACGATACGGCGATGCCCACCTGGAGAATCGCAGTTCCGATGCCGAGCGCCGCGACGACGACGAGAACGAAGCCTGGGAGCCAACGAGGAGTCATTGGAGCCAACAGCGCGAGAACCACTATCGGCACAACCAGGAAGACAACCGACCACACCGGAACACCGGGTGCGATGCTTTGCAGGATCGCGACCCAACCGCCGAGATCGCCGGAAGGAAAGCCAGCGGCGAGCAGCGCACGGCCCGCGGTATCAGCGGATGCGGTGGGGCCTGCCCACACAACGCCGGGATCTGCAAGCAATCCCCAGGGGTTCTGGAGATGTAACTGCGTCCACACGAGAGGCGCTGAGAGCACCGCGGCAGGTGCCATCGTCCACACGATCCGCCCCGCGCCGCGACCGGCACGCATGATGATCGTCAGGATAATCGCGCCGAGCCAGACGACGATGAGCGCCGGGGCGAGAGACGGTGCCGACGCCATGACCCCCGCCATGAGTAGCGACACAGCTCCGGCCGCTGTCCAGGATCGGTGCACGACCGAACCCGCATAAAACAGCCACGGCAGGAGGAGGTGAACAATCACGCCCGTCGGACGCCCATCGATGAGAGCGGTCCAGAATGTCGGCGCCAGAGCCCACGCGACGCCCGCCGTTATGCGCAGAAGCGAACGCTCGGTGATGCGGGTTGCCGCAAACCAGCCGCCGAGAACCGCGAGCGGCAGCGCAAGTAGCCACAACAGCACGACTGCGCGCGACGGGTCGCCCGGCCACAACGACCCGAGCACCGCGATGACGGCCGCGAACGGGTCGGCCGGGCCGACAACGTCCAAACCAGTCGAACGGATGCCGTAGCCAGCATCCGACCAGAGGCCGATGAGGGTGTCACGCATCGGCGCGATAGCGCCGCCACCGAGCACTCGCCACGCTAGGAGAGCGGGAAATACCGCTGCTGAGAGCAGAAGAGCTGCAAGAACGACCCACGCGCCACCGCCACTGAAAAGGGCTAGCTCGGGGCGCCGTGGAGCTTCACCGGTCTCGTCGGGGTCGATGTCGAGCCGTTCACGCAGTGTGTCTCGCCCGACACGCAGCGGGGCAATGAGCGCCCAAGACGATCTCCGACTGCGCCGAATTCCGCTCCGGGAACGCGCAATCGATCCCCATCGCACCAGGACCACGACTGCTGCCGCCCACTCCGGGAGAACACTTGCCGGCTCCTTCGCGAGAAGCTGCAGGATTGTGCGCCACAAAGCCAACGGCAAAATCGAGAGCCAGTGCAGAGTCACGCTCGGCGCTGGCGCATAAACCATCCGCCGATGCAACTGCGCTGTGCGGGTTGCAAACACCCTGCGACGGATGCGTTTTCCGCCCTGCGGCAGGGGAAGAGCAGCGACACCGTCGCCACTAACCGCCACGATTGCTCGCGGAACCAGCTCCACGCGTCCTCCGGCAAGCCGCGCGCGCACGCCCAGGTCGAGCCCTTCATCGGCTCCCGCAAGAGCCGTGTCGAGCCCCCCGAGATGGCGCCACGCGTCAGCTCGCACCAACAGGCCGCGAACGTCCGCCGCCAGCGCATCTGCCTTGACGTCGTGTTGACCCTGGTCGAGCTCATCCTCGACAATTTCAACAGTGCGCCCAAAGCGCGTCATACTCACGCCGAGAGAGACGATCTGCGCGCGATTTTCGCCGTCAACAAGTTTTGGGGCCGCGACTGAGATCGACGGAGACAGCTCAAGAGCCCCGGCGAGCCTTGCCAGCGCCTCGGGTTCGGGTGCGGTGTCTTGCGCGAGAAGCCACACCGCATCGCCCGTCATCCGCGATGTCGCGAGGCTGAGGGCCTGTGCGTAACTCGTGGAAGCAGCAGCGGTAATGACGCCTTCAGCCCGCGAGGACCCAGCGACATCGGCAACGGCTTTATCTCCGCCGCACATCACGATCGTGAGCGTGTCGGGCTGACGGGTCTGCGCGTCGAGCGCGGCCAACGTGCGCTTCAGGTGAAGGGCAGCGGCCGTCCGCCCTTCAGGGCGCACGACGAGAAAGGCATGTACTCGAGCGGGCATGGCCAGGTCAGCCTAGGCGGCAACAGCGTCGCAATCGCGCGAACGCGCCGCGAGCGCCAATCTCAGTCAGCTTGCGCGACGTTTCAGCTTGCGGCGCTCGCGCTCGCTGAGACCGCCCCAAATGCCGAAACGCTCATCATTTTGAAGCGCGTATTCGAGGCATTGAGACCGCACATCGCACGATGTGCAGATGCGCTTGGCGTCCCGAGTCGATCCACCTTTTTCTGGGAAGAATGCTTCGGGATCGGTTTGTGAGCACAGGGCGTCGGTCTGCCAGGAGAGGAGACTCTCTTCCTCGGCCTCGACCGTGCGCCGGACTCCCGGCACGCCGAGATTTACCGGATCAACAAACCAATCTTCGGGAACGCCCGAGCGGTAATTCGCAGCCGCCATATCGTTCTCCTAGCGTTTAGACCCCGACACCCGAATGGTGCCTACACATAATTACACCGGTGTCATTCGCTGCGGTCAAGTCGCGGATCGTAAACCCTCAAGTGTGGATTGAATCTTTACGACGCGCCGTCGGCGTGTTTCGATGCAAAAACGTTTGACTCAACGCCCTGGCGTCGCGATGAAAGCAACGCCGCCGTGATCAGTTCGGAAGCGCAAGACCTGCTCATCGGCACTCGCGATCAGCGCCGTTCCGGGCGAAAGCGCAATCGCGTGTGCCTCGTCGGCCCCTGAGACTTCCACGGTACCGTCGACCACGAGAACGATCGCGGGCGCCGACACGGGCACCGCCACCGGTGTGTTCGCCACTCGAACACGCGTGAGTGCAAAATCTTCAATTCCTGCATCGAAGACGTCGACGTAGTCGTCTTTCGAGGTGGGAAGCAGCAGCGGCGGGGCGATGGGTGTGGTGTCGAGGATGCGCGAGAGCTCTTCGGTGTCGATGTATTTCGGCGTCAACCCGCCACGCAACACGTTGTCACTGGCGGCCATCAGTTCAACCCCGAGACCCGCGACGTACGCGTGGAGCACACCTGCGCCGACAAAAATCGCCTCCCCGGGAGCAAGGGTGACGTAGTTCATGAGCATCGCGACAACGATCCCCGCGTCTCCTGGATACGCATCCTGAAGACGACCGATCAGCCTTACTTCACGCGCAAATTCGTCGCTCGCGTCAAGCTCCATCGCCACAACCGCGTTGATGATGTCGTCAACGTAAGATCCGGCTTCACCCGAAAGAACCCAGCCGATGACATCGGCGAGCGCCCCCCTCTCATCATCGACGCGCAGGCGCTCTGACAGTGCTCGAACACCAGCGCTGTCGCCGAGTGCAGCGACCAGGCGGCGTGTATCGGCAAGCGCGCGGAGGCCCGCGAGCGCTTCGAACTCGTCGCTCAGCGCCACGATCAGTTCGGGTTTGTGGTTGTCATCACGGTAATTGCGGTGCGCAGCATCCCGTGGAATTCCGGCGGCATCTTCGCGCTCGAAGCCTTCTTCAGCTTGGTTCTTCGAAGGGTGAACCTGAATTGAGAGGGGCGACCCCGCGGCAAGCAGCTTCAGCAGAAAGGGAAGCCTGGAACCGCTGCCGGTCTCTTCCGCTAGCCATCTGTCGACAGTGCGGGCGGTCCCATCCTCGACGATCGCGGGCGAGCCGGGGTGATCCCCGAACCAGACTTCCGCTTCAGCGGCACCCGAGGGCACGCGACCTTGCAGCCGAGCAATCAGAGAAGTCGAGCCCCACGCGTAATCACGGGGCTCATTGGATATCCTCACCAGCATGAGCCCAGCCTACTGAGCACCTACGGGCAGAGCGGTGCGCCCGGTACCCTGAATACACGATGGCCGTCCACACGAAGCACCCGATCGCAGCACCGCCCGCGGCTCCCCCGAGAGAGAAGACTCGGCACCTCATGCTCCGGGCGTGGTGTGCCTTCGTGCTGCTCCAAGCATTCGCGGGAGTCGCATGGGTCAACGCATTCGGCGATGTTGTGGCGGGAACTATCGCCGTCGTGTCCGGGATGGTTTCCGCGGCGCTGTGGATCAGCATCCGGCCACCGGTGAACTGGCGGCGTCTGCCGTGGTTCCCCCTCGGATATGTCGCATGGGCACTGACGTCGATCTTCTGGTCGTCGTGGCAGTCGACGACGGCGTTCACGTGGCTTCTTCTTGCTATCACCACGTTGCAGGGCCTCATGGTCGCAAGCATGCTGGGGTGGAAAGAACTCATCCGAGCCATGGCTGCGGCACTGAAGTGGGTCATCGCCCTGTCGCTGCTCTTTGAATTGGCAGTCTCGGTCTTCATAGATGGCCCGCTTTTACCCGGCTTCGTGATTCCCACAACGAAAATGGACCCGATCGTCTACTGGTCACGGAACAACCTCTTCGATGGCGGACGCATCCAGGGAATCTTCGGAAACGCGAACCTCCTCGCGAGCGTGGCGCTGACGGCAATGATCGTTTTCGCCCTCATCTTCGCCGCTCGAACGACCCGACGAGTGCCCCTGGCATTGTGGTTCACCGTCGCGACCTACGCATTTGTTCGCGCCGACTCCGCAACGGCCTACCTTTCCGCTGCCGCCGTCGCTGTTGTACTTGCCACCGCGCTCCTCATGCGCACAGCGCGGCGTCCCGGGTCCCGCACGAAGTACTACGCAGCTTTCGGTGCTGTGGGGGGTTTAGGCATCGCAGTTGTATGGGTGTGGCGTGACGCGATCTTCGCGGTGCTGGGCCGTTCTTCGACTCTCACTGGGCGTGAAACAATCTGGCAAGCCGTGCTTGAGCGTGCCATCGAGCATCCTGTGATCGGTTGGGGATTTGCAACGCCGTGGCTAAGTTCCGATCCCGCTTTCGACGGCTGGATCATCGATCACGGGCAGAGCGTGATGCAAGCGCACAACATGTGGATCGATGTCTTCTTGCAGCTCGGCGCAGTTGGACTGTTCATCATGGCCGGCATCTACCTTTCGGTCATCTGGCGAGCATGGTTCTTCGCTGTTGACCGGCCCCGATGGGATCTGGTTGCCAATCGTCCCTTCTCCCCGCTCACCCTGTTGCCGCTGCTGGTGATGAGCATGCTCCTTGTGCAGGGGCTTGCCGAGTCCGGCCCGCTTTTGCTGTGGGGCTGGTTGAGCGTCGTGATGCTCGGATTCAAGATTAAGCAGGCGCCGCTGATCGGTATCGGCCCCGCGGAGCAAACCCTCGCCATGGAGCGCGGTGACGGCATCAGCAGCGTCACCGACGGTAACGGCGTCGCTGGGAACCAACGCACGTGAGCGGGATCGGTGGCCCATCCTCCTCGCTGCGGTTCGGCGCGGAGCTCTTCCAGTCAGCGGCGATAGCTCGCGCGTTCACGTTGGCGACACTCGGCACTGCGTTCGGAACATTTGCGATCGAACACATTGCAGGCCGGGTGACTCTCATCACAATCATCACCGGGCTGTGCATCCTGGGCTCCGCGATACTCTGGGCTCGCCGTGACGACCTTGTACTCGTGCGCCTCGTCCCTTTTTCTGTGCTCGCTTTTTTGGTGTGGGCGCTGGCCAGCACGATCTGGACCCACGGCACGAAACAGACCGTTGTTGGCTGGTTCTCGCTGGCGGCAGTTGCCTTCTTGGGAATCGTCGCCGCTCACGTGCGAGACACACTGCAGATGGTTCGCGCCCTCGGCGATGTTCTACGCGTGCTGCTGGCCGTATCGCTCGGCATCGAGATACTTTCCGGAATCCTCCTCGACACTCCGATCGCGTTCCTCGGCATAGAAGCAAACATCGCCGCTGGCGGCCCGGTTCAGGGAATCTTCGGCACCCGAAATGCTCTCGGTTTCGTAGCGGTCATCGCTCTCATCGCGTTCATGATCGAGTGGCGGACGGCATCCGTCCGACCAGGGGTTGCTGTCACTTCGGTCGTCCTCGCTGGCGTGCTCGCGGTGCTATCGGACTCGCCGACTGTCATCGTCCTCGGCGTCGTCGTCGGAACCGCAGCACTTCTCCTGATGCTTGTGCGACACACTGCGAGCGACAATCGGAACGTATTGCAATGGACGCTGGGATCCGTTGTGGCCGTGGGGCTCGCCGTTGCGTACGCGTTGCGGCATCAAATCATTGCGTTCCTCGGTGCCGGCAGCGACTTCTCGACACGCGTCGACCTGTGGAACACGATTGAGCAGTTCGTCCGCATCTTCCCCGTGCAAGGGTGGGGATGGACCGGGCCCTGGCTTCGCAGCCAAGCTCCGTTCAACGCCATCAACTATGTCGAACAAGATCATCACGCGAGCGCACTCAACGCTTTCGTTGACGTCGTACTTCAACTGGGCTGGGTAGGGTTGGCGCTTTTTGCGCTCCTCGCGGGTATCGCCCTCGTGCGGTCGTGGCTTGTCGCGAGCGTTCGTCGCTCGGTCGTTTATGCCTGGACACCGCTCATGCTGATAGCGCTGATCGTCGATTCTCTTTTCGAGAGCTTCACACTGTCGGGTTTCGGCTGGATGCTGCTCGTTATCTGCGCGGTGCGCGCCGGGCAATCACGGTCGTGGCGCCAACATGTCGACAGCGGGCCTGGAAGTTCCGACCTCCCGGCGGCTCAAGTGGCCGAGTAGTCGGCGTTATACCGGTCGAGGACTTCAGCGAGCGGGGCATCCATTGCCAAGCGGCCCTTGTCGAAGTAAATCCCGCGCGTACAAAATCTCCGCAAGTCGCGCTCGTTGTGGCTGACGAAAAACAAGGTTCGACCTTCGGCCAGGAGTTCATCAATCCGGCGATAGCACTTCTCGCGAAAGGCCTTGTCTCCGACAGCCAGCACTTCGTCGACAAGGAGAATCGGCTGGTCAAGCTGCGAGACCACGGCGAACGCGAGGCGAACTTTCATTCCGTTCGACAGGTGTTTGTAAGGCGTCTCGAGGAAGTCCTCAAGTTCGGCGAAAGCGATGATCCCGTCGAACCGGCGGGCGATCTCAGCTCGGCTCATGCCGTGGAGCCCCGCGGTCAGGCGGACGTTTTCGCGCACAGTGAGGTCTCCGACGAATCCGCCGGTGATCTCGATAAGCGGAGCAACGCCGCCGTGCACCCTCACTTCGCCCTCATCGGCGAGAAGTACGCCTGCGACAAGCTTCAGCAGCGTCGATTTTCCCTGACCGTTTCGCCCTACGACACCTATGGACTCGCCGGGTGTCACAGAAAAAGATACGTCGCGAAGTGCCCAGAACTCACCCGGGCGTGAACGACGTGATGCTCCCGCAAACAAGTCTTTGATGCTCCGCCGACCGCGCTTATTGCGGCGAAAACGGATGCCGAGGCTCTCTACCTCGATCGCGAACGAAGCGGTTGACATCACAGCTCCTTCAACACAGCGCGCTCAAGCGATCTAAATGTGTACAGGCCGAGCGCCAAGAACATGAAACTCATCACTGCTCCAACGACAACGGTGAAGGTATTCCATTGATCGGGGAAAAAGCCCATGCGGTACAGCGCAAAGATTCCGGACAGTGGATTGAACGCGGCCGCGGCGGAGAAGGCACCGGGGAGGTTCGCCACTCCGTAGATGATGGGCGAAGCGTAGAAGAGCGCCCGCAAGATGAGTTTCGTCGTGCGTTCAAGGTCGGTCCAGAGCACGCAGAGTGGCGCGACCAAGAGCCCGAGACCTGTCAGCAGCACCAGTTGAAGGATCATCGCGACGGGAAAGAGCAGAAGTCCCCATCCAACGGTCGCGCCCGAAAAAACAGCGAAGACAACGAGAACCGGCAGCGAGAAGAGAAATTCAATCCCCTTGCTCAGAACAATGCGATTCACCCAGATAGAGCGCGGTATTGACGTTGAGCGCACGAGCCTAGCGTCTTTGTTGAACGCTCTTGTGAAGTCGCTCACAGCGGAGTTGAGCCAGACCCAGGGAAGAAGAGCCGTGATCAGAAAGACGATGTACGGCTCTTCGCCGACTGTCCGATGGAACACCTGAGTGAAGACGAACCAGTAAATACCGGTCATTACAAGCGGGTCGAGAACCGACCAGAGATACCCGAGGGCGCTGGTGGAATAACGTACGCGAAGATCACGCGCCGACAGTATCCACAAAGAGTGCAGGTACCGGCGCGCAGATCCGGGAGCGCCGACGGCTGCGGTGGTCACGATTTCGAGTGTAGAGCCCTAACCGCGATCCACGAGCGTTCACACCCAGGGATCAACAGGGCGCGCACGATAGGCTTCTCTTCGGCTCGACGCTCCCGACGCCTGTCTCACACGCAATCGGAGAACCAGTGACACACGTCCTTCAGAATGTCGTCTTCCCGCTCGAGCGGGACCCCGACATCCTTCCGCTGTATGCCGACCCTGAAACATGGTCGATCATCGATGAGGAGCCGGTGCGTGTCAGCAGCGTTGCGCATCTCGCGAATGTTCTTGATCGCCGCCGTGCGCGCATATCCGCAAGCCGCCGCGTCTCGTTTGCTTCATACTTCAATGCTTTCCCAGCCTCGTATTGGCAGCACTGGACGCCGATTCGCAACATCTCGTTGACGGTGCGCACCACTGGCACTGCGACAGTTCTCGTCTATCGCTCGACAGGCGGAGGCATAAAGCAGCGCATTGAGACGCATGAGGTGACGGGGTCTGCCACCACAACGGTTGATCTCGTGCTCGATCAGTACAGTGATGGCGGTTGGATCTGGTTCGATATTGTCGCTGACCACGAAGACACGATCTTCGAGGGCGCAGAGTGGACAACCGAGCAAGAACCGGTTCGTGCGGGCAAAGCGTCGCTCGGAATCACGACCTACAACAAGCCTGGCTATTGCGTTGAAACTCTGGCGAATCTGGCTCAGTCCCCCGAAGCGCTTGACGTTATCGACCGCATCTTCGTTATTGACCAGGGCACTGAGAACGTCGAAGATCGCCCTGAATACGCGGGACTCGCTTCAGAGCTCGGCGAGACTCTGCAGGTGATCCGTCAGCACAACCTCGGTGGCTCGGGAGGTTTCTCGCGCGCAATGGTCGAGACACTCGACCGTCCCGACAGCGACTTCGTTCAGCTCCTCGATGATGACGTGCGCATCGAACCCGAATCAATCCGTCGCTCCGTGATCTTCGGCCGGTACTGCACGACGCCGACCATCGTCGGAGCGCACATGTTCGACCTGCTCGATAGGCCCAAGCTCCATGCATGGGCCGAAGTCGTCGATGATGTTCCGTTCATGTGGCGAACACTCTTTCAAGAGCGAATGCCGCACGACTTCAGCGAAGCAAACCTTCGACAGTCTCCGATGTTGCACATGCGTCTCGATTCCGATTACAACGGGTGGTGGATGTGCCTCATCCCCGTTTCGGTGTTGCGTGAGATCGGGCTTGCTTTGCCTGCCTTCATCAAGTGGGATGACGCCGAGCACTGCCTGCGTGCGCGAGCTGCTGGAGTGCCCACAGTTTCGCTGCCGGGCGTCGCGCTCTGGCACGTCTCCTGGGTCGGCAAAGACGACAGCATCGACTGGCAAGCGTATTTCCACGCGCGAAACCGTATCGTCGCAGCACTCTTGCATTCCCCCGTTCCCGACGGCGGCACACTGATCCGCCACAGCCGACGTGTGGACCTCAAGCACCTCATGATGATGCAGTATTACCCGGTTGAACTCCGTCACCGAGCGCTTCGCGACGTGATGTCGGGCCCGCAGCACATGTGGAAAAATCTCGAAACGGCTATGCCCAGCGCACGTGCGGCCGCCAAGGACTATCCCGAGACCGTCGTCCACAAAGAATCCTCGACGGTGTTGCGATCTCGCCGTGGCCGCCAGGTATTCAAGCGCCTCAGGCGGCAGCAGTTCGACAGCCCAACGGGAATGCAGCTTCGCTGGTTCACACTCAGCACGCTTGTGGCGCACTGGATACACACTCCCAGGCCAGAGAATGTGGCGCAGCCCGAGGTGGAATTTGGAAAGATGGACGCGCACTGGTGGCGCATCCCGAGGTATGACAGCGCTCTCGTCAGTACCGCCGACGGAGCGGGGAAGAACATTTACACCCGTGATCGCGCGGCCTACCGGCGAATGATTCTCGAGAGCGTTCGCCTGCACCGGCGTCTTCGCAAAGAATGGCCTCGGCTGTCCCGCGAATATCGCGAGGCGCTGCCAGATCTCACCTCGGCCGACAGATGGCGCGAGCAGCTGGTGACGAAGTCGTGAGCGTGTCACCAGGCCTCCACGGCGATTCCACGCCGACGCAGTTCGACCCGGCCACTGCAACGATTGCGATCGTCACGTTCAACCGGTCGCACCTGCTTTCGAAGCTCCTCGACAGCATCATTGTGATGGATCCGAAACCGGGCCATGTCGTCATCGTCGACAACGCATCAACAGATGACACCACAGCCCTCGTCGAGTCCTATCGCGAGCGGCTCGGAGCGACGCTCGTGTACCGTCGGCTCGACGAAAACACCGGTGGTTCTGGCGGATTCAGCGAAGGCATGCGCGTGGCGTACGAGCTGGGCTCGACCTGGATGTGGCTCATGGATGACGACGTCGAAGTCATCCCCAACGGACTCGCACGAATGGGCGCCTGGGCGCCGCGTTTCAAGAGCATCCAGGGGCGCCGTTATGACTACGACGGCAGCGAGTTCTACTGGCAGTACCGCATCGCCGAGCCTCTCGGCATCCCCATCCCCTTTGCGCCGGCTGGGTTCGATGAGTCGGGCTTCAAGCCGATGAACTCCGGATGCTTCGAGGGCATGTTCATACATCGTGACATCGTGCAGCAGATCGGTCTTCCTGATCCACGATTCTTCATTTACTGGGACGACCAGGTGTACGGCTGGCTTGCTTCGCGCAAGACGCAATCAGTCATCGTCAACGAATTCGTGCTGAAGCGAACCCGCGAAATCAAACAGTGGGACATGGGCATTCGCCACATGAACGCCTCGAGCAACGCTTACCGGTACTACATCATGCGCAACCGCGCGCACATCAAGCAGTACTACCGGGCCGTTGGCATCTACAACCCGGTGCTCTTCGGCGCGGGTACAACTCTCACATTCGCCAAAGAACTCATTCGTTTGCTCTTCGTCGAACGCACCGTACGCGGCACGAGCAATCTCGTTCGCGGGATTCGGGACGGGAGAAAGATTTCCCAGGATGCCAGTTGGCGCCCAATGCCGGGCCTCGATAAAGGAACGCTCGAGTGAAGCGACTAGCTCTCGTCGCCCACTTCAACCCGCTCGGACGCATCGCACCGCACGTGCTGCGCCAGCTCCAGGATCTTTCGCGGACATTCGAGCGAGTCGTTCTCGCCTCCACGAGTACTTTCACGCCGGAAGATCGCACCGCGATATCTCCGTACGCTGAAATTCTTGAGCGCGCAAACGTTGGCCAAGACTTCGGGTCGTGGCACGAGGCACTCCAGATGACGGACTTCGCGGCCGACTACGACGAGCTGCTGCTCACGAACGACTCCTACGTGCAGCTAGTCCCCGTCGAGTCGATGATCACCAAAATGCAGTCACAACCGGTGGAAATGTGGGGAGCAACACGAACCTGGCGCCGCGGAGAGCATATCCAGTCTTACTTCCTGTATTTCTCGACCGAAGCACTGAAATCTGCGACTTTCACTTCGTTCTGGGACCTATACCGTCCCGCGGTGGATCGAAGGACAGCGATCGCGCAACAAGAGCTTGGCATCAGCCTGCAGATGCGTGAAGCGGGATTCCGGCTCGGCTCCTACTTCGAGCCGACGACCGCCGAAATGGAACGTGCATCCAGACGCGGAACACACTGGCTACAGCGTCGACGCGACCGGTATCCGTCAAAATTTCTCGACCTCGTCGACAGCGACTTCGATGTATCCCAGCGACGTGATCCGCGCGAAAGTCGTTTCCTCAACCCATCAACCGTCTACGCAGACTCCGTGTTCGACAACACGCGATTTCCCGTGGTGAAGTTCGACACCCTCCGCTACGACCCCTATTGGCTCGACTCGGCCGCGCTGCTCTCGATGTGCGAAGCGCGGTTCCCGAACGAATTCGATGGGGTGCGCAAATACATCGACACCACGACTTCTTTCTACCCTGGGCGACGCTGGGAGAACGACAGCCCAAGCTCACTCCCTCCACTGCAACGCCGGCGAGTGGGCTACACATCGCGACAAGCACGATGGATGAGAGCAAGGACACCCAGATGAACCGACTGCGTGAGATGAGTCGGCACCTCCGCCGTATTCCCGTCGTGCGACATGCTCTCGAGAAAAGCGATTCACGTCGACGGATCGCGCGAGTCATCGCAGCAGGGATCGTTGACCCTGTGCTCTACGCGGCGCAGCTCGGCCTCGATGAAATGAACACAGCAGAAGCCGCCGCGCATTACATTCACTCGGGCTATCGGCACGGTTACGCCGTCAACATCCTCATCGACGACTTCGTCCTTAAGCGGAACATGTCTGGCACTACCCGTCCTCTCGCCTATGACTACATCGCGAGCGCGGAGTGGAACACACCGGTGAGCCCCGCTTGGGATGCTGAAGTTTATCTGACAGAACACCCAGAGGCAAGGCAACATCCCGGCGGCCCAGTGGGGCACTTGTGGGGGCGCGTTCAAAGCGACCCGCAGAACGTAAAGATACCCATTCAGGATGCTTCGGGGGTACGAAGTGTCGACTGGACAGATTTTTACCAGCACACACTGCACGCGATTTCAGCGTGGTCGACCGCGCGGGCGGACAACGGCCGCCGCCGCCCAAATTCATGGCTGAAGAAACCGACGGAGCCGCTGCCGGTTTGGGGCGATGCAAACGCGCAGCCGCTTGTATCCATCGTCATGCCGGTGTGGAATAGATCGGGCGGGGTGAGAGTCGCCGCGGAATCAGTTCTTGCCCAGACATGGACGAACTGGGAACTCTTAATCGTCGACGACGGCTCGTGGGACGACACCGCGACTATCGCTCAGCTTCTCGCGTGTCGAGACCAGCGCATTCGATTCATCCCCCGTGATCACAGCGGCGTGAGCGCCACGCGCAACGCAGGCATCGACGCAGCGCAGGGCGAGTACATCGCGTTTCTTGACAGCGACAATGAATGGCAGCCGCTCTTCCTCGAGACGATGGTCTCCTCGATGGTCGAAGAGGGCGACGCCGTAACGTTTGCGACAGTCGAGCTGGTGCACGAGGATCGCGTTAGTTACCGGCAAAATGAACCAACACATGACAGCTTGCTTCTCGGTAACTCTGTCGATCTGAATTCGCTCGTCGTGCGCTCTGATGCCCTCGCCGCGGCAGGAAACTTTGACACTGCCTTGCCGCGCGCAGTTGACTTCGACCTCATTTTGCGGCTTGCAGAAAAGAACCGAATTCGGCACATCCCGGTGCTCGGGCCGGTATATGGCAATCACGAAGAATATGCTGACCGCATTTCAACGGCTGAGCCCATGGGCTGGGACACCTACGTGCGTCTTCGCGCACAAGTCGCCTGGGACGAGGTGCGGGGAAAAGAGCTGCTTTCAGGAACTCACGTCGTCGCGATCTTGAATCGGCGAGACACCGATATCAGCTACAAGCTGAAGGAGCTTCTCCTACTTTCTGAGGATCCTTCATTCAGCGTGCTCGTGGCGTTCATCGCTCCTACCCGAGAGGAGTGGATGTCAGGGGCGGCAGCGCGCCCCGGACGCCCGAACCTCGATACACAGCTTTTTGTCGAGTTCGAGTCCTTTTCTTACGCAGTGAACATGTGCCTGACGAAGGTGCGCCGAACCGGAACGTTGGTCCTTGGCCCGCACGCGCTCTTCGATGCCGATTCCATCCGAAAGCTGGCCAACGCAGCAGAACCGGCTTCGCGACGAGTAGTCATTCCTACCAACGTCACGCCCCAAGGAGTGTTGCTCGGCGTCGGATCGGCGCAGCCCAAGCGCGGCGCGGCGCCCGAGCCGATGCTGTGGGGACACCCCCTATCTGACGCCAAGGCTTTAGGGACGACCCACAAGATTCCAGCGCTCCACGGCGATTCTTTCGCTATGCCGACAGCTGATCTCATCAAAGTGCAGGGACTTTCACCACTCCTTTACAACCAGTTCGAGCTGCCTGCCCTTTCATCGGCGCTGCGTGCAGAGTGGCCTGACTACGAATTCGTCGTTCGAACTGACGTCGTGTGGCGCCAGTTCGAAAGCAGGACCCCTCCGCGCGTTGATCCGCTGGGAAACCTCAAAGCGCTAACCACACTGATGCCCGCGACGCTCGGTGACGCCGCTGAACTTCATGCGGAGCTCGGCCAACACCTCGCACATTGGGAGTATCTCACCACTGCAGACGGTGAGTCCCGGATGCGGCCTATGATTCACCGTGAAATCGCAACCTCGTCGAGTATTCCGCGCCTGCGATGGGCGTTGAAGATCGCCTCGCGCTTCGGGCCGATGGGTGAAACCTGGGGTGACACGCACTTCGCGCGGTCGTTAGCGCGCGCTCTCGAACGCCTAGGACAAGAAGTCGTCATCGATCACCACGATGCACACAGTCGCGATACCGCGTACATTGACGACGTCAGCCTCGTCATCCGAGGTCTTGACGCGCACGTCACTCCCACTGCAGGGATCAACATGCTATGGGTCATCAGCCACCCCGAGATGGTCACCCGAGCCGAAGCAAGCAAGTTTGACTTGGTGTTTGCCGCGTCGGACTCATGGGCTCAAAGACAATCAAGTCGTTGGGGCCGCACTGTAACGCCGCTTCTGCAGTGCACTGATCCAGAACTTTTCCGCCCAACACAGCGGCCACGAACGAAAGACATAGTATTCGTGGGCAACAGCAGACACATTGCTCGCCCGGCAGTGCTCGAACCGCTGCGAGCAGGAATTCCCATCGTCGTCTACGGTGGCGGTTGGGAGCAGTTCATCTCCCCCGACTCAATCGCAGCCACGAGCGTTCCGAATGCGGACGTTCCCGCACTCTACGAATCTGCATCCGTCGTTTTGAACGACCATTGGCGCGATATGCAGCGCGACGGGTTTATCTCCAACCGCCTATTCGATGTCGTGGCAGCGGGCGGACGCGTGCTCAGCGATCGTGTCGACGGGATCGAAGATATATTTGGCTCTTCGGTCGTGACCTATGGCTCCGGAGACGATCTCGTAAAAATTCTAAGAAATGGCATCGAGAACATCTTCCCGCCTACTACAGAGATCACGCACACGAGTGATCGCATCAGACGCGAGCACTCGTTCGATGCTCGAGCGCAGGAACTCCTCAAGGCTGCGCTCGCCGCAAGGCGCTGACCTCACCTTGAATACAACTCGGCGCGGCCGCGCCGAGTTGCCGTGCGGAGGCTAAGCTCCAATTTCGTCACGCTCAGCGCCGAGACGATGAGGACAACACTTACCAAGGCTGCGGTGACGGGTACCGCGATGTAGTAGATAAGCGGAACTCCTGAGGAGAATGACGCGTCAGACACCCCTGCCCACACTCGAGATGTTGTCCAGATCAAGGCTGTCCAGCTGGCCATGATCCCACACGCCAGAGTCAAGACGAGGGCGAAGCCTCCGGCACGGCCCCGGGCCCAACAGAAGCGAAGATACGCGACGAAGACCACCGCCATACTCGATGCGATGGCAGCGATACCAGCGAATACGTACCGACCTTGCACGCCGCGAGAAGCTGAACCCAGGTCCCAATAAATACCATGAGCGTTCCAGAGCGTAACGCCTAATATCGCGAGCGGAAAAGCCCAGACGACGAAGAGCAGCAGACGACGCCGAGCAAATACTACCGAGACAGCGACAACGGTAAGCAGGAGTGTCCCCGCGATTATCGCAGTGACCTCGGGCAAGGCAAGATCAGCACGCGCTCCTCGCCCCCAAAAAGTGCTGTTTAGTCGATAAACCGCTTGTTCGACGAAGAAGCTCAGATCGTAGTCGGGATGCCGTGATCCGCTGGAAGTACGACGTCCGTAGATACTAGGTTGAATCTTTCCCAATACGACAATGTTGCGCAACCACCACCAGCCTCCGATAACGAAAGCGATGAGCAATGGCAGAGCCACCGCACAAATGCGGCGAAACCATCCCGTGAGCTTCCATGCCACAGCAATCGCGATCACCGCGACAACCGGTATGAGCATGAGCGCTAAACCTTTTGTTCCGAGCGCTACACCGAGCGCGACCCCACTAAGCGCGAGAAGTCCCAGCGGACGCTTCGCGTGATCCAACGCACGAACGGCAAAATACAAGCTCGCCGAACACCCAAGAATGAGGAGACTGTCGTTCGACACGTAGCCGGCAAGATTCGCAACGAATGGTACGAAAAGTACTATCGCACCTCCTGCAATACCCGCTGAACGAGACCCGGAGACTCGTCGTGATATACCCACGATGAAGGGAACGGCGCCCGCGACCAGCAATGCCGACACCATCCTCATGGTCATAAGAGCGTGATCCCAGCGTAAATCTCCGCCGCCAACGGCTGCCACGACAGCAGCGACCACGACGTAATACCCGGGTGGGTGTTGGACCATGTAGTCCGTTGCAAGTTCGTCCCATTCACCACCGCCCAAAAGGGTGGAGCGATCATCAGGCGAGGGCAGACGCTCAAGCGACTGATCCCGAAAAGTGCGACCGGTTTCTAGCAATGCAGAGATCGTCGACTGTTCGTATGTCGCGTCGTAGGGCCTCGGCCATCCCCCACCGTCAAGAAGGCGAACTACGGAGTTGTAGTGCGCAGTTTCGTCGGGTCCAGAAAATGCAGGCATCACCAACGCCCACCCAGACGCCGACACAAAAAAGAGAAGCGCGAGAGCTGCGGTGGCGAGGTCGTACCCATGACGAAACAGGATGTGACGCATCGAGCTACCCGGTTCGTCGATTGAGCTCGAGCCGGTTGCAGCTGTCATAGCAATTTTTGTTCAGGTTCTTCGGTCGGAGACGACATCGCGTCTTGATCAAGTCGCTCGATGCCGGCCGCGGGCCGTGCTGCGCAGATACCCACAGCTATCATCGATGCCACCCCCGCGATGGCGCCAACGGCCACAGCCGCGGCAAAAGCAGGTAGCGTCACCGCGCCGCTATCGAGCATTGCGTTCCACCCCATCTCAGACCATAGGACATGGAAACCGAACGCCCAGCCTGCGATGCCAGCGATGCCCGCGCCCGCAACTAGCACGACGGCGCTTGCCGCGCGTACCCAAGAAGGGGAGCGCCTAGTCGCCATGGTCCAGCACAAGCCAATGCTGACGGCGAGCGCGGTCAAGCCGCCGTAGAGATATCTCCCTTGAATTCCGCGAATCGTGCCGTTATCCCAGAAGATTTCCCACGCGTGGAATGTGATAACTCCCATCGTCGCGAGCGGATATAAAAGGAGCACCGCTAAGGCGAGCCGTCGACGAGAAAACACGAGCGCACACACGATGCTCAGCAGAGCGACAATGCTTGCCGTCGCGGTGAGCACTACCGGAAGATCAAGTTCGGCTCGGAAAGAACCCCACATAGTCTCGTTTAGGCGCTCCATGACTCTCATGAAGAAGCCACTCAGGCTGTACTCTTCTGAAGGCTCCTCCTCGTCAATTCCGCTTCCGAAAACACTCGGTTGAAGCACACCGAAAACAATGATGTTTCGAAGCCACCACCAGCCTCCGATCGCAAACGCGACAGCCATGCTGATCGCGGCCGGAAGCAACCGCCGCAGCGGCTGAGCATATGCGCGCCAGCCTGCGATGAGGAAGCCAACCAGCACGAGAGGGATCGCAGCAAGCAGCAAGCCCTTCGCGAGCAACGCGAGACCCAGAGTCGCTCCGCCGACCAGCGCAAGCGTTAATACGCGCTTCGGCTTTGTCATCGCTCGAACGACGATGTACATGAGCGCCGCGCCAAGAAAGGTGGCCAGCGCGTCGTTGGTGACAAGTGAAAGCACGTGGTGATACTGCGGAATCGCCAAAAGAAGCGCACCGCCAAGAATTCCCGCTGCGCGCGATCTCGTTATCCGTCGCACGCTACCAGCCACAAATGGCACCGCTAGCGCGGCCAATGTTGCTGAAACCAGTCGCATCCCCAGCAGCAGCTGATCCCAGCGCCAGTCATGCGCGCCGAGCACAGTTAGCGTACCCGCGACAATCGCATAATACGCAGGAGGATGCTGAGTCATCCAATCGATTTGTTCGGGAGAACTTGGTTTGTTCTTGTCTGTTATGACTGAGCGCTCGCTCGCAGAAGGAAGAGGGCTAACCGCGTCACCCGTGGTGGGGTGCCCTGCCTCTCGGGATGCCAAAGCTGTGCCTTCGAGCATCGGCGCTGACTTCGGTGCTGGCCAGCCTCCGTTTTGCATAAGCCGCAAAACTGAATTCATATGGCGCGGTTCGTCGACGGTAGTGAATGGCGCAGTGGCTGTCGCCCAGCCGAAGAGCACAATGAAAGTCGCAACGGTAATCGCAGCCACTCCTACTGAGTACCATGACGGTCCCGCTACACGACGAGCTCTCAGGCGTCGCTCAGAGGCTCTAGACACTGGCTGATCGAGCCGCGCATCCGTCATGGGCGAAGTCACGCGTTCACACCACGGGAAGTTCGGACGACGTCAGCGATCAAGTCTGCTTGCATGACCGACCGTGCCTTCACCGACGGCAGACGTGAGTCAAGTTTTGCCTTTACTGCTTCGCGTTGAGCGCTGAGCTCTGAAAAACGCTCAGTCAAGTAGTCAAGAGTGAGTTTGTCATGTCCGAATGCCCAGTCCTCGAGTTCAAACATCTCAAGAACTTCCCGATATTTATGACTCCAGCCAATGACGAGTGTGGGAACTGCCATCGCGAGCGAGGAAACCATCGCGTGGAACCGACTGGCGACAAAAAGCGAGCACTGCCCAATCAGGAACCTCAGCTGCTGCGAAGTAAGTTCGCGATCGACGAACAGCAAATCCGAACCCAGCCGCAGTCGCGAGTGGATCGCACGACACAACGGCAAGTCGTTGTTGTGTGTTTTCTCTGTTCCGGTTCGAACGCTGTGAGGGATCAACATCACGCGTTTTCCCTCGCTTCGAAGGTGTTCGATGAAAGCGACCATCTGACCGACGTAGTCACCTCCCCGCGCGTCGACCTTTTTCTGCAGCACAACGCTCGGGCACACACCCACCACATCCTCATCGAAGAACGTGAGATCGATCTGATTCGAAACATCCGTCGCTTCAGTGCCGGCCAGCTCAAGAGAGAAGGCGTAGTCGGCCCCGGCAACAATATTGCTCAGTCCGAGACCCTCCGCATACTCGTGGGTAATCCTGCCGCGAGTGACGAGCGTACGCACCTTCGGCAGGAATGTGCGAGAAGCCCATCGATTCACGGGATTACGAAACGGTCCGACGGCCTGAGCGCATTTGAAAACGGGGGTTTTTACGTTGATCGCGGGAAGAATTGAGGCGATGTTGTAGAGCAAAAACTTCTCGCGTCCGTCGGTGAACGTAATTCCGCCTTGATCAAGAAGAATATCCGCCTCGCTCAACGCACGAATAGCCTCCGACCGGCTACGCAAGACCCCGCGCAGAAATGGAAGAACCCGGTACGCGAGCGCGAGCGAATTGATCGTCACGCCGAGCTGCTTTGCGTTTGCGGCCACGATGTTTAGGTTCGGGTAAGGATTGAGCGCTGCATCCTCTTCGGGATACATGCTGAGCAACGTAAACGTCGGGTTGTCTAGGCGCTCGGAGAGCGTCTGGACAGCGGCTTCGAGCATCGCCGACGCGCCCTTATTACCCGACAGAGCAGATCCAATGATGGCGATATTGGGAGAGGTCATGGTCGGTACTCCAGAGGTATCGTGCGGCGGACACCGCCATAGATGAGCGCAACAAGCGCGTCACCAACGGTGCTGAGGAGACGTGCGAGAAGACTGATGATTACTGCCTCCTCGACGGGAACATACTGGGTGAGAACAAGAACGATGATGGCCTCTCGAACGCCGAGACCGCTCGGCACAAAGAAGGCGAGAATTCCTATGGCACCTGCAAGCACATAGGCCGCGGCGAATGGAACCCACTCCGCGGGGCTGATTCGAGAAACTGTCACAGCGATCAGTACGAAACCGACTCCGTTGAGAATCCTGGGGAGAAGAAACTCCGCGAAGAACCGGAGCGTCTGCGGCGAGCTAAGAAAGTAGCCTTCGGGAACATCCTTCTTAAGGATGCGTCGAGCCGCAAGTCCCACGATCTTACGGAATGTCGGCTTATGCAGGATTAGTACCAGGGGCACGAGCACCAGCAGCGGAAGCAAGAGGAGAGTCGCGTTGTCACCAAAAATGCGAGGGCCAAGACTCACCAGCAGAATAAGTGCACTTGGCACAATCGAAGCCAACTGCAGATAGACGTTCTCATATACGAAGGAGATGACGATCAGAGATCGGCTCACCCCTTTCTTTCCTGCCCAGACAACTTTGTTCAGGACGGAGCCGATTTGGCCAGGAATGTACTTGAGCAGCCACGAAGCGCATTGCACGGCTATCGCCTCGGCAGCGGAAACACGCGCGGTGGGCTCAAGTACACGCACCATTCGGCCCCAAAGTAGACCAGTAAGCGGCACAGCAAGAGCGAAGATCAGAGTTGCCAGAACCCATAGCCAGTCGAATTCAAGATGTTTTTGCGAGATTTGATCCCAGTTGCTCCACAGCGAGGAGACAAAGAAGTAACCCACTGCGGCGAGCACGAGCACAGTGATGCCCCAACGCAGCGCACGTTTTCGCCACCAGGGCGATGAATTATTCACCATTTGGATCGGCCGAAACTAGTTGAATCGGCGGAAGGTATCGAGTTCCTTCTTCTGCGAGTACGGAACTTGCCCCTCGGGATCTGCATACCCCACGGCGATAAGCATCACGACGCGATCCGAAAGTCGGAGCTTCAGTTCCTTTTGCATCTTGCGTTCTAGTGGCTCAAAATCGGGCCAGTTGATAACCGTGGAACTGAGCCCAAGAGTCTCAAGACCGAGGATGAACTGCATCGCGGCGAGGGAACTGTCGACGTAGATCGCGTGGCGATCACGGGGGCTGAAGTACGACTCCAGCTTTCCAACGACAACGACGATCGAGGGGATGTTGTCGCCATAGCCAGCAGCCCCGAACGGAATGGACGACACCCGGCGCACAGCGGCTGGCTCGTCAAAGATGCGGAACTCATAGGGGAGCCGGTTGCAGGCCGTCGGCGCCTGGCGTGCAATGAGAAGCGCTTTATCGAAGAGCTCCCGCGGCACGGGCTTCTGCTCAAACCAACGAACACTTCGCCGCTGGCGAACCAGCCGCTCAAGAGCATCGAACTCGATATCAGAAAGATGCTCTTTCACATGCGGAATCTTGCCGCTGAACTCTCCAATGAAGTGCGCACTATCGAATCGCTCCCGCGCAGCTTCCACCGTCGCGTCGGTTCTCGCGCTGACGCGAAAGTACTCGGCAAGCACGTCATGTGCCCATGCCATTTCGCTTGCCTCCATCGAGGCTGGTGCCGATTGGTGCTGCGCGACTGCGTCCTCGTAGAACTCGATGGTCTCGGTGATGTAATCCCGCGCAAAGACATCACGTCGCGGGCGCATGATCAGGCCCTTCTCCAGGCGATGAATATTGCGCCGCAATTCCACATGGGAGAGTCGATCGCGTCGCTTATTGCGGTAGTAATCACGGCGACCACGCAGTACCGCCGACTGCTCTCGGTTGAATGTCAGAAAGCTTACGAAATACCAAAAGTGCGTCAAAAATCGACTTGATCCGAAAGATTCGAGGACGATCCGATTGACAAGCTCATAGATACGCCGAATCCATGTAATTGCGAGCAGATCCTTCGCGATGTTCTTGAGCGTATTCAGCAACGGGTCTCCTGATATTTGGATGGCGAGTGTCGACTAGCGGCGCGGGGCAGCTTGTTCAGCGGAAGCTGCTCCTGCGACATCACTAGTCCTCTCCGCACGAGCGATGAACGACTCGGCGGCGCGCACGCTGACGGGCAATGAGGGATGCTGAGCCACCTCTTCATGCACTGAGGTGTTGGGATTAATGACTCGGTCAGCCGAGTACTGCAAAAGTTTCAGTCGCTCGAGAGAATCCTCGAGCAGTGTGCGATTTGTGCGGATCATGTCGGAAATCACGATGAGCGCAAGACTGAGCAATCCACCAACCAGCATGGCCGATCCGAACACAAGCGACTGGATATGACTTCCCGCCACTCCTAGCCAGCTAAGAACAAGAAACCGCCCAAAAGGAATTGCTGCCGCGATGAAGAAAGCGATTGCGAGGCTCACGAACAGCGCATGTGGTTTGAACATCACATAGCTGCGCATAATCGCCTGAGCGGAACGGGCCATGTGCTGGAAAATGTTCTTGAAGAGCCGAGATTCCCGCGTTTTGGGGTTGGTTCTGATCGGAACGCTGTAAATCCGCAGGCGCTTGTTTCCTGCCTGGATGATCGTCTCCATGCAATAGCTGAACTGAGTCACAACGTTCAGCCGGATGAGTGACTCACGCGAATAGGCACGAAACCCACTCGCGGCGTCGGGCAGGTCTGTTTCGGCGGCGAAGTTCACGACTCGACTTCCGACGCTTTGCATAAGTTTCTTGAACGCAGAAAAATGCTCGATCGTCTTTGTTTGGCGATCACCGATGACGATATCTGCCTCGCCGCGCAGTATCGGGGCAACGAGATCTGCGATTCGCTCCTGTGGGTACTGATTGTCGCCGTCCGTATTCACAACGATGTCCGCTCCGTGCTGGAGCGCATAATCAACCCCGTCGCGGAAGGAGCGCGCTAGCCCCATATTGCGGGTATGGAAGACAAAGTGTTCGACACCGAGTTGACGCGCTACCTCGACGGTCGCATCGGTCGAGCCGTCGTCCACCACAAGAATGTGAATTTCGTCGATACCGTCGATCTGAGTCGGTATCCCCTTTAACACCATCGGAAGAGTCTCTTCTTCGTTCAAACAGGGAATTTGGATGAACAGGCGCATTATGACTTTCAGATCATGTACCGAACGAAAACAGAGCTGCGGCCTAGTAGAGCAATGCCAGCTCTTCTCACGCAGCAGCCGGTAGTATCCTAGCCGATGGCCTCGCACGAGTACCTCGAACGCACCACGACCCGCACAAGCTCCAAGCTTGACTTGTCCCTCACAGACTCCTCAAGGAGAGCGCATGCGATCTACGCTCCGCGCCGTCGACTCAAGGGATCCCAGCGAGCTCCCTCAGCCCCCGTTGACAGAGCGAGCACCGCTTCTCGTCTGGGTGCTGACGGCCGCACTCATTTTCGTCTGCGCCACCTGGAGTATTCTCACACCGCCGCTACTTGCCCCCGATGAGACATCTCACCTTTCCAGCGTGCTGCGCGTTGCCAACGACCTCTCTTGGCCAGACCCCGGCGAGGCTCGAATACCAGAATACGTAACGCTTCTCTCTGACGAGTGGGAAGAAGCACCTTCGGAACGAAGCATACTTAGCGACCTCGCCACGCAGTATCCAAATGCCAGCGACCGAGTTGATCAGATGACGCAGCATCCGCCGCTCTACTACGTCATTGCGGCGGGCGTCGTCAACGTCTTTGACGCCCAGGACTGGCGCTGGGACCAAGCGGTTTTACTGGCACGGCTCTTGGGTGCGGTACTCGCCTCGCCCCTGGTGTGGCTTGCCTGGAGCGCGACGCGCACGCTGACGCGATCGCGAAAAGCGGGAATTGTCGCCGCAATGGGGATCTTCGTCGTGCCGGGTTTTGCTCAGATGCTCGGGGTGACCAACAACGATACTTTTGCGATTCTGATGGGATCGATCGTCGCTTGGCTGAGCATCAAGATCCTCTGCGGTGACCGCAGAAGATCCGTTCTTCTGGGCCTCGGGATCGCTTTCGGGATCACGGGTTTGGCTAAGGGGACTCTTCTCGCGTACGGAGTGTTGGTAGTGCTCGCCTTGATCTTTGGGGCCCGACACCCTCGCGCGTGGCCACAGCGATTGTGGCAAGCGACGTGGCCATTGCTGGTTTCCCTCGTGTTCGGTCAGTGGTGGTGGATTCGAAATATCGTGCTTTTCGGGACTCTCCAGCCCTACGGATATCTGCTCAGCGATACGACCTGGGCACCGGGCACAGGCCCCAGCATCCTCGACTTCATCGACGAGATGTGGCGGGTGACATCGGCGACCTTCTGGGGCTGGTTCGGGCGTGTGAACGCGCCTCTTCCGCAGATCCTCGTAGATTTCGCCACGGTCACCTGCGTCGTCCTGGTAGTCACCGGATTACTTCGTCGAAAGAACACTCTTCGCACAGCCGCGATACTCGCGTCACCAATTGTGGTGAGCGCCATTCTGATGCTACGGGTCAGTTGGGGTGCGTACGCGGAAACAACTGAATATCGAGGTTTGCACGGGCGCTATTTCTATCCGTTTATCGTTTTGGGCCTTGCTCTCGCGGCGCTTGCAATCTCTAATATCGTGCGCGAACGATCTGCCCGAGTTGCGCTGGGCCTCGGGACTATTGCCGCATCAGTATTCATGGCTTTTTTCGGACTCGCCGTCTCAGGGATCTACTTTTATGGCGATGATCTTTGGGCCCAGTGGCGGGGCGCCCTTACGAATTGGATCTTCCATAGTTCCTCGCTCCCCGCGGGCACGACCATAGTAATCGCCGGCTTGGCGTGCGCCTTGCTCATCGCGGGCGCGGTCATGTCGGTGCGCGCGATACTCGTGTCGCCAGAAGACCGCGAACAACGAGAGTTTGCCGGGTGAGCGCTGTCCTTCCTGCTGAGATGAAAGCGTCCAGCAGGAAGAGCTTCCGTCCTGAAATTCAGGGTCTCCGCGCTCTCGCTGTTGGCGCAGTGCTCATTTATCATCTGTGGCCCAACCGCGTCAGTGGTGGATTCGTTGGGGTGGATGTCTTCTTCGTCATCAGCGGATTCCTCATCACGAGCCACCTCCTCTCGGAGCTGAACACGGCGGGACGTATCTCAGTCGGAAGGTTTTGGTCGCGGAGAGCGAAGCGACTTCTTCCTGATGCCCTCCTCGTGCTTGCACTGACCGGAATTGCGATTCTCATTTGGGTGCCCCGTACGCTGTGGCAGCAATTTCTCACCGAAGTCGCTGCGTCGACGCTCTATGTTCAGAACTGGTTGCTCGCCGCCAACAGCGTGGACTACTCGGCTGCGGATAACGGCGCGTCTCCGGTGCAGCATTTTTGGACGCTCTCGGTCGAAGAGCAGTTCTACATCGCGCTTCCCCTCCTCCTCATCGCCTTTGTATTCGCGATTCGACGATTTAGATGGAACCGCAGCATCGCCATCTATTCATTTCTCGGCGCCATTACGCTTCTGTCTTTCTTCTACAGCATCTGGCTCACGCATTGGTCAGAGAGCGAGGCGTATTTCTCGACGCTCACACGGGTTTGGGAGTTTGGCGTCGGTGCACTCATCCCTGTCCTCCCAAGACTGAAGAACGCCGTAGCGAAAGGATTCATAACTCTCGTCGGTTTGGCAAGCATCGGGATCGCGATCGGAGTCTTCTCCGAGTCAACGCCTTTTCCTGGTTCGGCTGCTGCGCTTCCCGTTCTCGGGACGGCGCTCGTCATCTGGGCAGGTTCAGACACGTTCGCCTCCGCGCTGGGCAAGTTCACCCTGATCGCGTTTCTCGGACGAATCTCATACGCGGTTTATCTCTGGCACTGGCCGCCGATTATTCTTCTCCCGTACATCACAGAGCACCCGCTTACGACTATCGAGAAGCTGCTGATTATCGTGGGAGCCATCGCAATGGGAGCCGCAGCGACGTTGTTGTGGGAAGACCGGGTGAGGTTCTCCCCCCGACTACTGGGGAGAGCTCGACCTCGGACCATCGCGGCGGTGAGCGCTATCGGTATGGCGATCGTTTTAGCGTTGCCCGCGACTGGCGCACTCATCGTGCGTCAAGAAAAAGCGCACTTTGAAGAAGCGACGCGGGCCATTGAAGCCGGGACGTCTCCCTGCCTCGGAGCCGCGAGCTTGGCGGAACCGGGTTGCGTGAACCCCGACCTCGACGGCATTTTGGTGCCCAACCTCACTGAGGTTACTGACGACAACGACAACCGTTCCGAGTGCTGGTCAACCGGAGGAGATCCGACTTTCAATTCGTGCACGCTCGGGCCGACCTCAGGCTTCGACAAGCATCTACTCGTCGTAGGTGACTCTCATAGCAATGCGCTACTTGGGGCCTATGACCTGATCGCACAGGAGAACAACTGGCGAATAGACGTCGCCGGTCGAGCAGGATGCTACTGGACAGATGTCGACCTCGTTCAACCGACTGAAGCGCTACAAGATGAATGCGCTCAGTGGCGAGACTCGTTGGCTTCATTTGTTGGAGACAATCCCGATGTTGACGCCATTGTCACAACTAAGGCGCGTCGACCTCTCAGCGCGGAAGTCACGACGGTAGACCAGGATGTCGCTTTTTCTGAGGTCGTCAATGGGATGAGCAGCGCGTGGGGCAAACGTCCATCTCTCGACGTGCCAGTTATAGCCCTCATCGACAATCCCTGGCTCCCCGCAGACTCGCTGGAGTGCGTGGAGCAGTACGGTCTTGACGCCACCGATGAGTGCTCAATCAGCCGCGCAGAGGCTCTCAAGCCTGACGGTCTCAACGAGGCAGCAGCGAGTGACCCAAACTCGTACACTGTCGATCTCACCGATCTCTATTGCGGGCCAGAGAACTGCTCGCCGGTCGTTGGACATGTCATCGTCTACCGCGATGGTCGCCACCTCACGGCGACTTACGCCAAAACCATCGCACCGTACCTCAGTGAGAGGCTTCGCGACGTGCTCGCTGCATCCGAATCGCGCTGATCCCGACTCAGTTGAGCTGGTTCTGCCACATCGACAGCGCGGATCCGATGGCCATGTGCATATCCAGGTACTGGTAGGTACCGAGACGCCCACCAAAGAAGACGTCACGCTCACCCTTTTGAAGCTCGCGGTAGGCCAATACGCCCGCCCGGTCCTCGGGCGTATTCACCGGGTAGTAAGGCTCGTCGTCGCGCGTGGCAAACCGGGAGAACTCCCGCATGATGACTGTCTTATCGGCAGGGTATATATGTGCGCGCTCAGGGTGGAAGTGCTTGAATTCGTGGATGCGTGTGAATGGAACATCTGCGTCGGCATAGTTCATGACGCTCGTGCCCTGAAAGTCAGCGACGTCGAGAACCTCTTCGGTGAAATCGAGCGTGCGCCACGATAGCTCACCTTCGGAGTTGTCGAAATAGCGGTCCACGGGGCCGGTATAGATAATAGGAAGCTGACCGACGACCGCTTTCTTGTGCAACGGCTGCGATTCGTCGAAAAAGTCAGTGTTGAGCTTCACCTCGATGTTCGGGTGATCCGCCATCCGCTCGAGCCAAGCCGTGTAGCCATCAACGGGAAGACCTTCCCAGGTGTCGTTGAAGTAGCGGTTGTCGTAGTTGTAACGCACCGGGAGCCTGCTGATGACTTCAGCTGGCAGGTTCTTCGGATCCGTCTGCCACTGTTTGGCGGTGTAGTCCCGAATGAATGCTTCGTAGAGCGGGCGTCCGATCAGGCCAATAGCCTTCTCCTCGAGGTTCTGCGCCTCTTTCGTATCGAACTCGCCAGCGAGTTCGTGAATGAGTGCGCGCGCTTCGCTCGGCGAGTACGCGGCATGAAAGAACTGGTTAATCGTCCCGAGGTTGATTGGCAGCGGGAAGACCTGCCCTTTGTGCGTTGTGTAGACACGGTGCACGTAGGAGGTGAAAGCCGTGAAGCGGTTTACGTACTCCCACACCGTCGCGTTGGAAGTGTGGAAAAGGTGCGCACCGTAGCGGTGCACTTCGATCCCCGTGGAACGCTCATTTTCGGAGTACGCATTACCCCCGACGTGATGCCTGCGATCAATCACAGTGACGCGGCGACCCGCGGCTGCGGCCCGCTCAGCGATCGTGAGCCCGAAGAATCCAGAGCCGACGACGAGAAGATCCATTGTGAGTTCTTTCTGAGCTGCGGTGACTTACACGACATCGGATGCCGGAAAGTGGGTTCAGAAGAGTGTACCTAGACGGCATCAAGACTCCGCTGCGCGCACCCAGGGGTCACAAAGCAAGCTGTCGGATACGATTGCTCACTGTGTCATTAAGAGGGGTATCGCATGAGTGAAGTGTGGCTAAGCGCCGTCCCCGCGTTCCTCGTAGCCGCAGCCGCCCTCATAATTCCAGGGCTCGTCATCGTGCTCGCTGGTTGGGGCTGGCGTCGACTGCGGCTTCTACTGCTGGCCCCTGCCGTATCTGTCGCTATCTTGGCAGTATCGGCGACCCTCGCACCGCTCGTAGGCATGTCATGGTCGTGGATCCCAGTCATTGGCTTGACCGCTGTAGCAGCTTTGGCAGCGTATGCCATCAGGCGCTGGGTCGGCACGGAGGTCCTTCTCACACCATCGCCACGACGCATCGTCGCGATGGTTGGCGGATTAGTGCTTGCCGCGGTCGCCCTCTGGGCTCAGCTCACATACGTCTTCATCACTCCAGAGAGCATTTCGCAGACCTTCGACGCTATTGTCCACCTGAATACCGTGCGCTTCGCGGTCGACACTGCCAATGCTTCGGCACTCAATATTGGCACCACGACCGACATCCCGTTCTACCCCAACGCGTGGCACGCTCTCTCCTCCCTCACAGCGCTGACAACCGGCACATCGATACCGCTGTCGGTAAACGCGGCGAATATCGCTATCGGCGCGATCGCGTGGCCCGCGTCGGCCATGGCGCTTGGCGCAACGATCTTCCGTGAGCGCGCCGCAGCGATAGCGGCCACCGCGGCGCTTTCCACAGCTTTCGGAGCATTTCCGATTCTGCTGTTCGACTTCGGCGTGCTCTACCCGAATGCGATGGGGTATGCAGTTTTACCCGCGGGCATTGCAGTTGTATGGGAGTTGCTTCGGCTGCGAGGCGTAGCAACCATTACTCGGCACATCGTTCTGCTCGCTGTCGTATGCGCTGGAATCGGACTTGGCCACCCGAACGCGTTCCTGGCGCTCTTTGCTTTCGCCGTATTCCTGGCGCTGTCCGAACTGGCACGAAGAGCACTGCAGAACGAGTCTCGACGGGCATGGATATTCAACGGCGCCGCCGCTCTACTTCTTCTTTTCACCGGTCTACTCCTCTGGCGTTTTTCTCGCACGAACTGGGGCATGTCACGGTGGGGGCCATGGCAAAGCACTGCGCAAGCGATTGGTGAAGCGCTCCTGCTCTCTCCGCGTGCGTACCCCATCACACTTGGGACAGCACTGCTGCTCGCCATCGGCATTGTCGCCGTGGTTCGACGACCGGCTCATCTACCGGTTCTCATCCCGGCAGCGGTGGCCGGGTTCATGTTCATCCTTGTCTCCGGCACGCCCGTCGACACGTTGCTTCGCGAGATGGTGACGAACCCCTGGTACAACGACCCCTACCGTTTAGCAGCCCTTCTCCCGATCGCAGGGATTCCCGTTGCAACCTACGGCGCGTTGATCGTTGTGGATGCCGCGCGGCGAGTGAAGTTTGTAGCCGCATCACCTCATCTCTTCAAAGCGACGCTCGCAACCGTTTCCGCCGCAGCACTTTTCCTGGTCGCAATCGGCCCGAACGTCACGACGATGGCAACCGCGGCGCGCGGTTCTTACACAATGAACGACTCATCGGCGCTCCTGAGCACAGACGAAGCGGCACTCATATCGCGTCTCGACGACACGACGCCGTCAGACGCCGTGATCGCGGGGAGCCCCTGGACCGGCGTGTCGTTGGCTTACGCGATTGCCGGACGAAACGTGCTCGAAAAGCACGTTTTCGGGGCTCGCGACGAGGACGAAACTTATATTGACGCACATTTGAACGACATCGATACTGATCCACGCGTGTGCGCCGCAGTCGAGAACCTTGGCGTCTCTTACGTGTTGGATTTCGGCGATCGTAATGTATTCAGCAATCCCGACGCTGCTGCTGACCGTGAAGGTATCCAAAGCCTGGATCCCTCGGACCACCTTGTTTTGATCGACGAAGAAGGCCCGGATGCTCGACTGTTCCGCATCGAGGGCTGCTGATCCATGCGCCAACAAAGCATCGCAATAGCGTACGACTGTCTTTTTCCCCTGAGCACCGGAGGCGGCGAGCGCCAATACCGTGGGTTCGCTGAAGAACTTCATCGACTGGGCTTCGACGTCGACTACCTCACGACATCACAGTGGGACGACGAGCCACCGCAAAACACAGAGTTTTCGGTTGTCCCCGTCACTGGTCGTCTCGCGCTCTACGACCAGCAGGGTGTGCGACGACCCGCGGCAGCGCTCGGGTTCGCATGGGGACTTTTTCGCGGACTTGTTCGTCGACGACGCCAATACCGAGCTGTCATCGTGAGCGCGCTGCCGGTGCTCAACGTCTTCGCTGCCCGATTGGCCCTGTGTGGATCTGGTACCACTGTCATCGTTGACTACCTAGAGGTATGGGGTGCGCAGCAGTGGCGAGAGTACTCAGGGGTGGTTATGGGAACCGTCGCCTGGGTTCTCCAAAAACTCGCCATACTGCTGTCCCCGCACGCGACATGTCACTCTCAACTCAGTGCAACACGACTCCGCGCTGAAGGACTACGAAGCGTGCCTCTCGTAAGTCCAGGCCTTATCGATAGCACCTCAGTGGCAGGCTTCACTGAAAAATCAGCTGACCCGCCCTACGTGCTCTACGCCGGACGACACATCTCAGACAAACGAGTCGAGGCGTTGCCCTCCGCGGTGAAACGGGCACGTCAGACGATTCCCGATCTGAAGCTGGTCGTTCTCGGAACCGGGCAGACCACGCCGCTCATCAGAGCAGAAGTTGCGCGTGCCGAGGGTAACTCGTGGACCGAGCTGCCAGGTTTTGTTTCACAAGAAGAGCTCGACAACTTGATGTCACGCGCTGTGTGCTTGGCAAATCCCTCGAAACGCGAAGGATACGGCCTTGTCGTCGTCGAAGCCGCAGCGCACGGAACTCCGGTCGTGCTCGTAAACGACGAGGGAAACGCGTCGACTGAGTTGGTAACGGATGACGTTAACGGTTTTGTTGCCGCGACCGCGAATCCAAGCGACTTGGCATCATCAATCATTGCCTCCGTGCGTGGCGGGGCTGAACTACGCCGCCGTACACGATCCTGGTATGAAGAAGCGATCACATCGCGCACGATAGAACGAACAGTGAGTCGCATCGTCGAGGTAATCGGCGCCCCCGGTTCCGCTCTCAACGATGCACACCCCTCGCGGCGAATCCGCCGTGCGGCTGAGGAAGGACGCCCATGAATACGTACCACGGAGATGACTCAGTCGAGTTGACGATTCTCATGCCCTGCTTGAATGAGGCGGAGACTCTCGAAGTATGCGTTCGAAAAGCACTGGGTTTCATCGAACGGTTCGGGATTGCCGGCGAAGTCCTCATCTCCGACAACGGCAGTACCGACGGATCGCAGGAAATTGCGACGCGTCTGGGCGCGCGTGTCGTTAACGCCCCTCGGCGGGGTTATGGAGCGGCACTCATCGCGGGTATCGAAGCAGCCCGAGGGACATACATCATCATGGGAGACGCAGACGACAGCTACGACTTCGTCAATCTAGATGGCTACGTCGAGCGCCTTCGTGGCGGAGCCGACCTCGTCATGGGCAACAGGTTCAAAGGTGGAATCGAGCCGGGAGCAATGCCGCCCCTGCACAAGTACCTCGGAAATCCAGTGCTTTCTGGAATCGGGCAACTGTTCTTCCGGCCCGGGATCGGCGACTTCCATTGCGGTCTACGAGGATTCAATCGCGCAAGAATCGCTGAGCTCGATCTTCAAACTACGGGCATGGAATTTGCCTCTGAAATGGTGGTCAAAGCTTCGCTCGCTAAATTCAGAGTCGAAGAAGTCCCGACAACCCTGAAGAAAGACGGACGCTCGCGGCCGCCTCACCTGCGTAGTTGGCACGATGGATGGCGCCACCTCCGGTTCTTGCTGCTGTTTTCGCCGAGATGGCTCTTCATCTATCCGGGGCTCATCGCGTTTATTTTGGGGGCAGTCGCTGTGGGCGCTCTCGCGATCGGGCCCATTGAGGTAGGCGGCGTCGGGTTCGATGTAACGACGATGGTGTACGCGACAGCATTGTGCGCAATCGGATATCAAGCCCTCATGTTTGCTTGGCTGACCAAGTTGTACGCAACGCAAGAAGGATTCCTCCCTGCGAGCCTCAGATATCGTTCGCTGGCAGCGAAGTGGTCGCAAGAGAGAGGTCTACTTCTTGGACTCGCGCTGTTCCTCGTGGGCGTTCTGATCGGCATCGTGCAGGTAATACGTTGGAGCAGCCTCGACTTCGGACCGCTTGACGCTGGCCAAGTCCTCCGCATCGCAGTTCCCAGCGCCCTGGGGATCATGCTGGGCTTCCAGACTGTCCTGATGAGCTTCTTTGCTGGTGTCCTGACGATTCCGCGCCGTGAGACCAGACTTGATGCCGTCATCGAAAACTGAAGTGAAGCGCCGCATTCTTGTCGATCTACTCGGCTACACCGGCGCACGCGGGGGCACTGAAACCTATGTGCGTAACCTCATGGTGCGGCTACCGACTCTCATGCCGGATGTCGAGTTTGTCGCGCTGACGAATGCCGTCGGCGCCGAAGAAGTAGGTTCGTTCTTTCCTGGTCAGTTGAGAACGTTGGCGTGGGTCGGCTCATCGAGTTCGTCTTGGGCACTCGGCGAAGTGTTAGGGGCAAATCGGGCTGCGAGGCGCGAGGGCGTTGACCTCGTGTGGGCGCCCGCGAACTTTGGGCCGATTTGGCGGGGCACCAAGCGCGTCACTTCTATTCACGATGTGATTTATCATCAGGTTCGTGGAAGCTTGCGGGAACGGGTGAGCCGTTCGGTAACTTCGTGGTTGATGAATCGCTCAGCGCGGAGTTCCGACGCGATCGTGACGATTTCGAAGGCGACCCGAACCGCTGTGATGACACACCTGGGAATCGAAAGCGATCGTATAAGCGTCGTTCTCAATGGCAGCAGCGAGCCACCCGCGAACGCTGATGCGAACAGTACTCTCGGCCCACTCGGGATCGACACACAACGCAAAATAGTGCTGAGTACTGGGAACAGGATGCCGCACAAGAATTTCGAAGGCTTGCTTCGCGCCGTGGCAACGATTGCTCCTGGTGAGCGCCCGCTCACCGTCATTCCTGGTAGCCACGACGACGATCCGCTGCGACCGCTCGTCGAAACCCTTGGCCTTGAGCAAGATGTCATTCTCCCGGGCTGGGTCACATCCGACCAGCTCGAAGCGCTTTACACCGTCTGCGACGTATACGCATGCCCATCGCTCGTTGAAGGCTTCGGGCTTCCCATTGTTGACGCTCTAAGACGGGGATGCGCTGTCGTGGCGAACGATGTTGCTGTGCTGCGCGAGGTCGGCGGCGAAGTCGTCGTATACGCAGATGCGACAAATCCGACAGACTTCGGCATGGTAATTAGCGGCGCGCTCGATCCTTTGGCGGATACAGAACGTGCACGAGCCATCGAGTGGGCGTCACGCTTCACCTGGGACGCTTCCGCAGCAGGCACAGCGGCAGTCCTGGACGCGCAGCTGTCAGGGCGAAAGGGAAATATGTGAGCGCATCCCCACTAGTGAAGCGCATGCTCGGCTTCACGATGCTTCCCGCGATCGCGGCGGTTTCACCGCTGCTTGTGCTGCCCATCGTTTCGCGAACAGCCGGCCCGGAGGGATGGGCCAGTGCCATCGCGGGCGAGTCAGTCGGAACATTCGCGGCGATCGCCATCGCTTACGGTTGGACGACTATCGGCCCGGCCCTTGTCGCTATTGCACCAAACGACCCTGCCCGCGGCAGGCTCTATCGCGACGCGCTCGTTGTGCGCGTACTCATAGCAACGGTCGCGCTGCCGCTCATGGTGCTGGTGTGCATGCTCATCGCGTCACCCGGCTTCGAAGCACTGGCCGCGCTTATGGGTGTCCAAGGGGCTCTTATCGCGCTGTCGTTCACGTGGTTCGCGGTGGGACTCGGGGACCCAAGCGCTATCGCGTTCTATGACGCTATCCCGCGCCTGTTGGTGGCAGCTGGGGCGGCGTTCGCGATCACGGCGGGTGGGTTTGTTGAGTTGTACCCGACGGTGGGCATCGTCGTAACCCTTTGCGGTACCGGCCTGTACACGATTCGGGTGCTGCGCAGATTTCCTGGCGCGTGGCCTCGCCTCTCCGACATCCCTTCATTATTCCGAAGGGGCGCTCCCGTCGCGCTGAACGACGCCGCTCTCGGAGCATACTCCGCTGTGCCGACCCCGCTCGTGAATGTGACCTCACCTGGAATCGCAGCGGCAGGTTTCGCTTCGGCTGACAAGATGCTGAAGCTCGGCCAGTTTCTTCCTCTGACTCTTGCGAACGCGCTGCAAAGTTGGACCGCAGAGGTCACAGGAATCGCCCGAGCGCACCGAATTCGAATTGCGCTCTCTGCGCATGCTGCCTTCGGCGTCGCGGGCTGGGTTGTGCTCGCAACTGCCGGGCCCTGGGCCAGTGAGGTGCTTTTCGGCGCGGAAGCGGCCGCGACATTCGCCGTCGTGATTCCGCTCGGTTTCGCTTTTGCGCTCTATTCGCTCCGCACGTCAATGACAAGGCATTTACTTTTCCCAACCGGTGCAGCACGAACAGTCATGGCAGCGACTCTCATCGGGACTGTCGTCGGTGTTCCCGCAATGCTCCTCTTCGCCGCATGGTTCGGCCCTGTCGGAGCGGCGTTTGGGTACGCAATGACGGAACTGATTGCGACAGTGCTTCTGTTCCGTCGGTGTAAGCGCGCACTTAAGACAATTGCGCACTTGCGCGAAGGCGATTCGGCGGCGGCGGCATGAGCGCGTCGGGTTCCAACTCTCCGACTCTTCCCCCTGTAGTACTTATCGTGAGCACGCTCGGGAGAATTGAGCCGCTTCGAAAACTACTCGATTCGCTCTGTGCACAGCTGTCCGAGCGAGACCACCTAGTCGTCGTTGCGCAAAGCGAACAAGACCGGGTGCGCCAACTCGTTGCGGAATTCAGCCCGCAGACTGATGCACGGATCGATGTGACGACATCAGGCCGGGGCGCGTCTCTCGGACGAAACACGGGCTTCGCGTATACGCAGGGCGTCCCAGACAACGCACTCGTTCTTTTCCCGAATGACACGACATGGTTTCCACCCGGCAGCGTGGACGCAATACGGTCAGGCATGGGTGAATCTGCTCTCGGCTGCATCCCTGTCGTGACAGAAGACGGACCTCGGTTTGTTCTGCCGCCGGTCGGCACACCGCTCAATTACGAGACGGTCTGGGCAGTAATCGAGATGGGTCTCCTGATCCGCGCGGATCGTTTCAGAGCGCTCAACGGCTTCAACGAAGCAATCGGCACCGGTGCCGCCTCGCCCTGGCAAGCCGGGGAGAGCACCGACCTACTCCTCCGCGCTCTCGAAATGGATGCGAGCGTCGCACAGCAGTTTCGCTGGATTCATCACGAGAAGGCTTTTGTGGGTGGTATCCCGGAGGCCGCAGGCCTTAGCCCACGGGAACGACGGTGGAAGCTTCGGGCCTATGGCCGTGGAATAGGCCACGTGTATAAATCACATCCATTTCCCATCTGGCAGCGCTGGGGCTTTGTGGCTGCCGGCGCAGTAATCGGTTTCCGCCGCGCGGAATATGGAGTCACTGACGGGTTCTCAGCGTTCCTCGGACGCTTCGAAGGCGTCGTTGGCAAGACTTTCCGTCACGCCAGTGATCAAAGCGCCGTCAAGCGATAAGCCCGCTCATGCCTCGGCTTCAGCTGTGCAACGATTGACGGATGAAGGGCATTATTCTTGCGGGTGGTTCGGGTACTCGGCTCCATCCTGTGACTTTGGGTGTTTCGAAGCAGCTCGTACCGGTCTATGACAAGCCGATGGTGTATTACCCCCTCTCAACGCTGATGTTGGCTGGTGTTTCTGAGATTTTGGTCATCACGACTCCTCACGATGCTGATGCGTTCGTGAGGCTATTGGGGGACGGGTCGCAGTTCGGGATCAGTATCGAGTTCGCGGTGCAGCCCTCACCTGACGGACTTGCTCAGGCGTTCACGATCGGTGCGGACTTCATCGGTGACGACAAGGTCGCTCTCGTTCTTGGTGACAATCTTCTGTATGGTCCGGGTCTTGGTACGCAGTTGAATCGGTATACCGATATTGATGGTGGTGCCGTGTTCGCATACTGGGTGGCAGAACCGTCCGCATACGGTGTTGTCGAATTCGATAAAGATGGTCGTGCGATCTCGTTGGAGGAGAAACCCGCGACACCGAAGTCGAACTACGCGATCCCGGGTCTGTATTTCTACGACAACGATGTCGTTGACATCGCCCGAAACTTGCAACCTTCACCCCGCGGTGAGCTCGAAATCACTGATGTGAACCGGGCGTATTTGGAGCGCGGGAAGTTACAGGTCGAGGTCCTCCCCCGCGGAACAGCCTGGTTGGACACGGGAACGTTTGATCAGATGACGGATGCCGCGGACTACGTCCGAACGATCGAACGCCGCACCGGGATGAAGATCGGGTGCCCGGAAGAGATCGCGTGGCGTCAGGGGTTCCTCACGGACGAGCAGCTTGCTGAGCGCGCCGGGAAGATGATGAAGTCTGGATACGGGGCGTATTTGATGGAACTGCTCGAACGAGGAGAGAAGTAATGCCCCGGAAGCTCCTCGTCACCGGTGGTGCCGGTTTCATCGGATCGAACTTCGTGCACCATGTCCTCGCGCACACTGATGACCATGTCACGGTGCTCGACAAGCTCACCTACGCCGGAAACCTCGCATCTCTTGAGGGCCTACCTGCGGACCGGTTCCGGTTCGTTCAAGGCGACATCGCCGACGCTCCTGTTGTGAACGGTCTGTTTGAAGAGGTGGATGCTGTTGTGCACTACGCGGCAGAGTCCCACAACGACAACAGCCTCCACGACCCGCGTCCATTCCTTGACACCAACATCATTGGTACGTACACGCTCCTCGAAGCTGCCCGCGCACACGACCGTCGCTTTCACCACATCTCCACCGACGAGGTCTACGGTGACCTGGAACTGGATGATCCGGCCCGGTTCACCGAACACACCCCCTACAACCCGTCCTCCCCTTACAGCAGCACGAAAGCGGGCAGCGACCTCCTCGTGCGCGCATGGGTGCGATCGTTTGGGGTAAAGGCCACGATCAGCAACTGTTCCAACAACTACGGGCCCTACCAGCACGTGGAGAAATTCATTCCCCGTCAGATCACGAATGTGATCCGCGGCATCCGCCCCAAGCTCTACGGTGCAGGAGAGAACGTCCGCGATTGGATCCACGCCGACGACCACTCCAGTGCTGTCCTCACCATCCTTGATAAGGGCGAGATGGGTGAGACGTACCTGATTGGGGCCGACGGGGAAAAGAACAACAAAGACGTCGTTGAGCAAATCCTCACCCTCGTGGGTAAAGAACCTGACGCGTACGATCACGTCACCGACCGTGCCGGACACGACATGCGGTACGCGATCGATTCCACAAAACTCCGCACGGAACTTGGCTGGGCGCCCTCCTACGGCAACTTCGAGGCAGGTCTTGCCGCAACGATCGACTGGTACCGCACCAACGAAGCCTGGTGGGCAGCGTCCAAGGACGGCGTCGAAGCGTTCTACGCCGCAAAGGGACAGTGACCTCGATGGCAACGGAGTTTGGTAAACCCCTCACCCGCACCGAAACCACAATCCCCGGGCTTGTCGTTTTCGATCTCCCGCTCCATGGCGACAGTCGCGGCTGGTTCAAAGAGAACTGGCAACACGAGAAAATGACAACAGCAGGTCTGGAAGACTTCGGGCCCGTGCAAAACAACATTTCCTTCAACGACGCCGTCGGCACGACCCGCGGAATCCACGCGGAACCCTGGGACAAATTCGTCTCCGTCGCCACCGGGCGCATCTTCGGCGCCTGGGTCGACCTTCGAGAAGGCGACACGTTCGGGGCCGTGTTCACCACAGAACTTGACCCCTCAAAAGCGATCTACGTTCCCCGTGGCGTCGGCAACTCTTACCAAACCTTGGAACCCGACACGGCGTACGTCTACCTCGTGAACGACCACTGGTCGCCCACCGCGTCGTACTCGTTCCTGAACCTCGCCGACGAAACGGCGAACATCACCTGGCCCATCCCCCTCGAGCAGGTAGAAATCAGCGCGAAAGACAAAAACCACCCCCGCCTGAGCGACGTCACCCCCATACCTCCGAAAAAAACCCTCGTCATCGGAGCCGATGGGCAACTCGGCCGTGCGCTCCGAGCCGAATACGGCGACAAAGCCTCGGTGGAATACGCCACACGCGACACCCTCGACATCACCGCCCCGGGGCTTGGCACAGCACGTCGGTGGCGGGACTACGACATCATCATCAACGCTGCCGCCTACACCGCTGTCGATACGGCCGAAACCCCCGAGGGGCGCACCTACGCGTGGGCCGCGAACGTCACCGGACTCACCGCCCTTGCGAGCATCGCCGCCGGGCACGGCATCATCCTCGTGCACGTCTCCAGCGACTACGTCTTCGATGGCACAAAAACCGGTGAATACACCGAAGAAGACCCCATCTGTCCCCTCGGTGTCTACGGGCAAACCAAAGCCGCCGGCGACGCGATCGCCCAAACCGTGCCCCGCCACTACATCATCCGCACCAGCTGGGTCATCGGAGACGGCAACAACTTCATCAGCACCATGGCACGCCTCGCCGAAAAAGGCATCGACCCCAAAGTCGTCAATGACCAGGTCGGGCGGCTGACGTTCACGAGCGACATCGCGACAGCTATCGACCAGTTGTGCACCTCAGATGCACCCTACGGAATTTACAACGTAACTGGCGCTGGCACGCCCAGCTCTTGGTACGACATCGCCCGCGATGTCTATCGACTGAGCGGTCACGACCCCGAGCGCGTGAGCGCCGTTTCGACAGACGAGTATTTTGCGACGTCAACGACAGCTGTCGCGCCGCGACCCCGAAATAGCGCGCTGAGCCTGGCTAAAGCGCAGACGGCCAACGTGACGACTCCAGACGCGCACGACAGCCTTATAAGTTATCTCGAGAGCGCACGAGGGGACCTGTAATGACAGCGCCAAAAGTTGCGATCATTGTACGTACGAAAGACCGTCCTCACTTCTTGCACCGCGCGATCAGGAGCATTCAGTCGCAGTCGTTTGCGGAGTGGGAATGCGTGATCGTGAACGACGGCGGCGACCTTCAGCAGGTCGAGCGGGTCGTCGCATCAGCAGCCACGCCAAATGATCCCCGCATTCACATTCTCAGCCACGACGAGTCACGCGGCCGTTGGAAGAGCGCGAACGCAGGAGTGCTGGGGACGACTGCTCCGCTGCTCGTGCTGCACGATGACGATGATTCGTGGCATCCTGAGTTCCTTGAACACGCGACCTCTTACCTTTCGCAGCATGCTGAGCGCGACGGTGTGGTTGCGCGAACAGAAATCGTGTGGGAAACCCGCGACGGAGATTCGTTCTCGGTCGAACGTCGAGAGCTCTTCCAAGGCCATCTCCAAGACCTTCTTCTCACTGACGCGTTACTGTTCAACAGGTTCGTTCCTATCGGATTCCTCTACCGCCGCACTCTTCACGCCGAACTTGGGCTCTACGACGATACGTTGCCCGTCATCGGCGACTGGGCTTTTAACCTGCGAGTGCTGGCGCGCGGACCCCTCGAATATCTGTCAGGTCATGCTCTTGCATATTGGCACCAACGCAGCGACACGAGTGGTGCCGAGAGCAACAGCGTGACCGGCGCGGGCAGTGACCACGATCGATTTGATGCGCGTATTCGCGATTCCGAGCTGCGCAAGTACGCGGAGAACGACGGGCTCGGGCTGGTGCTTTATCTGACGAAGTTCATCGATCAACGCTTTGTCGACGTGGAGGCCGGGATCCGTCACGAGATCGTCGAGGCTTCGTTCTGGAATCGGCTCAAACAGTGGGTGAAACGCAAGGTCAACTGAATCTGCACACCGATTCGCTTCTTCGTGGCAATAGCCACTCCACGCCTACCTGCTGAGCGTCGACTCCCGTGGTGACGGATCGCTCGCTGTGGCGATAATTAGTGACGCGTGGCAAGAATCGAGATGCTACGGCCACGGATGTGACGCACAACCCTATGGCCGATCGTGAGCAGCCCATTCATCGTCATAGACGTCAACGAAACTACCTAGATAGCGTCACCACGTCGAAGTACTCATGCTCTTCGACAGCGAAACGCGCGTCCGCCGAGTATGTGTCTGAAATCTCCTGGCCACGTTCGATGAAGGATTCTGAGGGTGGCCAAGACTTCGCGCTATTCCTCAAATCAAAGTCGAGAACGACAATTGCATCGGCCTCACCAGAGGTAAGAGTCTTGAGTGAAGCATCGAGAAGCTCATCGCCCGCTGGCTGTCGTGCGATCAGAAAGTCAACCTCCTCGCTCCAACCAGCACGCGCTCGACGGAGCGCTTTATCATTGCCAATATTCCAACTACGGACGTTAATTGTCGGCACGAGATACACCGAAAGGTAGTCGTTAGACTTTGCGGTGCCGCTCACGAAGATCACTCGCTCATCCGTATCGAGTGCTGCAGCGAGCGGCGTCGTGACGTCATCGTCGAAGCTACGAATCATTTGAGCGTTCTCGACGTTTTTGTTGAACACTGCGACAGGGTTGAAAGACACCTCTGCGACGGCTAAAACCGCGAGCACGATCGCGAGACCAGCTCTCTTGCGCCGCAAAAGTGTTTCGATACAGATGGCCGCGAGAATCACGACAGCCAGACGTGTAACCAGGACCCATCTATAGATCGCCCTCATGTACTCGAAGCCCGGTGCTTTCTCGAAGAGAACAGCGGTAGGGAGTTCCAAAATACCGGCTCCTGCAGGCATGCTGGTCGCTGCGTCGGATAAAGCCGGGTCAAAAAGAGTCATGAACTTTAGCGCAGGACCCAACGCGAAAACTAACGCCACCGTGCCAGCAAAAGCAAGAGCAACTACCTCGCGTCGAACTGAACGCGCGTGGCAGATCAGTCCAACGATCGCCAGCAAGACGAATAAGACGCCGAGCATGTTGTAGACCGAATTCGAGCCGTCTCCCCAGAGAGCGCTCGAGTCCTGACCGATTCCAAGGAGCTTGGCCCACCAAACCTGATTGCTCGGAACGAAGAGCGTACTCAGATCAAGGCCAAAGGCCCGAAATTTGTCGAGCGAGTCTTCGCCCCAGGCTCCAGCGTTTGTCACAACAGACCGGTATGCAACGTATGACCCCGCAACCACACCGAAGAGGATGACATACGAGAACCACGTGGACGGCCGTCGCCACCTCCCCCAGGAGTTGAAGAAGACAAGACTGCCTGTGAGCAAGCACGCCATCATAAACGTGTAGCCGTCAGCGAACAGCATCGATACGAGAACGAGTCCCCACGCCGCTACTCCAAGAACCCACCACCTGGATCGATGCCCTAGACGATCCAGCGTGTACCCCACGATCGCCGCGAGTGTGGGTAAGAGCAGGGCCCCGTAGAGCATCCCGCCGAACCCGAGTAGCCCAAATACGCTGAGGGAAGTGCAGTACGCAAATGCTGCGCCCAGGGCGATCCAGTGCCTAACAGCGAAGCGGCGTGTTAGCCGGTAGGTACCTAGAATGCCGACCACGATCACGACGTAGTTGACGATTGCGTAGGACCACACTGCTGGTACCAACAGGAACCGCGAAATCATGGTCGCAGACAGAATAATCGGTACGTTCGTCGCGAATAGTCCGCCCAAATCACCGCCGACATCTGGGCAGAAGGAACTCATCGCGTTCCGAATCGAATCGACTCCACAATCGATTCTGCCGAGAGCTATGTAGTGGATGACGGATGCTCTCACCGAAAAAGGAGTCAGGCCGAACAGTGTGCTAACAATGGCAGCACCGACGAGCACGATGACTAGCGAAATCAGAGAACGGGGGTTCGAGCGAGATCGAATCCAACCTCTGAGGCCACCCCTGTTGACCGCTCCAGGGGTTTGTGTCTCTGAGTTCATTGGATAGAGCTTAGTGGCGACACCGGATGATGACGATTCCGAAGCGGCTAGCTCGCCGTTCGAAGCCCCCTAGCCACTTACAACGTGAGCCAAAAACCTCGTGAACCTGTTCCTCATGACGAGAGTGCGGGCTATCTCAAGTAGTCGACGGAATCGCGGGGAATCCATCGCTCGCCCGAAGGCAACGACACCTTCAGCCAATCGCCTGCAGCAGTAACTGACACGGCAGACACGATCGTTCCAACCGCGACATCGACAACGTCCACATCACAACCTGACGTTGGAGCCACACGGCCCGCCGCCGCCGACGTCACCACATACGACAACTTCGCATTCTTCACCCCACTGGGAACGGCGCACAAGTCGTCACCTGTCGCGTACCGCACGGAATCGCGGGGAATCCATCGCTCGCCCGAAGGCAACGACACCTTCAGCCAATCGCCTGCAGCAGTAACTGACACGGCAGACACGATCGTTCCAACCGCGACATCGACAACGTCCACATCACAACCTGACGTTGGAGCCACACGGCCCGCCGCCGCCGACGTCACCACATACGACAACTTCGCATTCTTCACCCCACTGCGAACGACGCACAACTCCTCACCTGTCGCGTACCGCACGGAATCGCGGGGAATCCATCGCTCGCCCGAAGGCAACGACACCTTCAACCAACCATCCACGACGGCCACCGCCTTCACGACGGATCCCTCAGTCACTTCCACTGTGCTATCTCCACACGCGTATGAAGGTGCAGTTCGAGACACCACGGTGCCCGACTGCACGACATAGAGCTTCCTAGCTGCCGAATATTTAGACGGAGCCGCGCAGGTGAGGTCGACTTCAGTGGCTTTCGCGAGGTCTGCCCTACTCAACCAGACGTCACGTCCATCGAACGTGACTTTGAGCCAGCTGCGTGAGGCGTCTACCCCGAGTCCTTGGACGATCGTGCCTTCAGCGAGGTCGATGGCGTTTGAGTCGCATCCTGCGTCCGGTGCTGCACGCCCAGCTGTGCCGCCGCCGCCCACGACATAGGTTAGACGAGCCGATCCCACCGCGGCAGGGACTGCACAAAGCTCCTGCGCCGGACTTGCGTAATCGACGCTCGATCGCGGGATCCAGGCGTACCCGTTCTCAAGTTGCACCTTCAACCACCCGTCCACCACACCGATAGCTTGCACAACCAACCCAGAAGACAACGCCTGCTTCTCACTAGAGCAACTCACGTTTGGCGCTATGCGCCCCGTCGAAGCGGATTTCAGGACATAGGTCTTCGTCGCTGACTTCGCGTCACCAGGGATCGCGCATGAAAGCGCCGTTGAGCTCGCCTTTGTTGTGTCAGTACGACGGACCCATGCGTGCGCGCCGCCGATATTCACGCGAATCCATTCGCGGTCCGCGCTGATGGCCGAAGCAGTCACAGCGACGTTCGCAGGCAGAAGAGAGGAGCCGATTTCGCATCGAGAATTAGGGGCGCTTCGAGCTGCTGCACCTCCGGCCTTGACAACATAGGTCTTCGAAGCTGCTCCGAAAGTGGCGGGTTCTGCGCACACCGCCTCGCTCGTGGTCGCGTATCGAACTGCAGAGCGTTCCACCCAATAGTTACCGCGTGCGGAAGCGACAGTGATCCAGTCACGATCAGCATTAACTGTCAGAGCTTGCAGTATAGAACCGGCGTCGAGAGATTCAGATTGCGATGCGCAACGAGAGTTGGGGACTGCCCGCCCTGTAACTTCGTCGGCGATGACGTAAACCTTGGAAGCAGACTTGACGTTGCCTGGAACAGCACAATATGACTCGTCCTGGCTCGCGTAACGCACGTAGTCTCGTGAAATCCAGCGGTCCTGGTCCAACCATCGAATCTTTAGCCACCCGTCCAATACGCCAATGGCCTGAACTGCTGTTCCCGACGAGAGCGCGATGACGCTCTTCGAGCAGGAAGTCGATGGAGCTGTCCGAGCATTCAGGGTGCCGGCGCTCACGACATACACCTTTTTTGCGTTCGACACGCTCGATGGCTGAGCGCACGGATCGCTCGTGACCGGCGATTTGAACCAGTCGGTAAAGTATTGATAGAAATTTCGATTGCCGTACGAGGAGCACCCATCGCCCGTCCCGTAACCCGCGTTCAACGCTGCAGAATTTGGACGATAGGGAGTATAGATATACAGATTCGCCGTAGCCTGATTCGCGATGTAAACGCTCGAGGTGCCGCAAGATGCGTTTGGATGCCAATAGATTGAGTTCGTCTGGCCCGCGCGGTAGGCGAACGAGTTCGGATAGACAGTGTAGATCTTCATCTGGCGCGCTGCGCCGTAGACCTGGTTGAAGAATCCGTAGTACTGAGTGTCACATGCTGCTGTGTCGGGGCATCCTTGCCCCATCGCGATTGTGTAGCGGAACTCACTCGGCCACACGTGACTAACGAGGCCTTGTTCTTTCTCGAGCATTACGAGCAGCACCTGGGGATTGATGCCGCAGGCCTTCGCAACCTTATAGATGATCCGGGATGCGCGTTCACGCATTCCCCCGCTGTAGGCATCGCACATAGCATTCGAACTCGTAGAACGGGACGTGTCATACCAGTCCTTCAGACATGTGTATCCACTCCGACACGACGAAACCTTCTTCTCCAAGAAGGCCTGAATCTGCGACTCAGTCATTGTGCCGGAGTTGAAGAAATCATCGTCGCTAATGATGCGTCCCGCATCAAACCGAGACAGGTCGGCGCTCTTTGCGATGTCCGCGGAGACTTCGGCTTCAAGCGTATTTGCGGAAGTCATAGCCACTGAGGCGTCAGGCTCAGTGGCGGTCGCTGGCTGCGCGGCTGCAACCAATATGGCGATCACCAAGGCGAACGCTGCAAGACTCGCCACGCCGGCGCGCATGCCGAACCGCGAGAACAATGAGTGTCTCATGTGAATAGTGTGACGGAAGTTACCTGTGAGCACCAATGATTGCAATAACTTTGGGCACGCGACGGGCGTCAGAAGTGGATCAGATCGATTCAGCGTTCGAAACTACCGGCCTCGCGAGGGGAGAGACCATAGAAGCCAAAACATGGATCGAAGGAGCACGCATTGAAAACCAGGCGCGTTTCACGAACCCCTCCGGTCCAGACTTTGGGGCGAGCGAATGCACCCCGTTTTACAGCCGTGCTCGTCTTGGTATCGACGTCGCGTTCGGGTATGGAGGGGTGAGAGAAACAAAGTAAGCTGCGGGGATGAAGAGTGGGCCACAGGTACTTGTTTTTCCTTCATGGAGAGAAAACCCCTACCTGAACCTTCTCGGCCTCGCGCCTCGCTCCTCGGGATATCATTTTCTTGCGGCGACCCAGTACGAGAGCCTTCTTGGTGAGGCGAAGCGTCTCGAAAGCGGTGACGTATTGCATATGCATTGGACCTCACCCCTTTTGCAGGGCGCGCTCACCAATGACGAGGCGATCCGGCGAGTTCGAGAATTCGCGAAGCTGCTACCAGCGCTTCGCAAGCGTGAGGTGAATATTGTCTGGACTATTCACAACCGGCTTCCTCACGAGGTGGTACATCGCGAGTCCGAGGTCGCGCTTTACCGAATCCTCGCAGAAGAAGCGCATGCCATTCACATAATGAACCCTGTCACGCCTTCGGTGCTTTCTGATATCTGCACATTGCCCGCGGAGAAAGTTCGGATTATTCCGCATTCGACCTACGACGGGATTTACTCCGCAGCACCCGACCGTGAGCTCGCGCGAGAATCCTTTGGGCTGCGCCCAGAAGACTTCGCCGTTTTATTTCTCGGCCAAATTAGGCCATATAAGGGAGTTCAGACGCTGATCAGAGCCGTGTCGAAACTTGACGGGCCAGGCATTTCGCCCGTGCTGATGCTCGCCGGAGCTGTCAAAGAAACCACCGCCGATGAAGTGCGCGAAATGATACCGCCGGACATGCGCACCGTGTTGCATCTCAACTTCGTTGAGGATGGGGACCTCGCTCGGTGGTTGGCCGCAGCGGATGTTGCTGCATTCCCGTATACCGCGATACTGAACTCCGGAAGCGTTCACCTGGCAGCGACATACAGGCTGCCCGTGATACTGCCCGGTGAAGATCATCTTCGGGCCATGTTTGAGGACGAGAATTGGGTAAGGTTCTTCGACCAGACGAACCCGGAGGACTCGATTGCGGAAATACTTCGCGGGACCGACGAACTTCGCAGTATCGACGAAGCTGAGTTTTCGAGTTTTGTCCGTGATAGATCGCCCTGGGAAATCTCGAAAGAGTATCTAGCTCTGCTCGATTCCTTGGCCCCTCCGCCCCGGCGCTTCTGACTTGATTTACGAGGGTAAGCATGTCGACCGTCGGACATTGCGGGTGAATTTTTCGCCTGCTCCTGGCTCGCATACATAGTCAACTATCCCCCCCCCCCCCCCCCTCGAACTCCACCAACGCTGAGCTTTAATTCCTGCAGGTGCATCCAATACCGGCTCGCTTCAATTTTCTTGTCGGCTAAAATGCTCAAATGATTCACGAGAGCGTAAGCTGCGTAGGCGACATCACCATCGGAGTTTTCGCCAAGATCTACGCGGGGGGCAACATCCTCGGCCCTGTGACCATCGGAGATCGTGTTTTCATCAACCGAGATGTTTACATCCGACCCCACACCGCTATCGGGGACGACGTCAACATCGGGCCGTTTGCTCGGTTCATCACTGACACCCATGAAATTGGTCCCGCTAAGAAGCGAGCAGGTAAAGTCCGACACGACCCAATCGTCGTTGGCGCTGGCACCTGGATAGGGGCCGGAGTTACCGTGCTCGCCGGAGTGACTATTGGCACAGGCTGCATCGTTGCCGCCGGCGCCGTTGTCGTAAACGACGTGGCATCGAATTCTCTCGTCGGCGGCATCCCCGCAAAACTAATTCGAGAACTCGCTCCCTAGTCGTCGAGCGCAGCCCCTCCGATGCCGTGCTCGAGAAAGCTGATTCGCCCCGGGCAGACTTACTTCGAGGGCGAGAATTAATCAGACGATAATAGAAGTTTCTGAAGCCCGGACTTTGCGCGAGCAGGCATGTGCACCGCACGGTCTCTTGTAATGATCGCTCCACGTCGCACCGCACGAATAGCCCAGTGGCGTCGTCGATCGATGAATAAGCTCTCTCGAACGGATCGGTAGAGAAAAGTATCGAAGCCGACGTACTCAGGGGGTTCCGCCCGCACTGGCACAGGCACAGCGATATCTTCTGTGGTGTCGGCAAGTGCCGGCACTACGGATCTGTGCATCGGCAGTGATCCTGCATCCCACTGAGCCGTCCACGAGAACTCTTCCCCCTCTTCGGTCCATTCCACGCTTCGCGGAGCAATCCATGGGTGAGTCGTCGAGGCCGGGTCGTACAGGATTGGGCTCACCCGGTCCGAGCCGACTCGAGAGGATCCTCTAAGAATCAGGCTGGCGCCACCGCTTACATCGGACACACTGCCACCTACCTCGGCACGCAGTTTTATGAACGCAACTGTGTCACTATCAATGAAATCAAACAGCGTCGCAGCCCTGACGAAACTCTCGCCGAACAAGCCCTCGCTTGCGGCCAGGAGCGCATCCCTTGATACGCGACTCTCGAATTCCATCGCTCCTTGCTTCAATGCGTCGGCAACTCGCTCAGAAAAGAACCTTAAATCTTCCGAGTCGATCGGGTCGTTCAGATTCGTAAGCCCCTTGATGAAATCACACCACAGCTTGGCAACCGACTCTGTTTCGCTGATGCTGTCTTCATCGAGAAGCTGCACTGCTGCTGCAGCAGCGCGGAAGTCCCCTAGCGAAACGAAAACAAGCGTCATTCGTTTGAGCGGATGAATTCGGAGCGGAGGCCTTTCGGTCAGTCGCAGAAGCTCTTCAACGGCCCCGGATACGAGCTCGTCTGAGGAGGAAGGACCCGCCCAACACTGAAGGTATTTGGCGATATGAACAAAGCCGTCGCGATCAAAAATCAGCGATGAGTAGATGGCGTTGAGAGCAAAGTTGTGAGCAGAAATGACTAAGCGCGCACATTCCGCCTCTTGTTCGAAATAACTAACGGTGGATGCCGCACTGCGCGCGCGAGCTGTCATTGACGACGTTCCGGGCCTATCCCGGTAGAGATAGACAACATCCTCGATGATGTCGATGCGGCGCGCAAGCAGGTATGCCCGTGTCATTGGCACGATATCGTTCGACCGCGAAACGTCGGGGAACCTTATGTGCTGAGACTCCCAAAAGTCCCGCCGGAATGCCTTGTTCCAACAGGGTCTGCTGTAAACGAGAGTGGGCTCGTCTGCGATAGAAGTTTTTAGCTGCGGGCGGTCGAAGGCCTCCATCGCAGCGGTCGGGCGCCAGGTGTCGTTGGGTGAGAATTTTAGATAGTCACCAATCGCGATTTCGGAACCTGATTCTTCCAACGAAGAGATCAGAGCGGCATACGCGCCATCGGGAACGATGTCATCCCCGTCGCAGAAAATGAGGTATTTGCCACGCGCGTGATCGACCCCGATGTTTCGAGCCGAGCCGCCCCCTGATGTCACCGCCGAAATCACTTGAACTCGTTGATCACCCTCGGCGATGTTCCGCAGTAATTCTAGAGTCCCGTCCGTCGAATGGTCATCGACAACGATCACCTGCATCTTCGGAACATTCTGAGCCAGAATCGACTTCAACGTGGCCTCCACCCAGTCCCGAACGTTATGTGTCGGAACGACGATAGAGAGAACCACTCCTGCAGTGCGGCGCAATGGACCGAGATGTGGGAGCGATAAACCAAGTATCTGCGCCTCTTCGCGCGTCACGCCATCCGCAGGCTTGTCTTGAGCAGTCAACTGATCCAGTCTGAGCAGTGCCTGAGCGTCTGTGTCCGACGCTCCCCATGGCATAGAGCTCACGATTCGCTCACGCTCTGCGTCCGCCTCAGCGCGGCGCGCGATGTAGCTCGAGCTCTTTGTAGCGTTCTTTGCCGCATTGGCATTCCCCACGCTGGCAGCGCGTCCCCAAAGATCGAGTGGAAATGCATCACGCAGAGCGTCAAGCGGTACTTCAGGGGCGTCCTCTGGCCCCATCGCCAACGCTTGGGACAGCGATGACGCAAAAACAATGCTCGATCGGCCGGTCCCTAGAAAGTAATCGACGTACTCAAAAGGGTGCGCACCCACCGGCAATATCAAACGGGACGGTACTCCAAAAGCCTCAGCGACGCTGATTGCACGAAGCGAGCTCCCCGTAACGAATTGTGCGCTCGCGATACGATTTATCAGCTTGAGCGGCTCGGCAAAGGGACTAGCAACATTCGAACCATCAAAGCGGCTAATCTCGTCGACGCTTGGAACAATGAGCACCTCGTCCGCGTTGTTTTCGCCAGAAACCACGTCCGGAAAAAACGAAGGCAGCAAAAAAACCGGATCTGCAAACACGTCCGATACGTCAACGCCATGCGCGAGGAGCGCGGCCCTAGTCAACGGACCGCGCACCGAGCGAACATCCAACTGAGTGGGGAGTGCGCCAGTGAGGATTTCGCCGCTGAGGCCTGCCCCCCACACGACGTCCCCGGCCACGGCGAAGTCCAATGCGCTGCCACCAGTCAACAGTCGTCCACGATGTGAAGAAGGACCCCGGCTCGAGGGAACCGAATGCTCGGCAAGGATGCCGCGAAGAACCATAGATGAAAGCGCATCTCCCGACCACTGCCGCTCCGAATCAGATGCGTACGCTGAGCGTGGGTAGAGACAAGGAACCCCTGAAATCAACTCCACGCATACGCTCTCGGAGCTGGAAAAATCGAAAGGTTCACGTTCAACGTGCAAGATATGCAGCCGCCTCTTCAATTGGGCCGTCGAACACCTTTGTTCCTTTTTCGATTACCACACCACGCTGGCAAAGCTCGCGTATGGTCTTCGTGTCATGACTTACGACGATCATCGTGACGCCACGAGCAGTTAGTTCACGGATTTTCTCGTAACACTTGGCTCGGAACGGCGCATCACCTACCGATAGAACTTCATCGACGAGGAGTATCTCGAGGTCGACGTGGATGGCTACGGAAAACGCCAAGCGCATGAACATCCCTGAGGAGTAGTACTTGACCTCCTGATCGATAAACTCGCCGATCTCTGAGAACGCGACAATATCGTCGAACCGCTCGTCGATTTGTTTGCGCTCCATACCGAGAATTGCTGCGTTCAGGTAGACGTTCTCGCGGCCCGACAGGTCCGGATGAAAGCCAGCACCAACTTCGATGAGCCCCGCGACCCGACCCCTCGTAAAGACACGCCCGTCGTCTGGTTCCAATACTCCCGAGATCAACTTGAGCGTCGTGGACTTACCCGAGCCGTTTAATCCAAGGACAGCAAGCGACTCCCCGTTACCAACCTGAAATGAGATGTCATTCAATGCAAGGAATGTGTCGGCGCGTACCTTTTTCCTCTTGATCCAACTCACAAAGGCTTCTTTGAACGAATGCGTGTTGCGGCGAAGAAATCGTTTCGAAACGTGATCAACAATGATGCACGGTTCAGTCACAGTTGAGGCGAGTAATTCATTCATTAGAGATCCTGCGCAAACGTGCGCTCAAAACGACGGAACGTGAGTTGTCCGATAACGAGGGAGGCCGCTGAGATAATCAGCGCCACGATAATCATGAGGTTAAAATGCGCTGGAAGTCCGTGGGTGATATCGACCGTTGCATCCCAGAAACCTAAATGGAAAAGCTCGACTGCGACGGTGATCGGGTTGCACATGTAGATGTAGAACAGCCACTGGTGGCCCTGGAGCGCGTCCGCGACAAGAGTCCATGTGTATAGAACTGGGGATGTCCAGGTCGAGAACATTTTGATCAAGTCAACGAAGTTCTGCGCGTCCCTGAACCTCACATTTATACCGCTAAAGAAGAGTCCCATTCCCAATGCGAACATAAGCACGATCAGCACGCCGAGCAAGACCCCACCCAACGCGAGCATGGATGGCGCCCATCCAACGATCAGACAGACAGCGAGAAGAATAAGAAGCTGCGGTAGAAAATGGACGAACGCCCCGATGATCGCCGCTACGGGAAACAGTTCGCGAGGAAGATATATCTTTTTAACGAGCGCTCTGTTATCAACGATTGCGTTTGTCGCGTTACCGAACGCTTCGTTGAACAAGTTCACGACAACGACGCCTGCGAACAGGTAGATCGCAAAGTTCGGAACGTCCCTGTGGAATTGAAGAATAATCCCCATCACCAGGTAGTAGATGAGGAACTGAGCGCCGGGCTTCACATATGACCAGACCCAGCCAAGAACCGAGTTACGGTAACGGGTCGCGGTGCCCTTCCTCACGAGGAGTTGGAGGAGATACCGTCTTCCGAAGATGTCGAATATACCGCGGCCTCGACCTGGAGTGTCGAACGCCGAAATATCGACTGGGATACCAGTAGTCAATGTGTTCGCTTTCTGAACGGCGGGGATAGGCCGATCATGATCTTACGTCACGCCATCGTCTCTAGCCTGAAGAGACACCGGTGATGCACCGCTAACAGATCTTTCCCCCTAATAAGCGTCGTGATCGTGTCCGCAACCGGCAGCGCTCAGAGTTCAGCGTGAAGCGCCCACACGCTCTCGGCAGCAACGCGCCATGAGAAGCCGCGACCGCGATCCGCAGCCATGATGGCGAAGCGGTGGTGGGAGGTATCCGAACCCATGATCTGTGCGAGCGACTCACCGAATGCATTCTCGTTTTCGGCAATCAGACCGCCGTCGAAGAGCACCTCTTTATGCACGTCGGATGCCGCAGCAACGATCGGGACGCCGAGCTTGAGTGCTTCGAGTACCCGCCACGGGAACGAACTCGCTCCAGAAGGCGCCACCATGGCCCGCGCGGATTCGAGCACAGCGGCCCTGTCGGCGACGTCAAGCGTCGACCTGACGTGCACACGGGAGGAGACAAGCCCCGTCGACACGGCGATCTCGACCACAGCTGGCTCGCGGCCCTCTGCCTGATCGAGAACTACTACCGGCAATTCGATACCGGCATCCACGATCGCAGCGAACGCGACGCGAAGTTCTGCGGGTGAACCCGGAGCCACGACAATGTGCTCCTCGGGAAGCTCCAGAGTGCGGCGGCGACCCACTGCATCCGTTGGTGCCGCGAAGCCTTCGGGTGCAGCTCCGGAAATCACACGCACCCGAGAGCCCAAGCGCGAAACCTCACGCAGCTGCTCGGCCATCGTATGCGTGGGGACGATGACAGCATCCGCGTGCCGTTCGGCGCGCTTGAGCATTGCACGATGCCACATGAGAGCGGGCTTCGACATCCCTTCTCCACCAAGCCACGGAGTGAGGTCCCAGAGCGTCACAACTGTCTGATCGTGGTTATGCACACGATCGTGCTTGACCAGAGGAGCAGCCAACGAGGCCGCATGAATGAGCCCTCCGCCAAGGCGGGGTGCGACGCCGAGCTGCCATGCAGCGGTGAGTTCACGACGCGCAAGAGTCGACTGGGTCACATCCTTCAACCCGGGAATCAGGCGCTCTGCCTCATCGGCGTGGTTTGCAGGAACTATCGCCGAAACGACGCACCCACGCGGTGCTGTCTGCACCAGTGCGCGCGCGAGTTCGCTCTCGGCCATCGCAAGGTTCGCGTCGGTCGGGGTGGTGAGCTGGTCGAGAACGACCCGTAGTGTCGCGGTCATCCTTCGAGCGTAATCTCGCCAGATGGGTGCAACCCGGATGCCACCACCCCAGGTGCAAGATCGTTATCAGTCCGAAGAACTAGGGGTCGGCGACGGAGGGTGAAGCGTCGTTCGGATCAGTTCGTGGATGTAATCGATGTCGGGGTCATCCTGGTCGATGTTGTTCGCTTCGGGTGTCAGCTCGATGGTCGTCACCGGCTGCGATTTGGCATCCATGGCCAGCTCGGCGAGCGTCGGCAACAGGGATTGTGGCACATCAGTCTCGACCAGATGGGTTCCCGCAGCCACGATGTCCTGGAACCGGGACAGCACATTCTCTGGGGTGAACTGCGCGAGCATCGCTTCTTGCAGTTCACGCTGGCGCTGCATGCGGTCCCAGTCACTGGTCGTGTAGCGCGACCGCGCATACCACTGAGCGGTGTTGCCGTCCATGTGCTGCTGGCCAATTTCGATCCAGCCAATCGCCCAGTCGTCGGCGGGCTGTCCTTCGTATGCTGGACCACCACCTTCGGGGAGTCGCTCCGTGACGTTGATGTCTACCCCACCGAGCGCATCGATCAGAGCCGCGAATCCATCCATGTCGATAAAGACGTAGTACGGGATTTCGATGCCAAGGATGCCCTCCGCGGCATCCTTGGTCGCCTCAACGCCCGGCTCTGACCCGTTGGATACTGCATCGGGGTAAAGCGCTGCGCCGTCACGGCACACCTCAACCTCGGTGCGGAGCTGATTGAGACCACTGCCCCACCCACACACGGGATCGGAATATCCGCTGTGGCCATCTGGGTAGAGGTCTTGCATCGGTCCTTCTGCGAACGGGAAGTGTCCCATGTCTCGCGGAAGACCCGTGATCGTGACTGCTCCGGAATCGGCATTGACCGATACGACGGAAATGCTGTCAAAGCGCATCGAGTCGCGGCCTTCGCCGCTGTCGGCCCCCAGAACGAGGATGTTGTAGTAGCCGTCGCTCGGAGGCACGGCGGGTGCCGACGACCCGAAGATATCGACGATCGCACCACGGGTTGCTCCGGCAGCATTCGCCGCGTAGGCGGCGCCGCCGCTCGACGCGACAGCGAGTATCGCGGCAAGTGCAACAATTCCGAACCGAGAAAGCGGCTTGGTCTTTACAAGGCGCACAATTCTGAGCGTGTCTATTGTGAGCAGAATCCACAGTGCCGCGTAGGCCAGACATACGCCCTGCAGCAGCAGGAGCACGAACCAGTTGGTGGCAAGGCTAAACAAAACTGAACGCCACAGCAGCGCTGTGAGGGCGGTCAGTACGACAAGTGCCCACATCAGAAGCGTGGCGAAGAGGCCGATACGCGCTAGCCGCCGACCACCGGCTGCGGCCTGCGCAGAACCCGGGATGAAGAAGTTGAGAAGGACTAGCCACCAGCCTCGCCGACTCATCACCTGGCGTGACGATGAGTCCGGATACCGCATCGGAAATGGGTTTACCAGGTCGGGAGTGCTCGCTCGCGGCGTCAAACGCGCCGGGCTCGCAACGCTCACAGTGAGCCCTTCAGCCGTGCGTTCTTCTCCTCGACGACCGCCTCTAGCTCGCGAGCGTAGGCGTCAATTCGTTCGCCGAGCTCTGGCTCGTTCACACCGAGAATACGGGCGGCAAGAAGCCCGGCGTTTTTTGCACCACCGATCGAAACCGTCGCCACCGGGATTCCCGCAGGCATCTGCACGATACTCAAGAGCGAATCCATGCCGTCAAGATACGCCAGCGGCACAGGAACTCCCACGACGGGAAGCGACGTCACCGACGCGAGCATGCCCGGAAGATGCGCGGCACCACCAGCGCCAGCGATGATGACTCGGATGCCGCGCGCCCGCGCCTCCCGCCCGTAGCGGAGAAGCTTGTCTGGCGTGCGGTGGGCCGAGACGACCTCGACTTCGTGGGCTATCGAGAAATCTCTCAGCGCCTCCGATGCAGCGCTCATCACTCGCCAGTCGGAGTCGGAACCCATCACGACGCCGACAAGCGGGGCGGAGGAAGCGTGCAGCGGCTCAGTCACCCGTCCAGGCTAGGGGTCGCTCCTGGAAGATCCCCGCAACGGCACGCATACCGAGCGTCGACGATAAGTCGCCACGCATCCATGGGTTAATCGTTGAAGAGGGATGCCGCGGCGCGCGCGGTGTAGACGGCGTCGTCGATATCCGACCCAGCAACGTTCACATGGCCGACCTTCCGCCCGGGACGCGGTGATTTGCCGTAGGTGTGAATCTTGGCGTCTGGGTGCGCCGACATTGCCTGCGCGAACCTTGCTTCAATGCCGCCCTCCGTTGGGCCGCCGAGAATGTTCACCATCACAGACCACTCCTCGCGAGCAGAGGTATCTCCGAGCGGCAGGTCGAGCACTGCTCGAACGTGCTGCTCGAACTGGCTCGTCACGGCGCCATCTTGGCTCCAATGGCCGCTGTTGTGCGGGCGCATCGCGAGTTCATTGACGAGAATGCGCTCATCGGTCGTTTCGAAGAGTTCGACTGCAAGCATTCCCGTGACCCCTAGCCCCGCAGCTATGTCAACGCTCAACTGCGCTGCGGCCTCCAGCAATCTCTCATTCGCGCCCGGGGCGGGAGCGATGACTTCGGCACACACACCGTCGCGCTGCACAGTTTGCACGACGGGGTACACGCGCATTTCACCCGATGGGCGACGGGCCACCTGCTGAGCAAGTTCTCGAGAGAAGTCAACGAGCTCTTCAACGAGTAACGCGCCGCCGCGCGCATCCTCAGCGAGGGCTGCAAACCAATCTTCCGCCTCGGCGGCCGCACTGACGACGCGCACGCCTTTGCCGTCGTAGCCTCCTCGCGGCGTCTTGACGACACCACGCCCGCCATTCGCGTCGAGAAACTCTTGGAGTTCGACGGCGTTCGTCACGGCCGCCCATTCGGGCTGCGGCATCCCGAGTTCAGCGAGACGTGCACGCATGACCAATTTGTCTTGCGCAAACTGCAGAGCATCGGGGCCCGGGTGTACAGCGACGCCGGCATCGACCAGGGCATGCAGGACTGACTGTGGGACGTGTTCGTGGTCAAAAGTGACGACGTCGACATCGCGAGCGAATTCGAGCACAGTCTCAACGTCGTGGTAATCCCCGACCGCGAAGGCGGCAAGCTCAGCCGACATTCCGGCCTGTTCTGCCAACACCCGAATCTCTACGCCGAGTTCAGACGCGGGAGCAATCATCATGCGGGCCAGCTGCCCACCGCCGACAACACCGATTCGCAAAGACATGAGTTTCCTTCCGTCAACCTCATTCTCTCGCACGCCGAGAGCGAGGATGCTCCGAGGTTTAGGGCAGTGCTGGACGTGGCCCTGCCGAGGCAACGTCCCCGGTTCCCATTTGTTGGCCATCACGATGCGCGAGGATTTGATTTACCTCAACCTGATCCACGAGCGCCTCGTGAACGAGCGCCACACTCGGAATGTTGCGGATCACAATAGGATCGTCCACCCCGTTGGCGAGAGTGAGGGTGCCGGTGCGCCACATCCGTTGCAGGATGCCTCGGCGCTGCGTGACGGCATACCCCCGAACGTGCATCAGCTCGCGATATTTACGGCGCACAACACCCGATCGTTCAATCACACGCCGCGTTGTCACCGTGTAGGTGTGCGACCACCACACGAGAAACGGCATGAGTACGAAGATGAAGATCATCACTGCCGCGGCGGTGAGAAGCATCCAATTTTCGTAGGGCGCTGGCAGGTTGTCGTAGAAATAACCCGCCGCAGCGGCGACCGCGAGCAAAACGAGAACACCCCAAAACTGCCGCCTTGCGTGCCCGCGAACACGCACGACCTTGAGCTCGGGCGTGGGAGCCCCGGGAGCGGGCGTCAGAGGGCGTCCCCCGTAAGTCGTCGGCTGCGTCACATCCCTATTGTGACTTCCACACGGGCGCTCGGGGTTCTCCCACGCCCACTGGGACCGAGGGCGGTTCTGGGTGAAACATTCAACGAACGTGCACGACATCTCCCGCCGCCACGGCAGCTTCCGTGCCGGCCGTCGTCTTCACGACGAGCCGACCGTCATCGTCAAGGCTGATCGCCTTGCCTTCCAGCCGTGTGCCGTCGGGCAGCGAGACAACGACATCAGAGCCAATCGTCGTGCATACCGACTCGACCTCAGCACGGGCACCCTTCGTGTCCGCTGCGCCCACAAGCCGGGTGACCTCGTCGCCGAGCTCCCGAACGAAAGTGGCGAGAAGTGCATCGTCGTTGCATTCCAGCCCCAGCGCGGCGAACGAGGTCGCTGTAGCGACGGGCAGATCGACGGCACTCATGCGGGTATTTATCCCGGCACCGACGACGATGGTGTCGGGATGCGACGGCACGACCTCCGCGAGAATCCCCGAGATTTTTCTGCCGTCGACGAGTACATCGTTCGGCCATTTAAGGCCGGCGACATGCCCGGATCCGGGGAGCTGGGCCCGAACAGAGGTCGTCATCGCGACACCTGCAAGCAACGGCAGCCAGCCGCGAAACTGCACAGGTAGCTCAGAAACTCGCAGCACAACAGAAATGGCCAGTGCTGTTCCGGCGGGCGCAGTCCAGCTGCGATCGAGTCGTCCGCGCCCAGCACGCTGATCAGTCGTCAGAAGTAGCGAGAGGTGTGGCCAGGCATCCGGTTCGGCGGAGGTCGCAGCAACAACGTCGGCGTTCGTAGAACCCGTGCTTGTAGCGATCTGGACACGCGGGCTAACGGCGGCAGTGAGGGGGTAGCCCTCGGCGGGGATCGGCATGCGAAAGACCTTACGCGTGCCGATGAATCTCAGCATCCGGTTGACACCAACGGTCACTTCGATGAATGCGCGGGAGGAAATCAACAGTGGATGATGCAGATGGCTGTGCGTACCCTCCAACGCACAGCCGGGGTGCGCCGCTAGGGTGGAATCCGTGACGGACAGCTACGACCTCGCGACCACCGCCGGAAAAATCGCCGACCTGCGTGCGCGCTACCAGGAGGCGGTTGTCGACGCCGAAGCGACGGCACACGACAAACAGCACGCGAAGGGCAAGCTCACCGCACGCGAACGCATTGAGCTATTGGTAGACCAGGGCTCTTTCGTTGAGATGGACGAGTACGTTCGCCACCGCACAACCGCCTTCGGAATGGACAAGGCACGTCCATACGGCGACTCGGTCGTGACAGGAACCGGCACAATTCACGGACGAACAGTTGCCGTCTATTCGCAAGATTTCTCGACATTCGGCGGATCTCTCGGTGAAGTCGCCGGCGAAAAAATCATCAAGGTGATGGAGCTCGCGCTTCGAAGCGGCATCCCATGCATCGGCATTCTCGACTCGGGTGGCGCCCGCATCCAGGAGGGTGTTGTCGCTCTCGGCAAGTACGGCGAGATCTTCCGGCTCAATACGGCGGCCTCCGGTGTCATCCCGCAGATCTCGATCATCATGGGACCCGCCGCTGGTGGCGCGGTCTACTCCCCCGCACTTACCGACTTTGTGATCATGGTCGACAAGACAAGCCAAATGTTCGTCACGGGCCCCGACGTCATCAAGACAGTCACCGGTGAAGACGTCGGAATGGAAGAACTCGGCGGTGCGTACACGCACAACACCCGCTCAGGAGTTGCGCACTACCTCGCCGAAGACGAAGACGACGCGCTCGACTACGTTCGCACCCTGCTCGGTTACCTCCCCGACAACAACATGGCGGAAATTCCCGCATACGAGTCCGGCTTCGAATTCGAAACGACAGACGCCGACCGATTCCTGAACACGGTCATTCCTGATTCAGCGAACCAGCCGTACGACATCCACACGGTGATCGAACACATCGTAGATGCGGGCGAGTTCATCGAGGTGCAGCCACTTTTCGCTCCGAACATCGTCATCGGGTTCGGTCGAGTCGAAGGGCGAAGCGTCGGAATCGTCGCCAATCAGCCATCGCAGATGGCTGGGACCCTCAACATCGAAGCTGGCGAGAAGGCCAGCCGTTTTGTGCGATTCTGCGATGCCTTCTCCATTCCGATCGTCACCCTCGTCGATGTGCCCGGGTATCTACCCGGAACCGACCAAGAGTGGACCGGCGTGATTCGCCGTGGCGCGAAGCTGCTCTACGCCTACGCCGAGGCCACAGTGCCCCTCGTCACTGTGATCCTGCGTAAGGCTTACGGCGGGGCATACATCGTCATGGGTTCGAAGCAGCTCGGAGCAGACATCAACCTCGCATGGCCAACGGCCGAGATCGCTGTCATGGGTGGGCAGGGTGCCGTCAACATTCTGTACCGCAGCGAGATCAAGCGTGCCGAGGCCGCAGGCGAAGACGTCGCTGCGGTGCGGGCGAAGCTCGCGAGCGAATACACGTACAACGTGGCATCGCCGTTCCTTGCGGCGGAACGCGGAGAACTCGACAGCATCATCGAACCCGCTCAAACGCGGGTATCGATCGCTAAGGCACTTCGAGCGCTCCGCGGCAAACGCGCGAGCTTGCCGCCGAAGAAGCACGGAAACATCCCGCTATGACCGATGCGGATGCCACAGCGCCCCGAGATTTCTCGCTCGAGGTGCGACGCGGTCATCCCACGGATGCCGAACTCGCTGCTGTCATGGCCGTCGTGAGCGAGGCATACGCGGTCGAGGCTGACGAAGCCACCGCGGACGACGTGACAGCGCGTTCCGCGTGGGAGATCTCCGCCAGAGCTTTGCGAGAGCCCCTCCGGCGCGATGTGCGCTGGGGACGCTTCTCCGGCTGATCGTTCCTCCAGCTGTCTCGCTTTCTCGAACTCCGCTCGATCACTCCGCCGAGGGGTCGCAACACGCCGTGGTCCGCGGTGTGTTGTGCCCCCTAAGCGGCGTGTTGCGACCCCTCGACGACGGTGTGGGGGAAAGAAGATGAGAAAAATCTCATCTTTGTCCCCCGAAATACCTACAGACCAAACGTTGACGGCGACGGATACTTGAAGAGCTGGAACGCTTTCTTGCGTTCTCGTCGAGTTGCTCATCACAGGGTAGAGCCAACATCGACGGCGCGGACGGTTTTCGGGTAACTGTCCGCACGGCGAGGGGCGGGCGGCTTCGCCGCCCCTCGCCCCTTCTCCTCTGCGGGAGATGGGCTCCCCGAGGCGCACGGGATTCTCACTCGAGAAAGTGCCCGATTTCGCGCCACAGCTCCACAGCGTCTTCGTCACCTGTTCCTGCTGGCGCAGGAGCACGCCCAACCACTGTCACTGCGACCTTCTCGTCGGGTGAGGTGCGCACATAAAGACGGGGAGACGTCGCTCCGCGCAGGATTTCAGCGAGCTCCGAGCGGATCGCACGAAGGGCCGGATCGCTGAGGCCATCGAGGCCACCCTCGTCAAACAGCATGACGTTGACGCCGCGCCGACGGAGATCATCAACAGCATCTCGAACTCCGTTATCTAGCAGCCGCGCCGCACGAAGTTCGTCACGCAATCGCCACTCAGCGAGGCTCGCGGCCGCACGCTCCTCAGCGGTAAGTTCAGCACCGGTAACAATGGTGCGGCTCAAGATCGGCCCCGCCTCGGCGAGCGCGCGGCGCACGTGCATCCGGCGCTCTTGCGCACGACCCGCATGCGCTGCTTGCCATGCAGATGCTGCTTGTTGCAGCTCCGCAAGCTTTTGAGCATCACGGCTTGCGCGCATAAGAAAGATGAGGGCGAGCTGCGCGACAGCAACCCAGACAATCGAACCGATGAGGCCGTACACGAGTGCTTCGAGGGCGCCGAGCCAGACCATATAGGAGCCGCCCATGAGCACCATGCCCGTCCATGCGAAGATCCATCGGCCTCGCACCATGATGATCGTCATGAGCGCGCCAATACCGCCGATCGCCCACGTCACGTACGGCTCGTAGTGCGCCGATGGCGGTGTCGCCACCATCAGCGCATTCGGAACCGCTAGCGCAACCGCCAAGGCCAGCACGCCGGCCCATATCGGCACACCAGGGGCAACTGAACTCTGCCGCTCGGTTCGTGCGCCCCAAAAGATCCACAACCACGTTGTCGCGGCATAAAGGAGGATGGCAGCGATAATCAGCGCGGGAGACGTGACATCGCCAGTCCACCAGAGTCCGCGCGCCGCAAGGTACGCCGTGAAGGCAACGCCTATGACGGTCAGGATCGTGCGAACACTCACCATCGGTCGCCACCCTGCCACTCGATCGCGATGACGGTTCCGTCGCTGTTCGACTGGATATCGGCGTGACCACCGATAGACGAAACTCGGGCGATGATCGAACCCCTCACCCCGAGACGGTCTCCGGGAACCTTGGTCACGTCAAAGCCTGGGCCCGCGTCAGTGATCAGAATAGACACTCCGGTGGGAGCTTCTTTCCCTCGGACGGACACGCTGAGTCCTGCCCCACCAGCATGCTGAACAGCGTTCGCCACAGCCTGGATAGCAGCGAGAGTGAGCACACGCGCGACACGTCCAGTCACTGCCACCTCGGTGGCTCCGTCACGTTCGACGGGGATACCGATGCCGAACTCTTTTGCCGCGGCCTGAATCTCGTCTGCGATACCGCTCACCGTCGTATTTTCATCACGGGTGTCTGCGTCGTCCGAATCCGCGTGCGCTAACCCTGACATCGCTTCCCGAGCCATCGTCACGGCAAGCGTGCGTTCTCGCGGGGTGTCGGCTCGCTCGGCTGCTAGCAATGCGCCCAAGACACTGTCGTGCATGAGCGCCGCTACGGCTACCCGTTCGTTTTCGGCGGCATCGACCGCAGCAGCATCCGCGTATGACCGCACAGCGTTAGTGCGCACAGCGTCAACATTCGACGCCGCAGATCGGATCGCCCACGCCATGGCGACGAGTGCACCTCCCAGCAGCAGACCGAACGACACTTCGAACCCGACCGGTAACCATGCTTCGGAATCGAAACCAGCAATGGCCATCCGGGCTGCCCCGTACACGATCGGGGCAGCGATTGCCCATACGAACTGCAGAGATAGGCGGAATGCAACGACGGCCGCAGCAACAGCGATATCAACGAGGTAGAACTGCCAGAGCGACTCAGCGCTGGGCAGCACAGGTTCTTGGTAGGCAAGCGGCCAGAACATGAGTCCCACGACATAGACGACGGCGAATATGGCAGCAAGCGGGCGAGCCAAAACGTTGACGAGGCATCCGAGAATCGTCGCGAGGAGTGCAACGAAAGCGGCCACCGTTATCACGATCGCGACGGGTGGCACTGGCGGTTCAACCGAGATGGCAGCGCCGAAAGCTTGAGCTCCGTGCACGATGCACGCGGCGCCGATCAAAAAGGCGATCATTCGGTCAACGCGGGTCCGGGAGAATGAACCGATTCCGGGCGCGTTGGATTTACCGCTCGGAATGTAGCGCCACGCTTCCGAAAGTACAGCCTGGTCGCGATCATTCATCGCGTGGTGCCCCGTCGGTCTCTTGCAGCAAACCGTCTTCCATCGCGCGCCGGCGCAGGTCGATCTTGGTGGGTGCGGGACGTCCGACCTCGACGTACTTCACGCGCACGCGAGTGATGTTCTCTTTCGCAGTCGAGTACGCGATTCCCAGCCGATCGGCCACAGCTTTCAGCGGCAAACCAGCGGCGTAAAGCCGGAGGACGTCGCGCTCTCTGGCGGAGAGCTGAGCGTCAGCGAACGCTCGATCACCCTCGACAGCGCTCGCCCACTCGACGTTGTCGAGCGGCTGACCGCGACCCACGATGCCGATAGCAGATACGACGTCGTCGATTGGTGCGGCTTTACTCACGATTCCGGCAGCACCGGCAGCCAACGCCTCACGCACAGAGTGAGGGCGATCAGCGACACTGTGGATGATGATGCTCGATCCCGCCGCAGTGAGATCGGAGACGTTTCCGGTGACTGTTGTTCCGTCACCCAGGGTCAGATCGAGCACAATGACATCGGCGGGAGACTCTTCGTTTTCGCGCAACCAGGAGAGATAGCCCGCCACGCTGCTGCCGGAAAAAACCACGGTGCTTAGTCCTGAGCGCGCAGTCGCGGCTTCAAGACCGAGGCGGACTGACTCGTGGTCGTCGATGAGAGCGACACGTGTCATATGGTCATGCTATCCGGTAGCTGTTACCGCGAAAGTGTCACTACCGTCTCGATGTGGTGTGAGTGCGGGAAGAGATCGACACCACGGATGCTGCGCGGTTCGTAGCCTGCGGCTCGGAATGTCGAGATATCGCGAGCGAGAGCGACCGGATCACACGCAACGTAGACGATGCCTGCGGGCGCGGCCGCGACGAGACTCTCCACAACTTCGCGCCCGGCACCGGAGCGCGGCGGGTCAAGCACGACAATTCCGCGAGCCACCCGTTCCCGGTCGCGATCCGTCGCTCGGCTATTCCAGTTGTTCAGCCAGCGATCGACCCGAGCAGTCTCGGCACGTGCACCAAGCCATTCCGCGATGTTCTCACTGGCGTTGTCTGTGGCACGCGGGTCTGATTCCACCGAGACGATCCGGCGTGCGCCGCGATCGCCGAGGGCTGCTGCAAAGAGGCCCACACCGCCATAAAGATCAAGGTGCTGAGCCTCAGGATCCAGCCCACCGGGCGCTAACGTTTCGATGGCGTCGCCAACGAGTCCGTCGAGAGCCGCGGCGGCCAGACGGTGCACCTGCCAAAAGCCACCGGCATCGACGAGAAACTCGCGCGCGCCGACGCGCTCCCGCACCACCTCGCGAGCAGGATCCTTGCTCGCAGTCGGTCGACGTTTCGCGTCATCTGCCCGCGCAATCACACGCACGCGGCCGTCTGCAGGCTGCACAAGATCGAGGCGTCCCGGTGCTCTTCCCTGGAGCGTTTGAGCTGCGCGTTGCACCCCAGCTGTCGCGAGCGGCAGCGCGTCGACCGGAATTACTCGGTGACTGCGCGCCGCGAACGGACCGACATTGCCGTTTTCATCGACGTGCAGACTCACCCGCGTGCGCCAGCCCGTGCCATCAGCAGATTCGGATGCCACGACCTCGCCGTCTGCGCCACGCACGCTCGGTGCGGGCTGCAGTGTGGCCGCAGCGACCGCGTCCGCGCCCATTCCACCGAAGCGCGACAGTGCGTCACGCAAGACGTGGAGCTTCAACTCGCGTTGGTGCGAAAGCTCGATATGTCCGAAGTCAGCGCCACCGGGTCGGTCTTCGGGCGCGACGTCGAGGTCAGCCGCAGCCCAGACATGCGGACGGCGGTGTGGGGAGGCATCCGAAACCGCCAGCACTTCGCCGCGCCAGAACGACGACTTCCGCGTGTCGCTCAGACGCACGGTCACGGTCTCGCCGGGTATCGCGTCGGGCACGAATATGACTCGGCCACCACGCCCGTCTTCGGCGCCGATGCGTCCGACGAAGACGCCACCGTGGGCAACGTCTGTGACTGTGAGTTCGATCGTCTCGCCGGTGTTCATCCTTTGAGCTTTCCACACACTTCGTGACGCCTGTCTCACGCAGTACCGTGGGAACGTGCGCCTGCTGCTTGCTTCCACCTCGCCCGCTCGTTTAATGCTGCTGCGGCAAGCAGGAATTGAGCCCGAGACCTCTTCCCCGGACGTTGATGAAGAGGCGGTGATCGCAGCGGTTGAATTGGCTGAGGGGCGGACGCTAGCACCCGCGGAGCACGTGCTGTTGTTAGCGCGCCGAAAAGCCGCCGACGTTGCAGCTCGAATTCGGGATTCAGATCCCGGTTTCGACGGCCTCATCGTCGGCGGCGACTCGATGTTCGAGATCAACGGAGAGGTGCTCGGAAAACCCCACTACCCAGAAATTGCCGCCACGCGTTGGCATGAGATGCGTGGTCGAACCGGCGTGCTGCACTCAGGTCACGCGGTCATTCGGGTCGAGCCAGGACAACGCCCTCGTGAGGCCCACGCTGTTGCTGAGGCCTCAGTCACGTTCGCCGCCGACGTCACCGACTCCGAAATTAGTGCCTACGTCGCAACAGGTGAGCCGCTGGCTGTTGCGGGCGCGTTCACCGTGGATAGCTTGGGTGGCGCGTTCATCGAGCGTGTTGAAGGAGACCCATCAACCGTGGTCGGGATGTCGTTGTCGACTCTCCGTAAGCTCTGTCGCAGTCTGGGAGTGGATTGGCCTTCGCTGTGGAACCGCATATAGAGCCGCACTGAGCATCGTAGGCTTCCGCACACGTTTGGGCCATATTCTTGTGGGAGTCGGTCAAAAACGACCCCCGCGACCTCGGTAGGCTGGCCCTCATGCCTCATATCGCCAAGGTCCTGATCGCGAACCGCGGCGAGATTGCCGTCCGCGTCATCCGCGCCGCACGTGACTCCGGAAAGACATCCATCGCGGTGTACGCCGATCAAGATCGCGAGGCGCTCCACACCCGCCTCGCAGACGAGGCCTACGCACTCGAGGGTGCAACCGGAGCTGACACCTATCTTTCGATCGAAAAGATTCTCTCGGTCGCGCGCCGCTCTGGCGCGGATGCGGTACACCCGGGTTATGGTTTCCTCGCCGAAAACGCTGATTTCGCTCGCGCGGTGATTGGCGCAGGTCTCATCTGGATCGGACCATCTCCCGATGCCATTGAAGCCCTCGGCGACAAGGTGACCGCGCGTCACGTCGCTGAAAAAGTGGGCGCACCTCTCGCACCCGGCACACCTGGCCCCGTAAGTGGCGCCGAGGAGGTTGTCGCTTTTGCCGAGGAATTTGGGCTTCCCATCGCTATCAAGGCAGCCTACGGCGGCGGCGGTCGTGGCCTCAAGGTCGCGCGCACTCTCGAAGAAGTGCCCGAAATGTTCGAATCCGCGACGCGGGAGGCCATCACCGCCTTCGGCCGCGGCGAGTGCTTCGTGGAGAAGTATCTCGATCAGCCACGCCACGTAGAAACGCAGTGCCTCGCGGATGCCGCAGGCAACGTTGTCATCGTGTCAACTCGTGATTGCTCACTGCAGCGCCGCCACCAGAAACTTGTCGAAGAAGCGCCAGCTCCGTTCCTCAGTGAAGAGCAAAATACAATTCTCTACGAGTCGTCGAAGGCGATTCTTCGCGAGGTCGGCTACGTCGGCGCCGGCACCTGCGAATTCTTGATTGGCGGCGACGGCACGATCTCATTCCTCGAGGTCAACACACGCCTGCAGGTCGAGCATCCTGTCTCAGAAGAGGTCACCGGAATCGACCTCGTGCGGGAACAGTTCCGTCTGGCCGAGGGCGGCACCCTCGACTACGGCGATCCTGAGCCCACCGGGCACTCAATTGAGTTCCGCATCAACGGCGAGGACCCGGGTCGAGGCTTTCTCCCCCAGCCGGGCTCAATTCACGTCTTCAAAACGTTTGGCGGCCCCGGCATCCGTCTCGATTCTGGTGTGACCGCGGGCGATGTTGTTTCGGGTGCATTCGACTCGTTGCTGGGCAAGATTATTGTCACCGGCCGCACGCGCGCCGAGGCTTTCGAGCGTGCGCGTCGCGCTCTCGACGAGTTCGAGGTTTCCGGAATGCCGACGGTGCTGCCCTTCCACCGGAAGGTCGTGCGCGACCCAGCGTTCACCGCGGAAGACGGCAACTTCGGCGTGTATACGAGATGGATCGAAACCGAGTTCGTCAATGACATTCCGGCGTGGGACGGCGAGCTCTCTGATCTTGCACCCGCAGAGGGACGTCACACGGTCGTCGTCGAAGTCGCCGGGAAGCGACTCGAAGTGAGTCTCCCCGACCGCATCGTGAGCGCGCCGGCGGCTACGGGGCGACCCGCCGCTGCGCCCCCGTCGCGTCGTGCGCATCAGGCCAGCGCCTCAGCTGGCGCGTCGGGTGATGTTGTGAAGGCCCCTATGCAGGCGACGATCGTGAAGCTAGCGGTCGAACACGGCCAAAACGTCGTCAAGGGTGATCTGGTAGTCGTCCTTGAGGCGATGAAGATGGAACAGCCTATCCAAGCGCACAAGGATGGCGTCGTCGGCGCCATCGATGCGAAGCCTGGCACCACGGTGTCAGCTGGTCACCAGCTGCTCACGATCTCGTAGTTGTCCGGGCCGTCAGTCTTCTTCGGAGGGTCCGTTATCCACGACGTGCATTGCACGCATCGCGTCTTGAATGCTGCTCGTCAGTGATGGGAAGACGGCGAAGACGCGAGAAACCTGATCGACGGTGAGTCGACGTTCGACAGCGATCGCGAGTGGGTAGATCAGCTCCGAAGCGCGTGGGCCGACAATGACGCCACCGATGACGGTGCCGCTTCCTTGACGAGCGATGATCTTGACGAAGCCGTCTTTGATCCCCATCATCTTGGCGCGAGCATTCGCCGCGAGTGGAAGCTTGTGCACAATGCCGTTGATGCTGCCGTCTGAGATGTCCTTCTCTTGCCAGCCCACGGTCGCAATCTCCGGCGCGGTGAAAATATTGGCCGCAATTCGCCTGCGCTCCAGCGGAATCACAACATCGCCAAGAGCGTGGAATACTCCAGTCCGTCCCTGCATAGAAGCAACGGATGCCAGGGGCACAAACGTCGTGCAGTCTCCCGCCGCGTAAATATTCGGCACCGACGTGCGAGCGACACGGTTGACGCGAATGTGACCTGACTCGGTCAGCTGCACGCCCGCCTGCTCGAGACCAATGCCCGCGGTGTTGGGGATGGAACCGACAGCCATCAAACAGTGGCTACCTTCAACGGTCCGACCGTCGCTCAGAGTCGCAACAACGCCATCGCCGTCGCGAACGACCGAATCAGCGCGGCATTTGGACAGCACTGTCATCCCACCTCGAGTGAATACCCGCTCGAGTACAGCTGCTGCATCCGCATCTTCTCCTGGCAGAACTTGATCTCGGCTCGAAATCAATGTGACTTTCGCGCCGAGATTCATGTACGCCGAAGCAAACTCAGCTCCTGTGACGCCTGAGCCCACGACGATGAGGTGCGAAGGCACCGTCTTCATGTTGTAGAGCTGCGTCCACGTGAGAATCCGTTCCCCATCCGGCTTGGCGCTCGGAAGTTCGCGGGGAGAAGCGCCGACCGACACGACAATCGTGTCTGCCTCGACCCGTTCAAAATCGGTGCCGCCAGCATCCGTAGAGACAACAACGGTGTTCGTGCCTTCGAGTCGGCCCTGGCCCGAGATGATACGAACGCCAGCATCGGCGAGAGACGCGCGCATGTCATCGGATTGTTGACGTGCGAGTGAGAGAAGCCTGCGATTCACGGCCGCAAGATTGATCGCGATCTCGGGGCGAAGAGGCTTTCCGTCGCCACCTCGTGCGAACAACTGCACGCCCAGCTCGCTGGCTTGCGAAATTGCGACAGCAGCGTCGGACGTTGCAATGAGCGTTTTCGAAGGCACAACGTCGGTGATGACAGCAGATCCACCCACGCCCAAGCGTTCGACGAGGGTGACCTCGGTTCCGAGTTGGGCCGCGGCAAGAGCTGCTTCGTACCCCCCGGGTCCGCCACCGATGATGGCAACGCGCTGACTGCTTTCGAAGCTCAGAGACATGACTTCCATTCTGCCCCGCAAGACGTGGTGCCTCTGACATAGCAATCTGAATGCAACCTGCGTTGCAGTAAATCCGCTCGGATTTCATAGAGTGGGGGGTATGGCATCACCCACTCACAACCCTCTCGATGACACTGCAGCCGATCCGTTCGAGATCGCGCAGCAGGCAGCGGACGACATCGCCCGCATCTCTGGAGTCGAATCGCACGACATCGCACTGACGCTCGGTAGCGGCTGGGGCAAAGCCGCCGAGCTCATCGGTGACACCATCGCAACGATCCCGGCGACCGAGATCACTGGTTTCAGTAAGCCTGCACTCGAGGGGCACGTCGGCACACTACGTAGTGTGCGCACTCCCAGCGGAAAGCACGTACTCGTCATCGGTGCTCGCACCCACTTCTACGAGGGCCACGGCGCGCGCCGCGTCGTGCACAGCGTTCGGACGGCCGCCGCCGCCGGCGCTCGCACAATGGTGCTGACAAATGGTGCTGGTGGCATCCGTGAAACATGGACGCCAGGCCAGCCTGTTTTGATCAGCGACCACATCAACCTCACTGGCGCGAGCCCACTCGAGGGCGCAACGTTCATCGATCTGACCGACCTCTATTCGTCGCGCCTTCGCGATGTCGCCCGGTCGGTCGAGCCCAACCTCGACGAGGGTGTGTACTGCCAGTTCCGTGGCCCCCAGTACGAAACACCAGCCGAAGTGCAAATGGCGAAGTCATTCGGCGGTCACATTGTTGGAATGTCGACAGCGCTTGAAGCGATCGCAGCGCGGCAGTCAGGTATGGAGGTGCTCGGCTTCTCTCTGATCACCAACTTGGCCGCCGGAATCCAGAAGACGCCGCTGAGCCACGCCGAGGTCATCGCGGCGGGCCAGGCAGCTGAAGCTGTCATTTCTGACCTGCTCGCTCGCGTGATCGGAGAACTGTGAACAACGCGGACACCTCGGCGACGGCGCCGAGTAACCTCAGCGCAGCGCAGGCTTGGCTGGCACAAGATCCTGATCCGGAGACCCGACACGAACTCGAAGACCTGATCGCTCGCGCCGATGAGCCAGCAGCGCAGGCGGCGCTGGCGGATCGATTCGGAACGAGGCTTGCCTTCGGAACCGCGGGGCTTCGTGGCGAGCTCGGCGCGGGAACAAACCGAATGAATCGGGTACTCGTCGCCCAGGCGGCAGCGGGACTCGCCGCCTACCTTGCAGACAAAGGCAATCTCGGCGAAGCGCCCTCGGTCGTCATTGGCTATGACGGGCGACGCAACTCTGCGCGGTTCGCCCTGGATTCGGCCGAAATCTTTGCGGGCGCCGGTCTTCGCGCCATCCTGCTGCCCCGGATGCTCCCGACACCTGTGTTGGCTTTTGCGGTGCGCTATTTCCACGCCTCTGCCGGCGTGATGGTGACAGCAAGCCACAACCCGCCTAACGACAATGGCTACAAGGTGTACCTGGGTGGCGATGATCATGGTTCCCAGATCGTGCCGCCAGCGGATGGTGAGATCGCCGCCCACATCGATCGAATCTCGGCCGAAGGCGACATCACTCGCCTTCCTCGCCACCTTGGCTATGAGCGCGCTGGTGATGACGTGGTTGATGCATACGTCGCCGCGACCGCCGCGGTATCTCCGGCACCAGAATCAGCCGCAGAAATGCGTTGGGTGTACACCGCAATGCACGGCGTCGGATGGGAAACAACAGCGCGCGTCGTGGCCGCCGCGGGTTATCCCGCACCCACCGTCGTGTCAGAGCAGATCGATCCCGATCCTGCTTTTCCGACAGTGTCATTCCCGAACCCGGAAGAACCCGGCGCCATGGATCTCGCCCTCGCGACGGCGCAGAAATCCGACGCAGAATTCGTGCTCGCGAACGACCCGGATGCTGATCGTCTCGCTGTTGCAATTCCCGACAGCCGCGTCGACGGTGGGTGGCGCCGACTGAGTGGAAATGAAGTGGGCCTGCTTCTCGGTTGGCGCGCTGCACGCCTCGCGGCCACTGCACGCGATAACACGAGTCCGACGTCGTCCGCAGATGTGTCGCTGTCATGCTCGCTCGTCTCGTCGCCAGGCCTCGAAGTTATCGCCGACCATTACGGTCTCGATTTCTTCGCGACGCTCACCGGGTTCAAGTGGATATCTCGCGCTCCCGGGATGGTCTACGGCTTCGAAGAGGCTCTCGGCTACCTCGTGAATCCCGAAACAGTCCGCGATAAAGACGGCATCTCCGCAGCGGTCGCGCTCCTCGGCCTTGCGGCCGAAGCACGCGGCCGGGGCACGACGCTCTCGGGACTCCTCACCGAGTTCGAGCAGACCTTCGGATACTTTGCGAGCGACCAGATTTCGGTGCGTGTCGACGAACTCTCGACCATCGACACGATCATGACTGTGCTGCGCGAGAATCAGCCGGATCGCTTCGGAACCGTCAAGGTCAAGCGCGTCGATGATCTGCTCACGGGAGTCGACGGACTTCCTTCCGGAAATGTGCTGCGCTTCTGGTTGAAGGGCGGGTCAAGGCTCATCGTTCGCCCAAGCGGTACCGAGCCAAAGCTCAAGCTGTATCTCGATGTGCGCGGTTCCTCGGCGAGTGATGCCGCTGAACGACTCGCGGCGCTCAGCGACGGCGCGCGCGAGGTTCTGAGCGCAGTGAGCTGAGGCATCCGTCTACGATCGTAGGATGCTGCTCGCTACCCCCATTGCTCTCGCCAACGACTACGTGCGCCTCGAACCGCTCGCGCCGGCGCACGCTGACGACCTTCGGGACGCGACAGTCGGACTTGAACGCGCGTGGTACACATCTGTTCCGACGAATGACGGCGTCAGCACCGAGATCGAGCGTCGCGTCGCGCTGGCTGAACGCGGTGAGATGAACCCGTGGGCGATTCGTGACGTGCGATCGGGGCGAGCTGTCGGGATGACGACGTTCTGCAACATAGATCAGGCGAATCGGCATGTTGAGATCGGATATACCTGGATTGGCATAAGCGCCCAGCGCACGCCGGTGAACACCGCGGCAAAACACCTGTTGCTTTCGCACGCGTTCGAGGACTGCGACGCGATCGCGGTGGAGTTTCGAACCCACTGGCACAATCGTCAGTCACGCGCCGCAATAGAGCGGCTGGGTGCACGTCGCGATGGAGTGCTCCGCAACCACAAGGTCGGCCCCGACGGTCTCCTACGAGACACCGTCGTCTACTCGATACTCCCGCACGAGTGGCCTGGGGTGCGGCGCGGGCTCGAGGCGCGTCTCAGCTCGTAATGCGCACTCTCGTGGCTGGCTAACCGTCGATCACTGCTACGAGTTCGTCGAGGAACGCAGCAAAGTCGGTCCCACGTCGCACGATCCGCTGCACACTGTCGCGCTCGCTGAACACCTCGACGAACTGCTCGAAGACCGTCTGGAACGCCTCGCGGTCGTTTTCAGAGAACGCCACAAGCGCGATGACCTGCACGCGCCCATCGCCCCAGACCATCGAGGGCTCAGCGATTCCGATCGCAATGGCCGTGCGGGATGCCGTCATGCCCATCGCGTGAGGAACGGCGAGCGCGTCAGTGAATGCTGTCGATGACAGTCGTTCACGCTCGATCGTTCGCTCGACATAGTTCTCATCGATCACTCCGCGCGCGACGAGCCTGTCACCGAGTTGCCGGATCACGCCGTCTTCGCCCGCGTGCGAATCGACGCCCCGCACAAACGCCCCCGCGTCGAAGTACCGCTCTAGTTCAGTGCGAAGCCGGGCGAGTCTGCGTCCGCGTCGCACCCGACCGGCGGCGTTCTGCACACGTTCAACATCAGCGTCAGTAAGAAATGGTTGAATTCGCACGACACGGTCGTTGGGAGCCGGTGGGTCAATCGTCGTCAAAACAAGATCTGTCGTGATTGATTCCCAATCCGGATCGATGCGAGTTTCAACTCCCACCACCTCAACGGCCTGGCCAAGAGAACGATCAACGCTCGAGCGCAGCAGCTCATGAAGCTCGTAGTAGCCCGGGCAGACGATGGTTGCTGTGAGCAAGTGGTCGGCGCGACGACTGCGTTCTAGGCGGCCACCCACGTGCATTGCAATGTATGCGATCTCGTCGTCGAGGATCGGTATGCCGAGCCGTTCGTGCAGCCCGCTCGCGATGAAAACGGCGACTTCGAACATCATCGGATAGGTCGACTTCAATGAGCGCGTCAGAGGGTTTCTTGACCAGGCTTGCTCTTGAGCTCGCAGCCGCAGGTTCTGCACGTGGAGGGCTAGCCGCACGATGAAATCTTCGTGGGCGATATCGACCAGAAACTCCGCCGCGGCTTCGATCACGACAGCACGAACGGATGTCTCAACATCCGCGTCAAGCGGAGCTCGCGCTTCTTCGCTCGTGGATGCTGCCCCTGGCGCCACGACTCGGGTCGACACGAGCGTCGCTAGATGACGACGGTCACCCGCTCCCAGCCGAATTCCTAGGTGACGTTCTGCGAGAGTGCCGAGGATCTCGGCGATCTGATCGGTTGCAGGCCGCACGTATCCGCTCACGCCCTCGAGGGGGTGTCCGTGAGACACCCGATCCGCAGCGATTGCGATGTGCATGAGCACGTCGGAAATTCCGATCTCATTGACGAAATACCCCTCGGCGCCCAGAGCCTGCACGAGGTCTACTTTGAACTGGCCAAAAGCGCCCGCTCCCGCAGAACCCACTCCGAGAGCACGCCGAAGCGCCTCGAGGTCGAATGAGCCAGCGTCCATCTCATCGTGCGCGAGGCTCGACAGCAGTCGACGCTGGGCTGCTTCGGTACCGACAAGGCGGGCACGCTCAGCAGACCGCTCGAGAACAAGAGCTGTACCTCCGAGAAGGCCGCGCACCCGTGCGAGGTCAGCTTCGAGCGTTGCCGGGCTCACATGAAGGCGATCGGCCGTCTCGAAAACGTCAATACCTTCCGAGTTATCGAGGAGCGCACGAACGAGTATGTGCAGCCGATCTCTTGGAGTTGCGGCATCCGATTCTCCAGGCCGCCATGCGGCTGATGCGCCAGGGCCGGCGCGGTAGCCGAGCGGTCCAGATTCGACGACGGCTCCACTGTCTACGCGCGCATTCAACGCTGTGACGTACGACCGCACGCTTCGCGGCGTAACGCCGAGCATGTCGGCGAGAACGGATGCTGTGGCCCACGCCCCGTTTCGCAGGAGAAGTGCGAGCAAGCGGTCTTGCCGTGCTCTTGTCACCATCGCCTCCGGGTCGCACCAGCACGAACGCCAGCACTCCATTCCATCACGCCTCGGACATCGGCGCTCGGTGTGGCTTTTACGGCGATCTGCAAAAGGTTTCCGCAGGGTGGGAAAAACCTCTGGTTGTGCACTCCCAGCGTTCTCACAACAATGAAAAGACGAGGAGGCAGGTCAATGAGGATCTTAGTGGTGTGTGGCGCGGGCGCGTCGAGCACTTTTGTCGCCCAGCGGCTTCGCCATGCTGCTCGTGCAAGAGACCTCTCCTACAGTTCCTCCGCAGGAACTCTCCGTTCACTTGAAATAGACCTTGATGCAACCGACGTACTTCTCCTGGGGCCCCACCTCAAAGCGGAACGCGACAACATCGCGGCAAGCGCTGCGTCCAAAGGCGTGACAGTGGCGGTGCTTCCCGACGACATCTTCGGCGACCTCGATGGATCGCGAACCCTCGCGCTGGTCCACAGCGCCATCGGCGTGGCCCAGGGCGAAACTGCGCCCACTCACGCGTCTGCAAAGAAGGAGCCCGAATGACTCAGGTCACGCGCACTGTACGCATCGGATCGACCCACGGTTTGCATGCTCGCCCCGCGAAAATGTTCGCGCAACGGGCGAAGGATGCCGGCATCCCGATCACCATCTCGAAAGACGCTGGGGCACCGGTCAACGCGGCCAGCATTCTCGGAGTGATCGCGCTCGGCCTCAACTACGGCGATTACGTAACTCTCAACGCGTCAGGCCCGACCGCTGAATCAGTGATCGATGCCCTCACGGAGTTGTTGTCGACGGACCACGACGAGGCCTAAAGACACGCATGAGCACGGCACAGAGCATCACAAAGGAGAACACAATGGCGGAACTACGCGGGGTCGGAATCGGATTGGGCATTGCTCAAGGACCGGTGGCTCGAATGGCAGACCCGCTGCCCGCGCCCGCCGACGCTCCGAGTGAGATCACCGCGGAAGAAGAAACCGCCCGTGCACGCGAGGCCGTCGCCGCGGTTGCTCGCGAGCTCGAAACGCGCGGTTCTGAAGCCGGCGGTGCAGCGAAAGAGGTACTCGAAGCGCAGGCCATGATGGCCGAGGACCCGTCGCTAGAAACCGAGATCGATTCGCGTGTTGCCAACGGAAAGACCGCGGAGTGGGCGGTCTTCGACGCGTTTGCAACGTTCCGCGACGCACTGACGGCGATGGGCGGCTACCTCGGAGAGCGCGCGGCCGACCTCGATGACGTCGCGCAGCGTGTGATCGCGCGTCTGCAAGGCGTTGCAGCTCCTGGTGTGCCCGAACCTGGACACCCGTTTATCCTCGTTGCTAAAGACCTGGCCCCGGCCGATACCGCCCTCCTCGACCTGTCGCAGGTGCTCGCGCTCGTGACGACCGAAGGTGGCCCGACCTCACACACAGCGATCCTGGCGCGTGAAAAATCGATCGTCGCGATCGTCGGAGCCGCAGGAGCGAAAGATCTCGTCGAAGGCGAAACCGTCATCGTCGACGCCGCAGCCGGAGTAGTCACGACCGACCCGTCCGACGATGAGCGCGAGCGTGCATCGCGCCGCGCCGCAGACCGCGAAGAGGCAGCATCGGCCCCCATCACCCCGGGCGCGCTCGCAGACGGCACCGCTGTGCCGCTGCTCGCAAACCTCGGCAGCCCCGATGGCGCAGCTGATGCGGTAAAGCTCGGCGCCGAAGGCGTGGGACTTTTCCGCACCGAGTTCCTCTTTCTCAGTGCAAGCCAGGCTCCGACCGTCGAGCAGCAGCGTGAGGCGTATACCAAGCTCCTCGCGGCTTTCCCCGGCAAGAAGGTTGTTGTTCGCACGCTCGATGCCGGTGCCGACAAGCCCCTCCCCTTCCTTAACGACGCGCACGAAGAGAACCCCGCCCTCGGGCTCCGTGGGCTCCGCGCATTGCGCGCGAGCGAAGACATTCTTCGTGAGCAGCTGACAGCTCTGGCCGAAGCGGATGCCGCAACCTCAGCAGATCTGTGGGTTATGGCACCGATGGTTTCGACAGTCGAAGAGACGGAGTACTTCGTAGCCCTGGCCAAGGAGTATGCCATCAAGACTGCTGGCGTGATGGTCGAGGTTCCTTCCTCAGCGCTGCTTGCCGACCACATCCTGGCACGCGCTGACTTTGCGTCGATCGGCACGAACGATCTGACGCAGTACACGCTCGCTGCCGACCGTCTCCTCGGTTCCGTGTCGAGCTTCCAGGATCCATGGCACCCCGCTGTGCTGCGCCTCGTGCGCGAAGTGGGTGCCGCCGGGCGCTCCACCGGCAAGCCAGTCGGTATCTGCGGCGAGGCTGCGGCCGACCCGCTGCTGGCAGTCGTCCTTGTTGGCCTCGGCGCCACGAGCCTTTCTATGGCACCCACAGCTCTCGCGGATGTGCGCGCCACGCTCCTCAAATACACCTTCGACGATGCACAGCGTGTCGCCGAGGCCGCCCTCACCGCAACGGATGCGGCGTCGGCTCGTGCGAACGCGCAAGCGATCGTTTCCCACTAAAACAGCACCAACCACACAGAAAGAGACAGTGCAATGACATCGACGTCAACCGCAGCGCCCGCATCAGGCGGCAAGCGGGCGCAAGTTGCAGTACAACGATTCGGTACATTCCTATCGGGCATGATCATGCCCAATATTGCCGCTTTCATCGCGTGGGGCTTCATCACGATGCTCTTCATCGGTGTCGGCTGGCTCGGCCAGTGGTACCCCGTGGCTGACCTCTTGGGAGGCTTCGGCAACGCCGATCAGGTTGGTTGGCAGGGCGCGTTGACGACACTCGCGCAAGCCGAAGACGGCACCACGTTCCAGCAGTACGTAGGCCTTGTTTCCCCCATGGTCACCTACCTGCTTCCCTTGCTGATTGCCAACACCGCAGGTCGCATGATCTACGGCGAGCGAGGCGGCGTTGTCGCATCGATCGCCGTCATGGGCGTCATCGTCGGAACGAACATTCCGATGTTCCTCGGCGCCATGATCATGGGTCCGATCGCGGCATGGCTCACAAAGCAGATGGACAAGATCTGGGACGGCAAGCTCAAGCCCGGCTTCGAGATGCTCGTCAACAACTTCTCGGCGGGCATCCTGGGTATGCTCCTCGCGATCGTCGGGTTCTTCGTCTTCGGCCCGGTGATGATCGGCATCAGCGCTGGACTCGGCGCAGCAGTCGGCTGGCTCGTTGATCTGAACCTGCTTCCCCTCGTGTCGATCATCGTCGAACCCGCGAAGGTCCTCTTCCTCAACAACGCGATCAACCACGGGGTCTTCACACCGCTCGGTATCGAGCAAGCTGCGGAGACTGGCAAGTCGATCCTCTTCCTTATCGAAGCGAACCCCGGTCCGGGTCTCGGTCTGCTGCTCGCCTTCACCTTCTTCGGTATCGGCGCAGCGAAGGCTTCGGCTCCCGGTGCGATCATCATCCAGTTCTTCGGTGGCATCCACGAGATCTACTTCCCGTACGCACTCAGCAAGCCGATGACGATCCTCGCCCTCATCGCAGGTGGCGCGACCGGTGTCGCGACCAACATGCTCCTTGGTGGCGGCCTCGCGTTCCCCGCAGCTCCCGGCAGCATCATCGCGGTCACAGCCGCAGCAGCAGGGCCCGCTGCCGGCGGAATTGGCAACCTTCTGGTGGTTTACCTGTCGGTCGCACTTGCGGCGATCGTCACCTTCCTCATCGCGGGAATCATCTTGCGCTCGACACGCAAGCGCGACCTTGAGGCTGGCCTTACCGGCGACCTGAGTGCAGCAATCGCTCAGACCGAAGCCAACAAGGGCAAGGAATCTGCAGCCCTCGCTGGTCTTCGTGCCAGCTCGGCCGCTGATGGTTCCGTTGAGCGGAACGCCGAAGCCGCATACGACGAAGCCGAGTCCGCACGGTCGACCGACGGCGGCCTCACCGGTGGCGTTCTCGAAACAACTCGCATCAACAACATCGTGTTCGCTTGTGACGCGGGTATGGGTTCGTCAGCGATGGGTGCCAGCGTTCTGCGGAACAAGATCAAGAAGGCCGGGATCGAAGGCGTGACGGTGACCAACAAGGCCATCGCGAACCTCGACGAATCGGCCGACCTGGTCATCACGCAGAACCAACTCACTGACCGGGCACGCCAGAAGACGCCGAACGCGACACACGTGTCGGTAGACAACTTCATGAACTCGCCGCGATACGAAGAGGTCGTAGACCTCGTTCGCGACCAGCACCAGGATGAGGCGTAAGCACAAGTATTAATGCGGGGTCACGGCTTGGTGAGCGTGACCCCGCACCTTGGGCTGGAGCATCCGTAACTAGAAAGGCTGAATCATGGCACGTGACGTGCTCGCAATTGGACAGGTTCGCATTCACTCCGGAGGCGCAACGCGCGAAGAAGCGATGAAGGAGGCCGCGGACATCCTTGAATCCGTCGGCGCCGTCACCGGTGCATACTTCGATGCGATGCAGCAGCGTGAGCAAACCGTATCGACGTACATGGGAAACGAACTTGCGATTCCCCACGGCACAAACGAAACGAAAGAGGCGATTCTCGAGTCAGCACTTTCGGTCGTGCGCTACGACGGCGGTGTCGACTGGGGCGGCGAGGCCGTGACGTTCGTTATCGGAATCGCGGGCAAGGGCGACGAGCATCTCGAGATTCTCTCGCAGATCGCGCTCCTCTTCTCCGACGATGACGAGGTCGCCGGCCTCAAGGCAGCGTCAAACCCCGAGGAGCTTTACGCCCTCGTCTCTGCTGCGGGCGTGTGAGCGCTATGAAGGCGGTTCATTTCGGCGCTGGCAACATCGGGCGAGGCTTCGTTGGTCTGCTTCTGCATGAGGGTGGGTATGAGCTTGTCTTTTCTGACGTCGCGGCGCCCCTCGTTGATGCAATCAACGCTGTCGATGAATACACGGTGCACGAAGTAGGAGCTGGCGGCACCGACAAAAAGGTCACGGGTTTTCGCGCCATCAACAGCGCCGAGCACCCCGACAAGGTCGCGGCCGAAATCGCCACGGCTGACGTGGTGACAACCGCGGTTGGCCCGACGATTCTTCGATTCGTCGCACCATTGCTGCTGCGGGGCCTGCGTGAGCGCGAAAAAACGCTGCCACCTGTGCAAGTGATGGCGTGCGAGAACGCGATCAACGCCACCGACGTGCTCGAGTCTCTCGTATGGGATGCTGCGGGCACAGATGCGGCAGGTCTGACTGATCGCGTGGTGTTTGCCAACACAGCGGTCGATCGAATCGTTCCGGGGCAGCCCGAGGGTGGCGGCGTGGACGTTACCGTCGAGCCGTTCTTCGAGTGGGCGATCGAACGCCCGGCGTTCGGAGATAACCCACCGAGTATCCCCGGCGCGCACTTCGTCGATGACCTCGCTCCCTACATCGAGCGAAAACTCTTCACCGTCAACACCGGGCACGCGACGACCGCGTACTTCGGAGCGCAGGCCGGAATTGAGAAGATCTCCGACGCGCTCACTGACCCCGCGATCGGCGCCCGCGTCGAAGCCGTGCTCGAAGAGACCTCCGCTCTGCTTGTCGCCAAGCACGAGCTCGACCCCGACGACCTCGCTGGATACCGGGCGCGAATCGTCGACAGGTTCCGAAACCCGGCTCTCCCCGACACTGTGTGGCGGGTAGGGCGGCAGCCGCTGCGAAAGCTCTCACGACACGAGCGCTTCGTCGGCCCGGCCTCGCAGGCAATCGAACGGGGCCTTCCGGTTGATGCGCTCGTGGCAGCGATCGCTGCGGCGCTGTCATTCGATGACGATCAGGATGACCAGTCGGTCGAGATGCAGCAGCTGCTCGCCGACAACGATGCCGACGCGTTCACAGCGTCCGTGACAAGCCTTGACCCCGGGCATCCGTTGTTCGCCCGCGTGCGCGCGGTCGTCGCAGCCCACCAGGCTGCCAACGCCTGACCCCGCCCTGGCGTCGCCGCCCGCCTCCGGCGGTGGCGTCCTGGCCTCCGGCCCTGGCCCATTTTCCGTCACCGATGTCTCACTTATTCACCCCCCAAGGGTCCACGACCTGAATAAGTGAGACATCGGCGTGGCTGCGGGAGCTGCGGGGCCAGCACTGGGCGGCCGCCTGGTGCTAGGCGGGCAGGGTTCGGGGCGGGCAGGGTTCGGGGAGGGCAGGGGTTCAACCCGGCCAACCGGCACGGCGGAGCGCCGCGCGCACCTTCGCAACGGCGGGTGCAGCGCCGTCGCGCATATGGTGGTTCAGGATCCGGACAAGATCCCAACCCTCGCGTCGCACGTCGTCCCAGCGGTCAGCGTCGCGAGCGAACTGTGCCGGATCGTCTGCATGCTGTCGCCCGTCATACTCAACGGCCACGCGATACTGCGGGTAAGCGCCGTCCAGCCGGGCAAGAAATCGTCCCGTCTCGTCGAAGATCTCGAGATTGAGCACGGGTTCGGGCAGCCGAGACCGCATTATTGCGAGCCGAAGCCGTGTCTCTTGCGGCGACTCAGAGCCCTCGCGAACATCAGCGCAAACCGTGTCGAGCTTATGTCCTCGTATTCGCCGAGCTTCGTGCTGCAACTCTTCGATCGTGGCCAATCGCCGCCGGGGTGAGACCAGAAAGTCCGCTGCCGCGACGACATCGTCAGGTCTCCACACTCGTGACGCCTGCACCCACGCACGCACCGGGTCCTCAACCGGGATGCCGTGCACCACTCGTGTCAGCGGCATCCGAGTTTGAAGCCGATGCCTAATCACACCCGGAGTTCGTGGCGGATACGCCGGGCGATGAACAGCGACATGCACCGCGGGTACCCACCCACGTGGCGTCGGTGCACCGTACAGAGCCAGTGCCGTCTCGGAGCTGAAGAACTGGCCCTCGCGCAGGCGCGGAGCTAGCTGGCTGCAGAGTCGCAGCATTGCCTCGGATGCTGTGGAAACGGCATCCGTTTGATCGCTCGGCAAGGCGCGCACGCCATGGAATGGACGCGCAAACCGTGGGCCGAAGAGCACGCCCCGCCCAATTCCGGCGTGAAGTGCTTCGCGATATGAGAACGGCCTGGAGGTATCCACCCCACAACCAAAATAAACTGGCGCCGTGCGCGCAGCATCCGTTCAGAATTTGTGAGCATCTCCCCTGCCTCCGCCGCTGTGCAGTGCGTTCCGACCTCGCCGATGTCTCACTTATTCAGCTTTTTAGCGCCGAAAAGCTGAATAAGTGAGACATCGGCGGGGGAAACGGGGCGGGGGAAACGGGACCGCGGGGGAACAGGGGGTTAGCGCTCGAAGCCCTCGGCGATGAGCTCGATGAGCTCTTCGCGTTCCTCCACGGGCAAAAATGCGGCGGCAGCGGCGTTGAGCTGAAAAGCCTGAAGATCGTCGAGGTCGTAATCGAAAGTCTCAGCCAGCAAAACGAGTTCGCGAGTGAGTGACGTCCGGCTCATGGTGCGGTTGTCGACGTTCACCGTCACCGAGAAACCGAGCTGGTACAGCAGGTCGAAGGGGTGATCCTCAAGCTGCGTGCCCCACGCCGAGATTGCACCGGTCTGGAGGTTCGACGACGGCGAAAGCTCGAGCGGAATCTCGCGGTCGCGCACCCACCGCGCGACGTCTCCGAACTGCACCGTGACCTCTTCACCGGCACGCGAGACGACATCGAGATCCTCGGCGATCCGCACACCGTGCCCAAGACGCACGGCACGACCATCGATCAGGGCCGACCGAATCGAACTAAGACCGGCGCCTTCACCCGCGTGGACAGTAACGGGGAAAAAGTTTTCTGCAAGGTAGTCGAACGCTTCACGGTGAAGTGACGGCAAAAACCCATCTTCGGCTCCCGCGATGTCGAATCCAACGACGCCTGACTCGCGGAAACCCACAGCAAGCTGTGCGATTTCAAGCGAACGATCGGTGTGACGCATGGCGGTCAGAATCTGACCAACACGGATGTCGTGGCCAGCATCCTCCGCGGCATCCTCGCCTTCTTCGATGCCTTCTTGCACGGCCTCGACCACTTCTTCGAGACTCATCCCGCCTGCGAGGTGCTGCTCCGGCGCCCAACGCACCTCACCGTAGATAACACCGTCCTCGGCCAGATCTTCGACGAATTCGCGCGCAACTCGTGTCAGAGCCTCAGGGGTCTGCATGACAGCGACCGTCAGATCGAAGGTCTTCAAATATTCGGGGAGCGAACCTGAATCGCATGCATCAGCGAACCAATCCGAAAGCGCGTCGCCGTTGACTTCTGGAAGCTCCACTCCGGCTTCTTCCGCAAGCTCCACGATCGTATCGGGACGCACAGCACCGTCGAGGTGGTCGTGCAACGAAACCTTGGGAAGACCGCGTACTGAGAGTCCTTGGACTCGGGCATCACCGTACTGATCGATGGGCATGAAAACCTCCGGGGATGATGACGCGAAACAAACTACGCCGTGATGCGTTCAAGAACGAGTGGAGTGTTCGCGGGAGCTGACCCTCCAATATCCCACGCTCCGTGCACTGCGGCCAATGCGCGCTCGAAACGTGCTCCATCATCGGCGCTCAAAGTGAACAATGGGGAACCTTCCAGAACAGCATCGCCCGGTTTCACATGCAGATCGATACCCGCCGCGTGCACGACGGGATCTTCTGCGCGAGCTCGCCCCGCGCCGAGCCGCCAGGCAGCGATACCGAACGGGAGCGCGTCCAGACGCGTCACGACACCGGACCGGCCCGCAAAGACCGTGTGCGTCTCGTTTGGCGTCGGGAGCGCGGCATCCGGGTCGCCGCCCTGGGCCGCAATCATCGCGCGCCACGAGTCCATGGCGCGGCCATCGGCCAGAGCAGCCTCGACATCAGCATCAGGCTGCCCAGCGAGTGCCAACATTTCTTTTGCGAGCGCAATCGTCAGCTCAACAATGTCTGCGGGACCTCCACCAGCGAGCACCTCTGCCGACTCGCGTACTTCGTTCGCGTTGCCAATTGCGAGCCCGAGAGGGGTGTTCATGTCGGTGAGGAGAGCGGTCGTCGCAACACCCGAGTCGGTGCCGAGCGCGACCATTGTTCGCGCGAGCTCGCGTGCTTTTTCGACATCGCGCATGAATGCGCCAGACCCGAACTTCACATCGAGAACGAGTGCCGACGTGCCCTCGGCGATCTTCTTCGACATGATGCTGGAGGCGATCAGCGGAATCGCCTCAACCGTGCCGGTCACATCTCGAAGTGCATACAGGCGCTTGTCTGCGGGCGCTAAGCCTGAGCCGGCGGCACAGACGACCGCACCCACATTGCGAAGCTGCGCAGTGAGCTCTTCGTTGGACAGCGAAGCACGCCATCCGGGAATCGACTCGAGCTTGTCGAGGGTACCGCCCGTGTGGCCGAGGCCTCGGCCGGAAAGCTGAGGCACCGCAACTCCGAAGGATGCCACCAACGGTGCAAGAGGCAGGGTGATTTTGTCGCCCACTCCCCCGGTTGAGTGCTTGTCGACGGTGGTTTTGCCGAGGCCTGCGAAGCTCATGCGCTCGCCCGAGGCGATCATGGCATCGGTCATCACCCGAATCTCATCGCGGCTCATGCCGTTCAACAGCACGGCCATTGCGAAAGATGACATCTGGGCATCAGAGACGTAGCCGCGGGTGAAGGCATCGATCATCCATCGGAGCTCATCTTCGGCAACCACGCCCCCGTCGCGCTTAGCGCGAATGACATCAACTGCGTCGAAGGCTTCGACTGCGCTCACCGCGAGTACTCTTCGAGGTCGCGGGGGCCGAAGGCATCCGGGAGTACCTCGTCGATCGTGCGGATGCCGGACACAGTTTCAAGCAGCATTCCGGGTAGTGCGAATTCGTTGAGGAGCTGACGGCATCGGCCACACGGCATGATGGTCTGCTCATCGCCGTTGACGCAGACAAACGCCACCAACTGTCCGCCGCCACTCATGTGCAGATCACCGACGAGAGCGCACTCGGCACAGAGCCCCACCCCGTACGACGCGTTCTCGACGTTGCAGCCAGACACGATACGTCCGTCGCTCACGAGAGCGGCCGCGCCTACCTTGTAGCGCGAGTACGGCGCGTAGGCGCGTCGCATGGCTTCGGATGCCGCAACTCGCAGCTCGTCCCAGTCGATATCTGTCACGCGATCACCTTTCACATTGGTGGGCGTTAGCCCTTGATATACGGTGTGCCTGCAGCCGCAGGACCGCGTACTTTTCCAACGAGACCCGCCACCGCGAAGATGGTGATCACGTAAGGCAGCATGAGCATGAACTCGCTGGGTACCGGGGAGCCGATGATGCCCAGTGTGTTCTGCAGGTTCGACGCGAAACCAAACAGAAGAGCCGCAAGGGTTGCCTTGATCGGGTCCCATTGCCCAAAGATCACGGCGGCGAGGGCGATGAATCCGGCGCCAGCTGTCATCTCTTTGTTGAACGCGCCAACCGACCCGAGCGTGAAGAACGCACCGCCGACACCGGCGATCGCACCGGCGAGCGAGACGTTCCAGAAGCGCGTGCGTGCGACGTTGATGCCCACAGTGTCGGCCGCTTGAGGGTGTTCACCGACGGCTCGAAGGCGCAGGCCCCACTTGGTGTGGAAAAGCCCTATGTAGACGGCGATGACGGCCACGTACATCAGGTAGACGATAATCGTCTGCTGGAACAGCATCGGCCCGATGAGCGGGATATCCCCGAGAATCGGAATCTCGATGCGCTCGAAGCGCGGCGGCGAGTTCAAAGTCGCGGAGTTGGGCGCCAGGACCTGCGAGAAAAGAAAGCTCGTGAGCCCGATGACGAGCACGTTGAGAACCACACCGACGATGACCTGTTCAACGAAGTACTTGATCGTGAAGGCGGCGAGAACAAAAGAGACGAGCACGCCCGCGACTCCGGCAGCAATCAGCCCGAGGTATGGGCTTCCGGTCGCAGTCGCAACAACCGCCGAGGTGAAAGCGCCCGCGAGCAGTTGGCCTTCGATCGCGATGTTCACGACGCCGACGCGTTCGCTCAGAACACCGCAGAGTGCACCGTATATGAGCGGCACTGAGAGGCTGAGCGCACCAGCGAGAAGACCCGGGAGCGGGATGACGTGGATTGTCGCGCCGGCTGCCGCCCACGCGAGAAAACCCGTGAGAAAGAAGGCGGCGAAAATGATGGTGAGCCACAGCGGCACACGACGTTTCGCTCGTACGAGTGCGGTAGCTGCCGCAGTCACGAGAGCGAGCACAATCACAACGACGATCCCGGTTGTCAGGCCGTTCAGCGTAAATGAGGGCAACTGCACGAGGTCAGCGGTGTCGGAGATTCGGAAAATGGCCTCGCCGTCAGTTCCCGCAAGGATGAATAATACGAACGCGAGAACCGTGATGGCGGCGAATGCGATCGGCGCCTTCCAGCTCACAACGATCGTGGTCGCGAGACGATTCACCGGCGAAGAACTCTCGCGGTCTGCTGTGATGGTCGTCATTTCACCGACGCCCCTTTCGTGAGAGCACGGCGTCGTTTCTTCGGCGGCGCACCCGGTGTGGGAAGGCGGAAGATCGCACGGACGAGAGGCGGCGCCGCAATGAACAGCACGATGAGCGACTGCACGACGAGCACAATGTCAATCGGTACACCCTCCGCAGCTTGCATGCCGAAACCGCCGGCTTTGAAAGCGCCGAAGAGGATACCGGCCACCAAAACACCGATGGGCGTTGAACGCCCGAGGAGCGCCACGGTGATGGCGTCGAACCCGATACCGGCGTCGATTCCGCTGGAGAAACCTGTCGTGACGGTGCCCAGCACCTGGCTTACACCGGCAAGACCAACCAGGGCACCGGAAATGAGCATGCCGTAGACATACATTGCCTTGACGTTGATGCCAGCGACTCGAGCAGCGTTCGGGTTCTCACCAACTGCTCGGAATTGGAATCCGAGCGCGGAACGGTTCAAGATCCACCACACCACCGCGACGCTCAAGAGCGCGAGGATGAAGCCGAAGTGCAGGTTGTAGGAGGAGCCGAGAAGTTCAGGAAAAACCGCGGTCTCTGCCATCGCCGGCGTCTTGGGGTTACTCGAACCGGGTGCCTGCAAGAGGCCCGGAGTGCGAAGCATCCAGCTGATCAAGTAAAACGCGATGTAGTTCAGCATGATCGTGACGATCACCTCGTGCGCACCGGTACGCGCTTTGAGCAGGCCTGCAATCCCTGCCCAGGCTGCACCCGCAACGAGACCCGCGAGCAGCGCCACGATCATGTGGATGCCCCAGGGAAGGTCGACGGCGAACGCGACCCAGCCGGCAGCGGCCGATGCAACCAGCATCTGGCCACGACCACCGATATTGAACATTCCGACGCGGAACGCGAGGGCGACACCCAGACCAGCTGCGATCAGTGGAGTTGCAAACGTCAAAGTCTCAGTCAGCGGACGAATACCCGCGGCGAAGTCGTCTGCGTAGACGTTGTAGATCGATCCACGGAAGAACGCGCCATACGCTCCGGCAACTGAGGTCCAGATTGCGGCGAGCGTGTCGAGTGGTCGTGCAAAGAAGTAACCAGCAGCTTCTTGTACGTTCTCGTCGGTGGCGGCAATCATGACGGCGCCCACGATGAGTGCGAGGATCACCGCGAGGAATGAGATCGCTACGTTTCCGGTGGTGATCTCGCGAAGCGCTCGATTCCACCGGCTTTCTTCCGGTACCTCTGGCCGTGAACCAGTCGATTCCGACGGCCCCACGGCGTTGGCGGGTGACTCGATCGCGACGTCCGCGTCGTTATTGTTCTGGTCACTCATGCCGCGACCCCTTCGGTGTTCGGCGTTTCGCCAGCCATCATGAGACCCAGCACACTGCGTGGAGTATCACCCGGGACGATTCCCACGACCTTGCCGCGATACATCACCATGATGCGGTCAGCGAGCGCAAGAACTTCGTCGAGCTCGGTCGAAACGACGACAACTGGCACTCCCGCGTCGCGCTCAGCGACGATCTGCTTGTGAATGAACTCGATGGAACCGACGTCTACGCCGCGGGTTGGTTGTGCTGCGACAAGTAGCCGTAGCTCGCGGCTGAGCTCGCGCGCCAGCACAACCTTCTGCTGGTTACCGCCGGACAAACGTCCAACAGCAGTTTCGGCCGAGGGCGTACGCACATCGAATTCTGCGATCTTCTCTCGGGCAAAGTCCGCGAGATAAGAAAGCTGGAGCGTTCCGGACTTTACGAATGGGGCACCGTCGGCACGATCAAGCATCAGGTTCTCGGCGATACTGAACTCGCCAACGAGTCCATCTTCTTTTCGGTCTTCTGGCACGAAGCCGACGCCAGCATCGAGAATCTTTCGCACACTTTGGCCGCGAAAGTCGACACCGTCGAGCATGATGCTGCCCTCGACGCGGCTTTGGAGGCCGACGAGAGCCTCGGTGAGTTCGGTCTGGCCATTTCCCTGCACGCCAGCGACGGCAAGGATCTCGCCCCGACGCACTTCGAAGCTCACATCGTTGACGACGAGTTGCCCCGCCGCGTCAATGACGGTGAGCCCACGGACGGAGAGGGCAGCTTCGCCCGGATCGGCCGGTTTCTTCTGCACTGTGAGTTCGACCGAGCGGCCCACCATCAGTGAGGCAAGCTCAGCGTTCGTGGCCGTCGGCGCCGCCTCGCCGACTACTTTGCCAAGACGGATGACGGTGATGCGGTCGGCCACTTCACGGACTTCACGCAGCTTGTGCGTGATGAAGACGATTGACGTACCCGACTCTTTGAGCTGGCGCATGATCGCCATGAGCTCATCGGTTTCGCGTGGAGTGAGCACAGCCGTCGGCTCATCGAACACGAGAACCTTCGCGTCGCGCGCAAGAGCCTTGATGATCTCAACGCGCTGCTGCACTCCCACAGGAAGGTCATCCACGAGAGCGTCGGGATCAACGTCAAAACCGAATCGATCAGAAATCTCGCGCACCTTGGCGCGCGCGGCGGCGAGGTCTAGCCGACCGCCGAACCGAGTTTCTTCATGACCGAGCATCACGTTCTCAGCCACAGTAAAGACCGGAATCAGCATGAAATGCTGGTGGACCATTCCAATGCCGGAGCGCATTGCGTCTCCCGGCCCAGCAAAATGCTGCACCTCATCATCGAGGGCGATTTCACCACCATCGGCCTGATAAAGCCCATAGAGCACGTTCATCAGGGTGGATTTACCCGCCCCGTTTTCACCGAGCAGACAGTGGATCTCACCTGCCTCGACAGTGAGGTCAATGTGGTCGTTGGCAACCAAAGATCCGAATGTCTTGGTAATGCCGCGGAGTTCGAGCTTCATGTTTCCCGATTCTAGTTCTCGCGGAATGAGAGGAGGGGAGGTCGGCTAAGCCGACCTCCCCTCCTCTGGTGTGACTACGAAGCCAAGTACGAGTCAACGGTGATGTCACCGTCGATGATCGACTGCTTCAGCTCATCGAGCTTGGTTGACAGTTCGGCCGGAACATTGGCCTCCCAGTCGTGGAAGGGTGCAATGCCGACGCCATCGTTTTCGAGCGTTCCGATGAACGGAGTCGCATCGAATTCATCGTTACCCGCCGCGACGATCGTGTCGTAGACACCCACGTCGATGCCCTTGAGGATCGATGTCAGCAGAAGTGCACCAACCGACGGATCGGTCTCGTACACGTCGGCGTCAGCACCGATGAGCGCGATGTTCTTGCCCGAGTCTTCGATCGCTGCAGCAGCCGACTGGTAGATCGGGCCGCCGACGGGAAGGATGACGTCTGCGTTCTGGTCGATCAGACCCTGTGCGATCTGGCGCGCACCATCGTTGGCTTCGAAGCCACCGGTGAACGAACCATCCTGCGCTGCGCTGTCCCAACCAATGATCTGAACGTCAGCGGCGTTCTCTTCGTTGTAGTACGTCACGCCCTGCGCGAAGCCGTCCATGAAGATGGTGACCGTCGGGAAGTTCATGCCACCGAAGGTTCCGACAACACCGGTCTGCGATACACCAGCTGACAGGTAGCCCGCGAGGAACGCGGCCTGCGCGGTGTCGAAGATGATCGGCTTGATGTTCGGGAAGTCGGTCTCGCCGTCGCCGTCGATGTCGACGATGTCGTCGATGGAGACGTACTCGGTCTCGGGGTTCGCTTCCGCCGACTCTGCAGCAGCATCGGCAAGTGCGAATCCGACAGTGATGATCGTGCTGCAGCCCTGGTCAACCAGACCCTGAACGTTCGACGCGTAATCGGTCTCTGTCGCCGACTCCACCGTCTTCGGCTTAACTTCGAGCTCTTCGCCCGCTTTCATCAAGCCGTCGTATCCGAGCTGGTTGAACGACTTGTCGTCGAACCCGCCGAAGTCCGACACCATGCAAGGCAGGTAATCGCTGGTGCTCGCGTCGCCGCTGGCGGATGTCTCAGGTGCGGAACCGCACCCGGCGAGCAGTACGCTCGCGCTGGCGATTGCCAGGCCACCCAAAAGGGCCTTTCTCGTCGTCTTCGTCACTGGAGTCCTCCCGTAAAAAACTGCTGTGTCCCCCGACCAATTCGGAGTGAACGGTGTCACGTTACCTAATGTTGCGCTGGTGAACAGCGCCCAATGAAGGTACGCAACGCAATGGTTACAAATCCGTCGCATAGCTGCTCCACAGCGAAACGCAGGTTTACGAGCGATGACGCCGAGTATCAAGCTCTCGCACGGGCTAGAGGCCCGTCACAGTGCCAGATGGCGCAATATCGAGTGCGAGCATCTGCGTGATCAGTCGGAAGAAGCCCGCGGCATCCGCTTTCTCGATGACTCGAGCATTCGCGCTGAGTCCGTGCACGCCCCACGACATCGCGGAGTAACCACGAGTGAGCTCCGATCCCGTTTCAATGTCAACCGCGTAGTTGCTCGCCGCAAGAACGAGCTCTGGATGCAGCAGCACCGCCGCGGTGAGTGAATCCGGATGCGTCGAACCCGCAATGCCGACCGACTCGTCGAATTCTCGCGTCGTTGCGATGATGCGAGTAAAGAAGCGCGCGAGCGGCGTACCGATGCGCTCAATCTCGTCGGCCTGTTCCCGCGAAAACACAGCATCTTCGAGTGACAGCGGATGCCACGGCACCACCGTGATGTCGTCGAATCCTGCTGCAAATACTGCCTTCGCCGCTTCGGGGTCAACGTAGAAGTTGTACTCCGCAGCAGCAGTGATATTGCCGCGGCCGTTATTGGAGCCGCCCATGATGAAGAGGGCGCCGACGTTGTTCACGAAGTCGGGATCTTTCACGAGCGCTGTGGCGATGTTGGTTAGCGGACCGATGCACACGATCCGCAGTGTGCCCGGCTCTTCTGCGGCCAGCCGAATGAGCGCATCAACCGCGTGTTCAGCGTCGACGCCGCTCGTCTCAGTGTGCAGTTCAACGCCGCCGGTACCATCACCGTGGACCTCTTCGGCCGAAATCCATTCCCGCACGAGCGGCCGACGGCATCCGAGGTGGATCGGTACGTCTCCGGTTCGCCCAGCCATCGCGAGGGTGAGTTCTGCGTTCGTCGTCTGCTGGTCGAACCCGACATTCCCGGCAACCATCGTGATGGCTTTGAGGTCTGCTGCGGGATCAAGCAGGCCCAACAAGAGCGCGACACAGTCGTCTTGCGCTGTGTCGGTATCGATAACGAGCGGAATGCGCTCCGGTAGCGAACCGCCGGTCACAGGACGTCGCCGCGACCTGTGAGCTTGAGAGCGTCAACGACGCCTTTCACTCGCTGGGCATGAGCGCTTGTCGTCACGAGGAGTGCGTCTTCGGTGTCGACAACAACGATGTCTTGCACACCGATGACGCTAATGACTCGACTCGTCTGCGAGACCACGATGCCACTCGAGGCATCGGCCAACACGCGCGCGTTGCCGCCAAGAATGGCGAGCTCGCCGCGGCCACGTGAATTCAATTTTGCAAGGCTTGCGAAGTCCCCCACGTCATCCCAGTCGAAATGCCCCGGAATAACGGCGAGTCTGCCCTTTTCGGCAGCGGGTTCTGCGACGACGTAGTCGATCGCGATCTTCTCAAGCGTCGGCCAGATCCGGTCGACCGCCGGGCCTCGCGCATCGCGGTCATCCCACGCGGCGGCTAGTTCGATCAGGCCGGCGTGGAGTGCGGGATTGTTTGCCTCGATCTCGGCAAGCAGCACATCAGCGCGAGCAATGAACATCCCGGCGTTCCAAAGATAGGAACGGTCAGCGAAGTACGTTTGTGCGGTTTCGAAATCAGGCTTTTCTACGAACCTTTCGACGAGGGCCGCCTCCGGGGCGCCGTCGACATCGAGTTCGCCGCCCTTCTTGATGTAGCCGAAGCCCACCGAAGCCTCACCCGGCTGAATACCGATCGTGCAGATGTATCCCGCGCGTGCCACGTCAACGGCCTGCTGCACAGCGAACTCGAACGTACGTGTGCCATGAATGACGTGATCTGCGGCGAAAGAGCCGATGATGACGTCAGGCTCGCGGCGCACGAGGATTGCCGCGGCAAGCCCGATCGCGGCGGCGGATTCGCGAGGTTCGGATTCGAGAATGACGTTCTTGTCCTCGATGTCGGGAAGCTCTCGCTCGACAGCAGCGCGGTGCGCGCGGCCGGTCACGACGGCGATACGGCCTTCACCGCTCAACGGCGCCAGGCGATCCCACGTGTCGCGCAAGAGCGTCTGCCCCGACCCCGTGAGGTCGTGCAAGAACTTTGGCGCATCTGCGCGAGAGAGTGGCCAGAGTCTGCTGCCGATGCCGCCCGCGGGGATGACCGCGTAAAAGTCCGTGATGGGGTGTGCCATGCCGACAGCGTATCGCCGCGGCGTAACGAGCCCATGACAGCAACATGACGACTGGTCGGCCCCCGACGACTGGCCAGCGGTGAGATATCTCGACATCGAGAGACTAAGGCTCCCCTTCCTCGCCGGAGGGGTGTGACGCGAATATGATTGCCGGAGCGCCCGAGTGACGCTCTGGAGCCTTGCTCCTGTGGGGCAAAGCTTGCCCCTCCGCTGTTTCGTTCAAGGAGGACGATCGTGTCTGCACCTGCACGCGTCACACCAGATGTCTCCGTCACAACGTCGAAAGTTCCTCGTGGCACGCTGTATCGCGGCAACGAGGGCATGTGGTCGTGGGTTCTTCACCGCATCACTGGCGTGGCGATTTTTTTCTTCCTGCTGGTTCATATTCTCGACACCGCGCTCATCCGCGTGTCCCCCGAGGCCTACAACGCGGTCATCGGCACTTATAAGAACCCGATCATGGGCATCGGCGAGGTCTTCCTCGTCGCAGCGATTGCCTACCACGCCTACAACGGCCTGCGTATCATCGTCGTGGACTTCTGGGCCAAGGGCGCTCGCTACCAGCGTCAGCTGTGGTGGGGAGTTCTCGCAGTCTGGGCGGTAACGATGCTCGGCTTCGCACCGCGCCACCTCATCAATGTGTTCGCTGAGATGGGAGGGGGTCACTGATGACTGCTCCCGCTCTCGCCGATCCCCGGTCCTCATTCGCTGGACCCCGCAAGCGCAGCCGCAATCTCGAGAAAATCGGCTGGCTGTACATGCGCGGCTCGGGAATCATCCTCGTCGTGCTGATCTTCGGTCACCTGTTCGTCAACCTGATGCTCGGTGACGGCATCCACGGCATCGACTTCGCGTTCGTCGCAGGAAAGCTTGCATCGCCGTTCTGGCAGTGGTGGGACGTCCTGATGCTGTGGCTTGCCCTCATTCACGGCGGCAACGGCATGCGCACCATCGTGAACGACTACGTCACACACAACACTGCGCGTCGTGTGCTGGTGTGGGCAATCTGGATCACCGCAGGGTTCCTCATCCTGCTCGGAACGCTCGTCGTCTTCACCTTTGACCCTTGCATCGGCGTAACGACCGACAGCACCCTGTGGGAAGCCTGCCAGGCCTGAGCCTGAGCACGACGCCCGCGACAACGAAACGAAAGTATCCAACACGTGAGCACCGACAGCACGGATAGCGTCGTGAAAGACGGCGTGCACTACCACCAGTTCGACATCGTCATCGTAGGCGCCGGTGGCGCTGGCATGCGCGCCGCGATTGAAGCTGGTCCCGGTGCAAAAACCGCCGTCATCTCAAAGCTGTACCCGACGCGCTCACACACAGGCGCGGCGCAGGGCGGCATGGCTGCGGCCCTCGCCAACGTCGAAGAAGACTCGTGGGAGTGGCACACTTTCGACACCGTCAAGGGTGGCGACTACCTGGTCGACCAGGATGCCGCTGAGATCCTTGCCCGCGAAGCGATCGATGCCGTCATCGACCTCGAGAACATGGGTCTGCCGTTCAACCGCACGCCCGAAGGCAAGATCGACCAGCGTCGCTTTGGCGGTCACACTGCCGATCACGGTAAGTCGCCCGTCCGCCGCGCCTGCTACGCAGCAGACCGCACCGGCCACATGATTCTGCAGACGCTCTTCCAGAACTGCGTCAAGCTCGGCATCAACTTCTTCAATGAGTTCTACGTTCTCGACCTTCTGACCGTCACTGAAGATGACGGATCGACCAAGGTATCGGGCGTGGTGGCCTACGAACTCGCCACCGGTGACCTCCACGTTTTCCAGGCGAAGGCGATCATCTTCGCCACCGGAGGTTTCGGCAAGATCTTCAAGACGACATCGAATGCCCACACCCTCACCGGCGACGGCGTCGGCATCGTGTGGCGCAAAAAGTTGCCGCTCGAAGACATGGAGTTTTTCCAGTTCCACCCCACGGGGCTTGCGGGTCTTGGCATTTTGCTCACTGAGGGCGCACGTGGCGAAGGTGCCATTTTGCGGAACGCCTCCGGTGAACGATTCATGGAACGGTACGCACCGACGATCAAAGACCTTGCTCCTCGCGACATCGTCAGTCGCTGCATGGTGCAAGAAGTCGCCGAAGGACGCGGTGGCGGACCACACAAAGACTACGTTTTCCTCGACTGCACCCACCTGGGAGCCGAGGTCTTGGAGACCAAGCTCCCCGATATCACTGAGTTCGCGCGCACCTACCTCGGCGTCGACCCAGTTGTTGAGCCCGTGCCTGTGATGCCGACAGCGCACTACGCCATGGGTGGCATCCCAACCAACAACGATGCTGAAGTCTTGAGCAGCAACACCACTGTCGTGCCCGGTCTCTACGCGGCCGGCGAGTGCGCCTGCGTGTCAGTTCACGGCTCCAACCGCCTCGGCACCAACTCGCTTCTCGACATCAACGTCTTCGGAAAGCGCGCCGGAAAGAACGCCGTCGAGTATGTGAAGACGGCCGAGTTCGTGCCGCTGCCGGAAGACCCGGCCAAGGAAGTACGCGAACTCATCGAGGGCCTGCGCAACAACGCGGGCACCGAGCGTATCGCCGTCCTCCGCAAGACTCTGCAGGAAGAAATGGACCGCAAGGCCCAGGTTTTCCGCACCGACCAGTCGCTCAGCGAGGTCATGACAGTGATCGAGGAGTTGCGCGAGCGCTACCTCAACGTGCGCGTCGACGACAAAGGCAAGCGGTACAACACTGACCTGCTTGAGGCAGTCGAGCTCGGCTTCTTGCTCGATATTGCCGAGGTCGTCGTGGTAGCCGCCCGCAACCGCAAGGAAAGCCGCGGCGGACACATGCGCGATGATTACCCGACGCGCGACGACGAGAACTACATGCAGCACACCATGTCTTACCTTTCGGGAGACCCGCACTCGTCACACCCCGAAGATCACATCAGGTTGGACTGGAAACCGGTCGTTATCACCCGGTACCAGCCCATGGAGAGGAAGTACTGATGTCTACAGCTCTCGTAGAACCGGAAGCCCCCAAGGCTCCCGACGCCGCAGAAGACTCCGGCATCCAGTCGTTCCTTGTGACGTTCATCGTGCGCCGGTTCAACCCGGAAACAGATGCTGAACCGCACTGGGTCGATTACGACGTCGAGGTCTACTCGACCGACCGCGTGCTCGACGCGCTGCACAAGATCAAGTGGGAGGTCGACGGTTCGTTGACGTTCCGCCGATCGTGCGCCCACGGTATTTGTGGTTCTGATGCGATGCGCATTAACGGACGAAACCGCCTCGCGTGCAAGACACTCATCAAGGACCTCGACATTTCGAAGCCCGTCTACGTCGAGGCCATCAAGGGCCTGCCGTTGGAGAAAGACCTGATCGTCGACATGGAGCCGTTCTTCGCGTCGTTCCGCGATGTTCAGCCATTCCTGATCTCGAACCAGGCTCCTGAAAAGGGCAAAGAACGAATTCAGTCAGTCGCCAACCGCGAGATTTTCGACGACACCACCAAGTGCATCCTGTGCGCTGCGTGCACCTCGTCGTGCCCCGTGTTCTGGACCGACGGACAGTACTTCGGTCCAGCTGCGATCGTCAACGCACACCGCTTCATCTTCGACTCTCGCGATGACGCAGCCGACGTGCGCCTCGACATCCTCAACGACAAAGAAGGAGTGTGGCGCTGCCGTACGACCTTCAACTGCACTGAGGCATGCCCTCGCGGCATTGAGGTCACGAAGGCGATCGCCGAGGTCAAGCAGGCGGTACTGCGCGGCAAGCGCTGACACACGGATGCCGTTCAGCTCGCGCTGAGCGCGTGGCATCCGTGCTGGATATCCTGGCACCGTGGCGCATACACAAACTCCCGCCGATCTGCCATCTCCTGGACCCTCATCCGAGGAGGCGGCAGAGGACTCGTTGCGCGCACGGTGGGAAGCAAGCCTTCGCGAGCGGTTCGATGAGCCAATCGAGCGTGCGACCGAGCTGACGCGCCAGACGCTCGGGTGGTTTCCCATCCGAGTGTGGCGACATTTTTTGCAGCACAACGGCTTTCTCCTCGCCGCTGGCGTGAGCTATCAATCGTTGTTCACGATTTTTGCTGTGATTTATCTCGCTTTTGCCATTGCAGGGCTGTGGCTCGGCGGCAGCCCGACTTCGATCGAGTGGCTGATCGACCTCATCAATCGCTATATTCCCGACCTGATCAGTGAGAACGGCCTAGCGACGCCCGATCAAGTTTCAGCCATCGCAACCGAGAGCGGTAGCACCCTCCTTGCAACCGGTGGCATCGCGCTCGTCGTCGCTATCTGGACATCCATCGGATTCGTGACATACGCGCGCCGCGCGGTACGCGACACGTTCGGCCTGGCATACGACAACCGCAGTTACTTGCTCCTCAAAGCGCGTGACCTTTTCGCCGCACTGGTATTCGGCGTCGCCCTCATCGTCGGTGCCGTTCTGGCGAACTTCGCGACGTGGGCGTTACGAACAGTGGTATCCCTGGTTGGGCTCGACACAGCGGCGCTCTGGACCGAGATCGGTGTGCGCGGCGTTTCGCTGATCGTCGCCTTCATCATCAATGCCGCAGCACTCGCAGCACTGTTTCGCTTTCTCACGGGAACAAGCTTGCGGTGGCGTCGAATTTGGCCGGGATCGCTCATGGGAGGCGGCGCCATCGTCGTGCTGCAGATCGGCGCTGGACTCCTCCTCAGCTACTCTCCGAGTAATCCCCTCTTGGCAACATTCGCGATCTTCGTAGGCTTCCTGCTGTGGTTTCGGCTCAACGGCGTCGTTATTTTGGTCGCCGGAGCGTGGATCGCCGTCTCAACCACCGATCGTGACCTCCCCCTCGTTGAAGAGTCCGAGCTGGAACGCGAGCGCCGCGAGCATGAAGCTCTGACGATCGCCGCCGAGGTTCGAGTACGAACCGCGCGTGCGGCATATGAGCGCTCGCGATGGTGGCAGCGCTTGCGAGCCGAGCGTGATCTCCGCAAAGCTCTCCTTGAGCAGGACGAGCTGCAGGACTCTCCCCCACCCCCTCGGAAAACACGTTTTCTCGACTAGCGGACTGCCGTGTCGGTGCGGACAGTTAGGGTGAAAAGCGTGTCTCGTACAGTTCGCATCGCTTCAGTCAACGTCAATGGCATCCGTGCCGCCGCCCGCAAAGGCATGAACTCCTGGTTGGAAAACGCCGGCGTCGATATTCTGACGCTGCAGGAAGTGCGAGGTACCGCTGAGCACCTCGCAGCGGCCCTTCCCGGTTGGCACATTCACGAAGACGAGGCGCTGCAGAAGGGCCGTGCCGGAGTAGCTATCGCAAGCCACGAAGCCCCGTCGATGGTCCGTAAGGATCTTGGCGGTGATGATTTTGATTCGAAGGGTCGCTGGATCGAAGCCGATTTCTCCATCGAAGGAGAACATCTCACTGTCGTGAGTGCCTACGTCTACACGGGCGAAGACGGCACTCCCAAACAGGACGCGAAGTATGCGTTTTTAGATGCAATGACCGAACGGATGCCGCAGCTCGCTTCCGACGGTTCTCTCGCGCTGATCACGGGTGACCTCAACGTCGGTCACCGCGAGCTCGACATCAAAAACTGGCGCGGGAACCTCAAGAAGGCTGGTTTCCTGCGTCGCGAGCGCGCCTACTTCGACAGCTTCTTGGCTGCAGAAGGCGAACACATCACTCGCATTGATGAGTCGGCCGGTGTCGGCCTCGGATGGACCGATGTCGGACGCACCTTTCACGGCGACGTCGATGGCCCCTACTCGTGGTGGTCGAATCGCGGCCAGGCATTCGATACGAACACCGGCTGGCGGATCGATTACCACCTCGCCTCGGCGCCGCTCGCGGCACGCGTCACCGGCTACTCCATTGTGCGAGCACCCTCGTGGGACACGCGCTGGAGTGACCACGCTCCAGTCATTGCGGACTATTCGTTTGGGGTTTAGGGCGGCATCGCACGCGGCTTGAGGCACAGCTTCCGGCGCGGGTTCCGGCGCAGCGGTCGGCAGCATCCCGTCTAGAATCGTGGAGTGAGCAAAGCGCGTCTGTACTCCGGAATGCAACCCTCGGCCGACTCTCTTCAGATCGGTAATTACATTGGGGCGCTTCTGCAGTGGCGCGACCTGCAGGAGTCGTATGACGCATTCTTCTCCGTCGTAGACCTGCACGCGCTCACGGTGCCGAACGACCCCGCCGAACTGCGCGAAAAGACCCGCCGCACCGCTGCACAGTACATTGCCGCAGGCATCGAGCCGTCAAAGTCGACACTGTATGTGCAGTCGCACGTCTCGGCGCACGCGGAGCTTGCCTGGATTCTGTCGACCATCACGGGGTTCGGTGAAGCCGGCCGCATGACGCAATTCAAAGACAAGTCCAGCCGATATGGGGCGGAGGCATCCTCAGTCGGCCTTTTCACCTATCCCGTGCTGATGGCCGCCGACATCCTGCTCTACCAAACGGCCATCGTTCCGGTGGGCGACGACCAGAAGCAGCATGTTGAGCTCACTCGTGACTTGGCCGAGCGGTTCAACGCGCGCTACGGCGACACCTTTCGTGTGCCGGTTCCGATGATTCAGCAAGACACCGCTCGTATCTACGATCTGCAGAACCCGACCTCTAAGATGTCGAAGTCGGCTGAGTCGACAGCGGGAGTGCTGTGGTTGCTCGATGATCCCTCAGCGAGCGCGAAGAAGATCATGCGCGCCGTCACCGACAGTGAAGGTGTCGTGCGGTATGACCGCAACGCGAAGCCCGGTGTGTCGAACCTCCTCGTGATCTACGCGGCGCTGACTGGCCGCCAGATTCCATCGCTGGAAGACGAGTATGCCGGCCGCGGCTACGGGGACTTCAAAAAGGGACTGGCCGAGGTCGTTGTCAATGAGTTTGGGCCGGTGCGAGAGCGCGCCCTCGAGCTGCTCGCGGACCCGGCAGAACTCGACCGCGTGCTGGCGAAGAACGCTGACCACGCGGCATCCGTTGCCGAGGAGACCCTTTCGACGGTTTACGACCGCATCGGGTTGCTCCGCCGCCGCTGACCCTCGCGCCCTTGCCCTGCACGAACTCAGGCAATGCATATGGGTCCGCAGCGGGCACACCTGTCGTTGCCCAAGTTCGCGACAACGGCATTCCGTAACTGCCTGAGTTAGTGCACGTTACCGAAGCCTGCGCCGGGCGCTGAGGAGACCGTGCACGGCGGCGCGTACGCGTTCGGGCTCTGTGAAAATCAGTCTCGCAGTCGGGCGCAGCACCGTGTACCCGCGCTCCGCGCTGGCGAGATCCCGCAAGCGATCACGCTCTTGGTAATGCCAACCGGAGTGGAACTCTTCGCTATCGCACTCGATGATCAGCCAGCCGTCGACGAGCAAATCAACGCGCCCTACCCCGTCGATCACAACTTGCAACTCCACCTTGCAACGAAGCGAACGAAGTATCAGACGGAGCAGAGTTTCAGCACCTGATTCTGCCCGACCGTCGATAAGTGGCCGAAGCGCCCGATAACGCACCGGCAGAGATGCAAATATGTCGTCGAGATCCTGTTCATCGACAAAGCCGAGGTGCAGCGCGCTATCGAACGTCGCGACTGTGGCTCGAGGCGGTTGGCAGCGGGCCGCAGCAGCGAGCGCGTCCACGACGCTCACGCAAGTTGCTTCGTGGGGGCAGGGATCGATCAGCACCTCCCAGTGCACGTGGACGCCACGAACTGAGCGATGCTCGAGCCGACGCCAGCGATCGTGCGGGGAGCGCAACCGGCTCATCGTGTGGGCTGCGCGAACGTGAAGCCTCGAGTTTCTCAGCACGAAAACTCCAGCCAGTTGCAGCAACGACAGGCATGTCAGCTGGCCGCCAACACGTACGGCGCGCAAGATACTCACCGGAGCGTCCCCCGGCAGATAGTGGTTGCGGCGCGCACGCACAAGTACTCCGGTTGCCACAGCTTTCGAAATCGCGTGTCTCCCCCAGCCTGCATTCCGCAACTCAGCGCGAGACAGCGACCGAGCGTTCGCTGCCATCTCACGACTATTCGTCCACTGATCAGAACCATGCATAGGCCCACGCTCACGGCTGTGCACCATCGGTGGGATACCGCCGCCCATTCCCGGGCCAAAACCTTTTGCGCCGCCCACTGGGGAGGACGCCCCGGCACTAACTCAGGCAGGATGCCGCACGAACAGGCTTAGAAGGCCGATCATGCGCCGTTCTGCCTGAGTTCGGGTCGGTGGCTTGGCGACGTGCGCACGCAGTTGAGCGGCGTCTGCTACTCGGGGGGCTGGGCAGCAGACAGGCACTAACTCAGGCAGGATGCGGACACAAGGCACGCTTGGCGCCCACACACTGGCGTATTGCCTGCGTTCGGGTCGGGAAAGTTGTGGTGCGGAGGTCCGCATAGTTGTGGTGCGGAAAGCGGGACGACGGCCCGGGCAGCGAACGCGCGAGCGGGAGTGCCCCGGCGCAGGAAACCCGAGAGCGGGAGTGCCCCGGGGCAGGGCGCCGGACGACAGGGCAGGTGATCGGACGGATATTCTGGCGCGATGGAACCAGTGGTCTTGCACACGACGCGGCTCGTGCTTTCGGCACCGACAAATGCTGACATTTCCGCCATTTTTGACGCGTGCCAAGATCCGGATATTCAGCGTTACACGACGGTGCCGTCGCCCTACCTTCGAGAGCACGCGGAGAAGTTCATCACCGAAACCGCCGCGCAGTGGGCGGCAAAAACGCATGTCACGTGGGCTATGCGCAGCCGCGACGAACTTGTGGGAATGATCGGTCTCTATCGCCTCGACGCAAACGGTGGCGCCGAGCTTGGGTACTGGGTTGGCGCCGCGTCGCGGGGCAACGGCTTCGTCACCGAGGCAAGCGCCGCAGTGCTCGACTGGGGCTTTGACCGACACGGACTCGCCTTACAACGCATCGAGTGGCACGCGGTCGTTGGCAACGATGCGTCAGCTCGCGCGGCGCGCGCGGTCGGCTTTCGTTACGAAGGAACACGACGCCGTGCGCTGGTGCACGGCGCCTACCGCGATGACGGTTGGGCCGCCGCACTCCTAACCGAAGACGAACGCACACCGCAAGCGTGGCCAGTTCTGCCCTGAGCACAGCGACGCGTGCCAGGATTGAGCGCATGCCAGAGATGCCCGAGCTCCAGGGCCTCGTCAATTTCCTCAGCGAACGGATCGTTGGCCGGAGGGTAACGAAGGTCCGCGTGGTCTCAATCGCTGCCTTGAAAACGTACGACCCACCGGTGGAGTCGCTTGAGCAGGCAACTGTGCTCTCGGTTTCGCGCCACGGCAAGTTCATCGACATCGCAACTCCAGAGGTCCACCTGGTTTTTCATCTCGCGAAAGCCGGCTGGCTGCGGTGGTACGAAACACTCCCCACAGTGCCGACAAAACCGAGCGCAAGGTCGCCTCTCGCGCTCCGGATAGGTTTCGATGATGAATCCGGATTCGACCTCACCGAGGCCGGAACCAAGAAGTCGCTCGCCGTATCGCTCGTGCGTTCACCATCTGATGTTCCGGGTATCTCAACGCTCGGGCCCGACCCGCTCGATCCATCCTTCACTCGCGAGGTGCTCGCAGAAATTGTCTCGGCGCGGCGTACCCAAATAAAAGGGGTACTGAGAGACCAGACGATCATCGCGGGGATCGGCAACGCCTACTCAGACGAGATACTGCACGCGGCGCGCATGTCTCCCTACGCGCTCGCTTCGTCACTCGAGAATGTAGAGATCGGCATTCTGCATAACGCGATCATCGAAACGTTGACGGATGCCTCCGCCGCTGCAGCAGGAAGGCCACCTGCCGATCTCAAAGATGCCAAACGGCGCGGCATGCGCGTGCACGGACGCCGCGGCGAAATATGTCCGGTCTGCGGTGACACCGTGCGCTCAGTGTTCTTCGCGGACAGAAGTCTTGAGTACTGTCCCACCTGCCAAACAGGGGGAAAGCTCCTCGCAGACCGCAGACTTTCCCGCATTCTGAAGTAACAGCGTTATTTCTTACGTTGAGCCGTTGAAAGACACGTCGCGTCGCTAAAGTAAGGCCGTGGGCGAATTCCCGATCGCCGACGTGCATCGCACGCGCTCCGCCGTGCCGACAGCCTTTGGCATTGGCAGACAGGTGGCTCTGACCCCTGCCCTCGCGGTTCGTACAGCGCTCACGAGTCGAAAGTTCTACACCGGATGGTCGGCTCTGGTTTCGTTCATCTTTGCCAGTACTGTTTTCGGCGCGTATCTCGGCACCACGACGCTCAATGACTACGCACGAGGTTTTGTCGTATCTGCGCTCACCTGGGCGATTTTGGCGACGTTTGTTCTGCCGTTTGCGCTCTTGCAGCGTCGGCTCGCCTCTGCCCGACTGCGCGTGACGGTCACAATCGTGACTCTGGTCGCGATCTCACTCGTCCGGGCACAACTCAACGACGCGTTGTCGATGTGGATCACCCCCGACGTACCCGAAGCCGGTCATTGGATTCTTCGCGCGGCAGTAAATCTCATCATCTGGACGATCGTCCTCACCATGGTGGCCGTCGCGACTACGAGCTATGACGTGTCCACAGCGATGGCCCGCCGTCTCGCATCAGGCCTGAGCGCAATGCGCGCTGCGGACCGCGAAGTCGACCAGTTCGCGACTGAGGCAGCGGATGCCACCGATACCGCTCGTCGGGAGTTGCACGCTGCAATCGATGCACTGAGCGATCCGCAACATGGTGAGGTAGATTTCGAGCGGATCAAATCTCTTTCGGAAGAAATCCGCGTACAGAGCCATCTTCTCGATGCTCTAGCATCGCGGCGGCTACGCTCTCCGCGGGAGTTGGTGTCTGCGGCACGCTCGTACCGCGTTCCGCGTCGCGCTATTTTGGCGCGGTTCTCTCCTCCCCCGACGATGCTCGTTGGCGGCACCTACGCGCTCTCGACCGCGGCGTACACGATCTACTTTTTGGGGAGAGAGCCCGGGCTCGGTATCCTCGCGCTTGTCGTTGTGGGTAGTTTTCTGGTCGACATTCTTTCTCGTGTCAGGCAGCACAGCGTTTCGCCTCGACGACGAGGTGCGGTTGTTGTTGCCAGCTGGATCTCTTTCGGCGCTGTCATCGCTGCCGCAACCACAGCGGTTCCATCCGCGCCGCTGGTGGCGCCGCTGATCCCACTTCTGGGCGTTCCGGTAGTCGCGGCTATCACGGCGTTGTGCACTGACGCATTCGAGCAGATGCGCATACAAGAAAACCTTCTGACGCAGTCCCTTTCGGAGTACCGCGGTTCAGCCGGTGCCCGCACAAGTGAGATCCGTGGCGCGCTCCATCGCGTCAGCGAAGGACTTCACGGGCGCGCCCAGGGCAGGTGTGTCATGTTCGCCGCGGCGCTCGACGAGCGTCCCGCGCTTCCGTCCGAGCTCGCGGAGTTCCAGTCAGAAGCGCACGCCGCGGTTGAAACCTCTTTCGGCGAGAGTCCGCACCCGTGCCATGGCGATCGCTTGGAGGATCTCATTTCGACGTGGTCTCATGTGCTCACTATTGATTCGGCTATTGCACTCGAGGCCGATCTCGCAATGCGAGATCCAGCTGTATCGCAAAACGTCGTAGAGATCGTGACGGAGGCGTTCGTCAACGCGATCAAGCATTCGGATGCGCGCGCGGCTCGCGTTGCTGTGACGCTCGTGAATGAATCGCCCCCAACTCTCCAGCTGCATGTATCCACGCCGGGCGTGATCAGGCTCCGCGGCTCACACGGGCGCGGGCTCGCCAACATTCGGGTCCCCACGCGGCTGTTCGAACGCGACGGTTGGGTCGTGCTCGAAGCACAAGTGCCGTGCCCCCAGACGGCTCTCGGAGGCTAGCGTCCGAGCCATCCTGCTGCGAAATTATGGGCCCGTGGTTCCCATGAGGGTGCGAGCATCATCGTCAACCCAGTCGAGAGATTTTGTCAGCGCTTTTCGCCACAGCCGGATGCGGCGAGAGCGCTCATCAGCGTCCATCTTTGGCTCGAAGCGGCGGTCTTCACGCCAGTGTTCGCGAAGTTCATCACGCGTAGACCAGACGCCGACGGCGAGCCCCGCGGCATATGCTGCGCCGAGGGCGGTGGTTTCAACGACCGCCGGACGCACCACTGGAATGCCGAGGATGTCGGCCTGGAACTGCAGCAGGAGGTTGTTTTTCGTCATTCCGCCGTCAACGCGCAGCTCTTCTAGCTCTCGGCCAGCATCGGCTACAACAGCTTCGATAACGTCAAGGCTCTGAAAGGCAGTCGATTCCAACGCCGCACGCGCGATGTGTGCCTTGTTTACGTAGCGGGTGAGGCCCACGAGTGCGCCACGAGCATCCGGGCGCCAGTGCGGAGCGAACAGTCCGGAAAATGCGGGGACGAAGTACGCGCCACCGTTGTCATCGACAGTCTTCGCCAGCTCTTCGACATCTTCTGATCGTTGGATGAGGCCGAGATTGTCGCGAAGCCACTGAACGAGCGACCCGGTTACAGCAATCGATCCTTCGAGGGCATATCTGGCGGGTTCGTCGCCGCAGCGATAGGCGACCGTCGTGAGCAGACCGTGCCGTGATCGCACGATTTTCTCGCCGGTATTGACGAGCAAGAAGTTGCCCGTGCCGTATGTGTTTTTTGACTCGCCGGTATCGAATGCGGCCTGCCCAAAGGATGCTGCCTGCTGATCGCCGAGGATTCCAGCGATGGGAATGCCAGCTGCTTCACCTGGCTCGCTGATCTCCCCCACGACCTCAGAAGAAGATCGAATTTCGGGCATCATCGAGCGCGGAATGTTCCAGATCGCGAGCATTTCGTCAGACCACTCAAGCGTCTGAAGGTCCATCAGCAGTGTGCGGCTGGCGTTCGTGACATCTGTGATGTGGCGTCCGCCTCGCGTGCCACCGGTGAGATTCCATACCAGCCACGAATCCGGGGTTCCGAACATCAGGTCGCCCGCCTCCGCTGCGGCGCGCGCTCCCGCAACATGGTCGAGGATCCAGGCGATCTTCGATGCTGAGAAATACGTCGCGAGCGGCAGCCCGGTGACAGCGGCGAATCGATCGCGTCCACCATCTGCAATGAGCTGGTCGATTCGCGGCTGAGTGCGAGTGTCCTGCCAGACGATCGCTGGGTGCACGGGTCGCCCCGTGCGACGATTCCACACCATCGCGGTTTCGCGCTGGTTAGTGATCCCTACAGCCGCTATTTCTGCCGCAGATAGCCCAGCTCGAGCCAAGACCGACGAGAGTACCCATTCCGTGTTGGTCCAGATCTCAACCGGATCGTGTTCGACCCAGCCCGCGCGCGGAAGCAGCTGCGAATGCTCGCGCTGAGCCGTCGCAACAATCGTCCCGCGCGCATCGAAGATGATCGCTCGTGTCGAGGTCGTTCCCTGATCGAGAGCGAGGACATGCTCGGCCATGGCACTTCTTCCCGCCCGCAACTATGTGGGCATGGTCTTTGTCGGCACGTCAAACGCGCCGGGTTGCGTCGGTCAGGCTATCGCGGACTCGCTCGCTGCGGGGGCAGCGGCGGGGTCAGCGGCGTGGACTGCCGCGACGCCGAGGCTCACTTCAGCCTCGATTCGCTCGGCATCCCATTCCAAAACAGGAGCGACCGCGACAGCAATTTCTGCAGCGGATGCCTCGTCTGCATCTCCGACGAAGGCCACGCTGGTTCGGCGAAGCAAAATGTCGGCAAGATGCACGACGTGCTCGGTGCGCGCGATGTGACGAAGCTCCCCTGTGCTGTATTCGGGAAGAGTTGCGAGCTGCGCATCGTCTGCGTCGGCGTCGATGGCGGCAATGAAATCGGATGCCACGGTTCCATACCGTTCGAGCAGAGCCGCGGTGCGGGCGCGGCCCATGCCAACGTCATGCGCGGTGATCCACTGCTGACGGGCACGCGCCGTCGCCGGGTATCCCGCGCCGCCGCCGATGGCAAGACCGAGCGTGGAACGGCGACGGTCACGACCTAGCGACGCGAGAGCGCGATTGGTGAGCGACTCCGCGGATGCCCGGAATGTCGTCCACTTGCCGCCGACGAGGCTGAACACTGAGACTGCCGGTGCGCCCGACAGCGCCGATTCTTCGATGCGGTAGTCACGCGAAACGAAACCGGGAGCCATGTCGCCGTGGCCGGGCAGCGGCCGCACGCCAGAGAACCGGTACACGATTTGGGAACGGTCGACCTCGACATCGGGAAGGACGTGCCCGATGAGGTCGAGGAAGTAGTCGACCTCGGCTTCGGTGCAGATCGCAGGCTGTGACATGTCGTGTTCTAGGTCGCTCGTTCCCACGAGAACGCGACCCTTAAGGGGGTAGATCAAGACGATGCGACCGTCTTTGTGCTCGAAGAAGAGTTCGCGGCCGCCTGTCGCAGCAAGCAGCTCAGGATTGTCGAGCACGATGTGCGAACCTTTGGTGCCGCCCATGTAATGGGTCGACTCATTGATCGCCGTGTTGGTGAGGTCGGTCCAAGGCCCTGCTGCGTTGATAACCACGGGGGCCGTGAAGTCGTATTCAGCACCGGTGCGCTCATCGCGCAAGATGATCTTTCCATCGTGGGCGCCAACGGCTGAGGTGTAGTTCACAGCACGGGCGTTGCCGGCGCCCGCTGAGAGCCCGTCGCGCAGCACGTCTATGGCGAGACGTTCCGGGTCCTGTAGCGAAGCGTCCCAGTATGAGGCTGTGTACTTCACACCTCGGTTGAGGTCGGGAAGGATTTCAAGCGAGCGCTGCTTGCCGTGGAAAGTGTGGCGACGAACTCGCCCGCCGCCGCGAGAGAACGAGTCATAAATTACGAGTCCGATTTTGATGAGAGCAGCACCGCGTTCGCTTGGCTTTCCCGAACCGTGACGCAAAAAGCGAAACGGGGCCGCGAGGATGCCAGAGAATGTCGAGAAGATCGGGATCGTGGTCTGGAGCGGGCGCACGTAGTGAGGAGCTGTCTGCAGCAGGGCGTTACGCTCGGTCACTGCTTCATGAACGAGTCGGAACTCACCGTTTTCGAGGTAACGCACGCCGCCGTGAATCATGTGCGACGAAGCCGCGGATGCGCCGCTGACGAAGTCGCTCTTCTCGACGAGAGCAACGTCGACACCCTGGAGTGCGAGATCTCGAAAAGTCGCGAGGCCGTTGATCCCGCCACCGATGATCAGCACCTCGGCGGTGGGGCGAGCAGTTAGAGAATGAGCTGTCGCGTTCTCGGCATTCGTGTTGGTCATGAATTCCCTTTCCTGCTTCTACCCTCACAGAGATTCGAACCCGTCGGGTTTTCTCTCAGCGGGTTTGCACAAATGTGCATCGGCGTTGTGACGCTGAGCGTACGAACGGTCGTTAGATGGCGCGAACGGCGAACAATTGTGCTTCACCGGGCAGGAGACCGGGCATCGCCAGCCCCACTTCGTCGAGCGCTCGGCCGGTAGTTTCTACGCCCGCAGTGAGCCACGGCGGCGGCGCATCAGCAAGCTCGTGTGGCTCGGCGCCGACATCGAGACGCTCGACCCGGTAACGCTGCTCGGGGTCGAGGCGCGGCATCCGTAATCGCGGCGGCACAGCGGTCTCGGGCGGCGACACGAGCGCGTACGAAAAAACGGCTTCGGAGCCGTCCAGCGCAATGACACCGTGCACAATCGCCGCCGGATCCGCTTCGTCTACGTGCACGACCGTGCCGCTGTGCAACAGCTCACGGTGCTCACGGTGAGCCGCAATCCACCGACGGACGACCTGGAGATCATCGTCGCGGAGGCGGGTCAGGTCGGATTCGATTCCGGCATGGCCGAAGAAGGCGGTCGCCAAACGAAACGCGAGCGAGGACGTTCTGCCTGAAGTATGCGCGCGCGCATCTCCCAGATGCGAGCCAAGGTATTCGGGCGGAATCAAAATGCCGGTGTACCGCTGAATGCGCTGACGCTCGAGCGGGTCGTTGGTGTCGCTCGTCCATACGCGGTCAACGCGCGGCAAAATCCCGAGGTCGATGCGGGCTCCGCCTGACGCGCACGACTCGATCTCGACCTCGGGGTGGCGACGCCTCAGGTCATCGAGAACCCGGTAGAGCGCCGACACTTGCTCGTGCGAGTCTTCAACGAGAAGGTCACGATTGTGATCCCACTTGAGGTAGCGGATCGGGTATTCGCCCAGGAGAGCGTCGAGACTGTCACGCACGTGCGCTTCGGCACCAGGCACGGAGAGATCGAGCACGTGCTGCCAGCGCCAAGTGACGGCATCCTGACCCGACATGACCCAGTCCGGATGAGCCCGCGCGAGTTCTGAATCAGGGCTGATCATCTCGGGCTCGACCCACAAACCGAATTGCATGCCCCGTGCCTCGACTCGCTCAATGAGCGGCCACAGCCCGTCGGGCCAGGTCGTGGTGTCAACCGTCCAGTCGCCGAGAGCGCGCTTGTCATCACTTCGGCCAGCGAACCAACCGTCATCGAGAACGAACCGCTCAACGCCCACATCTGCTGCGCGATCAACGAGGGGTGCAAGGCGATCGATCGAGTGATCGAAGTAGACGGCTTCCCACGTGTTGAGCGTCACCGGTCGAGGTGACGCGTGCGTCGACCACGACCGCACCCAGGGATGAACTCTTGACGAAATCCCGTCGAGCCCCTGATCAGACCACGCCGCCACAATCGTCGGCGTCTCGAGCGTGTCCCCGGGCGCGAGCGTGACTGGTGGCCGACGCTCCCCCGCACCGAGCACTGTGGTTCCGAGGGGCGAACGTTCGAACCACTGCTGCGTGTCGCCGCTCCACGCGACGTGTGTCGCCCATACCTCACCCGATGAAAAGCCGAATCCTGGTGTACCGGCGACCATCAAGAACGCGTCGTCGTGGCCGCCTCTCCCGTGTCGAGACTCTCTCAGCCAGACTCCTAAGCCGGGCTGCTGGCGCTGAGGTTGCCGCTCGCGCGACCATAGTCCGGTGAAATCGAGCAACTCGCGGGCGCGATCCGGGATCGGAAGCGCCACGGCGGCCGAAGTTAATGTGATTGCGCTCGAGCCTTCGTTGTGGACGACGTGCGAGGCAAGAAGTAGACCATCGGCTGTGAGCTCAAGGCGCGTCGTGACGGATGCCGCAGCCCATTCGCTCACCGAGGTGATGATGTTTTGGCGGCTGAGAGTCTCGCGGTGCCGCGCGGTGCCGAAGACTCCGGCGAGCGCAACCACGGGATGCCCAGACCAGCCTTCCCCGAGGCCAGCAATCAAGCTGAGCCGGGGCGGGCGGTCGATTGAACTCGGCGGGTTGAGTGCCACTGTTGCGTCGACCAAGTTCTGAAGATCGTTCTTGGCGAGCGCACCAAGGTCGCGCCCCCAGTGCACGATCGCCGGCACCTCCGTGCCGCGGGAGTCGACCACGAGAGAGACTCCCGCAGCACGGAGGTGATGGATCATGCGTTCTACTCCGATACCGGGATGGACTGCGCCTTGAGCGTGTCGATCGTAGAGCTCTGCGCTGACTTCAAGGCATCTTCAAGTGTGCCCTGTCCAGTAACAGCCTGCTGGAATCCGTCAGACACGTCCGCATACGTCTGTGTCATCGTCGGGCCCCACATGAAGTCCGGGTTAACCTCAGCAGCAGCCTCGGCGAACACGTCATAGATAGCCTGGCCGCCGTAGAACTCGACGCCCTCCTTGAGCACGGGCAACTCAAGACCCGCCGTGGTCGCGGGGTAGATGTTGGCACTCGCGTTGAGGGCCGTCAGCGCTTCTTCGGAAGTGTTGAGCCAGAGCGCGAACTTCGACGCTTCGTAGGGGTGCTCGCTTCCCTTGAACACTGCTGTCGAGGATCCACCCCAGTTTCCTGCTGCGTTCTCTCCGGCTTCCCACTGCGGCGAGCTTGCGACCGACCACAGACCTGCTGTGTCGGGAGCGCCACTCGAGATCGAGTTTGCACCCCACACCGCTGACTCCCACGTCCACACCTCACTGGAGTTGTAGGCGTTGTTCCACTCTTCGGTCCACGCCGGGTAGGTGGCTACGAGGTCGTTGTCGATCAGGTCCTGCCAGTACGCAGCGACAGTCTGCGATTCGCCTCCGGCGAGATCAACAGTCCATTCGTCGCCCTCGTTACCGAACCACTCGCCGCCTGCTTGCCAGACGAGGCCAGCGAACTGGTTGATGTCAGCGGTCGAGAAGTTCGTGATGTAGCCACCGAGAGCACGAATCTCTTCGGCAGCGGTCTTGTACTCAGCCCACGTCGTCGGGACCGCAATGTCATTCTCTTCGAACAGGTCGGAACGGTAGAAGAGCGCCATCGGGCCGGAATCTTGGGGGATGGCGTAGATGCCGTCCGACCCAAGGGTGACCTGCGACCAGGTCCACGGGATGAACTCAGACTCTGCCGCAACGACATCGTCACACCCCGAGAGGTCAGTCAGCCCGTCCTGAACCCGGAAGCTTGCGAGGGCGTCGTACTCGATCTGACCGAGATCGGGTGCGTTTCCGGCTTCGAGCTGGCTGAAGAAGTTCTGGTAAGTGCCGGAGTTACCGTTCGGACCGGTCTGAACCTCGACCTGAATATCGGGGTTCGCCTCGTTCCACGTCGCTACGACATCTTCGATTCCAGGGATCCACGAGGTGAATTCCAGGGTGACGGGACCGTCTGCTGGGGTGCAGGCATCGGCAGCATCGGTGCTACCACTGTCTCCAGATGTGCATCCTGCAAGCGCGACCGCGCTCAGCAGTACGACGCCTGTGGCGACTGCTTTCTTGGTGTTGTGCATGATCTTTCAGTGCTTTCTGTGTGGGTGAACGGACTCTTGCGGATGCCGGAGATACCTCCTCCGGCGTGGAACCTACTTCACAGAACCGGCACCGAGGCCGCCGCGCCAGAAGCGCTGAAGTAGGAGGAAGGCGATGATCAACGGGATGATCGAAAGGAGAGAACCGACGAGCACGTAGGTGCGGAGCTCAGGGATCTGATTGAGCTGCGTATTCCAGGTGTAAAGCCCGTATGTCACGGGGAAAAGTTCCTGAGAACGAAGCATGATCAATGGCAAGAAGAAGTTGTTCCAAATCGTGACGAACTGAAAGAGAAAGACAGTCACGAGAGCTGGAACCATCAGGCGGATAGACACGGTGAAGAAGGTGCGAACTTCGCCCGCGCCATCAAGTCGTGCTGCCTCGATGAGCTCATCGGGCACGCTTGATGCCGCGTAAATGCGGCTGAGATACACGCCGAACGGGCTGACGATGCTCGGGAGCAGCACTGCCCAAATGGTGTTCGTCAGGTTGACCTGGCTAAAGAGTAGGAACAGCGGCAACGCGAGGGCTGTCGCGGGTACGAGCACTCCGCCCAGCACCACGTTGAACAGCAGTTCACGCCCGCGGAACGAGTACTTCGCCAGCGCGTAACCACACATCGACGCAAGGATCGTCGCAAGAATGGCACCGACTCCGGCGTAGAGCAGGCTGTTACCGAGCCAGCGCACATAGATGCCGTCGTTGTAGTCGAGCAGGTCTCTGATGTTGTTGAAGAGGTTGAAGTCAGCAAACCACAACGAAGGTGTCGTGAGGAGCTGGCCGCGATCTTTTGTGGAGGCGATGAAAAGCCACCAGATCGGAACCAAGAAGTAGAGCGTGAACACGCTCATGATCAGCAGCGCTGCCCCGCGGGAGAGTAGCCCTTCCTTCGGGCCTTTGCCTGTGACGAGGTCGTCGGCTGTCGCACCCTTGGTGCGCGTGAGGAAGCTCATCAGTCGGCCTTCCGCTGGGTGATCTTCAAGAACGTGAACGAGAGGATGAACGTCGCCAAGGCCAGGACCACCGAGAACGCGGCGGCGAGGTTGATATTGGGGATCGAGTTCGTCGCGTACACGGTCATGTTTGGTGTGAACGTGCTGGATACGGCGGAGCTGAATGATCGGAAGACCTGGGGCTCGGCGAGCAGCTGAAGAGTTCCAATGATCGAGAAGATCGCGGTCAGCACGATCGCCGGTGCCACCATCGGGATCTTTATCGACCAGGCAATGCGGATTTGACCTGCACCATCGAGCCGTGCCGCCTCATACACCTCGCTGGGAATCGCCAGGAGAGCCGAGTAGATAATGAGCATGTTGTAGCCGACGAACACCCAGGTCACAACGTTCGCGATCGACCAGAGCACGAGTTCCGGCGAGAGAAAGTCGATGGCACGCGTCACATCGGTGAAAGGTGACAGATTCGGGGAGTAAAGAAATCCCCACATGATCGCCGCGATCACTCCAGGAACCGCATAAGGAGCAAAGAATGCGAGGCGGAAGAACTTCCGGCCTTTCAGAACTGGCGAGTCGAGCAACAGCGCAAACAGCAACGCGAGCCCGAGCATGACAGGCACTTGCACGACGCCGAACAGCAGTACGCGCAGCACTGACTCCCAGAAGGGGCCGTTTTGCAGCACAAGTGCGTATTGCGCGAACCACCCGAACACCTCTTGTGGTGCGCCGTATGTGCCCTCGCGTTCGACGACCAGCAGCGACTGCCATATCGCGTACCCGATCGGCACGAGATAGAAGAGCAAGAAAAGTACGCCGAACGGCGCAGCAAAGAACGCGACCGCCGATCGGTGAGTCTGTCCTTGCCGCCGTTTTGGCACTGATCGACCGCTACGAGAACGTTGTGCAGTCGGGTCTACGACGTCGGTTGTCATGACGCAGACTCCTCTCTGATAATTCGAACCGCCCCGGGCGGAACCTCGAGGGTTGCGACAGTGTTGTCGCCGGTGATCAACTCGGTACCGCTCACCTGCAGCTGAACTGAGGTACTGCCGTGGTTGATCGCGAATACATACGAGGAGATGTCTCCTCGACGGCGCACGATCTCGACAGCCCCGTCGGAGTCTCCGGTTACCGGAACGGGAGATTCCACTCCCGCAGCGGAGACAAGCTCCTGCGCGAGGGAGCGATACGCCTGGGGTTCAAGCAGAGTGGAGAGGTACCACGCATTTCCAGAACCCCACCGATTGCGGGTAATTGCTGGACCGCCAGCGGCTGGGCCGTCAGCGAAGGAATCCACGACCTCTGCGGTGGTGACATGCATGCGCTCCGACCACAGCGTTCCGGCTGCGCCGCTACCGAGCGAGACGCGAGCACCGGGCGCAACTGGAGCGAATTCTTCCACCGCGATGCCGAGGGCATCACGGAATGGGCCGGTGTACCCGCCCGTCCACACGCGATCGTTCTCGTCAACGATCCCGCTGAAGAACGTCACGAGCGCGGTGCCACCAGCCGAGATCCAATCGTTGATGACGGTCGCTTCCTCATCACGAACAAGGTGGAGGCCCGGCACGAGGACAAGTCGGTATGCGGAGAGATCGGCGCCTGGCGCAACAACGTCAATTGTTACGTGGAGCGCTGCGAAGGCCGCGTAGACCGCATGCACCTGGTCGAGATAGCCGAGCGCTGAACTTGGTCGCGATTCGGCGTCCGCCGCCCACCATGACTCCCATGAGAAGACAAGGGCAATATCAGCGACAACCCGCGAACCCGCAACCTCGTCGAGCTTGCTGATTATGCCGCCGAGTTCCACGACGTCATGCCAAAGCGTCGAACCCGTTCCCGCGTGCGGCAACATCGCGGAGTGGAACTTCTCGCTACCCTGCACAGAAGCACGCCACTGAAAGAAGCAGACGGCATCCGCGCCACGAGCAACGTGGGTGAGCGAATTGCGCAACATCTGGCCTGGGCTCTTTGGGAAGTTAATCGGCTGCCAGTTCACAGCGCCCGCCGAGTGCTCCATGAGAAGCCACGGTGCACCGAGCGCCAGACCGCGCGACAGATCGGCGGCGAAAGAAAGCTCGGTGCGCGGATCGCCGAGGCGGTAGTCGAGATAGTGATCGTTTGCCACGATGTCCATCTCGCCGGCCCACTGCCAGTAGTCCATGTTTTCGATGTGGGCCGCGACCATGAAGTTCGTCGTTACCGGCACATCGCTGAGATCGCGGATAACGGCAGCCTCGGCGCGGTAGTGATCGAGGAGCTCATCAGAACTGAACCGATGGAAGTCGAGTGCCTGTCCCGGATTTCTTGCCGAGAGCGCAGCGCGTGGCGGGAGAATTTCTTCCCAATCGCCGTAGGTCTGAGACCAGAATGCGGTGCCCCACGCGGCGTTCAGCGCATCGACTGACCCATATCGTGCCCGAAGCCAGAGTCGAAAAGCCGCTGCGCTCTGGTCGCAGTAACACAGCGAGTTGTGGCATCCGAGCTCATTCGACACGTGCCACAGCGCGACAGCCGGGTGAGACCCGTAGCGTTCAGCGACGGCGCGCACGAGAGAGAGGGCCGCGGCACGAAAAGCTGGAGAGCTGGGGCACCATGCTTGGCGTCCACCGGGATAGCGCGTCGTGCCGTCTTCAGCGATCGGGAGAATCTCGGGATGCGCGCGAGTCAACCATGCTGGCGGCGAAGCAGTTCCGGTCCCGAGGTTTATCCGAATGTCCGCCGCGTGCAAAAGCTCGATGATGCGATCGAGCGACGCGAACGTGAACTCGCCATCACGCGGTTCAACGCCTGCCCAACCGAAGATATTGATCGCAACGAGGTCAACGCCCGCTTCGCGCATGAGCGTGACGTCCTCTTCCCAAACAGAGGGATCCCACTGCTCAGGGTTGTAATCACCACCGAAGGCAATGCCGTCGTGGGTGAACGCGTGTGCGGGGGCCGCCATGGTCTCCTCGTATCTGTGAACGTGCACAGAAGAACGTAAAATCTTCGTCGATGCAAAATGTGTGAACGTGCACACACTATAGATACCGCGAAAGACATGTCAACAGCGCGGAACAAAAGTTGCACGTTTGGCACATACGATGGATGCGTGGCTTCCGAGGATCGACGCCGTCGTGCGACGGTAAATGACGTCGCCGTCGAGGCTGGTGTTTCGCGAGGAACCGTGAGCCGCGTGTTGAACGGAAAGCGCTACGTTTCGAGCGAGTCCCGCGCCGCGATCGACGCCGCGATAGCCAAAGTGGGGTTCGTCCCCAACGGAGCAGCACGCAGCCTTGTCATGCAGCGTTCGCAAGCGGTAGGGCTCATCGTGCACGAGCCGAGTTCACTCTTCATCGAGGATCCGAATATCGGCTCGATCCTCTTGGGCGCCAACGAGGCCCTCTCCGAAGCCGACTACCAGATGGCTTGCCTGATCGCGGATTCATCGCGCGACATATCTCGGCTGTCCAACTACCTGAGTGGGGGCCTGATCGACGGCGTGATCATCGTGTCGGCTCGGGAGGGAGACGCCATTACCAGGGCCGTGAGTCGGCTTGATCTCCCCACAGCTTTTGTCGGTCATCCGCGTGACATCGGCAATGCCGCATATGTCGCGATCGACAACCAGACGGCAGCCCAGGCGATCACAAGCCGGTTGGCGTCAACCGGCCGGCGACGGATCGGCATGATCGCCGCTGCTTTGGACCGTGACTCCGGCGCGGATCGGCTCGCAGGATTCCGAGCGGCCCTCGGAAACGACTTTGATCCAGCTCTCGTCGAGTCTGTACCGCTCTACTCCTACCGAGACGGCCAAGAAGGCATGCGCGCACTGTTACAGCGCGCGCCCGATATTGATGGCGTGTTCGCGTCAAGCGATGCCCTCGCCGCTGGCGCCCTCGAAGTTCTTCATCTCGCCGGCCGCCGAGTGCCGGAAGATATCGGCATCGTGGGTTTTGACGACAGCTCGTGGGCGATGAGGTGCGACCCACCTCTCTCGACAGTGCAGCAGCCTGCAACGAGCCTTGGGCGCGCAGCCGCTGAGGCTGTTTTGCGTCAAATCCGGGGCGAAGCACCCATGCAGAACGCTCAGATGCTCGAGTGCCCGATCGTCTGGCGCAACTCCGCGTAGTGGGAATGAATTTTCACCAAAACTGTTGAGTACACTGATGAGCAGAAGTGCTCCGGGGTCGGTGAGAATCCGAACCGGCGGTGATAGTCCGCGACCCGACGCAATGCATCTCACGATGCGGGCGGCGGTTGAGCTGGTGAAATTCCAGGACCGACGGTGATGCGACACAGAAGTGTGGCTAGTCCGGATGAGAGGAAGCACACGGCGCCCTAGGCGTTGGCACGGCCGTTCCCGGGGCGCCGAAATAAGGGGAACGGGAATGACCACGATGCCGGTAGAGCGTGACGCTATGCGCCTCGCTCTGGAACTCGCACGGCGGGGGCACACGGGCATCAACCCGCAGGTGGGCGCGGTCATCATTTCGGCATCAGGCGAAGTCATCGCGCAGGGGTGGCATCGGGGAGCGGGAACAGCGCACGCTGAAGTTGATGCGCTTTCGCATGTGTCGGCAGGCGAAGCCGCCGGCGCTACAGCCGTCGTCACTCTTGAGCCCTGCAACCACACCGGAAGAACCGGCCCTTGCACGGAAGCCCTATTGGAAGCGGGCATCGCGCGCGTTGTTTTCGCACTCCCCGATCCAGGGGATGCATCCGGCGGCGGCGCCGAGCGACTGCGAAGCGCTGGAGTCGAAGTTGAAGCTGGGCTGTGTGCCAATGAAGCGCGCGAACTGATTTCTTCGTGGCTGGCAGTGCAAAAACTTGGACGTCCGCACGTCACCGTCAAGTGGGCCCAGAGCCTCGACGGCCGCGCCGCTGCGGCAGACGGAACAAGCCAGTGGATCACTGGTCCAGAGGCTCGAGCGGATGTGCACACCCGCAGATCTCAGTCCGACGCAATCGTCATCGGAACCGGAACCATCACCGCAGATGATCCCTCGCTGACGGCGCGGACACCCAACGGTGATCTCTACGACCACCAGCCGCGGCCCGTCGTGATTGGCGAACGAGAAACGCCACGCGGCGCCGCGATTCGACAGCATCCGCTCTCGCCCTGGTTCTTTGCAACGCACGATTTAGCTCGAGTACTAGAAGATCTCCGCGGACGCGGAGTACATCGCGTTTTCGTCGAAGGTGGCCCGACTCTCGCGAGCGCATTTTTGCAGAGCGAACTTGTCGATGAAGTACTCGTGTACATCGCCCCGGTTCTGATCGGCGGCGACCGTCTCGCCCTCACGGATATTGGCGTCGACACAATCAGCGCGGCACAGCACTTGCGCATACTCCACACCGAGCAACTCGGGGCTGATCTTCTGATGATCGGCGCGCCCCGTCTCGCGTCCCGCGCAGAACAAGGAGACCTCTAATGTTCACCGGAATCATCGAAGAAATCGGAAGCGTCACGGCTGTCGAATCCTCGGGCGATGGCGTTCGCCTCACGGTACGTGCGCCCTTGGCAGTATCGGATGCCAGCCACGGCGATTCGATCGCGGTCAGTGGCGTCTGCCTCACCGTGATCGAACAGGGTGCCGACTGGTTCACAGCCGACGTCATGCGCCAAACGCTCGACATGTCGACGCTCGCAGGAATCGCCCCGGGTGCGGAAGTCAATATTGAACGCGCGACGGCCGCCCACGGTCGACTGGGCGGACACATAGTGCAGGGCCACATCGATGGCACCGGCACCGTGTCGGATGTCCGCCCCGGAGATAAGTGGCAGGTCGTGCGCATCGAGCTACCCCGCGCACTAGCTGCCCTGATCGTCGACAAAGGATCCATCAGCGTCGATGGCGTCTCGCTCACCGTGAGTTCCGTCAGCGCCGCGACAGAAGAGACGCAGTGGTTCGAAATCTCACTGATTCCCGAGACACTCACGGCAACAACTCTCGGTTCGCGGGCAATCGGAGAAGCGGTCAACCTCGAAACCGACATTCTCGCCCGCCACGTGCAGCGTTTGCTCACTTTTTCAACACCCTCGGCGCCGATCGGCGCCCGCACAGAAGGAGGCTCGCGATGAGCCTTTCATCCATCGAAGACGCCCTCACCGCACTGCGGGAAGGACGCCCCATCATCGTTGCTGACGACGAAAGCCGCGAGAACGAAGGCGACGCCATTTTGTCGGCAGCGCTTGCGACGCCGGAGTGGATCGCATGGACGGTGCGCTGGTCGAGTGGCTTTATTTGCGCGCCAATGCCAGCCGAGTGGGCAGACCGCCTCGACCTGCCTCCCATGGTTGAGGTAAATCAGGATGCACGCGGCACCGCGTACACGGTGAGCGTCGACGCGGCCGATCGCCGTGATTCCACGGGAATCAGCGCCTCTGACCGCGCCCACACTCTCAACGTGCTCGCAAACCCCACATCGGTTCCGTCGTCGTTGCTTCGCCCCGGTCATGTTCTTCCACTGCGTGCTGTCGACGGCGGCGTGCGTGAACGCCCAGGCCACACCGAGGCGGCCGTCGAGCTCATGAAGCTCGCTGGATTGGAGCCCGTCGGAGCTATCGCCGAAATCGTGGCAGAAGACGGTGCGATGATGCGGATGCCAGGTCTCCTTGATCTCGGAGAACGCGATGGACTGCCCGTCATCACCATCGAGCAGCTGATCGCTCACCTGCAGCGCATCGACCCGATCGAATCCGCCCAAGCGCCAGCGCACAGTCGCCGCGTGAGCTTGCGAGCAGAGTCGCTCGTGCCTACGTCGCATGGGGTTTTTCGCTTCTTGGCGTACAAGGATCGGGTAACCGGAACCGACCATATCGCTGTTGTTTCCGGCGACCTCACCGACGAAGCACCGCTCGTGCGCGTTCACTCAGAATGCCTGACCGGAGAAGCCTTCGGCTCGCTCAAGTGCGAATGTGGTCCGCAACTTGACGCCGCTCTCGACACGATCGAGCAAGAGGGTGGGGTCGTCATTTACATGCGCGGCCACGAGGGCCGCGGCATCGGGCTCATCAACAAGCTACGCGCCTACAGCCTGCAAGAGCGCGGTCTCGACACCGTCGATGCCAACCTCGTTCTTGGACTGCCCGCAGATGCCCGCGATTATGCCGCTGCCGCTGGCATTCTCACTGATCTCGGCATCGACAGGCTTCGCCTCCTGACGAACAACACCGACAAAGTTAATCAACTACAGAACTTGGGACTCGACATCGTCGAGCAGGTACCTCTGCTGGTCGGAGTCGGCCCCAACAATCATCAGTACCTCTCCACGAAACGGGATCGAATGGGACACATCATCGCCGAACAAGACCTGAGCGATGCGATCGCGAAGATGCAGGAAGGCTCGGGAGCATGAGCGGTAAAGGAGCACCCGTCATCGTTCCTACCGACGCGTCGAGCTTGAAGGTCACAATTATCGCTGGCACCTGGCACGACGTGATCACCGATGGCTTGATCGCCGGCGCTGAGCGCACTCTCGAAGCATCGGGCGCGACGTACCGCGTTGTGCGCGTACCTGGATCGTTTGAGCTCGCTCTCGCGAGCAAGGCTGCTCTCGAGGCCGGAGCGGATGCCGTCGTCGCACTGGGTGTCATCATTCGAGGCGGTACACCCCACTTTGAGTACGTTGCCTCCGCAGCCACCGACGGCCTAAACCGCGTGGCGCTTGATACCGGAAAGCCCATCGGTTTCGGTCTCCTGACTCTCGATGACGAACAGCAGGGTCTTGACCGCGCGGGCCTTCCTGATTCAAAGGAAGATAAGGGCGCCGAGGCCGCTGACGCCGCAGTCCGTACAGCTCTCCTGCTGCGCGCGCTTCGCGAATAGCGGGTGTTTGGGTGAGGCATCCCTTGCTGGCGTGATGCCGGGGCGCCCACTAATCTGACTGCATGGAGACCGTGCGCCACGTCGTCGTATTCATTCACCTCATTGGCTTCGCGACACTGTTCGGGGCGTGGGCTGTCGAGGCCTATAACCGCCGAATTCGAGTGACGCCACTCATGAACATCGGCCTGGTCATCGCCGCAGTTGCGGGACTCGCATTGGCCGCTCCGTGGGGTCTCGAATACGACCTGAACTACACGAAGATCGGCGTGAAGCTCGTCGTGTTGTTGATCATCGGCGCATTCCTCGGTATCGGCCAGAGCAAGCAACGCAAGACCGGCAGCATGCCGTCAGCACTGTTCTGGTTGGTCGGCGTGCTGACAGCGCTCAACGCTGCAATCGCCGTCATCTGGCGATAACCACCGCTGCGAGGCCAATTCGCGGCCTACAATAAGTCGTTCGCATCGGCGATTTCTGCCCGCGACACCGGTGACCCAGCGCAGCGCCGCCTGATGCGCTACCGCGTCTCAGGACCGCGCCACCGATTTGGTCCCAAAAGGACAGCTTCGCACTCTCTCTTTTCAGGTCTCCCATGTCATCTGCATCTCCCACAGCGGCGGACAGCACTGCTGCACCGCTCAACCCCCGCTCTCGCGTTATCACCGCGAGCCTTGTCGGCACGACGATCGAGTTCTACGACTTCTACGCGTACGCGACAGCGGCCGTTCTTGTCTTCCCGATCCTGTTCTTTCCTACCGGAAACGACACGACATCGCTGCTGTCATCGTTCGCCGTTTTTGGCGCCGCGATGGTCGCCCGCCCTATCGGCGCTGTCGTTTTCGGCCATTTCGGCGACAGGGTCGGGCGCAAGACCACTCTCGTCGTTTCGCTCTTGACGATGGGCATCGCGACGTTCCTGATCGGATGCCTCCCTACCTTTGCCGACATCGGATGGTGGGCAGCACTCCTGCTGCTCGTGCTACGCCTCGCTCAAGGTTTCGCGCTCGGTGGCGAATGGTCGGGCGCCGCGCTCGTTGCGACCGAGAACGCACCAAAGGGAAAACGCGCCTGGTACGGCACGTTCCCTCAGCTCGGTGCACCCATCGGCTTCATCATCGCCAACATGGTTTTCTTGACGATCAACTGGGCTCTCCCCCACCCCGACAGTGCACTCCAGCGCTCAGAAGCTTTCCTCGCGTGGGGATGGCGGGTGCCTTTCCTCTTCTCAGCGGTCATGGTGATCATCGGCCTGTGGGTGCGATTGCGCCTCGTCGAGTCGGAAGCTTTTGTGCAGGCCGAAAAGAAGGGTGCAATCCGCAAATTCCCGCTCGGCTTCGTGATCCGCCGCCACTGGAAAAACCTCATCCTCGGCACGTTCATCATGCTCGCCACGTATGTGCTTTTCTACCTGATGACGAACTTCACGCTGTCGTACGGCACGAAAGCGGCCGATCTTTCGACCGCGTCTCCTGCAGCTGAGGCTGCGGCCGAGGCCGCCGGAAAGAGTTTTGACGCCACAGCATTCGCTGCGCAGTTCTATCCGGGTCTCGGATTCGGCTATATCGATTTTGTTGTCATGCAGATTATCGGTGTGGTTTTCTTCGGCATCTTCACGCTGCTCTCGGGCCCGATCGCCGACAGCATCGGACGCCGGAAGCTCCTCATCTGGGTGACGATCGGCATCATCGTCTTCGGCTTGGCCTTCAACCTATTCCTCTTGCCACAGGCCGACCCGAAATTCACCGGTGCGCTCGTGCAGGCATTCCTGGTGTTGGGTTTTGTTCTCATGGGTGCGACGTTCGGTCCAATGGGGGCGCTCCTGCCAGAGCTCTTTCCGACCAACGTGCGCTACTCGGGGTCGGCGATCGCGTACAACATGTCGTCGATCCTTGGCGCGGCTGTCGCACCGCTGATCGCTGTGTGGCTGTGGGCATCGGCGGGCGGCGAGCCTTGGCTCGTCGGACTGTATTTGTCGGCGATGGGCGTGCTCACCCTCATCGCGTTGCTGCTGTCAAAAGAGACAAAAGACGTCGACTACGACGACGATGGCTCGCTCGGCGTGGGAGCAACCGCGTCGCTTTAATCCCAAAGGCGCCGCGACGTTGAGAACACGAAGTAGCGTCGTAGGTAGTCACCCTGAACCGAGGTATCCATGTCTACGAGCGCACCCGCGCGTCGCGGATTCCGTCGCCCCACCAAAGACGACGGTCCGCGCGCGAGCATTAAACAACTTCTGCCGTACGTCTTCGAGCACAAACGCGTACTCGTCGTCGTGGGTGTTCTCAGTGTGTTGGCGGCGGCGGCGACGCTCGGCCAACCGCTCCTCGTGGGTTCTGTCATCGAACGCGTGCAAGCAGACGAAAGCCTGGGCCTGCTCGTCTGGGCGCTCGTTGCGCTCGTCATTGTTTCGTCAGTCATCTCCGGGTTTCAGCACTACCTATTGCAGCGCACCGGCACCGCGGTGGTGTTCTCCAGCCGACGTCGATTGATCGCGCGAATCCTGCATCTTCCGATTCGCGAGTTCGATGCCCGCCGCACCGGCGACCTCGTTTCACGCGTCGGCACCGACACGACGCTGCTCTACGCCGTGCTCACCCAGGGCCTCGCCGATTCGATCGGAAACGTGCTCATTTTCGCGGGCGCAATCATCGCGATGCTGATTCTCGACCCGATTCTGCTGCTGCTGATTCTCGTCGTCGTGGGAGCATCCGTTGCGGCTGTTGTCGTGCTGAGTGGGCGCATTCGTGCGGCAACTCGAGTGCAGCAAGAGAAGGTCGGCGAGCTCGCATCCGGTGTCGAGCGTGCGATTGGTTCAATTCGGACGGTGCGCGCGTCAGGCGCCAGCGAGCGCGAGCAACGCACGATCACATCGGTCGCCGAAGACGCGTACGATGCCGGTGTGCGGGTGGCGAAGGCATCCGCACTTGTCGTGCCGGTCGCGGGAATCGCGCTGCAGGTTTCGCTGCTCGTCGTGCTGGGCGTCGGCGGATTCCGCGTGGCCTCGGGTGCTCTGACGATCGCGAATCTCGTGACGTTCGTCATCTTCTTGTTCTTGCTTATTCAGCCGCTGGGCTCATTCCTCGGTGCAATCACGTCGGTCGGCCAAGCCCTCGGTGCTTTGGGACGCATTCAAGAGGTACTCGACCTGCCGACAGAAACGCAAGATGACAAGGCCGATGCCGCGTCAGCGCCTGCAGCGATTGCGTCGAGCGCTGCACTCTCGTTCCAGAATGTGCACTTTCGGTATCCGGATGCTGTTGTCACAGCGCGGAAGAAAGCCGAAACTGAGGCGCTCACGCTCTTAGAAGGTGCGCGCTCTGATACCTCAGCGATCGACACTGAAACGGCAGGCCGGAAGCCCGGTGATGTGCTGCGCGGAGTGTCGTTCGACGTGCCACGCGGAGCGCGTGTTGCGCTGGTCGGCCCTTCCGGCGCCGGTAAAAGCACAACGCTGTCGCTCATCGAGCGGTTCTACGACCCGACCGACGGCGCGATTTTGCTCGATGGCCGAGACATCCGTGACCTCGACCGTGAAGAGCTTCGTGCGCAGCTGGGATACGTCGAACAGGACGCGCCTACTCTCGCCGGGACGATCGCGGGCAATCTGCGGCTCGCCTCACCCGACGCCACAGACGACGAGTGCGAGCAGGTGTTGCATGCGGTGAACCTCGGCGATGTACTCGAGCGCAGTCCTCTCGGGATCGACGCGCCAGTTGGCGAATCAGGAGTCATGCTCTCCGGTGGCGAGCGCCAACGGCTCGCGATCGCGCGAGCACTGTTGGCTGCTCCCCCCATCCTGCTCCTCGACGAGTCGACGTCATCCCTCGATGGACTCAACGAGCAGCGGATGCGCGAAGCAATCGACGCCGTCGCAACCGGCCGCACTCTCATAGTGATTGCGCACCGTCTCTCCACTGTCGTCGACAGCGACATCATCGTCGTACTCGACCACGGTGAGGTTGTCGGCCAAGGCACTCACTCCGAGCTCGTCGCTTCCACTCCCCTGTACCGAGACCTCGCAAAACACCAGTTGCTCGTATAGTCGGCTCGCTAGGTCAGTAACTGGATGAGCTGCACTTCGATCGAGCCCGACGTGGCAGCATTAATCGTCTCGCCGCGTTCGTAGCGGTCTAGTACACGTGGGTCTACGTAGCTACTGCGAGCAATCGACGGGGTATTTCCGAGTACGTCTGCGGCGTCTCGCATGGCAGCGGCGACAGCACGACGTTGCGCGGCGACAGACTTTTGCGGACCCGCCTTGGCGAGGCTTATAGCTGCAGCACCGGTGCCGTGGAGGGTACGAAAGTCTTTGGCGGTGAATTCTCCCCGGAGCCGCCGACGGAGATCATCGTTGATTTCCTCGGGCTGAAGCGGATGCCACGACCCTTCGCCCTGCCAGGCGAGAAGCCGGGCCTGCCCACCGCGACGCTTGAGTCGAGCCACGAGTTCTGCGAGCTCAGCATCGTGAATGTCCGACTCCCACGCTTGGCCACTTTTGCCGGGGAATCGAAGCTCGACGATCTCACCCGATCGGACGGTGGCATGTGTTCCACGCAGAGTAGAGAGGCCATAACTTCCGTGTTCGTCTGCGTACCGCTCCGAACCGACACGGAGGCTGCCGGTGTCGAGCATGCGGAATGCACCCGCGAGCACCCGCAAGCGCGTCAAGCCGTCTTGGCGGATATCGATTGTTACTCCCCGGCGGGCTGCGGGGAGTGCCGCTGCGAGCTCCAGCATCCGGTCGAACTTCACACGATCGCGCTGAATACGCCAGGCCGGGTGATAGATGTACTGACGGCGTCCTGCTTCGTCGAACCCCAGCGCCTGGATGTGACCGTTTGCGTAGGGAGCGATCCACACGTCTTTCCAGGCCGGCGGGATGACGAGAGATGTGATTCGTTGCCGTATCTCGCGATCCTGAAGCGCACTCCCACTGGTGTCGACATAACCGAAGCCGCGTCCGCGCCGCACGCGTGTGATCCCGGGCTTCGCGGGTTGACTTCGACGCAACCGTGTCATGTGGTCATAATCTCACGCACGAGAAATGGACCGAGCCCCTCGACAACAGAGCTGAATGTGTGCGCAGTTATTGAAAACACACAGCGCATGCGGGTGTGCTCGACGAGCTCACCTTCTAGGCTCGGCATATGAGCGAACCATTCTCGACCACCCCGAAGCAGACTTTGCTGACAAACGCTGGTCCGCTGAGCAAGAGCACGTTCGTACTGGGGGCGCTCTCCGCGCTGAACTACGTGCTGGGAACAGCGCTCGTCTCGTGGATCCTGCCGGGGAATCTCGTCGCAATCGCAATCGCCACAGTATTCCAATACGTTCTCCCGCTCGCGGGCATCGTGGTTGGCACGATGGCCCGCCGCCGGGAGGGCCAGCACCGTGCGTCGAAGATCGGACTCCTGCTGTCTTACCTTTCCATCGCGGCGGCGGCATTCCTTCTGATCATTGAGGTCTACGGGGCGCTTGCCGCATAAAGTCGCTCGCCACTCCCCCGTCGGCGACGGCGCACCGCGAGTGCGCTACTTATGCGCAGGCGCGTACTTGAGGCGGTATCGGAGCGATGCGAGCTCGGCGCGAAGAGCGGCAGGAACCGTGCCCTCGAACGTGGCGTAGAACTCCTCCGTTAGGTCGGCCTCTTTCTGCCACGACTCGGTGTCGATAGCGAAGAGCGCGTCGAGATTGGCTTTCGGCACATCAATACCCTCGAGGTTGAGATCTTCGATGCGAGGCAGGCGACCGATCGGACTTGCCACCGCGCCCACCTCTCCTTCGACGCGGCGAATGATCCAGTCAATGACGCGCGAGTTCTCGCCAAAGCCCGGCCACAAGAAGCCGCCATCTTCGCCTTTGCGGAACCAGTTGACCTGAAAGATTCTCGGCGCGCGGTCAAACCACAACTGCTGTCCGATATTGAGCCAGTGCGCGAAGTAGTCGCCCATGTTGTATCCACAGAATGGCAGCATGGCGAACGGGTCGCGACGAAGCTCTCCGACTGTGCCTTCAGCGGCAGCTGTGCGTTCTGACGAAATATTGGAGCCCATGAAGACGCCTTGACTCCAGTCGGCAGCTTCAACGACAAGCGGAACATTCGTGGCGCGACGTCCGCCAAAGAGGATGGCGTCGATGGGCACACCTTCGGGGGCATCCCAGTCGTCAGCGATCTGGGGGCATTGGGATGCTGAGACCGTAAACCGAGAGTTTGGGTGCGCTGCCGGTCGCCCGGAGTCCGGTGTCCATGGGTTCCCTTCCCAGTCGGTGAGGTGCGGCGGAGCTTCTCGGGTAAGGCCTTCCCACCACACATCTCCATCGGGGCGAAGCGCCACATTCGTGAAGATGGTGTTGCCCCAGAGCGTCTCGACCGCGGCCACGTTGGTCTCGTCTCCGGTTCCCGGGGCGACCCCGAAGAATCCGGCCTCGGGGTTGATCGCCCACAGCCGTCCATCTTCACCCGGCCGCAACCAGGCGATGTCATCGCCGAGCGTTTCGACCCGCCAACCCGGAATCGTTGGCCGCAGCATCGCGAGGTTCGTCTTGCCGCATGCCGAGGGGAACGCTGCGGCAACGTGGTAAGCCTTGCCCTCGGGGCTGATGACCCGAATGAGCAACATGTGCTCGGCGAGCCATCCTTCGTCCCGGCCAATGACCGACGCGATGCGGAGCGCAAAGCACTTCTTCGCGAGAATCGCGTTTCCGCCGTATCCCGACCCGTATGACCAGACCTCGAGCGCCTCAGGAAAATGCACAATGTACTTTTCGTCATTGCACGGCCACGCGACATCCTGCGCTCCCGGCACCAGCGGCGCCCCGACAGAATGCACGGTCTTGACCCAGGGCTGGCCCTCAGCGATGAGCTGACGCACCTCGTCTCCGACACGCGTCATGATTCCGATGGAAGTGACTGCGTAGGCGCTGTCAGTGATCTGCACACCGATTTGCGACAACGGACCACCCACCGGACCCATCGAGAAGGGCACGACGTACATTGTGCGACCCCGCATCGAACCAGCAAACAGCGGCTTGAGAGTCTCACGAATCGCGACCGGATCGGCCCAGTTATTTGTCGGACCGGCGTCGGTTTCACTCTCAGAAGCAATAAATGTTCGCGCCTCGGTTCGAGCGACGTCGCTCGGGTGAGAACGGGCGAGGTATGAGCCGGGGCGCCACTCCGGGTTCAGCTTGATGAGCTTTCCCTCGGTCACCATTTCGTGCAAAAGAACTTCGTTTTCACGAGGCGACCCGTCGACCCAGTGAATTCGATCGGGCTGTGTAAGTCCCGCGATCTCGTCTACCCAATCTTCCAGCGCGGTCGTGGCGGGTGCTGCGTGGGTGAAAGTTTCGGCGATTGCCATAACGACTCCTTTGCTGGAAGTGGCGAGATATTGTCCGTCTTTCTTCACTTTGGTCGCCTCAAAAGCTTTTTTACACGACTATTCTCCGAAATTTCTTGATTTCTTTCGCTATGATCAAGGAATGGCGCAGCGCACTATGGAACTGACCACCCTCGGGCATCGCATTCGCCATTACCGGCAGACCGCGGGACTCACCCTCGACGAGCTCGGAAACGCCGTAGGCGTTGCGGGAAGCCACCTCAGCCTTATCGAGAACGGCAAGCGTGAGCCGAAGCTGTCGCTGCTGCAGTCTGTAGCGCGCGCGACGGGCACCGACCTCTCACAGCTGTTGTCCGCTGAGCCCCCGAATCGGCGCGCAGCGCTGGAGATTGAGTTGAACCGCGCTCAATCGAGCACTGTGTTTCGTCGGCTGGGGGTTGCGCCGGTGAAGGTCACGAAGTCAACACCAGACGAAACCATCGAGACGGTGCTCGGGCTCCATCGCGAGCTTCAGCGCCGCGAGCGAGATGCGATAGCCACCCCCGAAGAAGCTCGTCGAGCAAACACCGAGCTTCGTCATCGCATGCGCGAAAAGAACAACTATCTGCCCGGGATCGAGGCGTTGGCAGAGAAGCAACTGAAAGCGGTGGGCCACACCTCAGGCGCTCTCACTCACCGAAGCGTCAGTGTGATGGCAGAGCAGCTCGGCTTCGAGTTGCTCTACGTGAGTGATTTGCCCCACTCGGCGCGCTCTGTCACCGATCTCGAGAATGGGCGTATCTACCTTCCACCCGCATCGATTCCTGGCGGCCACGGGTTGCGATCAATGGCGTTGCAAGCGATGGCGCACCGACTACTCGGTCACACCCAGCCAACCGACTACGCGGACTTTTTGCAGCAACGGCTCGAGATCAACTACTTCGCCGCGTGCTGCCTCATGCCCGAGACCAACGCCGTCGCGATGCTGCAGCAGGCCAAGCGCGATCGAGATATTGCTGTCGAGGATTTTAGGGATGCGTTCGGGGTTACTCACGAGGCGGCGGGCATGCGGATGACGAACCTCATGACCCAGCATTTCGATATCCCGCTCCACTTTCTCCGGGTCGACAGCGCGGGCGCAATCAACCGCGTGTATGAAAATGATGACCTCCCGCTGCCGATGGACGTCACGGGTGCTGTCGAAGGGCAGGTTGCCTGCAAGTGGTTCTCTGCTCGCTCAGCGTTCAGTGAGCAGAACCGCACAACCGAGCACTACCAGTACACCGACACGCCCTCGGGTACCTTCTGGTGCGCAACGCAAACCGGAACGACTTCGGAGGGTGAATTCTCCATCACCGTCGGCGTACCGTTCGACGACTCTAAGTGGTTTCGCGGCCGCGAGACGAACAAGCGGGCCACGTCTATCTGCCCCGACGAGTCCTGCTGCCGGAAGCCTGCCGCGGATGCCGCAGCCCGGTGGCGCGGAAAATCCTGGCCGAGCGCCCGGGTCCACATGCAGATGTTCTCGCCGCTCCCCCGCGGCGCGTTTCCAGGGGTCGATGACAACGAGGTGTACTCGTTCCTCGACCGGCACGCGTCGAGCTGACCCGCGGTCTAGCTGAACGGGTTAGGTGTGAGCGTGTACTTCGTCTGAAGATACTCGTGGATGCCTTCAGCCCCACCCTCACGCCCAAGCCCCGACATCTTCCAGCCGCCAAAGGGTGCCGCAGCGTTTGAAACGACGCCGACGTTCAGCCCCATCATCCCGGTCTCCAGCTTCTCAATCATGCGCTGACCACGGGCGAGGTCCTGGGTGAAGACGTAGGAGACAAGACCGAACTCCGTGTCGTTCGCGATGCGAACCGCATCAGCTTCGGTATCGAAAGGCACGATCGCCAGCACGGGGCCAAAGATCTCTTCGCGCAAAATCTCGCTACCCGCGGCGACATCAGAGAGCACTGTTGCTTCGTAGAATGTGCCAGCTCGGTCGATCGCTTTGCCGCCGGTACGAAGGTCTGCGCCACGCTCGAGCGCATCATCGACGAGTCTCGTAGCCTTGGCGACTGCGCGATCATCGATCAGGGGCCCGATCGTCACATCCGATTCAGTGCCACGACCGACTCCAAATTTCTGCACACGCTCGGTGACGCGGCGGGCGAACTCTTCGGCGATGCTCCGCTGCACAATGAACCTGTTCGCAGCCGTGCATGCTTGCCCGATGTTTCGGAACTTTGCTGCGATTGCGCCCTCAACGGCCTTGTCGAGGTCGGCATCATCGAACACGACGAACGGCGCATTTCCCCCGAGTTCCATGGATGTTCGCAGCACGCCACCCGCGGCCTGCGCGAGAAGCTTCTGCCCGACTGCGGTAGATCCTGTGAACGAAAGTTTGCGCAGTCGCGAATCGCTGATGATGGGCTCTGACACCCCGACGGAATCGCTCGTTGTGAGCACGTTGACCACACCCGCTGGAACGCCGGCTTCTTCGAGCAGTCGCGCAAAAAACAGGGTCGTCAGCGGCGTGAGTTCAGCCGGCTTAATGATGAGCGTGCATCCGGCGGCGAGCGCGGGCGCAATCTTTCGCGTCGCCATCGCGAGCGGAAAGTTCCACGGCGTGATGAGGTAGCACGGCCCGACCGGATGCTGCGACACAATCATGCGTCCGGTTCCTTCGGGGTTTGCGCCATAGCGTCCGTGTACCCGCACGGCCTCTTCACTGAACCACCGTAAGAACTCCCCGCCGTAGGTCACCTCGCCGCGTGACTCGGCGAGGGGTTTTCCCATCTCGAGGGTCATCAGCAGCGCAAATTCATTTGAGCGCTCTTGCAGCAGGTCGAAGGCGCGGCGCAAGATTTCACCTCTCACGCGGGCAGGTGTCGCCGACCATTCCGGAAACGCTGCGGATGCGGCATCCATCGCAGCCTTGGCATCTGCCGGGGTTCCGGAGGCAATCGTTTTGATCACGTCGCCGGTTGATGGGTCTGTGACATCGAGCGTGCTGTTGTCGCTCGACGACCGCCACTCACCGCCGATGAAAAGGGCTGCGGGTACCCGCCCCAGCAGTTCGCTCTCACTGATCTCAGTCATGTTTCTCCCGACTCGCACGCGCGGATGGATCAGTTCATCTTTACACCCAGCAGCGTTACACGCGCAGCTATCCGGGCAAGTATTGGTGCTCCCATTCGCTGCCATTGCGCGTGTACTCGACACGACGACTTGCAGCGTTCGGGTGAGATACCCAGAACAGCATGCGATGCGGTTTCACCGCGTATCCCACCCAACCCTGCGGCTGCTGTGGTGCGGGCACCCGCTCGGCATAGTGAGCCCATTCCGAAACGCGGGTGGCCAGCGGCATCCGCGCGTACTCTGTCGTGTTGAGCCACGCAAGCTGCTGCAGGTAGGGCGAGCGCTTCTCGTAGGCATCTGATACTTCAGCTGCCGGGGCAATCGATGCTGTGCCCTGCACGACGAGTTGTCTGGTGAAGCCGGGCCACAAAACAGTGAGCGCAACCCGCGAGTTCTGTGCCAGGTCTTGCACCTTTTGGCTTTGGGTGTCGGTGTGAAAAAAGAAGCTTTCGCCGTCGAACTCGCTCAGCATGACGGTGCGGCTTCGAGGGAACCCTTCGGAGTCGATCGTTGAGAGCGTCATCAGCAGGCGCGGCTCATCGGCCGTTGGGAGCCAGTCAGCGGCAAGCGCTGACGGGTCGTGCATCGGGTCGTCCGACTGCACCGGATCGGTGGTGTGATCGATGAGCGGGATCTCGACAACCGTCGTGGCTGTCTGCTGCATTTCGCCGCTCATGCGAATTCGAACCCGTCGATCTCGGCGAGCGCTTCACTGACGAAGTTGACCCCTGCGGTAAACAACCTCTCCCCGTCTTCTGCGTTCGCCCCGGTGGGGTCACCGATCACGCCGCTCGGCCCGAAGTCGTCGCTCGTCCAGCCGAACATGACCGGCTTCTTGTTGAACCCGATGTGCTGGAGGCCCGCGATCTTTTTGGGAACATTGCGCGGTGGCAGTTCTGGCGCAACCAGGTGAGGGGCGAGGTGCATGACGATCGACGTCTCGCCAAAGCCCGCATGGATGCCCTGGCCGAGTTCGTCTGGGCGTCCATCGATTCCGTCGCCGGCCGCAGCGATGCCCGAAGGCATCGAGAATGAGCGCAAGCCGAATCGGCGGTGGAGCTCGCGATTGACCCAGCCGAGGAGCATGACGTTTCCGCCGTGGCCGTTGACGAAAACAACGGTCTTTACGGGGGTCATCGCAATCGAACGGCCAATTTCGATGAGCTGTTCGAGCAGCGTCGTGCCCTCCATCCACAGGGTTCCCGGAGCCCAATAGTGTTCATCCGACTTCGCGTACGAGATCGTCGGGAGAAGCCAGGCGTCTATCCCGTTCGCCGCCACGCGCTCCACTGCAGCCGCCGCGACAGATTCAGCAACGAGCGCGTCGGTACGAAGCGGCAGGTGGGGGCCGTGGTGTTCGATCGCGCCAATCGGAACCACCGCGATCGAGCGTTCCGATGTTGCGGCAACGAGGGATGGTCCAGAGAGATCAGCCCACGCGCGAGAGTTTGAACGAAAAGCCGTGCTCATCGGATCGCTCCTTTCGTGGGACCGGCATAGTCGGGGTTGAGTTTCCCCGGGTTGAGTAGGCCCTGTGGGTCTGTGCTCTGCGCGAGTTCGAGTGTTTCTTGCAGTCGGAAGTCGACGTTCCACTGGTGAGGGTTGTGGACTCCGACTTTCAGCTCGCCGAGCTTTTCGATTCCGGCGTACACCGCTTCCGGGCTTTCGTAGATACCCGCCAGCATCCCGATTGGCACGGTGTGTCCGGCCTCGATGTGCAACAGTCCACCGGGATACACGGCGTGCACGTCGTCGATGCGGTCGACGAGCGCATCGCCCGAGACCTCGACGTGAAAGTAGACGCCGGGTTCGGACTTCTGGAGCCACTCGATCGGGTGGTTGTAGCTCAGCACCGAGAGCGCGGCCGAAACTGAAGGCCCCTCACGAACGTCTTCGATACGACCGCCTGCACCCTCGATGATGGCGGATGCCTCGGCAACAATGCTCGCGTCGACGATCATCCGCAACGAGCTTCGTCCGGCGGGGAAAGCGTCATCGGGCGGCAGCTGAGCCGTGATGTGTGGGGTGTCTGCAGAAACCAAGCGCGGAGCGGGCTGCATGCGTCCCAGCTTGCGAAGTACCGACAACGAACCGGCGAAATCCGTGAACGAGGCATACAAGCCACGCCAGTCTTGGGCGGGCTCAAGTCGCACGGTCGCACGCGCGATGATTCCCGCGGTGCCGTAGTTGTGTACAAAGCCCTGCGCTTCGTCGCCTTCAACGTGCAGCAGCTCGCCGTCGGATTCTGGCGTCACGACGTCGAGAGCTGAGACAAACCCGGCGTCGTTACTGCCGTGCAAGATCGTTCCGGTGCCACCGGAGCCACCCCCCAGAAAACCGCCGATCGTGGAGTGCACCGTGGACGGGTACATCCACAACTGCTTTCCTTCCGCGCGCGCGGCCTGTTCGAGCGCGGTGATGGGTGCGCCCGCATCCGCTGTGATTGTGTCGCCCGACACACCGATAACAGCGCGCGCCCGCGACATATCAAGCACCAGGCCACCCGACATCGGGATGGCCTGCCCATAGTTACCGGTGCCTTTGCCTCGCGGAGTCACAGGAACTCCGCGGCGAACGGCAGCCGCGACGACTCCGGCGATCTGTTCGGCGTTGGTGGGAAACGCCACAAGATCTGCGATACCGAGTGGGAGGAGCTCGGCGATGATGGGCGACATCCGCGCACCGTCGACGGATGCCTTTTCTCGCTGCCGTGCGTCGCGACTGACACCGCGTGGCCCCAGCAGTTGAATAAGGTCGTGCTCCAAAGCGGAGTAGTCAGGCTCGGTCATGGAATTCTCCTTCACTGCATCTCCCGAACGCAGAGCACGACGAGCCGGGTGATGAGTCACTCGTCGGATGGAATGCCATTGCGGCACTTCTATCGTGGGGCATGTTTCGGTAAGCATCAGCACCTCGACGACGACCGTGGGCAAAGGCGGTCGATCCTGATGTGCGTAGCGGTAATGTGCTGGCATGCCGGAAACCACCGTGACAACGTCGCCGATGCCCGCGCCGGGCGACCCTGAGTCGTCGTCGCGCGCGCTGGGAGCGCGAATTCGCGCGCTCCGCAAAAGCCGAGGAATGACCCTCACTCAGGCCGCGACCGAAGCGGAGCTCTCGCATTCGTTTCTCAGCCAAGTGGAAAGAGGCGTTGAACGCCTGAGCATGGCGTCGCTGTTTCGCATCGCTCGCGCGCTCGGAACAACCCAACAGGCGCTCCTCACAGAAGATGCCGGCGAGCGTCCTTCCGGCGGTTTTCACATCTTTCGTGGCGAAGGTGACTCGCCCGTCGATGCCGGGACTGGGCCTGTGACGATTCTCGCGCAACAGCACGCTCGCTTTGTACCGATGATCTTCTCCGGCAGCTTCACTGACGCCACCTGGTGGCAACACGACGAAGAAGAGTTCATCTTCGTCCTCGAAGGCGAAGTGATCGTCGTCATCGACGAGGACGAGATTTCGCTTTCTGCCGGTGACTCCACGTACTACGAGGGTGGAGTGCGCCACAAATGGCGGACTCCAGAAGGTGCCACCTGCCGAGTTCTGGTCGTCAAAGAGCAGCAGCACAGCAGTTAGCATCTGCACGCTCGTCATGATCCTCCCCCCAACGCTTCAGCAACCGTAGCCAGGTCCGCGGCATACGCGAGCTCGTCTCCATGGCGCGTGCCACCGGCGATGACGACTCCCCCAACCCCCGCGGCGGTCAACAACGATTCGCCGTACTCGACCGCTGCGCGCACCCCCTCAGCACGCACGTCTTTCGCATTGAGAAGTCGTGAAATGAACCCGGTGGGAAGCTTGGCCGCATGAAATGAAGCCAGCAGTATTGCACCCTCGCGGTCTACGACCAGAGGGACCCCCGGCAGCACGGGCACATCGGCGCCGGCATCGCCACACGTAGCGATGAAGGCTTCAACGTCGGAGACATCGCCGCAGTACTGCGGCCAGCACATCTGACCACCGGCACGCTGTTTCTCCCGCACGCGCGCACCGCGCTTTTCGATGGGAGGTGCGGCAGGTGACTCCGCGAAAGAGGTGAGAAGCCCCAGAGAGCGCGCGCGCGAAAGCATGGTCGTCGATTCGAGATCAAACACCGCACGCGCATCGGGACGATCCCCGGTAAACGTGTGATCTCCGGTGACGCAGTGGATGCCGGCAATACCTATTTCTTGCAGGGACAGCATCTCCCGGTCCAGGGCCGCACGGTTTCGGTCGCGTGCGTTTACCCCCATCCACACCCGAACCCCGGCCTGTGCCATGAGAAACGCGCGGTACGAAGGCGGAAACTGCGTCCTTGACGTTCCAGCGTCGCCCGAAAGCACGACGTCGGCACGGCCACGCAGCACGTCGGCAACGCGGGGAACGTCGCACGAGGTCATCGCCCGCACCGGGAACCCGGTGACCACCAGGGGACGCCGACGCATGATCCGTCCGACTTCTTTCGCCGCTGCGGTCGCTGCGTTCGGTGTGGCGGCGGTCGCAGGTTCCGACCATGACACCGGCAGGTGCCGGCTCAGAAAGACACACGGTGCAGGATCAACTTCGCAGCTGCTGTCTTCGTTGACGCCGCCGCACGGACCAAAGGTCATCGATTTGGGGCACGCGGTCAGAGTCATCGGCCCTCCATTCGAATGCGGTGGGCAATATCCGCCAACAGGAGAGACGCACGTACGCCTGTCGGGTCATCGGACATTCCGAAAACACTCAAATGGACGCCAGCAACACCCGAGATCGCCGCAAGCTCGTGCGCGAGCGAAACGGCATATTTGATGCCCACCTGCTCCGGCTGCGATGCTCTGCTCAGTTGTTCGCGAAGACTCGGCTCGACAACCGTCCCGGGGAGAGTGCTGAGACCGTCGGCAGCAGCAGCAGAGAGCACCACTGGAATCACCGGAATCAATGGGATTTCGGCGCCAATCATTTCGAGGTCTTCACGAAAGCGCGCGACAGCATCCGCTCCGCCGCACATGTTGACAAGGCACATTTCCGCACCCGCGTTCAGCTTTTGTCGCAGCCGCTCGGCCCGACGGGCCACAGGGTGCGCGGCCGGCTGCTCGGCAACCGCAACGAGATGACCGCCGCGGTGGGCGAGCGCCGCGAGACGCGTGGAATCAAGATCGAATACGGCCGCCGATGTGTCCTTATCGCGACGCGTCGGGTAATCGCCTGTCAGTGCGAGCACCGCGGCGACCTGTACATCGGCGAGCGCCGCGAGTTCGCCTTCTAAGGCGACGCGATTGCGGTCACGGCAGGTCAGCGCCGAAATCACGTTGAGTCCAGAGGCTTGAATCAGAGCGGCACGATGGGCGGGGGCAAGAGTCGGACCGGCTGTGGCGAGCTCACCGAGAACAGCCGCTGAGAGCACACTCGCGAGGCGCGCTGATGTGTCGGCCACGACGGATGAGTCGGTTGCCCGGAGCATCAGGTCGGCGGTTACTACCCATTCGCTTCGCAGGCGTTCCGCAAACCGAATCGCCCCCGCATGCTGTCCGCCAGTGTCAGCGCGAAGGTCACGAAGGCCGTCAGGATGCCCAGCGGCGAGCGCCGAGGGCGACCACAATGGAGTCGGCGCGTCGATAAAGCCACAGCGAGCGTCTTGGGCCTCGCACTGTGCGTCTTCTCGGACGCCACCGCAGGGCCCGAAAACCATATGTTTGGGGCACGTCCCGGTCATCATTTCACGCACGGGATCACCTCATGTTCTTCGCTGGTAGCGTGCACACCTAGACTGCCCGCGTGGACACGGACTACATTTCGACAGCATCGGCGACGCTCACCCAGTGGATTGAACAGCTTTCCTCGCCGACCCCGGCTCCGGGTGGCGGTGCGGCGGGTGCTGTTGTGTTGGCGATCGGTGCCGCAACGGCCCAGATGGCAGCGGGCTACGCCGCCGAATCCGGGAGCCGCACGAGAACACTGCGTACTGCCCAAAGAGTGAGAGAACTCGCGCTGCGCGCAACAGACGATGATGCCGCGGCTTCGGCGGCCCTCGCCGCAGCGTACCGGAATCATTCCGCCACCAGTTCGTCGCGAGCTGCCGCAATCGATGCAGCCGGTCGATCGAGCATCGCGGTGGTGCGCATCGCGAGCTCCATGATTGATGTCTTGGACTGGCTGAGCACACACGGTGAGCCGAGGCTGCTGCCAGACGTCGCGGTCTCCGCCGCGCTGACCGCTGCAGCGATTCGCACAAGTTGCATCAATATAGCCAGCAGTGCGAGCGCCGCGGTGGGTGAGCAAAACATCGAGTACTTGCACTCCGCTCGCAGAGACGCCGAACTCTTGGCGGATCGGTTCACTGCTATCGCTGCTAATACGACAAGCGCCGGGTAGGACGAACCCGACGCGCGCCCACCTCCCCGTGCTCGCGAAACCATGCAATGAATTGCGCGACGCGGGAAGGTGGGCACTCATGTCGTCAGTTCTCAGTTCATCGAAATGTCGGTGTCGATGAACTCGTTCGTGTAGAGCGAATCGATGTCAATCGCGTCGGCGTCGCTGGAGCTGATGCTGCCCGATTCCACGAGGAAGGGGACGAACTCATCGAGGATCGACTGCATCCGGTCCTCGTCGAACTGGCCGAAGACACCCGATGCGGGGTCGTTCTGCACGATGCCGAGTTCTAGCTGCTGCTGCACCGAGAATTCCGCCACACCCTCGGAGTATGCCCAGCCCGTGTCGTACGTGTCGACGAGGTCCATGATCAAGGCGATGGCATCGCTCGGGTCGTTCAAGAAGTCGATCTGAGACTGCTGCATGATCGGTACGAGCCTGGCGAGGCAGCCGCTGTACTCTTCAACAGCATCCGCCCGCACCGCGAGAGGTTCAGGGTAGATCGAGTAGCCCACGTCGGAGAGCAACTGGTAGCTGACCGGCTTTCCCCACTCCGAGATCTCGTTCTCGTAGATGTAGGGCTCGGCCGTGGCGAAACCCTGCTGCAGGATCGTCGGGTCAGAAACGAAACGCTGCGGAGTGCCCTCATAGCTGAGATCGATCTGCGACGAATCGATCATCCCCTGCGACAGCAGGAGGTTGGGGATGACGTCACCCGACGTCACGACCGGAGCGCCGTCGGCCGCCGCCTCGGCGATTGTGTCGGCGCCGGGGTGGCTCTCGGGATCCCACACCAGAATCTGCGGACTGTAGGTCAGTTGCGACGTAACGGCGACGGTGGGCTGATCAGCGGCTGCGACGATCGCCGCATCCGTGTTGACCGCGCCGATCATGATGTCCTGGTCGAGGTACATCAACGCCGGAACAGGCTGGAAGTTGACGTTGGGGCCGCCGGGGCGCACCTCGATGTCGACACCGGTATCGACGCCCTGGGCCACGAGCGAGCCGGTCACCGACTTCACATCGTTGTCAATCGTGTAGTCATCGCCGACGAGGGCATACATGGCGCCGTGCTCGGCTTCCGGCTGCCAATCCTGTTGCATGACGACTGTTGCCGGGCACGAGTCCGAAAGATCGAGTGCGCTCCCTGCCTCGGCCGCGGGGGCTGAACCTCCTGTTGCGGCTTCTTCGGGCTCGCTGTCTGATGAGCACGCGGCAAGACTCACCGCTACAGAGAACACGATGCCAGCAGCAATGGAACGTTGAAAGTGACGCGCGAAAGTGGGTTTCGACACAGATTCCTCCTAGTGATGTGCAGATGGTGTGGTGCGGTGGTGCGTACGGGAGCCGTCAACGGTTCTTCCAGCCGAACAGACGTCCGACGACGGCACGGTCGAGAGCAGCGAACACGGAGAACACCAGCACGCCGAATAAGGCAGTGAAAATGATGGCTAAGAACAGTGATTCCATGTTCAATCGCAGCGTGTAGGTGCGCAGCAGGCCACCGATACCCTGACTGCCCTGCTGGAAGAAGAAGTCCCCGACGATCGCTCCGATCACGGAGAGTCCGGCTGCATTGCGCAGGCCCGTAAAGACCGAGGGAATCGCCGCGGGAAGCTGAAGCTTGATGAGTCGTTGACGACGCGTCGCTTTGTTGAGGGTGAAGAAATCGTGCGCCGATGCATCCGCAGACTGCAGCCCGAATAGGGTGTTCGAGATCATCGGGAAAACCGCGATGATGACGCACACCACAATGCGGGCCGGTATGCCGTATCCCATCCAGATCCCGATGAGCGGGGTGAGCGCGAGAATCGGAATGGTTTGCAAGATCACGGCGTAGGGGTAGAGCACTCGCTCAGCAAGTCGTGACTGCGACATCAATATGGCCCATCCCATACCGATCACAACGGCGGAAGCGAGACCCACGAGGGCAACGATCGTCGTCTGTCCGAGTGCGGCGAGCATCGGCGCGACGACTTGAGGGTTTCCTACCGTCTCGATGACGACTTGATGCGGTGGCGGAAGCAAGAACCGGCGATTCTCGGTGAGCAGGAGATATGAGACGGCATACCAAATCACCAGGAGCCCGATGATCGCGGCAAGGATCGGAAAAGCCCGCGCACCGGCGCGACGCATCGCGCCAGCCGACGAACGTTTCGCATCCGTTGCGACTGGCGGATGTGGCGTGGACGCGACCGGTGTTCCAGCTACTGTGACTTCGCCGCTCATGCGTTGACCTCCAGCATCTGAGAAATGTGACCCGCGATGCGGCCGAACTCCGGCTCATACCGCAACTCGGGAGGCCGTGGATATGACCAGGGCAACGTGATGTCGTCGACGATGCGACCGGGGCGACCGCTCATGACGAGAACGCGACTCGAGAGGTACACCGCTTCCGAAATGGAGTGAGTGATGAACAGTGCAGCGAAAGCCTTCAGTTGAAAAAGGCGCTGCAGTTCGGTCTGCATCTTCAAACGGGTGATTTCATCGAGGGCGCCGAAAGGTTCGTCGAACAGGGCGAGCTGGGGCTCAGCGACGAGAGCGCGGGCTATCGACACCCGCATCCGCATGCCGCCCGAGAGCTCACGCGGATGCTGTTCTTCGAAGCCTCCCAGGCCCACCATCTCGAGGGTCTCCGATGCCCTTCGACGCCGTTCTGATGGACTGACGCCCGCCAGCTCACCGACGAGTTCGACGTTCTTTTGAGCAGTCCGCCACTCCAGCAGTGTCGGATCTTGGAAAACGAAGCTTGTGACATCGGCTTCTACGTCGAGCGTGCCGTACGAAACCTCCTCAAGCCCCGCAGCCAGCCGTAGCAGAGTTGACTTGCCACACCCGGAAGGACCGACAATCGAGACGAATTCTCCTCGCGATATGTCGAGCGACACTCCGGTGAGCGCGCGCGTTCCGGTAGAAAAATCCTTTGTCACATTGTCAAAGCTCAGCGTCGGAACGGTCGTCGCCGGGCGATCTGCTCGTTGGGTCATGCTCGGATCTCTTTCGCCTCGATGATGCTCACATCGACCGCATCAATCGCGAGTCGGCGACGAGCAATGACTCGCCCTCCGCGAATCACAATGCGCTCTGGGGCCCGCTCTGCGACGGCTTCTGCGACCGATGTCGCGCGTACCAGAATCATGTCGGCGACATCGCCGACAGCGCCCGTCGCGCGGGGCAAATTCATGAGTCCACGCCCGGCGGTGACAACTTCCCACGCCGCGCGGGGCGTCAGATGTCCCGCAAGCACAAGCGCAGCAACAACATCGATCATGTCGCCGTTTCCCAGCGGGTTGAACGGGTCTTGAACGTTGTCGCCTCCGGCTGCGAGACCGACTCCCGCCTCCAGAATGGACCGCAGCGGAGGAAGTGCACGCGGAGTGGCGGTGGGATGTTCCCACCCTTGGAGGTAGAGATTCGTCAGTGGGTTCGTGATGATGCTCACGCCAGCAGCCGCAGCCTCTGAGAGCACGACCGCGAGCGTTTCGGGTGTTTGCATCGCAAGGCTCACGCAATGACCGGCAGATCGCGTCATCGACGCCGGCCAGCGCGACGTCAGACGTGCGAGGTCTCGGATTCCGAGAGAGTTCGGGTTGAGCGTCTCGTCAGTGTGGATATCAACGCCGAGTCCCGCTTCCTCAGCGAGCTGCACAGTGCGTTCGATCTCAGCCTGGGGATCGGGAGAAAGGTGGGGTGCGTCACCTAACAGATCAACACCAAGCCCGATCGCCTCGCGGATGACGTCAGATTCACGGTTGTAGCCGTGCATCGCAACCACCTGAAGATCTACGAAACCGCGGAACTCTTCCCTCAGTTCGATGACGGCGCGAATTCCCCGAAGCGGATCTGGTCCCTCGTGATAGTTCACATGGGTTCGAATCGCGGTCACGCCCGCACGCATCGCGGCAGTGAGCTGGCGGCGCGCATTGATCTTGATCTGCTCGTAGGTGAGAAGTTCACCGAACGACTGCCAACATGACACGGCATCTTCGAGAGAGCCCTCGGGGCTACCCGCCGCGCTCCAGGTATAGGCCTTGTCGACGTGCGCGTGGAGGTCGGCCATCGGCGGCAGCAGCATCCAGTCCGATGCGTCGACATCCACTCCTGCGGCGAGGCCTTCAGCATCCCTGTTCACGATGCGACCATCCGCGAACCCCACTGAGACAACCGTGCCGTCAAGATCTGTCACGGCACGCAGCGACCGCACGGTCTCACCGGGGACTAGCTCGTCGGGGCGGCGAAGAAGCATGTCACTCACTTTCAGGGGAGCTCAGAGTTGTGAATTCCTGTTGGCATGACCAACAATTAAGATCATTCAACGTGCAGCGTGTTTCCGTGACCAGCGGCCACTGTTGCGTCTCTGTTACACGTCAACCGATAGAACCGATTGCAAGATCCCGCTATCGCTAACGTTGTTCCACATAATCGATCAGGAGCAAGTGTGAGCTTTTTCAGTGACGTCGAGCGCGATCTGGTGGTCGCGGCACGAACCGATGTGGCATCCGGGGTCGTTGCTCTTGACCTTGTCTCCCACAACGGTCGAGACCTGCCCGCGTGGACTCCTGGCTCTCACGTCGATCTCATTTTTCCCGCCGTCAACGGCGGAGCGACCGTCGAGCGGCAGTATTCGCTGTGCGGCGACGCGAGTGACCGCTCAGCCTGGCGGGTCGCCGTCTTGCGCGAAGCCGATGGGCGCGGCGGCTCGGTGCGCGTGCACGACGAGGTGGCAGTCGGCCAGCGCCTGCGCGTGCGCGGACCACGCAATCACTTCTCGTTCGACGTAACACCCGGTACCTCGTACCGCTTCATCGCGGGCGGAATCGGCATCACGCCGATCATGTCGATGGTGAAGGCAGCGGATGCCGCGGGCGCTGACTGGACACTCGACTACACCGGCCGCTCGCGCGAGACCATGGCCTTCGTCGCGGAGCTGGCATCGGCGCACCCGACGCGCGTGCGGGTCTTCGCGGCAGACGAAGGCGCACGGCTGAGCCTTGACGATCTGATTCAAAGCGTGGACGAAAGCACAGCAATCTATGCCTGCGGCCCCGCGCGGCTTATCGAGGCCTTGGAATCAGGATTGGCCACAGCGGGCGACAGCGTGCTGCACGTTGAGAGGTTCGAAGCGAAAGAGTTTGGTGAGCCGCTCTGGTTGGAAGCTTTCGAGGTAGAACTCGCACTCAGCGGCGACGTGGTCACCGTCGAACCTGAGCAGACCATCATTGAGGCCATTGCCGAGCAGTCCCCGGACACGATTGTGCTGTCGAGCTGTCGTCGCGGCACGTGCGGCACGTGCGAAGTACCGGTTCTCGAAGGCGAGATCGAGCACCGCGATTCAATTCTCACCCCGGTGGAACGAGAAGAGAGCCTCGTCATGATGCCCTGTGTTTCGCGGGCGGCATGCCCACGCATCGTCCTCGATCTGTAGCGGGCGCGCGGCCGGCTGTCACGGCGTACGGTGTGCGGTCTCCCAGTAGTCGAGCGTGATGATGTCGGCCGGGAGCACATCATCGATCGCAAGCAGCAAACGCTCGCCCTCAGCACGGTGCGCAATGGCTGTCGCCTTGTCGGGCCAGCCCTCGTCATCGTCGAAGTGTTGCTCGAACTGCGCTACCCACTTCGTGACCTCGGCCTCAAGCTCCGGGGGTAAGACCGGATCTCCGTACCCGCACACTCCGTCTTCGGCCCAGAACGGCCACGACGCACCGGAGGCGTTCATCAGTTTGTATTGCATGTTCAGTTCCCTTGGTCGTTTGGAGTTGCATGACACAAAATTCAAGACCAACTACGAGGTGATTCGCGCTTTCAGGTTTGCCACGAGATCGGCTTCGCGCGCTGACACCAACTCGTAGTCACGGACGACTGGGCGACCGCCGACAAACACATGACGGGGCTTTCGCCCGGGAGATGCCCAGAGCAACCCGGCGATCGGGTCGGCAACGCCGGCGTCCGAAACGCCGGAGACGTCCCAGACACACAGATCGCCGCGAGCACCCTCGCGCAGGTGCCCAATATCGGTACGGCCAAGGCCGGCGGCGCCACCAGCTGTTGCCATTGCCAGAACTGTGCGAGCAGGCAACTGCGGACCAACAAGCCCAGAAACCTGCATCGCAAGGCGCGCGTCGGCAAGAAGGTGACCGGCGTCATTCGATCCGCCGCCAGACGTCCCGAGGCCGACCTCGATACCCGCCTCCAAAAGGGCGTGCACGGGCGCTATCCCCCAGCCCATCGGCACATCGCAACCGGGCGCGTGGGTGCCCGTCACACCACCTTCGGCGAGGCGCGCGATTTCGGCGGGCGTCACGTCGCACAGATGCGCGATAGTCACATCCGACGACAACCATCCCCAGTCTTCGAGGAGGTCGAGCGGGCGCCGCCCGTACTTCTCAAGAGCGATCTCGGTATCGACCTGCTCGTTGGCCTGAGTGCGGCGACGAAGACCGTGGCGCGCGGCCACCTCGCCGAGCAGCCGAAACGTTGCTTCGCTATCGGAGTGCACTCCGGCGGGCCCAACGGCGAGCTGCAGCATTCCGTCATGAGTGACGCCGCCGTCATGACCGCCGGCGAGGAGGGCCTGAGCGATCGCCTCGGCGCTCGCGGCCGCCTGCTCGGGGTCGTCACGGGCAGACCCGCGAACGAACACGAGACGCGCACCGAGAGCCGTTGCCGACTCCGCGATGGCACGCGCAATGGCGACGGTGTCGGCGACAGGATCGGTCGAGCCGCTCGGATTCGGCCAGTTGAGCTGATGGTCGGCGGTCGTGGTGACCCCGCTCAGGAGAGACTCGGCAAGGCCAACAGCCGCGGTAGCTCCAGTGAGTGACGCATCTATTCCCGCTCGTGCATATGCCGCCGCCATCGCCGGGAGCCATTCACGCATTGGCACGCCCCGCGTGCCCGGCAGGGTGCGAAAGCCGGTTTGCAAGAGGTGGTGGTGAGCATTAACGAGCCCAGGGGTGACAACACAGCCCGTGACATCCCACGTCTCGCCGCCTGGCGCGCCAGACCCGGCAACACGACCGTCATCGGCGATATGAAGATCGCCATCCCGCTCGTCGGCGGGATCGATCATGATGCGCTCAGCGCCGGAGAGTGTCAGCATCCTGCTAGCTTGCCAGGCGCTCCGCAGTCTCTACGACGTTGGCCACGAGCAGAGCACGCGTCATCGGACCGACACCACCGGGGTTCGGCGAGAGCCACCCGGCAACCTCGGAGACGGCCGGATCGATGTCGCCGGCAAGCTTCGCCCGACCAGACTCGGTCGTGCCGACGCGGGTGACTCCGACATCAAGCACCGCAGCGCCCGGCTTGATCCAGTCGGCCTGCACGATGTGAGGCTGACCGACAGCTGCCACGACGATATCGGCGCGCCGGACTTCGGCAGCCAGGTCTTTTGTGCGCGAGTGCGTCAGCGTGACCGTGGCATCCGTACCCTTGCGGGTAAGCAGAAGGCCGAGCGGGCGACCGACCGTGATGCCGCGGCCAATCACCGTCACGTGTTTGCCTGCGATGTCGATGCCGTGACGCTCAAGCAGCTGAATGATGCCGGCGGGAGTGCACGGGAGGGGCGCAGCAACAGCTGTCGCCGGGTCGACACCCAAGACGAGCCGACCGAGGTTCATCGGGTGCAGCCCATCAGCATCTTTGGCCGGATCGATGAGTTCGATGATGCGGTTCTCATCGATACCCTTCGGCAGCGGCAACTGCACGATGAATCCCGTCACTGCGGGGTCTTCGTTCAGCTCATGAACCGCTGCTTCAATTTCTGCTTGAGTCGCCGTTGCCGGCAACTCTTTCGAGATCGATGCGACGCCAACCTCGGCGCAGTCACGGTGTTTTCCCGTGACATACGAGCGTGAGCCGGGGTCGTCGCCGACGAGCAGCGTGCCGAGGCCTGGCACGCTGCCTCGCGCCTCGAGCGCGACAACACGCTGGCGCAGCTCTTCTTTAATCGCGGCCGCTGTCGCGACGCCATCAAGCTTCTGTGCAGTCATGTCATTCCCTCCTCAAGGCGGCCTCGCCCCGAGTCGTGTGTGTGCGGAATTGAGTTTTACTGGTGCAGGCCCGGGTAGAGCGGGAACGCGGCGGTGAGTGCCGCGACACGCGTCTGCAGGGCGGCGACGTCGGCGTTGGGCAGCAGCGCGAGCGCGATGATGTCGGCAACCTCGGTGAATTCAGCATCGCCGAACCCGCGGGTCGCGAGCGCCGGCGTGCCGATACGGAGCCCTGACGTCACCATCGGAGGGCGCGGGTCGTTGGGCACCGAGTTGCGGTTCACAGTGATGCGAATGTCGTGCAGCAGGTCTTCCGCCTGCTTGCCGTCGATCTCGGCGTTCCGAAGATCAACGAGCACGAGGTGCACGTCGGTTCCGCCCGAACGCACCGAGATGCCGGCGTCCGCGATGTCTTTCTGGCAGAGGCGATCGGCAAGGATCGATGCACCGCGGACGGTGCGCTCCTGGCGCTCGCGGAATTCAGGAGTCATCGCCAGCTTGAACGCCGTGGCCTTCGCCGCGATGACGTGCATGAGGGGTCCACCCTGTTGGCCGGGGAAGACGGCAGTGTTGATCTTCTTCGCGAGATCAGCGTCGTTGGTCAGGATGATTCCGGAGCGGGGTCCACCGATGGTCTTGTGGACCGTGGTCGACACGACGTGGGCGTGCGGCACGGGGCTCGGGTGGACGCCCCCGGCCACGAGACCAGCGAAGTGAGCCATGTCGACCCACAGGTAGGCGCCGACCTCATCAGCGATTTCGCGGAAGCGTGCGAAATCAAGCTGACGCGGGTACGCCGACCACCCGGCGATGATGACTTTGGGCTTGCTCTCGATCGCGAGGCGACGCACCTCATCCATGTCGATGAGGGATGTCTCGGGGTCAACGCCGTACGCCACGATGTTGTAGAGGCGACCCGAGAAGTTGATCTTCATCCCGTGCGTGAGGTGCCCACCCTGGTCGAGCGCGAGGCCCAAGAGCGTGTCGCCGGGACGAGCAATGGCGTGGAGCACGGCGGCATTCGCTGTCGCACCGGAGTGCGGCTGCACGTTGGCGAACTCGGACCCGAAGAGTGCCTTCGCGCGCTCGATTGCGAGTTCTTCTGCAACGTCGACTTCTTCGCAGCCACCGTAGTAGCGGCGACCGGGGTAGCCCTCGGCGTACTTGTTCGTGAGCACCGAGCCCTGCGACTGCAAGACAGATACTGGAACAAAGTTCTCGGAGGCGATCATCTCGAGGAATCCGCGCTGGCGGTCAAGCTCTCGCTCAAGCACCTGGGCGATCTCGGGATCAACCTCAGAAAGTGGGGCGTTGAAATACTGATCGGTCATGGCAGGCTCCCTGACGACGGCTTTTCGGATAGATGTGTCCGCATCGGCCCAGGCGAGCGATCGAATGCCGTTATCAGTCGCTTCCCGGTGGTAGCCCACCTCAACGCCAGTTGCGACGATGCGAGCATATCGGATCTTTGCCCCCTGTTGCCCGCGTTGGCAATTAGTTAGGGTTCCTTACATGAAGTGTTCTGTTGGCGTGAGGGTATTTCCATGACTCAGCGCCCCGCGGTTGTGCCCGCCCCGGCGATGATTCACGTGGGCGACGGAACCTTTCTGCTCGGCAGCGGAGTTGTCGTCGGCGGTGAGGCCGCGGCATCCGCTCTCTGCGCGCAGCTACTTGCACAGCGCACGGGTCTGGCACTTGAAACCGGCGCGGATGCGCAGCTCTTTTGCGCGCTCATTGAGCACGGCGAACCCGAGTCGTACCGGTTGCGGGTGACCCCCGAAGGCGTGCAGTTGGAGGCCCCGGATGCCGCCGGCCTCTTCTACGGTGTGCACACTCTCGTGCAGCTCGTCGCCCGGCACGACGGCGAATGGATTCTGCCCGCCGTCGAGATCACCGACGCTCCACGCTTTGAATACCGTGGCGTCATGCTCGACGTGGCGCGCCACTTCCACGGTGTCAATACTGTGAGGGGCTACATCGACCGAGCGTCGGCGCTGAAGTTCAATGTGCTGCACCTGCACTTGACCGATGATCAGGGTTGGCGACTCGAGCTGTCGTCGCGCCCCGAGCTCACCGGGTCAGGGGCGGGAACCAGCGTCGGCGACAAACCCGGCGGATACTTCAGCGCGGGCGACTACCGCGACATCGTGGCGTATGCCGCGTCGCACCATATGACGGTGGTCCCGGAATTCGATGTGCCCGGTCACACTCATGCCGTGGGGCTCGGGTATCCGGAGATTGCTGCACCGCCCGCAGTCAGCGAAGCGGTCGACGATGCCGTAGCGCAGTTCGGCGGCGGCATGCCGACACCGGGTGTGCCCTACATCGGCCTTGCCGTGGGGTTCTCCTCCCTCATCATCGACAGTGCCGCGACCGACGAATTTCTCACGGCTGTGTTCGGTGAACTTGCAGCGATGACGCCCGGGCCGTACCTGCACGTGGGTGGCGATGAGGCGCTCGGCACTCCGCCCGCCGATTTCGCCGCATTCATGGCCCGAGTGACGGCGATCGTGGCAAAGCTCGGCAAAACCCCGATCGCGTGGCATGAAGCGGGAGCCGCGCCGGACATTGCACCCAGCACGGTCGGTCAGTACTGGGGGTTCGTTGCGCCCACCGCCGACTCTGCGGAGAAAGCGCGTGCGTTCGTCGCGCATGGTTCGCGACTGATTCTCTCCCCCGCGGATGCCGTGTACCTCGACATGAAAGAGAACGACAGCGATCGCCTCGGCCTCACCTGGGCAAACGGCCCAACGAGCCTCGAACGCTCGTACCGGTGGGAGCCGACGAGCATCATCGAGGGCATCGGCGAAGACGCAATCCTCGGCGTCGAAGCGCCGCTATGGACCGAAACAATCGTCGACGCCGCAGACATCGACGCGATGGCGTTTCCTCGCATCGCAGCGGCCGCCGAGGCCGCGTGGTCGCAGCCGGAGCAGCGCGACTGGGAGTCTTTCCGCGGTCGCGTGGCCGGGCTCGGCCCGCTTTGGTCGCGCACCGGAATAGCTTTTACCCGCGTAGCCGGGGTCGAATGGGCATATGACGAAGACTGAGCACGTATCGGTCGTTCATTCGGCGCGGGTAATTTCCGACGGCGTCGAGACCCGCAACGGCTGGGTCGCGTGGCAGGGCGAACGCATCCTCGGCACCGGCACGGGTGACACGTGGCGTGCACATGCCCACAATTCATCGACGGTGACTGACGCCCGCGGCGGTGTTCTCACACCAGGTTTCATCGACATTCATGGCCACGGCGGCGGCGGTTTCTCCTACGACGACGGAGCGGACGCAATCCGCGCTGCGCGCACCGCCCACCGGGCGCACGGCACAACACGGGCAGTCATTTCTCTTGTTACAGCACCGCTGGGTCTCCTCGCGGAGCGGGTTGCTCTAGTCGCTGCTCTGTCGGAAACAGATGATGACATTCTCGGCTCGCACCTCGAGGGTCCGTTTCTCGAGCACGCACATAAGGGTGCGCACGACCCATCTCTCCTCACCGACGCCACGGCTGAACGGATTGCGATGCTTCTTGACGCCGGGAGCGGCACGGTTCGCCAAGTGACCCTTGCCCCCGAGCTGATAGGCGGCCTCGACGCTGTGCGGCAGATCGTCGCTGCCGGTGCCGCTGCGGGTGCCGCTGCGGCTGTCGGCCACACCGGCGCGACGCTCGATCAGACTGCAGCGGCCTTCGATGCCGGGGCAACGATTCTCACGCACGCGTTCAACGCGATGCCCGGGCTGCACCATCGCGAACCGGGCCCCATCGGCGCTGCGGTGGCCGATCGGCGAATCACCCTCGAGGTGATCGCAGACGGCGTGCACGTGCACCCGCAGATGGTCGCCCTCGCGTTCGCTGCGGCGCCGGGTCGCATCGCACTCGTGACTGACGCGATGGCCGGGGCTGCGGCATCCGATGGCCAGTACGTGCTCGGGTCGCTGGAGGTCACGGTCGAAGATGGGGTCGCGCGGCTGGGCGACGGCACGATCGCCGGTTCAACCCTCACGCAGGATGCCGCAGTGCGCACTGCTGTTTCAGCCGGCGTGCGGCTCGTCGATGCCATCGCCGCGGTGACGTCAACACCCGCGCGCGCCATCGGCTATGCCGACTCCCTCGGCGCGCTGACGCCCGGTTTTCTTGCCGACGCCGTGCTGCTGAACACCGACCTCACCGTGCGCGCGGTGTGGTGCGCGGGGCGACCCGTCGCATAGCCTGCTTCAGGGCGCGGCAATGAGGCGCTACTCCTCATCGACGTCGACGAGCCAACCGATCGACACGCGCACAGTACGCTCAGGCCGCGGAACGGTAGTGGAATCTGGGAACGATGGCAGTGAGTCGTCGCTCTCAGCCTCGCTGAGCCGGACGCCTCGCACAGGCGAAAGGGCGACGGTGCCGGGAACAGGCACGACTTCGATCACGTATCGCGACGGTCGCGCTCCCGCCCAGACACCGTTTCCAAGCTCCATCCGATTGTTCGGCCAAGCTTCTCCAGCCGCCGGCATCTCAGCAGATAGCGGTGCGCCGTGCCCGGGCTTGCGCAACGAGCGACGTTCGCGCACCTCGCGGGTGACAACGTTCACCGCGGTGACACGACCCCGCACGCGGTCGGGAAATTCTTCCTCGTGATGCGACTCGATCGCATCGACTGTTGCTGCGAGGTCCGCGCCGAGCTCGTCGGCAAGCACCGAATGTGCTGCCCGCGTTCTCACTCCGAAGTCGACGTCATCTCCGCAGGCGAAGGCATCGCCGCAGCACGCCCACTCCCAATGCGTTAGCCAGACTTGCGTCATAACGCCTACGCTAACCAGGCCACCCCACAAGCGCACCTTCCTGAGTGTGAGCGCACGAGGCATAGTCAGTCGACACCCGCACTTGCTAGCGTGATGCCATGCCGCAGAGCGAAGATGCAGACCTCGTCCGTGACCTTCAGCGTCTGGTCCAGCGCCTGAACGAAATGCCAGATGACCGTGACGCAGCACTGACACCAATCGGCCTGAAAGTGCGGGACTATCTCGGCGTGGATCCCGCTGGCCTTCCACTGCTGCGCGAAGACCTACCTCCGCACCGACTTGTCGATGCGGACATCGCACTAGACGCGCTCGCCGCGCGTGACAAATCAGCGGTTATTGTCGGCATCGGCGGCGGTCAGGAGCGTCAACACGAGGACCTTGCTGGGCTCTTAGTGCATCGGTTTACACAGTTTCGCGAGGGACAGATCGAGTACGCGACAGCCGCGACCGGCCCATCGAGCACGCGTCAAACCGTCTCGTTTGGACTCAGGATGCTGCACTTCGGTGGCGTCGCGGTCGTCGTCCTGCAGCGTGCAGCCAACCGCATGTTCGGTCGCGAGTCCGCATCGCTAGAAGTCCTCTGCTCGGACGCGACTGTGGCATCGGAATTCATGACAGAGCTACAGCAGCTCATGATCGAGCTGAGCGTAGTGCGCGGCAACGTTGTCGGCTTCGCGCCAAGCGAGTACGGCCAAGGCATCGGTCACATGACGTTCTTGCCCCGCCCCGATGTTGCAGCATCCGAGGTGATACTTTCCCCGGGCCTGCTCGATGACATCCGCGGCCACGTAGTCGACATCGGCGCACACGCCGGGCGCCTCCGGAGTCTGCACCAGCATCTCAAGCGTGGCGTGCTCCTCTACGGCCCGCCAGGAACCGGAAAGACGCTGACAGTGCGACACCTGCTCGCTGCAACACCAGGCACGACCGCTGTCGTCCTGCAGGGAGGAAGCCTCGCGTACGTCGGCGAAGCAGCCCGCTTGGCGCGTGCGCTCTCGCCCGCGATTGTCGTGCTCGAAGACGTAGATCTCGTCGCGATGGAGCGCGGCATGTTCGGTGGACCGCAACCGCTGTTGTTTGAGATTCTTGATGCGATGGATGGCGTCGAGGGCGACACCGACATCGCTTTCATTCTCACGACGAATCGTGCCGATGTGCTCGAGCCCGCGCTCGCTGCACGCCCGGGTCGCGTGGATCTGGCCGTCGAGATTCCGTTGCCGGACGCTACCGCGCGGCGTGCGTTGTTCCGACTGTATGGAGCATCGGTGCCTCTGAGCGGCGAAGTGCTCGATGCGGCCGCCGACCGCGCAGAAGGCGTAACAGCGTCGTTTGCGAAGGAGCTGATTCGTCGAACGGTCCTGCACGCGACGGTTCGAGGCAGCGATGTCGTAGACAGCGATCTGACGGAAGCACTCGATGCAATGCTGGCCGCGCAGGTGGGCATCTCGCGGGTGCTGTTCGGCGGCGATGGTTCTGAATCAGAGCTCGACGCCCCAGGGCATATTACGTTCGGGTACTAGTTCGGATGGTCAGGGCATCCGCCGAGATGTCCAGGCGTCGAGCAGTTCCGCCTAGAAACTGAACTGTTTTCCATTCCTCCAGGTTGATCTCCGTGAACGCCGATCTACCGCAGTTGCAGTGGCCCGCGACGAAGATCTGCTGACGATGCTCTTCCGGACTACGGGCGAAGGCACCCAGCTCGCGTTTATTCGCTGGCGACGTCGGCGACGCCGTTCGCGCTCTCGTCCCACACGGCAAACGAGGGCAGGAAGTGGTGGACGAGGCGTCGGGCCCGAAACCTACCCACTCGCCAATATTGCGGACGCGCATCGTGCTTTTTCTGGCCGGGGCGTGCGTGGCAAGATCGTCATCGTTGACGCACTCTAAATCGGCCGGTGGACAGTATTGGGTGTCAGTTGATGCCAAAAACGAGTGCTGAGGCCCGGTTACTCAAGCGATGGGTTTATCAGCGTTGGCACACGGCGACGCGTGTGGGGATATTTGCGGCAAGGTTTATGTGCACGAACCTAATCTGTCTGTGCGACGAGTCGCACAGACACCTCCCACAGCCTCTCCGCCGCGACAGCATCCAGCGCGTGCGGCAGAACCCCGTGCACTCCGCCCTCGATTGCGCTCACTACCTTCGCCGGATGGCAGTCCTCGTAGTACGCGGGAGTCCCGGGGCCCAGCGTTGCCCGCGTCGCCACGTAGATTGACGTCGCAGCGCCCTGCTCGACGGTCTTCGTGGCATAGCGCTTTTTCATGTCGGCGAGCACGGCAGGGTTCCAGTGACGCTGCAGGTTGGTCCAGATGCCACCGGGCATGACCGCGGCTGCTGCGATTCCATCGCCGTGCCACCGTCGCGTCGCCTTGAGGGCGAAGAGCACGTTGGCCGTCTTCGACTGCCCATAGGCGAGCCCCGGGTCGTACGGGTCTCGTTCGAAGAACGGGTCGTCGAACCGAATGCCCGAGGAACCGTGCCCACTCGAACTGACGGATACGATCCTCGCGCCACCCGCCGACAGCATCGCCGGGTGCAGGGCCTGCGCCAACGCGAAATGGCCGAGGTGGTTGACCGCAAAATGCATCTCCCACCCCTGCGGAGTCCGCATTTCGGGCGAGTCCATGATGCCAGCGTTGTTCACGAGCAGGTTGAGTGGCCCCGACCAGGCATCCACGAAAGAACGAACTGATCCGAGATCGGCAAGGTCGACGAGCGCCACCCGCACAGCGCCGTTGCCGGTGCTGGCGCGGATGTCCGCAGCCACCTGGGCCGCTCTCGCGACGTCGCGGACGGCGAGAGTGACCGCCGCACCGGCCGCAGCCAGGGCGCGGGCCGTTTCGACGCCGATCCCAGATCCTGCGCCCGTGACTATCGCCGTACTGCCTCGTAGGTCGATTCCGTCAATGACCTGGAGCGCCGTTGACTCAGCGTCGAACGCCTCTCGCGGGTCGGGCATTAGCTGAGCCTCGTGTGCGCAATTCCGCCGTCGACGTCTACGACGGCGCCGCGGATGAACGACGCCTCACCCGAGACGAGGAACCGAACGGCGTAGGCCACATCGACGGGCCGCACCGGGCGTCCGGCAACAGTGACAGCTGTCATCGCGGCCAAGACGTCAGCACTCTCGGCGTTGCCCGGAGTGCTCGTTGCCCCGGGCGCGACGGTGTTGACGCTGACCCCGCGCGGCCCATACTCGGCGGCCCAGGTGCGCGTCATCTGCTCGAGTGCCGCCTTCGACGCCGTGTAGATCGCGCCGAACGGCAGACCGACACGGGCCATCCATGAGCCGATGTTCACGACGGATCCGCTCCCGCGCTCGGCCATGGTCGGAGCGAGGGCCGCGACGAGCACGTGCGGAGCACGGATATTGATGGCGAGCACGGCGTCGAGGTCGTCATCACTGAGATCGGCAGTGGCAGTCGCCGGATAGATTCCAGCATTGTTCACCAGAATGTCGATCCTGCCGCCAGCCAGAGCCAGCGCCTCGCTAGCGAAGTGTCGAACGTCGGCAGGCGACGCGCCAAGATCGGCGACGAGAGCTGATGCGGTGCCGCCCGCCTGTTCGATCATCGTGACGACGGCCTGTGTACGACCCGCATCGCGGCCGCTAACGATAACTTCTGCGCCCGACGCCGCGAGCACTCGGGCGATCGCCTCGCCGATACCGCTACTGGAACCGGTGACGAGGGCGGTCTGACCAGCGAGTCGCGCATCCGTTGTGAGCGAGGCAAGTTCTTCTTCATTGGACTTCATGGTCCATTCCTAGCACAAATTGGACCGATGGGTCCATCGAGGTAGTCTGAGCTCATGCAGGAGGCGAACATCACTGAGCGCGGTCGGGCAACTCGCCAGCGCATTATCGAGGCGACCGGCCGCGAGATCCTTGCGTCCGGCATTGGTGGCACGACTCTCGACACCATCCGTGCGGCGACACTCACGAGCAAGAGCCAGCTGTTCCACTATTTCCCTGGCGGCAAGGCCGAACTGGTGCGCGAAGTGGCGGTATGGGAAGCCGGCGAGCTACTCGAAGCTCAAAAGCCGCACATCGACGACCTCGCGAGCTGGGAGTCATGGCACGCCTGGCGCGATGCCCTGGTCGACTACTACATCGGCCTCGGCCGGTGGGCCTGCCCGATCGGTTCGATGGCGACGCAGGCCGCCATGACAGATCCAGAGCTGGCTCGCATCATTACGGAAAGCATGACGAACTGGCGAGCCTCTCTCGCTGCCGGGGTCACCAGGATGCAGGCAGCAGGCAAAGTCCAGGCGGGAGCAGCCCCTCAGCGCATTGCCGTGGCGATCCTCGCCGCTCTTCAAGGTGGCCTCGTTTTGAGTCAGCCCGAGAAAGCTTCGTGGCCGCTTGAGGCTGCCATTGATTCAGCCTTGGATGTGCTCCACACGGCCGGACAAGCGGGCTGATTTCACAAAGCGGGCGGGATGGTTCTTTTTCCATTTCGTAGAGAATCCGGCGCCCGGGTCGATGTTGATGATGCGGCTCCGGCCGCACATCACGCCGCCCGTAGACTGGGGGCGTGTCACAGAGCGTTGAAAATACCCCCGGAATGAGTGCGCGCCCAAGCGTGGTCGACATTCTCGCGTTCATCGTCGAGCTGGCAGCATTTGCGGTACTTGCCGTGTGGGGCTTCTTGGCGTGGCCGTTCGCGTGGAACATTCTGTTCGGCATCGCAACCCCTGCGATCGCGATCCTGGTGTGGGCACTGTTCGTCTCCCCTCGTGCAGTGCTCGCCGTGCACCCATTCGTCCGTGCAATCGCTGAGCTGCTGATCTACGCTGCCGCAACGGTCGTCCTCTGGAGCCTCGGCCTCGTCTGGGCCGGAATCGCTTTCGCCGTCGTCGCCGTCACCGTCGGAGTTATTGCGGGTCGTCGCCGCTTGGCGTGAGTGCGCACACCGACATGAGCTCCGTCCTCGAACAACTTCGCGAAGCTCTCAGCGAGCGCGTTGACACAACGGATGCTGCGCTCGACGCTGCGCGAGCAGACAAGTCGGGGCATGCCGCATCCGGTCGTCCACTCGCCGTCGTGCACGCAGCATCCATTTCTGATGTGCAAGCGACCCTCCGCATTGCCCACGCCTCCGGCACCCCCGTTGTCACGCGCGGCGCCGGCACCGGGCTTGCGGGCGGGGCAAATGCCGGTACCGGTGAGATCGCGCTGTCGGTGCGAGCCATGGACAGCATTCTCGAGGTGCGCGCGGATGACCTACTCGCGGTCGTCGAACCCGGCATCGTGAATGCCGATCTCAACGCTGCCCTTTTCGAGCACGGACTGTGGTGGGCGCCTGACCCGGCCAGCCGCGAGATTTCGACGGTCGGCGGCAATATCGCTACGGGCGCTGGTGGCCTGTTGTGTGCGAAGTACGGAGTTGTTCGCGATGCCGTTCTCGCACTCGACGTCGTTCTCGCTGACGGACGGCTCGTACACCTCGGGCACCGCAGCGTAAAGGGAGTGACGGGCTACGACCTCACGGCGCTCATGATCGGCTCCGAAGGCACCCTCGGCGTCGTCGTCGGCGCAACGCTCAAGCTTCGCCGCCTCATCCCGGGCGAAGTCTGCACGCTCAACGCGACCTTTGCCGATGTGCGCGCGGCTGCGGTTGCTGCGGCGGCCGTAACAGCCTCGGGAACACAGCCGGCAATCATGGAACTGATGGACGCAACGAGTCTCGCGAACGTCCACACTTATCTTGAGCTTCCCCCGCCTCCCCCGGGCGCCGCCCAGCTCACAGTGCAAACCGATGGCCCGACCGCTACTGCCGAGGCCGAGGCGATCTCGGCAGTGCTGCAGCACGCCGGGGGCACGGTGCGAGTAGCGACAACACCTGAAGAGGGCGAATTGCTTCTCCGCATCCGCCGGTCGATGCACCCAGCAACCGAAAAGCTCGGCATGTCACTCGTCGAAGACGTGTCGGTACCGCGGTCGGTTCTGCCCGACATGTTCGATGAGATCGCGCGTATCGAGAAGCAGTACGGGCTCGTCATCCCAACGATTGCGCACGCGGGTGACGGCAACCTGCACCCCAACTTCACGTTCCAGGGCGACGAGGTTCCCGACGTCATCTGGGGTGCCGCAAGCGATCTGTTTCGCTCGGCGCTCCGTCTCGGCGGCACCCTGACGGGCGAGCACGGCATCGGAGTGCTCAAGCGGCAGTGGCTGGCCGACGAGCTCGGCGATGATCAGTGGCACCTGCAGCAGCAGATCAAAGCGGTGTTTGACCCCACCGGCATCCTCAACCCCGGCAAAGTCTTCGCGCGCTGAACCTGCGCTACAGCCCCTGCCACGCAGGTTTGTGCGACCACGCGTACCGGTAGTAGTCACCGAAACGTAGAGCGGATGCCGCAGCCTCATCCACGACCACCGTCACATGCGAGTGCAGCTGAATTGCCGAGCCCGGAACCGAAGCGGTGACGGGCCCCTCGATAGCACCCGCCACGGCTTCGGCTTTGCCTGCACCGAACGCCAACAGCACAAGATGGCGCGCAGCAAGGATCGTGCCGAGTCCCTGAGTGATGCAGTGCTCCGGAACGTCGTCGACGCTTTCGAAGAACCGCGCATTGTCTTCACGGGTCTGTTGCGTCAGCGTTTTCACGCGCGTGCGCGAGGCAAACGATGAACCGGGTTCGTTGAACCCGATGTGCCCGTCCGTGCCGATCCCGAGGATCTGCAGGTCGATGCCGCCGGCAGACGCAATGGCTTCTTCGTACTCCTCGCCAGCGGTCTCAATACCCATGAGGGCCCCCGCCGGCACGCGCACGCGCTCGGGGTCGAGCCCGAGCGGCTCGACGACTTCGCGGCGAATGACGTTGCGATAGCTCTCGGGGTGATCGGGATCGATTCCGACGTATTCATCGAGCGCAAACGCACGAAGCAGCGAAACATCGACGCCACCCACGCGTTCGCGAAGCGCCTCGTAGACCGGCAACGGGGTCGAACCCGTGGCAACGCCCAAGACGGCATCCGGGCGGCGCGTGATCAGTCGCACGATTTCTTCTGCCACGAGTACACCCGCGCGTGCGGCATCGGGAACGATAACAACTTCAGCCATGGTGGTAATCCTCCGTTGTGGTGGGCCCGATCAGCGCCGCTCCGATTGCTGCGACTGCTGACCCCGGGGCGAGCATTTGCAGGCGCTCCGGTAGCCGCAACGAGGTCATGAAAGCGGATGCCGCAGCGCTCTGCGCCAGCTCTTGATCGACGTGCGTCATCAGTCGGTCGCCGAGCCCGGTGAGTCCCCCACCGAGTACGATCGCGTCGGCATCGGTCGTGAGCACCAGTACGCGGATAGCTGCGGCGACGCCTCTCACCAACTCTTCACGAAGCAGCAACCCTCGCTCGTCTCCGCCATCGGCCGCGTCGAACACGTCGCGGATCGGCAGCTCCCCACCCTGCCCCCATCTCTCGGCGACTGCGCCGCCACCGGCGAGCGCTTCGATACATCCACGCTGACCGCATCGACACAGTGGCCCCTGCGGATCCACCGAGATGTGGCCGATTTCGCCAGCTGTTCCTCTCGCACCTCGCCAAAGAATGCCGTCTGACACGATTCCCGCCGCAATTCCGGTGCCGAGGTTCAAGTACGCAATCGTGCCGACGTTCCCGTGCATGGCGTACGCGCCGATGGCCGCTGCTTTTACATCGTTCTCCACCGCCACCGCCACGCCGCCGAGCCGCGGAGCGACCGCGGTGGCCATGTCGAACTCCGTCACACCAAGATTCACTGCGTGCCGCATGCGTGCCGTGCCCGGAACAGTCTGCCCCGGCATTCCGACCCCCACAGAGACGAACTCAACGTCGTCATCGCGAAGTTCCAAACGGAGCTCTTCGACGGCAGCAAGAATCGTGTCGGCAACGGCGTCGGGCCCCCATCCGGTGCGAAGGCGCCGAAGCGCCACGACGTCGCCTTTGGCATCGATCGCTACAGCATCCGTTTTGGTGCCGCCGACGTCGAGCCCCACTTTGAGTGGCCGTCTCCCGGTCGAGGAAACGGCGGATTGCATGTCGCGCATCAGCCTTTTACCGCCCCTGACACGAGTCCACTCGTCATGCGGCCCTGCACGAACAAAAAGAAGATGATCACCGGGATAGCCATCAGCGTTGATGCCGCCATCACAACAGACCAGTCGGTTGCCTTCGTGGCCTGCACAAAACTACGAAGCCATATCGGCAGCGTCTGCGACTCAGGCCGCGTCATGATGACGAGCGCGAACACGAACTCGTTCCATGCCTGAATGAAAGCGAAGACGCCCGTGGCGACGAGACCCGGAGCAAGCAGCGGGAAAGTGACTCGCCAGAAGGCGCCGGTGCGACTGCATCCGTCGATCATTGCCGCCTCTTCGAGCTCAGCTGGCACGCCACCAACGAAGCCGCGCAGCGTCCAGATTGTGAACGGCAGCACGAGCGCGATGTAGACGAAGCTCAAACCGATGATCGTGTTGAGCAGTTGCCAACCATCGAGCACTCGGAAGGTGGAGATGATGAGCGACTCTGCCGGGATCATCTGAATGACAAGGATCGCGATGATGAAGCTCGTTCGGCTGCGAAACCGATACCGCGAGACGGCGACGGCTGCGAGAAACGCAAAGACGAGTGCGACGCCGACCGTGATGACGGTCACGCTCAGCGACACGAAGAGCGCCGGGCCGAATCCACCCTCGACGAATGCATCGACGTAGTTACTCAGCGTGAACTGGTCTGGCCAGAGGTGAGGTGTCGAGGTGCGAACGGCAGCTGCCGGCAACAGCGACGTGTTGACCATCCAATAGACCGGAAAAATCGAGCAGACGATCACGACCAGGGCGGCGGCGTTGAGAGCTACCCGCCCGGTGCGGCGGCGAACGCGGGGGTTCACGAGCGGTCCTCCTTGAGCATCGAGCGAATGTAGTAGGCAGCGATCAGCAGCATGATCACGACGAGAATCACCGAGATCGCACCTCCCGCGCCGAGATCGCCAGAGGCCATCGAAACGCTGTAGATGTAGACACCGATCGTGTTGGTGTCAGCGCGCACACCGCCGATTGTCTGCAGCGCGTAGATCTGCGCGAACACCCGAAGATCCCAAATCACCTGCAGAATCAGCAGCACGATCAAGATCGATCGGATGTACGGCAGCGTCACGAGCCGGAATCGCTGTGCGGGTCCGGCGCCGTCGAGTGAAGCAGCTTCGAGCACTTCGTCGGGCACCTGGGTGAGGCCGGCATACGCGGTAAAGGCGACGAAAGGGATCGCGCCCCACGTGATGATGATCGCTGCGACGGAAAAAAAACTCAGCGGGTCGATGAGCCAGCTGTGCCCGGTCCAGTCGGTACCGGTGATCTGGGTCAAAAAGTAGTTGACGAGCCCGTACTGGGTATCAAAAATCCATCCCCAGACGATCGTGGCCGTAAGCGCGGGCATCGCCCACGCCAGCAACAGCGAGATTGAAAGCGCCGTGCGCATCACGGCACCGAGGCTCTTCATCATGAGCGCGATCAGCACGCCGAGCACCATGGTGGCGGTGACACACGCGAGACACAGCAGGATGCTGCGCGCCAGCACCATCCAGAATTCGCTGTCCGTCAGCACCGCGATGTAGTTGTCGATGCCGATGAACTCAGCCGGCGTGCCAAAGATCTGCGCGCGGCCAAACTCTTGGAACGACATCACGATCATCTGAACGAGCGGCCAGCCGATGAAGACCGCCAGCATGATGATCGCGGGCGTTATCAATGCAAACGGGGCCAGAGACCGCCGACGTCGCGGGTTTTGTTGAGATTCCGGGGCAGGCGGCGACGATGCCACGGGCGGCGCGAGCGTGGTGTTGGCCATCGCGCTTCCTTTCGACGGTGGGTCAATAACGGGGCCAGGTGGAGGCACCTCGCGTGTGCACGAGATGCCTCCGCCGCTGGATTAGCCGTTCAGAATTGACTCGATCGTCTCGTCGGCGTCAGCTGCAAGCTGCGCGACGTCACCGCCGTTGGCGATGTTGACGAAGAGGTCTTGCATGACGCCCTGCGCCTCGACATCGGCCCAATTGGGTGATGCCGGGGTGAGCTTGGCATTCGCAGCGGCGTCGGCAATCACTGCGGCAAGCTCTGGCGTCGCTGCGGCGACCTTGTCTCCGAGTGATGTCTTGGCCGGAACGAGACCGGCTTCCGCCAGAATCGTCTGGTATTCGTCGCTCAGCATGATCTTCAAGGCGCTCTTGGCGAGGTCGGGGTGAGCCGACTTCGCGGCGATCCCCACATTCGATCCGCCAGCAAATACCTGAGCGGCTCCGCCGTCCATTCCGGGCAGGGCGTAATAACCCGTCGTGTCGACGACCGCTGTGTCGTTCTGGTCTTCGTCGGCGACGATCGACCAGTACGCCCAGCTGGGTGCCGAAAGCGTTGCTGCTTGCTCAGTTCGGAAGGGGACCCACGATTCGGTTTCGTCTCCGTCTTTCGCCGCCAGCGAAGCGTTCGTCATGAGATCTTGCACCTGCGAGAGGCCAGCGACCGACTCTTCGCTGGACAGCTGTGCGTCCCACGTGGCATCGGAATTCTCCACGGCGATCTCGCCGCCGTTTTCCCAGACGAACGGAAGCGCGTTGTACCAGTCCTTACCGGGGAAGTAGACGCCAGAGACTCCGGGCAGTGCGTCAGCAAGCGTGACACCGTTCGCGACGTAGTCATCGAGCGTCTCGGGGACAGAGACGCCAGCCTCGTCGTACATCGCTGTGTTGTAGAACACAACGCGTGACCCCGAGTAGTAGGGCGCCGCGTACAGTGTGTCGTCCCAGCTACCGATATCGACGAAGCCGGGCAGAAGATCCGAACCGCCAAGATCTTCCTCGATGTCATCGACGCTCAGCAGCGCACCACTCGACGTGAATGCGGGTGCCTGCGTGTTGCCCATTTCAACGACATCGGGCGAATCGTTGGATGAGAGGCTCGTCGTAAGTTTGTCGACGAGCCCCGTCCACTGCTGCTCTTCAATGACCAGTGTGGAACCAGGATTCTCGTCTTCAAATGTTGAAACGAGATAGTCACGAGCATCCTGTGGGGTATCTGTACCGACAAGCCAGACGCGGATTTCTGCGCTATCAGCACTGGCGGTGTCGCTGCCAGATCCTGCGCAACCGGCGAGGGTGAGAGCGCTGACCCCAAGCAGGGCGACGGCTCCGAGGGACTTCTTCATGTGTTGTCCTTCTGTTTTCTCTGTGGTGAGGGTGAATGCCGCAGACCTCTTGCCAGCGGCTTGTGGTCCGGTTAAGAGACGCCGAGTCTCGACGACAGGACCATGACGGCGGCACCGCGCAGAACAATGTCCTGGCCTTGAGCCGTCATCCGCACTCGAACGCCCTCATGAAAAGGAGCGAGCGTTCGGGTGCGGAGGGCCTCGGCGGTGGCCTGCGCAAGCACACCGCCGAGGAGTTCAGGGGGGCCAGAGAGCACAATCTCTGACAGATCGAGGGCACCAACGACAGGCGCCAACGCGATACCGAGACGCTCACCGGCGTCACGCAGCAGGTTTTCGCGCTCCGACGCGGATGCCGCGGCAAGCCGCTCTTCAAGGGCCGGTACTGCGAGCCACGCTTCGAGGCATCCGACCTTGCCGCAGGCACACTGCGGACCGCCGTCGGTGCCGACCGTGACGTGCCCGATCTCGCCCGCGGCGAAGCGACTTCCACGCATCGGCTGACCTGCAGCCAGCAAGCCGGAACCAACACCTCGACCGACCTTGACGAGGATGACGTCGTCGCCGGCGCCGCCGAAGGTGTATTCCGCCAGCACAGCAGCGTTCGCGTCGTTCGCGACGATCACGGGAAGATCGAGGGCGCTTTCGAGCACTCCCCGAAGATCAAATCCCACCCAGCCGAGGTTGGGTGCGCGCAGCACGACGCCTGCGTCGTCAATCACACCAGGAGTTCCGACTCCGACGCCGAGCACCGGCGCATGCGCATCGGCAACAAGCTCACGTGCCAGTGCGACCACCGCAGGGATGACGTCGGCTGCCTCGGCTGGCTGAGCAACTTCACGGCGGGCGACAATATCGCCGTCGAGAGTGAGCACAGCGCCGATCACAGTGTCACTACCCGAGAGGTCGAGTCCGACGATGCGGTGCGCTGCGTGGTCGATATCGACGAGCATCGCGGGCTTTCCCGGTCCTGCTGCTTCTCGCATGCCAATCTCGGTGACGAACCCGTCAGATATGAGGTCAGCAACAAGGTCCGAGATCGTCACGCGAGTGAGGCCGGTTTCGCGAGCGAGGTCAGCTCGACTCTGGGCACCCCCGTGATAGAGCGTTTGGAGCACGAGCGAGCGGTTGTGACCGCGCGCGTCTCCAGGGAGCACTTTCGTGCCGGAACGCAGCACCCGGCCAGGGCCGAATGAGTGAGCGTGCGATGGGTGCGCGGAATCCAATGTGGAAGAGCCGCGCTGCACTTCCGATGCAGACATGTTTGTTAGTACAACTTACGAACCCTCACCCCGCAAGCGTTTCGCCGAATTAGTGCGGGCCCTTTACAAACTTGTTACATGGCGTGATCAGCACGGAATGTCACAAAAGCGTGATGCTGATTCGGTTCCGTTAGGGCATGTGGTCGCATACCATGGATCTCACGATCACGCTGAGGGGGTGGTGACGTGACCGACATCGCAACGAAAAACGAAGCGGACAACGGTGCGTCGTCAAACGACGCCGCAACAACACTCATCGACAACACAACAGTCGAAGGGGATTCCGGCGACGGTGCCGACAAGAACTACGAGTGGGCCCCGAGTGAACCCGCCCCGAAAAAGCGCCATCTTGGATGGTGGATCTCGGGAGCCGCAGCTGTCGTTGCCGTAGCAATCGTCGCTTCGTCTCTCGTACTTATCGCCCCAGGCACCGCGATTGCCGGTGTTTCGGTCGGCTTCATGACGCCAGGTGGCGCAATAGGTGCTGTTAACTCGCGCCTTGCCGAAACTGAGATCGCGATCGCAACACCCGACGGATCAGCAACGCTCACCGGCGCAGATCTCGGCGCAAGCATTGATGCGAGCGCTGCCGCTGAAGCCGCATTCGAGGCGCACCCCATGTGGAACGTCACGCAGTGGTTTGCCGATAGCTCAGCCCCTGACGTCGCCATCGACCCGGTGACCGCAGAAGCTGCACTCACGGCAGCATTTCCGGACGCGTTCTTGGCGCCGATCAACGCAACGATCTCATTCGATGCCGATTCCGCAAGCTACGCGGTTGACCCGGCCGTTGCGGGCACCGGCATTGACCTCGACCTCATCCAGAGCACTCTCAAGCAGGCTTTCCTCGATGGTTCGACGCGAGTCGAAATTGATGCGTCGGTCGTCCCCGTTGACGCCACGTTCACGACCGCGTCTGCGGAAGAGTCAGTGACAGCACTCAACGGCATGCTCGACTCCGCAGGCTTCTACGTCGGCGAAGAACGCACTGTCCCCCTCGACCGCGCAGTCGTCGCGTCTTGGCTGGCCGTCGACACAACCGACGCGGTTGAATCGAGCGACGTCACAGTCACCGCAGATGCGAGCGCAATGGCAGACGTGATCGACGCGCTTCCGAAGGCCGTTGATCGCGATGCTGTAAATGCAACAGTCATCACCAACGAAGCTGGCGATGTACTGCGGACCGAGACCGAAGGGGTCGCGGGCCGTGCGCTCGACTCCACTGATGGCATCGCCGATAGCTACGCCGCCCAGCTCGCGAGCGGGAATTCGGTGTATGAGCTCCCGGTGACCGAGACTGAGTTCACCACGACCTCGTTGGCTCGCATGCTCGAAGTCAATTTGAGCGAGCAACGTCTCTATGTAAAAGAGAACGGCGCCGTCGTCGACTCGTGGCTCATTTCGAGTGGGCTTGAGTTTCCCACGCAGACTGGGCGCTACAACATCGGCTGGAAGACACCCATGCAGACGATGCGTGGCAACAACGCCGACGGCACTACCTACGAGACACCAAACATCAAGTCGGTCATGTACTTCAACGGCGATCAAGCGTTCCACGGTGTCTACTGGCACAACAATTACGGCCAGCGCATGAGTCACGGGTGCGTCGGAATGCCTGAGTACCGCGCAGCTCAGATCTACAGCTGGGCCCCGCAGGGCGTCGACGTGTGGATTCACAACTAGGCAGACACCAGCGCAATTTGCTGAGCACGTCCTGACGACCTCTCAAAGGTGTATCAGATGAATGGCACACGCGTGTACCATTTCATTAGTACACTTTCGATGGGAGGGCGCTATTGGTTTTTATTTACCTCACGCAATATGGCCCTGTGCTCGCGGGCATTACCATCGCAGTGCTGTGGCGGCTGATTCGGCGCGAACGCAACCCGCTTACCGGACGCACTACGGTCATCTTCGCCATCCTGGCGGCGCTCCTCGGGGTGCTCTCCGAGTTGCTTGCGAAGAGCATAAATGTCTCATTCACCTGGCCGATAGATGTTTTCGCACCCGTACGTGGCTGGTCAATGGATATGCGGTTTATCGCCCCCCTCATCACCGGAATCGTGGGGTTGGTGCTCCTCGCATTTCCGGTGCACCGTCGACTCGGTGATGGCAGCGCAGAGCTCTCTCGCCGCACCCCACTCACATTTATCCGAGGCTGGTGGCTGATCCCGCCGACACTTGTGCTGGCACTGATCTTGACCGCGACCCTGGCCGCTGGCGCGGCGTCGGAGCGTGACGAAATCACTGGCGACTACACGAACTACACGGTCCACCTGGGCGGCGAAAACTCGATTGGCACGAGCATATACGGCTGGTACTTCTCCGTTCCCGCTCTCGTTCTGATGGCGCTCGTACTCCTTGTGGCAGCGGTCGACATTGTGCTGATCTCGCGCCCTGCGCTGCAAAAAGATGCCGTTCGCGATAGCGCCGTGCGCCACACGCGTACTCGAAACGTTCTTGCTGCGGTCACCGCAACATTTCTCATGCACCTCGCGACCATACTGAGTTCTTTGTATGGAACGTCGTCAATGAGGGGTATGTTCTCGAGCTCCATCGGCACAGTGCATACATGGACACCTTTCGCGGCTCTCGGGCCGACGCTCCTCGGCGCAGCCTACGTTGTCGGCGCGTGTGGCGTGGCGCTCTGGGCCAGCATCGCATTGTCTGCGATTCCTGCTCGCACCATGCCCCCGCACACCCGTCGGTCATGATGATCACGCTGGCGGGATCGATGCCTCCCGCACAACAGATCTGCGATCAGGTGCGTGGCCTCATCGCCTCAGGCGAGCTTGCCGCTGAAGATCGCCTGCCATCGGTCCGGCAACTTGCCAAAGACCTCGCCGTTGCGCCGGGCACAGTGGCCAAGGCGTACCGAACGCTTGAGGCAGAAAGGTTGGTGACCGCTCGTATCGGTGGTGGCACCCGCGTGAGCAGCGCTGCCGCAGCCACACCTCGGACAGTTCTCAACGCTGCACGAGACCTCGCCACGGCCGGATCCGAAGCTGGGCTCAACATCGACGACGCGATTCGTCTCCTGCGCGCGATCTGGCCGAAGCTCCCGGAGTCGGACACAGAGAATCCCAGCAAAAACGCCTGAGGGGCGGATGCCACGTGGCATCCGCCCCTCAGGCGTTTCAAGACCGCTTAGAGTGCGTCGATGATCTTGTTCAGCGTCGCCGACGGGCGCATGACTGCCTTCACTCGGTCCATGTCGGGGTAGTAGTAACCACCGATGTCGACGGGTGAGCCCTGCACAGCGAGAAGCTCGGCAACGATTGCGTCTTCGTTCTCCGTCAGTGCGTCAGCAACCGGAGCGAAGATCGAAGCGAGCGCCGGGTCAGACGTCTGTGTGGCGAGCTCTTTCGCCCAGTAGAGACCAACGTAGAAGTGACTTCCACGGTTGTCGAGCGAGCCGGGCGCGCGCCCCGGCGACCTGTCGTTTTCGAGGTAGGTACCCGTTGCCGCATCGAGTGTGTCGGCGAGCACCTTGGCATGTGCGTTGCCGGTTGTCTCGGCGAGGTGCTCGAGCGATGCCGACAGCGCGAAGAACTCCCCCAGCGAATCCCAACGGAGGAAGTCGTCCGACAGGAGCTGCTGCACGTGCTTGGGGGCTGAACCACCCGCACCAGTTTCGAAGAGCCCACCACCAGCAAGCAGGGGAACGATCGAGAGCATCTTGGCGCTCGTCCCGACCTCAAGGATGGGGAAGAGGTCGGTGAGGTAGTCACGCAGCACGTTTCCGGTGACCGAAATCGTGTCGAGGCCTTCGCGCATACGCCCAAGCGAATAGAGCGTCGCTTCTGCAGGAGGAAGAATCTTGATCTCGAGACCATCGGTGTCGTGATCGGCGAGGTACGTCGTCACCTTCGCGATGAGTTCCGCGTCGTGCGAACGGGTTTCGTCGAGCCAAAAAATGGCGGGAGAACCGGTGGCACGAGCACGGGTGACGGCGAGCTTGACCCAGTCGCGCACAGCGACGTCTTTCGTCTGCGTAGCGCGCCAGATGTCGCCCGCCTGAACGTTGTGCTCGAGCAGCACATCTCCGGCCGAGTTGACGACCTGCACGACGCCGTCAGCGGCGATCTCGAAGGTCTTGTCGTGGCTGCCGTATTCTTCAGCTGCCTGCGCCATGAGACCGACGTTCGGAACCGTGCCAATCGTGGCCGGGTCGAGCGGACCGTGCGCGATGACGTCTTCGATCGTTGCCTGATAGACGCCGGCGTACGACGAGTCGGGGATGACGGCGAGAGTGTCGTCTTCGCCACCGTCCGCGCCCCAGAGCTTGCCGCCGTTGCGCACAAGCGCCGGCATCGAGGCGTCCACGATGACATCGGAGGGAACATGCAGGTTGGTGATGCCCTTGTCGGAGTTGACGTAAGAGAGGCGGGGTCCGCGCTCGAGGTCGGCAGTGATCGCTTCGGCGATCTTGTCGCCGCCTTCAACCTTTGAGAGCCCCGACAGAATCGAACCGAGACCGTTGTTGGGGGTAAGCCCAGCAGCGGCGATCGCGTCTCCGTAGGTGGCGAAGACGTCCGAGAAGTACGCCTTAACAACGTGGCCGAAAATGATCGGGTCACTGACCTTCATCATCGTCGCTTTGAGGTGCACTGAGTAGAGCACGTCATCGGCGGCAGCTGTCTTGAGCGTCTCGGCGAGGAAAGCGTCAAGGGCTGATGCCGAGAGGAACGTCGCATCGATGATCTCGCCCGGAAGAACCTTGATCGAAGGCTTCAGCACTGTAACTTCGCCGTCGGTCGCGATGTGGTTGACGGTGAGGACATCATCGCTCGGCGCAACCCACGACTTCTCGTTGGTGCGGAAGTCATCGTGACCCAGCGTCGCAACACGGGTCTTTGATCCGGCAGCGAACGCCTTGTTGCGGTGCGGGTGCTTGCGCGCGTAGTTCTTCACCGACATGGGTGCACGGCGATCGCTGTTTCCTTCGCGCAGCACGGGGTTCACAGCGGAACCCTTAACGCGGTCGTAGCGAGCGCGAATGTCTTTGTCTTCGACAGTGGTGGCGTCGTCGGGGTAGTCGGGAATATCGAAGCCCTGACTCTGGAGCTCCGCAATGACTGCCTTCAGCTGCGGAATCGAAGCCGAGATGTTGGGCAGCTTGATGATGTTGGCTTCGGGGAGGGTCGCAAGTCCGCCGAGTTCGGCGAGCGCATCGCCGACCTGCTGCTCGGGCGTCAGACGCTGCGGGAAGTTCGCGAGGACACGCGCGGCGAGCGAAATATCGCGTGTTTCGATCTCGACGCCTGCTTGGCCCGCGAAAGCCTGCACAATCGGCAGGAACGATGCGGTCGCGAGGGCCGGCGCCTCGTCGGTATGCGTGTAAATGATGGTCGAATCAGGCACGTTTCGTCTCTCCGTATAGCGTCGAGGGTGTAAATCTCACACTATCGCACCGCCCGAAGTATCTCGACGTCAAGATATCTTCAAAACTTTGGCACTGCCGAAACATGGTGTCGCGGGCTAACCTGTGGGTATGACCGAGCTTCGACTGGAAGAGCTGTCCGCCTCAACGATCGTTGCAGTCAACAATATGGAGTTAAAGCCCGGCCAGGAGCAGTTCCTGGCACCGGTGAGCTACGGTATTGCCGCAACAGTCGTCAACCCCGTGTCGTCGTGGCAACGCGTCGCGCTCACCGGCGATGACGTCGTTGGCTTCGTGAGCGCGAATTTTGACAGCGAAGAACCCGACGAGACCTTCCGGTCTGTGTTGTGGCGTATCAACGTAGACGCTGGCGTGCAGGGCAAAGGCGTCGGAACTTTCCTCATCGAGCAGCTCATCGAAGAAGCACGCACCCGCGGTATGGAATTCGTCACTGTCATCTACGAGGCAGGGCCTGACGGGCCCGAGGTCTTCTTCCACAACGTCGGATTCACCGCACGCGGCGAAAACGAGTACGGCGAAACTGTCGCCGAGTACCGCCTGTAGCGGCGGCATCCGGCGAAACATCTTCCGTCGGCTACACGAGGGATTGCTGCCACGCAGCGTGCAGCTGCGCGAACTTTCCATCCCCGGCGATCAACGTTGCCGGAACGTCGTCTTCAATAATGCGTCCGTGTTCCATCACCAGCACGCGGTCAGCGATCGCGACTGTCGACAGCCGGTGCGCAATGATGATCGCGGTGCGGTCGGCGAGAAGGGTCTGCAGCGCATCTTGGATGGCGCGCTCTGACGGAATATCGAGCGACGCAGTGGCTTCATCGAGGATGAGCACGGCGGGGTTCGCAAGGAACGCGCGGGCGAACGAGATGAGCTGACGCTGGCCCGCAGATACGCGGCCACCGCGTTTGTTGACGTCGGTGCCGTATCCGTCCGGGAGCGCCTGGATGAAAGCATCCGCACCGACCGCTGTGGCCGCCGCGCGAACTTCTTCCATCGTTGCGCCGGGCTTACCGAGCGCGATGTTGTCTGCAACTGTTCCGCTGAACAGGTACGCCTCCTGCGTCACCATGACAATCGCACGGCGAAGATCTTTCGGGTGGAGAGACCGAAGGTCAACATCATCGAGCGAAATGACGCCTCGCGTCGGGTCGTAGAACCTCGAAATGAGCTTCGCGAGCGTCGATTTTCCGGCGCCCGTGGTGCCGACAAGAGCGATCGTCTGCCCCGCCGGAATATCGAGCGAGAAATCTGGCAGGATGACGCGCCCCTCGCCATAGCCGAACTCCACATCATCGAAGCGCACGTGTCCGCGGGCTTCCCAGAGATCTACGGGGCGCTCGGGGTCCGGCACGCTCAGTTCTTCTTCGAGCACGCCAGAAACCTTCTCCAACGCTGCGGTCGCAGACTGATACGAGTTGAGGAACATCGCCACTTCTTGCAGCGGCGAGAAGAAGTTGCGCACGTACAGCACTGCCGCGAGCAGGATTCCGATCTCGATCGCACCGTCCGCAACGCGCACGCCACCCCACAGCACAACGACAGCGAGAGTGACAGACGAGATCGCCATGAGGGCCGGCTCGAACGTGCCGAAGAGGCGGATCGAGGCCATGTTGACCTTGCGATAGTCGTCGGACACCGCACCGAAATCACGGTCACCAGCCGGCTCCGTGCGGAACGCCTTCACCGCGCGAATGCCGGTCATCGTCTCAACGAAGTGCACGATCACCTTCGCGCTCACCACGCGAGAACGACGGTAGAGCACCTGTGAACGCCCATAGAACCAGCGCATGAGCAGCATGAGCGGAATCCCCATGAGCGCCAGCACGACACCGCTCTGCCAATCGATGAGCAGCAGAGCGATAAGTGTGAATCCGCCGTAGAGCACGCCCGAGACCAACTCGTTGAGACCACCATCAAGTAGCTCCCGAATGGAATCGAGATCGCTCGTCTGGCGCGAAATAATGCGACCTGACGTGTACGACTCGTGGAACTCGAGGCTCAAGCGTTGCGTATGGCGGAAAAGCCTCGTGCGAAGCTCCAGCATGATCGCCTGAGTCAAGCGCGCCGCGATGATCGCGTACCACCCGATGAGAGCGGCACCGCCGATACCCGCGACAAGATACACGGCGACGACACCGATTGTCGGCATCCAGTTGAGGTCGTCGATAACAGCCGGCAGCGCGTTGTTCAACCCGTAGGCGATCAACGCGGGACCTGCGACGCGCAGAGCTGTTGAGATCACGAGAACCAGACCGGCCAGGATCAATTGCCCGCGAAGGGGGCCGATCAGAGTACCGAGCAGACGCAATGAGCGTCTGCGGATCGCACGGCTCTCTTCGGCCGTATAGTCAGAGCGGTCTTCGCCGCGGGTGCCGGTGACGTCAGTCATAATGCCGACTCCTCTTCCAGGCTCGAAATGACGTAGCGATAGTGAGCACTGTCTCGCAGTAGCTCCGAGTGGGTGCCGACCGCAGTGATGCGCCCTTCTTCCAAGAGCGCGACCCGGTCAGCGAGCGCGACTGTCGAGGGGCGGTGCGCGATGATCAGGGCCGTGGTCGACGCCAGCACTCGGCGAAGGCCGTCTTCTACTTTCGCTTCGGTGTCAACGTCAAGCGCCGACAGCGGGTCGTCAAGCACGAGAACAGCCGGACGCGCGGCCACCGCCCTCGCGAGCGCCAGACGTTGGCGCTGGCCGCCCGACAGGCTCATTCCTTCTTCACCGATGACAGTCTCGACGCCGTTCGGCAGGTCATCAACGAAGCTGGCCTGCGCAACGTCGAGCGCTTCTCGCATGAGCGCTTCTGCCTCGACGCTGTACTCATCGAGATCGTCGCGGCCCAGCAGCACGTTGTGGCGCACCGACGCCGAAAAAAGAGTTGCATCTTCGAACGCGAGCGCGATGTGACGGCGCAACTCTTCGAGCCGCAGGTCACGAACATCGACGCCGTCGATCAGCACGCGGCCCCCCGTGACGTCGTAAAGGCGCGTCGGCAGGGTTGTCAGAGTCGTCTTACCCGAACCGGTGAGCCCGACGAGCGCCATCGTCTCGCCCGGCTCAAGTGTCAGATCGATGCCATCGAGCTGATCGCGCGTGTCTTCCGGCGCGTCGGCATATCGAAAGCGTGCACCTTCAAAAACGAGCGCGCCACGAGGCTCACTGAGCGTGCTCGGATTCTCGGGATCGACGATCGTGTTCTCAGCGTCGAACACCTCCATGACGCGGTCAGTGGCGGTGCGCGCATCAAGCAAGAACGAGAAGAGGAATCCGATTGATTCCACCGGCCAACGCAGCACTGTCGCCATCGCGAAGAACGCGAACAGCTGCGCCACCGAAATCTCGCCCATCTGCACCAAAACGATGCCCGCGGCAAGACACAGCGCGAAAGCAATATCTGGCAGCAAAACGAGCCAGAACCAAATGCTGCCAACTGCTCGAGCTTTGCGAATCTCGGTGGTTTGTAGAGTTTCCGCCTGCCGCACGAACTTCTGCAGCGCGTGACGCCCCCGACCGAATGCCTTGAGAACACGGATACCGTGCACGCTCTCTTCGACAGCGGTCGCAAGGTCGCCGGCCTGATCCTGGCTCTGACGTGTCAGCATCCCGTACTGCTTTTCGAAGCGGTAACCCGTGTACCAGAGCGGGGCCGAGCATGCGAGGAAGACAGCCCCCAGCACCCAGTGCCACGTGAACAGAATCGCTGAGCCGATCACGATCGTGAGCAGGTTGACCACGAGAAGGATGAGCCCGAAGGCAAGCCAACGGCGAATGCTGCTGATGTCTTGCATCATGCGCGAAAGCAGCTGGCCCGACTGCCAACGGTCGTGGAACGACACGGGCAACCGCTGCAAGCGCTCGTAGAACTTGGTGCGAAGGCTGTACTCCACCTCGGTTGAGGGGCCGAGCACGAACCAGCGACGGAGCCACACAAGGCCCGCTTCTGCGAGACCCAGCGCGAGAATGATGCCAGCGCCCAAAGCGATCTGCATCAGGTCGCCAGAGCCCACGGGGCCCGCGACCACAACTTCGAGCACGAGCGGGATAGCGAGCGAGACGATACTCGCCGCGAGAGCGCTTGCCGCGCCCCAAATAAGCCGCGGCAACACGGGCCGCGCGAAGGGAAGTAACCGCGCGAGCGCGCGCGGCGTGGAGAGATCAGAAGTAGTCATAGTCCTAAAGGGCGGCCGAAGCCGGCGCGGAGCGCAGAGAAGAAGGTGCCGGGGCTAAAGCTGCGGCGAAAGCGGCGGATGCCGTGAGGCTACGAAGAGCAGCTAACCCTGAGGGGTGCGGCCCGGCGCGGCACGCCGTTGGGAAGCGATGGGAAGCGTCGGGTTCATGGTGATAATCGCCTGAAACATGGCTTCCCCCTCGGTGTGATGAGCGTGCACGATGCCGGGGTCAACTCCGGCTAGCCCTTCAGAATATGCCTGGGAGTTCACTGAGCGCAAGCTGCGTTTCGAACTCAGTGAGATTCGCGCTCCAAAAGCGCACGCTTTACGTCGAGGCCCCACGCGAACCCGCCGAGGCTGCCGTCAGTGCGCAACACCCGATGGCATGGCACAAAGAGCGCCGGAGCATTGCGGGCGCAGATCGACGCTGCGGCACGCACAGCGCGTGGCTCCCCCAGCGCCGCCGCGAGTCCGGTGTACGTCAGCGGGCCCCCGAGTGGGATGGTGCGGAGCGCCTTCCACCCGCGCAGTTGGAGCTCGGTGCCGTACTGCGCCACGGGCACAGTATCGATAGCGAGCAGGTCTCCGTCGTAGTACGCGCGGACTGCGGCTGCGGCATCCGTTTCGCCCTCGATGAGTCGGGTCGGGCGAACACGCAGCGGGATGCGTGCGAGCACCGTCGCGACGTCGGAGCTCCACCCAGACGCGAGAACCCGGCCCTGTGGGTCGGCGATGAGCGTGAATGCGCCGTCGGGGGTGTCGAGGGCCTGCACGGTTGCCTCTGCGGTGGGCTCAGTCTGCACGGTGGGCTCGTTCATTTCGAGGTCTCCTTCTTGGGCCCTGCACTAAGGCAGGCAGCTTGCTTCGATTCGGGCGCAGCGGCGGGCTGAGCGGGGATATTGCCTGCGTTAGTGCCGACGGCGCGCCACAGATGAGCGGTGAAGTAGCTCCGCCAGGGCGCCAAGCGGGTAGCCCAGGCGGTGAGGGGCGCAGCCTCCGCGGGAATTCCGACGCGCGCAGCACCTGTTCTCACCGCGACATCACCGGGGAGGAAGATGTCCGGGTCGCCGGTGACGCGCATTCTCACGTAGTCGGCGGTCCAGGGGCCAATACCCGGCAGAGCCAAAAGCGCTGCGCGCTGTGCCGAGCTTTCGTCACCACTCGACAGCTCGAGTTCACCGTCAACAACGGCTCGGGCGGCTCCCACAATGGCCCGGATGCGAGCGCCTGGGCCGCGGAGCACTTCGCTGCCGTGCTCTGCGATCGCCGCCATCGTCGGAAACAGTCGCGTAAGTCCCGCCGTTTCAGCAACGTCCTCGCCGAGCGCCTCTGTGAGTCGCGTCAGCGCTGTTCGCGCTGCTGGCACGCTGATCTGCTGCCCAATCATCGCTCGCACAAGCATTTCGTGTGGGTCGACGGCTCCCGGAACCCGGATGCCGCGGGTCACTGCAACGAACGGTGCAAGTTCGGGGTGCGCACCAAGCGTTGAGTCGATCGCGATGGGATCGGCATCGAGGTCGAACAGTCGCCGCACTCGCGCAACCAGAGTCGAAAGGTCACCGAGGTGGGTGAGGTGCGCTTCGAGTCCAAGCCGGTCGCCGACGCGCTCAAGACGGAACCACGCTGTGCCCTGCGGCAACCGCAGCGTGCGGGCGAACGAGTCTGGCGTGGCTTCTTCTACTCCTGCGACGGCGCGAGCTGCCATCCAGGCGAAGAGACCGTCGAGGTCGATGGGGGCACGGTATGGGAGTGCGAGACTAATTCGTCCCGGAGCGCTGGTGCCCGGGTGTGAACGTCGGTGTGCGCGCACCTCGAGGGGCGTGATTCCAAACACTTCACGGACCGTGTCGTTGAACTGACGGACGCTTGAGAATCCGGCCGAGAATGCCACATCTGCGACCGGCATCTCGGTGCCGACCAACAGCATCCGTGCGGTGTGCGCCCGGTGTGCGCGTGCCAGGGCCAGCGGGCCCGCGCCCAGCTCGGTCGAAAGCACGCGCACAAGGTGTCGCGACGAGTATCCCAACCGCGACGCGAGCCCCGAGACGCCTTCACGTTCCACGACGCCGTCCGCGATGAACCGCATCGCGCGACTCGCGACGTCGCCGCGCAGATCCCAGAGGGGCGACCCCGGCGCGGCTTCGGGTAGGCACCGTTTGCACGCACGGAAACCGGCCTCGTGCGCTGCCGCACTCGTCGCGAAGAAGTCAACGTTCGTAGGCTTTGGCGTGCGTGCCGGGCAGCTGGGGCGACAGTAGATTCCGGTCGTCCGCACCGCCGTCACAAACTGCCCATCGAACCGCGAATCGCGTGCGCTGATCGCACGGTAGCGCTCATCAAACGTCTGCGCCACGGGTATCGATGAGCCGGTCATACCTCTACCTTTGCATGAGACGGATGCCACCACTCGCGGTTTTCGGACATCACAATGAGCCCCGGCATCCCTTCTTCATTTGTCGAACGCAACCCCCTTCAGCCGAGCCCCGAGCGGCGGTAGCGTTGCCCCCATGAGTGAACGCGAGTATGACCTGATCGTGATCGGCGCCGGCCCCGTCGGCGAAAATGTTGCCGACCGGGCGCACCAGCGCGGTTTATCGGTCGTGATCGTAGAGAGCGAACTCGTCGGCGGTGAGTGCTCTTACTGGGCGTGCATGCCTTCCAAGGCGCTGCTTCGAAGTGGTGCCGCCCTTCGAGCCGCGCGCGCAGTTGACGGCGCGAAGCAGGCTGTCACCGGCGGGGTCGACATCGCGGGCGTGCTGCGCCGCCGCGACACGATGACCCACGAGTGGAACGACTCTTCGCAGGTCGAGTGGCTGCAATCGGCGGGTATCGACCTTGTGCGCGGACAGGGCCGCATCACGGGCGAGCGCCGAGTCGAGGTGACAACCGAAGACGGCAGCGTTACGCCCCTCATCGCGCGACATGCAGTGGTCGTGTCGACAGGTTCAGCGGCGCTTCTTCCTGACGTGCCGGGCCTCGCCGACATCAAGCCCTGGACGAGTCGGGATGCTACGTCGGTCCGCCGTGTGCCCGAATCTCTGGCGATTGTCGGTGGCGGCGTTGTCGCGGCCGAAATGGCAACGGCATATTCCGAATTTGGCACGAAGGTCACCATGATCATTCGTGGCGGAATGCTCTCAGGTATGGAGCCGTTCGCCGGCGAGCTTGTCACGGAGTCGCTCCGGAACGCTGGCGTCGTGATTCACACGGGAGTGAGCCCCGAAGGTGCCGAGCGCGTTGATGGTGCCGCCGTACTGCACCTCAGCGACGGCAGTTCTGTCACGGCAGACGAAGTGCTTGTAGCGACAGGTCGCACACCTCGAACGACCGACCTGGGGCTTGAGAGCATCGACCTTGAACCCGGCAGCTGGCTCAATGTCGACGACACGCTGCTCGTCGCTGGCACGAACTGGCTCTACGGCGTGGGAGACGTGAACCACCGAGCGCTTCTCACCCACCAGGGCAAGTATCAAGCGCGCGCCGCGGGCGATGTCATCGCCGCTCGTGCGCAAGGCTCCGCTGTGGACGATGCACCGTGGGGTGCCCATGTGGCAACGGCCGACCATGCATCCGTGCCACAGGTCACCTTCACCGATCCCGAGGTCGCGTCGGTTGGACTTACAGAGAAGTCCGCGCGAGATGCTGGCTACAGCATCCGTGTCATTGACTATGACCTCGCCTGGATTGCGGGCTCGAGCACGTTTGCTGACGACTACAAGGGCTTCTCGCGCGCGATCATCGATGAAGATCGCGGCGTGCTCATAGGCGCAACCTTTGTTGGCCCCGAGGTTGCTGAGCTGCTGCACTCGGCGACCATTGCGATCGTCGGCGAGGTGCCCCTGGCGCGGCTGTGGCACGCTGTGCCGTCGTACCCGACGGTGAGCGAAGTGTGGCTGCGCTGGCTCGAAGCCTACGGCCGCCCCGCCCAGTAGCCCCCACCCCGGCGGCCTGCCAAGTAGCCGCTGGCAGGTAGCCCCTGGCCGGTAGCCGCCGCCAGGTAGCCCCTCTCCCACCACGCATGTCTCACTTATTCAGTTCTGGAGCCCCCAAAAGCTGAATAAGTGAGACATGGGCAATGAGAGGAAGGGACTCCGCGGAGCTGGGCCGGGGCCGGGGCCGGGGCCGGGAGTCGATCAGTGGTAGAAGTGACGCTCGCCGGTGAAGAACATTGTCACGCCCGCGGCACGGGCAGCTTCGATGACCTCAGCGTCGCGCACCGAACCGCCGGGCTGAATGATCGCGGAGACTCCGGCGTCAATGAGCACCTGGGGGCCGTCAGCAAACGGGAAGAACGCGTCGGATGCCACAACCGAGCCTTTCGCGCGGTCCCCTGCGCGCTCAACAGCAAGTCGGCAGGAATCAACGCGGTTGACCTGCCCCATACCGATGCCCACTGTGGCCGAGCCCTGTGCGAGCACGATGGCGTTCGACTTCACTGCGCGGCACGTTTTCCACGCGAAAATCAAGTTCGTCATCTCGGCCTCGGCCGGGCGCTCACCCGAAACAAGCTCCCAGTTTTTGGCGACCGACTCGATGTCGTCAGGGAAGCGGTCGGCATCCTGCAGCAGAAGCCCACCGGAGACGAGGCGCACGTCCATCGGCTCTTGGCGCCAATCGGTGGGCAACTGCAGCACGCGCAGATTCTTCTTCAGCTTGAAGACTTCAAGCGCCTCTGGCTCGAAGTCGGGAGCGACGATCACTTCCGTAAAGATGTCACGGAGGTTCTCAGCCATCTTCAACGTCACGGTACGGTTCGCGGCGATCACCCCGCCGAAGGCCGACACCGGGTCGCACTCGTGCGCGCGGAGGTGCGCGCTCGCTATCGGGTCGAGCGCGTTGGGTGCGGCAACTGCGATCCCACACGGGTTCGCGTGCTTGATGATGGCGACCGCCGGCTTGATGAGGTCGAATGCGGCACGAAGTGCGGCATCCGCGTCAACATAGTTGTTATACGACATCTCTTTGCCCTGCAGCTGCGTGGCCTGGGCGATGCCGTGGCCACCTGTGCGGGTGTAGATCGCGGCGCGCTGGTGCGAATTTTCGCCGTAGCGAAGCGTCTCCATACGCTCGGCGCGAATCGTCAGGTGCGTCGGCAGCTCGGTGTCGGTCGCGATCGTGCCTTCGGCAAACCAGGTGGCAACGGCACGGTCGTAGCCTGCCGTGTGGTCGAAGGCGCGTGCAGCAAGTTCGCGGCGCTGAGTGAGGGTCGTGCCGCCGTTACCTGCCGCAGCGATGATGGCGGGGTATGACGCGGGAGACACCACAATTGCAACGTTGGCAAAGTTCTTCGCAGATGCCCGAACCATGGCCGGTCCGCCGATGTCGATCTGCTCCACCACATCGTCGCCCACGGCTCCCGACGAGACCGTCTCAACAAACGGGTAGAGGTTGACGACAACGAGCTCGAACGGCTCGATACCGAGCTCTCCGAGCTGGCGTTCGTGGTCTTCGAGACGGAGGTCGGCGAGGAGACCCGCGTGGACACTGGGGTGAAGCGTCTTCACGCGACCGTCGAGCGATTCCGGAAAGCCGGTGACCGACGAGACATCCGTCACCGAAAAACCAGCGTCGCGGATCGTGCTCGCCGTCGATCCTGTGGAGACAATCTCGACGCCCGCGGCAGCAAGCGCGCTCGCAAGCGGAATGAGGTCGGTCTTGTCGCTGACCGAGACAAGCGCGCGGCGCACCGGCACGAGGTCACGTTCGCGGTACAGGGACGGGTCGTGAGCGGGGCCTGCCATGGGTCTCCTCCGTTGGTGGATCAGGAAGCGGATGCCGCGGAAAGTACGAGTTCGCCGGTGGCGATGCGGCGCACAATGTCGATCAAGAGGCGTCTTTCGACGGGCTTGATGCGCTCGTGCAGGGAGTATTCGGTATCACCGGGCTCGATCACAACGCGCTCTTGCGCGAGGATCGGGCCACTGTCGACACCACTGTCGACGACGATCACACTGGCACCGGTCTCGGTAACTCCAGCCTCCAGCGCGTCGCGAACACCGTGAGCACCAGGGAACTCAGGCAAATATGCCGGGTGGGTGTTGACGATGCGGGGCGTCCAGGCGTCAACCACGCCCGCCGGAAGCAGGCGCATGAGACCACTCAGCACGACGAGTTCTGGCTGCCAGACGTCGAGCTGCGCAGCGAGCTCCTCGCCCCACGCATCGCGTTCCGCGACGCCACGCCAGGGAACAACAAAACTCGGGATGCCGAACTCTTCGGCATGAGCGAGACCATCGGCTTCGCGGTCAGCCCCAATCGCCACGATGCGCGCAGGAAAATCGGGGTGTGCTGCCGCTTCCAGCAGGGCTCTCATGTTGGAGCCGGCGCCGGAGAGAAGGACCGCGACTCTGAGCACCCGGTTAGTCTAGCGGCGACAGCGGCTTGGCCTCGTCGGCGTCTGCTGTTGGGGTGGCGTCGGACGACCCGGGCTCAGACGGTGGCGTGTCCTCCGGCGGCTTCGGGCCCGAGGCATCCTGCTCTGCTTCAGGTGCCAGCTCGGTGTGAGCGTCGTCCGCACGAAAAGTAGCGCCGTCGAACGGCACGTTGTCGCGCCAGAATGGCGAAACCTCCGACGGTCGCGCTGTCCAGCCGTTGCCGCCGGTCTCGGGCAACGATGGAGTGCGCGCTCGCGGCCGTGGCGAAAGCAACAGGATGCCGCACCCCACCGCCACTTCCACACCAACGGTGATGGCAATCGCCCCCGCAGCGGGGCCAATGTCGGCCAGGCGTCCCGGGCCGAATGCCCCGGATGCGAGTACCGCGCCCAGCGCTACCACCGACGCCGAGAGCGCGGTGATCGCCGCGGTCAACGCGAGCATTGGTCCGACGGGCTCGCCGCCGGCTTTCGGTGTTGCCGCGACGACCCGTGAACGCACAACCCACCCCGCGAACGCACCAACTGCCACGGGCAGAAGCGCGAGGAGAAGCAGCCACGAAGACGTTTGCTCCGGCAGTAGACCCAGCACCGGAATACCCGGCACCGCGCCGAGTTGCGTACCCGCGGGCGACACGGCCGTGCCGGTCCCGACCGCAAACCCCGGGCCCGCGACGAATGCGAGAGCCCAAATCACGAGTGTTGGAAGATAGGCCAACTGTCCGAGAGCGAAGACAGTGGCGCCGATTGCATCGAAATTTCCGGCTTGATAGAGCGAAAGCATTTGCGGGCCGCGCACGATGACAGCCACGACGAGAGCTGCGGCGCCGAGGCCAACCAGACCCATCACGACAATGGCCGTGCCTCGCACCACGAGCCCGGGAACAAGTGCCCAGATGTCGGGAAGTGCTTCGACGCGCTCGCGTACCCTGTCGATCACTCCGGCGTCGTTGTCGGTCCACCCGGCGACGATAGCGCCGCACAACGACGGCACGAGATAGAAGAGCGCAGGAAACCCGATCGCGGGCCACAGCTCGGCACTGATGGTCGGCGTCACAGAGGTGATCGCGATTCCCGCGGCGATCGCAGCGAAAGCAGCAGTGCCGACAAGCACGCCGGTGATCGACGCGCCAGCTCGCGCAGCGCGACGACCCGATCGGGCGGCAAATATCGCCGTGAACGCGCCGAATGCGAGTGGCGCCAGGCTGACGGTGAAAGATGCAGCGTCGGCGGAGATGCCCGTTGCAGCCAGATATTCAGCCGGAAGAGTAACGGCCAGCGGCACAGCATGACCGAGTTGCCATACGTTCGCGGCCGTTGGCCAGAGTGATCCCCAGTCGGGTTCGCCGATACCGAAGACCCAGAGCAAGGTAAGCGGAGCAAGGATGACAGTGATGCCAACGGCCGCCGCGACGAGGGCGTCGACGGCGGCGAGAAGGGCGACAAGAAGGCGGTACATATGCCTGATCGACCCTACCTACCGAAGACAGCGGCACCCGGTCGCCGCACCGAAAAGCCGGTGCGGCTCACGGCAAATCAGGAGTCGAAAGGCTCCAGCACAAAGATCGCGATCTCACGCTCGGTTTTCTTCTGGTACTCGTTGTAGTCGGGCCATACGGCGACGGCACGCTCCCACCAGAGTGCTCGCTCTTCGCCAGAAAGTTCACGAGCCATGTAGTCACGTGTCACGGCGCCGTCTTGGAGCTCAACGTGGGCGTTCTTCACAACGTTCCAGTACCAGGCGGGAGCTTCAGGGGCGCCACCCTTCGATGCGACAACGAGGTACTTTCCCTCGTGCTCTACGCGCATCAGAGCGGTCTTGCGCAGTCCGCCCGACTTCGCGCCAACGCTTGTGAGCACGATGATCGGCACTCCACGTAGTTCGTTGGCTTCGGTACCGTTCGAGGCTTCGTACTGCTCGGCCTGCGTGCGGGCCCACTCGGACGTACTCGGCTTGTATTCCCCTGTCAGCGGCATGCCTTCAGCCTAAACCCGCTGTCCCTCGCATGGCCCTCATCGCACCACCCCTCCGCGAGGGGTCGCAACACGCCGCGTGGGAACCCGGCTCCGGGCACCTTTGCGGCGTGTTGCGACCCCTCGGCAGTGGTGGAGAGGGCGGTATCGCGGGGCGAAAAAGAGAGAGGGGCGGATGCCGCGTGGCATCCGCCCCTCTCGGGTACAGCGTTTTAGAGAGCCGTGATGATCTCGCGCATGAGGGCTGCGGTCTCGCTCGGCGTCTTGCCGACCTTGACGCCCGCGGCCTCGAGGGCTTCTTTCTTGGCCTGAGCGGTACCCGCGGAGCCCGACACGATGGCCCCAGCATGGCCCATGGTCTTGCCCTCGGGTGCCGTGAAGCCTGCGACGTAACCGACGACGGGCTTCGTGACATGAGCCTTGATGTAGTCGGCCGCGCGCTCCTCAGCGTCGCCACCGATCTCACCGATCATGACGATCGCCTTGGTCTCGGGGTCAGCTTCGAACGCCGCGAGCGCATCGATGTGGGTCGTGCCGATAATGGGGTCGCCACCGATACCGATCGCTGTCGAGAAGCCGAGATCACGCAGCTCGAACATCATCTGGTAGGTCAGCGTTCCCGACTTCGACACAAGACCGATGGGTCCTTTGCCGGTGATGTTCGCGGGGGTGATGCCCACGAGCGATTCATCCGGCGTGATGATGCCGGGGCAGTTCGGTCCGATGATTCGGGTCGTGTTGCCCTTGCTCTGCGCGTAAGCCCACGCTTCGGCGCTGTCGCCGACGGGTACGCCCTCGGTGATCACGACGAGGAGTGGAATCTCGGCGTCAATGGCTTCGACCATCGCGGCCTTCGTGAAGGCTGCGGGCACGAAAGCGATCGATACGTCAGCACCGGTCTTTTCCATGGCCTCGGCTACCGTGCCGAATACTGGCAACTCGACGGCGTTGCCGTCTTTGTCAGTGTGCGAAACGGCAGTGCCAGCCTTGCGGGCGTTGACGCCACCGACGACCTGCGTGCCGGCTTTCAGCATGAGAGCTGTGTGCTTGGTGCCTTCGCCGCCGGTGATGCCCTGGACGATGACCTTGGAGTCCTTGTTGAGGAAGATCGACATTTCTACTGTTCCTTATCCGGGTGCGGCGATCAGACGGCGGCGAGCTCGGCGGCCTTGTCGGCTCCCGAGTCCATCGTGTCGGCGAGCGTCACGAGCGGGTGGTTGTAGTCGCGCAGAATCGCGCGGCCTTCGTCGACGCGGTTTCCGTCGAGGCGCACGATAAGGGGCTTGGATGCTGCATCCCCGAGCGTTTCGAGCGCGCCCTTGATGCCGTTGGCCACTGCGTCACACGCAGTGATTCCACCGAAGACGTTGACGAAAACACTCTTGACCTGAGGGTCACCGAGAATGACGTCGAGGCCGGCAGCCATGACCTCGGCCGATGCTCCGCCACCGATGTCGAGGAAGTTCGCGGGCTTCACGCCGCCGTGAGCCTCGCCGGCGTAGGCGACGACATCGAGGGTCGACATGACGAGCCCAGCACCGTTACCGATGATGCCAACTTCGCCGTCGAGCTTGACGTAGTTGAGGTCGTGCTCTTTAGCCTTGGCCTCGAGGGGGTCGGCGGCATCCTTGTCTTCGAGCGCTTCGTGCTCGGGGTGACGGAAGCCGGCGTTCTCATCGATCGATACCTTGCCGTCGAGGGCGATGATGTCGCCTTCAACGGTCTGGACGAGCGGGTTTACCTCAACAAGGGTGGCGTCTTCGCCCTTGTACACGTCGTACAGCTTGACGAAGACGGGAGCAACCTTCGCTGCGAGCTCGTCGTCGAAGCCGCCGGCTTTGGCGATCTCGAGTGCTTTCGCTTCGTCGATGCCGACCAACGGGTCGACCTCGATGCGCGCGAGCGCTTCGGGCTTCTCAACCGCGAGCTGCTCGATTTCCATTCCACCCTCGACGCTCGCAAGCGACAGGTAGGAACGGTTGGCCCGGTCAAGCAGTACCGAGAAGTAGAACTCTTTCTCGATGCGTGCCCCACCGGCGACCATCACGCGCTTGACGATGTGGCCTTTGATGTCGAGGCCGAGGATGGCTTTGGCCGCCTCGTATGCCTCATCGGGGTTCTTGGCGACCTTTACGCCGCCGGCTTTTCCACGGCCACCGGTTTTCACCTGAGCCTTCACGACGACGACGCCACCGATCTTCTCAGCGGCAGCCCTCACGTCCTCGGGGGTGTCGGCGATGATGCCGGGGAGAACCGGCACCTCGTATTTTTCAAAAAGGTCTCGTGCCTGGTACTCGTACAGATCCACGTGCAATCCTTCGCTGGGCGAACGGGATGGAGAGACGTTCAACGTCTTGATGTCGAGATAATTTCGACCGTTAATCAGCCTACTACCGGAGTTCGACGCATCCTGACACAGCACACAGGTCTAGGCTTCTGTCGTCATGAGCGACAACCTTCCGTCTTCTCCCGCGCGCACCGATGTCGTTGCCGCAGCCCTTGAGCTGTTCGCAGAGCGGGGCTTCGAAGCAACGTCTGTCGATCAGATTGCTCAGTCAGCAGGAATTTCGCGCTCCACATTTTTTCGACAGTTCGGCGGAAAAGACGACGTGATCTTTGCCGATCACGAGGTACTGCTCACGCAGTTACGCGAGTTTCTTGATTCTCCACACGACAATCCGTGGCTCGCCGTGTGCGACGCGTGCCTCGAGGTCTTCGAGAATTTCGCTGCCGCGCCAGAAATTGCACGCCGCCGATACGCAGTGGTGCGAGGCGTGCCATCGCTGCGTGACCGTGAAATTACGACAGTGTTCAGGTACGAGCGTCTTTTCGACGAGTACTTGCGGCGAGCGCTGCCGGGACTCGACCCACTCGATGCTGTGAGCTTTGCGGCAGCAGTGACCGCAGTTCACAATCATGTGTTGCGTCGGCTCTTACGCGGTGAGGATGCCTCAGCCTCTCAGCTCCGAGATGCACTCACCACGACCCGTGAACGATTTGGGTTGGAAGAGTCCGCTGCGCTCCCCCGCGATGTCGTCGTCGCGGTTTTCCCTCGCGCTATTCCCAAAGCAGAACTCGCTCGCCAGTTGCGCGCCAAACTCGACGACTAACGCATTCACGCTTGGCACTGAGTTTCACCTAAACCGACATTGCGGTTCGCTACAGTGGTACACATCCCACTCGCAACGGAGCGCATCATGAGCAATTTCACGCCTCACCCCGGCCAGCGCGTCGAACGCTACGACGTCGACGCTCGGCTCGACACCGATTACTACGCGGTGTTCTCAGACATCGATGGTGCCGATCGTGACGCGTGGAATCGTGCGAAGACATTCGCCGACGAGATCATTCCCGTCATCGGTGAGTACTGGGATCGCGCCGAATACAACGTCGCGTTCGCGCGTCGCCTGGGTGAACTCGATCTCTTTGCCGACGGCATCGTGCACGAGGGACTCACCGAGCTATCTCCTCTCGCCGCCGGACTCGTCAATATGGAAGTATCGCGCGGCGACGGCTCCATGGGCACGATTGTCGCGGTGCAGGGCGGCCTCGCGCTCCGCACACTCGCCCTCTTCGGCAGCGCGGCACAAAAGACGCAACACCTCGCTGCGCTGTCACGTGGCGAGGTGCTCGGAGCGTTTGCGCTCACCGAGCCCGACCACGGCTCAGATTCGGTCTCACTCGAGAGCACTGCAACGCGGAATCCCGACGACTCGTGGACACTCAACGGGGTCAAGAAGTGGATCGGAAACGGTGCTTCGGGCGGCATCACGTTCGTCTGGGCTCGGGTCGATTCCAAAGGCTCGGATGACCACGGTGCAGTGCGGTGTTTTCTTGTCCCCCAAGAAACACCGGGCTACAACGGCGAGCCGATCCTCGGCAAAACTTCTCTGCGCGCCATCCACCAGGCGCACATCACCTTGACTGACGTCCAGCTCCCCGCTGACGCCGTGCTGCCGGGAGCGAAGAGCTTCAAGGATGCCTCACGGGTTCTCTATGCCACGCGCTCCGGCGTCGCCTGGTCGGCGCTCGGCCACGCGACGGCCTGCTACGAAGTTGCCCTCAGCTATGCCACGCAGCGAATTCAATTCGGCAAGCCTCTCGCCGCCTTTCAGATGGTGCAGGAGCGCCTCACGCAGATGCTCGACGACCTAACGTCGATGCAGTTGTACTGTCGGCGGCTCGCTGACCTGGAGGCATCCGGGGGTCTTCGTCCCACGCAAGCGTCGCTCGCGAAGTACCACAACACTCGCACCGCCAGACGGGTTGCCGCGACGGCGAGGGATCTGCTCGGCGGCAACGGAATTTTGCTTGAGCACCGCATCGCTCGTCACATGGCAGACATCGAGTCGATCCACACGTACGAGGGCACCGAGAGCGTGCAGGCGCTCCTACTCGGGCGGGACATCACCGGCGTGGGAGCATTCGCCTAACCGCTCTAGCTCACGCGCGATGCATGCGCAAGGCTCGCACCGCGACGCGTGTGCGAGTTACCTTCTTCTCATGGGATTCTTCCGGCGCGACCACACGTCAAAATCACCTTTGACGCCTGAAGTCGAAATCGGCACCGAGACGCCACCGCTTTCGCTCTGGTCAGACACCTTCGGCAAGCTCGCAATCCGCGCCGTGCAAGTGATTGTCGTCGTGATGGTCGCTGCCGGAATCATCTACGCCATCCAGTCGCTGACGCTCGTCACGATTCCGCTCGTGCTCGCGCTGATCTTCGCATCAGCCTTCGCGCCGGTGATGGGATGGATGCGCCGGCACAACGTACCTTCGCTTCTCGCCACCGCCATCACGCTGATCACGATCGTCGTGCTGATCGGCGGGTTGACGTGGCTTGTAGTGTGGGCCGTAGAGGACCAGTGGGACGACCTTTACTCCCAGGCGCAGGCGGGAATTCAAGAACTTGTCGCCTGGATCAATACGCTGCCTTTCGCACCCACATCGAGCCAGCTGAATGACTGGGGCAAAACGGCAACGGACTTCGTCACGAGCGCCCAGTTCGGTTCTGGCGCGATCGCCGGAGTCAGCGCGCTCGCAAACTTCGCCACCGGCTTCGTCTTGCTGATCGTCATCCTGTTCTTCTTCTTGAAGGATGGCCCTCGCATGTGGGCGTTCTTGCTGCGTCCGTTTCACGGAAAGCGGGAGGAGCGCGCCCAGCGCATCGGCGACAAGACAGTCACAGTGCTCGGCTCTTATGTGCGCGGTACGGCATCCGTTGCGTTCGTGGATGCGATCGGTATCTTGATCGGTCTTCTGATTCTGCAGGTGCCACTGGCATTGCCGCTGGCCGTACTCGTGTTCTTGCTCGCCTTCATTCCGATTGTCGGTGCAACTCTCGCCGGCGCGCTCGCAGCTCTCGTCGCTCTCGTCGCGAACGACTGGGTCAACGCGTTGTTCGTTGTGGGCGTTGTCGTGCTGGTGAACCAGTTGGAGAGCAACTTCTTGCAGCCGGTACTCATGGGCCGCTCGATGAAGCTGCACTCTTTTGTCATCTTGATCGCATTGACGGCGGGCACGGCGCTCGGTGGCATCGTCGGTGCCGTGCTTGCCGTGCCCATCACCGCAACGGTGTGGGGCATTATTCAGGTGTGGGATGGACCCAGTCTTCCCGCTCGTTGGGCACGGCCTAAGCCCTCGAAGACGTAGCCCATTCCGCCCACGCCCTCTTGCGTGCACGAACACGCTGGGGTCCGGGGCTGGACGAACATACCGGGCGGTCGGTATGCTCGCTCGTAGTCGATGGCGACGAGAGGATCCGATGCGCATCAGAGGTGCTGTGCTCGAACGCGCGGGCGACACCCCGCCGTTCGCGATATCCCGCCCGTTCACGGTCGCTGACCTCATCCTCGACCCGCCGGGACCCGGCGAGGTGCTCGTGCGGATCGAAGCCGCCGGCGTGTGCCACTCTGATCTCAGCGTGGTCGACGGCAATCGCGTGAGGCCCACTCCGATGCTGCTGGGGCACGAAGCGGCCGGCATCGTCGAAGCTGTCGGCGACGGCGTGACCGACACCCCGATCGGTGGGCGCGTGGTCATGACGTTCCTGCCGCGCTGCGGCGACTGCCCCGGCTGCCGATCGGACGGGCGTCTACCGTGCGAGCCCGGCACGGCCGCGAACAACGCCGGCACACTGATCGGGGGCGGTATCCGCCTCCACCGCGGGGAAAAAGGCGCCGAACCCGTCCATCACCATCTCGGGGTGAGCGCCTTCGCGTCTCATGCTGTTGTGAGTCGATCGAGCGTCGTGGCCGTTGACCCCGACGTTCCCCCCGAGATCGCCGCCCTCCTCGGCTGCGCAGTCCTGACCGGAGGCGGCGCGGTGATCAACGCGGGACGCCCGGCCCCGGGCGAGCATGTGATCGTCGTCGGACTCGGCGGCGTGGGAATGGCGGCGCTGCTGGTCGCCGCAGCCCTCGGGCACCCCGTGATCGGAATCGACGCGGTCGAGGCAAAGCTCGAACTCGCCCGCGAGCTCGGCGCTGTCGACGCACTCACACCCGCCGAGGCCCTGGCCCGCGGCATCCATGCTCCTGTCGTCATAGAAGCGGCCGGCGCCGTTCGCGCGTTCGAGACGGCGCTGGCCGTCACAGCGCCGGGCGGTACCACCGTGACCGTCGGGCTCCCCCGACCCGATGCCTACGCGAACGTGTCACCACTGGTCCTCACCGCCCAGGCACGCACGATCATCGGCAGCTACCTCGGCTCGGCGGTACCCGGCAGAGATATCCCGCGCTACGTCGACCTGTGGCGCGAGGGCCGCCTTCCGCTGGAACGCCTCGTCTCCTCCCGCGTCCGTCTCGACGACCTCGCCGAGGCGATGGACCGTCTGGCCGCAGGCGAAGAACTACGTCAACTCATCACCTTCGAAGGGAATCACTCATGACTCGTACCGCTATCGTTACCGGCGCTGCGCGTGGCATCGGTGCCGCCACCGCGCGGCGACTTGCCGCAGACGGATACGCCGTCGCCGTCGTCGACCTCGACGAAAGCTCATGCGCCGCGACCGTCGCCGACATCACCGCCGCCGGAGGCCGGGCGATCGCCGTGGGTGCCGATGTCTCGGACTCCTGCGCGGTAACCGCCGCCGTGGCGCACGTCGAGACAGAGCTCGGCGCACCGACAATCCTCGTGAACAACGCCGGGATCTTGCGAGACAACCTCCTGTTCAAGATGACCGAGGACGACTGGGATGCGGTGATGAGCGTGCACCTGCGTGGAGCGTTCCTCATGAGCCGTGCCGTCCAGGCCCACCAGGTCACGGCGGGTTGGGGCCGCATCGTCAACCTGTCGAGCACCTCAGCGCTGGGCAACCGAGGACAGGCAAACTACTCAGCAGCCAAGGCGGGCCTTCAGGGGCTCACCAAGACGCTCGCGATCGAGCTCGGCCGCTACGGAGTGACGGCCAACGCGATCGCGCCCGGATTCATCGTCACCGACATGACGCGCGCAACCGCGGCCCGCATCGGCGTCGAATTCGACGACTTCGTCGAGCACGCGACAAAAGAGATCCCGGTGCAGCGAGCGGGCGATCCCGAAGACATCGCGGCTGCGGCATCCTTCTTCTGCTCCGAGGGCGCCGGCTTCGTCTCGGGTCAGGTTCTCTACGTCGCGGGAGGTCCGCGCGCATGAACATCGTCGTCGCCTCTCCCGCCGCGCTCTCCAACGCGATCGGCGCATCCGCGACGGGTGATTGGTTCGCCATCGACCAGGAGCGGATCCAGGCTTTTGCCGACGCCACAGAAGACTGGCAATGGATTCACCTGGACGCGGAACGCGCGGCATCCGGCCCCTTCGGCGCCACCATCGCGCACGGATACCTCACCCTCTCTCTCGTCCCGCGCCTGACCGATGGCCTGCTCTCCGTCGGCGCCGTTGGGATGGTGGTGAACTACGGCCTCGACAAAGTGCGGTTCTTACAGCCGGTCACGAGCGGCTCGCGGGTGCGGGCCACGGTGACGCTGCGTGCGGTCGAGACGACAGCGTTGGGCGAGCGTGCCGCCCTGACCGTCACGGTCGAGATCGAGGGGTCGGAGCGTCCCGCCCTGGTCGCCGAGACGCTCGCACTGTTCGCTCCGGCTCCATAAGAGGGGCGCCGGCCTCAGCTCCGAACGCAGCGAGAAGGGGCCCCGCGCGAGCGGGACCCCTTCACACCGAACGTCAGACGCGCTCGAGGATCATCGCCATGCCCTGACCGCCGCCGACACACATGGTCTCGAGGCCGTACCGACCGCCGGTCGCCGTGAGGCCGTTGATGAGTGTCGATGTGATGCGAGCACCCGTCATTCCGAAGGGGTGTCCCACCGCGATCGCGCCGCCGTGCACGTTGAGGCGCTGCTCGTCGATGCCCAGCTCTCGCGCAGACGGAATCACCTGCGCGGCGAAGGCCTCGTTGATCTCGACGAGGTCGATGTCGTCGATCTCGAGACCGGCACGGTGGAGAGCCCGACGACTGGCATCGACCGGGCCGAGCCCCATGATCTCGGGCGAGAGTCCGCCGAGTCCCGTCGAAACGATCCGCGCGAGTGGCTGCAGGCCGAGCTCGTCCACGATGCGATCCGAGACGATGACAACGGCCGCCGCACCGTCGTTGAGCGGGCATGCGTTGCCTGCCGTGATCGTACCGTCCGGCCGAAACACCGGGGTGAGTTCGGCGAGCTTCTCGACCGTCGTCCCGGCGCGAGGCCCGTCGTCGGCCGAAACGACAGTGCCATCTGCAAGCGTCACAGGGGTGATGTCCTTTGCCCAGAAGCCTGAGGCAATCGCGGCTTCGGTGCGCTGCTGGGAGCGCGCCGCGAAGGCATCCTGTTCTTCGCGCGTGATGCCACGCAGCTGCGCCACGTTCTCGGCGGTCTGCCCCATGGCGATGTACGGATCGGGCAGCGCACCCTGCGTGCGAGGGTCTCGCCAGATCGGCGCGCCCACCTCCGCCCGGGAAGCCGTCATGCTCGCGGCATCCGCGAAGCGCGGGTTGAACGCGGTCGCGATGTCGGAGTACCCCGCGGCGTAGCGCGAGACAGATTCGACGCCCGCCGAAACGAACGCGTCGCCCTCCCCCGCCTTGATGGCGTGGAAAGCCATGCGCGTCGTCTGCAGCGAAGACGAGCAGTAACGGTTGACCGTCGTGCCGGGAACACCGTCGAGCCCGAGCAGGACGGCGACGATCCGGGCGATATTCATCCCCTGCTCCCCTGCGGGCTGGCCGCAGCCGAGCATGAGGTCTTCGATTCGCGCTGGGTCGAGACCGGGAACCGCGGCGAGCGCGGCCTCGACCATGCGTGTGGCCAGATCATCGGGCCGGATGTCGACGAGCGAGCCTCGGCCGGCCCGGCCGATCGGTGAACGTGCGGTCGCAACGATGTATGCCTCAGCCATGAGTGTCCTCGGGTCGGTGGGTGATTCAGACGAAAGCGGCGATGCCGGTGATCGCACGCCCGACGATGAGGGAGTTCATATCGAACGTCCCCTCGAAGGTGAACACGGCCTCGGCATCGGCGAAATAGCGGGCGACCCCGTGGTCGAGCTGCACCCCGTTGCCTCCGCAGAGCTCGCGACACAGCGCCACGGTCTCTCGCATGCGAGCCGAGACGAAGGCTTTGGCCATGGCCGAGTGGTGATCGAGTTGGATGCCCTCGTCCTGCATTTGAGACACCCGCATGCACAGCGCAATCGACGCCGTGATGTTCGACAGAGCGTTGGCGAGCTTCTGCTGCACGAGTTGGAAGGACGCGATGGGATTGCCGAACTGCATGCGGCTCTGGGTATAGGCCAGCGCCGCATCGTAGGCACCGACGGCGACTCCCAGTGCTTGCCACGCGACATCTGCTCTCGTCAGACGGAGGACGACGGCAACGTCGCGGAATCCGTTGATCTTTTGCAGGCGATCGCTCTCGGGAACGACCACGCCGTCGAGCGTGATGTCGGCATTCTCGACCGCGCGCAGCGACTGCTTGCGTTCAATCTTCGTTCCGACGAATCCGGGCGTCGGCGTGCGCACGAGAAAACCCTTCACCTGATCATCGGCGACGTCGCGTGCCCAGATCACAACGAGGTCGGCGAAGGCGCCGTTTCCGATCCAGCGCTTGGATCCGTTCAGAACCCATTCGTCGGCGCCGTCCGGCCCGGGCCGGCGCTCGGCTGTCGTCTCGAGGCCTTTTGCCGTGTCGGAGCCATGGTCGGGCTCGGTGAGCCCGAAAGCGGCGACGAGCTCGCCCGCCGCGAGCTTCGGCAGCCACTCGACCTTCTGCGCCTCCGAGCCGCCGACGGCGATCGAGGTCATCGCGAGACCCGAGTGCACACCGATGAAGGTCGCGGTCGATGGATCGGCGCGCGAGATCTCCATCGCAACCCAGCCACGGTAGACGTTGCTGTTCTCGAACTGCTGCGTCTCGGGAAAGGCGTTGCCGAACAGACCCAGCTCCGCGAAGCGAGGCCACAGGTGCTTGGGGCTCTCGGCGCGCTCCCAGTAGTCGTCGGCGAACGGGCGCACTTCGGTGTCGAGGAAGTCGCGCACGCTGGCGAGCGCGCGCTGCTCCGTATCGGTCAGCTGGTGCTGAAAGCCGTAGAAGTCTGCGTTGAGCAGGTCGGCGGCAGCAGAGTCGGCCTCGGGCCGGTCCATGGTGAACGTCATCGTTTCTCCATTCAAGCGTGCAACGTAATCGTAAGTGTCGCACAACATTCCGGATTATGTTGCATGTCTTGGTCACCGCGCAGGTAGAGTTCGGGCATGACGACCTCGATGACAGCGATACCGACGACAACCACGATCTCGACCGCCGGACTCGACGCGGCGTCTTCGTGGCTCTCGGAGCGACTGTCCGATGGATCACACCCTGACGCGGAGCGCGCGTTCGAGGCCGCGCGTGAGACCTTCATCTCAGGTCAACGCATCGACATGAGCAGCCTCGCAGCCTCGCTCGGGGTCGACCGCACGTCGCTCTTCCGCTGGGTGGGTAATCGTGACGCGCTCCTCAGCGAGGTGCTGTGGTCGCTCGCGATCCCCACGCTCGCGCAGGCCGAGCACACGACAGCCGAGCTCGACGGCGGGGAACGTGTCGTCGGCATCCTCACGCACTTCGTGGACGATCTGATCACCGCTGATTACTTCCGGCAATTCCTACGTCGTGAGCCCGCTCGTGCGCTGCGCCTCCTCACCACCAAAGAGAGCCCCATCCAACGCCGATACGTCGCGACGACGGAGTGGCTTGTGCGCCGCGACCTGGGCGCCGCACCACTGGGCGGCACGATCGATCCGCTGACCCTCGCCTACCTCCTCGTGCGAGTCTCCGAGTCGTTCTCATACACCGACTTGATTTCCGGCGACCAACCCAGCAGCGAGAGGGCGCGCACGGCGTTCCGGATGCTGCTGCGAGTAGACGGCTGAGGGGCGGAAGAGCAATGGGCACTCACCCGATTCGAGAGCCGTTTGCGACGCGCTGGTCCGACAACGACCAGTACGGACACCTCAACAACACCGTCTACTACGCCGCGATGGACACGGCGATCAACGCCTGGATGATTCGCACCGGCGGACTCGACCCCCTCGGCGGCGACGCCATCGCAGTGTGCGCCGCATCATCTTGCGAGTTCACGGCATCCGCGGGATTCCCCGAACCGCTCGAAGTCGGGATCGACATAGAACGCCTGGGGACGACCAGCATCACGTGGAGCCTCGGCATCTTTCGTGCCGGTCACGACGAGAAGATCGCGGCCGGGCGCTTCGTACACGTGTTCGTGGATGCAGCGACCCGACGCCCGCTAGCGATCCCGGAACCCATCCGGTCGGCCGTCGAGCGCCATCTCATGCCCTGATCCAGCCGGTCCCGTTCGTGCCCCTGGCGCAACAAACCGACCATCCGGTATGCTAATCGAAAGCCCAACGACGGGCTTCGAGAGGCAGGTCGAGGATGACCGAGGTTCCCGGGCTGGATGTCGCGGCACTGAGTGAGTGGCTCCGCCACGCGCACCCCGATCTCGCCGACCGCGATCTCACGGCATCCGTCATTCCCGGCGGCCGCAGCAACCTGACCTACGCGGTGGACGGCGCGCGCATACCGCTCGTGCTGCGCCGACCCCCTCTCGGGCATGTGCTCTCGAGCGCGCACGACATGCGCCGCGAACACCGCGTGATCTCGGCGCTCGCCGACAGCCCCGTTCCCGTTCCGACGGCGATCGACCTCGTCGACGACGCCGAGCGTGCCGAGATCACCGGCACGGTGTTCTTCCTCATGCAGCGCGCGCCGGGGCAGGTGCTGGCACACACGTCGCAGAATGCTGATTACTCCCCCGCGGGACTGCGCTCGCTGAGCATCGAGCTCGTGCAGCATCTCGCCGATCTGCACGCGGTCGATCCGTCGTCGGTCGGCCTCGAAGACTTCGGCAGGCCCGATGGCTACCTCGCTCGACAACTGTCGACGTGGCGACGCCAGCTCGACGCCTCGCGCTCCCGCGATACCCCCATCCTCGATGGCCTCCAGGCGAGCCTCGCTGACGATATGCCCGACTCGTTTCGAACCGGAATCGTGCACGGCGACTACCGGCTCGACAACGCGCTGGTCACGGGGGCTGGCGACCACCCGCGCATCTCGGCGGTACTCGACTGGGAGATGGCGACGCTCGGCGACCCGCTCGTCGATCTCGGCATCTTCGCGCTCTACTGGGACATCCAATCCCTGCCCGGGGCGTTCGCGGGTGCCGTCCCCAGCGCGGTGGATTTCACCGCCGGCTACCCCACCTTCGACGAGCTTCTCGCGGCATACGCCGACCGGTCCGAGATCGCGGTGCCAAACCTGCGCTGGTATCGCGCGTTTGCCGCGTACAAGCTCGCCGTCATCCTCGAGGGCATCCACTTTCGCTACCAGGCCGGCGACACCGTCGGCGAAGGCTTCGAGCAGATCGGCGACCTCGTCGAGCCTCTCGCCACTCGAGGAAAGGACGCACGCTGATGGACTTCGCACCGGATAGCACCGCGCACGAGATCACCGAGCGTGCGCGCACGTTCCTGACGGAGCATGTTCTGCCCGCAGAACCGATCCTCGACCAACAGCTCGCCGCGGCCCCCGAAGACTGGGCCGTCAAGCCGATCGTCCGCGACCTGCAGCAGAAAGCGCGCGACGAGAGCCTGTGGAACCTGTTTCTGCCCGGCGAGAACGGCGCCGGGCTGACGAACTTGCAATACGCGCCGGTCGCCGAGGTCACGGGCTGGAGCCAGCGGCTCGCCCCTGTCGCCTTCAACTGTGCCGCACCCGACACGGGCAACATGGAGGTGCTGAACGACTTCGGCACCCCCGCGCAAAAGGAGCAGTGGCTCGAACCCCTGATGAGCGCCGAGATCCGTTCGTCGTTCTGCATGACCGAGCCCGACACGGCGTCGTCGGATGCGACGAACATCGGAACCCGCATTCGACGCGACGGCGACCATTACATCGTCTCGGGGCGCAAGTGGTGGTCGACGGGTGCGATGAATCCGGATGCCGCGATCTTCATCGTGATGGGAAAGACAGACCCGGATGCTGACCGCCACCGTCAGCAGTCGATGATCCTCGTGCCGAGGGACAGCCCGGGAGTGCGAACCGTGCGACCGCTGTCGGTCTTCGGCTACGACGATCGCGACCACGGCGGGCACGCCGAGATCGCGTTCGATGACGTTCGCGTTCCGGCGGCGAATCTGATCGCGGGCGAGGGCGATGGTTTCGCCATCGCCCAGGCACGGCTCGGCCCCGGGCGCATCCACCACTGTATGCGGGCACTCGGCACCGGCGAGCGGGCGCTGGCGCTGATGTCGACCCGCGCCAACGAACGGCATGCCTTCGGCCGCTCGCTCGCAGAGCAGGGTGTCGTGCGCGAATGGGCCGCAGAGGGACGCTTCCAGCTCGAGGCCCTGCGCTTGCTCGTTCTCAAGACCGCCTGGTTGATGGATACCGCGGGCAATCGCCAGGCCATGACCGAGATTCAGGCGATCAAGATCGCTGTCCCGCGTGCTGTGCAGACGATCATCGATCGCGCAATACAGGTTCACGGTGCCGCGGGTGTCTCATCCGACACCCCGCTCGCCGAGCTTTACGCCGGAGTCCGCTCGCTCCGCATCGCCGACGGTCCCGACGAGGTACACCTCTCGAGCCTCGGACGCGCCGAGCTGCGACCTCGGCCCTCTCTTTAGCACCACCTTTCTCGCACCGACCACGAAAGGCGAACAATGAACCATCAGCCAGATCCCGCCATAGACGGCCCCGGCTTCACGACCATGTCGGTCGCGAGCATTCTGAGCGAATCGGCGGTACGCCATGCCGAACGGCCAGCGGTGCACTTCATGGGCACATCGACGACCTATCGCGAGCTGTGGGATCAGACCCGCAGCTACGCTGGCGCGCTCCGGGCCCGCGGGATCGGGCACGGTGACCGCGTCGCGATGCTCGTACCGAACGTGCCCGACTTTGCACGGGTCTACTTCGCCACTCTCTCCCTCGGCGCAATCGTCGTGCCCGTGCACCTGCTGTTCAAGGCCGACGAGATCGCGTTCATCCTGCGCGACTCGGGGGCCGACCTGCTCATTGCCGCGGCCCCTCTGCTCGGCGAGGCGGTCCCCGCCGCGGCCCGCGAAGGTGTTCCCCTCATGACCGTGCTGCTGCCAAAAGACGCCAGCATCGACCTTCCGCGCCTCGAGGCCGAGGCGGCCGCGAACGCGCCCATCGTGCGCCACGAGCCGGTCGGCCCGCTCGAGGCCGCAACGATCCTGTACACGAGCGGCACGACCGGCACACCCAAGGGCGCGGTGGGCACGCACCTATCGATCATCGAGCAGGTTCATTGCACGCTGCTCGATGCGTTCGATCTGCGCGCGGACGACATCGTGTTCGGTGGCCTGCCCCTGTTCCACACGTTCGGGCAGACCGCCGTGATGAACATCGCGTTCCGCGTCGGCGCATCCGTGATTCTGCTGCCCAAGTTCGATCCGGATGTCGCGCTCAGCCTCATGGTGGAGCAGAACGCGACGGTCTTCACGGCGGTTCCGACGATGTACGTCGGCATGCTGGAGGCCGCCCGGCGATCACCCGACCGGCCGCCCCTGCGCTACGCGGTATCAGGCGGGGCGGCGCTGCCCGTCGTCGTGCTCGAGGCCTTCGCCGAGGCCTATAGCGCAGACGTGCACGAGGGGTACGGTCTGACCGAAACCGCCCCGACCGTATCGTCCAATCCGCTCCATGAGCCGATTCGCCCGGGTACGGTGGGCCGACCGCTGTGGGGTGTCGACGTTGCGATAGCCGAGGCCGAGACCGAAAGCCGGATCGACCTCATTGATGAGCCCGGCGCCGTGGGCGAAGTGGTGGTGCGCGGCCACAACCTGTTCAAGGGTTACCTTGGCCGCGGCGACGCCTCCGCCGAGGCGGTCGTCGACGGGTGGTTCCGCACGGGCGATCTGGGCACGATAGACGACCAGGGCGTCCTGTCGATCGTCGACCGCAAGAAGGACATGATCCTACGCAACGGTTACAACGTGTATCCGACCGAGGTCGAGGCCGTCATCGCGACGCATCCGGCCGTCTCAATCGCCGCCGTTTTCGGAGTGCCGGATGACACGCACGGGCAAGAGATCCATGCGGCCATCGTCGTCCACGACAACGCCGACGTCGAGGCCGAAGAGCTCGTGGCGTTCGCGAAGGAGCGGATGGCAGCCTACAAGTACCCGCGCGTGGTGCACCTCGTCGACGCCCTCCCCCTTGGCTCGAGCGGCAAGGTCCTCAAGCGTCTCCTCGCCGACCAGCACGCCCCGCTGCGCCACTGAACCCGCGCATCTCGCACAGACAAAAGGAGAGATCCTCACCTTCTCGAAGGTGAGGATCTCTCCTTTTGCGTGCGAAGGCGCTACCGGATCAGGATCCGGGCACTCCCTTGCCGACGAGCGAGACCGGATCAGGATTGACCGCCACGACCGAACCACCATCGATCGCGTACGACACCCCGATGTAGTCCTGCACACCCTGGTCGACGGTCGTGATGCCAACGCCGAGGTAGGCGGCGTGGCTGTCGGGGCCGAAGGCGAGCGGAAGGATGCCGTTGCCGACGAGATCGCCCGATGACACCGCCGCGAGCAGGGACTCTCGGGTCGGGTTCTCGCCTGCCGCTTCGAGCGCCTCGGCAAAGAGATACGCAACGCTCATCCCGTAGACGGTGTTCCCGTCGAAGGCGGCGCCGTCGTTGTACTCCGCGTTGACCTCCTGGAAGAGTGCCGTCCAGTCGTCGTCACCCTGTGCCGCTGGCAGGTAGTTGACGCCTGTGAATCCCTGCATCAACTGGGGTCCGGCATCCTCACCGAGGTATCCGATGAGCGTCGGGTAGTCGGCACCCGACGAGGACGAGAACCACTGTGGGAACCATCCCATCGCTGCTGCCGTGCCCAGCGCGACCGCAGTGAACCCGTTAATCGTCGCGAGGATGTTGATCTCGCATCCTGCCGCCTGGAGCGCACCGACCTGAGCGGCGAGATCCTGGTTCGATACCGAATACCGCTCGATGTGAGCGAGCCCGTTCGCGCCGAGCGCGAGCTCGACTCCCTCGATCATCTCGTCGCCGAAGTCGTCGTCCTGCCCGAGCAGGCAGACCGTGGCATCGGGGTACTCGTCCGCCGCGTACTGCGCGAGTGCACCGCCTTCCACCAGGTAGTCGGCGTTGAATCCGAATGTGAAGGGAAACTCCTCGGGCTGATTCCAGGTCGTCGACCCGGACGCGACGAACAGGTCGGGCACCTCGTTCTGGTTGAGATACTCCAGCACGGCGGTGTGCGTCGGTGTACCCAGCCCGTTGACGATCGCGAAGACCTCATCCTGCTGGACGAGTTCGCGCACCACGGTCTGGGTGTTGGCGGGGTTGTAGGCGTCATCTTTGACGATGTAATCGATCGATCGGCCGTGGATGCCGCCGTTGTCGTTGATGTAGTCGAAGTAGGCGGACGCGGCGGCCGAGATTGACGAGTACCCCGCGGCGGCCGGTCCGGTCAGCGGGGCGTGGGCGCCGATCGTCACGGTGTCTTCAGTGACACCGGGAGTATCGGCCGCGGGGGTGGGTGTGCTGCATCCCGCGAGCGCGACGACGACGACGGTAGCGCCGATGGTCGCCACGACGCGACGTGCGGTCGTGTGCTGTGACATGTTCTCCTCTTTCATTGCGATTGGACGGATCGTGCAGCGGATGAGACGGGGGTGGTTGGTCCCGGATGGTCGGGGGCCGCGGAATCAGTCGACGCGCGCCGGCGCGTGATCCTGATACCGGCGATACCGCGCGGCCAGACGAGAGTCACCACGATGAGCAGCACGCCGAAGACGAGCAGGGCGGCGTTGCCCGAGAGACGCTGCTCGAGCTCGCTCGGCAGGGCGAGTGCAGACGCCAGTGAGTTGATCAGCCACGGCAGCATCACGATCAGTGCGGCGCCGATGGCGGCTCCGCCGATCGAGCCGAGTCCCCCGATCACGGCGGCGACGACGAGCAACAGCGAGAAGGCGAGGGTGTAGGCGCCCGGGCTGACGGACTGCGTGACGAAGCAGAGCACACCGCCCGCGGCTCCTGCGGCGACAGCGCTGATCGCGAAGGCCGCGATCTTCACGCGGGCCGCCGGGATGCCGTTCAGGCGTGCTGCCGTCTCGTCGTCGCGAACCGCCCGCATCCGTAGCCCCAGACCACCACGACGGACGATCGCGAGCGCTGTCACGATCACAGCCGTGACGAGGATCGCGACCCACGCCTGCCACTGCTCGAGCGCGATGACACGTGCAAGCACCGGCGGAACGCCCTCGAAAGCGATCTGCAGGCCCTGGTCACCGCGGAACACTCCCGAGAAGACGGAGGTGACAGCCGGCAGTGCGACGACGAGCGCGAGGGTGACACCCGCAAGATACGGCCCCTTGAGGCGAGCCGCGGCGAGCCCGAGGAGCAGTCCGAGCACGCCGGATGCCAGGATCGCTGCGAGCATGCCGAGCAGGAAGCGAGCGATGCCGTCGATTCCGATATCCGTCACGGCGTTCGCCGTGAGCGCGTAGCCGTACCCACCCGCAGCCATGAGTGCCGCGTGCCCGAGCGAAAGCTGCCCGCTGAGTCCGGTCAGGAGGGTCAGTCCTGCAACCGCGCAAAAGTAGGCCACGATCGTGGCGAGCTGGAAATTGCGGTAGGGATCGAGCAGGAAGGTTCCGCCGATCGCAACGACGGTGAGCAGCACACCGAGGACGATGCTCCGCGGGGTGCCCGAGAGAGAGGGAGCGAGCCGGTTCATGCGCGTCTCGCTTCCCGCATCGAGAAGATGCCTCCCGGTCGGATCAGCAACACACCCACGAGCAGGATGAGGACTCCGATCGGGGCGACCGTGGCACCGAGGTATCCAGTGACGAGCGTCATCGCGACTCCGACGACGACACCTCCTACCATCGCCCCGACGGGCGAGTCGAGACCTCCCACGACGGCGACCGCGAAAGCGTAGACGAACAGCACATCAGTCGAGTGCGGATTGAGTCCCAGCTCGGTCGGCACAAGCAGCATCGCCGCCAGCGCCGCGACGGCGGCCGACAGCATCCATCCGATCGTCACCATCCGGGTGACCCGTACCCCGAGGATGCGCGAAACCTCCGGGGCGAACGCGGATGCTCGCAACTGCAGGCCGAGCGATGTGTAGCGAAAAAGCAGGGCGAGTGCCACCATCACGATGATCGCGACGGCGAGGACGAAGAGGTCGTAGGGCGAGACGAGCGGCACCCCGTTCACGATGATCGGGCTGTCATCGAATGGCGCGCGCATGGGGCGGTACTCGGCGCCGAAAAGGATGCCAAGGACCGACTGCAGCACGATCACGAGTCCGATCGCGACGATCACGCCGGCAAGCGGGTTCTCATGAGACGCGAATCGCATGGCGCCGCGCTCGACGACGAGCCCCATGAGCGCGCCGGCGATGATGCCCGCGGCGAGTCCGGCCCAGTACGACCCCGTCCCCCCGGTGACGGCGAACGCCACGTACGTCGCGACGAGCGCCATCGCCCCCTGCGCGAAGTTGATGATGCGCGCGGCCCGCCAGATGAGCACGAGCGAGAGCGCGAACAGTGCGAAAATCGCGCCGCGAGCGAGTCCGGTGGCGAACAGAAAGACGAAGCGATCCATCAGAACCCCAGGTAGGCGTGTCGGAGGGCGGAGTCGGTAGCGAGCTGGGCGGCCGGCGCGTCGGCCACGACTCGACCGAGATCGAGGACGACGCCTCGATCGGCGATCGAGAGCGCGCTCGTGACGTTCTGTTCGGCGAGCAGGACGGTGAGGCCACGACTCTCGGCGGCATCGCGCAAAGTGCCCATGAGTTGCGCGACGACGAGTGGCGCGAGTCCGAGCGATGGCTCGTCGAGGGCGAGCACGATCGGTTCGGCGATGAGCGCACGCCCCAGAGCCAGCATCTGCCGTTCGCCGCCGGACAACTGGTGCCCGTCACTTGTGCGTCGCCGAGCGAGCGGCTCGAAGAGCTCGTAGATCGCGGCCACGGCGCGGTCACGCGCTGCGCCGCGATGGCGCCACAACGCACCCAGCCGCAGGTTTTCTTCTACCGTCAACTCGGCCACCACGCTCTGGCCGTCGGGCACGAGCGCTATGCCCCGTCGAGCCCGCTGCTCTGTGCGAAGTGGTGCGAGATCGAATCCGTCGAGAAGAATGTCGCCCGATGCGGCGGGCACGAGGCCGGCCAGCGCGCGAAGCAGTGTCGTCTTTCCCGCGCCGTTGGCGCCGAGGAGTGCGACGACCTCGCCTGGACGCAGTTCGATGTCTACGCCGTGCAGCACGGGAGCGCCCCCGAACCCCACGGTCAGGCCTCGAAGAGCGAGCGCTCCGGCGGGTGTCGGCGTCGGCTGTGCGGTCGGTGCGACTGTCGCGCTCATCGTGTCGCCTTCACACCGAGGTAGGCCTCTTCGACGCGCGGATCGGTACGTACGTCCTCCGGGGCGCCTTGCGCGATCCGACGACCGAAGTCGAGCACGACGATGTCGTCGGCCAGACTCATGACGAAGTCGACGTGGTGCTCGACCAGCAACACGGAGCATCCTGCTTCGGCCACTCGCCGGATCGTCGACGCGAGATCATCGATGTCGTCAGCGCCGAGTCCGCCCGCGGGTTCGTCGAGCAGCAGAAGTCCGGGATCTGTGACCAGCGCACGTGCCAGAGCGACGCGCTTGCGATCGGGGTAGGCGAGGGCGGCGACCGGTCGATCGGCGAGGGGGTCGAGGTGGAGTGCAGCAAGCTGTTCCGCGACGAGGCGAGGGGCATCGCGACGACCCGCGACGGGGACGAGCACGTTCTCGCGAACGCTGAGCGAACCGAAGAGCCCGAGTCCTTGCAGGGTGCGCGACACACCGAGGTCGGTGAGTGCGGCCGTGCGGCGCGGTGCGAGTGCGCCGTTGATACGGACGGATCCGCTGTGTCGCACGAGGCCGCACACGGCGTTGAAGACCGTGGTCTTGCCTGCTCCGTTGGGGCCGATCAGTGCGACGACCGCGCCGGGCTGCACGGTGAAGGTGACCTCGTCGACCGCGGTGAGGCCGCCGAATGTGACGGTCAGTCGATCGATCTCGAGCCGCGGACCGAGCGGATCGTGGGGGCTGTTCTGGGAAAGCATCGGCACCTCTTCGTGTCAGATGCCCTCACTGTACATCAGAAACCGACCGGGCGGTATGTAAATGTTGCAGCCATCTTTTCGAGTGTCGCACCCATGGCGGCGAAGAGGGCGTATGCCCGTTACCGGTGCGGGATGCCGGCGATCATGCCACCATCGACCACGAACTCCGCGCCCGTGGTGAAGGCCGAGGCATCGGATGCAAGAAAGACGATGGTGGCGGCGATATCAGAGGGCTCCCCCGGCCGCCCGAGCGGGATGTCGAGATGTGCCGGATCGATGCGTTCCGTCAACTGCGTACGAATAAAGCCCGGATGCACCGAGTTGACTCGGATCCCGAATTCACCGAGTTCGACCGCCATCGATTGCGACAGCCCTCGCACGCCGAACTTGGCTGCGGTGTAGCCGTGCAGGCCCCGACTGCCGCGCATACCCTCCACGGACGAGAGGTTGATGATCGACCCCCGACCGGCGGTCTTCATGATCGGCACGACGGCACGGCATCCGAAGAACGTCCCCGTCAGATTGACAGCGATGACCGCATCCCACTTCGCCGTTGACAGATGCTCGATGGGCGCCGCGTTGGCGATGCCAGCGTTGTTGACGAGCACGTCGATCGCGCCGAAGGCGTCGAGGGATGCCGCGACCACCGCGGCCCACCCGTGCTCGTCCGTGACATCCAGCCGCGCAAAACGCACCGATGGGCCGAGCTCGTCCGCGAGCGCGGCACCTTCGACCTCGAGTACGTCGGCGACCATGACGCGCGCACCCTCAGCGTGCAGCGCGCGGACCACGGCCGCACCAATCCCCCGGGCACCGCCCGTGACCAGGCAGACGCGCCCGTCGAGGGTCATCACCCGACCTGGATGACGACGCGACCCACCGTCGCGCCCCCTGCGAGCGCGGTCAGGGCTTCCGGCGCCCGATCGAACGGCACGACGTGGTCGACGACGGGCCGGATCGAGCCGGCCTCCGCCAGACGAGTCAGACCTGCCCTGGCGTCATCCACGAGGTCCGGACGAAGGCCCGGATACATTCCCCAGTGCAACCCCACCACCGAATAATTCTTCACGAGCACGTGCCCGGCCGGGAGCTCTTGGATCGTGCCGCCCGCAAAGCCGACCACGATGATGCGACCCTCGAAAGCGATGCACCTCGTCGAGGCCACGAACGCGTCGCCACCGACCGGGTCGAAGACGACATCTGCGCCCCGCCCACCGGTAGCCGACTTGACCCCCGTGACGATGTCATCGGTGCCCCGCACCAGCACGATGTCGGCTCCGGCATCCCGCGCCACCTTCGCTTTTGCCGCCGACCCCACGACGCCGACTACGTGAGCACCCGCAGCGGCCCCCAGTTGCACGGCCGCGAGCCCCACGCCGCCGGCTGCCGCATGAACGAGCAACCATTCGCCGGACTGCAGCGCCGCGCGACGGTGGAGCGCGAACCACGCGGTCTGGTAGGCGACCGTCAACCCGGATGCCTCGACGTCCGGGAGCGACTCGGGTGCCGCCCACACATCCGACGCGGGTAGCACGGCATATTCCGAGAGCACACCGATCTTCGAGCCGAGCACACGAGCCCCGACCTCGAGCCCGTCGACACTCGAGCCGTATGCGACCACATCGCCGACGAACTCGATACCGGGCACAAAGGGCAGCGCAGGCTTGACCTGGTACTCGCCGCGGCAGAGCAACACGTCGGGAAAGTTCGCCGCGACCGCGCGGACCCGCACGAGCACCTCGCCCGCCGACGGCGTGGGCATCGGGAGCTCATCGAGCGAGAGCGCTTCGTTCGGCTCGGCGAGTCGGGTGACGCGCCAGGCGCGCATCGTGTCAGGCAGGGTCATCTTTGCTCCTGATGCTGCTCAAGAACAGATCAGTGATCTGTTCGGCGATGAGAGTCTGATCCTCCGGCCCTTCGGGCGAGTACCAGTGCGAGAGATAGTGCACGTCGCTGAAGAAATGCGCGACGATCATCACGACCGGGATGTCGTCGCGATACAGCCCGTCCGCCTGTCCACGCACGATCAGCGCCGCGAACTGGTCGTGGTAGCTCCTTCGGCGGCGCGTGACCTCTTGCTGGCGTGGCGCGCTGAGCATGTGCATGCTGCGGAAGAACACAGTTCCCGCCGAAATGTCATCGATCGAGGTCTCGAGCACGTCGACGCAGACCGCGCGTAGCACCTCGTCGGTCGCGCCGCCGCGCGCGATGATTTCATCGAGATGCGACTTCTGCAGCGACAGCAGGCGGTCGTAGATGCCGAACAGTAAGTCATCTTTCGACTCGAAGTAGTGATACATCGCGCCTTTGGTGACACCAGCGGCCGCAACGATCTGCTGAACGCTCGTGTTGGCGTAGCCCTGAGTAGCGAAAAGCTCGACAGCGGCACGGGTGACGTCGTCGGCGACGTGAGAATCTTTCATACGTTCATCCTCCCGCGAATCGGCCGCGAGCCCGAGCAGCTCACAGTTGGGGGCGGATGCTGGCGCCGCCGTCGATCGGCATTGTCTGGCCGGTGATCCAGCCGGCATCGTCGGATAGGAGGAAGGCGACGGGCCCCGCGACGTCGTCGCTCTCGCCGAGGCGCTGCAAGGGATATGCGGCGGAGGCCTCGGCTTCGTGTCCTTCGTAGAGGGCGCGAGCAAACGCCGTCTTGATCACGGCGGGTGCCACGGCGTTGACGCGAATCCGTGGGGCGAGCTCGAAGGCCAGCTGCATCGTCAGGTTGATGAGCGCTGCCTTCGAGACGCCGTAGAAGCCGATTCCGGGGCTCGCACCCAAGCCTGCGACCGACGCGATGTTCACGACAGACCGCGTCAACCCCGCAGCGACCGCCCCGCGGGTCCAGTCGAGCGCCGCGACGACGTTTACGTCGACGATCTTGCGGGTGATGTCCGCACCGGTGTCGACAATCGGTCCGTACGCGGGATTGATACCGGTGTTGTTGACGAGGTGGTCGATGCCCCCGTGCCGGTCGACAATGTGGGCGAAAACGGCCTGCTGATGTTCGGCGTCATCGGCGTGCCCAGCCACCGCCGATGCACGCTCTCCCAGCTCGCTGAGCGCGGCGTCGAGCGCGGCCTGCTTGCGGCCCGTAATGACGACCGAACCCCCCTCGGCGAGGATGCGCCGGGCGATGGCGAAGCCGATGCCCCTGCTGGCCCCGGTGATCAGGGCGACTCTGCCCTCGAATCTGCGCACTGCGACCTCGCTTCCGTTGGAAGACACAATACCGTCCAGTCGGTATGTATGTCTACCCCCACCAGATCGGGCACCGAATCGAGATGCCCCAAAGGCATCCGACGTGCGCGCCGAGCTCCGTTTCACACGCCGCCACTCGGCTGCAAACGGCGGGCGCTGTCACCCACGGTCCTCACCCGTCGTGACGGGCCTTACGAAACCAGGTGCACCCTTGAGTGTCGCAGGTCCTACTCAGAAGAGGTGGGCTCGTCGGGCGCTGTGATCTCGAAAAGCGGGGCGAGTTCTTCGCGACTGAGACGAATCCAGGGGCCCGCCGGGTTCACGAAGACACCGGTGAGTTGTTCGTTACCTCGAAGCGCCGTGGCCAGCTGTGCGGCCGTGATCGGCAGCGGTTGATCGCCACGGCCAAGTGCGAGCAGCTCGAGTGGGTGGGTGAAAACTTCAAGCGCTCGCGTGCCATCGGCGGCGCGGTATTCAGCGATACCGAACCTGCCGTCGTCGGTGCGCTTTCCGGCAAGCCACAGCGGCGCTGTACTCATCGCGCGCGCAACCTCACGTCCCGTTTCGGGCGTGCGAACTGCCGCCAGAAGCTCTTTGATCGTGATGTCATCGTCGGCCTGCTCAAGAGTGCGCTCGAGCAGTGCCCGCGGCAGCACAGCTGATGCCGGCGACGAAGCGTGGTCGACGATAAGGCCGGCGAACTCGCCACTGATTGCGTGCTTCAGCACGTTCAAGACGGGCTGTCCCACTGCTGATGTTGACGAGTTGCCGTCAGCGCGCACAGCGTCTTGAATCGCCGTTCCCCCGGAGAACGCGAGAACATACGGTTTGCCGTTGAGCTTCGCGACCGAAAGCGGCAGGTCTTTGCCCTCAGCGAGCAGCTCCTTCGCGTCGCCCTGAATGCGCAAGAACACATGCCCCTGCAACAACTGACGAGCAACATTGAGAAGCTCGGTGGGCTCAGGTGGCTTGTTGACACCACTCATAGCCTGACGCACGAGCACATTGTCGCGAAGGCCAGGAACCGACTCTGTGGGCGCCGGCGCTTCAGCATCGGGCCGCGGAAGCGCTGTTTTCGCGACGTTCTCGGGGGCCGGAGTCGGAGTCGGAGTCGGAGGTGAGGATTTGCCGTACGTCGACATCGAAATGTTGACCTGCGGCACTACTTCTTCGGGTGTGTGACTTTCAGCTCCGGCGCTGTTCGCCGTCGACTCATCGGCGATAGCCGGTTCCTCGGCGGGAGTAGCGGGCTCTTCAGACTTCTTCGGGCGGCGCGAGAACAATGCCATAGCCCCAGCGTAGCCCGTGGACCACGCGCGGGTTGATGAGCCAGCCCGGAGCGCTACAGCTTTTCGATGGGAGCGATCTTGATCAGCAGCTTCTTCGCCCCGACTGCTTCGAAACGCACGTGCGCGACACGCTTCGCACCCTCGCCTGTCACTGCATCGACGTGTCCTTCGCCGAAGTCGTCGTGACGGATGCGGTCGCCTGACGCCAATTCCATCTCACCGTTGTCCCGCACCTTGGCGGGCACACGGTTCGGAAATTTGTCGAGCGATGTCGATCGCGGCGCCAACGCCGGCGGGTTTTCGGAACGGCGCCCGCCCCATGAACCAGGCTTTCGCGCATTGAGCGCACGAGACTGCATTCCGCCGCGCGAGTTGACGTCTCCCGGAGACTGCCGCCATTCGATGAGTTCTGCGGGAATTTCTTGCAAGAAACGGCTCGGCATCGCAACTGTCACCTCGCCAAACTGTGCCCGCGTCATCGCGAGCGACAAATACAGCCGCTTGCGCGCGCGCGTGACACCCACGTAGAACAGGCGTCGCTCTTCAGAAGGGCCACCCGGCTCGTTTGCCGAAATTCGGTGCGGGATGAGGTCTTCTTCGACACCGGTGAGAAAAACGCTGTCGTACTCCAGGCCCTTCGCCGTGTGCATCGTCATGAGCGACACCGACCCCGAGGTGTCGTCAAGATCGTCTGCTGCCGCCACGAGGGCGACTTCAGTGAGGAAGTCGATGATCGTGCCCTCGGGGTTGTTTCGCGCGAATTCCCGGGTCACAGCAACGAGCTCGTCGACGTTTTCGAGTCGGGCCTCGTCTTGCGGATCACGACTCGCACGCAGAGCGTCGAGGTATCCGCTCTTGTTCAGCAGCAGGGTGAGGCCTTCGGCAACCGCGGTCGGCGGGGCAAGCTCGCCGGTAGCGGGGAGCATGAGAGCGGATGCTTCAACCAGAACTTCGTCGAGGTGAAGCAGCGCCTTTTGAATTTTGGGGCCGAAACCCATCGCCGAGGGGTTCGCGAGCGCATCGCGGAACGACATTTCGTTTTCTTCGGCGTATCGCGCGATGGCAGTTTCGGTCACATCGCCGATACCGCGCTTGGGTTTGTTGAGGATGCGCCGAATAGCCATTTCGTCGACCGGGTTGGCGATGGCGACGAGGTACGCGAGGGCGTCTTTGATTTCGGCGCGCTCGTAGAACTTCGTGCCGCCCATGATTTTGTAGGGAACGGCCGAGCGGATGAAAATCTCTTCGAGTGCACGCGACTGTGAGTTGGTGCGGTAGAACACGGCCATCTCGGAGTACGGCACGTCTTTCTTGTGCAGCACTTCGATCTCATCGGCGACGAACTGCGCCTCATCGTGCTGCGAGTAACCGGTGAAGCCAACGATCTTTTCGCCAGCACCGCTGTCGGTCCACAGCTTCTTGTCTTTGCGATCAAAGTTGTGGCCGATAACCGCATTTGCCGCCGACAGGATGTTCTGGGTCGAGCGGTAGTTCTGTTCCAGCAGCACAACCTTCGCCCCAGGAAAGTCGCGCTCGAATTCGCTGATGTTGCGGATGTCGGCGCCACGAAAGGCGTAGATCGACTGATCTGAGTCGCCGACCACGGTAAGAGCTGCGCCCACGGCCTCCGCGCCAATAGCGTCGTGCTTCGGGGCCTCGAAGATCATCATGCCGCTGTCGGCATACGGTTCCGGAGTCGCGCCGACGGGCGGCCTCGTAAGCTCATGGATCAGCGCGTACTGCGCGTGGTTGGTGTCCTGGTATTCGTCGACCAGGATGTGGCGGAACCGCCGCCGATAGACGTCTGCCACCTGCGGGAAGGCACGGAACAAATAGACGGTTTGCGCGATGAGGTCGTCGAAATCAAAGGCGTTCGCACGCTGCAGTGCGCGCTGGTAATCGCCGAAAATCTCAACGAAGATCCGCTCCGCGGGGTCGGACATGTTGGCCTGCCGCGCGTACGACTCAGCATCGGCGAGCTCGTTCTTGAGTTTCGAGATGCGGCCCTGAACGGCCGCGGGTGTGAGGCCGAAGGCATCCGCCTCATGTTCTTTCACGAGCCGCTTCAAAAGCGCGCGCGAGTCGCCCGAGTCGTAGATAGTGAAGGCACTCGTGAAGCCGAACTGCTGTGCCTCGCGGCGGAGAATTCGTACGCACGCCGAGTGGAACGTCGATATCCACATGCCACGAGAGGCTTCGCCGACGAGCTGACCAACACGCTCTCGCATCTCACCGGCTGCTTTATTGGTGAACGTGATCGCGAGGATCTGGCTGGGCCAGGCTTCGCGCGCCCGCAGGAGCGACGCGATGCGGCGCGTGAGAACGCTCGTCTTACCCGAGCCCGCACCCGCCACGATGAGCAGCGCCTGGCCGCGGTACGTCACGGCTTCGAGCTGGGGCGGATTGAGGCCCGCAAGAAGATCATCATCGGAGCGTTGTGAGGTATCCCCCACGACGAGGGGTGCGGAGGCGTCTGTCATGGCTCTTCAAGTGTAGGCGGCGGCTCCGACAGTACTGTCAGAAGAAGCCGCCGTTAGAGCAGTCGCCGTTCGGTTGCCCACGCCGTGAGTTCGTAGCGCGACGAGAGCTGCAGTTTTCGGAGCACCGCCGATACATGTGTCTCGACGGTTTTCGCAGAGATGAAGAGCTCGGTCGCCACCTCTTTATAGGCGTACCCGCGCGCGATGAGCCGCATCACCTCTTGTTCACGCGCAGACAGCCGGTCGAGTTCGTCGGAGGCCGTTGCGGTCTCGCCGCCCACGGCGCCAAACGCGTCGAGCACGAACCCGGCGAGCCGCGGCGAGAATACGGCGTCGCCTCCCGCCACGGCGAGCGCGGCCTGACTGACTTCGATGCCGGACGAACCTTTCGTGATGTAACCACGAGCGCCGGCGCGAATGACCCGCACAACGTCTTCGGCGGCATCCGACACGCTCAATGCAAGAAACCGCGTGTTCGGCGCCTGCGGCAACGCAGCGCGGAGGACTGCTTCGCCCCCGGTGGCTACGGTCTCGGCGCCAGCAGAACCAGGCAGATGCACGTCGAGCAGCACCACGTCAGGCTGAGTCTCGACGATCACCGCGATGGCAGAAGCAACATCCGCGGCATCGCCCACGACGTCAACTTTGGCGTCGAGGTCGGCCCGCAACCCCGACCTAAAGATCGAATGATCGTCAACGATGACAACTCGGATGCCACTCATGACGCTGCCTCTGCAGAAGTATTGACGTTGTTCATCAGGCGCAAATGTACATCTACCCCCACGCCGCCGCTGCCGGGTCGCACCGTCGCGGTGCCCCCGATGCGGCGAATTCGACCGAGGATCGATTGCCGCACGCCCAAACGGTCGTCGGGCACAGCTTCAAGGTCAAACCCCGGGCCGCGGTCGCGCACAAACACCTCGACGTAGTCAGAAGTGCCTTCGATGTAGACCGACACCTCGCCACCGGCGTGGCGCGCAGCGTTGAGCATCGCTTCCCTCGCCGCCGCGGCGAGTTCTCCGCTGGCTCGCTCGGCCGAGGCCCCCGTCGAGACGACATCGATGCGCACGGCAAAGTCGAGTTCGAGCGCCGCTGCATAGTCGCGGAGGTCTGTTGGCAAGTCGCTGTCGGCGGGAGCGTCGCCGTCGTAGAGCCACGCACGCAGCTCTCGCTCTTGCGCACGGGCGAGGCGCGCAGCTTCACTCGATGCGCCAGCACGGTTCTGAATGAGCGCGAGGGTCTGCAGCACTGAATCGTGAAGATGGGCTGCCATTTCGCTGCGCTGTTCTTCGCGGATGCGCTTGACTCGCTCGCCCGAGAGCTGCCGGATCTTCTCGATGAACACCGAAGAATAGACGAGCACAACACCCGCGAGAGCGACGAGCGCACCCGTGAACGCGTATAGACCGCCCTGCCGGAGCAGCGCCCCTTCAATAAGAAAAAGTACCGCGAGTATCGCGGTGACCGTAAGCCGGACGGACAGCACGTGCTTCGGGCCGCGTGCGGTATCGGCGCCGTCGATAAACGTCGCCCAGAGGCCGGCGGCGACAGCGAACGCCGCCGTTGCCACTAAGAAGAGGTTCCAGTTCGAAGTGTCCGCGAAGACGACACCTCGAGAGCTCCAGGTAAGCGCCCAGACGACCAATGCGAGCAGCCCGACTGCTGCGACGCTGGCAAAGATCCATGCCACCGGAGCTTTGCGGGATGGCGAAGCCGACATTGTCTCGTCCCACCTTGTGAACGCCCAGATCCAGACGTAAAGCAAGATGCCTGCGCCCGACACGAGCGCGAGTGCGACAAAGAGCATGCGCGTCCACGCGACGCTCCACCCGAGGTGGGCCGCGAGACCCTCGCACGTGCCGGATATCAGACACTCTCGCGGGCGCCGCAGGGGTGGCCGCGAGATCGGGACAGCTGTGGACATGTCGCCATCCAATCACTCGACACCGGTATCAGGGGTGCTCGCGCTCGCACTTCAGGGTGCGATCAGGGAATCCCCCCATAGCTGGAACCACCGAGCGGTTGGGAGGATCGAACCATGACCGACACGAGTACACCTCCGCCCCCACCCGCGCCGGAACCGCCGCGCCCCGCGTCAAGCGCCCCGCGCAGCGAGCGTTTCTTTTCTTGGGTGAGCGGTTTCGGTATCGCTCGCGCCGACGGTTGGCTCGGCGGGGTCTGCGCCGGGATCGCTGCCCGTATCGGCATCGACCCCGCGATCGTCCGGGCAATCGTCGTTGTCACAGCAATATTCGGCTTCCCCATGCTCGTGCTGTACGCCATCGCTTGGGCCCTCATCCCTGACGCGAACGGCACTATTCACCTGCGGGAGTTGATGCGCGGCGGTTTCGACCCAGCGATGGTGGGCATCGGCATCCTCACCGTCGTCGGACTCATCGCGATCTTTCCGTGGTTCGCCATCGTGTTCACGGGTTCGCCTCCGTACTTCCTCGACTCCTCTCCGCTACGCGCACTCGGCACACTTGCCAGCCTTGTCGTGCTCGGCGCCATCGTGTACTTCATCGTTCGCGGATCGCGACGCTCGCGGTCACGTTCCCGGCAGACCAGAGAAACACTCGAGACGAATGTTGCGCCAGCATCCGATGCGTCGGCGCCCGCCGCGCCCACCGAACCGCCCGCGCCCGCAACCGAATCGGCTGATGAGCTCGCCGCGTGGCGCGCACAACACGAACAGTGGCGTGTGCAGCACGATCAGTGGCGACACGATCAGGCAGACGCCGAACAGCGTGCCCGCGCAGAAGCGCGAAGTGAGCGAGAAGCAACCGCCGCAGCTTTCGCAGCAGAAGCAAATGAGCGTCGGCGAATACAGCGGCTCGAAAACCCGCGCACGAGTGGCACGTTCATCGTCGTCGTGACCGGCGGGGCACTCGTCATCGGAGCCCTCGTCTCACTGTGGTCGGCCGTAGTAGACCCGGCCGGGCGCGATCTAGTGGCAGCGTTCGGGTGCTTCACGGCGGGGCTCGTACTGGCCACGTCGATGGTCGTGGCAGGCGCGCTGCGCCGACGCAGCGACTTTCTCGCGTTCTTGACAGTCGTGATGCTTTTCTTGGGCACAATTGCAACCATTGCGCCCGTCACTATTTCCGAGGTCAATGCTCGCAATCAGTACATCGACAACACCATGGGCCCGTGGACGGCTTCACAAGACAACGGAAACATGTCGATTTACGTTTCGGCTGCTGGCACCCGCCCCACCCCCATCGAGGTCACCAAACGCGAGGGCAGCACAACTATCGCGGTGCAGGAGGGTGTCGAGCTCGATCTCGACATGATGCTTGGTGACGACGTTGTGCTCTCCGGAGACGTGGTCGACTACGCAACTGGAGAAAACAGGGCGATCTATTTCACCGTGGACAGCACAAGTGTCGACGGAGCGCAGAAAATCGACCGCACCTTCGCCTTCGCTGACACTGCGGTACAGACCACTCAAGCACTCACCCTCGCGCAGGAAAGCGGAAGCGTGCGGATCACTTTCACCACTGACAAGGGCGTCCCCCTCACCGACACAACCGTGACCGGCTCGTCCCCGACAGACACCACCACTCCAACATCCGAGGTAGCACCGTGACCACGACAGACCGTATCGACTTCACTACTCTCCCGACACCGGCAGTCCCCCGCGTTCGGTGGGCCGGCATCATCTGGGGACTCTTCTTCATGGCGTTCTCTGCCGCCGCGCTCTGGGCGCTTACGCTCCTGATAGATCCCGCGATGCGCACCAATATCGTCGACTGGACCATCACCATTGATCCGCTCGTAGCCACAGCCATCGTCATTCTCGGCATCGGCACGCTCATGTTCGTTGCCGGTCTCGCGGGGTCGCTCCGGCGCGTGCAGCTCGGGCGTGTAGAGCACGGTCGCCGCGTGAGCTGATCCGCACGCCGCGATCTCCGCGCTTAATAAGCGGAGGTCGATCCGGGAACTGTCCGCATCGGGGTGTGACGTCATCCAAGGTCACACCCCGTCACATTCTGATACACAGCGCGATGTTCCTCGACACGGGCTGCGCGCTCAGTTAGCGTGGGGTTATCGCGGCGATCCGGGCGGTCCCGGGCTCTGGTTCATATCCGGCAGCGTTGCGGGTTCGACTCCCGCCGTCGCGTCCACTTTCATTCGACGCCACTCGTCGACCTACCCCGGGCTGCCTACCTCAGGGCGGCCTACCCCACGCAGCCCCCCCGTCGCATCCGCCCGAAAAAGCGCCGCGGGCCATCACCTGCCACTCGACGAGGTTTCGCCTTCACCCCGCTCCTCTGCACGAACTCAGGCAAAAACACGTCGTTTCACCCGGAATCTGCTCCAGCAGCCCTGTTTTGCCTGCGTTAGTGCAGGCAAAACAGGGCTGCTCTGGTCGGGCATGTCGGGTTGGGTCCGTCCGCACCTTCCGCGGGCGCCCCAGTGTCCCGGCGTCGCGCTTCGCACCACCGTCCTACACGAACTCAGGCAGAACCGGGGCTGGAACGCCGCAGCGCAGCATCACACATGGATACTGCCTGCGTTAGTGCCGGGTAGCGCGTGATACTTCCCGAGTGAACGCTGCCGGTGCGCTGCCGAGGCACCCCCAGCACGGCGTAACGGCGCGGCCCACCGGCGGCGCGCTACGCGATGCGGGTGCCAGGGGGTAGACGTCGTGCGGGAGTACGGGTGCGGGAGTACGCGCCGAACAACAGCGCGGCCGCAAGAACGACCTGCAGCGCCATCCCGACGAACCAGCTGGGCACCGTGCTGTCGATCACCTCGCGGTGGTCAGGCCCTTGCCACTGTGACGAACTCGGGTTGCAATCGTCGTACTTGACGTTGAGGTCGGGCGGAATCTGGGCGCTCCGCAGACCGTACTTGATCTGCCCGAACACATCATCGGGGTAGCCACTCGGGTCGTAAGAGGTCGGCGTCGCGTCGGCGAGGATGACGAACGGGTTCGCCGCCAACGTCCACCACACGTAGTCAAAGCGCGGTGTCTCGTAGGTCGATGTCTCCCATGATCCACACTCCAGCGTGCCCGATCCCGACTCTTCGTACATGCCGTATCGGTATTCCGAGGTGACAGTGGAACGGATGCTGGCGCCCGCTAACCCGAAGATGATCAGCGTGCCGATGGTCAGCGCCGCCACAACCAAGTAGGTCGACGTCACCGAAAAGAGGGGCTTGGCGATCAGCCCGCTGAGTCCGACACCGATCGCGGATACGATGCCGATCTCGAAGATCAGCACGAGAAGCGAAACGATTACCGTGGGGATGTTCACTCCACCTGCGGTCATCGCGATGAGCAGAAACGGCACCGCGACGACGACGAACGCCAGCCCCGTTATCCACGCCGCGAGAAACTTCGCGATGATGATTTCGCCCGTCGTGGCAAGCGTGATCTGCACGGGCGCAAGCGTTGCGGCCTCCCGATCACCGTTGATCGCGTTGCCACTGAGAGTCGGTGAGACGAGCACGACGAGCAGCAGCACGATGTAGACGATCGCTGAGTAAATGCCAGGACCGGAATAGTTCTGCATGCCGAACACGAGGAACGACAGCACTGTCACAACGATGAGCACGGCGGCGAAGACACCGAGCAGCACGTACCAGGCGACGCTCCGCATGCGCTGCGTGAGCTCGAGACCTATCAAGGTCCGAAGGCGAGCCGCGTTCATCGTGCACCTCCATTTGCTGCTCCGAGGAAGGTGTGTTCGAGGTCTCCGGTGGCTGCCGCGAATTCTGCGACCGGGAGCCCCGCCTCGATGAGGGTTCGGAGCGCCGCCGCGGCTTCGACGTCGGTGTCGAACGCGAGCAGGATGTCACGGCGGTCTGTGGTGACGGCATCAGCATCAATCGAGAGAGCTTCGGCAGTGCGCGCACGGGCCTCGGATTGATCGAGGCCAGCGAGCCTCAGCCGCCACGGACGCGACCTCCGCTGTGCGAGAGCGACGTCATCGGCGGCCATCGTCGCACCGGCGACCATGAAGACCGCGTCGTCAACGACTTCTTCAAGTTCACTCAGCACGTGACTTGAGATCAGGATGCAGCGGCCTTCTGCTGCAAGCTCACGCAACAGCAGTCGGAGGTCCACCCGCGCTTGGGGGTCTAGGCCGGAGGCTGGCTCATCGAGCAGCAGGACGCGCGGGTTGTGCACGAGCGCACGGGCCAATCCGAGGCGCTGCTTTTGTCCGCGCGAGAGCACGCGTGCCGGGCGGTCTGCAAGATCATCGAGACCTACGCGGTGAAGCAGCTCCGCGGTGCGCGCGTTTGCTGCGGGGCTTGGCATGCCGTAAAGCCGTCCGGTCACACGCACAATTTCGCGTGGCGTGAGCGATCCCCAGGCCCCGAGTGCGTCGGGCATCCAGCCGAGGGATCCTCGGGCGGCCTGCGGATCGTCGAGCGGGTTGACGCCATCGATCCAGATTTCACCCTCGTCGGGTGCGAGGAGCGAAGCGAGCATGAGAAGTAGCGTCGTCTTGCCCGCACCGTTCGGGCCCACGAGTCCAGTGATGCGTCCGAAGTCGGCCTGGAGTGTTGCGCCATTGACGGCAGTTATGCTTCCGAATGAGCGGCGGACATCTTGAACGACAATGCCGGGTGAAGCCATGGTTCCCACCCTATGGGTCCGCTGGTATGCGCGAAAGGTTTTTCTCGCAGCTGAGGCTCACCGGCGCCGCGGTGCTTCTGGCGTAAAGAATGACACCGCGAGATCAGGGTGGTCAGCGAAAATTCCGTCGAGCTCTGCGTCGCGAAGCACAGCCCATTCGGCCTGCCAATGACCGTGTGTGGCAGCATCCGCGCCGTCGCGATATTGCCGTAGCAAGAACGCATTCTCGGGGCGGCATGTCCAGGTGAACACCTTCAGGCCGCGCTCGTGCGCGCGCGAAACGACGGGCGCGGGACCGGTGGCGTGCCCCAAAACGTCGGGTGCGAGAATCAAGCGTTTGTTGAGGCTGATGCCATCTACCTCGTGCGCGAGTCGATCGAGCCCCGCTTCGCTGAGGGCAGCGGAGTATTTCTCGGCCTTCGCACCGAGACTCGCCAAGAGGTCGAAAGGTGTGCCTTTCGCTTCGATGAGATAAACGTAGGTCGCCGGCACACCAGTGCGTTTCAACTCTGAAAGCACGCTTTGCTCGAACGACTCGATGACGAGCCCCCGCGCTCCCCCGGCCCACCCCGCGGCGCGGAGTTCAGCCGAGACGAGGTCGGCCATATTCCATCCGAGAGATGCGAAGTACGTGGCGTGTTTGATTTCGACGACGACGCCAACCTCGCGTCCGACGCGAGCGGATGCCGCATCCACCAGCGCGAGCAGTTCGCCGAGGCGCAGCATGGGTTGCTGCCGGTCGAACTGCGCGCTGCCGGGGCGGAGCTCGGGCAGGCGCTCGCGAGCACCCAGAAGCGACAGTTCGTCCCACGTGAAGTCTTCGGTAAACCACCCGGATATTTCTTCTCCGTCGATCACCTTGGTTGTGCGTCGATCGAGAAACTCGGAGTGCTCGGCAACGTCGGTTGTGGTGGATATCTCATTCTCGTGGCGGACCACGAGCACGCCATCGCGCGACACCACAACGTCGGGCTCAACAGCGCCGACACCCAGATCTATCGCAAGTTCGTACGACGCCCGCGTGTGCTCGGGACGATACCCCGGCGCTCCTCGATGTCCGATGATGAGTGGAGAGGTATGCGGCACGGTCTCAGGCTAGCCGCGAGTGCTGTCTGGAGGCTGCCGACAGCGTCTCTTCCACGCGCGCTCTAAGAGCACTCACAGGCCTATTCGGTTGCTGTGTCCGTCGTGTTCGATATCGTTGATCTACAGCACCTTGCTGTCACAGACGTAACGGGAGTGTGAGCCGAGCAATGGCCTCGACGAATCCTGCATTCAACAACTCCGCCTTCCAAGACCCGAAGGCGGTCAGAACGTACCCGGGTGGCGCGAACGCTGCTCGGCTGGGCGGCGCTAGCGCCCAGGCTGGCACCACGGATGCCGCAACCAACGCACGCCTCGAGGGCATGTATGCCGCGCCCACCGCTGGCGCCATCGAGACCGACCGCATGACGGTCGAAGACACAGTGATCAAGACGATCGGGCTCTTCGCGATTCTGCTGGCAACGGCTGTCGTCGGATGGGTCTGGTCGATGTCGACGGTTCAGTCCGTCGGCGACATGCCCTCTATGGCACCGTGGCTCATTGGTGCGCTCGGCGGTTTCGTGCTGGCCATGGTCATCATCTTCACGTCACGCAAGAAGGTGCGCCCGCCGCTGATCTTCGCCTACGCGGCGCTTGAAGGTCTGTTCGTTGGCTCCGCATCGGCGTACTTCGAATTCATCTGGCCCGGTATTGTCATCCAGGCCACGATCGCGACCCTCTGTGTTGTCGGCGTCACTCTCGCCCTGTTTGCGAGCGGCAAGATCCGCGCCTCGAAGAAGGCCACCAAGATCTTCATGATCGCGATGTTCGGCTACCTCGCCTTCAGCTTGGTGAACCTCGTGATGATGATCTTCATCCCGGGTTCTGCGGGTGGCGCATTCGGCCTCCGCAGCCAGGAGGTCTTCGGCATTCCGCTCGGTCTCATCCTCGGTGTGCTCGTCGTCATCATGGCTGCGTACTCGCTCGTGCTCGACTTCGACTCGATCCAGCAGGGTGTGAAGAACCGTGCACCGCGCGTCTACGCGTGGATGGGTGCCTTCGGCATCATGGTGACGGTTGTCTGGCTCTACCTCGAGATCCTCCGCATGATCGCGATTCTTCGAGGCAGCAACTAGCTTTCGCAATTCACTAAGAAGGGGTCGCCTACGGGCGGCCCCTTCTTCTTTTTTTGCCGCACGAGCTTTGCATCGTGTGTCAGGATCGAAGAATGAGCTTGCACGGCGCGCCCCTCGCTTTGGCAATCGACATCGGGGGCACGAAGGTCGATGCCGCGCTCGTTGATTCTGACGGACTCGTGCAGCGTGCTTCGGTATCACGCCGCCCTACGGGTCGGGCGGCATCGCGTGATGAGATCGCTCGGGCGATTCGGGATGCCTCGGCATCCGCCCTCTCGCATGTGCCCGCATCGCGAAGTGTTGCCGGGATCGGTGTCGGCTCGGCCGGACCTGTTGATCTGCCCGGTGGCAGCATCTCGCCGCTTAATTTGCCCGCAGCGCACGGTCTGGTGCTCGCCGAGGTCCTCGTCGGCCTCGTCGCTGACGCTCCTGTTACTCTTGCACTCGACGGCACCTGCATTGCGCTCGCAGAGCATTCATACGGGGCACTTGTCGGATGCGAAACGGCGCTTGCGATGGTCGTGTCCACCGGGGTCGGCGGCGGTTTCATCGCACACGGCCGGGCTGTCGGTGGCGCGAGCGGAAATGCCGGGCACATCGGGCAAATCCGTGTGCGTACCCTCGATGCCAGCGACCCCGCGGCATCAAGTCTCGAAGCGATAGCGGCAGGCCCCGCCACTGTGGCATGGGCATGTGCTCAGGGCTGGACCGGCACGACCGGGGAAGAGCTCGGCGCGGCGTACCGGGCCGGCGATGAGGTCGCACGCCGCGCCGTGATTCGGTCAGCAACAGCTGTGGGCGAAGCGATCACGACGGCGGCGACCCTTTATGACCTCGAGGCCGTCGCCGTAGCCGGGGGCTTTGTACAGGTCGCCGACGACTACCTCGATCACGTACGCGCTTCCGCTCACAGCGCGGCGCTGCATCCGTATGCCCGCGCTGTGCGCATCAGCCCGTCAGCGCTCGACGGCGACGGGCCGCTCATCGGAGCCGCAGCCCTCGTCTGGCAGGGAATCTAGCTCGCGATCGACCTAAGCCCCTGCCAGCCGGAGGAGATATGCCCGGCGGAGGAGAGATTCCGAGCGACACTCCTCCACCCAGCAGATCTCCTCCGCACAGGCACAAGCACAGGCACAATCACAAGCACAGGCACAAGCAGCGGGTCAGAACCGGCGAAGCACAGCCGAGACAGCGTCTCCGAAGGCCTTCATGGATGCCACGGCATCCCGTCTCGAGGCAGCTCGCTGCGCGAGCGACGACAGTTCCGCCCGCAGCTCGCGTCGGCCGAGCACGCTACGAAGCGCCTCGGCGAGCGCGTTCAGATCACCCGATGGCACGAGGATTCCGCCACCATCTGAGAGGGCATCTGCCGGACCGTACGGCGCATCGTATGCAACGACCGGTACACCGTGCGCGAGAGCCTCCAGCAGCACCAGCCCCTGCCCCTCGTTCTCGCTTGTGAAGAGAAAGAGGTCGGCACCAGCCCATGCTTCTTCGGGGTGCGATGAGTGCCCGTGCCACGTAACCGCATCATCAACACCAAGCTCGACAGCCAACGCGGCGAGTTCATCCTGCGAGCCGCCAGCACCGTACACCTCGAGGTGCGCGTGCGGCACCTCTGCGCGCACGCGCGCAAGAGCACGAAGCGCGTGGTCAATACGCTTTCGCGGAATCAACGAGTTGAGCATGACAATACGACCGGGTACCGGCTCCACTGGTGCAGTCACGGCGGGCGCGGGGTGTGGCACAACGAACGAGCGGATGCCGTCGCCCACACGCCGTTCAACATCGTGCTGCTGCGCCGCTGTCAGCCACAGCACGGCGTCGAAGCGGTCGGCGATCCCAAGCCACCGCTCCCATGCCGGGTCGATGGGCGCGTCCCACGAGAACGGTGCGCGCACGTGGGCTGCGTGTGTGGTGTGCACAACGGGAATCCCGATGCCTGCGGCAAGAAGTTCACCGATCTGGCGCGCTTCGCATACCACCACTGAATCGAGTCCGGTGCGGGCCGTCTCCGCGGCGGCAACAAAAGAGATCCAGGCGCGGTAGAGCCCGCCGTAGCCTCGAAGCCATCCGACGGGCGCAGTGCCCGCGGCATCCCATACCCGCACGGGCGCATCGGTCAGGTGCCACTCGGCCCCACCGATGCCATACGGAATCTCGAGCACTGTGCGCCCGGCGTCGTTTGTGATCGCGCGGTACGGCACATCATCGGTCGCGGGCAGCGGTAATGCTTCGGATGCAGCGCGTGCCCACTCCGCGTCATCTCGCATATCGTCGAACAGGTTGCGAAGCCCCGACTCATCGGTCAGTATTCCGCGCCGCATCCACTCTGCGCGGTGCGCGTCGTGAGTAGCGCGCTCCCCCGGGTCGACAGTGAGCAACAGCGGCCGAGGCCCGGCGGTCGCGGAGGAAATATCTCGGGCACGCCGAGTAACCGACACGGTGAACCCGCCGTCGAGATCCGGCACCAGCCGACTCGCAACGATCAAATAGTTCGCGGCCGGAACGACAACGCCACCTGCTACCGCGTCACCACTCATGAGACTTAGCGCCTCACTCCCACTCGATGGTCCCCGGGGGCTTGGATGTCACATCGAGTACAACGCGGTTAATGTCGCGCACCTCGTTGGTAATGCGGTTAGAGATCTTCGACAGCACGTCGTACGGCAGACGGGTCCAGTCAGCGGTCATGGCGTCTTCGCTCGACACCGGGCGCAGCACGATGGGGTGCCCGTAGGTGCGCCCGTCGCCCTGCACGCCGACCGAGCGGACATCAGCCAGCAGTACGACGGGGCACTGCCAGATCTCGTTGTCGAGACCGGCTGCACTCAATTCGGCACGAGCGATCGCGTCGGCATCACGCAGGATCTCGAGGCGGTCAGCGGTAACCTCACCGACGATCCGTATGCCAAGACCCGGCCCCGGAAAGGGTTGGCGGCCCACGATCGCTTCGGGAAGACCCAGGTCACGACCGATCTGTCGCACCTCGTCTTTGAAGAGAGTGCGCAGGGGCTCGACGAGCTCGAACTGGAGGTCTTCGGGAAGTCCGCCCACGTTGTGGTGGCTCTTGATGTTGGCCGCTCCTGTGCCGCCACCCGACTCAACAACATCGGGATAGAGCGTGCCCTGCACGAGGAAGCGGATGGGCTCACCGTCAGCTTTTGCCTCGGCGACGAGATCACGCTCTGCTGCCTCGAAGGAGCGGATGAACTCGCGCCCGATGATCTTGCGCTTCTGTTCGGGGTCGCTGACGCCGGCGAGAGCGTTGAGGAACTGCTCACGCGCATCGATCGTGATGAGACGTACACCGGTCGATGCCACGTAGTCGTTCTCGACCTGCTCGCGCTCGCCCTTTCGGAGTAGTCCGTGATCAACGAAAATCGCTGTGAGCTGGTCACCCACCGCCTTGTGCACGAGCGCCGTCGACACTGCGGAGTCAACGCCTCCCGACAGCGCCGAGATCACTCGCGCGTGACCGATCTGCGCGCGAATGCGCTCGACCTGCTCTGCGATCACGTTGCCGCTGTTCCAGTCGGCCGGGATACCCGCCGCATCGTGCAAGAAGTTCTCGAGCACACTCTGTCCGTAGTCGGAGTGCTTCACCTCAGGATGCCACTGCACCCCGTACATCTTTCGGCTATCGCTCGCGAAAGCTGCGACCGGGGTCGCTCCTGTGCGGGCGAGAACATCAAAGCCAGCCGGAGCCTGTGACACCAGGTCGCCGTGACTCATCCACACGTTCTGCTCAACGGGCTGGCCCGAAAGCAGCACGCTGTCGGTGACGATCGTGGCATCCGTCGCACCGTATTCACGCAGGCCAGTGTTTGCGACTTCGCCGCCGAGGGCCTGGGCCATCACCTGGAAGCCGTAGCAAATACCGAGAGTTGGCACGCCCAGGTCGAAGACTCCTACATCGAGCGTCGGGGCACCGGGTTCGTAAACGGAGGACGGGCCGCCCGAGAGGATGATTCCCACGGGCTCTTTCGCCGCGATTTCAGCGGCTGTTGCCGTGTGGGGCACGATCTCGCTGTACACGCCCGCCTCGCGGACGCGTCGAGCGATGAGCTGCGCGTACTGTGCACCAAAGTCGACGACGAGAACGGGTCGCTGGCTTGTCGAATTCTGTTCGGTCACCGGGAGCTCTCTGTTGAAATGACAGGGTCAGAAGTTGCGGCCGCTTCGCGAGTCACAAGGTAGTTCTTGATCTCGCGCCCGACGATCGCTTCCATCACGAACGACAGAAAGGGCACCACGCCACCGGCGGCAAGCATCAAAAAGCGCCACAGCGACCAGCGCATGAGGCTCCAAATTCGGAAGCACGCGAAAAGGTACACGACGTAGAACCAGCCGTGCACGATCAGGATGCCGAGCGAGAGGTTCACGCCATCACCGGTTGAGACAAGTTCTCCATCGATACCGGGGATGACGGGTGCGAGCCAAAGGAACCCACCCGAGCCACCAGCGAAAACTTCTACTCGCAGCGGGGTGTACTTCAAGATCATTTCGGTGACGAGCAGAAGCAGGCCGATACCGGTAATGACCGAGCAGATCTGGTAGAACTTCAGCGCGCCACGGATCGCCGGAAACGAGGCGAGTTTGGGGGCAGCCATGCACACCATCCTACCTGCGGCCGCGGCTCTAACCGGGCCGAAGCCTTAGGCGCTTTCAGCCTCTTCGAGGTCTTCGAGTTCTTTCTCCCACGCGTCTTTCGCGAGTCGATACCAGAGGTAGAACGCAAAACCCGCGAACACGACCCACTCGGCCGCGTAGAAGATGTTGAGCCAGTTGACGCTCGAGCCCTGGTCTGGAGCGGGAGACGAGATATCAGTGAGGTCACCCAGTGGCACATCGAGTGTGAAATACGGCCGATACACATCGAGGTCGGCCACATCGTGCCAGCGTCCGAGCAGAACGGCAGGAGACATCCGCTCCATTATTTGCGGGTCATCTGCCGGAGGCAGCAGCTGGCCCTCGTCAGAAATGATGCGGCCGGTGAACTCAGAGACAGCGTTCGGGTTCACCGCCGCCTCCGCAGACAGAGCGGATGCCGCATCCTCTGCTTCTTCACGCGTCGCCACCCATCCGACCGCCGCCGCAATCGACGCGGGCTGGTTCACGAGCCCAGTTGTGGCCTCGGTGAGACGCAGCTGACCGGTCACCCAGTAGCCCTCGTCGCCATCGTTGTAGCGCGAAGCGACGACGAGGAAATCGCCCGGGATCCATGTGCCGGTCAGCTCGACGCGCTGACCGACGAGAGGTTCGGGCAAGTACTCGCCCGGCTGCACGACCTCGGCGATGGGGAGCACCTGTTCGGTTGCCCCCTCTTCGCGCGGGTTGGCATCGACCGCACGCGAGAGCTGCCATTGCCCCAGCCACGCGAAAATACCGGCAACGACGAGACACAGTGCGAGCATGCCGATCCAGCGCCCGCGAAGCATCACTTCGCGAAGGGTCGGCGGAAAGACCTCAGGCTCGGTGATGGTCATGCAGCACTCACAGGTCGTACGGCGCGACGACCACGTCAACCCGCTGGAATTCCTTGAGGTCGGAGTAGCCGGTCGTGGCCATCGACTTGCGAAGTGCTCCGATGAGGTTTGCAGTTCCATCGGCGACCGGCGCCGGCCCGTACAGCACAGCTTCAAGCGTGCCGACGAGGTCGACCCTGACGCGGTGCCCGCGCGGAAGCTTGGGGTGGTGAGCTTCGGGTCCCCAGTGGTAACCCTGGCCGGGGGCATCGGTTGCTCGCGCAAGTGCGACGCCGAGCATCACGGCGTCAGCGCCCATAGCGAGAGCCTTCACGATGTCACCCGACGTGCCGACGCCGCCATCAGCGATGACGTGGACGTAACGCCCGCCCGACTCGTCGAGGTAATCACGGCGTGCGCCTGCGACCTCGGCGACAGCTGTCGCCATAGGCACGTGCAAACCGAGGACAGCGCGCGTTGTTGACGCCGCTCCCCCGCCGAAGCCGACGAGAACGCCCGCGGCACCCGTCCGCATGAGGTGGAGAGCAGCCGTGTAGGTGGCGGCACCGCCCACAATAACGGGGACATCGAGGTCGTAAATGAACTTCTTGAGGTTGAGGGGAGCATGGACTGATGACACATGCTCGGCCGAAACTGTTGTACCCCGGATGACGAAGAGGTCGACCCCGGCAGCAACCACTGTCTCGTAGAGGTCCTGCGTGCGCTGGGGAGTCAACGACCCTGCGACGGTAACACCGGCAGCGCGGATCTCGGCGAGGCGGTCGCGCACGAGCTCGGGCTTGATCGGTTCGGAGTAGAGCTCCTGCATCCGTCTCGTTGCTTCGGCGTCAGGCAGCGATGCAATCTCGGCAAGGAGCGGCTCTGGGTCGTCGTAGCGAGTCCAGAGCCCCTCGAGATCGAGCACTCCGAGACCACCGAGCTGGCCGAGCATGATGGCCGTCTTGGGGCTCACGACCGAGTCCATCGGCGCCCCGAGCACCGGAATGTCGAACTGGAACGCGTCAATCGTCCACGCCGTCGACACGTCTTCGGGATTGCGAGTGCGCCGCGACGGCACCACCGCAAGGTCGTCGAACGTGTATGCCCGCCGAGCGCGCTTGGCGCGGCCGATTTCGATCTCCATGTTCACCCTTCCAGCCTAGCCGCCACCGGCATCCGCCCTCGCGTCCACACTCTCCGGCGGAGATATCCCCGCCGAGGGGTCGCAACACGCCGCATGCGATCACCGCCCGCGGTTTCGTTGCGGCGTGTTGCGACCCCTCGCGAGTAGGGAAAAAGGATTCGCTCCGCGGGGCGATGCCGCGGACGCGGGCTAGCGCTTGTAGTTCGGGGCCTCGACCACGATCTGCACGTCGTGCGGGTGTGACTCTTTGAGCCCCGCCGACGTAATACGAACGAACTTGCCCTTGGCCTTCAGCTCTTCAATCGTGCGGGCGCCGACGTAAAACATCGACTGACGCAAGCCACCAACTAGCTGGTAGGCAACGGCACCGACGGGGCCACGGTAGGCCACCTGCCCCTCGATCCCCTCGGGGATGAGCTTGTCGTCGGTGGGGACGTCAGCCTGAAAATAGCGGTCCTTGGAATACGACGTCTTCTTGCCACGTGTCTGGAGCGCCCCGAGCGAACCCATGCCGCGGTACTGCTTGAACTGTTTTCCGCCCTGGAAGACGATCTCTCCCGGCGACTCATCAGTTCCCGCGAGGAGTGACCCGAGCATGACAGCATCGGCGCCGGCAACGAGAGCCTTCGCGATGTCACCCGAGTACTGCAATCCGCCGTCGGCGATGATCGGGATGCCAGCCTCGCGAGCGGCGAGGGATGCCTCATACACGGCAGTCACCTGGGGCACACCGACACCCGCAACGACGCGAGTCGTGCAGATGGAGCCGGGGCCGACACCGACCTTGACGGCATCCACACCGGCGTCAATGAGCGCTTGGGCGCCTTCGCGAGTCGCCACGTTTCCGCCGATGACGTCGATGTGATCAAACGTCGCGTCGGCCTTGATACGGCGAACAATGTCGATAACACCAGCGGACTGACCATTGGCGGTGTCTACAACGAGAACGTCAACGCCAGCGTCGCGCAGCGCTTCAGCACGCTGCCAGGCGTCACCGAAGAAACCGATGGCAGCGCCGACGCGCAGGCGGCCAACTTCGTCTTTTGTCGCGAGAGGGTACTTCTCGCTCTTGTCGAAGTCTTTGATCGTGATGAGACCCGCAAGTTTGCCGTCGTCATCGAGGAGAGGAAGCTTTTCGACCCGGTGCTTTGCGAATGTAGCGATGACGTCGTTCGCTCCGATGCCCACTTTTCCCGTCACGAGGCCTTCGCTCGTCATGACGTCTTTGACGAGCGTGGTCTGACGCTCGAAGCCCGAGACGAACCGCATGTCCCGGTTGGTCACGATGCCCAAGAGGTGACCTTCGCCGTCGATAACAGGAAGCCCCGAGATGCGGTACGTCGCACAGAGGTCGTTTACCTCTTCGATCGTCGCGTCGGGCGTTGTCGTAATGGGGTCGGAGATCATGCCCGACTCGCTGCGCTTCACCCGGTCGACCATGGATGCCTGATCGGCAATCGAGAGGTTGCGGTGGATGATGCCCAAGCCGCCCTCGCGAGCGATGGCGATTGCCATTCTCGCTTCGGTGACGGTATCCATGGCGCTGGAGATAAGGGGCGTCGCAACTGTGATGCGACGCGTCACCCGAGAGGAAGTGTCAGCCTCACTGGGGATGACATCGGTGTGGCCCGGCAACAACAGCACGTCGTCATAGGTCAGCCCGACGAAACCGAAGGGGTCGTGGTGCTCCATAATTCTCCTTCTGCCAGCGCGCTGACGGTTTTGACGGCAACGAGGGTCCGCCGCAAAAAAATCCGACGTGATAATTCTAAGCGCCTGAGACCCGAGTTAATTCCCGGATTCACCGCGTCTTTCCGGGGCCACCAGCGACGGTTTTAAAACTCAGTCCAATATCAAATTCGTAATCGGTGGCAGCGGTTCCACGACGGAAACACCGCGGACACATTACGCTCATAATGTTTTCGTCACAGTCGACGCAAACCCGTCGTTAAACGGTGGCCAAGCCACCTGGAGGATCAGTGAGGCCCACGACAACCGCGCATCGCCTTTGGCGACGCCCAGTTATGACAGCGCTCTTTGGCGTTGTCGCCGCGATATTGCTTGCACTCCTCGCGCTCCCATCTACCGCGATGGCAGCAGAGGATGATCCTTATCGCATCAGCGGCAACGTTCAGCTCGATGGCGAACCGCTCGAAGGCGTCGCTCTTACGATCGACGGCTCTGGGGGTGCACAAGAAGTCGAAACTGATGAGAACGGTCAATGGTCAGTTCAAGTACCCGACCGGGACGAAACATACTCGGTCGTCCTCGACGAGAACACACTGCCTGAGGGCATCGCCGTTGTTGACGACACTGAAGCGCCCAACGAAAAAGAGGTCGAGATGGGAGCGGGCGGTCGCGTGACCGTCAACTTCTTCATCGGTGAGGGTGAGCGAAACGTCACAAGCTTCGCGGACCAGCTCGTCCAACGCATCGTCCAGGGGCTGAGCTTCGGGTTGATGCTCGGACTCGCAGCCGTCGGTCTGACGCTCGTATACGGCACAACCAGTATCTCGAACTTCGCTCAGGGCGAGATGGTCACCTTCGGTGCAATCGCTGGTCTGTTCTTAGTGGGGCCCGCAAGCCTTGCCCTCCCATGGTGGCTGGGCTACCCGCTCGCTATCGTGCTGAGCGCACTTCTCGGCCTGATTCTCGACATGATAATTTGGCGACCATTGCGAAGAAGGCGAGTCGGCGTCGTCCAGCTCATGATCGTGAGCATCGGTTTGTCGCTAGCGTTGCGCTATATCTTCCAGTTCTTCATCGGTGGCGGAACACTGCAGTTGCCCTACTCTTCAGCACCGAAGATCGCACTCTTCGGTGTCGTGCAGATGAGCGTGATCGACATGGTCTCGATCGGCATTTCGATTGTTGTCATCGGCGCCTTTGGTGTGTGGCTGACACGGTCACGTCTCGGAAAGGCCACCCGCGCCATCTCCGACAATCCCTCGCTGGCGGCGGCTTCCGGTATCGATGTCGACTTCGTCGTTCGCGTGGTCTGGATCGTCTCGGGTGCTCTCGCAGGCCTCGCCGGCATCCTGTACGCGTACTACCGGCCGGGTATCAAATGGGACATGGGCGCACAGCTTTTGCTCCTGATGTTCGCGGCCGTGATCCTCGGTGGCCTGGGTACCGCAATGGGTGCTCTCATCGGCGCGATCATCGTTGGACTCCTCGTCGAGGTATCGAGCCTGTGGATTCCTGCCGATCTCAAATACGCAAGCGCCCTGTTCGTCCTCATCGTCATCCTGCTGTTCAGACCACAGGGCATCCTCGGCCGTCGCGAGAGAATAGGTTAGGCGAAACTCATGGACTGGCTTCAAATCCTCTCAAACACCGGCTCCTCAATCCTGAGCCCGGCAACAATCGCTTACGCGCTCGCGGCCCTCGGACTGGCGGTTCACTTCGGCTACGCAGGCCTTATCAACATGGGCATCGCTGGATTCATGGCGATGGGTGCGTATGGTTACGCCATCTCGATCCTGTCGTTCAACTTCCCTTGGTGGTTGGCAGCTCTCGTCGGACTCGCTGCAGCAGCGATCTTCGCTCTCATTCTCGGTATTCCGACTCTGCGCTTGCGCGGTGACTATCTCGCTATCGTGACGATCGCGGCCGCAGAAGTTGTGCGGCTGCTGTTCCTTACGACGGCTTTTGACGAGGTCACCGGGTCCGCCGATGGACTCAGCGGTTATCACTCCAGCTTCCGAGCGATGAATCCGATCCCGGATGGAACCTACGGTTTCGGCCCCTGGACGTATAACGAAAACCAATGGTGGGTGCGGATTGTGGGCCTGCTCACCCTGGCCATCGCCGCTCTCGTTGTGTGGATGCTGATGCGAAGCCCATGGGGCCGAGCGATGAAGGGCATTCGTGAAGACGAGGATGCTGTTCGCTCACTCGGCAAGAACGTGTACGCGTACAAGATGCAGTCGCTCGTACTCGGTGGCGTCATCGCCGCCGCAGGTGGAATCATCTACGCGATGCCTTCCGCCGTAAGCCCCGGTGTCTACGTCACGTCGTTGACGTTCTTCATCTGGACGGCACTCTTGCTCGGTGGAGCGGCAACTGTATTCGGGCCTCTGCTCGGTTCGCTGATTTTCTGGGTCATCCAGACGTTCCTGTCGAACGTGCTTCCTGCAATGGTGGCGGCCGGCATCCTGCCGTTCATGTCACAGATCCAGGCGAGTACATTGCGCTTCATCCTGGTAGGCGTTGCCCTGATGTTGCTCGTGATCTTCATGCCGCAGGGCATCCTCGGCAATAAGAAGGAGCTGACCTTTGTCAAGTGAAGATATGTCAAGTGAAGATATGTCAAGTGAAAAGGTGCCGACGACCACCGGGCTGATCGCGCGTCCTAAAACGACGGGCCTTCACGTCGGTGAAGCTGTGCCGGGTGTCGCGAAGACAGATCCGATCATCGTCGCTGACGGTATTCTTCGATCTTTCGGCGGCGTGACCGCCGTCGACGTAGATCATCTCGAAATCCCCCGCGGCGCCATCACCGCCCTGATCGGCCCCAACGGCGCGGGTAAAACCACGCTGTTCAATCTCCTCACCGGCTTTGATAAACCAAACGCCGGCAAGTGGAGCTTTGATGGAAAGCCGCTCGGAAACGTGGCCGCGTTCAAAGTCGCACGAATGGGGCTTGTCCGCACCTTCCAACTCACAAAAGCGCTGGGGCTTCTCACTGTTCTCGACAACATGAAGCTTGGCGCGACAGGTCAAAAGGGTGAGAAGTTCTGGGCGAGCTTGATCCCATGGATCTGGCGCAAGCAGGATCAGGCGATCGAAGAACGTGCCATGGTGCTCCTTGCCAAGTTCAAGCTCGACACCAAGGCTCCTGACTACGCAGCTAGCCTTTCGGGCGGCCAGCGAAAGCTTCTCGAAATGGCTCGGTCACTCATGACGAAGCCAGAACTCGTGATGCTCGACGAGCCAATGGCGGGCGTCAACCCGGCCCTTACCGAGTCGCTGCTCGATCACATCCTCGATTTGAAAGAAGAGGGGATGACTGTGCTGTTCGTCGAGCACGACATGCACATGGTGCGCCACATTGCGGACTGGGTTGTTGTGATGGCGGAAGGTCGCATTGTTGCCGAGGGTGACCCGATTTCGGTCATGAAGAACCCGGCTGTCGTCGACGCGTATCTCGGCGCACATCAAGAGGTAGACCTCGGCGTACTCACGGGTCGCGTCACTGAGGCAGAAGCGAACGGTACCGCGGGCCTGCCCGGCAGCTCGGGCATCACTTCAGCCACGATCGTGGCTGAAGGTCAGGCCGAAGAGGAGAACGACAAGTGAGCACACCTACGGCCACGGCAACACCTGTTGTGCACGTCGACGACGTACACGCCGGCTACCTGCCGGGAGTCAACATCCTCAACGGATGCTCTCTCATTGCCCATCAGGGCGAGCTCATCGGCATCATCGGCCCGAACGGTGCCGGTAAGTCGACGCTTCTTAAGGCGATCTTCGGTCAGGTGAACATTCGATCGGGTGTTGTCACTCTCGAAGGTGATGACATCACGGGCCTGCCCGCGAACAAGCTCGTTGCACGCGGGGTCGGTTTCATCCCTCAGACGAACAATGTCTTTCCGTCTCTCACAATCGAAGAGAACCTGCAGATGGGGCTCTACCAGAATCCGTCGGTCTACAAGGAGCGACTCGAATTCGTGACGAGCATCTTCGGCGAGCTCGGCAAACGTTTGAAGCAGCGTGCTGGCTCGCTGTCGGGCGGTGAACGACAAATGGTCGCTATGAGCCGAGCTCTCATGATGGACCCCAAGGTTCTGCTTCTCGACGAGCCGTCTGCTGGACTTTCTCCCGTGCGTCAGGATGAGGCGTTCATTCGCGTTTCGGAGATCAACAAGGCCGGCGTCACCTGCATCATGGTCGAGCAGAACGCACGCCGCTGCTTGCAGATCTGCGACCGCGGATATGTCCTCGACCAGGGCCGCGATGCATACACCGGCACTGGGCGCGAGCTCCTGAACGACTCCAAGGTCACAGAGCTCTACCTGGGCTCGCTCGGCGCGTAACCGCCAATAGCTTAAGCTCCGCCATACGGTCATCGTCGTGTGGCGGAGCTTTTTGCTGCGCCCTGCCGCCAAGCGGCGGCGGCAGCACCTGCTCAGTACCCTGCTGCACAGCACACGCACAGCGGCCCCGGTCCGAAGACCGGGGCCGCTGTGTTGCTGGAAGGCTTAGCCCTCGTATGCGGAGTAGTTGTTGTCGTCACCGAACTGGTAGATACCGACCGATGCTTCGGTCGGGTCTCCGACGTCATCGAACGTGATCGGACCAGAAACACCGTCGTAGTCGGCTGTTCCGCCGCCCATGATGATGTCGGCGCAGTCAGAGTACGTGGTGCACTTCTCACCGTCGCCGCTGCCACCTGAAACCTCGATGAGCTTCTCTGCGATAGCTGCGCTATCGGTAGTACCTGCCGAGAGGCTGGCAAGAGCGAGCAGGATGACCGAGTCAAACGACTCAGCAGCGTAGCTGTACTCTTCGAGCGGGTCGTCGCCCTCTGATGCAACGAACTCATCGAGCGCACCGGTGAACTCACCGATCGAGTCGATCGACAGTCCGGGCAGCGTGCCCTTTGCGCCGGTCAGTGAGCCCTCGGGGAACTCATCGCCGAAGTTCGACAGGTTGCCGTCGACGAAGTAAAGGTCTTCGGCGGGGAACTGTCCGAACAGGCTCGGAAGAATCGTCGTCACTTCTTCGAACGTGATCAGCGCGATCGCGTCGGGGTCTGCGGCGAGAACTTCGCTCACCTGAGCGTCGAACGTGGTGTCACCAGTGTTGTAGGTGGTCGATGCGACTACCTCGCCACCGGCGGCTTCGAATGCCTCCGTGACGTACTTGGCGAGTCCCGTGCCGTACGAGTCGTTGAGAACGATCATGCCGAGTGTCTGGTTGCCGTCTTCAGCAATCAAGTTTCCGAGCACTTCACCCTGCAGCACGTCCGAAGGCGCGGTGCGGAAGTAGAGACCGTTGTCGTCGTATGTCGTGAAGGCGTCCGACGTGTTGGCGGGCGAGAACTGGATGACTCCGGCACCCGTCACCTGGTCGATGAACTGCAGTGACACACCCGATGAGGCTGCACCGATGATCGCCGAAACGTCATCGTTGAGCAGACGCGGGATTTCAGTCTCGTATGCCTTGTTGTCAGTGTCACCCGAGTCGCCGTACACGACGTCCATTGAGAGACCTGTTGCGTCGGAGATGTCGTTCACCTGAGATGCCGCGTACGCGACACCAGCTTCTTCGGGCGGGCCGAGGAATGCGAGGTTACCGGTCTGCGGCAGTGCTGTTCCGATGGTGAGAGTCATCGCTTCCCCGGCTTCTGGGGCGGATGATGATCCCTCGTCACCGCTGCTTGAGCAGCCGGCGAGGAAGAGCGCGCTGATCCCGACCACAGCGATACCGCTGATGGCCTTGCTCGAACGCGAACGAGTAAAGACGTTCATAGTGCTCCTTGCTGTGTACAAACAGGCGTCCGGCTCACAGAACCGGACTCGATGTAATTCACAGTAACGAGCGGGAGCGCACCGCAGTGTTGCGGTGCGTTAACGATGTGAAACAACCAGATCACAGACGCATAACAGCGACTCCAGCATCCGGTGGATTTTAGGTCAGTTCTGTCACGTCGCTAACGACCCGACGCCCGCGGCGTGCGGCGCGAACAGAGTCAATCGTCAGCACGATCAGTGCCACCCACACGATGCCGAAGCCGATCCAGCGCTCAAGCGGCATGGGTTCACCCAGCAGCCATGCACCGATCATGAACTGCAAAATCGGCGCGATGAACTGCATGATGCCGAGTGTTGTCAAGGTCACTCGGCGCGCGCCAGAGGCGAACAGCAACAGCGGCACAGCTGTTGCGACGCCCGCAAGAGCAAGCAGGATGCCGTGCCCCAGCCCCGCGCTCGCGAGAGTGATGCCGGTCGTTGCTCCGACCACGATGAGTTGCACGATGGCAATGGGCGCGAGCCAGAAGGATTCCAAGGTAAGACCACTGACCGCGTCCACAGCGGGACCGATCCGCTTCTTCACAAGACTGTAGAAGCCGAATGAAAACGCGAGAAGAAGCGCGATCCAGGGGAAAGTGCCGTACCCGACCATGATCACAATCACAGCAACGGCGGCGAGACTGATCGCTACCCACTGCGTCGCGCGAAGCCGCTCACGCAGCACAAGCACACCCAGCAGCACTGTCACGATGGGATTGATGAAATAGCCGAGGCTCGTCTCGATGACGTGGCCTGTGAGAGTCGCCAGCAGAAAGACCTGCCAGTTGACGTAGATCAAAGCACCGGCGACCGCTGTCCACATGAGCAACCGCTTTTGGGCGATGATCGCTCGGAAGCGCGGCCATGACCGCGTAACGGCGATGAGGAACGCACAGAACACGAGCGACAACAGAATGCGCCATGCCACGACTTCCCACGCACCGGTAGGTTTCAGCAGCAAAAAGTAGAGAGGGAGAAATCCCCAGAGCAGGTAGGCCAAGAAGGCATAGGTCGTTCCGACGACGCGCGTGCGCGCAGCATCCGTCGCATCTTCGGGGGCATTCGGCTGCGTCACTTACTTAGCCTAGATCTGAGCGCCATCGGCAAGGCACCATCCAGGTCCCGGGACCTGCCGATCATGCACTCTTTTCTGCCACCGCCTCGCAGACAGCAAAGTTGTGAGAAAAAGAGTCGGTGGCGGGAGAAAAGAAAAGGCCCGGAGCATCGCTCCGGGCCTTTCGAGGGGTGGTCGTCTTAGCGAACGACAACCGCCAGCACGTCGCGTGCCGAGAGCACCAAGTACTCGTCAGCGCCGAACTTCACTTCGGTGCCGCCGTACTTGCTGTAGATCACGCGATCGCCGACGGCTACGTCGAGCGGAACACGGTTGCCGTTGTCGTCAATGCGGCCGGGGCCGACAGCAACAACTTCACCCTCCTGGGGCTTTTCCTTGGCGGTATCGGGGATGACGAGACCACTCGCGGTGGTCTGCTCTGCCTCGACCTGCTTGATGACGATGCGGTCCTCGAGCGGCTTGATGGAAACCGACACGGTCTACCTCTTCTTTCTTGCGCTTCGTGAACGGAAGACTCGTTAGCACCCTCAGGCCGAGAGTGCTAAAAACAAGTTTAGGGAAGTGCTGGCACTCACGCAACGCGAGTGCCAATTTCTCTCTCGTGCAATCGGAGCCGCGCATAGGGTGGTGGCATGGAGATGGCCGAGCTCACCGAATTATTGACCCCAGACGGGCTCCGGCTCCTCGATGAGGTGGGTGCACTCGAGTCAACGACGGATGTAGCATCCGCCGTCTCGCGGTTGCGTGCCGTCGGCCACTCACCCGCCCTCGTCTCCGCTGTTGTCGGGCAGGCACGCCTGCGCGTGCGAGCACGCGCGAAGTTCGGTGATTTCGCCACGAGCATGCTCTTTACCCGCGCGGGTCTCGAGCAAGCCACTCGCCTGTCCGTTGCCGCCAGGCACGCGGGGCGGTTTCGTGATGCTGGGCTCACACACATTGCGGATCTCGGCTGCGGAATCGGCGGAGACGCACTGGGGTTTGCCGGTCTTGGACTCGAAGTCGAGGCGTGTGATGCCGACGAGGTGACAGCAGCCATTGCCGCGTACAACCTCGCGCCGTTCGGCAAAGCAGTGACAGTGCGGCATGGTGTGGCGGAGGCATCCGATCTCTCTGGTGTGAGAGCAGCCTGGCTCGACCCGGCACGACGAACAGCTGGACACACCGAGACGCGACGGGTTCACCCAACCGACTACTCGCCGAACCTTGATTGGGTTTTCGGGCTCGCACGCACGCTCCCAACCGGAATCAAGCTCGGCCCGGGATTCGAACGCGATGCGATTCCACCAGAGATCGAGGCGCAGTGGATCAGCGTGGACGGCGCAACCATCGAGCTCGTGTTGTGGTCGGGTGCACTCGCGCGCCCCGGCGTCTATCGCTCCGCCCTCGTGGTGCGCGGCGATACAGCGCACGAGATTACCGCGGCAGACGACGCGGCAGATGTCGAGACTCGCGCGCTCGGGGAGTTCGTGCACGAACCCGAGGGCGCCGTCATCCGTGCGCGACTCATCGGCGACGTGGCTCGCCGGTTAGAAGCGGGCATGGTTTCTGACGGCATCGCTTACCTCACATCGGATGCCGCACTCACAAGCCCGTTCGTCCGTTCGTTTCGGGTGCGCGAAGAGTTGCCGTTCGATGTGAAGTCACTTGCTAAAGCACTGCGCGAGCGCAACATAGGAACGCTCGAGATCAAAAAGCGCGGCGTCGATATCGACCCCGCCATCCTCCGAACCAAACTAAAACTTTCTGGCACAGCATCCGCGACGCTCATCGTCACCCGCATCGGCGAGCGTCGCCGCGCGCTGCTGGTTGACCGCGTTGACTAGATCAGGTCGCGAACGGCGAGCGCTGGCTAGTTGATCATGCCCGCCTGCTGAGCAGACGCCACTAGCCAGAGCGCGCTATATGCGATCGAGAGAGTGGCCAGCACGATTGACCAGACCGCCACACGACGGCTCTCGAGCGGACGTCGGAGCGCGAGAATCGCTGTGGCGATGGCGACGATCCCGAGGGGAAAGCCCCAGCCGACGAAAAAGGAGAACACGAGTCCGGCGACAGCAAATCCGAGCGCCCACCCCGAAAATGCCCCCTGCACGGGCGGCGAAACCGGCGCCGTCGCGGGGGGCTGCCACGGGACAGACGGATACTCGGTCTGCGACTGCACCACGATGTCGAGTGGGGCGGTCAGCTCGCGCTGATACCCACCGCGGTGCGCACCCGGCAGCGCAGTCGGCGCAGCAGCCGGCGCAGCAGGCGACGGTACCGCAGCGGGTGCAGCAAAGGGCGGTGCAGGCGTGCGCGAAGCATCCGGGGACGTCGGATCGGTCATCCGCTCACCGCGACCTGGATGTCGGTGACCGGAAGAGTGGAGTCTGCCCCGAACGCGAGAGTCGACGGTTCGTGCCCAGACATAATGAGTTCGGCCGCGAGGGCCGCGATCATGGCGCCGTTGTCGGTACAGAGGCGGAGCGGCGGGATGCGTACTGTGACGCCTGCCGCTGCGCCCCGGGCCGTGGCGACATCACGAAGTCGCCGATTGGCAATGACTCCCCCACCCAGCAGCAACCGCGGAACCCCATACGCCTGGCAGGCATCGAGAGCTTTGGTCACGAGCACATCGACGACGGCCTCACGAAACGACGCCGCGACATCAGCTACCGGCACCGGTTGCCCGGCGGCCTCGTGCTGCTCGATCCAGCGCGCAACCGAAGTCTTGAGCCCCGAGAAGGAAAAGTCGTAGCGGTGCTTTTCACGATCGGATGCGCGGGAGAGCCCACGCGGGAACCGAATCGCCGTGGGATCTCCGGTGACGGCTGCCCGATCGATCTCCGGACCGCCCGGATAGGGCAACCCCAGAATCCGTGCGACCTTGTCGAACGCTTCGCCAGCTGCGTCATCGACTGTCTCACCGAGCAGCTCGACGTTGCCGGTGAGATCATGCACAAGCAAGAGTGACGTGTGACCGCCGCTCACGAGAAGTGCGACGGTGGGATATTCGAGCGGGGCTGCGGCGTCATCGAGAATATCGGCGGCAATGTGCCCGACGAGATGGTTCACGGCGTAAAGCGGCTTGTCGAGTCCCACGGCGAGCGCTTTCGCCGCACCGACGCCGACCATGAGCGCGCCAGCAAGGCCCGGACCCGACGTCACAGCGACGGCATCGATGTCTTCGAGCGACACTTGTGCCTCTTTGAGCGCAGCTTCGATGCTGGGCTGCATCGCCTCAAGATGAGCGCGAGCCGCCACCTCGGGAACAACGCCACCGAAACGGGCGTGCTCGTCCATGCTCGAGGCAATCGTGTTGCTGAGGAGCGTACGACCCCGGACTATCCCAATGCCGGTTTCGTCGCAGCTCGTTTCGATACCCAACACGAGGGGTTCACGGCGGTTCACGTGACTATTGTCCCCGGTTCGGCCTCGACACGCAGACCCGCCCGATGCCAGTGGGCCATCTCGCACTTCATGACGACGGCATCCACGTTGTCAGGCTGGTAGTAGCCGGGTCGACGACCGATGTCGACGAAACCCTCCGACACGTACAGAGACTGACCAACCGGATTATCGGCGCGCACCTCGAGAAAGACGTCTCGGATACCTCGCTCGCCAGCTTCATCGAGCAAAGCACGCAGCAGCGTGCGGCCGAGGCCTTTCCCGCGGGTTGCCGCCGCAACAGTGATGGTCTGAACGTCAGCGTCGTGGGAACCCGAAAGTGCGCGAAGTCCCGCGTAGCCTTCGAGCACGGGGCTTTCGCCTGGTTGCGCTTCGCCTTCGAGCACGAGGTAGAAGCTATGCGGCGATGCGAGTTCTTCGCGCATCATGGGTGCGCTCCAGGCATCCGTTGGAAAGCTTGCTTTTTCGAGCGCCATGATGGCGTCGAGGTCGGCCAGGGTGGCGCGGCGCATTTCGGTCATACCCCGACCTTCTTGGGAACATGGCCGAGCGTCACATCGGGCGAGCGCAGGTACAGCGGTTCAGCGTCGGCAACCTCTCGGCCGGCCGCGAGGGCACGTGCGGCAACGAGGCCGATGAACGCCGCCGGCACCCGGGTGGCATCAAGGCGTCGCGCGCCGAGCGCCGCGACAGTTGCATCGATATCGTCGCGTGGCACGAGAGCGGGGCCCGCAACCCGCAACGGAAGACCATCGTCGTCGATGCCGTCATAAACGGTGTAGGCGAATTCCCGTCGACGCGCGTCGGTCACGACGGCAAAACGCTCGGGCTCCGTATCCGCAAGGGCTGAAGCCATCAGCGCCTCAAGGGCGACAGCATCGTGACTCGGTACGGGAATGACCGGGATGCCGCGCGCAAGCGCGAAAGCGCGAGCTGCCGCAATGCCGATGCGAAGACCAGTGAAGGGCCCGGGCCCCATGCCAGACGCAACGTGCGTCACGACAGTTTCCGCCCCTGCCGGAACGGGGCTACCGACTGCGGCCGTTGTGGCGGCGTCAGCGAGCACGCGCACGAGCAGTGTTCCGATGACTTCGGCGTGCCCGAGAGCATCGAGGCTTGCCGCTTCTGCGCGCACAACACCGTCGGGGTCAACGAGAGCAAGCTCCGTGCCGAGTGAAGTATCGATGCCAAGGATCACCCTTCCAGGGTAGTGCGCGCGCGGGCGAGGCATCCGATCGCGCTCCGGCACCGAATACCTGGCATGAACAGGCACATGTCAACGCTTCACACCGATGCTGCAACGCTCGGGCTGCGACGAAGTGTTGTGCCGACAGCTGCGGGACACATCGTGGTGCACCACGGCCGTGAAGCTGGTGGAGTGGCAACGATCCTGCTGCATGGCGCTGCAGCATCATGGACGACCTGGACACCGCTGATCGTTGCAAGTGATGCCGCGAGCGATGGCGCCGATGGCGGTCACGGCGAGTCGCTGACCGATGTGATCGCAATCGACCTGCCCGGGTGGGGCGAGAGCGCCGGCCCCGTGCCCGAGATAGCTGTGGTCTCGTGCGCGATCGCCGCCGTTGCGAGGTCCCTCGGTTACCGCCAGTGGCGACTCATCGGTCACTCGCTCGGCGGGTTCATCGCTCTCGATATTGCTGCTCGTTTTCCGCAGCACACGGTTGCGGTTGGGCTCGTGTCGCCAAGCGGTAGCGGGATTCAACGGGCGTTGCGCAATCCGATCGTCGGTGCGGCAGCGCTCCCAGCATTCAGCGGAATGCTCCTGGCAATGCGGATGCTCGGCGGGCTCGGCGCCGCGGCGCTTCCTCTCCTGAACTTCCTTCGCCGAAGCGGCGCACTTCGAGTGCTCGCACGTCCCCTGTTTCGACACCCTCGAGCCATCGACGCGTCGGTGAGCGATGCGCTCGCAGACGAGATTCGCCCACGGGCTTTTCTTGCCGCTGCCGAGCAGGCCCGGGTCTACGAAACGTCACTGTGGAACCGCATTTCGGTGCCGGTGCGGTCAGTGCACGGAGAGCACGACGTGTTCGTCGGTGCCGGCGATAGCGCGGCGATGCGACGCCGCATCCGAGATTTCGACGATGTGAGCCTGCCGGATGCCGGCCACTACGCCGCCGTCGAGCAGCCAACTGCGGTACGTAAAGCCCTCGCTGACGTGTTCTCGGCGTCAGCTCCGGCGCTACGGACGGCGCGAAATCGTGACGATGCGCGGCGCATCGGCGTCAAGCTCCATCGAGACGCGGGAAAGGTCGCCACACATCGTGTCGGCTCCGCGCCCTCCGGTCTCGCGCTCGATCTCAATCTCCCACCAGTTGTCGCGAATGCCCTCGACCATGTCGCGACCCCACTCGACGATGACAACAGAGCCCGTAGCGTCGATGTCGACGTCGTCAAGCTCAAGAGCTGACGAAAGCCGGTAGGCGTCAGCGTGAACGAGCGGCGCGCCACCGACCAGCGATGGATGGGTGCGGGCGATGACGAACGTAGGGCTCTGGATGGGTCCGCGGACGCCGAGGCCCTCAGCGATTCCGCGAGTGAGGGTCGTTTTCCCAGCGCCAAGGGCGCCGGTAAGCACGATCAGATCGCCCGCAACGAGGGCGTCTCCCAGCATCCTGCCGAGTTCGTGCATTTCGTCGCGAGAAGAAATCTCACGTGTGCCGAGAAGCTCTTCGGGAACGCTCATGAGGAGACCTGCCGGCGTGGAACCCGAGGGCCGATCCGGGTGACGATCTCGTAGTTGATAGTGCCAGCGGCATCCGCCCAGGTGTCGGCCGAAGGAACGCCGAGCGTCGAATCACCGAAGAGCACGGCCTCATCGCCGACGGCGACGGGGCTATCGCCCACGTCGACAACGAACTGGTCCATTGCGATGCGTCCAGCGACCCGGAAGGTCGAGCCGCCGATCTCTACCGGGCCACCACTCGATGCCGAGCGCGGCACTCCATCGGCATAGCCGAGTGGCACGAGAGCGAGGGTTGTCTCAGATTCAGTTCGGTGTGTGTACCCGTAGGAAATTCCTGTGCCCGCCGGCACACGCCGAACCGCCGCGACAGATGCGCGCAGTGTCATCGCTGGCCGAAGCCCCAGCTCGGCAGACGTCCGGTCGGCAAACGGCGAGAGCCCGTAGATGCCAATGCCGAGACGCACACAGTTGAGCCGACTTTCTGGAAGCGCAATCGCGGCGTGCGTTGCTGCGATGTGCCGAAGCGGTGGGGCGATTCCCGCGGCCGCCGCTATGCCGAGGCCCGTGTTGAATCGTGCGAGAGCTGCCCGGTCTTCGTCGGCAGATGCGTTTGAGAGGTGACTGAAGATTCCGATGACGCGGAGCTTACCGATCCGTTCCAAGCGTGCCGCCTCGGCGAAAACCACCCGGTACTCCTCGGGCGCAACCCCGTTTCGACTAAGGCCGGTTTCGAGCTTGATGTGCACGCTCACCGGACCGTCGAAGGAAGCCACTGCCGCGGCCTGCTGCAGCTGCTCGAAAGTCGAGATTCCCAATTCGATATGAGCTGCTGCGGCCTCGGCAAACGACGTTCCGGGCGCGTGCAGCCAGGCCACGATGGGTGCCATGATGCCCGCCCGCCGGAGGGCAAGCGCTTCGCCGATGTCGGCAACGCCCAAGCGCGTTGCTCCCCCGTCGAGTGCGGCCGTCGCACTTCGCGCCGCTCCGTGACCGTAGCCGTCAGCTTTCACGACGGCGATGACCTCAACGTCGGTGAGACGTCTGAGGTGGCGCACATTCGCTTCAATCGCACCGACATCAATCGTCGCCTCGCGCATGACCCCCGCAGGCAATCGGCTCATGAACGTGGCTCCTTTTTGACCGTCGACTCAGCTACGACATATGCAACAGCAAATCCGACATCGTGACTCATCGACAGATGCAGCGTATCGATACCGCGCGCAGCGACGACCTCCGCCGTCGATCCGGTCAGAGTGAACCAGGGTCGACCGGATGCCTCAGGCGTCACCTCGATCTCGGTCCAGTGCACGCCATCAGATCCACCGAGCGCCTTGATGAGCGCCTCTTTCGCCGCGTACCGAGCCGCGAGTGAGCGCGGTTTCAGCACACGCTCGGCTGGCGAAAAGAGCCGCTCCAGCAGCTTGGGCGTGCGCGAGATGTGGGCCTCGAACCGAGGAATATCGACGAGGTCGATCCCAATTCCGACGATCATCTGCTCTCCCGACGCACAACGCCAGCGTGCTTTTTGAACATTGCGTATTCGAGCGTGCTTATTCGACAGTCACAGACTTCGCCAAGTTGCGCGGCTGGTCAACGTCGAGGCCCTTCGCGGTAGCGAGCCCCATCGCGAACAAGTGCAATGGCACTACGGCGAGCAGCGGCTCGATCAGCGGCGCGGCCAGTGGAATGCGCAGCACTTCGTCGGCCGTGGGCAGAACCGCAGCGTCCCCTTCTTCAGCAATCGCAATCACACGCGCACCACGCGCACGGATCTCTTCAATGGTCGAGACCACCTTGGAGTGGAGCAAAGCGGAAGCGCGCGGTGACGGCACGATCACGAAGACGGGCTGACCCGGCTCGATGAGCGCAATCGGGCCGTGCTTGAGCTCTCCAGCGGCAAAGCCCTCCGCGTGAATGTAAGAGATCTCTTTGAGTTTGAGGGCGCCTTCGAGTGCGATCGGGAACCCAACGTGGCGCCCGAGGAACAGCACCGAGCGGGTGTCGGCCATCCAGTGTGCAAGTTCCGTGATGCGAGCCGACTCAGTATCGAGAATGCGCTGAATCTTCGTCGGCACGGCTTCAAGCTCGTCGACCTGCTCAGCGATAGCCTCGGCCGACATCGTGCCGCGAACGCGTGCAACATGCAGTGCGAGCAGATACAGCGCCGCGATCTGCGCGACAAAAGCCTTGGTGGATGCCACGGCAACTTCGGGCCCTGCGTGCGTGTAGACGACGGCATCCGATTCGCGCGGAATGGTTGCGCCCTGGGTGTTGCAGATCGAGAGGGTGCGGGCTCCACGCTCGCGAGCGAACTTGACCGCCATGAGTGTGTCCATCGTCTCGCCCGACTGACTGATCGAGACGACGAGAGTGTCGGGTCCGATGACGGGGTCGCGATAGCGGAACTCGTGCGCCAGCTCGACATCGACGGGAATGCGTGCCCACTGCTCGATGGCATATTTACCCACCTGGCCGGCGTAGGCCGCAGTGCCGCAGGCGATCACGACAATGCGCGAAATTCCCTCGAAGAGTCCGTCGAGTCCGTCGAGCTCAGGGATCTCGACGGCGCCGTTGTTGATGCGTCCGCGCAGCGTGTTCGCGATAGCTTCGGGCTCTTCTGACACCTCTTTCGACATGAACGAGGGCCATCCGCCCTTCTCAGCGGCCGCAGCATCCCATGTCACGTCGAAAGGCTCAACCTCAACCTCGTTGCCATCGAAGTCGGTCACGACGACGCCGCCAGGAGTAATCGCAACGATCTGGTCCTGACCGATCGCCAGGGCCTTGCGGGTGTACTCAACGAACGCCGCAACGTCAGAACCGAGGAAGTTCTCACCCTCGCCGAGGCCGATGACGAGCGGCGAGTTGCGGCGAGCGCCGACAACAAGCCCGGGGTGATCTTCGTGCATGGCAAGCAAAGTGAAGGCGCCCTCGAGGCGAGCAGCAGTCACGCGGAACGCGGCGACCAGATCTCCACCGTTGGTGCGATAAGCACGCCCCAACAGCACAGCGGCGACCTCGGTGTCGGTTTCGCTCAAGAAGGTGAATCCCTCGGCGACGAGCTCCGCCTTCAGCGCACTGAAGTTCTCGATGATGCCGTTGTGGATGACTGCAAGCTTGTCGTTGTCAGCCAAGTGCGGGTGGGCATTCTCGTCGGTGGGGCGACCGTGGGTGGCCCAACGTGTATGACCGATACCCGTGGTGCCGTTCGGCATGGGGGCCTCGAGGAGATCATCACGCAGCACCTTGAGCTTGCCGGCACGCTTGCGCATCCCGAGTTCCCCATCGGCGTCGATAACGGCAATGCCAGCGGAGTCGTAACCGCGATATTCAAGGCGAGCAAGACCTGCAAGAAGAATGGCCTGGCTCTGCTGAGGGCCAACGTACCCAACGATTCCGCACATACCTCCATGCTAGGCGGGCCAGGCTGTGCACCCGCCGCGCGGCACGGCACGAGTCGTCCCAAGTGCCGGCACTCGGCACCCGGGATCCGGCATCCGGCATCCGGCATCCGGCATCCGGCATCCAGCACCCTCACACCACCCCCCCTGCACTAACTCAGGCAAGACGCGGCCATATCGGGTTGCCAGGCAGCCTATTCAGCCATTTTGCCTGAGTTAGTGCAGGGCAGCAGCTTGCGCGGGGCTCGCTTGCGCGGGGCTCGCGTGCGCGGCTGAGAGACCTAGAGCTTCCGCAGCAAGACGCGATCCACCGCGTGACTCGCGCCCTTTTGCAGCACAAGAGAGGCGCGGTGACGCGTCGGCAGCACGTTCTCGTCGAGGTTCGGGAGATTGATCTCGTTCCAGAACCGGAGAGCTTGAGCGACGGCATCCTCGTCGGAAAGTTCAGCGAAAACGCGAAAAAACGAACTGGGGTCGCTGAAGGCTGACTCACGCAGCGCGAGAAAGCGATCGACGTACCACTTCTCAATGTGGGCTGTATCGGCGTCAACGTAGATGGAGAAGTCGAACAGGTCAGACACCGCCATGTCGTTTGGTGCTGGCGGGGGCTGCAGCACGGTGAGCCCCTCAACGATCACAACATCAGGGCGACGGACCGTCACGTGCGCGTCGGGCACGATGTCGTATCGCATGTGCGAGTAGAACGGCGCACGCACCTCGGGCGCACCCGACTTCACCTCGGTGAGAAACTCGACGAGCGCACGACGGTCGTAAGACTCCGGAAACCCTTTGCGGTCCATGAGCCCACGGCGCTCAAGCTCGGCGTTGGGGTACAAGAACCCGTCTGTCGTGACAAGTTCGACGCGCGGGGTGTCGGACCACCGGCTCATCAGTTCGCGCAGAAGCCTCGCGATCGTCGACTTCCCGACGGCGACAGACCCGGCAACACCGACGACGAACGGAGTGGTCGTGTCGGGCTCGCCGAGGAACGCACTGGTGTCGGCCCCCAGTCGTTTCGTTGATTTTGCGTACAGCGACAGCAGCCGACTGAGTGGCGCATACACCTCGCGGACTTCGTCGAGGTCGAGGCGGTCGCCGATACCCCGCAGCTGCACGATTTCGCTCTGTGTCAGCGGTTGCGGCATGTCGGCTGCCATCCGCGACCATTCGTCGCGGGCGATCTCGCGGTACAACGCCGCGGTCTCCAAAGGTTCGGGCACCGCACCATCGTAGCCACGCTCGTCGGTTGCGCCAGCGCGAGAGCACACCAAACAACGTCGGAGAATCGCGTTCGGGCGGATGCCACAGCCCCAAACCGTCCGACAGAACGCTATTCTCCGACTGAACGCCGCGGGTTCAGCGCACCACTAGCCTGTATAGGTGCGCCTCGGGGTCCTCGATATCGGATCGAACACTGTCAACCTGCTCGTCGCCGACGCTAGAACCGGCGTTCGGCCCGTGACATCGACGACTTTTCGTCAGGTGTTGCGCCTCATGCGCTTTCTGGACTCAAGAGGTGCGATCAACCCGGACGGCGTCGCAGCGCTCGAAGAGGCCGCAACTCTTGCACGCGAGGCAGCCGAACGCGAAGGCGTCGAGGCGTTTCTTACGATCGCGACGTCGGCGCTTCGCGAAGCGACGAACGGCCCCGAAACGATCGCGCGCATTGAGGCGATCACGGGTGTGCCGTTGCACGTGCTCGATGGCCCCGGAGAAGCTCGCTACACGTTCCTGGCGATCCGCCGGTGGTTCGGCTGGTCGGCTGGCAACATCCTCATGCTCGATATCGGTGGCGGTTCACTCGAGGTCGCAGCAGGCGCCGACGAACTGCCCGATGTTGCGCTTTCGGTGCCGCTCGGCGCCGGGCGAGTGACGGTTGAATTCTTGCCCGAAGACCCGCCGCAGGCGGCCCACATCCGTCGTCTTCGCGATCACGTTCGCGAGCAGTTGGCCCCTATCCGCGACGCCCTCGCGGGGCGCCCGCAGCCCGATCACATCGTCGGCTCGTCGAAAACGATCCGCTCGTTGGCTCGCCTGGCGGGCACGACTCAACCCGGTTGGGCTGAAGAGGACCGTCTGATTCTCACGCGTTCAGCGTTGAAGAGCTGGATTCCGCGGATGGCAGCGATGCCCGCCGAAGCACGCCAGCAGCTACCCGGAATCACCCCAGAACGCACCTTTCAGATCGTCGGCGGTGCCGTTGTGCTGCACGCGACGATGAAAGCACTCGGCGTCGACGAACTCGAGGTGAGTCCCTGGGCCCTTCGCGAGGGCGTACTGCTGCGCTATCTCGAAACCGTCGATTGATGACTCAGGCCACCGGCAGCGGGATGAGGAACACCGCCGGCAGCCCGAGGGAATGAGCGCGAGCCCTAGGACATGTCCCCTGGGCCTGCGAGGAACGCAACCTTGGCGAAGTTCGAGCGATACTCGGATGCCGCGGCAGCAACGAGTTCGTCGATCTTGTCCATCTGGCTCGCAACGAAATAGAAACCGCGACCAGGCACGATGGCGCCAAGCTCGACCAGCAACGGGGCAAGGTTGACAGTCGGACCCATCGAGTGCGTCAGATCAGCGCCCGTCAGCACCGGAATTGCCACAACGCCGGCAAGTCCGTTCGCTGGGTAGCGGTCAAGGAACGCCTTGAGTAATCCCGTGTAGGTCGCCTTGTAGGTCGGACACGCAAAAACAACCAGGTCACTCTCAGCGACGTGGGCGTTGAGCGCGCTCATTTCTTCGGACGGCCACGCAAAGATCTCACTCTGATGGTCAGCAAGATCGATGACTTTGAGGTCGTACGTGTCGTCGGCAAACAGATGCTCAACCAGAGTCGTTGCTACCTTGAGCGTGCGCGATTGGGGCTTGGGGTTGCCTACGACAACCGAAACTTTCACAGTCATGTCTGAACTCTCACACTTCCACCGGTCTACAGGAGTTGAGACTCACGTGACGACGAACAGCAAGCCGTGGTCGTCACGCGGCGGGGCGTCGAATGACACCCGCGTCTCGCACTTTTCCACCGAGATTTTGTGGCCCGATGGCCCGCAACGGCTTACGTTGCGAACTCAGAATATGCGCGCTGTATTACCCGGGTGTTACAGAGCGCATCTGGTTAGCGTGCGAGGTTTCCCGTGCGAGCGATCTGCGCGAGCCAGTCGATACTCGGCTTAGGCTGACGCTCGAACGTGTCGGGGTTGAATCCGACCAGACCGAATGTGGGATCAAAGCTGCCCCACTCGTAGTTGTCGAGCAGCGACCAGTGAAGGTATCCGCGCACGTCGATCCCGTCGGCCATCGCACGGCCCAGTCCGCTAAGCGCGCCGAAGGTGTAATCCTTGCGTCGCTCGTCATCAGCTGTCGCGATGCCGTTTTCGGTCACGAACTGGGGCACGCCTCTCGTGAGGTCCCATGCGTGACGCGAGCAGATTTCGAGCGCTTGCGGAAAGTACTCCCAGCCGGTGAGGGTCGTTTCCGTTCCCTCGGGAACCGGGAGTGGTCCGTCTTTTCCGATGAAGGTGCGAAGGTACGCCTGCACTCCAATGAAGCCGTCCCCACGGGATGCTTCTAAGAAGACATCTTCACGCGGGTATCGGTATGCGCGCATCTCTTCTTCGCCGCCGGGTGCCGCGTGAAAAGCCTGCCCAGCGATCGACCACCCGCTAAGTGCCGGTAGCGTCGACAGCACCTCGCGCGCTCGGTGGTGGGATTCGATGAGGCGCTCAGTGATGAGTGCATCGGGAGACGGGAGCGCTGCCGCAGCCATCTCGGTACCCTCTTCGCCCCGTGTCATCGCGACCATATTGGGCTCGTTGATGTCGCAGATCCACTCGACATCTCGAAGGATGGGCAGCACTGTCTCGACGTAGCGGATGAACAGCTCAGGAGCGTCCGCCGCGCGCCATCCGCCGCGGTGCGCGAACCATCGCGGCGTCGTGAAGTGATGCAGAGTGACCATCGGTTTGAGGCCGGCCGCGAGGCATCCCTCGATCATTCTGCGGTAGTGCTGCAGCATAGCTTTTGAGATGAAACCGGGCTCCGGTTCGATTCGCGCCCACTCGATACTGAAGCGGTACACGTTGAAACCGCGCTCCGAGAGCAGGGCGATGTCTTCGGGAAAGCGGTGAAAGCTGTCGGCCGCATCACCGCTCGGCTGCGCCACGTCGGTGCCGGGAGCATGTTCGCGCTCCCACCAGTCCGAATTGACGTTGTTTCCTTCGATTTGATGAGCCGCGGTGGCCGCGCCCCACAGAAAGTCACTGGGAAATTGAGTCACGAAAGATTCTCCGATCGGTTCGAAATGTCACTTCAGCCCCGCGGTCGCAATGCCGCGGATGAAGTAACGCTGCAAGAAAACGAACAGCAGCAGGATGGGGGCGATGACCAGCACTGAGCCGGCCAGGAGGAGTCCATAGTCGGTGGCATTTTGACCGGTTGAGTAGAGCGAGAGGGCAACGGGAAGCGTGTAGCTGCTTTCGCTCTGTGCCGCGACAAGTGGCCACAGAAAGTTATTCCAAGACGAAAGGAAGGTCAGGATCGCAAGCGTTGCGAGGGCTGGACCGCACAGGGGCAGAACAATGCGCAGAAAGATACGGAATTCACCCGCGCCATCGATACGCGCGGCTTCAATCAGCGGATCAGGTATGGCCAACATGAACTGACGCATCAGGAATACCCCGATCGGAGCCGTCACAAACGGCAGCACAAGCCCCGCATAGCTGTCGAGCAGGCCCAACTTCGATGCGATCACAAAGAGTGGAACGAAGGTGACGACGCCCGGCACCATGAGCGTGACCATGACGGTGCCGAAGAGGATGCGTTTGCCTGCAAACTCCATTTTTGCAAGTGCGTAGCCCACCATCGAGCAGAAGATGAGGTTACCGATGACAGTCAGAATGGCGACGACCGCACTGTTAGTGAAGAACGTCGTGAAGTTCAGCTGACCGATCCACGCGGCGAAGTTCTCCCACGTGGGATTCTGCGGCCACCACGTGGGCGGTTGCTGAAGGATTTCCCCCTGGGTTTTGACGCTTCCGAGCACCATCCAGGCGAACGGTACGAGCCAGAGCAAAAGCAGTGCACTCAAAATGATGACGACCGGGGTCGACATCCGTGAGGGGTCAGTCCCCGCATGACTGCGCTTGCGGCGGCCCTTGATCACGATCGACGAGGCTGTTTCTGGATCCGGGTCAGTCACCGGGCCGGTAAGAGATGAGACGGTAGCCATGTTCAGTCCTTTGAGCGCAAGAGTCGGAACTGCAGCAGGCTGAGAAGCGCAATTGCGAGAAACAGCACATAGCTCGCAGCGGATGCCAGGCCGTAGTTGCCGAATCCGAACTGTTGGTAGGTGTAGTACGCGACCGAGAGCGTCGAGTCGAGAGGCCCGCCCTGAGTCATCACGAAGGCCTCTTCGAAGAACTGCAGATAGCCGACCGAAATAAGGACCGCGCCCAGCAGGATCGTTGGACGAAGCAGCGGCAGCGTAATTGACACGAGTCGACGCCCTGAGCGTGCACCATCGACGAGAGCAGCTTCTTTCACTTCGGTGGGTATCGACTGCAGTCCCGCAAGAAAAATCACCATGAGCGTTCCGACGTTTCGCCAGATTGCCATGACGATCAGCGACGGCAGTGCCCAGTTCGTGTCGTTGAGCCAGTTCGGCCCATCGATGCCGATCACTGCGAGTGCACTGTTGAGAAGCCCGTCGTCCTGCAGGATGTAGCGCCACACGACCGATACCGCGACGATGCTCGTGACCACAGGCGCGTAAAACCCCACACGAAAGAACGAGACGAGTTTTCCTCGCCCGGTGTTGAGGGCTAGTGCGAAGGCCAGAGCTACCGCGATCGTGAGCGGAATTCCGACGACGACGAAGATTGCCGTCACGCCGAGAGAGCGCACGAAACGTTCGTCCGAGAAGAGAGCGACGTACTGGTCGAGCCCCGCGAAGTTCACGGCGAACGGCGACCGGATATCGCTCGCCGTGAAGTCGGTGAACGACATCGCAAAGGAGCTGATGATCGGGAGCAGCATGAAGACCGCGAACACTATCGCGAAGGGCAGGCTGAATCCCCATGCGATCAGCGATCGGCGCCGGTAGGCAGCACGCTGAGCAGGTGATCGAGTCGGGCGAGACGTCTTGCCTCGCCCACTGCCCCGGCCGCCGGAATTCGACGTGGCGGCCGGCGCAGTGAGAAGAGTCGACATGGGTTAGCCCAGTCCGAGTGAGTCGGCCGTCTTTTGCAGCGCAGCCAAACCTTCTGCGGGAGTGGTCCTCTGCTGTGTGATCTGCTCGACCATCGTGTCGCCTGCGGCAGCAACCTGCACCCAGGTGGTCGCCGATGGCGGTGCAACTGCTGTCTTCAGCTGTTCGCCGAACGGCTGAAGCTTTTCGTCGCTACTGAGGGCTGCGTCATCCCACGAGGTCTGAGCGGCCGGGAGATCGCCGGTCGTTTCGAACCAGTCGGTTTGTGTATCAGCGTTACTTAGCCACTCCGCGAGACGCCATGCAGCCGTGGGGTTCTCTGCATCGTCGAACACGACGAGGTTTGCCCCGCCGCTGAACGACGTCGACGACTCGTCGGTGGGGAGCACTGCGGTGGTGTACTTGTCGCTGAAGCCATCGCCACCGATCTCATCGAGCTGACCGCGCTCAAACGGACCTTCGATCAGCATCGGCGTCGAGCCATTCACGAATGCCACTTCTTGCGCGCCCGAAGCGTTGCCCGCATTCGGATCCGCGATCCCGTCGGCGAAGAAGCTTTGGTAATACTCGAACCCGGCAACCATTTCTGGCGTGTCGAGCGTCCACCCGTCGTCGGCTTCGAGTGAGGCTCCGGAAGACAGGGGGGCCCAAAGCGAACCCTGGAACGAGTCGTTTCCGCCAGCGATGAGTCGAATGCCCCAATCAGCGCCGCCCTTGGTTTGCATGTCACTCGCCATCTGGCTGAGTTCATCCCACGTGGTCGGCGCGGAATCCCACCCTGCTGTCGCGGCGACGTCGGTGCGGTAGTAGAGCACTCGAGTGTCTACGTACCACGGCACACCCACCGCACGATCATCGATCGTCGCGCTTTCGAGGGCGCTGTCGAAGAAGTCCGACGTATCAAGATCTGTCGGCACCGTCTGGAACGCGTCCGAGAAATCCGACATCCAGGTCGAGCCCATCATTGCGATGTCGGGAGTCTTGCCTGCGGCGATCGCGGTCTGGAATTTGTTATGCGCGGCATCCCACGGGATGGCTGTGACGTCAACCGTGACGCCGGGGTTTGCCTCTTCGAAGGCACTGACGAAAGCTGGAAGCTCCTCGCCCTCGGCGCCCATCGCCCACATCGTGACGGTGCCTGTCGCCTCGGCATCGCCGAGGGTTGTCGCCTCTGCGGCACCCGCTTCACTGTCGGATGCGCGGCCGCAACCCGCCAATGTGAGTGAGATCACTGCTGCCGCGCCAACTACCGCGAGCATTCTGCTTCGTCGCATTTGTTCCTCCTCGAACGTTTACAGCACATACATTTTTCTAAATCAAAGCGCTTAGATTGCGTTGCATGAATCATATGCACACAGCGCCGTCATCCACAACTATCTGCTTCAGCGGTCCGATTTACGGGCAGCCACAGCTTTGGCCGATCCGCAGCTGGGTGCCGAGACGCAGGGTTCGAGGCATCTGCGGCGGCGCCCCCGCAGCATTCGCGAGCAGCTGGGCCGCCACCCGGCCCATCGCCTCCATGGGCTGGCGCACAGTCGTCAGACGCGGCACACTGAGGCGGCTCGCGAGCACACCATCAAACCCGGTGACAACGACATCTTCGGGCACACGCGAGCCAACCGACCTGAGAATTTCAAACGTGAAGAGGGCGAGCTGATCGCTCGCGCAGATAAGAGCACGTGGCAGCGCGCCAGCGATTGCTAGTTCTCGCACCCGAGCCAAGGGACGCGTATCTCCCAGCAGCGAAGAATCGAGGGGCTCGCTCGCTGGAGTGAGCCCAAAGCGCCTCATAGCCGACTGCATCCCCGCGAAACGTTCGGCGTAGTCGGCGGCCGCCGGCCCGCCGACAAAAGCCAGGTCGGTGATCTGGTGGTCTTGCACAAGGTGAGCCACGAGGTCCTGCATACCCTGCACATTGTCAACAAGCACGCGGTGGTAACCGTCAGCACTCGCTATGGGGCTACTGAAGAGCACGACAGGAATTGTCTGCGTGATGTGCGCAAGCGACTCCCGGGCGACGATAGATGGAAAGACGGCCAGGCCGTCGACGCGTCCCGCAGTATCCGCGACGTCTGCAGTGCTACGCCCTCCACTGGAAAGCAACACATTGTGCCCACGACGGCGCGCCTCAAGCTCGAAACCACGTTGAATCTCGTCGACGTAGAGCGGATACGCAAGAGGGTCCGAGTGCACGTCATCGCCGAGCGCTGCCCACGGCAGCGTGTCCGCCGAGAGGTCAAGATCAGCGTCGACCGCAGCCCCCTCGGGCGCTTCTTCGTCTTGAGGCCGCTCGATGAGCATGTCGAACGAGTGAAGACCGAGAGATCCCGTGCGTCGCGAAACAAGCCCGCGCGCAGAACCGCTCGGAGCGTAGCCCAGCTCACGCGCCGCGGTCAGCACCGCCTCGCGCGTCGCCGCGCGCACTTCATCGGGTCGACGAAACGCGAACGATACAGTGGCGATAGACACACCAGCGCGCGCGGCAACGTCATACACAGTTACGCGGCGCGCACGATCTGGCACCATGGCGGCATCCCCCATTCGGCATCGTCGCTGTCCCGTTCCGCATCAAGCACGGGTGCTTCCATCCTCACACCATTGTGCTTTTGTTCGGCACAAGCTGAGCCCGCGGCTAGAGCGCGAGGCGTTCGCGCACAACTGATGCGAGGCGCTGCGCGATGCGCTCTGCAACCTCAGCCTCGGATGCCTCGACCATGACGCGTACGAGTGCTTCGGTACCCGACGCTCGCAGCAAAACTCGCCCCTCGTCACCGAGCTCTCGCACTGCGGCGGCAACAGCATCCGCTACTCCAGCGTCAGCAACCCGGGTGCGGTCTACCCCGTCGACGTTGATGAGCACCTGCGGATACACCGTCATGACGGTGGCAAGTTCAGCGAGGGTGCGCTTCTGCCGCGCCATTTCGGCCATGATGTGCAGCCCACTCAGCAGCCCATCACCGGTCGTCGCGAACGCGCTCATGATGACGTGACCCGACTGCTCACCGCCGAGGGAGTACTTGCCGCGATTCATCTCTTCGAGCACATAGCGGTCGCCGACAGCGGTCGACAACACGTTGACGCCGTTCTCGGCCATCGCGCGGTGAAGCCCCAGGTTGCTCATGACGGTCGTGACGAGCGTGTCGGATGCCAGCACCCCACGATCCTTCATCGCCACCGCGAGGATCGCCATAATCTGGTCGCCATCGACAGTGTTGCCGTGAGCATCAACAGCGAGGCACCTATCGGCGTCACCATCGTGTGCGATTCCGAGGTCGGCACCGAGGCGGACGACAGTTTCGGCCAGCACGCCGAGGTGAGTCGAACCCACACCGTCGTTAATGTTGAGCCCGTCGGGGTCAGCACCAATGACTGTGACGCGGGCTCCGGCATCCTTGAATGTCTCGGGCGATACCCCCGATGCTGCGCCGTGCGCGCAATCGAGCACGACGTGCAGGCCGTCGAGCTTGTGCGGCAGTGACTTCAGCAGGTGCAGCACATAGCGGTCTTCCGCGTCAGCGAAGCGGCGGATGCGGCCAACGCCAGCGCCCGTCGGTTGGAACTTAGGAGCCGTGAGAGCGGCTTCGATGCGTTGCTCAACCTCGTCGGGGAGCTTCACGCCGCCGCGTGCGAAAATCTTGATCCCGTTGTCGGGGGCAGGGTTGTGGGACGCCGAAACCATCACGCCGAAGTCGGCATCGATGTCGGCTACCAAAAACGCCGCTGCGGGGGTGGGAAGAACCCCAGCGTCGAACACGTCGACACCCGATGAGGCCAACCCGGCAGACACAGCTGCCGAGAGAAACTCACCGGAGACCCGCGGATCGCGGGCAACCACGGCTGTCAGACGCCGACCTTCGGCCTTGCGTGCTTCTGCCGTGCGGCCCTGGCCCAGAACGACAGCAGTCGCCTGGGCCAGGGTGAGCGCGAGGTCGGCGGTGAGGGAGCCATTTGCAAGGCCCCGCACACCGTCCGTACCGAACAGCGCCATAAGTACCGGAGCGCTTAGCGCTTCGAGTACTGAGGAGCCTTGCGGGCCTTCTTGAGACCAGCCTTCTTACGCTCTTTCACACGAGCGTCACGCGAAAGGAATCCGGCCTTCTTCAAAGTGGCGCGGTTGTTCTCTTCGTCGATCTGGTTGAGCGAGCGGGCAATGCCGAGACGCAGCGCGCCGGCCTGACCCGAAGGGCCACCACCGGAGATGCGAGCGATCACGTCGTAGCCGCCTTCGAGGCTCAGCACAGTGAAGGGGTCGTTGATCAGCTGCTGGTGCAGCTTGTTGGGGAAGTAGTCCTCGAACGTGCGGCCGTTGACCGTGATCACGCCGGAGCCGGGTACCAGACGCACGCGGGCAATAGCCTGCTTGCGACGGCCGACGGCTGCGCCGGGAACCGAGAGCACGGGGCGCTCTGCGGCAACGGCGGCCGGTTCGGCTGCGGACTCGGTGGAGTAGTTGGAGGTATCGATCGTCTCAGAGATCTGCGCCATGATGATGTCCTGAATCCTTTAAGGAACGCCTACTGGGCGACCTGGTCGAAGGTGTACGTCGTGGGCTGCTGAGCGGCGTGCGGGTGCTCGGCACCGGCGTAGACCTTCAGCTTCGACAGCTGCTGGGCACCCAGGCTGTTCTTGGGGAGCATTCCGCGCACGGCCTTTTCAATGGCGCGCACCGGGTTCTTCTCGAGCAGCTCGGCGTAGGTGATCGACTTGAGTCCACCCGGGTAACCGGAGTGGCGGTAAGCCTTCTTCTTCTCGAGCTTCTGGCCGGTGAGTGCAACAGCGCCAGCGTTGATGACGATGACGAAGTCACCGACGTCGACGTGGTTGGCGAAGGTGGGCTTGTGCTTGCCACGAAGGATCGTGGCAGCGTGCGATGCCAGGCGACCGAGAACGACGTCAGTTGCGTCGATCACGATCCAATCGCGCTGGATTTCACCAGTCTTGGGGGTATAAGTGCGCGTCACTGTAGTGCTGCTTTCTTTGTCGAACGGAGAAGTTCGTGAATCCCGCTCCGGGGTGCTTGCAAATGACGGATGTCTCTACAAGACGCCAGTGGAGGGCTCACGTTCGTAGTACCTGGCTAGCGGGCACAGGCACCAAAGATCTACGATACCACGCTGCGGCGCTTAGACGTGATCGCGCCAACTGTGCTGCGGAGCGTAGCCGAGCATCCGGCGTGCTTTGTCGATCGAAAGCAGCGTGTCGTTGACTCCCACCTCGCGCAGAAGCGGCACGTCGGGAAACACTTCGGCGAGCAGCTCTTCGTTGGGTCGCGTCATGACGGTGTCGGCGGCGGCGATGATGAAGCGCTCGAATCCGGCGGGTGCAACCTCGAGGGCTCGCTCCACGGCGTGTGCGCCGTCGCGGGCATCGATGTAGCCCCACAGGTTCCACTTGCGGATCATGGCATCAGAATCGAACGAGGGGAACTCGGCGTAGTCCTCGGGAACCATGACGTTCGAAAAACGCAGCGCCGTGATCGAGAGCTCCGGATTCCACCGCACGAGTTCGATGGCCATCTGCTCTTCGAGGTGCTTGACGAGCGAGTACACCGACTCGGGTCGCGCGGGGTATTCCTCATCGACCGGCGCATAGGGAGGCGGCACATCGAACGGAAGGCCAAGCACTGTCTCGCTCGAGGCGTAGACGATCTTCGTGATGCCGAGGCGAGCTGCCGCCCAGAACACGTTGAACGTGCCCGGCATGTTGTTGTGGAACGTCGCGACATCGGGCCGGATGCCGGGGGCCGGAATTGCCGCGAGGTGCACAACGGCGTCAACGCCGTCGTGTTGGTCGCCGACAGCCGTGAACGCATCAACCACCTGGCCGTAGTCGGTGAGATCGACCTGCACGAATCCCGGGCCACGGGTACCGACGACATCCATCCCGATGACGGTGTGACCTGCGGCGCGAAGCTCCCGGACGACAACGGCGCCGAGTTTTCCGGACGATCCCGTGACTGCGATTCTCATGCGTGGTTCCTCTCGGCGGTGAGCGTGGGTACTTCGAGCGTACGTGCCCCGCCATCAACTCGCGACTTGCCCGTTTTTGTGGGTGTTTCGCGTCGCGCACCCTCAAAAACGGGCAAGTCGCGATGAAGGTTAGGGGTTTAGAAGCAACGCTCAGTGAGGTTGACCATGAGATCCGGGGTGGCCGATGCAACCCGCATGGCAACCTTTGCACTTTCGTATGAGCGTGCGCTCATCACAACGGGCTCCGCATCGAGTGTGAGATACCAACCGATTGTGCGCCGCGCCGCCGAATACGGATACGCGTGCGCGACCAACTCGTCGCGCCGATCCCGGATCTCGGCGACGTGAGCGAATGCCTGCTCACGACCCGAGTAGAGCCGCACCGACCTGCCGAGTTCGCGAGAATTCAGCGCATGCAATCGCCAATAGGTCGCGTCGATTGTCGCCCGCTCATATGCGTCGAGCACTGACGCAACTTCGTGTGCGGCGCGCACGGTGTTTGCCGCGAGGCACCAGGAGTCCAGCTTTCGCTCGTCGAGTCCACGAAAGGTCGCGAATGTGATCTGCGTCGCCCCCATCGCCGCCCGCCCACTCTCCGACTCTCCGTTGTCTGCACGGATCATGTCGGCCCTGCCCTATCAACTTCGGGTACAAGAGGTGAACGCGAAACGTCGCAGAGAAGTCGAGAAGCGGTCGCGACAGCTCGCTTCCTCCTCGCGACTTGCCCGAATTTGCGGGTGCGCACGCCCCACGACCCGCAAATTCGGGCAAGTCAGCGGGGTTTTTGGCAATGGGGGCGCAGGAACCGGGCATACGAGCGGGGGTGAGCGCGCCCGAAGAAAAGTGATCACATAAGCGAAACATGACGTAAACCTTGCGCTGCTATAACAGTGACGACCACACCTTTTGGTCTCCGAAGTAACACCACAGCTGCACCCGAACTCTTTTGGGAAACGAGATCATGCTTGCTGTTGAGTCAGTTCTCTCGACGTCGTCCATCTTCCACCGCACGCGCACAACGCCCGTACCTTCGCCCGCGCCTATGCCGTCGCCACCTCCGCGACGGCATAAGTCCTCGCGTAAGCCGCCGCGCCGCCCCGGAACCCCCTGGTGGGCATTCCTCGGTCTCGCGATGATCGCGGCGGGCGCCGCCGTTCTCGTCTACATGGCACTGTCACAAGACACCAGCACCGATGCGCTGAGTGCGGCGCTCATGCAGCTCAGCCTGTAACGCGACGGCGCTTTTACGAGACCCGGATGCGGGGCGCAAATTCCGCAACACGGCGCATCAGATCGTCGTAAGCGGCGTCGAAGGCATCGTCAGTTCCGACGCGCACCGGGTCGGGCACCGACCAATGCAGCGGGGCTGATACCCGCGCCGCACGCTCTTCATAAGCACGCTCCTCGTAGGCACTGTCGCACACAGTGATGACGAGGTCTGTGTCCCGGACGACGTCGGCGACGCTGCGGGGTGTCGCGTCGCCAAGGTTCATCCCGTGGCGGATCGCTGCGCGCACCGCTCCCGCGGCAACGGCGGGGGCCGGGTGCGTGCCAGCGGATGCCGCGGGCACACTGCTCTGTGTGCGCCACAGCATTTCAGCCAGCTGCGACCGTGCCGAGTTTGCGGTGCAGACGAACACGACACGGTGAGCCGCAGCATCCGCCGATGGCGCGAGGTGCGTGAGTGCTTCGCGGCGGAGCGAAACATAGCTCCGGCGCGCATCGCCTTCGGACCTTGTGCGCGTGATGAGGCCGGCTGTTTCGAGCACGCCGAGATGGTGCGACACAAGGTTGGAGGTCATACCGAGGCGCTCGCGTACTTCGGTGGGCGACAGGTCGCCGAGCGTGAGCAGGTCGAGAAGGCGCAACCGCGCGGGCTCGCCCAGAGCCGCGTGACGTGCCGCTCTCGCCGCAAGAGAATTCACCTGTTCGTTCATTACCTCAATCATCACTGAGGTAATGTGAGTGCGTCAAGCCGAGGAGCCCCAGTGAATTTTGTCCCGACGATCCGCCGAGCGGTGGCCGAGTCTCTCGGCACCGGCATGCTGGTGACGATTGTGGTGGGTTCGGGCATCGCCGCCGAGCAGCTGTCAGAAGACGTCGGAGTGCAGCTTCTCGCCAACAGCATCGCCACCGCACTCGGCCTCGCCGTGCTGATCCTCATGTTCGGACGCATCTCGGGCGCGCACTTCAATCCCGTCGTGTCTCTTGTTGACGCAGCTCTCGGTCGGAGACACCACACCGGGTTGTCGCTTCCGACGACAGCGATCTACCTCGTCGCGCAGATCACGGGCGGCATTGCGGGCGCGGTTCTTGCCAACGCGATGTTCGCGCTGCCGACAGCGCTTTCGACAACCGACCGTGCAACGCCGGCGACTTTTCTCGCCGAGGTCGTTGCGACAGCGGGCCTCATTTTGCTCATCATCGCACTTGCGCGCACCGGACAAACATCAGCCGCAGCGCCCGCAATCGGGGCATACATCGGCGCCGCGTACTGGTTCACGAGCTCAACCTCGTTCGCCAACCCGGCTGTGACCATCGGCCGAATTTTCAGCGATTCGTTCGCCGGCATTGCCCCCGCATCCGTGCTCCCTTTCATCGCCGCACAGCTCATCGGCGGAGCCATCGGCGCACTCCTTGCCATCGCACTTTTCCCACATGCCGACCGCGCCGCGGACGACATGGTGATCCCCCACGAACCCGAACCAAAGGACTGACATGCACCTCGTCGCCATCGGCGGTAGTGACGCCGGCATCTCCGCCGCGCTCCGCGCCCGCGAACTTGACCCGTCCGTTGACGTCACTGTTGTCGTGGCAGATGCGTATCCGAACTTTTCGATCTGCGGCATCCCGTATTACTTCTCGGGAGAAGTCGCGCCGTGGCAGTCGCTCGCGCACCGCACGCACGCAGACCTCGAAGCAACCGGCATGAACCTGCGTCTCAACACGTTCGCTACGTCGATCGATGTCGCCGGCCAGCAGCTGGCCGTGCGCGATGAGAACGGCCAGCTGTCGAACATCGCCTACGACGAGCTGATCGTCGGCACGGGCGCCCTGCCGTCATACGCGGGCATCCAGGGGCTCGACGACCTCACCCCCGAAGATGGCGTGCACGTCATCCACTCGATGGGCGACACCTTCACGCTCGAGCGGTTTCTCACCGAGCACGCGCCGAAGACGGCCATCATCATCGGCGCCGGCTACGTCGGACTCGAAATGGCCGAGGGATTCACCGCCCGCGGCATCCAGGTCACTCAGCTCCAGCGTGGGCCCGAGGTGCTCTCGACCCTCGACCCCGAGCTCGGCGCGCTCGTGCATTCCGAACTCACCGACCACGGCGTCGAGGTGCACACCAACACTGTGGTGCACGGAGTCGAGAAGAGCGACGGCGGGCTGACCGTGCACGCTGAGCGCGGTGGCATCCGGGTCGCTCATTCTGCCGAAGTCGTGCTCGCGGTCGTGGGCGTTCGCCCCAACACGGCGTTGTTGGCGGATGCCGGGGCCACCCTCGGGCCGGCGGGTGCCGTGTCCGTCGATACCCAGATGCGCACCGGGCTCCCCCATGTGTACGCAGCCGGAGACGGCGTCGCCACACATCACAGGTTGCTCGGGCTCACGTATCTCCCCCTCGGCACGACGGCACATAAGCAGGGGCGCGTTGCGGGCGAAAACGCGCTGGGCGGCCAGGCGCAGTTCGCGGGGTCGGTCGGAACTCAGGTGGTCAAGGTCTTCGACCTGGTCGCATCCCGCACAGGTTTGCGGCACGATGAGGCGGCCGCAGCCGGCTTCACCCCGCTGACGACCCAGGCGATCGCTGACGACCACAAGCGGTATTACCCCGGTGCGCAGCCCATCAGCATCCGCATCACGGGCGATGCGGGCACGGGCCAGCTGCTCGGTGCTCAACTCGTTGGGCGTCTCGGAACGGAGACCGCGAAGCGCGTCGACACCTACGCAACGGCGCTGTTTGCCGGGCTCACCGTGGAGCAGGTGAGCGACCTCGATCTGTCGTATACCCCGCCCCTCGGTTCCCCCTGGGACGCTGTCCAGGTCGCGACGCAGGCTTGGTCCCGCGCCGCACGCACTCGCCCCTGAGCCCCGCACCCTGAGCCCGTCGCCCGGGCGCTGAGCCCACGCCCCGACCCGGGCCCTGGGCCGCGGCATCCCTTTTTCCCACTCGCGACTTGCCCGTTTTTGTGGGTTAAACCCGCCTCGCACCCACAAATTCGGGCAAGTCGCGAGCACGAGAACGGGCACGTCAGCGAGCACAAGGCACGAGCATAAGTGGGGGTGCGAGCACAAGGCACGAGCACGAGGCACGCGCGCGGCAGCGACCTATTCCGGAGGCAGCACGGTGAAAGCCACGAGAGTCTCGCCCTCGGCGAGCGCCTCGTCGAGTTGAGCCTCCACATCGGCGAAGGGCCCGATGATCACGGAGCTGCCGAGCACGGCGATTGCGCGTACGCGTTCATCACTTGTGTTTTCGAGTTGCACCGAGCGCACGACGTCGAGCCGTTCAAGCGTCCGAATGAGCACGCGCGCGAGACGTTCGCTGCCACGAAAAGTGATCGACATTCGCCCGACTCCGTCGCGTACCGACAGGGTATGGAACGATTCGAAGCTCACTCCTCGGGTTGAAAACATGTTCGCGAGCCCCGTCACTGTGCCGCTGCGGTCGGCGACGGTGACGAACGCCACCCAACGGTCATTGATGTCGGTCGTCATCTCGTCCACCCCTCGATTGCACTGTTGACGTGGTGCCCAACCGCAGCCAGGCGCTCTTCTTCGTCTTCAGCCAGGTCTTCGAGCAACACATTTCGCCAGCCGTCGGGACCCAACACGACAGGCACTCCCATCGGGCCGCGCCAGGGCGAGCCTTGTAACGAAATTTCGCCGTCGAGCATCACCTGACCGGCAACGACGATCTCGCGCCCATCGAGCAGGGTGTCAACGAGATCGACGGTTGCGCTCGCCGTACCGAACGCTGTTTTCGCACCGGACTGATGCGTCAAGTACGGGCGGACGACAGCCTGCAGGTCGGGAGCCCACGAGTCGGTCAACGCAAATGCTGCCGCAATATCGTCGGTCTCAACCGCCGCGAGCTGTGCTTTCGCGTCGGCGATTTCAGCGGCAAAACTTGCGAGTGTGCGTGGTCCACGCAGCCTCGCGATCACATCGCGGCGTTCTGCCACATCGAGCCCGCGCAAGTGCACGCTCGACCACAGCGGCACAGCGCCATCGCCGTGCTGTCCGCCGACGAATCCGCTCACGCGTTGACGACGGATGCCGAGGGCCGATGCGATCTCGCGGCGAAAGCGGAGCGTATCAAGCCACGCGCCCATACCGATGACCCGGTGCCGCCCGATCTGCTCGGCCACGATCGCAACGCCAAGCTCGACGGGGTTCGACACCACGACAACCACTTCGTGTCCACTGCCGTTTTCGGCGATCGCTGCGGCGTAGTCCTGAAAGATGGCAAGGTTTTGGGCCGCGAGTCCATCGCGGTCAACGACGCGTCCGGTGCCGGTCGGAATCGTCTGACCCGCGGCGAAGACGATCACGTCGGCGACTACCTCGTCGGGCGACGTAGCAACGTCGATCAGTGGCGCGTGCTCATCGTGGGCGTCGATGAGGTCGACGCGCAGCCCGTGGGCGGCACGCCCCGACGCTCCCCCGGCACGACCTACGAGTTGCAAACGTGACGTGGGGCGAAGCACACGCCGTTCGATGAGCTCCGAGCAGATCGCTCGCCCAATATCGCCCGTTGCTCCCAGTACCGCAACATCCATGGTCTGACGCTACCTGCCCGGCGCCCGGTCTCGAAACATGCGCGGCGCCCCGAGCGCGCCGGCGGCCCGGTGCGCACCGCCGGCGCCGTGCGCTGAGCCACGCGCCATGCGTGCGCCGAGCCACGCGCCATGCGCGGCGCCGAGCCACGGCATCCGGTCGCTTGCGTGCCCCAAACCCTCGTGACTTGCCCGTTTTTGTGGGTGCGTGACGCAAAGTACCCACAAAAACGGGCAAGTCGCGAGAAGAAGGCGGGTCGCCGCGCACCGCGGGACGCGAGACGAACGAAACGAACGAGACGGGAACGGAGCGCTACTGCAGAACGACGCCGCCGCCGCTGGCGCCGAGCACAGTGCCAACCAGCGCGAGCGCCACGAACGACGCGTTGAACATGATGTGCACCAGCACCGCACCCCAGATACGGCCTGTCAGCACGACGAGCGTTCCATTCACGAGGCCGACGAGCAACAGGGCCACAACGGCATCCCACGAGAGAGTCGCCGTGAGTGCGTGCGCCAAAACAAACACGCCGGATGCCATCACCACAGCGAATATGCCGGCCAAAATCCGCGATTCCATGAGCCGCCGCAACGCACTGTAGAGCGCGATGAGCAGCACAGCATGGAAGAAGAACTCTTCGAGCAGCGGCGAGATGACGACCGGACCGACGAGGTCGGTAATCCACCAGCTCCCCGAGAGCGAGCCGTACGACGGGAAAGCGCCGTTGCCGCCGGCGGCCATTTCGAGCACACCCTGGGCGAGACGAAGAGCGCCACCGATCACGATTCCGTAGAGCACATCGATGGGGCGAAACTTCAGCAATCCGCGCGGCACAGAGCGGGTGAATGCCAGTGCGATCGGCACGAACATGCTCACCCAGATAGCGGCGGTGCCGAGGATGGCGCCTCCTACTCCTCCGATGAACTGGTTGGCAGCAGTACCGACGAGCACACCGATGCCGAGGGCGATAACGACCCAGCCGACAATCTCCCAACCCCAGCCGACGACCGATTTTCCGCCGTCGCGCCAACCATTCCGCCCTGAGCCCCGGCGTGACCGGCGTCGGGCGCGCCGCAGCTCGCGATCGGGGTCGGGGGCCGCATCCGTGCCCTCGAGAGGGGCTTCTGCTGCGGGTGCATCGGTGTCAGACATCGCTGTCAGAGTACCGCGCCACGCGTCGCAGAGCGCAATGTCACGTTGTAGACCAGGCCCATGAAGAGGTACTCTCGCTAAGGCTTGCCTAACCTCAGTAAGCCTACCCATCCGCTGAAGGCTATTTTTCCGTGCTCGCTACCTTTCTGATCGGCCTCCGCGAGGGCCTCGAGGCCGCACTGGTCGTCGGCATCCTCGCGGCATACCTTGCGCGCCTCGGCCGACGCGATGTGCTGCCGCGACTGTGGATCGGGGTCGCAGCCGCGATCGTGCTGTCGCTCATGATTGGGGCAGTGCTCACGTTCGGCGCCTACACCCTTACGTTCGAGGCGCAAGAGATCATCGGGGGCACCCTTTCGCTTGTCGCCGTCGGCATGGTCACCTGGATGATTTTCTGGATGCAGCGGGCCTCCCGCACCATGAAGCGCACCCTCGAGGGTGAAGTCGACCGCGCTCTCGCCTCCGGTGCGCTCTGGGGCCTTGTTCTTATCGGGTTCATTTCGGTCGCCCGCGAGGGCATCGAAACCACGCTGCTGCTGTGGTCGATGGTGCAGTCATTCGGCGACGCACCCCTCGCCCTCCTCGGCGCACTTCTCGGTCTTCTCACGGCGGCAGCGCTCGGATGGCTCATTGCTCGGGGCGCCGTGCGTCTCAACCTCCGCATCTTCTTCGCCTGGACGGGCGGCTTCCTCGTGATCGTCGCCGCCGGCGTACTCGCCTACGCGATCCACGATCTGCAAGAGGCTGGCGTCTTCCCCGGCCCCTTCACGACTGCCGCTCCCCTTGACGCGCTCACCGGCGCGGTCGCTGTCGGGTGGGGCGCTTTCCCGTTCGGATGGGCCTTCGACGTCACCTCCGCGATAGCGCCCGGCAGCGCTTTGGCCGCCATCCTGCAGGCCACAGTCGGCTTCATGCCGCAGATGAGCTGGCTCCAGGTCATCGCCTGGGTGCTCTATGTCGGCATCGTCGGCACAGTGTTCTTCCGAAACATGCGCCGCCCGGCATCCGTGTCAAAAACAGCCGTGTCACAAACTTCTCCCGCCCCTACTTCTGCAACGGCGCCAGCGCCCGAGCACGCCCACACGCCACAGCAAGGAGCATCATGACCCGTACGACCCGCACCCTGGCAGGCGTCGCCGCCGTAGGCGCTTTGTCGCTGGTTCTCGCAGGCTGCGTCGCCAAGACGGATGCCGCATCCAGCGACGCATTGACAGTCACAAGCACCGCCGACACCTGTGAGGTCTCGGCCGCGACCGCCACGAGCGGCAACCTGACGTTCGAGATCACAAACTCCGGAAACGATACGACAGAGTTCTACCTTCTCGCCGAAGACGGGCTCCGGATCGTGGGCGAGGTCGAAAACGTTGCGCCCGGGGCATCCCGCACTCTCACCGTCACGGCGCAGCCGGGTGACTACTACACGCTGTGTAAGCCCGGCATGGTCGGCGACGGCGTGGGGCGCGCAAGCTTTTCGGTGACAGGCGACCAGGTCGAGGCGACCGGTGACGACGCCGAACAGATGCAACAGGCGGTCGATCTTTACGGCTCGTTCGTCAAAGACCAGGTAGAAAAGCTTGTTCCGGCCGTTGACGAGCTGACCGCGGCGTACATCGCGGGCGACGATGAGACGGCGCGTGAGCTCTTCCCCCAGGTGCGCGCCTATTACGAGCGCATCGAGCCGGTCGCTGAGTCACTCGGCGACCTCGACCCGCGCATCGACTACCGTGAGGTCGACGCCGTGGCTGAGGGCCTCGACTGGACTGGCTTCCACCGCATCGAAAAAGACCTCTGGGTACCGGCGGATGACGCTCTCAACTCCGATGGTCAAACGTCGGCGTACGAGAACTGGGCGCCGTCGACCGACGCCGAGCGCGCTGATTTCGCAGCTTTGCTCGTGTCCGATGTCGCAGAGCTCAATGACTACGTTCACTCCGACGACTTCCAGACCGCGCTCGATACCCAGGGCATCGCCGGCATTTCAAACGGTGCGATCGCACTGCTCGATGAGGTCGCAACCGGCAAGATCTCGGGAGAAGAAGACTGGTGGAGCGGCACAGATCTCTACGACTTCGCAGCGAACGTCGAGGGCTCGAAGATGGCGTACTCGCTCGTACGCGATCTGGCTGAGTCGAAGGGTGACGACGGCGAAGCCCTGGTCGCTCAGATCGATGACGGCTACGCCAACCTCGAGGCAGACCTCGCGCAGTACGGCAGCCTCGCAGACGGCTTCGTGAACTACTCAGAGCTCACCGAGGCCAACAAGCGCGAGCTCACCAACCTCATTAATACGCTTGCCGAGCCGCTGTCGCAGCTCACCGTGACAGTACTTTCGTGAGCGAAAATACGGCACCGTTATGACCGAAAACATCGAACGCGAGCCCGCCGCCCCCACCGGCGGGCTCAGCCGCCGCGGCCTCATCGGCCTGCTCGGTGCGGGCGCGGCGGGACTCGCGATCGGCGCCACGGGCGGCGCTGTCACGGCAACTGCGGTGTCAAAACAGCAAGCGGATGCCACGGTCCACCCGTTCTACGGAACCCACCAGGCGGGCATCACGACGCCGGTGCAAGACCACATGCAGTTCGCCTCGTTCGATCTCGCCGATGGCGCGACGGCCGAAGATCTGCAGTCGCTGTTGCAGGACTGGTCATATGCCGCGTCGCGCATGACACAGGGCCTCGACGTCAGCGCCTCCGGCGCCGTAGGCGGATCTCCGCTCGCGCCGCCCGACGACACCGGCGAAGCGCTGGGGCTACCCGCGAGCGCCCTCACTCTCACGTTCGGCGTCGGACCAGCCCTCTTCGACTCGCGTTTCGGGCTTGCCTCCAAGAAACCCGCGCTGCTCGAAGACCTCCCGGCGTTCGTTGGCGATGCTCTCGATCCGCTGTCCTCGGGTGGCGACCTGTGTATTCAGGCCTGCGCTGACGATCCGCAGGTCGCATTCCACGCCATCCGAAATCTCACGCGTATCGCCTTCGGTCGGGCGCGACTCCGATGGTCACAACTCGGATTCGGGCGCACGTCCAAGACCACGAGCGCTCAGGCGACTCCGCGGAACCTTTTCGGGTTCAAAGACGGCACCGCCAACATTTTGGCCGACGACACGTCAGCTTTGAAGAAGCATGTGTGGGCGGCATCCGCCGAGAGCCCCGCGTGGCTTGCCGGCGGAAGCTATCTGGTGGCCCGCCGCATCCGGCAGACCATCGAAACGTGGGACCGCGTGCGCCTCGAAGAGCAGGAACGCTCGGTGGGCCGCGACAAGGCCCACGGCGCACCGCTCTCGGGCGGCGACGAGTTCACCGAACCCGACTTCGAGGCGACCGGTTCGTCGGGCTCAACAGCGATTGATGCCAACTCGCACGTCAGGCTTGCGCATCCGGATATGAACAACGGCATCCGTATTCTTCGTCGGGGATATAACTTCGTCGACGGCAACGACCAGCTTGGTTCGCTCAACGCCGGGCTGTTCTTTTTGTCGTACCAGCGGTCGCCGGAGCAGTTCATCGCAATCCAGAAAAAGCTCTCCACCGATGTGATGGGCGAGTACCTCAAGCACGTGGGCTCCGGCATCTGGGCGGTCCCGCCGGGAGCCGCGAGCGGCTCCTACGTCGGCGCCGGCCTCTTCTCCTAACCCTCGCCCTTTATCGCACTAACTCAGGCAGGGCTGCGCCCGTGTTCGGCACCTTTCCCGCAAATCCGCGGTTCCGAAATTTCTTCCACCACGGTTTGCCTGAGTTAGTGCACGTACCCGGAGTCGGCTCCACGGCGACCCTCTCCCAGAGCGCCCAGCGATGCCCGGGTGCGTTCGCTGCCTCTTGCGGCGCCTCTCCCCCACCACCCTGCACTAACTCAGGCAGAACGGCATCCGTTCCTTGCGCCTCCCGCACGAATCCGCAGTTCTACGGAAATCCCCACGACGGATTGCCTGAGTTAGTGCGCACACCCAAAACACGCACGCCCGCTCACCTGTCCACCGCGCCCACAACTCCGGGCGCACCGCGCGAACCCGGTAGGCTCGCCCTCGTGCCCCACCGCGGGCACCCCCTTGCTTCCGCGACCGATCCACATGGGAAGGCGCCTCGGTGCTCGAAATCCTTACCGTTTGCACCGGCAATATCTGCCGGTCCCCGCTTGCCGAACTCCTCCTCCGCCAGCAGCTCGATGGCATTGCCACAGTTTCTAGCGCGGGCGTTCGAGCCATGGTCGGCGAAGGGATGCCCGATGAGGCCGCTGAGCTCGCGACGAAGCGTGGCGTGCCTGCATCCGATATCGCGCAGCACCACGCGCGGTGGCTCAACGAGTCGCACCTCGAGACGCCCGACCTCGTACTGGCGATGGCGCGCGAGCATCGCCGTGCTGTCGTTGAGCTGTCCCCCTCCCGCATCCGCTCGGCTTTCACGGCGCGCGAGTTTGAGCGCCTCGCCGAGCGCGCGACGGATGCCTCGCTCATGATTGCCGCGGATGCCGCAGGCTCCGACCCGCACGAGAGATTCCGCGCCGTTTTGCAACACCTCGCGGGACGTCGCGGTCTGGTCGCGCCGCCGGCCGACCCGACCGATGACGACGTTGTCGACCCGTACCGTCGCTCGGTCGACATGTATGAGCTTTCGGGCGCGCAACTCGACCCCGCACTAGTCCAGGTCGTGCGACTTGTCCGGATCGCGGCGGGCCAGAACCAAGGCCAGAACCAGCCCCAGGATTAGCGCCCTATACGCCTGTTGCGCGAAAAACGCGACCCCCTTTTTGTCCCGATGCCCTCGGACGTAGCGTGGAAGTACTTCCGAACAGGAAGCCCCGACGACTGAAGGGAATCCTCATGGGACTCGACGACAAGATCAAGAACGCTGCAGAAGACGTCTCGGGCAAGGCCAAAGAGGCCACCGGTAAGGCGACCAACGATGAAGAGCTTGAGGCCGAAGGCAAGGGCGACCAGGCCAAGGCCGACATGAAGAAGGCTGGCGAGAACGTGAAGGATGCGTTCAAGTAATCCAGCACTACATAAAAAGATCCTCAGGCTCAGGCCTGGGGATCTTTTTTGTGCACACTCCGCGCGCTTCATACCCTAGGGGGGTAGGCTATATCCCATGAACGGGTACGCGAACAATAAAGATCAGCTGCTGGCACGCCTAAAGCGCGCCGAGGGCCAGGTGCGCGGCATCGCCCGCATGGTCGAAGAAGACACGTATTGCATCGATGTCCTCACCCAGGTGTCCGCCGCTACCAAGGCCCTCGAGGCCGTGGCGCTGTCGCTCCTCGCCGACCATCTCAGCCACTGCGTCGCCGAGGCGAGCGCTCAGGGCGGGTCGGTAGCCGAAGAAAAGATCCGCGAGGCGAACGAAGCGATCGCCCGCCTGGTCCGTTCCTAACCGACGAGAAGCGAAAGACATCGACACCATGATCAACATCACTGTTCCCGTGCAGGGTATGACGTGCGCCCACTGCGTCTCGAGCGTCACCGAAGAGCTCACCGAAATCGACGGTGTCAATGCTGTCTCGGTCGATCTGAACCCCGGCGGTATCTCGCAGGTCACGATCAGCGCGGCATCCGAGCTCGACAACGATGCAATTGATGAGGCCGTCACCGAGGCGGGCTACGTCATCGCCCAGGCATGACGCCATGAGCACCACCGAGGTCGAACTCGACATCACCGGCATGACGTGCGCGTCATGCGCCACTCGCATCGAACGAAAGCTCAACAAGGTGCCGGGTGTCACAGCGAGCGTCAACTACGCCACCGAAAAGGCTCAGGTCACAACAGAATCAGCGGATGCCGCAACCCTCATTGCCGCGGTTGAAGCCGCCGGTTACTCGGCGCAAGTCCCGGCACCACCGGCCGCCGACGAGACAGCACAAGAAACACCGCGCGACACCGAAACCGCAGCCCTTGGTCGTCGGCTTCTGATCAGTGCGGCACTTGCCCTGCCCGTCGCGGTGCTGTCGATGGTGCCGGCGTGGCAGTTCACGAACTGGCAGTGGTTGGCGCTGACTCTCGCGGCCCCTGTCGCCGTATGGGGCGCGTGGCCGTTCCACCGCGCTGCGGCTGTCAACGCGCGCCACGGAGGTGTCACGATGGACACCCTCGTGAGCCTCGGTGTGATCGCGGCGTTCACGTGGTCGGTGTACGCCCTGTTCTTCGGCTCGGCGGGCGAGCCCGGCATGACGATGAGTTTCTCACTGTTCGGCGACGCGCACGCGAGCGATGAGATCTACCTTGAAGTTGCAGCTCTCGTAACGGTCTTTCTGCTCGCCGGCCGCTACGTTGAAGCACGCGCCAAGAAGTCGTCGGCCGAGGCGTTGCAGTCGCTGCTTCATCTGGGAGCGAAGACCGCGAGTGTGCTCGTTGACGGCATCGAACGCCCGGTTCCGGTGGCGCAACTCGCCGTCGGCGACACTGTTGTCGTGCGTCCGGGCGAAAAGATTCCCTCCGACGGTCTCGTTAGCGACGGGGCATCCGCTATCGACGCGAGCATGCTGACCGGCGAATCGACTCCGGTCGAAGTCACGGCAGGTTCTCGTGTCGTTGGAGCAACCCTCAATGTGAGCGGTCGGCTCATCATCGACATCACCCGCGTCGGTTCCGACACGGAGCTTGCCCGCATGGGTCGACTTCTCTCCGAAGCGCAGACCGGAAAAGCGCAGGTACAGCGCCTCGCCGACCGCGTATCAGCGATCTTCGTCCCGGTCGTCATCGTGCTCGCGATCGCAACGTTCGTCGGCTGGCTCCTGGTCGGTGGCGAGCTCGATCAGGCGTTCACCGCGGCCGTCGCAACACTCATCATTGCCTGCCCGTGTGCGCTCGGGCTCGCCACCCCGACCGCCCTGCTCGTCGGTACCGGCCGCGGTTCACAGCTCGGGATTTTGATTCGCGGACCGCAAATCCTCGAGCAGACGCGCGCCATCGACACGATCGTGCTCGACAAGACCGGTACGGTCACAACCGGCACCATGAGCGTCACCGAGGTGCTTCCCGCCGCGGGTGTTTCTCGCGACGAGCTGCTGCGAATTGCTGCCGCGGTGGAAGCCGGGTCGGAGCATCCGGTTGCTCGCGCGATCGTTGCAGCCGCGAAAACTGACCCCGCACTTGCCACCGACTTTCTCTCTCACCCCGGTTTCGGCGTGCAGGCAATGGTCGGTGAGACCCTCACCGTTGCCGGTCGCGCGTCGTGGCTGCATGAGCAGTGGGCAATCGAAACGGATGACGCCACCGCCGCCGCCCGCGAAGCACAGGGAGCCACTGTCATCGCCGTCGGTCGCGACGGCGCCCCGCTCGGACTCATCACCGTCGCCGACACGCTCAAGCCCACAAGCGCTGAGGCCGTGGCACAGTTGAAGGCACTGGGCCCTACCCCGGTGCTCTTGACGGGCGACAACCCCGGTGCCGCAGGTCACGTGGCAGCCGCAGTCGGTATCGATGACGTACGCGCCGGTATCACGCCCGCCGGCAAGCTCGATGCTGTCCGTGCACTTCAGGCCGAAGGTCGCACGGTGGCAATGGTCGGCGACGGCGTGAACGATGCCGCAGCGCTTGCCGCCGCAGACCTCGGGCTCGCAATGGGCGGCGGCACAGATGCTGCTATCGCGGCCAGCGACATCACGATCGTCTCGGGTGACCTGCGGGTTGTGGCCGACGCCATCCGTCTTTCTCGTCGCACACTCGGCACGATCAAGGGCAACCTGTTTTGGGCATTCGCCTACAACGCAGCTGCGATCCCACTTGCGATGCTCGGCCTGCTCAACCCCCTGATCGCGGGCGCCGCCATGGCCCTGTCGTCGGTCTTCGTGGTGACGAACAGCCTGCGCCTGCGCCGCTTCAAGTAACCCCACCCCCCACGCGCCCCGCGCGTAACGTCGGAGAATCGCATTCAGTCGGATGCCGCACCTCAATTCCCTCCGACCGAACGCGATTCTCCGACCGCACGCCACGCAAACCCCGCACACACGAAAGCGCCCGCCCCTTCCGAAGAAGAAGCGGGCGCCAAACCCAGAGTCGATTACGGCTTGAGCATGACCTTGCCCGCACGACCGGCGACAAAGTTAGCAGCAGCAGCGTCGCGCACCTGGTCGAACGAGTACACGGCTTCGGTCGGCAACGAGAGCGTGCCGTCCCCTACGCGCGTGAGAAGTTCGGTGAAGAGCTCGCCACGGCGCTTCGGGTCGAGTGAGCCCATGACGCGGCTTCCCCAGAACCCCTTGACGGTGATGTTGTTGAAGATGACCGAGCCGGAGCTGATTGTCATCGTCGGGGCCCCCATGGCGCCGAAGACGACAAGGGTGCCATCTTCGCCGAGCTGCGAGACGACCTCGTTGGTGGCGTCACCACCTACCGAGTCGATACCGACAGCGATCTTGGCGCCACCCGTGATCTCAGCGACACGGGCTTCCCAGCCGTCGCTTTCGGTCGACACGACACCGTTGATGCCCTGCGCGGCAAGTTCAGCGACACCGGCGTCGCGACGCACAAGGCCAACGACGTTGATGCCACGAGTCGGGGCAAGCTGCGCAAGCAGACGGCCAACCGCTCCGTTTGCAGTGTTCTGGATGATCCAGTCGCCTTCGCTCAGATCGAGCCAGTCGAGCAGCGCAAGCGCGGAGAACGGCATCGAGACGAGCTGAGATGCAACCTCGTCGGGGGCTGCATCATCCACGGGAATCAGGCCCGCAGCCTTCGCGATGAAGTATTCGGCCCACACGCCGAAGGTGCCGCCGGTTGCCACACGCTGACCAACTGTCAGGTGCTCGACGCCCTCACCGAGCGCGTCGATGACGCCGACTGCTTCGGTTCCGGCACGGGCAGGGAGTTCGGGCTTGAAGCCATAGGTGCCGCGGATCGTCCACAGATCGTGGTTGTGAATCGGAGACATCAGTGTGCGCACTCGCACCTCGCCGGCTGAGGGCTCGGGGGTTGCGACATCTTCCACCGTCAAAACGTCCGACGGTTCTCCGAATTCGTGATGGATCACAGCACGCATATTTTTCCTTCTTCCTTTGTGAGGTACCAGGGTGACAACGGCGCAGCGCCGCGAGATATTCCCCTTCGCATGTTGCTCCCCCATCCTGTGCGCGGTCTATGCCGCACACCACAAAAACGGAGAATCGCGTTCAGTCGGATGCCTGGGCTCTAAACCCTCCGACTGAACGCGATTCTCCGACCAAACGACCGGCAGCTAGGTTCGCCTTCGGCTTACTGCGCGCTGCAGCAAGACGAAGACCAGCAGGATGCCGCCGGTAATAATCGTCGTCATCTCCGGGGCGATGCTGCCATCTCGCGTGATGAGCACGTTCATAAGACCGAGCACCAGTGCGCCGATGACGGAGCCGAGGACGTAACCGGCTCCACCGGTGAGGAGCGTGCCACCGATAACGGTGGCAGCGATCGCGTCAAGCTCCCAGCCGACGCCGGTGATGTTCTGCGCGATGCCGAGACGTGAGGTGTAAACCACAGCGGCGACTCCCGAGAGCGTTCCCGAGATCACGTAGACGAGCAGCTTCGTGCGGAAGACCGAGAGCCCCATGAGGCTTGCCGATGATTCCGATCCGCCGATCGCGTAGACGGTGCGCCCAGTGCGGGTGCGGTGCAAGACGAAGAAGGCGATCAAGACCACGACGATGGCGATAATCACACCCGGGGTGATGACGAGGTCGTTCACCTTCGGCCCGTCGATGATCTTGAACTGCGTACCGAGAGCCCGAATCGGCGAGTCATCGCCGAGGCGCTCGGGGGTCGTGCTCAGCACCGAGGCAAGTCCTCGCGCCAAGAACATCATGGCGAGCGTCGCTATGAACGGTTGCACATTGAAGTACTGAATCAGCACACCCGCGAGTAAACCGAACGCAGTTCCCGAAACGATCATCACGATGATGACGACGAGTGGGTTCCACCCGGCGTTGGAGAGCATGACTCCGGCGACACTCGAGAAGGCGATGACGGCTCCGACCGAGAGGTCGATGCCTCCCGTCAGAATGACGAACGTCATGCCGACGGCCATGATGATGAGGTGCGCGTTGTTGACCAGCAGGTTCGACAGCGTGCTGTACTGCAGGATTCGGCCGTAAGCCACTTCTCCGAAGATCACCATTGAGGCGAAGATCACGACGGCTGCCATCGTCGGCAGTGCCGCGGGGTTTGTCGTGACGACGCGCACAATGTGCTGCCAGATACCCGCCGTGACTCCCTGAGGTGTCTCGGTTTTCTTTGTGGGTGCGTTGATGGTGGTCATGCTGACACCTCCTGCGCCGTCGCGGGGGTCTTCTGTTTGGGCGGGGGCGGAGACAGCGGTGGCTTTCTCCGCGTGACGAACCATGCACGCACTCGGCGCGACTGCAGCAGGCAGAGCGCGACAATCACGATCGCCTTGAAGGCGGGTGTTGCCGACGACGAGATCCCGAGGAAGAGCACTGTCTTATCGAGCGTTGCAATCAACAGCGCTCCGACGACGGCGCCACCGAGGGAGAACTTACCTCCGGCGAGAGATGCTCCACCGATCACGACGGCGAGAATCGCGTCGAGCTCCATCTGATAGCCGGTGCGCGAGATATCGACGGTCATCACGGTGCCCACCGAGAAAATTCCGGCGACTCCGGCGAGCGATGCGCTGGCGATGTAGACGGTCATCAGGAGGCCGCGGGGTTTGATTCCCGCCATACGGCTCGCCTTGGGGTTGATACCGATTGCTTCGATCATGAGGCCGAGGGCGCTCTTTCGAACGACAACGCTCACGATGATGACGATGATGATCGCGATCAGAAAGATCACCGGCAGGCCGAAGATGAATCCGTTCGCGATCCAGCGGAACGGCTCATTGGATGCCGCGGTGTTCTGACCCGATGTGATCACCTTGGCGATTCCTCGACCGGCGAGCATCATGATCAGCGTGCTGATGAAGGGTTGCAACCCGATGTAGGCGACAAGTGCGCCGTTCACTGCGCCGAGCAATGCGCTGATGAGAATTGCGAGCCCGACGGCGGCAAGAGCCGCGCTGACCGAAGTCGAGGCATCCACGTTGCTCAGCAACTGCATCGAGACAGCGCCCGAGACGGCCATGATCGACCCGACCGAGAGGTCGATTCCACCCGTTGCGATCACAAGTGACATTCCGATGGCGATCATGAGAATCGGTGCCGAGTACCGCATGATGTCGATCAGGTTGCCGACGAGGTAGCCCGTCGATGGGCTCACGCTCACGGCGAGGTAGCTCGGGTCTTTCAGCACATTCAGCAGCAGGAGCGCCACGATTGCGATGATTCCCCAGAAATAGGGCTTTCGGATGATGTCGCGCAACACCGACGCTGCGCCACTTGTCTGCCCGCTCATTGGTGCTCCTCACCGCTTGCTGCGGCGTATGTTTCCGCTTCGACTGCGTCTTCTTCGACTTTGTGTTCTTCGGCCTTCGCCTCGCTCACTCCGTGCGCGGCGATCACATCGACAATCTTTTGAGCGGTTACTCCCGGCTCGTTGATGATCTCACCAATCTTCTGGTGGTCTTTCAAGACCACAATTTTTTCGCTCAGTCGCACGACCTCTTCGAGCTCCGAAGAGATGAAGACGACCGAGACGCCGCCTTCGGCGAGCTTTGCAACAGCTTCTTGAATTTCGGCTTTTGCTCCGACGTCGATCCCTCGGGTCGGCTCGTCGAGAATCAGTAGTTCGGGTTCAGTCGCAAGCCACCGGCCGAGCAGTACCTTCTGCTGGTTTCCACCAGAGAGCTCGCTGATCAAGCGCGACGGGTCTGCGGGGCGAACGTTGAGGGCCTTGATATAGGTATCGACGATCTCGTCTTTTTCGCGACGCGACATCGGCCGCGCCCAGCCGCGCTTGGCTTGCACGGCCAGCACGAGGTTTTCGCGCACTGTGAGGTCGGCAACGATTCCTTCGTCACGACGGTTCTCGGTGGAGTACGCGATGCGGTGGTCGAGTCCATCGACGGGAGACGACAGCGTGATCTTCTCACCCTTGATACTGAGGGTGCCCGAGTCGGCTTTGTCTGCCCCGTAGAGGATGCGGGCGAACTCGGTGCGACCGGCACCCAGGAGACCCGCAAACCCAACGATCTCACCACGGTGAATGTCGAGGTCTGTGGCGCCCATGCTGCCGCGTTTTCCGAAACCTTCGGCGCGGACGAGCGGCGCGGTGTCGCGATCGCGCTCTCCGACCTGGCGATTTCCCCCGAGGGCGGCAAGCGACTCGAGGTCTTTACCGATCATCTTCGAGATCAGCTCGCCACGGTCGAGCTCACGCGTCATGTACTCGCCGACGTACTGGCCATTTCGTAGCACCGTCAAGCGGTCGCTGATGGCGTAGATCTGGTCGAGAAAGTGGGAGACGAAAAGAATCGCGACGCCTTCGTCGCGAAGCGAGCGGATGACGGTGAACAACCCCTCGACTTCTTTCGCATCGAGGCTTGAAGTGGGCTCATCAAGAATGAGCACCTTGGCTTTAATGGCCATCGCGCGGCTGATGGCAACGAGCTGCTGCACTGCGATCGACAGCGTCGACAGGGATTGATGAGTGTCGAGGTAGTCCAGGCCGAGGCGAGCAAGGGCCCGACGAGCGGACTCGTGCGTGGCGCGCCAGTTGACACCGAACAGGCCCCGCACTTCGTGGCCGAGCATGACGTTCTCACCGATGGAGAGATTCGCGCAGAGGTTGACCTCTTGATACACGGTCGAGACACCGGCAGCCTGAGCATCGGCGGTTCCGTGCAGCTCTTTGGTCTCACCAGCGACCACGATTGAGCCGGATGAAATTTTGTAGACACCCGTCAAGGCTTTGATGAGGGTCGATTTTCCCGCACCGTTCTCGCCCATCAGGGCGTGCACCTCTCCGGGGAAGAGGCGGAAGTCGACGTCGTCGAGCGCCTTTACGCCGGGAAACTCAATCGAGATGTTGTGCATCTCGACGATCGGCAGTGTTCCAGTCATGTGGTGTTCCTGTTTTCTTTCCGAGCAGCTGTCGCACGCGGTGCGGCCGAGACGCGGTGCGGAGTACTCGGGTGAGTTACTCCGCACCGCGTCGTTGTCGGTTACTACCGACGTCGTTTATTAACGAGGCCGCTTGTTACCTAAGGAATCAGTACTGGCGGTCCGCGAGAACTGCCTGAGCGGCCTCAGCAGAGTCGAACGCCTCGCTCGGAACGATGATGTACGACTCAACTGTGTCGCCATCGAGTACCTTCTGCACAACCTCGAGTGCAGTCGGTCCGAAGAGCGGGTTGTACTCGTGCACGTAGCTCAGCTGTCCGTCGGCGAGAGCCTCCATGGCTGCCTTCGTGCCGTCGATCGTGATGATCTTGACATCTTCTCCGGGAACCAGACCAGCTTCTTCAACAGCCTGTGCCGCGCCGAGACCCATTTCGTCGTTCTGTGCGAACACGAGCTGGATGTCGTTGTTGTTGGCCTTGAGCATCGTCTCCATGACGCTCTTGCCCTCTTCGGCAGACCAGTTTGCTGTCTGTGCGTCAACCTGGACGAACTGCGACTCGCTGTCCATGACAGAGTCCCAGCCCTTGTTGCGCTCGTTGACAACCGAGACGCCCGCGGGGCCCTCGAGGGTTACGTAGTTGGCACCATCGGGGAACTCGGAGACAGCCCATTCGGCCGACTCTTTCGAGACCTCGAAGTTGTCGGGCGCGATGCGGGTGACGTACAGGCTCGTGTCATCCGGCTCGATACCACGGTCGATCAGGATGACCGGAATTTCGGCTTCCTGTGCACGTGAGAGCGAGTCTTCCCAGCCGGAACCTTCGGTTGCCGACAGCAGGATGACGTCGACGCCCTCGTCGACGAACGACGTGAATGCGTCAATCTGTGACTTCTGGTCGAGGTTTGTTGCGGGCGCGTACTTCAGGTCGAAGCCGGCCGCCTCAGTGAACGTGTCCTGAATGTTGGTCTCGTTCGCCTGACGCCATGCACCCTCGGGGCCCACTGCGACAAAGCCAACTGTCGTGAGGTCACCGTCGCTGCCGGCGCCTGCGTCGTCGCCGTTAGACGAGCAACCTGCGAGGCTGAGGGCGAGCGCTCCAGCGCCAACGAACCCCAAAATGCCGAGCATTTTCTTCTTGATAGCCATGAAATCTCCTCCTTGAGATCGCTCGCGCGGACCGGGCCGCAATGCGAACGACGACACACTCTTTGTGCTGACGTTCATCATGTTAGCGGTAACTGTTACCGGTAACAAGATTCTTCTATCTCATTTTTGTCACGGGCGCGCAGCAGCGGTCAACACGGCATATTTTCACTCGTCCGCGGCGATCATTTCAACGATCGTGTCGACTGTGAGCCCAGGCCCGTTTGCCACTTCACCGATCTTCTCCCGGTCTTTCAACACCACGATGCGATCACTTAAGCGCACGATCTCTGCGAGTTCCGAAGAGATGAAGACGATCGAGACGCCGCTGGTCGCGAGCGCCGCAATACGCTGCTGGATGTCGATCTTTGCGGAGATATCGATTCCGCTCGTCGGCTCATCGAGCACGAGCACGCGTGGGCGCGTGGCCATCCACCTCGCCAAGAGCACCTTCTGCTGCGTGCCGCCCGAAAGTTCACGGACCGGAGTGCGCGCTGAGGGCGTTTTGATGCGAAAGGCCTCTATATAAGAGGCAACGAGCTCTGCCGATTCCCGAGATGACAGCGGATGCGTCCATCCACGCATAGCTTGCAGCGCAAGCGTGATGTTCTCAGCGACGCTGAGCTCACCGATCAGGCCGTCATCGCTCAGATGCTCGCCGGATCTCGCAATCCGGTGAGCGAGTCCTGCTCGCGGATCTGTGAGGTGAGCGAGCCGCTCGTCTATCCAGATTCTTCCCGCGTCGGCTCGTTCAACCCCGCTGATGAGATCGGCAAGTTCTGACCGACCCGACCCGCGCAGCCCAGCGAGCCCGACGATCTCTCCGGGGAACAGCTCCAGGTTTGTCGATCCGAGGGCACCGCGTTTACCGAGGTCCTCGATGCGCAAAACAGCTTTGCCTGTGGGCTCGTGACGGTGTTCCTGTCGCTGCGAGCCGAGGGCCTGCAACGACGTGATGTCAGAGCCAATCATCTTAGAGATGAGGTCTGCGCGATCAATTGAACGAGTGAGATATTCGCCCTCGCGGCGCCCGTCGCGGAGCACCGTCATGCGGTCGCTGATCGCGTACACCTGCTCGAGAAAGTGCGAGATGAATAGGATCGCCACGCCCCGCGCGCGGAGGCGCTCGATGACGGAGAAAAGCAGCGACACTTCTTGCGCGTCGAGACTCGATGTCGGCTCGTCAAGAACCACGATGCGGGGCCGCCCCACCATTGCGCGTGCGATGGAGACAAGCTGTTGGGTCGCCGGCGGTAGCGAAGAGGGCAGCGCATACGGATCGAGGTCGAGCCCCAGCTCCCCCAGCGCTTCGACAGCGCGTCTGCGCGTCGCGCGCCAGTTGATTCCGAAGCGACCCGTCACTTCGCTGCCGAGCATCACGTTTTCGGCGATGCTCAGGGTCGGAGAAAGGAACCGATCCTGGTACACGGGCACGATGCCTGCGGCAAGGCTGTCAGCCGTCGACCCGGTCTTCAGCTCTTCGCCATCGATGCGGATGGTGCCCGACTGCATCCGCACGGCACCCGTGAGCGCTTTCACGATCGTCGACTTGCCCGCACCGTTTTCTCCCATGAGGGCGTGCACTTCGCCGGCGAAAAGGCGCAGGTCCACACCATCGACGGCGACACCGCCGGGGTACTCGACCCGGATACTCTCCATCTCGACGAGAGGGCGCGTGTGCATGGATATCCTCGTTGAATCCGGTGGGTGGGTGGGGTTCTCGTGACAGCTGAGCCTACGGCAGACGCCGCGGTGGCAGTACTGCTCACCATCTCTCGACTGTGCAACTATGTCGCGCGCGGGGGCCCCGTCGACTGGCGAACGAGCAGCTCAGCGGGGATAGCCGTCCGCTGCGGCACTTCATGCCCTTCGACGGCCGCTCGAAGGGCCTCGACAACGCGCGACCCGAGGGCAGCAAAGTCTTGGCGCACCGTTGTCAGCGGCGGAAGAAAATGCCGTGATACCGAGAGGTCGTCAAAACCGACGATGCTGACATCTCCCGGAACCGAGAAGCCGTTTTCATGCAGCCCGTGGATGACGCCGAACGCCATCTCATCATTAGCGACGAACATCGCCGTGTAGTCGGGGAGCTGGGTGAGGGTGCGGGCGAAGTCGTAACCGAAGTCAGCGGTCCAGTCGCCGATCACGATGGGGCGCTCATGGATTCCCCACGATCGCGCTCGCGAGTGGAATGCGCGCTCGCGAGCACGGGCATCGAGCCAGTCGAGTGGTCCTGCCACGTGCAGCACATCGCGGTGGCCGAGGGAGGCGAGGTGGTCAACGGCGAGTCGTGTGCCCTGCTGTTGATCGACCGCAACAGTGAGGAATGTGGGATCACGGTCGGCCTTAATGACGAGCACCGGCACACCGATTGCGAGGGTACGAAGCGTTGACACCGACGACGAGCGGGGTGCGATAACACAGAGCGCATCGATGCCGAGAGCCGTCAAGTGTTCGAGCGCTTCTTGCGGGCTCATCACATCACTGCCGAGGGCGATCGAGCTCACTGAATATCCGGCTTGGCGGGCTGCGAGCTCTACCGAGCGGAGAGTTGAGGCTGGCCCGTTCTCACTGGAGCTGTCAACGATCACTCCGATGCGACGAGAGCGCTGTGACGCGAGTGCTCGAGCAGCACTGTTAGGGCGATAGTTGAGCTCTTCGATAACCTCGAGCACACGCGATCTTGTGGACTCCCGAATGTTCGGGTAGTCGTTGAGTACACGTGAAACGGTCATGTGGGAGACGCCCGCAATCTCCGCCACCTGCCGGATATTGGGTTTGTCCGGCCCCGTAATTCCCGCCACTCGATCTCCACTCGCCGGTGAGCCCGGATTCGATCAGCATACGCTGCAGCACCCGAATCGACAGCCCTAACCGCGGTGCGGCCCCCGGGAAGAGTACCCCGGAGACCACACCGCGTGTGTGTTCAGATCAAGCCGTACGGCGCCTGCGCGTCACGGTGATCATTCCACCGATCACGAGCAGCATCATGGCTGCAAGCAGGATGCCGAGAGGCACCTGTGCACCGGTGACTGCCAGCACACCGGGGGCCACTACCGAGACCCCGATGACCAGGTCGTCATAACCAGGTGACGTGATGATCAAACGGTGCGCACCGAGTGCGAAGTCCGACGGGATCGGTACCTCGAAGTACACCGAGCCCGAGGCATCCGCTGCCGGAATACCCGTCACCAAGATCGGCTCACTCCGAAGAGTTGCACCAATCTGCTGGCCAAGAGTCAAGCCCGTCACCGACACCCGCAACGTTCCGCCCTGCTCAACAGAACCGCCACCGGCCAGCGACACATCAGCCCATTCAGCCTCCGCCGTCGGGTCAGTCGGGTCGGTCGGGTCCGTTGTCGGCGTAGGCGTCGGCTCCGGGGTCACTGTGCCGCTACCGACAATCGGTCCAACTTCGGCCTCGACCGTCATGCCGGGCCAGAGCGCCTTCGCGCCTGTCACCTGTACACCGATCGTGGCGTCGATGTCGGCGTCGCTGAGTTCGTAGGTGGCAGCTGTCGCGCCCGCTACGGCAGTTCCGTTGCGGGTCCACTGAATCTCGGATGCCGTCCACTCCTCGTTGGTGTCAACGCTCAATGTTTCTCCCACCTTCGGATCACCAGAGATGGCAACCGTCAGCGGGTTCGGGTCCTCGATCGTCTGGGCCTCAACGCTCGTGAGCGTCGGGGTTACCGTCTGGAAGAGGCCGTCGTCACCGATTGTGAGCTTGTCGATCGTCGTTTCACGGTGGGTACCGTCGCCACCGGGCATTCCGAAGCGGTGGTACGCGATGTACCAGTCGTCGGTTCCCGGCACGTTGATGATCGAGTTGTGACCGGTGCCCTTGATGCCGAGCGAGAGGTCCTTCTGCAAGAGCACTCCGCGGTAGGTCCAGGGGCCGTCGATACTTGTCGCTGTCGCATAACCCACTCGGTAGTTCTCCGAACCGGTGTCATCGATCGAGTAGGTCAAGTGGTACAGACCATCTCGGTAGTTGACGAACGCGCCCTCACGGAAGTCGGTCAGACCGCTGATCCGTGAGATCGTGCCGGGCTCGAGCGACGTCATGTTGTCGCTCAGCTTGGCGTACACGGGCGAGCCGTTACCCCAGAAGAGGTAGTAGTCGCCCGATACCGGGTCCTTGAAGGCGGCAGGATCAATTGCTTGACCCGACGTGACCGTCTCGTTGTTGAGAACCATCGCCTCTGGCTGCGCGGTGAACGGGCCATCGGGGCTGTCGGCAATTGCCACACCCATGGTCTTCCGACCGTAGCTGTCGTTGTGACCACTGAAGTAGAAGTAGTACTTTCCGTCGCGTTCAGTGATCGTCGGCGCCCACGCGTTACCGCTGGCCCACGGCACGTTGCCGTCTTCGCCATCGAGCGTCAGAATCGGCGCTGCCGAGCGTGTCCACTCGACGAGGTCGGTCGAACTCCATACGTAGAAGTCCTGTCCGCCCCAGCCGGAGTAGCCGTCGGTCGTTGCGTAGAGGTAGTACGTGCCCCCGAAGACAGCGATGTTCGGGTCGGCATAGTAGCCGGGCAAGACAGGGCTTGCCATGACCAGAGCCGACATCGTCCATTCAGTCTCTTCGCCAGCTTCTGCCGTGAGCGTGTACGTCACGGGCGAAGAGAGGTCGACAGTCGTACCGGATGCCGGAGCAACAGTCGCTCCGTCGCCCGATGCGAACACCGGGGTCAGTGCCGTCACGTCGACTCCCGGCTTCACCGGGAAGACGACTGTGTGTGCCGTGCTGTCGATGATCGGAGCAACCTTCAGCGCATCGGCATCTTCCAGCGTGATGTCGACGAGTGCTGACGCGTTACCCGACTGTGCGAGCACCTCACCCGCACTGAGTGCACGATTGTAGATCGCGAACTCCCGCAGCTGACCCTTCAGGCGGTTGTCGGCGTTGTATGCCGAACGACCAAGGTAGTTCGCCGTGGTCGCACCGTTGCCGATGTCGCCCGGGTCGAGAGTGACGCCCGTCTTTTCTGCGACCTGGATGCCGTCCAGGTACAGACGCGCTGTCGTGCCTTCGAGCGTGTAGGTCAGGTGTGCCCACCGGCCGCGCTCGAGCTTGGTGCCCGAGTTGACGGTTTGTTCGGTGGTCCAGTTGCCCGACGCGATGCTCGATCGGTAGGTACCGTCTCCTGTCGCGAAGAAGTAGCCGTTTCCGACGCCGCCGGAGTCGGTGTTACCCATGTTGTAGATGAAGTAATTGCCGCCCTGTGTTGGGTCGATCCACACTTCGGTCTCGACGGTGACGTCTTCGACGCCGCTGAGGATGTTGTCGGGCAGATCGACGTACTGGCCCGACGTTCCGTTCAGGCTGAGCGAATCTTCAGCCGTCCAGGTTCCACCAGCGATCGTGGCGTCGTAGCCGTTTCCGGAGCTGTCGTGAAGAGTCGTTCCTTCACCGTCGGTGAAGTCGTAGCGAAGAACCTCGCCGTCTTCATTCGACTTCACCGGGTCGGGGCCCTGAGCCTTGAGCTCCGACAGTGCCTCAAGTTCCGCTGCCGTGACCGGAACTACCGTGCCGTGGCGAGGGCTTGCGGGCAGATCGAAGCTTGCAGGAACCTTCCAGTCCGGGTTGGCGATGTCGTCGGAGTGCAGCGGAATGTAGCCGCGTCCGCCGTACTCGTCAACGAAGAGGTAGTAGCCGTCACCGTTCACATCATTCTCGTTGGCTGCGAAGATCGACGGACCTTCAACTGCCTGAGTTCCCGCGTCGCGACCGATGCAAGAGTCAGTCATCGTCCAGTCAGTGAGCGGTGCTCGCAGGCTTTCTGACGACTCCTGGATGATGTCGCTGCAACCTGTGGTTCCGGCGCCTTCATCCTTCGTGAAGCGGTAATAGACGTCGTCGACCTCGAGAACTGTCGAGTCGATGCGGCTGGTACCGTCCTGCCAGATCTGCGGTTCGCTGAAGGTCTCGAAGTCGCGGGTTGTGGCATACATCATCCGGTTGTAGGTGCTTCCGGTGTGATTCGTGTCGGCTGAGTCATACAGCTTCGATGCCCAGAACACGACGTATTCACCGATGGAGTCGTCGTAGTACGCCTCCGGCGCCCACGTGTTTCCGGCCTCGTCGGGCGAGACGCGTACGTGACGCTGCTCAGACCAGTTGATGAGGTCGGTCGATTCCCACACTTCGAGGTAGCGCGAGCCGCTTCGCTGCGAGGCATCCCATGAGGTTCCGCCGCCGATCGAAAGATCAGTAGCGATCAGGTAGAACTTGTCACCCTCAGGAGAACGAATGACGAACGGGTCACGCAGACCCTTAGTGCCGTATTCGGACTCGAGCACGGGCTGTCCGTCGTTGAGTTCACTCCACGAGAGCGCGTCGTTACCGTCGCTGGCAGCCATGTAGATCTTTTCGCCCGCGAGTGTGTTGCCGGTGAAGTAGGCGAAGGCGTAGCCCTCATACTCCTGATCCTCGACCGCTGCTTTCACTGTGACGGGAATCTCAACCACCTCGGTGGCGCCACCGCGAGTGATGGTGGCGGTGAGAGTCACGTTGTTGTCGGCCGAGGCCCGTACGACGCGGCCCTTCGCGATGACATCGGGCTGACCAGCTGTCGACGTGCCCGAGGGCATGTCGGTCTCTGAGATCGCGGCGGTGTCAGACGATGACCACTCGATCTTCACTGTCTCAGCGCCATCCTCGGCGTCAAGACCCTGAATCTCGGCCAGGGTCTCGGGCAAGAGGATGTTGCCAGTGACATCACTGTTTTCGCCGGCGAAGGGCAGTCCCTTCACCGCCGCAGCAGTTCGGGTGACCCATTCGGTGTCGGCGTCGGCAGCTGTCGGGTCGAGTACGCCCTCCATGACCGAAGCGACCTGAGTTGCGGTCAGCGCCGAACCGTAGACACGCACATCGTCGACTGCGCCACCGTAGAACGGATCACCGTTGTACGGTGAGCGGCCGATAGCGCCGCCGTTGGGAGACGCGACTGCGGCGAGCGCCGAGGCGACGACCGCAGTATTGGCCGATGAAACCGCAGTGCCGTTGACGTACGCGGTGATCTTCGATCCGCCGTCGAGCACGATGGCGAGGTGCGTCCAGTTACCCGCTGACAGCGTCGCTGAGCGTGCGAGTGTCTCGGTCGCGCCGGCTTTCACGCCGGCACGAGAGTCACCACCACAGAGTGCACTGTCGAACAGGTAGGAGTTTCGCGAGCGCGATTCGCCGAGCGAGATGTTCCACTCGCAGTTTCGGGCGTTGTCGGGCTTCAACCATGCCGAGTAGGTGATGTCTTCCTGGTCGGAGTCGATAATGCCGGTCGGCAGCCCCACCCAGGCAGCACCTGAGGTCGAGGTGCCGCCGGGCAGATCGAGTGCGCGCCCGTCACCGTTCGAGCCGGTCACTGTCGCCGCTCCCGCGCCATTGATCGTGCCGTCGCGGCCGTTACCTGAGAGGTCGGCCACGGTTGCACCGTCGCCGGTTTCGGGAACGCTGTCGAAGTCGTACCAGAGCTGCAGGTCAGCGGGAGTCGCCGCGACGCGAAGCGTTGCCGTCTCGCGTGCGAGGCCTGCTGTGGCGGTGATCGTCACGTCACCCTCAGTAACTGCGGTCACGACGCCAGCGTCTGAGACTGTCGCGACGGTGTCGTCTGAGCTCGTCCACTCAACGGCCGGGATCGCACCGGAGCCGGCGACGGTGAACGCCACCTGCTCGGTTTCGCCCGGGCGAATGCCGGCACGTGCTGTGTCGATCGCGAAGTCGGTTGCTGTCGGTTCTGCCGTCGCAACGAACGTCACTGTGGCGGGCGTTGCCGAACCGTTGTCGATCCAGCCCTCGACCGTCACTGTGTCGCCGACGGCGCCGAGGCCCGAGAAGTCGGGGGTCTCCCAGGAGACCTTCACCTCTTCGGTGCGACCGCCGTCGTTGCCGAACGTTGCTGTCGCTGTCTCGGGGAGCGAGACAGCTGCCGGCCCACCGACGGGCACCTCGACTGTGCTGCTCTCCACAGAAGTGACGAGAAGCTCGGGCTGGTACTTCGTTGCCAAGCGGTCGTGCTCGGCACGTGTGATCGGCATAACTGTGCCGTGACGCGGCGAGTTGGGAAGACCAGATGAGTCCATCACCGTCCAGGTTTTGCCCTGGTTCGCTGAGGTCATCGCGGCGTACCCCTGGCCACCGTGGTAGCTCGGCTGGTCGATAAAGAGGTACCACTGGTCGGGGTTGTCGATCGAGGGGAAGACTGTGGGGCCTTCACCGTTCGTGTAGGTGGAGATCGCACCGGTGGGGTTGGCGTATGACTGTCCGACGCCGATCCGCTCGGTGACGAGGCTCCACTGGTTGGCGTCATCGGTGGTGCTGAATGCGGTGCCGATGCCGTCGTGTGTGATCGCGGCGCGCAGGTCGTTCGACTTCTGCAGCAGCACGTTCATGGGCCCTTCTTCCTTGGTGAAGCGGAAGTAGGTGTCGCCGTTCTTGATGATCGAGGAGTCGATCATGCCGTAGCCGCCTTCACGGCGCTCGGAGTCGATCCAGATCTGTGGCTCGCTGAACGTGACGAAGTCACGGGTCGTCGAGTACATCATGCGGTTGTACGAAGCAGTGTTGTTGCGACCATCGACGCTGGCTGATTCGTAGAGGTTCGAGGCCCAGAAGACGAGGTACTCGCCGCGCGCTTCATCGTAGAAGGCCTCGGGAGCCCAGGTGTTTCCGGCGAACTCGCTCGAAACTTCGACGTGACGCTGGTCAGACCAGTTCACCAGGTCGGTGGACTCCCAGATTTCAAGAAAGCGGCTGCCGTCTCGTTGCGCCTGAGCAAAGCCGACGCTTTCGGTGTTGAGGTCGGTGGCGAGCAGGTAGAACCGGTCGCCTTCGGGAGAGCGGATGATGAACGGGTCGCGCACACCTCGTGTGCCTTCGTCAGACGACAGCACAGCTGCGCCACCGTTGAGGTCGTGCCAGTCGAGAGCATCAGTACCTTCGCTGACCGCGAGGCGTACTGATTCGCCGGCCGGTCCGCCTTCACCGTTGAAGTAGGTGAAGAGGTACGCGGCGTTCTCATCGGCGCCGTGTGCTGCGCGCACCGTCACGTCGAATGTGCGTGAGAGCGTGCCGCTGCGGGCGGTGAGGGTGACAGCCTGATCGTTGTCGCCGCGCGTCACAACGCCCGCGGCGATGTCGCCGTTGGCAGTTGTCGAGATGACGTTTTCGGGGCTCGCAGTCCACGTGATTTCGGTGCCGTTGACAGCACCGGTGTCGGTGAGCGTGATGTTGCCGCGGATGTCGTCAGCGTTCGCGATCGCGAGCGCGTCGAGGTCGGCTTGGCGCTCTTCTTCCGTGGCGTCCTGGTTCTCGGGAACCGTGACCTCGAACGTGCGGGTGTCGGTGGCATCCCCCGACTTTGCTGTTGCCGTCAGCGTGACAGTGGCGTCACCGTCACCGCGGCTCGGGCGTGCAACGCGGCCGGTGTTGCTCACGACAACGTCGTTGCTTGAGGTCCACGTAACAGTGGTGCCGTAGCGGCTCGACGTTGGAAGCGTCAGGTTGCTTGTGACGTTCGACAGGTCGCCGAGGTTAATGAGTCCCAGGTCGCCGCTCACGCGTTCAGCGGGCGTCAGCGCAAGCGCCGAGACGTCGCCGGCTGCGAGCGCCGAGTCGTAGATGCGGAAGTCGCGCACGTTGCCTTTGAGCAGGCGGTCAGCAGCGTAGTTCGACTTGCCAATGTTGTTCGAGGTCGTCACGCCGCCGCCGAGGCTCGCGGGTGTGATCGCGATATCGGTCGTCTGGCCGACCTGCGCTCCGTCGAGGTACAGCGTTCCCGTTTGGGTTGCGCTGTCGAGCGTGTAGGCGATGCTCTTCCACACACCGCGCGCGAGAGCTGTCGAGTTGGTGGTGTTCTTCTCACCAGACCAGTTGTTGGGCGAGATGGTGGTGCGGTAATTGTTGCCGGTGGCGAAGAGGTACCCGGTTCCCGCTTGGCTCGTGGCGGGGTTTCCGAGGCCGTAGATGAAGTACGGCGTTGCCTGGTCGCTCGCGATGAGCACGTCCATGGTGATCGTGATCGAGTCGAGGCCTTCGAGCAGGTTGTTCGGCAGTTTCACGTAGTCATCGACGCCATCGAGGCGGATGCCTTCGCCCGCGGCCAATGTCGGGTTACCGACGATCGTGCCGTCTCTTCCGGCACCCGAGCTGTCGTGCGCGACGGTGCCTTCGGTCTCATCGAGCGCGTAATGCGCGACGAGGTCCTCATCAGCCGCGACTGCGGCGCCGGGCACGATGCCCGTGAGCGCGAGGGTGGCAATAGCCGCACCCGCGGTAAATTTCAGCGCCCTATTTCGGGAAAATGGGCGCGCTAATAGCGTGCGAGAACGGTGCATCGTTGCTGTCCTTCGTGGATCTCTCGGGCTGCATTGCTCGGGCGGGCGACAGGGGGTCACGATCGTCGCCGGCCATTTCTGTTACCGGTAACAATCTGTTGCCGAGCATAGGGTCCACGAAACCGCGGTGTCAACGTGGCGTGCGAAATTTGCTCGAAAATTCTTTACGCGGCGAGCTCAGCACGCGCCGTAACTTCGGAGAATCGCGTGACGTCGGATGCTGCCCCCAGTATCCGTCCGACTGATCGCTATTCTCCGACCGGACGCCGCCGCAAAAAGCTGCGCGTCGCGCGGAAAGAGCGGTATGCGCCCGAGGGCATACAACCTGTCGCTGTAGTCGTCGAGCACGTTGGGCCACCCCTCGCCCTCGACGAGCAGCGACCCGACCCCCACGATGTCGGCGCCGGCAGAAGCTGTTCGAGATTCCAGTCACGAACGCGAAGATCGATTCGGTAGGTCTACCTCACGGCGTCCGCGAGCTCGCTGTGGACGCCGCGAGGCTCTCGCCCCGCTTTCCCGGCACGCCGAAGCATTCCCGCGCCCGGTTGCAGGTCGCACTCATCCTGCTGGCGAGCTATTTTCTCGTGCTCCGCTTTCTCGCTTGGCCGACGTCAGGCATCGACACTGCGCCTCTTGCGGCGCACCAGAAGTGCGAGAAGAATGCCCGCGAGCGCGAGAACGCCACCGCCCACAGCAAGCGTCAGCGCCGGATGCGCGCCCGTCATGGCAAGCGGTGCTGAGTCGTTCGCTGCCACGCTAGCTGCGTATTCCGACGTCCCATCCCCCGCATCCGTGCCACCCGAACCGGCTCCCGCCGAGTCTGCATCCGCTCGGTCGTCGCCGTCGGGGCTCGCATCCGCGGTGTCTTCGGCGCTCACTTTCTGTAAGACGTAGTCCTCGCCGTCGACGATCACGAACTCGAGTGCCCCCGTGACGTCGTCGACAGAGAATTCGACCGTGTTGCCATCGCTGTCACGCACTTCGACGGCGCGAGGGTCGGTTCCTAGAGCTTCCGCAACACGAATGCTGCCCGTTGTGCCGTCTTCGGCCACAGTTTGCAGCCTTGCTCCGGCCCCTGCCATCGCAAAGACGCGAGCTTCACGACGCTCATCAATTTGGTGAACCAAGATCCCATCCCCACCGACGAACGCCGGGATTTTGCCGAAGGGCTGAGGATAGTCGTCGAGTGTCGTCGGTCCGACGAAGGTGTCGCCGGTCTCGATGTCGGTCCACGTACCTTCCGGCAGATAAACATCTCGCGCCGTCACAGTCGTGGCATCGCTTCCGTACAGCGGAGCCACGAGCAACGAAGGCCCGAGCATCCATTCGTACTGCTTCGCCGACCGCGAGACGAGTTCATACGTCGCGGCGTCATCGGGGTAGGCGATCGGAAGCGGTGTCGCCGTCGACGGGTATCCAGTCTCGTACGAGGAGATGGCCGCCGCATAGATATAGGGCAGGTACTCGTCGTGCCACTGCGCCGCCTTGACCGTGGCAGCCACCAGATCTGCGTCCTTCATCACCCACGGCTCATTGCCGAACGACATCGACGGCGACATCGCCGCGAACATCGCGTTTCGCGTGAGGTATTTCTGCTTGTCGGTGTTGGTCGCGAGATCGGAAATGATGCGCCCGCCGACGATATCGGGATAGTAGTTCGGCTGACCGCTTGCCGCGAACGCCAGGCTGTTGATCACTGCACGATCACGGTCGCCTCCGCCATGGTTATAGTCCGTGTCGTTGATGCGGAGGATCGACCCAGGCACCGAGTAGGCGGAGTTTCGCACCATCATGAGCGCGCCATCTTCATGCAGCCCGAGATCGACGGCGTTGACGAGATCGTTCAGGGCGAAGCCCTCGTTGGCGCTCGCATCGTACATGTGGTCTTCTTTGAAACCGTCGGCTTCCCACAACCGTTCTTTTTCAACGAACCACTGCACGGCATCGGCGTTGTCAGGATCGATCATGTACACCCGCCCGGACGGAAACGAGATGGTAGAGAACGCGCGGGCATCACCATTGCCATCGGCGATGAAATAGCCAGCGTCGAGTGCCTCTTGCACGTAGGGGCCATCTTTTTGCGGGTCGTAGGTGCCACCGTCTTCGGGCAGCGCGGGAAACGTCTGGCGAAGCCCGAGGATGAGCGCAATGTCGTTTTCATCAAAGAATGTTTTGTACGCAGCGGGGTCCGGATACTTCTCGCCCCACATTCCGAAGCTTGAGGTGGTGCCCTGGGCGCCGTCGATGTAGGGCCAGAAGCCGGATCCTGTCACCGCCCAACGCACCGGGAATCCTTCGTCGAGATAGTCCGATACGGACTGCGTGATCGTCGACTGGTTGGTGTTGTAGCCGAGGGCTCCGTATGACTCGTACCCCACGCCGAAGAAGGTCTCCTCGGGTCGGGCATCGAGATATCCCGCTTCGTTGCGCGCCGATTTATAGGCGCGGTAAATGGTCTCCATGTCGCCGAAGAAGTAGTGCAAGCCGCCCATACTCGACCCCTCAACGCCGAGGAGCGTCGCATCATCATCAATCTGCACGGCCAGATGCCCGTCGTCGAAAGCCACCTCCGCGAGTCTGCGCTCAGGAAAGACGGCGAAGTTCGAGACGAAGCGCTGTTCCGTCGTGCCCGGGTTTTGTTGGGCGTAGTAGTCCAAATCTTTCGTACCGTACACGTTGAGGCTGCTGCCCCAACCTCCGAGGTCGCCGAGGCCGTAGGCGGGCCCGATTTCCCCTGCGACCTGCGCACGAATCACCGAATCGGTGCCATCAGATGCCGCAACCCGCATATTCAGGTCATCGTCGCTGATGCCGAGGTGTACGTGCGCTTCACGTCCGTTTGAGAACACGACGTTCAACTCGACGCTGTCATCGCTCGTACCAGTGACTTCGGCGGCGATGGCGCTGCACAGTTCGTAAGCATCGGATCCGAGCTGCAGCCCCGTTTCGGGATGTGCGTCGGCCGCCATCTCGCCACCAGTTTCGAAGCCGTAACGAAAACCAACGCGTTCGATGTTCATGGCCCATTCAGCGGTCTCGATGCGAACCGATGTACCCTCTTGCTGCAGCCGGTACTGGGGATAGTCAACCGAGGATGCCGCGACGGATGTGGCGACCGTATCGACGGTCTCGCATGCCGCGCCAGCGGGCGAGAGCCGAACCGCGTCTGCGCGAGTGATCGCGCCGAGCGAGGAGTTGGTTGCGGCCGTACCGCCGCCAGCCGTCACGGTGAGCGAAACGGTGTCCCCCGCGTCGAGGTCGACGCTTCCAAGCGCATGCCACGTGTTTCCGCCCGCGGTCTGATCGATCAACACCGGTTCAGAAGCCGCGCCGTTGGCTACGCTCCAGGAGTAGGCGACATCTTCACTGTTGTCGACAGAGCCCGTGAAGTAGGTTCCGAGACGATACGCTCCGGCAGCAGGTGCGGTGAGTTTCCAGGTGGCTGTGTCTCCCGCGCTCCGGGAATACCGGGGGCGCACGCCGTCATAGCTGGCGTCGCGCGCAGTAGCCCACGTACCCACTTCACGATATTCCGGCGATGCAGTGGTCGCGACGATCGCCTGCGTGGTCTCTGCTGTGGCCGGCGGGACGACCGCAACGCCCATGGCAGCGGCCAGCGTCAGGCTGGCAAGCAGCGCCAGCATTCGTGTTGTGCCTCGAGATAATGCCAATGGCATGCATCCACTCCTTTGTGTGTGCTTTCTTTTCCGCGGTTTCCCGCGCGGGTGTTAATAGACGCGCAGCGACACCACGCGCGCCTGCGCGGCACCATTGGTCGCCAGTACCCGCACCCTTACGGCGTCTGCGATATAGGCGCGTTCTGTGTTGTGCACGCGCTGCCGTCTTCGGTTCGCGCTCACGCGGGCAAGCAGATGCCACGTGTCGCCATCTCTCACTTCGACGACGTAGTCGCGTACGAGCTCGGGAAAGACCTCGTCGGGAGTGCGGTGATGGTGAAGCGTGTTGAGCTCAACGTCAGGGTCATCGTCGAAAACGAGGCGCACCTGGCGGATCTCCAAGGGGTGCGGCCACTCGACCATCAGGTCGGCATGGTCGCCTTCGTCCAGTGGCGCGGAGGCCCAAAGCTGCGGGCCACCGTAGAACCGTTGGTAACCACCGACGGCTTTTTGCGGCGCATATGCAGCGGTGGCCGGGTGAAGCCGGGACCGCACGGTTCGTCCGCGCAGCGGCAGAGCCGGCCACGCGATGAGCGGTTCGGTGTGATCGACTTCGACGTTGACGTCTCCGTCTGCCTCTGGCGAATGCACCAGGGTCATCACACCGGGCACCTGCACCGATTGCGATACCGCCGCGACGCCGGAGCACGCCTCCAGCACGATCACGACATTTTCTGGCACCTCGGGGTGCCAGCCCAGAGGAAAGCGCACCCACTGTGGTTCGTTGCGACCGGTGACATCAACACTCGTGCGCGCGTGCTCATCGATGGGCACAGCGTTTTGTGGGCGCCCGGTGGTCCACAGCGATGCGCTCACGCGCGTATTGTTCGGCACAGAAAGCAAGAGGTCGATTGCGTCGAGGTGTGGATCGACCGGGACCACGAGGGCCAGGTCGTTGTCGAGGTCGATGAGTTCGTCGGCCCTGCCGGGCTCGAACTCGGCAGGATCGATGGCAACAGCGTGGGAGCTCGCCGTCACGGTGGCGTGCCGCGCCAGATCGTCTGGGTCGCTGTTTTTCACACCGAAAATTGCGGCGTCTTGGCGCAGCAAGAGCTGGCGCAGTTTCTCGGGGTGGTCCGCGGCGATTTCTCGCGGACGCAGACCCATCTCCAGCGCAAGCGCGGCACCGGTACCCGCCGCTTCGCCGCCCACACCGCACGTCGCCATCACACGGGTCGAACCGAATGCCACGTGAGTGGCCGAGATATCACGCCCGGCAACGAGAAGGTTGGCGACATTGCGCGAGTAGAACGAGCGAAACGGGATGCCGTAGATCCCCGCACCGTACCGCTGCAGCGCGCCCGGCTCTGACGCGTACATCCCCTCGACCGGGTGTAGATCTATCGACCATCCACCAAATCCGACAGCGTCAGCGAAGTCGGTTTGGGCAAGAATGTCGTTCTGCGTCAGCACGTAATCGCCGATGAAACGACGATACTCACGCTTGCCTGGTACTGACCCGACCCACTCGAGGTCGAGGTTTTGGGCTTCGAAGTTTCCCGAGTTCTTGATGTGATCCCAGATACCGAAAATCACCGAGCGCAGCTCATCTCTGATGCGCTCGTTGTCGTGCACGATGTCGAGCTCGCCACCCCATTCGATCCACCAATACTGGGCTCCGGAGTCGCCGCTGCGCAATATCCGTGACGTGGGAATGGGTGTCTGCGTGATGTCTTTCGCCGAGTCGGGAGCGACGAACTTGACGGGCCGACCCAAATCTTTTGTATAGAACAAGATCGTCGACCCCAGAAACTCGTCGTCCGACACCTCCGGCGCCCACGACTCGTCATACTCGCGACGCGCTTCTCTACCCAGACGGTATTCGGCGCCAGCGAGATGGCCGATGAGGCCGTCACCGGTGCTGTCGATCACGTATGGGCTGTGAAATTCGGTCCACAACTCCGAGCCCATCGTCCATCCGCGTAGCCCCGTAATGATCCGCTCACCGCCGACGTCGGCGGCATCGACTTCGCGCACATCCGTGTTCAAAAAAAGCCGGATGTTGGGTTCTGCCCGTACCGCATCGTGCACGACCTCGTCCCAGATGATGGGGTTGCCCTCTGGGTTGCGGTATTGGTTTTCGACATACAGTTCACCGATCACGCCGTTCTCCCGCGCGTACCGCTGCACCCCGTGCGATGTGGCGCCGCACACCCACACCCTCACCTCCGATGACGAGTTGCCGCCCAGAACGGGGCGGTTACCGATCAACGCGACGGACTTGCCGAGGCGCGCGGCGCTGATCGCCGCGCACACTCCTGCCAGGCCTCCCCCGACGATGGTGATGTCTGACTGAAAATTCTGAGATTGCATGACGTCCTGAAGGTGGGTGGGGTGAGGGCGAGATCGGGTGCCTGATCGGGTCAGCCGATAAGGCGTGAGACCGCGGCGCCAGCAGCGCCCATTGCCTTCGCCGCCGTGGACTGACCGATGAGCACGGCCTGTACCTGATCGGCGATTGCTGTCTCCATCTGTCCGTAGCTCGGGTAGACCCAAAGCGGGCTAGGTTTTGCTGTCGCTGTGATGCGCGACGTGAATTCATTCACGAACGTGTTCGAGGTGACAGCATCCGATTCGAGGGCGGTGGTGGTGGTCGGGGGCAGCCCGAGCGCCTCGAAGTACGAAACGGTTTGCTCGGGGTTGCTGGTCAGCCACTGCGCGTAGTCGGCCGCGGTTCCGGCGCCCGCCCCGTCGACGACAACGACGAGGTGCCCCCACAGCACATTTTGCGACGTGTCTCCGCGCGAGAGCACGGGCCGCGCCATCGGGGTCATCTTTGCGGAGAGTCCGCTATCGGGTGATTGGCTCACGACGGCTGATTTGCCGACCGGCGCATCGTCGTAGAGGGCCGTTGCCCCCTGAGCGAAGAGGGTGCGCGCAGCAGCTCGGTCGACGTCGGGCGCGATGAGCCCGTCGTCATACAGCTTCTTGTACCATTCGACGGCTTTCACCGAGGCCTCGTCGCCGATCGTCGTCTTACCGTCTTCGATCACGGGTGAGCCGAAGGTCTGCATCCAGACGAGGATGTCTTTGAGCTGGGCGGCTTTGGTCGATGCTGCATAGGGAATGACGCCAATTCCTTTGAGGGCGCGAAGTCCGTCTTCGAATTCATCGATCGTGGTTGGAGCGAGCGAGGCTCCCGCCTTGTCGTAGAGCTCCTTGTTGGCGATGAGTCCGATGGCCCCGATCGTCCAAGGCAGCCCGTACTGCACACCGTCGTACTGACCGGCGCCAAGCGCTGCGCTGGTGTAGTCGCGTCCGGCAGCATACGACGACAGGTCGTCGAGTTTTCCGAGTGCGGCAAGCGCCGACAGCCAGGCGACATCGAGTTGCGCGGCCCCGGCGAACTGGCCGCCCCGTACCTGAAGCGTGAGCTGGTTGAGGTAGTCGTTGTAGGGGTATGTCACGGGCGAGATCGTGATGCCATCTTGCGTGGCGAAGGTCTTCATCGCGGATTGGATGGGGCCTTTCGCAGCGTCTTCTGACAGGCTCCACGACCCAAACGAGAAGTCGGTGGGTGTTCCACCGGACGACGGCGTCGCTGCCGATGACCGCCGGGGCGTCGGTGCACAGGCGGCGAGTCCGACAAGGGCGGCGCTGCCGAGCCCAAGGGCGGAGACCCGCAACAGGTCACGGCGAGAGATATGTGCGTTCATTATTCTCCTCTGAATACGAAACGGGGTGATGGAAGAGTCAACCTTTGACGGCGCCCGCGGTAATGCCGCCCACGAGAAAGCGCTGCAAGAAGATGAAGACGACGCAGACGGGCACCGAGACGAGCAGGGATGCCGCCATGAGTGCCGGCCAGGATGTGCTCGCTTCGCTGATGTAGGTATTGACCAGGCCTGGTGGGAGCGTTTGCTTATCGGGTCCGGCGAGTGTCAACGCAAAGATGAAGTCGTTCCACCCGCGCACGAACGCGAAAAGTCCCGCCGCGACGAGGCCCGGCGCCGCCAGCGGCAGGATCACGGAGTGAAAAATTCGCCAGGGGCCCGCGCCATCGATGCGCGCGGCTTCGATGAGGTCGTCGGGAAGGGCATCGAAGAACCCCTTGAGCATCCACACGCACAGGGGCAGCGTGAACGTTGTGAACGAGATGATCAGCGCGAGGTAAGTGTTGAGAAGCCCGAACTGTGCAAAGACGAGGTAGAGCGTCACGAGGAGCAGCGCCTGCGGAAACATTTGGCTCGACAGCACGAAGTACATGAGTGATTTGCGGCCCGCGAATCGGTATTTCGAGAATGCGAAACCCATATACATCGACACCACGACCGACAGCACTGCCGTGATCACCGACACGATCACGCTGTTACGCAGATATCCGAAGATCTCCGGGTTTCCCAACACGCTGGCGTAGTGCTCCAGCGTGACTTGCTGCGGCCAGATGCGCGGCGGAAAGGTGAAGACCTGGTTTTCTGGTGTCAGCGAAGTGACAAGCAGCCAGTAGATCGGCAAGAAGGTGAAAAGCGCAACCACCACGAGAGCAATCCACATCGCCCATCGGGGCTTGCCACGTCGGCGCACTCTATCGGCCGACGGGGAAGCCACATCTGAGATGAGGGATGACGGCACGGCGACTGCCTCTTTTACGCTCATTGTTGCCCTCCCTTGGCTGTGCGCATTTCTCTTTCGCCACGTTCTGAGAGCCAGACGTAGATGACGACCAGCACGCTGAGAAGAAGCATCCAAACCAAGCCGAGCGCTCCGGCATGCCCGAGGTCGTACCCTTTGAAAGCGGTGTCGTAGACGGCTGTCGCATAGGTAGCGGTGGTGCCGGCGGGGCCGCCCCCGGTGAGCACGAAGATCATGTCGAAGTGCTGGAAGTTCCAGATGAACTCGAGCAGCACGACGAGTCCGGCGATGCCGCTGATGTGTGGCCATGTCACGGCGAAGAATCGCCGGATGGCGCCCGCGCCGTCCATCGCTGCGGCTTCGTGAAGTTCAACCGGCACCGCTTGCAGCCCCGCGAGCAACATGACCATGATCCATGGGAAGGAGTTCCACGTCTTAGCCACGATGAGTGCCGCCCGAGCCGTGTCGGTCTGAAACAGCCACGCGATCGGGCTGTCGATCATCCCAGCGCTCATCAAGATGCCGTTGAGCACGCCGTAATTGGCGTCGAAGATCCACATCCACAAGAAGGAGACGACGACGCCGGGAATCAGCCACGGAATCAAGAACGCCCCGCGCAAGAAGGTTTGCCCGCGAAAGCGCTGGTTTAGCACGAGAGCAAGAGCGAGCCCCAGAACGAAAGGGGCCACCGTCGACCCCACGGTGAAGATCAGCGTTTGTGTGGTCAGCGGGATGAACTCGGTGCTCATGACTTCGGCGACGTTGTTCAAGCCGACAAAGACAGCGCCGGGGTACAGCAAGCTTTCTTCGAAGAAAGCGGATGCCAGCGAGCGGATGAGCGGGTATAACACGACGCCCGCGAGCAACAGCACGCCGGGGGCGAGCAAGAAGAACAGGAAGGAGCGCTCCGAGAGTGCGGCACCTCGCCGGTGGCCGACGCGAGCGCTGCCCGGTGCGGTGGATATGGTCATCGTTGTCCCTCGTAGCGTTTGCTCCGTATCGGAGGACTCGTCGGTGAGTTCCCGCGGGCCGATTCGGTGTTGCACGCTGCAATATGAACATGGTGCACACGATTCGCACTTTGTGCAACTGTCATGCACTATGTGAATGACAGTAATAGCAACAGCATTGCCACGTCGGCATCGCTGTGACACGATCCTTCGCAAGGGAGCGACATGTCCGCCGATAAGAGCACCAACCAGAGCGTGGAGAAAGCCGTTGCCGTGCTCGAGTCCTTCTCTGACGGTCAGCCGCTGCGCGTCGGTGATGTGGCGCGTGCAGCCCACATCACCCAGTCGACCGCCTCGCGCCTTTTGGCAACGCTCGAAAGCGCGGGGCTGGTCGAACGCGACCCGCTCACGTCGCTGTACTTTCTGGGCGCTGAGCTTCTCACCCTTGCCGGCGTCGCGATCAACGAGAATCCCATTCATCGTGCCGGGCGTCAGATCGCCCAAGACCTGGCATTCGAGCTAGGGCTGGGGGTCAACCTGGCAGTGCGGCGCGGGGCCGAGTTGGTGTACCTCTGCAACTTCGAGGGGCGCCGTTCTCCCAAGTCGCACACGTTGATGGGCCAACGTGTACCCCTTCACGCCACGAGCATCGGTAAATCGGCGCTGGTGGGCTTGACCTCATCGGAACGCCGAGCTCTCGTTCTCACTGCCTACACCGAGTTCACCATCACCGAGCCGGTTGCGCTGGATCGAGAGGCCGCCGTCATTGCGCGTCGCGGGTACGCCACCGAAGTAGAGGAGTTCGTACTCGGACGCGCCTCTGTCGCCGCGGGCATCGTCGATCAGCGCGGGCGGGTTATGGCGGCCATTTCGATCTCGGGCCCGCGCACCACGATCGACCTCGAGCACACTCAAGACGAACTCGGCCGTATCGCGATCGAAAAGGCCGATCGCATCAGCTCTGTGCTGGGCTACCACGGGCCGCGCGCTCAGTAACGTCGGAGATTCGCACTCCCTCGGATGCTGCGCCCAGCATCCGTCCGACTGATCGCTATTCTCCGACCGGACGCCGCTGCGAGAAGCTACGAGTCGTGCGGAAAGAGCGGAATGCGCCCGAGGGCATACAACCTGTCGCTGTACTCGTCGAGCACGTCGGGCCACCCCTCACCCTCGACGAGCAGCGACCCGACCCCCACGATGTCGGCGCCGGCTCGTTGCAGCAGCGTGAGCGCTGCCTTCACCGATGATCCCGACGAGATCACGTCGTCGACGAAGAGCACGCGGCGCGCGGCGACCGACGCCAGGCGTGCGCGGTCGAGCAAGAGCGACTGCGGGTTCGTTGACGTGATCGCGTGCACGGGTTCTTCGAGCGCATCACCGAGGTGCACTTTGCGGGTCTTCTGCAAGATGAGGTAATCGTCAAGGCCGAGAGCCCGCGTGACAGCGATGGCGATCGGGATGCCGAGCGTCGCTGGTGCGACCACAATCTCTGGTCGCATCTCGTCGAAGTGTTCGGCAAGCTCCCGGCCTGCGGTGTCAACGAATGACACACCATGATCGATCACCATCATGAGCGCGATCGAGAGGTCTAATCCCACCGGGATGACCGGAAGTGTGATGCGCTGGCTACCGACCTGCGCATCGAACGTTTCTGCAACCATGATCTGACGTTATGCCCTGCCGGTTTCAGGACTGTTTCGCCACGGCATCCGATTTTCACGCCTGTCTCGACCGGGGACAGTGCGGGTATCGCACTAGTCTGGCTTGGTACCTTCCGGGTAGACGCCTGGCGACATGTTGCCGCGTTTGCTCACGAGCACCGCACCTCACGTTTGAGTTCGCCGCACGATTCCGAGGACGCCCTATGAGCAACCGCCGTAGCCGACGCACGCCGCGACCCCCGCATGAGGCACGCAGGTGGGTGGCATGGGTGATTGTGGCGGTACTCGCGGTCGGCGTGGGCGCGCTGTCGGTTTTTGCACTGCAGCAGTCCAGAGAAGATCCTTACGCGGGTGAGACGGTGGCCCCGGTTCCCACCTTCACACCGCGCTCGACGTCGACGCCTGACTCATCTCCGTCGCCCGAGGCTCCGGCGGCGGTGCAGATCGACCCGTCGACGGTGCGTTTTCTCGCGGTCGGCGACGATGCCATTTGGCGTGCTGTGGCGGGGTCGTGCACGGGCGCAGACCCGCTGCTTGAAAAGTCGACCGATGGCGGCGCGACTTTCGCCGACATCACGCCGCTCTACCGCGGGGTCACGCAGATTCTTTCGCTCGACGGTTTCGCTGGCACCGAGGCCGAGATCGTTGCCACAGCCTCCGTTGAAGACGACGACACCGACTGCACCCCTCAGGCGCTTCGCACCTTCACGCAGGGCAGCTTCTGGGAGTTCTACCCCGAAGTTTTGGCGGAATCCACCTACCTCAACCCGCAAAACCCGGGCCAGGTCGTCACTCCCGCCGGTGATGTTGCCACTCCCTGCGCCTCCCCCACGTCGCTTCGAAGCGTCAGCGGCACTGCCGCCGTCACTTGCGACGACGGCACGGCATCGGTGCTGGCCGACGACCAGACGTGGTCGCAGCTGCCCATCTCCGGAGCACTGACGGTCGGGCTCACCTCCGACACTCTCGCAGTTGCCACAACGGATGCCTCGTGCTCCGGCATCCTCGTCACCCGCTTTGCTACCGGCGACCTTTCGACGCCCGAAGCGAGTCAATGCGCCGAGGGCACCGACCCCGCTCAGCCCGTCGCGGTAGCCCCCGACGACACTGCCACGCTCGTGTGGGCCGGCGACGCGCTCGTCACGCTGCAGTAGAGGCGCACCCGTGAGCACGATTCATACCGGCAGCAGAATTACGGTTCGTCCGTCGCTGCGCACTCAGAGCTGGTCGTTCATGATCGGCTCGGCATTTTTCGCTTTCGGCTCCGCACCGTTTTTCGCCGCCTGGATGTCATCGGCCCTCGCCAACTGGTCGTTCTTTGTCGGCGCGATCTTTTTCACTGCTGCCGCCGGCATGCAGTTTCTTCTCACCGGTTCTCCGAGCCATGCAGCACAAGACGAGCACCCGACTGCCCCCGGCATCGTTGTGCGCGCGATGTGGTTGTCGGCCGCAGTGCAGCTCATCGGCACTGTGTTGTTCAACGTCAGCACGGGCGCTGCGCTCCAAGCTTCAACTATCACCGCCGAGCGCGACTACGTGTGGGCTCCGGATGCCGCGGGCTCCCTGGCCTTCCTCATCAGCAGTGTGCTGGCCCTGGTGCCGCTGGTGCGCGAGCGCGAGCTGTGGGCTCCGCGTGACACCGCATGGTGGAGCACTCTCCTCAACCTGGGCGGGTCAGTGGCCTTCGGCATCTCGGCTGTCGCTGCGATCGTGACGTCAACGGGCGGCGTGCGAAACGCCACGCTTGCGGGCAACTCGACCTTCATCGGCGCACTCTGCTTCTTCGTCGCAGCCGCCGCGCTGTTGCCTTCTGCAACCAAGAGGCGTGCCAGCTGAGCTAACCCCGCGAGTGCACGACCGCGCCACGCGCGAAGACCATACGGATGTCGTCTGCCCGCGACCGCAACACAATCCCGGTTGCCGCGTCGACGTCGGGCCGCCACCACGGGCCAGACGTGTCGACGAGCACGAGGTCGGCGTCTTTGCCGACTTCGATCGAGCCGATGCTGTCTTCGAGCCCGAGCACGCGTGCACCGTCGATGGTGGCGAGGGCCAAGGCATCCGCTGCCGTGAGGCGTGATGGGCCACTGCCCGCTGACCGGTCGAACGCGAGCACGTGTCGCATCTCGCCGACCATGTCGGTCGTCGTGTTGAGCGAGGCGTTGTCGAGCCCGAGGCCGACGGTCACGCCAGAAGCACGCAGCTCCCCGAGGGCACTGTGCGAGCCGCCGCCGAACATCGTCGATGCAGCGCAGTGTGCGGCCCCGACTCCCCCGGCGGCGAGCGCATCACGCTCCGCCGAGTCAGTAAAGGTCAGGTGTGCTCCGACCATGCGCCCCTCATAAACCGCGAGCCGTTCGAGGCGCGCGACCGCTCGTTCACCGTCGATTCCGGCAGCTCCCGGCACTGACGCGCACAAGTGCGTGGTGAACCCTTGGCCTGCATCAGTGGCCACCGCAGCGAGCCCGCGCAACAGCTCGTCGCTTGCCATTTCGGGCAGTTCGACGCTCGTCCACACCGGTACCCGTGAGGTCGACAGCGACGAAGCCCACTCGGCGAATTCGAGCACGTCGGCGGTTGCCCCATAGAGCCGCTCGGCCGCGAACCCCACCCGCGACGATGCGGCCGCAGAGTCGAGAACCGGGCCCCACGCCGAGGGCATGGAATCCGACACCATCGGCGCGACAATCCACCGCAACCCGCTCGCTTCGGCGACCGCAATCGTGGTCTCGAGCGCCGCGCGCGAACGCGGCGACCCGGCATCTCCCACGCCCCAGCAGTCGAGAACCGTCGTGATTCCGGCCCGCTGCAGGTCGCCCGCGGCAAGGGTCGCGGCCGTTCGAACATCGTCGTTCGACAGCCCGAGCACGCTCTCGTAGTACACACCAAACAGCCAGTCGAAGAACTCCCGGGCTTCGCCTGCCTCGCCGCGCGCGAGGGTGTCCGCTGTGTGTTGGTGCACGCTCACATACCCCGGATGCACGATCCCCCCGCCGGCCGACACCCACTGTTCCGCGTGCACGCCATCGGGCACAGGCCCAGAATCAACCGCTGCGATGAGCCCGTCCGAAATCCCGACCCACCCCGACACGACATCGCGCGCCGGGTTCATCGTCACGATCGTCGCGTCGGCAATGACGGTGTCGAAACCCCTACGGATGCCCAGCTCTTCGCTCATTCACCGCACGCTACGCGGTTGCCGTTTCGCCGCGGTTACCGGACAGGCACGCGGGGCCGCAGCGACAAAAAAGCGTGGGGTGGAGCCCGACAAACGGGCCCCACCCCACGCGGGATGAGCACTGCGCTAACTTGCGATGGTTTTCTGCTTCTCAGCCCCGGTGTTCTGCGAGTGCACAGCGATCTTTCGCGGCTTTGCTTTCTCGCTCACCGGAATGATCACGCTGAGCACCCCGTTGTCGTACGACGCTGAGATGCCAGCGGTGTCGACGCCCTCGCCAATGCTGAACTGACGCAGGTAGCTGCCAGCGGGTCGCTCCTGTGCGAGCCATTTGGCGCCGTCGGCTGAGCCGGCCGTACGCTGCGCGCGAATCGTGAGCAGCTGACCGTCAACGTCAACATCGACCGAGCCCGGGTCGACGCCCGGTAGATCCGCGTTCAGCACGTAGCGGTCCTGGTCTCGGTAGAGATCCACTGGCATCACTCGGGGTCCGGAACGTGCCTGAAGCAGGCCAGACGTGAGGCGGTCCAGCTCGCTGAAAGGATCAAAAGACATAGCCATAATGAATCAATCTCCTTCCGAATCGAAGACTTGAGTGCTTATCACTCAAGTACGAATAATTTAGCACTCTCACCCATAGAGTGCTAAGCGCCAAAAGCTCAAAATTTCCTGAGTTTTGCGCCGGAATTCCGGGCTACCGCATCCCGTACAAGACATGGTCGTCAAGGTATTGCCACACGGTGCCTGCCTGCGCAAAGCCGGCACTTCGCAGCGTCTCCAGGTGAAAGCCCAGCGTCACTTTGAGTGGCGGTTCGTGCAGCTCACTCCCCCACACTTCGTCGCGCGCGGCAAGCTCGGTGCCGTACGCGCCCGATGCCGCCACGGCATCCCACCATTCGTCCCACGTGTCGACGCCCGCGCCGAACGTGTCGCGCTGCATCTCGGCGTCGTCGCTCAGCGCAAGGGCGCGCATGGCCGGCTCGCTCACGGCGTCGTAGCTGAGGTGATCGCCGTTCAGCACGATTCCGCCCGGTCGCACGAGCGCCGAGAGCGCGAAGTACACGCGCACCAGCGCATCAGGGCTCAGCCAATGCAGTGCCGTCGAGCTCACGACAGCGTCGAACTCACCCGCAACAATCGCCGGATGCCGCACCCACGCATCCGAGTCGAGGTCGATCTGTGCCACCTCAACGCGGGCGTCTCCCGCCCATGCATCGCGCGCGAGCGCCAACAGGGCGGGGTCTTTGTCTGCGACCACCACATGTGCCGTCGGCACATGTTCGAGCACCGCTGCCCCGAGAGACCCGGCCCCGCCCGCAAGATCCAGCACGCGCGGCTCGGCCACCCCGGTGCACACGTGGGCGACAGTCCGCCCGATCGTGTCAAAGCGCTCAGCGCGCCGACGAATGTACCCGGTCTGCTGCGCATCCCAGCGCGCGATCAGCTCGCGCGCAACCAAAGCCCGATCCAGCATTGTGTTCTCACTCATCTAAGTTCCTTCTTTTCATATATCCATCAACAACATCGGCGGGCAGCCGAAACGTCAGCGACCGCACGCCGCCGCCGCCCTGCGTGGCGACCACCTCCACGCCGTAGACCTCGTCGAGCACCGCGGGCACAAGCACCTTGTCGGCGCTGCCCGCCGCCGCCACTCGCCCCTCGTTGAGCACAACGACGTGGTCGCACACGTGGGCTGCCAGGTCGAGGTCGTGCAGCACGATCACCACCGTGGGGGCGATGCCTCGCAGCATTGCGGCGAGCTCGAGCCGGTGGCGCACGTCGAGGTGATTGGTCGGCTCATCCAGCAGCACGACCTCGGCGTTTTGCGCGATCGCGCGGGCGATCGACACCCGCTGGCGTTCGCCGCCAGACAGGGTTCCGAGCGCCGAGTGCGCGCGATCACCAAGACCCACGGCATCGAGCGCTCGCGCCACGTCGAGGTCAAACGAGGCGCCGCCGCGCCCGCGCGCAATCCCGGCGAGCGCCACTTCGTCGGCCACTCGCAGTGCGGGGTCACCGCCCACGTTCTGCCCCACAAACGCCACTCGTTGCGCGATCGAGCGCCGGGGCACTCGCCGCAGATCACGACCGTCTAGCAGCACCCGGCCAGCGCTCACTGGCACGGCCCCGAGCATGGCTCGCAGCAGGGTTGATTTGCCGCTGCCGTTCGGTCCCACAATTCCGGTCACTGTGCCGGGGCAGACGGCGAGGTCGATACCGCTCAGCACCTCGCGGCGACCGAACCGTACCGCCACGCCGTCTGCCGTAATCACGACAGGTCGGCTAGCGCGTCAGCGAGCACTGCGGGCCCGCGAGTCGACAGGATGCTGGGCGGGTCGGTGTAGGGAAACGCCAGCACGATCACGCGATCGTTCTTCACTGCCGAGAGCGAGTCGACGCCGGGAGATGAGAGAAAGGCATCCTTCGTCTCGTTGGGGTCGGCAGCCGATGAGAGCAGCACGATCGTTTCGGGGTCTCGCGAAATGATGTCTTCGATGTTCACGTCGAAGACGCGCTCGTCTTGGTCGGCGTAGACATTCTCAAGGCCGGCCGCAGCAAACACCGGGGTCACCATGCTGGGCCCGCCGTAGGGCGAGAGCACTGTTCCGCCCGACGAGACGTAGAGCGCAGCCGCCGTACCGACTGACGATGATGGCACCGATGCGAGGTCGGCTTTCGCCCCGGCGATCACGTCGGCCGCCTGATCTTGTTCGCCCAGCAGCTCACCGTAGGTAGTGATCTCGTTCCACACGCGGTCAAACGTGGCAGTTTCGAGAAGCTCCGGCGGCGGGTCTGAGCAGTATGCCGTCGGCGTGTACAGGGCGATGCCGGCGGCGGCGAGCGCATCGCGGTCGACGGCGTTTTCGGGTGCGATCACCAGGTCTGGGTCTGCACCGATGATGGCTTCTTGCGACACGACCGAGCCGCCGGTGGCGTTCTTCTCGGTCGAGAGCACATCGAGGTTCTGAAGCGCCGAATAGGTGGTGTCGCCGTAGAGGCCTTCTTGCGGCGTTGAAGTGACAGCGACCACGCGATCAATCGCATCGAGCGCTTCGATGTCGGCGAGCGCGTCATTGTTCACGAGCACTATGCGTTTCGCGGGCCCATCGAGCGTCACCTCCGACCCGCAGTTGTCGAGAGTGATAGCAGCAGAAGCCGAGGTTGAACCAGAGGCATCAGCCACTGTGGAGCATCCGGCGAGCATAAGCACAGCGCCGGTCGCGAGAGCCAGAGCGGCCCAGGGGCGGGCAGGGGTCATCATGTGGTGTTTCCTTTCAGGTGAAACAGGGTGAAAAAGTTCAGTCGCCAGCGCGGCCTGAGCGGCGGAGCAGAAAGAGCAAGAAGGGCGCGCCGATCACGCCGGTCACAACACCCACGGGAATCTCTTGCGGAGACAGCGCTGTTCGCGCCACGGTGTCGGCAAGTACGAGCAGACCGGCACCGAGTGCGGCGCTCGCGGGCAGCACGAGTCGGCTTCGACCGCCAACGATCGCGCGGGCGAGGTGCGGCACGACAAGGCCGATAAAGCCGACCCCGCCCACTCCCGCAACAACGACACCCACGAGAGCGGATGCCGCAGCCATCAACCCGAATCGCCACTTCTCCGGGTCGAGCCCAGCTGCGAGCGCCGAGTCGTCGCCCGAGGCGAGGGCGTCGATGCGCGGGCTAAGGCTGGTGAAAAAGATCGCTGCCGCAGCGACGGTCACAACGGCAGCGATCAGCACGGTGGGCTGTACTGTCGCAATAGACCCGAGCAACCAGAAGAGCACCGAGCGCGCGGCCTCGGGCGAATCTGACCAGAACAGCAAAAAGCTCGTGGCCGCATTTAGCGCGTAGCCCACAGCGAGTCCGGCAAGCACGAGTCGAAACGGACCACGGGTGCGAGCGGTTCCGGCGATCAACACCACAAGCGCGGTGGCAGCAACAGCGCCGAGCAACGCTGCACCCGAGAGCAACAGGCCACTGGCCCCGCCAATCACCAGCACGACAAGCGCAACGCCCGTCGAGGCACCCGCGTTCACGCCCATCAAATATGGATCGGCAAGGTCGTTGCGCACGAGTGACTGCAGCACGGCACCCGCCATTGCGAGCCCCGCGCCGGCGACGACCGCCATCGCCACGCGCGGTGCACGAGTGCCCCATACGATCTGCTGCGCAATGTCATCGGTGCCCACTGGCAGCGGCGCTCCAAAGAGGTGGTGAGCCAACACGCTCACGACGGTTGCAGGGTCGATTGCGACCGGCCCGATCCCCATCGCAACTAACGCAATGACCAGAGCGGATGCCGCCAATCCCCCGATCCGCCACGCACCCTGTCGCCGATCACGGCGAAGTCGATCGGCGACAACGCGAGGCCGGTCGAGAGCAAATGTCACGCACTAACGATAACCATTATCAGTAGCGGGGGGAAATCCTCTGCTGCTCACTCAGCATTCCAGCCAGGCTCGCCCGGTCAGGTGAATCTCAGCGCGACACTCTCTTCGCACTGGTTCAGTGCGCGGTGTCGCCGGGAGCGAGTGCAGCTTTAGCTGTCTTCCCAATGATGACGAGGTCGCCCATCATGCTCCAGTTCTCGACGTACGAGAGGTCAAGGCGCACGGATTCTTCCCACGAGAGTGACGAGCGCCCACTCACCTGCCACAGCCCGGTGATCCCTGGCTTCGCCAAAAAGCGACGGTGTACGTGCTGCGCATACAGCGCGACCTCACTTGGCAATGGCGGCCGCGGCCCAACCAACGACATCGACCCACCAATTACGTTGAACAGTTGAGGCAACTCATCAAGGCTGTACTTGCGCATGAATCGACCGATCCCGGTGATGCGCGGATCGTCTTTCATCTTGAACAGCACTTCGTTGCCAGAATCACGCTGCTTCGCTCGAAGGTCAGCGAGTAGTTCCTCAGCGTTGACGACCATCGAACGGAACTTGATCATCTTGAACTCGCGGCCGTGATATCCAACGCGGGTCTGCATGAAGAACACGGGGCCCATGCTCGTCGCCGACACCAGCACAGTGAGCACGAGCAGAAGAGGCGACAGCACAATCACGCCGAGCACGCTGGCTACGAGATCGACGGCACGCTTCAAGAACCGCTGACCAGCCGAGAAGCGAGGCGTCTCCACATGGATGAGCGGAAGGCCTGCGACTGGTCGCGTGTGAATGCGCGGCCCAGCAATGTCGAGCATGCTCGGCGCAATCACGAGGTGCTGTCGGCCTGCCTCGAGCCCCCACGAGATTTCCTTGACCTTGTTGGGCGGAAGATCATCGGTGCTTGTGACGGCGACGGTGTCAGCGCCCACAGCAGTCATCGCATCGCGCACGTCATCGACCGAACCAAGCACAGGAATGTCGGTACCCGGCACCGTCGAAGAGAGCTGCTCGCGAGGCATGCACGCCCCAACCACGACATAACCCGAGCTACGCGAGCGCCCAAGCTCGCGAGCGATCGCGGCCACTGAAGCACTTGACCCGACCAGAAGTACGCGCGCACTGTAATTCCCACCGAGCCGCTTCGCCACGAGCCACTGGCGCCACAACCAACGAGAGACGAGAAGCATCAAAATGCCCGCGGGCAGCGCGATCAGGAGGTACCCACGTGCGATATCTATCTTGGCGAGGAATGCAACGATCGCAACGATTCCGAAAAGATTGAGGCTTGCCATCGTCACACGCACGTACTCAGCGTTTCCGGAGCCGAAAATGCGGTCGCTACGAGTGTCATTTGCGGCGAGTGCAAGCATCCAGAGAAGGATCAATACAGCAGAAGCAACCCAATATGACGGAGCAGTGATACGAATGTCATAGCTCATGGCGACTTGAGCGCTTCCGTTGCCAAACCAAGCAATCTGACTACCGTATACAACCCATACGAGCACAAGAAGGTCAGTAATGAATAGTCGTCGGCCATATCCTTTGCGCCAGCTCTGCCGGGCCGGGGTAGTCCTCGCCGACGCACCATCGAAGGACTTTTCCACCTTCGAACTCACTGTGAACCTCGAGCCTCTCTTCTTGAGAAAGTCGACGCGATTAATACTGATGGCGTCTGCGCGCGAGCCTAGCAGCGGTCAGCAAAAACTGTGTGACGGACGGGTGCGAAACAGGTTGCGAACACCGCATATGGCAGGATGATCGAGAACCCACACCGAGAGGCGTCATGGAGCTCACCGACTACATCCGTATCCTTCGCAAGAACTGGCTGATAATTGTGATCGCAGTGCTCGTGGGCGTTGGGGTGGCGGCTGCATACTCGCTATCCAGAACGCCGCTTTACGAGGCGCGGAGCCAAGTTTTCGTCTCGACCCAATCGGGCACCACGGTTGCCGAGTTGCAGCAGGGAAACTCATTTACGCAAGCCCGCGTTGCAACGTACGTCAACCTAGTTGAGACGCCGATCGTAATGAATCCCGTAGTTGCAGATCTCAGCTTAGACATGACGTCCGACCAGCTCGCAGCAAGTGTCACTGCATCTAGTCCCGCCAACACCACTTTGATCGAGATCAGCGTGGAGAATGCGAATCCGGTCCTCGCCGCCGACATAGCGAATGCCCTCGGCGCAAGCCTTACGTCGTCAGTCGAAACGATTGAGACGCCGGACGGGCAAGATGTGAGCCCGGTGAAGCTGACCAGAGTAAAAGACGCGGTAGCGCCCAGCCGTCCGGTGAGCCCCGATGTTCCACTAAACCTCATCCTCGGCGCTCTGGTCGGCCTCGCGATCGGAGTTGCTTTTGCCGTACTGAGGACGGTACTTGACAACAAGGTGCGCACCGCTCGCGATATCGAGCAGCTTACAGATCGGCCTCTCATAGGTTCCATTCCCTTTGACCCAAAGGCGTCCGAACGACCGATTATTTTGCACGCCGATCCACAGAATGTGCGAGCGGAAGCCTTCCGCTCACTCAGAACCAACCTGCAGTTCCTCGAGATGGACGGAGGACACAGCTTTGTCGTGACGTCTAGCATGCCAAGTGAGGGTAAATCAACGACAACGACGAATCTCGCTATTGCGCTCGCTGACGCAGGCAAGCGTGTCGCGCTACTCGACACTGACCTACGGAAGCCCAAAGTTGCTGAGTACCTCGGCATCGAGGGAGGTGTCGGCCTAACCGACGTTTTGATCGGACGCACGAAGGTGTCGGACGTTATGTTGCCATGGGGAAACCGCCCGCTATATGTACTCCCAGCTGGCAAGGTTCCGCCTAACCCGAGCGAGCTTCTTGGATCAAAGCAGATGGCGCAGCTGCTAGAGGCATTTGCTCGAGACTTCGATATCGTGCTGCTCGATGCGCCGCCGCTCCTTCCCGTCACCGATGCGGCGATTCTCGCCAAAAACACGTCGGCTGCCATCTTGATCGCTGCCGCCGGGCACACAACAACACACCAACTTGATAGGGCACTCGACGCGCTTGATACCGTCGGCGCCAAGTTGGGTGGGGTCGTGCTCACGATGGTCCCGACACGCGGGGCAGACGCATATGGGTATGGGTATGGGTATGGGTCTTACTCCGCGGATCCTGTGTGAATTCTTCGAGGCGTGACCCCCGACGAGCCGCACATAGGATTGCCCGGTCTCAACGGGCGATTGAACCGTTTGATTATGACCAGAGCGTCGCAGGCGAGGCACGACATAAAGTGCTGCCAGATTTGACTGATCTCGTCGCGAAATCCACAGTTCCAACGATCGACGTATCTCCGTGAGTCACTCAGGAGCCGAGCAACAAGCTTGAGTGGGTCGCTCTGCCTTCGGGGGCGAGCACCCCAGGGAGCTGTGGAAGTGGCTAAATCAAGCCAAAATCGACGTCACGACAATATCCGAACTGTCATGATCAGACACAGCCGGGTCGCGCCGACCGAATGAGCACTACCTATGAAAATGGCTCGTTTCGTGCCTTCCATACCCGAATCTACGAGCAGACGCCTCTGCAACGAATCTTGAAGGAGGTCGCTACCGAAGAACTCCCTTGGTAGCGAAGTGCGGCGCGCTCACGTCGGCGCGAGGCACTACTATGCCTTGGCGCCAGCCGCCCCCTTACGCCTCTCAGACGTGCTGCGGCAGTACCAGCCTCAAACGCTCACGAAGGCTCGCGACGCGTTTTAGGCTTCGGGCTTCTGCTCGTCGTCGCCGATGAGTCTCGAGAATTCAAGTTGCAGATATCGAGCTGGAACGCTTCTCGAGCGTATGCAGATGCCGCTACGCCATGTCCTCGGTGCAGCGCGCCTCTCATCCCCACTGGCCCCTTGACGAACTTGGCACTGACTACGACATCAACCGTGCCCCGTTTATGGGATGCCGACTCGACATACTCGTTGCACATCAGTGAGCTGAACTACGCCTTCGGCGTTGACCCAAAACTCCCCTCCAGGCACATCAAAGATGATGCCCGCTGCGCTGCGCCGCAACCGAGCGGGCGCACGGCGTGAAACCGGTGTGCCGCGCGCCATGCGGACCATGTGAACAGCACGAACTTCGCGGCTACTTTCAGAAGTTGTCGCTCAACCCCGATGTTCGTCGAAAGCTACGTACGTAGCGCCCGTCCCGCTACCCGATAGACCGCCATAGGGTGCCATCGCACAACGCCCGAAGGCGAAAGTTAACGCTGGGGGTGAAGGGACCGTGCTCGAACCCAACCATTCGGCCGCTTTATCGGCAGTCGGATAGCCTCGAAGGCCGATACCGAAGTATTCCGAACATTCTACATTTCGGCACTCAAGCTAGAGCCGAAGTTCAGAGCGCTTCGGAATCAGAAACGGGCAAATCCTTTCGTGTTTCATGTTTTCGGCGGGCAGCCAGTGGAGAACCACGGCTCCTGAGGCGGGCCCGGCCAAATCTGAGATTGGGGGGCTCGGGATGCACGCAGAAAACAAGAAATAGCGGCACTAAGTGCCCCGCGTCCATATCAGCAATAACAGCCCAAATAGCTATGAACACTACAACGACCATGCCGCTCGCGGAGCCCTGATGAAAGCACCTTCGCGCAAGCAAAAAAAGCAAGGCCGCGAACAGAAGCAGCCCGAGCAGGCCAGCGCGAAACGCAAGGCCGAGATAGGTAGAAAGCGTACCCACGCTCGCCACTAGGCCCTCAACCTGCGGCTTCAGACCGTAGCCGAGAAGCGGGAACGGATTTCTCAGAATATAGTCCCAGGTCGTCGCATATACCTCCCCCCGAGACTTAGAAGAGCCAGAGCGAGCGCCGTCGACTTCTTCGAAAAAGGAAGAGATCGCGCCCTGACCCGCGAGTAAAATCGCGACGAAAACTGGAATAGCTATTGCAATGGCACCGAGGAACAACAGTTGAGACCGCCGCCGTAGCTTCATGAGAAGGCCAACAACCAGACCGGCGGCGAGCAAGCTATAAGACGTCCGACTCAACCCAAAATAAACAGCCACTCCGCCAGCGAATAGCGCAAGCGCGGCGAGCGTCTTCCGCGGGCGGATACCTTCGCTAAATATAGTGACGAGAATCACCAAGCTCGCAGTCGCGGCAGCCCAGGTTGGATTAGCCCATATGCCAGATGTACGGAAGGCGGCCCCCCCGAGCCAACTGGAAACGTAGAGCGCGTTATCCGCAAATGCACCAATGCCCGATGGCAGACGGGCGGCGACTGAATCAAGCAGCGGAACGGGCAGTTTTCGCGGATAGATAGCAGCCGAGGCCAAGATCAGCAGCGCCTGCGCTATGACGGCGAGACTTAGTGCCTTCAGCAAACGTCCACGGAAATCGACGTGCGCTGCCGCAGTCAGTGCAGCCGCAAGTACGAGCCAAACACACATGTTGGCGACAGCCCCGATCAAGCGAGCGCCGTCGAAACCGAAGGCCGCGATACCGACTGGAATTGAGATACCGATGGTCGCGCCGACTAAGAGAGCGAGAACGCCCGGGCGCGACACACGCGATCGTACTAAATAAAGCGAACTTGGCACTGCCATCAGCACCATGTAGATGCCACCTAAGCCCGTGAGCCAGAGAACTGGATAGAAAGCCACGGACCACACGAGAATAGTTGCGAAGCGAACAGACGCGGCTTCATCAAGGTGTGGCCGAGGTGAGCTCGCTCGTGATCTCAGCGTTGCCGCACGGGCAGGCTTGCTTGCAAAATCGCCCGGCGAAACCATGTGGACAATCTACCGGAGTCATCGGCGACAGGGTGGCGCGCCCAATATAACTTCGTGTTCTTCAGCCAGGCGGCGGACTCACGTACACAGCCACGTCGATGGTGGGTGGAGTCGAAGATCTGTTGGCGGAACCGTCGCGGGACTCGTGTGAAGCTCGGCGCGGGGAAGGCGCTACCGCCGACTCAGCCGCAGCTTCCGGCGCACTCTGCAACGAACAGATCCGCAATGCAGCTCGTCGCCACTGTCCCCAAATGACCGCGGCGAGCCTTATACGCGCTCTCGCATCGGCGCCGTTCCCGAGTAGGTGGATGGTTCTTCAGCCCGTTCCCAACAGCCGGTATGATGACGGAGACGCAGCGATCGCTTCACCCCCTCCGAAATCCGCTGCAAGACGGTGGAAAGGGGTTCTCCCCTCAAACCAAACCGCAATGTCGCGTAGAGCTATTGTCCGGTTATTTGAGGAGAAGATGGATGTTCACGCGGTGATTAAGTTTCGCAAAGCCATGAAGATCTGGTTATTCGGAGGCGTCCGCCCCAGGATCAAGGTTCATCTGCGGGCCTTGGTGCACGCCCGCGAGGCCGGGAATGTCGCTTTCGCGAAATTCATTGAGGCAAGAATGCAGCGAAAGTACGGAATATTCATCTCTCACAAAGCGCACTTTCCTTTGTCGCTCGACCTCAAGCACCCTACTGGCGTAGTTGTCGGAGAGGGGGTGCGGCTTGGCGAGCGCGTTGCTATCTACCAGCATGTGACCCTAGGTGGTGCCCGTACAGGGGATTGGCAGCGTGGGCGGTACCCCACGATCGGAGATGACACAGTCATATTCGCGGGAGCGGTGATTGTCGGAGACATCACGATTGGCAAAAATTGCATCATCGGAGCCAATTCTGTAGTTATCCGCGACGTCCCGGACGGCTCCACTGCTGTCGGGGCCCCCGCTCGCGTCGTTGATCGGCAAGTCCCGAACCCCCTCGATCGGAGAACCGAGAATGAGTGAACGCAATACCCTTTTTGTTCAAAAAGCACGACTCGAGGGACGCGTGAAGCTCGATGGTGCAAAAAACTCGGCGCTACGGCTACTGGCTGCAAGCATTTTGACATCTGACACGGTCGAGCTTGACAATTACCCGGCGTCGCTTTTGGACACGCAGGTACACGTGGAGATGCTGCGCGCACTTGGAAAGTCATCACAAATACTCGGAGACACCGCAGTTCTAATCTCCGAGAAAACATCGTTGCAGACTAAGTTGCAATGGCCTGGGCGCTCTATTCGCAACACGCTGCTGATCTTGGGAGCACTCACAACGCGGTTTGGCTCGGGAAGCGTCCCGCTGCCTGGCGGCTGCCGGCTCGGTGAACGCAAGTTCGATCTTCACGTAATGCTTTTGACGGCTCTGGGAGCTCGGGTTTGGGATGATGACGACGGTTACCTTCATGCTGAGGCACCAAACGGCCTAGTCGGTGCGGACATCCATCTTCCCATTCGTTCCACGGGAGCCACCGAGAATGCGATCTTGGCTGGCTCACTAGCACGAGGAACTACCCGCGTCTGGAATCCCCACATCCGGCCCGAGATCCTCGACCTGATCGAAATGCTCAACTCAATGGGAGCACGTATTCGCGTGTTCGGCCAGGAACATATCGAAATACAGGGTGTCGATGTGCTTCACGGCACACGACACAGCGTCATACCTGACAACATGGAAGCGATCACGTGGCTTGCTGCAGCTGTCGTCACAGAAGGGGACGTCGAGATCGAGGACTTCCCATATAAAGACCTTGAAGTTGTACTCGCTCACCTAGACTCAGCTGGCGCGAAAATGTACAGAGGCGAGGACTCCCTCATAGTGCGCGGGAGCAATTGTTACCCCATTGAGATCAGCACCGGCCCGCACCCTGGGATCAACTCAGACGTACAGCCGATACTCGCCGCGTGGGCAGCCAAGTCCCGGGGAGAATCGCGGATTATCGACCTTCGTTTTCCAGGTCGTTATGGCTACGCGCATGAGATGGCGCGTATGGGTCTCGAGCACGAAATCGATGGTGACTTACTGAGGATTCACGGCCGAGGCGGACAACTCCACGGAGCGCACGTTAATGCGCTCGACCTGCGAGCCGGGGCGGCGCTTGCTCTCTGCGGTTTATTCGCGGATGGTGTCACAACAATAACCAATGCCTGGCAGATTGAGAGGGGCTACGTCAATTTCGCTGAAAAGCTGAACGCTCTCGGGGCAGATCTCCGCTGGGAATAGAAGAGCCCGACAAAGGTGACGTGCTTGGGCTTCACTCAGGGGCGAGGTTCTAGCGATCACGGTTTCGTCGCACGCCGAGAACAGCGTGGGCAACAAATCTACCGGGCGCAAAAAATCGCGCATTAAATGTTTTCGCAAATAAGATTAAAGCGCGTCTTTTCCACCCACTCGCTATATAGCCCTTCGCCATAGTCACTGCATCTCCTGAAGCACCCCAAACCGCGAATCTGATACAGCCTCGCACATACTTTTTTTGCAGTGATCGGTCGGACAGCGGAACAACTGCTTCTATCCCATCGACGCGCAGGCGTTCAAGGGATGCACTCGTTTCAATCTCGCCGAGCTGCGCAAGTCGGCGAGCAAAGATTGAATAGCGACTTTGCAAAGCCAGTTTTCGCACGTCGTATGTGACGCCATCAAATTGAATGAAACGCTCATAAAGCACTTGCGGAACGGTCGCGATGCGCGACACTTGCGCGATGCGAAGCCATAAATCGTAATCTTGACAATTCTTGAACTCGGGACGATATCCCCCGACCGCGTCATAGTAAGATCGGCGAATCATAACCTCACCGTGCGAGAATACATTTCCTCGTAGCAGGGCATCAAAGTCAGTATTGTCAGCGTCCGGCCGCCGTACGCGAGCTATTCCGCTATCCTCCTCTATGTTTGTATACCAGCATCCCACAGCGCCAACATCTGGTCGGCTTTCGAGAATTGCGGATTGCATCTCTAAACGTTGAGGCAGGGAAACGTCACCCGAGCCCTGAATAGCGATGAATTCGCCTTTTGTCATCGCTACGGCGTCCCGCAAGCCTTGAGCGAAGCCCCGGTTATTCTCGTACCTCACATATCGGATTCGCGAATCCTGCAGTTCGTCTTGCAGCCGCGTCATAACTGACGATGTGTTGTCGGAAGAAGCGTCATCAAAGATCAATATCTCAATATCGGTTAGGCTCTGCGCAACGAGTGAGCGTAGCGTTCGCTCGAGGACGGGTGCACGATTATAAAAACCGGCAATAACTGATACTTTCATGAGTAATATCCAATCATCAGACGATATTGAGAAGTGTGAGGATCTATCGCTAGATATCGCCAACCTTCTCGTCGCCAGGCCCTTCTCGTCGCTTTCGAAGCCTCGATATCAAGCCGGATCCTATCTGTTTAATCTGACCCCATCGTGGAAGGAATAAAGCATGAATGGGTATATTAAACCGGATACGACAGGTGATTGCATAACCAACGAGGAGAGCGTACTGTCCGACTGTCACGGCAATTGCGCCTCCAGCGATGCCGAACTGAGGCACGAGAATGAGAGCCAGAGCGCCGTTCAACATCAAACTCATGGCAATCACAGGTGTGCCGAAAAATGGACTTCCGCTTCCTGCAAGAGTCGGGTACACCATTCGACTCGCTGCGGTTGGGGCAAGGCTAAAAGCAAGAATCTGGAGCGCGGGAACTGCCCCGGCGTATTCGCTGCCGATAAGGAGTGTAAGAACGCTAGGTGCTAAGAGGGAAACTGGCACCGCAAGAAGCATGAAAAGCCAGAAAAGCCAACTCGCAATATCGATGCCGCGTTTGATTGAAGAAGCGGAATCTGTGCTACGTACCGCGTTTGAGAATAGGACCATTCCAAGTGCAGTCGCTATCTCAAGAAATATTTCATTCACGCGAATGGCGGCGAAGAACTGACCTGCGGAATCAGCGCCTGATGTCGCCTCGATGACAAACATGGATAAGCGCGAGCACAACGTCACGAGGAAGAGATTCAGCGCGAAGATCAGCCCGTACCTAAGCATCGGCAGAAGGCGCCTAAATGCCGTTCCGAGCGGTCCGGTCTGCCAAACGGCGAGAACTACGATCACGGGAAGCGTTATAAGATAACTCCCCACCTGCACCCACAATGCCAAATCCAGGGTCATCACGCCCATAAACGCAATCGCGAGCACTCCTAGCATCAGCGTGATCCGAGGCAAAGCATCACTTAGGCTGAACGCCCAAATCACACCCCGACCGAGGAAGATACCTTGGAGGAGGGTGTGCAAAATTGCTCCGCTGACGCCAAGTAAGATTATGACCGCCGCAACAGCGGGGGCTATTCCAGATATCTGACGGCCGTATACCGCGAATATCACGGCAGCGGCAATCAGGCTAAGGACCGGCCATAAAGCCAACGAAGTACCGGCGGCTTGCCCCGGCGTAATACGGTCTTGGCCAATTTCGTACGCGAAAGACTGGCGAAGCCCAAGGCTACCGAGCGTAGCGGCGAGAGTGATTGCCGATGTGAGGATGCCAAACCACCCAAAATCCGTCGGTGACAGCAACCGAGCCAGCACTAGAAATGCTACGAACTGCGCAACACGGACCACACCGCGCCCGAACAGCACAGTGAACGCCTGTCGCGCGAGACCGCTCATGCGCTGAGCGAGCTGCTCGTCAGTTGCTCTCCCCATCGTGCGGTCGCAGCAATATGGGCCGGGCTCGCTTCACCAGAGACATCCACGTACCGAACCTCGCAGTCCATGGCAACCCCAGTGACATCCCTTACTGAGTTGCGGGCGAGCGCAATAAGCCAAAGAATGTCGGCCGACGACGCGTTTCCAAGGTTTACGAAGAAGTTTGCATGTTGCTCTGATATCTGAGCATTCCCTCGGCGCCAACCGCGCAGGCCAACGGCTTCTATGGCTTTTCCCGGCGCCCCGATAGTTGCGTATAGCTTTGGATCAGACACAAACGTTGATCCGCAGCTTGGTAAATTCTGGGGAAACCGCGCGTTTCGAGAGGCGACAATTTCTTCCATCTCGGCTTTGATATCCGCGGCGGAGCCACTCCCCAGTTCAAGTTCCGCTTCGACGATTGCGGCATCGGTCGCTTGTAGCCGCGATCCTCGATACGAAAATTCACATTCCGCTTGGGTCATTTCCAGTATCTCGCCGTTTCGATCCACACATGTCACGCGACGAACAGTTGTTCCAATTCCTTTGCGCTGGCTGCCTCCGTTCATGAGAATGAGGCCGCCTAGAGTACCTGGTATCCCTACTGCGTGTTCCAAACCCGTGAGCCCTTGAGCTCCAACTTCTAACGCAAGTCGAGGGATCGGCGTCCCTGCCTCGGCCCAGACCGTATTCCCTGAAATGCGCGTCTTCGACATTCGCCGGCCGATCACCATAATCACGCCCTCGAAGCCTCGATCATCGAAGAGAATGTTTGAACCCTCACCGATGATGCAGAAGGGCACAAGCGATCCGTCGAGAATCGTCATGACGCTGACCACTTCTGCTCGGTTCCTCGGCTCAACGACGACTCGAGCGGGCCCACCTATCTGCCACCACGACATCGAAGAGAGCCGGACGTCGAAGGTTACTGCTCCAGGAAGCGCTGCTTGAATCTCGAGTCCAAGCCGTCTTATCCTTGATTCGCCCGCGCTGCTTGCACTAGGTGTAGTCATTTTTCCGTCGATCTATTCGTGTAGCGGATGAGCCGATATAGAGCGCGCGGATTCGTAGTTAAATATCGCCAGCCCAGTCTTCGCGGGTCTTCGAGTGCTCTGTACAACCATTCGAGGCCAAGTCGTTGCATCCATGTAGGAGCACGTCGAACGTCACCTGCGAGAAACGCGTACAAGCCGCCACACGTCTTGATCCACCCAACGCCCGTCAACCGCTCTCTGTTTCGAACGCACCAGTATTCTTGACGGGGCTTCCCCAGCGCGACCCAGACCACGTCCGCACCGCTCTCGACAATCATTTCGCTTACGCGCTCGTCGTCCTCGGGGCCAATATATCCGTGGTGTCTTCCCGCGATTTTCAATGAGGGATAGAGCCTCACCATCGCATCAACCGCTGCACTATTCTGCTTCTCTGTGGCCCCCAGAACGAAGAAGCTTAGACCGCTGCGAACCGCGGCAATCGCCGCGTTGTGAAAGAAGTCCGTGGTCGCAATGCGCTCCGGCAAGGGCGTTCCAGTAAGCTTCGACGCGAGCACTACTGGCATGCCATCCGCGTGAATAATGTCGGCTTCGTACATCGCCGCTGAAAATTCGGCGTCAGCCCCCGCGAGTGCGATCCCTTGTCCGTTAGATGAGAATACAACCTTGGGCCGCGTACCAATTGCGCCGCGCGCCGCAAGACAGTCTTCAACCATCATCTCGGCGAGCTGATCGCCCGTCACGCGAGCGGTAGCTAGTCCAGCTACAACGACAGTTGGGACGCCAGAACTTTTATCCGGCACGGCGATACTCTCGATACCACTCGACAAATCTGGCCACTCCTTCACCAACTGGCGTAGATGGTTCGTAGCCGGTCAGCATTTTTAGCAGCCGAGGATCAGCACTCGTGGTGCGCACGTCACCAGGTTGCATCGGAAGCATAATCTTGACTGCTTCGCGGCCGAGGCTACGTTCGACGGCTTCCACGAAGGCCATCAGCCCTACGGGCCGCCCGCCCGCAATATTCACGACACGCCACGGCGCGACGGTCGACAACGAATCAATACTACTGCTCCCGCCAGCTGGAGCGCCCTTCGACGGGACGACGTCTGCGAGAAGCTTGATCGCATGGACTAAATCCTCGATATAGGTGAAATCACGGCTCATTTCTCCATTGCCATAAACTTCAATCGGCTCCGCGCGCTCGATGCGGTCTACGAACTTAAACAGCGCCATGTCAGGGCGCCCCCACGGTCCATAAACCGTGAAAAAACGAAAGCACGTGGTAGGAATGTCGAAGAGATGTGAGTATGAATGACTCATCACCTCGCCAGCTTTCTTAGTTGCTGCGTAGAGAGAAACGGGTTGGTGAGACGAATCGACTTCGCTAAATGGAGTCTTCTCGTTCCCGCCATATACCGATGACGTAGACGCAAAAAGCAAGTGTCGCGGCTTGACCCTGCGCGCCGCCTCCAAGATATTGAATGTACCGACCAAATTAGACTGCACATAGGTATCTGGATGGTCGATGCTGTAGCGCACCCCCGCTTGAGCCGCCAAGTGAACAATTATCTCAGGCTCGAACTCATCAATGCTTCTATCAAGTGCGTCTCTGTCCTCGAGCATTGACTGGACGAACGAAAAACTTGACGATCCTTCCAGCCGAGCTAAGCGTGCCACTTTCAGTGACGGGTCGTAGTAAGGGGTTAGAGCGTCAAACCCACGAACTTCATGCCCAGCGTCTAGCAAAACGCGGGCGAGATGGAACCCGATAAAGCCCGCAACACCCGTGACGAAGTACTTCAATCGTGCTCCTACCGTCTCGTCGGGCTTCGGGCATAGCTGGCTATCCCGAAGCGCGAACGTCGTGCAAATCTGATGCCGCGATCAGTGCCGCAGGTTAAATATACAGAGCGCTCCATTCAATTCATGCGCCGACGGCTGATCGACACAGCCTGTTAACAAAAAAGTTGCTTCAAGAGCGAGCTAGGCATTCCCTCCACAGACAGTCGCTCCCTCCCGCGCACCGATTCGGGCTGTACAAGCGCACGCATCGAGTCGCCGATGCTCTCGTTGGCCGCTGTGCCAGCCGGCGACTCGGCACAATTGGGCGCGCCCCAAATTTGTGAACGTTGAGCGGTGATCTGCCGACATGCTTCGCGATTTTTCTACTCACGGTGTCGTATCGATACAAGAAGTTGATCTTGGCCGCCGATGCTGCAGCTGCTAGCCCTGCCCAGACTTCTCATGTTCAGTTCTCAAACCAATTTTGGCCATTTCGTTTTGCCCAGTTGACTAAAGTGTTCTTCAGAAAGACGATCAGCCAGGTATGCCGGTCGAGACTTTAATGCCACTTGCGCTCCGGGTAGCTAGCCGCTCGGCGCGTGACTGCTAGCTTTGCCCTAATCGCATCGGCAGGGGCCGTTCACTCGGTACCTATTTAAGGGAGTTTCATGCAGATTTCAGTCATCGGGTGCGGTTACCTCGGTGCCGTTCACGCGGCAGCCATGGCATCCATTGGTCACGACGTTGTCGGCATCGATGTCGACCAGCGCAAGATCGATACCCTCTCGCAGGGCAAGGCTCCGTTCTTTGAGCCTGGGTTGCAAGAGATCCTCACAGCTGGCATCGAGTCGGGCAAGCTTCGCTTCACCACCGACATGGCCGAGGCGCAGGGCTCTAAGGTGCACTTCGTCGGCGTCGGTACCCCTCAGCAAAAAGACGGCTACGCGGCAGACCTCACCTACGTCAACGCAGCTGTCGAAGGCCTGCTCCCCTACCTCTCTGAGGGCGACCTCGTTGCGGGCAAGTCGACGGTTCCCGTCGGCACCGCGGCCGACCTCGCCGAAAAGGTCACACCTACCGGCGCAACGCTCGTCTGGAACCCCGAGTTCTTGCGCGAAGGCTGGGCCGTGCAAGACACCATCGACCCCGACCGCCTCGTAGCTGGCGTTCCCGCGGGCGCCGAGGGCGAGCGCGCAGCCGACATTCTGCGCGAGATCTACTACCCCTCCATCGACAAGGGCACACCGTTCATCGTCACCGACTATGCAACGGCAGAGCTCGTCAAGGTATCCGCCAATGCGTTCTTGGCCACCAAGATCTCGTTCATCAATGCCATGGCCGAGATCGCCGAAGTTACCGGAGCCGATGTCACCCAACTGGCCGAGGCGATCGGGCACGACGCGCGCATCGGTAATCAGTTCCTTAAGGCCGGTATCGGTTTTGGTGGCGGATGCCTCCCCAAAGACATCCGCGCATTCTCAGCACGAGCCGAAGAACTCGGCCGCGGCGAATCAGTCGCGTTCCTGCGCGAAATGGACGAAATCAACATGCGCCGCCGCGAACGCGCCGTGCAGCTCGTCGTTGAAGCCCTCGACGGCCAAGTCTTCGAAAAGAAGATCACCGTGCTCGGTGCCGCGTTCAAGCCTCACAGCGACGACATCCGCGACTCCCCCGCTCTCGACGTCGCCGTGCGCCTGCACGGGCTCGGCGCCAAGGTCACCGTCACCGACCCCGCCGCCATCGAAAACGCCCAGCGCGTCCACCCGCAGCTCGGGTACGTGCAAGACCGCGACGAAGCTCTCACCGGAGCGGATGCCGTGATCGTCGTCACCGAATGGGACGAATACCGCCGCCAGCTCTCGCCCGAGCACGCGGCATCCCTCACGGCCGGCACCATCGTCGTCGACGGACGCAACTGCCTCGACGCCGCCGCGTGGCGCGCCGCTGGCTGGACTTACTACGGCATGGGCCGCCCGTAAGGGTGACTTTGGGCTGACGGGGGCCTAGCGGCCTGTGCCGCCGTCGCGACCCGCGTGGCCCGCACCGTAGACGCCCGGGCCCATCGGGCCGTAGTCGGTGTCGTTGATTCGACGCTCGGTGCGTCGGGGTGGTCCGTTGTTCACACCGCGCGCCCAGCGCAGCATCGCGAGGGCGAGCACGAGCCCCGAAGCGAGTCCAAGACCGAGCCCCCACCAGAGGTCTTGAATCACCGCACTGAGCCCGAGGCCCATCAGCAGGCCGAGCGCCAGGCCTGAGACCCAGGCGACGACGATGCCGTATGTGCTGACTGAGGTCACTGGTGTTTCGCTCATGCGGCCACGATAGCTTTTTCAGTGTTTTCGGGCCACCCTTGTGAGTCGCAGCGGTAAGTGGCCTGATTCACTTACTGTCGACGCGCCCGATCGGATCGGTGCTGTCACTGAACGCAGAGCGAGCAGCGGACCAACTGCTCTCTTCGACGTGCAGAGCGGTCTGAAGGTAGGCAGTACTCATCCGCTGGATGACGGCGACCCGCTCAGGGTTCTCGTCGGTGGTCTCGGCTACTTCGTAGCCGACAATCCCGCCAAGCGAGTGCTCGGCACCGTAGAAGGTCAGCAGGTCGGTCGCGCCGGGGCTGTACGTGTAGGCGTCGGTGAACCAGTCGGGTCCGCGGCTCGACATCTTGGACTGGTCATGGTCGCCGGCGACGACGAGCGTGGGCGTGGTGAGCTCCTGGAATGAGGGGCGCATGAACGGGAAGTTCGCCTGCGCGAACGGATGCAGGTCGTCGCCGCCGACGCCGGTTGCGGCGAACAGGATGCCCGCGGTGACACGGCTGTCGGACATATCATCGCCGACCTGGCCGGCTTCGTCGAGGATCCGTGCGCCGAGGAGCGACTGCGCCGTCTGGCCGCCCCAGGAATGACCGGTAGCGGCAACGCGGCTGCGGTCGATTCGGCCAGCAAGTCCGGGTACGGCGGCCTCGATGGTGTCGAGCTGATCGAGAATGCGGGTGAGATCCGCGATCCGCTCGGTCCAGATCGTCGGAAACACCGGGTGATCGAACCCGAAACCGTTTCGGCGTGAGTCGAGGTGGGTGGGCTGGATCACGACGAACCCTCGCGAGGCCCAGAACGCGGTGAGCGGCGTGTAGCCGTCGAGGTTCCACCCGTTGCCATGGGAGAACACCACCACGGGGAGGTTCGTACCGGCAGTCGGCGCAGACACACGCACCTCCAAGGGGACGGGGCGGTCGGGGGCAGACAACATGACAGGGGCGACCGAGACGACCGGAGCGCTGGCGCCGATGATGCCGTCCAGCGCGTCGACGAGAAGCGAGGTCATGGCAATTCCTTTCTAGAGGTGCGCTCTGACATACTGTTTATCGGAGCATCGTTCCGCAACATTACGGAACCCTGCTCCGTATTGCAAATACGGGCGATCGACGCAGTGAGGACGAGCACATGGCTACGACCGAGAGCGACCAGTCGCACCCTGCGCGACCCCAGCAAGTGGGCCGTCCTCGACGAAGCCAGCAGGCACTCCTCGCTGCCGCGGCAGAGGTGTTCGTGACCTCCGGGGTCGACGCTCCGGTGCGCGACATCGCAGCCAAGGCCGGCGTTGGCGTGGGGACGATTTACCGTCACTTCCCGACCCGTCCGGAGCTTGTGGTGGCGGTGTACCGGCACCAGGTCGAGGCGTGTGCAGAGGCGGGCCCGCGACTACTCGCCGAGAGCCCGACGCCCGAGGCAGCCTTGCGGGCATGGGTGGCTTTGTTTGTGGAGTTCCTCGTTACCAAGCACGGCCTCGCTGGCGCACTGCAGGGAGACAGCGCCGGCTCCGATGCTCTGCATACCTACTTCGTTAGCCGTCTCGTACCGGTGTGTGGCGAACTTCTCGAGGCAGCACTCGAATCCGAGGAGGATGCTTTACCGGTCGACGCCTATAACGTACTCAAAGGCATCGGCAACCTCTGCATCGGTGCCGCAAGCGACGCCAAGTACGACGCCGGCGCACTCGTGCAACTGCTCATCTCGGGCGTGCTTAGCCGAGGACGTCACTAACCCAGATCCCACCGCTCCCTCGCGCGGGAAACGACAGCAAGCGCCACGAAAACCGGGCCGTTAATCGTTGCGATCTACGGGCCATCCTCTTCTCCCCAAAATTTCTTTGAAAAAGTTATTCACACTGGCCTGTTTTGGGGCGATTTGGCACGGTCAATGTCGGAGGTATGTTCGATACTTGAGTCATGTCAGAGAACACGACCACACAACACTCACCCGGGGCACGCACCCGGGCTGAGGTTGTGTTGTCGGCAGAATCCCGCCTGGCGCAGATCGCGCAGCTGCAGGCGGGGTTGGCAGAAGATTTCGCCGAAGGCGGGCGTATGGCGCTCGCTGAGATGCGTCTCATTCCGTCGCGCGAGTCGCGGGAACGAGAGATTCCGATGCGCTCCATGGCTGCAGAATTCGCGGCGGCATTGCGGATGTCGGATCGCACCACGCAAAATCGCATCGACGAGGCGATGGACGTCACCGAGCACTATCCCGAGACGTTCGCATCGTGGAGCGCGGGTCGCATCTCAGAACGGCATGTGCAAGAAATACTGCGGGCAGGCATAAACCTCACGGATGCCACAGCCAAGGCCCGATATGACCAAGAAGTGGTCGAGGTCGCTGAGGCCGAGACACCGGGACGGTTGCGAGGGTTTGCTGCAGCTCTGGCGGAGAAGGCACAGCCACGAACGCTCGAGGAACGTTTTGAAGACGCCAACGCGACGCGCACGGTACGGTTGTTTGACCTTGCCGATGGGATGAGTTCTCTCAACGCGGTACTGCCGTCGGTGCAGGCGCACGGGATTTTCAACCGACTCACGCAGCAAGCCCGAGCGTTGAAAGACTTCCGGGCGGGGCGATCGGATTACGGCACGAAGCTCCGCGCCGAGGATGAGCCTGTGGTGGATGATCGGCGGACGACGGATCAGATCCGCGCCGATCTGTTCTCCGACATGCTGCTCACCTCGGTGCCGAGCCTCGACCCGTTGGCGGGCGACGACTGTGGTGGGCTCGGTGCGATCAAGGCGATTGTGCAGGTCACAGTGCCTGCCACGACGCTCGCCGGAACCTCATCGACACCCGCGGATCTGTCGGGCTTGAGTCTCGTTGACCCCGAGAGTGCACGGCGCCTCGCGGGTACTGCACCGGGCTGGGATCGAGTGTTCACCCGGCCCGTCACGGGCACCGTCGTCGCGGTCGACAGGTATCGACCCACTGATCAACTCAAACGGCAGCTTCGGGCACGAGATCAACACTGCCGGTTCGTGGGATGCCGCATGCCCACCCACCGCTGCGACATTGATCACACCGTGGATGCTGCCCTCGGGGGCCCGACTCATCAGCACAACCTGGCGCATCTGTGTCGAAGGCACCACAGTTTGAAACATGCAAGCAAGTGGTCGGTGAAGCAGCGCGGTGATGGTGTTTTGGAGTGGACCTCGCCGACCGGGCGAAGTTACACCGACAAACCACCCGGGGTGGTATTCGAACCCGATGTGGTCGATCAACCCGGGGCAGAATCGGTTCCACGGGAGCAGTCTGCCTCCCCCGCACGTGGCGCCACACCTTTAGACGCGCCGCCGCCGTTCTGACGCAGCGGCTAGCTTCGCTGCACCGCGCTTAGACCTGCAATGCGCTGTGCTGCACTGCGCTCTGGTTGAACCTGCACCGCGCTCGAAGCTGCGCCGCGCTCGAAGCTGCGCCGCGCTTGAAGCTGCGCCGTTCCTGAACCTGCGCCGCGCTCGAAGCTGCAACGTACCTGAACCTGCACCGCGCTCGAAGCTGCGCCGCGCTCCGCTGCACGTGACGCTGCCACCGAGGTAAAGAAAGCCCTACGGCGATAAGCGGTGGTGGCGCCCAATCGCGCTCACCGTGGGAGTTCCACCCACGGGATCAGGCAAGACGACTGAATCGAGGTCGAACACTTCGCGCACCAAGTCTGCCGTCACGATATCGGTCGGAGCCCCCTGCGCCACGATTCGACCATCACACATCGCAATGAGATGGTCGGCGTACCGGCTCGCGAGGTTGAGGTCGTGCAGCACCATCACGATGGTTGCCCCCGAGTCTTTGTTGACGTCGACGAGCAGATCGAGCACCTCAATCTGATGCGTGATGTCAAGATACGTCGTCGGCTCATCCAGCAACAGCACCTCCGCGCGCTGCGCAAGCGCCATCGCAATCCACACTCGTTGACGCTGACCACCCGACAACTCGTCCACATTGCGCGCCGCGAGCGACACGACCGAAGTCGCCTCCATCGCCGCGTGCACAATCTCGTCGTCTTCAGTGCTCCACTTTCGAAACCACCCCTGATGCGGGTAACGGCCGCGCCCCACGAGGTCTGCAACACTGATTCCGTCCGGTGCCTGCGGCGCTTGCGGCAGCAAACCAAGCACGGTCGCAACCTCCCGCGTGTGCATCGAGTGAATGTCTTTGCCGTCGAGCAGCACCTTGCCCTCAGCCGGGGCAAGCAACCGCGAAAGCCCCCGCAGCAACGTCGACTTGCCACACGCGTTCGGGCCAACGATCGCGGTAATCGCGCCCGCCGGTATCTCAACATCAAGTCCATCGATGATGCGGCGGTCGCGATATCCGAGAGCCAAATGTGCCGCGGCGAGTGAGTGCGCAGAAGAGTCCGTCATTGTCCGCTTTCGTTGCCGGTTCGGCTCGCTCTCACAAGCAGCCAGATCAAAAAGGGAGCACCGACCAATCCCGTAACCACACCGGTCGGCAACGGAGTGCTGGGCAAGGCGTGCTGAGCGATGATGTCAGCACCCAACAACAGCGCGCCACCCACGCAGGCCGCAGTTGCAACACTCGATGATCCGGAACGCAGCAGCCGCCGACTTATCTGACCTGCCGCGAGCGCCACAAACGCCAGCGGGCCAACGGTCGATACGGCGATGGCGGCCAACGCCACGGCGCAGCCCAGCGTCGCAAGCCGAATTTTCTCTACCGGGATGCCGAGCCCCGCCGCGGTGTCATCGCCCAACGCAAGAATGCGCGCAGGGCGGCTGAGCATCGCCACCAACCCCACGATGATCACAGCACACGCCGTCATCGGCCACAGGGCCTGCCAGCTAGAGCCGCTCAGGCTCCCGGTCACCCACACGAGAGCAGTCTGCGCGTCTCTGATGTCACTCCGACTCAGAATGAACGAGACAAAACCGGCGCAAAACGCTCCCACGCCGATGCCGACGAGCACGAGCCGAAACGCATTGAGCCCTTCGCGCCACGCAAGCACATACATCAGCACCGCAGCAAGGAGGGTGCCCACGATCACGGTCAGAGTCAACACGTAGCCGCTCATCCCAAACGACACGATGCAGACGACCCCCACAACGCTCGCACTGGCGGTGATCCCGATGATGTCGGGGCTTGCCAGCGGGTTTCGCAGCGTGCTTTGAAAAACGGAGCCCGACATGCCGAGGCACGCGCCGACCACTATCGCTGTCAAGATGCGAGGTAGTCGCAGCTCTAAGACCACAAGCTCGGTCATCGCCGTGCCTTGCCCGATCATCGTGGCAAAGACTTCGCTGACACTGACCGACGCTTTGCCGAGGGTGAGCGACAGAAAAGCAAAAATAACAATCAACGCGATGAGCGCCGCGAGCACGACCGTCTTCTTGCGACGAGCCAACCGCCGAGCCGAGCGCCGACGAGCGACTGACGTCGTGAGAAGCGAGATATCGGCGCCGGTCATAGGCTCGGCAACTTCCGCCGTCGCACCATGGCGATAAAGAACGGTGCACCAACAAACGCCGTCACGATTCCAACTTCGAGCTCGCCCGGCGCCGCAATAAGCCGACCGATGATGTCGCATCCGAGAATCACGATCGGTCCGACGAGCGCAGAAAACGTGATCACTCGCCGGTAGTCGGGGCCGACGAACGCACGCGCAATGTGCGGCACAGCAAGGCCCACGAACACGATCGGTCCGGCAGCAGCTGTCGCCGCACCACACAGCAACACGATTGCCAGTGCCCCGAGCACACGAGTGAGCCCGACACGCTGCCCCAGCCCGCGCGCGACGTCATCTCCGAGCGAAAGCCCGTTGAGCTGGCGTCCGAGCAAGAGCGCGAGAACAACACCAACAACGACCGCCGGCATCATCTGCCAAAACACGTCGTAGCCGCGGCCAGCGATCGCACCTACCTGCCAAAAACGCATCGTGTCGAGCGCCGCCCGACTGGTGAGCAGTAGCGCCGTGATGATCGAACCACACGCCGCCGAAACGGCCGCTCCAACCAGCACGAGCTTCACGGGGGTCGCCCCCTCACGCCCGAGCGACGCGACCGCGAAGACGACAACCGAGGCGATCGCAGCGCCAAGAAACGCAAACCACACGTAGCCGCTGAGTGCCATCGCACCCGTTATCGACGTGCCGAGCACAACAGCGAGCGACGCCCCGTAGCTCACACCCAAGAGCCCCGGGTCTGCGATCGGGTTACGTGTCAGCCCCTGAGCGACAGCACCCGCGAGCCCAAGGGCACACCCCACAAGCAACCCGACAAGGGTTCGTGGCAAACGCTTCTGCACAACGATCAGGTCAACGGTGCTCTGCGGGTCGTAATGGAAGATCGCACCGATCACGGTGACCGGGTCGAGCCCCGATGCGCCGACCAAAATGCTGGCAAGCCCCACCAAGACAAGTGCGACCACCGCGACCGCATACGCAACCACGACGCGCCCACGAACGCGCCGCTGACCTATCGCCAAAGAATCAACCGACGTTGTCTGCCGCGGCAGCGAGCTCCGGAACATAAGAGTCGAGCATCCACGGGATCGACAGTACCGTCGGCGCACTGCTCGCCATCACGAACGACTCACCAACGACCGGAGCGAACCGACCCTCTTCGACGGCAGGCATAGCAGCGACCAACGGGTCAGCGAGGAAAGTATCAACCGAGGCCTGGCTGTCGAAGTATCCGACGATCAAGTCAGCATCGATTTCGCCGAGATTCTCATAGCTCAGCTGATAGAAATAGCTGCCCGCGGTCGGGTCGGCATCGAGGTCAGCAACGTTAGGGCTGACGACCATCCCCAACTGCGTCAGCAGGTCGACGCGCGGGTCGCTGGCACGAAAGATATTCAGCTGATCTGCCTCGAGTGCCGAGACGTACACGAACGTCTTGCCCTCGAGCACCGGCGCGCCGGCTGCGAGGTCGGAGATTTCCGACGCAACGCTCGCCTGCAGTTCCGCTGCTTCGGCTGATTTGCCGAGAGCCTCGCCGATCGTCGTCAGCTGATCCTGCCACGGCAGCGACCATGGCTCGTCGGGGTAGGCAACGACAGGAGCGATCTTGCTCAACGTGTCGTAGTCCTCCTGCGTAATGCCGGAATAGGGGGCAAGGATGATGTCGGGGTCAGCTTCGATGAACTCTTCAACCGGCACTTCACCGGTATCCGAACCGCTGAGCATCATCGGCGTCTCACCACCAAGATCGGCAATCGCCTCGGCATCCCACGGCAATACGCCCTCGTCGTTTCCGCCGTAAGAGTTGTAGGGCATCGCCACGGGCACGATTCCGAGCGCGAGCACGGCATCTTGAGACGACCAACCCCACGTCGCGACACGCGTTGGCGCCTCATCGATCGTCGCCGATCCAAGAGCGCTCTCGATCGTCACCGGAAATGCGTCGCTTGCAGCCGTCGCATCGTTGGTGGTCGTTGCTTCATCCGCAGCACAGCCAGATAGCGCGAGCGCCGAAGCGACAATAGCGGCCGCGACAACGACCACTCGCTTGCGGATAGACAGGCGAGATTGTGGGGGGATCATGAAACTCCTCGAGACGACGGCATCGCCAGTTGGCAAACGTAGGTAATCCTACCCTTACTAAAGCTGCATGACCGAGCCGTGACCCCGCTACCCGCTACCGCGCGGGCCACACCTCGACAACGACCTTGCCCGACGCCCGAGAGTCACGAGCGACGTTGAATGCCGCAAGGGCGTCATCGGCGGGCACAACGTGCGTAATGACATCTTCGATGCCAGGGTTCGCGTCGAGCAACGCGATCGCCTGATCGATCTCATCGTTGAACCGAAAAGTACCGAACCAGCTCAGCTCTTTCGAAATGAACGGCGCAATGTTCAGCGGCCGCTCTGCGTTCGGCACCATTCCCACCTGCACGACAGTCCCACCGATCGCCGCAGCCTTCACCGCGGTATTGATCGACGCAGCAACACCCGAGCACTCCAGCACAACATCGAAAGCACTCTCTGGCACGGCATCCTGCGTCACGTTCAGTGCCGCGGTCGCACCCAAAGCCCGAGCACGCGCGAGCGGCTCAGCAAAAACATCCGTTGCTGTTACGTCAGCTGCCCCCGCGGCAACCGCGGCCGCAACACCGAGCAGACCAATCGGCCCGACGCCCGTCACGAGCACCTTCTTGCCGCGCACATCTCCCGCCTTGCTAAGGCCATGCATCGCCACCGCGAGCGGCTCGGCGAGCACGGCCCGGCGCACCGGCAACGACTCGGGCAGCAACCGCACCATTTTGCGTTCCACGAGCAGGTATTCCACGAGACCACCCTGCGTGTGCGGCCACGTCGAAGCGCTACCGAGATAGGCACCTCCCGGCCACAGGTGCGGCGAATCAGCTAGGTCTTCACGCGGCTCACCGAACGTCGCCGGATGCACGGTCACGGGAGTACCCGCACTCCACTCGTCAGTCGGGTCAAGATCGATGCGCCCCGACACTTCGTGCCCGGGAATCAACGGTTCCTTCACCACGAAAGCGCCGTTGGCGCCCTCGAAGTAGTAATGCAGATCGCTCCCGCAAATCCCCACGTACTCAATGCGCACGCGCACCTGATCGTTTGCAGGCACCGGAACTTCAAGCATCCCGATCCGAAGCGAATCTTTGCCGTCGATAAAGGCCGCGCGCATGTCACTCATCTCTTATGTGCTCAGTTTTCCTGCGGGCTCAGACGACCGCTGCGTTAGACAACAGCGGTCATGCCGCCGTCGACAAAAATGTTTTGACCCGAAACGAAGCTCGAGGCATCCGAAACGAGAAAGCGCAACGCGCCATCGAGCTCAGCGAAGTCTCCCCAGCGCTGCGCCGGAGTCCGCTGAGTGAGCCACCCACTGAACTCCGGGTCATCAACCAGGTCACGGTTCATCTCGGTCGCAAAGTATCCGGGAGAAAGTGCATTCACCTGGATGCCGTGACGCGCAAGATCAGCCGCCATCCCCTTCGTCAGCTGCACAACGCCACCCTTAGATGCCGAGTACGGAGCAATCGTCTGACGAGCAAGCAGCGACTGCACCGACGCCACGTTCACGATCTTGCCCGAACCGCGCTCGATCATCGCGGGGGCAACAAAGCGCGATACGTAGAACACACCGTTGAGATTCGCTGCGATGATGTCGTCCCAATCAGAGACGGCGAATTCAGCAATCGGCGCACGCCGCTGCACACCCGCGTTATTCACGAGGATGCTGGGCACCCCATGAGCGGCAATCAGCTCACCAACCCCGGCCTCCACCGCCGCCGCATCGGTCACGTCGAACGCAACAGACACGGCGGGCGTGCCCGACTCTTCTGAAATCTCAGCCGCAGTCTGCGCTGCCGCGTCGGCGCTCCGGCCGTGCACGATCACGCGCGCACCGGCTTTCGCCAAGCCCGTCGCGAGCGATCGCCCGAGGCCCCGCGTTGAACCAGTCACCAGCGCAAGCTGGCCCGAGATGTCGAAGATGTCAGACATGGAGTACCTCCAAAGAGTTGAGCGAGAAAGGTTAGATCAGCGACGCGACGCCGAACACACCCAGCACGAACACGAAAGCCGTCACCGACTCGATCGCCTGCTGCACGGTCCAGGTCTTCAGCGTGGTCTTCACGTCCATACCCATGAGTCGACCAACGAGCCAGAAACCCGAGTCGTTCACGTGACCGGCAAACACCGAACCCGCACCCGTCGCGAGCACGATCGCTGCGACCTGCAGGGGGTTGTAGTCGCCAGCAAGCACAGCAGGAGCCGCAAGACCCGCAGCCGTGACGAGCGCGACCGTCGCCGAACCCTGCGCGAGACGGATGACCACGGCGATCAGGTATGCCGCGATTATGACCGGCAGGCCCAGGTCGCTGAGCGTGTCAGCGAGAGCCTCACCGATACCCGAAGCGCGAAGCACAGCACCGAACATGCCACCGGCACCGGTGATGAGGATCACCGAAGCTACCGGGCCAAGAGCGGAGTCGACGAGCTTCTCGATCGCCGAACCCTTCTCGCCGCGACGAGTACCCAGCACGACCATGGCAACGAGCACCGTGATCAACAGGGCGACGGGCGACGTGCCGAGCAGCACGAGCACCTGCACCCAGAGGTCGTCGCCGTTCACAGCGCCGATGCTCGTCAGAGTGGTGAGCCCGGTGTTCATGAAGATGAGGAACATCGGCAGCAACAACAGCGCAACGATGGTGCCGGGCTTCGGCGGGTTGGTGGGCTGGTCGTCGTCGATCTCGCCGAAGAGGGTCGGCACTGGCAACGGAATGCGCTTTGCAACGAACTTGCCCCAGAGGTAACCCGAGAGGTACCACGTCGGGAAGACGATGATGAGACCCACGATCAGCACGATGCCGAGGTTTGCGCCGTAGAGCTCCGTCGCGGTGACGGGGCCGGGGTGCGGCGGCAAGAAGACGTGCATCACCGAGAAGGCGGCAGCGGCGGGGATTCCGAACAGCAGCACGTTGTTCTTCGAAACGCGACGCGCCACGGCGAAAACGATCGGGAGCATCATGACGAGCCCGGCGTCGAAGAACATCGGGAACCCGAGAATCAGCGACGCAATGCCGAGAGCAAACGGCGCACGCTTCTCGCCGAAAATGTCGACGAACTTGTCGGCGAGCGCTTTCGCACCACCGGAATGCTCAATCAAACGCCCGAGCATCGCTCCGAGCGCGACAAGCAGGGCGACTGTGCCGAGCGTCCCTCCCAATCCCCCGGTGAGAGTCGACGCGATAGCGCTGACCGGGATCTGCGCGGCAAAAGCCGTGAGCAGCGAGACGATAATCAGCGTCAAAAAGGCGTGCACCTTAAAGACGATGATGAGCAACAAGATGAGGGCAATCGCGCCTACTGCAATGAGCAGAAGCGGAACCGTCCCTAGGGTCTGAGACCAATCTTCCATCGGTATATCTCCATTGATGTGCCGAGGGCACCGGCGGCTTCGCCGCGATGTCCGCGCGTACTATGCGTATGTCTCCCCGGCCTACAGTGGGGAGACAACCGATCTTTACACAAAGATCGTATTTGTGCCATTAGAAAATCGTATTTATTGGAGTCGCCTTGGCAAAAGCCTCGCACACCAACGTGCTCGACGACCTCGGCGTCCGCATCGCTTCGGGCGACCTCACCGCGGGCCAGGTACTGACTGCCGCGGGCCTCGAAGCTGACTACGGCGTTTCACGCACCGTCATCCGCGAAGCCGTCCGCGTGCTCGAAGCCATGGGCATGCTCGCCTCCCGGCGCCGCGTCGGAGTCACCGTGCAACCCGCAGCTTCGTGGAGTGCTCTCGACACACGCCTCATCGCGTGGCAGCTCGCCGGCCCCCGCCGCGCGCAACAGCTCGTCGTCGTGACCGAGCTGCGTGCCGGCATCGAACCGATCGCCGCGCGTCTTGCCGCCACCCGCGCCACCGACCTGCAGCGCTCCGAAATCCTGCGCCTCTCGGGCGTCCTCGAAAAGCTCGGCGAACAGGGCCTCGGCGACAGCGACGAATACCTCGCCGCCGACATCGCTTTTCACGACCTCATCCTCGACGCGAGCGGCAACCTCATGCTCGCCGCCGTCAAGCGCCCCATCGCCGAAGTCATCGCTGGGCGCTCACGCGTCGGCCTCACCCCGTCGGTGCCGGTACACGAAGCACTGCACAACCACATGCTCACAGCTGCCGCGATTGCGCGCGGCGACGCCGAAGCCGCGGAGCTCCACACCCGTCGCTACGTCGACGCCGTCCTCGGCGAAGTCCGAGGCTCGTCCAACTAGTTGCGTGTCTCGCTAACTGCGTTCGGCGAGATGTCGCCCCGCAGCACCGTCAGCAAATCAGCGATCGACTGCTCGGTCATCCGCTGCACAGCTTCACGCGTGTGCCCACCACTGTGCGGGGTCGACACGACACGAGGGTGCCCCACGAGCGGCGACGCCGACGGCGGCTCCGTTTCGTACGCGTCAACAGCGACGCCAAAGAGCGTTCCGTCATCGAGCGCGTGGCGAGCGGCACCTTCGTCGAGCAGACCCCCACGAGCGGTGTTGATCACAATGGCGTCGGGCGGCAGCATCCGGAGCCGCCGATCATCGATCAGGTGACGCGTCTCGGGCGTGAGCGGCACGTGCAGGCTCACGACATCCGACCGCCGACACAGCTCATCGACATCGACCCGCTCAACTCCGGCAGCGGCAAAGACCTCATCGGGCAAAAACGGATCGTATGCGATCGGCGTCATGCCGACACCGCGAGCGCGCTCGGCGACAAGCCGCCCAATCGCGCCAAAGCCGACCACACCAAACACAGCACCGGTGAGCTCACGCCCATCGATACGGGGCCACTGCCCCGCTCTCACTCCCGCATCGGCATACGCGATGCCACGAGCCACAGCGAAGGTGAGCCCGATTGCAAGCTCAGCGACCGAGAGGGAGTTGGCCCCGGGCGTGCGCGTCACTGTGATGCCGCGTGCTGCTGCGGCATCCAGATCTACCCGGTCGACGCCCACGCCGTAGCGAGCGATCACTTTGAGCTGGTCGGCGGCGGCGAGCGCGGTCTCGCTGTACGCATCGAGGCCCGCAACGACACCGTCGACGCCGGGGAGAAGTTCTGCGAGCTCTGCTTCAGTCATCGGGCGCTGGAAGGGGTTGAGCACGACCTCGCCCACCTCGGCCCGAAGCGCCCGCAGCGCCGGGCCGTCGGGATTTTGACAGAGCGACGTCGGCGTCACGAGCACCTTCATTGCGCGCGTATCCATCACGAGCTCACCGCCTCGGGTCGCGTCTGCGAATAATGCTCGAGGTAGCGCGCGAACTCGCCGTCGTAGTGCGTCTTGCGCTCGGTGCGCGGCTGCACAAGCCTCGGCGTGCCACCGTCAAAAGCGGGGTGCGCACTCGGCAGACCACTCGCGAGCAGCCCCATGCGGGCAGCCCCGACCACCGAGCTGTGCTGCAGTGTCGACACTTCCATCTGGGTGCCGAACACATCAGCGACGAGCTGCGTCCAAAACGGCGACGACAACACTCCACCCGACAAGACAATGCGCCGAGGCATCCCGTTGAGCGCCGTGAGCTCTTTGAAGCAGTGATAAAGCGAAAAGACGATGCCCTCGAGCACGCCCTGATACATGTCGGCGCGACCGTGATTGGGCTTCAGATCGAGAAAGCCACCGCGACGCTGGTCTTGCCAACCGGGGCTTCGCTCGCCGAAAAGAAACGGCAAAAACACCGGCAGATCTGTCTTGTCGGCCGACAGCAGCGGTTCGATTTCGGAGTAGTCGGTTGTGAGACCAAACAGACGCTCGCGCGCCCAATCCACACAGTTGCCGCACCCCGACGTTGCCGCGCCGCTCAGCGCGCCCAGCGGCGAACGGTACGACCATGTACTCATCGCTTGAGAAAACGACGGATGCCGCGTCGCAAACCGCAGCGCACCACTCGTTCCCATCGAAAAAGTCATGTCGCCCGGCTCGGTCGCGCGATCGCCCACCTGGCTGAGGCCACCATCGGGGCCCGGGGTGAGCACGGGAATTCCAGGCGTGAGGCCGAGCAAGATCGCCGCGTCGCGCGTCAGCGGCGCCGTATAGGTCGACTCACGAAGTTCGGGCAGCCGCACAGTGCCAATGCCGAGGTGGTTGACGATCTCGGCATCCCACTCGAGGCTTTCAGCACCGAGGAGTCCCGTGCCCGACGCCAGCGAGGCGTTTGTTGCCGCTTCGCCGGTGAGGCGCGCGAAGTTGATCGTGGGTTGGTCGAGCGCCAGCTTTCCAGCAAGCGAAAGCCCCTGTTCCTGCAACCACGCCAACTTGAACGCAGGGTAGACCGCGTTCACCATGCACCCGGTGCGTTCGTAAAACCACCAGGTGAAATCTTCGTTGGCACGCTCACGCGCGCACAGGTCTTGCGCACTGGTGTCGGGCCACTCCCGCACCTTCGTGACAGTTCTCAGGTCTTCATCGACCAGGGTGAGCCCGTGCCATGTGCCGCTGAGCACAATGAGATCGACTTTCACACCCGCTGCGGCTTCACGCCCGAGCGCCATGAGCTGCGTATAGATGGCATCGGCGTCTCGCACCGATGCGTCCGGTCCCGAGACTTCGAAGCGCCGATCGCGAACGCTCGTGTCACCCGTTTCCGAGTCGAAGAGCAGCGTTTTGGCCGAAGTGGTACTTGATTCCAACGCGAGAATAATCATGATCTAGGTCCGTCATCTGTGACTTTCGAGGCATCGCTCGCCTCGCACTCAATAATATGATTTATTCAATCGTGTCACGGATGGAGCAAAAATGAACAACGTCGTCGAAATTTTCCGCCCACACCGCATCGTCCCGGTCGTTGTCGCCAACTCCCTCAGCGAGGGTATCGGCATTGGTTCTGCGCTTGCCGCCGGAGGCCTCCCGATCGCCGAAGTCACCTTTCGGACGCCCGTCGCCGCTGACGTCATGGCGGCCCTGGTCAAACGGGGCGAAGTGCTCGTGGGCGCCGGCACCGTCACCACTCCAGAGCACGTAGATATCGCCGCGGCCGTCGGCGCACGCTTTCTTGTTTCGCCCGGACTATCAATGGCCGTCGCCGAACGCGCCCGAGAGCACGGCATCCCCCTTATCCCCGGCGCTGTCACCGCCACCGAGGTGCAAAACGCAATCGCACTCGGATTCACGACCCTCAAGTTCTTCCCCGCTGAATCTTCTGGCGGCATCGCTGCGGTCCGCGCGCTTGCTGCTCCCTTCGGCGACGTCTCGTTCGTGCCGACCGGCGGTATCGGCACTGATACCGCGAGCGACTACCTCGCCGAGCCGTGCGTTGCGGCAGTCGGTGGCTCATGGATGTTGCCCCGCACCGCAATCGCCCAGGGCGACTGGAACACCATCACCGATCTCACCACCCGCGCCGTCTCGCAGCAGGTGTCAGCCACTCCATAACGGTACTTGATGGCGCTTGATGGCGCTTGATGGCGCGAGCGAAACCATCCAGTTCTCCCCAAAAGTTTTTTGAGAAAGTTATCCACACCGGGGCTTTTTAGGCTGTTTTGGGATGCTCAATGTCGGAGGTACGTTCGATACTTGGGGCATGTCAGAGAACGAAACCGAGCAACAAGAAGCAGAAGCCTCCGAGCTGTCTGAGTCTGTGGCGACGTTGATTTCTTTCGATCAACAGATCGCGCACATCCAGGCGGCACGCGCTGCGGTTCTTGCAAACATGGGGCGGATCGCTCTTGCGCAAATGCGGCGGATGACATCGCGTGATTCCCGGGATCGTGAGATTCCGATGCGGGCGGTCGCGGCAGAAGTTGGGGCCGCACTGCGACTGTCGGATCGCACGGCGCAAATACGTATCGATGATGCGATCGAAGTGACTGAGTCGTATCCGGAAATGTTCACGTCGTGGAACGCGGGTCACATCTCGGAACGGCATGTGCAAGAGATCTTGCGGGCGGGCGTGAACCTGACGGATGCCGCAGCCAAGGCGCAGTACGACCGGGACGTGGTCGCGGTCGCTGAGGCTGAGACACCGGGCAGGTTGCGGGGGTTTGCTGCAGCGTTGGCGGAGAAAGCACAGCCGCGGACGCTGCAGGAACGCTTCGAAGACGCGAACGCGACGCGGACGGTGCGACTGTTCGACCTCGCTGATGGGATGAGTTCACTCAATGCGGTGTTGCCGTCGGTGCAGGCCCATGGGATCTTCAACCGGCTGACGCAGCAAGCGCGGGCGTTGAAGGACTTCCGGGCCGGGCGATCGGACTACGGCACGAAGCTTCGCACTGAGGATGAGCCGGTGGATGATCGGCGGACGACGGATCAGATCCGCGCCGACCTGTTCTCGGACGTGCTGCTGACGTCGGTGCCCAGTCTCGACCCGCTCGCGGGCGACGACTGTGGTGGGCTCGGCGCGATCAAAGCGATCGTGCAGGTCACGGTGCCTGCCACGACGCTCGCGGGCACGTCGTCGACGCCAGCGGATCTGTCGGGGCTCAGCTTGGTTGACCCCGAGAGTGCACGACGGCTCGCGGGTACCGCGCCGGGGTGGGATCGAGTGTTCACTCGGCCCGTCACCGGAACTGTGGTCGCGGTTGATCGATACCGACCCAGCGACCAACTCAAACGGCAGCTTCGGGCACGAGATCAGCACTGCCGGTTCGTGGGATGCCGCATGCCCACCCACCGCTGCGACATTGATCACACGGTGGATGCAGCGCTTGGCGGTCCGACGCATCAGCACAACCTCGCGCATCTGTGCCGGCGACATCACAGTCTGAAACATGCGAGTAAGTGGACGGTGAAGCAAAAGGGCGACGGGGTTTTGGAGTGGACGTCACCGACCGGGCGAAGTTACACCGACAAGCCGCCCTGGGTCGCGTTCGAACCCGACCCAGAGGGTAGTTCGGTTCCAAGGGAGCAGTCTGCCTCCGCCGCGCCACCGGACGCATCGCCACCGTTCTGAAGCAGCACTGTTCTGAAGCAGCACCGTTCTGAAGCAGCACCGTTCTGAAGCAGCACTGTTCTGACGCAGCACCGTTCTGAAGCAGCACCGTTCTATGGCAACACCGCTCTGAGGTGCCGGCATCCCAAACAATCAGTCGATGCCACCGCACGTTCAGCAACTCCATAGCGAGGCGCCGACGCGCGGCCGCTACGGTAGGTGGAGCAGCACGGTTTGACGCAGGAACCCGAAACCCATCGCCACCGCCGAGCTACCGCCTTCTTGCACGGACGCAAGAAGGGCCTGCGTAAGGAGACGACCGTGCACACCCAGCCGACGCCACGACGAGCGTTCCGCGGCTTCACTGTCTCTGGTATCGCGGCCGCCGGTATCGCCGCACTCCTGCTGCTCACCGGGTGCACTGTATCTGCCCCAGAACCAGACGCCGAGGCATCCGATTCTGCCGAGGTTGAGGCCACCGGCAAGCCTCCGACAAACGCACCCGCCGCCCCCAGCGCGTCACCCATGCCACTGCCGACCGAGCCTCCCACCACGCCGAGCAAGCCGAGCGCGCCCGAGACACCCGCGACCCCTGAGAGCCCCGACGCTTCGGCGCCAACGCAGCCCTACGTCGCTCCCGCGCGCAACCAAGCGCCAAGCGCCACCGACTCAGCCACCGCACCCGCAGCGCCCTCAACCCCGCCCCCCACGCACACGCCCAAGCCGTCGCCAGAAGATTCCGACGGTGAAAGCAGCACCATCCACGACGACGAACTGGTGCTGTATCCCACCGATACTGGCGAGATTGCGTTCTCGTACAACGGCACCTCGAGCGGCGATTCGTTCTCGTTCGTCGACAGCGAGTGGAACTCCCCCACGCTCTCGATCGCTGTCAAGGGAACCCACGACAACAGCACGCTCCCGGCATCCGATTTCGCGCAGTGGACAAACTACTTCGCCAGCCACACCGCCGAAGCCAGCACCGACGAACCCTCCGAACTGCACTACGCGTTCTGTGGCACGCTCGCCTTCGCCGACTTCACCTCGGAAAGCGCTGACTCAGCAAGCACTGACAGCTGCTTTGGGCAGGGCTCCGACGGCCTCAACAACAACTGGTGGGGCGGCGGAGCCGACTACGTAGACAACGACGGCAACGCTTGCTTCATCGACCCGAGCGCCACCAATAGTGTCGGCAGTAGCCTCGTGGCGTGCCTCGAAGGCACCGGCGTCAGCGAGTTCGAAATCAATGACGGCGGCACATCCCCCAACTACTTCTCGCTCTACAGCCCCAACGAAGCATTCGACGTTCCCGTCGACCCGCAACAGCTCGGCGACGACCTGCTCGCATGGCTGCAGAGCAACAGCACGATGTCGCCGGCGAAAGAAAGGATTCTGCAGGATGCCGTCGACGCTCTCCCGACCGACGGCACCATCACAACGCCCACCAGTTGGGAGTTCACGTGCGACGACTACTGCGCCACGAGCGACAACTCGTCGATCACATCTGGGCAAGTCTGGGGTGGCGTGCACACCACCGACACCTACGAAAGTGAAGCGTGGAAGATCGCGCTCAACGGCTACCCCCTCAACAACATGACCCTCAACGCCACCGCCGGTCGCGACAACAGCGCCGCGGTCGCATCATGGTTCGACGACCAGGTGACGCCGTCGGGCGCCATGATCGGAGCCGGCACCGGCGCCTCGACAACCCCCGGCGACCTCAACTTTGCCTACTGCGGCGATCTCTCACCGCAAGGCGGGAGCCTTCCGGCATCCGACATTCCGATCTGCTTCGGCCAGGGCCACAACGTCGGCGCCAACAACTGGTGGATCGGCGGCGCCGACTGGCAAGAGCTCGAACCCACCACCTTCGACGCTTTCGTCGGCGACTCTCCCCTCCCGGGCCTGAAGCACTTCGCAGGCGCCGTCGGCGGCGACACCGAGACCCGCGTCATGTTCGACCCGAAGAGCCTCACCGCGGTCGTCACCGTCGGCGAAGACGTCGCCAACGCCGAGGCCATCGACGGCTTCATGTTCATCTTCGGAATCGGCTAGAGCGTCCGACCCCCCTTGCCAGGCACGAGATTTGCCGCTCAGCGCTCAGAGTGCGTTGCAAGAAACGACGCAATCTCGTTGAGTGCTCCGGACTGCAGCCGGTAGTAGGCCCATGTTCCGCGCTTTGAACGGCTGAGAAACCCCGCATCTGTGAGCACCTTCAAATGGTGCGACACCGTCGGCTGCGATAGCCCCACCGGATCGGTCAGATCGCACACGCAGGCTTCTCGGTCTGCGCTCGCGGCAACGATTGACAGCAGCCGAAGCCGAGCGGGGTCGGCGAGCGCTTTCAGCGTTTGAGCGAGCCGCTCGGCATCCGGCTGACCGAGCGGATCCTCTGCCAACGGCTGGCAGCACACCCCGCCTGCGATCGATGTTTCCGTTGCTGTGTCGATTGCCGCGCCCATACATCGACGATACTCGATATTGACAGGCATCGATATATGCGCGAATACTAAACATCGACACTCATCGATATTTGGAGATCAGCCATGACGATGCTCGACCTCTCCCCCCGCCCAACAACAACCGAGCGGCTTACCCAACTCCCCGTCGCAATCATCGGCTCAGGTCCGGTCGGTCTCGCCGCGGCAGCAGAACTCACCGAACGTGACATCGACTTCGTGGTTCTCGAGGCGGGCTCGATGATCGCGGCATCGATCCGGCTCTGGGGCCACATTCGTTTGTTCACGCCATGGCGGCACCTCATCGATCCAGCTGCGGCCCGTCTTCTCGAAAACGCGGGGTGGACGACACCAGATCAAGACGCTACCCCCACGGGCCTGGAGTTCGTCCAGCAGTACCTCGAGCCGCTCGCGAGCCTCGGCGAGATCGCATCACGCATCCAACTGGACACCCGAGTCGTCGCGGTCTCGCGGGAACGCATGGACAGAACCCGCAGCGCCGGTCGCGCCGCCATGCCCTTCCTCCTGCGCACCCAACGCACCGACGGCGCTGTCGAGGAGTTCACCGCCAGATCTGTCATCGACGCATCGGGCACCTACGCAACACCCAACCCGCTCGGTTCGTCGGGACTGCCACCGATCGGTTCGGATGCCGTAGCCGACCGCATCCTGCATGCTCTTCCCGACGTGCTCGGCGCCGATCGCGCACGCTTCGTCGGGCGCCACACGACCGTCGTTGGGGCAGGTCACTCCGCCGCGAACACCCTCATCGCACTGACGCAACTCGCCGAACAAGAACCCGACACACGCGTCACGTGGCTGATTCGCAATGCGTCTGCGGTGCGGGTGACCTCGTCTTCGAACGATCAGCTTTCCGCACGCGCACGCCTCGGTTCGCATGTCGACAATCTGGCGGCAGAAGGACGTATCGAACTCATCGACGGTTTTGAAATCTCGTCCGTCGCGCCCGACGGCGCCGCAATCAGCCTTCGCGGCACCCGCAATGGCACGCCTGCCCGACACGACACCGACCTTGTCGTCAACGCGACCGGCTTTCGCCCCGACCTCGACATCCTGCGCGAAATACGGCTCGACCTCGACGACGTCGTTGAAGCTCCACGGCTCCTGGCCCCCCTCATCGACCCGAATATGCACTCATGTGGCACTGTAGAGCCCCACGGATTTCGGGAACTCACGCATCCCGATCCGGGGTTCTTTCTCGTCGGCATGAAGTCTTACGGACGCGCACCCACGTTCCTGCTCGCGACGGGGTACGAGCAGGTGCGCTCGATAGCCGCGTGGCTTGCGGGCGATATGCTCGCGGCAACCAAGGTCCAGCTGACGTTGCCAGCGACGGGCGTATGCTCAACCAACCTCACGATCGAAAACTCCTGCTGCTCATGAGCCCACCCCCGATCAGCATTCGTCAAATGACCCGCGCAGACTGGCCGCAGGTGGAGCGCATTTTTGCTGCCGGGATTGCGGGTGGCGAAGCGACGTTCGAGACGACAACACCCACATGGCAGCAATTCGATGTGGGCAAGATTGAGAAACCTCGCATCGTTGCCGTCACAGAGGACTCCGCCACCGAGATCGTCCTCGGGTGGGCAGCCGCGTCACGAGTCTCAGCCAGAGCCGCGTACCGGGGTGTGATCGACCACTCTGTGTATGTCGATTCTGGTCGGCACGGCGAGGGCATCGGACGCCTCCTGCTCGAGGCGTTGATCGCGGCTGCCGAAAACGCCGGTTTCTGGACAATTCAATCGAGCATTTTTCCGGAGAATGCCGCCAGCATCCGTTTACACCAGGCTGTTGGCTTTCGCATCGTCGGCACACGAGAGCGCATCGCGCGCTCCGAACTTGGCCCACGTGCCGGCCAGTGGCGCGACACTGTCTTGATCGAGCGCCGCTCCCTCAGCCGCTGAAAGCACCGCTCGCGCCGAAAGCGGCCGCGGTAAAACGCTCGCCGATGAGCTCATGGGTTTCAGTGTCGGGGTGGAGCGCGTCCGGCAGGGGAAGCGTCTCGGCATCCCCTTCACCGTAAAGCTCCAAGCCGTCGAGGTACGACAGGTGAGCGTCATCAGAGCGCGCCGCGACGATCTCGGCCAGCGCTGCCCTGATCACCTGCAACGTCAGCCGTCCCTGTGCGGTGTCGCCGGCCTGGCCGGCGGCGACGAACCGCATATTGCCCGAGGCGAACGACGCGGGATCGATGACACCCGGCCCCGGAGTGTCTTCGTGAATTCCGCAGTAGATCGGCGACACCAAGAGAATCGGCGTCGTCGGGTGACCGTCACGAATCGTGTCGAGAAAGCCGTGCACCGCGGGCACAAAGCTCCGAAGCCTCATTGCGTCGAAATTCACCACGTTGATTCCGAGCTTGAGGCTGATGATGTCGGCCGGCGTATCGCGGATGACTCGTGCCATAACCGGGTCCACCAACGCGCTGCCGCCGAACCCGAGATTGTGCAGACTGACGTCGGCGCGGCGCGCAGCAACTGCCGGCCAGATGCGCGTGGGGCTCGTCGCGTTCGAGCCGTGGCTGATCGAGCTGCCGTGGTGCAACCACACGCGTCGATTTTTGTCGCGTGGCATAAGCGGCAGGTCCGACTCGAGCGACACCAGCTCGACTGTCTCGTTGTGCGGCAACCACACTTCGACGAGCTTTTCTCCACCGGCGAGACCATCGATGACGATCCGGTCGGTGTCGCCAGCCACAAGTGCGGAGTTGCCCGACTGCATGTCGATTTCGATGCTGTCACCTGCCGCAAGCACGTGCGACGACCATGCGGCACCGTTCACAACGACGTCCACGGCACCTCGCGCACGGTCCACTCCCACGTAAGACATACGCGTGGAGTGCACCCCGATAACAATCGAACGCGCTTCAGTCACGAACTCGAGCCGCACGCCCGACGGCTGCGCTTCGACCATCGCGAGTTGCGCATCGGCGTCGCGTTCCCGCACAGACAGCGGCAATCGGTGGGGCCTCACACCACGCGCCGTCTTTTCGAGCTCAGCTGTTCCATGAATGAGCTCGGCGGTGATCTGTGTAGTGATCATGAAATCTCTCCCGTCGGTTCGGCGCGCCCCGTCGCCCAGCTCCGAAGAATCGTGTCGAGTGCATCGATGAGCTCAGGCCACGTGGAATCAGGCTCGGGCTCGCTGTACGAGAAGCTGCCCACCCGTTCCAAGTGCACGAAGCCGTTGATTGCGCTACCCATGATCCGCGTCGCGTGCACGTGGTCAGCGGGCGCCGTGATGCCATATCCGTGCAAGACCGCGTTGGTTGCCTGCACGAGTCGGCGCGCAGCGTCGGCTCTTGCAACCTGTTCGCCCTGCGGCCGCTGCAGCGACTCCCAGCATCCGGGCCGCAGCCGCGCGTACTCACGGTGCGCATTCGCGAAGCCGGCGAGCGCCGACGTGCTGGAGCGCCCCATGATCGCCTCTGTGATCCGCTCAGACAGCTCTCGCAACGCGAGAATCGCTATGCCATCCCGCAGCGCTTCGAGGCTCTCAACGTGCGTATAAAGACTTGGGGCTTGAATCTTCAGGGAGCGAGCAACCTCAGCGAGGGTGAGGGTCGCAAAACCTTTCTCATCCGCTAATTCAGCGCCACGGTCGATGACCGCGGCCGCCGACAACGTTGATGTCCTCATTTCTTCAACCTAACACGCGTAGGCCTAAACCTACTGCCCATAGTTTTAAACCACATCGAAATGCGAGTGCGCCACGTAGCGGGTCTCCCCCGCGCGTGGCGCACTCGTTGGCTATTTGCTGCGAGAGCTACTCGATACGAGCCCGGCGCCGCGCAACCAGCAGCACCGCGCCAGCGACCAGCATCATCGCCGCGAGGCCACCGAGACCCGCAAGCGCTGCACTGTCGGCACCTGTCACGGCAAGCTGACCGGCCGCGACGATGTTGATGCTCGTCCAGCCGAGCAGCTCACCGTCGTTCGAATACACCGCGAGACGGTGCATTCCGATCGGAGCATCCGCCGGAATCCTCACAGTGATATTGCCGAGCGCATCGAGCGTTCCCGCACCGATCTGCTGCGGCGTCGAATACATCCACACCTTCACTCCGGTGCCAGCGTGCTGCACGCCCACATTGATCGTCACAGCGCTTCCGGGCTGAGCGGATGCCGGAGCCGTCACCGTGCCGCGGTTGCTCTCAACGAGCGCATCACCGGCGAGCGGCGTGAACGCGCCAGACCCCGTCGTCGGCAACTCCGGAACTGTCGGCGTCGGGTCGGTCGGGTCGGTCGGGTCGGTAGGGTCAGTCGGGTCGGTAGGCGCAACCGTGCCGCCGGGCAGCGTGCCCTGGTGCATCGCACCTGTGGTCACACCGTCGGTGAACCACCACACGGGGCGACCCGAACCGTCGGCAAGCGCCATCGGCGACGTCGCAAAGCCCTCATTGTTGTCGTTCGGCAAGCCCGCCGCCCGCGCAAAGTGCGCCACCGTCGGGTCCGCCGTGCCGTTGAACGTCACCTGCGCAGATTTGCCGTCGCATCCGTTGTCGCAGACGACCCACAGCACATTAAGCACCGTGTCGTAGTCGAGTGACATCGCCGCGGGTAGCCCTGCATCGATCTCCGACACGATCTGAGCCGACCCGTCAGCGTTCAACGAGAACGCGTAGACGTGACCGTTGTCTTCGAGAGCAACGAAGAACAGACCGTCACCGTGCCCCGGGTAGCTCGCCGGGTCATATGCCGTGCCGGTGTTGTCATCGACGAGACCCGTAAGGTCTGCGTCGGCAACCCATTCGACAGCTTCAGCGCCGAGGTTCGCGCCCACAGCGGGCAGCAACGAGGTGAGGTCCCACTCTTGGGTCGCCACGACATCCGGGCCGGCCGCGTTCGGGTCAAGCTTCAGCACCTTGTTCTGGTTCACGCCCTTCGCGCTGTTGTCACGCTCCGATGCGACGTATACCCAGCCGTCACCGTCAACGGTGATGCCCTCGGTGTCGGGGCCAGCGGCGGAGGCGTCTGCGGCATCCTTCTGAAAACGCGCGCGCTTGCCGTTCTCCCAGCCGTCGGCAAACGTCGTCTTTCCGTCTGCGGCAACGTCGAGCTTCCAGAACGTGCCTGTGCCGTTGTCGACTGCCCAAAGGAACGTGCCCTCGTCTGTCACCTGCGTGTCGAGGCCCGAGCTGTCGCTGAGGAACATCGCGGTCTCATCGACGACTGTTACCTCCGCCGAACCAGGCCATTCGCTCACGGCGATTTCGCCGACGCAGATGTTCGCCGCACCCTTGGTCGATTCCGCGGTCACAGCGAACGTTCCGGATGCATCGGGGCACCGGCCCCATGTGGTGGCGGCGTGAGCGGGGCCCCACGTGGTGGAATCCCGCAGCGCGTCGCCCTCGAAGAGGCGCACGCTGTCGGCCTTGCCGAGTCCGAAGCCGAGCTGATCGCCCTCGATCACGAGATAAGCACCGGCCGCCATCGTGGTGCCCTCAGGAATCACGTAGGCGTGCGTGTCATCGTCGTCTTTCACGATGAGGCCACTCACGTTGATGCTCGACGCCGTGGGGTTGACGAGCTCAACCCAGTCTCCCGGGTCGCCACCGTCAGAGTCGACCTCGTTGATGCGCACCGGGTTGCCGCAGGCGTTCCGAAGTCCCTTCGTCGACACCGCAACGTCGATGAAGTCGCCCGTGCCGTCGGCGCAGCGCGCCCACACGCCACCGGCGTGAGCCGCGTAGGCGTACTCGTCGACCGTCGCACCCTGTGCGTTTCGCACGGTCGCTGTGTCACCGTTACCGAGACCGAAGGTGAAGTTCGTCGGCTGATCGAAGACGAACAGCGCACCCGGCGCAAGCGTCGTGCCCGCCGGCAACGGTGTGGTCTCCGACGCGTGCTTAACCGGGTCGCTGTCCATAACGCTCCAGCCCGACAGATCGACCGTCGTCGCACCCATGTTGATGATCTCGACCCAGTCCGTCGCGTCACCGTTCGACTCAACCTCGTTGATCACGACGTCAGGCAGCACGCACGAGTTCGATGCGCCGGGCGTTGGGTAGGCGAGCACAAAGTCGCCCTCACCATCGGGGCATCGCGCGAGCGTTGCCGCCGCGGCATCCCCATCAATTGCCGCGTGACCCGACCATGGCAGCGAGTCGTCGATCATGGTGAGCTCAGCGTTGTACAGACGGATGCGGTCGGCACTACCAATACCGATTGCTGCACTGAAGCGGCTCTCGACGCCACCCGACAGCCCCATCGTTGCTTCATCGACAACGAGGTACTCGCCGGCCGCGATGCTCGAACCGGCCGGAAACTCCCAGCGGTGATCATCAGAGTTGTCACGGATCTCGTAACCCGAGATATCGAGCACTTCGGTGCTGGGGTTGTAGAACTCCACCCAGTCGGCCGGCTGCGAGTCGATCTCGTTGATCACGATCTCGCCGGGTTCTCTCGGCTCGGGCGGTGCGTCGAAAACGTTCGCCGCACCCTTCGTTGCCTCAAGTGTCTGCGCCCACTCACCCGACGCGTTGATGCCCCAGGTGACGTCGGCGTGTGCTGACCATTCGTACCCGTCGACAAGGTTGCTCGACGCGTCGAAGAGGCGCGCCGAGTCAGCTTTGCCGAGACCGAAGTCGAAGTCACCGACCCCGCCGTTCACCTCGTTGAGCACAAGGTACGCACCGGGCTCAACCGTCGTACCCACCGGCAGCGTGTACACGTGAGCGTCGTCGGAGTCTTTCAACTGGTAGCCATCGAGCGCGATAGCCGCACCGGTCGGGTTGTAGAGCTCAACCCAGTCACCGGGCGTTCCGCCAGACGACTCGACTTCGTTGATACGGATGCCGGAATCGGCAGCGATTGCGGCGGTGGGCACGGCAACGACAACGGCTGCACCAAGGGCGCACACCACCGTTGCAGCGAGCCCAGAGAACAAGCGAGACATGGAGCTCCTAAGGAGAATTGGCGCGGGTGCCCTCACACCATCGGGCACGAGAAGACGTCGTATGGCCTGCCGGTGTCGTTCCGGTAAACGGCTCCTGACCCGTGGTGAAACTGCGGCCGTCGAGGCTCGTGCACGGTCAACGCTCGGCCTCGACGCCTACGATTTAGCAGATGAATGCCCGCCCGCCCGCAAAGCCGCGCACAAAGCCGCGCGCGCAGTCTCGCGCGCAGCGGCGACCCGCGGCATCCGCTCGCCGGCGAAAGCCGACGGCCGCAGAACGGCGGCGCAAGCAGGCACGGGTGCGACGCGCGTGGCTCATCTCGACACTCGTCGCGTTGCCCTTGCTCGCTTTCGGAGGCTTCAGCCTGCTCATAGTCTTTGCCGTCAACGCGTTCTCGACCTCGTTCAATGACGACTCGTTCGCTTTCGAATCGGCGCCGAGTATCGAAGCTCCACCGAACGTCGCCGGGTACGGAGTGGAGCAACTCGGCAATGCCTGCACGATCATCGCCGCGGGCAGCGACTTGGGCTTCGACGGTCGCGACCAAACCATTGCTGTCATGACCGCCATGGGCGAATCCTCACTCCGCAATATCGACTACGGCGACTGGGAAACGAGCGGCGTCACCAACCCCGACGGCAGCCGAACGACGTCGATCGGCCTGTTCCAGCAGCAAGACAACTGGGGCAGCCGAGATGAACGCCTCGACCCCTACGCCGCCGCGACGCTGTTTTATCGGGCGATGGCAGCACGCGTTCCCGACCGCGAAGGCATCGACCCGACGATGATCGCGCACCGCACCCAGATCAACCTCGACGCGAATCACTACGCCCGCTATTGGGATGCAGCAACCCGCGTGACGGCAGCTCTCGGCGGCTCCCCCGCCGACGGCGACAGCCTTGACGGCATCCCGGCATGCGCCGCATAAGATTTGAGCATGCTCCACGCCTGTGACTGATCAGCGATCGCGCCGTTTCTGCGCGACTTCGCACTGATCATTTCTCTCCCGCACGCCACCCGGCGTGCGCTTTAACCTGGAGTTTTCGCAGCATGCAGTCTTCACCGACGGCACGTTATATTGACGTGCTCACCCTCCCTCGAGTGCCCTTCACGTTCGGCGCAGCGGTCATTGGCCGTGCCGCGTACGCGCTCGTTTTTCTTCCGCTCCTCTATGCCGTCACCGACGCCACCGGATCAATTGCGCTCGGCGGTGCAGCCGTTGCGGTGTATGGCGCCACGGCCAGTTTTCTCTCCCCGGTTCGTGCCTGGTCGATCGATCGATTCGGCGCACGACCGGTGCTCGCACTCCTCACGATTCTGTTCGGTGGAGCACTGGCAGCGATCGCGACAGCATCCCTTGTCGGCAGTGGCGGGGCAACTCTCATCGTGCTCGCCGGCCTAGCGGGCACTGTCGCGCCGCCGCTCGGGCCGACAATGCGCGTCGCGTGGGGCGCACTCACGCCGAGCAGCGCTCATCTTCGGAAAGCCCTCAGCCTTGATGCCGTGACGGAAGAGTTGCTCTACCTTGCGGGGCCGGCTCTCGCCGGCATCGCGCTCGCGTTCATCGCGCCCGGGCTCGCGCTCTACGTTCCTGCCGCGCTCGTCACCGTCGGTGGGCTCTGGTTCGTCGCCACTTCAGCCGTCGGCGACATGTCACACCGAGTGCTCGCGACCGATGTTCATGCGAAGAGCAGGTCGCTTCTTCTCGATCGACGGTTCGTCGGCGTCTTACTACCCGCGCTCGTCGCGGGTGCCATATCCGGCACGCTCAGCGTGGCAGTACCCGCATCGCTCGAGGGCAACGGCGGCCCCGCAGCCGCCGGTGTCGCCCTCGGACTTTTCGCCGGCGGCAGCGCACTCGGAGGACTCCTCTACGGCGCGCTCAAGGTGCCCGGGTCACTCGCCCGACAGCTTGTGGTGCTCTCGGCGGGGTTGCTCGTGGCATCCTCATTCGTTGCCGTCGTTTCGGACGCTGTCGCCGTGAGTATCGTTCTCGCCATCGCGGGGCTGTTCTTCTCACCCGTCATGATCGTGGCGTACGTCGCAGCTCACGCCGCGGGTGGCGAGCGGCAACAGAACGCGGCGACAACCTGGGTAAACACGAGCCACAACCTCGGGGGTGCTGCCGGCAGCGCCACCGCCGGAATACTCATTCAGCAGGGCGGCGTACCAACGGCGATCATCGGCACAGCGGTCGTGGCGGTGCTGATTATCGCACTGAGCGGGATCCTGGCCCGACCGACGACCACGTCTGCGAAGATCATGAAATGAGAGATGACCACGAAAGCCGCGCTGACGAACGCCGCGCCGACGGCGATAACGACGGCCCCGTCGAGGAAGAGTTCGAAGCCGAGTTCGAAGACATCGTCGGCGAGGGCGCCGAGCGCCTGCACCGCACGTTCCGCGGCACTCTCGTCACGGGGTTCCTCGGCGGCATCGAGGTGGGCGTCGGCGTACTCGCTTACGTCGGAGTTCTCTACGCAACGGATAGCCATCTGCTCGCGGGGCTCGCGTTCAGTATCGGTCTCATCGCGCTTCTCATGGCGCACAGCGAACTTTTCACCGAGAACTTTCTCATGCCGATCGCGGCTCTCATCGCGCGCGAAGGCTCCCTCGGGCAGCTAGCAAGACTGTGGGGCGGAACGCTCATTGCCAACCTCGCCGGCGGCTGGCTCATGATGGGCATCATCGTCCTTGCATTCCCCGATTGGCATGAGCTCCTTTCCGAGACAGCCCACCACTTCATCGACACCCCGATGTCGTGGCAGCTCGTTGCACTCGCGCTTCTCGGTGGCGCCGTCATCACCCTCATGACCCGGATGCAGGAGGGCACCGACTCCGAACCTGCCAAGATCGTCGCGGCCATCGCCGGCGGCTTCGTGCTTGCTGGCTTCCAGCTCTTTCACTCGATCCTCGATTCGCTCTTCGCGTTCGGTGCGATCTTGAGCGGCGCAGACATCACCTACCTAGACTGGTTGCTGTGGTTCCTCCCGGTTCTTGGGCTCAACCTTCTCGGCGGACTGCTGCTCGTCACCGTGCTCCGAATCGTGCGCACGGGCGAACTGTTCTCGCTGCGACGCCACAACCTCGACGTGTAGTCACGGGGCTTTTCACCGCCCACATTCTCCCCAAAGTTCTTCAAGGCAAGTTATTCACAGTGGGCTGGCTAAGTGGGGTCAATGTCGGAGGTATGTTCGATACTTGAGTCATGTCAGAGAACACGACCACACAACACTCGGCCGGGAAACGCACCCGCGCTGAGGTTGTGTTGTCGGCAGAATCCCGCCTGGCGCAGATCGCGCAGCTGCAGGCGGGGTTGGCAGAAGATTTGGCCGAAGGCGGGCGTATGGCGCTCGCTGAGATGCGTCTCACTCCGTCGCGCGACTCGCGGGAACGAGAGATTCCGATGCGCTCCATGGCTGCAGAACTCGCGGCGGCATTGCGGATGTCGGATCGCACCACGCAAAATCGCATCGACGAGGCGATGGACGTCACCGAACACTACCCCGAGACGTTCGCATCGTGGAGCGCAGGGCGCATCTCAGAACGGCATGTGCAAGAAATACTGCGGGCAGGCATAAACCTCACGGATGCCGCAGCCAAGGCCCGATACGACCACGAAGTGGTCGAGGTCGCTGAGGCCGAGACACCGGGACGGTTGCGAGGGTTTGCTGCAGCTCTGGCGAAGAAGGCGCAGCCGCGGACGCTCGAGGAACGTTTTGAAGACGCCAACGCGACCCGCACGGTGCGACTGTTCGACCTGGCGGATGGGATGAGTTCTATCAACGCGGTACTGCCGTCGGTGCAGGCGCACGGGATTTTCAACCGACTCACGCAGCAAGCCCGAGCGTTGAAAGACTTCCGGGCGGGGCGATCGGATTACGGCACGCGCGAACATGAGCAGCCTGTGGACGATCATCGGACGACGGATCAGATCCGCGCCGATCTGTTCTCCGACATGCTGCTCACCTCGGTGCCGAGCCTCGACCCGTTGGCGGGCGACGACTGTGGTGGGCTCGGTGCGATCAAGGCGATTGTGCAGGTCACAGTGCCTGCCACGACGCTCGCCGGAACCTCATCGACACCCGCGGATCTGTCGGGCTTGAGTCTCGTTGACCCCGAGAGTGCACGGCGCCTCGCGGGTACTGCACCGGGCTGGGATCGAGTGTTCACCCGGCCCGTCACGGGCACCGTCGTCGCGGTCGACAGGTATCGACCCACTGATCAACTCAAACGGCAGCTTCGGGCACGAGATCAACACTGCCGGTTCGTCGGATGCCGCATGCCCACCCACCGCTGCGACATTGATCACACCGTGGATGCTGCCCTCGGGGGCCCGACTCATCAGCACAACCTGGCGCATCTGTGTCGAAGGCACCACAGTTTGAAACATGCAAGCAAGTGGTCGGTGAAGCAGCGCGGTGATGGGGTTTTGGAGTGGACGTCGCCGACCGGGCGAAGGTACACGGACAAGCCGCCCGGGGTCGCGTTCGAACCCGATCCACTAGGGCTCAACGATCCGCCAGACGCGACGGGCACGGTACACGCACCGATGCAGCACATCGAACCTGCGCCGTTCTGACGTGGAGGATCGAAGCACCAGAGGTGCGGAGCGCCGGGAATCCGGCATCTCCGCACCTCTGGCAGCGCAGGTCTCGCTGCGTTTGGCTTACGCGGCGCTGCGCCGCACCGTGCGCCACCACAGGAGGGCTCCGCCGAGGGCGAGAGCCAACGACGCAACGAGAGCGATGCTCCAGGTGCGCCCAGCATCCGCGCCCGTCACCGCGAGAGGTCCCGCCGACGTCACCGTCACGACACCTGAGGCACGTTCACCGGATGCCGTTACCAACACGATTTCGTGACGCCCAGCCGTGGTCGACTCCGGAATCTTCACACCCACCGAGATCGCTCCCGACGCATCAGCAACCGCAGTCCCCAACATCACCGGCGTCGAGTGCAGCTCGACGCGCACTGTCTCACCGGCGGTGAAGCCGGTGCCTGTCACCGAAAGCGAACCGCCCGCGACAACTGTCGAAGCCGAGAGCTTCACAGCAGCGTCCGTCAGGTCAGGCGCCTGTTCGCCGGGCTCTTCCGGGTTACCCGGCTCGCCTGGCTCTTCCGGGTTGCCGGGCTCGCCGGGCTCCTCCGGGTTGCTGGGCTCTGTGAGTTCCCGCCCAATAGCGAAGCGATCAATCACCCACGGTTCAACCTCGGGTGTCCGCACGTCATAGGCATATGACACAACCTCGTTCGCACCGGTGTCAAGCATCGTAAACACGGCCAAATCGTTGCTCTGCACGAACGGCAGCGCGACACCATCTTCGTTTTCGAACGGCTTCACGTTCGGCACGATCGGCTCAAGCCCACCGGGGTTTCCCTGCGCCATGTAGTTCGAGGCATCCCACGGCTCAGGCGGCAGCGGACGCGACCGCCCACTCAGCTCATGAAACGCGCCGTATGAGTTTCCCGTGTTCGACGTCTCCATGTAATTGACGCCGTTCTCAGAAACGAAACGGTTCCACAGGTGCGAATGCCCGTTGTGCACAAGGTCAACATCCGCATCTTCGAGCAGAGGCGAGAGATCGTTGAGAAGCATGTTGCCTTCGGCCGGGTACTCGTAGCGCACACCAATCACGTCACCATCAGCGTTCTTCTCTTCTATGCGCACGGGGTCGGCAAACAAGGGCATCACATTGTCACCGAGGCCCTGCGGCCCCTCGTGCAACATCACGATGCGAAAGCGCGCGTCGTGAAAGTCGTCGCTCTCAAGTTCTTCCTGCAACCACTCGTACTGCTCGCTCCCCACGGCAAGTGACTCGAACACGTGCTCACCGTAGCCCTGCGCCAACGGATCGTCGAGGCTGCCGACAGCTTCTTGATATCGGCTGTTCGATGTGCGCGCGGCCGGGTCGGCCTGCGCCGTCGTGCCGCGCCAAATACGCGTCGAGTACAACGAAATCAAACGGATGTCGCCGAAGCTCGTCGCGTAGTACGTCTCACCGCCGGGAGAAGAATCCGGCAGAGTGAACACCTCTTCATACGTTCTCGTGCTGAAGGAGTTGTCTTCGATCCACTTCGCCTTCACCGTTGCATCGCCTGCCGGGTTGACGACCGCTGCAACCTTTTCGTACTCCTGCTCCGCAATCGGGACCGGCACCGGCGCACCGAAGCTTGATCCGATGCTCGTCATGCCATCGATCCGGCCCTGCACCTCATGGTTTCCCACCGCAGGAAACAGCGGCGCGTTCTGCACAATTTCGCCGCCGTAATATTCCGCCACACCGTTGTTGTCGATGCGGCCACCGTTACCCTGCAGCGTCGCGAAGAAAGCGCTGCCGCGGGTGTCGTCGAACCATTCCGACGCACGGTCTGGCTGATTTACGAGGTCCCCCGCGAGAAATACCGCGTCGATGTCGCCAATTGTCTCGGCAGCCTTCTGAAGGTTCGCCGGAGTGTTCGCCATCGCCTGGTGATCACTCGTCAGCAGCACCCGAAGACTATCGCCTGCTCTCGGCACTGGTGCGAGCGAGAACGTGCCCGAGATTGCGGCATCCGTCGTGCTCTCAGCCGACACCACGCGGTACGCCACCCTCTCACCAGCAGCGAGCCCCGTCACGTGCGCCTCGTGACGCCACACATCGCGCGTGACGATGCCGTCCTCTGCCGCGGGCTTCTCATCAAGGCGCGAACCACTGTCTTCAGCCATCCGTGAGTACGCCATCGACTCGGCGGCAAAAAGCTCCACGTTCGCGAATGTCGCGCCCGCCGCAGCGCGCATCGCGTCTTCATCGCTCAGCGCAGCAACGCCCGAGCCCACGAGCGCAACGTTCTGCGTGCCCGCAAACTCGGTGTTCCACACGACATAGACGTCATCCGCACCCGGCATCTGCAGGTACGGATCGCTCAGGAGCGGCAACGTGCCACTCGGATCAGTGGCGGTTGCCGGTAGCGCCTTCATTGCGGCGGCGTCAGATGGCGTCGTCATCCCAAACGCGGCGGCAGGAAGTAGCGGTGTGGCGAGGGCAACGCAGAGCGCGGCACCCATAACTGTTGTGGCGATCTTGGATCGTCGAGTGAGCATATCTCCGGTTTTCTGTCGAGGACGTTCACCAGAATCTGGGCGTTCGGCGAATCGTCGAACCTACGAGGAGGGGTACGCCCAGGCTGTCCGTTCGCTATGAAAACCCAATGACATCGACCTGAACAGGGGCTCAACACCAGTGGCTCAACAGCAACGAGGGGCCCGGCCTGAGTTACCAGACCGGGCCCCTCGTTAGCTCACTCGCGTCAGCTCAACCTGCACATCACGCGTCCTGATGCCGACGACGGCGAAGGAGCATCAACACGATGCCTGCAAGCAGCAACGGAATTCCGATGAAGGCAAACCACCACGCGGCTGGCGCGCCCGTTACCGCAAGCGGGTCTTGCGCCACCGGGTCTGTCGTCGAAGCCGTGAGGCTTCCACCGACACCCTGTTCGGTCGGCGTTGTCACTGTGACGACGTTCGTCACTTCAGGGTAGGCCGCGATCGCAACCGATACCGTCAGCGCAATCGTGCGGGTCTGCTCAACACCGAGTGCGCCATCGAGCGTGCACGTCACGGTAGATCCGTCGGCATCGCACGTCGCCCCATCACCGGATGCCGAAACGAACGTCAACCCGTTGGGCAACACATCAGTCAGAACGATGGGTCCCGGGTCTTCCGTCGGCCCGGTGTTTGTGACGGTGATGCCGTAGGTGGCTTTCCCGCCGACCTTCAGCGGCGATGCAAGATCCTTCGTCACTACGAGCGTTGACAGCGCCGGAACAATCACCGTGTCATCGCTCGTATTGTCGGTCGGATCCGTCTCAGGCTCGGTCGTCGACACCGTCGCCGTGTTCACGACTGTGTCGTACGCCTCTGCCGTCACGGCAACAGTCACCGCGAGTCGCGGGGCATCCGCAGTCGGCGCGAGTGCACCTTCGAGGGTCGCCGTCACCGCCGTCGTGCCGTCCTCGGCCATGGCATCCGCGACAATCGTCCAGGCCGCGTCACTTGCCGCAGCATCGACGTATGTCAGCCCTGCCGGAATCGTGTCAACAACCGTGACGCCTGTCGCCGTTGCTGGTCCGTCGTTGTGCACAGCCAGATCGAACGTCAGATCGTCACCGATGCGCACGTTCTCCGCACTGTGGGTCTTCACGATCGACACGTTCACGTTGCGCGTCACATCAACGACAGCGTCATCAGTGTTCGAGTGCGGGTCCGGCGTGGGCTCGGTCGTGGAAGATGTCACCGTCGCGGTATTGACGATGCTTCCCGTCGTCTGAGCCGGGTCAACGGCTACCACCATCACGAGATCCGTCGCATCGGCGTCTACGGCAAGCCCGCCCGGCATCTCGCAGTTCGCGAGCTGCGCATTGGTCGCATCCGCCGCACACACCCAAGCGGAGCCCTCAGACTCAGCCGAGACGAACGAGAGCCCGGCCGGAAGCACATCCGAGATTGTCAGCGGCCCCACGGCATCCGACGGCCCATAGTTGTGAACCTCGAGCAGGTAACGCACCTGCGTACCGGCATCGACCGTTGTGATCTCAGCACCCAGCTCGTCAACCGCAGTCTTCACGATTCCGAGATCAGCCTCGGCCACATCAGTGATCGTCACGTCTGACTCGTTGTCGGTCGTCGTCGTTTCCGGCGTCGATGTCGCAACGGTTGCGACGTTCACAAGCTCGGTGCCGTCAGCAACGGATGCCGCAATCATCGCTGTCACATTGATTGTCGACGTACCCACAGCAAAGTCGTCACGGCCACATGTCAGCGTGTCAACGCCGCAGGTCCATCCGTCGCCCGACATCGCGGTCAACGTCATACCTCCGGGAGGCGTGTCGATCACCACAACGTCACGAGCAACCGACGGCCCCTCGTTCTTGACCGTGAGGGTGTAGTCAACGCTCGTGCCAGCAACATACGGGCCCGCCGCGACATCCTTCACGATCGACAGGTTCGTCATCGTTGTGACGGCCGTCGGGTCATCGTCATGGTTGTTGAGCGGGTTGTCGTCATCGGGACCATCGACGTCAGCCTGGTTGATGTAGCCACCGGCCAAGAGGTCAGCGGCAAGGTTCGACGTGAACGAAACGACGATCGTCGCATCCTTCGCGAGTGTGAACGAGTCTCCGTCCACCGACCAGGTCAACGTCTGGTCGACAATCGTCGGCTCGATCGCGACCGGCTGGCCACCAGCGACAGCAACCGTGGCGGTTCCCTCGTCGTAGCTGAATCCTGTCGGCAATGTGTCGATGATCTCGATCGGACCCGAAGAAACCGAAGGACCGAGGTTCGTCACTGTCATCGTGTAATCAAGCGTCGAACCTGCAATCGCATCACCGGCGTGTGTCTTCTCGATCGTGAGATCGGCGGAACGCTCCGAGTCAGTGGTCGAGTCCGTGTCAGTCGGCTGGTTCGTTGAGTTGTCGGCCGATGCCCTGACGGTGTTGTCCACCGTCGCGCCAGTCTCGTGGGCCGCATCGAGCAGCAGCGTGATTCGGAACGAAGCCGAATCGCCGGCCACTAGGTCACCGTCAAGAGCAAACGTCTGATCGTCGCCGGCAGCAGCCGTCGTCGATGTGCGTGCCCAGGTGCCATCTACCGACTCAAACGACTCGTACGTGAAGTAAGGCTCAACAGTGTCGAGCACCTCGACGTTCCGCGCATCCGCGGTGCCGGTGTTCGTGACATCCACGAGGTACGTCACGTTTTCACCCGGGGTCGCCAGGTCAGTGGCGGTCGCCGCAACCCAGTCGGTTCCGTTGAAGACGAGGCGCGTCTTGTCGATCGCGAGCGTCGTGTCGATACCGGGTGTGACGGTCTCGTCGTCGTCGTTGTTGTCGGGGTCAGGATCGGGAGTCGTGCCCGGCTGAACCTCGGCCGTGTTGACGATGTCGGTGTCGGCCGCCCACGAAGCATCGATGGTGCCGGTGAGCACAATCGCTGTCGATGGGCCCACCGGGAACGACGACTCAACGAAGGTCCACGTGATCTCATCTCCCGCGTTCGCTGGGAAACCATCGGATGCCGATGCTGTCCATGCTGCGTTCGACGGGTCCGCGACGTTCGAGATGCCATCCGGCACCGTGTCAGTCACCGTGATCGGGTCAGCTGTCGTGCTGGCGGAGCCAGACGGTCCGTTGTTTCGCACCGCCAGTTCCCACGTGAGAGTTCCACCGGCATTCGGCGAGACGGTCGTTGCCGTCTTCGTGATCTGCAGGTCGGCCTCGGGCGACAGCGGCTTCTCAGCGTCGTCACTGTTGTCTTTCGTCACGTCGTCGGGGGTCTCCCACGTCGTGCCCACAACGCTCGCGTCGTTTTCGGCGGTGCCGGTTGCCGCAGCACCCACCGTCACATCAGCGGTCAAGACGATCCGGTCAGAACCATCAGCTGCAAGGCTCGTTGACCCCTCGCCGACGACGAACGGATCAGCCTCCGTACCCGCTCCCGTCAGTGCCAGCGCGGTACCGGTCGCGTCGCCGGCATCGGCGAAGTAGCGCGCTGTGAACGCGCCCGTCGTCACGTCGTCCGGCAGCGTCGTCGTGTCAACGAATCGGAATGGACCCACCGAGGCATCCGGCCCCTGGTTCGTCACTGTGATCTGCCACTGCGGCTGGTCATAGTCGGCACCGGCGACGACACCAGAAATCCAGTCACCGTCAGCGTTGCCACCGATCGCGTCTTTGATGAGGTTCAGGTCTGCACGCTCGATGAATGCACTGTCATCAGCATCGGGTCCCGTGTACGGGCCATCGCCGTTCTCGGTCGCGCCCGACGTGTCCGTGGTCTCTCCCGAAACCGTGTTGGTGTGGGGCACGCGCGTGCCACCGTCTTCCGTCGTACCCGGATCTGTCAGAGCGTCCTCGTTGGGAGTCGCGGTGAAGACGATCTCGATCGACTGGCCCGGTTGCAAGAGCACGGCATTCGGAGCCGCGGTGCCGAAGCTCCACTCGAGACTCTGCTCAGATCCCGGAGCACCCGAACCTGTCACGGTGGGCGTAGTCGTCCCGCTCCACGCGGCTCCCGCAACGGTCACACTTGTGACGGCCGTGTACGTCCAGTTGGTCGGAAGCGCGTCGGTGAGCGTCACAGTTTGCGCCGGCCCGTCACCGTTGTTGGTCGCCGTCAGCGTCCAGCTCAACGGAACATCCGCGTAGGCGATGTCAGTCGAGGTGACCGACTTGGCAAGCGCCACGGTCGGGAACGGCGGGTCGACGGCCGCCGTGTCGTCAACATCGGTCGGGTCGTATTCCCGGCCATCAGTCGGGAACGACTCGAAGTGCTCGACGGATGCCGTGTTGGTAAACACGTCGGAGCCGTCGATGTTGGCACTCGCTGTCAACGTCGCGTCATAGGTGAAGACGAGAGACATGGGGCTCTCGGCAGAACCGGCGGGATAGAGCGGACCCGGAAGGTCTGCGGCATCCCACGTGATCGTTCCACCGCCGAGTTCAGCGTCGGCGCCGGTCAAAGCGCCCCCATCCGAAATAGTTGCGGGGTCTACCACTACACCTGCGGGTACAACATCGGTGATGTCCATGTTGTACGCGGGAGTGTTGCCCGTGTTCGTCACGGTGACGTCGTACGAGAACGTGTCACCCGGGTTCGGTGTCTCGTTCGATACGTTCTTCGCAATCGCGAGCACGGGGTCGAGCAGATCGACCTCAGCGTCATCGGTGATCGTCTGGCGCGTCGAGGTGTCACCGTTCAGCGAATTCCACGTGAACGTCGCCGTGTTGTCGAGATCGCTCACCGCGGAATCAATACCGGCACCATCAAGCAGCACCTCGTACGTCATCGTCAGGATTCGCTCCTCAGAGAACGAGGCGATGTCGTTACCCGCACCATCGTTATAGGTCCACGTTGCCGTGTTCGTGCTGGAATCGAGCGCGTAATCCCACGTTCCAGCGATACCGGTCGACGGTGTCGCGATCGGGCCGCTGATCGTTGCATCCTGCAGCACAACGCCTGCGGGCAGCTGATCGGTGATGATCGAGTCGAAATAGTTGATGCTGGGCTGCAGCGCCACCTGCACTTCGTACTCAACCGTCTGACCGGCCGGTTCTGAAACGGTGTTCGAAAAGGCATCCGTTGATCCCGCCTCGCGCACACCCTTTGCGATGTCTGCTGTGATCGCCTTCACAGTCGCGTCATCGTCATCGTCGCGTTCACCGCCGCGCACATGACCGGAATCGATTGTGTCGGGCAGCGTGTATCCGGTCACCTCAGCCGTGTTGACGTAGCTTTGTCCGCCACCGGTCTCGGGGTCGATCTTCGCCTCATACGTCAGCACGGTTGTCGGAGCAACCCGTGCGATGTCCCATGTAATGGTTCCGCCATCGCCGTCAATCGGGTCAGCACCGGTAAGCGTTCCACCGCCCGAGATTGTCGTACCGTCGACGATGATGCCATCGGGAACCGTATCGACAACGGTGTTGTCGTACGAGACGGGTCGGTTCGAGTTGTTCGCCACCGTCAGCGTGTAGGTGATCGTGTCGTTCGTCGAAACGTCGTTCGCCGGGGATGCCGTCTTGTTGATCGTCAGGTTGGGCTCGATGTACGTCACCGATGCGTCGGCGTTGCCGTCCCACGAGTCGCTCGTGAATAGTGCACGGTTGGTGAGTCTGGTGCCGTTGTTTCCGGCATCACCGAGGTACACCGTCATCGTGACGGTGAACGTCTGATCGTCGCCAGAGCTGTTCGTGTAGAGATCGGGGAAGGCGAGTTCGCCGTCGCCCGACAGCGCGAAGTCAGAGGCAACCGCGCCCGTGAGAGCCGTGGCATCCCAGGTGGGCACGCCCTCGACGGTGTACGACACGTTTCCGGGACTCAGCGTTCCGCGGTCAGACAGCACACCGTTCGCGACACTTGTGTGTGCGGGAATCACGACGTCGTAGCTCCACGTGATGAGCTCGCCCTGTGTCGCCTGGTTGACAGCGTTGTTGGGGTCGGTGACAGTCGTGCCGGTCGGCGCGATCTCGGTGGAATCGAGCGTCTTCGCGATCGTGGGTGCCGGTGTGAAAATGAGCGAGTCGTCGCGCATATCGTCACCCGGAACAGTGGAGTCATCTGAACGCGTCGTGGCGTCGAGCGAACCAGTCGGGTACTGGGTCTCGGCGGTTCCTGCGTTGGTCTCCACATCGAACTGGGTGATCGAAGCGGTGTTCGTGAAAGAGGTGTCGACGAGAACGTCGGTGGGAACCGTGACGTCGTAGGTGAGCGTATTCGTAGCCGGCTTCACCCCGACGTCGAGACCGTTCCAGACGATGACCGAATGACCGGATGCCGATCCCGCGATGTTTGCGGGGTAGCCTGCGTCGCCCGGGTTGAGGGCCGTGCCACCGTCGCTGATCGCGGAGACTTCGGACTTCGTGATGCCGTCGGGCAAAGCATCCCACACCGTCATGTTTTCGGCGGCGAAATCGCCACCCGACAGGTCGACGCGGTACGTCACGACGTCATCTTGCACGACCTCGATGCCATCGCGGTTCGAGTCAAAGACCGTGCCGTCAGAATCGTTCTGCGACCGAGCTGGCAAAGTCGAATCTCCGTCGACGTCGAGAACGCCCTTGAGGAGAGTCGGTCCCTGCCCCAACTGAATCGCCGAGGCGTCACGCAGGTAGTAGATGTCTGCGAGCACGTCGTTCTGCTGGTACTTCATGAGGTTTTCGGGCTTGTCGAGCGCTGACGCATCTGCGGGCGTATTCGACGTAACGAGCGCAAGGACATGCAGAACGAGCACGGAGTCAAGGGGCACGTAACGGTCGCCGCCTTCGCCGGGCGTTCCGACGTTCCACGTCAGGCGCTGACCCTCGACGGAGGTTGAATCGATGTCGACGTCGGCTGATGTACCGCCGGTTCCCGTGTAAACGGCCGAATCGACATAGGTCATGTCCCGCGGCAAGAAGTCGGTGACGACGGGGTTACGCACATCGATCGCTTCTGCGAAGTCAACCGTCAGTTGGTAGCAGACGTAATCACCCGCGTGGAATGGTGCGTCCGCGGCATCCGTCTGGTTCTGCGACCACGCGCTGCCCGGTGCAACATCACACGATGCGGCGGCCGAGGCGGCAGCAGGGGCGGTCGAAATCACAGCGTCGCGTGGCAGCACCTGCTTCGAGATTCCGGAGTAGCGCGACTCCAGCATGGCCGACGAGTTGTCGGTCACGTCTTCTGTGCCGAACGCGGGTACACCCGAACCGTTGTTGACACCATCGAGTTCATCCGTTGATGTCGTCCACCCGGTAACTACGACGTTGTTCGTCATCTCGTCACCCGAGGTCGTAGGACCGAACCACGGGTCGTCAGTGTCGTACGCGTTGCGCATGAGGCCCGTGTACACGATTTCGTGGGAGTCGTTTGCTTCGTATGCTGTGGGATCCGACAGGTAGGTGACCGTGAACTCACCCGTCGCCGAGTTGTAGTCGATTGCCGAAACTGTCGCACCGGTGAGAGTCGCACCGCCCTCGGTCGAGGGATACGCGCAGTCGGTCGGCAGAGGATCTCCCGTGAGCGTTGCTCCGCTGCCGGGGAGGGCCGGGCAGAGCCCGTTGGCGAAAGTGTCGACGATCTCCATCTGGTCGGCGCTCGTGTACTCGCTCGTGGCGAGATCAAGCGTGTAGGTGGCGAGCTCGCCCGTCACGAAGTCGGTACCAAGCGATGTCGAGACGCTCTTGAGTATCCGCAGGTCCATCGCCTGAATCTGTTCGGTGTCACTGTCAGTGACAGCCGTTGATGTCGAGGGCGCTACGGGGCCGGCGAACGTACCAGCGACCGTTGCGAGGTTGTCATAGAGGATGCCATCGCCGAATCCGGCGCCCTGGCCCTGACGAGTCGACGCACCGTTGTTGTTGTTCAAATTCGATGCTTGGCCGAGGCCTGCAGCATCCGGAGTTCCGGTGCCCGCCGTCGTCACGAAGTCCATCGTGTTTTCGAACAGCGGCACAGCGGCGGCATACGTGATGACGTAGTTGCCTGCGACGCCCGCGCTACTCAAGTCGGTCGCTTGCGGTGTAGTGCCGGTCAGCGCCGGCAGGTTCCACGTGACCTTCGTGTAGACGCCCGCGTCGAGCGAGGCAGGAAGATCGGAACTGACAGTCTCGACCGCCGCAGGTGTGAGGCAATCGGCACCGGGGTTCGCACCGGTAACGTCGCCCGAGCCCGGGTGCTCTTGCGTTCCCCCGAGAGCCCCCGCGCCGTCGTAGAGCAGACCCGAGGCCTGCGTGTTGTCGACAGTTGCGCACGCGAGAAATTCAAGACCTGCCGGCAGGTAGTCAACGAGCGTTACTCCATCGGTTGCGCCCTGGGGGGTGTTTTCGACGGTCAGCGTGTAAATGGTCTGGTGGTCGTGCACACCGCGGAGGAGCTCGATTTCGGGACTCGGCTCTTGCTTGGTCAGCCGAAGCGCGGAGATGGGGGCGTCCGCCGAGTCGCCATCTGACGAGGTGTCGGTTGCGCCAGAGGTTCCCGCGACTCCCGTCGAACCGTCAAAGACCGGGAGGGTGGCGGGAGCGCTCGACACATATCCCGTCAGCGCGAAGTCGGGAGACGTACCGACGGGGAATATCGAAGCATCCGGGCGAACGGTGATTGTTGATGAGTACGACGCCGACGCGGGAAGGTCAGCGACATCTTGGAAGACCCACAGCTGGAAGCCTGCCGGAACCGACGCGAGCGGAGAACTCGCCTGCCTCTTTGCACTGTTCGGAAGCGTCTGACCGCTCGCGTAAACGTTCGGGGCACCCATTGCGGCCGAAGAGACGAAATCGATGCCGTTCGGCACCAACAGCGTGAACGATGTGTTGTAGCCCGGCGTCGTCGACGAGTTCGTCAGCGAGATGTCGAACGTCGCATCTTCGCCCGCGAGAATGAAAGGCTTCTGAGCGTCGCTCGAGCCAGTCGGCTCAAGCGAAATGGATGCCTGCGGGTCGGGAATCGCGGCGGCGCTGGCCGCGGACGCACCCCAGAACGCTGCACCCGTCAACGTCGCCACCACAAGTGAGGGGATCAGCAAAAGACTCGTCAGGCGCGACGGTCCGCGCAAGAAGCCATGGCCGCGCTTGCGGCTTGCGCGTGTGGCTCGCCTCGTCGGTGCTGTGGTGACAGATGGGTGATGCACGATGCTCCTCAGTAGTCGGACCAGGAGCAAACGGCGTGGCATCGCCGAGACTTTCCGGCACGCCGAATACGGATGTTTTCGGCGCGCCAGTTATCGCCTACCTGGGGGACGCCAGGGGCGAGTCAACATGGCTGCGTTGGGTGTGCGCAGCCATAACTCCTGCTCATGCAAGTTATCTAGGCAGCGTCGAGCGATTTGCCGTTGAGGCGGGTTTTCACCCTCACTTTCACCCCGCGGCTTCACCCCTGAACTGGGGCCATCGGCCCCGGCGTGCGTCAGGCCGGTGGCGCGACAAAACCCACGATCTGGGCGCTCTCGAGGAGGCACGCAAAGCGCAACGCGGTGAGATCGTGCAGGTAGGGAGCGATGATCTGAGCGCCGAGCGGCAAGCGCGACCTCGCACCACGCTTCAGCGGAATGACGGTGCACGGCAGCATCGCGAGGTTAGCCATACAGCTCCACGCGGCAACCGCCTCTGCAGCAGGGTAGACACGTCCCGAGATTTCTAGAGCGCGCAGCTCCTCGGGCTGCTCGTCATAGACGGGCGCAGCCCCGGGCACAGCCGGAGCAATCACCACGTCGACCTCCGTGAACACGCGCTCGTTCCACGCGTCACGGATGGCACGCTGATCCTCAGCATCACGCCACGCGTTGTACACCCGCTGAGCCAGGTCGCCTTCGACATCGACCGCGGCGTCGAACGTCTCTTGGCCAACGCTGTGCGAAATCTCCCCCTGCTGCAGGCGAGCGAAAAGCTCAAGACCGGCCGCGTCTGCCCCGGGCGGATCGATGATGTCAACCACGTGGCATCCGGCGTTCGTCAGATCAGCAGTCAGAGCGCTGATCGCCGATCGCATTTCGTCGTCGATGGGAGCGCTGGCGCTCTCCGTCCAGATACCCACACGAATACCGGTGAGATTGTTCCAGGCGGGGCGAGGCAAGTCGAGACGCCACCCCACCGAATCAGGGTCCGCGGCACCCGCGACCACCCTAAACACCGACTCAAGGTCACGCGCTGAACGAGCAAGCGGCCCCGATACCGAGACCGGAGGCTCAATGCGGCTATCCACACGCCACGGCAAATGCCCGCGTTTTGAGACAACACCGTTGCTCGGCCGGTGCCCAAAAATCCCGTTCCACGCCGCTGGCACCCGGATTGAGCCCGCAAGATCACTGCCAAGCTCGATTGCGCTGAGGCCCGTCGCGACAGCGACAGCTGCCCCACCCGAAGATCACGGCGTCCGCGGCCCGCGCACGTGCCACCGCAGGGGCATCCCTCGTGGCGGTATGCGAATCCAAAAGGCGCCCGTGACTCGTACGCAAACCGACAACGTCGAACGAATCCTTTATCGTCATCGGCACACCGGCGAGCGCGCCAATCGCCTCACCCCGCGCGTAGCGGGCATCGATTGCTGCCGCGGTTACCGCAGCGCCCTCGAGATCGGTATCGACGATCGCACCGTACCGCTCACCGCACTGCTCCAAGCGAAGCTGATGAGCTTGCCAGAGCTGGCTGGCAGATATCTCTCGCGCAACGAGAAGCGCCCGCATTGCTGTGGCATCCATTGCAGTAAACGCGTCTGTCATAGGGAGCTTTCGTCGTGAGCAGTTCGGTTAGAGACGAAGGTACCCTCGGTTTCGCAAGACAGAATCTCTTCCGCTCAGCGGGGCCGTCGACAGCGAGGGTGAAAGACGGGGTGTAATTACGCACGAAAAGCAGCAGAGCCCTCGCCTCCCGTCATGATGTTTGTTGCGGCCGCCACGAGCAAAAGTGAGAGGTCGCGAGAGTCGAGCTGCGCTGTGCGGAACTCTTGGTGGGGCGCCTGTCCCCTCGTTCTCCGATGCGGGGGACAGGCGCCCCACCGTTTCTGGCAACGTGTGTCGTTCACCCGGCCAACGATTCCGGTAACCTGTGGTGCCATGGGCGCTGAGTTGAAAGATCCGAACCGCGGTACGCACTGGATGATCTACGTCGGCGTCGCGATGCTCGCCACCGGTGTCGTGGTGCTGTGCATCGCAGCGTTCCTGCAGTACGCCGCCGCGATGCGCTAAGACCGCAACCGACTCAACGTGGTGTTCAGTCTCACGCTGCTGTTCAGCTAGCACTGCTGTTCGGCTGGCACTGCTGTTCGGCTGGCACTGGCGACCCCTTGTCGTCGCCTGCCAGACCTCGAAATGAATCGGTCAGTTAAGTTCGTGTTACCGCATTGTTAAACGATTCAGGCAACGCACATGTGAGACATAGCCTCCTCATTGGGACCAGCTCCTCGGGTCTTCACCTCCCCAAAATCACCCCCCAATGTTCGGAGAACTGTGAGCACTCGTATGTCCTCACGGGCGCGCGCTGCTGCCCTCGTGGCTGCACTTGTCGTCCCTATCATCGCGGTCAGCTCAGCGCCCGCGATCGCTTCCCCCGCAGACGACCCCATCGTCGCGCAGGGCGAGAACTGGTCAGTCACCACCACCCCCGGTGGATACGAACTGACCTACAACCTCGATGAGCCGCTACCCATCGTCAACGACGCACCGACGCTCATCGTCGACGGCGTACCGATGGGGCTCGCCACTGAATCTGCCGACGGCATGTCGCTGTCGGTGACCACCGTCGACCCCGACATCGCCGCGGCCGAGACCGTCGAAAAGGGATGGTCCTCCGGCGACGACGAGAAAGCATCCGAGGATGCTGCTCCGCAAGAAGAATCGGTCGACACCGAAAACGACGCGCTCATGCGTCAACTCGACGCGCTCGAGCCCCTCGCGGCCGTCGAAGACCCCTCCGATCTCGGCGCGTACACCGTCACCGAAGCTGAGTACGACTTCGGTGACCGTGCCGTTCCGTTGGCAGCCATCGGCGGCATCCGCGGTGAAATGACCGGCAAGATGTACCTCACCAGCGCCGAGGGTGCACGGCCCACCGTCGTGCTGCTTCACGGTCGCCACACGTCGTGCTCGGGGTCAGGCTCAAACCCGCTTCGTTGGCCCTGCGGACCCACACAGATGAACATCCGCTCGTACCTCGGCTACGAAAGCACAGCTCGTGCTCTCGCGTCGCACGGCTACAACGTGCTGTCGATCGCTGCCAACGCCGTTAACTCCAACGACAACCAGCTCGCACTCGACTACGGCGCACAGGCTCGCGGTCAGCTCATCCTCGACACTCTCGACATGCTCCGTAAGGCCAGCGCCGGCGAGGCCGTCTCCTACGACGACACCACCTGGGCGACCGAATCCGACCCGGGCGTCACCACGACACGCACGCTTGACGACGCACTCGCTCTCGCCACGACCCGCACAGACCAGCCCGCCGCCGCTTCGAGCGTCACAGCTGCGTCGCTCAAGGGTCGATTCGATCTCAGACAGGTCGGCATCATGGGGCACTCCCGCGGCGGTGAGGGCGTCGTTTCGGCGGCCACCCTCAACCAGGCACTCGAGTCTCCGTTCGGCATCGTCTCGGTACTTCCGCTGGCGCCCGTCGACTTCGGACGCATGACAATGCCCGACGTGCCCACCGCAGTGTTCCTTCCCTACTGCGACGGTGACGTCTCTAACCAGCAGGGTCAGCACTTCATCGACGACTCGCGTCACGCGTACGGCGACGACGTGCTCCGCTCCGCGGTGTGGGTCATGGGTGCAAACCACAACTTCTTCAACACTGTGTGGACGCCGGGCCTCTACCCGGCCGCAACAGGTGATGACTGGCGCACCAGCGACACGACATCGACCTGTTCCACACGTGACGACACCCGCATGACTGCCGCCGAGCAGTACCAGGTGGGCGTGTCGTACATGACGGGCTTCTTCCGCCTCACGATGGGGGGCGAAACCCAGTTCCAGCAGATGTTCGACGGATCGGTCAAGCCCTCAACGACAGCAACCGAATACGCCGACGTTCGCGTCATGGCCGCACAGCCGACCAGCGCAACGACTCTCATCACGGACTTCGCCGAGAACTCCGCACTGGTTCGCGTCAACGGAAGTGGTACGGCAGCTGTGTGCACCAACCTCACCGGCCGCACACTGCCGCAGTCGCAGCCGTACTGCGCCACGACCAAGGCCTCATCGCAGGTGCCGCACTGGACGCCCGGATCGTTTGCACCCAACGTGCCAACATTCCCCGCGACGCAGTTCCTCTGGAACGGCGGATCGTCAAGCGACGCGACGGTACCGAGCAACGCAGAACTGCGTATCTCGATCCCCGCGGGTAAGCGCGACGTATCGAACCGTAGCCAGCTCACACTGAAGACGGCACCCACCGAAACTGTGCAGTCGGGTACCGACTTCACAATCACGGTCGTCGACGGAAGCAACAACACATTCAATGTGCTGGCATCAGAAATCAACCCACTCGCCATCAACCGGATGCCGGGAGGCTCCAACACCACGCTGAACAAGATCGTGCTGCAGCAACTCACGATCCCCACCGCCAGCATGACCGGCATCAACCTGAGCGACGTGCGCGAAGTACGCATCACCTCGGGCGTGGGCGCCGACGGCACCGGAACCGGCGGGGTATACCTGTCCGACCTGGCCTTCGACACCCCCACCGTCGGAACCGCAACAGTGCAAACCCGCACCAGCATCAACGTGGCACCCACCACCGTCGATGAGGGGAACGGCCCCAGCACGGCGAACATCGCTGTCTACCTCAACCGCGCCGAAACGTCGACTGTCACTGGATACGTCAGCGTGCTCGGCTCGGCAACAGGCACCGTCGGAATCGGAATGCAGAAAGTGACATTCGCCCCCGGCGAGGTGTGCACGTCAGTCACAGTGCCCACTCTCGGCAACGATGCGCCTTCGGCATCGCCGTCGGCATGGTTCAAGGTGAGCGTCACCAACACGACCGACGTCGTCATGGGAGCAAACGCCTTCACACGCCTCACGGTGCGCGAAGACGACGGTGTCACCGCACCCGCTGTCGAGGCATTGCCCGTCGGCGCGCAAGGCGACGTCTGCGCTGAGCTTGCGGCATCCGTCACACCCGGAGAGCTGACCTCGACAGAAGAGTATGTCGCCCCCGGCGGCACCCTCGACCTCACCGGGTCGGGCTTCCGCGCCGGTGAAGCTGTCGTCTTCGTCCGCGGCGAAGACACGTTCGAAGCGGTCATCGCCGATGCCGACGGTGTTGCGACGACATCGATCGAGATCGCTGAAGACGCTGAACTTGGCGCTTCGGAGACAACAGCGGTTGGCGCAGGTTCGGTACGAGTGCTCACCAGCAGCGTGCCGGTGCTTGCTCCCACCGAGACGGCACTCGAAATCGAAGACAGGGAGTACACCGAGGGCGACGCAATCACCCTGACGGCATCCATTGACGGCCAGGCAACCGATGGCACTGTCACCTTCACAGATGGTCCTGCGACGAGCTCCGGCTCAACCGGCGGCACAGCGCGCACAGCGGTTGCCGGCGGAATCATCGGGACCGCTGATGTTGTCGGGGGCGTGGCAACACTCACCCTCGCCGACGGACTCCCCGCTGGCACCTACTCGGTCGTGGCGAACTTCGCACGCACCGGTGTCGCCAGCGAATCGACCTCGGCAGCAGTCACGATCGTCGTGGCCGCAGCTCCGGTCGATAGCGGAGAGGGCGACGGTTCGGACGGCGGCGACGGCTCGGGTGAGGGCACCGGCGGTTCAGTCACCGACGGCTCACCCACCGGAACGGCAACGGGCGCGCTCGCTGTCACCGGATCCGACGGGTTCGGCTGGTCACTCATGCTGACCGCGCTCCTCATGATCACCGGCGGAACCCTGCTCTACGCGCGCCAGCGCCGTGCTGCAGAACTCGCCGTCGAGCACACCGAGAGCTAACCAGTCTCACGCTCCAACAACAGGGTGTCGTCTCTTTTCCGGAGACGGCGCCCTGTTGCCGTACCGGTCGTAGACTCAGCGCCGTGCTCATCCTCATCCCGATCGCCGTGTTCGCGGTGCTTGCGGGGCTCGGAGTGCGCTGGCGACGAAAAGCGCACCCACGAAAGCGCGCACCTCGCAACGACATGATGCGCGCCGGCAAATCCGACTCGACCTCCGCCGATGACGCAGCGCTTCGCGCCGAAGGGCAAAACTCCTGGATGCGAATGGGCGGCTTCTAGCGGTGGCATCCGGCGCGTTTCTGCCTGCCATGCTGCGCGCGCTCGGCGAAGACGAAGCACTCGCGTTGCATGTCAGCGACCAACGTCAGGCCGTGCCGCTCGCGTCCCCATTGGCTGTCGGCGCGCTCGCGCACGACGCCGTCGCAACCGCAACGCTCATGGCGCTCGCTCTCGGAACAACAGAGATTCCGGATGCGGTGCTGTCACCGCGCCGAATCGCGGCGTCTTACCGAAGCGATCAGCTGTTCCGCCTGAACGGTGAACCGCCCGCGGCTTGGGCACCACGCTCCGGCTTTTTTGCCACAGCCGACGGATGGGTGCGAACGCACGCCAACTACCCGCACCACGACAGCGCGCTTCGAACCCTTCTCGGGCTTGAGAGCGATGCCACGCCAGAAGATCTCGCGCGTGCGCTCTCCGAGTGGTCGGGGGTGGAGCTAGAAACCCGCGCCGCCGAGGTCGGAGCGATTGTCGGCGCCTACCGGAGCGCCGACACCTGGGCGAAACACCCTCAGGCGAAAGCCGTCGCGGCTGCCCCACTCATCGAGGTCACAACCGACACCGTCGGCACCAGCCAGCACCCACAGCCGATCTCGACGGGATTCCCCGCCCCGCTTCAAGGCATCAGGGTGCTCGATCTCACGCGCGTTATCGCAGGCCCCGTTGCCACCCGCACCCTCGCTCTCCTCGGCGCCGATGTCCTCCGCATCGATAACCCCCGCCGCCCCGAGATCGCCTGGCAGCACCTCGACACCGGGCAGGGAAAACACTCGGGTCTCCTCGACTTCGCAGCGGCTGACGATCTCCGCACTTTCCACGAACTGTTGGCCGGAGCCGACGTTGTTGTCACGGGATACCGGCCCGACGCGCTCACCCGTTTTGGACTCGACGACGACGTACTCGCAGCAAGCCACCCGGGCCTCATCCGTGGACGGATCAGCGCCTGGGGAACACGCGGGCCGTGGGCACACCGGCGCGGCTTCGACAGCATCGTGCAGACCGTCTCCGGCATCGCCGCCATCAGTTCACCTGAAGGCTCACATCACGGAGCCCGGCCCGGGGCGCTACCCGCACAGGCGCTCGACCACACAGCGGGCTATCTTCTTGCCTCCGGCATCATGTCCGCTTTGCGGCGCCGCGCGTGCTCAGGTGCCGGCGGCGGCATCAATGTGAGCCTCGCGCGAATAGCGCAGGAGCTCCTGGCCGCAGGCACAACTGCTGTCGGCGAAGATACCGGGCCTCCCACAGATCACACCGTCCACGCAGAAACGACGTCGGGTGACCTCGAGTGCGCGGCATCCGTCTTCACTCAGCCAGAACTGCCCGATCGATACCCCACTGTGGGCCGCGCGTGGGGTATCGATCCTGCGCGCTGGACGAGCTAGCGCTGCGCGTGACACATCCTCGCGCCACACGCAACCCTCCTGGCGCGTCGCCAGCGGCCTGAAATGCTTGTTTTCCTGGCGCATGAAGCCAGCCCAACGACAGAGGAGATCACGATGTCAGACGATCAGAAGACTCTCGCAAAGCTCATCGACGGCTTCCGCTTCGCAATGCTCACAAGCGTTCAGGCTGACGGCTCGCTCGTCGCCCACCCTCTCACCGTGCAAGAAAGCGAATTTGACGGCGACCTTTGGTTCATCGTCGCAAAAGACTCGCCCGTGGCCTCGCACCTTCACATCAACTCGCAGGCCGGTGTCTCACTCAGCTCCAAAGACACGTGGGTCTCGCTGACCGGCACGGCCACCCTCGTCGACGACGACGCAAAGCTCAAGGAACTCTGGACCTCTTCTACCGAAGCATGGTTCCCGGGCGGCCCGGAAGACCCGAACATCACGCTCTTGAAGTTCAACGCCGAGGGCGCCGAGTACTGGACGAGCGAAGGAAGCTCAATCGTCCGCGCGGCCAAGCTCCTCGCAGGTACCCGCCCCGACGGTACGAACGAAAAGGTCGAGCTGTAACCCTCAGTCCTGTACGTCGATGCCCAGCGCACGGGCGAAATCGGCCGCGAGAACGTTGACCTGACCCGGACTCATCGTGGCGCCCCGAAGAGCTGTCGGGTCGAGATAGCCGGCGGCATCCAGCCCGCGCAGGTCGACGTTCTCTATGCGCCACAGACGGTTGTCAACATCGTGGGCGCGGCAGCCCTCAAAAGCTGCGCGCTTCACCCTTGCCTGGGGCATGTCGAGGGTGCCGATCACACAGTCAGAAAGCATCAGATCGGATGCCGTCGCCCCCGCAAGCGTGAGGTAGTCGATGCGGAGCCCTCGCAGTTCGACGCTATCGATGTCACTACCTGACAGGTCAAGAGTCCCAATCCGCCCGCCCACGATGCGAACGTTTCGCCAGCGCCCCGCGCGAGCTGTCATCTCGATTGCCCGCACATCTAGAATGTCGACGTCGGTGAGATCCGCGCCGGTGAGGCGAAAAGAGCCGACATTGGCGTCGACGATCAGCGACTCATTGATGTGGGCGTGCGAGGCATCCACATCGCCAGAAAGCGACTCAACGCGTGCCGCGAACGTTGATGAACGCGCACGGAGCGCCCCGATTTCGAGTACCTCAGGCAGGTCGGGTGCGCTCAGTCGAGGCGGAGCTGGCCGTTTCGGTTTTGCCACGCCTCAACGCTACGCGAGCTAAGGTGTGTGCGTGACAGTCGAAACGATGCTCCGAAAACTCGACAAGATCGCCGGCGGCAGTATTGCCCATCACCGGGTGGAGCCATCCACAGATCGTCGAGTCGCACGCGCGTTTCGAGTCATTACCTGGCTGCTGATTGCGTGTTTCGTTCTCGGTACTGGCACCGTCGTCGCGTCAGTCGTACTCACACTCAACAGCAGCCCCGTGGGATTTGCCGTCTGGATGCGGTGCCTTGTTGTGCTCGGAATTACCACGACGCTCTTCTACTTTCTGTGGCGCGCTCGCCTCGGTTGGTATTGGGCGTTCCGCCGCCTCCAACTGTTCAGTCGCATTTTTCCGATCATTGCGCTCGTGCTCGCAGCAATTCCGGGCCTCTACCCCTTATGGGTGATAACAGAGCAAATTGTCTTCGCCATCCTGCTCATCGGAATCTCCGACTATCTACAGAGCGACTATCTGCGCGAGGCCTACCCGAAGCCGCCGCAGGCGCCGCGATCAGACCGGAAGGTCGATCGTAAAGCTCGTTAGCCCTTCGGAGCCGTTGTCGACATCGCTGTCGATAAACACCCGACCTTCGTGCGCCGCAACAGCGTTCTTGACGAACGTCAAGCCGATCCCAAAGCCTTGAATTGCGCGCCGGCGCGCATCATCGGTGCGATAGAAGCGGTCGAAAATAAGCCCCTGTTCGCCGCGCCCGAGGCCAGCCCCGCGATTCGTCACTGAAATTCTCACCCGGTCGCCGCGAAGCTCTTGAGCGACAGTGATCGCCGAATGCTCACGGCCGAATTTGATCGCGTTGACCAGCAGTTCACGAATGACCTGCCGAATTCGTCTACCGTCGACCCGCGCATGGATGTCTCGGTGACCTATGCGTTCGACGGTGATGCCGCGCGCGGCAGCTCGCTCGCGCACTGCCTCAACGGCCAACTCGATGACGCGGTCGACGTCTGTCGACACGATCTGCAGCGGATCCTCCCGGTCGGCCGCAGCCAGAAGCTCACCGATGCGCTCCATCAGGTCCTGCGACTTGCGGCTCACCACGGCGAGGTATTCGTGAATCTTCTTTTCACCAGGATCGACCGCATCATCGATGAGATCGAGAAAGCCCATGATGCTGGTCATCGGTGTGCGCAGCTCATGCGAAACCGTTTTGAGGAACTGCTCGCGCACATCGATTGCGGTCGCAAGATCCGTCACGTCGTAGGCGACGATGACGGTTCCGAGCAGTTCGCCATCTTCGCGAAGCACCCGTCGCGTCGAGGCGATAATTGCAGCCTGCTGATCGGGCGGGCCCAGCCATTCCATGTGCTCGGCCATCTCTTCGCCCCGCAGGGCTCGAGGAATGATCTGCTGGTCGAATGGAATAGGTGTCACACGGTCAGCCGCGCGTACCTGCTCCCCCGCATAGGGCGGAGTGTCGATGGAGAACCCCACAGACTCGGTCATCTGCGACGCGAGCTCGTTCGCAAGCCTCAGTTGACCGTTCGAGTCATAGAAAGCCACTCCGGCGTTGACAGTGTTCAGGATGCTGCGCGCAAGAATCTGGTTATCCAACGCTTCGCGCAGTGCCTCTGCCTGCTTTGCATTGGCCTTAGTGAGCTGTTCACCTCGCCTTCGAAGCTGACGGGCTGCTACCTGCACGACACGTGCCATCACGACGATCAGCACGGGGAGCGTGATGACGTTCGCCCACTCCAGCGGCGTCGCGGGCAACGTCTGGTTGTAGATGTAGGTGAATGACGTGATGAAAGCGGCTCCGAGCGCCGCCGTCCAGACGGCGTACTTGAAGAACCCGTATGCCAACCAGAGAATCGGAAAAATCGCCAAAATCGCGGCCGCCGCCAGCACCTGGTACAACTCCGCGCGCAGGAGTCCCACCGCGATCAGGTCGATTATCGGCAGCGGCATCATCCACATCGGGTTGAAGCGCTCCCACGGCACGAAGTACGCGACGAGGGTCGATGACACGATGAGAACGTAGGCGACGATCACAAGCCAGGATTCGTATGCCTCCGGGTAGGCGACAGCGATAACCACAGCGACGAAGACTGCGCCGATAAAAAACGGGAACTGGCCGCGCAGAAAAACCCTGCGCCGCCCCTGAGGGGTCAGCTCAAGCTCGAACATTGGCATGAGATGCGCTCTCCCCCCGGCACGTGTGAAAACGACACAGCGTCGTGCCAGTTTGAGCATATGCGCTTTCGGCGCTCCGGACGCGAAAGGCCGCCAAACGCTCTCCAGCGTTATTGCACTCTCATGTGCCCCGCTAGAGGAATCCTCCGCCTATGACGTTCGCAAAAACCGCGCTCGCAGCATCTACCAACATCGCTCCGCGAACAAATCCGATGAGGGAGAACACCGCCGCTGTCGCAACCACCACCATCATCGCGATAGCGATGATTTTCTTCTGGGTCATCTTGAGCTCTTTCAAACAGTCGGGGCGCTAGCGCGAGCGTAAAAGCCACAGCGGGCACGCTTAGCCCTCGCCGCCCACCTTCACCCTCAAAATCACCCCGGTGAAGTCGACGCGAGACGAGACATTGCTCTGCGAGCAATTGCTAATCTGGAGCGTGCTCGACACACAAAGATCCCTCGAAGACGGATCCTCCAGACGACCAGGCCTCCAAGGCATTCGGCATGTCTTCTTTCTTACCGCGGTCAATTTCGCGACCCTGGGATCTTTGACGGCCCCCGTCATCATCGGGCTGCCCCGACGAATCGCGGATCTTGTCCCCGCAGACGAACACACTGCAGCTCTCGCGGTCATCTTGGCCGTCGGCGCACTGTCGGCGGTGGTGGCAAACCCCCTCTTCGGCTATCTCTCCGATAGGACAAGAGGGCCGTTCGGCCGCCGGCATCCTTGGATAGTGTTTGGGGCCCTCGGCGGTGCAGTCGCGTCCGTGGTTCTCGTGCAGGCGCAATCGTTGTACATTCTCACCGCGGCATGGGTGGCGATGCAGCTCCTGTACAACGCAACCTTTGCAGCGGTCACGGCCCTACTTGCCGACACCGTGCCGGATCAGCAACGGCCGGCCGCGGCTGGCGTGTTCTCGGCGGCAGCGTACCTCGGAACAATTCCCGTACTCGCGCTCGCGGCGTTCTTTCCCGATCATCTGGGCATCATTACTCTCGTTATGCCGGCGGTCGCGATATTCGCAGCCGTCGCCACTGTTATTTGGGTTCGAGAGCCCGCAGCCTTTGTCGGCACAGCTTTCGCCGGCACAGCCGCGCGAGCAAGCGCCAACCCGCCTCGTGCGTTCTCACTCCGAGATGCCCCCGGTTTCGCGCAAGTGTGGCTGCAACGCCTGTTCGCTCAAACGTCCATGGCTCTGCTTCTCGCCTTCACGCTCTATTTCGTCGTAGACCGCATGAACACGACCGAAGTTGACGCAACACCGATCACGTCAGCAAACACTGCCCTCGGCGGCGCGGCTGTGGTCATTGCAGCCACTGTCGCTGGGTTCTGGGCCGCGCGCCGTTCCAACTACTTTCCCTTCCTGGCGTTCGCAATTGGTGGCCTCGCCGGGGCCGCGATCCTCCGAGCGTTTGCAACCGATTCTGTTCTCCTCTGGGTAAGTGCCGCGATCGGTGGGCTCGCGATCGGAACCTTCACCGCTGTCGATCTCGCGCTGGCGCTCCGCACCATTCCACGGGCGAAGGCAGGCACCTATCTCGGGGTCTTGAACATCACCGAGACAGTGCCACAGATTGTTGTTCCGCTTGCCGCCGTGCCACTACTCACGATCGGTGGCGCCGATCCCTTCTCGGGTGGCGCTGACAACTATTTCGCACTGTATTTGTCAGCGGCCGTGATGGCTCTCATCGCTGCGTGCTTCCTCCCCGCGGTGCGCCGAATCGCAGCCAGAACAGCAGCCCAGCAGGACGCGATTTCTCAGAGACCTACTTCTCAGAGAGGTTGAGCGTCGACAGCGCTGCGAGTGCGTGCGCTCGCGAGTTCACACCCAGCTTTCGGTAGATCGACCGCAACTGCGACTTCACCGTGTTTGGCGACACGACAAGTGCCGCTGCGATCTCCGCGACGCTCTCTGACCGCGCAAGTTGACGAACCACAGCAAGCTCGCGCTCCGTCAACTTCGGCCGCGCCGCCGCAGCCGGAATGATGGCGAGCTCTCGAGCCCGCCGCAGCTTCTGCTCGAACGATTCCGGGGGCGAAGCCACCAACATCGCGTCTAGGCCGGCGACAGGCACAAAGGCCAGCGCAAGCCACTGCTGTCGATCCTGCAAGCTGCGTTCGATCCGCGACATGAGCTCACGCGTACGCGGGCTGTCAGGATCATGAATGGCAGCTGCGGCCGCGGCCAGGGCGGAATATTCCGCACGCGCGCGGGCAGACCAATCATCTGGATCTTCGGCATGCAACGCACGCATGGCGCCGTCGGCGTCTCCGCGGGCCAACGCGATTCGAGCGCGGCTGACCGAAGTGCGGGCTCCGTCAGACACTTTCCCCAGCGCGTGATCGGCCGCAGTCATGTCGCCGCGCGCCAACTCGATGAGCACGCGAGTATGGCGGAGCCGGTTTTTCGTCAGTTCGCTGACAGCTTTTCGCCTGTGTTGTTGATGCAACACCCGCTGCAAAAAGTTCGACATCTCGTCGGGTCGACGACGCAAGAGTCCGATGAGTACTTCAGCATGAGTAAGCAACGGCCAGTGCTCGATAGTCTCTCGATGCGGATCAAGCGTGCGTAGGGCAGTGTCCGCACCCTCTGCATCGCCGTTTTCCAGTGCGACCATGACTCGAGCAAGCTGATAAAAACTGCCTGGGTACCCCAAAAGCCAACGATCGGGCCAGTTTTGATGTTCTGCCTGGGTAATCGCACGACGCGCCTCCGGTATATCGCCCGACACCGCAAGTACACCCGCCTTCAAGGCCATGCCCTGCAGACCGCTCTTCAGACCGCGCGCCTCACCCGCAGCGATAGAGCGTTCGAAGCAGTCGATAGCATCATCAGTGCGTCCGGCATAAAAAAGCGTCGTGCCGATCTGGTTGTACATCACGGACTTGTTTGTGCCGAGGAGGTCACGGTCTGCAGCGCTCATCTCGAGCATCATGCTGTACGCGTCATCTGCGGCGGCGAGCGCTGCCGCAGAGCGTGACCCCACGCGATACGCCGCGGCTTCAATCACACGCAGGAGTGCACGTTCGGCCGGGGATGCCTTGGCACGATGCGCTTTCGCACCGTACGTTGCCAGCGCGAAATACTCCAGCGCTCGAAGCCGATGTGCACCAACCGCATTGGCGCTGAGCGCTAGCAGCATGCTCAAAAGCGGCCATGCACGCAATGCGAGCATGGGCACGCCGCGGAAGATCTCATTCAGTTGCTTGCCCGACTTGAGCACTTCGAACCAGTGTTCGCGCACGACGTCGCTCGCGAAGGCATAGTCGCGGTAGAAAATAGCGCGCCGCAACGCGGGTAAAGGCCGCCCGTTGGCCAGGTCCCAGCGCGCGATCCGCATTTCGAGCTGCTGCAGCACCTCTTTTGGCTGTTCGCGGCGAATATTTGCCTCCGCAGCAACCTGGAGAAAGGGTGAGTAAAAAAAGCGTGAGGAGCGGCCCCTTACCCCTGGCGCAGCCCAATACCCGAGTCCCTCGCGTTCAGCAAGGTCAAACATCGCCCCGGCATCGTGGTAGCCGGTGAGCTCGACCGCAAACTCAATATCTATGGAATCGGTCAGTGCCGTCCGCTCCAAGAATGAGACGAAGCGATGGTCTCCGTGCGTCATCCGCACACGCAGGAGCGACTCGACGGCATGAATAACGGATCTCGGCTCAGAAGTCTGCGTCTGAGCGCCCAGCGCAATCATTCGCGCGAGCACCGGCGCGCCCCCGTGAGCGAGTAGTTCTTCGCATCGACTCTCGTCGCCGCTGTCAGCAAGCACCTTTCTCGCCTCGCTCGCCGTCAGCGCGAAGGAGGAAGTGGGGACAATAACGGCGTCGAGCAGCACAGCCAGCGCTGACTCCGTCAGTAGGTTTGTGCCCCGTGTAGCCGCCCGCACGGAGAGCATCGAGAGATCAGTTGTGAGCGCCAAGAGTCCCTGAGCTGTCTCGTTCGAGAGGCCGTCGCTGTCGTCAATCGCGATCGTCAGGGCTCCCGGCAAACGTCGCAGTCCACGGCGGAGAAGGTCCCAAGGATCCGACGCAATCCTGAGCGCATCGCTCGCCATGAGCAACGGGTTTCCCTCATCGAGAAAACCGAAGTCATCGAGTTCTGTGGCGAGATACTGCACAAACGTCACGGGATCAGCGACCTCGTCACGCACCCGCAACCACACCCCGTCACGGCCAGTCGTCGCGGCCCAGTGCGCCAGCGCCACGGTTTTTCCGTAGCCCATCGGTGCGTGTGCAACAACGAGTGGGTTGTCGCCTTCAAATAGCTCAGAAATTCGCTCACGACGCACAAGGCGCGGAGAGAGTCGTGGCACACCAGAAAGCCCCACTCAGCATCCTCCGAATCAACGTGCTGCCTCGCGACGTACGCTCGCCCCGAGTTCACTGATGAATGCAGAATACGCTGCCACGGCTTCCGATTCCGACGGGGTCATCTCACAGCGACTACTCAATTCGCATTGGCCGCAAGGTGATGAAAGCGCTGCTGCTGGTAAACGAGCGGGTCGGTCTCGTGGTCGACGCTCATGCCGTGCACCTGCATGACGACGATGTGGTGGTCGCCCGCCGGTGTCGTCGAGACGACCTCGCAGTCGAGCCACATCGTCGAACCCCCGATGAAGAGAGCGCCAGCATCCGTCGCTGTCACATCAAGACCCGCAAAGCGATCGCCGTGACGGGAAGCCAATTGCATGCACGCATCGGCATGCGCGCTACCAAGCACGCTCACACCAATACGATCAGCGGACGCAAGCACGGGCCAGGTCGTCGAAGAATTCTGCACCGAAAACATCACCATGGCCGGGCTGTACGAGACGCCAACCGAAAAGGATGTTGCGACGAGTCCGACCTTCTCGCCGTCAACTGTCGCGCAAAGGGCCGCGACCCCCGACGGGAATCGGCCGAATGCTCCGCGCACGTGGGCAGGTTCGTCGCTCACCGGCGCGAGTGATCGTGACGAGTCCGACGCCATCTGGGGCTTCGGAGGAAAAATTGTAGTTGTGGCGCTCATTGCGGGCGTGCCCCTTCCGTGGTTCGCCGTCAGATGACGGCACTGGAACCCGGAGGTCGAGACACAAGCACACTGCAAAAATACGAGACTTCACAAGAGGCGCCTAGGCCGCGATGGTCGCCGGGCTGAGGATGCCCCCGAGGTTTTGTGTCTCGGATGGGGGTGCAGCGGCTCACGCTGCACCCCCAGTATGCGCTGCTGCTCGTTTCTCGACAGTGTCGCCGATGTAACCAACCCGTTACGGGGCTTCCGGCCTCGCTAAGGTGGGCCGCATGGCACCCGTCGTCCTCGCAGGAATCGCAGGTTTGGCATCCGGACTTTCTTTGGTTGTCGGCGCCGCGGTCGCCTGGTTCGTGACGGTCCCCCGTTGGCTCGTTGCCACGATCATGGCTTTCGGTGCCGGGGTCCTGATCTCAGCTCTCGCCTTCGACCTCGTCGAAGAAGCTACGCAAACCGGCTCATTCACTTCTGCGATGGCAGGATTTTTCACCGGTGCAATCGTCTACGTGGGGCTCGACATTTTGCTTGAGCGCGTCGGATCTCGCAAGAAGCGGGCACGCAGCAAGGCGGCATCATCCGGCACGGGGCTTGGCATTGCTCTTGGCTCACTCCTCGACGGCGTACCCGAAACCGCTGTTCAAGGCCTCGGCCTCGCCGCGACCGGATCGCTGTCGCTAGCCATCGTCGCAGCTGTCATCATCTCCAATTTTCCGGAGGGGCTCTCCAGCACCTCCGACATGAAGCAAAACGGGAAGAGCGCCGCCTACGTCTTCGGCATCTGGGGCTCGATCGCTGTCATCTGCACACTTTCAGCCATCGGCGGCTTTGCTCTTCTCGGCAGCGCACCCGAAAGCACAACGAGCTTCGTCACTGCCATCGCCGCCGGCGCTATCCTCGCCATGATTGCCGACACGATGCTGCCCGAGGCATTCGGCACGACAAAAGCGTTCACCGGTCTGATCGCAGTGTGCGGGTTCTTCACCGGATACGCACTCCACGTGCTGGGGGGATGAAGCCAGCTCGTACGCCGCGCGAGAATAGAACCATGCCGATCCTCAACAAAGACATGTCGCTGTGCATCTCACTTTCGGGACGCCCATCCAATATCGGCACCCGTTTCCACAACTACCTTTACGACGCGCTCGGTCTCAACTTCGTGTACAAGGCGTTCACAACCGACGACATAACAGCCGCGATCGCGGGTGTCCGAGGTCTTGGTATCCGCGGATGCTCCGTCTCGATGCCGTTCAAAGAAGCCGTCATTCCGCTTATCGACGAGATGGAGCCGTCCGCCGCCGCAATCGAGTCGGTGAACACCATCGTGAATAGCGACGGGGTGCTGACCGCGTCCAACACCGACTACGAAGCTGTCGCGACCCTGCTCGAATCTCACGCCGTTGATCACGCGCTGCCAGTACTCGTCCGCGGCTCGGGGGGAATGGCAAAAGCAGTCGTTGCCGCGTTCCACGGCGCCGGGTTCGAGGATCTCACCGTTCTTGCCAGAAACGCCGAAAAAGGCAGCGCCTTGGCCGATGCATACGGCTATCGCCACGTCACCCGTGACCCGGCCCCAGGCCACGGCATCCTCGTGAACGTCACTCCACTTGGAATGAACGGTTCGGATGCCGACGCGCTCGCGTTCTCAGCAGCCCATGTCGCGGAGGCCGCCGTTGTATTCGACGTCGTCGCGTTTCCGTCTGAGACACCCCTTATCCACGCTGCGCGTAAACAGGATCTGCCCGTGATCACGGGAGCCGAAGTCATCGCATTACAGGCAGCACGCCAGTTCGAGCGCTACACCGGCGTATCGCTGACCGCTGAACACGTAGCCGAGGCATCCGCTTTCTCGCGAGCTACGCAATAAGAGATTCGACGCGTCCGACGAGGGCGCGCGGCGAAAACGGCTTCGTCACGTAATCGTCGGCGCCGGCGGCGAACGCCTGTTCGCGATCGGCGGGCGCCGCGCGCGCGCTCAGCATCAAGATCTTGGTGCGAACGAACTCAGCATCAGCACGGAGTTCGATACATACGTCGATGCCATTCTTATTTGGCATCATCCAGTCGAGCACGATCACATCGGGGGTGTGCGCGTGTGCGGCGGCGAGTCCCAGCACACCGTCGGCCGCCATGACGACGCCGTGCCCCGACTTCTCGAGGCGAGCGCGCAACAGATGAGCGACGTCCACATCATCCTCGACGACCAGAATCGCTGCCATTTCGCTCCTTGGGCCTGCACATCGTGCACCGCATTAGCGCCATCTTTCACTAAATGCGCTTAAGTTCACATTATGAACTCCGCTGGCGCACCACGCGCGCAGACGAGCCGTACGCGTTTTCGAACATCATCTACGCACACCTGGGTTATCTGGGTGCTCTCCGGCCTAATGATCTTCGCACTTTCGGCTCTCGGCGCCGTCTTTCGTTTCGGTGACACCAACGCGGCGGCCTGGTGGCCTGCGGCGGGCGCGTCAGCCTGGTTCGTTCTCGCGACAGCTCGAAAGCGGCGGGCGGCGGCTGTCGTCCTCGTCGCCGCCGCGATCACGCTCGGCACGCTCGTCGGCATCGATCAGTTGAATCTTGCCCTGACTATCGGCATTACCGATGCCATCGAGGTCTTGAGCTTCCTCCTCCTGCTGGAGGGGCGACAGCACACGTTTGTCTTACGCACTGTTCGCGATGCAACCCGTCTCATCGTTGCAGCCATCGCGGCGAGCGCTGTAACCGGACTGTTCCTGGGCCTACTCATCTCCACAATCACTGGCGAGACGTTTCTTGCGCTCGCGGTGCATACCGCGGCGTCGCACGCGAGCGCAATAGTCCTCATCGCACCCTTCGCCGCGCTGCCTCCGCCGATGAAAGAAGCGCCGAGAGTGGCGGAGATTGCCTTCCAATCCGTGCTCCTCATCGTCGCGATCGTCACCATATTCGGCGCCGCCGGGTATGTGCCGCTCGCCTTTGTCCCGCTGACCTTGCTCGGCTGGGCGGCTTTCCGATTTCCGGTCTACATCGCTCTCATCCAGTCCATCGCGACTGGCACCGCAGCGCTTCTGTTCACCCTGGCGGGGCTTGGACCGTACGCTGCCACCACTCTGACCCTTGACACTCAAGTCACGATCCTTTCCAGCTTTCTGCTTGCCCTAGCGATGGCGACGGTCCTGCTCGTTACCGCTCAAAACGAAGTAAATATCTCTTCCCGTGCGGCAACGGAGTCAGCAAAGATCCTTTCGAGTGGTTTTATCGATTCGCAGGTCGGCCTTATTCTGACCGACCATGACGATGACGACACGTGGACAATTCGTTGGGCTAACCGCACGGCACGTGAGTTCATCGCTACGGAGGTGTCCGCAGACGGACGCTGGCAGGGCCAACTGGCTACTGAGGCACGAGCAGCACTCGAATTGGATGGCGCCGTTTCACACTGCGTCCTCGGTTCGGGCGCGACTGTCAATGTCGTCGCGAACCACGTCGGCAACAGCGAAAAGCGCGTCGCGGTTCAGATCGTCGACGTTACGGCGTCGGTTCTCGGCGCTGAGAAGCGGCTTGAAGCTGAACGCGAGCACGCCAGAGCCCTCGCGACACGCCTCGAACTCGAGCGACAGCGTGATGATTTCATCGCAACGACCAGTCACGAGCTAAGAACTCCGATCATGAGCATCGCCGGCTACGCGGAGCTACTTGAGGAGTCGTCACTTCTGCGCGCGCCCGAGAGCGGCTGGCTGCGTGCCATCGCGCGAAACGCCGACCGACTCACGGCACTCGTCGAAAGCCTGCTGACGCTCGGTCGTGCGTCAGCAGCGCCAGAACTGCACTCGCCGCCCGATCTCCTGCCTGCATGCGCGCTCGTCGAAGATGTTGTGTCGATGCACTGCCCACTCGCAGACATCAAAAATGTCACTCTCAGCATCGAGGTCGAAGAGGGCGCCGAAGACTGCGTGGTCTACGGCGTCGCGCACGATGTGAATCGAGCCATCGCAAACCTCGTGTCGAACGCTGTAAAGTTCACGCCGGCCGATGGCACCGTTCGTGTCATCACTGGAACAGCGGATGCCGAAACCACAATCACCGTCACCGACACGGGGCCGGGCATTTCGGAAGATGCCATGGCTCACATCTTCGAACGTTTTTATCGCGCGCCCGATGCCGAAAGAAGCAGCACTCCCGGCACCGGTCTCGGGCTGTCCATCACCGCCGAACTCGCCCGCCGAAATGGTGGCACCGTTACTGTCGACTCTGTGCCGGGCGCCGGGGTGACGGCGACCCTGCGTTTTCCCGCCGCCGCACGTCACCGGTAACATCGGCACGTGAGCATTGCGACGGACCGCCCCGCCGCGGATGTTGCGCGGGACGCCCTCTACTCGAGGCTCCCAGGACCCGCACTTTCAGCCACCCAATTCATCATCGCGACCGGCAGCCTTTTGGTCGCAGTGGCAATGTGCACGCTCGGAGCGGAATCCGCGATAGTCGCGGTCGTCGTCGCAACCACGGCGTTGTTCGTTTTAGCGGGCGTTGTTTCGATTACCGCACAGCGCCAGAGCCTCGAGCCGAAGTGGGCGGTTGCGGTACTTGCGACCGACATCGCCGCGATAGTTGCTCTCCGCACCGCCACCGTCACCGATCTCCCTTCGACGACAGTGTTCGTCACCCTGCCTGCGGTGCTCATCGCGGCGAATTTCAGCTACGGCGTAGTCACTGCAGCTGTCAGCACGCTCGCCGTATGGGCGATTCCGCTCGCGGTGACAGACCTGTGGCCGTCCACGCTCGCCAACCTCCTCGACTCCCTCTTGCCAGTAGGCGCCATCATGCTCGTCGTTCTCGCGACGCGGCTCGGGGCCCGAGTGCGCGATCGCCAGCGGTCCGACAACGAACTCCTTCGGCGAGAGCGCGATATGGCCCATCGCCTCCAGCGCGACGACAGTACTATCCACAGCACCATCCTGAGCGTGATCGACTCAGCAGTCGTCTTTTACGACCACCAGCAAAACCTCGTTTTCGCCAATGGGAATGCGCAGACATTTGCTGAGCGTCAGATCATCGATCTTCGAAACCCTCACCTCGATCCGAATGCAATGGTGCTCGATGAGCGCGCACATGAACCGCTCGCCGAGTCCGAGCGAGTCCTGCTGGCTGCGTGGCGTGGCCATGAGCTCGCACCCCACATCACGTGGGTCGGCGCTGACGACCAGCAATCTGCATACCTTGCATTCTCGCGGCACGTGCGCCGACCGGACGGCTCACTGCTGGGTGTACTCGTCGTGGCGCACGACGTGAGCGACATCGTTCGTTCTCGTCGATTGCGTGATGATTTCCTCCGCATCGCATCGCACGAACTACGCGGTCCGCTCACTCCGCTCGTCGGGCATCTCGATCTCCTGTCCGAAGAAACGAAAGACTCCCTTTCGGTGCCAGCGAAAGAACGCTTGAGTATCGTGCAAGAGAGCGTTGAGCGCCTCGTCGATCGAGTCACGGAACTCCTCCACGCCTCCGATGTTGAGCCGAGTCTCGCTCTCGCACCCGCCGACATCGCTGATGTCGTCGCTCGTGCTGCTGCCGGCCACGTCCCGAAAGCGGCGAGCCGAGGCATTGACATTTCGCTTGAGCTACCTGAATCGGCTGTCGCCTCGGTTGACGAGTCTCAGCTCGCTGAAGCAATCGGTCATGTGATCGACAACGCCATCAAGTTCTCGCCCGACAACGGGTTCGTTGACGTGGAGTGCCGCACGGTGGCGGGGATCGTCGAGATATCCGTCCACGATGGAGGTCCCGGCATCCGAGTATCGGATCGAGAACGAGTTTTCGAGCGGTTCTATCGCACAGAGCACGCGCACAAAAATGCCATTCAGGGCTTCGGGCTCGGGCTGCCCGCGGCACGCGCCATACTTTCAGCGCACGGCGGACTAATCCGCATCAGCGGCCGAAAGGGCTCCGGAACGACAGCGACCCTCGAAGTGCCGGTGCGAATCTAATCCTCCTCAGCGAGCCACTCGTCGACGAGAGTGTGCAGTTCAGCTTTTCGTGATGGCGATGCGAAAGACACCTCGATCGACGTGCGCGCGAAGTCGGCAGCTTGCTCATCTGTTAGTCCCAGCACTTCGCGGACAACCTCATAGTTGTCAGCGATGTAGCCACCAAAATATGAGGGGTCATCAGAGTTGATCGTCACTTTCACACCCTGCTCAACGAGTACGAGAAGCGGATGATCTTTCAGATCCGGGGTCACCTGCAGTCGCTTGTTCGACAGCGGACACATCGTTAGCGCGATGCCCTCACGCGCGAGGCGTTGGACGAGTTCCGGAGAATCGATGGCGCGCACACCGTGGTCCACTCGCTCAACGCCCAATGCCTCGAGCGCCTCGGTGATGTATGTATGAGGTGCTTCCTCGCCCGCGTGCGATACCCGGTGAAGCCCCGCGTCCGCAGCACGGGCAAAGACATCGCGAAACAGCGCCGGCGGATAGCCCACCTCAGTCGAGTCGAGCCCGACACCGACAAGGTCAGGTGAGTTGAGAGCAATGAGATCATCCAGCACTGCCATCGCTTCCGCCGCCGGGCGATCTCGCAAGAAGCAGGCGATGAGACTTCCGCTCATGCCCCACCGCGTGTGAGCTTCGGCGAGCGCTTCCGAGAGCCCCCCGACGATGTCACTGAGCGGAACACCGCGCGAGACGTGTGCCTGCGGGTCAAAGAACAGTTCGACGTGCGCAACAGCATCCTGATGGGCACGTTCGAGATAGGCCAGCGCAAGATCACTGAAGTCCGCGAGCGTAAGAAGTGCACCGCCCGCAATGAAGTACACGTCGAGAAAGCTCTGGAGGTCGACGAAGTCGTAGGCGGCCCGCAGCGCGTCGGGGCTGTCGTACGGGAGCGAGATACCGTTTCGCTGCGCGATCTCGAACGCGAGGTCCGGTTCAAGGGTTCCCTCCACGTGAATGTGAAGTTCAGCCTTCGGCAATGCAGCGAGAGATCGAGCCATACTCCTACCTCACCATGTCTTACGTTAAATCTCTGTTTCGGCAGATTTCTATCTGATTGAACCGACTGATTCACGCCTCGCGACCCGCTACATTCGCAGCAAGCACACCAGCGATTCATCCCCCACTTCCAGCCGCATAAAACGGTGTGTTCCCTGCCCCCGTGGCGGCAAGACAGCACGAGCCGCAACGGGGTAATCGTCGCGCTCGCGCGACCTCCTGTCCGCCCCATCGAGAGGACCCGCACCCATGCCCGAAACACAGCCCCGAGGACGAATGCGGCGCGCTCGCGCGCGCGGCGCCGCCCTGGTTCTCGCGCTTGCCGCCGCGATCAGCACCTCGCTGATCCTGGCACCCGCGGCCAACGCCGCTCCACCCGTCACCGACACGATCACTATTACCGCGCCTGCATCTGCCACCGTCGGCGACGCTGTGACGGGAACCATCATGGCTGCCACCGTGGAAGACCTCTACGCCTCGACCCTCACGCTGACGTTTGACCCGGCGGCTCTCGACTACGTTTCGGCCACGTTCGCGGACGGCGGGTTCTCTTCCGTCACCGAAGGAACCGGGTCTGTCTCATTCACTTACACACGCCTCGGTACATCGCCCGGGCTGACCGACACCGACCTCACGCTTGTGTCGTTCGAGTTCACGGCCCTGAGCGCGACTTCCGCTGACCTCTCGCTCAGCGCCGCAACCTTTGTCAGCTCGACGAGCGATAGCGTCACAGTCGCCGACGTCGCGGCGACAACCGTCGCTATCGCAGCAGCTCCCGTTCCCTCGGCGACACCCGCTCCCTCGGCATCAGCTCCCGAAGCCGAGCCGACCGTGAGTGCAACTCCGGCCGCCGTGGCCTCCGACGCCGACCCACTTGCGACCACGGGCGCTGACGCGATGCCGTGGATTGTTGTCGGCGGCGTCGCCGTTGCTGTCATCGCTCTTGGAGTCGTACTGCTCATCCGTCGCCGGGCGGTGACCGAATGAACAACACGCCCCTCACCCCACTCTCGAGCACTCTTCCTTCGAACAGGAGAACTTCGTTGACATCCCCCTCTCGGCGCGCCCTCGCCGGCTTGGCGATCGTCGGCACGGTAGCGGCAAGCTTCATCGCTATACCGGCCGTCGCGGCAGAACCCGATGCAACCGCCCCTATCCTCACGCCCTACTACACGGAGCTTGACCTCACCGGTGACGAGCAGGTCACAACCGACGACTTGAGTGTCGCCGCTGCCGCTCTCGGCACAACGTCAACAGTCGCCGGTTGGGCAGCCATTGCCGCGATCGACACCGACGCCGACAGCGTCATCACCGTTGCCGACATCGCGGCCCTCTCACAGCGCATGATCTACGACGACGGCCCCTTCGAGCTGATCGAGGCATCCGTCATCGACATGCAGGCAGCTATGAACGCGGGCGTCACGACGTCGGTCGAAATCACGCAGAGCTACATGGACCGCATCGCGGCCTATGACCGTACCGCGGTTGCCGAAGGCGAACGTCCGCTGAACTCCATCATCACGGTCAGCGATGTAGCCCTCACCGCTGCCGCTGCCGCCGATGCCGAGCGCGCAACAAACGGCATGACGAGCATGCTGCTCGGTGTGCCGATCGCGGTAAAAGACAACTACGACACGATCGACATGGTCACCACCGGTGGCTGTGGTTGCTGGAACGAAAACCAGACCGACTCGGATGCCGCCATGGTCGAAGGTCTTCGCGCCGAGGGCGCCGTGATCCTCGCCAAGGCAAGCCTCGACGAATTCGCGTACGGCTTCGCTTCGGAATTCTCATCCTTCCAGCAGCCCGGCTCCACACTGTTGGTCGCAAGCCCCTACAACACCTCGAAGACGGCCGGTGGCTCGTCGGGCGGCACTGGGGCCGCGATCTCAGCGAACCTCGCGGGGATCGGTTTCGGCACCGACACGGGTGGCTCGATTCGAGTGCCGTCCAGCTACAACCAGCTCGTCGGCATCCGTCCCACCGTTGGCCTGACGAGCCGCGACGGCATCATTCCGCTCGCGCTCTCGCAAGACACCGGTGGCCCCATGGCTCGTAGCGTCCTCGACGCGACTGTGGCACTTGATGCTGTTGTCGGCGTCGATGAGGCAGACCCCGTCACGAGCGCACAAGAAGGGCTCGTACCGGCGTCTTACACCGAGTACCTCGATTCAAACGCTCTCGAAGGCGCACGCATCGGCTACGTCGCGTCGATGGTCGGGGGCAACAGGACCACGGCACGCTTGTTCGCTGAGGCGAAGGCAACCCTCGAAGCACAGGGAGCCACTGTCGTCGAGGTCGCAGCCCCGACAGGCTTCAGCGCGGTGCTGGGCGAGGGCAGCGGTAGCACCAACGAGTTCAAGCACGACCTCGCCTCGTACATCGAGACTCACCTCGCTGAAAACGTCACGGCACGATCGATTACCGGCATCCTTGAAACCGGCAACTACGTGATTTCCCGCAAGAGCACGTACCAGAGCCGCGAAGCGGTCACCGAAGAGACGTACCAGAACTGGGCGGGTGCCGAGGGTACCCACACAGTCCAGCTCGCCAAGGGTAAAGAACTCGTGACAGCGCTGCTCAACGACAACGACCTTGACTCGCTCATCTACCCGAGCGGTACGCCCTATGGCACCCAGAGCACCAACCTGCGTTTGAGCCCCAACACGGGCATGCCATCGGTCACCGTCCCGATGGGCCAGGCGATTGAAGCGGATGCCACCACCACCGGCGCCGGCGTCAACCTCGAGTTCCTCGGGCGCGACTTCGACGAGGGCACGCTGTTGGGTCTGACCTACTCATTCGAGCAGGCAACCCACGCCCGCACCACACCTGTGCTCTACCCGGCACTCACGCAGTAACGAGCCCCGTATAAACCTGTGGGGCCCGAGCCACCCGACTCGGGCCCCCAAGTGCGTTACGCCTAACGTGTCAGCGGACGACCGCTGTGGGCGCTTTCAAATGTGAGATCACTTCTTCGCTGACGGATCCGAGCAGGAAGCGCGCGATCCCGGAGCGCCCATGCGTGCCAATCACGGTCATGAGCGCACTCTCTGCGGCGGCATTGATGACCGTCGCCGGGTCACCCTCCTCGATGCGCGTCTCTACGACGAGATCGGGATGAGATTCACGCACTTTCTCGACCATGTCGCCGACGAGCGCCTCGGTAATACCCTGCAAGTCAGTCGTATACATGTCGGGGTACATTCCAAAGTCACCCGAAACGAACACCGGCATCCAGGCCGAGACAGCGATGAGAGGTTCATCCAGGCGTGTTGCTTCAGCGGCTGCGAACTGCAAAGCGGTGAGCGCGACATCTGAGCCGTCGACGCCGACAACGACACCGCGACGCGTGCCTTGCTCTCCTACCGTCGCACTGGGCACGACGACGACGGGGCAGTGCGCACCGGCGGCGATGCGGGCACCATGATGACCCGCGCGACCACGCGCGCCTGGTTCGATGCCGATCACGAGGAGCGTGGCGTCAGCCGATCCCTCGATGAGCTCTTCTGTGGGATTGCCGCTTCCGACGTGGGTCGAGATAGACAGCCCTGGAATAAGCGCCGATATGCGGGTGATTTCAGCATCCAGCAGCACAGCTGCGGCATCCATTGCGCGCGCCAAGACCTCGTCTTCGCCGACGGCGCCGACAGCACCTCCGACGATGCATGAGAGCAACAGATCAGCACCATCGGCGGCAGCGCGGTGCGCAGCCCAGTCGAGGGCACGTTGAGAGGCGGCCGCCTCCGTCACACCGACGATGATTGTCTCGCTCATGTACGGGGTTCCTTTTCTCGAGGGGCGCGCTGTCGACATCAGCGTACGGCGTTGCGCGCCCTGAGCGACAACCCCTATTCTTTACCCTGCATGCCGTTGCCGAGGGATCGTTGCCCGACGATCCCACGTTGGGCGAGAGGTTGGCCCTGCACCCCCTTGCGCAACCCACGATCCGCACCGCATGCTCGCGACCCCCTCAAGCCACCCCCTTCTATAGCTTGAGGGGGTCGCTCTGCTAACTCGACGCGTTTCGGGTCCTCCGGGTGCGTATCCCCTCGCCCAGGGCAATCAGGAGCATCCCCAGGCAGGCTCCCGCGGTGTTCGCCACGATGTCCATCAGGCTCGCGACCCGCTGGTCGAGCACGAGAGCCTGCACGGACTCGATGGTCACTGTCGCAAGAATGCATAACGGCAGGACCAGGTAGCGAGATTGCCGCAAGATCAACATCAGGAGCAGCCCGAGCGGCACGAAGAGCAGCACATTCGCACCAACTTCTACCCGGCTATATGTCGCCCAGGGCACGTGGCGCTGCACAAACCTCAGCAAGGGCCCCGCGCCGGAGTCCACCGGAACAGGCCAGATAGCGATTGCGGTCAGCGCGGCGAGGTAGAACGCCAGCCAGACCGATGCTGTTTTCCCATGCCGCGGGGTCGGGTTCGCGTTCATCGGACTCCCGGTCTCGCCCACCGTGCTGAGCCAGCACGATCGTGGGGAGCTATCCTATCCTCAAAGCCTCCCCTGTTTACGGCCTCCCCGGATCGAGTCTCACAGTGACCACTGCACCCGCCGCGTCGCGACGCCGACGCAGTCTCCCGCGCTGGGTGTGGATCAGTATCGTCGCAGCAGCACTCGTCATTATTCTCGCCGTGATCGCCGCGATCGGATGGACAGTGACCACAGGACTCAGCCTCTTGAACGCAGAGCCTCCCGGGGTCGGAACGACCATCGTCGCCCCGGCGGAGTCAAAAGCTTCCCTCGCGGCAGAGTCCGCATCTGAGGGCACGGAAGAATTCGCCGCCGCGGCGTACCTCGCAGCAGCTCCCACCGCTTATTGGCTCACGCCAGAGCTCGATCCCATCGGTGATGTCGGTGCACGCGTCCTCAATCTGGCCAACGAAGCACGTGATCAAGACGCAGCGCTTGCCGTGGTCATCTACGGACTCCCCGAGCGCGACTGCGGGCAATACTCCGCGGGTGGACTCGACGATGCCGACTACGACACGTGGACAACTGAAATCGGTTCCGCGCTCTCGAGTGCTGGCGCAGCAGACATTCAGAAGATCATCATCCTTGAGCCCGACAGCTTGGCTCTCGCTCCGCAGTGCGACAACGTCAATGCACGGATGACGCAGCTCCACGACGCCGTCGATCGGCTCGCTGGAACAAACACGTGGATCTACCTCGACGGCGGACACTCAAATTGGCTCCCCGCCTCCGAAATGGCAAGCCTCATCCAGCAGGTCGACGTTTCTGACGCTATCCGCGGTTTTGCAACGAACGTGTCCAACTATCAGCCCACCTACGCTGAGTTCGAATATGCGCACCAGATCTCGGATGCGCTCGGCGGTAGCCACGCCATCGTTGACACATCCAGAAACGGCGCGGATCAGGCCGAATCGGATTGGTGCAATCCGTCAGGGCAGCTGATCGGAGCTGCCGGCGGCGCCTACGGTGACGACGTCGTCGACACAAATCTCTGGGTGAAGCCCCCGGGGGAAAGCGACGGCGAGTGCAACGGCGGTCCAGTCGCGGGAGCATGGTGGCCTGAAAGCGCGGTCGAGTTGACGACGAACGTGGTGCAGTAACACTCGTGGCAGAGCACCGGTCTACTCCGCCGGTATGGAACAATGACGAAGATCAATCGACCTTAGGTGAGGCCCAGATGACCGACGACGCAGCGGTGCAAAAAACGGCGGTGATAGTCGAAGACGATCCCGATGTGCGCCACCTGCTTGTTGAAGTATTGGAGGCCGCAGGTTTCTCGACAGTTTCAGTGGGCAACGGAATCGACGGCGTCCGCGCGGTAATTGCATACCAGCCGTTCTTGACAACGCTTGATGTCAATATGCCAGGTATCGATGGCTTCGAAGCCGCCCGCCGTATTCGCGCGAAGAGCGACACTTTCATCATCATGCTCACTGGGCTCACCGATGAGGCCGACGTCGTCCTCGGACTTGGCGCGGGCGCCGACGAGTACATCATCAAGCCATTCCGTCCGCGCGAATTCCGTGCTCGCGTCGAAGCGCTCATGCGTCGCCCTCGCCCGACGCAGACGTCACAGGCGCCACGACAAGATAGCGTGGGCCCGTCATTTCCAGGAGCTCGACCGCAGTCTCCCCCGCAGGCGCCAGCAGCGACGCTGCCCCAACCCAGCGAAGCCGTCAGCGCCGAACAATACGACCAGACACTGTACGAGATCCCGCCGACGCAGCAGGTTCCACAAACCTTCCCGATCGCACAGCCCGTCGCTGGCTCCGCTGTCGTCCAGCATGCACAGCCGGTCAATACCGGGGCCGAGGCCGAAGTCGCACATACGCACCCGCACCGTGGGTCCTGGATGTCGCATCGCGACCTGAAGGTGAACCCGGAAACACGGATTGCTGTTGTCGGCAATGAAGAAGTCGAACTCACTCGCACCGAGTTCGATCTGCTCGCGACGCTGATGGAGTCGAAGCGACGTGTGCGCAGCAAAGCAGACCTCACTCTGGTGCTGCGCGGAGAGTCGTACGTCACGTCGTACTTCGTTGGCGAAGCTGACAAACGCGCGGTCGAGGCGCACATGACGAACCTTCGGCGCAAACTCGGCGATAGCCCCGCCAACCCGCGGTACATCGAAACCGTCCGGGGTGTCGGATACCGGCTCACTGCCGAGGTTATATCGGGCGTCTAGCTCTGAAGCAGTTCTAGACCTTGTAACCGTGGTGGCGACGCAGCAGCTTCGCAAACATGCCCACTGTCTGAAGCACTGTGACGACGCCGACGATCGGCCATCCAATCCAGAGGATTGTCGATTGCGCTACCGGACCGATGAGGGTCCATACGACGGCCATGGCAACGAGAACCGCGGCAAGAAGCAGGAGGGGCGCCCAGTGGCCGAGCGATCCGCCACCGCTTTCGGCTTTCGCCTGGGCAGCCCAGTTATCGACCTTCTTCTTCGAAAGAAAGCGTGACCAGGACCGAAGAAAGTGGCCAAGCCGCACCCACATGAACATCTCGGCAGGAAACAGCAGAACAGCGAACAGCACATCTCGGTTATCGCAGTGCGTCATTGTTCGCGCAATACGAAGGTTGAGCGCCATTGCCACGAGCGGTGGAATCAACCACCACGCTGAGAAGATGAATGCATCGATCGAGAGCGAGCCTGCCAGCAGAATCACGAAGGCAACTCGCACGAAGAGGTTGGTGAGCATGCCGAAGTTTTCAAACCACCGCAGACGCAGGTTGGGGTGGAAAGGCTGTCCCTTAGTGTCGCCGCGCTGTCCGGGCCACATCAACTCGATGGCACCGTAGGTCCACTTGACCTGCTGTGCGTCATAGCCTTTCAAAGTGGTCATGCCGCCGACGTTGGCGCGAGCATACGGGCTGATCTTGGTGAGGTACCCGGCGCTCTTGATCTGCAGTGACAGCAGCGAGTCTTCCACTTCGCTGTCTTTCACCCACGGTGTTGTCTGGTGATTTTGCTTCATCGCGTCACGCAACGCGTTTGTCGAGAAGATCGAGAATTGCCCACCGAGAACAGCCATATTGCGACCACGGAGCAGGTTTTGCAGGTTGAATGCGGCGAACTGCGTGCGCTGTCCGGCAATCAAGAACTTGCCGACTCCGCCTTTGATAGGGCGATCGTCGATCGTGAAGATCGCGGAGATGCCACCGATTCGAGAATCTCCCACGGCTTCTGTCTCGAGGTACTCGACGGCACGTGAGTTTGCGATGGTGTCACCGTCGACACCGAGGAGGTAATCGCATCCCTCGACGAGCGAGTAGCCGTAGTTCAGTGCGCCGACCTTCTTGTCGGGGTTTTTACCAATGTCGTGCACGAACACCTCGGTGAACTGGTCTCCCTCGTCACTCTTGAGTTCGTGAGGGCCAGCGAACTCCGATGCGATCTTCACGGTGTTGTCAGAAGTGTTGTTGACAACAACGTGGATGACGTCGGGAACACGAGTCTGCTTCAGCAACGCCTCGATGACATCGGCGATCGACTCTTCCTCGTTGTACGCGGGGATGACGCATCCGATAGTTGACCGGTGCCCCGTGGAGTTCTCAAGCACAGCCGCGAAGTCTTCGGGAAACTCGCCTTCGAACGGCGATCCGACGATTTCTTGAGCGTGCAATGGGGCTTCATACGACCTAGCCGGGGCTTCGATGCGGTTGCGCACATTCGACATGGATTCTTCACCTCGCATACAAGCGGTAACACCGCTCTGATGTCCCGTGCCGAAGACCAAATCGTCCGGCAAGAAACAGACTGCTACACTCCCCGCAGCGATGGCGCAGGCTTGACTGCACGAAAGCGCAATTTTCCCGCAAGATTGACACTCCCGATTACCCGTCGGAGGACACCCTGCACCTGCTCACCCCCCTGTTTTCTGGCTTCATCGCACTCGCGGCGACGGCCGGCGTGATTCTCATCACGGTTCGACGCGTTCGAGGCACGGCATCAGAGCGCCGCACTGTGGCCGAATACACTGCGCTCGCCGGTGTCGCGTGGTTGATGTCGACAGTGTTTTACGCGCTGAACTTCTTCACTGATACCGACCTCGCGATCGCCCTCGGCGATGCCTTAATGGTGCTGGCGCCAGGGCTGATCTGGGTCGCATTACGCATCGTAAACGTGCGCGCATGGAGTGGCCTGTTGCTCGCGGTGACACTGCCACTCACCGTTTACGTGCTGGGACTGCTCATTCCACTACCGCCGGCCGCTGCGGTGAAGCTGTTGGCGATGGCTGGGTTTTCTATCGCGGTGTTCTTCGAGGCGAGACAGACTCCACTGTCGGCCCTCCCAGGAACCAGGATGATTGCATTCACCGCCGTCACCTTCGCGATGCTGCTCGGGCTTCGCCTCGTCATAGAGGTGTTCCGCGGCGCTGACGGCGCCGACCTGTTTGCCACTCGCCGGCTCACCATCGCCGGAATTGTCGTTTTTATTTTCGTGACGATCGGCGTTGTGCGACTGCTGCGTGCGCTTTCTCCCACGTCCACGCAACCCGGTATTTCCGATGGTTCTCCCGAGGGATCGAGCGCCGTCGTTTTCTCGATCGAGAATTTCACCGTGGTGCGTGTCGGACGGGGTTCGAGCTACGCCCGAACTATCCAAGATGCACTTTTTGACGCCGTCGAAGACTACCTTGTCGGCTCGGCTCAAGCATCCTCCCACGACGACGGCCGCGTCATAGCGATCGTTCCACCCGGCTCTGGCCTCGATTGTGAAACCAGTGTTCGTCCCGAATTCGCACTAAAGGTCGAGCGGCTCGAGGCGACAACGGCAATCTATTCAGAACCGCTAATTCTCACTGTCGAGTGCCACGATCTGTCCACGCCCGCAGACGTGACGGCGTTTGTTCGTGACGCGACGGCTACTCGGTTCCGTCCGGGAAGATAGCAATCGGCAGATACTGGTACACAGTCTGCTGGGTGAAGCTCGAGTCGGTGTCAGCTGTGCCTTCGACCGATATCTCGATCGCAAACTCAAGCGTCAGGCCATAGGTGTCTTCTGGTAGTTGGTGAATTGTCGTCAGAGGCACGTAAAGGCCGCCCTGGAAGCTGTTGAGCAAGAGACCCCGACTACTGCGAAGCGTGTCGGTGGGAACCAGAGTGCGGGGATCCGCGGAAAACTGGAACGGGCTCTGCACTTGGCCCGAGGTCTGCGCAGTCTGCGATGTGATCGAGATCGACGAGATATACACTCGACGCTTCTCCTTCAGCACAGATTTTTCATCAACGAGGTTGTCGTGCACATTGATGGCGAAGCCAAACGTCTTCTCGTTCGAGGGCCACCACTCACGTGTGCGCTTCGGGTCAGATGCCCAGACATCGAGAGTCAGCTCGAGGTCGTTGGCAACATCGGTCGACAGTGACACCGATCCGTCGTAGGTGAATTGCGAGTTGAAAGTCATCGAAGCCGACGGGCTCGGCGCTGGCGTACTCACAGTGGTCGACGCATTTGCCTCGGTCGACGAACCGCCCAGCTGATTGAACGCATCAACAACCTGCGCACATCCGCTCAGCGACAGCACGCCGGCCAGGGCGACAGAAGTTGCGGCTAAGCTGCGTCGGGCAAGTCGGGAAGACGGGGTACGGCTCACAGTGATCCACTCCTCAGTGGTGAGGTGTTCGGGTTACCTCAAGACGGGTCGGGCACACCGTCATCCTGCAAGCTGCACGGGCAGAGGGCGGCGAGGGAAGTATACGTTAGCTTCACTAGACTCAACACTATGGCTGCCAGCGGGGGTGAGACAGCGCGCAAGGCGCACACAACAGGTGTACCAGTCGTGCGTGCTCCGGGCCCGACCGCGCGAACGCGGTCAATCTGGCTCACACAGCTCGTCCTGACCGGCAGTGTCGTCTGCATCACTGCGGTCGTGCAGATCCTCAGCCCCGATGATTTTTCGAGCTGGACTTATGCCGCCGGACTCGCGATGATCATTGCGCTTACCGCCGCCGCTTTGCTTGTGCCGTGGACGCACGCTCCTCGGGATGCCGTGCTCGTGCTGCCGTACGGCGACATCATCGGAATTGGGCTCCTCGTCGCAGCCAACGACCTCCAGTTCGGTTTTTTGTGGGTCTTTCCGATCTTTTGGATTGCGACGCACTTCGCCCTTCCGGCTCTTATTGCAGCGCTTCTCGGTGTTGCTGGTTTGATGGTCGGCGAAGCTGCGATTTCACCTCCCAACGGAAACCTCACGCTCCAACTCGTGATCGTGATCCTCTCGCTCACCTTCATCGGTCTCACGTCTTGGCAGGCGGCCAGACAGACGCGTGCCTTCAAGCAGCTCCTGCGCCGCCAGTCATCTCGCCAACAGGGCACCATTCAGCGCGTGAGCTCCCAAGAGCGCCGCGTCACACAGATGCTGAACGCCTTGGATGTCGGCATCGCGCGGCTCGCCCTTGACGGCGACATTCTGGCCGTCAACGACACGTACGCCGATATTTACGGTTTGAACCGCGATGATCCGACACAACCTGGCCGCGCCGTCGAGTATGCGGCGCTTCGGGGCGAAGCGCTTCCAGAGCTCCGCCGGCCGCTGGCGCGAGCGATACGCGGCGAAGTCTTCGAAGATGAGCGGGTATGGCTCTTCGATGGCAACGGCAAGTGGCACGCACTCTCGGCGTCAACACGAATCCTCGACAACTTGGGTAGCGAGCCGCTCTCAACTCTTCTCATCGTGCACGACATCACCGATCTCATTGAGGCCGAGCGTGCCCGCGAGCATATCGCCACCGTGGTCTCGCATGAGCTCCGAAACCCGCTCACCGCCATCATCGGGCACGCAGAACTCGCGCTCGAAGACGACGGACTCGCCGCGAGCACACGCGAGCAGCTAGAAGTGATCGACCACGCGGGCCAGCGCATGCAGACCTTGATCGGTGAGATTCTCACCAGCACCCAACCGCGACGAGTCGACAGTGGATACTCGCGCGTCGACGCTCGCCGCATCCTCGAGAGTTCACTCGAGTCGTTCCAGCCTTCGGCCGTCGCGCAGGGCGTCCGCGTCAGCATCTCGGTACCGCAGCCGCTACCCGTACACGGCGACGGATTCAGGCTCCGTCAGGTCATCGACAACCTCCTGAGCAACGCCATCAAATACACACAACGCGACGGAACCGTCCAGATCTCCGGAACCGTCGACGACGGTGCCGCTGTGATGACGATCACCGACAGCGGCATTGGAATTTCAGCACGAGATCTGCCCCAAGTGTTCGATCCTTACTTTCGCGCCGAAACAGCACGTGAAAGCTCAACACCCGGCACCGGCCTCGGCATGGGAATCGCGCGTGACATCATCACCGAGCACGACGGCGCTCTCGATGTCGAGAGCGAGCCGGGGGCCGGTACCAGAATCACCGTGCGACTCCCGCTCGCCGACGACGGAGCGGAAGACGGCCAATGACCGCACTGACAAGTGACGGCGGAATCGGGTCCGCTCAGCTCGTGGTTGTTTCACTCTGCACCGTGCTGATGGTGGGTCTTGGGTTCATTCCTCGTCCGAGCCGCGCGACGCTCGCGTGGGCGCTGGCTTTCGTTCTCGCGATCTCATCCGTCTACCTCACCGTAGGAGCTGAAGCGGCAGGCGCAGAAACGCTGCGCCGAATCGGTCTCGCCTTGCTCTTGGGAGCACCGATCTTGATCTGGTCGGGGCTCCGCTCCTGGCGAGGAGCCCGACCATACATCTGGGCCGTCGCCCCTGTCGGCGCCGTGTTTGCAATCACCTTCTCGCTCCCGCTCGGAGTAGCTGAATACGCCCTCGCCTTCCGCCTTTCGTTCGCAGTCGTCGCCGTTTTCTGCGGCTTGACAATCGTGGAGCTCCGCCGGATTCCTGAGCGTCGCGAGCGAATGTTGCTGCCGCTGACCGTGGCGTCCATCGGTTTTGTTGTTTTCGCCCTCATCGGTTTAATGAGCGCGTTTTTTCCCGCATCAGCGACCGATCCGCTGGCAGTTGCACGCTTGGTGAACGGGCTCGGATTGCTTGGCTACATGATCTGCATCGTGGTGAGCCTGCTGTGGCTTGCGCAAGGAACATCGGCCGGCCAAATCCGCGAGGTCGCCGGATGGGCCAGGTTTCGCGCGACGGCTTCGGAACGCCTCGTGCGCGCGCGCGACCGCGACGAGCGCACGTGGGCTCTTCTCATGCTGCGCGTCGACGATATTGCCGATATTCGTGATGCAGCTGGTGAAATCGGGTTCGCCAGAATTGCTGCCCGGTTTGAGTCGCTCGTGCGTCAGATGGTCCCCGCCGATGCCGATATTGGCCGACGTTCCGCAGGAACTGTGGTAGCCCTTGTCCCCCGCACGGTGCCCGTGACGCGAGAATACGTTCGAAAGCTCCTTGCCGAGCTATCGCTGCCGCCCGCCGACGGATCTCTGCAGGTATCGGCAAGCGTGGGGTGGAGCTCCGTAGAAACCGCGGGCTACGACTTCAGCGAACTTGAACGAGCAGCACGCATTGGTGTCGATATCGCCGCCGCCGCGGGCGGCGACCGCTGGCACCGTGACCGGATTTAGCCTTCGGTTCCCGACGCAGGAGACGCCGCAATCGCAATCGTGAGCGAATCGGTCGCTGTCTGCTTGGCGAACTCTGTCGAATCAGGCGCAGCCTGAACCAAAAAATCGTAGGTGAACTGCACCGTGACAAAGGTTGCCCCCGCAGGGACCTCTCCCATGTTGAACGTCTGAGAGTAGCTGTATGGGTCAAGCACGAGATAGCCCGGATTCACGCTTGACTCGTCGATTTGCGGATCGAGAGCCGCAAACGTCTCCGTCGCATTCCCCGGCACGGCAACCATTACAGCGCGCTGAAGATAGACCTTCTGGCCGTCATTGGGCGTCACCGTCGTTGACATCGAAAGGCTGATGGGTTTCAGCGATGTCGCTGTCCACTGATCCATTGAAAGCGTCGACCAGTAGTTGATCGTTGCGGCGACAGCACCAGCCGTCACTTCGCGCTCGGTAGAGCCCGACGAAAGATCATTCTCGACAGGCGCTGGCACAGCGGTGGCCGTCGACGTCGGTGTTGGCGAAGCTGAACTTGCCTGGTTCCAGGGTGCTGGACCACACGCGGTCAGCGCCGTGACGAGCAGGCCGCTTGCAAGCACAACCGCGGCGCCTCTCCGGACTGACTGCATGATTTCCTCTCTCCATCGAAGTACAGACGTCGCCGCGCCGCGCCTTCTGTATCCGACCTGACGATCAGTCTATTCGCGCCAGCGTTCGCAGCGCCTAAAGTATGGGGGTGACCTCTGCTCCTCCGACAAAAGCCCGCGCCGGACACATCGTCGCATGGACGCTGGTCAGTGTTCTCGTCATCGTGCTCGCTGTGTTCGCCTGGATCGGCGTGCGCGCCTACCTCGCGTACGGCCATCTCACTGGTGCTCAAGCGACCGCGCGCGAAGTTGCAGCGGACCTCAGCGACCCAACAATCGCAACGAGCGCTGTGCCGCAGATCGCGAATGACACTGCTGCCGCCCGCGAGCTCACATCCGACCCGGTGTGGCGTGCGGTTGAAACCCTGCCCTGGATAGGACCCCAGCTACAGGCTGTATCCACGATTGCCGCAGCAGCGGACCAGGTGGCCTCAGAAGCATTGAGCCCACTCGTCGAAGTAGGAACAACGTTTTCCCTCGACACCCTGCGCCCCGTCGATGGCACTTTCGACACGACACCCTTGGAATCGGTAGCGGATGCCGCGGCTACCGGCGCGAGCGATGTGGGTGAAGCCGCAGCATCCGTTCACGCCATCGATTCGTCGGCGCTTCTCCCACCGTTACAGACAGCGGTAACGGAGATTGGAGTTCTCCTAGACCAAACGCACACGGCTATTGACGCGGTGGCGAAAGCCGCAGTTTTGATGCCCGCAATGCTCGGATCTGACGGCCCGCGCGATTATCTCGTCGTTTTCCAGAACAACGCCGAATGGCGTTCGCTCGGTGGAATCGTAGGCGCCACCACTGTCGTCCACACCGATGCCGGCAGCATCTCGCTCGGCGCCCAAGCATCGTCGGGTGATTTCTCGCGCTACGACGGCGGAGTGATTCCGTTGAGCGATGAGATTCTCGCGATCTATGACGACAAACCAGCGCTCTACATCCAAAACATCACTCAGGTGCCGGACTTCTCTCTCAGCGGCGAGCTCGCGCAGGCAATGTGGCTCCGCGAAACCGGACAAACCGTCGACGGTGTCATCGCTATCGATCCTGTGACGCTGTCTTACGTGTTGGAAGCAACAGGCCCCGTGACCCTGCCAAGCGGCGACGTGCTCTCGAGCGACAACGCGGTATCGCTTCTGCTCAATGAGGTTTATCAGCGTTACGACGTGCCTGCCGAGCAAGATGCTTTCTTCGCCGCAGCAACCGCCGCCGTCTTTGAGAAGCTCGCGTCGGGGCAAGCAGATCCCGCGACACTGATTTCCGCACTCTCGCGTGCGGGATCAGAGCGGCGCCTGCTTATTTGGAATGCGGATGCCGACGACCAGTCGGTGCTCGACGGCACGACGCTGCAGGGCGATCTGCCGGTCACTGACGACAGTCAAACCACTTTCGGTGTGTATGCCAACGATGGCACAGGTTCCAAAATGGACTACTACATGCAGCTGGATTCGGCCGTGGGCTGGTGCAGCGACGGCGGCGAAACCTCCGACGCCGCTCTCACGGTACGTTTACGCGACAATGCGCCCGCGGACGCTGCGAATCTACCCTCGTACATCACCGGTGGCGGCGGCTTCGGTGTGACGCCCGGTGTCACGCGAACAGTTGTCTACCTCTACCTTCCGGAGGGCTCCGAGGTCGTCAGCGCGGTAACGACGGGAACCGTAACGACGACAGGCTTCGGCGGGGGTGAACACGACGGCAGGCGGGTGCTCACCTGGAGCACAGATCTGACTCCGGGCCAGGAGTCGACGGCGCTTGTTCGAGTACGCACGCCTCATACGCCGTCCTTGAGTGTGCAGGAAACGCCAACAATTAACACCGCAGACACAGCTAGTGTTGCGCTATCGTGCGAAGTTTCGGGATAATCGACCTAAGGGATTCGTCGTCGAGAACCAAGATGGCACTCTCTTTACTTGTTTTGACCGCTTGTCACGGCGACATGACCATCAGAAAGCGCAGCGCACCATGAAGCTCATCCTCGTGAAGGCTTCACTGGCGCGAGCCACCGCCGCCCTCATACTCTCCGCAGCTGCGGTTGTCGCTTCGCCCCTCGCAGCGAGCGCCAGCGCATACCCCGCGAGCGATTCGGCGCAGGTGTCATCGGCAACGATCGAGCAGGGCGGCTCGGTTGATCTCAGCGTTGCCGACGGAACATTCATCCCCGGCGAGACGGTCACTATCACTGTGACCGGCCAAAACGCCAACGAGATTACGTTCGGCATGGTCCGTTTTGCCGTTGAGACGAAAACTTACGCTGACGCCAAAGCTAATTCTGACGGCGGACTTGACCCGGTCTCAATCAACTTTCCTGAGAACGCGAACGGCGCCTACAATATCGCGGTGTTTTCATCATCTTCTCCTGGAGACACCGTTACTGTCACAGTCGGATCCCTTCCGACAACCGGGTTCCAGTCGGCCAGCCTCTTGGGCTTCTGGGTCGGTGGCGGAGCCCTCGTGCTTGCCGGTGGCGCTATCGCGGTAGCCGCAACAGTTCACCGCCAGCGCAAGGCGAACGCGTAGCAACAGCCCCCGTGGGCGCGCTTCACCTCAGGCGAGTTTTGCGGCTGCAGCTTCGAGCTCAGCGTCGACCAAAATCGGCAGGTGGTCGCTCAGTCCCTGCGGCAATGTGCGGATGCGAGAGATATCGAAGCCGGTCGACGTCGCGAAGTCGTAGTGGCCGCGAAAGAAACGATAACGCGTGTACGTGCGCGCGTCGCTGAGCGTGAGCTGGTAGCCCTGGTCACGCACCTTGATCCCCAGATTCTCTTTGAAGACCGGGTAGTTGTAGTCGCCAACCATAAGCACCGGCAGCTCGGTTCCGAGCGTCTGCAGCTGCGCCAGTGCAGTGCGGATCTGATGACGCCGTAACGAGTTCAAAGCGGTGAGCGGCGCCGCATGAAAAGAGGCGACGATGAGATCGCGGCCATGATCAATGTCATGGAGGCGTACCCCGAGCATCCGTTCCTCGGCTGGCCTCAGCACTCGATCGTGAAGCGACTTCTTCAGCGCCATCGTGCACACTTCTTCAAGCCGAAACGTGCTCTCGCGATAATAGACAGCGAGACCGAGACGGTTGCGTCGCGTAGCATCCGCGAGCCGAAGCTCGCCGAATTGGGCGGGAATATCGGTCGTGTCGGCTTCTTGTAAACAGAGCACATCGGCAGCATGGCTCTCGACGAGAGCAGCAATCTCTCCGACAGCTTTGTGCTTACGCAGGTTGTAAGAAATGACCTTCATGGTGTTGCCCAGCCTAGGCCCGCACCGGTCGTTGGACACGATCTCTCGACAGACACAAAGGAAAGTTTCGAAACGCCATTTTCTACTCCTGCTCCTGCTCCTGCTCTATCGCTAGCTTTCTGCGCGCCCTTGTCTGTTCGGCACGAAGAGCCAACAAATCGTTGGAAGGGTAACCCACCTCGGTGAAGGTCAACCCGCGCGCGGCGATGACCGGAATGGCGCTTGTGCGCTCTCTCGCGTCGCGGAGCGCTGCGACATCATCGACGTCCATCCGGCCAAGACCTACCGAGACACAGGCCCCCACGAGCGCGCGGACCATGCTGTGACAGAAGGCGTCTGCACGCACAGCGGCCACGACAACGCCGTCCCCGTCGCGCTCCCATTCGAAGTTGAGGAGCGTGCGCACTGTGGTGGCGCGTTCGCGGGGTTTGCAGTACGCAGCAAAATCATGAAGACCGACGAGCGAGCTCGCAGCGGCATTCATGGCGTCGAGATCGAGTACGCCTTTGACATTCGTCCGATCGTGTCGTGAAAGCGGGTCATAGCCCGTGACGTAGTCAGAAATTTGGTAACGATAGCGGCGCCAAATGGCAGAAAAGCGCGCGTCGAACCCGTCGGGTGCCACACTCGCCCGTGTCACTGTGACGTCGGCATAGCTGCCGAGAATTCCACGCAAGCGGTGCCCAAGTTCGGTCACCGCATCAGCTGGCTCGCCCTGGTTGCCGCGCCGCTGGCGCAGGCGCCCGGTCTGCTTGTCATCGAGGTCGACGTGCGCGACCTGGCCGGTGGCGTGCACTCCAGCATCGGTACGGCCCGCAACGACAAGCCTGGTTTGCCCGCCCAAAATGCGTTCCAACGCACCTTCGAGGCTCCCCTGCACAGTGCGAAGTCCCGGTTGAATCCCCCAGCCACGAAAGTGCGAACCGTCGTAGGCGATGTCAAGGCGAATGCGCATCGAACCAGCGTATCCGGGCGCGTAGGATCAAGCGTGGACGAGCCCGCTTTTGTCGTCCCAAGCCGATGAAAACTGCCGCCAGCCCTCCCCCGAAGACCGCGCGCTACGCGGGCCTTGATGGCCTGCGCGCAGTCGCAGTGATCCTCGTTGTGCTCTATCACCTTTTCCCTGGTTGGATCTTTCAGAGCGGCTTTATCGGCGTCGACGTTTTCTTCGTCATAAGCGGATTTCTCATTACATCGCTCCTACTCCGTGAGCGCGTGAGCACTGGAAAAATCGCGCTTTTTTCATTCTGGCGACGACGAGCGCGACGACTCTTGCCCGCGCTTGCGCTTGTTCTCACCGTCTGTTCCTCTCTCGCGTGGATTGTCGGCGGCGACGTCTTGGTACGCCTCGGTCAGCAACTTTTATCGGCCGTTACCTTCAGCTACAACTGGGTGTCGATTGCGGACGGCTCTGCATACTTCAACGCGGCCATGCCGGAGCTCTTTCGAAACCTCTGGTCGCTCGCGGTCGAAGAGCAGTTCTACGTCGTCTGGCCGCTCATTCTGCCGCTTTTCTTGCTGATCCCACGGGCCAGATTTCGTGTACTCATCGCGTCAGCGCTCGCTGTCGTCTCAGCGGCCTGGATGGCAGTACTCGTATCCACCGGCGGCGACCTCACCCGCGCATACTTCGGAACCGAATCTCACGGTTTCGGGCTGCTCATCGGGGTCGCACTCGCCTTCGGGATGAAGCGGGCGCTATCAGATCCTCGACCCAGGATGCACCTCCTGCTCGTTCGCGTCGCCGTGGGCGCCGTGGGGGCGGCAGCAATCGCGGCGCTCATCGGCGTCGCCCTCCTCCCAGAGGTCGACGGAGTCGCCTCGTTCCCGGGCGTGCTGTTGACCGCCGGTATCCTCACCGGCGTGGCGATCGTCGCTGGCTCGTGGCCCGGCGTGGGCATCGGACGTGCACTCGACGCGCCACCACTCAGGTGGATAGGACGTAGATCGTACGGTCTTTACCTCTGGCACTGGCCGATTCTGGTCCTTCTGATGTCGGCGACGTCGCAGAGCACCGCCGCATCCAACGTGCCAGTGACAATAGGAGTAGTGGCCGTCGTCATCACCGTCGTTGCCGCTGCGCTCTCGTACCGCTATCTCGAAGTTCCGGTGCGCCGCTACGGCTTCCGCGTCTGTGTTTCTCGGCTCCTCGAGCACCTCCGAGGCGCTCCGGCATCTCGATTCCGAGCGATCGCTGCTCTCGCAGCATTTGCCCTCGTGCTCGGCGGCACGTCCGCCGCCGTTGCCGCAGCGCCCGCTGTTACATCGAGCGAGGCGGTTGTCGCGGCAGGCGCGGCGGCCGTCGAGCAGGCACGCCACAAGGTACCCCCGGCCCCACGCACGCTGTTCCCGAAACCGCTACCGGCTCTGGAACCGATCCAAGGCGACCAGATTTCAGCTGTCGGCGACTCCGTCATGCTCGCATCGGCTCCCGCTCTCATCGAGCGTTTCCCCGGTATCGCCATTGACGCAGCAGTCTCCAGATCGATGTGGCAGGGCGTCAGCGTACTGCAGGATCTCGCTGATTCAGGACGACTCCGTGATCACGTCATCGTCGCACTCGGAACGAACGGCGCCATCGACGTCGAGGCGCTTGATCGCATTGAAAGTATCGTCGGCCCGACGCGACAGCTCATCCTTGTAAACGCTTTTGCGCCTCGCGATTGGATCGATGGTGTCAATGCTGAGCTCGCTCGTTTCTCGGCCATACACCGCAACGTCGAGCTCGCCGACTGGTCTGGCGCAATTGCGCCCCACATCGATCTGCTGTCTGGCGACAAAATCCATCCTGGGGAATCCGGCGGACGCATTTTCTGCGACACGGTCGACACCGCAATGAAGGATCTGCAGCGGGCACAGTTGGCGCGTGCCGGTCAAGATTTACTGCCTTAACGGCTCACCGAGTCCGAGTCGAGGAGTTCCCACGCGCTCTGCGTCTGGTCAGTCACCGCGTCCATCGGGTCCTCTCCCTGCGTCCACCATTTGGCAACGAACGGCACATTCTTTACGACGACGCGCTCACCGGCGGGGTAGTTCGTCTCTTTATCCCACGGGGCGTAGGTGCCTTCAGCCACCGTCGGCAGCGTGAAGGGTTGGTCCGTAGGCAGCACCGGGCCGACATACAGCCACGGCGAATCGACCGCGCTCACGGTCGGATCGGCCGGGTCCGACTCGCCGTCCGTCCACCACTTCGCGACGTACACGTAGCCCTGCCGCACAACCTTCACCCCTGCCGAGTATGACTGTTTCGGCGTCCAGACCGGGAACGGACTGCTTTCTGGGTCATCAACGATCGCTGTAGTAATCGGCGTAGGTGTTGCGGTTGGGATGGGGCCCGGCAATCCATCGAACCCAGCGCTGAGCGCTGTCGCGAAGCTCTCGCCGCCCTGGTCGACGCCGCTGCACTCGTTCGAAACCACCATCGTGTTGGGGTAGTTCTCTCCGCACGTTCGGTCTCGGTTGAGCGACCACATCGACATGCGCCCCAGACCCTTCTTGACGGCGTATGCGTTGAGCGTCGCGGCATCCTTCAGCGTGAAAACCTCTCCTGCAATGTCGTTCTGACCGATCATTGGCGTTGCACCCAGCATGCTCCAGGCCTCACCACCGGGCAGCTTGATCTCAGCGTCGGTGTAAATACGCACGAGCTGCGCATTGGCGCCTTCGATGGCAGATTCGGATGCCGCAGCCATCGTCGCCCCGTCAAGGTCCACGCCGTAGTCCATTGTCATGAGGTTTACGCCGGCAAGCGTCACTCCAGCTTGCAGCATCTGCTGCACAGCTCTCACACCGTCATCGGTGAGACCGTCGGGTGAGACAGGAAGTGTCATCCACACAGCAAGATCGTGGCCGTCTGCCGCCCGCTCGGCCTGCACTGTGGCAATGGCATCGGCGCGCAGCGCACCGGCAACCGTATCGAGAAGGTCATCGCCTTCGATATCGAGGTCTACCGTGTCGAGATCGTACCGATCCACGACAGAGGAGTATGCATCCGCGAGTGCGGAACGATCGCTGCACACAGTCGACAACTCATCATTGGCCATACCGCCGAACGAGACGACAACGTCTCCGCCCGCTTGTCGATATCGCGCGATGTTCCGATCTATGTCGAGGTTGTCCGAAGCCTCGTCAAGGTCGTACACGCCGCCCCAGGTGGGCTCACATTCGTTTTTCGGATCGGCCACCACGAAGGCAAGCACTGTTGTCGCGGTGTCAGCATCAAGGCTGTTGGGAAGTTGGTAGTCATCTGCGAGGGTCACGTCCATGTATCCCCCGAACCAGGGAGTGGTCGCGTCAGACCCATCGGCCTCGGCGACCACCGGCGCGACAGCTGTTCGCACGAGGAACACTGCACCGATGGCAACGACGGCTACCGCTACGACGGCGAGAAGAAATCTCCACCACGACAGCCGTTTGCCGCTGTGCCTACCAACGCGAGGCTTCGCGGACCTCATACTGCGTTCGCCGCGTCGGCTGGGTGCTCTTCAGCTGTCTCTGTGACCTCTACAACAGACCGGTCACGCGGAGTACCGCGCACCTTTTGACCTGGGGCTGCCGCGCCTCGGTACAGCGCTGCTTGCCAGTCCACGGTCGCCGCCGCCGGCGCAAGTCCGTTGCCTTTCGACGCGTCTATCCACATCCAGTCGGTGAGGCCTAGCCAGATATCGACAACCGAGTTCCACAGCCCGATATACGTGATGATCGCCCACATCGCACAGACGGTATTGAAGGCGGCAAACCCAAACAACCACCAGTTTTGCTGAAAGAAACTCTGCCATGCAATGTACGCCGAGAACCCGACGATGATGTACGGGACCACGACGAAGATAAAGGGCGCAGCGATTCGATCTTTCACTTTGGGGGTCCGCGCAAACGGAATCTTCTTTCCCGTAATTGCCTGCTGGATCGATTTCAGAACACCCGCGAGGTTGACGGGCAGCAAGATGAGATTGAACCCGTAAATCCGAAAGATGTCGGTGCGCTTGTAACCGGTGTAGTGCAGGTCGCTTGCCATCGCAGCGAAGTAGGGAATAGCGCCGAGGAACACGAGCGGGCTGACGAGCCTGCTGTCGTACGGATAGACGAGCAGAAAGACGAGACCGAAGCTTGCCCACATGATCGAGGCGAGATAGTTGGCGCGAAGCGCGACCTCCATCGCCTTCATCGGCATACCGTCGCGACGACGCTCTCGCATCTGGTGCCAGAGCTTAGGCAAGATCACCAGGCCACCGTTGGCCCACCTGCGCCGCTGCACGACGAGCGAACCGAAGTCGGGGGGCGTTGCGCTGTAGCTCAGACGCTCCGGGTAGTTAACGAGAGTCCACCTGTGTTCGCCGAGGTCGACGCTCGATTCGGTGTCTTCGATGACAGTGCGGTCTTGCACGTAACGCCGCACATCGAGGCCGCCAGACGACTCGATCTCAAGGATGTCGTCAAGAGCTTCCATGCGAATAACCGCGTTCGCTCCCACCCAAAAGGTTGCGTTGTGGGCTGTCATACCTTGATGCAGAATGTGCTGCACGTCAGTTGTGGCACCCGCCAATCGTTCAATCCGGGTGGGCGCGCCACGAAAGGAAGAATAGGGAGTTTGAGTTACGGCAACGCGGGAATTCTCGGGCTGCTCGAGAAAGTAGACAAGACGCAAGCAGTAGTCGCGAAGAAGCAATGAGTCCGCGTCGAGTGTCAGAATGAACTCAGAGTTGGGGATGACGAAATCCGCAGGTTCCGTGCCCGGTACGTAGCGCAGCATGCGGCCATCCGGCGTCGCATGCTCCTGGTATCGACCGCCGATGAGACCGATATATGAGTTGAGGTTCATCGCCTTGTTTGCTTCGTGCGATAGCGATGCGTAGCGTTTGCGCTCGAACGACGTGACCTCAGCAGAGAAGATCCAGGCCAATCGTCGGAAGAGCTGCTGAATTCGCTCTGGCTTAAGCATGTGCTCTGCCGCGATCGCGGCCTCGATAGCAAGCGCTGTCTCTTCGAGGTCCTCAGCGAGGCCTTCAACCACCTCGCCGATGAAAAAGTCGTCAACGTGGTCGTCGTCTCGCTCGGCATCCGCCATTGCGCGAAGCCACTCGACACCGACGCGATACTCAGCGACGAGAGTCGGCATCACTGTCTCGACGGGAGCACCATCGATCATCAACTGGTGAGAACATTCCAGCCAGGCATCTGAGAAGCGCTCAGCTGGCTCGCGCAGTGCTGCTTCGATCTCTGCGGGCACAGCACGCGTCAAGGCCAGCCTCTCGGCGTCTGCCTGGTCATCCGGCTCCGGATTGTCATCGAGAAGGAGGACGACTCGCAGCGATGGGTATTCCTGCAGAGCAGCCGACCACAGCGTCTTCCGCACCACCGAAGGCTCTTCGGCGTATGAGGGTATCAGCACTGTGAGCGGCTCGTGCGAGCTGCCGAAATGGTCGTCGAGCTCGGTACGCGGCGCGCGTTCATGGTGGAGAAAGCGTCCGTATGCGCCCTGGCGCGCCACAAGGTACATGAGTGCCGAGAACATCAGGAATGTAACGACGACCACATATGAGACCGCTTCCACGATCCGCAGCGTCGTGTCGAACGCACCGCCAACGAGTTGGGTGAACACCACACTCACGACGTAGAGCACCCAGATGACGATCGTCGACCAGATCGCGATGTTTCCCCAAATAAGCTTCGCGGTCGACGGAGCAGGATGCATAGCCGGAAGCGGAATCCATGATCGCTCGGTGCCCCACTGCCGACGCCGTTTCGGCGCCGAAAGTTCTTTCAACATCTAACCCGGTCCCAATTCCGGCAGCGCCGTCACCAGCACACGCCTCCCCAAAAAAACGTGCCACGATCGTCGCCGCACCCTTGCAGACAACCACGCGCGGCTTTGAAGATCACCAGTAAATACACGCTCTTGGTGTTTCTTTGTGGCATCTTGCGCCTATCTTGCGGTGGCGTTGCGGAACACAACTCGGAGCATGCATTGACAAAAAAGAACCGCGAGCCCGTTCGGGCCCGCGGTTCTTTTTTCACGCGTATTTGGGGGCGTGAGCCCGGCGGTGTTACGCCTTGTCAGACTCTTCGGCGGGAGCCGCTACAGCTTCTTCCGCTGCAGCCTCTGCGGCCTCGCCCTCTTCGGACGACTCCGCACCAGCGTCAGCTGCGGACTCTTCGACGGGTGCTTCTTCTACCGCTGCCTCTTCGGCGACGGGAGCAGCAGCATCCTTCTTAGCGCCATCCTTCTTGGAGACAGCAGAGGCCTTCTTCGTAACGGGCTCGAGAACCAGTTCGATGACTGCCATAGGTGCGTTGTCACCCTTTCGGTTTCCGACCTTCGTGATGCGGGTGTAGCCACCCTCACGCTCGGCAACCAACGGTGCGATTTCGGTGAAAAGAGTGTGAACCACTTCTTTGTCACCGATGACCGAGAGAACACGGCGGCGAGCGTGAAGATCGCCGCGCTTAGCGAACGTGATCAGACGCTCGGCAAGCGGACGAAGGCGCTTTGCCTTGGTCTCAGTGGTCTTGATGGACTTGTGCGTGTAGAGGGCAGCCGCGAGGTTCGCAAGCAGCAGACGCTCGTGTGCGGGGCCGCCTCCAAGGCGGGGACCCTTCGTGGGCTTAGGCATGTCTCAAATACTCCAGAGTGAAAAGTCGGTCGGTGTTCGGCCCGAAGGTCAAACGTTCTCTTCGTCGTAACCGCCGAAGAACTGAGCGCCGTCGAAACCGGGCACCGAATCCTTGAGCGACAGTCCGAGCGAGATGAGCTTGTCGCGCACCTCGTCGACCGACTTCTGACCGAAGTTGCGGATGTTCATCAGCTGCGTCTCAGAGAGGGCAACCAGTTCGGAGACTGTGTTGATGCCCTCGCGCTTGAGGCAGTTGTAAGAGCGAACCGAAAGGTCGAGGTCCTCAATGGGCATCGACAGTTCGTTCGTGTGCACAGTCTCAACCGGCGGCGGGCCGATCTCGATACCCTCGGCCTCAACGTTCAGCTCGCGAGCGAGACCGAAAAGTTCGGTGAGAGTGCGACCGGCAGAGGCGACGGCATCACGGGGAGCCATCGACGACTTCGACTCAACATCGAGGATGAGCTTGTCGAAGTCGGTACGCTCACCGGCACGCGTTGCGTCAACGCGGTAGCTGACTTTGAGCACGGGCGAGTAGATCGAGTCGATCGGAACCTGACCGGCCTCGGCGTACTCGTTGCGGTTCTGCGTTGCCGAAACGTAGCCGCGGCCACGCTCGATCGTGAGCTCGAGCTCAAAACGCGCTGTGTCATTCAGAGTTGCGATGACGAGCTCGGGGTTGTGCACCTCGACACCGGCGGGAGCCGAAATGTCTGCGGCGGTAACTTCGCCCGCACCGGTCTTGCGCAGGTACGCAGTGATCGGTTCGTCGCGCTCGCTCGAAACAACAAGCTGCTTGATGTTCAGAATGATTTCGGTGACATCTTCTTTCACACCGGGGATCGTGCTGAACTCGTGCAGCACGCCGTCGATGCGGATGCTGGTTACTGCAGCCCCCGGGATGGAAGAGAGAAGGCTGCGACGCAGCGCGTTACCGATCGTGTACCCGAAACCGGGCTCCAGCGGCTCGATGATGAATCGGCTACGGAATTCGCCGATCTTCTCCTCGGTGAGGGTGGGACGCTGTGCGATGAGCACTATGTGTTCCTTTCGTGCGACATGTCCGCTATATGACACGTGCAGTGGGTGAGATATGGAGTTGTTTTAAGACACACGGATGCCGGGGCACCAAAGAGGGTGCCCCGGCTCCGAGAAGTCAGACGCGGCGGCGCTTGGGGGGACGGCAGCCGTTGTGGGCCTGAGGAGTCACGTCCTGAATCGAACCGACCTCAAGACCCGCAGTCGTCAGCGAACGAATTGCGGTCTCGCGACCTGAACCCGGTCCCTTAACGAAAACGTCGACCTTTTTGACACCGTGCTCAGCTGCCTGGCGAGCTGCCGATTCGGCGGCCATACCAGCGGCATACGGTGTCGACTTACGCGAGCCCTTGAAGCCGACGCCGCCGGACGATGCCCAGCTGATGACGGCACCGGAGGGGTCGGTGATCGAAACGATTGTGTTGTTGAACGTCGACTTGATGTGGGCGTGGCCCAGCGCGATGTTCTTCTTTTCCTTGCGGCGCGGCTTGCGCGCGGCAGTTTTGGCCTGTGCCATTGCTTTGATCTCCTAGAATCCTGGGGCGCTGGCGAGGCCTAGCGCGCCTTCTTCTTGCCGGCGACGGTGCGCTTGGGGCCCTTGCGGGTACGCGCGTTGGTCTTGGTGCGCTGACCGCGCACCGGAAGGCCGCGGCGGTGACGCACGCCTTCGTAGGAGCCGATCTCAACCTTGCGGCGGATGTCGGCGGCAACCTCACGGCGAAGGTCACCCTCCACCTTGTAGGTGCCTTCGATGTGATCGCGAAGCACGACGAGCTGCTCGTCGGTGAGATCCTTCACGCGGATGCTCTCGTCGATCTCAGTAGCTTTCAAGATTTCGACGGAACGGGTACGGCCAACGCCGTAGATGTATGTCAGGGCGATGACCACGCGCTTATCGCGCGGGATGTCGACGCCAGCAAGACGTGCCATGCGACTCTCCTAGGAGTATGTGGAGGTGTGGAGCAGAATCGGTGCCCGGGCCTCCGCCCGAGGTGTCCCCCCTCATTTCCAGTGATGGCTTTCCAGTAATGGATAGCCGGCAATGGCGAGAGGTTCTGATGCTGCCGGTGAGATGTGTATTCAGTTGTGAGAGAGACTGCCGCGTTGCCGCGACATCCGTCTTAGCCCTGGCGCTGCTTGTGGCGAGGGTTCGCCTTGCAGATAACCATGACGCGGCCGTGACGACGGATCACTTTGCAGTGATCGCAGATGGGCCGAACGGAGGGCTTAACCTTCATGATGTTCCTATTCGCTGTCTTCGTGCCGCCTGGTGAGGGCAGCCGTTACTTCTCGACCGGTTTAGCGGTAGCGGTAAACGATGCGACCACGCGTGAGGTCGTAGGGCGAAAGCTCTACCACCACGCGGTCTTCGGGAATGATACGGATGTAGTTCTGCCGCATCTTTCCTGAGATCGTTGCCAGCACCTTGTGTCCGTTGCTGAGCTCTACGCGAAACATCGCATTGGGCAGCGCCTCGGATATTGTGCCCTCGATCTCGATGACACCGTCTTTTTTCGCCATATCCTCGCTCGCGCTTGGTGCAGACCGGTCGATCTGCGTTGGGTAAGGGTTGTGTGGTGCTACGACACGCCAATAAAGGCACAACGCACCAAAGAACGATCATACGTGATAAAACCAAGCTCGGCAACACGATGACGCCCGCGACGTCGCTCACGAGCGGCGTCGCTCACAGCGTTAGCTGCTCAGGTTTGCGAGGATATCCGTCTGCGGGTCGTACGTGATCGAGATGATCTCGTCGTTCACTACCAGCGTGGGGGTTCCTGTCGCGCCGTCAGGCAACGACTGCGACTGCGCGTAGTTCGTGTATTCGCCCGAGGTAATCGCGTCTTCGAGATCACTCGTGACGTTAACGCCGGCATCTCTCGCGAGCTGAATGATCTGCTCGTCGCTCAGCCCATCGGAGTTCTCGGCAGGCTGGTTGGCGTACATTGCTTCAAGGAATGCGTAAGCATTGTCGGGGTCGGCAGCAGCTACTGCGTACATGGCTGCAGCTGAGCGGCTGGAATACTCGGTGCCGTTCGAGAGTCGATCAAGAATAGAGACCGGGTGCACGTTGAGCGTAATGTCGCCGGACTCGATGAGCCCCTGAATCGTGTCACCCTCACTCTGCTCGAACTGGTTGCAGTAGGGGCACATGAAGTCGATGTAGGTGTCGACCACATCGGGGCCGTCACCGAACACAATCGCTCCAGTTTCGGAGTTCACATTGGATGCCTCGGGAGCCACTCCCGGGTCGCTCGCAGCGCTGTTCATCCATACGACGAGCGCTGTCACCCCAGCTAGGACAACGACCACCGCGATGGTGACGCCAATGACGAACGTGTTGACTTTACGTGCAGCTGCGGCCACGAAAACTTTCCTATCGAATCTCTTGCGGAATCACACCGAAAGGCGCGAGCCCCGCTTTGCCTCCGTCGGGCGCTGTGAGCACCCATATACCGTCATCATGCACGGCGACGCTATGTTCCCAGTGTGAACCAGCTGAACCGTCGACGGTCGATACCGTCCAGTCATCCTCTTCGATGAATGTTTCTTCAGAGCCCGCGACGACCATCGGCTCGATTGCAAGAACAAGTCCGGGCTTAATCTCGGCGCCCGGATCACTCACCCGATAGTTGAAAACAGAGGGCGATTCGTGCATTTTGCGGCCGATGCCGTGACCGACGTAGTCACGAAGAATCCCGTAGTCATGACCTGACGCTTCGATGTAGCCCTGAATTGCCGCGCCAATCTCGCCAATATGTGACGCATCTGCGAGCGACGCGATCCCCGCCCAAAGCGAGCCTTCGGTCACGCGCGAAAGCTCTTCACGCTCAGCGACGACGTCTGGTTGAGACTCGTCCGGCACTACGACGGTGAACGCAGAATCACCATTCCAGCCGCGCAACTCCGCTCCGGCGTCCACCGACACGATGTCCCCGGGTCGCAGAACGCGTCCACCGGGAATCCCGTGAACTACCTGCTCATTCACAGAGACGCAGATCGTGTGCCGGTAGCCACGCACCATCTGGAAGTTAGATTTTGCGCCTGCGGACGTGATCACAGCGGATGCCGCAGCATCCAGCTCCAAGGTCGTCACCCCGGGAGCGATCAATGCGCGGACAGCATCGAGCGCGGCAGCTGTGATGAGACCCGGCTCGCGCATTGCACGAAGCTGAGCTGGTGACTTATATATCGAACGACGAAGCACGACAGTTCTTGCCGTTCAGCGCACTGCTTCGGCGGAAAGGCCACGAGCCTGAAGCGCCGAAACTACGCGAGCAGTGATGCCATCCAGCGTGCCAACGCCGTCGATAGTGTCGACGATGCCGCGTTCGCGGTAGACGTCGAGAATCGGCGCAGTCTCGCGCTCATAGATACGCAGGCGATTAGCGATGACGTCTTCAGTGTCATCGGTGCGCCCCTGCTGCTGTGCCCGAAGCGTCAGTCGCTCTATGCTTTCGTCGCGTGGAACGCTGAGTTCGATCACTGACGTCAGCTTTTCTCCGCGATCGGTGAGAAAGGCATCGAAGTCGCTGACCTGGCCGAGGTTTCTCGGGTAGCCGTCCAGCAGGAATCCTGCTGCGGCATCCGTCTCGCTGAGGCGTTCCCGAACGACAGCGCTCGTGAGCTCATCCGGAACAAGATCGCCGGCTTCGATGATCGCCTGGACCTCAAGCCCGAGTGGCGTCTTGCCTGCGATCGCCGCGCGAAACATGTCGCCCGTCGAAATTGCGGGTACCCCCAGCGCCTCGGCGACGCGCGCACCCTGGGTTCCTTTACCTGAACCCTGGGGACCCACGATTAACAAACGTGCGGCCGGCGCAGTCATCGCAAGAGCCCTTCGTAGTGACGCTGCTGAAGCTGAGCGTCGATCTGCTTCACAGTTTCAAGACCCACACCGACGATGATGAGAATCGACGCGCCACCGAACGGGAAGTTCTGGTTGGCGCCAACAGTCGAAAGCGCGATCAGCGGAATAAGTGCGATCAGACCGAGGTACAACGAGCCAGGAAGCGTGATGCGCGTGAGCACGTAGTCAAGATATTCAGCGGTCGGTCGCCCGGCACGGATGCCTGGGATAAAGCCGCCGTACTTCTTCATGTTGTCGGCAACTTCGACCGGGTTGAACGTGATGGCGACGTAGAAATACGTGAATCCGACGATCAACAAGAAGTAGACAGCCATGTAGATCGGGCTGTCACCCGTCGTGAGGTTTGTCTGTACCCATGTAACCCAACCAGGGATGTTGCCATCAGCGTCGGGTGTGATGTTGAACTGCGCGATCAGCGCCGGGATGTAGAGGAGAGACGACGCAAAGATGACGGGCACAACGCCGGCCATGTTCACCTTGATCGGGATGTACGTATTCGTACCGCCATAGGTGCGGCGTCCCACCATTCGTTTCGCATATTGCACAGGAACTCGACGTTGAGATTGTTCAACGAACACCACCAGCCCCACGACAACGATGCTGACAGCCAGCACGAGCAGGAAGACCTCGAAACCGTTCGCCTCGAAGATCTGCCACATGGCGGAGGGGAAGGAAGCCGCAATCGACGTGAAGATGAGGATCGACATTCCGTTGCCGATTCCCTTCTCGGTGACGAGTTCCGCGAACCACATGATGAGGCCGGTACCGGCGGTCATCGTAATGATCATGAGGAGCTGCGCCCACCACGCGTCGTTGGTGAGAACCTGCGCGCACGAAGCAATATCGGTCGTGCCGAAGAGCTGACCGCTCCGCGCCACCGTAACGAGTGTCGTCGACTGCAAGAGCGCGAGCGCGATCGTCAGGTAGCGGGTGTACTGCGTCAGGCGAGCCTGGCCCGCCTGTCCCTCTTTATAGAGAGTCTCGAAGTGCGGAATAACAACGCGCAAAAGCTGCACGATGATCGTCGCTGTGATGTAGGGCATCACTCCGAGTGCGAAGACGGAAAGCTGCAGCAGCGCTCCGCCAGCAAACAGGTTGACGAGCGACAACAGACCCTCGGCGCCACCGGAATCCGCGAGGCACTCCTGCACATTAGAGAAGTCGACGAACGGCGACGGCACGTGAGCACCGAGACGGTACAGGGCGATGATGCCCAAGGTAAAGGCGATTTTCCGCCGCAGGTCAGGTGTGCGGAAAACCCGCGCGATGGCGCTGAACAAGTGGATTCCTCCAGAACGGGTGTCGATGCCCCACGAGGCGCACCGAGGACAGACTATCCCAGCCGGAAAGACAAGAGGGGCCGGAGGATTACCTCCGACCCCTAAAGTCGATTACTTAACTGTGCCGCCGGCAGCGACAATCTTCTGCTCGGCAGAACCAGAGACCTTATCGACAGTCACGTTGATCGCGACATCGATGTCTCCGGTGCCCAGCACCTTAACTTTTTCGTTCTTGCGAACTGCACCCTTTGCCACGAGGTCACCGATGGTGACGTCGCCGCCTGAGGGATAAAGCTCAGCGAGCTTCTCCAGGTTGACCACCTGGTACTCGACGCGGAACGGGTTCTTGAACCCGCGCAGCTTCGGCGTACGCATGTGGAGCGGCATCTGGCCACCTTCGAAACCGGGGCGCACAGAGTAGCGAGCCTTTGTTCCCTTGGTACCGCGGCCAGCGGTCTTACCCTTCGAGCCCTCACCGCGACCCACACGGGTCTTCGCGGTGTTGGCACCCGGGACGGGGCGAAGGTGGTGTACCTTCAGCACGCCCGGACGGGTGACCGGTGCAGCCTTCGGAGCTGCCGCCTTAGCCGGAGCCTTTTTGGCAGCGGGCTTGCGAGCAGCCTTCGGCTTCTCCGTCGCGACAGCCTTAGCCGTCTCGTCCTTCTTCTCAGCCATTAGTTGATCTCCTCAACCTTTACGAGGTGAGCAACGGTCTTGACATAACCGCGCGTCTGCGCGTCGTCGGGACGGACGACAGAGTCGCCGATCCGCTTCAGACCGAGCGAACGCAGCGTGTCACGCTGGTTCTGCTTCTCGCTCACCTTGGACTTGGTCTGCGTCACCTTCAGACGTTCAGCCATCAGGAACCTACCTTCTGCGCAGCTTCTGCCTCAGCACGGATGAAACGTGCGGGCGCGACCTGGTCGAAGTCAAGTCCACGACGCGCTGCAACCGAGCGTGGCTCTTCGAGCTGCTTGAGGGCCGCAACGGTCGCGTGCACGATGTTGATCGTGTTCGACGAACCAAGCGACTTCGACAGCACATCATGAATACCAGCGCACTCGAGTACGGCGCGGACAGGACCACCGGCGATAACACCGGTACCGGCAGAAGCCGGACGCAGCAGTACAACGCCAGCAGCAGCCTCACCCTGTACCGGGTGGGGAATTGTCGAGCCGACGCGCGGCACACGGAAGAAGTTGCGCTTGGCCTCTTCGACACCCTTAGAGATGGCGAGAGGAACTTCGCGCGCCTTGCCGTAGCCGACGCCCACTACACCGTTGCCGTCACCGACGACCACGAGAGCGGTGAAGCTGAAGCGACGTCCACCCTTCACGACCTTCGACACGCGGTTGATCGTGACAACACGCTCGAGGAACTGGTTGTCACCACGGTCGCGTGAATTACGTTCACGGTTGGGATTGCGCTCCCGGCCACCACGGCGGGGCTCCCGCTCGGTGGTCGTCGCAGCTTCGGTCGTCGCGCCCTCAGCGGGCGCGGTGGCCTCGGCTGACGCGGCGGCCGGAGCCTCGGTCTCGGCGGTCACGTTGTTCTCCTTGTTTTCGCTCACAGGTTCAAACCCCCTTCGCGGGCGCCATCGGCGATAGCCGCGACACGTCCCGCGTAGCGGTTGCCGCCACGGTCGAATACGACGTCAACGACGCCGGCTGCCTTTGCACGCTCTGCAACAAGTTCGCCGACCTTGCGGGCCTTAGCGGTCTTGTCGCCGTCGAGCGCACGAAGATCGGTTTCGAGCGTAGATGCCGATGCAACGGTGTAGCCCTTGGTGTCGTCCACTACCTGCACGAATACGTGACGGGCGGAACGGGTCACGACCAGGCGCGGACGCAGCTCGGAGCCGACAACCTTCTTGCGAAGGCGGGTGTGACGACGCGCGCGGGCGTCGGACTTCGTCTTCACAGCCATGGTTACTTACCAGCCTTTCCGGCCTTGCGCCGTACGACCTCGCCGGCGTAACGCACACCCTTACCCTTGTAGGGTTCGGGCTTGCGAATCTTGCGGATGTTCGCAGCCGCCTCGCCGACGGCCTGCTTGTCGATGCCGCTCACGGTGAGCTTGTTGTTGCCCTCTACCGTGAAGGTGATCCCCGCGGGGGGTTCAACGAGAACCGGGTGCGAGAAGCCGAGGGCGAACTCAACCGAGCCGCCCTTCTGAGCGACACGGTAACCCGTACCAACGACCTCGAGGCCCTTGGTGTAGCCCGTCGTGACACCGACGATGTTGTTGTTGATGAGTGTGCGCGTCAAACCGTGCAACGAACGCGATTCGCGCTCGTCATCGGGACGGGTAACGACGACCTGTCCTTCGTTGACGCTGACTTCGATGGGCATAGCCACCGAAATCGTCAGCTCACCCTTGGGGCCTTTAACGGCCACATCCCGACCCGACACCGAAACCGTGACGCCGGTGGGAATGTCAATGGGAAGACGTCCAATACGTGACATGTCAGATCACCACACGTAGGCGAGAACTTCTCCGCCCACGCCCTTCTGCTCAGCCTGACGGTCAGTGAGAAGACCGGAGGAGGTGGACAGGATGGCAACGCCGAGGCCACCGAGGACGGTGGGGATCTCGGTCGACTTTGCGTACACGCGCAAACCGGGCTTCGACACGCGCTTGATGCCCGCAATCGAACGCTCGCGGTTGGGACCGTACTTAAGCGTGAGGGTCAGCGTCTGACCAACACGAGCGTCGGCAGTCTCCCAACCAGAGATGTAACCCTCCTTCTGGAGAATTTCAGCGATGTGGGTCTTGAGCTTGGAGCTCGGCAGTGACACCGAATCGTGGTGCGCCGAGTTCGCGTTGCGCAGACGGGTCAGCAAGTCTGCGACCGGGTCTGTCATCGTCATATGTTTTGTTTCCTTTGTTCACCAGGTTTCGTACGCCGGTACACGACGGCCGACCTGTGGTGGTGGTGGGCGAAATGCCCAAGAGAAGATCTTACTTGTCGCCCTCGCCGCGGAACGGGAAGCCGAGGTGACGCAGCAATGAGCGGCCCTCGTCATCCGTCGAAGCCGACGTCACGATCGTGATGTCGAATCCGCGAACGCGGTCGATCTTGTCCTGATCGATCTCGTGGAACACTGACTGTTCCTGGAGACCGAACGTGTAGTTGCCATGACCATCGAACTGCTTGGGCGACAAACCGCGGAAGTCGCGGATGCGCGGCAGCGCGAGGTTCACCAGGCGGTCGATGAACTCCCACGCACGGTCACCACGGAGGGTGACATGTGCGCCGATGGGCTGTCCTTCGCGAAGCTTGAACTGCGCGATGGACTTGCGGGCCTTCGTCACAACCGGCTTCTGGCCCGTGATCTTGGTGAGGTCAGCGACAGCACCATCAATCACCTTGCTGTCACGGGCCGCTTCACCGACACCGGTGTTGACGACGACCTTGACGAGGCCAGGAATCTGGTTGACGTTCTTGTAGCCGAACTCGTCCTGGAGTTTCTGAAGAATCTCCGACTTGTACGTCTGCTTGAGGCGAGGCTGGATCTTGCCAGCCTCCGCGGCAGTCACGGTGCTCATATTCAGAGGTCCTTGCCTGACTTCTTAGCGAAGCGCACGCGAACGATGCGCTTGTTGCCATCCTTGACCTGCTCCTCGACGCGACGGCCGACGCGGGTCGGCTTCTTCGTCTCGGGGTCAACGACGGCCACGTTGGAGATGTGGATGGGGGCTTCGAATGTCTCGATGCCGCCGGTCTTGGTACCACGCTGGGTCTGACCCACGCGGGTGTGCTTGGTGACGTAGTTCACGCCTTCGACGATGACGCGGTTGCGCTCGGTAAGGACCTCAAGGACCTTGCCCTGCTTGCCACGGTCGCCGCCGCGCTCGGGCTTGGCGCCCGAGATGACCTGAACTAGGTCGCCCTTCTTAATTTTCGCCATGATCAAATGACCTCCGGGGCCAGCGAGACGATCTTCATGAACTTCTTGTCGCGAAGCTCACGACCGACCGGTCCGAAGATGCGGGTGCCACGAGGCTCCCCGTCGGTCTTCAGGATGACGGCGGCGTTCTCGTCAAACTTGATGTAGGACCCGTCGGAACGACGGGTCTCTTTCACGGTGCGAACGATGACGGCTTTGACAACGTCACCCTTCTTTACGTTTCCGCCAGGAATCGCATCCTTGACCGTTGCGACAATAATGTCGCCCAGGCCTGCGTAACGGCGGTTGGAGCCGCCGAGCACGCGGATGGTCAGCAGCTGCTTTGCACCGGTGTTGTCGGCCACCTTGAGGCGGGACTCAGTCTGAATCACTTCTTACTCCTTGGGTTCCAAGAGGCCGAGGCCTACTTGGCCTTCTCGAGGATCTCGATGAGGCGCCAGCGCTTCGTGGCGCTCAGCGGGCGGGTCTCGTTGATGAGCACCAGGTCGCCAATTCCGGCGGTGTTGCCCTCATCGTGGACCTTGACCTTGGACGTACGGCGGATGACCTTGCCGTACAGGGGGTGCTTTACGCGGTCTTCGACCTCGACAACGATGGTCTTGTCCATCTTGTCGCTCGTGACGTAGCCACGACGCGTCTTGCGGTAACCACGCGCGTTCGCATCGCGAACGTCGTGGTCGCTGCCCGTAGAACCAGCAGCTTCGACCACAGGGGTCTCTTCTGCACTCTTGGTGGCGGGCGCCTTCTTTTGTGCGGTGGCCATTACTCAGCCTCCTCCGTAGCTGCGGCGGTGTCTGAGGTTTCCTCAGACTTCTTCGCCTTGGTCTTCTTTGCCTTGCTCGTGGCCGCAACCGGAGCGGGAGTGGCACGAATGCCGAGCTCGCGCTCGCGGATCACGGTGTAGAGCCGCGCGATGTCGCGCTTGACCGCACGAATGCGACCGTGGCTCTCAAGCTGGCCTGTAGCCGACTGGAAGCGCAGGTTGAACAGCTCTTCCTTGGCTTTACGCAGCTCCTCGACGAGGCGCTGGTCTTCGAACGTGTCGAGCTCGCTCGGAGCGAGCTGCTTGGTTCCGATCGCCATTATGCGTCGCCCCCCTCGCGCTTGATGATGCGTGCCTTAAGCGGCAGCTTGTGAATGGCACGGGTCAGAGCCTCGCGAGCAAGCTGCTCGTCGACTCCGGCGACCTCGAAAAGGACGCGACCCGGCTTGACGTTTGCGACCCACCACTCCGGTGAACCCTTACCAGAACCCATGCGGGTTTCAGCAGGCTTCTTTGTGAGCGGACGGTCGGGATAGATGTTGATCCATACCTTTCCACCACGCTTGATGTGACGCGTCATCGCGATACGAGCTGACTCGATCTGACGGTTTGTCACATATGCGGGGGTGAGGGCCTGGATACCGTAGTCACCGAAGCTGACCTCCGTGCCACCGGTCGCTTGACCGGACCGGCCGGGGTGGTGCTGCTTGCGGAACTTAACTTTACGGGGAATAAGCATTACGCCGATGCTCCTTCTGCGACAGGGGCCTCGTTGCGAGGCGCACGACGCGGACGGTCGCCACGATCACGGGAAGGCTTCTGGTTGGCCTGCTCGCGGGCGAGTTCCTTATTGGTGAGATCGCCCTTGTAGATCCAGACCTTTACGCCGATGCGGCCGAAGGTGGTGCGAGCCTCGTAGAAGCCGTAGTCGATGTTGGCACGAAGGGTGTGCAACGGCACGCGACCCGAACGGTAGAACTCCGAACGGCTCATTTCCGCGCCTCCGAGACGGCCAGAAACCTGGATGCGAACACCCTTGGCGCCGGCGCGCTCTGCACCCTGCATACCCTTACGCATCGCGCGGCGGAAAGCCACACGACCGGTGAGTTGCTCGGCAACACCCTGAGCAACCAACTGAGCGTCAGCCTCGGGGTTCTTGACCTCAAGGATGTTCAGCTGAATCTGCTTGCTGGTGAGCTTTTCGAGGTCGGTACGGATGCGCTCGGCTTCCGCGCCACGGCGACCAATCACGATACCCGGACGGGCAGTGTGGATGTCGACGCGGACGCGGTCACGGGTGCGCTCGATCTCAATGTTGCTTACGCCGGCACGGTCGAGGTTCGACAGCAGGAGCTTGCGAATCTTGATGTCCTCGGCCACGTAGTCGGCGTAACGCTGGCCGGGCTTTGTGGAGTCCGAGAACCAACGTGACACGTGGTCCGTGGTGATACCGAGGCGGAAGCCGTACGGGTTTACTTTCTGTCCCATTACTTGCTCGCCTTCTTCGTCGATGCAGCGGCCACAGTCTCTTCGACCACGGGGGTCGAAAGCAGAACCGTGATGTGGCTCGTGCGCTTCTTGATCTGGAAGGCACGACCCTGGGCGCGGGGACGGAAACGCTTCAGCGTTGTGCCCTCGTCGACGTACGCGTTAGCCACGTACAGGTCCTGCTCGTCCAGGTACTCGTTCGTTTTGTCAGCCGTAACGCGAGCATTCGCGATGGCCGAGGCGACGAGCTTGTAAATCGGCTCACTTGCACCCTGCGGCGCGAACTTCAAGATGGCGAGCGCTTCTTGCGCCTGCTTTCCCTTGATCAACGCGACGACACGACGAGCCTTCTGAGGGGTCACGCGGATGTGCTTCACACGTGCGATGGATTCCACCATTTGTTCTCCTCCTCTGTCCTCTCTAGAGAGCGCCCCGCGTTAGCGGCGGCGACCCTTCTTGTCGTCCTTCACGTGGCCGCGGAAGGTTCGGGTGGGTGCAAATTCGCCCAGTTTGTGACCGACCATGGTCTCGCTCACGAACACAGGAATGTGCTTGCGGCCGTCGTGCACGGCAATTGTGTGGCCAAGCATGGCCGGCACAATCATCGAACGACGTGACCAGGTCTTAATGACATTTTTGGATCCAGCTTCGTTCTGAACGACGACCTTGCGAAGCAGGTGCTCGTCGACGAAGGGGCCCTTTTTGAGACTACGTGGCATCTTCTCTTCCTACCTACTTACGCTTCTTGCCGGCCGTACGACGGCGGACGATCAGCTTGTCGCTTTCCTTGTTGGCGTGACGCGTGCGGCCCTCAGACTGGCCCCACGGCGACACGGGGTGACGTCCACCGGACGTCTTACCCTCGCCACCACCGTGCGGGTGGTCAACCGGGTTCATCGCGACACCACGAACTGTCGGGCGAACGCCCTTCCAGCGCATGCGGCCGGCCTTACCCCAGTTGATGTTCGACTGCTCGGCGTTACCGACCTCGCCGATCGTTGCACGGCAGCGCACGTCGACGTTGCGAATCTCACCCGAGGGGAGACGCAGCTGAGCATAGGGACCGTCTTTAGCAACAAGACGAACCGAGGCGCCAGCCGAACGGGCCATCTTCGCTCCGCCGCCGGGACGCAGCTCGATCGCGTGGATCACGGTACCGGTAGGGATGTTGCGAAGGGGCAGGTTGTTGCCCGGCTTGATGTCAGCCGATGCTCCCGACTCAACGACGTCGCCCTGCTTCAGCTTGTTGGGCGCGATGATGTAACGCTTCTCGCCGTCGAAGTAGTGCAGCAGCGCGATGCGTGCGGTGCGGTTGGGGTCGTACTCGATGTGAGCAACCTTGGCATTCACGCCGTCCTTGTCGTTACGACGGAAGTCGATAACGCGGTACTGGCGCTTGTGGCCACCACCGATGTGACGAGTCGTGATGCGACCCTGGTTGTTACGACCGCCGGTCTTGGCCAGCGGGCGCAGCAGTGACTTCTCAGGCGTCGATCGCGTGATCTCGGCGAAGTCAGCCACTGACGAACCGCGGCGACCCGGGGTCGTGGGCTTGTACTTACGAATAGCCATGTCTGTTGTCCTCTATCCCGACCGTCAGCCGACTGCCGTGAAGATGTCGATGGTGCCCGACTTCAGGGTCACGATGGCACGCTTGGTGTCTTTACGCTTTCCGAGTCCAAAGCGGGTGCGACGGGCTTTTCCGACGCGGTTGAGCGTGTTGACCGAAGCGACCTTGACGCCAAAGATCTTCTCGACAGCAAGCTTGATCTCAGTCTTGTTCGCGCGAGGATCCACGAAGAACGTGTACTTTCCCTCGTCGATCAGGCTGTAGCTCTTCTCCGAGACGACCGGCTTCAAAATGATGTCGCGCGGGTCCTTGTTGACGGCGGTCATGCCGATACCTCCGAGGTTTGGCCGGACTTCGACGCGACGAAGGCATCGTATGCGGCCTTGGTGAAGACGATGTCGTCAGAAACGATCACGTCGTAGGCGTTCAGCTGGTCAAACGTCAGCACGTGCACGTACGACAGGTTGCGAACGCTCTTGACTGTGATGTCGTCGCCACGTTCGATGACAACGAGAACCTTCTTGGTGGGAGCCAGCGCGGTAAGAACCGTGGCGGCAGCCTTCGTCGAAGGGGCGTCGTTGATCGCGAACGTGTCAACGATGTGCAAACGCTCACCGCGAGCACGGTCACTGAGTGCTCCGAGGAGTGCACCAGCAATCATCTTCTTCGGGGTGCGCTGCGAGTAGTCGCGGGGCTTCGGCCCGTGGACAATGCCACCACCTGTCATGTGCGGTGCGCGGATAGAACCCTGACGGGCGTTACCCGTGCCCTTCTGCTTGAAGGGCTTGCGACCGGCACCGGAAACCTCACCACGACGCTTGGTCGAGTGGGTACCCTGTCGTGCTGCCGCGCGCTGCGCGACGACGACCTGGTGGATAAGCGGGATGTTCGTCTTGACGTCGAAGATGGCGCTGGGCAGCTCTACCGAGCCAGCCTTCTTGCCATCAGCCTTGTGGACGTCGAGCGCGAGAGTCGAGTCAGCCATGTGCTCAAGCCCCCTTCACTGCGTTGCGGACGTAAACGATGCGGCCACGTGCGCCGGGTACAGCGCCCTTGACGAGCAGCAGACCCTTCTCGGCGTCGACGGCGTGCACCGTGAGGTTCAGGACGGTCACGCGCTCGCCACCCATACGGCCAGCCATGCGCATGCCTTTGAAAACACGGCTCGGGGTCGACGATGCGCCGATCGAACCGGGCTTGCGGTGGTTACGGTGCGAACCGTGCGATGCCGAAACGCCCTTGAAGTTGTGGCGCTTCATGACACCGGCGGTGCCCTTACCCTTGCTCGTGCCAACGACGTCGACCAGCTGGCCGGCATCGAACACACCGTCAACGGTCAGTTCCTGACCAAGTGTGTAGTCAGCGGCGTCAGCGGTGCGCACCTCGGTCACGTTGCGTCGCGGCGTAACGCCGGCAACATCGAAGTGACCTTCGAGGGGCTTGTTCACCTTGCGGGGATCGATCTGGCCTGCGGCGATCTGAACGGCCTTGTAGCCGTCCTTCTCGTCGGTGCGGATCTGGGTCACGACGTTCGGCGAAATCTCGATGACCGTTACGGGGATGAGCTTTCCCTGCTCGTCCCAGACCTGGGTCATGCCGAGCTTCGTACCGAGAAGGCCCTTGGAAATCTTTGAGTTGATGTCAACCATGCCGAGCCTCAGAGCTTGATCTCGATGTTGACATCGGCCGGAAGGTCAAGTCGCATGAGCGAGTCGACAGCCTTAGGCGTCGGATCGATGATGTCGATCAAACGCTTGTGGGTGCGCATCTCGAAGTGCTCGCGGCTGTCCTTGTACTTGTGGGGCGACCGGATGACGACGACGACGTTCTTCTCAGTCGGAAGGGGCACGGGGCCCACAACTGTCGCGCCAGCACGGGTCACGGTGTCGACGATCTTGCGCGCCGACGAATCAAGGCCGGCGTGGTCGTACGACTTCAGGCGAATGCGGATCTTCTGTCCCGCCATTGTCTGCTCACTCTCTGTCTCGCGTCTTACCACACCGGGTTCGGGGGCATTGGACGCACGGTGACGCTGTTGCGCCACGGCACTTCACACCGCTTTCACGGGGATACTGCACCGCTGTTTTCATGTCAATCCAGCATTTTCATGCCGGCTCCAACATCTCGTCGCACGCATAGGTGAAACCCGGTTTCCCGGTGGAGATCGTTGGATTGGATGCTCTTCTGCCCGCGGCCTAGGAATCTACGCTTTCACGCTACCTATGCACTGCCCTGGCAGTGATTCAGCGCACACGCAATGCGGGCGCCGAAATGTGGAACTTCACTAGTGTACGTGTGGATTCCGTCACCCGCAAACCCGGGCGTGTCGCGTTCTCGGTGCCGGCGCATAACAACGAGAAAAGCCCCGGGTCCGAAGACCCGGGGCTTTCAGTAAAACGAGTTACGCGGTCTGACGACGACGCATCAGGGCGATAACGGTAACGGCGATACCACCCATGAGGAGGACGCCACCGCCAACCCAGATGCCGGTCATCGACGCGGTGTCGAATCCAGTTGCGGGAAGCGCAGTGCCGCTGCCTGCGGCAACCCCACTGTCGATCGTTACAGCCGCTGACGCACCTGACGATTGGCCCACCGCAGCGAGCGAGTAAGAGCCGGATGCATTGGCGGGAAGCGTGACGGCGACACTCGCGTCGCCATCTTCGTCGGCAGCCTTCGTTATCGAGGTGCTGTTGACGACGAACCGAACGGACGAAAGCGTTCCGCCAGCGCCGTTCTCACCGGTCAGTGTGAACACAATGGGCTCTTCATCTTCGAATCCGCCGAATTGAACGGTCGAAGTACCACCTGGCGTGATGGTCACCGTTCCAGTCGGGCTGGAAGGCGTGTAGGCGTTGGCTGCGGCGGGGGCGGCAATGAGAGCCACGACCGCGATGGCAACCGCAGCAATCTTGGTGCGAAGGTTCTTCATTATTTCTCCGATGCTGAAGAGAGTTAAAGGTCTGGTGTGTTGTCGATCGCGCGGTAATGATCCAGAGAGAAGAGCCCCACGACAACAGAGGAATTTCTAAATAGAACTTCCTTCGACCTTCCCCCGGTAATCACCATAACGGCATTCTTATGAACTTCACAAGCGCCGATGCGTTGCGACCGTGAAATTCATCTAAAAGAAACATAACGGCGAGCAACCTGCAACATGACAAAAGGGCCGAGCCCGAAGGCCCGACCCTTTTGCCGCAGTCGAAATGACTACTTGATGATCTTGGTCACCGTGCCGGCGCCGACGGTGCGGCCACCCTCACGGATCGCGTAACCGAGGCCCTCTTCCATGGCGATGGGCTGAATCAGCTCAACGGTCATGTCAGTGGTGTCGCCGGGCATGACCATCTCGGTGCCCTCGGGCAGCGAGATGACGCCGGTGACGTCGGTGGTGCGGAAGTAGAACTGCGGACGGTAGTTCGTGTAGAAGGGGTTGTGACGCCCACCCTCGTCCTTGGACAGGATGTAAGCCGTGCCCTCGAAGTTGGTGTGGGGCGTAACCGAGCCCGGCTTCACGACAACCTGGCCGCGCTCAACGTCTTCACGCTTGGTACCGCGCAGCAGAAGACCACAGTTCTCGCCGGCCCATGCCTCGTCGAGCTGCTTGTGGAACATCTCGATACCGGTGACGGTCGTCTTCTGCGTCGGACGCAGACCCACGATCTCGACCTCGGAGTTGATGCCCAATGTGCCACGCTCGGCGCGACCCGTAACGACGGTTCCACGACCAGTGATCGTGAAGACGTCCTCGACGGGCATGAGGAACGGCTTGTCCTTGTCGCGTACCGGGTCGGGAATCGACTCGTCGACAGCTGCCATGAGCTCAACGATCTTCTCGGTCCACTCGGGGTCACCCTCGAGAGCCTTGAGACCCGAGACACGAACGACGGGGGCGTTGTCGCCATCGAAGTCCTGGCTCGACAGGAGCTCACGAACCTCGAGCTCAACGAGCTCAAGGATCTCTTCGTCGTCGACCATGTCGCTCTTGTTAAGAGCAACCAGCAGGTAGGGAACACCAACCTGCTTGGCCAGCAGCACGTGCTCGCGCGTCTGAGCCATCGGGCCGTCAGTGGCCGCGACGACCAGGATTGCGCCGTCCATCTGCGCTGCACCGGTGATCATGTTCTTGATGTAGTCAGCGTGACCGGGAGCATCGACGTGCGCGTAGTGACGCTTCGGCGTCTCGTACTCGACGTGGGAAATGTTGATCGTAATGCCGCGCTGACGCTCCTCGGGAGCCGAGTCGATCGACGCGAAGTCACGCTGCTTGTTGACGTCTGACGGGTACTTGTCTGCAAGCACCTTCGAGATCGCCGCGGTGAGCGTGGTCTTGCCGTGGTCGACGTGACCGATCGTTCCGATGTTCACGTGCGGCTTGGTCCGCTCGAACTTGGCCTTAGCCACTGGGTCCTCCTCAGGACGGTCGTGTGTAGTGTTTCGGCCGCTGGATGCGGCCGACTCGCTACGGGGATGGTTCTCAGTTTAGTAGAGAGGGAGTGATTATTGCTGTGAAGTTGTATAGGTGGTCCCGATCGCGTCGCGAAGCTCGGCGACCGAGACCACACAAGGACCTATTCGCCCTTGACCTTTTGGATGATCTCGTCCGCGACGGCCCGCGGGACATCGGCGTAGCTGTCGAACTCCATGGAGTACACAGCGCGGCCCGAGGTCTTTGATCGCAAGTCGCCAATGTAGCCGAACATCTCGGAAAGCGGCACGTTCGCACGTACAACCTTGACGCCAGCGGCATCCTCCATTGACTGAATCTGTCCACGACGAGAGTTGAGGTCGCCGATGACGTCGCCCATGTACTCCTCAGGAGTACGCACCTCGACCGACATGATCGGCTCGAGAATAACGGGGCTTGCCTTACGAACAGCCTCTTTGAAGCCCATCGATCCGGCGATCTTGAACGCCATTTCTGACGAGTCAACATCGTGCGATGCGCCATCCATCAGTGTTGCCTTGATGCCCACCATGGGGTATCCGGCCAGTACACCGACATGCATTGCATCCTGGAAGCCCTGGTCGACGGGACCGATGTATTCACGCGGGATGCGTCCACCGGTGACCTTGTTCGAGAACTCGTAGGTCGTTTCTGCAGTGACCTCAAGCGGCTCGATAGCGAATTGGATCTTTGCGAACTGACCCGATCCACCCGTCTGCTTCTTATGCGTGTAGTCGTGACGCTCAACGGCCTTGCGGATCGTCTCGCGGTACGCAACCTGGGGCTTTCCGACGTTGGCCTCAACGCGGAACTCGCGCTTCATACGGTCAACGAGGATGTCGAGGTGAAGCTCACCCATACCCTTGATGACAGTCTGACCGGTCTCCGAGTTCTGCTCGACGCGGAACGTCGGGTCTTCCTCGGCGAGCTTCTGGATCGCAAGACCCAGCTTCTCTTGGTCGGCCTTGGTCTTGGGCTCAATAGCCACCTCAATGACCGGCTCCGGGAACGTCATCGACTCAAGCACAACCTGGTGCTGCGAGTCTGACAGGGTGTCGCCCGTGGTCGTGTCCTTGAGGCCGATGACCGCGTAGATGTGACCGGCGGTGACAGCGTCAACCGGCATCTCCTTGTTGGCGTGCATCTGGAAGATCTTGCCGATGCGCTCTTTCTTGCCCTTGGTGGAGTTGACGACCTGCGCACCCGAGTCGAGGTGACCCGAGTAAACGCGGATGTACGTCAAGCGACCGAAGAAGGGGTGCGTCACGATCTTGAACGCGAGAGCCGCGAACGGCTCCTCGCGGTCGGCGTGACGCGGGATGACGACCTCTTCGTCCTTCGGATCGTGCGCCTCGATGGCGGGCACGTCGAGGGGCGAGGGAAGGTAGTCAACAACAGCGTCGAGCATCGGCTGAACGCCGCGGTTCTTGAACGCCGAACCGCAGAGCACGGGGTAGAGCTCGCTGTTGATCGTCATCTTGCGGATCGCAGCCTTGATCTCAGCAACAGTGAGCGCTTCGCCGCTGAAGTGCTTCTCAAGAAGCTCTTCGTCGGATTCGGCAACCGTCTCGAGAAGGATTTCGCGGTACTCCGCAGCCTTGTCGGCGAGGTCAGCCGGGATCTCCTGGATCTCGTACTTCGCACCCATCGTGACGTCACCCTTAGAGTCACCGGGCCACACGAGCGCGCGCATCTCGACGAGGTCGATCACGCCAACGAAGTCGTTTTCGGCGCCAATCGGCAGCTGCAGCACGAGCGGCTTCGCCTTCAGGCGGTTGACGATCGTGTCAACGGTGAAGTAGAAGTCAGCGCCGAGCTTGTCCATCTTGTTGACGAAGCAGATACGCGGAACGTCGTACTTGTCAGCCTGACGCCACACGGTCTCGGACTGAGGCTCAACACCCTCTTTGCCGTCGAAGACAGCAACCGCGCCGTCAAGCACGCGAAGCGAGCGCTCGACCTCGACGGTGAAGTCCACGTGGCCGGGGGTGTCAATGATGTTGATCTGGTTCTTGTCCCAGAAGCACGTCACAGCAGCGGAGGTGATCGTGATGCCACGCTCCTGCTCCTGCTCCATCCAGTCGGTCGTCGCCGCACCATCGTGCGTTTCGCCGATCTTGTGGTTGACGCCCGTGTAGAACAGGATGCGCTCGGTCGTCGTCGTTTTTCCGGCATCGATGTGCGCCATGATGCCGATGTTGCGGACCTTGGTCAGGTCGGTGAGCACGTCTTGTGCCACGGGGGTTCCTTACTGTCGGAAGCCGAGAGATCGCGGATGGCGATCAGGCGGGTGATGGGGCGGGCCGGTATCGACCCGCCCCGAGAGCTGTTACCAGCGGTAGTGAGCGAACGCGCGGTTCGACTCGGCCATCTTGTGGGTGTCTTCACGGCGCTTGACCGCGGCACCCAGGCCGTTGGAGGCATCCAGAATTTCGTTCTGGAGGCGCTCAGTCATCGTCTTTTCACGACGACCCTTTGCGTAGCTGACGAGCCAGCGAAGCGCGAGGGTGTTCGCACGGTGCGGCTTGACTTCAACCGGCACCTGGTAGGTCGAGCCACCGACGCGGCGGCTCTTGACCTCGAGGGTCGGACGAACGTTGTCGAGCGCCTTTTTCAGCGTTGCGACAGCATCCTGGCTGTTCTTTGCTTCGACACCGCGCAGAGCGTTGTAGACAATCGCTTCAGCGATGGACTTCTTGCCGTCAACGAGAATCTTGTTGACGAGCTGGGTGACGATCGGGGCGCCGTATACCGGGTCGTTGACAACGACCCGACGAGGTGCTGGACCTTTACGAGGCATCTAACTCAACCCTTCTTGGCGCCGTAGCGGCTGCGAGCCTGCTTACGGTTCTTGACAGCCTGGGTGTCCAGGGCGCCGCGGACGATCTTGTAACGCACACCGGGAAGGTCCTTCACACGGCCGCCGCGAACCAACACGAGCGAGTGCTCCTGCAGGTTGTGGCCCTCGCCGGGAATGTAGGCGGTGACCTCGGTGCCGTTACGGAGCTTCACACGAGCGACCTTGCGCATCGCCGAGTTCGGCTTCTTGGGGGTGGTCGTGTACACGCGAGTGCATACGCCCGCCTGCTGCGGGTTCGACTTCAGCGCCGGAGCCTTGGTCTTTGAGACCTTCGGCGAGCGGCCCTTGCGAACCAACTGCTGAATGGTTGGCACGTTCTCTCCTTGATTGTGCTGCACGGTGACAGCTTCGTGTCTCCCCTCGGGCTTCGCGGATCTTTACGTTCCGTGTCGCCGGAGGCTCACATGTATCCACCAACGCAACAGAATGACTGACGCGTGTTGTGGTGGATATGCCGTGGGGGCGACCTGTTCGCAGGCCCTTCCCTGAGATGATGTGCCAAGCGGACCTATTTCGTACCGGAGCACGACACAGGGCGCGCTAGGCGCACACCCGGTCAATGATACGCGGGTTTAGAGACGCTGGTCAAACGACGAGTGCAACGATCAGCACGATCACAGCAACGATCAGGATGCTGGCGCCCACCGCGACGGCGATTGCACGCCGCCGCGCGCGCCGTCGCGCTTGCCGGAGCGCGCCGATACCGCTCACTGACGCCTGCGGCATTGTGGGCGCGGGTGCTGCGCGCACAACCATCGCGGGGGCCGCCGCGCGTGGGCGGTATATCTCTCGCGCCGACGACGATGCGCCCGCCTCCGGCGCAACAGTGGTCTCCGCCGCCCGTACGCTCCGCTTAGAGCGATCCCCCTCACCTCGCGCCGCAACGAAGGTGTCATCGTCGGTGTCGGTGTCGGTGTCGGTGCGAGCCTTTCGCGATGCGATGAAAGTCTCGTCATCAGTCGCGTGATCATCATCGACCCCGGACCTTCGCGCGGCGATCACCGTCACGTCGTCTGGATCGATGTCCGCATCGGGGACAGGCTTTCGCGCAGAAACGAATGTATCGTCGTCTCGGTCTTGCGCCTCCATACGGGATCGGCGCGCACCAAGAACAGTGTCGTCGAGCCCATCATCGAGTTTCTCATGACGGTCGCTGTCGCTGGCGCTGGCGCTGTCGCGCGTGGTCATCCCTCGCTCCGGGCCAACTGTACTTCTGCATCTCCGAGAAAGAATCGGTCGCCGGCTTCGGTTTCGACTCCAGGGTCGATGTCGATGTCCGTACCCATGAGCGTCGCGAACGTCACGCCATTCGTCGAGCCGAGGTCAGTGATGAACCACGTGTCGGAGCGACGCACCAGCAGAGCATGCGTCTTCGACACTGTCCGCGTGTCATCCGATATCGCGACGAGCTGAGCCCCGGGGTGCGCCGGGTCTGCACCCGGCCGGCGTCCGACAATGACAGTGTCCGCCGTCAGATCGATGGGCGCGCCCTTCGGCGGCACGAGCCGCCAGAGCACACGACGGCGCCGCGCAATGATCGTCTCGTCGAAGCTCTCGTCTTCGTCTGGAGCGCTTTTCGCGTACAGCGCTGATACAGAGGACAGCGCTGAGCGTGGCGCCCCGGCATCCGGGACACCGACAACGGCGGATACCTCGCCGGATGCCTCGGGGAATGAATCGCTCTCAGGCTCGTCAGCCGGCGCCGCCGGGGTTCGTCGTGCCCACAGTGCGCCAGCGGGCTCAGGAGCGGGAGGACGGGTGACGGCCGGCGACGGCACGATGACGTTGGGCTCATCGAGATCGTCGCCATCGAGATCGTCCTCATCGAGACCATCGCTAAAGCGTTCGCTCGCGGTGGTGGGTGCGGATGGCACCTCGGAGATGATGCTGCCGCCTGTCGTGCGCGCGATGTCGTCGATGGGATCAGGCTCAGGCTCCGGCTCGCGTTGCGCTTCGGGAAGTGGGCTCCACCAGTCCGGCGCAGACATCACGGGTGCTTCGCGCTCGGGAACGACCGCGGCAGGCTCAGGCGCTTCAGGTTCAGGTTCGGATGCCGCGGGCTCAGGCGTGGCGGCTGGCGCTGGCGCCGTCTGCGGCACAGGGGCTACGGGTATGTCGTGCGCCTCGTCGTCGCGCGAAGACACCACATCGCCGAAGAGGAGTTTTATGTCGGCAGTATCGGCGTTATCAGGAGTATCTGACTGCTCGGGTTCGGTCGGCGGCACGATGCTCGAGCCGAACCACGACGAGACAGTCGGCCCGTTGCGTACCGGATCCGGGTACTCTTCCGCACGCTGATCCGGCGGCGGTTCGGTGAGGATCGGCGGGAGAACGAGAGAAGGCCGTGGCTCCGCGCCGTAATAATCAGGCACTGTCCCGGCCTGCACGGGAGACGCTGTGTTGTCTGTGCCGAGCCATCGCGCCGACCCGAAGCCGAGCACAGTCGCCCACACCGGCAAAAGAAATGCCGCCAATACTGTCATTCCAGCGCCCAAACCGAACGATCGGTTGATCTGATAACAAGCGACGATGATCGTCACCGGCAGCAGAATCGCGCCGAAAATCGGGATGAGTCCCAGCAGTACGAGCCATCCCGAAAAACCGCCCAGCTGAAGCAGGGTGACGGTGTTGACAATCGGCACCCAGCCTTTCCAGGGCGAAGCGCCCGCTTTCCGGAACACCGCAGAAAGCGCAACTGCCAACCAGATGTAAAGCAGCAGCAGGACGACGAGGGAGATCAGTACCCCGACAACGGGAGCGAAATCGTTCATGATGTGGTGCGACGGCTATTGCGACGCTTCCTCCTCTCGAGACTTGCTGCGACACGGCGTTCGGGCTGAGACGCCGTAAAACGAATGAACGATCTCAACGATAGAGCGGTTCGGACGCGATGCCAGAGACTGCCCTCTCTTGCGTAGGCGCGTCGCTCCTGTTCCACGGCTACCCAAAACGCATCAGCCTCCGCTTCTGATGCTCCATCGACCGAGAAAACGGCCCTGTCAGCGTCGCGGGCAAGCGTCGTTGCGGCACGCGTATCAAGCGCCGCGGCGAGCTCATACCGCGTCGACAGTGCGGGGATGCTGCGACCCGCGTCCACTGCTGCGTCAATAAGCTCGTCCCATCCTCCGGTGATCTTGCCCACCGGCTCTGGGCGACTGCGCCGCCCGCGCCGGCGGAGCCCACGCGCCGCAGTGACAAGGAGGAGGGGGCCGAACAGAACCAGAACGATGAGCAGCGCGATGCCCACAACGCGAAGGCTCGTCCACAGCCACGAAATGTCTGCGGTGACGTTCTCGTTGTTTTCGTCAGCCGTTGTGTCATCTTGAACGGGGTTTGGCGGCACGACTTCTTCGACGGAATCCGGTCGCACTTCAGTCATGTTCTCGGGATCGCGCTGTTCAGTGACCTCCAGGCTCGGAGACTGCTCGTGCTGCGGCGTGACATCAATGGGTACCCATTGTCCGTCAGCTGATTGCACTTCGGTCCACGCGGCAAGGTCAGCGGCGCGGCATGCACCCTCATCGCACGTAGAGAGCGTGGCATCCGTTGTGCTCACACGCGCGCCTACGACAATGCGCGCCGGGAATCCGAGGCTCTCGGCCATAAGTGCAACCGCGACAGCGAACTGCTCATCGTCGCCGACTGCGGCAACGTAGTTTTCGGATTTCTTCGCCCGAGGGTCGCTTTCTCGTTCGAGCAATCGCGAAAAAAGCGTGTCTATTCGCGCGAGCGAGTGGCCGGATGCACTCGGCTGAAAGCTGTAATCCCCCAATGATTCCGCCCACACCGGAGTCTCATCGCCCACCGAAAGCGCATGGCTGAGGTAGCCACGTTCGCGCAGAAGCGTCACGAGCCCGTCGAGGGCTTCACCGCCAGAACCCGAGACGTGCTCCTCAATCCACGACTCTAGGTTTGCCGGCAGCTCGACGGTCATGTCGCTGGTCCCGGGAGCTTCAATCGCGGTCACGTCAGTCGTTGAGGGCGTGACGGACGTGAGGCGATAAGCGTCGCCCGATTCGAGCCCACCATCAGCTGTTTCGATGCCGGCCGCGGCATCTTGGCTGTAATAGAAAGCGTCGGCAAGCGCCGCTGCGCGATCACCAGAGAACGAAACTTCGACGAGGTTCCCAGCTGTCGGGACCCAGACTCCACGGAGGCCGTCGATCTCAATGTCGAGGTCGGTCGGTGTACCACTTCCCGCGTCGAGCGCTGAGGGCACGCGCACGAATGTCGCTGACGCCGTCTCTCCCCCCGCACGGTAGACCTCACCGTCGTAGTTATCCAACGTCGCCAGTCGGATGCGGTCAGGCATCTCTCCCGTGGACGTGACGGTGAACAGCACCTCGTCGGCCCGAGAATCTGCGAACTGCGCGCGATACTCGGCGAGGGGACTTATCTCGGCGGAGAGGTTCAGGTCAGGACCGACAGCTGAGCGCAGTACGTCACGCGACAAGGCGCTACTTGCCCACGGCACGACAGCGACGGCCACCACAAGAGCGCACACCACCATGGCCGCCGCAAGCGCCGCGCGCGATCGATCAAAACGCGACCCGCGTGCCGCGCTTCTCCTACCGCCCGTGATGGTCACCCGCTCCAACGCGCGCTGACGCTCATCACGACTGCGCCAGGAGAGCCACAAAACAGCAGCGAGGAGGGTCGCGGCTCCAATGAGGGTTTCAATCGGCGCCGTAATTTCGAGGCCGCCGAGACGCACCGGGTCGCTGACGCTCGTGCGCCCGAAAAGAAGCCCGAAGAAGGGCATTGCGATGCCGACGATGACCGCGGCAGCACCGATTCGATCAGACCTCCACGAGAGAAGGAGTGCCATGCAGGTTCCGACGAGAAAAACGATCAGCGCAGGCACGAGCAGGTTTCGGTAGTTCCCCACCGGGAGTTCCACTGTCAGGAGGTCTTTCCACCCCAGCACTGCCCCGGCGAGCACGTCGCCGAGACCCGCGGCAACCGTGGACACACTCGTCATGCGGGAAGGCACGGCCAGCGGCACTCCGAGCACGATGACCGCACCGGCGAGGCACGCTGCAATGAGCCAGGCGGAGAGCTTTCGCCACGCTGCGAGCCAGGCAATTCCTGCCGCCGCCGCAACGGCGACGCCCACCAACAGGATGAATTGGAGGTTGCGGTACACCGGCCAGGCGGCGATCGCTGCGAGCGTGACGGCGACGCCGACATAGATCGATCCCGACACAATTCTTCCGGCAGCTGGAGCGGCGCTCATGAGGCCGCCCCCTTGAGAAGCAAACCAGCAAGGTCTTCGACGACACCCACAGTGAGCACTGTCAAACCCGCGATCGCCTGCATCCTGGGGTGAGCTCGTTCGTCGCACACGATGACGAACACTGCGACATCAGCAGGAAAATGAAGCGCAATTCTTCGCAGCTGCGTCAGTGAGAGCATCGACCCGACAACGACGAAGGCCACCGAGAGACGGTCACCTGCATCCACCGCGAAGCGCACGACATCACCGACCGGCATTGTGGCGTCGTGCAGTTCTACGCGACTGAAGCCGTCGAGCATCGCGCGTGGAGTTGCCACGGGCACCCGCTCCACGGCGCGCACGCGCCCACGCACGACTCGAGGGATCTCAGAACCGGTCATGATGTCGAGATCACGCGCATCGCGAAGAGCTCGCAGCCCGAGCGAGGCCGCGCACGCCACGGCGAGTTCGTACTCGTCGGCATCCAGGTATTCGTCCCGGGCTGCGGCTAGCACGACCGCCATCCGGGAACGTCGCGATTCCTCGTATTGACGCACCATGAGCCGACCGGTCTTGGCGGTCGACTTCCAGTGGATCTGGCGCTGGGAATCGCCGGGTGCGTACTCCCGGATGGCGTGAAATGACATATCAGCGTCTACGAGACGCCGCGTGGGGTTGCCCTCAAGATCGCGAATCAAGCCAGCGCTCGTCGACGGCAGCGACACGGTGCGCGCGTGCACGAACAGCTCGTGCACGTCATCGAAGGTGTGTTCGCGTCGCAGCAGGCCGATCGGATCCGACCGTACCGTTGTCGCGGGTCCGACTGTGACAACGCCGCGGCGAAGCGCCGGCAGATCCAGCGGCTGCGCCACCGAACGCCCCGGACGAAGGAGCGGAACACCCACCTCAACCAGCCCCGCGCCGACCGGCACATCGAGCCTTCCAGGGAGAACCACTCGGTTGCCCACAGCGCGCACGGTAATTTCTCCCGCCGCGCTGTCTCCGGCTGTCACTCGATCGTGGCCGAGGGTGAGATCAACAGCGTATGAGCGAGCACCGAAGAGAAAGGGAGCGCTCAAGGCGAGAAGCACCAGCGCGATGACGGCCGCAACGATCCATTCGACCCAGCCGAAGACGAGGCCTAACAACAGCCCGACTGTGGCTGTCGCGACCACGATCGCCCCCGCCGGCCGAACCGTGCGGGCGCTCCAGACGACGGCGACTCTTACGCCACGACGGATGCTCCGCCACGCCGCCGACGACCAGACCATAGCCGCTACAACGCGGCGACCACGGCGCACACTCGTCTGAGTACGAGTGGTCTGGCCCGTGTGAGCAGACGTCGATGTCGACGTCCGTGCGATACGAGATTCGGTCGGGCTCATCCGGCCTCACGCTGCGAGGGCGGTGCGACATCAAGCAAGACCTGACCGATGACTGCCTCTTGAGTCACTCCGTCAAACTCTGCCTCCGCGTGCAAAATGAGGCGGTGCGAGAGAACCGATACCGCGAGCGACTTTACGTCGTCTGGTGTCACGTAGGTGCGACCCTGTGATGCTGCGCGCGTGCGAACCGAGCGTGTGAGGGCGAGAGCTCCACGGATGCTGACACCCAACCGCACTTCGTCGGCGGAGCGGGTCGCATCGACGAGACGCACGATGTAATCGAGCACGAGCGCATCGACGTACACGGTTGCTGCGAGGTCGGCCATCCCGGCAAGAGCTTGCGGCGTGATCACCGGCGAGAGGTCTGCGGTCGCGACCGAACCACCATCGAGAATACGAATGGTCGCTGCGTGATCGGGATATCCGAGCGATGTGCGCATCATGAAGCGGTCAAGTTGAGCTTCTGGAAGCCGGTAGGTACCCGCCTGCTCGACGGGGTTTTGCGTTGCCAACACCAGAAATGGCTCACCGACAGCTCGGGTGACACCGTCGATTGTGACCCGCTTTTCCTCCATGACCTCGAGCAATGCCGACTGGGTCTTGGGGCTCGCGCGGTTGATTTCATCAGCAAGCACGATGTTGGCGAAGATCGGGCCGGAGTGAAACTCGAACGTGCCACTCTTCTGGTCATACACAGTGATTCCAGTGATGTCGCCCGGCAACAGGTCGGGTGTGAACTGAATACGCGTGTTCGTGCCCTGAACGGACTGCGCGACGGCACGCGCGAGCGAAGTTTTTCCCGTGCCGGGCACGTCTTCGAGCAAAACGTGGCCGTCGCTGAGCATTGCAGTCACTACCAACTCGACAACCTGACGCTTACCGAGGATCGCTCGTTCCACGTTGTCGGAGATCTGCGAGAACGTCTGCGAGAACCAGGTCGCCTGCTCTTGAGTGATCGTCATGTGCATCTTTCTGTGCGGAGAGTAATGGGGTGGCTCAAGGAGCACACGTCACGGAGAAATTCTGAGAAGCAGGCGAAAGGTTCCAGCCCTGCGCGCTCCAGTCAACTGTTACGCGGATGCCGTCAACGCGCACCGCGCCAGCAGGAACATCCCAGGTGCCTGCCTCGTGCGGCACTACCGCGTTATCTGCGTCGTAGTAAACGAGCGCTGCGGGGTCGAATGTGATTGCTGCGAGCCCATTCGAAGATTGGGAGGTAGTTGAAAGCGGTGCACCTTGTGTGCACGTCGCACCCCATGAAGCTTGCGTTTGGTACGGCGCACTCCCCGCCCGCGCTGACACGTTCGAGTACGGCGTTGATGTGTTCCAGAACGTGTGAACGTAGCGGACTTGAATCCCTGGGTTCTGATCAAAGGTGCTGTTGCTTGGCCAACCACTGAATTCGACGCGGTTATTGCGCGGCACCGACTCGTTCGATGTCGGCTGCTCGGTAATCGTCCATCGCGCGGTGTTGCCGTTTACCTGCGGTGCGCCATTGACCACGAACGTATATCCGGTCGGGGCGAAGCCACTCTGAATGGCGCGCACAGACTTGGTCGTTTGGGTCGTTCCGAATGAACGCCCATCAACGATGGATGCGATACACGCGACGAACGTGTATTCGCGCCCGTCTTCCAGCCTGTCGAACGAGGCTGTGTTTCCGCCGGAATTCGGGCGACAGTCCTGGCCTTCCGGCACGATGCCGTAGCGCATCGTTGATCCCTCGCCGCCAGAGTCTCCCACGACCTCCGCGGAGACCTTCGACGTGCCGTCACCGTTCGATGACGAGGAGAGACTCAGCCGAGGGTTCGTTGGCGCACCGACGCCATTGCCATATGCGGTGGCGGCCGCGCCCGACGTCACACCGTCGAGCCCCGGCGGCAGATCAAACCGTGACACCGGAGTCACGGTGATTGCCGTAGATACATTGGCCCCGACACGGAACGAAGGCACCTGAACACTGCGCTGGTTGGGCCCGACGTTGACTGTGATCGTGTCGCCCGCGGCACTCGAGATCACGAGCGACCCGGTCTCAGCGGATTCGACCTGACCGATCGTCAGCGATACGACGCCACCGGTTCCATCGGGCGTGACAACCGGTGATGCGCTGATCTGGCTCGGAGTCGCTGGCGTCTTGTAGGCCCAAGCGGTCGCCTGCACACTCGACTTCGATTCACCGACGCTGTTCACCGCCCAGGCTTCGTAGGTGCGCCGCTCACCGTTAGGCGCGGAGATCGCGGGGCAGGCGCCTGCCGTGGAACACTGCGCCACGACCTGGCCGTTGGAGCGGATCGTGAACCCTGTGAGTGCGGGGTATGCCTCACGAGCAGCACCGGGATCAACAGCAAGCGTCAGAGAGCCGTTGTCGTATGAGGCTTGACGCACGCTCGCGGGAGCCTTCGGGTATCCCTGCAGGTCAAGCAGAATTCGCCCATCGCGCTCGGCACTCGTCTGTCGGCCTTGAGCATCGCGCACTGTGAATGCTGCCGAGCACGTCGCGCCCGGGGCATCCTGCGACCACGACGCCGTCACCGCTGATGTAGAGGACACCGCGAAGCTCACGCCGACGCACGCGCCCGTGGTGCGAACGCCCACGACCTCGAGCGGCGTACCCGGCAACGGGTTCACTTCACCGGACGCGCCGATCACCGAGATGGTGCACGAAGATCCGGCCGCCTGCGAGCACGTTTGTGTCAGCGATCCCCCCTGCGGAAGGGTGGAGGGTGCAGCTCCCACGCGTAACAGCAGCCGAGCGGGCGCTACTCCCTCATGGCTTGGAACGGTCACGACGACGGCAGCTTCCGAACCCGGCACAGCAGTATCAACGCCTGTGATCGTGACGATCGAACCGTCGAGCGACACCTCGAATTGCGCGCTGCCGCCAGAGATGGCGTACTCGATACCGGCCCAGTCATCACGAAGCTGCCACGTTGTCATGTTCTTGAGATCGAACGTGACCGTCTCGCCGGGCCCAGCAGTAATGGATGCCGGCGAAAGTATGGGCTGCGGGTCAGCTGCGATGACCGTTATCGGCACCGAAAGGTATGTCCACTCCTCTTGCCCTACGAGGCGCACCGCAACCTGGCAGGCATCGGTCCACGGCCCACCGGCGCCAGCGTCGTATCGTACAGAGGTTCCGCCATCGGCCTGGCAGGATGCCTCCGCGCGGGCGCCGGACGCGGCAATGTCTTTGCCCACTTCGATTTCTTGCTGCGCGGGGACGGCGACGAGATCAGTCATGTCGAAGCTGACGGATTCGAGCTCGTTGACTTCCTGGGGCGGTACCGACGATTTCAGCGAGAGCGATAGGTCATCGTCGCCAGGCACACGCAAGAATGCGTATGTCTGGACTTCACCACTTGCGGTTTCGGCAGTGACCGCAAACGGAATGACGCGGGTGCGAGCCGGCAGTTGCCCACTCAGCTGGTCGCCATCGACGTTCACGTCGCTGTCAGAATCCCGCCAGAGCGAGATGGTCGCGTCGTCGAGATCTCCGCTCGACCACGTGGCGCGGCCATCGATCACGTTGACGCCATCAATAAAGTCGTCGCGGTTTTGCACCGTCAATACGGTGTCGGCTACGACGGGATAATCCGGGACGCTCTCTCTCACGACCTTGACAACGATGAGCCCACGGCCGGTGTTGCCTGACGCCGATTCGACGTCGTATAGGAAAGACATCGTGCCCGGCTCAGTACCGGCCTCGATAACGACCGTGGTGTCGGTGAGCGCACCAATGTGAGCGTCGCGTCGCCCGTACTCCGCGTTGACGCTGCCGTCACTGAGTCTTTCGGGGAGGTCTGGGCGCACAGCTGTGAGCGAAAGGCGCTTCATTGTGGGATCGATATCGTTCGCCAAGGGGCTGACGCGGATCGTGCTGTCTTCGCCGGCCTGTACTTGGACATAGTCGGTGAAGGTGATCGGGCTCGGATTAGATTCCCCATCGAGCACCCCGATTCGGACTGTGCCCTCCCCTGTCGATCCCGCGGCATCCGTGACGCGATAGCGAAAGCTCACCTGACCTCGAAAACCCGAGACGCTCGAGTATTCGATTGATTCGCCGTCAGCGGAGATCGTCGCAACGCCCGACTCCGGCTGCGTCACGACCGACTTCAATGTCACCACGTCGCCGTCGGGGTCCATACCGAACCCGTCGAAGCTGATCGCTGTCGACTGGCCTGCGAGCACTCTGCCCTCGAGCGTTTCGGGTCGAGGTGCACGGTTGACGTCGCTTGGAACGACGCGAACGCGGACTTTCGCGGTGTCGACGAGCGATGGTGCACCCTGGGTGTAGACGGAATAATCGATCGTGTAGTCGCCGGGTTCTTCCGGAGCGAGGTATCTCAGCACGCCACCAGAAGCGAAAGCAAGCGCATCTGGAGTCGAAGAGCTCACAGTGGAGGGATCGAGGATGGGCAACCCGCCTGCCGGAGAAATGTCGTTTTCTCGCACGGGAATGTCGATCTGCTCGCCAGCACGCACGACCACACTGTCATCGACCGCAATCGGAGCCAGGTCGGGCGCTTCGGGCAGCAGGTAGACCACAGCTTCACCCTCAACGCGCGATCCGGTGTCGTCGGTTCCATCGCTGACTGTGTAATCCACCGTGCCCAGCAGCCCACTTTCGCCAGTTTCGGTCGTACCGGTGACCCGCAGATAGTTCTGGGCGACCGAATCGACCGAAAGGCTCGAGCCATCGGCGGCGCGAGCGGTGACATCGCTGAGCAACAGCACGCGCCTCGTTGGGTTCGACACCGCGCTAAAAACGTCGATTGTCGCGTCTTCTTGCGGTCTCACGAACGCCACGACTGGCGCCGTCGCCAACTGAGCGGGTGCGGATGCCTCCAACACCGTGATGCGGGCAGTGCCCGATGCTTCAGACAGCCCATCCGTCACAGTGAAATCGACGCGGTATATCCCGGGATCATTTGGCGCAAAGTCGAACGTGGTCGCACCCTCGATGATCGTCGCCGAAGCATCGGCGTCGTCAAGGACACGCACGGAGGTGACAGCGAGTGTGCCTGCGGTTCCGGTCACGTGGGGAGCAACATCGACAGTCAGGCTCGCGTCGATCGTGTCGACAAGCGCGAACGACTGCACGGAAAGCTGCGGCTGAGAAGAGATCCTCACGATCAGCGGCTTCGTCACAGTTTGACCGGTCGAGTCCGATACTGTGACGTCCAATTGCACGACTTGCTCGGCACCTCCGCCGTCGTCGCTGTGCTGGAAGACAACTTCGCCCGACGGCGACGCGGCAACGCTGCCCACGTCCGATGCGTTGTCAACACTGAGCAGGAAAAGCGGGTCGCCTTCGGGGTCCACCCAGCCGTTCAAAACCGGAACCGTAACAGTTCCGCCGGGGGAAACCTCGGGGGTCGGCCATTCCGCCAGACATGATTCGACTCCGCACCAGACGGGCGCGGAGCTCTCTGCACCGACGGTTGTGAGCGTGACAGTGGTGGAGTTGGAAATTAGCCCATCATCCGTTGTCCCGTCGGTGACGGCATAAGAAAACGTGGCGGTTCCCGTCGCCTCAGGATCGACTCTGATCGCCAGCTGCTGCTGGTCTTCCGTGAGTGAGAGCGTTCCGAAACCCGGGTCGAGGCCCGTTACCGAGGTGGGGTCGATGCTGAGAACATCTTCGTTCGGGTCGTGATCGTTCAAGAGCACAGCGAGCGATACCAGCGCGCCCGGGCGCACACCAAATGTGTCGGGTTCGGCTATCGGTGGTTTGGGGTCGATGACGACAGCGAGCTGCTCGTCACTCGGAACGGATTCTGGGTCAGTGCGGTCATCCAGCGACCAGTCCTGACTCGACGCGACGAGTGCCCCGTCGGGAACGGTCCATACCCAGCCGCTTCTCATCTCATTCAAGATGACGGCTTCATCCGTCGCGACGAAAACCGGGCGACGAACATCTCCCAAACTCTCGCCGTTGTAGTCAAGAGCAACCTGACCACCGTCGGAGGTCCACAGCACGCCGCCGCCCGTTTCACCGGCCACCCAGGCGGCGTAGACGACACCATCCCGCACAATAGGCGCGGCGGGGCTCCCCAATACGGCCGAGCCCCCACCGACCGCAGTCGAAATATCTGAGCCGTCGGCAGGAACGCGTACGAGCATCGTTTCGTCAGCAAGGTAGACCGCATCAGCGTCAGCGTCAGCGCGGCCAACCACGACAGTGCCAGTGGTTCCCGCCGTCCCCGCGGCATCCGAGCCTCGACGCCACAATTCACCGTCTTCGGCGTCTACCACCACCCACGCATCGCCCGCGGCGGTCACAGCCGGCGTGCCGAGATCTGCCGTGAGGTCATCGCGCTCGCGCACCGAACCGTCGGAAATGTCGTAGGTCAACACCGAATCGTCTTGTGACGAGTAGGCGAACAGCGTTCCGTCACCGTTGACGGCAATTGCGTCGGCGGTATAGCTGACGGCGTCTTCGTCATCGTCCGTGCGAAAAGGCTCGACAGCTTGCGGCGTGCCCTGAGAGAGAAGTCCCACGTAGACAGCGCCGGCATCGGTACGATACGCGACGAAATCTCCTGCTGTTTCGACGTCGACGGTCCCCGGAGGAGTCGACGGTGACGCTTTCAACGTCTCTTCATCAAGATCGGTTGGCAGCGCTTCGTCAATCGCCGTGACCTTGCTGTAGCTATCTGAAAATAGGTAGGCGGCGTCCGACGTCTGCACGATTTGGCTGGGATTGCTCACGGCACGCACGGTGTCGAGCTCACCCACGGTCGTGTTCACGCGCGCGTAACGTCGACCGTCGCCGGTTTGCATAGCCCAGACCGACGTATCAGCGAGAGGCGTGTCGTGGGCATCCAAGCCGGGCCAAACGGCGGCAATCGTAGCGACAAGCGCAAGGGATGCGATGGAGGCGACCGTCGTCACTACTGTCCGCGGGCGCATCAGAGCACGCCAGCGATCAACAAGACTGTCACCGCGGTGGCGACCACGAGAACGAGGCCGCCAATGGCAATCAGCCAAGGAAAGGCTCTCCGCATCGCGGGTCGCCTGCCCGGTGCGGTGATGTCGGTGTCTTCATCTCTCACGTGAGAAGACATGCCGGTTCGCGATCGCGGCTTGCGGTAGCTTTCGCGTTCGACCGTCGTCCGCACCGGACCGCGCAGCGAGCCATCTGAGAAATCGAGTACAGGGCCGGATGCGGCCCATTCTTCGGCGGCGACTTCGATCGGCGTCATGGGAAGCGCGAGCTCGGCCTGCACTGTGCGAAGCGCCTCAGCTACTTCTCTCGCCGAGCCATATCGATGCTCAGGATTGCGGCTCATGGCACGCGCGAGCACGTCCTGGAGTGCACCGGGAACGTCTGTGCGTGCGATCGGCGCATAGCTGGCGCGCGCGATGCGGCGCTTCAACTGTTCGCGAGAGTTTTCGCCGCGATCGCGTCGCTCAAACGGACTCTGGCCAGCGAGAAGCGAATAAATGGTCGCCCCAAGGCTCCAGACCTCGGTTGAGACTGTTCCTGCGGTGTCCTCTGCGATGATCTCCGGCGCGCTCCATGGAATAGACATCGCGAGCACTTCGTCAGAGGGATCGAGCGCAAGCGAAGACGCGATTCCGAAGTCAGCGAGAACCGGAGTGCCGAAGGTCGTGATCAGGATGTTGCTCGGCTTGACATCACGATGAATCAAGCCGGCCCGGTGCGCGGATTCAAGAGCACTTGCCATGCGCACGCCTGTTGCCAGAACATCGGCGACCGGCAGCCGCTCTACGCGGTAGCGTTGCGCGAAGGATCCGGGGCAATACTCCATGACGATATAGGGACGCCCATCAGCGGAAACCCCGGCTTGGTACACGGTCACGATCGACGGGTGCGCCGAGAGGTGTGCAAGCACGTCAGCCTCGGAATTGAACATGCGCAAAAGTCCGGGATCACGCACGTCGCTGGGAAGTACTTTGACGGCGACCTGGCGGCGCGGCATGTCTTGCGCGTACAGAAAGACATCGGCGAATCCGCCCGACCCGAGCGGACGCACGTAGACGAGCCCGGGAATAACCGGCGGTGCCGAGGGCAGTCGCTGAGACACTTTGCCCCTTTCATCACCGCTGTCCGTTCGCTCTCAGTACCCAGTGAACTGGCTGATGAAGCTCGATCATGCTAACAAAAGCCCTGGTGAATTCCGTTCTCATCGCGAGCACAACCGTGCTCACGATGAGGCGCTGGTTCGCGCTCAGTACGAAGGGCCCTTGTCGCGCGGGGTTTGCGCACTTCCGAAGGGGTCATCGAGTGAGAGCGAGAGATCTGCGAGAAGCGCTTCGATCTGCGGCTCAACGTACGCCGACACGGCATCGTTGATGCGCTGGCGATGATGAAGCAGGACAGCGCACACTTCGCGACCCACGAGATTGGCGTAGTCGTCGGCGAGCGCAACTTCTTGACGAAGGGCGGCCTTCGCCTCATCACTCAGTGGCGGAAGGGCAGGAACTTCCGCATCGTCTTGATGCGCCATTCCGGAAAGAGTGAAGAGAAAAGGCGCCCCAGGCGCGGGTTCCGGATCGAGGGGCAAGCCTTCGAACTCCGGCTCGAGCCCTTCGGCCGGCCGGTAGCTCCGAGCACGGTTGCGTGCGGCCTGTTGGTCAAGCTCGCTCTGCAACATGGGGAGGTTCCGCGCCGTGTACTCAGCGACGGAGTGATCGACAATCGACTTCACTCGGGTGGATAGACCGTGCTGCACTCCGTGCGGCACGTCGGCGCCGAGCCCCGCCGCCGAAAGCACCGGGGATCCAATACAGCGGCGGCATGGTGCCACGCGTCCGCGATGCGTTGCCGGCTCCCAGCGAGGCACCCAACGCAGCCAAGCGTCCACCGCCTGGCTGACCTGTGTTTCGAGCGAGCGCTCCACAGACATCTACGGTAGCCCCATTAGCGTTCCCATGGCCACTGCGGCGGCTGTGCTCGGGTACGAACGAGGGCAATTGCTGACCAGGAAGCGATGAACGCGGCGAACGCAATAATTCCGCCCGGCCAGCCCACCGCAAGCGCCGCCGCAACTGAACCGCCAACCGCCGTGTCAGCTACCGCGATAGCTGCAGCGATGCCAGTGACGAAAATGTAGGCGAGATACCCGGCAGCACACGCCCATCCTGCAGTGAAGAACGACGGACGAGTGCGCCGAAGGCCCACCCACGTGGCACCCGCCCAGCCCGCAAGCGCCCCCACGAAGCCGACGACTCCGGGAATCTGTCCCAGACCCCTCGTTGTGATCACATCAGTGTTTGTCACGAGACTCGCGATCCCAAGACCGCAGATCGCGAGCGCGACGAAGCCGATGCCCGAAAAGGCAAGTGCCGCGGCAGGGCCAACGCCACTGCTCCCGGAATTCGCCTCTCGTGACACTTATCCGCGGTAGAGCTGCGGGCCGGCTTCGAGCGTTCGCTCGTATTCGAGCTGTGCTTCGTCGTTGATTTCGCTCACACGCTTGCCGCGACGTGAAACCCACGCGCCGAACCAGATAGTAAGTTCACGACCCAGCACGAAAGAAATGATGGCGTAGGGCGAAAGCGCCTCGGCACCGATGAGCGCGAGACCATCGCGCGCCGTGAGCAACCAGAACGGAGCCTGAAACAGGGCGCCGAGGATGTAACCAAAGTACGAAGCGACCCCGACGAGCACACCCCACACAACCCAATGGCCCCAGCGACCGCGGTTGATCACTGCGCCCAGCAGCCAGAAAGCGAAGTAGAAGACTGCTACCGGCATCCAGAAGTTCCACGCGGTGACGGTCAGAACGATCGTGTCAACAAGTGAGTCAACGTTGATCCGGCCAGCGCTCCACCCGATGATGAGCACGGCAGCAAGCAGCAAGACGGCGAAACCGAGCGCTGCGAGAAGTCCAATTGCGCCTGCCGCACCGCGGTTGCCGCGCGGACGCGGCGCCTCGGGGGCCTGCACAAAGATCGGCTGGGGCGCCGAGGGTGCAACGTATGCAACTTCTTCTGTATAGCCTGCCTCAGCCGGAGCGGGCTCACTGGCTGTCACTGCGGTCGCTGAGGCATCAGCAGCCGCAGGTTCAGCAGCGCCGGGAGTCTCTTCAAGGGGGCGGTCATACCAGGCAGCGCCGGATGAGGCATCGGGCTGTTCGGCAGCGTCAACGGTCGCGTGAGCTTCCGGAGCAGGTCCAGACTCGACGCGCGCTGATGATGCGATGGCGTCTTCCTGAGCTGCCTCAGCCGCACTCGCCGGAACTGCGCCGTCCGAACTATCGGTCGCGTCACGACCGGCAGCGTCGGCGTCAGCGAGACCCGCCTGCGCCTCTCCTACGACGTCGTCGACGTCTTTCGGCTCGTCGACCGGTTCGCCGTACGATGATTTCGAATCGCTCATCGGATGCTGCTCCTCCTGCGGGACACCTCCCCGCCCCTGTGAGGCTAATACCCGCGGGTCTGTGCGGGGCGCAGGCGTGCCGCCGTGTCTCCACGTGTGTAACCGAATCGGGACTTATCGTGAGCATCATGCCCCTGAACCAGCAGTTACGTGGTGTCGTAATCGCGACAGCGGTTGTCACGCTGACACTCTCGCTGGCGGCTTGCCTCCCGGAACCATCTGCGTCGCCTGCGCCCGCTCGCACGAGCGCGACTCCAAGCGAAAGCCTCTCCGCCTCCCCGACACCGACTCCGAGCGTCACTGCCGTTTCGCTCCCGACAGACTGTCGCAAGATTCTCACTCAAGACGTGCTGGATGAGCTCGGCGAAACTCCGCTCAACGATCCCGCGACCGGAGTTTCGACGGGCGTACAGGCCGACGGGTCACTCATTTGCCTGTGGCGGGATGTCCGCGCCGACACCACGTACTTGCAGACCACAGTTTCGGCGATGAACCGCGGACCCGCTCTCGATCTCATGAATCAGTTGCGCGCCGACGACGGCTACTCCTGCTACACGCCCGACGACGGTACTCGGTGCGAGAAGGTCTGGATGAATCAGAAGTACCAGGTAAACGATGGGCGCACCCTCTTCTGGCGCGACGACATCCTCATCGACACGCAATACTCGAATCTCGCGCCGGCGGGCTACACCGCGGCAGTTGTCGACAGCGTTTTCGGCTAAGACGTTTCGCTATCCGGGCCAGAGGCGCTCGGCGACCCGCTCCGTGTACAGCGATGGCTCCCACGCGCTGAATTGCGTCGCAACCCACAGGCCATCACGAAAGACGTGGTCCTCACGGGTGTTATCGATGTTCTTCGTGCACCGGATGCCGTCACCAAACTCCGAGCAGACGTAACCCTGGCTACCGAGGCTTGCCTCGGCGATGCCCTGTGCGCCGCCTTCGACTTCAGAAACCGTTGTCACGATGCTGCCGGTCGTTGTCGCGTTCCAGGCACACGTCTCGAGGACCTTTGGCCCGAGCGCCGCCGCGAGACTCGTGGCATGAGTTGTCGGTAGGGCGTCATTTTGAATCGGGTGTCCCCCGGTGCGGGAACTCAATTCTTCCCACAGCACATCGGTGTAAAGCGAATGGCACTCGTCGACTGACGCCGATGGGTCTGCCGATTCAACCGGGCCTGCGACAGTGCCGAGTCGAGCGTCTTCTGGCTCGACGGCCACACGAGGCGCAACCGTCGGCCCTCGCAGGGCACTTCCGGCCCAGTCAATTGAGGGCCCGACCATCGGAAGCGCCACAACGACGAGGACACCGATGATGGCAGCACAGATGAGACCAACCGGCCAAGCAAGCCAGTTGTTTCGCCCCCCAAGTTTTGCCATCTGCGACCTCCTCCTCAACGCTACGTGCGGCCGGGGAAGGTGACCCGGCACGACGCGCGGTCAGAACGACGAAAGGGCCCCAGCCGAAGCTGAGACCCAATCGATCGACACAGGATGCCGCAGCTCACTGCGGCATCCTGTTCGCTAGTTGTACGTGCCGGGCGTGAAGTCGTCCGTCGAGAAGCTGTCGAAGTCGACATAGCTCAGGTCGGCATCGCTGTAAGCGCCGTCGGACGCGAAGATGCGGTTGGGGTACCGCTCGCTCTTCGCTTCTTCGGTTGCTTCCACCGTGACGTCGCGGTACTTCGCGAGCCCTGTTCCGGCGGGGATGAGCTTTCCGATGATGACGTTCTCTTTCAAGCCCATCAGCGGGTCGCTCTTGCCTTCCATGGCGGCCTGCGTGAGAACGCGGGTCGTCTCCTGGAACGAAGCTGCTGACAACCACGATTCGGTCGCAAGCGACGCCTTCGTGATACCCATGAGCTCCGAACGGCCGGATGCGGGACGATTGCCCTCGCCAACCGTCTGGCGGTTGACGTCAACGAAGCGACGCGAGTCAATGAGCTCACCCGGAAGCAGCGTCGTGTCACCGTGGTCAACCACGGTCACCTTCCGCAGCATCTGACGAACAATGACCTCGATGTGCTTGTCGTGGATCGGAACACCCTGTGAGCGGTAGACGCCCTGGACACCGTTCACGAGGTACTTCTGCACCTCACGAGCGCCCAGAACACGCATGATCTCCTTCGGGTCGAGAGTTCCGACCTGCAGGGGCTCGCCAACCGTGACGTGCTGGCCATCTTCGACCAGCAGCGTCGCGCGCTTCAGCACGGGGTAGACGTGCGGCTCATCGCCGTTGTCAGGCGTCAGGATGACCTTCTTGGACTTGTCCGTCTCTTCGATCGTGATACGGCCATCGGCCTCAGCGATCGGTGAAGAACCCTTAGGCGTGCGCGCCTCGAACAGCTCCTGCACGCGGGGCAGACCCTGCGTGATGTCATCTGCCGAAGCCGAACCACCGGTGTGGAAGGTACGCATCGTCAGCTGGGTACCGGGCTCACCGATCGACTGTGCTGCGATGATACCGACTGCCTCACCGATGTCGACGACCTTGCCGGTTGCCAGCGAACGGCCGTAGCACTTCGCGCAGACACCAACGGCCGACTCACAGGTCAGGACCGAGCGCACCTTGATCGAGGTGACGCCGGCTTCGACCAGCTTGTTGATGAGGACGTCTCCGACGTCAGCGCCAGACTCAGCGAGAATCTCGCCCTTGTCGTCGACAACATCAGCGGAAAGCGTACGAGCGAACACGGAGTTCTCAACGTTTGCATCCTTGACCAGCACGCCATCGGCTCCGGGAGCCGCGATCGTGAACGCGAGGCCCTTCGACGTTGCGCAGTCCTCTTCGCGGATGATGACATCCTGCGAGACGTCGACGAGTCGACGTGTGAGGTATCCCGAGTCGGCGGTACGAAGCGCCGTGTCAGCCAGACCCTTACGAGCACCGTGGGTTGCGATGAAGTACTCGGCGACCGACAGACCCTCGCGGTACGAGGAGATGATCGGACGGGCGATGATCTCACCTTTCGGGTTGTTCACCAGGCCTCGCATACCGGCGATGTTCCGGATCTGCAGCCAGTTACCACGAGCACCCGACGACACCATGCGGTTGATGGTGTTGTCCTCGGGGAAGTTCGCGCGCATCGCGACCTGAACCTCGTCGGTTGCCTCGGTCCAGATCTTGATGAGCTCCTGGCGACGCTCGGCGTCGGTCGTGAGGCCCTTCTCGTACTGAGCCTGAACCTTCGCGGCGAGCTTCTCGTAGCGGGCGATGATGTCCTTCTTACCGGGAGGGGTAAGAATGTCGCTCAGCGCGACGGTAACGCCCGAGCGCGTAGCCCAGTAGAAACCGGCATCCTTGATGCGGTCGAGCGATGCCGCGACCTCCACCTTCGGATATTCCTCAGCGAGCTTGTTGACGATCTGCGACAGCTTGCCCTTGTCTGCCTGCTCGCGAACGAACGGGTAGCCCTTGGGAAGGGTGTCGTTGAAGATCGCCTGACCGAGAGATGCGTCAAGCAGACCGTGGCGCTCGTATCCCTCGGGGGCTTCGCCCTCAAGGAATGAGAGACCGGGAACGCGAATGCGTACCTTCGACTGGAGATCGAGCGTGCCCTCATCCTTTGCGAGAATCGCTTCTCCCACAGAACCAAAGACGCGACCCTCACCGGCGCCACCAACCTTGACCGTGGTCAGGTGGTGGAGACCGATGATCATGTCCTGCGAAGGCAGGGTCACCGGGCGGCCGTCCGAAGGCTTCAGGATGTTGTTCGAAGCGAGCATCAGGATGCGAGCTTCGGCCTGAGCCTCGACCGACAGCGGAAGGTGAACAGCCATCTGGTCACCGTCGAAGTCAGCGTTGAACGCAGCACAGACGAGGGGGTGAAGCTGGATGGCCTTACCCTCAACGAGCTGAGGCTCGAACGCTTGGATTCCCAAACGGTGCAGCGTGGGCGCACGGTTGAGGAGCACGGGGCGCTCGCGGATGATCTCCTCGAGCACGTCCCACACCTCGGGGCGTGTGCGCTCAACGGCGCGCTTTGCTGCCTTGATGTTCTGCGAGTGACCGAGGTCGATCAGGCGCTTGATGACGAACGGCTTGAACAGCTCGAGTGCCATCTGCTTGGGCAGACCACACTGGTGGAGCTTGAGCTGAGGTCCGACGATGATGACGGAACGACCCGAGTAGTCAACGCGCTTACCCAGCAGGTTCTGACGGAAACGACCCTGCTTGCCCTTGAGCATGTCTGACAGCGACTTGAGAGCGCGGTTACCGGTTCCGGTAACGGGGCGACCACGACGACCGTTGTCGAACAGTGCGTCAACAGCCTCTTGAAGCATGCGCTTCTCGTTGTTGACGATGATCTCGGGAGCACCGAGGTCAAGCAAACGACGCAGACGGTTGTTGCGGTTGATGACGCGACGGTAGAGGTCGTTCAAGTCGCTGGTCGCGAAGCGACCACCGTCGAGCTGCACCATCGGGCGCAGCTCCGGCGGGATGACCGGAACAACATCGAGCACCATCGAAGCCGGGCTCATGCCGGTCTGAAGGAACGAGTTGACGACCTTGAGGCGCTTGATCGCGCGGATCTTCCGCTGACCCTTACCCTCTGAGATCTGCAGGTGAAGGCTGTCCGCCTCCGACTGCAGGTCGAACGCTGCAAGGCGACGCTGGATCGACTCGGCACCCATGTGGGCTTCGAAGTACTGACCGAAGCGGTCCTGGAGCTCGTGGAAGACGTCATCTTCGGGCTTGAGAGCACCGACATCGAGCGTGCGGAAGTCTTCCCACACGCGCTCGAGCTTGGAGATCTGCTCGTCGGCGTTCTTACGCGTCGACGACATCTCCTTCTCTGCGGCGTCCTTGACCTTCTTCTTAGCGTCGGCCTTCGCGCCTTCAGCTTCGAGAGCAGCAAGCTCCTCTTCCAGCTTCTGGAGGCGGTCAGCAACCTTCGCGTCGCGACGGTCTCCGATCGTCTTCATCTCGAGACGCAGGTTGTTCTCGTGCGTCGGGAGGTCGCGGTGGCGTGCGTCCTCGTCGACTGAGATCACCATGTAGGCGGCGAAGTAGATGACCTTTTCGAGGTCCTTCGGTGCCATGTCGAGCAGGTATCCCAAGCGCGAGGGAACGCCCTTGAAGTACCAGATGTGGGTAACGGGTGCGGCGAGCTCAATGTGGCCCATGCGCTCACGACGCACGGAGGACTTGGTGACCTCCACGCCGCAACGCTCGCAGACGATTCCCTTGAATCGGACGCGCTTGTACTTACCGCAGGCGCACTCCCAGTCACGGGAAGGTCCGAAGATCTGCTCGCCGAACAGACCGTCCTTCTCGGGCTTGAGCGTGCGGTAGTTGATGGTTTCGGGCTTCTTTACCTCGCCAAAGGACCAACGACGGATGTCGTCGGCGGTCGCAAGGCCGATGCGAAGCTGATCGAAGGTGGTGGATTCGAGCACTGGTTCTCCTGTGTCGGAAATTCTGTCGCTGGGGGGCCGGATCAGATCTCGTCGATTGACGAGGACTCGAATCGGCTGGAGATGTTGATGCCGAGCTCTTCCGCTGCGCGGAAAGCGTCGTCATCCGTGTCACGCAAGTTGACGACGGTGCCATCAGCCGAGAGGACCTCGACGTTCAGGCAGAGCGACTGCATTTCTTTCATGAGCACCTTGAAGGACTCGGGGATGCCCGGTTCCTGGATGTTCTCGCCCTTGACGATTGCCTCGTACACCTTGACGCGGCCGAGGATATCGTCGGACTTGATGGTGAGGAGCTCCTGCAGTGCGTAAGCCGCGCCGTAAGCCTCGAGCGCCCACACTTCCATCTCACCGAAGCGCTGACCACCGAACTGTGCCTTACCACCGAGCGGCTGCTGGGTGATCATGGAGTACGGACCCGTCGAACGCGCGTGGATCTTGTCGTCGACGAGGTGGTGAAGCTTCAGGATGTACATGTAGCCAACCGAGATCGGCGCCGGGAAAGGCTCACCCGAACGACCATCGAACAGCTGCGTCTTACCGCTGGAGTCGATGAGGCGTACACCGTCACGCGTCGGGAGCGTCGAGTCGAGCAGACCCGCGATCTCCGTCTCGGCTGCACCGTCGAACACGGGGGTTGCAACCTTCGTGCCGGGGGCAGCTTCGCGTGCGTTGTCGGGAAGACGGCCAGCCCACTCGGGGCTACCCTCGACCTTCCAGCCCTGCTTCGCGATCCATCCGAGGTGGGTCTCGAGCACCTGACCGAAGTTCATTCGACCGGGGATACCGAGCGGGTTCAACACGATGTCAACGGGAGTACCGTCCGAGAGGAACGGCATGTCCTCGACGGGCAGAATCTTCGCAATGACGCCCTTGTTTCCGTGACGACCAGCGAGCTTGTCACCTTCGGTGATCTTGCGCTTCTGGGCGATGTAGACAACAACGCGACGGTTGACGCCCGAGCCGAGCTCGTCGTCACCATCTTCGGCGTTGAACTCCTTGACGGCGATGATCGTGCCCTGCTCGCCGTGGGGAACCTTCAATGAAGTGTCGCGAACTTCGCGGCTCTTCTCGTTGAAGATCGCACGAAGCAGACGCTCCTCGGCGCTGAGCTCGGTCTCACCTTTGGGCGTGACCTTGCCGACGAGGATGTCACCGGGACGAACCTCGGCGCCGATGCGGATGATGCCGCGCTCGTCGAGGTCCTTCAGCAGATCGGGGCTCACGTTCGGAAGGTCGCGAGTGATCTCTTCCTTACCGAGCTTCGTGTCGCGCGAGTCGACTTCGTACTCTTCGATGTGAATCGAGGAGAGCGTGTCGTTCTTCACGAGGTCCTGGCTGAGGATGATCGCGTCTTCGAAGTTGTGACCCTCCCACGTCATGAACGCTACGAGGAGGTTCTTACCGAGGGCGAGTTCACCGTCTTCGGTGGCGGGTCCGTCGGCGATAACCTCGCCGACTTCGATGCGCTCACCTTCGGAGACGATCACACGCTGGTTGTAGCTCGTGCCCTGGTTGGAGCGGTCGAACTTACGCAGGAAGTAGTCCTGTGTGCCACCCTCATCGAGCTGGATGGTGACGACGTCAGCCGACACCTCGCGAACCACACCGGCCTTCTGAGCCGTGACAACGTCACCGGCGTCGATGGCTGCGTAGCCCTCCATACCGGTACCGACCACGGGCGATTCGCTGCGCACGAGCGGCACAGCCTGACGCTGCATGTTGGCACCCATGAGCGCGCGGTTTGCATCGTCGTGCTCGAGGAAGGGGATGAGCGACGTCGCAACCGACACCATCTGGCGCGGCGAGACATCCATGTAGCCGATTTCTTCGGCCGGGTAGAGGTCAACCTCGCCACCCTTACCGCGACGTGCTAGCACGCGGTCGGTAGCGAACGAGCCGTCTGCAGCAAGTTCAGCACCGGCACCAGCAACAGTGAAGTCGTTCTCTTCGCTGGCGGTCAGGTAGTCGATGGTCTTGGAGACCTTGCCGTTTTCGACACGGCGGTACGGGGTCTCGATGAAACCGAACGCGTTGATACGAGCGAACGATGCGAGCGAACCGATCAGACCAATGTTGGGGCCTTCAGGCGTCTCAATCGGGCACATGCGGCCGTAGTGAGACGGGTGAACGTCACGAACCTCGACGCCTGCACGCTCACGCGACAGACCACCGGGTCCAAGCGCCGAAAGGCGACGCTTGTGGGTCAGGCCCGCGAGCGGGTTGTTCTGGTCCATAAACTGCGACAACTGGCTGGTTCCGAAGAACTCCTTGATCGCGGCGACGACGGGGCGCACGTTGATCAGGGTCTGCGGCGTGATCGCCTCGATGTCCTGCGTCGTCATGCGCTCACGCACAACACGCTCCATGCGCGAAAGTCCGGTGCGCACCTGGTTCTGGATGAGCTCACCGACGGCGCGGATACGGCGGTTACCGAAGTTGTCGATGTCGTCAACGTCGATACGGATCTCGGCGGGCTTGCCCGAGCGGACGCCGTCGTACGACGCGTCGCCACGGTGCAAACGCACGAGGTACTTGATCGTTGCAACGACGTCTTCAACGGAAAGAACCGAGTCGCTCAGCGGCTTGTCGATACCGAGCTTCTGGTTGATCTTGTAGCGACCAACCTTCGCGAGGTCGTAGCGCTTTGCACTGAAGTAAAAGTTGTCGAGCAGCGCACGGGCAGCTTCAGCAGCAACCTGCTCGCCCGGACGGAGCTTCCGGTAGATGTCGCGAAGCGCATCTTCCTTGGTGAGGATCGTGTCTTTCGCGAGGGTCTCTTCGATCGACGTGAAGCCGGCGAACTCGTTGAGGATGTCTTCGCTCGTGAGGCCGAGGGCCTTCAGGAAGACCGTGACCGACTGCTTGCGCTTGCGGTCGATACGAACACCGACCTGGTCGCGCTTGTCGACCTCGAACTCGAGCCATGCACCACGGCTCGGGATGACACGCGCCGAAACGATGTCTTTGTCACTCGTCTTGTCGGCGGTCTTGTCGAAGTAGACACCGGGTGAACGGACGAGCTGCGACACAACGACACGCTCGGTGCCGTTGATGATGAACGTTCCCTTGTTGGTCTGCAACGGGAAGTCGCCCATGAAGACGGTCTGGGTCTTGATCTCACCGGTCTGGTGATTCATGAACTCAGCCTCGACGTAGAGCGGAGCCGCGTATGTCTTGCCGCGTTCCTTGCACTCATCGATCGAGTACTTCTCCGGCTCGAGATACGGGTTAGTGAACGAGAGTTGCATCGTCTCGCTCAGGTCCTCGATAGGCGAGATCTCCTCGAAGATCTCTTCCAGGCCGCTGTGGAGCGCGATGTCAGTGCGCCCCTGTGCCTGTGCCTCAGCTAGACGCGTCTTCCAGGCGTCGTTACCGACGAGCCAGTCGAAAGACTCCGTCTGCAACGCGAGAAGGTCAGGGACCGTCAGCGTGTCGGAGATCTTGGCGAACGAAAGCCGCGACGCATCGCGACCGTTCTTGGGGGTGGTGGGGTTGGATGCGTTGGGCGCAGCAGCCAAGGGATAACCTCCGTGAGCCCGGATGAGGGCTCGTGATCCTTTGTCGTCAGGTGAACTGCTCAGTCGTCCCCCATTTAGCCTTCACGTCACGCACCGTGACAGCACGGGGACGTGGAGGCCCAGCCGACCACCATATGAGGGCAGGGAGAATCCAAGAGCGCAAGGAACAACTATATCCCGCGTGACGCGCCGTGTCTACTGGATCCTTGACCCGGTGTGAATCGTGAGGTATAAACCGACCTTTTGCCGCCAAGATGAGCTAATATTCCGCGGATAATCCGGCTCACTGTGAGTATGCCCACAGTCTCAGCGGACTGCATTCACGCGAGACCGAGGGATCAGGATGCCTCGCGCTAGATGCCGTGCCGAAACCGCACGCGCATGCCGGGGCGGGCCTGCGCCAGAGCATCGAGCGAGGCATCCGACACGACCGCGATCACCGGGTACCCGCCTGTCACGGGGCCATCGGCGAGCAAAATCGTCGGCTGCCCTGAGGGCGGTACCTGGATTGCGCCAGGGATCATGCCCTCACTCGGCAGTTCGCCGGGGCGGGTTCGCTCAAGCACTGGACCTTCCAGCCGCACGCCCACCCGGTTGGCATCAGCCGAAATTGTCCAGAGTGCCTCGAAGAGGGCTTCGTGAGCGGATGCCGCGAACCACTCACCGCGCGGCCCGGCCTCCGCGCCCAGTTCGATCACGTCGTCGGTCGGTGCCGTCCAGGGCGCAATGTCGAGCGGCGGAACAGGCCCCACCACATCGTTTGCCAGTGCGACACCGTCGCCGGAAGCGTACGCGGCGCGCCCGAGACCTGCGAGCACGTCGGATGATCTCGACCCTGCCGAAATCGGCCCCGCTACTCCCCCACGCACCGCAAGGTACGCCCGGATGCCGTGCTCAAAAGCGCTAATTTCAAGCTCCTCGCCTTCGGGCCAGAGCGTTGCCGCGAGGGCATCGAGTGCCAAAGCGCCCACTCGGGCCACGCCACGAGCACCAGCCAGAGCGATCCAGAGATCGCGCTCGGCAACGGCGCGAAAACCACCGCCGGTGACCTCGATCGCCGCGGCATCCTCCGAGTTACCCACGAGCCGGTTCGCCACCGCCAGAGCACCCCGGTCCAGAGCGCCAGACGGTGCGATGCCGAGCGAGGCGGCGCCGGGTCGTCCCCGATCCTGCACGGTGGACTGCCACCCCGGTGCGGCAATGGTGAATGCTGCGGGCACGTTCGGCCGCTCGGGCAGAGCTGGTGGCGCAGCGATGACGGCTTCGCGCGTCGGGCCGGCGGCGACAAAGCGCACGCGGCTTCCGGGAGTCAGGAGCACGGGAGATGCGGCATCCGGGTTGAAAAGTACCGCTTCGGTCGTGCCGATGAGCCGCCAACCCCCGGGAGTTGCACGCGGATATGCACCCGTGAAGTCGCCCGCGAGACCGACAGCGCCCGGCGGTACTCGCGTGCGCGGGCTGTCGAGCCGCGGCACATCAAAGTGCCACTCGTCGCTGACAAGATAGCCGAACCCTGGTGCGAATCCGGTGAAGGCGACAACCCAGTGCGCTGCCTGGTGGGCAGACACGAGAGCATCAACGGAGACACCGAGGGCCGACGCCGTACCAGCCAGGTCGGGGCCGTCGTAGGCGACCTGAAGCTCGATGACCGGGGCCGAATCGAGACGGATGGGGGCGGCATCCGTCTCGGCCTCCGTGATCCAGGTGCGGGCGGCAGCGAGCGTCAAGCGTTGCGGGTCGATCCGCACGAGCACTGTGCGCGCCGCGGGAACGAGATCGACGACGCCCGCGGGGCGAGAGGCGGCGAGCGCTGCGTGGAGATCAAGCACCTGCGGAAGGGTGTCGACTTCAGCCAGGAGCGCGGCTGCTCCGAACGGTAAGACACGAATGGCCGAGCCACGCGCCTTTTTCTCGTCAGGGATAACCATGCAGATCACCACGGCGCAGCGATGTCGAAGGCGGCTTCTGACAGGGCCCTGCGGACGGCGCGAGCCATTTCGACGGCCGCAGGAGTGTCGCCGTGCACACAGAGTGACCGGGCGTCGACCGCGATCGTTGTGTCGTCGATCGCGTTGACCGTTTGCTCCCGCACGAGTTGTACAGCCCGGGTGGCAACCGCGTGTGGGTCTTCCAGCAGGGCGCCGGGCATCGTCCGCGGCACGAGCGCGCCATCAGGAAGATAGGCGCGATCGAGGAACGCCTCTCGAACAAACGGCAGGCCCAGAGCGACGGCTTCACTCCGCAACGCTTCTCCCATTGCCAAGATCGGAAGCGGGCGCCCGAGGGCTTCTGACAGGTCGGCGACTGCAGCCACAACGGCCGCTGCCTGCTGTTGATCACTGCCGGCCGCGTGATAGAGCGCGCCGTGAGGTTTGACGTAGCTAATGTCGGCGCCAGCGGCTCTCAGCGCCGCCAACTGCGCCGCCATTTCGCACCGCAGTTCTTCCGCGCTCATGGGAACAACCGTGCGGCCGAAACCCGCGCGATCGGGATACGAGGGGTGTGCGCCGATCGCGACGCCGAACCGCGCGGCCCGATCAACGGCCTGGCGCATGGCTATGCCATCCCCCGCGTGACCACCACACGCGATATTCGCGCTCGAAATCAGCGAGAACATCGCTTCGTCGTCGGCCGTGGGCACGCCGTCGATCGTCTCGCCGAGGTCGGCATTGAGATCGATCGTCGCCATGCCCCAACGCTAGCGCCGAGCAGCCGCAATACGGCATGTTGCGAGCCCTCGGCAGGAGGGGCCTACGGTTAAGGCATGGCCCGGGCACATGTAGAAGAGCCGCCACAGACGCGGTTGAGCGATGGCACAATCGCGCGCGTTGTACCGTCGGCGTACACCGGCGGCTTCGAACTCGAAGTCGATGGCACACCGCAGTCGCACGTCGACCTCGACGACCCCACGCACCTGCACTTCGAATATGTGGCGCGGATGGGCGCCGTCATCGACCAGCTCAGGATGCCGGGGCAACCCCTCACGGCAGTGCATCTTGGCGCGGGCGCCCTCACCATTCCCCGCTACATCGCGGCGACGAGGCCTGGATCGCGCCAGCAGGTCGTCGAACTAGAGCAACCGCTCGTCGATCTCGTGCGTGAAAACCTGCCGCTTCCCAAAGGCGCCTCGATTCGGATGCGCATTGGCGATGCTCGGGCAGGGCTTTCGCGGCTTCCTCCCGCGATCACCGGCAACGTCGACCTGCTGGTATCTGATGTGTACGCCGGATCACAGACACCGGCTCATCTGACCACGCTCGAGTTCTACCGCGAAGCGGCAGCCCTTCTCGCGCCCGACGGGGTGCTGCTCATCAATGTTGCCGATGGCGCGGGGCTCGCATTCGCTCGACGTCAAGTGGCGACAGTTAACGCTGTACTCGATCACGTCATCGTGCTCGCCGAAGTGCAAACCCTCAAAGGTCGCCGGTTCGGAAACCTTGTCGTGGCGGCATCCCGAACAAAACTCCCCACCGAATGGCTCCCGCGGTTGATGGCGGCCGGTCCGCACCCCGCAAAGGTGGCTGAGGGCAACGAAGTGCGCGAATTTGCCCGCAGCGCACGAATAGTCACAGATGCGGATGCTGTCGCGTCACCGAAGCCGGCGGCATCCCTGTTCGAACGCTGACCTGTTCGAATGCTGAGGCCACGCTGGATGGTCGGCGCGTCGTCCGCGCGGGCGCTGACCGCCGAGGCACACTGGAACAGTTCTCGTGCGGGAAGGATATCGACGTGAGCTACATCGAGGGTTACGACACCGACACCCTGCGCGAAATCGTGAATCTTGGCGAGTGCCAGGAGCGACTCGACGAAATTGGGCCGCAGCGGAGCCTCCCGGCACTACTGGAGCGCGTCTGGTTGCTGAAGGTGCTCGACGAATTGGATGAGGCACTCGCCGTATCCGAGCAGTCGGTGCGGGTCGCGCGGATGGCAGGTACTCGCAAAGACGTCTTGCGCGCGCGCATTCTGCACGCGACAGTTCTCCACTGGCGAGGCGCACTCGGTGCGGCCGACCACGAACTCACGACGTGCGCCGACGAAGCCGAGGGTCAGAACTGGGCGGGTATCGCCGCCTTCGCCTACCAGCACCGCGCGAAAGTGCGGTTCGACGGCGACGACCTCGAGGGCGCACGGGTCGATTTCAAGCGCACCCTTTTTCTTCGGCAAGAAGCGGGAGCATCGGAAACCGAGCTTCAATCGACACTGCTGTTGATCGATGCAATAGACCGACACCGCGCGCGGGTTCAACTCGCCATTTGAGTGTCGTAGGTATGTTCTAGTATTTTCGCATGTCAGATCTAGATCGCGTACGCCACTGGGCTGAGGCGCTTCTCGCCCTTCACCTCGATTCGTCGTGGAGTTTCGGTTTCGATAACGCGAAGCGTCGCGCCGGCCTCTGCGACTACACGCGAAAGCGCATCAGCGTCTCGAAGTATCTGACCGCTCGCTACGACGACGACACCAACCACCAGACGCTGCTGCACGAGGTCGCTCATGCTCTCGCCGGCCCCGACTCTGGCCATGGCGCGAAGTGGAAACGCATCGCCCGCGACCTCGGCTATGTGGGTGGCACAACGCATCGCGGCGAGACAGCGGAAGAACTCGCCCCATGGGTCGGCCGCTGCCCCGCGGGTCACACGGCGTATCGGCACCGCCGCCCGACCCGCGCGGCGTCATGTGTCGCATGTGCGCCGCGATTCGACCAGCGCTACCTCTTCACCTGGACGCGACGCGAGATCACCCCGGCGACACGCCTGGCCGCCCTGACGCCCAGGTAGCTCCCGCGGCGGTGCGCGTGCCCAGGCAAGTGGCCGCGGCATCCTGCCCTGCCCTTTTGCCCTGCCCGACACACAAAACAACTGCGCCGAAACGCTGCTCCCTCGAGGCAACACGCCGGGCGCACAGGGTGCGAGGCGGCGTGTTGCCCGTTGGGAGCAGCGTTTCGGCGAGGGGAAGGAGCGTTTTGACTGCAGCGGGTTAGCGGACGCGACGGATGCGGCGTGCTCGCAGTGTCACCCCGGTAATCACCGCGGTAATGCCAGCTGCCAACAGCAGGAACAGGGCCGTCAGAGACGCTCCCGTCACCGCGAGTTCGCCGGCGTCAGCGCCACCAGTTGCCTCACCAGCGACGTCTCCCCCGGTCGAGCCGCCTGTTCCGGGGTCGGATCCCGAACCAGAGTCACTCTCTGCGGCGAGCACCGATACGGCATCCCACCCGATCAAGTCGCCATCGGCGGTGTAGAGCGCGATGCGGTGCTCCCCGACGGGGAACGAAGCCGGCGTCGCGAGCCGCACAGTCGAATCGGCCGCAACGGTTGCCTGCCCGAGCGACGTCGGAGACGAGAACGCGAAGGCGTACACGGTGTCGCCCTCGGAGCCCGCCGGCAACGCGACCTCAACGGTAGCTCCCGCGGTGAACGGGTTGGGGTTCACAGTGATGAGCCCCTCGTAGCTTGGGGTGAGATCAGAATCGACGGGCGTCCAGTCCGAGCTCTCACCAATGACGAGAGTCGCCTCGTGTGCGCTGCCGTCACGCTCACCGATCGACTGCACGAACGACAGCCCGTACGATCCAGAACCGGTCAGCGCCTCTGCGAGCTCAATCGTCCAGCTACCGTCACTTGCAACGTCAGCGGTTCCGATGCTGTTGCCTCCGAGCTCAACACGAACCACAGCGCCGGGGTAACCGGTACCTGTGAACGTCGACACGGTCGCATCCGGTGCGTAGACGGTGCCGAGATCGGTTGCGAGAGCAAAGTTTGCTCCGTCACCGTTGATGTCGATGCGATTGTACAAAAAGTCGCTCGACGCGAGGGCGTGGTTGACAATGCGCGTTTCGCCCACGCAACCGTGCCATCCGTGATCGGGCTCGGAATCCCAGGTCGAAGTACCGATGACCCAGGGCATGAAGTCCGCAGCCATCATTCCGCCGACGTTCGAGGCGTTACGAAGAACAGGCACGCCGTCGACGTACATGATGGCGGTGTTTGCGGCGGGGTTGTTGACAATCGCCACGTGGTGCCAGGCACCTTGCATGATTTCACCGGACCAGAGCGTGTACGAATTCGCGGTACGCGGGTCCGCAGCGGAGTACTGGTACTCACGCAGACTCGAGATACCAATCCACGCAACGCCCGCGCCGGGGTCTGCCGAGTCATGGATGCCGGTCCACTCGCGTGATCCGCCGCGGGTGAGCGCCGCACCCCAGCGGTTTGCCGTCTCTGTCCATTCCTCATCGAGCTGCAGGAACGTCTCGATCGTGTAGCCATCGACGGCGTTGAGGTCTGCGAACGTCGCCGGAGCACCGTATTCGGTTGACAGGTACGACAGGCGGTCGGCGCCACTGGCGTTGCGGGTCACGTTGTCGAAGCAGACGGCACCGGGGTCAGCCGAATAAAACGCCGTGTTCGAGTGGGTGATCGACATATCTTCGAGCTCATCCGGCTCGTCAGTCGTCTCGGGTGCGTTGCGATACATAGGGCTTTCGCCCGCAACGTCGGGGATAACGGTCTTCTCGTCTACGACGCCTTCCGCGACTGCACCAAACCGCCAGTGCGCGATGGTGCCATCCACCTGGTGGTAGTCGTCAGCACTGCCCGCAGCGACCAACTCGCCGCCGGCAGCTCCGCCATCCCAACCTTCGGAAGCAATGTCGATGACGCGCTGCGACAGGTCGACGTTGTCTTCATCTGAGGCCTTGACACTCCACCCGAAGCGTTCCGCGAAGTCGAAGTCGATGCTGAACGACTGCCACGGCCCGTCGAGAACCGGTGTGTCAGACGATGTCAACGAGTCTTTGTCTTTGACCGTCACCCACGGCGAAACCGTCTCGACGTCAATGCGATTGTTCGTCAAGTCGAACTCGAACGTCGTCATGTACCCGTTGCCGCCGTCTGCGGACATCTGGTAATCGGTGAGGATTTCATACACAGGGTGCCCGAAGTCGTTCGTGCGCGTTTGCATCGTGGCACCGTGAAAGTGCCCGTTCGCCGTGAGGATGATCTGATCGTTCTTACGAATGAGCTGATCCCAGAGCAGGTCTCCCCACCACCACGAAGCCGGCGACATCTGGTCTTCCGCGATGTTGATGATCGCGTGCGACGACAGGATGACGGGCACGTTGGGGTGAGCATCAAGGATGCCCTGAGCCCAGGCGAACGTGTCGTCCGAGGCGTTCCACGCGATTGCGAGCGACATCCAGGTGTGGCCTTCAGCTTCGAAGAGGTAAGCCGACGACAACCCATCTTGGAATGTGCCGAGCAGCGTGCTGCCGGTCTTGGATGCCTGATCGCTCATCGCCGCAGCACCGAAGTGTGCACGATAGTTGGCGGCGTTACCCGCGGAAGAGCGAGCACCCTGGTTCGTTACGTCGTGATTTCCGGGCAATACGGAGTACGGCATTCCACCATCGGTGAGGATTTTCATTGCTTTATCAGCAGCGGACCACTCACCGCTCACCCATTCTTGGTCGACGACATCGCCGACGTGAACGGTGAAAGGAATGTTGAGATCGTCTTGGTGCTCGACGATCCACTTCGTCTGCACTTCGAACGGGTTGGTGCCGTATTTCGGATAGAACTGCGATTCGCTGTAGCGCGAGTAGAACTGCGTGTCGGGAAGAACCGGCAGCACGAAGCTGGAGCGATCTGGCGCGGGTGCATCATCGGGAGTTGCTGCGCTCGCCGACGAAGTCACGGCTCCAGCGCTGAGCGCGAGAACGGTGCTGACAGCGAGAGAAGCTGCGACCGCGCGCCGAGTACGACGGCGGGAAAGGGGGGAAAGCATGGGGTTTCCTTGTGCTGTGATTTTCTGAAAGAACGGCGAGCGCATAGTTAGCGCTCGATCGGTGCCGCTGCAGGTCCGTAGACCTCGAATTCGGACAAACTCATCCAGGAGTTGTTCGACTTGTTTGTCAGGCGCGCCCGCATTCCTGTGGCAAGCACCGGCTCGCTGTCTACGACGAAGCTGAGGTCAGCAGCGTTGTTGACGTAGGGCCACGTGAGCTCTTTCGCCGGAAGGTCGACCCATCCGCCGGTGAGGTTGCGGTATTGCACGGTCACTCCGCCGATGTTGTGCTTCGCATCGCCGTCGGTTCCGGTGTCGTAAAGCGCAACGCCCGTCACCTGGTGGGGCTTTTCAAACAGGTAGGAGACGACGTTGGGGTTGACGCGATTCGCGTTGCCACCGCTCACCCAGTCACCGAATCCGGTGCGATCGAGCACACCATCATTCAGTCCGCCCGCAGAGCCAACCTGCACCTTGACATGGACCCCATCACCGCGGGCAATGTTCACGGGCGCTGTTTCAACGATCGAGACAACGAGATTCGCCGCGAACCCGGTTTCCGGCAGTGCCGGGATGCTGAAAGTGCCGACCTGCGAGGTTGACTCTGCCGTCACGACAGACCAATCCCACTTGACCGGGGACGAGACCTTGACGTCAGATCCCGAAATGGAGCGTTCCACCATCGTCGGGGCGATCATCTGAAGTTCCTTGGCCGTGATTCCAACGAAGCCTTGAACAGCAGAATCAACGGCATCACCGACAGTGCCGACGAGGTACTCAGCGTGAACCGGAACTTCTTCGTCAAAGAACCCGACCCCGGTGCCGTCGATCGACACGGTGCCGTCGGCATCCCACACGCTTGCCTCGGGCTGCTGCCAGGAGACGAGTGTCATCTCGTACGCTTTGCCCCAGCTGTAGCGAGCGTGGACAGTCTTGGGAGGCTGCACAGCGGTGCCCGTTTCGGTACGGCCCGTAATCGTGTCGACCGTCGGGGTCAGCGAACGCATGATCCACTTCTGCACAGCGGCAGTGCCGACGTCGTACGTCTGGATCTCTGAACCGTTCTCGGTTTTCCAGTTGTACATATCGAGAGCAGCGGTCATACCGTTCTTGTCGCGCTGCACGTTCTGCAGGTAGACAGCGCCGTTGCCGGCGTCAACTGCGGTCCACTGCGCGTAAGGGTCGGCGGCTGCTTCGTCGACGGTCATGTCTGAGAGATCGAGGTAGCGGTAGTACTCGTCGTCGTTCGTACGACGAACAAGCACCTCACCCTCGTCGTTCGTAAACACGAAGGTGCTCTCAGCGCCCGTGACGGGGTAGGCGACAACGGCCTGTGCAGAGATAGCTGGGGCCGTTTCGGCACGCGAGAAAATCGCAGCGGCAGCTGTCCATGCGGCATCCGGGCCGGTTGCCTGCGCACCGTCGTTGCCGATCTCGAGCACTTTGCCGGAGGCGTGCACGTTCTCGATCAGGTACTGCTCTGGCGCACCAACGAGTTCGGATTCGGCGTCGGCAGATGCGGGAGCAGCGGCTCCAAGGGCCAGCGCGACAATGCCAGTCGCAGCGAGAATGTTCCGGATTTTCCGGCGGGTGTTGTGTCTCATTCGGGTGAGAACTCCTTTCACACGGCGCACCGGGGGGAGCGCGCCGCGAAGAACCTATCGAGACGAAATGCGCCAGCTGAGAGTGTTGAGGAACAGTTGGTGAACGCCGTGGATCGATCACATGAATCCCGCAGAGCGCCCCGCCACCAACCCCTTGCCATTCGCCGAAACGCTGCTCGCCGAGGCAACACGCCGAGGCCACCAGGAGGAGGGCGGCGTGTTGCGGGCCAAGAGCAGCGTTTCGGCGAGATGGAAGGGGAGAAAGGGAGAACCGGGACCGGGGGCGCGGACCGGGAGGACAGGGGGTGCGACACTGGGGGCATGCGCATTGTGCTGAAGTTCGTCATCGACTGCGACGCCGACGCGGCATGGCGCGCGCTCCATTCGCCCAGAGCCGTCGCCGAACTCTACGGACCGTTCGTCGACATGCAGCCGCTTGCGCCGCTCCCCACGAGCTGGGTCTCCGGCGACAGTGCAGGCGTCGGGCTTTACCTCGGCGGGCTCATCCCGATGGGCCGGCAGCTCATTGCCATCAGCGATCGCGAAACCGAAGACGCAAACGGCCGCGTCCGCATTTTTCGAGACAGTGGGATGCCACTCACCGGCCCCCTCGCAACCCTCGACGTGTGGGATCACCAAATGGCGATCTCAGCCGTTCCCGGCGACCCGTCGAAGAGCATCTGGCGCGACCGCCTCGTGATTCGCGGCGCTATCGCACCACTCATCTGGCCGGTCATGTGGGCCGCGTGGCAGTGGCGCTCCATTCGCATTCGCGCGCTTGCCCCGACGTGGCGCGATCGCACCGAGTAGTCACCTACACCGGTACTGCACGGGATGCCGCGGCCAGCTCTGAGGCGACCGCATCCGCTCCTTCGGCGACGAGACCGGCGGTGACACGCACGAAGTCTCCCGTGCTCCCTCGCGTCGCGACGAACGACGAGCCACCGGCGACGGCTATACCGGCCGCTGCGAGGTGCACAAGGGCTGCCCTCTCTTGTAGAACGGGAAGCCACAGGTTGACGCCGTCAGGAGTGGGCGCGGCGATTCCTTGTCGCGCGAGGGCACTCACGACAGCAGCAACCCGAGCGCGGTAAGTCAGGCGGGCACGAGTCACGGCGCGCGCCGAATCTTCGTCGGTGAGAAGTTCCCACAGCACATTCTGTAAGAGCCGTGATGTCCAGCCCGGCCCGAGCATGCGGCGCGCAACGATTCGTTCAATCAGCTGCGCGGGCCCGCCGATAGCGGCGATTCGGAGGTCTGGCCCGTGTGACTTCGAGTAGCTGCGAACGTGCACAACCTGATCGGGGAGCCACTGTGCGAGCGTGACGTCGGGGGCCATCGAGATGGCACCAGAGTGGTCGTCTTCAATGATGACTATGTGTTCTCCGTCGCGCGCGGCACTGACCACCTCGGCGAGCGCGCGCGCCCGTTCAGCTGTCATCGACGCCCCCGTCGGGTTTTGTGCGCGAGGCTGCACGATGACAGCCGCCGGTCGAAGTGTGAGTGCACGCGCCATCGACGCCGGAATGATCCCCTCCTCGTCGAGTTCGACAGTGACGACCTCGCCACCGACAGCTTCGACGAGGTCGAAAAAGTAGGGAAAGCCAGGAGACTCAACGACAACGCGATCGCCGAACTTCACGACCTGCTCGAGCGCACGCGAAATGCCATCGAGTGCCCCATCGACAACGGTGATGCTTTCGGCAGCCGTGGGCCACGTGCTCTGAAGAACGGCGGCAAGCTCCGGAAGCACGGGCAGGTCGTGGTACCTGCCCGTCTCGGCGCGTGGAGTCACGCGCGCGAACACCGGCCCGAGAGGCGGCAGTAGCAGGGGGTCGGGGGTGCCGAGCGAAAGATCGAACCCTGTGCTCTCGCCGCGTGCGCTCAGCCCCTGTACTCGGGGCGTCAACCAGTCGCGGCGCGTCGTTCTCACGAAGGTGCCGGCTCGCCCACGAGACACGATCAGACCCGTGCGCGCGAGCGCCTGCCATGCGGCGCTCACCGTCGCCGGGCTCACAGAGAGATCGGCAGCGATGTCGCGAACGGTCGGCAGTCGATCACCGGGCGCAAGCACCCCGTCGCTGATGAGGCGGGCCAGCACCCCCGCGATTCCTTGGGGAGTGCGGTCCGAAAACTCGACGTCGATTGCCATGCGCACCTGCCTCTCAGTGCGCGCCAGGCTTTACCACCGCGTCACAGGCCGAAACCGAAGAGAAATGTTCAGAGAGAAAGATAACAGAACGGGGCCGACCTACCGGCTCGCACACCGGTCCCCGTCTGAGCAAGGGTTCTCCCCACAATGACGGAGGCAACCATGACGACGGTACGCGCAGCAATTACGCAGACCACCTGGACTGGCGACAAAGAGTCAATGCTCGACAAACACGAGCAATTTGCTCGGGATGCCGCGGCCGCCGGCGCCGAGATCATTTGCTTTCAAGAGCTCTTTTACGGACCGTATTTCGGTATTACGCAAGACAAGAAGTACTACCGATACGCCGAGCCGGCCGATGGGCCCATCGTGCAGCGGTTCGCCGCTCTTGCAAAAGAGCTGCACATGGTCATGATTTTGCCGATCTACGAAGAAGAGCAGACCGGCGTTTACTACAACACCGCGGTCGTCGTCGATGCCGACGGCACGATTCTCGGGTCGTACCGCAAGCACCACATTCCGCACGTCGAGAAGTTCTGGGAGAAGTTCTACTTTCGCCCGGGCAACATCGGGTACCCGGTCTTTGACACCGCCGTCGGCAAGGTGGGCGTCATTATTTGCTACGACCGCCACTTCCCCGAAGCGTGGCGCGAGCTTGGGTTGAACGGCGCACACCTCGCTTTCAACCCGAATGCCACGAAGCCCGGCCTCTCGAACCGGCTGTGGGAAGTGGAGCAGCCAGCGGCCGCTGTGGCGAACGGATACTTCGTTCTTGCCCCCAACCGCGTGGGCCGCGAAGACAACGAGTACGGCGATGAGGCTGTGACTTTCTACGGCACGAGTCAGATCGTTGACCCGCGCGGCAACTATGTGGGCGACCTTGGCTCGGGCACCGACGAGGAGATCATCATCCGCGATCTCAACATGGACCTCGTTCAGGAGATGCGTGACGACTGGCAGTTCTACCGTGACCGCCGGCCGGACTCCTACGGCGAAATCACCGCACCGTAAACCCCCCAGAAAGCACCCAGAGGAGCAATCATGACTACGACCCTCATTACCGGCGGAACCGTTGTCTCGGCAACGGGACGTTCGCACGCCGATGTGCTGCTTGACGGAGACAAGATCGCGGCGGTGCTGCGCCCTGGTTCAGAACTGCTCGGAACCGACCTGACTGCATCCGTTGATCGAGTGATCGATGCGAGCGGTAAGTATGTCATTCCCGGCGGCATCGATGCGCACACTCACATGCAATTGCCGTTTGGCGGGACCGCCGCAAGCGACACGTTCGAGACGGGCACGCGCGCAGCCGCGTGGGGCGGCACGACCACGATCGTCGACTTCGCTGTACAGACCTACGGCGAGCGCGTCGAAGATGGGCTCGCGAAATGGCATGAGCTCGCGGCGGGCAACTGCGCCATCGACTACGGCTTTCACCAGATCATCGGCGGTGTCGATGACAACTCGCTCGCCGTGATGCCGAAGCTGGTCGACGAGGGCATCACGAGCTTCAAGATGTTCATGGCGTACCCCGGCGTCTTCTATTCCGACGACGCAAAGATCCTGAAAGCCATGCAGGTCGCCGCCGACACCGGACTTCTCACGATGATGCACGCCGAGAACGGTCCCGTCATCGACGTTCTCGCCGAGCAGTTGATTGCGGCAGGCAAGACCGACCCTTACAACCACGGACTCGCGCGCGTCTGGCAGGCCGAAGAAGAAGCAACCCACCGAGCGATCATGCTCGGCAACATCACCGGGGCCCCGCTCTACATCGTGCACGTGAGCGCGAAGCAGGCGGTTGAGCAGTTGGCTATTGCTCGAGACCGGGGGCAAAACGTCTTCGGCGAAACGTGCCCGCAGTACCTCTACCTCTCGCTCGAAGAGCAGCTGGGCGCGTCGAGCGAAGAGTGGGGCTCGTTCGAGGGCGCGAAGTGGGTGTGTTCCACGCCGCTACGCTCCCGCGCCGAGGGACACCAAGACCACATGTGGCGGGCCCTTCGCACCAACGACCTGCAAATGGTGTCGACCGACCACTGCCCGTTCTGCATGAAGGGGCAAAAAGATCTCGGCCTCGGAGATTTCCGCAAGATTCCGAACGGTATCGGATCTGTCGAGCACCGCCTCGACCTGATGTACCAGGGAGTCGTGACGGGTGAGATCACCCTCGAACGCTGGGTGGAACTCACATCGACCACGCCCGCACGCATGTTCGGCATGTACGGCAAAAAGGGTGTCATCCAGCCCGGCGCCGATGGCGATGTGGTGATCTACGACCCCAACGGGCACACGTCGATCGGCTACGACAAGACCCACCACATGAACATGGATCACTCCGCCTGGGAGGGGTTCGAAATCGATGGACACGTCGACACCGTGATCTCCAAAGGCAAGGTCATTGTCGATGACAACGAGTACCTCGGCGCCAAGGGCGATGGCGCGTTCATCAAGCGCGGCCTGAGCCAGTACCTGATTTAAGGAACCCCATGGACTTCGGAGTCGTTCTTCAAACCAACCCGCCCGCAGCGCGGACAATCCAGCTCGCAACCCTCGCCGAAGCGCACGGCTTCAGTCACGTGTGGACCTTTGACTCGCACCTGCTGTGGGAAGAGCCCTACGTCATCCACTCCGCGATTCTCGCCGCGACCCGTCGCGTCACCGTCGGGCCGTTCGTCACGAACCCGGCAACTAGGGATTGGACCGTGACGGCATCCGTTTTCGCCACTCTCAACGAGATGTATGGCAACCGCACGATTTGCGGCATCGGTCGCGGTGACTCCGCGGTGAGAGTCACGAACGGCAAGCCCGTCACGATGCGAGAGCTTCGCGAATCGGTGCACGTCATTCGCGAACTCGGAAACTCTCGCGCCGTCGAATACAACGGTGCGACGGTGCAGTTCCCCTGGAGCCACGGCTCAGAGCTCGAGGTGTGGGTGGCGGCTTACGGCCCCATGGCGCTGAAACTCACCGGCGAAGTGGGTGACGGATTTATCTTGCAGCTCGCCGACCTCGACATCGCCGAGTGGATGATCAAGGTCGTGAAGGATGCCGCGGCCGCCGCCGGCCGTGACCCTGAATCGATCGCGTTCTGCGTTGCCGCCCCGATGTACATCGGCAACGACCGGCAGCACATGCGGGACCAGTGCCGCTGGTTCGGCGGCATGGTGGGCAACCACGTCGCCGACATCGTGGCCAAATACGGCACAGACAGCGAAGTTCCGCAGGCCCTCACTGACTACATCGCTGGGCGTCAGGGCTACGACTACAACAGTCACGGCAAGGCCGACAACGACCACGTCGACTTCGTACCCGACGACATCATCGACCGTTTCTGTCTGCTCGGCACCGCCGAAGAGCACATCGAAAAGCTCGAGAAGCTTCGCGCGATCGGTATCACGCAGTTCGCCGGATACCTGCAGCACGACAACAAAGAAGAAACCATGCGCGTCTACGGCGAGACCGTCATTCCCGCCCTTGGCGAAAGCGTGACGGCTACGTCATGACATCCCGGTGGCGAGCAGTGGCGTGGGGCGCGCTCGGCGTCATCGCCGTCGTCGCGCTGTGGGAGTTGTACAAGTGGGCGGGTCCGGCCGATGGCGTCGTAATCGGCAGCGAACGCGATGGGCTTCGAATCCTGCCGCGCACGCATGACCGGGCGATGCCCCATGTGTGGGTCATGATTGCGCGCCTGTTCGAAGCCACGAGCGGCGCTTCGACACCACCGCTCTGGCTAACTGTCGTCGGTGGCATGGTCACGACCCTCGGGATCGCCGCGGTCGGCTGGGTCATCGGTGTGGTGGTCGGGATGCTGTTCGCGCTTCTCATGCAGCGGTGGCGTCTTGCGGAGTGGGGGCTTCTACCCTGGATCGTCGTCTCGCAAACAGTGCCGCTCATCGCGTTCGCGCCGCTCGTGTCGCGAATCGGCTCACAGATCGATCGAAACGTCATTCCATGGCCAGACTGGCTATCGGTGGCGATCATCGCCTCGTATCTCGCATTCTTTCCCGTTGCCGTCGGGGCGCTTCGCGGGCTCAGCTCCCCGGACGCGATCCACAGCGATCTGATGCGAAGCTACGGCGCAAGCTACCTCCAGACGCTTCGCCAACTGCGGCTCCCGGCTGCCGTTCCCTACCTGTTGCCAGCCCTTCGGCTCGCCGCGGCTAACGCCGTCGTCGGCGCTGTCGTTGCCGAAGTGTCTATCGGCATGCGGGGCGGTCTCGGGCGCATGCTGCTGCAGATGGCCCAGTCGGCGTCGGCTGACCCGGCCCTCCCCTGGGCTCCAATATTTGGCGCGGTCGTGCTCGGGCTCGTGGCCGCGGGTTCGGTTGCGCTCCTTGGCGCCACCCTCACGAAATACCGACGCGGAGAGGCCACAGCATGACCGATTCCCCCTTGCCAACCTCCACTCCCGCGGTTCAAGCGAGCGGACTCGAGAGAGTATTTGGGGCAAAAGACAGTCCAGTGCACGCGCTGAGCGAGATCAATATGACGGTTGGGGCCGGCGAATTCGTTTCGCTCATCGGTCCGTCCGGATGCGGCAAATCCACTCTCATGCGGTTGATCGCTGACCTCGATGCCCCCACCGCGGGCACCCTCGAAGTGTTCGGTCAGACGGCGAGCGCTGCCCGGATAGATCAGGACTACGGCATCGCTTTTCAGCAGGCCGGGCTCCTTCCCTGGCGCACAGTGCTGCAAAACATCGCGCTGCCGCTTGAGCTGCACGGCGTTGCCGCAGCAGAGCGCCTTGCGCGAGCCAAGGAACTCGCCGAGATGGTGAGCCTCAGCGACTTCGGCGGGCGCTACCCGGATGAGCTTTCGGGTGGGATGCAGCAGCGCGTTGCCATCGCACGAGCGCTTGCAACAAAACCGCGACTGCTCTTGATGGACGAGCCGTTCGGCGCTCTCGATGAGATGACCCGTGAGCGGATGCAGACGGAGCTCATCCGAATTGCGGCAGAAACTGGAGCCGCTGTCGTCTTCGTTACCCACTCCATTCCCGAAGCCGTCTATCTCTCCGACCGCGTCGTCGTGATGTCGCCGCGACCGGGGCGCATCACTGACGTCATCGATATCCCGTTCGGGCTCGACCGCGGCGAGGGACTTCGCGAATCTCCCGCGTACTTCGAACGAGTCACAGCTGTGCGCGAGGCACTCCACGGCGCCCCCACAGCGAGAGCGAACGAGCGATGAGTTACGTCAACACAACCGAGCGCTATGCCCGGGTGGCGGCCCCAGTCGTGGTGGGTATTGCGCTCCTCGCGACGTGGTGGGTGGCGTCCGGTATTCCGCTGGGGCGCACTCAGCTGATTCCGAGCCCGGTTGAGGTGATTGCATCCTTCGCGGAAAACTTCGGGATCATCGCCGAAGACGCGTTCGTCACCGGCGGCAACGCGCTCGTGGGTTTGATCGCCGGCACGGTGATTGCGGTCACTCTCGCGGGACTCGCGGTCTGGCTTCGGCCGATTGATCAAATGACCGCGCCCCTGGTTGCCGCCATCGCGGTCGTACCTATCGTTGCCCTCACTCCCCTGCTCAACACGATGTTCGGAGCGTCCAGCCAGTTCGGCCGCCAGATCGTTGCGGGCGTTGCGGCTTTCGTTCCGGTCTTCATCAACGTGCTGCGGGGGCTTCGACAGGCGCGACAGGTGGAGCGAGACCTCTTCACCGCATACGGGGCGTCTGGTGGGCAGCGGTTTCGAAAGCTAACCCTCCCCACAGCGATGCCGTACCTGTCCACCGGTATTCGAATTGCGAGTTCGCTCGCCGTCATTTCGGCGCTGGTTGCTGAATATTTCGGCGGCCCCGCCGATGGGTTAGGAACGGCGATTGCCACCTACTCCAAATCAGGAAACTCAGCCCTCGCTTTCGCCTATGTTGGCGCCTCGATCATCGTCGGCCTCCTCTTCTTCTTCCTCACTGTGCTGCTCGAGCAGCTCGTGGTGAAGCGAAAACCGCGCTGAACACAGCGCAAAAAGTCCCGCACCACCCTGCACCACCCGACTTCGAAAGGAACACCATGCGACACAGCACAAAACGCATCCTGACATTCGCATCGGCAGCCACCGTGGCAGCGCTCACGTTGACTGCCTGCTCGGGCACCACCCCTGACACGTCAAGCGACTCGGCATCGGGAGACTTCGAACCGATCACCGATATCAGCCTGCAACTGCAGTGGTTGCCCCAGGCACAGTTCGCCGGTTACTACGTGGCGCAGGAGATGGGCTACTTCGAAGAGGAGGGCTTCGACAACGTCGAAATCATTCCCTCGGGTGGCGACATCGTGCCGCAGGATGCTCTCGCCGCCGGCGACGTCGACTTCGCTATTGCGTGGGTACCAAAGGTGCTCGGCACAATCGAATCGAGCGGTGTGGAACTCACCGACATCGCGCAGGTCTATCAGCTTTCCGGTACGACCCAGGTGTCGTGGGCGGACTCCGGCATCACGTCAGTTGCCGACTTCGAAGACAAACGAATCGGCTCGTGGGGCTTCGGTAACGAGTGGGAGATCTTCGCTGCGATGGCAGCGGATGACCTTGACGCCTCTTCGGTGTCGGTCACGACTCAGGACTTCTCGATGAACGCCCTGCTCGATGGTGACGTCGATGCGGCACAGGCGATGACGTACAACGAACTGGCCATGGTGCTCGAAACTGTCAACCCCGACACCGGTGAGCTCTACACGATGGACGACCTCGATGTGATCTCGTACGAAGACACCGAGGGCGCGATGCTGCAGGATGCGATCTGGGCTGACACCGAGCGTCTCGCTGACGACCCCGCGTACGCCGATGCTTCGGTGCGCTTTTTGAAGGCCATCATCAAAGGCTGGGTGTACGCACGTGACAACCCAGAGGATGCCGCTTCTCTCGTCTGGGACGTTGCATCAAACGCTGAGCTTGCCTACCCCGTCGGCCCCACACACCAGCTGTGGCAGATGAACGAGGTCAACAAGCTCATCTGGGATGGCGGCACGTTCGGCGAGATCGACTCGGACTCATGGGACAAGACCATTGCGGGAGCACTTGCCGCTGTCAACCAGGATGACCAGCACCTCATCACGACAGACCCGCCGGAGTCGGTGTACTCGACCGAGTACCTCGATGAAGCGATCGCTGCGCTGCAAGATGAAGGCGTCACGGTCGACGGCACCTACACGCCGATCGATGTCACCCTCACCGAGGGCGGAAAGTAACCACTAGCGCGTTAATGACCACCGCGTCCTGACGCGAAAGATTGTTGCCGGCCGGGCAGATGTCTGCTCGGCCGGCAACAACCGCACACACAGATCCGAGGCATCCGCATGACCTTCGACAACACTCTCGACGCTCGCACTCTCGCGCTCGACAGCGCACACGTCTTTCATTCGTGGTCGGCGCAAGGGGCGCTCTCGCCGCTCGTCATCGCGGGTGGGCTCGGCTCCCGGGTGTGGGACCACGCCGGCACCACTTACCTGGACTTTTCGAGCCAGCTGGTGAACGTCAATATTGGGCATCAGCATCCCGCTGTCGTTGCCGCGATCACCGAGCAGGCGGGGCTCCTCGCGACGATCGGCCCGGCAACGGCGAACCTCACGCGCGGCGAAGCTGCGCGACGGATCGTGGAGCATGCACCTGACGGTTTCGAAAAGGTCTTCTTCACCAACGGCGGGGCTGACGCCAACGAAAACGCAATCCGTCTCGCACGCCTGCACGCGGGTCGCGACAAGATCGTGTCGACGTATCGCTCTTACCACGGCAATACCGGAGCTGCCATCGCCTCAACAGGCGATTGGCGCCGCATTCCGAACGAGTACGCCCGCGGTCACGTCCACGTGTTCGGCCCCTACCTTTACCGCAGTGAGTTTTGGGCAACGACGCCCGAGCAAGAAGCAGAGCGCGCGCTCCACCACCTTGAGCGCGTTATTCAAGCCGAGGGCCCGGAGTCGATCGCTGGGGTGCTGCTTGAGACAATCCCCGGCACTGCCGGGGTGCTCGTGCCTCCCCCCGGATATCTCGCCGGGGTCCGCGCGATCTGCGACACATACGGAATTGTGCTCATCCTCGATGAGGTCATGGCGGGCTTTGGCCGCACGGGGCGCTGGTTTGCATTCGATGGATATGACGTCACGCCTGATCTCATCACTTTCGCCAAGGGCGTGAACTCCGGCTACGTACCCGTCGGTGGCGTGATCATCTCGGACGCGATCGCAAAGCAGTTTGACGATCAGGTGTTCCCCGGTGGGCTCACCTATTCGGGGCATCCGCTCGCTGCGGCATCCATTGTCGGAGCTCTCGACGCGATGGCCGCGGAGGGCATCGTCGAGAACGCTGCGCGCATCGGGCGCGACGTGTTGGCGCCCGCGCTCGCTGAGCTCGCCGAAAAGCACGCGGTGATCGGCGACGTGCGCGGCGAGGGCGTCTTCTGGGCTCTCGAGCTCGTGGCCGACGCAGAAACTCGCGAACCGCTACCTGCCGCTCAGATGGGAGCCCTCAAAAAGACGATGCTGCAGGCCGGGCTCTTGCCGTTCGTGCAGGACAACCGCATCCATGTCGTGCCGCCCTGCGTCGTCACCGACGACGAGGTGGCCGAAGCCATCGACATCTACGACCGGGCGCTCAGCACGCTCGGCTAACTAGACCGCCGCAATCGGCCGATTTTCGTAGAACGTCTGCAGCACGACAGTGGTACGGGTATTGACGGATGCCGTCACCCTGATTTCGCGGATGAGGGCCTCAAGGTCGCGGGGAGTCGCAACGCGCACGAACAGCATGTAGCTGGCATTCCCCGCGATCGAGTGGCACGCCTCGATCTCGACGAGGTGTTCGAGGAGCTCAGGGGCATCGTCAGGCTGAGCCGGGTCGAGAGGAGTGATCTCCACGAACGCCGAAAGCGGCTTTCCGAGAGCTTCGGGGTTGAGGACCGCGCGATACCCCGCGATCACCCCACGAGCTTCGAGGCGGCGGACGCGCGCTTGCACGGCTGAAACCGAGAGCCCCACACGTTCCGAGATGAGTGTGAGGGTGGCGTGTGCGTCTGCTGCGATCTCGCGCACGATCATGAGGTCGACGCTGTCTTCGACGCGACCTGTGGCAGCTGGGTTCTCGGGATACGGCATGTCGCGAGATTACCAGCGAGAGACACTCAGACAGGATTTTTTCCTGTTTATGGTCACCTTAGGTCATCTTTTTCCTATACTGGCGGCATTCCACGCCCACCTCCCCTGTCGCACCTCGGAGGCCCCTATGCCGCTCAGCCCGGTTTCTGACACCACTTCTGCACGCTTCGACGCGGCGCACGCTGTTGAACACCAGCAGGCGTGGATCACTCTCAAATCAGCCGCGACCGCCCTGCAGGGGCTTCAAGCACCGGACGGGTCACTGGCCGAGGCGGCGAATATAGATTCAGCGCGCGCCCTCGTCGACGTGATCACCGCCTCGATCGGCGAACTTGCACCCTGTTTTTCGCACGATGCCGAATATTTGACCGCACTCGTCACCGACTTCACGCACTGGCGCGACGCAGGATTCGGCGTACCTGACTTTCTCGATTCGCTCGTCGCCTTCCGCCCGCAAGACACCCGGGTGCACGGTGCGCGTCACCTCGTGGTCTTTCCGATGTACACGCAGAACGGCTCACGAAACCGCTTCGTTGAGGCCCTCATCGTCGAAGCGATCTGGCCAGAGGTCATCGCGCAGCTTGAGACCGAGTACACCAACTCACTCTTCGTTTCGCTTCGCCTTATCGATTTCACACCCGGCTACGACACGAACTCGGCCGTGCTTTTTCCGGAAACCGTCGCGATGCGCGAAGTGCCGACGTTCACGTGGGGGGCGATTTTTCAAGACCGCGAAGCAGCGCGATACCGGCGGGTTGTGGCGGCGGCATCCGAGATCACGAAACTGGCTCTTCCAGACGATGCCCGGCGCATGCTCGCCGACCAGCAACTCACCGAGCGCACCTTTGTCATGTGGGATCTCATCCACGACCGCACCCACATGCGCGGGGATCTTCCGTTTGATCCGTTCATGATCAAACAGCGGATGCCGTACTTTCTCTATGCCCTCGAAGAACTGCGCTGTGACCTGACTGCCTTCCGCGAGTGCGTGAAGATCGCGACGGAGCTCAGTGAGCGCGTCGCTGCGGGAGCAGAGCTCGATGCCATTGAGACGGAACTGCTCGACCAGGCCCAGCTCGTGCAGTACGCCGTGGTGTTCGATCGCATCTTCCGCTTCGCCATCACGGGGTCGCGGGTGCGAAACTACGACGGCCTCGGCGGGCAACTCCTTTTCACGTGGCTGCACAAGCAGGGTGTGCTGCACTGGACCGATACCGCGCTCCGCATCGAGTGGGACCGCGTCGCCGACACCGTGATCGCTCTGGCCGACGCGATCGACCGGCTCTACTGGGAATCGATCGACCGGCCAAAGAGCGCCCACTGGCTCGCGGCCTACGATCTCGTTGCTGGCGTGCTGACTCCCCACCCCGCATCTGTCTGGGCAAAAGGGCTGCCCGAAGATGTGCTCGCGGGTGCGCTTTCGGGATATACGGATGCCGTCCGCGACGACGAGTTTCCGCTGTCGATGTTCTACGAGGCTCTCGAGAAGAAGATGCGTCAGGTGATTGCCTCAACCGCCGGTATCCGCGCAACCGACATGGCTGAGGCGGCATAGGCTAAATCTCGATGACGACTCTGCACGACGTGGCCGTACGCGGCTTTGCGTCCGACAACTATTCCGGTATTCACCCCGAAATTCTGACGGCGATCGCTGACGCCAACGGCGGGCACGAAAGCGCGTATGGCGCTGATACGTACACGGCTCGCCTCCAGAAGGTCTTTGCTTCGCACTTCGGCGACCAGGCCACAGCTTTCCCGGTTTTCAACGGCACCGGCGCGAACGTCACGGCACTCCAGTCGATGCTGCCGCGATGGGGCGCTGTAATTGCGGCATCCTCGGCACACATCAACGTCGACGAGGGTGGAGCGCCCGAAAAGATCGGCGGCGTGAAGATCCTCAGCGTGCCGACCGACAACGGAAAGCTGACGCCCGAGCTCGTCGAGCGCGAGGCCTGGGGGTGGGGTGATGAACACCGCGCCCAGCCGCTCGTCGTGTCGATCACGCAGTCGAGCGAACTCGGAACCGTGTACACGCCGGATGAGATCGCGGCTCTCGCGTCGCACGCTCACGAACGCGGCATGCGCCTCCACGTCGACGGTGCTCGCATGTCGAACGCTGCAGCGGCACTCGACCTGCCGCTTGGCGCCTTCACGACTGACGTCGGTGTCGATGTCGTGAGCTTCGGCGGAACGAAAAATGGCGCCATGATCGGTGAAGCTATCGTGGTGTTGAACCCCGAGGCATCCGATGGTCTGACGTATCTGCGAAAGCTCAATATGCAGCTTTCGTCGAAGATGCGCTTCATCTCGGCTCAGTTGATTGCGCTACTCGAGGGTGACCTGTGGCTGCGAAACGCGCAGCACTCCAACGCGATGGCACAGCGACTGCGTCACGGCGTCGAAGCGGGCATCGCCGACGGTTCGATTCGCGGCGTTGCTTTTACGCAGCCGACCGAAGCCAATGGGCTGTTCGCAACTCTCCCCGCGGGAGTTGCCGAGCGTTTGCGTACCGGTTTTCGTTTCTACGACTGGGATGCCGCGCGCGGCGAAGTGCGGTGGATGTGCTCGTTCGACACCTCCGAAACCGACGTCGACGCTTTTGTTGCCGCTATCGCCCGCGAAACGTCTGTTTGAGCGCTCTCTCGCTTGCGTGACGGCTGCTTCGAGCGCTTGTTGCTGCCACGGGCCCCAACGAGCCCGGTAAGACGCATGACGCCGTGGCTAAGGCGTTAACGATGGTGGACGCGTTGACGTCTGACCCCTGCGGAAAGAAGAAACGTCGAGCTAAGAACGACCGGTTCGGTTCAGCAGGCGCCATGTCACCGGGAGCAGTGCGGCCATCGCCGCAATTTTGAGGGCATCGCCGATAAGAAACGGAATGACCCCGTAGGCGAGCGCGGTTACGAAGTCGACGCCCAGGAACACGGCAAGCCACGGAACACCGAATGCGTAGATCGTCAGCGAGCCGAGGGCCGCGAGGCCAAGCGTTGCCCAGACGTTGCGGTCAGCTTTCCGTCGCGCGAGGGTGCCGACAACAAGAGTGGCCACCACGTAACCGATGATGTAGCCGAACGATGCGAAGGCCCATCCCGAGCGTCCGTCGCCGAAGATCGGTGCCCCAGCAACTCCGAGAAGAAGGTACAAGCTAGCGCTACTCACTCCGCGCGCGGGGCCGAGGGCGGCACCGGTGAGAAGTACGGCAAACGTCGCGAGCGATATCGGCACCGGGGTGAATGGCAGCGGGATGACAATGAAACCCGACAGGGCGATGGAGAGTGTGCCGCTCAGAACAAGAGCGACGTCTCTGACTCGGGCACCCGGAATGAGATCTGCGAGCACGCGGGTGTGCTGTGGGGAAAAAGTTGCTGTCGTCATTGCTGGGCCTTTCACGAAATCATCGCCACCTGAACAGTGTTCACCTTAACACCGTTCAGGTGAACACTGTTCAGTAAGCTAGGCAGATGAGGGATCCAGACCCGAACGGACAAGCTCGACGCCATTCGCGAGCTGACATCGTGCGCGCCGCACTCCAGCTTCTCGACGATGAGGGGCTGCCAAATCTTTCGATGCGCGCGATCGCGGACCGCATTGGGGTTCAGGTCAGCGCGCTGTATTGGCATTTTCGCAACAAGCAGACGCTGCTCGCGCAGGTCAGCGAACGGCTTCTCGAGAGCGGAACAATCGATAGCGATGCTGCTGGCGACATCGAGTCGATCGCCGTGAACTTCCACGAGCGCCTGCTCGCCTATCGGGATGCCGCCGAGCTGGTGTCGAGCTCCCTCGCCCTGGGGCTGATCACGCTTCCGGCACGCCCGCTGATCCACGATGCCGCAGTGCGCGCGGGCTTAGAGGAGCAGGGAGCAACGATCGCTGCGGACACGATCGTTCACTTTGTCATTGGGTTCACCTTCCATCAGCAGCAGCGCATGAACGCCGACTCTGCGGGAGTCGCGATCCACGAGACTGCGACCATGACGGTCGCAGACATCGGGTCACAGGGCGATGACTTTCGGGCAGGCCTGCGACTGATCACCGCAGGGATTCGCGCCACGGTTGCCGAGAGCAGGACTGCATGACGCACGGAGAGCAGGACGTCGATGAATGGTTGGATCTCCAGACTCACGATCTGATCGATGGAGCGCGCGCCGTGAGGGCAGCCATTTTGCGGACCGTTCCGGACGCGACTGAGAGCGTCAAATGGCAAGCGCCGAATTTTGCGCTCGATGATGATTTTGCGACCTTCAGCATGCGTCGCCCTGGGACACTACAAGTCATTCTTCACACGGGCGCGAAGCCGAAACCAGAACTCCCCGCCATACAGGTCGATGACGTTGGTGGCCGGCTGAAGTGGGCGTCTCACAACCGCGCGATCGTAACCTTCACGTCGAATCAGGATGTCGTCGAGTCACTGCCGCAGTTCGAGAAGACCGTCGGCGCGTGGGTAAAGTCCCTCTGAGCTGCGATCTGCGCAGCATAGGAGCCGCCCGATGACCATCTGGATCTGCGCGACGTGCGCAATTGAGCATTCTGACTCAGATTCCCCACCCTTGCGCTGCGAAATTTGCTCAGACGAACGCCAGTTCGTTCCGGAAGATGGGCAGAAGTGGACGACCCGCGAGCGACTGGCCGACGCGGGTTACCGCGTGGTTGTCGTCGAGGTAGAGCCCGGGCTGTACGGAGTCACGACAGAACCCGAGCTTGGCATCGGCCAGCGCGGTTTTCTCGTTCAGACGCCAGCCGGCAATCTCCTTTTTGAGCCCCCGGGCTTCATCGACGAAGCCTCTGTTGACGCGATACGCCACCTCGGAGGGGTCGCGGTGATTGCATCGAGCCACCCGCATCTCACTGGGGCATCGATCCAGTGGAGTCACGCGTTTGACCGCGTGCCGGTCTATGTGTCCCAGAAAGACGAAGCGTGGATCAGAAGGCCGGACCCCGTCATAGAGCTGTGGAACGACAGGATCGATCTGCTTCCGGGTATCTCGATGATCGAGTGCGGCGGCCATTTCGCAGGCAGCAGCGTCGTGCACTGGTCGGCCGGAGCCGAAGGGCGCGGAGTTCTATTGACGGGAGACACGATCGCGATTGGCGCCGACCGTACCTCTGTAAACGTGATGCGAAGCTTCGTGAATCGCATCCCTCTGCCAGAGCGCGCAGTGCGCCGCATCATGGACACCACGCTCCCGTTGAGCTTCGACCGCCTGTACAGCGCGTTCGGGGTGGTAACTGAGCAGGCACATGAGATCACGGACCGTTCCCTGCGTCGGTACATCAGCTGGCTGCGCGGCGAGATCCCGGAATAGTCCACACGCGCTCAGCAAAAAGCGCGTCCCTCAGCGACGACGGAGCTGATATTCGCCCAGCAAATGAGATTTCGACTCAGATGCCACACCGGCTGGCTTGTTGGCACAATCAGTCCAGCCCTCTTTCCCACCGATGTCTCACTTATTCAGCTATAAGAACTCAGCGAGATGCACAAGTGAGACATCACCGGGGCGGGTGAGGGCAGTCAGCGATCCGACAAAGCGGCGCGGCGCCCGCCCAGCGCGCGCGGGCGCCAGTGCCGACCGACGTACTCGACGGCTTCATCGATCGCGAACGAGCGCGTTGAGTTGCCCACGCGTACCCAGAGGTCGGTCGAGGCGCCATCTTTCGATTGCGTGACATAGACGGGCCGAGGCGACGCAGGGCACACGACGCAGCACACGAGAGTGCCGTTCGCTGCCTCATCAAACTGCACACGGGGCAATGCGGCCGCGTTTCGGCCGAGCAGTGTCGAGAACAGGTCACGCAGCCAGAGTTCAAACCTGTCGACGTCCGGCACTCGCAGTGTCGAAAAATCCCGGTCCAGCCCAATTGCTTCGCCGTCATCGTTCGCTCCGATGACAAGCACCCCACCGCCGCTGTTCAAAAACGCTGCCACGGTCTTTGCTATTGCAAGCTCCATGCGCGTATCGCGCTTGGACTCTCGCACGTTCCAGCGGGCCGTCTCTTTGAATTCGACGCGATCAGACTCCCCTGCCGCGAGCACAGCGTCGACGTCAACGCGTTCGCGCGCACGCCGGGATGCAGCAAAAAGCGTGGCGACGATGAAAGAGATCGCGATACTGAAGCCAAATGCGAGCAGCAATGGCACGGGTGTCCAGATTCGAGCACCCGCGATGAACCAGCCCGCCGCAAGAAGCCCAAGACTCAGGCCCAGCAACGACGTCAGCATCATGACGGGCAAAGAGAGTGAGAGGCGCCGGCCAAAAATGGCCCTGATCAGCAGCGCGATGAGAGCTGCGATGAGCAGGGAACCGGGGATGGCGAGCGCGAACTCGACCATAACACTGTTCTGCGGCATCCGCGGTCGTCCTCAGCGCAGGGCGCCGACGCTTGCCAGCGCCAACCGCACGAGCGTGCCGCGGCCACCTTCCATCTCGGCGGCGAGCGCATCGGATGCCGCCTCTTGGGGGGCCATCCACGTCACTTCGAGCGCATCCTGGCGCGGCTCGCACGTACCCGTGACGGGCACAACGAACGCGAGCGACACCGCGTGCTGGCGGTCGTCGTGGAAAGCGCTGACGCCAGGGATCGGAAAGTACTCGGCCACGGTGAAGGGCAACGGCTGCGGCGGAAGCATCGGAAATGCCATCGGGCCGAGGTCGTTTTCAAGGTGGCGGAAGAGAGCGTCGCGCACTGTTTCGCCGTAGCGGACGCGGCCGGAAACAATGGTCCGCACCATTTCGCCGACGGGCGTCGCGCGCAGCAGAATACCGACCTGGGTTACCGCACCCATCCCGTCGGTGCGCACCGGAATCGCCTCGACATAAAGCATCGGCATCCGACGACGTGCTTCAGCAAGTTCGACATCCGTGAGCCAACCGGGGTTTGTCCCGTTGCTCCCTGAGCCGTAGGAACTCTCCATGCCACGCAACGGATCTCGGGAGGCTCCGTTGTCGTCGCTCTCGTTCGGATCGGGGTCCGGGGTGCGCACGGCCATGCCTCTTGTATACCTCACGTTGCCCAATAGGCCCGCTTCGGGGGCGACACTGTCGGTGGTATTTGCGAAGATGTGGAGGTGAGCGCGACAGAGACCCCCGCCATCGACCCTGACGCAGTGCAGTGGTCGGCGCCAGCCGACGAGCATCCTGATTGGCCGTTGCTCGTGCTGTTGCACGGCTACGGTTCCGACGAGCGTGATCTGTTCGGGCTCGTGCCTCAGCTGCCCGACAGATTCGTGATCGCCGCTGTGCGCGCACCTCTTGCACCGCCGTTTCCGGCGCCCGGATACTCGTGGTATCCGATCGAAGGTCTCGACGGCCGCGACCCGCAGCGTGTGACCGATGCCGCCACGCGCCTGCTCGAGTGGATCTCTAACGCCGTAGGCGACTCAAGGCCGGTGGGCCTACTCGGGTTCTCGCAGGGGGCAGCCGTCAGCATGCAGGCGCTCAGGGTGAGCCCCGAACGGTTCTTGTTCGCCGTCAATCTGAGTGGCTACGTGACCCCCGGAGAGCTCCCCACCGATGTGGCCCTCGCTGAGCGGAAGCCCCCGGTGTTTTGGGGTCGCGGCTCGCACGACGAGGTGATCCCCGAGCCCCTCATCGCGCACACGATCGAGTGGCTTCCCGCACACGCCGAGCTCAGCGGCCGGGTCTACGAAAGCCTCGGCCACAGCGTCTCTCAGCAAGAGTTCGACGACGTCGGCGTCTTCCTCGCCAAGCACCAGACCCCGTCAGCCTGACGAACCCCGGGTTGCCGTTGGACCCTGCCGCGACGACCCGCCCCGCGCCGTGCCCTCTGCCGCCGGCCGCGCCAGCCTCCCCGCCAACCCCGAGCCACCGTCCGCTGGCCGCCGTCCGCCGGCCCCCAGCTACCGTCCGCCGGCCCGGTCTACCCCGAGCCACCGTCCACCGGCCCGCTCGCCGCTCACCCTCAAGCTGTCACGGCCTCTCAGCAATTCGCCGAAACGCTGCTCCTGACCGCAACACGCCGGGCTGCGGCATCCGTCTGCGGCGTGTTGTGGGCCACAGGCAGCGTTTCGGCGAGCTGGGTCGGGTGGGCCCGACAAAGACCGTGGCCGCCGATACCGAGTAGAGCCATCGAAAAAAACAAGGCCGGATGCCACGGCCCGCCCCGTAGGCCGGCACGGCCTGGCCGAAGCCCGCCCCCGTAGGCCGGCACGGCCTGGCCAAAGCCCTGCGCCGCGTGCACTAACTCAGGCTAGATTCCGAGAGCACCGGCACACATCCGCGGAAAATCACTCGCGCGCCAAAAGCCGTGCCAGTTCTGCCTGAGTTAGTGCAGGGCAGAGGCGAACGCGAGGCAAAGCAGTGGGCAGCAAGGGGCGCACGAAGCTGGGCGCTGCGAGCCAGGACGCCTCAGTCCTCGGATTGAAGCCCCGCCATGATTGCGGTGAAGACCACAGCGGAGTCACCCCAAGCTTCCGCCATCGTGCTCAGGTTGACGATGTTAATTCCATCGGAGAAGACATATTCATTGCCGGTCACCCCGTTGTATCCGATCGTTTAAGGCAAGACGGCGCCTTGCCATCCAGCCGGCAGCCCCTCCTCGATGAGCGAAACACTGTTCGCACTAGCGTGATCCCAATTCCAGCCGGCGCCCGGGCTCAAGTAGTAGAAGGACGAGTCACCCGACCGCGAGGTGATCGAGCACACCGTTACTCCGGTAGCTTTCGCGGCGATAGTTGCGCCTGGCAGCGGCGGCTCGTGAGATGGCCATAGACCGACGGTGACCTCCGGCGACGTGCCGGTTGCGTCAGCGATGAAATCCCTCGTAACAACACACTGCGCGTCGTCGAGCCAGCCGTCACGGTCCTGACGCCGGCTGGCTTCGGATGCCGCGTTCTCAGCTGCGACGGGGGCAAGAACTTCCAGCGTTGCAACGGCCTGGTCCTGAGTGACACCGCCGGTGCCATCGCTGTTGTTCACTGAAGCGACAACAACGTAGTCGCCCTGACCTGAGATAGCGGAGCAGAACCACGTGCAATCTTCCGCGAGGTAATCGTTCTCAGCCACTGAGACAGTTGCGCCATCGAGGGCAGGCTAGGGGAGCACCGCGAGCGCCATGCCAGACTTCCGTGCCGTCCACGCACAACTCATTCCACCAACGGCCGCGACAAATGGTTCAGATCCGTCAGATATGTCGAAATCGGCGACTCCGTCGACACTCACTCCGAGCGCCGCAGCGATCTGGGCGTGGGATGCCATCACGCCGCAGTCACTGGAAAGCACCTGCGACGGTGAGCACCATCGCCGTGATGACTGCAGCGGCAAGCACTGAAAGCCGCTTCGTCATCTGAGATTTCATGTGAGCTGCAGCCGTGCTGAGCCGACTGCAGCCGAGAATTACGTGCGGGAGCTAGCCCCAGGTTTGGGCCAATGCGCCCGCCAGGGCTATCGCGAAACTCTCGGGAGAAATCGGAGCATCAGCACCCACGTAAGGCGAAAGAGTCCCAACATTGACCTGGTCAGTGAGCACAAATAGGTTCTCGAACTCCGTGCTCTGGTAGATGGTGATGCCCTCGACATCCGAATCGAGCTCGCTCAATTCATCGGAGTTGAGATTCCACGCCGCTCCCGGTGTTGCGCGAAAAGTAATATCGACGTCTGCAGAAGTGTCCGCGGCCAGCGCCGCTCGGCAGTCCGTAACGCCCAACGCTTTGTCTTGCAAGAAGAAACCGGCTCGGGGGAAATCGATGTAGCCGTACTCTTCGACGTCAATGTCGATTCCTGCTCCGGCGGATACAGATGCCGAAAGGTCCGCGCAATCCTCGTTTTGCCACCAGCCGGTGCGATCCTGCGTCCACAGCTCAGTGGGTTGCTGTTCGTATTGAGCTTGAATTTCCTCGCCGAGCGCACTTGACCAGGCCTCAACCCCGCCATTTGCCATGTTCGGCAGCAGGTTGAACCCCAACGAGATCCACAGATCCTCGGACTCCCACTCACTGCCGCAATTCGAGACGTCCGAGCTGCATGAACCGAAATAGATGTCGCGCATCTCTGCCGACAAATCAGTGCCATTTATCTGACTCGTCGGACTCGCAGAGATGTGCACGTCGCCCGATTCACCTTGCCAGTCGCAGTTGAGGCCACCAGTATTAGCCATGCCCGAGCTGTCGCCGGAAGAGTCGTACAGGCTGAGTTCGACCCCCACCACGTCGGAGACCTCTTCGTCAGAGAGCATGCTCGCGCAGTCACCGTTGAACAGCACGGGCGGTTTGTCGGCCGGCCCAACCGTCAGGACTTCGGGGGATGAACTCGTCGTCGGAGCTGCAGTGCTCTCAGACGGCGCCGCTGACTCTGTGGTTTCGCCTGCCGGCGCACACGCAACGATGCCCACGCTCAACGCCACAACGAACGCGAACCCCAACGAACGTGAAGCTCCGCGGCCAATACCTCGAACTCGAGTATGCAAAGCAGCCCCCTTCAGCCTTTGAAAACGTATCGTGCACTCGCACTCGCGCGAACGGGCAGAGTCAAGACGTTGCACAAATGTCACACCCGGCACCGCACTCCGACCCGGTGTCGGTGGCAGCGGGGATGATAGGGAGGTGGACGATGTGCTCAGCCGGTTCTCCCCTGCCACGCAGGAGTGGTTTCGTAGCGCCTTCGCCTCACCCACCACCGCGCAAGCCGGTGCGTGGGAAGCAATTTCGGCAGGTCGCAACGCACTCGTGGTGGCACCCACCGGCTCCGGAAAAACACTCTCCGCATTCCTCTGGGCGCTAGACCGCATCTTTCGGGAGAAGGACTCCGCCGAGTCGCAGACAGAGAAAGCGTCTCAGAAGGCCGCGCCCTCACGAAAGAAGCCTGACGAGCCGCCGGCCACCCGCATCCTCTATATCTCGCCACTGAAGGCGCTCGGCGTCGATGTGGAGCGGAATCTCCGATCACCGCTCGTCGGTATCGGGCAGTCTGGTCGCCGCCTCGGTCTCCCTGTGCCGAACGTCACTGTCGGGGTGCGGTCCGGGGACACGACGGCATCCGATCGTCGAAAGCTTGTCACCGCACCGCCCGACATCCTGATCACAACGCCCGAGTCGCTCTACTTGATGCTCACAAGCCAAGCGCGCGAGACTCTGCGCGGCATCCACACCGTGATCATCGACGAGGTGCATGCTGTTGCCGCAACCAAACGAGGCGCCCACCTGGCACTGAGCCTTGAGCGCCTCGACAGTTTGCTGGAAACCCCAGCGCAGCGCATCGGGTTGTCGGCCACTGTGCGACCCATCGATGAGGTAGCCCGCTTTCTCGGGGGTTCGGCACCCGTCGACATCGTCGCCCCGCGCGCGACGAAAACCTTCGACCTCTCAGTTGTCGTTCCGATCGCTGACATGCTGCATCCACCGCCTCCACCGGGGTCTCCCGCGCCAGAACCCGGCGCCGAAGACTGGTTCGCAAACCAAGGCGAGAGCACCGAAATCACGGGCTCGGTGTGGCCACACGTCGAAGAAGCAATTGTCGACCGGGTGATGGCGCACAATTCCACGATCGTGTTCGCAAATTCACGCCGTCTCGCCGAACGCCTCACCGCACGCTTGAACGAAATCGCGAGCGAACGGATGGCGCTCGATCTACCCGAGCCCGCTGTTCCCGCCGCGATCATGGCCCAGGCCGGGGCAACCGCGGGCGCCGCTCCGGTCCTTGCGAAAGCGCACCACGGGTCGGTGTCAAAAGACCAGCGCGCCATCGTTGAAGAAGAACTCAAGTCCGGTGTGCTCCGCTGCGTTGTGGCCACAAGCAGCCTCGAACTCGGCATCGATATGGGCGCCGTCGACCTCGTGATCCAGGTCGAGTCGCCGCCGTCGGCGGCATCGGGCCTCCAACGGGTGGGCCGCGCCGGCCACCAGGTCGGCGAGATCAGCCGCGCAGCTCTGTTTCCCAAGCATCGAGGCGATGTGCTGCACACGGCAATCGTCACCGAGCGGATGCTCGCGGGTCAGATCGAAGCGCTCTCGGTACCCCAAAACCCGCTCGATGTGCTGGCGCAGCAGACGGTGGCGGCATCCGCCATGGATGCGCTCGACGTTGAGGAATGGTTCGACACTGTACGGCGGTCAGCACCATTTCGCACGCTGCCTCGTTCGGCATATGAAGCAACGCTCGACCTGCTCGCGGGCCGATTCCCCTCCGATGAGTTCGCTGAATTGCGCCCGCGGCTCGTGTGGGACCGCGACGCCGGAACCCTGACTGGTCGCCCCGGCGCCCAGCGCATCGCCGTGACGAGTGGCGGCACGATTCCCGACCGTGGTTTGTTCGGTGTGTTCGTGGCGGGCGAAACGCAGAACGCACGTGTCGGCGAACTCGATGAAGAGATGGTCTACGAGTCCCGGGTCGGCGACGTCTTTACGCTCGGCACGACCAGCTGGCGAATAGTCGAAATCACGCACGATCGCGTCAACGTGACGCCCGCGTACGGGCAACCGGGCAAAGTGCCCTTCTGGCACGGTGACGGCATTGGTCGCCCAGCTGAACTCGGCGAAGCACTCGGAAGACTCTCACGCGAACTCGGGTCAGCGTCCAGGCCAAAGGCCGAAGCGCGGCTGCGCGAATCCGGCCTCGACGACAACGCCATCGACAACCTGCTGTCCTACCTCGCCGAGCAAAAAGAGGCCACCGGAAGCCTGCCGACCGACAAAAGCCTCACCGTTGAACGCAGTCGCGACGAGGTAGGCGACTGGCGCGTCATCCTGCATTCCCCTTTCGGCATGCAAGTGCATTCGCCGTGGGCCCTGGCCGTCAACGCACGGCTTCGTGAGCGCCTCGGCGTCGAAGGTTCGGCCGTGGCCAGCGACGACGGCATTATCGCGCGCATTCCGGATGCCGAAGCCGAACCGCCCGGCGCAGAACTCTTCGTGTTCGATCCCGACGAGCTTGAACAGATCGTCACCGACGAGGTCGGTGGCTCGGCTCTTTTCGCGTCTCGCTTCCGCGAGTGCGCCGCTCGCGCGCTCCTCATGCCACGCATGAACCCCACAAAGCGCAGCCCGCTTTGGCAGCAGCGCCAGCGTTCGGCACAGCTACTGCAGGTTGCACGCGGGTATCCGACGTTTCCCGTCATCCTCGAGACCCTTCGCGAGGTGCTGCAAGACGTCTACGATCTGCCTGCGCTGCTACGAATCGCGCGCGGAATCGGCGATCGCCGTATTCGACTCGTCGAGACCACAACGTCGCAGCCATCACCCTTCGCGCGCGACCTGCTGTTCGGATATGTCGGTGCGTTCATGTACGAGGGCGACTCGCCCTTGGCGGAGCGTCGGGCCGCAGCGCTCTCGGTGGACCCGGCGCTACTGAGCGAACTTCTCGGCAAGGTCGAGATGCGCGAGCTGCTCGATCCCGATGTGATCGCACAGTTTGAGCGTGAAGCACAGCGACTCGACCCGTCGCGACATGCCCGAGGCCTCGAGGGTGTCGCCGACCTACTGCGACTGCTCGGCCCTCTGACTGCGACAGAGGTTGCCGCGCGTCTCGAACCTGAGGAAGGCGCCGAGTCCGCGGCGTCCCGAGTCGACAACGTCGACCGAGCGGAGGAGATCAACCCGGCGGAGGAGACGTCGCCCGACATCGCCCCTCCCGCGGGCATATCTCCTCCCGTGGGCACAGGAAAGCCGACGGATGCCGGGGCCCCGAGCCCGGCGCATGTCGCTCTCGCGCAGGCCCACCTCGATGCCCTCGTCACCGCGCGACGCGCGATCGCGGTGAATATCGCTGGCGAATCGAGGGTTGCGGCCATCGAAGATGCCGGGCGTCTCCGCGACGCACTCGGCACGGCGTTGCCCGTTGGGCTGCCGAACGCGTTTCTTGAACCGCTCGCCGATCCGCTGGGTGACCTCGTCGCTCGGCACGCCCGCACGCACGGGCCCTTTCGCGGCACCGACGTAGCGACGCGGTTTGGGCTTGGCGCAGCCGTTGCCCGCCTCACGCTGCAGCGGCTGGAGTCACAGGGCCGACTCACGAGCGGCTTCTTCCTTCCCGAAGGCCGCGGCACTTCCGACTCAGCAAGCGAAGCAGCCGACGACACCGAGTGGTGCGACACCGAAGTACTGCGACGCTTGCGCATGCGCTCGCTCGCTGCCATCCGCGGCAGTGTCGAGCCGGTTTCCCCGGATGCCTTCGCCCGTTTTCTCCCGGTGTGGCAACACGTCACTCGCCCCCTTGAGGGTCTGGACGGCGTCGCTGCGATCATCGAGCAACTTGCCGGCGTGCCACTGCCCGCGAGCGCGTGGGAATCCCTGGTGTTGCCCTCACGTGTGGTCGACTACCGCCCAGCACTGCTCGATGAGCTCACGGCGAGCGGTGAGGTTGTGTGGTCAGGGCACGGTTCGCTTCCTGGGCGAGACGGCTGGGTGGCCCTGCATCCCGCGGATCTGGCTCCGCTGACGCTGACTGTGAGCGACACGGAGTTCGCACCCGAAAGTCTCGAGTCTCGCGTGCTCCAGGCGCTCGGGAACGGCGGCGCATATTTCGCCGCACAGCTGCGCGAAATGACGTATGCCGACAACGAGCAAGCCGTTGTTGAGGCACTCTGGGCTCTCACCTGGGCCGGACGCATCACGAACGACACCTTCGCTCCGGTGCGCACCCTCCTCGGCGGCGGCTCGCAGGCGCACCGTACAGCCCGCCGCACCCCACGCTCGCGCCTTTATCGTGCCGCTCGGCCTGAGTTCGCACGCAACCCGACGCCTCCGCCGCGCCCTCCCTCAATTGGTGGCAGGTGGTCACTGCTGCCGACGCCCGAAGCCGATCCGACGGTTCGGGCAACGACTGCCGCAGGTCTCCTCCTCGATCGCTACGGCGTCGTCACACGCGGTTCGGTGCAATCCGAGGGGCTCCCCGGTGGATTCGCTCAGGCGTACCGCGTGCTGTCTGGCTTCGAAGAAGCGGGGCACTGCCGCCGCGGCTATGTGATCGAAAAACTTGGCGCCGCGCAGTTTGCCGCGTCTGCCACCGTCGATCGGATTCGCGAATTCGCGGGCCTCAGCGATCCCCCTCCGTACCGCGCTGTGACACTTGCGGCAACCGACCCCGCGAACCCCTACGGCGCAGCCCTGCAGTGGCCAGGCATCGAAGGGGTCTCACATCGGCCCGGGCGAAAGGCCGGCGGGGTGGTCAGCATCGTCGACGGCGCCCTCACGCTGTACTTCGAGCGCGGCGGCAAGACAGCACTCGCGTTTAGCGATGACCCGCAGCAGCTGGCCGCGGCATCCCGTCAGTTGGTTGAGACTTCGCGCGCTCACCACCTCGAAACCATCACTGTCGAGCAGGTCAACGGTGTGTTCGTTTTGGGCACGCCGGTGGGGGCGGCGCTTCGCGATGCGGGGTTCGTCGAAACCCCGCGCGGACTCACACTGCGCCGCCTCACCGCGGGCGACACCGCACGCGCAACAGCCGGGCGCTCGCGTGCCTGAAGGTAACCATGCCTGAAGGCGACTATGCCTGAGGGCGACACAGTATTTCGGGCTGCGGCGCGCCTCCAGACGGCGCTCCACGGCCAAGAAGTGACGCGCTTTGACCTCCGCGTACCGCAGCTCGCAACGTTTGACCTCACCGGCCAGGTTGTGCACGGTGTCGTCCCCCGCGGGAAACACCTCTTGATGCGGATCGGCGAGTACACGCTCCACTCTCATCTCAAGATGGAGGGTGAGTGGCACGTGTACCGGCCGGGTGAGAAGTGGCGCGCGCCGGCATTCAAAGCGCGCGCAATCGTGGGTACCTCACAAGCTCTGGCTGTCGGTTTCGACCTCGCCATGATCGATGTGGTTGCCACGCGCGACGAGGGCGAACTGGTTGACTACCTCGGTCCTGATCCCCTGCGCGAAGACTGGAACCTGGCGGAGGCTACCCGGCGGCTGAGCGCCGACTCACGTCCGATTCATGTCGCGCTCCTCGACCAGCGCAATGTCGCCGGATTCGGAAACGAATACGCGAACGAGATTCTGTTCGTCCGCGGTATCCTGCCTGCGACCCCCGCGCCCGACACGGATGCCGCGGCCATCCTCGACGTGGGGGTTCGAATGATCCGGGCGAACCGTGATCGTTCCGCTCGCACGTTCACCGGAGACAGCCGTCGCGGCCGCAGCACGTGGGTGTACGGGCGAGAAAATCGATCGTGCCGTCGCTGCGGCACTCGTATTCTCAGCGCTGAGCTCGGGGCGAACGCCACATCGACACGCAACGTGTTTTGGTGCCCACGCTGCCAGACATAGCTGCCGTCGGCTCAATGGCCGATGTAGCGACCGGGCCGGTGGTTGAGAGCGAGCACAACGTTCAGCAGCACAGCACCCGCGGCGCTCAGCAGCACATTCGGCCATGGCACAACAATGAGCGCAGCAGCGATGATCACGACATCAAACGCCAACTGAGTCCAGCCTGCGCGGAATCCGGTTTTTTCTTGCACCAACAGCGCAATGATGTTGATGCCGCCGAGGCTTGCCCGGTGACGGAACAAAATTAAAAGGCCGACGCCGGCAAAGAGATTGCCCGCGAAGGTGCAGAAGATCGGGTTGATGTCGCCGAGTGGCACGAGCACAGGGTTGACGGCCGAAAAAAGAGATACCAGCGCGATTGAGATCACCGTGCGGACGGTGAAGCTGACACCTTTCTTCCACAGGGCCAGGGCCGCGAAGGGGAGATTGACCACGCCGAAGATGAGCCAGAACGGCCACGACGTCGCGAAATCAACGAGCAGCGCAAGTCCAGCGGTACCACCCGTGACAGAGCCGCTCGACTGCAGCAGGTAGATGCCGAATGCCGCCGCGAACGTGCCCGTGAGAATCCCGAGCGCATCTTCGAACCAACTGTGAGCCATAGTGCGCTCGTCGAATACGAGCGTGGGCGAGGTCGCTGGATCAGCGGTGTGTTCGGCGTTAGTCACGGGGTCTATCGTGCCACTGGTGGCCGCTCTCGCTTCACGCGTTCGCCGTACTGCCAGCTAAGCGATCACTCCATATGACACCCTGGCGAGTCGACGGCGGTCTGTCGCAATCCGATTCGGCGTTCACAACGAACAACCAGCAACGATCGGGAATGAATCCGACAGACTCCCGGTTTCTGCATGTGATAACTCGGCAAGGAATGAGAGCCGGAGGAGGGCAACGTGGGTAAGAACTACGTCGACATTGAGAACGAACGTGGCGAGACGCTGCGTTACCGCAAGCACTCGAACGGTCGCGGCCTGATTGCGCATGGCGCCAAAGTGCACGCGAGCGCGATGATTGAAGCGGGTGCCTACATCGAGCCGGGGGCCCATGTGGGTGCCGGAGCACGAATCGGACACGGAGTGTGGGTCGAACACGACGCCACGATCGGTCCCGACGTGCTGATCGCACCCCACGCGCATATTGCGTCGCAGGCTGCCATCGGCGCTGGAGCGAAAATCGGGGTGCGCACCTATATCGGCGAACGCGCGCAGGTAGCGATTGGTTCGCTCATCGGCGACGACGAGACGATCCAAGACGGCGAGCACGTCGCAACCGACCGACGAGGGCTACGCCTCGCAGCGTAGTTATTATTACTAGCGCTCTACGCGAAGAGAAAGAGCACGAAGCCGATTATCGGTAGTGTTCCCTGCGTGAGCGCGGGTCGAAGGTTGCGGATCCCCGTCGATAGCAACACGAGGGATGCCGCTCCCATGGATCCGAGCGAGAAGAGTACGAGGGTGCGGCCGGCAACATCGGCGGCAGTGGCATTGTCTCCGATCCAGAACAGCACGAGCCCTAGGGCCGCGCCGATCGCCAAGAAGAGGTTGTAGAAGCCCTGATTGTAGGCCATGCCTTTCGTGATCTCCGCCGTCTCCGCATCGGCAAGCCCGAAGCGCCGGTACACCTTCGGCTGAGTCCACTGCACGCTTTCCATCACGAAGATATAGCCGTGAAGAAGTGCCGCGAGCGCGGCGAAGACTGTTGCGATGATGGCGAGCATGATTTGACGATAGCGCGCAGGTACGCTGAACCAGTGGCCAACGGACGTAAACACGCAGGCGGCGGGCGGGGAAAGCTCCCTCGCAAGCCCCGCGTCGGGCGCACCCCGGTACCGGCCCGAAGCCAAGTAAAGCGGGCCCCAAAGCCAGCGCCGGAGCCTGATGCTTCCCCCGAGGTGGTGGGTCGTTTTCGGCTCGGCGTGGTGCCTGGAACTACGCCCGGCAAGTGGATCGATGCGTGGAAAGAGCGGATGCCTCGCGCTCCGCTTGAGCTCGTACCTATTGCTGTGTCCGACCAACGTGCTGCGCTCGACGAGAATCGAGTCGATGCGGCGCTCGTGCGTCTTCCACTTTCGGCCGACGGCTTGCACCTCGTTTCTCTCTACGAGGAGGTAGCGGTCGTCGTAACATCGGTCGACTCATCGCTCACCGCCGCTGATGAGCTTGAGATCTCAGATCTTTCCGGTGAAGTGCACGTCGTGCCAGAAGATGACACCCTCGTGCTTCAGATCCCGGGTGCACACGCTCCTCGCTTTGCACCACCGACAACAACTGAGGATGCGGTGGCAACGGTTGCGGCAGGCGTGGGTTTTCTCGTGGTGCCGATGTCGATCGCGCGGCTCTATCACCGCAAGGACCTCGCATCCCGCCCGCTTCTTGGCGCCGGAACGTCGACTGTCGCCCTCGCGTGGAACGCCGACGCCACCACTCCCGCTATCGAAGCGTTCGTTGGCATCGTGCGCGGCCGCACCGCGAACTCGTCGCGCGCATAACCCCGGCTAGGCTTTTCGGCATGACTCGCGCACTCCTCTACGTCTGTGTGCGCCCGCAACGTGACGCCGCAGACGGTGAATACGAATCATTTCGTCTCGCGATGGGCCTTGAGCGCTCCCAACTTGCCCGTCACGATCTCGTCGAAGCACCGCTTCCGTCGGGAGTCTTCGAGAACTACAGCGGCTTCATCGTGGGCGGGAGCCCGTTCAACGTTGCCGACCCCGAATCGTCGAAGCCCGCCGCACAGCTGCAGGTCGAAGCAGGATTGGAAGAGATTGCCGCAGAGGCTGCGGCCCAGAGGACAAGCGCGATGTTCACCTGCTTCGGCATCGGGATCGTGGCTAGGATGCTCGGCACCGCCGTCTCTCGCGCCTACCCTGAAGACACCGGGCCAACGACGGTCACACTCACCGCAGACGGAGGTGCCGATCAACTCACCGGGGTGATGAGTCCGACCTTCACTGCGTTCACAGCGCACAAAGAGGGAGCAGCCGAACTCCCAGAAGGCACGATCCAGCTCGCGACCAACGATGACTGTCCCGTGCAGGCTTTCCGGCTCGGCGACCGACTGTACGCGACGCAGTTTCACCCCGAACCGACACCGCACGCATTCACCGAGCGCATGACGATCTACCGTGATGGCGGCTATTTCGACTCCCGCGACTACGACGCAGTCGCAGCACGTGTGCTCGCGGCATCCGTTACCGAACCGCCGCGACTGCTACGTGCATTCGCGCTGATGTGCGCGAAGAACGATCGCTAGGCAGTCTGACGAAGAATCTTCGCTGTCGTTCCGACGACGGGCACCACGAGCACGATGATGGCCACGACAAACGCTGTGACACCGATCGCGAAACTCGTGGGTTCACCGGTGAGCCGCCCGACGCCCAGCCATGAGAGACCCCATGTGAGCGCGAGCGCGGGCGCAATCCGCCACCGACTTGCCGCTGCGATCCCGATGCCGACAATGGCGACAACGACGAGAACAGCAATGCCCCAGAACGTCGCGTTTTCTTCGGCACTGGCCGGTAGATTTTGCGTGAGCCACGCGGTGATGTTCGCGACGGTGGCAAGCGACACCCACCCAAGGTGAAGCCCGGTCGACCCGTCGATGAAGAGACGGTCGCCCCACGTCTCAGACGGCATCTTCACGGTACGACGGAACGTGATCGCCAGCGCGACGAGCAACAGCACAATCACGACGGCTGTCATGATGAGCGTCAAGAACTGAGCCGTCAGCAGCCAAAAGCCGTTCAGCACCATCGTGAGGGCTATCCACCAACCGATAGCGCGCTGGCGTGGGCGTGAGCGCTGACCCGGAAGCGCCTGCCAGACAGCGAAAGCGATCAGGAGGACGTAGATCGCGCTCCAGATCGAAAATGCCGACGAAGCGGGAGCAAGATAGGACCCATCTGAGTCGAGGGCCCCACCCTGCAAATCCTGCACTGCAGTGCCGCCAAAGGCTCCCACGCCGACCGCTGCGGCGATCAGCATGAATGTCGTCGCCGAAAGCACGGCGATCTGGCGGACGATATCGCGGTGGCCAGCAGACGTATCGGTGGTGCTCATGCCCTCTACCGTACGGAGATATACCCGAAAACGCTCGACCTTGACAAGGCCACTGCGCACACTATGACTCGAAGAACGTGGAGCTGAGTGCCGCGAGCGCCTCGTCGATAACGTCGTCGGGCTTCATGTTCTCGCCATTGTGCGCCCACCACGCGAGCGCAGCGTAGGTGGCACCCTCGATCGCGGCAACGAGCGCCAGCACTCGAACACTCCCTACAGGTTGCGAAAGAGCCGCAGCGATGTGAGCTGCGAGATGAGCCCGCGTCATCGCGCGAAGATCGGAACCCCACGCGTATACGACGGGGTTGTCGCTGATGAGGCGCAAGCGAAGCCTGGTGATGTCGGCGGTTTCGTCGAGCGGCGCTATCGACGCCGCGTACGCGACCCTGATGCGCGTAAGCACACCGCCTTCGCGCGCATCGAGGTTGTTGTAGGCGACTTCAAAGCGCGCATCCGCCTCAGTCGCACCCGACCACACGAGTGCAGCCTTCGATGGGAAAAGCCGAAAGAGTGTGCGGCGACTGACCCCCGCAGCGGCCGCGATTTCGTCCATCGTGACGTCGGCGACTCCGCGCTCTTCGAAAAGACGGAGCGCTATCAATGCGATAGCTTCTGGCTCCGCCTGCGCCGGGCGCCCTCGCCCCCGCTGAGGTGTCGCGCTGGTGTTGATCACACATCTAGTATCCCGATACTTTTATGACACTGAGTGCTAAAATTGTGAGTTCAGAGAAATTCCTCCCGAAAGGAGCAATGGAGCTATGACTTCTACCGCCATTACTGGTCGCTTTGAAGGAAAGACCGCAGTTGTCACGGGCGCAGGTTCAGGCATCGGCAAGTCGATCACCGAACGCCTCATCGCAGAGGGCGCGATCGTCGTCGCCACCGATATTTCTACGGAACGCCTCGAGGCTCTCGTCACCGCACTGGCATCCGATCGGCTTCGTACCGTCAGTGGCGACGTCGCCGCCGCCGAAACGATCGCCGCCATTCTGGAAGCCGCGGATGGAGTTGTCGATGCACTTGCAAACAATGCCGGCATCATGGATGCGTTCCTTCCCACAGCAGAAATCACCGATGAGATGTGGGACCGCGTCATGAACGTCAACGTGACGGCGCCCATGCGTCTCACGCGTGCTGTACTCCCCGGCATGATCGAGCGCGGACACGGCACCATTGTCAACACGGCAAGCGAAGCCGGAATTCGCGCCGGTGCCTCCGGCACCGCCTACGCCGCTTCTAAGCACGCCGTCATCGGTCTCACGAAGAGCACAGCCTTCTTCTACGGCCCCAAGGGCGTGCGTACCAACGCCGTCGCTCCGGGTGCCGTCAAGACCAACATCGAAGCGCCTTTCCATTCCGCGTGGGCGGGCGAGCGTCTCGGCCCCATCATGGGCACAACGGTTCCCGCACCCGCCGAGCCTGACGAACTTGCCTCGGCGATCACGTGGCTTTTGAGCGATGACTCGGCCAACGTCAACGGCGCCATCTTGATGTCTGATGGCGGCTGGTCCACCGTCTGATCTCTCAACAAATGCGGCGTCTGGCGTGAGCCAGACGCCGCATTTTTCGCCGTTCGACGCGTACTAGTAGCGCTGACTTGCGAGCACGCGGGCAGACTCGCGCTCGGCAGACTCGTTTTTCTTTCCGGCACGGGAGCCAGCAAGCTTCGCGGCGATGTGCTCGCCGATCGTGACCGGCTCGTAGAGGTCAGGATGCTCCGCATCAATACACGAGGGCAGCGTCGAGATCGTGGCATCCACATTGCCGTCGTGGAAGAACGCTACCGACCGACGTCGCTCGATCGTGCCGTCGATGACGGGCGGCTTCACCCGGTGGAGCGTCGACATCCACTGCTCATTGGTCCACCGGCCTGTCACATCTCCGAGGTTGATGAGCAGCGCGTTGTCAGCCGGCTGCACATCATTCCACGAGCCATCCGTACCGAGAACCTGGAGACCAGCCACCTGGTCGGCCCACAGGATCGTCACGATGCCATAGTCGGTGTGCTCCCCCATCCCGATGAGATCTCCGTCGAGCTTCACATCGGTACCCGGCGGGAGCGCATAGTTGTTCATTCGCATGACGTCGAGTGAGTGGTCGGTGACGTTCGCAAAGAAGTCGGCGGGGAGGCCCAGAGCGTCAGAGAAGATGCGTGTCATCGCGCGCGCGACACGGGCAGCTTCGCCGAAATAGGTCTGCACCTGCTCTTCGAAGCCATCGACATCCGGCCACACATTGGGGGCGTAATCGGGCTGAGGAAGCTCCGCCATATGGGGATACTCTGCTTCACCCGCACCAATGTTGAATGCCTCGAAGAAGTCGTTCATACGGTTGGCAGACTCGACGCCGAGCGAAAGGCTCAGCGATTCGGACTTGGGCGGACTGTAGCCGCGGTTGATTGATGGCGGCGTGCGGTAAGTCTTCTTCTCTTCGAGCCCCAACGCGAAGAACTCATCGACAGCATCGGTGAGACCGGCAATGACCTCATCGGGGATGCCGTGACCTGTGATCTGGATGAAGCCCACCTCGCGGCAGGCGGCATCAATCTGCCGCGCAACCTCGGCGCGGTCTTCGGGTGATCCGTCGCGCACGTAGGGCGTGATGTCGACGAGTGGAACGTTGAATGTCATAGCTACTCCTTGGCAGGAGGTCGCTCAAGGCGACCATGGTGAGTGAGTCAGCCACTTCACGTGTTTCCCACCGCGGCCTCGCCACGGCTCGTGTTGTACATGAACGCTGCCTACACGCTACGTGCACGACATTTCAAAACGATTACGAGCGGGTGGGAATTCTTGTGCCCGTCAGTCGACCACGGCAGCGGTAGCGGCAGGCAGCGTGAGACGGCCGTCCACGATCGCGACGGCCGCGTCTGTGCGCAGCAGCACCGAGGTATCTTTCGCCGCTCGCCAGCTCACCGGAGCATCGCTCAGGTTGACGAACACCGAAACGTCGCCGCGGCCCAACCTGAATGTACGGCCCGCGACGCTGCCATCGGCGCTCTCTCCGGCTTGCGCGGTCAGATTCGCGAACGCCGGATCGGTCAGCTCAGGGCGATCCCGGCGCAGCCGCGCAAGGCTTCGGTAGAGCTTCAGGAGACGAGCGTGGTCGCCCTCGGCGGCCTCATGCCATGCGAGCTTCGATCGCTCAAACGTTGCGGGATCCTGCGGGTCGGGAACGACCGACTCGTCCCAGCCCATCTTTTCGAACTCGGCCGTGCGGCCCTTTCGCACAGCTTCGCCGAGCCACTCTTCGGGATGCGACGTAAAGAACTGCCAGGGTGTTGAGGCACCCCATTCCTCGCCCATGAAGAGCATGGGCGTTCCGGGCGCGGTCATTGTGAGAACTGCTGCCACCGCTAGGCGTCCGTAAGACAGCGATTGCGAGAGGCGGTCGCCCGCTGCCCGGTTGCCGATCTGGTCGTGGTCTTGAGCGAACGTGACAAGGCGCCAGGCTGGCACCGTCTCCGGAATCGGGAAGCCGTGCGCGCGCTCCCGGAACGACGAAAAGGTGCCGTTGTGAAAGAAACCCTGCATCCACACTTTCGGCAGCGCCTCTAGCGCCGCAAAGTCTTCGTAATACCCGACGGTCTCACCCGTGAGCGCCACGTGTGCCGCATGGTGCCAGTCATCGCTCCACTGGGCGGTCAGCCCGTAGCCACCGGCTTCGCGCGGCAAGATGAGCTTCGGGTCGTTCATGTCCGACTCGGCGATGAGCGTCAGCGGGCGCCCCACGTGGGCACTCAACACATCGGATGCCTCGGCCATCTCTTGCAGAATATGCACGGGCTGTTCGTCGTGCAGAGCGTGCACGGCATCCAGTCGCAACCCGTCGACGTGGTAATCGCGCAACCACATGAGGGTGTTCTCGACGATGTACGCGCGAACCGCCGCGTCGTCGAGGTTGACCGAGTCGCCCCACGTGTTGCGACTGCCGTCGCGGAGATACGGCCCGAACTCAGGCAGGTAATTTCCGCTTGGCCCGAGGTGGTTATAGACGACGTCCTGGATGACGGCGAGTCCGGCATTGTGCGCGGCATCGACGAAGCGCACGTAGGCGGCGGGCCCGCCGTACGCCTCGTGCACGGTGTACCAGGCGACCCCGTCGTAGCCCCAGTTCCAGGTGCCGTTGAACCCGTTGACGGGGAGCAGTTCGATGTGAGTAACGCCGAGTTCGATGAGGTGGTCAAAGCGGCTGATCGCCGCATCGAGAGTGCCTTCCGGCGTAAAAGTACCGATGTGGAGCTCGTAAATGAGCCCGCCAGCGAGTTGCTTGCCAGTCCAAGCGTCGTCGGTCCACGTGAAGGCGCCGGGGTCGACGAAAGCGGATGCCTCGTGCACCCCGTGCGGCTGCCGCATCGACCGGGGGTCGGGGAGCAGGTCGTCGCCGTCACCGAGCACGAAGCCATATTCGTCACCGTCGGACAGCTGCACCGCGGCATCCCACCAGCCGTCGGCGCCGCGCGTCATCTCGAGGTCTTCGACAACGTTCGATTCTGCGGCGCCGTGCTGCAGCATCCTGAGCCGTACTCGCTCCGCCCGCGGAGCCCATACCTGCATCAATTCATCCCTCTTCCCTAGCCCATGTCTCACTTATTCAGCTCCCCGGGCCCAAAACCCTGCACAACTGAGACATCAGCCCAGCACTCCGACCGTTGATGTCTCACTTATTCAGCTTTCGGGAGGCCGCAGCCTGCACAAGTGAGACATCTGTGGGGGCGGGGGCCAGCAGGGCAACGGGGTAGGTGTGCAGCAGGGTACCGAGGGGCAGGATGCCGCCGGCACACTGGGTGCCGGTCAGCACATCAACCCAGGCCCCCTCCGGCAGCATCACTGCCGTGTCTGCCCAGCCACCGCGGGCGACAAGGCCCAGCGGCAAGCGCGTTGCGACCGTGAGCGCACCGCCGCGGTCGAAGGCCACCGCATGAGCGGATGCCTCCCCCACAACCTCGAGTGGCGTGTACTTCGTGAACAACTCGGGGTGGTCGCGGCGCAGCCGCAGGGCACGAGATGTCACCAGCAGCTTCGCTGCCCCCGACGCGTCGATCTCAGGGCGCGCCCCGGCATCGATGTCGACCAAAAGCCGACGTCGCAGGTCGAAGTCGACAGCGCGCCGATTGTCCGGGTCAACGAGCGAGGTTTCCCACAGCTCCGACCCCTGGTACACATCAGGAACCCCGGGGCCTGTCAGCTGCAGCAGCTTGGCACCGAGTGAATTCGACCATCCAGCGGCCGCGATCTCGGCGACGAAACCGTCGACAACATCGTGGGCAGGCCCATAGGCCGCATCGACTACCGCATGCATCCGCTGTTCGAACTCGGCGTTCGGCTGCCACCAACCGGTAGCCTCGGCCGCCTCGCGAGCGGCCTTTTCGGCGTAGGCGTGCAGGCGCTCGGGCGTTGCAGGCCACGACCCGATGATCGCTTGCCACAGCAGCGCGTCGAACGGGCCGTGGCCACTTGAGGCGACTCCACGCAGCTCACCCAGCATGCCGGCCCACCGCTCCGGCATCTCAGCAAGCACATCGAGGCGCGCCCGCACATCTTCGCCGCGCTTCGTATCGTGCGTCGACAGGGTGGTAAGCGACAGTGGCCACGACGCTTGCCGGGCGGCGAAGGCGCGGTGAAAGCCGCCGACATCGAGCGAGAAAACCGAGGGGTCCCCGCCAACTTCCGTCAGCGATCCGAGTCGTGTGTACCGATAGAACGCTGTGTCTTCGACGCCCTTGGCCATCACAGGGCCGGTGGTCTGCTGAAAACGCCGCGCAACCTCGGCCGAGGTATCGGTGAGCGCAGGAACCAGCGCCGCGATGGCATCGGCAAGGTCGGGGCGACGCTCGGATGCCTCAGCTATCGCCTGCGTCATGAACTCTTCGCCCGCCGGTAGATACGACCGATACACCGGGTAACACGCAAGAACCTCAGCGAGTGCGTCCTCTGCCCCGGCCACCGCGGCGACCTCGGTGGGAAGTGTGCGCACCAGGCGACGAATCTCGGCCACCTGAATCGAGTCGGCGATCATTCGCTTGGTGCTGTGAATCAGATCGCTCCAGCTTTGTGGCCCCGGCAGATCGGTGTCACGGCGAAGGTCAGCATCGAGCTCGTCCAAGCCGTTGGCACCCGCGGGGTCGATGAGCATTCGCTCGATCTCGGCGAGCGCGTCGTATCCCGTGGTGCCGACGGTGTGCCACCACGACGGCAATGCTTCGGGGTGGTCTGTGGCACTGTGCTCGAGAATCTTCTCGACCCACACCGGCAGGCCGCCGGTCGCCTCAGAGAGGGCGACAAGATACGCGCCGGGGTCAGCGAGACCGTCGGGATGATCAACGCGTAGCCCGTCGATGAGGCCGTCGTTCACCCAGCCGATCACCTCAGCATGCGCCTGCGCGAAGACCTCGGGCAGCTCAACGCGCACAGCCGCAAGCGTTGTCACCGCAAAGAACCTGCGGTAGTTGAGTTCGGTCGCCTCGCGCTGCCAGAAGAGAAGTTCGTAGTGCTGTGCGTCGAGCACAGCAGGCACGTCAGCCAGGGCAGAAGATCCCTCGGCAAGGGGCAGCACGTGGTCGTAATACCGCAACACACCGAAGGGCGCAGCATCCGTCTCTGTCGGATCGATCGTGATCTCGCCCGCCGTCAACACAGCTTCGAGATCGTCTCCCAGAATCGGCAGTCGAATGCGACCAGCACCGAACGCCCAGTCGATATCGAAGGCATCCGCGTAGCGAGACTCACGTCCCCGCAGCAACAGGTCCCACCACCACGGGTTCTCAGCGGGCACCGCAACGCCCATGTGATTCGGCACGATGTCTACGAGCACGCCGAGGCCGCCAGCTCGCGCAGCCGAAACGAAGCGCTCGAATCCCGCCCGGCCACCACGAGCCGGATCAACCATTGAAGGGTCGACAACGTCGTACCCGTGATCCGACCCTGCAGTGGCGCGAAGCAACGGTGAGAGGTATGCCCAGTCGATTCCGAGGTCGTGAAGGTAATCAGTGACATTCGCTGCGGCATCCAGGTCGAATGCTGCCCGAATCTGTAGGCGATATGTCGACGATGGATGCCTCATGCTCATGTCCCTGCTTCAGGTTTCGGTGCTGGAGACGGAATCGTGTCGATGACGCCCGTCATCGGCGACAACGATGCCGACAACGAATGATCGACATCGCTTTCCGTCACTTGGTGTTCCCGCAAAAGCATGAGCGATTGCGCTTTAACAGCAAGCGTGTCGCCTGGGCCCACGGGTTCCTCGGTTGCACGCTCCCCGCCGGTATCGACGAGTACGTCCCACTTCGGGCTGTAGTCGACATCGGGCAGCGTGAAGTCCACGGTTTCACCGCCGGCGTTGAAAAGCACCATGAAGTGGGAGTCGGAAATTCCCTCGCCCCGGCGGTCACGCTCACTAATCCCGTTTCCGTTGATGAATACCCCGATGGCAAGGCCGAATCCGGAGTCCCAGTCCTCTGGTTGCATGACGGAGCCATCCGGGCGAACCCATACGATGTCGGGAATTCGCTCCCCTGCTTCGCGACGCACCGGGCGTCCGTCGAAGAAACGATTACGCCGGAAGGTCGGGTGCTCGCGACGGAGCCGCACGAGGGCTGCGGTGAACTCGATGAGCTGGTTGTCGACCTGACTCCAGTCGATCCAGGTGATCTCATTGTCTTGCGCATAGCCGTTGTTGTTGCCGTGTTGTGTGCGCCCGAGCTCATCACCGTGCAAGATCATCGGCACACCCTGACTGAGCATGAGGGTAGCGATGAAGTTGCGCTGCTGGCGAGAGCGCAGCATCAGTATTTCGGGGTCGTCAGTTTCACCCTCGACACCGAAGTTCGACGATCGGTTGTGTGATTCGCCGTCCCGACCGTCTTCACCGTTGGCGTCGTTGTGCTTCTCGTTGTACGAGACGAGGTCACGAAGCGTGAAGCCGTCGTGCGCCGTGACGAAGTTGATCGAGGCGAAGGGGCGACGTCCCGAGTTCTCGTAGAGGTCAGCAGAGCCCGTCAACCGGGAAGCGAACTCACCGAGAGCCTGCGGTTCACCGCGCCAGAAGTCGCGCACGGTGTCGCGGTATTTACCGTTCCACTCGGTCCATTGCGGGGGGAAGTTTCCGACCTGGTAGCCGCCAGGACCCACGTCCCACGGCTCAGCTATGAGCTTGACCTGCGAAACTACGGGGTCTTGCTGCACGAGCTCGAAGAAGGTCGCGAGGCGATCGACATCGTAAAACTCACGCGCAAGGGTTGCGGCGAGGTCGAAGCGAAACCCGTCGACGTGCATGTCGAGCACCCAATAGCGAAGCGAATCCATGAGCAGCTGCAGCGCGTGTGGATTTCCCGCGTTGAGGCTGTTTCCGGTGCCGGTGTAGTCGGTGTAATACCGCTTGTCATCGTCTTCGAGGCGGTAGTACGCCTCATTGTCGATGCCGCGCATCGATAGGTGCGGGCCAAGGTGGTTGCCCTCCGCGGTGTGGTTGTAGACCACGTCGAGGATGACCTCGATGCCGGCGTCGTGCAGCGCACGCACCATGCCCTTGAACTCCTGGACCTGGTGGCCGCGTTCGCCCGTCGATGAGTACGTGTTCTGGGGTGCGAGGAACGCAATCGTGTTGTAGCCCCAGTAGTTCGACAGACCCTGATCCTGCAGTCCGGAATCATTGACGAACTGATGGACCGGCATGAGCTCGATCGCGGTGATCCCGAGCTTATTGAGGTGCTCGATGATCGCGGGGTGAGCGATGGCGCTATAGGTTCCGCGAATCTCTTCCGGGATGTCGGGGTGAAGCTGCGTGAGACCCTTGACGTGCGCTTCGTAAATGACGCTCTCGGAATAGGGCGTTTTCGGCTGACGATCCCCACCCCAGTCGAAGAAGGGGTTGATGACGACACCCATCATCATGTGCTCGGCTGAGTCCTCGTCGTTACGCGAGTCGGGGTCGCCGAAGTTATATCCGAAGACTGCTTGATCCCAGTCGACCTGGCCCTCAACTGCTTTGGCGTAGGGGTCGAGCAACAGCTTGTTTGCGTTGAAGCGCCGGCCACTCGATGGGTCGTACTCTCCGTGCACACGGAAGCCATACCGCTGTCCCGGGCCCACATTCGGCAAGAAGCCGTGCCACACGAACGCGTCTACGTCGACGAGGTCATAGCGGGTCTCTTCGCCGTCGTCGTCAAACAAACAGAGTTCGACGCGGTCAGCGCCCTCACTGAATAGCGCGAAATTCGTTCCGTTTCCGTCGAATGTTGCACCCAACGGATATGTCGATCCTGGCCACGTCTGCACTGGCTCTCCCTTGTTGTGGAGTCAACCCTAGTCGAGGGGGATTTAGGTTCAGGTCGCTCCTCCGGGAGGGTTGACAAGCAGCGCTATCCGGTCATATAGGTACGTATCGAGCGGTTGCGTAAGACCACCGCGACTCCAGCGCACCCGTACCCCGCCGTCAACGACCGACAACGGACCGGATGCCTCCCCCCGGCCGATCGCGTCAAGATCGATGACGCGCCAGTCGACGTGCGCGGTGTCGCCCTCCGCAAATCCGCCCCGGTAGGCGGCTTCCGCGTGTGTGGCGCGTTCACGCTGCGATTGGGCAGTGAACCCCCGGCGAGCGGGTTCCCGCGAGCGCACTACTTCTCCGGTCGCCAGCAACTCAGAATCGGTGAGCAACAAGACCCCGAGATGCCACGCGTGCCCAGCGGCAACGATGCGTTCTGCGCGGGAAAAGCCGAGAATCCGTGCCGGCTGATGCCAGCGTCCAAGCTGTTCGCGCGCAGTGTTCCCGAGCTGAACCCGAGCGTTGGCAATGAGTGCAGCGAGCGCAGTTGAATCGACGCGAGCCATGTCACATGCGTTCGTCGAAGGCCACGGCATCCGCATCGACTTGAGTGTGACGCACAGCCATTGCCACCAGCGGATAGACGAGAACCGACAGCATTCCCGCACCCACGAGCACCGAGGCGACGGCTGGCGAAAGAATCTCGGCGTCGACACCGATAGCCGTGACAGCCACGATGATCGGGAGGCCGGTTGCACCCATCAGCACCACGGCGGTGCGGTCGCGTGCACTCGAGCCAGCGGGTGCGGCAAGAACGGACGGCAAGCCGCGAACGAGCAGCAACACGATCGCAACAACAGGAACAAAGGCAAACAAGATCGGTGTATCGAGCAGAGCCTGCAGGTTGAATGTCACGCCGGTGTAGATGAAGAAGATCGGAACGAGAAAACCGAACGCAAGAGCTTCAATCTTGCTTTCAACTGCTTCTTGGTCGGTTTTCGACGCATCGCGCATCATGATGCGCCAGATGATTCCTGCCGCGAACGCACCAAGAAGCATGTCGAGGTCAAGGGCGATGCTGAGGGTCGCGAGGGCCGCGAGGATGAGCAGCACGACGCGCACACCGAACTGCCCCGATGTGTGAAGGCTCGCACTGACAAATCTGTGGAGCGCACCCTGTGGCGTTCGAGACGCGTACCAGGCGGAAAGAGCGGCGATCACGACGAAAATCGTGAGCACGATCGTCGATGCTCCGGGATTGCGGGAGCCAAGAAAAACGGAGATCGCGATCAGCGGACCGAACTCGCCGACAGCACCAATCGCACCGACACTCTTTCCGAAGGGGGTACGGAGCTCGCCGGCGTCGCGCAGAATCGGCAACAGCGTGCCGAGGGCTGTCGAACTCAACGCCACACCGATGATGATGGCGGCTTCTCCCGGGGCGATGATCCATCCTGCCGCAAGCCCGAGTGCCAGACTCAGTATCCAACCGGTGATGGCGCGGCGGCCGGTTCGTCCGCGGAGCGAACTCGCATCGATTTCAGATCCGGCCACGAAGAACAGCATGGCGAGCCCGACTTCGGAGAGTATCTCGAGGAACTCGGAAGACTGTGCCCACCCCAGCACGTCCGGCCCAACGATGATTCCGAGTACAAGCTCGAAAACCACGATCGGGATCGGCAGCCATCGCCCGATTCCGCGCGCCAAAAGCGGCGCGAGCACAGCCAGGAGCGGAATCACCACGAGACTCGCGTCGGTCAGCATCGCCCCAGCGTAGCGGCGTGCGCGGTCTGTGTCGGGCTACACCGCGCGTGGGCGTGACGACGCGCGGCCGCCACACGATGGCGACCTGCCGTGAACCTGGCGATGTAACGACTCCATGCGTGCATCAAGATCGGATGCCGCAACCGCCGCTTCTTTCAAATTGGCCAGCAGATCGCCGGGCACCTGGCGGTCGTACTTGTAATAGATCTTGTGTTCGAGGCTTGCCCAGAAGTCCATCGCGATGGTGCGAAACTGCACCTCGACGGGCACGTCGACGCGGCCGGTCGACAAAAAAACCGGCACTTCGATGATTGCGTGCAGACTCTTGTAGCCGTTTTCTTTCGGTTCGGCGATGTAGTCCTTCACTGTCCGCACGACAATGTCGTCTTGCGCGGTCAAGAGATCAAAAAGGCGATACGTGTCGTCGACGAAGCTGCAGGTAACTCGAACCCCCGCGATATCGAGAATGTTGGCGCGCACGGACTCGAAATCAGCGGGAATGCCCTTTCGAGTGATCTTCTCGACAAGACTGTCTGGGTTTTTTACCCGACTTGTGACGTGCTCGATCGGGTTGTAGTCGTGCATATTCAAGAATTCGTCACGAAGAATGGAGATCTTCGTTTCGATCTCCTGCATCCCGAAGCGATACTCGAGAAGAAACGCCTGCATCTCATCGCGCGCGGCTCGTAGCTGTGCGGCAGAGAAAGTCATCTGCTCTTCCTCAATGGGCGAAGTCATGCCTCCAACGGTATGCAGCGCGCATACGAGATGGCTGTGAAGGACGGCTGGATACGCTACGCGACGCTCTGCACCCTCGTTGCTTGCTGTGCGGCCCCCAACGCTACGTACTCGCCCGGTGGCGGCACGTCAACAGCAAGCCCCAGCACACGCGGCGCAATCTCTCGCACCGCTTCGGACTGCGCCGCTCCCCCGATGAGAAGCGCGCGCCGGAGCGGAACGCCCAGCTGTCGCAGCGCTTCGAGCCCCGCTCCGAGCCCCGAGAGCATTCCCTCGACAGCGGCGCGAGCCAGGTTCTCGCGCGTTGTCGACGCCAGAGTCATTCCCGCCAGCGAAGCTGTGGCATCCGGCAGGTTCGGCGTTCGCTCACCCTCGAAGTACGGCACGAGCTTAAGGCCACCCGCACCCGGTTCTGCTGCGAGCGCCAGCGCGCTGAGCTCGGCATGATCGACGCCGAGAAGGCGAGCGACCGCGTCGAGCACGCGCGCCGCGTTGAGAGTCACGACGATCGGCAAAAAGCCGCCGTCGGCATCGGCGAAACCCGCGACCGTCCCCGTGGGGTCGATCGTGCGCTTCGCGCTCACAGCAAAGACCGTGCCGCTCGTGCCAATAGACACCACGACGTCACCGGTTTTCGCACCGACCCCGAGCGCTGCACCCGCGTTGTCTCCTGCGCCAGGTCCGACGACACGGTCGTCTTCATCGCGCACGCTCTCGATCGCGCCAAGCACACGAGGCAGCACAGCGTCGTGACCGAGCGCCGCGATCAAAAGCTCACGATCGTAGCCGTCGGTTTCGGGGTCGAAGTAGCCGGTGCCGGAGGCATCCGATCGGTCGGTGATGAGTTCGTCGAGCACAGGGCCGAGCGGTGATTCACCCTCGGGTCCGAATCCGCGCAACCGCCACGTAAGCCAGTCGTGCGGCAGCGCAACCGCTGCCACCTGTGCCGCATTTTCGGGCTCGTTGTCACGCAGCCACCGAAGCTTCGTGATCGTGAACGACGCCACGGGAACGAGCCCCGTGCGGCGCGCCAGCTCGTCTGCCCCGAACTCTGCAATGAGGGCGGTTGCGGCGTCCGCTGATCTCGTGTCGTTCCAGAGCAACGCCGGCCGGATGACGCGGCCCGCGGCGTCGAGTGCGACCATGCCGTGCTGCTGTCCGCCGATTGCCCACGCCGTGACGTCGTCGAGCCCGCCCGCGGCCGTGATGGCGTCGTTCAACGCCTCCCACCATGCCGACGGGTCAACCTCGGTCCCATCAGGGTGTGGTGCGCGCCCTTCGCGCGCCACACGTCCTGATTCGGTGTCGAGGATGACGACTTTGCATGACTGCGTCGATGAATCGACCCCTGCGACAAACCCCATGTGCACTGAACCTAGCTACGCGCGCCGAGGAGGTGCTCGGTCGCGAGCTGTTGCAGCCGCACGAAGCCGAAGCCCTTGGCGCCGAAGTAGGCCGACGCGTCGAAGTCTTCGTACGCGGACTTGTCGGCGAGCAGGTCGTTGTACGACTCCCCCGCGTTCAGCGTCGGTGTCGAAAGCTCCGGAACCTTGGCAGCCGCCAGTGCCTCCTGCACCTCGGGGTCGGCACGGAATGCCGCGGCCCGCTCCTTGAGCATCAGGTAGGTGCGCATGTTGGCGGATGCCGAGTCCCACACGCCCGACTCGTCTTCGGTGCGGCTGGGCTTGTAGTCGAAGTGACGCGGACCCTCGTAAGACGGTCCGCCGTTCGGGCCACCGTTTTCGAGCAGGTCGACGAGCGCGAACGCGTTGTGCAGGTCGCCGTGACCGAAGACGAGGTCCTGGTCGTATTTGATGCCCCGCTGGCCGTTGAGATCAATGTGGTAGAGCTTGCCGTGGTACAGCGCCTGCGCGATACCTGCGGCGAAGTTCAGGCCCGCCATCTGCTCGTGGCCAACCTCGGGGTTCACCCCGACGAGCTCAGGGCGCTCGAGCGATTCGATGAAGGCGAGCGCGTGGCCGACCGTCGGCAGCAAGATGTCACCGCGAGGCTCGTTGGGCTTCGGCTCGATTGCGAACCGGATGTCGTAGCCCTTGTCGGTGACGTAGTCGCCGAGCAGGTTGACGGCTTCGCGGTAGCGCTCAAGCGCTGCGCGCACGTCTTTCGCAGCGTCATACTCGGCACCTTCGCGGCCGCCCCACATGACGAAGGTTTTAGCGCCGAGCTCTGCGGCGAGGTCGACGTTTCGCAGCACCTTGCGGAGGGCGAAGCGGCGCACCTGACGATCGTTCGAAGTGAAGCCGCCGTCCTTGAAAACGGGAGCCGAGAAGAGGTTGGTTGTGACCATCGGCACGATGACGCCGGTGTCGGCGAGAACGCCCTTGAGTCGATCGATCTGCTTCTGGCGCTCGGCATCCGTCGAACCGAAAGCGAAGAGGTCGTCATCGTGGAACGTGAGACCGTAGGCGCCGAGTTCGGCGATTTTCTCCACGCCGTGAACGACGTCAAGAGCGGGACGCGTGGGGCCACCGAACGGGTCAGCACCGTTGTACCCAATAGTCCACAGACCAAATGAGAACTTATCGGCGGGGGTGGGAGTCGGTACAGACGACGTGGACATGGTGCTCCTTTGCAGCGGACCTAATAAGTTGTCAGCCACAACATACTACGATGGAACCGTGAATGCCAGAGAGCAAGGAACTCCGCGAGGGAGCGTCAGGCAGCTGAACCTCGCCGAAGTCGTGCGCCTGCTGCATTTCGAGGGTTCGCTCTCTCGCGCGGCGCTCACCGAACACACGGGGCTCAACCGGTCGACGATCGCCGATCTCATCGCCCAGCTCGGAACCTGGGAACTCGTGACAGAACGCGAACCCGACATTGCGCGCGGCGTTGGGCGTCCGTCGCCCATCGTTTCGCTCTCCCCCGAGACCGTCGCGATTACTGTGAACCCCGAAGTCGATGCGCTGACAATCGCCGCGATCGGCATTGACCGCGCGATCATCGTTCGCGACCGCGTACAGCACGACACTGTGCCAACTCCAGCCGAGACCGCAGCACTGATCGCCAAAAAGGTCTCTGGGTGGCGCGCGGGCCCGCTCGCGTTGTCGCGAATCATCGGCATCGGCCTCGCAGTTCCGGGTCTCGTGCGCGCAAGCGATGGGCTCGTCCGCGATGCACCGCACCTCGGGTGGCGCGATGTGCCGCTCGCCGAGGTCGTCGCGGCGGCGACAGAGCTGCCGGTCTCGGTGGGAAACGATGCCACCCTCGGCGCTCTCGCCGAGCATCTGTTCGGCGCCGCGAGCGGAATCGATCACGCTATCTATCTCAACGGCGGTGCCAGCGGTATCGGTGGCGGGCTGATCATTGGCGGGATGCCGGTGGCCGGTGCCGGCGGCTACGCGGGCGAGTTCGGCCAAAATCGGCCAGGTATTGCGCATGATCATGACCGGCGCGCGCCGGGTGGCGTACTCGAAGACGAAGTGAGTCGTGCCCGACTGCTGGAGGTGCTTCAACTCACGGATGCGGACGAGCCAACGCTCGCCACGGCACTCACCGAGGCCACCGGGGCAGTGGTGGCAGGCGAGGTCACGCGGCAGCGGGGCATTCTCACCACGGCACTCGCCAACGCCGTCAATGTGCTCAACCCGAGTGTCATTGTGCTCGGTGGGTTTCTGGCAACCCTCGCGGGAGTGGACCTCGAAGGCCTCACCGCGGCAGTGCGGCAGCAGGCGATGCCAGCAAGCGGCGAGCATCTGCAGATTCGTGCCGCGTCGCTTGCCGAAAACCGCCTACTGATCGGTGCGGCCGAGCTGGCATTCGCTCCACTTTTGGAAGATCCTTCGCGCGCTAGCTAACCCATTCCGGGGCGTTCTGCGTGAGATTCCAGCGAAGCCACTGCGAGCGCTGTGAGGTTGCATTGGTCTCGGCGCGTTCGGTGGCTGGCAGGATGTTCCGCCCCGGCGCGGTAGACACGGAGTAGTTACTGAGCGCAGTCGCTGCAGAACCGCACGACCGCGAGGCAACCGAGCAATAGCTCGGCGACGACGGGAAGAGGCGTTGCGAGATCTACCTGCAATCGATGATTGACCGTCTAAAGCGCGGATCGCGAGCGACTCTCGCGACCCGCGCGTTGCGGCGAGACGGCCAGGCGGGGCGACCGAAAACGCGACCCTCGGTCGCCCGCCCCGTTACTCGGCGGGCCAGGGAATGCTGCGGAGTGTTCCCTCAAGGTCGATTTCCCCGATGGGCTGTTGTCCGCCGTGGTCCATCAATACGCGCACTCGGTCAACAACCGAAGGCGGTGAGGGGTAGACCTTGCCGTGGGCCTTGGCCTCTTCAAGAAGATCGGGAACGACGCCGCTGGCTTCTGCGGCGTCGAAGGCCTCCTTGGCTGCCGCGGCGACGCCCGCAGGAAGGGCGGCGATGCGCCGCGCGACAGTGGATACCCAGGCGTCAAGGTACTGGGGTGCGAGTTCTCGGTTGATCCATCCATATCGCTCGGCCGTGGTGCTGTCGTAACGCTCACCGCTGAGGGCGATTTCTAGACCGCGGGCTCGGCCCGAGACGGTTGAGGTACTGCGTGCCGCCGCCGCCTGGAAAGATACCCATCAGCGATTCTGGCTGGGACAGCCACGTCTCACCGGCTGCGGCGAAACGCATGTCCGCCGTCATTGCGAGCTCCGCACCGCCAGCGCGCAGACGCCCGCGGAGCTTCGCGATCGTAACCTGGGGCAGGGTGCGCAGCCGCTCATGCAGCTGCTGCAACGGGTTCAGACCCGGGTCGCCGTCAGGATCCGCGAGGGCCATCAGGCCGCTGGGGTCGAACATCCACCCGTTGTCCGCGTGGGCAGCGAAGAAGTCGGGGTTGGCGCTCTGGTAGACGATTACCTGCACTGATGAGTCGGTGGCCACGGTCTGTGCGAACTGGGTGAGGTCGCGGACCAATTTGGCATCCTCGACATTTACCGGCGGGTTGTCCAAGGTCACGGTCGCCACCCCAGCATCCAGGGCTACCCGGATCGCTTCAAAACTCTCGTACGTCATCAAATTGCTTTTTGTAGTGACTGCGAAAGTATTTCTATGACTGGCAGACCTCGACTCTTCGATCGTGACGTCGCGCTCGACAGCGCCATGCGTGAGTTCTGGGCTGAGGGATTCGATGGCGTGACGACAGCGAAACTCGCGCAGAAGCTCGGCATCAACCAACCCAGCCTCTACGGAGCGTTCGGCAGCAAGTCCGAACTCTTCCATGAAGCTGCCCAGCTCTACATCCGAGGCCTCGACGATGCGCTGCGGGCTGACCTTGCACGCTCATCTATTCGGGCAGTCACTGAGGCGCTGCTCCGGTCGGCTGTCATCGGATTTACGCGTGATGACGCTCCCCACGGATGCCTAGTCATGCGCGAACCGAGACTCGCCACACGCCGAGAACAGACCCGCGAGGCCATTCGACACCGCTTTAAAGCGGGAGCTGTCACCGATGAATTCGCGACCGCCGCAGACGCCGAAGACATGGCAGAGCACGTCAACGGCGTTCTCGCAGGTCTCGCTGCGCGTGCTCTCGAAGGAGCCACCCGGAGCGAACTTGAATCCGTCGCGAGAGTCGCGCTGAGCGCGGTTCCGCTAGATAACTAGAGGCATTTAGCTCGAGCCCGCTCATCTCCGACGCTATGGCTTCGTGTACCCGCGGCAGCTCACAACGACTAGTGATTGATCCTCTAGCGGGCATTGTGACGGCACTGCACCACATCGCGACGACGTCTGGTCGACCCCCGTCAACGAACTCCGCCACGCGTGCTGGCGGCTCGAAGTCAAATGAACGCGACGATTTGCCGTCCCGAGCTCGAAATCGCAATTCCAGCGCCGTTATTGATCATCGATGAGACGTCTCGTAACCCTAAGCTTTCGGGACGCCCCATCGCGAGTCCGCTGGTCGTCGAGACTTGGTGACTTATCCCTGCGCGGTCGGCCGAATGATGATCTCGCCCACGTCGACGCCGTCCGGCTGCTCGATGGCGAATGCGACCGCGCGGGCGATCGCATCTGGCGGCATGGCGATCGCGTCGCGCTGAGCAACGAGCGCAGCAGCGACCTCGGCGCTTGCGCCAACGCCTACCCCATCGGTGTTGGTAAAGCCAGGCGTGATGACGGTGACGCGGAGCGAAGGACCAGCCTCCTGACGAAGGGCCTCGGAGAGGACCCGGACCGCGGTCTTCGTTGCCGCATAGACGCCTTGGGTGGGGACGATCCGGTGCGCGGCGGTGGAGGCGGTGTGGATGAACTGCCCCGAACCCTGAGCGCGGAAACCCGGCAGTGCCGCGGCCACTCCGTTGAGAACGCCGGTGAGGTTCACGTCGATCATCTGCTGCCAGGCGTCGACCTGGAGATCATCGAACGGCGAGATCGCCATGCTCCCCGCGTTGGAGAAGAGGACGTCCAGCCGGCCGAAGCGTTCCTGAGCGGTCTCCACCAGCCGCTCGAGGCCCTCCCTCAGGCGTACGTCGATGGCAACCGCAATCGCTGATCCCCCGTCGGCTGTGATGCTGTCGACCACTTCCTCGAGCAGGTCTGCACGACGCGCGCCGAGCACGACGTTCGCCCCCAGTGCCGCGAGATGGCGAGCTGTGGCGGCGCCGATCCCGCTCGATGCGCCAGTGATGGCGATGGTTTTGCCGGTGATGCCGCTCATGATTCTCCTGATGTCCAGTACAGTAAGCGGACACCCGTCCGCCTCCTGGAAGGTACCGGACATATGTCCGTTTCGCAACAACCGTCCACTGGGCGCCCCCTTCGCGCGGACGCTGAGCAGAACCGTGCGCGCATCATCGAGATCGCGCGCGAGGCCCTCGCGACCGACGGCGAGACCACCATGCAGGCCGTCGCCCGCGCTGCCGGCGTCGGACAAGGCACCCTCTACCGACGCTTCCCCACCCGCGAAGCGCTACTCGCCGAGGTCTACCGGGAGGACTTCGACCGACTCGTCGACGCAGCTCACACCCTGCTCATCGACCATTCCCCCGTCGCGGCCCTCCGCGCCTGGTTCGACGAGCTCGCCTCTTTCGGCCGCAAGAAGCACGCCCTCGCGGACGTCCTTGACGCAGCGACACGGGCACAGCTCCACGACGAGCAATACGACCGCGTCCTCGCCGCCATCGCCGCACTCCTGGACGCCGGCGCGGCAACCGCGGAGCTCCGCACCGACGTCGCGCCCGACGAGGTACTCCCCCTGGTCGGCTTCCTCTGGCAGCTCGACGGCCGAACGGATACCCGAACTGATCACTTGCTCGACCTCGTCGTCGACGCCCTTCGCCGCCACCGCTGACCCGGTCGAGACACGCCCGACGGGCGCGAAGCCTGCCCGCTCGTTCGCCACGGAGGTGTGCCACATCTGAGACCTCTCACAACGCATGCGATCCAAGACGGTTCCGCCTCCCACTGCGCCACCGAGTGATCACAGAACACCGCCACCTACCGATCAAGTCCACAGGAATTCTGCCGATTCGGTTCGTCAGTCTTAAGTGTGCGTGAGACGTCTCATATCCCTTGGGTCACGAGACGTCTTTTTTGACGCGGCTTCACGGCGGGCGATTGGTTATTGGCCGTCAGGGAGGATCGCTCGAGTCCAGCGCCAGTCATCTTTTGGCCGGGTCCACTGTTCCGGCCCCGGATTCAACGTCCGGTCGGGAATGAGCTCGGGGATCGCTGCGGTCAAATGTCCGGCAACAGACGCGAACAGACGTGGTGCTGACAGTGCGCCGCGCGTACCGCGAGAAGAACCCGCGAATTGATCCCCGTTGAGGCCGCCGCCATAGATCTGAACGGGCTCACGAATTGCTGGTCGCCGAGCGAGTGCGATCGCAAGCACGCCGAGAAAGGTAGGCACGCCAAGACCAACAAGGACGTTGAAAGTGTAGATCCACTCCGCTGACTGCTGCAGATTCGATGGATTCGTTGCAGCCATTCCTTGGAGCAGGATCGACGGAACCGCCAGCACGATTAGGCACCATGTGGGCGCCGACGCGTGACGCTGCCGCCGGAGGGCAGACCGAGCGCGAAAACCAGCATCGCCGCAAGAAACAGAAGCGCCGACATGAGCAGACTCCAACGAGATACGGGGCCACGTGTCTTCTAGCGAGCTGAACCTCAGCGCGGTGGCGCTGTTGTTGCGCGCGCGATGAGTCGTGTCGGCAGTAGCACGTGCGTTTTCGCGAGTGACTGTCCGCTCATGAGGGTCGTAAGCATTTCGGCGGCCGTGTGGCCGATCTGATGCATCGGCTGACGGACGGTTGTGAGCGCAGGCGTCAGCCGTGAGGCCTCGGGCACGTCATCGAAGCCGACGACCGAGAGGTCTTCAGGCACACGGATTCCGAGCTCGGTAGCCACCTCAATGAGGGCGATGGCCGAGAGGTCATTGGCGGCAAAGACTGCGGTCGGTGGGTGCTTTTGCACGAGTAGGGAGCGGGCGGCATCCCGCGCGGCATCTCCCGAGTAGAAACCAACGCGCACAAGATCGGCGTCGAAAGGGATACCCGCAGCCCCCAGCGCTTCGCGATAACCGGTGTCTCGAAACCGAGACGATTTGAGGTCTGGTCTTCCGCCAACGAAACCGATGCGACGGTGACCGAGTTCGGCAAGATACCGAGTGGCATTTCGCGCACCTCCGAGGCTGTCGGATTCAACCGTCGGTAAATCCGCTCGCCCGGTGTGCGGGTCGATCAGCACGATAGGCACCTCGGCCGCAACGTTCACGACAGTGGGCGTGACCATGATCACGCCGTCGATCAGCGTGCCGCTCAGCCTGCTGAGCGACCGGCGCTCCCACCCTTCACCGTTGCCTTGACGCGAACCGCTGTAGGCCAGCACGTCGTAGCTCGAGTCGTGAAGCGCCGCACCAACGCCCTTTAAAATCTCGGCGCTGAACGGTTCGAAGTCGGCCACAAGAACGCCGATAACACCCGTCGTTCGAGATCGCATGCTGCTTGCGACGAGGCTGGAGGCGTATCCCAACTCAGCCACAACGGTCATCACGCGATCGACAGTTTCGGCGGCAACCCCGTACCTGCCGTTCATCGCTTTGGAGACCGTCGCAACAGAAACTCCGGCCACGCGGGCGACGTCATGAATGGTCGGACGTGTTGTCATGAGACCTGATGCTAGACCGTTGAAAATGTTTTCGAAAACGTTTGACACTTTTGAAAACCCGCTGAGACACTGACATCGCGTTCGGGCATGCACGCCACGACGCACCACCCTGGCACCTCAACGATCGAGGTGCCGCTCAAAGAAGAGAGCAGGCTGGAATCACATGAATATGCGACACATCCTCACGGGCTCAGCAGCCCTAGCGATTGGCGCACTCGCGCTCAGCGGATGCAGCGGAGACTCCGGAGGCGGTGACAGCGGCGGCGACGTCAGCCTCTCGGTCTGGCAGAACTCCACCACCGGTGACGGCGTGGCCTACTGGGAAGACGCTGCAGCGGCGTTCGAAGAGGCAAATCCCGGCGTAACCGTCGAGATTCAGTCAATCCAAAACGAAGACATGGACGGCAAGCTGCAGACCGCTTTGAACTCGGGAGACGCGCCCGACGTATTCATGGCACGCGGTGGCGGCAAGCTCGCCGATGTCGTCAAGGCCGGCCAAGTGATGGACCTGACCGACAAGATTTCTTCGGATGCCGCGTCCGCCATGAGCTCATCGTTGAGCGCGTTCACATACGACGGCAAGCTTTATGGAATGCCCCTTTCGGTGCTTCCCGAGGGTCTGTTCTACAGTCAGGACCTCTTCGACCAGGCCGGTGTTTCTGGCACACCTGGAACCATCGACGAGCTCATCGCTGTCAATGACGAACTGAAGTCAGCCGGCATCGACCCCATTGCCGTCGGAGCGAAGGATGCCTGGCCTGCAGCGCACTGGTACTACAACTTCGCACTTCGCGAGTGCTCTCAAGACGTCATGAATGAAGCAGCTGACTCGCGCTCTTTTGATGACGAATGCTGGCTGCGCGCTGGAGAAGACCTCCAGGACTTCGCCGACACCGAGCCCTTCAACCAGGGTTATTTGACGACTGCAGCGCAGCAGGGCGCTGGTTCATCGGCTGGGCTGCTCGCCAACCAGCAGGCCGCCATGGAACTCATGGGTGCATGGGAGCCAGGAGTCGTGGCATCGCTCACACCCGACGAGCAACCGCTCGCCGACCTGAGCTGGTTCGCCTTTCCCGAAATCAGTGGCGGCGACGGCACACCCGGAGCCATGATGGGTGGCGCTGACGGATATTCCTGCTACGTAGATGCCCCGGCCGAATGTGTCAACTTCCTCAATTTCCTCGCGTCGAAAGAGCAGCAGGAAGCATACGCAGATGCGTTCCAGACGCTGCCGTCAAGCCAGGAAGCCCAGAGCGTCGTTACAGACCCCGCGCTCGTGAGCGTGCTTGAGGCGTACAACGACGCGCCCTACGTGGTGCTGTGGCTCGACACGCTCTACGGACAGAACGTCGGTAACGCGCTGAACGTCGCAGTCGTCGACATGCTCGCCGGTAGCGGAACGCCGGAGAGCATCGTGAGTGCCGTCAATGACGCAGCACTGAGAGGCTGAGGCGCAACACATGACTTCCCTCACCGACAACGCTGAGCGCACGTCGACGGGGAATCTCGCAGGGGGCGGGGGCGGCGCAAAAGCGCCGTCCCCGCCCCGGCGGTCCCGCTCCGGCGGACCGTGGCGCACACGCCTCGAGATCGCCGTTCTTGCCGGTCCCGCTCTCATCGTCTTTCTTTCCTTCGTCATGCTGCCCGTTGCCGTTGCGGCCTATTACGGCTTCTTCAGCTGGGGCGGCTACGGAGCCGCGACCGACTTTGTTGGGCTCCGCAATTACGTGGTGATCCTGTCCGACCCGGCGTTCCAAGAGGCGCTGTGGCACAACTTCTTGATCGTCATCCTCTCGCTCGTTATCCAGGGCCCCATCGCTATCGCCCTTGCGCTTCTGCTCAACCGCAAGATGCGTTTCCAGTCGAGCATCCGAGTCTTGATCTTCGTTCCATACGTCATCTCTGAAGTTGTCGTCGGCACCGGGTGGAGCCTGATGCTCGCCAACAACGGCGCGCTCAACGACCTGCTGGCGAAACTCGGACTGAGCGCTTACGCGCAGGACTGGCTCGCAAACCCTGATATCGCGATCTGGACGCTCATGGCGATCATCACCTGGAAATACATCGGGTTCGCCGTGATCCTCTTCCTCGCTGGACTCCAAGGCATCCCCGAAGAGCTCTATGAAGCCGCCGCAATCGACGGCGCCTCCTACTGGCAAATCCAGCGCTCGATCACGTTCCCGCTGCTCGGACCCACCGTGCGGATCTGGGCATTCCTGTCGATCATCGGATCGCTCCAGCTTTTCGACCTCGTTTACATCATTTGGGGCCAATACATTGCGGCAACAGCCGGCACCTCGACGATGGCGACCTACATGGTGGCCACCGGTCGCAACGCCGGCAGCTATGGCTACGGCAACGCGGTCGCTGTCGTGATCTTTCTTATTTCACTCATCATCGCGCTGCTCTATCAGCGCTTCGTGCTGCGCCGCGATACCGAAGGCGCTGTCACGGGAGGTAAACGCTGATGGCTACCGAAGCGATCATCACTCGACACATCAAGCCCGGCAAGCGACGGGTTACGCGCACTCCTCGCCAGCGCACCGGAAGCTTCTTCATCTATTTCCTTGCGATCGTGCTGATCGGGCTCATTCTCGCCCCCGTTGCGTACATCATCATCGGCGGATTTCGCACGAACTCACAGATCACGCAAGACCCCTCGGGGCTTCCCGCGACGTGGCAGATCGAGAACTACTTCAATGTGTTGTCGAGCGGTGTCTTCTGGCGTGAAGTAATCAACTCAACGATCGCGGCTGGAGTCACGACGTTCTTCGTCGTGGCGTTCGGTCTCGGAGCCGCCTACGTACTCGCGCGGTACAACTTTCGGGCACGCGGTGCGCTCTACGCGCTCTTCGCAGCGGGCCTCATGTTCCCCATGACCGTCGCCATCACGCCGCTCTACATCATGGTCCGATCCCTCGGACTCATGAACTCGCTCGCCGGTGTCATCGTGCCCCAGGTAGCGTTCGCGCTGCCGGTGACGATCATCATCCTGGTGCCCTTCCTGCAGGCGCTGCCGCGAGAAATCGAAGAGGCGGCGTTTATCGACGGCTGCAGCCGGCTCGGCTTCTTCTGGCGAATGGTGATTCCGCTCGCTGTGCCCGCCGTCATCACAGTCGGAATTCTGGCCTTCATCGCCAGCTGGAACAGCTACATGCTGCCCCTGTTCATCCTCAACGATGAATCCACCTTCACGCTGCCGCTCGGAGTGCAGGCATTCGCCTCGCAATACTCCGTCGACACCGCGAAAGTGCTCGCATTCACCTCACTGTCAATGATTCCTGCCCTCGTGTTCTTCAGCCTGTTCGAGCGACGCATCGTGGGCGGCTTGACCGGTGCGGTCAAGGGTTGAGCAGTAGCGAAACGGATTGAGAACTGTGTACACGACGACATCCGGTGCGCCCGCAGCTTCAGCGCTTGTGCGTGCACTGATCGACCAGATGACGCTGGAAGAAAAGCTTGCCCAACTGGTGGGGTTCTGGGTAGACCAGGGCGACGAAGTGGTGGCCCCCATGGCGGGAGAGATGGCCACATCGACGCGCTACGAAGACGCCACCGAACACGGAATCGGCCATCTCACTCGCGTGTACGGCACCCGCCCGGTCGAACCATTGGCTCGTGCCGAGTGGCTGTGGAACGAGCAACGGCGCCTGCGTGAAGAAACGCGCCTCGGCATCCCGGCGCTCGTGCACGAAGAGTGCCTCACCGGGCTTGCGGCGTGGAAAGCGGCCACCTTTCCGACTCCGCTCGCGTGGGGTGCCGCATTTGACCCCGACCTCGTTGAGCGAATGGGCACCGCGATCGGGCGCTCGATGCGTGAACTCGGCGTACACCAGGGGCTCGCCCCGGTGCTCGATGTCATCCGTGATCCGCGATGGGGCCGGGTTGATGAGTGCATCGCCGAAGACCCCTACGTCGTCGGAACCATCGGCACCGCGTACGTGCGTGGACTGCAGGATGCCGGAATCCACGCGACGCTAAAGCACTTCGTTGGTTATTCAGCGTCGCAGTCCGGCCGAAACCACGCGCCCGTCCACGTGGGAATACGCGAACTCGAAGATGTGCTCTTGCCACCGTTCGAAATGGCAATTCGCGATGGCGGCGTGCGGTCGATCATGAATTCGTACGCCGAGATCGACGGAATTCCGGTCGCATCGGCACCGGAGTTCCTCACGGGAATCCTGCGCGACCGATGGGGATTCGATGGTGTTGTGGTCGCCGACTACTTCGCGATCGCGTTCTTGCAGACAATGCATCGCGTTGCCGAAGACAAGGGCGCCGCCGCTCACTTGGCACTCTCGGCCGGTATCGATGTCGAGTTGCCGAGCGGCGACACCTATGGCGCAGCGCTCGCCGAACGCGTGCGAGACGGCCGCACCGATCTCGCGCTCGTTGATCGAGCTGTTGCCCGCGTGCTTGCTCAGAAAGAGGCGCTCGGCCTGCTCGATGACGACCAGTCTTCGGCTCCGACGTCGATCAATCTCGACGATGCCGAGCACCGCGGCGTCGCGCGTGAACTCGCAGAACGATCGCTCGTGCTCCTGACCAACGACGGCGCCCTGCCGCTCGCAAGTGGCGACTCGGCGCCGGCACGCATTGCCGTCATCGGTCCGAACGCCGATAGTCCTGAAGCACTGATGGGCTGCTATTCCTTCGCTAACCACGTGCTCGCACATCACCCGGGAACGCCTCTCGGGTTCGAGATTCCAAGTGTGCGCGACGCCATGGCGGCAGAGTTCGATCGCTCCGTCGTGTTGACGGCAGACGGATGCGACGTCGAGGGCGATGATCGGTCGCGCTTCGATGCCGCCGCCACAGTTGCGCGCGACGCGGACGTCGCCATCGTTGTCGTGGGCGACCGCGCTGGGCTCTTCGGGCGCGGCACAGTCGGCGAAGGAAACGATGTGGAGTCGCTCGAGCTGCCAGGTGTGCAGCGAGAGTTCGTCGAGCGCGTTGTCGCGAGCGGCACTCCGGTTGTTCTCGTGGTGCTATCGGGTCGCCCGTATGCACTGGACTGGGCGCTTTCGGGAACGTCAGCGCCCGCCGCTGTCGTGCAGGCGTTTTTTCCCGGCGAAGAAGGTGGCCGAGCGCTCGCGCGGGTATTGAGCGGTGCTGTTGCACCCTCGGGCCACCTGCCGGTCTCACTCCCCCGTTCGGCAGGTGCACAGCCTTACAGCTATCTGCATCCGTTCCTTGGCGGGCCGAACGAGATTACGAGCGCCGACAGCACCCCAGCGCTACCGTTCGGCCATGGCTTGAGCTACACAACGTTCGAGCACAGCGAGCTCTGCACAACAGAGGAGACGAACACGGGCAGCGTGTTCACCGTCGAAGTAAAAGTGAAGAACACGGGCGAGCGCGCTGGCACTGATCTCGTGCAGTTGTATGGCCGAGATGTCGTCGCAAGCGTCACGCGGCCCGTCGCCCAGCTCATCGCCTATCGCCGCGTCGAGCTCGACGCGGGCGAAGAAGCTTTTATTCGTTTCGAAGTACCGACGGCACGGATGTCGTTGACCAACCGCCGCGGCGAGCGCGTTGTCGAAGCAGGCGACATCGAACTCTGGGTCGGTTCGTCATGTGCAGACCAAGAGACGAGCGCTCAGGTGCGCTTCGTCGGCGCCGACCACAGCGTCACGTCGGATGACCCGCGCGTTGTTCGCGCCACGGTGCAGAGCGCGGAGGTTTCGGTGCAGTGACGGTGCGCTGACTGGCTCAGCAGTGTTCGTAAACGTATGCGGGGTTATCGGGTGTAACCAGATCTCGGTCGCGCAAAATAGTGCGCGCGGGGGTCGCAGCTCGGGCACACACCTCGGCGAACGTGCCCCGAAAGTCGTCGGTGTATTCGATGTCGAAGACCTGCTCACCGTACGCGCGCATGAACTCATCACACTCGTCGAATAGATCGCACTCTTCAACTGTCACAAAGTCGAAGCCGATGTCGTTTTTACCCACAGCGGTCATTTCGGCCGAGTTCTTCTGTGACGCAGCCAGACCTTGATCGTGCGCGGTGTCGACGAGCACGGTGGCAAATGCCACGGCATCCGCTTCTGTCAGTGCGCCTTCGGATCGTGTCCACGAGTCGAGATTGTCGAACTCGACGGCCTGAAAGCCGCTATCCGCACAGCGCTCGATGATCGCGCCCTGCTGCGCGGCCGCCTCAGTACGTTTTTCGGGCGTTGAGATATCGAGCAGGTATTCATCGGGCCAGCCCGGATCAGCCACCGGCGTGCCGTTGGCGTCCTGAAGAATCAGCGCCTCCGGCCACTCGGCACCCGGCTGGGTCTGAAAACCGTTCACATAGCAAATGGAATAGCGTCCGTCGGCGGGCTCATCGGTGCTGTCTCGCGTGACGACAGTCACGTCTTCACCGGGGTCGTAGCCGCCACCGAGCTGGTAATCGAACAGGCCATCGGACGGCGGCAGAGTGATGGCACCGGCGGTATCCGTTGCCGCAGCGCATCCAGAGATGAGCAGAACGATAACGAGAGCTCCGGCACTGGTTATCTTTCCGCGGATGCTTGGCACATTCTGAGTCTAAAGAAGCAGCGACCCTTACGCGGTTTCAGACAGCGCGGAGACCACCCTTGTTGCCGATACTATTTCAGGCGTAGTATGTTTGAAATAGTAACGATCATGAGAAGGCGAGCTATGGCGATCAGTGCCGATGCTATTCGTGGCTACATCGACGTGCTCGTCCTGTCGCTACTACGCACGAACCCTTCGTATGCCTACGAGCTCGCGCAGCGCATCACCGCAATCAGCGGCGATGAATACGCCATCAAGCAGACGACCCTCTACTCGGCTGTAAAACGACTCGAAGCCAGCGGGCTGGTCAACTCGTCCGCCGGAGTGTCCCCCTCAGGAAAACCTCGTACCTACTACAGCATCACCGACGCTGGCCTCATCCATTTCGACGTCAAAGTCGAGGAGTGGCGCAATACGAAGTCCGTCGTCGACAGATTCATCAACGGAACCATCGAAGGAGGCACTCCGTGAACGTCATCATCACGTACCTGGACACCATGTTCAGCACGTACCCGCAAACTCCACGACTACTCGAGGCCAAGGCCGAACTAAGAGACATGATGGAGGACGCCTACTCGAGCCTCATCGCCGACGGTCGTTCCGAGAATGAGGCCGTCGGGCAGGTAATTCGCGATTTCGGCAACCTCGAAGAGGTCGCGCCGGCGCTCGGCATCACATCCGATATTGCCCACGATTCAGCAAATTTTGCTGACAAAGACATTCCGGAGCATCCGCCGATCACGATCGAAGAGGCTCAGGGTTACGCAGACGTGCAACAGCATGTTCGCTTTAGGGTGAGCACCGCCGTCATCCTGTTCGTCATGTCCCCTGCGGCGCTTATCCTGCTGCCGGTCGCCGCGCAGTCCGGATTTGTTCCGTTCACTGATGGCGTCGCGTCGCTCGTGGGACTCGTGGCGCTACTCGCTCTCATTACCATCGGAGTGGTAATCATCCTCGCGACGTCTCGCGAAACTGCGCGCTACGGACGCATCCCAGAAGGTCGGTTCGCCACCAGCCCGGCCGTCACGCACTGGGCCGAGGCGCTCGCCATGCAGCACGAACGCGGACGCATCCGCGCGCTCCAGATCGCGATCGCGTTCTGGATTCTCGCTCCTATCCCGCTCATCGGACTTGCACTGCTCACGGAAGACTCACCCCAAAATGGCTTCTGGAGCGTGATCGGTGTCGTGCTCGTGCTCGCCTTCGTCGCAACAGGACTCGGAATCTTTCTCCCGCGGGCGTGGGCGAAGAACGTTGCAGAAGAGCTCGTCCGCGGCGCGGGCCATCGCCGAAACTTTGGAATCGGCTCGGACGGCGAGCGCAGCATCGTCGGAGTTATTGCCGCGTTCTATTGGCCGTTTCTCACAGCCGCATTTCTTGCCTGGAGCTTTATCGGCAACGCCTGGGGCATCTCGTGGGTCATCTGGCCGGTCGGAGCCGTACTCTTCGGGGCTATCGCGGGCGGCACGAGTGCCATCGAGGGTTACCGCAGGGCTCGGCCCTAGTAGGCAGCGGCTTTCTTGATGAGTGAGCGCAGCTGCTTCTCGACGACATCGGTCATCTCGACCACAGCGAATGCCGCGGGCCACATCTCGCCATCGTCGAGAGCGGCATCTTCGGTGAAGCCAATTGAGCCGTACCGCGTGCTGAACTTCGACGCTGGCTGGAAGAACACGATGTTCTTGCCGTCCTTCGCATAGGTCGGAAATCCGTACCAGGTCTTCGGATCAAGCCCGGGCGCCTCCTCTGACACGATCACGTGGAGGCGCTCGGCGATAACGCGGTCAGTGCCTTCGAGTCCGTCGATGACCTCGAGGCACGCCTCGAACTCCTTGGCTTTCTTCGCAGAGCCTTTGACCCCTTTCATGGCCTTGAGCTCTTCGGCGCGCTGCTTCATCGCAGCGCGCTCAGAATCGCTGAATCCGCCTTCGGTTTCGCTCATCTCAGTTCCCTTCGCTCGCTCGCACCAGCCCGCTGCGCAGAGCCAACGATATTGCCTCCCAGGCTCTCGCAACAGACGTCCAAGGGGAGGTTATGCGTCTGCGATTCGCCGCCACTCGGCTTCGGTCGTCAGTGGCACCGGCTCCGGGCGCTCGGGCGCTGTCGACACCCGACGACGCTCCCCCGTCTCAGCAGACTCCAGAAGGAGCGTCATTACTTCGAGAGTGTGAAGCGCAAGCTCCCCGCTCGCTCGGCGCGCTGGCGCATCACCGACAGCAAAATCGAGCAGCCCCACACCGCGCGAACCATGCTCGTAGCCAGCCGACACCGGAACAAGCTCCCACCCGTCGCCGCGAGAGATACGTACGTCGCCATCAAAGTAGTTGGGGTCTGGCACAGACAGCGAGCCGGCTTCGCCGTGCACTTCAATAGGCTTCGCCTCCGAAGCGTGCGCATCGAAGCTGAAGGTGACGGTTGAAAGCGCACCACTCGCGTGCGTCAGCACACCTGTGACGTGCGTCGCCACTTCGACGTCGAGTGTCTCGCCTTCACGTGGGCCAGAGCCGATCGTGCGCACCGATCGGGTGCGAGAGCCCGCGCCCTGCACGGTCACGATGGGGCCGAGCATATGCACGAGCGCTGAAAGGTAGTACGGCCCCATGTCGAACAGTGGGCCGCCCCCGGGCAGGTAGTAGAAGTGAGGGTTCGGATGCCACGACTCATGTCCCGCCGAAAAAAACGCAGCAGTCGCAGCAATCGGTCGCCCGATATGCCCGGCATCGATCGCGGCGCGCGCCGTCTGCACTCCGGTGCCGAGCACAGTGTCGGGCGCGCAACCGACGTGCACCCAGGCCGCGGCGGCACTCGCCATCACCGCTCGCGCATCGTCGAGCACGGCTGTCAGCGGTTTCTCGCCGTACACGTTCTTGCCGTGCGAAATCGCACCGTGAGCGATCTCGGCGTGAGCCGCCGGAATCGTAAGGTTCAAGACGGTGTCGACCTCGGGGTCGGCTAGCAGCTCCGAGACCGAAAGTGCGCGGGCGCCAGGCACTGTTTCCGCAACTGCCCGCGCTCGTTCGGCATCAAGGTCTGCGACCGCCACAATGCGCACGTCTGCGTGCCCCACAAGCGTCTCGAGGTAGGCGCGGGAGATAACCCCGAGGCCCACGATTCCTATGCCGCGCGAGTAGCCCACAGCATCCCTCTTTCGACAATCGTTCGTACACTGTCGTCGCGCAAAACGTCGGGGTTGTGGCCCGGAGTGGCAACGAAAACTCGACCCTTGCCCCAGTCACGTGTCCATACGGCTGGCGACACGATTGGCCGGTGCCACGGGTAATAGGGCTCAACCGGATGGGTTGTCGTTGCCAGCACGTCGATCAGGCTGTCATGCAGAACCCAGTACTGCTCGGTGTGAAGCGAGAAGTCAGTGAGGCCGACTGTGATTTCGTGCTCGCGACCCAGGTCGGTCATCTCTACCGCGTAGGTGAGAAAGTTGTCGCTCTCATCACCCTGCCGCCGATCAGGATGCGCTGCCGGGTGCGTTGCGAACTGTCCGCCGATGAGCTGAAGGTAGTCGGAGCTATTGCGAAACGAATCGGCGATACCGCCATGCCATCCGGCAAGGCCCGTTCCCGACGCGACAGCATCTCGAAGACCTGCAACGGCTTCGGCGGAAGCCTCGGACATGGTCACCGATTGCACGATCAGATCCGTCACCTTCATGCGCTCAGCATCGGCGTAGACCTCGGGCGTCTCTTCGATCGCTACGTCGTACCCGTGCGCTTTCAAGAACGGGATAAACAGTTCGGTCGCTTCGACCGGGTGGTGCCCGTCCCAGCCACCGCGCACAACGAGTGCGGTTTTGGTCATCAGTTGCTGCTTTCTACGGGAGTGAATCTGCTGTCTTCCGCCGCGCTCTTTTCCACCGCGGCAAGCACGCGCTGCACCACCACCGCGTCGGCAAAGGTGGGCTCTGTTGCCGCTTCGCCCGCGACAGCGCGCACGAAGTCGACCGCCTGGTGAGTGAAGAGGTGTTCGTATCCGAGCCCGTGCCCGACTGGCCACCACGCACCCGCGTACGGGTGCTCAGCGTTGGTCACCTGGATGCGACGAAAACCCTGTTCTGACTTCGGCAGAGTCGCGTCGAAGAATTCGAGCTCATTCATACGCTCAAAGTCGAACGAGATCGCTCCGCGGTCACCGTTGATCTCGATCCGATTCGCGTTTCGCCGGCCGGTCGCCATGCGGGTTGCTTCAAAGACACCGAAGGCACCTCCGCGAAAGCGCGCCGTGAATGCGACAGCGTCGTCGACGGTGACAGGCATCCGCTCGGCATCGGCTACCGCGATACCACCGAGCCCCTGCTGCGATTCCATGACGGGACGGGATACCACAAACGTCTGCAGCGCCGCCGAAACCCCGACGATCTCGTCTCCTGCCAGCCACTGCGCAGTATCGATACTGTGAGCGCCAATGTCGCCGAGCGCTCCAGAGCCCGCCCGGTCACGATCGAGCCGCCAGGTGTAGGGGGCATCGGGATCGCTCAGCCAGTCCTGAAGGTACTGCGCACGCACGTGCCGAATGTTGCCGACGCGCCCTTCTCGGATGAGCTCCCGCGCGTACGCAAGCGCGGGAGTGCGGCGGTAGCTGAAACCGCACATGGCGACAGCATCCGAGCGGTCTGCGGCTTTGGCCATGTCCTCGGCCTCGGCGAGAGAGTTGGCCAGCGGCTTCTCACAGAGCACATGCTTGCCCGCGGCGAGCGCCGCGATAGCGATCTCGGCGTGACTGTCTCCGGGTGTGCAGATATCGATCCCGTCGATGTCGTCGCGCGCAACAACATCGCGCCAGTCGGTCGCGTGTTCGAGCCATCCCAGTTCAGTCGCGGCGCGCTCTGTGACGACACCGTTCCGCCCCACGAGTGTCGTCAATTCGACATCGCGCGGGAGATCGAAGAATCGCGGCGCTGTACGCCACGCGTGCGAATGCATACGCCCCATAAAGCCGGTGCCGATCATGGCAATCCGCAAAGTTCTCGTTCTCACTCCCGTGGCCTCCTCGCCGCTTGCTCGACAATCTCATGCACTGAGACACGGCGCTAGCTTTTTGCGCAAAACTAAACGCGTGAGCATTTCTGACCGCGTAACGCTTGCCCAAGTGGCAGAAGCCGCAGGGGTGAGTATCGCCACGGCCTCGCGCACGCTCGCCGGACGAGGCGACCTCGCCCCAGCAACGCGGCGGCGAGTGCTGACCGCCGCACGAGAACTCGGATATTCACGTTCACCCCGAGCTGGCGGTCGCCCTCCCGCCGCGACGCGACTATTCGACCTCGTGCTTGGAAGCTTTCATCACGCTTACGCCGACGAGGTCACCGCCGGAGCACGAAGCGCCGCAGCCCGCCACGGCTACGATCTCGTGCTCACGGAAGAACGAGACACCCCAGATGACGACTGGCCCATGCGCATCCGCCGACGGGGATCGGCAGGCGTTGCGCTCGGCATCATGGTGCCGACGGCCACTCAGCGCGCTGTACTCACGGAGGCCGGCATTCCGATGATCGTTGTCGATCCGCGCGCCGAGGCGACACTCCCCCTATCCCACGTGCGAACAACCGACGAGATCGGCGGAGCGGATGCCGCAACTCACTTGGCTGCCATGGGAGCCACCCGGTTTCTGGTTGTCGGTGGCAATCCGCCGTACCGCTTTGGCCGGGCCCGTGCGAGCGGGTTTATCGAACGTCTCAGCGACGTACGACCGAATGCTTACGTCGACACCGTCACCGCAAGCTGGGGAACAGCCTCCGCTCGGGATGCGACGCTTAACATCATGCGCGAGCTTCACCCTGGCGAGCGGCTGGGGGTTTTCGCGTGCTCCGACGATATGGCAGCAGGCGTTTACGCGGCTGCCGCGGACGCGGATCGCAGCATTCCACACGACGTCCTTGTCGTGGGCTTTGATGATCTACGCGAATCACGGTGGCTCCTGCCGTCACTCACCACGGTGCGGCAACCGATTCGCGAGATGGCGGCGATCGCCGTAGATCATCTCGCAGCGGCCGCTGCGGGTAACCCGCTCTCCGAAAACTCAATCACTCTTCCGACTCGCCTCATAGTGCGGGACTCGACGAATGCGCATCCTGTGCAGAGCTACTCCAGTCAAACGGAACTAGCTCGCCGTCGATGACGTCGATTCGAGGAACGGACGCAAAAAGCGCGTCGGTTGCCGAGGGCTCCGGCATGTTCTCCGGATTCGGGCGTGGATTCATAGCCGCCTCCTTATTGTCATTCAACAATGTCGCCCGTACCTAGGAAATGCAGCCCCCTTGACACTTGATCAGGCGGTGCGTACGGGCAGCACCAACGCCACGAAAGCGGACGCGTTATCGTGTCGGTGTGGGAACCATCTATTACGGCGGGTCAGAAGCACCGATCCAGATCGAAGACCGAGCGCTCGCGCACCTCAAAGTCGTGATCTCGACAAAACTGCGACGAGGCGAAAGTTTCACGTTCTCGTGGACTCACCCTGACGACGATGAGAACGGGCGCAGCACTATTTGGCTGCACCCCTCGATCCCCATGCGCTACGTTTTTGACGATCCCGAGCCGGCAACGCTCAGCCGGGAGTGGATCGAAGAGCTCTCGAATTCCGCCAACTCGTCCGGCGGCATCATGCTCGTCTCCGAGCATTTGGAAAAAGAGTAGACCTGCAGTTCTTGCAGGCCGTCGTCAACCAGTAATCGGCGGCGCGCTGTCTGCGGGTTCAGGAGTGAGCGAAAGTCCGTTAGGACCAGACGCGGCCAACATCAGATCTTCCACCCAGGCGCGGTTGATCTGCGGTGTGCGACTCCCGTAGAAGTGGAACTGGATGGGCACGCTGGGTGCAATCCAGTAGCTTCGACGACCGCTGCCATCACCCACTTCAAAATCGAACATGAACGATTCGGAACGCCGCAACTTGTTCATCACCACGATGCGCAAATGCGCAAGCGTGCGGTCATCGATGTCGACAGAATTGGATGACGTGTCGTAGATGAATCGGCCCATATTAACGAGTGTATCCGGCGCTGAAAATAGTGATCACCATGGTGGTTTCTGAGAGCTATTGTTGGTGATATGGGCACGATTTATTACGGCGGAGGCGCGACACCGATCCACATCGAGGATCGAGCTCTCGCGCACCTGAAGGTCATCATTGCGACCAAGCTTCGCCGCGGCGAAAGCTTCACCCTTTCGTGGCGTCATCCGGAAGATCAGCCGCGCGGTCGCAGCACAATCTGGCTGCAGGAGTCGATACCGCTTCGCTTCGTGTTCGACGATGCTGAACCCACGATGTTGAGTCCCGAGTGGATGGAAGAGTTGGCAAGTTCAGCGAACTCTTCCGGTGGCATCATGCTTGTCTCCGAACATTTCGACAATGTTCCTCACGCTCCGGTCGCTGACAACGCTGAGAGTCGGTAGATTCGCCTCAGCTAAGGAGAGGTGCGCATGGCGGTTTTATCGCGTGGATTTGGTGGGCGACGTCGTGAGTCCGACGAGAATCTTCCCCCCGGTCAGTATCTGACCGAAGACTTTCCGGTGTTATCGGCGGGGCCAACGCCTCGCATTGAGACCGCCGATTGGGAACTTACGATTGTCTCCGAGAGTGGCGAGCGCTCGACGTGGTCGTGGGATGAAATGCTCGCGCTCGGCGTCGAGGATGTGCACACTGACATCCATTGCGTGACGCGGTGGTCGAAACTCGCAACGAACTGGCGCGGTGTTTCACTAGACAAGCTCTTCGCCGACATCGAAACGGATGGTGCCTACGTCATGGCGCATTCGTATGGCGGCTACACGACCAACGTGCCCCTTGAGGATCTGCTCGAGGGAAAAGCGTGGATTGCTACCGAGTTCGAGGGCGAACCGCTTGAGCCCGAACACGGCGGACCCGCACGCCTCCTCGTTCCGCACCTCTATTTCTGGAAATCAGCGAAATGGGTGCGTGGTCTCACCCTGCAGGCCACAGACGAGCCCGGGTTCTGGGAACAGAACGGCTACAACATGTACGGGGATCCCTGGAAAGAAGAGCGCTACTGGTGAGCGGCGGCGTTTCCGCCTGGCTCCATGCCCGACTCGAGCGGGCGGAGCAGGTCAACGATCACGCCCGCATCCTCTTTCTGCGAGTGCCGGGGTGGCCGGGCAATCTTCCTGGGCAGCATCTCGACCTGAGATTGACAGCTGAAGACGGGTACCAAGCAGCGCGTTCGTACTCGCTCGCCTCATACGGTGAAGGCGATCTCGTCGAAATCGCGGTCGATGAGTTGCCCGACGGTGAAGTGTCTCCCTACCTCGTGGAAGACATGATGATCGGCGATGAGCTTGAAGTGCGCGGACCGCTCGGTGCCTACTTTGTGTGGACTGCCGCCCAAACCGAGCCGGTGCAGCTCATAGCCGGCGGGTCGGGCATCGTTCCGCTCGTCTCGATAGCGCGAGCGCACGCGGCAGACGCCAGTGCCGCACCGATGAAACTTCTGTATTCGGTGCGGAGTCCAATCGAAGCCTTCTACGCCGACGAGCTGGCGGCGCTGATGGATTCACGCTTCGCCCTCGACTGGGTCTATACGCGCACAACCCCAGCGGGGTGGTCGCGTCCTGCAGCACGACTCGACGCTGCAACAGCTGCGGCATCCGTTATCTCGCCAGCCGACGACCCGCTTGTCTATATCTGCGGACCCACTGGTTTTGTTGAGGCAACGACCCGCCTCCTCCAGGCATCCGGATTCAATGACGCAAGGATCAAAACGGAGCGATTCGGAGGAACATGATGCCTCGATTCCACCCCGCGACAGGTGCCGTCGATATCGGTCGTGTCGATGGCAACGCGGCCAGTGGCGTGCTGAGTGAAATTTTCACCGCGGACATGACCCTGGCCCAGGTCACGTGCCGCTTCTGCGACCTCACCGGCGCTCTCGCCGAAACGACAGCCGAGATAGATGAGGCAAGCGTGACCCTGATCTGTCGCGGATGCAGTCACACCCTCCTTCGCTGCGTAAAGACTTCATCGGGGCACGACTTGTCGTTCCCCGGGCTTGCGGCTCTCGCAATCTGAGCGCGATTATCACTGCCACAGGCAGCACGCAATCCCCCGCAGCCGGATGCGCCGATTCCGTATCGTCGACTCGTCCGACAGCGAAAGGAGCCTCAAGATGGCTACAGCAACAAAGTCCGGAGCAACGCCCAAGAACAACCGTCGCGCGGCACGCGGGGGTACCGGCGCTGAACTGACCGACAACCAGAACGCAGAGCGCGGCTTCAGCGCGTCGGAAGAGCTCAGCGAGAGCATGCAGAAGGTGCTCGTCGACCTTATCGAGCTCTCGCTTCAGGGCAAGCAAGCCCACTGGAACGTCGTCGGCAAGAACTTCCGCGACACGCACCTGCAGCTCGACGAGATCATCGACGCGGCACGCGAATTCGGTGACGATGTTGCCGAGCGCATGCGAGCGCTTCACGCTCTCCCCGACGGGCGAAGTGACGTCGTGGCAGAGACCACGACTCTTCCCGAATTTCCCCAGGGCGAAGTCGACACGGCTGAGGTCATCGACCTCATCACCGAACGGATCGACGACGTGACGTCGACGATTCGTGAAGTGCACGACGCCGTTGACGAAGAAGACCCCACCACGGCTGATGTGCTGCACGGTGTGCTTGAGCGCCTCGAGCAGCTGTCGTGGATGGTGAGCGCAGAAAACCGCGTGCCCAAGAAGTAAGAAATCAGTCGGCGTGTGCTCGAGCGATAGTCGCGCCGGCCTGCACAAGCCACCGAGCGGGCTCAGCGAGCGCACTGCGAGCTGAGCCCGCTAGTGCTGTCAGCGAGACGGCCTCCGCGAATCCAGCGGTCACGACATCCGAGGCGATTCGCCCTGCTACGAGGTTGACACGAGTGCCCTCTGCGGCGGCGATCATCGCGACGTGAGCGGGCGCTTTGCCACCGGCAGACTGCCCGTCAAACGAACCCTCACCCGTGACGACGACGGATGCCGCAGCGATCGCCTGTGGCAGGCCGATGAGCCGTGCGACCTCACCTGCTCCGGGTACGAGTGTTGCGCCCCACGCGGCGAGGGCGAACCCGGCGCCGCCAGCGGCTCCGGCACCCGGCGCATCTGAGTTGCCGCCGAGGAGCTTTGCGAAGCGCGCGAGCGTGCGGTCGGCTTCAGCGATCTCCGAAACAAGACCTTTCTGCGGACCGAAGACGGCCGCGGCACCCCGCGACCCGCAGAGCGGATTCGTGACATCGCTCAGCACGATGACCCCGCCCGGCGGGAGAGCACGCAACTCCGACATATCGGCCTGCGCGACTGCATTGAGACCGCGGAGTCCGGGCTGCACCGGCGTATGGGATGCGTCGAAGAAGTTCCCGCCAAGGGCCGTGAGCATTCCGGCCCCCGCGTCAGTCGACGCGCTCGATCCAATGCCCAGCACGAGTCGCTCGACACCGTGGTCGAGGGCCGCCGCAATCGCCTGGCCGAATCCGAGGGTCTGCGCATCGAGCGGCAGCAGATTCTCACCGAGCATCTCAATGCCGGATGTCGAGGCGAGTTCGACGACAGCCGCGTCTCCGTCACGGCCCCCGGGAACCAGCAACCACGATGCGCTAGCCGCGGCGCCATCGGGCCCTGTGACCGTGATCGGCATGCGTCGGGCGTGCGGGAGCGCGAGAGCAAACGCGTCAACGGTTCCCTCTCCGCCATCAGCCATCGGCAGCAGCTCAACAACGTCACCGGGCCGCTCGGCGCTCCACCCTCGCGCGAGTGCTGCTGCGGCATCCGCTGCTGAAATCGAACCCTTGAAGCTGTCGGGTGCGAAGACGACGCGCGTCACGATCGAGTGGATCTGTTGAGCGCTGCTGCGGCTTGCACAAGAGCCTGGAGTGCTGGTGCATCGATCTCTTCGCCCTTACGAATATCGATCGCCCTCCGGACGTTCGCATCGAGGCTTGCGTTGAAGACATTCTCGGGATCGTCAAGCGACGCACCTTTGGCAAACGTGAACTTGACCTTGTCTTTATAGGTCTCGCCCGTGCAGATGATTCCCTCAACGCTCCACGTCGCGACGCCGAGCGGGTTCGTCGGCTTCTGCCATTTGGTCTCTTCGAGGACACCGGGCTCGGCGTTTTTGATCAGACCACGAACGCGCGCGAGCACGTCGCCGCGCCAGTCTTCTAGCTGATCGATGATGTCGTCTACCGTGGGCACCTATTTGTCCAACCTAACGAGTCCGGGTGTGATGCGGTCTTGACATGTCGGCGATGACGAGATCGCCGGTGGGCGTCAGCCCCGAACGCGACGCGCGTCACGATCTATCCGGCGTGCTTTCACGCATTCGCACGTCGAGCTGAGTGACGACGGCGTCTGGGTGCCAATCGTTATCAACCGCGGCACGGAGTGCCTCGTAGCCGACGTCTTCGAGCGGAACGTGCACTGTTGTCAGAGCAGGTGTGAGGTCACGGCTGGCGGGGATATCGTCAAAACCCGCGACTGCGATGTCATCGCCCACGGTGCGTCCGGCCTCACGAATAGCGACGAGTCCGCCGATGGCGACAACGTCGCTGACTCCGAACACGAGGGTTCCCGGCTCAACCCCATCGCGGAGCGCCTGTTGCATCAGTGCGTGCCCACCTTCGCGTGTGAAGCCGTCACGGTAGATGCGATCGATGCTGCCGCCACCTGAGGTGAACCCAGCATCAAAGCCTGCAATGCGCTCATCGGAGGTCCGCACGCCCTCATCAGCTGCCAGCACGATAGCGCGGCGATACCCGCGTGCTGCGAGTGCCGCGCCTAATGCACGCGCGCCGGATCTGTTGTCAACGAGAACGCTTCGCACCTCGCCGGCGCCGGGCCCGAGAGCGACGATCCGCCCGCCTGCTGCCGCAAGCGCATCAAGCTCAGCCTGCAATTCGGGCGCCGATGAGTCATCACTTCGTGAAGCCGCAAGAATGAGAGCCCTCGGACGCTGTCCCCGGAGAGCACGCACGAGGCGTAATTCACGTTCGAGGCTGCGTTCGGTGATCGAGATCGTCACGATGAGACCAGCTTCGTCGGCGCCGCGCGCGACTCCCGCCGCAAGCTGACCGAAGTAGGGGTCGGCAATATCGGCGACCAAGAGCGCGACGACAGCCGACGTTCCACGTGCCGTGGCTTGCGCGGAGAGATTGGCGGTATAGCCAAGTCGAAGCGCCGCGGCTTCAACGCGCTCGCGATACGAATCTGCGACCTTGCGGGTTGACCCGTTGAGCGCACGCGACGCCGTGGCAAGCGAAACACCCGCCTCGCGCGCAACATCTTCGAGAGTCGGGGCGCTCGTGCGCGCGCGCTCGTGTGAAGCAGGTACCACCGTCGTGTCGCTCATCGAGCCGATTCTACGGTTGCTGGCGCGATGGCGACACCAACGATGGAGACACGAGTGATGGCGACACAGCAGCGTTGAATCCGGCTACTGTCCGGCGCAACACTTCTTCGGGCGGACTCGACCAAATCTCTTCGTTGAAGATCTCTACTTCAATACGACCCGTGTATCCCGCAGCCGTGACCGCCGAGGTCAAGGAGGCGAAGTCGATAACACCATCACCGGGGTAGTGGCGGCTGAGCAAGACGTCTGCCGCGAGTGGAGTCTTCCAGTCGCACACTTGATAGGTGGCGATCCTGCCTTCTCGTCCCGCGCGTGCGATTTGCGGCAACACTTCCGGATCCCACCAGATGTGAAAAGTGTCTACCGCTACGCCCACGGTTTCGGGGGAAAAGTCGGCCGCGAGGTCGAGAGCCTGCCCGAGAGTCGACACGACTGCGCGGTCGGAGGCGTACATCGGATGCAGCGGCTCGATCGCAAGCGTCACACCCGCGGCATCCGCGTCTGCGCTGAGCTCGCCCAGGGCATCCCGCACGCGTTCCCGCGCCCCGATCAGGTCGCGAGAGCCTTCTGGCAGCCCACCGGCGACGAGCACCAAGACAGCTGTCGATCCGGGCGCGGCAGCGGCAGAAAGTACCGCGGTCTCCTCGATCGCACGGCGATTGTCGTCGAGCGATGCATTCCGCGCATCGCCCGGAGTCATCGTGAAGAAACCGCCTCGACAGTGCGTCGTGAAGACAAGTCCGGAGTCGGCGAGCATTCGCGCGGCCGTGTCGAGCCCGACTTCTTGCACGGGCTCGCGCCAGAGACCCACTCCGCTGATACCTGCTCGCGCCGTGGCATCGAGGGCTTCTTTGAGGCTTGCGCGCTTGATCGTTGCCTGGTTGATCGAAAGGCGAGGGTCGGGTGCACTCATGCGTCCACTCCATTCACGCGCAGCATGCTGTGCCATCGAGACGCGGCCAATTCGGGGTTTTCGAGAGCATGCGCGGAATTCGCAAGCTCAACAATGCGGGAGAGGTGCGGGAGACTCCGCGCCGAATGCAACCCGCCGACCATCTGAAACGCGCTCTGGTGACCGTTAAGCCAGGACAGAAAAGCCACACCGGTTTTGTAGTAGAAGGTAGGCGCAGCAAAAACCTGTCGGCTGAGTGCCTCCGTCGGAGCAAGGATGTCGAGGTAGCCCTCGGGGTTACCGGCATCCAAGGCTTGGATTGCCGCCGACGCCACCGGAGTTATTGCAGCGAAGGCACCAAGCAGCGCATCGGAATGCTGGCGAGCACGTGAGCTGTCACGCTCGGGCTGTGGAGCATTGGGAACGTCTGCGCCACCGATGAGACCCACGTAGTTGAAGTCGTCGCCGGTAAACATGCGGACGCTTTCGGGCAACCGCTCACGCACCGACACTTCGGATGCCGCATTGAGCAGGCTCATCTTCACCCCGGCGATCTTGTCGACATTGTCGCCGATGATGTCCAAGAGCACCTCGGATGCTTCCGGCCACCCCGTCGAGCCGAAGTACCCCGCAAGAGCCGGGTCGAATGCTGTGCCAAGCCAGTGCAACACCACGGGCGTCGTCGCAGACTCGAGCACTTCCCGGTAGACCCGCCGATAATCATCCGCCGATGCTGCCGCACGCGCGAGGTGGCGACTTGCCATGAGCACGGGGCCTGCGCCCTGCTCTTCGGTGAAGTGCAGTTGCTGCTTATACGCATCAATGACTTCACGCAGTGTGATGGTCTCGTCGCTGACGTGGTCAGTGTTGACCCCGACAACGACGGATCCGCCCTCTTCCCGCGCAACATGCGCGGAACGTGCGATCAGTTCGCGGGTGGCCGCGGCATCCAACCCCATGTTCCGTTGCGCGGTATCCATAGCATCGGCAACCCCGAGTCCCCAGGAATAGACAGCTCGACGGAAGTCGAGCGTCGCGTCCCAGTCGATCTGCGCGGGATGCCCTGGAGTGTTGTCGCCTGACGTAACCGGCACGACGTGAGCTGCCGCGTAGGCAACGCGCGAGCGAAGCGGCACCGTGGGCTTGACGTATGCGGGAGCGTCATTGAGAGCTGTTGCCGTGAGCCCGCCGTCGGCGCCGAGAAGAGTGAGTGTCGTCATGGCTCTAGCCCAGCGTCAGGTTCGGCAGCTCGATTTTGCGGCCTTCGCTGCTCGACCGAAGACCCAACTCGGCGAGGAGCACACCGCGTGCACCAGCAAGCAGGTCGAACTCGTATTCCGTTCCGAGAACATACGAAGTCAGGAATTCTTCCCACTGCTGCTTGAACCCGTTTTGGAACACGTCGTTCGTCGGGATGCCCGCCCAGTCGGCGTCGTAGTCGTGGCTGTCTTCGAGGTCGGGGTTCCACACCGGCTTCGGCGTGGCGCTGCGGTGCTGGATTTTGGCACCGAACAAACCGACAACCGCAGACCCCAGCGTGCCATCGACGTGGAATTCGACGAGTTCGTCTCGGTTGACCCGCACCGTCCACGACGAGTTGATCTGCGCGACGATTTCACCGTCGCGGCCGTCGATCTCGAAGATTCCATAGGCTGCATCTTCTGCCGTCGCAGCATATGGCTCATCGTGTTCGTCCCAACGCTGCGGAATGTGGGTCGCTGCTTGCGCGTACACGGTCTTGACGTGGCCGAAGAGGTTCTCCAGCACATAGTTCCAGTGCGGGAACATGTCGACAATGATGCCGCCGCCGTCTTCAGCCCGGTAGTTCCAGCTGGGGCGTTGGGCAGGCTGCCAGTCGCCCTCGAACACCCAATAGCCGAATTCACCACGCACGCTGAGAATGCGTCCGAAGAAGCCCGAGTCGATGAGCCGCTTGAGCTTCTGGAGCCCCGGCAGGTAGAGCTTGTCGTGCACGACGCCTGTCTTCACGCCAGAGTCGGCAGCAAGCTTCGCGATCTCGAAGGCTTCTTCTGCTGTTTCGGCCGTCGGCTTCTCGGTGTAGATCGTCTTGCCCGCAGCAATTGCTCGTCGCAACGCTGACGCGCGTGCCTTCGTCACGAGAAAATCGGCGTAGATCTCCCAGCGCGGGTCGGCGAGAGCCGCATCAAGATCGGTGGTGTAGTTCTCGATGCCGTGCTCCGCCGCGATCTCGGCGAGCTTCAGCTCGTTTCGCCCAACGAGCACGGGCGTGACGGTAACTTTTGTGCCGTCGGGCATCTCAATGCCGCCCTGCTCGCGAATAGCAAGGATGGAGCGCACCAAGTGCTGGCGGTATCCCATGCGGCCCGAAACGCCATTCATGATGATGCCGATATCGCGCACGGCCGGGCGTGCGGTGGGAGCCGAAGCTGTCGTCGTGTCGGTCACCGTGTCCTACTTTCTTTGGGCCCGCCGCGACAGATCTGTCGCGGCGGGCAATTGATCTCAAGCGGGTAAGCGCTTTCCAAAAGTGTGTCACGGTCGCAGTTTCGCTGCAACCGCGGGCAGCTCTCAGCCGAGGATGACTTCGGCTTCTCCGAAGAACGAGCTGACAGCGTCATCAACCGAAATGACGCCCAGTCCCAGCGATTTGCCGAGATCCCAGAAGGTCTGCTCGAGCGATCCGTACCCCACAACCGGCACGGGCGGGGCCTCACCGACGCGGTCGGCGACGGACTCGAGGTAATCAGCAACCTGAGCGTCGACGCCCTCAAGGGTCGTACCCGACAGCTTCGACGACGATGCCGGGAACCCCAGCGTCGTGCCGAAGATCTCGCCGGCTTGGGGGCTATTGACGATGTAGTTCAAGAAGATCGCAGCAGCCTCTGGGTGCTCGGTGTTTTCAGCGATCGCAATCTGCAAACCACCCTGCTGATAGAGGTCTTTCGATCCCTCAACCGCCGTCGGGGGCGCCACGAGCGAGATCGCTGATGAGCCAGAGTCGGCAAGGTAGCCGCCCAAGAAGTTGCTCCAGCTCATCTCGGTCGCAGTGAGATTCGACCCGAACCCTGAGATCGGGCTGATCTCTTCGAGTTGCTGCTGCGGCACAGTGACGCCGTCGCGGAGATCGTCGCCGCTTGTCCAGAAGTCACGCAGTTCGTCTTCGGCGAATCCGAGCTGGCCATCTTCCGTGTAGAGGTTCTCGCCGTTAGCGCGAAGCACCAGCTCGAACGCCTGAATTCGCTGCGTATAGTCGGTGCCGCCGTAGAGCGCACCGTCGGTGGAGGTGGTGACATCCGCCATCCACTCGTCGAACTCGCCGAAGCTCGTGCCGCCCTCCGGGGCATCGAGACCGTACTCCGCGAGCAGCTCGTCATTGACGAAGTTGGCCCAGACGCTGTACCCCGTCGGAAGCGAATACTGCACGCCGTTCAACTGCCCGGTCCCGAGCAGCGCGTCATCGAATGTCGTGAAGTCGATCTGGTCAGCGACCGTCGAGAGGTCCAGCACGTGTCCGGGTTCTGCATACTGACGCAGGTAGCTATCGGAGAACTGGAAGACGTCGGGGAGGCCGCCACCGGCTACCTCGGTCTGCCGCTTTTCCCAGTAGCTCGGAAAGTCGCTGAACGTCGAGTTGATCGTGATGTTCGGGTAGTCCTCGTTGAATGCATCGATGAGCTTTCCATAACGGTCAGCACGGTCATCGTTGCCCCACCACGCGAAATTGAGCGAGACCTCTTCTTCTGGGTCATAGGCCGCGCCTTCTTCACCCCCCGCGCAACCGGCGAGGAGGAGCGCTCCGGCGCTGGCGATGGCTATGGTCGCGACAGTGCGAGATCTGGTCTTCATGGTGCCCTTTCGGATGGGGTTTAGCGTTGCAAATTTTCTTGAATCGGCATCGAAACGAACAGCGCCTCTTGCGCCTGCAGGCGACGAACGCCGACATGGTTGCCGGTTTCGATGTCGGTACCGTCGAGCGAGACGTCAACTTCGCTGTCGGTGTGATTAATCACAGTGACGAGGCTGCCGCGACGTGCCACTTCGACCCCCGCCGGCACATCCTCGATGACGGGTTTCACACCGGATGCCGCCACAACGGAACCGACGATCAGATCGATGCCGTCGGCGTCGGGCACGGTCGCGATGTACCAGGCCGAGCCGCGACCATGGGGGTGCTGCGTGAGCGCCGGCGAGCCAGCCGCTGGACCGTCGACGAACGTCGCCACGACTTCAGCGGGGGCGCCTGTTTCAGCGCCGATCACGTGCACTGTTTCGGCGAGGACAGATCCCGAAAAGTCGCCTTTTCCCATGCGCACAGCAACGCGATCACCGGGCGTTGCCGCGGTTCGTGCGTGCTGCAGACCGACACCGGTGCCGCCTGTGCTTTCGCCGCCGAGTGCGCCAACGTCTTCGTATCGAAGGCCGAGCATTTCAACGAGCTGAGTGACGAATCCCCCGGTTCGAAACTGATCGCGCTCATCAACGATGTCGCTGAAGGGGCCAATCAATGCCGTGCCGCCCGCCGCGACGAAGCGAGTCAAGGCGGCGGCACCCTCGTCACGCAACAGATAGAGCGCCGGTGCAATCACGAGGTCATAGCCCTCATCGACGCCCTCGGGAGCAACAATGTCGACCATGATTCCGCGGCGGTGCAGCGCACCGTACCAGGCGAGTGTGATCGCGAGGTAGTCGATCTCTATCGGGTGGTCTCGCTCTTCGACAGCCCACCAGTTCTCCCAGTCGAATACCAGTGCCACTCGCGCATCACGACCGGGCGCTGGGAGCTCCGGCAATGACGCTAAACGTGCCCCGAGCGAAGAAGCGTCTCGCCAGATTCGCGTGTTGGTTCCCGCGTGGGGCAGCATCGCGGAATGGAACTTCTCGCTTCCCGCGCGAGACTGTCGCCATTGAAAAAACATGATGCCGTCGGCACCGCGCCCGATCGACTGTGCTGTTTCTGCGGCAAGTACTCCGGCACGTTTTCCGGGGTTCGTGGGGCGCCAGTTGACGGCATCCGTTGCTTGTTCCATGAGAAGCCACGGCACACCGGGCTTGAGGGAACGGATGAGGTCGCGCTGAAATGCTGCATCCCGCACGCGGTGGGGGTTATTTGGGTCGGGGTAGCAATCGTCGGCGATGACGTCCATGTGGGGAGCCCACGCCCGGTAGTCGGCGGGCTTGAACGGACCCATGAAGTTGGTCGTGATGGGCTGTGTGGCGCCAGCGCTCTGCAAGATCTCGCGCTCGGCGAGATAGCACTCCAGCAGCATGTCGGAGGTAAACCGGCGAAAGTCGAGCATCGACGAGGGGTTGTGGCTGTACGGCGCCAACCGCGGCGGAAAAATTTCCGCAAAATCGCTGTAGCGCTGCGACCAGAAATCGGTTCCCCACGCCGCGTTGAGCGCACCAATGCTGCCGTAGCGTTGTCGCAGCCAGTTTCGGTAGGCATCCCGCGCCGAGTCGGAGTAGTCGGCCCACAAATGACAGCCGTACTCGTTTCCGACGTGCCACAGCACCACTGCGGGGTGGTCAACGTATCGCTCGGCGATGCGACTCACGAGTTCGCCCGCAAGTCGTCGGTAAGACGGTGAAGAAGGTGCGAAGTGCTGACGGCTGCCCGGCCAGTAGATTGCGCCCCGTTCGTCTGTCGGCAGTACGTCGGGATACGCGACACTCACCCAGGGTGGTGGTGATGCCGTCGCCGTGGCGAGATTTGCCTGAATTCCGGCGGCGTGAAGTTTGTCAAGACAACGGTCGAGCCATCCGAAATCCCACACGTGTTCCGATGGTTGAATTCGCGACCATGAAAAGATCCCGAGGCTCACGACAGTGACGCCAGCTTCACGCATGAGGCGGACGTCGTCGTCCCAGATCTCTTCGGGCCACTGCTCGGGGTTGTAGTCAGCGCCGTACTGCATGGCTTACTCCTGATCGGGTGCTGTGCGTGCGACCCGATCACGACGCGGACGCTCAGGAATCGCAACGACGGCGAACACAGCGCAGCCGAGCGCGGGGATGATCAGTGGCACGAGCGCCCACGTCACGACACCAACGAATACGCCCGTCGCAACCAGATAGAGCACGCCGGCGAAGTCACGCGCGGCCACCTTCGGCAGAGCCCTGAGGGCACCTTTCCACCCGTCTTCCGGACGCCATTGGCCGGCGGCACCGAGAAGTGCGGCGGCGCCCAGGGCAAGACCGATCCACCCGAGCGCTGCGATGACCTCACCGCCGGGCAGAGCGCCAGATGTCGCGATGGCGATATCGAATGTGAGCGCGAACGCGAGCACTACCGCGACAAACCCGACCGCGATGCCGCCGGGCAAGGCTGCCAACACGTCACGCCAGAAGAGGCGCTGCGGTGAGCCTTCTGCGCGGATGAAGCGGCGGAGGTGTCGCACTCCGGCAGCCAGCCCTGCCGGAAGCGTAACCACCGCAAGACCGACGATCACGACGAGCAACCCAACCAACAGAACTTCGCCCAGCAGGGCGAACTTCGCGGTGGCACCAGGAAACCGCTCCGGCGCACGCGCGGTGAGTGTCGGCCCCGAACCGGACCGATCTGCGCGCCGCGCAGCGCGCAGCTCTTTTGTGTTCGCACTCACGAGTTACCCCTTGAGACCCTGTGTTGCCACGCCATCCACGAGGAAACGTTGGAACACGATAAAGAAGATCAGTACCGGCAACAGCGCCATGAAGGATGCCGTCACCGTTGCGCCATAGTCGCTCGTCGACGTCTGGTCGTTGTAGAGCTTCAGCGCGATCGGGAGCGGGTAGTTCTCGGGACTAGTCAGATAGAGGAGCGGGCCGAGGAAGTCGTTCCACGACCAGATGAAGGCAAAAATTGCGCATGTAATGAGGGCCGGCCGAATGAGTGGCACGATGATCGCCCAAAAAATGCGAATGTGTCCGGCGCCGTCGATGCGCGCTGCTTCGTCCATGTCGCGCGGCATCTGCCGCATGAACTGCACCAGCAAGAAGACGAAGAATGCCTCGGTCGCGAGAAATTTCGGCAGCACGAGCGGCCAGAACGTGTCGATCATGTTGAGCGAATTGAACAACAGATACTGCGGGATGATCACGACGTGGAACGGCAGCAGCAGCGTGCCGATCATCGCGGCAAAGAGGATGCCAAGCCCTTTGAACTGGATGCGAGCAAATGCATACGCCGCGAGTGCCGACGAGATGACAGTGCCGATAACAGCGAGAGCGGCCAGCACAAAGGAGTTCCAAAAGAACTTCCACATCGGGATGCCGGCGATGCCCTCCATCACCTTGAAGTAGTTGTCGACGGTCGGGTTGTTTGGGAGCAACCCCGAGTTCTGGCCGAATTCGGCGTTCGGCTTGAACGTGGACAAGAAGAGCCAAAACATCGGATACAGCACGACGAGCGTGATCGCGAGCAACACGACGAACCAAACGATCGTCTGCCAGGTCTTGCGCTTCAGTTTGCGGCGCGGCCGCGGCCCGGAGGAATCCTCGAGCTGGTGCTCGAGTTCGGCGAGAGCGGGTTCGCTGAAACTTGCAGTAGTCATCGGTTGTCTCCCGAGTAGTGGACCCAGTTTCGCTGCGTGCGGAAGAGGATGAAGGCGATGATGGCGACGACGACAAGAAGCACCCATGCGATGGCGGCCGCGTATCCCATCTGTCCGTCAGAGAAACCTCGTTTGTAGAGGTACACGGTGATGAAGTTGGTCATACCCGCGGGGCCGCCGGTGCCGTTCGAGATGATGTAGGCCGACGCGAATACTTGGAAGGCTCCGATCAGGCCAAGCAGCAGGTTGAAGAAGATCACCGGCGAAAGCATCGGAATCGTCACCGCACGAAAACGGCGATACGCATTTGCACCGTCCATTTCGGCTGCTTCGTACAGCTCCTTTGGAATCTGCTTGAGGCCAGCGAGAAAAATCACCATCGTGCCGCCGAACTGCCAGACGGCGAGCACGATCATTGCGGGCAGAACGAGGGAAGGGTTTCCGATCCAGCCGCCGAGATCGAGGCCGATCGAACTCAAAACGTTGTCAACCGGTCCTTCGGTTGAGAACATCGCGCGCCAGACGATCGCGACTGAAACCGAAGCGCCGATGAGTGACGGAGCGTAGAACGCCGAGCGGAAAAAACCAGCACCGCGATCGCGAAAGTTCAGAAGCATTGCAACGGCAAGCGCTGCCGCGAGCGTGATCGGGGTGCCGATCAGCACGTAGATCATGGTGATCTGCGCCGATTGAATGAACTGCGGGTCGTTTGTGAACAACCGAATGTAGTTGTCGAGGCCGACCCAGCGTGGCGGCTGGAAAATGTTGTATCGCGTAAATGAGAGATACAGCGAATAGACCATCGGGATGAGGGTCAGACCGAAGAACCCGAGGAGCCAGGGGATGAGAAAGCCGTACCCCGCGAGCGTCTCTCGACGTTGGCGAGCGCGCTGCCCCGGACGCTCGTTCAGCTCTGGGCGCCGGCCGCGAAACAGTGCGCCGCGAGACGACTTCTGTCCGGTGACGATGACTCTCGTCGAAGTAGTGGTCACTGTCGAATCTCCCGTTGTCGTAGCGAGGATGGGCACGGAGCCCAGGCTGAACGCCCGGGCTCCGTGGTGTTCTTACGAGTTGAGGACGACGTCCATCTCGGTGAAGAACTGATCAACAGCGTCATCGACAGTCACTGTTCCGAATCCGAGCTCGGTTCCGAGAACGCGGAATTTCTCTTCCAGGCTGCCGAAGCCGACGATCGGAACCGGCGGTGCGTCACCGAGACGGTCTTCGATGGATGCCTCGTAGTCGGCGATCTGCTGGCTGAGGGGGTCGAGGTCCGCCCCCGCGAGTGCGGTCTCGGACGCGGGCAGGCCACGGTTTGTGCCGAAGATTCTTCCTGACTCCGGCGAGTTCACGAGGAAGTTCACGAGAGTCGCGGCAGCCTCGGGATGCTCGGTCGACGACGAGATCGTGTGCAACATCGAGGGCTTCAGGTATAGATCCTGTGAACCTTCCACCGTGATCGGGGGCTCAATGAGCCCAAGTTCCGGGTAAGCCTCGCCCAGGTTGCCAAGGTAGCCACTACCGAAGTTGTCCCAGGTGAGCTCACTCGCTGTGAGCGCTGAGTCAAAGCTCGATAGCGGGTACACCTCTTCAAGTTTCTGCTGCGCGATGACGGTACCGTCGGCGCGAATGCCGTCGCCCTGCTCCCAGAACGCGGCGAGGTCTTCCTCGTCGAAGCCAGCAGCGCCGTCTTCGTTGAAGAGCTCTCCCCCGTTGGCGCGAAGCTGAATCTCGAAATTCTGAATTCGGCCGGTCCAGTCGGTGCCGCCCCACACTTCGCCGTCGCCGGCCGCAGTGACTTCAGCCATCCAGTCGTTGTAGTCCTCCCACGAGCCGCCCGCGAACTCGTCGACACCCACGTTGGAAAGCAAGGTCGGGTTGGTGTACATCCCCCACGCATTCGTGGAAGTCGCAAGGCCCGTCGTTACGCCATCAACGACGCCGATGCTGAGCACGTTCTCCGGCAGCGCGTCCGTCTCGATGATTCCGCCGAGATACGGATCAAGATCGAGGAGAAGATTGTTCTGCGAATACTGACGCATATACGAGTAGTCGAACTGCATCACATCGGGGAGATTGCCGCCGGCAGCCTCGGTCTGACGCTTTTCCCAGAACTCAGGAAAGCCCAGGAACGATGAGTTCACTGTGATGTTGGGATATTCCTCTTCGAACGCCGCGATTGCTTCGTCGTAGAGCGCGGCACGCACATCGTTTCCCCAGAACGCAAGGTCGAGAGTGACCTCCTCGTTCGGGTCATATGTGTCTGCCGTGTCGCTCGACCCGGAGCACCCGGCGAGAGCCAAGGCAGCACCGGTCGCGACAGCTATGGCTGCTGTTGCCCGCTTCTTACTGAACATCTTTGTCCTTTCTGACGAACGTCCATGTTCGATGAAATCGCACGAACGATCGTTGTCCGTTGTTGCGGTGTCTGACGCGTCCCTTGGTGCCGGGAAAGCGCTTGCCGGTAACCGTACTACGGGCAAAAACGTTTCGCAACAGTCATTCTTGCCCAGTGGGAAACGATTTGGTTTCGGTCAGCACATCACCAGTGACGACGAGCTGTACACGGTGAATCGTTGAGAACCGCGCATCCACCGATTCCGCACCATCGGCGAGCTCCGCGGCATCCCACCACGGGTGAGTGAAGTAGTACAGCCAGGCGTTGCCATCGACCACCGCGACCGCTCCGTGGCGGCCGACCTGCAAAAGACGCCTGGCATCCGCCTCGCCCAAAATCACGTCATCGACACCACCCTGCCGCGTCCAGGTCAACGCATTGACCGAGCGGTATACGGCCATACCCCGCCATTCGTCCGTGAGCATCCACCACCAACCGCCGAGGTGAAAGACGAAGGGTCCTTCGTGCGCGCGTCCACCGATCGCAACCCCCTCTTCGCGCCATGCATCGAGATCAGCGGATGCCGCAACCTTCGTTACGGAATCAGCAGCCTCGTCTTTGTACCAGAGCCGCCACAGCCCATCGGGGCAGCGCGCGACCGCGGCATCGATCACTGCGGTGCTCGCCAACTTAAGCGCACCGCGACGCGTCCAGCGTGCCAGGTCATCCGAGACGTACTCCACGATGCGGCGGTCATGACCCGCCCACTGTGTCGGTACGCCGTCTATCTCCGTCGCGTACATGTGCCAGCGTTCGCCATCGTGAATCACTTCGGGCGCCCAGAAAGTGCTGTCGACAGCCTCTGGCGGCGGGCCAGTGTGCAGCACGAGACCGCCGGAAGCCGGTTCCAGCGTTCCGGCGTACTCCCAAGCCACGCCGTCAGCACTTCGCGCGACGCCGATTCGACTGCCGTGCACCCATGCCACACCATCGCCCGGGTCGGGGTGGGTGGCGCGGCGCTGTGTGTACAACATGCACCACGACTCACCGTCGTGCACGACATTCGGGTCTGTCGCACCGTCGTACACCGGGTCACGATAGACCTCGCGTGGCGTGAGCGGTCGATCTCCCACGTGACCGCAAGTCATAGGCCGCTTGCGCGCATATCTGTCACGGGACTCTCGAAATTTCGCCGGTGCGTTGCGTGTGCCGCGAGGCTTGCGGGCGTCACGATGGCTCCGCCGCCGGCTGCCGACGCATAAAGTGCCGCGACGATCTCAAGCGAACGCGCCGGGGCCTCTGCCGTCGGGGGGAGCGGCTCGCCAGACAGGAACGACGTGAAAACGTCTCGCAACAGCGGCAGATGGTCGCTTCGCTCTTCGGTGTCAGGAAACCGCCAACTGGCAGCTTCTTCTGCGTCGACCCCCGGCGCGGGGGTGATCGACCAATTCTCGTGGCCATGCCCGTAGAGATGTTCCACCGTGATGGTCGCCTTCTGAGTATCGATCCGGAGTGCGCTCACTTCGCGCGGCGAGACAGCACTCGTGACGATGGTGGCCACAACGCCGTCGGCGAAAACGACTGTTCCCGTTGAGGCATCCTCGGTCTCGATATCGCGATCGACCCGCCATAGCCGCCCGTGCACGCTCTCCCAGTCACCGAGCAGGTGGGCGAGCAGGTCGATCTGATGGATACCGTGACCCAGGGTCGTGCCGCCACCCTCGGTATTCCATTTTCCTCGCCACGGCACGGCGTAATACTCAGGGCCTCGAAACCAGAGTGTCTGGCAGATTGCCAACAGCGGTCGCCCGAGCGCTCCGGAGCGCAGCAGGGAGCGCACATGAGCGGCCGCTGTTCCAGTTCTCTGCTGAAAGACGACCGCTAGCCGATGGCCTGACTCACGTTCCGCTATACGCATCTGCTCCAGTTCATCGAGCGACGGTGCCGGTGGCTTCTCCACAACAACATCGGCGCCTGCGTCCAGCGCTGCAATCACTTGCGACGTGTGAGCTGCGGGCGGGGTGCAGACGAGAACGACATCGGGATGCTCTGCTGCCAGTAATTCCTCGAGCGAGTCATAGACCTCATTCACACGCCACGTGCGGGCGAACTCTTCAGCTTTTTCCCGACTGTGGTCACTCACAGCGACGAGCTTGGCGCGTGGATCGGCCTCCACCGCACGGGCATGCAATGCAGCTACGGCTCCGGTGCCCACGAGGGCGCAACGCAGCACCCTATTCAGGCCCTGAACCCTGCTCATGTCGCGGGCCTGGCGGCCATTGCGCAATCTGTGACGAACATACAACCTCCACATCGAGGAACACCGAATCCCAGCCTATGGCCACAGATTGGAAAGCGCTATCCGGGGCGCGTTCGCATGGCATCTATACTCTGGCAGGGCTAGAACCCCTGCCAGGTTGCGAGTCGGCCGCACATGCCGAAGGCGCGCGGACCAGGGTTGGGCTCGGCGCGAACGACCGCAGCATCTGCCATGATGCCTCGGTCACCGCGAGAAAGAGCAACGAACTGGCGCCGCGTGCGTTCAGTCTCGGCCGCCACCGTGGATTCCCAGAGTTGCTGCCACTCGCGGACGCGGTGTCGAACCAAGCGCGCGGCGCGGTCGTGAAATGCGGCGAGCGCGCGATCATTCCGCTCCATCTCGTCGCGAAGCTCCAAGTAGCCCGCGACCGCCAGGTCACGTCGAACTCGCGCGGCGGCCGCGCGTTCTTCTTCGCGACCGGCGGGGAGTCTGGCCGCTGCCGCATAGGCTTCGGGATCATCGAGGACCGCCGCCGGAAACGTCAGCACCGCGTCGCCAGCTTCGGGTAGCCCTGAATTTTGCATCACGACAGTTAGCGCGAGGTTACTTTCGTTCATGAGCCGGTGCACGGTGCCGGGCGAGAACCACAGCACCTCACCGGGGGTGAGCGAATAATCGGCTGCGCCGTCGCGAGAAAGGGTCTGTACGCGACCGCTCCCCGCAGAAACCAAATACCCCTCGCTCGAAGCCGTGTGCACGTGCGGAGACCCGCCACAGGTGCCATCACTTGCAAGCCAGTCGTAGACGGCAAGATCGCTCAGTGCGACGCCACCTGGAAAGAGCGGCGTCGTCATGGCAACCGCGCAACGACCGAGCGAACGGCGCTCGCCAGCTTCGAGGCATCCGCTTCTTCACCGTCGGCCACGCCGACGCCGTAGCGAAACCGCACAGTCTGTTGAGGCGCGACCGAGAGCTCCTCATGAAAAAACGGCGCCGGATTCAGGCAGGCGAACTCCTCAGAGCGGGCGAACCATGCCGGCGGGTGGTGCGGGTTCTCGACAGCGTCGAGCATCACCACGAGGGCACTTCCGTCGACCTCATCGTGCTCTCCAACGAACGCCATCCACTCGTGATGTTGACCACGAAGGTCATTTCCCGAACCCGACCCGTTTTCAGTCACGAGCGTTCCACCCGTGAACGAGCGTGGCCCTCGCCAAAACAGCCCACCGTAGCCCGCGTTCTCGCGCCCTCTGGTTGTGGGGGATCCAATCGAGATTGACGCATCAGAAATGTTCGTCATCGCCGTCTCGAAAGTGAGCACCCAGGTGTCTTCTGCCGTGACAGATGCCGTGAGCTCGCGTCGTTCGGTAAACAACCGAGACCCACTCTCGGTGACCCAGTCGAGAGTGTGTGCGAACCGAACGCCGCCATCCGGGCACACCTCGGCCGCGTCCACTGCGGCATGAACCTGAGCGCCGTCGTTCGAAAGCTGCACGTACGAGCGACCACGAACATAGGTGGGTCCGCCCCAAAAGTTCTCGTCATTGACTACCGGGAGAGACCACGCGATACCCTTGTGCCAGACATGATCGTGCGGTCTAAAGAGACTGACTATCCGGCCGGAGCGCGTACGAATCGGATGGAAGTACGGCTTCGGGGATTCGAGCTGAGGCGAATCGGGCATATACGTGTACCGAAACAGTTCAGTGTCGCCGTCGTGTACCTCGATGCCGCGGCCAATCCGGTGCGTGAGGCGCAGTGCGCTCATACGAGTACCTCCTTAACAGGCGTCCACGGCACCATACCGCCGTCCATTCGGCTCACGAACGGGTCGTCCCCGCTCAGCTGACCCGCCTCCACCGGAATTCCTCGGAACGCTGACGCGTATGTCGCGGCCGCGAATTCCAACGTGCGGCGAGCCTCGACCGTTCCCACGGCCGGAGTTTCGCCAGAAACTAGCGCGTCGATAATCGCTCCGATCTGACCGCGATGGCTGCTCAACTCGTCAGAAGGTTCGCGCCGCCAGAGCGCCGCGAGGTCTTCGCGCCCCGGCACCGCCGTGAATCTCCAGTCCGCGTCGCGGTAGCCGTAGAGGTGCTCGACTTCGACTGTCGCCCATTCGAAGTCGAACCGCAGACGCGAGGTCTCTCGCGCCGAAACGACAGAGTTGACCACAGTGGCCACCGCCCCATTCTCAAATTCAGCGAGGGCGAGAGAGACATCTTCGGTATCCGTCGGCCGAGCTTGTCGTGCGGCAATCGCGCTCACCCGCGCCCACGGTCCGAGAATTGCGAGCATGAGATCGAACTGATGGATGCCGTGCCCCATCGTCGGTCCACCGCCTTCAATCGCCCACCGGCCCCGCCACGGAACATCGAAATAGTCATCTGCTCGGTACCAGAGCGTTTCACACGTGGCCACGAGCGGCCTGCCGAGTGCCCCGGACTTTACGAGCTGGCGAAGCTCGAGCGCGGCGGCTCCAAAACGGTGTTGAAACACTGTCAAGATCGGCACGCCTGTCTCGGCTTCTACCGCGACGAGCCGGTCCATCTCCGCGAGACTCAGCGCCGTCGGCTTCTCGACGAGCGCCACGACACCGGTACGAGCCACCTGCTCCGCGAGGGCTGCGTGCGTCTGTGGCGGCGTACAGATGTGAACGATGTCCAGCTTTTCTCTCGCGAGCATGTCGCCTGCGTCGTCATAGATGGCAGCGCCCCCGCACGTCGCTGCGAATTCGCGTGCGCGCGTGGCGTCGACGTCAGTGACTGCCACGAGTTCCACCCGCGGCGCGAGCGATGCCAGCGCATCGGCATGCGCATGCGCAATACCTCCGGTGCCGATGATTGCCGCCCTCAGGGTGTGGCCGTTAACGGACATGGCGCTCCTTCGCGTCGAATAGTGAACGTTCACCTTTTGCACTGCTACGGTAGTGACTTCTCTTCGTTTTCGTCAAGGAGTGACGCGGTGGCAGCATCTGACGATCGTGCCCCCACGATGCTGGATGTCGCGCGCCACGCCGGGGTCTCGCATCAGACGGTGTCGAGGTATCTCGCGTTCTCTGGCGGGCTCAAGCCGCAAACAAGTGCCCGGATCGACGCCGCGATTCGCGCACTCGACTACCATCCCAATCTCGCCGCGCGCTCTATGCGCACGCGCCGCAGCGGACGACTCACGGTGGTGCTGCCACCGCTCGTTTTCAATCCAGCACGTCTTCTCGCCGGCGCGACCGCAGCGGCCCATGAAGCCGGATATACCGTGGACGTCTTGAGTCTTGATGACACCTCTCACGCGCGCGAGAGCCGAGTAGTCGAGGTCGCGAATTCCGGCCAAGTCGAAGGCATCCTCTCCTTCGCCCCGATCACTCGGCACAGCCGCGCCTACGAGCGCACGCCGCTCGTGGTGTCGCCAGATTTTGACGGCGAAATGCGTGGGACGGGCGACCTTGCCGAAGCAACGCCGATTGTCGAGTTCATGACCACGCTCGCATCTCAAGGACATCGCCAGTTTTTGCATATTGCCGGCGATCTAGATTTTGCTTCTGCACGCGCTCGACGAGAAACCTTTCTCCACACCGCCGAATCGCTCGCTCTTGCCCAGGCCGATGTCGCCGACGGCGACTGGTCGGGTCGTAGTGGACTCGATGCAATCCGCGCACTCAGCACGCGCGATCACCCCACAGCGGTGATCGCGAGCAACGACCACGCGGCGGCTGGCGCCATGCGTGGGGCGCTCGATAGAGGCTGGCGGATTCCGGAAGACATCAGCATCACCGGGTGGGACAACTCGTCGATGGGGCGCTACCTTGCCCGTTCACTCACGACAGTTCACGTCGATCTCGAAGGACTCGGCCGAGCATCGATGCAGCGTCTCGTTGCGAAGGTGGGGGGCAATGCAGCGGATCAGACTGCGGCGACAGACCTGCACCGCGTGATCTGGCGCGAATCGACGGCGCACGCGGCATCCTGATCGAAGGCTCGCCGGTGACGGCACTCATCGCGCACTCGACTGTGTGAAGTGAAGGTGAGCGTAGCGGCCCTGGGCCGCGAGCAGTTCGTCATGCGAGCCGCGCTCGACGATTCGGCCACGCTCCAGCACGACGATGACGTCGGCTCGACGCACGGTTGACAGTCGGTGCGCGACGACAAGAGTCGTTCGCCCGGCCATAAGTCGGTTGAGAGCGTCCTTGACGAGTCCCTCCGACTCCGGATCGAGAGCGCTCGTCGCCTCGTCGAGCAAAAGGATACGCGGGTCGCGCACCAGGGCTCGCGCAATCGCCAAGCGCTGACGCTGACCGCCCGACAGCCGAGCACCCCGCTCGCCAACCACGGTGTGCCAGCCGAGCGTCTGCTCGGTGACGAATTCCCACGCGTTCGCGTCGCGGAGCGCCTGCTCGATTTGCTCGTCACTCGCCTCCGGCATGCCGTACGCCACGTTGTCGCGAATCGTGCCTTCGAAGAGCACTGACTCTTGTGGCACGACCGAGACGAAGCGCCGCACTGTGCGCATGTCGAGGGTTTGCATGTCAGCACCGTCGAGCAGGAGCCGGCCCGCGGTCGGCCGCACAAACCCCAGCACAAGGTTGAGGAGAGTCGACTTGCCCGAGCCGGACGACCCCACGAGCGCAATCGTCTTACCCACCGGAATTTCGAGCTCGATCGCATGCAGGGCGTCTTCGTCGGCCTCTGGATATCGGTGACTTGCTGAGGCAAGCGTGATCGCGCCAATGACTTCATCGACCTGGCGTTTTCCCTCGTTGAGTTCGAGGTCAGGCTCTTGCAGCACTTCCGCCATCGAGCGCACCGATTCGAGTCCGCGCGCGCCCACCGGAATCAGCATGAGCAACTGCGTTAGTCCCTGTGTCAGCAGAGCAAAGTACGTCGACAGCAGAACGACCTCGCCGGGAGTAATGGGCAGGATGCCGGTGAGCGAAAACACTGCAGCGAGCACGAGGCATCCCACTCCCAGCAGTTGCATCGTCACCCACGAAATCGAGGCGACGTGCCCGTTCAGCATGTCGAGGTGAAGACCCGCACGCCGCACACCGTCAGCGCCTGACGCAACCCGCGTGACAGCCGTTCGCTCGAGCCCGTGCGCACGCGTGACAGGAATGAGCGATGCCATTTCACCGACGCGGGAAGCGAGCCCTTCCATCTCGCGACGGAATACCTCGTTGCGAACGTGTGAGCGGCGTCGGAGGCCGGCGCGGAGCCCAATCGCAATCGGCACAGCGAGCGCGTACACCGGCAGAAACTGCGGCACTGCAATGGCTGTCATCGTGATGGCGCCAATCAGCACCATGAGCGCCGACAAGAGCGGATGCGTGACCTGCTGCAGCATGAGTTCGACATTTTCGACGTCGCGCACCACCTTGGTCTGAACGATCGACGAGCTGACACGCGTGTGATACCCGATCGAAAGCGACTGCAGACGTTCAGCCAGGGCGTTCCGGAGGTCAGCCCCCGTGTCGCGCACGACAGTCATGAAGTTGCGGGTGTAGACGATGTGGTTTGGATAGTTCTGCAGAAGCAGGACGACGGCGACCGCGAACCATCCGAGCACGGCTGTCACGGTGCCGCTTCCCGCGACGATATCGATGATCGCTGCGGTGATGACCGGCAGGAACCACATGGGGATCTCTTTGAAAGCGAAGGCGACCAGCGCAATCGCCATTCGCCACGGGCGACGCGCAAGTAGGCGGATGACCGATCGACTCGGACGCGTACCGTCGATCAGATCGGTCGCACTGGAAAGCGCTTTCTGAGACACGCAACAATGCTACCCAGCACAGCGGTTCTTGGCTCAACTTTTGAATTACGGCTTCACCGCGCCGCTCAGTAGCGGATGATGGAGGCATAATGGCTGCTCCCCACCGCCCCGGCTTACGGATCACTGCGGCGGTGACGATTCCCGAAGCTGAGCTGTCATGGCGATTCTCACGATCATCCGGCCCAGGAGGCCAGGGCGTGAACACCACGGACTCTCGGGCAGAACTCGTGTGGGATGCTGCGAGCTCGGGTGCGCTTTCAACAGCCCAGCGCGAGCGAGTACTCGACCGGCTGAGCGGTCGCCTGGTTGGCGGCGTGCTGAGCGTCACGGCATCCGAGCACCGCGCACAGTTGCGCAACAGAGAAGCCGCTCGCGGCCGTCTCGTCGATCTCGTAGCCGACGCACTGAAACCGCCGGGGCCGAAGCGCCGCCCGACGACGCCGAGTCGAGGTGCGAAGCAGCGCCGCGTCAAAGCGAACCAGCGTCACACCGAAATCAAGCGCTTGCGACGACCGCCCACCGACTGAAGACCGGGCTAACTACTCTTTGTCGAGACGTGCTTCGAGGGCGGCGATCCGTCTCTCGAGATACTCGATGTAGTCGACAAAGTAGGTCGCTTTAGCGTCGAGCCGGTCGAGCCGCGGGGCCGTGATGCTCTGGTCGTAGTGCCACGGCGACTTCAGCGGGTTGGCCGCGTCGATCGCTTCTATCGAACCGCGAAACGGGTACGGGTTTGCTGGTTCGTTCGAGCTCGTCATGCGGCCAGCCTAATCAGCGCGCGTCAGCGGGCGAAGCGGTTCAACTGAAATCACGTGCGACCGGACGAAGGATGCCGCGCACTTCTACCGTTGGCCACCGCGGGTCGACAGTGAGCGGCTCGATGCCGTCGGCCGTGACGAGCACTGTGTCTTCGACTTTGACGCCGGGCGCACTCGGATTCCACGCGAACGCTTGGTTTTGTTGCACCGAGTCAGTCGTCACAAAAGTCGCTCTCGGGTCTCGTCCGGCGTAGCCCGTGGGGCCGCCCTGGTGATGCTGTCGCCACTCTTCGCCGTCGAACCCGGCCGCGCCGTACCCAGCGATCCCGGCCCGAAATGCATCGCTCAGGCGCACTCCCGGTCTCGTCTCGGCGAAGAATGTCGCTTCGACTTCCAAAATTCGTGAGCGTGCTTCATCGAGCGCCCCAGCCGCCGCGCCCGCCTGCACCCATCGGGTCGCGTTTGCAATCATGCCGTGCCGTCTGCCGCAGACGACCAGCATGGCGCAGTCGCCGAGCAGAGCAGCTGTCGGAAGCGGATGCCGGTAGTCCAACCGCGCAGCACCCGCCACAAGTACGACGAGCGGGTCGATTCCCCGTGCCCGAAGCTCCGAGCTGGCGGCAGCGGCGAGCGCGTTCTCGCGGTCGCCAGGTGACGCAGCCGAAAGTACATCAGTCATGACGCAGGCGGTCTCAGCGCAGAGCGCGCGGTAGCGTGCAAGCTCTGCCGTCAGGAGCGATGCCCTCGCCCTCCGAAGCTCGCCGGCAACGGCGCTCTCGGGCAACGCTCCGACTAGTGGCGGCGCCACTGCTTGGTCCCAAGACACGCGCACGAGACTCTCCGCGTCGGGGGCAAGTAGCTCTTCTTCCGCGAGCCGTTCCGCCTCGTTTGCCGCCACAAAGATCTCATCACCATCGCGCGCTGCACGCACCGCGATCACGGGCGGGCCTGCCAACGACACGTGAGTGCGCGCGCCTTCGAGGTACCACGACACCGCCTCGTGGGAGGTGAGCAGCACTGCGTCAGCATCTGCATTGATGAGCAGCTGCGTCATCCGCTGCTGCTTTGTTGCTCTGTCTGCAGCAGAACCGCTCATCACTGCACTCCCACAGTTGAGGCGCGGACGATGATCGTCGGACTGAACGACACCGCCACACGTTCTTGGCTACCCGCCGCGTGGGCGAGCAGTATTTCTCCGGCGCGGCGTCCCATGTCACGCGCCGGCTGCCGAATCGAGGTGAGAGGCACCGCCGCGACCCGGGCAAATTCGATGTCGTCATAGCCGATGACCGCGAGGTCTTCTGGAACTCGCACGCCGCGCGAGACAAGCGCACTCACGACACCGCACGCGAGCAGGTCATTGGTCGCGATAACCCCGTCGGGGCGATCTAGCGCCGGGCTGTGTGCATACCGAGCGCCCCAGCTGTCGCCAAGGTCTGGGGTTGTGCGCTTTGTCCAGATGACGTCGAGTTCAACTCCGGAATGGGCAGCGACAGCTTCGCGCACTCCCCTGAGGCGCTCGCGCACCTGGCGCACTTCTTCGCGTGCCCCCAAAAACGCGAGCCGCCGGCGTCCGAGCGAAATCAGATGTTCCGCCGCCATGCGACCACCGGCCACATCGTCGAATGAGACCGAAGACAGCGCGCCTTCCTCATCGACGCTGTCAACGAGAACGACAGGGATGCCGCGTGCCCGCAGCCGCTCGATCGCCACAGCGTTGTCGGCGAACGGTGCGATCAGCGCGCCTTCGACATGCACTCGCTCGAAGAGCTCGATGTAGTCTCGTTCTTTTTGCGCGTCATCGTCACTGTTGCCAACGAGAACACGCTTCCCAGCTGCCGCAGCAGCCTCTTCGGCTCCCGCCATCAGCTCGGCGAAGAAAGGGTTGGCGATATTGATGACCGTCATCCCGAGCAGACCGCTTCGCCGTGCGCGCAGTTGCTGCGCCGCCTGCAGCGGCACGTAGCCGAGTTCAGTAGCAGCCTGAGTCACGCGCTCGACGAGCGGCGCGCTAACGGTGCCGGGTTTATTCAGCGCGTTTGAAACCGTGCTGATAGAGACGCCCGCGCGCTGCGCCACGTCTTTGATGCCAACTCTGTTCATATCGTCTCCACACAGCCCTGTGGGCAAGCGATTTGCCGACAGTCTGGCATGGTCCGGGCTGGTGCCGGTGATAATGAGGGGCGAGACGCGACGGAAAGGGCTGTAATGGCGAAGCACTCTGACAGCGGCTCGACCATCGCTGACGTGGCAAAACGCGCGGGAGTTTCGCTCTCAACTGTCTCGCGTGTGATGAACGGCAACGTCAAAGTTGATCCCGCCATGACCGCGCGGGTACGAGCCGCTGCGGTCGAGCTCAAGTACACGGCGAGCCCGCTCGCCCGGAGTCTCGTGCTCGGCAAGACCCAGACAGTCGCGGTTGTCGTTCCCGATCTTGCCAACCCCACGTTCCACGCGATTTTGCGCGGGCTCAGCCGGGCTGCCGCAGACGACGGCTACCATGTGCTCGTCGCCGATTCGGCCGAAGACATCGATACCGAACGGACGCTCGCGACGACAACTCGGCGCCGCACCGATGGCCTCGTTCTGTGCGCGCCGCGCCTGCCAGACAGCGAACTCGATGCCCTCCTGCCGTCGCTTGGCCCGGTGGTACTGATCAACCGGCAGTCTGCCGGCATCCCGAGCGTCTCAGCTGACTACGGATCGGCGTTCACCCTGCTGCTCGACCACCTTTACGAGCGTGGCCATCGCCGGTTGCTGTTTCTTGCGGGCGGCACGCGGAGCGCCTCCGAGCGCGCACGACGGGATGCCGCAGCCCGCTTTGTTGCAACGCACTCCAGCGTCGAACTGACCACTCGCGACACGGGCGTAGACATGGAATCCGGCGCCCGAGCAGCCGCGGACGTGCGCGATTCAGGCGCGACAGCTGTGCTGGCCTTTAATGACCTCGTGGCGACCGGGCTCGTTACCGCACTCGCGGCCCAAGGCGTGCGGGTGCCAGAAGACATCGCTGTGACGGGGTTCGACGACATCCCATTTGCGCGGTACCTCTCCCCGCCTCTCACCACGGCGTCTGTCCCCGCGTTCGAGCTCGGCGCTGTAGCCTGGGCTCTGCTGCACGCCCTCTTGACCGCGCAACCTGTGCCCGGAGCCCAGACGCTGTACCCCCAGATCGTCCCCCGCGCCAGCACCGCCGCCACTCCGTAGCCGCCGCAGCATCCCATCGCCGCAGCATCCGCCCCTCGTTTCGTTCCTCGCGAAGGGTCGCAACACGCCGCAATGGTCGGCGAATGCGGCGGTGGCTACGGCGTGTTGCGACCCCTCACGGGGGGATGAGGCGGCGAAAATCCGAGGTAACGAGTGCTTGGGAAAACGCTTGCCGGTTGGGTGAGAGCGGGCTACGCTGAGAAAACGTTTCCTGAGGAGTAGACATGAGCCACCGTCGGTACGCCGTCGTCGGAGCGGGGCACCGTTCGCAGATGTACGTCGAAGCCATCGCGACCACCTACGCCGACCGCGCCACGCTCGCGGCGATCTGCGAACCCAACCCCGTGCGCGCCGCGTATTACGCGGACCAACTTCGGGAGCTCGGTCTCAAAGCACCATCGCTATGGCAGCCGGAAGCCCTCGAGAAGATGATCCGCGACGAGAACGTTGATCGCGTCATTGTGTGCGCGCGCGACGACATGCACGCCGAAATCATTGTGCGAAGCCTCAACGCTGGCGCCGACGTCGTCGTCGAAAAGCCCCTAACGATCAATGCCGAGAGCGCGGCTCAGATCGAAGAAGCGGTAGCGCGAACAGGCCGCGAAGTCGTGCTCACGTTCAACTACCGCTATTCGCCACGCAACAGCGCGATGCGCCAAGTGCTGCAAGACGGCGCGATCGGCGAGATCACCTCGGTTGACTTCTCGTGGATGCTCGACACCAAGCACGGCGCTGACTACTTCCGCCGGTGGCACCGCGAGAAAGAGCACTCCGGCGGGCTGCTCGTCCACAAAGCAAGCCACCACTTCGACCTCGTCAATTGGTGGATCCGTCAGGTTCCGCAGCGCGTGTACGCATCCGGCGGGCTCAAGTTCTACGGCGCCGACAATGCCGCGGCGCGGGGCCTCGGCATCCGGCCTGATCGCGGCACGCACGACGGCGAGAGGGATGCCTTCGAACTTGACCTGCGCGACGACGACCGCATGCGCTCGCTCTACCTCGAGGCCGAATCGCACGACGGCTATGTGCGGGACCGCGACGTTTTCGGTGCCGGAATCACGATCGAAGATAACCTCGCCCTGGTCGTCGACTACGACGGCGGGGCGACGATGAGTTACTCCCTCAACGCCCACTCTCCGTGGGAGGGCTACCGCGTTGCCGTCAACGGAACGCTCGGCCGGGTCGAACTCGAAGTCGTTGAGCGCGGAGCCGTGTTCGAAGATGAGGGGTTGCACCCGGTTCTCGATCCGAGCGCTGTCGACGCGGGCGACTCGACATCACTTCGCCCGATGGGTGAGCGCCTACTCGTGCAGCTGCACTGGCAAGACGCCGTTGAGGTTCCCATCCATGGTGCCGCGGGAGGCCACGGCGGCGGTGACGCACTTCTGATGGCGGATGTTTTCGTGGGTCCCTCAGAAGACCCGCTCGCTCGCCCTGCTGACTGGCGCGACGGTGTGCGGTCAATTGCGGTCGGAATCGCCGGAAACAGGTCGCTCGAAACGGGTATGCCGGTGCTGATTTCAGACCTCGGCATCCCGCTGCTTTCGGGGAATGAGCCGTGAGTCGAATCGTCGTCACGGGCGGAGCCGGCCGTCTCGGGCGAAGCCTCGTTGCGGGACTCCGGGACGCCGGCCATGACCTCATCTCGCTAGACCGCGGGGTTTCGTCTGCCCCAGAGCTCGATGGCGTTGAGCAGCTCGCGCTCGATCTGACAGATGCGGATGCCACCACCACCGCCCTGACGAATGCACAGGCAGATGCCCTCATTCACTTGGCTGCCGTCGCGGTGCCCTTTAGCGCACCAGAAGACATCATCATGCGCACCAATTCTCAGCTCGCCGTATCGGTACTCGGCGGCGGGGTCGCCGCTGGCATTCCCAAGATCGTTGCGGCGTCGAGTCCGACAGTGCTCGGTTACGGCGCCCCGGCGGGCTGGATTCCGGAGCGTCTACCGCTCGACGAATCGAGCCCCACTCGCCCCTGGAACGCTTACGCGCTCTCGAAGCTTGTGATTGAGCAGACCCTTCACATGCTTATTCGCCAGACTGGCAATGCCACGCGATTCGCTGCATTCCGTCCCTGTTATGTAATCGCTCCAGAGGAGTGGGCGGGTGCCGTAACCCAGCAGGGCCACACGGTGCACGAGCGGCTCGACGATCCGGCACTGTCGGCACCGGCGCTGTTCAACTACGTCGACGCACGAGATGTCGCGTGCTTCACAGACACTCTGCTTCAAGGTCTCGATGACATTCCGAACGGCGAAGTGTTCTTCGTCGCCGCCGACGATGCTCTCGCCCGAGAACCACTCGCCGAGCTCATCCCGCGGTTCTTTCCCGAAACCGAAGCCCTCGCCCGCGAGCTCACGGGAACTTCTCCCGCATTCTCGAACGCTAAAGCCCGGAGCCTGCTGGGCTGGCGCCCAAAGTACTCCTGGCGCGGCGAACTCTCGACTCGAACGGACGCAGCACAGTGAACTTCGACGGCATCCTCTTTTTTCCGGTCACGCCATTCGACGGAGATGGTCAGATCAATCACGATGTGCTCACGGCGCACATCAGTTCCGCGCTTGATCACAAACCTGGAGCGGTCTTTCCGGCGTGCGGAACTGGCGAATATCACGCCCTTTCAGCTGCCGAAGCAGCCTCGGTTGTGCGCACCGCAACTGCTGCCGTCGCGGGTCGAGTGCCAGTGGTCGCTGGCACGGGCGGCCCGCTCGGTCACGCCATCGAGGTCGCGCATAGCGCTGCAGATGCGGGTGCCGACGCCCTGCTCGTCTTGCCGCCGTATCTCGTATCCGGGCCGCAGCCGGGACTCGTGGCGTATGTCGAGGCCATAGCGGATGCCTCGCCCCTTCCCGTGATCATCTATCACCGTGGCACCGCGCAATATTCCGTCGAATCAGTACGGCACCTTGCCGAAAACCCAAAGGTCGTCGGCTTTAAAGACGGCGTGGGCGATGTCGGTACGGCGCAGCTCATCGTGCGGGCAGTCGCTGAAACCGGGCGCACCGACTTCGCGTTCTTCAACGGTCTGCTAACAGCAGAGCTCACTCAAGGGGCGTATCGCGGTATTGGAATACCTCTTTATTCTTCTGCCGCATTCGCGATGATTCCTGAAGTCGCAAACGCGCACTATCGCGCCTACGTTGCCGGCGACGATGCGCGACGACTCGAAATCATCGACGCGTTCTACCGCCCACTCGTCGCACTCCGCGATGAGACGCCGGGGTTTGGCGTCTCGCTGATCAAGGCCGGTCTTCGCCAGGGTGGGCTCGATGTCGGCAGTGTGCGTGCGCCGCTCGTCGATCCATCAGCGTCTCAAGAAGCGCGCCTGACCGAAATTCTCGACACCGGACGCGCCCTACTGTGACCACGATTACCCACCTCACGTCCCGTCTCCAGCGGATGAAGCTATCCCGTCCATGGGCTGCTGACGTCACGTCTGTCGGCATCATTGCGACCCACGTCGAATGCAGCGACGGGAGCGAAGGGTGGGGATTCTCGTGGACGCCGCAGATCGGCGCCGAGGCCGTAGCTCAGATGCTCACCCACGACATCGCGCCCGCAGCGGTCGGGCGCGATGCGAGCCCTGGCGCCGCGTGGCAGGGCATGTGGGAGCACCTCCACGAAGCTGGCGGCGGCGGCATCACGACGATCGCGCTCGCCGGTCTCGACCTCGCGCTGTGGGATGCTGCAGCTCGCCGCCAAGGTTCCCCGCTCTCTGAACTGCTCGGCCAGAAGCGAAAGCGCGTGCGCACTTACGGGAGCGGCGTGAATCTGCACTACACCGAAGACGAATTGCTCTCTCAAGTGCAGCGTTGGATCGACGCCGGTTTCGACGCCGTCAAGATCAAGGTGGGTCGGCCGAATCTCGACGAAGACGTCGCACGAGTCCGCGCAGTGCGGGAGTTGCTCGGCCCCGATCGCGCGCTCATGATCGACGCCAACCAGCGATGGGACGTGCCTCGTGCTGTGAAGTCGGTGAGAGCTCTCGAGAAATTCGATCCTGCATGGATCGAAGAACCCCTTCGCGCCGAAAACCTTGCGGGCCACGCGCTGCTCGCTCAGCAGATCTCAACGCCGATTGCGGTCGGTGAGAACCTGCATACAAGACAGCGATTCGAAGAGTACGTGCGCGCGGGCGCCGCTCAAATCGTGCAGCCCAACATCGTGCGGGTCGGCGGCATCACACCGTTTCTGGCGATCGCCGATATCGCCCGAGACTCGGGCGTGCCGGTGCATCCTCACCTGTTGCCTGAGCTCTCCGGACAACTCGCGATGACCCTCGCTGCAGTCGGCGAACAAGAGCCGATGACAGAAGACGTCGAAGACGCCGGCTTCGCGGCTCTCGGCGCCCTCGCCGATGAATGCCCGGTGGATATCACCGATGGTTGGCTCACGGAACGACCCCATGCCGGAATCGGCATACGATTCTCACCCCAGCTCGAAAAGGAGATGGCATGACCACCACGACGGCAGAACTCAACGCACTCACGGCCCTCGCGCGGCAGGCGGCTCCCGTCTGGCGCCATTCACGCGCCGCCGATCGTGCCGCGTGGCTTCGTGCCGCAGCCGATGCCCTCGGTGCAGCCAGCGACGAGCTCGTTGCCATCGCCAACGAAGAAACACGGCTCGGTGAGCCTCGCCTGCGCGGTGAGGTAGCACGCACCACCGGTCAGCTGCGGTTGTTCGCGACTGTCGTGGAGGAGGGCTCGTACCTCGAGCTCACGGTGGACGACGCTGACCCGGCGGCCACCCCTCCCCGGCCAGAATTGCGCCGCACTCTCACGGGGGTTGGCCCCGTCGCCGTGTTTGCGGCATCCAATTTTCCGTTTGCGTTCTCGGTCGCAGGCGGTGACACCGCGTCCGCTCTCGCCGCGGGCTGCCCCGTGATCGTGAAGGCTCACTCCGGGCATCCGCGGCTCTCCGAGCGAACCGCAGAGATCATGATTCAGGCGCTCGAGGGAGCCGGGGCACCGCAGGGTTCGCTCGCCCTCGTCGAGGGTCGCGAAGCTGGCAACGCTCTCGTGCAGCATCCGACGATCAAGGCCGCCGGTTTTACCGGTTCGCTCAGCGGCGGTCGCGCTTTGTTCGACCTCGCGACTGGTCGCCCAGACCCCATCCCGTTCTATGGCGAACTCGGCAGCGTCAACCCTGTCGTCGTCACGGCAAGCGCCATCAAAGCTCGCCGCGACGAACTCGCCCAGGGGCTCGTTGCTTCGTTCACACTCGGCGTCGGACAGTTCTGCACGAAGCCTGGCGTCGTATTCGTTCCGCGGGATGCTGGTTTCGAAGACGCCGTGGTGAGTCATGTTGCGGGTGCTGCGAGCGGCCCACTCCTGACCGACCGCATCACCGAGGCGTTCCCGCGCGGTATTGCGCATCTTGAGTCCGAGCCGAGCGTGGAAGTTCTCTTTAGTGGCACGAGCGACGACGAGGCATCCGCGAGTCCAGTGGTGCTTGCAACAGATGCCGCGGCAGTCGCGGCCCACGCGGACGTGCTTTTGGAAGAGTGCTTCGGCCCCGTGACTTTGCTGGTGCGATACGACAACGACGCAGAACTCCTGCTCACCCTCGAGGCTGTGCCGGGGAGCCTCACAGCAACGCTCCACAGCGAACCAAGCGATGACGTCGTTGCGATTCTCGAAGCTCTTGAGCTGCGGGCAGGCCGCGTGCTCTTTGCAGGCTGGCCCACCGGTGTTGCCGTCACCTGGTCACAACAACACGGCGGCCCGTGGCCCGCAACAACGTCGCTCCACACGTCGGTCGGGGCTACCGCCATCCGTCGCTTCTTGCGCCCGATCGCGTTCCAGGACGCCCCCGAGCATCTTCTACCCGAGTCTCTTCGAGACAGCACGCTCGCTTCGCTCCCCCATCGCCGAAACGGCGTATTACGCGCCTAGGAGGAGTCTCCAACGCGATGAGACGGCGGATGCGAAAGCTTTAATGCCTCGATGAGCTCTTCGCACTGACCCTTCGCTCTGCGACGCACAATGGTGTCCACAGTGATCGGAATCAGCCCGAGGCGCACACGTTGGCGTTCGTGCGTCCAGCTGAGCCACACTTCGCCCAATCGAGAATCCACTTGGACTTCAGTCTCGACCTCTAGCGAGAACCGTTTCACCGGCGTGCGAGACGAATACTCCCAGAAAGAAACGCCGCTTTCAGCTATTGCGATTCCCACGGCGCCCCGCCCGCCTTCAAAAGGGAAGGGCGCGCCACTCAATGTGCGAGTGGGCGGACCAAAGCCGCCGCGGGCCGGCACAGCAACGAAGGTAACTGGCGCACCTGATCTATCTAGCGCTTGAGCCATCTTGCGACGCCAATGTCGCGCTCGCAGGAGGACCAAAAGCACGAGGCTGAGCCCCAACGCAAGTCCCGTAACCATTGCCCATTGTGACGATGGCTCGGCGCGGAGGTTCTCCCCATCGCTGACGAACCAGGAAGCGGAAGCTGCGAATCTCATCACCGCGACGACCCCTGCACAACATTGACGATAGCGAGTGTTGCGTCAGCGCCTCACTCCGCGCGGTCGAATCCGCCGATTACCGAACCGTCGGAATTCTTCACGTACAGAAAACCATCGGCGATGACAGCTGATTCTCCGTAGCTGAACCACGTATCGAGTCCGTCGCACGCGAGAAACGTCACGTCGGTTTTGTCGATCGAAATCTCGCCATCGGCGCCCTGCATCCAGATACCCTCAAGATCGTTGCATCCGTCGCTCCCGGCTAACGTGCCATCGGCTGAAAAAGTGATGTGCGCTTGCCCCTGGCCAGCAGTACCCCACGCACCTATCGGAGCAACCGGTGGGAGCGGCGGAGGTGGCGACGCCGCTTCTCTCGCAGATCGCTCGTTCCGCTCATGCATCGGCGCGAACCCCTCGCCCACAACGCTGCCGGTGACGACGAATGACGCGAGGAGGACGACGACGCCGGCGCCCGCCGCCCAGGCCGTTCGCTGGCGCATAAGGACAAGCACAACCGCGCCGACAATGGCGACGGTGAACGCCGCTCCGATCCCCCACGGAACGGCTCCATAGGCCCAATCGATGAGGTCCATGTCGCATGCACCTTCGCATCCCGCGACGCCCATTGCCCTCAAGAGCATGGCCCAGTAGCCGAGCACCGCGATCGTCGGCAGCGCAATCCAGAGTGCGATCTCGCCGAGCACGCTGAACGATGAGCGAGGTGCCTCGCGAGACATCAGCTACCCCCTCATGCATGCCGACGTTGGTCTCACAAGGTAGCAACTTCCTGTCACCCGTAACGGACACTGGGCGGCCCAACCCGCTTTATGAGAAACGTTTCATAAAGGGTTGCGCACCACGTGTACGGCATGTCAGGATCGCTGCGAACAGATTCGGAATGCGCTTTCCAAGATAATGGCATTCTGGTCGAGAGGCTCGCACACGTGCGTGCTCGTTCGGTGTTCGGAGTGCCGCAAAGTCGCTGCATCCCGCTGCACACCCCTTTGCCGATGTCGCCCAAGGAGGAACTGTGCCCTACGCGTTGTCCGATCCTGCATCCCCCGCGGATCACCATCTTTCGCGCCGTCGAGCCGCCATTGCCACGCTCGCCGCTGTCGCGCTAGTCGCGAGCGCCGCGCTCACAGCCCCGGCGGCATCCGCGATCGAGCCCGCCGATGATGGCACGTATCGCTTCGACTTCGGCACCGCGACGAGCCCCGTTGCCGACGGTTTCGAGGCGGTTCGCACCAACTCGCTGTACACGGCCGAGGCGGGGTTCGGCATTGCGATTCCTGACGGTGCGACGCTGTTCGACCGCGACCGCACTGGCAACCGCACTCCCGCAGACGCTGTCGCCGAAGACTTCGTTGCCGGCACCAACTGGGAGTTCCTCGTTGACGTACCCGAGGGCGATTACGACGTCACCGTGACGATCGGCGACGCGCTCACCGGCACATCGGGCACGAACGCGACCGTCTCGCTCGAAGGGGTCGCCCAAGAGCGCATTACGACGGGGCGGGCCGAGTCAACAACTGCCACCTTCCGCGCTCTTGTCGAAGATGGTCAGCTCACCGTCGGACTCACCGGCTCAGGTCTCGGAGCCTACGTCAACGGCATCGAGGTCGCACCGGTGACACCCGCCGCTCCGAGCGATGTCACGATCACTCGCGTCGCTTACAACGGCGTCACGCTCGCCTGGGCTGCAGAAGCGGATGCCGCCAGCTACACAGTGCTGCGGGCTGACATCGCCGAAGATTCCACCGCCGGCGCCTTCGCCCCCATCGCAGAAAACATCGGCGACGCTGCCTACTCCGACGAGACCGTCACAACGGGCGCTAACTACGCCTATGCCGTCGTCGCAGTCAGCGGCTTCGGCCGCTCGTCTTCACAAAGCGACTCGGTGACAAGCGGCACGATTCCTGAGCTCGCCGCGCCCGGAGCGCCGACAGATCTCGCGGTGACGCAGGTAACACAGGATGCCATCAGCCTCACCTGGTCAGCGACAGCAAATGCCGAAACCTACAGCGTTGAACGAGCCGTCACCGGAACTGACGGCTTCGAAGCTGTCGCGACTCTCGACGTGCCGGGCTACACAGACGCCGGTATCGACACCACAGTTGGCTGGACCTATCGCGTCTCGGCCAGCAACCCCGCGGGCACATCCGAGCCCGCCGTGGTGGATGCAACATCGTACGCACCACCTGCCGAGCTTCCCGACGGCGATGTCGTCACCTTTGACTTTGGCCCGGGCGCTGTCGCGACAGATGCCATCGCGATCACGAGTACCACCGCATTCGACGATGCATGGGGTTACGGCTTCACCACGCCTCCGGCCGATGCATCCGATATCGACCGCGGCACCGACGACGCCACCCGCAGCGACTTCGTTGCCGTTTCCGGATCGACGTTTGCTGTCGCTCTCGGCGCCGGCGACTACTCGGTGCAGCTCATTGCGGGTGACGCTGAGCAGGCCACGACCACGACCATCACGGCAGAGTCGATCCCGAAGGTGCTGGAGAATCCGCAAAGCGCGGGCGCCTACCTCGAAATGGCTTTTCAGATCGCACTAGTTGACGGCGTCCTGACGCTCGAATTCGGAGGCGACACTGCAGCGCTCAATGCGCTCACGATTACACGCCTGCCCGAGCGGGTAGCCGGCGCCATTACGACCGCGTTCATCACGGGCGACTCGACTGTTCAGACATACGACCCCACCGCCTACGCACCCCAGGCCGGCTGGGGCCAGATGATCGATCGCTTCTTTGAAGATGACATCGCGTTCAACAATCAGGCAATTGGCGGCCGTTCCTCGAAGAACTTCTTGACGCAGGGGCGTCTCGACGATGTACTTCGCGCCATTCGTCCCGACGACTATCTGTTCATTCAGTTCGGTCACAACGACGCAACTCAGGGCGTCGATGACCGCTATGCGAGCCCCGAAGATTACAAAGAGTATCTGCGCGTGTATGTCGAGGGAGCGCGCCAGCGCGGCGCAACCCCCATCTTGGTCACGCCGGTCTCGCGACGCAGCTTCGATGAAGCGACAGGGCAGTTCAACGTGAGCTTTCCCGAATACGTCGCGAAGATGACAGAGCTCGCTGGCGAAGAAGGCGTGCTGCTCGTCGACCTCTCGGCGTCGTCGCGCGAGTACCTCAACGAGATTGGCCCCGAGGCGTCGAAGGCCGTGTTCCTTCATGTCGATCCGGGCATCTTCCCGAACCGACCGGGAGGCACAACCGATGACACCCACTTTCAGGAGTACGGGGCCATCCAGATGGCACGCCTGATTGCTCAGGATGTCGCGGCCCTCGATGACCCACTCGCATCCGCTGTGATCGATATTGATCCGCCAGCCGAAGTGCCCCCGTCACCGCAGAACGTCGTGGCTGGAGCCATCAGCAACGGCGGCGCAACACTCCAGTGGGATGCCGCAGCGACAGCCGACGTCTACAAGATCTACCGCCAAGCCGTTGCCGACCCAGAACCCACCTGGGCTCTCGTCGGAACGACAACACAGACGAGCTCAATCGTGCAGGGACTCGCCGAGGGCACCGGGTACCGATACCGCGTCGTGGCAGTCAATGGTCGGGGCGAGTCGGAGCCGAGCGCAACTGTCACCTTCACCACAAAGCAGGCGCTGTATAAGTTCGACTTCCAGTTGGCGGGCAACCCGACCATGCCGGGATATACCGAGGTGACGGATGCCACGGTCTACACCGAAGAGCGCGGCTACGGCCTCGACCGCTCTGGCTGGGGAGGCCGCGACCGCGGCAGCGCCGATGGCGCGGCGAATGATCTGGTGCGTGACTTCCTTCTGCCCGGAGACAGCGGAACCTTCAACCTCGACGTACCAAACGGCACGTACTCGGTGATGACGTACTCCGGCGACTGGATCGGATCAACGCGCACGAGCTTCCGTGTCGAGGGCACCGAGGCAGGCTCTGGAAATGCCGGTCGCGGCAGTGTGAATAGCACCCTGCGCGGCCCGTTCCTGGTCACCGACGGACAACTCACGGTCGAAGCGTACGGAGCTGCGGCTGGCACGCGGCTCAATGGTCTCGAGATCACACCGATCCTCCTCGGCCCCACCGGGCTTGCGATCTCAGACGTTGACGCCAACCCTGAATCTCCCGCTGTGAGCCTCGAATGGGATGAGCAACCCGATCTCAGCTGGAACGTGTATCGACAGTCTCCATTTGAGGATTCGGCCGCATTGATCGCTGCCGTCGACGAGCCAACGTTCACCGATTCCACTGCGCGCATTGGTCTCGACTACACCTACTACGTCACCGCGGTGGATCAGACCGACCTCGAGTCGGTGCCATCCCCCTCGGTTGAGGCGTCGCTCATCGACACCGACGCTGACACACCCGGTGTTGCCACGTCGCTATCGGTGGAACGCATCGAAAAGCGCGAGCTCGAAATCGCGTGGGCGCAGCCGGTCGACGCCGCGTACTATCTCGTGTTCCGGTCAGAGACCGAGGGCGAGCGCGGCACGTTTGCAGGGTTTGCCGACACTGGGCGTTTCGTTGACACCGATGTTCTCACGACGATTCCGTACTACTACTCGGTCGTCGCGGTCGGTGCCGGTGGCACCGGAGACACCAGCGAGCAGCTGGCCACGGATGCGGTGACGGTCTTGCAACGTCAAGCCGAGTACCTCGATCGTGCACCATCGGCTGTCAGCACCGACGAGGGAAATCTCGTCGCGTGGCGACTCCTTGGCACTGATCCCTCCGAGATCGCCTTTCACGTCTACCGCGACGGCGAGCGCCTCACCGACGAGCCCATCGCTGATTCGACCAATTACCTCGACGCAGACGGCACGACAGAGTCCCGCTATCTCATCACAAAGGTGATCGGTGACGTTGAAACCACCGAGGGTGAAGACATCGCAGTGCAGGATGCCTCGTATCTCTCGGTGCCGCTCAACAAGCCTGCTGACGGCTACACGAAAGATGGCCAGCCCTACACCTACAGCGCGAACGACACGAGTGTGGGAGACGTAGACGGTGATGGGCAGTACGAACTCTTCGTGAAGTGGTACCCGTCGAACGCGAAAGACAATTCGCAAGCGGGCTACACCGGCAACGTCTACCTCGATGCCTATCGGCTCGATGGCACGCAGCTGTGGCGCATCGACCTCGGCGTGAATATTCGCGCCGGAGCGCACTACACGCACTTCATGGTTTACGACCTCAACGGTGACGGCCGCGCTGAGGTGTCCGTAAAAACCGGTGATGGCACGATCGATGGCCTCGGCCAGCCGATCGGAAACGCGAGTGCCGACTACCGCAACAGCTCGGGCTACGTGCTGAGCGGCCCCGAATATCTCACGGTGTTCGACGGCGCAACAGGTGCTGCAATCGATACTGTCGACTACATCCCGGCCCGTGGCGACGTGGGCTCATGGGGTGACACGTACGGCAACCGGGTCGATCGATTCCTGGCCTCGGTGGCATACCTCGATGGCGAACACCCGAGCGTGATCTTCAGCCGCGGTTACTACACGCGTGCTGTTGTCGCTGCGTACGATTTCGACGGCGAAAGCCTCAGCACGCGCTGGGTGATCGACTCCAACGATGCTGGCAGCGAAGGGCTCTACGGGCAGGGCGATCACAGCATGTCGGTGGCCGATGTCGACGGCGACAGTAAAGACGAGATCGTCTACGGTTCTGCCACGATCGACGACGACGGCTCACTGCTGTATTCGACGGGCCTTGGCCACGGCGACGCTCAGCACGTCTCGGACCTTGACCCGGGCCGGCCGGGGCTCGAAATCTTCTCTGCACACGAAGACATGGGGGCCGCGGGCAACCGTGGCGCGACGATGCGAGATGCGGCCACCGGTGAGATCCTGTGGGATATCGCCGCAACGGTCGACACTGGTCGGGCGGCTGCGGGCGACATCGATCCGCGCTACGCAGGTGCCGAAGGGTGGGCCATCGGCGGCGACGCTTCTTGGAACTCTCGAAACGGCGAGTTGCGTTCCGCCCAGGGTGAGTTGATTTCGGAGAACATTCCGGCGGCGAACTTCCTGGCGTGGTTCGACGGAGACGCTCTGCGTGAAATCGTCGACCACGACTTCAACCAGGAGGAGTACTTCGGAGTGCCTACGGTATCGAAGTGGAATTGGGAGACCGAGACACAGGAGACAATCCTGATCGATGAGGGTGCCCGCTCAAACAACGGCACGAAGGGAACACCCAACCTACAGGCTGACCTCTTCGGAGATTGGCGTGAAGAAATCGCCTGGCGAAGCGCTGATTCGAGCGAGCTACGTATCTACTCGACGACCGATGTCACCGACATCCGCATCCCGACTCTCATGCATGACATGCAGTATCGCGTCGCAGTGGCATGGCAAAACACGGGATACAACCAGCCACCGCACCCGAGCTTCTTCATCGGCGACGGCATGGATCCCGCCCCGATGCCGTCGATTGCAGTAACAGGTGCGCCCACAGGCGAGGGCGATACGACTCCTCCGGTCGTATCGGGGCTACCAGCCGACGGTGCGCTGTTTGCAACGACCGAGTCGCTTACCCTCGCCGTGACGGCCGACGATCCAGAATCAGGGGTTCGCAGTCTCGACGTCGCCTTCGATGGTGAACCGGTTGCCTCCGATGCGGTCATCGACCTCGACGGGCTTGCGGGCACGCACACCCTCACAGCACGCGCCGTCAACCACGATGGGGCTGTGACGTCGCAGGCGGCGCAGATTCTCGTCTACGCAGACAACGGTTCGTCACAAGCTCCGGCTCGCGGCGTGCTCTCGTCGAACAGCGGATGGGAGGACGGTCTACACGACGGTGCCTTCACAATTTCGATGAACCTGTGGTGGGGTGAAAACGGGTCGGTCTTCCGGCTCTACGAGAACGGCGCCCTGATCTCCACTCAGGTGTTGTCAGCGGATTCGCCAAACGCGCAGGTGACGACGGTGCAGGTCGCGGGGCGTGAAAACGGAACCTACGAGTACACCGGTGAACTGATCAATGCCGCCGGCGTGACGTCGACAACCTCGACCACTGTGCGAGTGAAAGATGCGGCGCCGGGGGCTCCCGTGCTCAGCCACGACAACTGGGATGGCGACGGCAACTACACGGTGACGAGCAACCTGTGGTGGGGCACGAACGCTACCGAGTACCGACTCTTGGAGAACGGGGTGCTCATCGATGAGCAGGAGCTCGTTGCGGCATCGCCCCAGGCACAGCGTGCGAAGTCAGCGGTCGTGGCGCGCGAAAGCGGAACGTACGAGTATGTAGTGGAGTTCGAAAACACCGCCGGTGTGACCAGCTCTCAACCACTCAACGTCGTCGTCCGCTGATTCGGCTGCGGCCCGATCGCAGCTCAAAAGGATTCACAACCAATGTCACACTTCTCGGCCGCGTTCGACTGGGCTCGACACCAGGTCAAAAGCGATCGACTTCCGTCGGCGGTACTCGGTATCGCGACCGCCGACGGAACCGTCGCACTTGATGCGTTCGGTGCTTCGGGCCCCCGTACGGCAACCGTTGACGATCACTACGCGCTCTTCTCGATCACGAAGCCCCTCGTTGGCCTTGTCGCGGCCCGCGCTATCGAGCGGGGCCTGCTCACGCCGCAGACCCCGCTCGTGGCGGCAATCCCCGAGTTCGGATCGCTTCGAGACGATGTCGTGCGCCTCCGCCATCTCGTGAGCCACACGTCGGGCATCACTGAGCCTCCACTCGACCCGGTAGCGGGGCTTCGGGAGTCGCTCTTGGTTGGCAGCCGCGACTTCGCCGCCGGCGCCGCATCCAGATACTCCTCGATCGCCTACGAAGGTGTCGCGGCCCTCATCGAGCAGGCAACCGGCCAAAGCTGGATTGACGGCGTCAGCAAGTGGGCAAACGAGATCGGGGCAGATGGCTTCACCGTCGACCCCGCGTGCGACGCTCACCCCGTGGCGGATGCTGGCGCCGCCGGCCTTGATGTTGATCGCTTTCAGAGCCTGCAGCATCCGGGGGCTGGCATGTTCGCGCGCGCGAGCGACCTTCTCGCACTCGGCAGCACGCTGCTTCGCCGCGACGGTGTCGTGCAGCCGGCAACCCTTGAAATGATGCTGCGTCCACTCACGGGAGACGTTCCTCGCCTGGAGCCTTATCCCGTTGAGCGCGGGCAGGACTGGGGTTTTTCGTGGAATCTCCGCCGTCACGACCCGGCACTGATTTCGACTGATGGCTTCGGTCACGGCGGCTGGGCCGGAACCGAATTCTGGGTGCACCCGACGGCCGGGGTTACCTACGTGCTGCTGACGAACCAGGCACTCCGCCCCGGTGTCGACACCGCACAGCTCGACAATGCGATCGTTTCGGGAGTCTAGTTACACGGCCGCAATGGGCACGCAATAGGCTGCCCTCGTGGAGCCTTGGGTAGAAGACGCAGCCAGACAGATCGAGAAGCTTCTCGGCGACCCGATGGCTGACGCCGTGCGAGGCCGAGTTCAGGTGCTCTCAGTATCAGAACGAGTCGGGCGGGCGGCGTACCAGGAGTGCCGCGTCGAAGTGCGTGCTGAAGCGCCCGGCATGGAGCCAGCGACTGTGCAGACGACGGGTGGCTTCAACCGCGCGCACTGGCCGAAACCCGGAACGATCTACCCCGCCGCAATTGCGCCGCAGCATCCTGAGGCCCTCGAGGTCAACTGGGAGTCGCCCCACCTGGCACCTCGCACTTGATCCGTCGCGCCGCGCTAGTCGAGCGATGAGGCGGCGCCTGCGCTCACCGCGCTTCGCTAAACCGCCACTGGGCAATCGCGGGGTCATCTTCACCGTGATCGCGCGTGTACTGCCGAGCCGCCGTGCGGCGCTCAACGAGATCAGCCCGCAGCCGCGCGTACGTATCGGCGGCACCCGGGATGCGATCGAGTGCATCGACAGCGAGTTGGAACCTGTCGAGATCGTTCAACATGAGCATGTCGAACGGCGTCGTGGTCGTGCCCCGTTCTTTGTAGCCGCGCACATGCAGGTGAGGGTGTACGCGACGTCGGTAAGCCAGCCGGTGAATCAGCCATGGATACCCGTGAAAGGCGAAAATGACAGGCGAGTCAGCAGTGAAGATGGCGTCGAAGTCGTCATCAGACAGACCGTGCGGATGCTCCGACTCCGACGTCATACGCATGAGGTCAACGACATTCACAACTCGAACTCGCAGGTCGGTCGCTTCTTCACGGAGGATTTCGGCCGCTGCAATGACTTCCACGGTTGGCACATCACCGGCCGCGGCAAGCACGACATCTGGTTTCTCGCCGCTATCGGCGTTGCCCGCCCATTCGAAGACGCCGAGCCCGCGACGACAGTGGTCAGCGGCCTCTGTCGCCGAAAGCCACTGGGGAGACGGATGCTTTCCGGCAACAACGACGTTGACGTATCCCTTCGACTGCAGACAGTGCGCGTACGTGCTGAGGAGCGTATTGGCGTCGAACGGAAGATAAACGCGAACGACGTCAGCACTCTTATTGACGACCACATCGAGAAAGCCAGGATCTTGATGAGTGAAGCCATTGTGATCTTGTTGCCAGACGTGGCTCGACAGCAAATAGTTGAGGCTAGAAATCGGCTCGCGCCACGGAATGTTCGCTGAGGCTTCCAGCCACTTGGCGTGCTGGTTGAACATCGAATCGACGATGTGCACGAACGCTTCATACGAAGCGAACATGCCGTGTCGGCCGGTGAGAAGGTAGCCCTCCAACCACCCCTGGCACTGATGCTCGCTCAGCACTTCCATCACTCGACCGGCGCGTTGCAGGTGCTCATCGAGCGGGCCGAACTCGGCAGTCCACTGCTTCTCGGTCGCCTCGTATACCGGAGGTGCCAGCTTGTTCGACGCCGTTTCGTCGGGGCCAAAGAGGCGGAACGAGCGAGGATTGCGACGAATCACCTCTGCGAGATAGTCGCCCAAAACTGTCGTCGCGCTCGAATCCGAGCCCCCCGGGCGTTCGACCGCCACCGCGAAGTCGCGAAAATCGGGCAGATCGAGATCTTCTCTCAAGAGTCCCCCATTTGCGACCGGCGTCGCCGACATGCGGCGCTCTCCTTCGGGCGCGAGAGAAGTGATCAGAGACGCCGGGACCCCGTCACCGGAGAACAGCTCATTGGGGCGGTAGGAGTGCATCCACTCTTCGAGCTGTGCCAGTTGTTCCGGCTTCCGCGCATCGGGCAGCGGCACCTGGTGTGCACGCCAGGTGCCTTCGACGGGCAAGCCGCCGACTTCTTTGGGGCCAGTCCAGCCCTTCGGCGAGCGCAGCACGATCATCGGCCAGCGCGGACGCGCGGTCTCGCCGGAGCGCGCCGCATCGCGAATCTCCGCGATTCTGTCAAGGGCGAGATCGACAACCTCGGCGAATCTCTCGTGCACCGATGCGGATTCATCGGATGCCTCAAACTCCACCATGATCGGCTCGTAGCCGTTCCCGCGCATCAGGTCGCGCAGTTCTTCCTCGGGGATGCGCGCGAGCACCGTCGGGTTGGCGATCTTCCACCCGTTCAGGTGAAGAATCGGCAAGACAGTTCCGTCGGTTACGGGGTTCAAAAACTTATTGCCGTGCCATGCGGTTGCAAGTGGCCCTGTTTCAGCTTCACCGTCGCCGATAACGCAAAACACTGTGAGGTCGGGGTTATCGAACGCCGCGCCGTAGGCATGACTGAGCGAGTATCCCAACTCGCCGCCCTCGTGGATTGATCCGGGGGTTTCGGGTGCTGCGTGAGATGGTATTCCGCCGGGAGTAGAGAACTGGCGAAAGAGCTTCGTGATGCCAGCGGCATCCGTTGTGATGTCGGGGAAGAGCTCAGAATAGGTGCCATCGAGCCACGCATTTGCCACCATGCCAGGGCCACCATGTCCCGGCCCGGCAATGTAGAGAGCCGAGAGGTCACGCTCTGCGATGGCCCGGTTCGCGTGTGCATAAACGAGGTTGAGTCCGGGCACTGTCCCGAAGTGACCAAGCAGCCGCGGCTTGATGTGCTCGGCCCGGAGAGGTTCACGCAGAAGCGCGTTGTCTCTCAGGTAAATCTGACCGACGCTCAGATAGTTAGCCGCTCGCCACCATGCATCAAGTTGCAACGTTTGTTCAGCACTAATCGTCGTCATCTTCTCCACCTTGCATCGAAAAACCTCATCATGCGAGGGGTTGACAGTGATCAATGCGTGAACGTTGTTGTCACCCCTTTGAGACATCGGCATGGCGACGGGAGACGACGACTATCTGCCCGACGAAGATGACAGCACCGATCGCCGCGGCGACTCCCACCGTCAGGAGATCCGCCTGCACCTTGACGATCGTGAAGGCCACAAGGATCGCGAGGTCCACGATGATCGTGATGATCGGCCAAGCGACGTTCGCATCTACTTTTCCACGAAGGCGCCAGACAATTCCCCACTGCACCGCGATGTCCATCGTGAGGTAGAGAAAGACGCCGAATGAAGCAATCTGGCTAAGGTCAAAAAAGGCAGTGAGCACGATAGCGAGCACCGCGGTGATCACAAGCGGCTGGTGCGGAACCCGCTTCGGCAGGCGCGGTGCCTGCCGCATATCTTGCAGCATCGCGTAGAGCCGCGAAACTGAGAACAGACTGGCGAGAAGGCCCGAGAGCGTTGCCACGACCGCAATGGCCACAGTGAGGCCAACACCCCACGATCCAAAGAGCGGTTCGGCAGCTTGAGCAAGCGCGTAATCCCTTGCGTTAACTGCGCCACCCGCACCGATGGATGCCTCAACTGACACCGTGATCAGAAGGTACAAAACAGCGCAGATAGCGATGGAGATGTAGATCGAACGGGCCAGGTTCTTCTTTGGCTCCCGCACATCGTCGCCCTGGTTCGTGATCGTCGTGAAACCCTTGTAGGCGAGCACACAGAGCGCGACGCTCGCGACGATCCCCACAGGTGTTGCGGAGGCATCCGAGCTGCCCGAGAAGAACCCACTTCCACTGACGGATGCCGCGATCAGCCCGCCGATGGCGAGCGCTGCGATCCCCACGATTTTGATGATGGCCGTGGTCATCGCCGATCGCTCGACGAGTTGGTTGCCAACAAGATTCACGATGGCCGCCGCAACGATCGCGACGATGCCAAGAATCGGAACGAGGATCGCCGAATCTTGCAGCCCGAATGGGCGAAGTAGATAGGTGCCGAAGGTGCGAGCGAGCAGGCTTTCAGCCACGACCATGGAGACATACATGAAGAGCGAAAAAGAGCCCGCGACAACGCCTGGGCCGTACGCGTCTTTCAGCAGCATCGCGATGCCGCCAGACGACGGGTTGATGCTTGAGTACCTCGCGTAGCCGTAGGAGCTCACCCCAGCCACGAGTGCGCCGGCAACGAAAGCGAGCGAAAACCAGACCCCGGCAAGGCCCGCGACTTGTCCGACCAGCGCAAAGATACCCGCGCCGATCATGACACCCGTGCCGAGCGATATCGAGCCCGCCAGGCTTATCGATCCGTTTGTCTTTTCGGCCACGCGGTTTCCTTTCTCGAGGAGTCAGCGAGGGAAGACTACGCGCGGCCATGGCCCGGGAACGTTGGCTATCGCAGCTCATCGATAGGGTGTATGGGTAAATTGAATTGTCCTGCGCCGCAGGAAACCTTGGGGAGTAACACTATGAACAGTGCGTTTAGCGAAGCAAACCTGATCATCGAGGCGAAGAAGATTCTCGGCCAGGACGCGGACGTGCTCGCGGCAGGTAGGTTCAACCTTGCCAGCCTCGTCGGCGCTTCAATCGTCGGCAGCACCGGCGGCCTAGCAGCTGCCGACGTACTTGATCCCACGGGGCTCAGCGACTCCAGTGGCGTCGGCGCAGCGATCGGCGCAATTGCGGGTCGGCATCTGGCGATGACAGCCGCCGCTGAAGAGAAAGGCGCTACGACGACTTTGCTCGTCGCCATCACGCCCGACACGATCCATGTGCTCAACGGCGACACCCACGGACGCCTCGCGACAGAATTTGCGTCGTTTAATCGCGCCACCGTCGATCACAAGATCAAGAAGGTGGGCTTGATGCGCTACCTGACCCTTACCGACAGTGACAGCGACGCTTCTATTGAACTCGTCGGTTCGGTCGCATGGATCGCGCAGAACGCGCAGGGCGACAAAGTCGTCTTCGACCTGCTCGCCGTCAATCATCACGACTAACGGCGAGCGCGGCGGAGATTAGTCGCGGTGACGAGGCTTGCGCGGCGGACGGTCGTCGCGCGAGTCGAACTCGCGATCTCCGCCGCGGCGCTTGGGCGCACCTGAATCGGGACGCATCTGAATCAGCTGACCCGAGATGCGCGTGCCAGCCAGCCGGTCGAGAACACCCGCGGGCATATCTGCCGGAAGTTCGATGAGCGAAAACGCCGGGAAGATCTGAATCGCGCCGAAGTCGTCACGCTGCAGTCCGCCTTCGTTCGCGAGTGCACCCACGATCTGGCGGGGCTCGACACGGTGACGCTTACCGACCGCGAGTCGGTAAGAGGCCATCGGCTTGCCGTTTCCACGACGCGGGCGCGACTCGCGGTCACCGCGCTCGGGCCGGTCACGACGCTCGCCACGCGGGCTGCTCTCGCGATCGAAACGCTCTTCGCGGTCGCGCCTCGTGCGCTCGGCCTCGGGCTCAAGCAACAACGGCGACTCGCCCTGTGCAACAACGGCGAGGGCCGCCGCGACATCCGTTTCGGGCACATCGTGGTTGCGCACGTAGTGAGCGATGATGTCGCGGAAGCCGTCGATGCGCTCGTTCTGCTCAAGGGCCGCAGTGATGCGGTCATCGAAACGGGCAAGACGCGTGACATTGACATCGTCGACCGTGGGGAGGTGCATCTGCGTGATCGGCTGGCGGGTCGCCTTTTCGATACGCGCCAACAAGCCTCGCTCGCGCGGCGTGACGAAGCTAATCGCGTCGCCCTTCCGACCAGCACGGCCGGTGCGGCCGATGCGGTGAACGTAAGGCTCGCTGTCGGTGGGAATGTCGAAGTTGACCACGTGACTGATGCGCTCGACGTCGAGGCCACGAGCCGCGACATCCGTTGCCACCAGAATGTCGAGCTTGCCCGACTTCAGCTGGTTGACCGTGCGCTCACGCTGCACCTGAGCGACATCACCGTTAATCGCGGCCGCTGAGTACCCGCGCGCACGCAGCTTCTCGGCGAGCTCTTCGGTGACGTTCTTCGTGCGAACGAAGATGATCATGCCTTCGAAGTTTTCAACTTCGAGGATGCGGGTGAGGGCATCCACCTTCTGGGCGTAGGAGACCAGAAGGTAACGCTGCGCAATGTTGTTCGAGGTCTGCGTCTTGGTCTTGACGGTGATCTCTTCGGGATTGTTCAGGTACTTCTGCGAGATGCGACGGATCGCGGCCGGCATCGTTGCAGAGAACAGGGCAACCTGCTTCTCAGCGGGGGTGTCGGCGAGAATCGTCTCAACGTCTTCGGCGAAGCCCATCTTGAGCATCTCGTCGGCCTCGTCGAGTACGAGGAACTTCAGTTCGGAAAGGTCAAGCGTGCCCTTTTCGAGGTGATCCATGATGCGGCCGGGAGTACCGACGACAACGTGGACGCCACGGCGAAGGGCCGACAGCTGAACACCGTAGCCCTGTCCGCCGTAGACCGGAAGAATGTGGACGCCGTTAATGCGACCGGCGTATTTTTCGAAAGCCTCACACACCTGCAGGGCAAGTTCACGAGTCGGCGCAAGCACAAGGGCCTGCGGCTTCTTCTGCGAAACGTCGAGCTGAGCGAGAATCGGAAGCGCGAAGGCGGCGGTTTTACCCGTTCCGGTCTGCGCCATGCCGACGACATCGCGGCCGCCGAGGAGCGTGGGAATAGTAGCTGCCTGGATGGCAGAAGGGGTCTCGTAGCCGACGTCGCTCAGCGCCTTCAGCACCGCCCCGTCAAGGCCAAGGTCAGAGAAGGTGATCGCGGCGGGCTCTTCTGGGGCCGCACCGTCGGCGGAAACATCTGTGGAGGTCACGCTTAAGGGTAGTCCCCCCAGTGCTGAGTATGCGCACTGAGCTTTCAGTTGAGCCGAATTAACTCATACACCGACGCGCGAAAATGCGTCGTGACTGATTCCCTGATCGAGCACGACCTTGGCCCACTCCCGGGCCGAATGCAGCGAATGATCGCGATAGTTGCCGCACTCGATCTCTGAAACACCGGGGATGTCGGCCTCAACAGCTTCTTCTGCGATGAACCGCAGGCTCTCCGTGAGACCAGCAACGACCGCTGGAATCTCGGGCTCGCCCCACATGAGAAGGTGAAAGCCGGTACGGCACCCGAAGGGCGAAATGTCGATGACGCCGTCGACGTGATCACGGAGGAGCCCCGCGAGCATGTGCTCGATCGTGTGAAGCCCGGCCGTGGGGATCTCTCCCTTGTTGGGTTGCACGAGACGCACGTCGAAGTTCGTGATCGTGCCGCCACCCGGCCCGTGTTCCACTCCAATGCGCCGCACATACGGTGCAATAACCGCGGTGTGGTCGAGGGTGAAGCTTTCGATTTCTGCCATTAGTTCCTCCTCGTGAACGCAGCAAGGCGTTCGATCAATTCTGTAAGCGTCGCTTCATCATCGACAAGCCCGATGCGGATGTATCCACGGCCGCTCTCGCCGAAGCCGTCGCCCGGCGCCACCGCGACGCGCTGTTCATCACGAAGCCGCTGCGCAAACTGCACTGCATCTTGAGCGCCAGGAAGCCGCACCCACACGAAGAACGTACCCGCGGGCGCCGCTACATCCCACCCGAGCCTTTGGAGCCCTGCGATAACAAGGTCTCGGCGTCGCTCGTAAACACCCACGAGGTGGGCAACGCCCGATTGGTCTCCTTCAAGCGCTGCGGCGGCTGCGTCTTGGGTCGCACCGAACATCGTGCTGAACGCGTGCGCTTGGTACCGCTTCATCGCACTGATGATCGATGCGTTTCCCGCAGCGAATCCCACCCGCCAACCCGCCATGCTGTACGTCTTCGATAACGTCTGCAGTTCCACAGTCACATCGAGCTTCGTGTCGACCGTGAGCGCAGATAGCGGCTTTTGTCCATCAAACCCGAGCGACGAGTAGGCGAAGTCGTGCACGAAGGCAGCACCCGTGCGGTGCGAAAAGACAAGCGCATCGTCGAACGTGGCGCGCGACCCGAGCACCCCAGTGGGGTTGTTCGGGTAGTTCAGAAACAGAACTCGAGCCGCCTCGATTGCGCGCAGCGAGTCGAAGTCGGGCTGAAAGTGAGGTTCACGCAGCGGCAGGGTGACGGCATCCGCATTCGCGAGGGTTACCGCCGAACGATAAATGGGGTACCCGGGGTCGGGAACGACGACAGTTGTGTGCGGGTCGGCGAGCGCGCCGACTGCGGCGATGATCGCTTCATGTGCGCCATGGAATATCGCGACCTCGGCATCAGGGTCAACGGCGACGCCGTGGTCTTCGCGGTACCTGAACGCCACAGCGTCGCGCAGTCTTTTGCGCCCCGCATACGACGGATAGCGGTGGTTCAGCGGCTCCGCAACGGCGCGCTGCATCGCAGCGACGATGTGCTCGGGGGTCGGAAGGTCAGGGTTTCCCTTGGAAACATCGATCACCCCGGGGCCAGGAGCCTGTGCGAGCGCCGCGATCTGCAGATCCATGGCGCCCCAAAAGTTCGCCGGGAGCTCACGCACTCGGGCCGAAACGTCGAAGGTCACCACGACTCAACGCCTCCGATACCGGCGGGCTATCGATGTACCGATCATCTGAACACCCTGCACCAAAATAATCAGCGTCACACAGGTGATGACCATCGCGAAGCCGTCGTAGCGCTGATATCCGTAAGAAAGCGCCAGGTCACCGATGCCACCGGCACCGACAGTTCCTGCCATAGCAGTCGCGTCAACGAGCCCCACGGTCGCGATTGTGACGGCAAGAATCAAAGATGCTCGCGCTTCGGGGAGCAAGAATCGCCAGAAGATCTGCATGGGAGAGGCACCCATCGACCGTGCGGCCTCGATGACGCCCTGCGGAACTTCGAGAAGGGAGTTCTCAACGAGGCGTCCAATGTAGGGCGCGATCATCACCGTCAGTGGCACGATCGCGGCCCACACGCCGATACTCGTGCCGACGAGCACCCGCGTGAACGGCAGGATGGCGACGAGCAGGATGATGAACGGGAGCGAGCGCACAAGATTGACGAGCGTGCCGAGAACGATACTGACGGCACGATTCGGCAGCACGCCGCCGGGCCGTGTGAGTGCAAGAACTGCACCGATCAGGATGCCAAGGAGCGAACCCAGCACGAGCGAGACGCCCAGCATCTGCAGGGTCTCGCCAAGAGCTTTGAAGAAGATCTCGGGCGTGATGAGAGTCCATTTGCCATCGTTCATGCGACGACCTCGTCAAGCTGCACGACGCGCGCGGCGAGAAACTCCCGCGCGGCAGCCACCCGCTCGGGTGGCCCGCCGACCTTCATGATCATGTGCCCGACAGTGTGCTCTTGAATCTCGGTCATGTCGGCATGCAAGACGTTGACCGAAACACCGATGTCGGTGATGAGGTCCGAAATGAGTGGCTGCGTGACCTCGTCATCAACGAGACGCAGGCGCCAGAGTCCCTCGCCACCGAGGTGCGCGACGACACGCTCCGGTACGCCCTGCGGAATCACTGTCGAGACGAAGTCCCGCGTGATCTGCGCGCGCGGGTGGAGAAACGTCTCCAGCACTGTGCCCTGTTCAACGACTTCGCCGGCGGCCATCACCGCGACGTCATGAGCGAGGTCTTTGATCACATCGAGCTCGTGTGTGACAACAAGGATCGTCGTGCCATATTCGCGGTTCACGCTTCTGAGGAGGTCGATGATCTGCGTTGTCGTTGTGGGATCGAGTGCACTCGTGGCTTCGTCGGAGAGCAGAATTCTCGGATTGCGGACGAGGGCACGCGCGATGCCGACGCGCTGCTTCTGGCCCCCAGAGAGTTCGCCCGCGTGCTTATCCGCCTTCTCGCCGAGCCCCACGAAATCAAGTACCGCGTTGGCGCGAGCCCGAGCACGGGTGGCGTTCGCACCGTCAAGACGCAGCGGAAGGGCCACGTTGTCACGCACGCTCACGGTGTCGAGCAGGTTGAACTGCTGAAAAATCATGCCGGTGCGTTTCTGTGCCTCACGGAGCGTGCGTCCGCTCAAAGCCCCGACGTCGACACCGTCGACGAGCACACGACCACTTGTGGGTTTTTCCAAACCGTTGACGAGTCGGATCAATGTCGACTTGCCTGCGCCGCTGTAACCGATCACGCCGAAGATCGAGCCGGGAGTAACCGTCAGATCAACGCCGCGAAGGGCCGCCGTTTCGGCAGCCCTTGCGGTGAACGTCTTCGAGACCTGTTCGAAGACGATTCCGCCCGCTGTTGGCGAGCTCAATTGAACCAGGACGGCAACTGGTAGCCGTCGTACTGCGGGTTCGACTCGATGTACTCAATGAACTCCGGCGACTCGTAGGCATCCTTGATCGCCTGAGCCCAGTCCGATTCGAGATCACCGGCACGTACGGTAACGACGTTCGAGAACTCAACGGGCTGATCCTCTACGGCGAGCGCATCGCCGTAGTCGAGCCCGCCCGACACGATGAAGTTGCCCTGGATGGTCGCGTAGTCGACATCTTGAAGGGCAGGCACCTGCTGCGCGTTCTCAATCGGCGTGATGTTGAGGTTCTTCGGGTTCGAGGTGATGATCGACAGATCTGCGGTGTTCGGGTCGTCCACGTCGTCGAAGTCGATCCAGCCAACATCGCGCAGCACCAGCAGGCCGCGATAGAGGTTGGACGGCGAGTTCGGCACGGTAATCGTGGCGCCCTCCTTCACATCGTCGAGTGACGTCGACTTGCCGCCGAAGAGGGCCATCCGCGGCGTCGGAATCTGCACGAGCGCGGCGTTGTCGATTCCCTCTTGCGTGTTCACAAAGTCGAGGTAGACCGGGTGCTGCATGATGTTCGCATCGATCTCGCCGTTTGCAACAGCAACGTTGATCACAATGCCGTCGGTGAAGTCCTGCGTGTCGACGGCGTAGCCCTCGTCTTCGAGGATTGGCAGGATGCCGCCCTCGAACATCTCCTGGTACGGGCCCGGGTTGAACCCGATAGTGATGATCTCGGTCTTCTCGGCGCCCGAGGCATCCGTGGTTTCGGCATTGGCGCCGCTGCACGCCGTTGTCGCCAAAAGGAGTGCTGTGAACGTAGCCCCGATGAGGGCGGTACGCGTGACATTCATGGGTGCCTCTTTCGCTGTGGAAGACCGCAACCACGCCTGGATCTGTGCATGGGTGGCCGCGGAAAAGACGCTATCCACCGTGCGCTCAGTTCGTCTTGTCGCGCGTCACAGAGCGCAACATGCGACGTCTGCCGAGAGAGCCGCTACTAGCTCCCCAGCTGATCGGGGTGGGTCAGGCGCCACCACGCAGTTGGTGGTTCAATTTCCCCACTGAGCTGGAGGGGCGCTGTCGCCGTGTTGGGGCCCGCCGTCCACGTCAGACTCCCGGCCTCTTCACCATCGACATACTCCGTGGGGTCCCAGGTATCCATCGTCAGCTCGATCGGAGTATCCGACCAGGTGAAAATTGATGCGTCAGATCCAACCACCAGCTGAGCAGTGGAGCCCCACGGCGTCGAGTACGAACCCACCACCTCGCCACTTTCGATCAGCGGCACATCGTGGAATCCGGCGCGAATGTCATCGAGCACGGCACGCACACCGGCGTTCACGGATTCGTGAGTTGCTCCACCAAGCGCAACGCCGGTAATGCGGAGTGGTTCCTCGATCCCCACTGAGAGCGTCGCGGTGTAGAGCAGGTTGAATTGCCCCTCGCCCAAATTCCCGGTCTTGAGCCCGTCGATACCATCAACGCCCAGCAGATTATTGGTGTTGAAAGCGGTACCGCCGCCCGGAACCGAAATCGATGAGGTTGCCACGATGTTTTTCAGCGCTGGGTTGGCGTCGACGAGCCGTGCGATCGCCATGAGGTCGTTGGGCGTACTCGTGTTGTTCGGGCTGATTCCCGTCGGCTCTACGATCGTTGTGTTGTTGAGGCCATTGGCGTTGAGCCATGCTCGGGCCGCACCGACAAACGCGTTTTGAGAACCGAAGGCCCAGGTCGACACCGCCTCCGCGTAGTTACTTGCAGAAGGAATGAGCATGGTCGCAAGCGCGTCATACTCCGACATCGCGGTGCCCGTCGGCATCGGCGCGATAGTCGCACCCATCACGTAGTACTTGTCGTAGAGGTCGTGCGCTGCTTTGTCGAAAGTGATCGTGGGGCCGGAGTCACCGGCATCCGCCAACGGCTTCGCGTCCAGCACGACGAGCGCGGTAATCAGCTTGCTGATGCTTGCGATCGATCGTGACTCATCGGGACCACTAGCCAGCCAGGTGCCGCCCTCATCCCCTCCGAGGTATTCGTCACCGCCCACGACATTTACGATCGACGCGCCGTCGGCCGGAAGAGCGATCACCGCAGCTTCGGGTGTCGGTACTGCTGGCTCACGTAGCGAAACGTCAGCTGCGCGCACGGGAGCCGTGAGCGCCCACGCTACATAGGCCCCGACCGATCCAAGAGCGAGCACGATCACAAGGCCCACGATCAAAAATGCGCGGAGCCAGCGCCGACGAATTTTGGGATCGATACTCCGAGATTCAACGTGGCCTGAGTAATCGGCCTCGACCTCGATCATCTCCGTGAATTCAGAGAGATCGTCGGCAGAGTCGTGCTGCGTCGTCATTGCGGGCCCCCGTCCGTAACGCTGAGATCCATCATGCAGCAACCGTTACCCCTAGGAAACAGCCCGGACCCACCGCATCCGTATCTTCTTGTCTAGGCTTCTGCCCGCACCCGGCGGCGGATAAGCCGTGTTGGGGGAAACATGAGTGGAAATGCAGTTCGTCGCGAAGCCATCAAAGATGTTGAGGCCTATGTACCGCCAGCCGTGAGCTTCGACGAGTCTGAAACACCCGGTGCGATCTTCGGATCCAACGTGTTCAGCACGATTGTGATGCGCCAGCGGCTTCCGAAACCTGTTTTCAAGTCGGTCATGGCGACCATCGAGCACGGTGCCGTGCTCGATCCTCTTGTTGCGGATGCCGTCGCCTCGGCCATGAAGGACTGGGCCCTGGAACGCGGTGCCACGCACTACGCACACGTCTTCTACCCGCTCACCGGCCTCACCGCCGAGAAGCACGACAGCTTCTTCGAACCCGTGGGCGATGGTTCAGCGCTCGCGGAATTCGCCGGCAAAACCTTGATTCAGGGTGAGCCCGATGCCTCGAGCTTTCCAAACGGCGGACTCCGCAACACGTTCGAAGCGCGCGGCTACACCGGGTGGGACGTCACAAGCCCCGCCTACGTGCTCGAAAACCCGAACGGCAACACACTCTGCATCCCGACGGTGTTCGTCTCGATGACGGGTGAAGCCCTCGATCACAAGACGCCGCTGTTGCGATCGCAGCAGACGATGGGCGAGCACGCCGAACGCATCCTCGCGCTCTTCGGCCACAGCAAACCGGGCAAAATCGTCTCGTTCTGCGGACCGGAGCAGGAGTACTTCCTGGTCGACCGGCACTTCTTCCTCGCGCGTCCCGACCTTCTCAACTCGGGCCGCACGCTGTTCGGCACGAAGCCTCCCAAGGGCCAGGAGTTCGACGACCACTACTTCGGTGCGATCCCTGAGCGCGTACTCGGCTTCATGATGGACACCGAACGCGAGCTGTTCAAACTCGGAATTCCGGCGAAGACGCGTCACAACGAGGTCGCTCCCGGCCAGTTCGAAATTGCGCCCATGTTCGAGCGCGGTAACATCGCCGCCGACCACCAGCAGCTGCTGATGACGACGTTCAAAACGATCGCCAAGAAGCACGGCATGGAGTGCCTGTTCCACGAGAAGCCCTTCGAAGGCGTCAACGGTTCGGGCAAGCACGTCAACTTCTCCCTCGGCAACAGCGACCTCGGTTCGCTTCTCGTACCCGGAGACACCCCCCACGACAACGCACAGTTCCTGGTGTTCTGTGCCGCTGTTATTAGGTCGGTGCACTTGTACGGCGGACTGCTTCGTGCGTCGGTGGCGTCCGCGTCGAACGATCACCGCCTCGGTGCGAACGAGGCACCGCCTGCGATTATCTCGATCTTCCTCGGCGACCAGCTCGCTGATGTGTTCGACCAGATCGCCGCGGGAGCCGCCACATCATCTAAGGGCAAAGGCACGATGCAGATCGGTGTCGACACCCTGCCGGTGCTGCCGACCGACCCGGGCGATCGCAACCGCACGAGCCCGTTCGCTTTCACCGGGAACAGGTTCGAGTTCCGGGCCCCTGGCTCATTGCAGACGGTGAACGGACCGATGGTCACAATTAACACGATCATGGCCGACTCTCTCGACTACGCGGCAACCGAACTCGAAACCGCCGTTGCCAATGGCACCGACTTCGACACGGCAGTGCAGAACCTGCTCACTCAGATCATCACTGAGCACGGTGCTGTTGTCTTCAACGGCGACGGTTATGGCGATGCATGGCCCATTGAAGCCGAAAAGCGCGGACTCAAGAACCTGCGCACGACCCTCGACGCACTGCCCGAACTCATCTCGGACGAGGCGCTGGCCCTTTTTGAGAAGTACAAGGTCTTCAACGAGCGAGAGATGCACAGCCGCTACGAAATCGGGCTAGAGCAGTACGCACTCACGATCGGTGTCGAGGCGCGCCTGACGCTTGAGATGGGCGCCACATCGATTCTTCCTGCGGCGATGCGGTACCAGACCGAGCTTGCTCACAACGTCGCTGCGCTGAAAGCGGCCGGAATCGAGCCTGATCTTGCGCCCCTCAATGAGGTGACCGAACCTCTCACAGCACTGCGCGCAGCGCTCGCAGCTCTCAGCGAAGCACTGGGCGAAGAGATCGGCCACGAAACGCTTGCCGAGGCCGAGCACGCGCGCGAGTCGCTCCTGCCCGCAATGGCGGCGGTGCGAGCAGCATCCAACGATATCGAATGTGTCATCGCGGATGACCTCTGGCCCCTGCCGACGTATCAAGAAATGCTCTACATCCTGTAGCGCGAATACGACGATCGCCCCGGCATGCGCAGAATGCGCGCCGGGGCGATCGTCGTATTTACGAGTGGGCGACTATCTCTAGGAGTAGGCGACCATCCGTTAGGAGTAGATCACCGTCAGCGTGTTCGACACCGAAATGATGGTGACAGCAGCTGCGTTGATGAACCCGCCGATGTAGGGGTTGTTCGTCACGCGGTAGATCTTGCGCGAGATGACAGCCGACGCCGCGAGAATCACGATCACCGGGAACAGCCAGATGCTGAAGATTCCGCCAAAGCCCGGGATGAGCTCGCCGCTGATGAAGAACGTTGTGTACTGCGCGACCACGAGGACGATCGGCGCGAACGAGTTCGCAACCGCCAGCAGCAGCGTGTTGACCCACTCTTTGCCCCGCATCGTGAACCGGTTGAAGCCGTTGACTGCGACAGAGTTCGCGATGAAGTAGACGAGGAAGAACGGCACGTAGAGCAGCGCAATCCAGAGCTTGTCAGCCTCGAACGCCTTTACCGCGAGCACCCAGAACCGGAAGTCCGTCTTGAAGAAGTAGTCCATAACGAACACGATCGCGAACGCGGCCGTCACCACCACAGCGCCGAGCCCGATGCCGTGCCAGAACTTCTTCCACCCGGGCAGCACTCCAACGTCACGCAGGTTGACCCCGTTCTTCTTACCGAAGGCAAAGTACGAGATGGTCATGATGATCGCGGCGAAAATGCCGTTGATCGCAGCCCATGCGGCGATGAAGAACACGGCCCCCTGGGTGAAGATCGTGGGCGTGATGTTGTACGCGATCCCCTGCATAATCGGCTGCTGACTGAGCCACACGTAGCTGAGGCCCGAGAACAAGACCGTTGCCGCGAGTCCGCCCCAGAACCATGCGAGGCCCTTACGGGTGTTCGCCGCAATCGTCTTCGGCAGTTCAGACTTCAGGCCAGCAAACGCGCGCGTTCCGAGAAGGGCACGTGTGAATGCGACGAGGAAGATTCCGAAGCCCACAAGACCAAGCGCGGTGAACGCCTCTTTCCACTGCCAGATCTGTGAGCCTGGGGCGATCGTCGTCGGTGTGCCGAAAACTTCATCCCAGTACTCGAGCTGGTCGGCGACTGTCGCCTTAGAGATCGTGCCCCACGGGTGAGTTTGCGCGGGGTTGTAGATGATGCGTACGGCACCATCTTCGGAGTAGAACTGGTCAGCGTTACGCGTCTCCCCCTCAGCGGGGTCGGTACCGAAGTTCAAGAACGACTGCGCATTGGGACTCGTGATGTAGTCGCGCGGGAGAGAAACAACCGCTCCGGTCTCGTCATAACCACGGAAGAAGAACTCGTCGTATTGATCGGCAACAAGGCCAACGTCACGCGAGCCGTACACGTTGGTATAGGCGCCATCGGCATCCGTATATGTCGGGTCATTGTCGACGAGAAAAACAGCGTCGATCAGCTGCGTGTCGGCTTCGTTGTCGAGTGCGACCGAGAAGTTCGCGGCACGTGCGCCGTTGGAGTGACCCGAGACCCCGATCTTGTTCTGGTCGACGTACGGGAAGTCAGCGACCAGCTTGACGGTGTCATACATGCCGGTGCCGCCGAGAGTGAGCTCTTCGTTCAGCAGGTACGAAGAGTTGCCGTGGCCATACATGTCGATTGAAACGACGACGTATCCGCGGCGAGCGAGCTCGACGTAGTTGGCGTCTTGCATTTCGCGGTTGTTCCACCAGCCGTGGCTCACGACGATGGCGGGCGCCTTGTTGTCAACCGTTGCGGCGTCGGGCTTGAACAGCAGTGCGCGCAGCATCTGACCAGACGCGGTCTCCCAGCGCATGTCTTCGATATCGACGCCACCGGCATCCGTCTGCACGGCCGAAGCAACAAATCCCGAAACGAGCATGAGTACGAGTGAGAGGGCAAGCCAGAACGGGTTTCTTCTCAGTAAGGGGGTTTTCACGTGATCCCTACTCCTTTGTGTGGGTATCGGCATTCATTGAGGTATCAGCGCAGACAAGTCGCGTCGAGGAGCGTATTACGATGAGCAGGCCGCCTGGCAATCCGCCCAGAGAATGTGCACGTATGTGCAGAAAGAAAACGATGGATAAAGACGACACGATCCTCGCGGCGTCGACGATGTATTACCTCCAGGACATGAAGATGGAGGCAATCGCAGCCCACCTGCATATGTCGAGGTCTACTGTCTCTCGCATGCTCAAAGAGGCGCGTGAAACGGGACTCGTCGAGATAACACTGCGCCCCGCACCCACGCGTGCTCCCGAGGTCGGGCGACGCATTTCGCAACGCTTCGGGGTCGAAACCTCGGTGGCCCCAGTGAACGATTCAGCATCGACGCAGGAACGACTTGAGCAGGTCGCCATCACAACGGCCCGCATGGTGACCGGCTGGTTCGATTCCGACATGGTCTTGGGGGTCGCGTGGGGCACAACGCTTGCTGCAATTGCGAAACATCTCAGCAAGAAGCCGACGCGAGGCAGCTCAATCGTGCAACTCAACGGCGCCGCCAACAACCGCACTTTCGGCGTTGACTACATCGGAAGTTTGATCTCGCGTTTCGGCAGCGCTTTTGACGCAAGAGTGCATCTTTTTCCGGTTCCAGCCTTTTTCGACTACGCCGCGACTCGCGAAGCAATGTGGCACGAACGATCGGTGGCGCGAGTGCTCGACGTGCAGCGCCGCGTCGATATCGCACTGTTCTCGATCGGCGCCCTCACCGGCGAAGTGCCAAGCCATGTGTACTCCGCCGGCTACCTCGAACCCGAAGACATCGAGACCCTCGATGCCGAGGGCGTCGTGGGCGACGTGTGCACGGTCTTCCTTCGTGCCGACGGCACGTACGAAGATCTCTCGCTCAATCAGCGCGCGACGGGTCCGACCCCAAAAGAGCTCAAACGGATTCCACGGCGAGTCTGCGCGGTGGCCGGCGACAACAAGGTCGAGCCCCTTATCGCGGCGCTCCACGCTGGGATCATCACGCACCTCATCCTCGATGAGCAAACAGCGAGTGGCGTCGTCGCGGCGCTGGATCGCACCCCCACCCGCTGACTTGCCTGTTTTTGCGGGTTGTGGGGCTCACATACCCACAAAAACGGGCAAGTCGCGGAGGGTTTGAGGCGTCGGCTACTCGACGCCGCGCTCGTGCAGACCGGAGCTCAGGGTTGTGCCATTGAGCTCGAGGTAGAGCTGGGCCTCTGTAATCGAGAGCGTCATCGTGTTGCGGCGCTCAAGGAGGGCTGCAGCCGCATCGATAAAGCCCACGTCGAAGCTCCGGAGCGTGATGGCGTCGGCATCGTGGATGCGTTTTCCGGCCCACGGTGCCGCCACTTTCGCTGGGTCGCGATGCGTGTAAATCACTGTGCGGTCCGCGAGCTTGCTGGCGTAGTGCAGGCGAGCAGCGTCGGGGGCGCCCACTTCGATCCACACCTTCAGCGCTCCCGTCAGGTCTCGAACCAGTACGGCCGGCTCCTCGGTCGACGAAACACCCTCGCTGAAGCCGATACCCTCTTCGAACTCGAGGCAGTACGCGAGTACGCGGGTCATCATGTACGCGTCGGTCTCAGACGGATGCCGCGCCACGCGGAGCGTGAGTTCGTCATAGACACCACGGTCAACATCCGCCAGTTGCACAGTGAACGTGTGGATTGTTGCGCCGATTGCCATAACGCCTGAGCTTATGCCCCGGCGGACTTCTCACCGGACGAGGACGCTACATTTTGGCGTAGCGCGCTCGCGCGAAGCAGAACAAACCGTAGAGAGCGAGACCAACACCGACGACCCACAGGATGACGGCGCCGAACGGGAGCGCGGCGAGGCTGTGGAGTGCAGCATCCATCCCGCCTGCAGCTTCTGGGTCCTGAGTCAGGGCGGCGACGATGAATAGTATTCCGGTGACGCCCACAGCGATGCCTTTCGCGATGTATCCGGCCACACCGAACGCGACGATCCCGCGCTTGGCCGCTCCAGAGGGCAACACGAGCTTCTTCTTGAACGAGCGCGTCGCGCCGTTCGCAATGAACGCAATTCCGACGGCCACGACACCGAGTCCAACCAGAACCAGAAGGAACACACCCGCAGGCACAGCGAGTAGCTGCGCGCTTAGAGATTGTGATGACTGCGACGAATCTGACTGCCCGCCCAGCGCATAAACCAGCGCTGTGGAGGCAATAGCGAGGTATGCGGCCGCTGTGCCGACAAATTTTGCGCGAGACGCCCATTTCTTCTTTGCATCAGAGTCGCGCTCGAGGAATGCTTGCACTATCTGCCAGATAGCTAGAGCCAGCAGCCCAATCGCGATGAGCCACAAGAGCAAAACCCCTGCGGGACTCTGTTGAATCTGGCGCATCGCGCCACTTTGATCGGCCTCGCCTCCGCCCGCACCCACCGCGACAGAAATCGCGATCGCACCAATGACGATGTGCACGACACCGAGCACCGCATACCCTGCGCGAGCAAGCGTTCGGAGCGTTTTCGAACCCGTAGCCGCTCGCGCGGCACCCTTTGCATTGGCCATCCTCGGAGGGTACCGACCCGCATCAGATGCGGCGATGGGCTTGAGATTTACTTTGCGGTGCCGTAAATGACGGGTTCTTTAAACGGTTGAATCGCGCTGCGCCCGGAGGGCGTGATTATCGCGCACAGTCTCGACTGCACACCACACGAGGGTCGCAACGGCGATCCCCTCCAGCATGCCGGCGACCACATCGCTCAGCCAATGCGCATAAAGATATGTCCGGCTCCACATCATCAGCACGACCCAGGCGATGCCGATCATCCACACGTACCTGCGTCGCAAGATAAACGAAAGGATGATCACGAATGTGGTCGCAACCGCCGTGTGCCCGGAGGGAAACGAGGTGTCGACGCTCTCGGCGAGCGAGTCGGCTGGGCGCACTCGAGCAATGACTGCCGCCATCGGCGCCCCGATCGCCACAACGACGACGATCGCGCTCGCGAGGGTCACGGCATCCCATGGTCGTTTGCGAATTAAGAACAGCACCGTGACCAGGATGCCGATGACGATCATTCCGAGGGTGCCGCCGACGACCCCTGGCACCAACGCGACGACGACACCGGCGTCAGTGAGGGTTGCGACCATTACGTCGTGCCACCAGATATCGATGTCGAGGGGTTTCGTGTCGCCGAGCGCAACAACGAGGCGAAGGATGACGAAGGCAACGGTCGCACCAACGCCCACGGCGAGCGCTATGGGCCTCCGAAAGTCTGGCGCGGCGGGCTCGCGCATCTCAGACGCGGCCTGCACGCGAGCGTCCCGAGATTCTGTCATGAACAGATCGTGCCAGAGCGCCCGCCCAAGTGCCGGGTCAACGCGTCGAACTTCTGAGAGTTGCGGCCCGCACGCATTCTTCTTCTCCCCGAAAGTTTTTTGAGAAAGTTATCCACGCCGGGTTTTTTAGGCTGGTTTGGCATGGTCAGTGTCGGAGGTATGTTCGATACTTGGGGCATGTCAGAGAACGAAACCGAGCAACAAGAAGCAGAAGCCTCCGAGCTGTCTGAGTCTGTGGTGACGTTGATTTCTTTCGATCAACAGATCGCTCAGATGCAGGCGGCACGCGCTGCGGTTCTGGCAAAGATGGGGCGGATCGCGCTTGCGCAAATGCGGCGGATGACATCGCGTGACTCGCGGGATCGTGAGATTCCGATGCGGGCGGTCGCGGCAGAAGTTGGGGCTGCGTTGCGACTGTCGGATCGCACGGCGCAAATACGTGTCGATGACGCGCTCGACGTGACCGAGTCGTATCCGGAGACGTTCGCGTCGTGGAGCGCGGGGCGTGTCTCGGAACGCCACGTACAAGAGATCTTGCGGGCGGGCGTGAACCTGACGGATGCTGCAGCCAAGGCCCTCTACGACCGGGACGTGGTCGGGGTCGCTGAGGCTGAGACACCGGGCAGGTTGCGGGGGTTTGCTGCAGCGTTGGCGGAGAAAGCACAGCCGCGAACGCTGCAGGAACGCTTCGAAGACGCGAACGCGACGCGGACTGTGCGCCTGTTTGACCTCGCTGATGGGATGAGTACGCTCAACGCGGTGTTGCCGTCGGTGCAGGCCCATGGGATCTTCAACCGACTCACGCAGCAGGCGCGGGCGTTGAAAGACTTCCAAACAGAGCGGTCGGAGTACGGCACGAAGCTTCGCACTGAGGATGAGCCTGTGGTGGATGATCGGCGGACGACGGATCAGATCCGCGCTGACCTGTTCTCCGACATGCTGCTCACCTCGGTGCCGAGCCTCGACCAGCTCGCGGGCGACGACTGTGGTGGGCTGGGTGCGATCCGGGCGATTGTGCAGGTGACAGTGCCGGCTACGACACTTGCGGGCACGTCATCGACACCGGCGGATCTGTCGGGGCTGAGTCTTGTTGACCCCGAGAGTGCACGACGGCTCGCGGGTACCGCGCCGGGGTGGGATCGAGTGTTCACTCGGCCCGTCACGGGCACGGTGGTGGCGGTCGATCGATACCGACCCAGCGACCAACTCAAACGGCAACTTCGAGCGCGAGATCAACACTGCAGGTTCGTGGGATGCCGCATGCCCACCCACCGGTGCGACATTGATCACACAGTCGATGCCGCGCTCGGGGGTCCGACGCATCAGCACAACCTCGCGCATCTGTGCCGACGACATCACAGCCTGAAACATGCGAGCAGGTGGTCGGTGAAACAAAAAGGCGACGGTGTTTTGGAGTGGACCTCGCCAACCGGACGAAGTTACACCGACACACCACCCGGCGTCGTGTTCGAACCCGACCTGACCGGCTAGTCGTCGGCGCGGCTGTTGGCGCCGACATCAGCCTTGTATTTGTCGCGGCGCAAAGAAGCACGGCGAGATTCAGCCGCGCGCTACTGAGGGGAACCAGGCCGTGTGGCGCGCAGCGCCCATGCAATTGCGACAACATCGACGCCCTCCTGCAACCATGCGCCGACGAGTGCCGGGATGAAGCCAAGCGCTGCGAGAACCATGAGCGCGAGGCTCAGCGCGATGCCGACTCAGATGCTTTGCAGCCCGACGTTGACGGTTCTGCGACCGATAGCCAGAGCATCCGCTACTCGAGATACATCATCACCCAAGATGACGATGTCGGCCGCTTCGCTTGCAGCTGTCACCTGACCGTCTCCGGTCAGCACCATGAGGTTCTGGGTGCCGAGGGCACGCAGGCGCCCAATCCGTGAATGCCAAGATCCCGGCCACGACGGCAACAGCGACTGTCGCGGTGACCCACGGATATCGGCGGGCTGCCGCCAGAATGCGACCGGTAACGGTACCCACTTTCGGGCCCTTCCATCGGCACACGTGCGCGTTGCCGATGACTCAACTCTGGCCGGGTATCGGGGCACCCCATAGAGCCGTTGGTCCTACCCGTTTCTCCTCAGTCCTGCCTGTCACGCGCGATCGCGGTTGCTCCGTACGCCGCAACCTGCGTGCGCCGTTCCATTCCGAGCTTCGCGAGCAACCCCGACACATAGTTCTTGACGGTCTTTTCAGCGATACCAAGACGCTCACCGATTTGCCGGTTAGTCAGACCCTCCGTAATCAGCTCAAGCGCCTGGCGCTCCCTCATCGTCAGCTCGACCGACGGTGCGGACGACTCCGGCCTGTGCGTACTAAGAAAGTCGTGCACTCGATCTGTGACTTCGCGAGACATCAAGTTCTCACCGCGAGACACTCGATGGATGCCTTCGATAAGGCCGCGCCCGCGGATATTTTTCAGCACATACCCTGAGGCGCCAGCAACAACCGCCGCAACGCTCGCCGTGTCATCGTCGTATGCGGTCAGCATGAGACACCGAATGTCTGGATGGGCTGATCGGATGCTGCGACACAGATCGATTCCGCTCCCATCGGGCAGGCGCACATCCAACACGACAATGTCTGGCATCGTCGCTGCCACCCGGCCCAGGGTGCCGCTCACAGCTTCCGACTCACCGACAACCTCAAACGTCGGTTCAGAATCGATCAGCTGCGCAATCCCTCGGCGCACAATTTCGTGGTCATCGACCAGGAATACGCGGGTCATCGTTGCTCCTTAGCTGTGGACGCGAGCGGAACCTGCCAGATCGCACGTGTGCCGCCGCCGGCGCGTGGTTCGAGCACAAACGCGCCGCCGTGGGCGCTGGCGCGTGCGGCCATGTTCGCTGTACCGCTTGCCCTTACCGAGCTCGCGGCGACTCCGACGCCGTCGTCGTCCACGGTGACCGTTAGTTCTTTCTCTGTGGCGGCAACGAACACTACTGCTGTGTCAGCGTGAGCGTGGCGCGCGACGTTGGCGAGCGCCTCGCGCACGACGGCGACCACATCGTTGGCGAGAGCGCCGCTCGCAATCAGGTCAACGGGCCCCGCAAAGCTAATGCGCGGCGGGCGGCGAAGGCTCGGCGTGAGTTCTGTGACGACGTCAAGCAAGCGGTGCCGAACCGACTCAGCAGCTGAATTTTGGAGAGCGAAAATCGCGGTGCGAATGTCAGCGATCGCCGTGTCTATCTCTGCCACATGGCGATCAAGCGCGGCTGCGTGGGCGGGCGCCGAACCAGCAAGAGCCTGGAGCCCAAGCCCTGTTCCAAAAAGCCGCTGAATGACGTGGTCGTGAAGGTCTCGCGCGATTCGCGACCGGTCCGCGATCACATCGAGACGCTGACGGTCAGCGCGTGCCCAAGCGAGTGCCACAGCAAGACCTGCCTGGGCGGCGAACTCGGCGATTGTGGCGAGTTCGATCGCCGAAAAGGCATCCGAGTGTGAACCGCGAGTGATGCACAGCGCGCCTACCGGCGAGCCCGAAACGACAAACGGTACCGCGACTGTTGAACCATCGGTGAACTGGTCACCGAGCCACGGCGCATCGGCGCTGTTCTCGGCTGAGACGACCTGTCCGCCCGCGATAGCACGCGCCACCAACCAGTCATTACCCGGCAGAATGCTGCCTTCGATCGCTGCCGCTCCAACACCACGCGCTGTCTCAATTCGATACTCCGCTGCGCTTGACCCGGGCACAACGATGGTCACGAGATCGGCACCCACCAGGGCAGCTATCCGCTCCGCGACGACCCCAAACGCGTCGCCCGCATCGGGAGCAAGCAGAGTCGCGGTCACTTCACTCAGTGCCGTGCTGACACGGTGTGCGCGGACGGATTCTTCATAGAGGCGAGCGTTGTCGATCGCGATCGCGGCCGTGGCGGCGAGACCGGTCACGAGCTCTTCATCTTCTGCGGTGAATGAGTCGCCAGCGCGTTTGGTCAGGTAAAGATTGCCGTACGTCTCGTTGCGCGTGCGGATGGGCACCCCGAGAAATGCGCCCATCGGCGGGTGGTGAGCGGGAAACCCGATAGAACGCGAGTCGGCACCCAAATCGTCGAGCCGAATCGCGGCGTCGCTATCGATGACAGCACCAAGAATGCCGCGCCCCTCTGGAAGGTGGCCGATCTTCGCCGCAACCTCGTCGGAGATCCCCACATGGATGAACCGCTCCAAATGACCGTCTGGCGCGATCACGCCGAGTGCCCCGTACTCAGCATCGATCAGGCTCACTGCCGCGTCGACAATATGACGGAGTACCTGATCTAGCTCGAGGCCTTCGACCACGAGGTGGTTGGCCGCGAGCAGGCGGAGAGAGTCAGCATCCATCTCTCCCTTTCCCGCGCCGTCGGAGCCCCTCTCGAGTCTACGGTTGCTTGCTCATACTTTGGGACCTTCGGCACTGAACGGATACCACGGCGCAGGAGAGGATCAGTAGTAACCAGATCGGAGGCGACGTCAGTGTGCACACGCTACGTCGTCGCGGTCAACGACACCCGCTCGTCAGGCAACGCGTTGGCTTGGGCCAGAGCACGCGCGCGGAGAACCCACATACCTCTCATTACGGTGCGAGTTGAGCCCGATAGCGACACCACTACTGCTGGCAGTAGCGAGGAAATCGTGCTGCGAGGACCGATCTCTCACACGCTGGCAGGATTTGCTCAGAGCGATGATCTGCTTGTGATCGGCACCGGGAAAACTGGATTCATCCATGCCCGCGGGTACGGGGCACGTGGCATCCAGATCGCCTCAACCGTGCGAAGTAGCGTCGCCGTCATACCGGATGTCGATCTACGCTTTCGCACCGGGGTCGTTGCAGGAATCGACCATGCTGCCACCGCAGTGCTCGTGGCATCCGTCGCCGACGCTGACGCCGCAGCCCTCGGAGAGCCACTGCAACTCATTCACTCGTCGTTCGGGCGGAGCACCCCGGCCAATGCAGCGGATACCCGCTCTGAACTCGCCGCTGCGACGGCCGCCGTCAAAGAGCGCTGGCCCACAGTCGTGGTACGTAGCCGCAGCACTTCGAGACCAGCGCCGGAGGCACTCCTCGATGCGTCGCGAAACGCGACTCTGCTTGTACTCGGACCAGGTTGCTCGCAACCCGATTCTCCATTTGCTCTTGTCATCCACGACGTGCTCGTCAACATCAATGCGCCCGTGCTCATTGCGCGAACCGCCGTGAACGAACCGGCATCTTCATTCGGTCATCTGTCGATCTCCGGTGAGGGCTGAAGCGCGTCGAACGAGCGCAGACCCGTATCACTGGCGCGCCGGAACGCGTTCCAAATGCCGGGCGACGAACCCGCCCGCGACGCCAAACACGAGCACAGCGACGAGCACGACGTAGAGAGACGCGACCCAATTGCCGGTCTGCTCGTGGAGCGCCCCCACGACAGTCGGCCCCGTTGCCGCGATTGCGTACCCGATCGCCTGCGTTACCCCGGAGCGACCAGCGATGACGCGCTGCCCGCCACCGAGCCCCACAATCATGATGAAGACGATCGTCAGCCCGCCTCCCTGCGCGACACCCCCCCCAGCAAGCACCACGCCACCCACGCCTGCGGAAGAAATAAGAACCCGAGCGGCACTGACAACCACGCACCGGCAACGGCAACGGCCGCAACAAGCGTTGAGCCGCGCGTGGTGAGCAGCGGAACGAGAAGCGCGCCAGCAATGCCCGCGACTTGAAAAATCCCCGCGATCGCGCCCGCGGCCGCGACACCAAAGCCGCTGTCTGTCAAAAGGGTCGGCAGCCAAGCCGTCATCGCGTAAAACGCGAAAGCTTGACCGGCAAATGCCGCGCCCAGCATCCAGGTCGTGCCGATGTTCGCGGCCGACCGAGCTGCGATCTTTGGCGCCGCTTCGTGGCCTCGCCGCTCGGGAACGATAGCCCCTCGGATTCCGTGCAGAGCAATCCACGTCGCGAGCGCTGCCACGCCAAAAACTGCGCTCGAGGCAAGGGCCACGCGCCATCCGACTGCACCGACCAACGGCGCGGTCGAAACAGTGACGGTCATCGTGCCGATATTCAAGGATGCGGTGAAGACCCCCGTCATCGCGTGCACGCGGTTGGGCGGAAAATCACGGGCAATGATGACAGGCATCACGACATTTCCGACTGTCAAAAAGATGCCCATGATCGCGGTGCCAACGAGCGCTGATGCAAGGTCTCCCGAGGAGCGAATGATGCAACCGAGCACCGCTCCCGCGAGGCTAACAGTCAGCGCGAAGTTTGCGCCGCCGCGGCGCACAACGGCCACTCCCAGCGGTGCGCAGATAGCAAAAGCGAGCACTGGGATGCTGGTCAACAACCCCACCACGGTCGCAGTGATGCCCAGTTGCTGCTCAACCAGGCGCGCAACCGGCGCCACCGCGACGATGGGGCTTCGGAGCATCGCCGCAGCGAGCACAATCGCAACGAGGATCCAACCGACGCGACTGCGCGAACGATGCGAGGGTGACGTCATGTCGGAACGATACAGCGCCGAGTTGCCTCACGACGGCGCGCGTGCAGCACAAGCGCTTTACGCCGACGCAGTACGTGACGCAATCCCCCGGGCTCCGAAAATTGCGAAATGTACGCTCGCTCCGACGATTGCTGCCCGATGGCATCGCCCCGAACCCCCGTCCTAGGAGAACAGATGAGCGTCAATTTCGGTTACACGCTAATGACTGAACAGAGCGGGCCCCGCGAACTCGTCCGCTATGCGGTCGGCGCAGAGCACGCCGGGTTCGATTTCGAGGTCTCAAGCGATCACTACTCACCGTGGCTCGTGAGCCAGGGCCACGCACCGTACGCCTGGACAGTGCTCGGGGCTGTCGCTCAGGCGACGTCTTCTGTGGAACTGATGACATACGTCACATGCCCCACCGTGCGATACCACCCAGCCGTGGTCGCTCAAAAGGCAGCAACACTGCAGCTTCTCTCCGATGGGCGCTTCACCCTCGGTCTCGGATCCGGTGAAAACCTGAACGAACACGTGGTCGGCGAAGGATGGCCCGCTGTCCATGCACGCCAAGACATGTTGAAAGAAGCCATCCACATCATCCGAGAGCTGCACACCGGTGAGCTCATCACCTGGGAGGGCGAGTATTTCCGGGTCGACTCGGCGCGCATCTGGGACCTGCCAGAGGTTGGCGTTCCACTCGCGGCGGCGGTGTCGGGGCCGCGCTCGATCGAGGAATTCGCACCCCTCGTCGACCACGCAATTGCAACCACTCCGGATGCGGCACTCGTAAGTGGTTGGGACGAACACCACGGTGCGGGCTCACGCAAGATCGGTCAGATTCCCATCTGCTGGGACCCCGATGAAGAGACCGCGATCGCGCGCGCTCACGATCAGTTCCGCTGGTTCGCCGGCGGATGGTCAGTGAATTCAGACCTTCCCACACCGGCCGGCTTTCAGGGCGCTACCCAATTTGTTCGCCCGGATGACGTAGCCGAAAGTATCGTGTGCGGCCCAGACCTCGACAAGATCGCCGCCAGCTTCCAGCCGTTCCTTGACGCGGGCTTCACCGATGTTGCGCTCGTACAGATCGGCGACGAAGGCCAAGACCGATTCCTCGCCGAAGCCGCCGAGCCGCTGCTAGAGAAGCTTCGCGCCCTCGTGCCCGCAAACTAACGAACCGGCCGCCGCAGTGTCCACCGAAAGCCGAGCCGCGGCATCCGCTTTGTTCGTTGCGTTCAGCTGGCAGCAACCTCGGCGGGCTCTGGCTTTCGAATCGTGAACGAAAGCGCAACGATCGCCAACGAAAGCACCGCTGCCAACAGCAGTGCAGAGTGCGCCCCCTGGTCCACAGCGTGTGCAGCCGAGCCACCATCAGTGCGAACTCCCTGACCGATGACCGTGTAGACGACGATGAAGAGCGAGGTGCCCGCGGCTCCCGCGAGCTGCTGCGCAGTGCCGATCCCAGCGCTCGCGTACGGATAGAACTGGTCCTTTACCGAGCTGAGCGCCACAGTGAACAACGGGGCAAACAGAAGCGAAAGCCCGGCACAGAGCACGAGGTAAAGCCCAAGAACCGTCGCGAACGTCGCGTGCGCGGTAAACATCAGTGCCATCAGCCACAGCGCAATCGACGTGATAATTGCGCCGGGGATCACGAGCGGCCGCGGGCCGATGCGATCAAATGCCAAACCGACGAACGGGCCAGCCAAGCCCATGAGCAGCCCACCCGGAAGAACGATCAGTCCAGACTGAAGCGGGGTGAGGCCGAGACCATCCTGAATATAAAGCGGCAGCAGCGTCAGCGACCCGTACAGGATGGCGTTTATGACCGCCATCATGATGAGCGCACGCGAGAATGCTGACGACGCGAAGATTCGCAGGTCGATCAAGGCGTCGTTGGTGCGCTGAAGATGCAGCTGTCGGAACACAAATGCTGCGAGCGACAACACACCGACCGCAACCGGAATCCAGGGCGACATCGTTGAGACGCCCTCGGCTTCGTTGCCGAACTCCGACAGACCGTAAATAAGCCCGCCGAATGCCAAAACCGACAGCAGCACCGAGAGCAGGTCGATCCGGACGCGCTCTGTTTCGCTGACGTTCGTCATTCGCCAGAGTCCCAGCACGAGCGCGAGAATCCCGAACGGGAAGATGATCACGAATAGCGCCTGCCACGGTAGCGAGTTGACGATGATCCCTCCGATGAGGGGACCGAGCACAGGTGCGACCGACATCACAATCGTGATCGTGCCCATCATGCGACCACGACGCCCGGCCGGCACCACAGTCATAATCGTGGTCATCAGGAGCGGTGTCATGACTCCTGTGCCCGCCGCCTGCAAAACTCGACCTGCAAGCAGCACGCCGAAGGCCGGCGCAAGGGCTGCGACGAGGGTTCCCGCGACGAACAGCGCCATCGCGCCGATAAACACAGCACGCGTCGTAAAGCGCTTCATAAAGAAGCCCGTGAGTGGAATGACAACGGCCATGGTCAGCATGTAGGCCGTCACAAGCCACTGTGCTGTTGACGCGCCGATCTTGAGGTCGTCCATGATCCTCGGCAACGCCACGCCCACCAGCGTCTCGTTGAGCATCACAACGAACGCCGATATCAGCAAAAGCCCGATGACACGGCGATGGGCAGGCGTTATCGCGTCGGCATCCTGGGCGGGAGAAGTTTCAGCAGTGGTCTTCGACACGGGGCAAGTATGGCAGGGCATCGTGCACCGCACGCGACTGCTCGCGAAGATAACCGGCGTATCCACCCGGCGTGCGACCGGTGAATCGACCTGAAGTGACGACTTCGGCGGCATCGCTCGGCGTCACGGTTGCGTTCACCTGTCGGCAGGACTCCACCAAACGCACATCTTCGTGCTCGGTCGAACCGCTAAAACCCCGCGCTGCGAGGTAGGTGCTGGCACGCACTCCGAGGTTCGCTCCGTGCACGTGACCGTTGGGCGCGCCCGCAAAATGCGTGCGCAGCCAAAGATCCTGATGATTGGGATCGAGATCGTTGAAATCGGGTCGTACCGTGCCGACGACGACATCTGTGCCGGATGCCGCCAGGTCGAGCTGAGCCGTCAGCCAGTTCGCCGGCACTGTCGAATCCGCATCGGTATTTGCGATCCAGATCTGATCTGACGGCATCCGGGAAAACATCGAAAGGGCCGATGCGACGCCCCGCGATCGCGCAACACCCACCGCATTCGCTGCGATGCCCATCGCCTCAAACGCATATCGTGCGGCAATATCGGCCGAGCCGTCGCTGCACGCGTCGAGCACGACTCGGACCTCGCAAGGGATATCTACGTTGCTGATCGCCGTTTCTATCGAATCAAGGCACGCAGCCAGCAACACCTCTTCGTTATGTACCGGAACGACAATCACGACAGCGCCTATTGTGCGGTGGCTCATCGCAGTCCCTCCCGCTGAGCCACCGATAGAGCGGGCCTGCGACCGAAGACCTCAATGACAAAATCGCGCTCTTCGTGAATGGCGATGCCGTCCCACCCTTCGACAGACCTGAGGGCGGCGTGCACTTCATCGCCGTTCAGCGGATACTCATCGACGGGATGACGCCAGTGACAGGCAACGAGACACCCATCGCCCGTCATCGCGGTGTCGATAAGCGCAACCGTCTTCGCAAGATCGCGATGCGACAGGTAGTAGCCCACTTCCGAGAAGATGATCGTGTCGAAGGAACCGCCTGGCCACTGCTCGGGCACAGCGCTTTGGCGCACGCTGACGTGGGGCCGCTTAGCCAGTCGAGAAGATGCCGCATCAACGGCAGCAGCGGATGCATCCAACGCAAGAACCTCGTCTGCTCGCTCCGACAGTTCAGCCGTGATCAAGCCTGTCGAGCAACCAATTTCTAGCACTCTCCCTAGGTTCCGCACCGGAAGGCTTGCCATCAGCAGCGCGCGCTTCCGCTCCTCGTACCAGCGAGTTTCGAAGCCCCACGGATCAGCATGCCGAGCGTAAAACCGCTCAAACCAGTCAGCAGGAAGGGTCTTGCCCTCGTTCTGCGGGGCCTCCGTGAAGAACAGCTCGGTGCCCCGCTCGAAGTGCGCGTGCATCGACGCCGACAGAATCGCCTCGTCACCCGGCGCATCCGACAGCGGGTGCACCTGCGACACGTGCTCACGAAGCGCTCGACCCTTCGCTGCACGCTGATCGGGTGTCAGCGCGAGTACCCGGCCAGCGTTCCACGGCACGTCGTCGGGCTGCGCCCAATGCCACATCCAAATCGGATACCCGAAATGAGGGATGCCGCGAACCCCCGCAACCTGCGCAACACACTCCGCAGTGACCCGGTGGTCTCTGTGGCCATCACCCGACCAGGGGGCGACAATCACGCTCTCGCCCGATGCCGGCGGCAATCCGTCGAGCGCTGAGAGGAACGCCGCGGCGAGTGCCACGGCGTTCTCGCGAAGCTCGCCATCGGGAAGCCCCAAAAAATGTACGTGCGCGGTGGGGTTGAGCACGTGAACAGCGTTGAGTACCTCTCGCCTTCTTAGCGTGGCCAAGCCAGCGGGAGTGTGAGACGGCGAGTTCGGATGAGATGCTTCGCCGTCGGTTGCGACGACAACCGTCACATCGCAATTGTTCTCATGTGCCCAACGGATGAGACCTCCCGCGCCGAGAGTCTCATCGTCCGGATGCGCTGCCGCGACGATCAGCTGGTTGATGCGCGTATCGAACGGCTGAACAGCGTTGATGCGCTCATCGGCCCGCCAGGTGGCTTCCGCAGTTCCGATGGCAAGGTGGTCGAAGCTCACCATGCTGCACGCGGCGCAGTCACGACCGCACGACCGACCTTCGCAATGTCGCGCGGGCCGTGGTGCTGGCGTAGATAGAGATGTAAGCCCGCAGCCTGGCGCGCGTACGCGTCGTCGGCGACGAGCGGCGCCGGGCCGAGCGCAGCGTCCGCTTCTGCCAGGGTGAGAGCTGCAGCATCCGCAACGATGGAACGGACACGCTCTGCAAGCAGACGGTTTCCGACTTCTGCCGACGTGCCGTCATCTACGAGAGATGCGGCTTCGAGAAGCGCGGCGCGGGCGGCCCACAGCGCTGCATCGACCCGACCCAAATGAACCAGCGCCAGCTGGTCGGCGTCGCCCGATCGTGCCGCATCAAGCAGGCGTGCTGAGATTCCGACTGCTGCACCCCACCAGCACGCAGCCACCGACATTCCACCCCACGTGAACCCCGCGCGTGAGAGGTACCACCCAGCATCCCCCACTGGCACTGCGGGTACCTCGTTGAAGTCGACCGGCGCGCTGACGACATCGGGGAGGCCTCGCGCCACCCACGGACCCGGGTGCGGATGCACACCGGATCCGCGCAGGTCAACGGCGAAAAGTCGACGCGTGTCGTCGCCGATATATGCCGTCACCAAAGCGTGAGAGAGGTGTGCGGCGAGTGAGCACCATGGCTTCGTTCCAGTAAGAGTCCAGCCGCGAGAGGTTTCTCGTGCGTCAAGGCGAACGCCGGCAGCCTCGGCAGCGAAAACTCCCCAGCTCGAGTCTTTGCCTGCGTTCAAGGGCTCGATATCAATCGAGCGCGATACAACGCCCGCCGTTGCCCGTGCCTGCGCGAGAACACTCAACGCATCAAGGTGTGGTTCGAGCATGCGTGCAGCCGAAACATCGTGTCGAGCAGTGGCAGCGAGCAGCTCCCACACCTCAGCCGTGTTGCCCTCCCCTACGCGCGGCGAACGGTTACCGACGTCGACGCACCACTTAAGTGTGGCCTCGACGTCGCGCCCGAAATCGCGGATCTGCTGCGCACCGGCGAGCGCAGACGCGACACGAGCGCTCTGGCGCGCAGTGGGAGTTAGCGTTGCGCGATCCATGCAACACCGACTCGCGTCTCGTCCTTCGTCAACGTTTCAGCCATGATTTCCTCCAAAATGGAGGCTATGGCCGCGTCAACCTCGATTACCGGGACTTGACAAACGAAACGAAAATCGTCGCTGCGCGCTACTCAGGTTCTGGAAGAAGCCGAAACGCGCCACTATTTTTGCCGGCGGCTCCTGCCAGAGTGGCGATCCACTTCGGGTTCAAAGGCTTCGCACGTGGTTCGTCGTAGCTGAAATAGAGCGGTGTGCTTTTGGATATCCACACGGTGCCGTGAAGACCAGGAGTCGGGAGCGCTTCGTCACCATCGACATCTGGCTCGTTGTCCCAGCTGAAGCTGAAGCTCTCATCACGCCGCAACTTGCTGAGCATCACCGACTGCAGATGGTACAGACCCCAGTCATCAATCTGTATCGCAGGTGCCACTCCGTAAATCAGCTGACCCATTCGTACCCCCGTTGCCGACACTTCGGCAGTCAACTCGCAGCGTGTTTACGCACCAGCGACGATACCCGTTCGCATGGCGCGCTGAACAGTTCGGCCCAGATTTCGGCTCAGATTTCGGCTCAGCGCGGTGACCAGTTCGCTCGCCGCACCTGCACACTCTCTGCGGATCCGCCAGCCCTTGAACTCAACTTGCTCAATAGCTTTGAATAACCCCATGGATATCTCCCCGCAAAAGCCCGTGACGGTGCTTTTCGATATCGACGGCACGCTCGTCGATTCGAACTACCTCCACGTCGACGCCTGGGACCGCGCGCTCGTCGCGATCGAGCGCCCCGCGGAGATGTGGCGCATTCACCGCGGAATCGGGATGGACTCGGGAAAATTGCTAGATGAGCTGCTCGGCGACGAAGCGTCGACTCTGGGAGACGCCGCGAAAGAAGCTCAAAGTCGCTTCTATGCCGAACTTTCCGACCGAATCCGTCCGTTCCAGGGCGCACGGCAACTGTTGGAGGAGCTCGATGCGAGAGGCCACCGCGTTGTTCTCGCAACCTCTGCGCCACAGGGCGAACTCGACACTCTGCTTGAGGTACTCGACGTCAATCAATATGTCGATGTCGTGACGTCAAGCGAAGACGTCGGCACGGCAAAGCCGAGTCCAGAAATCATCAAGGTGGCGCTCGACAAGGCATCCGTCTCTGCTGGTCAAGCGATCATGGTGGGCGATGCGGTGTGGGATATCCAATCGGCGAAAAGAGCGGGAGTCATGAGTCTCGGAGTACTCACCGGTGGGTACAGCGCGGACGAGCTCCTATCAGCTGGCGCGGAAGCTGTGTATCGCGACGTCGCAGACCTCCTGAAAAAACTCGACGAGAGCGTCATTACCAACTCATCGGCGTGATGCTGATCTACACCAACAACAGAGGAGTAAAAATGAGCGACAGCGCATCGAAGGAACAGCACGGCGGCGCCCAGCAAAAAGAGGAAGAGTCGTCGGACGCCACGGCCGCCGACACCGGTTCGGAGTCACCCGAGGAAGGTCAGGCCGCCATGGCTGCAGCCGAAGACGCTGTAGTTGATGACGACAGCGAACGATAGGGCTTGGAGCACTCTTACATTGAAGCTTCAGACTCCACGTCTTTTACAGCAGAACCATCGCCGAAGTTCTGCGCGCTAATGACGCTGAGCGTGCCATTTGTTTCCAGCACAACTGCTTTAATGTTGGCCAGGTCACCGTTGCCTGCCGCGCGTATCGCCTGACGCAACTCAGACTCTGTCAAACGACTGCGCCGAAGCGCCGATTCGAGAATGACCCCGTCTCTGAGTAAGAGCGACGGCGTAGAAGTGATCATCCGGCGCACCGCCGGCCATTTCGTGGATGCCCACGCCACGACGAACTGCAACGCGGCAATGAGCATGAACGCCACCGCGCCCTGGGCCCACGACACATCGGCGCTGAGCAAGAGCGTCGCGAGGATCGATCCCAATGCCACCGTCACGACAAAGTCGAACACGTTGAGCTGCGAAAGCGTGCGCTTTCCTGACAATCGCAGCACCCCCACCAGGGTGACATAGCCCGCCGTCCCCAATAGAACGACGCGCATCAGATCAGACCAGGATTCGAACCACATGCGTGCCACCATACGGGCGGGTTCTCAATACAGCTACTGCTCAAGATGAGTAGCTCAAGCGAGTCGCGCTAGACCCACGCGCCGGGGGGTCTAGCCAGTGAGCTCCTCAGAGGTCTTCAGGGGCGAGGTCGCCTTGACCCTCTTCACCAAGTTCCGCAGCAACAGGGTTGTCTCCCTGCGTCTCGGGCTGGATCGCTCGATTCGGAAGTGCTGCCGCGGGGATCTCGGCGTCTTCGACGGGGTCGGCGCCCTCGTCAAACGATGCGGTTTGGTCCCATTCCGCCTGCGCAGGGTCCTCCGCCGGGTCCGTTTCAATCGATGTGTCGTTGTCACGGAGCGGCTGGATAGTCTCCATCGCGCTCGACTCGTCTGGAGCGTCACTAGCTGGTGTACTCATGCGTTCACCTCGTCTTCTCATTTGACTTCACCACCATCATGCGCACCATGTGCGCATGACCTCGGAGCCTTGACACTACTGAGGTTGGACGCTATCCCCGCTGCCGTCAGCCACACACTTCTTCGATCAGAGACTGTGGATAGGTGTGGGCGTGTAGATGACAAAAGCCCCGTGCGCAAGCCCGAAAAACCCTCGCCAGGTGCGGCGTAACGTCAGCAGCATGGCTGATATGTACACCCCTCAGGACCCCACAACTCAGTTTCCTCGCCCGCCGTTTCCGCCTCAGCAGCAGGACGGCCCTGGTGACATCCACAAGATGGACCCGGCCCCCGATCACGGCGAAAAGACCTACATCGGAAAGGGTCGCCTCCCCGAGCGCAAGGCTCTGATCACAGGAGCGGACTCCGGTATTGGCCGAGCAGTAGCCATCGCTTATGCACGCGAAGGCGCGGATGTTGCTCTCAGCTATCTGGCTGAAGAACAGAAACAGGCCGAGGAAGTGGCCGACCTCGTACGCGCGGAGGGACGCACCGCCGTGCTGCTGCCGGGTGACTTGCAACAAGAGAGCACCAACGCCGAGGTCGTCGAAAAAGCTGTCGCTGAACTCGGGGGCCTCGACATCCTCGTAATCAACGCGGGCACGATGCCAACTGTCGACAGCATCGATGACTTCGAAACGAAGACGCTCGACCACGTCGTCAAGGCGAACATCTACCCCCTGTTCTGGCTGACCAAGGCCGCGTCGCCGCACTTGAAGCCCGGGGCCTCGATCATCACCACGTCAAGCGTGCAGGGCTTCAACCCCTCGCCGTCGCTCGCTGAATACGCCACTTCGAAGGCCGGCATTGCCAACTGGACACGCGCAATGTCGCAGCAGCTGATCGAGCGCGGCATCCGCGTCAACGGCGTCGCACCCGGCCCCATCTGGACACCGCTGCAACCTGCATTCGTGCCGAACGAGAAGATCGAGGAATTCGGTTCGCAAACTCCGATGGGCCGCGCCGGACAGCCGGTGGAGCTGGCTCCTGCGTTCGTCTTCCTCGCGTCGCAGGAGTCCAGCTACGTAGTCGGAGAGACCATCGCCGTCACAGGTGGGATGCCGGTTCACTGATCTCGCACGTTCGGACCAACAAGCGCCGCCTCACAACTTGATCGAGCGACGTCGTCGCACAACGAGCACAGCGCCGATCAAGACAGAGAATGCCGCGATCAGGCCTGCCCACCACATCGGAGATGCATCAGCGCCCGTGGCGGGCAGGCTGCTCGTCACCGCTACTGTGATCTCCGTCCAGCCCACGAGGCTCCCCGAGCCGTCGAGGACGGCCAAGCGGTGCACACCGGCCGGCAGGTCGGAGGGCAGCATCATCGTCGCTTCGCCGCCGGCGTCGGCGATCGACCACCCGAGCGCCCGAGGTGCGGAGAACACGTAGCCGAAGTGCCATTCACCGCCACCGAGACCACCGACAGTCACCTGACGACCCGAAACTGTCGCCGTGATGACGTCCTGGAAGACGAGCGGCAAGTCGCTGCCATCCGCACTCGGCGCTGCCGGGATGAAGCTTGGTTTGCCGCTTCCCGGCTCCTCAGTTCCTGGTTCTTCCGTGCCGGGTTCTTCCGTGCCCGGTTCTTCCGTGCCCGGCTCCTCAGTTCCTGGCTCCTCAGTGCCGGGTCCGGGCGTCGCTAGTCCCTCGAGCGCGGCCTTTAGCGAATCGAACGCCGAGACATACGTCTCGTAGGTCGCGTCATCCGCCACGTTCCGCGCACCATCAAGCGCAGCATCGAGCGCCGCGAGCGATTCGGATGTGTACCCCTCGCGCACCACTGCCTCGGCCTGAGTGATCAGGCCAGGGAGCGTGCGTGCTACTTTCCACACGAGTTGACCGTGAGCGGCCTCCAGTACGCGCAGTGCCTCATCGACCTCACCCTGCGTTGCTGACGCATCGTCGGCCACTTTCGTTGCCGTGTTCAAGGCGCCGAGGAACACTCTGAAGTCCATGGCGACGTAGCGGTCCTCCTGCGCCTTGGCGTCCTGCGCTCCGGCAACAGCAGCCTGAAGCGCAGAGCGATCTGCGGGCTCTACGGAGTCCGCTGCGGGTGCAAACTCCCACCAGTCCAGGTTGGATACGTACTGGAAAGACTGACCGGCAATCGGGTCTGAGTGCATCACCACAATGAGGGTGTGGCGCCCCGACACCGGCCTGTCGAGATCGAGTGTCGTCGTCACGTAGTTGCCCCACCCGCCCGTCTTCGGCAACGAAACGGATGCCACTTTTCCGGCGTCCGACTTCTCGTCGAGGTAGAACTCCAATCGCGGATTGGCGCCGACACGCTCGTCGCGCGTTGACGAGCGCACTGTCACGGTCGCCAACGGCCCGGTGCCAAACGAGGAATCTTCGTACACGAGCTCGCCACCGTCGTAGGTGCCACCGACGTTGCCCGATGGGCTTGTACCTTCGGCGATCAAAGAGCCGCCGCTCGACGAGGTGAACTCTTCCGCCTCGATCCTCGCGGGCAAAACAGCCGCCGCCGAGTCAGCGCGCAATAGCGTCACACGGTCGAGGCTGATTGTCCCCGTGTCGAGGCGCAGGCTCACCGTCGGCTTCCAGCTCTGCAACTGCTCCGCTGTGAGCACTCCATCTAAGGCACCGGCGCGAAGCTTTCGCCACGAGCCGTTCTGCTCAATCCACGACGTGATCGTGCCGTGGTCGACAACCGTCGCCAACCGGTCGCCTGGCTGCCAAGAAAGCCCGCTCTGATTACCGGTGTTGAGGTTGCGTCCTTCGCCACCCACCACAGCATCGAAGCCGCTCTCGCCACGCGAGTTGTTGAACCAGCTGTGCACGCGATTGCCGACCCCATCGGTGAGCCCGAGAAAGAGGCTGTCTTCGCTTGCCCCAGTAGCCGCGAAGCTCCGAGGTTCGACAACGAGCGCGAAGCTGTCGCCGGGTTCCGCCGGAAAGGCAATATGACTCCAGCGGCGACCGTCGGCCGTTGCTGTCAACACTCCTTCAGCCGCATCAACCGCGAGTGCCGCTGCCGGCTCGGCAGAATCACCATAGGTCGTGTACTCCGAAAGGCGGTCGGTCGAGAAATCATCGTCGAAGGCAACGTCACCGAAGGTGATCCCATCGAGCACCACACGATCAGACGCGGGAGCAATCTGCAGCGCGTCGGCGGCACGCGTGAGGGCATCGAGCTCGGCCCGCACGGCATCCTCAGATGACTTGTCGTCGGCGAGAGTTGTGCGCGCTGACTCGCGAGCGGCGGCGAACGCGGTGAAGGATGCCGTCGAGTACGAGCCACGCTCGACCAGGTCAGCGTCGGCCAGCAAGGCCGCGAGCTGGCTCCGCCATTCGCGGTCGACCTCGAGTGTCAACGACCGAAGCCCAGAAACTCCGTCACCTCGGAGGCTAGACGCGTGCACTCCGTTCAGCGCTCCGTCAGCGAAAACCAGCGTGAACGACGCGCTTTGAGCGTCACCGAGGGATCCGCCCAGTCGCAGGTCGAGTTCGGTCGGCGAACGCAGCACTCCAGCGACTGTGACACCGGCGGGTAGTCCCGAAACAGTCAGGACTCCGTCTGCGATCAGGTCACGTCCGGCCGCACCGGCAAACGTGGCGCCATTCATCGCCATGGCAACAGTCGCATCGACCGTTCCATCGGGGGCCGCGAGCACAGTTGTGCGGTCAGCCGACAGCGAGGCACCGACGAAGGTAACTTTGAGCTCGAAATCACGGGGACCAGTCGACGGCATCCGGCTGAAAGCGGCATCCGATATCTCGATGCCGAGGTCGTCGATGCTCTCGAGAACGCCGGATGTAGTCGCGGCGCCATCGAGGTGGAGAGTGACCGATCTATCGCCCGAGCGGGTGGCTCGCAGGTCAAGGCCTTCTGGCACATTGTGTGCACTGATCGCTCCCGACGCAATGAGGTCGTCTCCATCACGACCGGAGAATCGGCCGTTCGTGATCGTCAGCTCAATGGTGTTGCCGATGCTGCCGTCGCCGGTTTCGGTCTCAACGAACTCACGCGAGTCAAGGGAGATCGCGCTGGTGGGCTCATAGACGCTGGTCGGAAGTTCGTCGCTGAGCGACGACGCCGCAACGCCGTCGGCCGCCCAATCGGAGGGCTCGTCTGCCATCTCGAAACTGAGCGAACCTCCCGAGGTGAGCTGATCGTAGGTCACCCAGGTGCGGTCGAACCCTTCGCCATCGAGCGTCGCTGACTGGATGTAATAGTCGTCGGGCGAGACACCGTTCGCTGCGATATCGAAGGTGCGACCGCTCTCGTAGTTGATGCTGACATTCTCGAAGAAGGGCGAGCCGATCTGGTATTCATCCGACCCGGCTGCCACAGGGAAGAGGCCAATCGCTGCGGCGACGAACATCGAAGACATCGTGCCAGTGTCGTTGTCCATCGTCGGTAGGAAACCCTGCGGGGAGTTCTGGTAGACCTTCGTCTTCACCGGTGGATTGAACTCACCGCCGCCCGTGGGGGCCTCATTCGTCGAACCGGTCGCGATGTAACGGTTCCAGGTCTCTTTCGTGTAGATACTGCGGACCCAGTGCTGAGTCTTCGAGGGCTCACCTACGTAGTTGAAGAGATAGGGCGCTTGCAGATCGATCTCGTTGGCGTTGGCGTGCAGCATCCGCTTTCCGTCGTTTGGAGCTTGCTCGCCGAACATGAAGCTGAGCGCCGATAGCGTCGCATCTTCGCCGCCCATCTTTTCGATCATTCCGCCCATGTCACCTGCGACGTACCAGTTGTACTGCCACAGGGTGCCCTGGTAGACGTTGCCGGCTTCGAACCGCTCCGGGTCGGCTGTGCTCCACTTGCCGTCGGCGTCTTTAGGAAAGACGAGCCCGGCCTTCGAGCCGTCAGCGAGCGTGACCGCATCATCTTTGTAGAGGTTCGTCCAGTTCGCCGCACGCAGGCGATAGGCATCAGCTTCATCGGTGCGCCCGAGAGCATCAGCGATCGTGGCCATGGCCGTGTCGTCATAGGCGGTACCGAGCGTGTCGTCGACCTCGTTCGCGATGTAGCCGCGCTTCACATTGTCGGCGTTCGCGTATCCGCCCTGCGACTGTGAAACGAGCGCTGGCCATGCTTCTTCGAGACCGCGCAGGTCTGCCCCCTTGGCGACCGCGTCAGCAACGACGATTGCGGCGCGTTCAAATCGCACGGTGGGCACAGAGTGGACGCGATTCGAGAGCGAGGCGCTACCCGTCTTCGCGAACGAAGAGTAGAGATCGACAACCGATTGCGCCATGTCACTGAATACCTCTGGGTATCCGACGGCAAGCACTTCGTATTTGCGGAAGTCGTCCCAGAATCCCCATCCGTCGTAGTGGGTGTAACCCTCGGCGGTGCGGATCTCGCCGTCGAGCCCACGATAGGTTCCGCTGGTGCTCGTAGCGTTTACGGGAGAGCCGAACATCCGGTACAGGTGTGTGTAGAAGAGCTCCTGCAGTTCGCCGTCTGGATCGCTGGTCTCTGATGCCGTGACAGCGAGACGCCCGAGGATTTCGTTCCAGTCTGCCTTCGTGTCGCTTCGCACTTCTTCAAAGCTGCGATCACCCATCTCAACGCCGAGATCGGTGCGCGCCTGTGCGGCGCTAATAGGTGAGATCGCGACGGTCAGGCCGACCTGCTCGCCGGCGGCCACGTTGAATTCAAGGACCGCACCGATGTCGGTGCCCTTCTGCTCTTTCGACGCGCCGAGTGCACCCGATCCACCCCAGGTACGAACAGTTTTGACGGCGCTCGTCGACTCAGCGTGGTAATACATGCGGTAGTCGTAACCGTTGAAGTGTCCGGTGAACTCACCCGACAGCGTTACTCGCCCATCGCCCAACTTCTCGTACGAAATGGACGCGTCGCGGCGGCTTGTGAAGTTATTGCGGAGGTCAACGACGACGGATGCCGTGCCCGCCTGCGGGAAGGTGAAGCGATCCTGCCCCGTGCGTACATCGGTGGTCGCCTCGGCGAGGATCGCGCCCTTAGTCGTCTGCAGGTCGACGCCGTAGTAGCCGGGCTCGGCTTCCTCGTCATCGTGACTGAAGTTTTTCGCGTACGTGTTTGTCGAGGGACGACTGGTGTAGCTCTCATATGTGGGAACGACCAGAAGGTCGCCGCCGCCGCCTGAGCCGCCGACGCCGTTGAGGTTGGTGTGAGTGAAACCAGCGATCTGGTCTTCTGCGTAGTCGTATCCGCTGTGTGAGCGACCCGGTGTCGTCATCGGGTTGATCTTGATGATCGAGTTGGGTGCCTCGGCTCCAGGAAGGTCCTGGCCGAAGTCATCCTCGGTAGACACGAAGGAGTTCACCAGCGCGGCGAAGTCGTTGGTTTCGACCTTTGCTTCACCCGGGGCTGCGATTGCAGCTGCGGGCACGAGTCCGGTGCCAACAAGGGCGGCGAGCACACCCACGGCGACGAGCCGGAGGGATCTGGTCGAAAGAGACATGCGCTGGTTCTCCTGTGAGAGGGGGGAAGAGAAAAAGAAGGCAGTGTGAAGCGGGGCGATCATCGGGGACCGGGTGATGTGTCCCGGTCCCCGATGATGCGGGTGCGTCAGCGCGTGGCAGTGACGCGGCGGCGTGCGATAAGCAGCACTCCGCCGGCGGCGAGCATGAGCGCGCCGAGCGTGCCGAAGCCCCAAGCGGCTGCAGCATCCGAACCAGTGACAGCGAGGCCGCTTCCGGCCGGTGCAGCGATCGTAACTTCAGCCCAGCCGACGAGTGCTCCTTCGGCGTCGGTCACCGCAATGCGGTGAGTACCAGCCTCAAGCGACGCGGGAAGCGTCACCGTCGCGGTACCAGAGGCAGCGGACTGCACCCAACCAAGCCCGGTAGGGGCCGAGTAGGCGTAGACGTAGTGCCAGCTGTCGCCAACCAGACCACTGAGAGTCACGGTGCGGCCGTTGATCGTCGCCTCTACCTTGTCCTTCAGGGCGAACGGCAGGTCAGCGCCGTCTGCAACGGGAGCGCCCGGCGTGAAGCCCGGCTTACCCGCACTCGGCTCTTCAGTTCCGGGCTCTTCCGTGCCCGGCTCTTCCGTGCCCGGCTCTTCCGTGCCCGGCTCTTCCGTGCCCGGCTCTTCCGTGCCGGGCTCTTCGGTTCCGGGCTCTTCTGTGCCGGGCTCTTCGGCTTTGGGCATCACCGTGACGACGCGCGTGACGGTCGACTCGTTGCCACGCGCATCCTTCACCGCGTAGGTGAGGCTGTAGGTACCCGCAGTGGCAGTGTCGACCGTACCCGTTACCGTGATCTTCGTGGTGAGGTCACCGTCAACGTTGTCGATCGCAGTCACGCCTTCGAGCGCATCGAAGGTGTCGCCGAAAGCGATCTCAGAATCCGCCGGCACGCTCAGCTCGGGAGCCGCGTCCCTCGTGAGCACTACCTCGTCGACGACGCTGTTCACCGGCTTTGACGAGCCGTTTGACTCGCTGCGCAGCGTGCGCATCGTGATGTCCTCATCGGTAACTTCGAGAACCGAATAGTTGCGTACTTTCTCCTGGTTCATCACCGAGGCAAACCACGCGTCGGGCACAGTCGTGTTGTAGTACTTCGAGCCACTCGCCGAGTTGGCAGTGACGTAAAGCACTTCACCATCTTTCGCTTCGACGCTCGACTGACCAGCAAGCTCCTGCGCGTCGGCCATTTGGCCGTCCTTGATGAGGTAGCTGCGGGTGTAGTTATGGTCGTGACCCATCAGCACGACATCGAAGTCGAGCTCCGAGATCTTCTGCGGCATCGTGCCACGTCGGTCAAGAATGTCGCCGTCGTTCGAGTGTGCAGCGACCGAGTAGATCGAGTGATGGAAAGCAAGTACACGCCACGACGCCTTGTCGCCCTGCTCGGCAATGACCTTGTCCATGAACGCGTTGTGCGATGCATAGTCGCGACTGTTCGAGTTGAGGTTGACGAACAACACGTCCTTGTAGATGAACCAGTAGTCGCCACCCGACGATGTTGAGCTTCCGGCACCGGCTGTGAGGTCCTCATTCGGCACGTTGAAGTGCTGCTCGTACGCCTTCGACCCCACGTCGTGGTTTCCGTTCGTCGCTACGAACGGAATGCTCTGCATCTGCTCGGGCGCAAACAGCGACTCGTACTGTGACTCATTCGCTGCACTCTCGACCTGGTCACCCGCGGAGAACAGGAGCTCAGCGTCGGGGTAGCTCTCGGTCGCGACGTTCAGGGTGTCGAGCCAACCAGCACCATCGCGCTGCAAATTGCCCGAAGCACCGAGTTGCGGGTCACCGAAGAACAAGAACGAGAAGTCGCCACTGAAGTCCTGGGTGCGGAACGTGTAGATGTCCGACCAACCGGTCTCTTCACTACCAACTCGATAGGCGTACTGGGTGTTTTCCGAGAGATCGGCGAACACAGCGTCACGGAAGAACTCGCCACTCGACGTTCCGCCCGTCTTGACAGCTTCGACAGTTGTCGCTGATTCAGGGAATGCACCATCGACGACAGCAGATGCGGGAGCAAGCTGAGCGACCTGCGCCACGTCAACGTCTGAGTACCACGCGAGATTACGCTCAGCTTCGGTCTCGCCCACACCGAGCGCGACGTCCGTGATCTTCGCAACGACCGGGCCCTCGGGCACCTCCGGCGCGTTCGCGACGGGACTAAGCGCAGTGACATCGAGGTAGATGTCACTGCTTGTGGCGCGGTCCTGGTAAAGAGCGACCGAGACCGTGTTCTCACCCGCCTCGAGAAGATCGGCCGGGACCGTGAACGAGCTTGTGCGGGGGTCGCCGTTACTGTTACCCGCGTACGTCAAGTTCTGGTTCGCCGCGCCGTTGACGCGCTCATCTTCAAACCCAGCGACCTTCACACCATTGACGTAAACCCGCACAGCATCGTCGTAAGTGATCGAACCCTGCAGGGAGTCGAGCTGCGCCAGCTCACCCGCACTGATGTCAACATCTGTCCGGAAGTGGTAAGTCTCGACGGTGTCGGCAGAACCGGGCTTCAGATACTGAAGCAGCGTGTCGGCGACGAAGCCGCCGCCGAGGTCGGCAGCGCCCTTCTTCGAACCGAACGAACCAGCGGCCTGCTTCCACGCACTGTCATCGAATTCGGCGGTGGTCCAAGAAAGCGAACCATTGCCCGACGGGTCAGTGGCGTTGTCTGAGTACTTCCACTCGTCGTCAGTCGTGAGGTACGTCTCCGGAAGCGCTTCTGGCGCGAACTCGAAGTAGTCGAAATTGCCAACGTAGGGGTGACCTGAGTCGGCGGTGACCCGCATCACAACAATCAACTTGTGGTCGCCCGAAACCTCGCGAGGAAGCTCGACGGTTGTCGTGTTGTAGGCGTTCCAGTTGGACCCCGTGACCGGAAGCGCGACGGTAGTGAGCTTGTTCGCCTCCGACTTGTCATCGAGGTAGAACTCGAGTGAGGGGTTCTGGCCTACGCGACCCGAGTTATTTACATAGCGGACGGTGAGGCTCGACAGCGGGGTGGCGCCGAGGCTTACCTTGTCGAAGACAATCTCACCACCATCCCAACTGCCGCCGACGTTCCCGAGCGACATTCCTGTGGCGTCGGAACTGGTTTCTTTTTTCAGTCCGTTGCCGTTGTCACTCGTGTAGTCCTCGGCCTGAATTCGCACAGGCTCGACGGCGATGCCGTCCGACGCGACCGCATTCACAGCGGCACGGGGCGAAGTGACCGCTGCAGCGGGGAGCGCAGTCGCGGCAAGTGAGGCAGCAGTCAGAGAGAGAAGGACCGCGCCGGCAACGCTGCGCCGCCCGATCCGTTTCCCACGCGTGACACCGGCGGAAGCCGGTGTCGCATTCTTATTCAGCAAAAGAGGTCACGCCAATCTGGATTGTGTGGTGAGGGGATGTGGGCAGAGTGCACGCCCGCGACCAACTTGATCGTTCGAAATATCCGGGAGGAGATCGCTAGGTAAACGACAGTCATACTGCTGGCAACGTGTTTCGGATTGCTCCCGATCAGCGCACAGTTCGTGAGAAAAACCTTTTTTAGCCCGGGGCGTCTACCGCGACGATAACCCCGGTGACTCCGTACTCGATGCTTGCGACACCTACCCCCACGACGCTGCGTGAGAACTCCGCGGTGACGTTCGCCCCATTCAGATCACCGTCGGCCGACGCCGCAGATCCGCGCGACGTGGCGCCCTCCCAGATGACGGCTGTCACATTCGCTGTGGGTTCTGCCACCTGCGCGCCGAGGATCAAGAACTGCTGGTAGAGCACCTGAGCGGTCTCGAACGAGAAGGTGTCGACAACACTCTCACCGAGCCCGACAACGAGATCGGGGTGCGCCGCGATTGCGTCGCCCACGGCACCCGCCACATCGTCGCCGTCCGCCGCATCGAAGATCTCGACATCCGCATTCTTTTCTTCGGCGAAGGCGACGACGCCGTCGAGCATCGCGTCCGAGCCAGCACTCGCAACGTTCACGACGGCGATGCGATAACCGGTCAGCGAGGTATCGGTGTTGGCGTCGATCTCGGCTGCTTCGATCGTGCGGCCGGGCTCGGGCACAACGTCATCAGCGAATGCAGTCGTCGATGCGGTTGTCTCAGGTGCGAATGAAGCCGTGCACCCAACGAGCGCGGATGAGAGAGCCAACGCCGCGAGTCCGGGTACAAGCGATCGTGGAATCTTCATCGCGACAGAACACCCGACTCAGACATCAATCGCGTGTCCGTGGAGTGGACACGAAGTAAACGCGACTCAGCGGGCGGATGCTCTCTGCCGTCGCATGGCATCTATTCGTACGCGTAGAACTCTGCGATACCCCACCAATATGCGGAAGTTCCAGTCTGGTGAACGTTGATGTAGCGCGCAGTCTGCTCGGGGAAACGGATGAAGTCTGCCGCCGAGTCACCAGCACCGCTTGCAACGAGCGTCCACGAGTCGCCGCTGGATACGTACACCTCATATCCCCGCGCAAAGTCGCCGCGGTAGGTCCGCGCGAGCTGATCTGCCCAATCGGGCGGCCCCGCGGCGTTCAATTGCACGGCAGAGAATGTCTCCACTGCGCCCAAATCAACCTGAAACCACTCATTGCCGCTTTGCGCCGCGCCGGACGCCCACCGAGTATCAAGGAGCCCATCCAACGCCTCACCAGCACCCGTCGGCCCAGCATTCGACGCGGTGGCCGACCATCCTGCACGATCTAGCGGCACATCTTCGATCGCTGGCAGTTCGGCCGAAGTCCCATAGACGCGAGCTTCGGCTATGGTCCAGAAGTTGTTCGCCGCCGTTCCAGTCTGAGTGATTCTCCAATACTGCGCAGGGCTGGGCGCTATCGCGATACGTGTCGCGCCGGGCGACCCGAGCCCGCTAGCAAGCACCGGTCCCCACGAGACTCCGTCATCGGATGCCTGCACTTCCCACCCGCGAGGCTCGTCCCCTACCCACGACCCACTGTCGAGCTCAATGGCCGTCACCAAACGCGAGTCGCCGAGGTCGATGGTGAAGTTTTGGCCCGGCTGCTGTGCTTCGCCGCTGCTCCACCGCGACGTGGCAGTGCCGTCGAGCGCTCGATCAGCTACCTCGGCACCATTCGTTGCCGAGGCGACGGCTGACATGGAGCTGCCGTCCAATAGCCCGGTGGTCGAGTCATAAGCCGTTGCCTCAGCCACGCTCCACCAGCGCGGCGCTCCGGTGGTGAGGCTGACCTGCAGGTATCGAGCGTTGACCTTGTCAAAGGTGATGTTGGTTATGTCGCGTGTTCCAGAGCCGGATGCGACCGGGCTCCCCCAGGTCACTCCGTCAGTGGATGCCTTCAGTTCGTAGGCCGCTGCGAAGTCCCCAGAGAGTGTGCCGTGTGTGAGCGTGAGTTGATCAACGGTACGCACATCACCGAGATCAAGAGTGAAGGCTTGTCCGGCGGCTTGATTAGCACCTGTCGTCCAGAACGTCGCGGAGTCGCCATCGATTGCTTGAAAAGCAGCGTTCCCCTCGCGAGCTGCGGACGCGGACGCTGCCACGACCGAAGCTTCCGCGCCTGTCGTCGGCGTAACGACGTAGGTGGCGATGGTGTCGCCTGGCAGCGTGTCGCGAAACTCGCCGCTGGGAGTTACGAAGCGCACGGTTGCCGGCGCTGGGTTAGTAAGCGCCGAATTGTATGGCGAGTTTCCCCGGTTAGTTGCGATGATCACGATGGTGCCGTCCGGGTTCTCGAAGGCGACGTTGCTGACCGTGTCAGAGACGATTTCTGAGCTGTCGATACGATGAGCGCCCGTCTGGATGTAGCGGGAGAATTGCCCGAACGAGTAATACCACCCGTTGAGCTGGTAATTGGTTGGGTCACCGTCAAGGAACGACACGATTGAGGGCGAGTAAAAATCAGGATCAGTCGCGGGGTCGCGCGGTTTGTCGCCCCAGAAGCTCGGACTCGGTCCCGGTGAAAACTCATACATCGTGACCCAATAGGAGTAGCTCGACACGGCGTTGCGGAAATACTCGATCAAACGCGCGGCGCCATTCGAGATTTCGGTGACATGCGCTGTCTTTCCGGCGTAAGCACCGATGACGGCGGTTGGCTGCCAGACAGCCGTGCCGCCGTAGTTATGCCATCCCAACCCATCGACATAGTCAACGACCGCGGGGTCGCCGAGGAGCGCATCGCTATATGGGAACGTGCCTTGCTCGTTTCCGTCGAGCCCCCAGATGAGCGCATCGATGCCCGCTGAACTGAAGGCGGAGCCAAGCTCAACAGCGAAGTCGGCGAGCTGTGCCGGAGTGAAGCAGGTACTTGGATACGGCATGCTGATGTCGGGCTCATTTTGAAGCGTGACGGCATAGATCGGGACACCGAGTTCTTCATAGGCCTCGATGTATCGCACATAGTAGTCAGCGAGAATCGGATAGTAGTCGACATTTGATCCGGTAGATACGCCGTGGTGCACGCGGGGTGCATCTTCTTGATCGCATGCGCCCCATTCCTCAGGACCCACCAAGCTGCTGTTGGTTTTCATCCATGCCGGGGGTGACCACATCGACGCGTAGAAACGTGTGGTCGGATTTATGGCAGTGATGTCGCCCAGCATCTCGATGAGCCCGTTGTCGATGTCGCGCTGCACGCTGAAGTTCTCAAGAAGCGGGTCGGCAACGCCACCGTTGTCGTCATATGTCCAATAGTTGGGGGCATCTCTGCAAAAATCTGAGCAGCCGATCGGCACACGCATCAGAGAAAAGCCATTGCCACTGACGGGGTCGAAGAGATCGTTAAGAGCAGCGTCGCGGTTGGCCGTGGAGAGTCGATTGAGGTTGTAAACGGTGGCATCCTCAAGCGATCCACCAAAACCCTCCCAGGTCTGATACTTGACTGATGGATCGACGACGATAGATGGCATGTCTGCCGAGGTCACCTCGCTGAGATTTTTCTCGGGCATCGCAGAAAGTCGATGCGTCGTCGCCGCGTCGTTGTATCCGCTGTAGGTGACCTCGACGAGGCCACCAGCGGCAGTCGATGCAGTTGCCGGGTTGGTGCCGACCAGAGCTGCCCCGATTAGTACTCCGACTGCGGCAACGCTAGTGGCTCGGCGTATGCGTATAGACATCACAGGCTCCCTTGTCTGTGTCGTCGCGCCGGTTTCGGCGCCGCTTCAACGCCGCTCTAGCGTGAAGCGCTTCACATCCTGTCGTGAAGCGCTTCATCTGTCAAGGTCCACTCACGCTACAGTTGTGCCAGACGTGTTGGCAGAGAGGAGCTCGGAGATGAGCGAAGCAAAAACTCGGCGGACGCGAAGCAGCGGTGCCGTCACGATGAGCGACGTGGCTCAACATGCCGGCGTCGCTCTGGGCACGGTCTCTAAAGTGCTCAACCGACCCGACCATGTGACTCCGGTAATCCTCGAGCGAGTACGCGCATCGATCATCGAGCTGGGATTCGTTCGGAACCGAGCAGCAATCAGCCTGGCAGCCGGCGTGAGCAACACAGTAGCTTTCGTCCTCGTCGACCTCGCCAACTCATACTTCACCGATATGTCGCGAGGGGCTGAACAGTGCGCGACCGAAGCAGGCAAATATCTCGTGCTAGCGAACAGCGACATAGCTCCCGAAAAACAACGCTCTTACATCGAGTACTTCGACGAGGAACAGGTAGCGGGTGTTCTTCTTGCGCCGGTGGGAGAAAACATGCTGGGCATCGATCGCCTCGATCGGTCGCACCGACCGGTCGTCGTGCTCGATGCGTCTCCCGACCTTACCGGTCGGTGCGCCGTTTCAGCAGACAACCGGCTAGCCGGGCGTCTCGCAGCACAGCACCTTCTCGAACGCGGCTGCCGCCACATCGCTTTCGTGGGGGGGCCACTAGAACAATCGCGACCGGTGGCTGATCGATACCTCGGCGCACGCGAGGCAGTCGCCGAGGCTCCTGGGGCAACCTTCGAGCATATTTCCTCTCCCGGTGTCGTCGTCGATGACGGACGCCATGTGGGAAACATCTTGAGCGACCGCCCCGCCGCTGCGCTTCCCGATGGCGTCGTCGCAGCGGCTGATTTGCTCGCTCTCGGCTTGGTGCAGGCGATACTTAATCGAACTGAATATCGGTTTCCAGACGACATCGCCCTCATTGCGTGTGACGACAACCGATCAGCGAACGACAGTGTGGTTCCGATCTCAACTATCAATTTGCCGGGACACGAAATGGGCCGCGCCGGGATGACTCTTCTTCTTGAAGAACTCGCCGACGGCGCGGCGCATGTGCATCGTCACGTAACTCTTGCGCCTTCGTTGACGGCCCGAGAAAGCACGCTCGGCCGCCATCTCGGGTAGAACACAGGCAGCTCTAGGGCAGGTCCTCGAACTCGTCCGGGCTCCACTCATCACGCCACTCGATGACGGGGCGATTACCCTCGAATCGAATGGGCAACCAGACATAGTCCGCGATGGATGAATCGACTGCGGCGAATTCCTCCATCGCCTCGTCGCTGTCGCGACCGGGAGCGAAGTGCGTCTCGAACTCAGTGAGAGCACGCGCGCCGTCCTCGAGATAGCGTGGCAGCCACCGATCGCCAAGAGCGATGTACAGGTCACGTTTGGTGGGGTGGCGGAAAACCGACGAAATTTGTGAATGGAAAGACGTTCGCGAGGGGTCGGTCGGATGCACGTCACCAATCACCGTGTAAGGCCCGTGGTAGCTGGCGGACACCGCAGCTTCTGAGGGATTCGGATAGTAGCCGGTAGTGCCAGACGTGAGCAGGTAGTGCTTTCTACTTCGAGTGAAGTATGCGGGCGCCTCGCGCACGAACGGGGGCTGAGGTTGCGGAAAATGCGTCGAATAGTAGCCCGTGACATCCGTGTAGTCATCTGTGAGATCAGCGACGATCATCTCGGAATGGACTCGCTCGAAGTAGTAATACCCTTTCCCGTCGTGAGGGTCAGTCACGAGGTCGAAGTCACCGGCGCTCATACCCAACGGGCGGAGCCACGTGCGCACCGTTTCGTATGGGCCAAGAATGTTGTCCGACGTCAAGACAGTGGAGCGCTGAACCGACCCTTTCGACATAACCTTCAGCCAACAAACAAATTTTCCGGTGCGCTCATTGAAGATGATGTGCGGACGATCAACCCCGGCTGATGGATGCAGAGGGGATTCTTCATCGTCTGGGTCGGGTGGAATAATTAGTCCGCGGTCTTCCCAATTTATGAGGTCCAATGAGGAGTAGCACCGCACCCCCCAGTGCCATATTCCGCTACCGGGAGTTGAGTGCTCTTTGTTCTCGCCGTACCAGTAGTAGATTCCGTCAACGGTCAGAATCGAACCGCCATGAGCGTGGATTCGATTGCCGTTGGTATCAAGCCAGGGTTTACCAGGCTGGATCATGTGAGAAGACATATCTGTCCTTTCGGTTGCGAAGGGGCGGCAGAAAACCGATGGCGCCCACTCGTAGCGATGTGCGGGCTGTCATCACCAGGCATCTGGATGTAAGCGGTCGTCCCAAACGGAACTTCCACGTCAACGTTGAGTCCGTCCCCGTCGCGCTGCCATGCAACACGTATAGGTCCATAAGGGCTCAAATGTTCGGTCGAGGCGCAATCAATACCAGGCCCAGGCTGCGGCGCAACGTTGAAGCTGCGATAGCCAGACTCCCGTGGCGCAAGCCCTGCGACGATTCGATGAAGGAAGTCGACTACCGCACCCAACGCGTAGTGATTAAAAGAAGTCATGTCACCGGGGTTCACTCGGCCGTCCGGCAACATGCTGTCCCAGCGTTCCCATATCGTGGTTGCTCCCATACTGACCGGGTATAGCCAGGAGGGGCACTCTCGCTCTAGAAGCAAGCGGTACGCCGAATCGATATGACCGGTCTGTACTAACGCATCGCAGATGATGGGCGTTCCCACGAAACCGGTCGAGATACGGTAGTCACCTTCCGCTACGAGTTCGCTCAGTCGCCTGCCGCCTGTCTCACGCTGACCCTCAGTCGCGAAAAGGTTCCATGCGATCGCTAGCGACAGCCCCGTTGGAGTCTCCACATGCATGCGTCCAGTCCGCGCGATGTGCTCGTCTTGAAAACCTCGCAGCGTGTGGTCCGCAAGAGCGTGGTAACGACTGCGCAGCGCGTGCTCGCCGAGCAACTCGGCCGCTTCGGCAACGATTCTTGAAGATCTCACCAGATATGCGGTTGCAACCAGGTAACGGTCAGTGCGCCCCGCACCCGGATCCTCAGGCGGCGCGGCCGGATCAAGCCAATCTCCCAAAGAGAACCCGGAGCGAATAGCCCCGTCTTCATCCGCACGTGATGCCAAATGCTCGACCCAGGCGCGCATGCTCGAAAACTGTTGAGCCAAAATTCCGCGGTCACCAAACCGCTGCCACATAGCCCACGGCACAACGGCCGCCGCGTCGCCCCAGGCGGGCGACGCGGGCTCAGGAAAACCACAGGGCACCCAGGGCACAAAGTTGGGCACGGCTCCATCTTCGTGCTGCTCGTCCGCCAGGTCACGAAGCCACGAGGAGAGCACCCCTCCACTGCCATACAAGTACGTTGCAGCTGGCGCGAACACCTGAATGTCACCCGTCCACCCCATCCGCTCATCACGCTGCGGACAATCGGTGGGAAGGTCCACAAAATTGTCGCGCATGCTCCAGACGGTGTTGTCGTGGAGTTTTGTCAAGTTCGGATCTGAGCATTCGAACCAGCCAGTGCGCTCCATGTCGGTGTGAAGAACTACCGCACGAACGAGAGCGCTCGCATCAAGACCATCGGGCCAATTCTCGATCTCCGCGAACCGGAAGCCGTGAATCGTGAATCGCGGTTGCCACGTGCGCACCTCGCCCCCACCGATTACATACTCATCGACTGACGTCGCAGCCCTGAGGGCGCGAATGCCCAGCTCACCACCCTCCAGGACTTCGGCGTGGTGCAACCGGATGCGGTGACCGCTCGCACCGCGCACTGTCATCTCCAGACGGCCTGAAATGTTCTGCCCGAAATCAAGGCGCACGCGACCACTAGGCAGTCGTTCCACCATGACCGGCGCAAGCCGCTCGATCTGACGCACGGGTTCGGCGATCGCATGCTCGATTCGCGCGTCGATCGACTCAACGGGCCGCACCAACGGGTGCATCCATCCGCTGTCATCGAAACCTGCCGTTGACCATCCCTCCGGGTGAAGGCGAGCGTCGAAGCTCTCCCCCTCGTAGAGGCCCGTCGCTATCGTGCCACCAACAGCGGTCCGCCATTTCTTGTCGAGATCGATGCGGCGGATGGTCCCATCGTCAGCCGTGACTTCCAGCTGCGCCAGGACCCCCACGTTGGCGCCATAGAGGTCCCATACTCCACCGTCAAATCCGATGTGGCCACGAAACCAGCCGTCGGCGATTTCAAATCCGATGGCGTTGCTCCCTAGCACCACTGTCTCTGTCACGTCGTATGCCTGGGCACGCAAACGATGACCGTAGCTGGTCCAGCCCGGCGCCAACTCGTCGTCGCCAACCCGGCGCCCGTTGATTTCGGTGCGGTAGAGCCCCTGGGCTGTGACGTAGAGGCGAGCACGCACTGGCGCCGTGGCGAGATCGAACTCAGCTCTCAGCATCCATGCTGGCCTGCATCGAGAATGGTCAGCAGTTTCAGAGGGAATGATGAGACTGCTTGCCCAGTCATCGCGCTCGAGTAACCCCGCTTCAACAACCAAGGCACTGCTCCAAGCGCTTACCTGTTGTTCTCGCCCTTCGCCAACGTTGATCCCGACGCGCACTCGCACTTCACTTCGTTCGCGAGAACGCAGCGGCTCGAAAGGCCACGTCACAAGCACCTGCTCATCACCATCGATGCGAGCAACGATCGGGCCGCGTGCGGTCGTGCGTTCTATCTCCGCCCAGGCCTGCACACCACCGTCGGCGGCAACCCACCAAGAAAGACGCGGAGTTGCCGTTCCCAGCCCGAAGGCATTGGTGCGATGCTCAGCACGAAGTCTTGAGATTTGCGCGATCATCCCTTCACCGACCCTGCTGTCATGCCGCGCATCACCTTTTGATTGAGGAACAGATAGAGCACGAGTGTGCCGATGACGTTCACTGCGATACCTGCGAACATCGGACCGTAGTCAACGGCCCCGTACTGTCCAGTGAAGTTGAGGAGGCCGACCTGAATCGTTCGCAGTCCTTGGCTGTTCACGAACGTCAGAGCAATCAGCAAGTCGTTCCAAATGAAGAAGAACTGCACGAGGGCGACCGTGAAGACAGCATTGCTCACCAGCGGTAGTCCGACTCGCCAGAACATTAGATAGATCCCGGCACCATCCAGCGCTGCCGCCTCGAAGATCTCGCGAGGCACCGACCGAAAATATGTCGCCATCATGAAGACAGTCAGCGGCATCCCTATCGCCACGTAGGTAATTATGAGCGGCCAAAGCGTGCCAGTGAGGTGCACATTGAAATAGATCGTGAAGAGCGGGAGCAGAATCATCTGCACCGGAATCATGATGCCGGCGAGGAACATCAGCAGCACCATTCCGCGCCCCTTCCACACCATGACCTCTAGCGCGAAGCCGGCGGCTGTGCCCAGAATCACGATGAGGGCGAGTGATGGGAACACCGCAATCACGCTGTTGACGATGTATCCGCCAAGGCCCCCACCGACGAACGCCTCGATGTAGTTGTCGAAGTTCCACTGCCGCGGCAGCGTCCAGAAGGGCTCGCTGAGAAACTCATCCTGGGTCTTGAATGAGCCGAGCAAGAGCCAGACAAGCGGATAGGCCACGATGACAAGCAGAATTGCCACACCAAGAAGGATGGGCAGTCGGCGAGCGAATACTCGAAGGCGCCGACCCTCGGGAGAGCGGGTGGTGGTCATGACTTGCCCTTCGTGAGATCGCGCTGCGAAGCGCGAAAGATGAAGAGTGTGACGGCCAGACACAGCAGGGAAAGCATCAACGCCACCGTGCTGCCGTAGCCGTATTGCCCGAAACTGAATGACGTGCGGAACATATAGACAGTGAGCGGAGTGGTCGCGGTACCCGGCCCTCCGTTGGTGAGCGCCACAACGGTGTCGAAGACTTTCAGCGTCCCGTTGATACTGAAAATGATCGCGGCCATCAAGACCGGTAGCGACAAGGGCACAATGATTGATCGCACGAGGCGAAGCCCACTGGCGCCGTCTAGGCGAGCCGACTCGATAATGTCGTCGGGGATCTCGACGACGCCCGCGTAGAGAAGCACGGCGTAGAAACCCATCGATCGCCACAGGTCCATCAGGATGATGACCCAGAAAGAGGCGTCAGGCTGCCCAAACCAGTCGATGGACGCGCCGCCGAGAAACTCAATGATCGCGTTCACCGGTCCGGTCGTCGGCGCCGCCTCGAAGAAACGACGAAACAAGAGCGCAACCGCAACCGTAGGCAGGATGACAGGAAAGAAAACGAGAGTGCGGACGATCGCCGAGCCACGCTTGAGATAAAACACGTAGAGCAGCGCAAGCCCGTACCCTGCGGCTACCTGCAAAAGAGTGAGTACGAGCGCGTATCGGATTGTGAATCCGACAGCCTGTATCGCTGTTGGATCCTGGAAGAACCGCACGAAGTTATCGAATCCGACGAACTCGAACCCAGTAACCGAGTTCCCTTCGAGCACCGTGTAACCGAGCGACCAAAAGATGGGCACCAGCATTACGAGTGAATACACAGCGAAGGCTGGGCCAAGAAGGACTAGTACTGCCTTCGGATCTCCGAGCAGCTTGTTCATAGAAGTATCTTTCTTTCAGCGCGACGGGGTGGGTTCCGGAGCAGGCCCACCCCGTCGAAGCGGAATCAGCCTTCGTTGGCGGCTTGCACGAGCTCCATGAACTCTTGGCCTGAAAGAGAGCCGGTAGCGAGGCCGCCACCGTTACTTTGGCTCACGCTTGTTCCCTCGGGAGAGAAAGCCGCTTCGAACCACAGAATGCTGCTAGGCGCATCGGCAATCACCTCTTGCACGAGTGTTGTCAAGGCGGGCTGATCTGCCGGGGGATTGTCGACGACGAAACCGGTTACCTGACCGAAATCGTTCAACGCAGTGTCGCCATAGTTCTCGACAACGCACTCGACCCAGGCATCCGTGGTCTCGTCATAGTTCTCAGTCGTAAACATCACCGGAATTCCCACGTTCGCGGGAATCTGGTCGATGCTGCCCGCACCGCCTTCGACCTCTGGGAACGGAGCAAATCCGATGTTGTCGAGGCCAATCTTGTTCTGCTCTGCGTCGTTAAAGTTTCCTAACGCCCAGCTACCCATATAAAAGAACGCCCCACTCCCGGTAAGGAACTGGTTCATCGAGGTGTTGTAGTCGATCGAGCCGGCGGCGGGACCGAAGTACCCGGCTGAACCGAATTCAGCCACCGCATCCGCTGCCACGACATACTCTGGGTCCGTGAGCGATGCTTTACCATCGGCCACTTTCTTCAGTGCGTCCGGACCTAGATCCCGCAAGATGTAATCGCCGACGAGGCGCGTGATCGGCCATCCGTCCTGACCTGCCGCGACGAAAGGCTGTACGTCAGCTGCCTGCAGGGTTGCTGCGGCATCCGCAAGCTCGCCCCACGTAGTGGGCACGTCGACATCGTTGTCGTCAAGCAATTGCTTGTTGTACCAAAATCCTTCGATGTTGAATTCGGTCGGGAGCGACCACAGGTCTTCGGAATCATACAACGCCTTGATCGTCGATTCTGCGGCAGGCAGAACACTGGAGTCGACACCGAGCTCACTGAGCTTGTCGCTGAGATTGACGACCTGACCAGCCTCAATGAATTGCTCCATCAGTGACGGAGTACCAGCGGCCATGCTCATGTTCGACAGGGCTCCCTGTCCCGCAAGAAGCTGAAGCTGTTGGTCCCACGTCGTGCCGTCGATTGCATCAGGAGTCAGAGGAGCTGCGGCGTCGGCATCCGCACACTGGTCACCCGCAAGCGCTTCCAGCGTGCCGGAGATGGTTGTGTTTTGGGTCTGGCCGAGGTAGGTGAATCTTCCTCCCGCTCCGCCGGATTCGCCATCACTGGCCCCACATGCGGACAGAGCGAGGGTTCCGGCGGATAAAAGAGCGAGAGTGGTTGCGGTACGAGCGCGTTGTGCTGTGAACACGTTTCCTCCTTGAAACAGGGTCAGGATGAAGCTTGCGTGAAGCGCTTCACGCTGATGATGTTACCCCTTCGAAGCGCGAAGTCAATACCGCAGCGCGAAACGCTTCACGGGCATCGAGATCGTCGTCAACTCTGGGACCAAAATCGGGCACATTCTCTCGAAAAGGAACTCAGCGAGCGGTGATCATGTGCACGCAAAGACAAGCCATCGACCCTCAGGAAGCGTGCCCCCGTACCGCTGCCTGGAGCCCTCGATAGGCGGCAGCGGTCGCCTCGGCGAGCGCCGCGACACGAGGAAGAACATTCGGGTCGACGCAGAACCCGATGCCCATCTCGCCGGCGCACGAGATTGCGGAGATGCGCAGCGCATGGCCAGTCGCAGGTTCGGAGGAGGTGAAGATATCCTCTACCTGCCGTCCGGCAACCGACACACGCGCACGCGGCCCGGGAACGTTGGAGATGGCAACGCTGAACTCTCGGGAGCTGTCGGCAATACGGTGAGCCGCAGCCGTCGCCCAGCTCCAGCGCCCGAGGGCATGGAACAGGTCGTACATCAGCGCGGGATCGTCATGCAGCTTCTCAGTGCGTGTCTGCGCGCTGATCCGATCGAGACGGCGCAAGGGATCAGATATCGTCAGCGGTAGGTCGACGTTGAGGAATGAGTCGCGATTTCCGAGATCAGTCGCGGATTCGTCACGGTGGTGCAAGCTCACGGGCACCTGAGCACGCAGGCTGTGCGCGGCATGTGCGCCAAGCCATTCACTCAACCCGCCTGCGACGACAGCGAGAAGCACATCATTCACCGTCGCCCGCTCCGGCCGAGATGCGCCGATCGCCTTCAGCTCTTTTAGCTGTACGGCAACAAATGCAAGCTCGCGTGCACTCGTGACCGGCCGGTTGAAGGGGGACGCGGGCCCTGGGCGACCGAGTTCACGCAGCACGGCTGCTGGCATGCGGCGCCACTCCTGGGAGCACGATAACGGCTGCTCACTCTCTCGCCGGCCCACGGCATGCATCGATGCGCCGCCCGCTTCGAGCAGCACAGCGTCGAGAAGGACGGCCTCCAGGAACCTCATCCCGGCGATGCCGTCTACCATCGCGTGATGCATCCTCGCGGCGATCGCCTCTCGGCCGTCTGCGAGAGGCCCGATCAGATCGAGCGTCCAGAGCGGATGGGCGCGATCGAGGTGTTCCGACACCAGAGCGCCGACCGTGCGCCAGAGCCCCTCCGTTGTCGCGCCTTCCGCGCCAACGCGACGGCGCACGTGGTTGGCGATGTCAAACCCCTCCGATAAAACCCACCTCGGCTGCCCGTCAGCGGACTCAACCCTCTGACGTGCCCGAGGTTGGTCAGCCAGCCGAGCGACGACCGCAGCACGCATGGCATCGAGGTCAAGAGGTACCCCCGGCTCGATGATGATGAGCTTTAGTGTGTGTCCGGTGAGCACGTCCGATTCCATCGCCAGGATGCGGGCATCATCGGCAGACAAAGGATCGGGTTCGCTGATCATCAGCCCCAGAGTAGCGGGCGGGCACACGCAGTCCGGTACTACGCTTCTCCCGCATCGTCCACCCCCTTTCGCCATGTGATGGCGCTAAGCCAAGGTGGAGTATGCGGTTATTGGAAGATCTCAGCCCCTGGGTGGCGCAGCAGCGGTGGTACGCCGGGAAAAGCCACGAACCTCGGTTCCGCATTCTCGCGGAACAATCCGCGCCTGCGGCCACTCGATACCTCCTCATGGATGACGCAGGGTCGCTGCCGGCGCTCTATAACGTGCCGCTTGCGCGCGTGGAATCTGCTGGCAATGCCGATGTGTCGATCGGTGACGACGTTCATCTGATCGATGCAACTCGGAGCCCAGCCTTCGCGATCGGCATGCTGGCGGAGATGGGCGTCGACGTTAGCCGCGTCACTGGCTCGCGAGTGCTCAATGCCGAGCAATCCAATACCTCGATCGTGTTCGATGAGGATGGAGAGCCGACGATCATCCTCAAGATCTTCCGCAGTCTCCACCACGGCGAAAACCCCGACGTCACCGTGCAGCGCGCGCTCAGCGCAGCCGGGTCACCGTACGTCCCTCGCTTTTATGCGAGCGTCGACACCGAGTGGCCGGATGTCGGACGCTCCTCCGGTGTCGCGCACGGCACGCTGGGTTTCGCACAGGAATTCCTCCCCGGCGTGCAAGACGGATGGGCAGTCGCGCTTGACGCCGCACGCGACGGACGAGACTTCACCGAAGCCGCACACGACCTCGGTGTCGCCGTGGCAGGGGTGCATGGGGCTCTCGCCACGACGCTAGAGACGATTGACGCCGGCCCCACCGACGTAACGGCAACCGGGACCGCATGGCGGCGTCGGCTCGCGATCGCCGCGTCCGAAGTTCCTGCCGTCGCTGATCGAATCGACGTGATCGACGCCGTCTATCAGGCTGCGCTCGAGCGTCCGTGGCCGCGGTTGCAGCGCATCCATGGTGACCTGCACCTCGGGCAGGTGCTCGCTGTGCCTCACGGCGGATGGCGCATCGTCGACTTCGAGGGCGAGCCCCTCCGCCCTATGGAAGAGCGAGCAATCCCCGACCTCACTACTCGTGATGTCGCCGGGATGCTGCGCTCGTTCGACTACGCGGGCGCTGTCGGCGGAAGCAGCGACGGCTTGGGCTGGGCAGCTACCTGCCGCGCGGCCTTCCTCGATGGCTATTCCAGTGCCGCCGTTTCCGTCGATCTCGACCCGCTCATACTGCGAGCACTCGTGCTCGACAAAGCTGTGTACGAGTCGATCTACGAAGCGCGCAACCGCCCCGAATGGCTGCCAGTCCCGCTGGCGGGCATCGATGCGGCGCTTGCCTGACTTAATCGGCGGTGTCTGCCGAGTCGAGCAGCAAGAACATCGCGCCGTACGCGGGGAGTGAAACGGCGAAGCTCTGAAGGTCGTCGACGTGGCCGACTGTCTCACCCGTGGTGGCGTCGATCGCCTCGGTTTGCGGCGTGAGTTCCTCCGACCGAACTGTGCCCTCGATCTCTTCGGCCGAGAAATTCAGCACAGTAACCTGGATTTGTGCGTCGTCATTCGCTTCGCCGTTGTCGAGACGGTGCACGAGCACGAGCATTCCCGGATGCGCGACCTCGGGAATATCGATCTGTGACGCGGTCGCGATGCCATATTCGCGCCGAATGTCGAGAATGCCAGCGAGCCCGGAGGCGAAAGATGACGGATCGTCGAGCTGCGCTGGCAGCGGACCGTAAAGTGCGCGCCCGCGCGGCATACCAGCCGCGGAGCGTGTGGCAGTCGGATCGACATCAAGCAGGTCGTGCGCCCCACGCTCAATCCATCGGGTGTCGCCCGCCGACAACAGGTCCGCTACCTCGTCGGCCGGAACTGTCAACATGCCCGTGAGATCCCAGCCAGAGAGCGCAAACACCCCGGGCTGCCACGCGTTGTAGGCGCAGAGCAGCAGGTGCGCGTCACGGATCGCCGGGATGTCGGCATCCGTAATCTCGTCCAGCTGCGCCACACCCCGCGTTGCCGCGATCAGCGACGTGGTGGTGCAGGCAATGCCGTTCTGCGTGAACACACGGTTGTAGTCGGCGGTACCCGTGAGACTGTCGGTGAGGTCGGCGCGAACTTCTTCGGCAAGCTGTCCACCCGATATTTCGCGCCCACGGAAGCGGTACTGATCGTCATCGTGTCGCGTCGCCCAGTGTACGAGCTCGTACGTGAGCTCGTCGTGGTTCTGAAGACCGTGCACGAGCTGCACCGGTTCGACGCCGAGCTCGAGCGACGCCCTGAGCGCAAGCCGCAGAAACTCGGTCTGGCCCGTGGCGAGGGCGTGGTGATAGCCCGGCCGACCCACAAAGTCATACGAGAGGTCAGCGCCAACCGCTCCGGTGTCGCGAATGTCCTCGATCGTGAGGTTGAGTTCCTGGAACGTGAAGCCGCCGACCTTACGCACCATTCCCGCAATGATGTGGTTCGCGGCGTGAGAGAGCGGATGCCCCTCAGACCAGGCAGGGAGACCCCCCGCGCTCTTCTCCACACCGAGAAAGCCGTTCGCGTCGAGGCGCAGCGCGCTCGTGCCGAGTTCACCGAGCGAGTGCAAGGCGTCACCGATCACGAGACGCATGCCCGCGAAAGTCGGGTCCAGCCAATTGATCGAGGGCTGCCCCTGCTTGAAGTAGTGGAGGTAAACCCACCGACGCGTGATGCCGTCGGGACCGGTGGCCGGTGCCGTCGCACTCCAGTTCGTCTCCTTAACGCCCGGCGTGTAGAAGATGACTCGCTGCAGCGCGCCGATGATGTACCCGCGCTCGGCGAGCTCATGCTCGGTGTCCGGGTCGAGGTTGATGCTGTCGACGCCGTCGGGAACGTCAGGGAGTAGCGACCAATCTTCCTCCGGGATCTGCACCATGTGATAAATCCCCGGGTAGTCCTTGAACCCCATCTCGGCGAGCCTGAAATCGGCGCCCTTGCCGGTGTGGCCGGGCACGATGTCGTCAATGACGCTGCCGCCGTGTGTTTCTGCGACATCGCAGAGCGCACGGAATTCGTCTTCGGTGCCGAAAGCCGGATCGATTTGTGTGCTGATGCGATCAAAGTGTCCGTCGACGCTCGGGGTGTAGCGCCAGTCAGCGATTCCTCCGGCACGCTTGACCGGTCCGGTGTGGATCGCGGTAATACCGACGCGCTCGAACGCCGACCACAACGCTTCATCGCCGAGGGCTGCCAGGAATGATTGTCCCGGGCGGGTCAGGAGAGAGATCGGATACGCCGTGAACCACACGTCGCTCGTCGCAATCGCGCGACGAGCGTCGGGACGCGCGTAAGGATTCCGCCACATCGAGGGCTGCCCCGATACTTGCCGCGCCAAGACATCCGCATCTTTCAGCATCGACTGTCTGACGAGCCATTCGACGTACGAGGGATTGGTACCGACCGCGCTTCGAGGGTCAGTTGCGACACGACGTACGCTCCCGCCGCGGAAGTGATCTCGCGGCCGCAGCCGACCTGGCCGGGCCGGATAGCGCTGCTCGTCGTAGGTGATCTCGATCTTTTCGGGATCAGTTTCGTCGTCCTCAAGGGCCGCCACTCCGGGCAGGTCGATGGGTCCGGTGTACAGGTCTTCCGGCCGAAGCTCGTCGCGTGCCATTCCCTAACGCTACGCGCTCCGCGCGTGAGCGACGAGGGCTGGTGATTACCATCGCAAGGCGATAAGGGGTCGCGCCGCACAAGATCCGCGAGCCGCACCCTGCGTCGACCGGGACAGAAACGGTGTCGAGCGTGACTCAGCGGAGAATGCGAAAGTTCGATCACTTCGGCGGCTTTCACAAATCAGCGACCGAACTTCGTGTCAGATTTCGGCGGCAAGAACGCCCTGCGGCGCGCTCATTCAGAAACGCGTCGAACACGCTGAGGCGGCGCTCGAAGCTTGATCAAATTGCACTTTTAAGCCATTCCTCAACGCCACTCACATGCACGAGCGTGAGCGCTTCGGCAAGCTGCTCATCCCCCGCTGCGATTGCACCGAGGATCGCTGAGTGTTCGTGAAGTGTGCGTTCGACAGCGTTTTGCTCTGTAATGCCCCTCCAAATACGGGCGCGAGCAGTCTGACTTGAAAGTGACTCGATGAGACTCGCGAGGTACCTGTTGCCGGTCGCATCGGCGATGCCACGATGGAATCCCAAATCGTGCTGGACGAGAGTCTCGACATCATCGACATCATCGATCGTTCCGACAAGCACTCGCAGTGATTCGATCATCTGTGGCGTGGCGTGCCGAGCAGCGAGTCGCGATGCCGCGGGCTCAAGAATCCGGCGGACGGCGAATAGCTCCAAAACTGAATCATTCTCGTGCAGATCGACAACGAAAGACATCGCTTCGAGGAGAAGCCGGGGTTCTAGGCTTGTGACATAAGTACCGTCACCCTGACGAACATCGAGCACCCGAATCACCGCGAGCGCTTTGACCGCTTCTCGCAATGACGATCGAGACAAACCCAGCCGTTCGGCAAGTTCTTTCTCGGGCGGCAATTTCGAGCCTGCTGTGAGCTCGCTCGCCACAATCATCTCCTTGATACGGAGGATTGCTTCGTCAGTGACTGCCATGTGGGGTATCGTATCGCGACGTTATTGATTCGGCGCTGCGCTTATGAAGTCGCGCGGAAGAAGCGTGATAGCGTTCCGCCGTTCGATCGTGCACGTGAGTTCGAACGTGCCCCACTTCACTCGTACCGTTCGGGTTTCACCGAGCGAGCGCAGCGAGGCCTCGACAAGCTGGCCGCCACGCCATCGCATCGACACCACAATGCCAGGACGCGCAATAAGACCGCGAGCTTCGCCGTCCGAGAGAGCGGGCGGTAACGCCGGGAGCAGTTCGATGCCGTCATGACTCTGCACCAGTGTTTCAGCGAGTGCTGCAATGTACCCGAGATTGCCATCGATCTGAAAAGGCGGGTGGCTTGCCAGCAGGTTTGAGCAGAGGCCTCCCCCGTAAGGCCCGTCCATCTCATGGCTCGGGCGAAAGAGATGGCGCAGGATGTCGGTGACTTTATCTGCGCGATGAAGTCGCGCCCACAGCACCGCCTTCCATACAACAGACCAACCTGCGGAGCCATCGCCGCGACTCAGCAAAAGGGCTCGCGCAGCATCACGATCAGCATCTGTTCCGACCCCTCCTCCCGGATATTGCCAAAACAGAGGGCTGACGTGGCGGTGGTGGATATCGTCGGCCCTGTATTCATTGGCCCATTCAATGGGCAGACCGTCACTTCCGACGCGCGGCGTCTCAGGCAGCTCCGCTGCACGCGCCCGGGCCGTGGCTACGACGGGGTCGTTTCCGATGCCGAGGCGATCTGCAGCTGCCGCGGTGATTCGGAAAAGGGTCCGCAGCAGCTGCAGATCGAGAGCTGACGTTACATCCACACCAGCAACTCCGCCGCTGGGGCGTCTGTAGGTGTTTTCAGGAGACGTAGCAGGACTCGTGACCCACTCACCGTTCTCGTCGCGCCGCAGCCAAGCAAGTCCAAACTCCGTCGCGCCGCGAATAGCTGGCCACCATGCCTCGACATCTGAGGTCGATGCCGCACCGAAGTCAACAGCTTCCCACAGCTGCTGGATCAGCCACGGCCCGCCCATGGGCCAAAAGGCCCAACATGCGTCGCCGTTTCCTGCGCCAGCGATCTCGGTAAATGCCCACGCATCGGTGTTGTGGTGGCAAACCCAACCTGGCGCCCCGTATAGTCTGCGAGCGGTTTCGGTTCCACGCTCCGACAGCGCGACGACTAAGTCGGCGAAAGGCATGGCGGTCTCTGGAAGTGCTGCGACGTAGGCACCCCAGTAGTTCATCTCCGTGTTGATGTTGACCGTATAGTTCGAACTCCACGGCGGCTGCATGTTCTCATTCCAGATACCTTGCAACGTTGCCGGTAAAGACCCGGGCCGAGACGAAGACCACAAGAGGTACCGGCCATAGTCGAAGAGAAGCGCGGCGAGCGCGGGATCGGCGGCCAACGGATCTCCGCTCTCCGCCGCGAGCCTTACTCGCTCGTCTGTCGATCTCACGTCTCGCTCCCGCTCGAGCGACGTGACGAGTTGCACGCGTTGCATGACCGCGCGATGCGAATCTCGATGGGCACGTTCGAGACCATCCGGTCCTTGCTGGGCTGCGGCATCGATGAGCGTGCGAGCTCGACGAAGCGCATCGGATGCCGAGCCGACAGGCGCATGACCGATGCGATCAAAGGTAGTTGCCCCCGCCACGAGAACTGTCTGCCCGGTCGCGTCGGCGGGAAGAATTCGCGCAACGACGGCGCCCTCGACCACACGCTCGGTACCGTCACCCCAACGCGCGGGCGGAGACGCTGGTTCGTGCCGCGGCGCTACATCTACCGGAAGACGCACCAACAAATGACGTTCGTCGCTCGTATGAGCGTTGCCGATGACCCAGAGTTGCGTAGTGAGGTTCAGGCCCGTCACGCGAGCACCGCGAACGCGATGGACCAGGACCCCCTGATAGACGAAGGTCGTCTCACAAACTCCAGCGTCACTCACTTCGTGCACGCCGTCGACGAGATCTAAGGTGCGTTCGGGCAGCAATGTCGACCGACCGTCACGGCGTATTTCAAGCTCAGCGAAGGGCAAATACGCCTGAGAGTGTCCAGACTGCAGCCGGCGTAGCTGCTGCTCTGCTGCCTGTATGCGGCCATTCGAGAGGTAGTCCCGTGCCAGCGCCAACGCATCCCGCGCTTCCGCCTCGTCTGGGCCGGCACTCGCCTGCGGCCATTCACCTGACCAAACCGTGTCGTGATTCAGCGCGAAGCGAGCATGAGGAGTCGCGCCTTGACACATAGCGCCGAACGATCCGTCGCCGAGCGGCAGCCGCTCTGTCCAGTCGCGAGCGGCGCCGCGATAGATTAGCGAACTCATTCAACCATACTCATCCGCGGATTCCTCCCGCAGTCAAGCCGGAGCGCCAGAAGCGTTGAAGAGCGACGAAGACTATCGCTATCGGGATAACAGAAACGAGCGAGCCGACAACCGTCAGAGTTTGGAGCCCTGGGATCGTGACAGCCGATTGGCCCCACCCGGTGAGTCCGACTGTTACCGGCATGAGCTCCTGATCGGTGAGGACAAGTAGCGGGAGAATGTAGTTGTTCCAGCTGCTAAGAAATGCGAACAGCAGCACCGTTACCATTCCCGTCATCATGAGGCGAAGCCCGATAGAAAGGAATATACGGAACTCTCCGGCGCCATCAAGGCGCGCGGCCTCAACTAATTCGTTCGGAACCGAAGACTGAGCGTATATGAAGCACAACAGCACTCCGAACGGATAGACGAGAGCCGGCAGCAGCAACCCCGCATACGTGTTGTTGAGCCCCATGCTCACCAGAAGCACGTAGGTAGGTTGCGCGATAACGGTGCCAGGGACGAGAAGGCTCGCGAGGACGACTGCCAGCAGCACATTGCGTCCCCTGAATCGGTACAGAGCAAGCGCGTACCCGGTTGCCGCGCACACGAGCGTGGTGAGGGCCGAACCCACGATTGAGTAAATGATCGAGTTCAGACTCCATCGCCAGAAGATGCCGTTATCGTACGTGCTCAATTCAATGAGGTTGTCGAACAGATGAAAATCAGCGAACGCAAATCCGGGGGTAGAAAAGAGCTGGCCCGTTGACTTCGTAGAGGCAATCACGAGCCATGCGACGGGGATAAGGAAATACAGCGCTGCGATAACCATGGCGCAGGTGATGACGAACACCCACGCCTTGCTCACGCGTTCGCCTGCGATCGTTGTCATCGACGAACCTCGGCGCTGCGGTGCGCGGCTAGGCCTAACTGCGCCGCGCTCTGATGTCGTAACGATGGCCTCCGTGTTGAGGGTGTTAGATGCCATCGGTAGCTGTCCTCGTCGTTCTGTTGCTGACGCGCAGCACGATGATCGACACGATGAGCGTCGCCAGTCCGAGAATGACGGCCATTGCTGACGCGAGGTTCGCGTCCTTGCCGAGAGTCGATGCCGCGTAAATCGCCATGGTGGGGGTGTAGTCACTCGAAATGTTGGAGCTGACGGTCTGGAGCACCTTGGGCTCGTTGAAAAGCTGGAGAGTACCGATAATCGATGAGAGCGTCGTGAGCAAGACAGCGGGTGCAATCATTGGCAGCTTTATGCTGACAGAGATCCTCATATCGTTCGCGCCATCAAGCTTTGCTGCCTCGTACATCTCGCGAGGCACCGACTGCAGAGCGGCGAAGAGAATGATCATGTTGATGCCTGTATATGACCAGACGCTAATGTTTGCGATTGACCACAGCACGGTTCCCGGCGCCAGAAGGTTGATATCGATGCCGATCGCAGTCAAGCCCTGAATCAGCGGGCTAACAGATGGTTGATAGAGAAACCCCCAGAGCAGCGCGGCAATGACGCCGGGAACCGCGTAAGGCAGAAATACTGCGAACTGAAAGAACTTGCCTGCACGAACAAACGCGGTGTCAAAGAGCATCGCCAGAGTCAACGCAAACAACATCATGACGGGCACTTGCACGATGCCGAACAGGGCTACCCTCCCGAAGCTGACGAGGAAGTCTGTGTCACTGAAGGCGCGCGCAAAATTGTCGAAGCCGACAAAGAGAGTCTCAGTCCCGCCGAATCCCAGTCCGCTGGACTTCTGCGAGAAGAGCGCATTAATGAGAGCGACAACGATCGGCGCTACCAGAAACGTCAGAAAGAGGATGACGAACGGTGCGACAAATGCGTAGGGGACCCAAGGCCTCCCGGCACCGCGGAAGCGGCGCCGGGAGGCTGCAAGCACAGCGGGAGAACTCATAGCCTCTGTCATTCGCTAACGTTCAGACCGCGCGCTTCGAGGTCTGCTACCACTGCGGCTTGAGCGTTGTCGAGTGCCTGAGCGAATGTTTGCGCTCCCGTAACGACCTCGGAGAACTCATCCGTTAGTGCCGTAGTCGCGGTACCAAAGTTCGGCCCTTCCACCCAGGTATCCGGAGTGTTCTTTGCGGCGTCAATGAAGACTTCGTTGATGACCTGGTCGCCATAGAATGGCTGCGCTTCGAGTAGCGCCGGCGACTCCAGCCCGTTGATAGTCGACGGGAACAAGCCTCCAACAGTGATGAGTGCTTCTTGGGTCTCGTCAGATCCATTGAGCCAACTCGCAAATTCGGCAGCGGCTGCCGGGTTTTGTGCGCCCGTCAAGACAACAACAGCGGCTCCACCGGAGTCACCCTGGAAGCTGGTGCCCGCATTAACGGGCATGGGGGCAACTCGCCATAGGCCAGACGTCGACTCCGCATTCTGCGCCAGCAAGCTTGGGAACCAGGCCGCATAAGAGATCGAAGCGATCTTGCCATCGTTGACCAGAGCCCAGTACTCGGGGGTCCACATTTGCTCGGTTGTGACCAGACCCTCGTCAAGCAGTGTTTGCCAGCGTTCGGCGACGAGCTGAGACTGCTCGCCGTTCATACTTACCGACCACGAGTCACCCTCGATGTCGTACCAGGTGCCCTCGGCTTGCGAGACTTCCTGCACCCACTGCCCAAATTCAGTCGGAGACATGTTAGCGATGTAGACGTCAGGGTTAGCGGCGTGAAGTTCACGCGCAGCGTCGAGATATTCGTCCCAGTTTGTGGGGAAATCGATGCCGTATTGAGCAAAGATGTCTTCGCGGTACATTGTTCCTGCCGGCCCGATGCCTTGGGGGACTCCATACACCTCGCCGTCGAAAGAAACAGCGGCCCACGATGCTGGCGTGTAGTTCGATTTGTCACCCTCGACGTACTCGCCGATCGGCTGCACCCGGCCCGCAATGACATAGTCGGGAAGATTATGAGTACTCAGCTGCACGAGGTCGGGGCCGGCACCGGCATCAACAGCCGCTTCGACTTTTGCGCCGTCGTCACCGGTCATGCGGTGGAATGAGACCTGGATGTCGGGGTTTTGTGAGTTCCACTCGTCCACCAAATCCTCTAGCCCGGGGACCCAGCCCCAGAAATCGACCGTGGCCTCTCCGCTACTGACGTCACGAGTGCCGTCAGGTGACGCAGCGCCGGAACACGCGCCAAGCCCGGTGGCCACGAGCGCACCAGATGCAAGGACCGCTGCTGCGCGAAAGATGCGGCTGTGAACTGAAGACGTTTTTGTCATCAACTTTCCTTTCAGAAACTACGTCGTCTCGAAGGTGCAGGGGAAGCAACTCGATAACCAATCCCATTTCATCTGATGTTAGGGGTCGGTCTCTTGTGTATTTTGGAGCAAAGCGTGCTTCCAGTCAAGCATTTTGCCGCTAAACATCCGATCTATTTTGAGCCAAGGATTTCAATGCCTCTTACTGACCTGCCACTCGATGAACTACGCACCTACCGGCCATCGATCCGTCTACCTAAAGACTTCGACGCGTTCTGGGACACCACCCTGGCACAAGCACGAGTTGCTTCGTGGCCCGCAACCCGCAGCCGAGTAGCGACCCCCCTGCAGACTGTGCAATTCGAGGAATTGCGGTTCTCTGGGTACGGGGGCGAATCGATCCGCGCGTGGCTGATTACCCCGCAAAATCACACAGGACAACTCCCAGTCGTTGTGGAATATGTCGGCTACAACGGCGGACGGGGTGTCCCAGGCGAGAAGCTCTTCTGGGCGTCGGCGGGCTACGCGCACGTCGTAATGGACACGCGAGGACAGGGAAGTGGTTGGGGCACCGGTGGCGCCACCCCAGACCCCCATGGCAGTGACTCGAGTTTCCCCGGCTTCATGACTCGCGGCATCACCGACCGCGCCGAGTATTACTACCGGCGCGTCTACACCGACGCAGTGATGCTCATCGATGCCGTGCGATCGCTCGACGGGATTGACAGCGACCGGATCGCCGTCACGGGGGCGAGCCAAGGTGGAGGGATCGCTATTGCCGCCGCCGCACTCTCTCATGGGGTGGCAGCGACCCTTCCCGATGTGCCTTACCTCAGCCATTTCGAGCGGGCGGTTGAGCTGACCGCTGAGATGCCCTTCACCGAGATCGTGCGCTATCTGGCGGTCCACCGCGACCGCATCGAACAGGTCTTCGACACTCTCTCCTACTTCGATGGGGTCAACTTTGCGGAACGCATCAGCATCCCCGCCTATTTCTCCGTCGCGCTGATGGACGGCATCGTTTTACCCTCCACTGTATTCGCCGCGTTCAACCACCTGAAAAGCGCAGATCGCGCTATTGAGGTCTACCGATTTAACGGTCACGAGGGCGGACAGACCGTCCATGCTCTTCGGCAGGCTGAATGGTTGGCGGCTCGAATGCCGTAAACCCAACGCTCCTTCGTCTCTCCCTCACGACGGCCACCCCTCCAGGCGTGATCGTCAGAGCTGGCCCGACGTCGATACCTGCGATCAATTCGCGGCCCGTCACAACAAGTTCTGCCGGCTCCGCGCCGTGGTTGATAACGAACAAATAGCTGGCGTCGGCACCTATCCGACGCACGCATTCGAGATTCTCGACCACGGCAAACGGCGGCTCTACGCCCGAGTCATCGACAACACGAGCCACGATCGTTGCGAGAGTTTTTTCATTCGGCTCAGCAGACACGAACCACGCTGCGCCCTCGCCGACCGCCCGGCGAGTCAACGCAGGACGTCCGCGCAGCGTGCCATCGGCGTAGCTGACTATGGTCTCAGCATCTTCGATCAGTACGGAAGAAGTCCAGTCGACAGCCGCTCCGCCGTCGTCCAAAGACACTTCTTCACCGTCTTGCAGGATGAAGAACTCTTCCACGACGACACCCAGAAGCTCTCTAAATCTACCCGGATACCCGCCCAGGAGCACGGCGTTAGCCTCATCCACTATTCCTGAGGTCGCTGTCACTACAACGACTGCTCCTCGCGACGCGGCCGCGGCAATACGCGCAGCCAGCGTCTCGTCTACGAGATACACGCCGGGAATAATGATGAGGCGATAGTCGTCGAGAGCAGCCGTGCGCGGCAGCACCTCGGCACGGATGCCCCATTGACCGAGTAGCCCATGCCAGCGTGGTCCCTGCGCCCACGGCGCGAAACCGTTAAGCGGTTTACCGCCCGCTTGCCACGCCCACCCAGCGACATCATCAACGATGATCGCCACGTCAGCTGGCTCTACACGCGTTTCCGCGACCTCAGCGATCGCACTCAACGCATGCCCGAGCTGCACTACGTCCTGCCAGATACGGGTACGCGTTCCAGCGTGCGGCACCATACCCGAATGAAACTGCTCACCGCCGGCGCGCGAAGCTCGCCACTGGAAGAAAAGCGCGCCGTCGGCGCCCCGGGCAATGTGCTGGATGCTGTTGCGCATCATCTCGCCCGGCCCCTTCGACCGGTTACGCACCTGCCAGTTGACGGCTCCCGTCGAGTGTTCCATTAGTAGCCACGGTTCCCCCTTCGAGAGGCCCCGCGTGCGGTCCGCACAAAAACTCAATTCCTGCTCGCGGCGCGCGTCGCTTGACACCGTGTAGTGATCATTTGCGATCACATCGACCTCAGGCGCCCACGATGCGTAGTCGGCTACCGCCGGGTCAGGCTTAATCATGAGATTTGTCGTGATGGGAGCAGACACTCCAGCCGCACGTAGGGTGTCCCGCTCAGCGCGATAGTGATCGAGCAGAGCGTCAGAGCTGAAACGATCGAAATCCAACAGCAAGCCCGGATTATGGCCCGATTCACTGTCTAGCGGCACCTCGACCTGACCAAAGGAGCCATAGCGGTGCCCCCAAAAGGCCGTTCCCCAGGTCTCGTTGAGCGCCGCGACACTGCCATACCGTTCAGCGAGCCAACGTTGAAAATGCACCGTTGACTCGGGGCAGTAGCAGCGTCGGTTACCTCCACCGATTTCGTTGCTCACGTGCCACATCCGCACCGCTGGGTGGCTGGCGTAGCGCTCAGCGAGCCTCCGCGCGACACGCGTCGCGTATACGCGCCATATTGGCGAGCTAGGACACCACTGCAATCGGCCGCCTTGATGAAATCGAGTTCCACGCTCGTCCATTGGCAAAATCTCCGGGTGCGCCTGGTGAAGCCAAATCGGCGGCGAAGCGGTCGGCGTTGCTAAATCCACCGCAATACCCGCTTCGTGCAGCCTCCCAAGAATGGAGTCAAGCCAGCCGAACTCCCACACATCATCTTCCAGTTCAAGTTCGCCCCATGAAAAGACCCCGACGGTCACTAAATTGACGCGAGCCTCGCGCATGAGATCGATATCTTCTTCCCACACGCTGCGCGGCCACTGCTCAGGGCAGTAGTCCCCGCCGAATGCGATGCCTGACACAACGCCTCGAAGAGAGTTGCGGGTTGGGGCGCCTTCGGAAAGTCCCGTATTCATCTGACCATTATGCTCGCAATGAGCCACGTTCTGAGACAGCCGTCTGGCAAAATATCGAAGCAGTGAGGGCCAATCGGCCTGGAGCTCGGCCGTCACGCCGAGAATTTCAGGGGGTGACATTGCTGCAGAATTCGTTCTATCATCTGATCTATGCGACAGAGTAGTCGCTCGACACGTCGAGCTAGGTTAAACAAGCTTAAGGCCCGAAAATCGGCTATTTCACAGCAAATTCTGCACTGTCAGAGTGCGACGGCAGAGGCGGTAACGACGCCTGCAAAGGTCAGAGGAATGAACCAACTGAATCTCCGTTTCCGACAGAAGCCTCTCGCATGAGTTCCGTCGCGGCAGGATCACTATCCAGTCATCCTAAAACCAGCGTCGTAGAAGCGATCTCGATCAAGGCAGCCCGGGAAACTAGGTACGAGGTAGTAGAAACAGCTGATGTATTTCGAAGCGACAGTCCATTGAGTGCTTTATTGTCAGCGTCCGAAGACACGTCTCTGCAGTTTTGCTAGCGCGATATCAAGCGCACCAATCAGGACGGTGTATCCGCGCTGAGCGAGCTGTCGTGCACACTCCTTACCTATGCCTCTCTCACCCCCGGTGATCAGAGCGATAGGAGCTGAGCCGGAACCGCTCACTGCACAGCCGCCAGCCGTAGCTCCGCCATGCCGCCGTCAACGGCCAGCGTGATTCCTGTCGTCGATGACGCGCGCGGACCCGCGAGGTAGGCAACCGCATCAGCAATCTCTTCCGCTGTCACGAGGCGCCCGTGTGGCTGGCGCGACTCGAGCGCGGAACGTTCGACGATCGGGTCGTCGGCCTCCGATAGAAGCCTCCCTACCCACGGCGTATCAGCCGTACCCGGCGCAACGGCGTTGATGCGAATGCCGAGTCGCACGTAGTCGGCTGCCATGGCGCGAGAGAGTCCAAGAACCGCGCCCTTGCTCGCGCTATAGAGCGCACGCTGCGGCAGCCCAGCCGTGGCGGCGATCGATGCGACATTGACGACCGACGCGAAGTGTGACGCATGGAGGTAGGGCAACGCAGACCGAGTCACACGCGCAATACCTACGACGTTTATGTCCAAGACACGCGCCCATTCAGCATCGTCGTTCGCTGAGATATCCCCGCGCGCACCGACCCCCGCATTGTTAACGAGGATGTCTAGCCCGCCGAACATTTCAGCGACTCGAAGCATGCCCGCACGGACGGCGTCATCGTCCGATATATCCACCGCCAGCGCCAGGTCCGCGCGAACACCCTCGGGATTGATATCGAAGACGGCTACCCGCGCACCCTCCTCGCGTAATCGCGCCACGACCGCCGCACCAATGCCTGAGGCGCCTCCGGTAACAAGGGCGGTCAGCCCCACAAAACCGCTAACCATGTTCACTCCTTTGTATGCGAGGAAGCTTCGGAGTACCCCACGAATTCTTGCCGCTGCCGCCCGACGAGTTCTATTTCGAGTTCGACGACATCACCGTGTGCGAGGTAGGGGAAACGACCAGAAAACGCGACGCCGGCGGGAGTACCGGTGAGTATGAGATCTCCGGGCTCAAGCACGAGCACCGAGCTCAGTTCAATAAGAACTTCTTCGATTGAAAAAATGAGGTCATTTGTACGCGAATCCTGTCGCTGACTCCCGTTCACCCAGCTGCGCAGGCGAAGATCGTCGGCGTCGACCTCATCTGGGGTGACAAGCCACGGCCCGGCCGGGCAGAAACCGGGCGCGCTTTTTCCCTTCGACCACTGACCACCCGAGCGCGTGATCTGCCAATCACGCTCTGAAAGATCATTGACAACGGTGTAACCCGCAATCGCGGCTCGAGCGCCAGCGCCCGAATCCAGTTCGTGTGCGCGAGCGCCGATGACAACACCCAATTCAACTTCCCAATCGGTCTTAGTGCTCCCGCGCGGGATGGTCACGTCGTCATACGGGCCCGCCAGTGAGCTTGGTGCCTTCATGAACACGACCAGGTGCTCAGGCGGAGCGGAACCAGACTCTGCTGCATGCGCCGCGTAGTTCATCCCAATGCAATAAATCGCCGACGGGCGAGCGATCGGTGCCCCCCATCTCGCTCCGGCTTCGACGACGAACGGTGCGAGCCGACCAGCGGAAAGTGCAGGCAAAATCTGTCGCGCCTGATCGGCAAGAAAGCGGCCGTCGATGTCGGCGGTGAGGGGTCGAAGGTCATATGTTTTACCGTCGTATTCGACGACAGGAACTTCTTCGCCGATGGGGCCAACTCGAGCAAATCGCAAAATATCCTCCATAGACGGTAGTTCTTTGGCGCGACCACGCATCATTCCCTTAGAACCGTTCACAGATTGACAGAAAATACATCAGATGTCTAGGCTCCTCCTGCGACACATCTTGCGGTCGCATTCGCCTGGAGGGCACATGAGCACAATTGTCGCCGTGGAGACACGAGATGTCAGGTTTCCGACTTCGCGCTTTCTCGACGGTTCCGATGCGATGAATGCGGATCCGGACTACTCGGCTGCGTACGTGATGATCCGGACGGATGCGGACGACCACCACGAAGGTCACGCGTTCGTGTTCACCATCGGACGCGGCAACGATGTGCAAGTGGCTGCTCTCAGAGCGCTTCGCCCTTACCTTCTCGGACAGGACGTCGAAGCGCTCCTGTCCGATATGGGTGCAACCTCTCAGCGTCTCGTCCATGACTCGCAGCTACGGTGGCTCGGCCCCGAAAAGGGAGTCATGCACATGGCGATCGGCGCAGTGGTAAACGCACTTTGGGATCTGCGCGCCAAGCGAGAAAACCTGCCGCTGTGGCAGCTTCTGTCGCGACTCTCCCCCGAGGAGCTCGTTTCCCTCGTCGACTTTCGCTACCTGACTGATGCGCTTAGCCCCGCTGATGCACTGAGCATTTTGCAGGATGCACTTCCTGGGCGCGCCGGGAGAGAAGCAGAAATTCTGGCGACCGGATATCCGGCCTACACGACGAGCCCCGGCTGGCTCGGCTATTCCGATGAGAAGTTGCAGCGTCTCACACGCCTTGCGGTCGAGAGCGGTTTTCCTCAGATCAAACTCAAAGTCGGTGCCGACCTGAACGACGACATCCGGCGCATGCGTGTCGCGCGGGCCACTGTTGGTGACGATTTCCCCATCGCGATCGATGCGAATCAGAAATGGGAAGTCGCGCAAGCAATCGAATGGATACGCGCACTTTCGCCCTATGGAATCGCATGGGTTGAAGAGCCCACGAGCCCAGATGACATTCTCGGACACGCTGCCATCTCGCGCGCCATCGCACCTATCCGGGTTGCGACCGGGGAGCACGCGCAAAATCGCGTCATTTTCAAGCAGATGCTGCAGGCGCAAGCAATGCAGGTGATGCAAGTGGATGCGACGCGCGTGGGAGGGGTGAATGAAAACATCGCCCACCTGCTCCTCGCACGCCGATTCAACATCCCCGTGTGTCCGCACGCGGGCGGAGTTGGCCTCTGCGAGGCCGTCCAGCACCTCTCGATGTTTGATTATGTTGCGGTGTCAGGAACCTTCGAAGATAGGATGATCGAATTCGTGGATCACCTTCATGATCACTTCGTTAGCCCGGCACGGGTCCTCGACGGGCGCTACTGCGCACCCCTAACGCCAGGAGCCAGCACCGAGATGCATGCAACATCGCTCGCGGAGTTCGAATGGCTGAAGCCGGAAAACTCAGCGACCACTCTCGCGCCGTAGCTCGGCATCAGAATAGTCTCGACACCGCCGTGAATAGCACCAATCTTTACCCTCCCCGCCGCCCTGGTGTCGAGTGCCCCCCGGGCTCAGACCGCTATCCGTTCGAGGCAGTCGACGCTCACGTACACCTCTGGAATCGGGCCCGCAGCGACTACTCCTGGATCCCTCGCGACGGAGTATTGGATCGTGACTTCCTTCCCGAAGAAGCCGCCCACGAGCTCCGAACCGCTGGCTTCGGGTCCGCTGTGCTCGTGCAGGCAGATGACACCAGCGAAGACACGGATTACCTTCTAGAAGTCGCGAATCACGAGCCCTGGGCAGCAGCAGTCGTCGGCTGGCTCCCCTTGGATTCCCCCGAAGACACTCTCAGGTCAATCAAGGACTACGCAAACGAAAGCGCACTCATCGGCGTGCGCCACCTCGTCCACATCGACCCGCGCCCTCATTTTCTTGAGAGGAGTACAGTTCGTCAGTCCGCCGCACTTCTCGCTGAAGCCGGACTGACTCTTGACGTTCCAGATGCATACCCAGATCATCTCAACAGTGCCCGAGCGCTCGCCGAGGCTGTGCCCGATCTCACCGTCGTAATCGATCATCTCGGAAAACCCCCTGCGGGGCATCCGTCCATGCGCCTGTGGGAACAACAGCTACGTGAGATCAGCGGTTGTCCGAATGTCGTCGTCAAGTACTCCGGCCTGCACCGGGAAGGACGCTCGCATACGTTACGCGCACTTGAAGATCTCCTTGTCTTGGCTCTCGAGACGTTCGGCGCCCAGAGGATCATGTATGGCGGCGACTGGCCGATGACAACCACCGGCGGTGGGTACAGCGCGATGTGGCACACGATCGAAGGCGTGTTCAACAGAGTACTTTCAGCTAGTGAACTCAGCGCTATATTGGGCGCGAACGCACAGCGGGTCTATCGATTGAACACTGCTCGCGCGTCCAGAAGCTGATGTTCGACCAGGGCGCTCCACAGCTCGGCGGGCACAGCCGCCGCATTGCGAGCAACCGCAGCGGCAACATGCTCGGACGTACGCGCTCCAATAGTGACGTTGACGACGGACGGATGCTGTAGCGGGAAAGCGACTGCTGCCTCCGAAATCGTGACATCGAATTGCGCGCATACCGCAGCGATCTGCCGAGCGCGTTGGAGAATCCGCTGCGGCACCTTCTGATAGTTGTAGTGGGCGTCATCCGGAATGGGGTCGGTCGATAGCAGACCGGAGTTGTACACGCCGGCGGCGACGATCGAGACGCCCCTAAGCGCGGCCGCAGGCAGCAGGTCGCCGAGGGCTGTCTGTTCGAGCAGCGTGTAGCGGCCCGCGAGCATGACAACGTCGAGGTCGATTTCCTGGATGAATCGAGCGGGCATCGCCGACTGATTCATCCCTACTCCGACCGCCCGGACAATGCCCTCATCTCGCAGCTCGACCATCGCCGGCAGCGCTTGTTCGAGCGCTTCCCGCTCATAGTCATCAGGATCATGCAGATAGAGCACATCGACTCGGTCAAGGCGCAAGCGCTCAAGGCTAGCGTCGAGCGAGCGGCGAATGCCGTCGCGGGTAAAGTCCCAGACTCTGCGCGTCGACGCTGGCACGACGAAGTCAGTGTCCTGCTCGCTTTCCCCGCCCGGATTCGGAACCAGCAATCTCCCTACCTTGGTTGACACGACGAATTCATCGCGCGGAAGCCCGCCCAGCGCCGATCCCAGCCGTCGCTCCGACAGGCCCAGCCCATAGTGGGGGGCGGTATCGAAACATCGCACTCCCGCGTCCCATGCGGCCTCTACTGCGTCATCCGATTCAGAGTCGGTGGTTTCGGTGTAGAGATTTCCGAATTGCGCGGCACCGATCCCGAGTTCCGTCGTCGTAATCCCGCCGTGCCAGATTCGCTGTTTCATGTCCGCTTGCCGGGCACCTTTCGCATATCCACCTCGTTGTGTGTAGCGCACAGACTATGCGTTTTTCAGCACACCTTAAAACTCGTAGCCACGGACAAATGCGTGCGAATTATGCGCACAACCGCACTCGCGCCGCCGGTGTGTTTCGTGACTGCCGATGTTCAAGCCCGTCAATTTGCACGCGAGAACGGGCGGCGCCGTCTAAGAAAGGGCGATGCCGCCATCGCGGAAGCCATCGCGCGCGCGGAGCTTCGTATTACCCCACTGTGCCAGTGCATTGCGGCGTAACGTAGACGAACATCACCGCTCAGCGGCGCCTCGGCCGCTCGCACCCCAGAAAAGAGGCCCCCGTGACGTCTGCTACCGCGACCCACACCGTGATTCTGGTCGGCGCGAGCGGCGACCTCGCTGAACGCTTGCTCTTACCCGGCCTCGCGACGCTCCTCGAACACAGCGATCGCGAAGTGAGCCTCATCGGCACTTCGCGCCACGAGTGGGAAGACGGCGCGTGGGAGGCGATGCTGGAGCGTTCGAGCGAATCCGCGGGCTTCGCGAAAGACCGCCTCTCCCAACTACTCGTTGCCAGTGACGCGCGCACCGTCGACCCCTCCGATCCCGACCAGCTGCGCTCGTTGCTGGAGGATGCCGAGGGCAGTGTCGCCCTGTATCTGGCGCTGCCACCGGCGGCGATGCAAGGAATCGGAAAGGCGCTGCTCGAAGTCGGCGCACCGGACGATCTGCGGCTCGTTCTCGAAAAGCCCTTCGGGGAATCAGGGGACGACGCTCGCGACCTGAACGCACTGGTGAGCCGCGTCCTGCCGGAAGAGCGAATCTTTCGAGTCGATCACTTTCTCGGAATGAATGCGGTTCTCGGCCTTCTCGGCATGCGCTTCGCGAATCGGCTGATCGAGCCGGCGTGGAGCGCAGACACCATCGAGCGCGTGGAGATCGTCTTCGACGAGGAAATTGCCCTTGAGGGTCGATCGAGCTTTTACGAGGGCACGGGTGCGCTGGTCGACATGCTGCAGAGCCATCTCCTCAACGTTCTCGCGCTCGCTGCCATGGAACGGCCCGAATCGATGGACGCGGGCCTATTCCGTGACGCGATGGCCGGCGTGCTCGCAGCGACTCGTCTCGATGGCGATCCCGCGGACGCTAGTCGCCGTGCCCGGTATACCGCAAGCCATGGCACCCCGTCGTACGTAGATGAAGACGGCGTCGACGCCAGCGGCGACACCGAGACCCTCGCCGAGCTGCGGCTCGCGGTCGACACTCCACGCTGGAAAGGCGTGCCGTTTATTCTTCGTAGCGGCAAGGCGCTCGGCACCAATCGGCGCCTGCTTACTGCAGTCTTGGCGCGCGCAGAAGGAATCGAGGGGCTCGGGTCACGACCGCAGTCCGACCGCATCAGCGTCGACCTCGAAACCGGCCAGGTATCTCTGACGTTGTCACTGAATGCCGACGCCGACCCGTTCTCGCTCGCTCCGACGACAGCCGAGACGCACACGCCGGCACCAACACTTTTGCCCTACGGGCAGGTATTGGCCGCGGTACTCGATGGCGTCCCCCTGCTCGCGGTACGAGGAGACGTCGCCGAACGCTGCTGGGACATCGTCGAGCCAGCACTCACCGCGTGGCGCGCAAATCTGGTGCCGCTGCAGGAATACGCCGCCGGCTCGGACGGTCCAGAAGACTCGCTGACGTTCCCTTAGTCAGAGCGAGTACGCGGCGCTGAGCTCGTCGCGAACGATGTCCGCACCCGCCGTCAGCGCGCTCAGCTTCTCGAACGCAACAGCCCGAGGCAGGGGTGCCATGCCGCAGTTCGTACTGGGGATGAGCTTGTCCGCATCGACGAACTCGAGTGCTTTCCGGAGCGTATCGGCGACTTCATCCGGGGTCTCGATAGTGTCACTTGCCACGTCAATGGCCCCAAGCATCACTTTCTTGCCACGGATGAGCTCGATGAGATCTATCGGCACATGAGAGTGGTGACTTTCGAGCGAGATGATGTCGATGGTTGATCGCTGCAACAGCGGGAACGATTTCTCGTACTGCCGCCATTCCGACCCGAGGGTCTTCTTCCAGTCGGTGTTCGCCTGGATTCCGTACCCGTAGCAAATGTGCACGACGGTTTCCGCGCGGAGGCCTTCTGCCGCCCGCTCCAGCGCTGCTATCCCCCAGTCCTGCACGTCGTCGAAGAAGACGTTGAACGCGGGCTCGTCGAACTGAATAATGTCGACCCCAGCCGCTTCGAGTTCCCTCGCCTCCTGATTGAGGATCGTCGCAAACTCCCACGCGAGCTTCTCTCGACTCTTGTAGTGGCGGTCGTAGAGCGTGTCGATCATCGTCATCGGACCCGGAAGCGCCCACTTGATCGGCTGATCAGTCTGCTGGCGAAGGAACTTCGCGTCGTCGACGAACACTGATTTCTCACGGCTCACGGCACCGACGACAGTTGGCACGCTCGCGTCATATCGATTGCGAATGCGAACCGTTTCGCGCTGCTCGAAATCGACCCCGCTGAGATGCTCGATAAATGTCGTGACGAAGTGCTGGCGGGTCTGCTCCCCATCGCTGACGATATGGATGCCGCGTTGGCGCTGCTCCTGAACGGCAATACGCAGCGCATCCTGTTTGCCCTCGACCAAGGCGTCGCCCTGTAGCTTCCAGGGCGACCAGAGCGTTTCCGGCTCGGCGAGCCACGGCGGCTTCGGGAGGCTGCCGACAATTGCGGTAGGCAAGAGGGTGTGCATGATCGATGACTCTCCGCTGCTCAACCGGCGGGAGTCGGGTAATTGGCTGCCCACGCTTCCAGCACTTTCTTATGTGGATTGACGAAGTGCTGCTCGGTGTACTTGCCCTGCTTGATCGCGAGCTGGCCGCGCTCAACGCGGTCGTAAGCGATCTGCGTCAGTGCGTAGTCCTGCTGGTTCAAGCTTGGCCGATAGACGCCCTCTGCGGCCGAGTTCGCGTTGTAGATCTCGGGGCGATAGATCTTCTGAAAGGTCTCCATCGTGCTGATCGTGCCAATCAGCTGCAGGTCGGTATAGTCGCTGAGCAGATCGCCGCGGAAATAGAACGCAAGTGGCGCCACACTGCCCACGGGCATGAAATAGCGGACCTGCAATCCCATCTTTCCGAAGTATTCATCAGTGAGCGAGTACTCATCCTGCTGATACTCGACTCCGAGTGCCGGGTGGTAGTTGTCGGTCCGGCGGTACGTCTTACTTGTTGACACGCTGATGCAGATGACTGGCGGCAGCGCGAAGCGTTCCTGGTACGCGGCAGAGTTCAGGAAGTGCTGGAACAGCTTGCCGTGCAGATCGCCGAAGTCTTCGGGCACGGTCGGCTCGGTCGCGGCTTCGTTGGCCGCTGGCAACACCACACTAAAGTCGAAATCGCGGACGTAGGACGAGAAGTTGTTCCCCACGATTCCTTGGTGGCGCGCGCCGGTGTGCCGATCGACGATCTGGATGTCGAGCATTTCGAGCAGCGGAAATTCCTGATCATCGCCTTCCGCAGCGAAGCCCAGCGCGACGGAAACGATCTCGAGTTCGACGGCGTAGCGGTCCTGTTTCGGGTTCTTTGAGTGTGCGAGCTCGTTGTATCGGCGATCGATCATTGCCAGCGCGTTGCGAAGATTCTGCTGACGATGCTCGCCTCGGGCAAGATTGGCGAAGTTTGTCGTGGCTCGAGAACTCTCCGACGGCGCGTAGTTCTCGTCGAAGTGGGTGGTGGTGACGCTGAACGTGAATTCGTTCGTCATGAGCGGCCAATCCGGTAGCTGATCGGCCGAGCTGGCCAAGCGGAAGTCAGTGCATTTATCGTGTCGGCATCTTCCGGTCATCGGGTAACTCGATAAACTTATGGTTTCCTATAGCCTTTGCCTATGGCTGGGAAATCGAGTGGCATCACATTGCAGCAACTGCAGTACTTCATCGAGGTCGCCGCCGAGGGGTCGATCACCGCGGCAGCCGAGATGCTCTATGTCGCCCAGCCGACGATGTCCGCGGCGATGAAAGACCTCGAGAACCGGGTTGGCCGCATCCTTCTCGCCCGCTCTGCCCGCGGGGTCACACTCACGACTGACGGCGCGGAGTTTCTCGGCTACGCCCGACAGGTCGTCGAGCAGGCGGCACTCCTTGAGCAGCGATACCTTGGCCGGCCGCCGTCTCGACGGCTGCTTGGCGTGTCGACACAGCACTATTCGTTCGCGGTCGACGCGTTCGTTCGAATGGTCAAAGGCACCGAGGCATCCGAATACGAATTCTCGCTGCGTGAGACTCGCACCTGGGACATCATCGAAGACGTGCGAACGCTTCGCAGCGAGCTGGGCATCCTTTTCCGCAACGATTTCAACCGCAATGTCATCGCCAAGCTTCTCCGAGACTCCGGCCTCGCGTTTCACCCGCTGTTCCTCGCCGAGCCGCACATCTTTATCTCCCGAAAGAACCCACTCGCCTCGCAAGAGCGCGCAACCCTCGCCGACATCGCCAACCTGCCGCGGCTCACTTTCGATCAAGGGGCGAATAACTCGTTCTACTTCGCCGAAGAGATCCTCTCCACGCTTTCGAGCGCGCAGGAGATTCGCGTCTCCGATAGGGCAACGATCTTCAACCTCATGATCGGGCTCGACGGCTACACGATTTCGACGGGCATCATCAGCGACGACCTCGACCCGCAGATTGTTGCCGTGCCGCTCGACGTCGACGAACGCATCGAGATCGGCTGGATCGGACATTCCGCGATCCCGCTCACTGAGCAGGCACAGGGGTACCTCACCCAGGTGCGGGCCGTCGTCGCAGACTTCGGAGTCGAGGTGCTCGGTTAGGTCGGGCATCTCTGCGGACACGTGCCACCGGTCCGCAAGATCGTGGCGTGAGTTTGTTATTGCGCGGTGAGAGTGACAGTTCCTTCGAGCTCGAGGCTGCTCTTGAGATTCTGGACGGACTGGTAGGTCATCTGCCCGGTCTCGATGTGGTCGAGCCACTCAGCAAGAAACCCGTCGAGCTCGGCTTCGGGATGCTCTCGTCGACGGAACTGAATATCGTTTTCTCGGTGGGATACCCGCAGCCAGCCCGCTGACAGCGTCGACGCTCTCGCAACGTTCGCGGCTTACGCGACGTGTGAGCGTGAGTGAAGCCCAGCCCTCCGCTAAGCGGAAGTGGGGACCTTCTGCTTTGCGAGCTCGTCATCTACCCCGGCCTCGGTCGCCTTCTTTGCCGGGATGAAGAGCGCGACGAGCGCGGCGATGACGGCGACTCCCACTCCGATGATCAGCGCAGTGCGAAATCCCGCTTCCGACGGGACAGGCATTCCACCCATGGTCGTCGTCATCTGAGCGAGAACGACACCGACAACCGCGGCCCCAATCGTGGTGCCAAGTGAGCGCATCAGAGCGTTGAATCCGTTGGCCGCAGCCGTCTCGCTCCGCGGTACAGCGCTCATAATGAGGGCGGGCATCGCTCCGTAGGCGAGCGCGACACCACTGTTGACGACGATGCCCGTAGCCAATAGTCCCCAGGTGCTTCCCATTCCCAGTAGGGCAACACCGTAACCCAGCGCGATGATGCTGACGCCCACGATCAGGGTGAATTTCGGCCCCTTCGCGTTGGTCAAGCGTCCGCCTACCGGCGAGAGAAGCATCATCATGATGCCCGCCGGAGCCATCCACAGGCCCGCCGCGAGTACCGATTGGCCCAAGCCGTATCCAGACGACGCTGGCAGCTGAAGAAGTTGTGGCAGCACGAGCATGCTTGCGTACATCGCGAAACCCACGAAAATCGACGCGACGTTGGTGAGCAAGACGCGTGGTTTAGCAGTCGTTCGAAGATCGACGAGCGGGTCTCGCGTGCGAAGCTCCCAGAACCCCCACGCCGCGAAAGTGACGACCGCGAGGACGATGAGCCCCCACGTCAACCCCGAAGCCCATCCCCACTCAGATCCCTTCGAAACCGCGAGGATAAGCGCTACTAGCCCGGTCGCGAGGCCAGCGGCACCGAGCCCGTCGAACCGCTGCCCTGGCGCGCCTCCGGGTACGGCCGGCACAATCATCCACACGGTGAAGAGAACGAGGATGCTGATGCCTACGCCACCCCAGAAGAGCATTCTCCAATCGGCGAACTCGATGACGCCTGCCGAAAGCGGCAGGCCGATCGCGCCACCGACGCCCATCGTCGCACTGACGGTAGCGATGGCAGAAGAGAGCTTTTCTTTCGGAATCGCGTCGCGCAGGAGCGCGATGCCGAGCGGGATCATCCCCGCCCCCATTCCCTGAAGGGCGCGCCCCGTGATCATAATTTCGACCGTCGGCGCCATGGCGCACACGGCACCGCCGACGATGAGCGGGATGCTTGAAAACATGATCATGCGGCGCTTGCCGAACAGGTCACCCATCCGGCCGGCGATCGGAACCACCACGGCGCCAGCGAGCAGCGTCGCAGTAATTACCCACGCCGTGTTCGACGATGAGGTTGCGAATATCGTCGGCAGCTGCGGGATGAGCGGAGTGATCATCGTCTGCGTGATGGCTGCGGCGATGCCCGCGAAGGCCAAGACCGCGACGATGAGGGTGGGGCGGCGCTCCGCAGTCTCGAACTTCATGGTCTGTCCCCCGCACGTCAGGTCATCACAAATATGTATCTTGCATATGCAGTATACATAATGACGCGGTATTCTAGGTTGCGAGGCGGGCAACCGCGCCGGAATGGAGAGTCAGCAATGGAGCGTCGGATCGCCGATATCGAGTACGAGCAGATGCTGTTGAGTCGCTATGCGATCGCTCAGCATCGGGCCGACGATGGACTCGACCGCAGTGCGTATCTCCTGCTCAGTCGCATCCACACCCAGGGCCCGATGTCGATCAGCGAGCTGAGCGAGGCCTTCCGCCTCGACATCTCCACGGTGCAGCGCCAGACCACGGCAGCCACCCGAGAATCGCTTCTGGAGCGCATTCCGGATCCGGATGGTGGAATCGCCCGCAAGTTCACCGTGACGACGCACGGGGTTGCGAGACTCCGTGCGGTGCGCGAAAGATCGACGCGCGCACTCGACCAGATCCTCGGCGACTGGTCAAGCGAGGAGATCGCTCTCTTTGCCGACATGCTCCACCGTTTCAACCTCGACATCGAGGGATACCGCGAAGCCCGCTGAGCTGCACACCGAGGCAGTTCGGAAACGGAAAAACCCCCGATTTCTCGGGGGTTTCCATGGCGGTGACGGTGGGATTTGAACCCACGGTAGGGGTGAACCTACACAACATTTCGAGTGTTGCACCTTCGGCCGCTCGGACACGTCACCGCGGAAGAGTTTACGCGAGGTTTGCCACGCGAGCGAATCGGGTTGTCAGCGCGAATAATCCGCCAAACTTCGCGCCACGCAACTAACGTGTCGATATGGCCGCAACAATGACATCCGTGCAGCGTCGGGTACTCACAATCGCTGCCCTCGCGTCATTCGTGGCATTTCTCGACGGCACTGTCGTGAACGTTGCGCTGCCCGCTATCCGCGACGAGCTCGGCGGCGGACTCACCACGCAGCAGTGGGTCGTCGACGCCTACCTCATCACACTCGGGGCGCTCATCTTGTTCGCCGGCTCCGTCAGCGACGCCTTCGGTCGCACGGTCGTGCTCCGCATTGGCCTCATCGGCTTCGGCGTGACGTCACTTGCGGCGGGTCTTGCCCCCGACCCCGTGTTCTTGATTGCCGCGCGCGCCGCGCAGGGCGCCGCCGGCGCATTTCTCGTGCCAAGCTCGCTCGCCCTCATCACCGAAGCATTCGATGGGCCGGTGCGCGGTCGGGCCATCGGCATCTGGACGTCTATGACGACAGGCGCCATGATCGCTGGGCCGCTCGTCGGCGGCGCGCTTGTCGATCTCGTGTCATGGCGACTGGTCTTCGTCATCAACGTCATCCCGATCGCCTTCGCCCTCTGGATGCTGCGGCTGAAGCACACATCTGACGAACGAAACACGGATGCCTCGATCGACATCCTCGCGGCGGTCATGTGTACGCTCGGCCTCGGCCTCACGGTCTTCGCCCTCATCGAACAGCCGAACCTCGGGTGGGGCGACCCCGCGGTGTGGGCAACGTTCGTCGCAGGCATCGTTCTGTTCACGATGTTTCTTCTGCGGCAACGCACCTCGCGCGCGCCGATTCTGCCGCTCGATATGTTCCGTGCCCGCAACTTCTGGTCGGGAAACGTCGCGACCTTCTTCATCTACGCGGCGCTGTCGCTCAATGGATTCGTGCTGTCGGTCTATCTGCAGCAGGGCGCGGGCTTGCCTGCGACCCTCGCAGGGCTGGCCAGCATCCCTATGACGCTTTTGATGGTCGCGCTCAGCTCTCGAGCGGGTGCACTTTCTGATCGCTTCGGTCCGCGCATCTTCATGACCATCGGGCCGCTCATCATCGCCGTCGGATGCCTCCTACTCCTTTCCGTCTCAGGCGACTTCAACTACTGGACTCAAGTGCTCCCCGGGCTCCTTCTCTTCGGACTCGGCCTCTCGATCACGGTGTCACCGCTGACGTCCGCCGTGCTGGGAGCCGTGGATGCGAAGCGATCTGGCACAGCATCCGCTGTCAACAACGCGATTTCGCGAGTTGCCGGGCTCCTGGCGATCGCCGCCATCGCGACGATCGTCGGCGGAAGCCTCGATCTCGACGGCTTCCACCGCGCCGCGATCGTGACAGCCGCACTCATGGTGCTGGGCGCGGCTGTGTCTTTTCTCGGAATTCGTAACCAGAGCGAGCCCTCCGCCTGAGACACTGGGTGCATGAGCGTGATCGAGAACTCGAAACTGACCGTCGTCGGCGCTGGCAGCGTCGGCTCCAGTACCGCCTACGCGGCCCTCATTCGGGGTTCGGCACGCCATGTCGCCCTCTACGACATCGCGACCGAGAAGGTCGAAGCCGAGGTGCTCGACCTTGCCCACGGCACACAGTTCACCGGCTCGAGCGACATCATCGGCGGCAGCGACATCTCGGTGGCCGAGGGGTCCCACGTTGTCGTCATCACCGCTGGCGCGAAGCAGAAGCCCGGCCAGACCCGCATCGAACTGGCGGGAACCAACGCCAATATCTTGAAGACGATGTTGCCCCGGCTACTTGAGGTCGCACCCGACGCTATCTACGTGATAGTAACCAACCCGTGCGATGTGCTGACCGTGCTCGCACAAGATGCCACGGGCTTGCCTCCCGAGCGCATTTTCGCCTCCGGCACAGTGCTCGACACGTCGCGCCTGCGGTGGAAGCTCGCGCAACGTGCCGGTGTCGCCTCCTCGAGCGTGCACGCCTACATCGTCGGAGAGCACGGCGACACCGAGTTTCCGCTGTGGTCGAATGCCACGATCGGCACAGTGCCGATTCTCGACTGGGAAAGCCCCGGTCACCCGCGCATGACAACAGACGAGCTCGACGAGATTGCCATCGATGTGCGTGACGCCGCGTACAAGGTCATTCAGGGAAAGGGCGCGACCAACTACGCGATCGGTCTCTCGAGCGCCCGTATCGTCGAAGCGATTCTCGGCGATGAACACTCCGTCATGCCGGTCTCTACGGTGCTGAGCAACTACCACGGCATCGACGGCGTTGCCCTCTCGGTTCCGTCGATCGTGAGCGCGTCGGGTGCAACCCCGATCCACGAGACGCCCTTCAGCTCGAACGAGTTCGAATTGCTCGCGCGCTCCGCTGCCACGCTTCGCGAGGCCGCAACAACGCTGCGCTAGCGAGCTGTGTGTGCGCCGGGGATCGCGCCGATAAGTTCGCGCGTGTAGTCAGTGCGAGGGCTCTCGAAGATCGCCGTCGCACTGTCCTGCTCAAGGAACTCTCCGCGACGCATCACGGCGATCTGATCAGACACCTGCCGGATCACACCGAGGTCGTGCGAGATGAAGAGATAGGTCAGCCCAAAATCGGCCTGCAGGTCAACGAGCAACTGCAGCACCTGCTCCTGCACCGATACGTCGAGAGCCGACACCGGTTCGTCGAGAACCAAGAACTCGGGCCGAAGTGCGATCGCACGTGCAATAGCGACTCGCTGGCGCTGACCTCCCGAAAGCTGTGCCGGAGTGCGGTCGATGAGGGCGGCATCCAATTTCACTTGCCCCATGAGGTCTCGCACGGCAGCGGCGCGTTCACGACGCGACGACGTTCCGAAGGCACGGAGCGGCTCAGCGACGATCGCGCCGACCTTCATGCGCGGATCCAGCGACCCGAACGGGTTCTGGTACACGACCTGAATGCGACGGCGCAGCTGGCGCAGCTTCTCGCCGCGGAGCGCTGTGATGTCGGCGCCGTCGAACGTGATGCGGCCGCTGTCGGAGGGCACGATACGCGCGATCATTCGCGCCGTCGTGCTCTTACCCGAGCCTGACTCGCCCACGATCGAGAACGTGCTGCCGCGCGGAATCTCGAACGAGACATCCTTCGCTGCCGCAACCCCGCCGCGACCATAGGTCTTCGATAGACCATTAACCGACAGCAGGATGCCTTCGCGCACCTGCCGCGCTTCGGCTTTCACCGTCGGCTCGAGGCGTCGGCTGTTGAGGCCGGGGGCTGCGGCAACCAAACGTTGCGTGTACTCGTGGGTCGGGGACGCAAGCACGTCCTGCGCATTGCCGGCTTCGACGATGCGCCCCTTGTTGACGACGACGATGCGGTCGGCCCGGTCGGCGGCGACCGCCAGATCGTGCGTGACGAGGAGTACCGAGGTGCCGTGCGCGACGCGGAGTGCTTCGATCCGGTCGAGCACGTGCCGCTGCACAGTGGCATCGAGCGCACTTGTCGGTTCGTCGGCGATAACCAGGTCGGGCGTGCACGCCCAGGCAATTCCGATGAGCACACGCTGACGCAGCCCGCCCGAGAGCTCGTGCGGGTACTGCGTGCTGCGAAGCTCCGCATCGGGGATGCCGACCTCGGTGAGAATGTCGATCGCACGGTTCGCTGCCACGCGCTGGGTGAGTCCGAGGTGGCGACGGAGCGTTTCGGCGATCTGCTCCCCCACCCTCATGAGCGGATTGAGGCTGTGTGACGGGTCTTGCGGCACGAATCCGATGCGACCACCGCGAATGCGCCGCATGGCGCGCTGGCTGAGGCTCTGCAGATCGGTGCCATCGAAGCGCACACTCCCGGCACGCACGCGTGCCTCATCGGGGAGCAACCGCACGAGAGAATGCGCGATCGTGCTCTTGCCCGATCCCGATTCGCCCACGACGGCGAGAACCTCGCCACGGTTGATCGTGAAGTCGACGCCGTGAACGGCGGGCATCGTTCCAGCCGGTGTCGTGTAGTCGATGCGTAGATCGTCAACGACGAGTAGTGGCTGCGAAGTCATCGCTCACCTCCGATGTAGCGGGCGATGCGGTTCACCGAGAGCACGACCGCGAGAATCACGGCACCGGGAAGGAGGCTCAGCCACGGCGCTACCGCGACGAAGTCACGACCCGACGAGACGAGTGCACCCCACTCGGGCGCCGGCGGCTGAGCGCCAAACCCGAGAAAGCTGAGCGCAGAGACAGCCAGAATCGCCAGGGCGAGTTCAAGAGCTGCCATCGCAATGATCGGGCGCACCGCGTTTGGCAGCACGTGCCGGAGAAGAATGGTGCCGCCGCGCACTCCGAGTGTTCGTGCGGCTTCGACGTACTCTTCTGACCTCACACGCAGCACCTGAGCACGCATGACACGGGCAAAGGTACCTGCCGTTCCAAGACCGACGCCGAGTGCGATCGAGAGCGGGCCGAATCCGAGCGAGGCCACCACGATGAGCGCTAGCAGAATGCCGGGGATCGCGATGAGAACATCGACGAAGCGCATCACGACAGCATCAACGAGGCCGCGCACGTAGCCGGTCACGAGACCGATGATGCCACCGAGAGTGACACCGGCAACGACTGCAAGCCCCGCGGCAGAAATCGAGAGCTGCGCGCCATAAATCACACGGGAGAAGACATCGCGCGCCAAGTAGTCGGTGCCGAAGAGGTGCTCCCAGCTGGGAGGAGCAAGGCGTGCGGTGCCCACCGAATCGTAGGGGTCGTAGGGTGCGAGCAGTGAAGGCGCGACGATTGCGAGAGCTGTGAACGCGAGAACGAGAATGGCCAGCAAAATGCCCGGCTTACGCAAAATACTCATCGGGTCGCCCCCGCTTTCGCCTTGAGCGTCTGTCGCGTGCGCGGATCGATCACGCCGTAAAGCGCCTCGACGATGAGAGTGACAACGGCGTACACGATCGCAACGACGATCACGACGCCCATCACGACGTTGACGTCGCGAGCGAGCACGGCATCCACGGTGATGCGTCCGATGCCGTCACGCGAAAAGACGGTTTCGACGACAGCAGTTCCGCCAGCAAGGTAAGCAACCTGAAGGCCGATCACTGTGATTGCGGGCAACATCGCGTTTCGGAGCACGTGGCGAAAGACCACCGTCGGCTGGGAGAGGCCCTTGGCGTTGGCGGTGAAAACGAAAGGACTCGTGCCGGCGTCAAATACCGCGGCCGAGAAGACTTGGAAAAACACCGCAGCTGTCGGAAGCGCAAGAGTGACACCGGGAAGAACGATGCTCTCAAACCCGCCAGTTCCGGATGCCGGAAACCAGCCGAGGCCGAACGAGAAGACAGTAATCAGCACCAGGCCGCTCAAGAACGCGGGAATCGCAATTCCGAGCGGTGGAATCTGCACGAGCACCTGTCGCACCCACGCCGGGCGAGCGACGTACGCCCAGACCGTGAACCCGAGCGCGAGCACAAAGCCAAGGATCAGTGCGAAGACTGCAACCGCGGCGGTGTGAGGCAGCGCGCGGCCGATGATGTCGGAAACCGGCATACCGGTCGATATCGAGATACCGAGGTCACCGCGGAAGAGTCCGAAGAAGCCGTTGAGATACTGCTGCCAGAGCGGCCCATCGAGACCGTACTGGGCACGCACGGCGTTGAGTACCTCGGGGTCGGTGCTCGTGGCGTCGCCACCCTTGACGGCGAGAGCTGCGAGCACGGGGTCGCCGGGCAGCGCGTGGATCAAGAGGAATGCAACCGTGTAGGCAGCCCACACGACGAAGATCCCCTGGGCGATCTTCGGGAGAAGGAACCGCAGCACGGTCACCGCTCTCGCTTTCACACTTACTTTTTCCACGCGCTGCACCGGCTATTTCTTAGTTGGACGTGACCATTGCGTCGTAGAGGTTGATGCGCGACGCCGAGTCGAAGGTGATTCCTTCAACACCCGAACGCGACGCGTGCAGCTGCACTGTCTCGAGAGTCGGGATGACGTAGGCACGGTCAGCAACCATCTGCTGAATCTCGTCGACAATCGTCTGACGCTCATCGGCGTCGGCGGTCTGCCCCTGCTCGATCAGCAGCGCTTCGAGCTCGTCGTCGCCCGTGATTCCCCACCGGGAAGCGGAAGAGTCAGAGAGCAGCACACGGAGCACATCAGGGTCGGTGCGCGTGAGACCCGCACCGAGCATGTCGTAGTCACCCGTTGCGATCGCACCGAAGAAGTCTCCGGCGCTCACCATGTTGAGTTGAAGATCGATTCCGACATCCTTCAGCTGAATCTGAGCAGCTTCGAGGACATCCTGGGCGTAGAACGCGGTGACGGTAACAGTGAGCTTCTGTCCGTCTTTTTCGTAGATACCGTCGCTGCCGAGCACCCAGCCGTCATCCTCGAGGAGCTCCTGGGCACCCTCGGCGTCGAACGCGAGAGCGTCACCGAGGTCGGTGTAGCCCGGGGTCGAAGAGGTCAGCACGCTCGTGGGAGCAGATCCGCTCACAGAACCCGCGATCACGTTGATCTGGTCGCGATCGAGGCCCTTCGAGATGGCCTGACGAACCGACTCATCACCCATGAGGCCGTGAGTGGTGTTCACGACGAACGAGTTCGGAACGCCGGGGTTCGCCTGTGCGTACAGGTTGTACTCGTTGGTTGTGTACCGCGCTTCGTCAACGTAAGGAAGATCCTGGATGACGTCGTACTCACCGGAGGTCAGGCCACCGGTGCGAACGCTTGCTTCGGTGATGATCGGGAAGGTGACGGTTTCAAGGTAAGCGTCGCCCTCGTGCGTGCGAAGATCTGACGCCCAGTCGTAACCATCACGACGGTCGATGACGACCGAGTCGTTGGGCACGTAAGAGGTTAGCGTGAATGCGCCGGTGCCAACAACGCTCTGGCAGCGCTCTTCAGCGGTTGCGGCCACCGTGTCTTCAGACAGGATGCCGAGCGACATTGTTGTTGCGCCCTGCTCGAACTGCACGTTCGGCTGCGAGAAGTTGACGGTGAATTCGGTGTCACTCGTCACATCGGTGCCCGCGTAGTTTTCGAGGTAACCGTTCGCGAGCGACGCGGAAGCGCCCAGTGCGACGATCGCATCGAAGTTATCGGCCACGACCTGAGACGTGAGCTCGGTGCCGTCCGAGAAGGTCACACCATCTTGCAGCGTGAACGTGTACGACGTGAGGTCGTCGGCGACATCCCAGCTCTCAGCGAGCCACGGAACGAGCTCGCCGGTTTCAGGATCCTGATCGAGCAGCGAGTCGACGATCTGTCGGCCCACGTTCAGTGACGTCGTAAGCGACGTCTGCTGCGGGTCGATGCAGGTCGGGTCTTCTTTCAGCGCGAAGACGATGTTCTGGTCGGCATCCGCTGCTGGCGTTGCCGCCGTTTCGGTGCCGCCGGAACAGCCAGCGAGCGCGAGAACGCCGACGAGAGCGCCGGCAGGAAGCGACGCCCAGCGGACGAAGCGGTGATTATTGGTGGTCACGGGGGTGATCTCCTTGTTGTGAATGGGGTGGTGCATCACGCCGGTAGGGCACCGGCAACGAGCTCACCGCGTGCCACGACGGCAACGATGTTCTCGCGGTTCAAGTCGCCGATGTTCTCCCACGGACGGCCGCGCACAACGACGAAGTCGGCGCCCTTTCCGGTAGCGAGTCGGCCCACGTGCGCACCCATGCGCACAGCGTCTGCAGCATCCGATGTTCCCGCTTTCAGCGCGTGTTCATCGGTCCATCCGAACACCTGTTTCATCAGGCGCAATTCTTCGAGCTGATCGCCAAAGGCGACGAAAATGCCATTTGCATCGGTTCCGAGCACGAACCGCACGCCGGCGGCAGCTGCGCCGACGAAGTTCCTGTCGCGCTCAGCTACGACCGCGCGGGCCTTTTCGGATGCATCGTCGCTCACTGTGAAACGTCGTTCAGCGATGGCGTCGTTGATCAGGAGCGTCGGCGCAACCGGAATGTTCCGCTCGATGAGCGTCTCCCAGTGGCGTTCTTCGATACCCGTGCCGTGCTCGATGGAGTCGACTTCGAACTTCAACGCGATATCAACACCCTCGGCGGTGTGAGTGTGTGCGGCAACGAGCATTCCGAGCGCGTGTGCTTCGTCGAGAGTCGCAGCGATCTCCTGCTCGGTCTGATTGCGCCAGCCGACCTTGTCACCGATCGAGAGAACCCCACCGCTCGTGAAGATCTTGATGCCGTCGGCCCCGGAACGAGCCCACTGACGAACAAGCTTGCGGCACTCATCGGGGGAATCAGCAACCGGCCCACGGTGCGGGTAGTGCGGAGGCGTGAAGAGGTCACCGTGCCCCGCTGTCATTCCGACAGCACCGTGCACGAGAAGACGTGGACCGGGAACGAGCCCAGCCTCCAGCGCCCGCGCCGCGGCGAGCTGCACAGAAGATCCCGAGAGGTCGCGAAGGGTCGTGATTCCGGCGGCAGCGGCCCGGCGTGCGTGCGCGAGAACGTGGATCGAACGCTCGGGCTCGGGCGTGATGAGGGGCCATGTCATCCAGTCGACCGAACCGGCGCCGGCATAGCCGTCGAAGTGCACGTGGGTGTCAACGAGGCCTGGAATGATGCTGAACTCAGCCTTGCCGGTTTCAGCGTCGGTGGCATCGACAGAAGTGATGCGACCTGCGTCCCATGCGAGGGCCGAAGCGCCCCGGTAACTGTCGCCATCCCACAGCGCGATTCCTTCAATGCGTCCGTTGGCGTTCGTCATGGGCGTCCCTTCCAGTGAGCGCGGCGTGCGCGCAAGAGTGCAAGCCGCCACGATACCGGCGGAGTTTTTGCAAAAGATCAACAAGTGCTCGAAATGACCAAATATTTACGAGACTGAAACACTCGTCGTGACAACGCAAAATAGCGTTAGAGGTCGAAATACCCAGTTATGCGCGACAGTTCGCTTGTCGATAAGTCGCAGAATTTGAGGAGTGCATCATTCGCCATCAGCTTCTGACCACAGGTCGCAGGTTGGCCGTTTTGCTCGACCCCGGCGACGACATCATTCCGAGCATCAGCGCTGCCTGCGAGCGAGCGAACATCGAACAGGGCGTCATCGTGACCTTCAGCGGAGCGTTCCGCTCCGTCGAGCTGATTGCGTCCCACACACCAGCTGCCGACCCTGAACTACCCCTTGCCGACTCCGTAGTCGTCGCCTACACCGAGGGAATCGGTTCTGGCACGATCACGTCACGGGATGGCGAATATGCTGTGCACCTGCACGTTGTCGCAGGCGAAAAGGATGCCGCAGCAGCCGCCTACGCCGGACACCTCCTGCGCGGCACAGCCCACTACACGGTCGAAGTCGTCATCGACGAGGTGCTCTTACCGCGCCTCGAGCGTTCGCCGCGGGCCGGCACCTACGGCATCCCGACTCTTGGATTCGAGCAGACGAATGATTGACTACAGCCGCAGCACATCACCCGATGTCGGGGAGTTCCTCGAAACCGATGGACGGGTTGCTGTCATGCCATTCGGCGCTCTCGAACAGCACGGGCCACACCTTCCGCTGTCGACAGACACTCTTCAAGCCGAAGCGCTCGCCGCCGCGATCGCAGAGCACATCACGGGCGCTCTGATTCCCGCCATTCCCTACGGAAACACGTGGAGCAACGATGCGCTCCCCGGCACGATCTCTCTCAGCGCAGATACTGTGACAGCTGTCTGTGCTGACATCGCGCTTTCGCTAGAGAGTGCTGGCTTTAGCCTCTTGGTGGTCGTGAACGGTGATTTCGGAAACCGGCTGCCACTGCACCGAGCCGCAGAAGCCGCAGCTTCGCGCGGCGGCATGCCGATCCTGGTGCTCGACTACCCCGGACTCACCGAAATCGGCGACGCCGTCAAAGAGACGCCCTGGGCCGCTCCCGGACTCTGCCACGCGGAAGAGGTAGAGACCTCTCTCATCCTGGCCATCGCGCCCGAACTCGTACATCGAGAGCGATACGTCGTGGAGTACCCCGAGCTTCCTCCGGACTTCGGCCTACGACAGATGGCGTTGGCGCCGCTGTCGCACAGCGGCGTGTTCGGCGATCCTCGTTCGGCAAGCGCCGAAAAGGGCAACCGCATCCTCGCTCATGTCGTCGAGGAGTCCGCCCAAGTCATTGCAGCCGTCCGCACATCGCTCGGCATCACACAACAACAGCAGTAAATGTGATGAGCACACTCGCGCTAGCGTGAGGATCTCGTCGCGCTCACTATCGATGGTGAAAGAGAGTCCATGACCACCTATCTGCCTCTGCCGAGACCAGACAGCGACCCCGCACACATGCGCGTGCAGCATGGGTTGCTCCGGTTCGTTCGCGAAGCTGCCGACAATCGCACGCCACTGCCCGGAGAAATCGAGCTCACGTCGCGACTCGGATGCACTCGTCAGCAGTTGAGAAACGCCATGGCGGGTCTCGAAGCACAGGGTGTGGTGCGCCGACGCCAAGGCACAGTCACAACCGTCGACCCCATCGCGCTTCGACTGAGCGTGCGACTCGAAGAACAGTTTGAGCACACTGATCTACTGAATCGGCTCGGGTACCGGGCAGAGGTCGAGGTGCTCGATTCACACCGGGCGCCGCTGCATCCGGATGTCGCGGCGGTCATGGAACTGCCGGGGACAACCAAGGGAATCTCGGTGCGTAAGCGTTGGCGCGCCGATGGCGCCGTAGCGATGATCGCCGACGATATCGTGCCTCTCGGGGCCGATGATCTGACGCGTGACGCCGACGAGTCGATCTTCGCTCTCGCGGCACGAGTGTGGGGCGAGCCCGTCATTTGGGAAGTCTCTACTCCCGGAATTACAACGCTCGATGAGAACCTTGCGGCGCTCTTCGAGCGCGAAGTCGGCACTCCAGTGATGACCTTTGAGATCATCGGCATCGGTACCAGTGGCCGCCGACTCATGCACAGCTTCGAGTATCACGATCCCGACATCGTGTCGTACTCACTCGTTCGCACCGTCCGCCCGCCGTGGGGCGGTCTGTGATTCAGGAAGCTGTCCAAAAACCCAGGTGCGCTACTGCTGCTTCGTCTTCGAGAAGCGGCCCGACGACCTGAATCTCTCGCTGACCGCGAGCGAACACTTCGCGGCAGGGCAACGAAAAGGTCGGGTTTTCCGGGTGGTCACCGGTCAGCTCGAGCAGGCTTCGCTCTGAGAGCGCATACACAACCCGGTCGATTCCTGTCCAGTACGCAGCGCCGGCACACATCGCGCAGGGTTCCGCGCTCGTAAAGAGAGTCGACCCCACCATGCCTTCGGCACCGACCGCGCGCCACGCCCCCGCTACCGCCTGCATCTCTGCGTGCTGAGTAGGGTCGCCGTGCGGCGGCAGCGAGTTATTTTCGGCCGTCGACACGACTTCGCCTGCTGCGCTCACCACGAGCGAACCGAACGGATGCACGCCGCGCTCTCGCGCGCGTTCAGCGATGCGGATGCTCTCGCGAAGAAAATCGAGGTCTTCGGCGTTCAACTCAGTCATCATTCCATCTCCTCAGAATCGCCTTCTTGTAGATAAGTTGCGGCGAGCCATATTCAGCGTACGACCTTATTTGCCGTATTTCAGGTCTTTTATTTCGCTCTTGTTACAGGTTTCGAAAGATGATGCTGCAACTTGTCAACAAGTTATCGAGTAGCGCTAACTTGAGACACCAAGAAGCACCCGCACCACGAAAGGCCCCCATGCCAGAGCGCACACAAAGCGCACCGCGCATCGACGAGTTCGATATCCGCGCCCTCCCGAAAGCTGAAGTGCATATCCACCTTGAGGGCAGCTTCGCCCTCATCGATATCCTGACGCTCGCGAAAGAGTCCGGAAGCGCTCTCCCCGGACCCGCATCCACGATCTTCGACATCACAACGCATGGAGCATACGCGGCCCCCGAAGTGACAACCGGCGGCGGCTCAGGTGTCGGCGCGGGTGGACTCACCGGCTTCCTCGGTTTTCTTGACTGGCAGTGCGGTCTCGTTCGCACCCGAGAACAAGCGGCTCGCATCGCTTATTCCTTCGCGGCGCGGCAGAGCTCAGCCGGTGTGCGTTACAGCGACGTCATCGTGAATCCAACCCATTGGAATGCGTGGCGCGGGCGCGAACTCGAACTTATGGATGCATTTGCCGCCGGATTCGACGACGCAGAACAAGACGGCCTTTGTGTGACGAATATGGCGTATTCGCTGCTGCGCTCTCAGTCAGCAATCGAGGCAGAAGACATCGTGGGTGCCCTCGTTGCGGCGCGTCCACGACGAGTCGTTGCACTCTCGGTTGATGGCGACGAAAAGGTCTCCGGCCGCACCGGCGAAAAGTTCCAGAATGCGTTCGCCGCTGCCGCGAGCGCCGGCTTTCACCGCACGGTGCACGCGGGTGAATCAAGCGGTCCCGAGGGTGTCTGGGATGCCATCGATCTTCTCCAGGCTGAGCGCATCGACCACGGCGTGCGTGCGATCGAAGACCCGGCACTCATCAAGACCCTGATTGACCGCGAGATCACGCTGGGGGTGTGCCCGCGCTCGAATGTCTCGCTCGGCATCTACCGCGACTGGCAGTCTCACCCACTGCCTCGGTTGCTCGATGCGGGTGTTGCCGTCACCCTCAACACTGACGACCCCGCGCCGCTCGGCACGACACTCGACGCCGACTGGGCTGTTGCCGCCACTGAATTCGGCTTCACCTATGACGACCTCGCGGGCTTCGCTGAACGCTCCATCGACGCGTCATTCGCAAACGACGACCTCAAGGCCACGCTCCACTCCGAACTACAGACGACGATCGCCGAGCACAGCTAATGAATCGACGCCTGCTCGTAACTGCCAGTGGGAGCATTGTGCTCGCCTCGGTGCTTACGGCTGGCGTCGTTGCATGGGCAGCTCCCAGCGAGGGCGATACGGTCGCGCTCGCTGACATCGTGTCGAGCTGGCCGGACAGCTACCAAGTGACGGGCACGAAGTCAGAGCCGCTTTACACCGAGCGGATTCTTGCGACACGTGACAGCGACACGTTCGCCGTCCGCATCGAAGTAGTCGGACAGGGTGATGCGGCAATGGGAACGCAGTTGAGCGCCGTGAGCATCACCGAAAGCGGCATCGAGTGGATCGATGGGTGCACCAAGTCAGCGTCCGCGTGTACCGATGACCCCGAGTTGCGGGGTTTTCTTGCCACGGCAGCAATTGTGCAGAGCGCACGAACCGGGGCGCTCCCCGAGACGGGCGTCATGCGGGTTTTGCACGGCACCGACGTCGTCTGCATCGACGACGCGGCGATTCATCCCGCCGCGTCGCCGGCGCTCGTCGCGCTCGACCCGTGTGTCGACGTCGAAACCGGAGCCGTTCTCGGCCACTGGTCCGCGGCGAGCGCAGCATTCGTCGGAGCAACTCTCGCTCCCGGTTTCACCATCACGGGCACACCCAACGCTTCTCTTTTATCCGACCTGCACCGTTAATCCCCCCTCACGCAAAGGAACCCACGCATGCGCATTCGACCACTTCTCCTCACGACAACGGTTGCCGCGACCGTCTTCGCACTCGCCGGCTGCTCGAGCACAGTCGACACCTCATCTGACGATGCGAGCGCGGATGCATCCGAAGTCATCACCGTGGGAGCCCTCACCCCGGGAAACACCAATGACGGCGCTTTCAACCAGGCACTCGCCGACGCGCTCGCCCAGCTCGAAGATGAAGGACTCATCACTTACGAGCTTCGTGACCAGATGTCAGACCCGGCGACTTCCGAACCTGTCATCGCTGACTTCGCAAGCCAGGGCTTCGATCTCGTCATCGGTCACGGCATCGAGCTCGGGGATGCTGTCTTCTCGGTTGCCGAGGACTTTCCCGATGTGAACTTCACAGCATCGGGCGGCATGGATATCCTCGACGCGTACACCGACAACGTCGAGACGTGGACCTACGACTCTTCGCAGGTCGGCTACCTGTCTGGCTACATCGCCGGCCTCACGGGCGCAACTCAAATCGGACGCGTCGAAAGTATGGAGCTTGACTTCGTCGTCGCCACCGATGAGTACTTCCAGGAGGGCGTTATGGCAGCCAACCCCGAAGCATCGCTCCTCCCGGTCGTCTACGCCGGTAGCTTCGACGACGCAGAAGCCGCGGCGTCAGCGACCACGGGTCTTATCGGACAGGGCGCAGATCTCGTGTACACAACCGGAGACGGTATCGCGGCCGGAGTCGGCTCCGCCGCATCCTCTGCGGGAGTCATGACGGTCGGCGTTTCGCCCGCCGCGGGCGAGGATGCGCTGGCGACCAATGTGTCAACGGTCGACCTCGACATGTACCCGATCGTGAAAGCCTGGGTCGAAGAGGTTGCCGCAGGCAAGTTCGGCGGCCAGGGCGTGACATCAACTCTCGACAACGGTGGCATTGTCTACGCGCCCATCAACGATGTCGATGGCGCTGTGCCTTCCGACGTCACTCAGGAGATCGAAGAGCTTCTGGCCAACCTCGCAGACGGAAGCGTCACCATCTCCTAATGAGCACCACCCCCCTTATTGAGACGGGCCGCGTCCTCACGGCGCGGTCCGTCTCGAAGAGCTTCGGCACCGTCACAGCGCTTGACGATGTCGAGATCGTCGTGCGTCCCGGGCGGGTCCACGCCATCGTCGGCGAAAACGGTGCCGGAAAATCGACACTCGCCAAGATCCTCGCGGGAATCGAACAGCCCGACCACGCTGTCATGTCGATCGACTCCGAGCCATATGCGCCCAATGACCGCGCTGACGCCCGCGCGCTCGGCATCAACATGGTGCCGCAGCAACTGAGTTTGGTCGGGGAGCTCAGCCTCACCGAAAACCTATTGCTCGTTGCTCCAGAACGCATCGCACGCCGCTCGCACGCACGTGCACTTCTCGCGAAGACCCTCTCACTTGCCGGAGTCGACGTCGATATCGATGCGCCCACCTCGTCGCTCGGCCAAGCTCATCGCCAGCTCGGTGAAATCGTGGTAGCGCTCGCCGAGGGCGCACGAACCCTCATTCTCGACGAGCCGACGGCAAGCCTCGGCCCGGTAGAAGTTGGCGGGCTTTTCGCCCACCTTCGCGCACTCTGCGCGCTCGGCACCGGAATCGTCCTCATCACACATCGCCTTGACGAAGTCAGTGACGTCGCCGATGACGTCACGGTACTTTCACACGGCGTAGACGTGCACAGCGGCCCCACCCGCGGACTCGACGCTCGTCGAATCGCACAGCTCATGGTGGGCGATCTTCCAGAACCGGCGCCCCGCGCCGCGCGAGATATCGGCGAGATAGTTCTGCAGGCCGTCGACGTCACAGCAGCGGCAGCGCGCGACTCGCAGCTCACGAACGTCTCGATCGCGCTGCGGGCGGGCGAAATCACGGGCATCGCGGGAGTTGCAGGCAGCGGTCAAAACCTGCTGATGGACGTATTGGCGGGCTTCGTCACCCCCGTCACCGGCCAAGTGCTCCTCGACGGTAGCCCCGCTGGCGCCGTCGACATCTTGCGCGGTCACGTTGCATGGATCCCCGAAGAGCGCTCCGAATCGCTCGTGCCCAACCTCTCCACCGGTGACAACCTCGATGTGTACCGACACACCGCCGGAGTTCGAGCACAGCGCCATCCCCGTCGCGCGGAACAGCGCCGAACTCATGAAGCAGCGATGCGCGAATTCGATGTTCGCCCCGCCAACGCGACGATCCCAGCGTCTGGGCTTTCCGGCGGAAATCAGCAAAAGCTGCTCGTGGCGCGCGAGCTCGGTCTCGGTCTTCCAGGTTCGGGCACGCCGCGTGTGGTCTTGGCGTACGGTCCGACTCAGGGTCTTGACCTGCGAGCGGCCCAGGCTATCCGCGAACGCCTGATCGCGTGCGCCGAACAGGGCGCAGCGGTGCTTATCGCCTCGCACGATCTCGAAGAGATTCTGGAAGTCGCCGACCGCGTTCTAGTGATGTTCGCCGGAAAGATTGTTACCGACCTCCCCGTAGCCGAAGCAACAACTGACCGCCTCGGGTCGGCGATGGCCGGCATCACGACGGGCCAACAGAGTTGATGACGAAAGAGCAGCAAGCATGACGGAGAAAACCGATCTTTACCCGACCACTGCCGAGATGGTTGCCCTTCGCTCCGTCGCGACGGGTCGCGCGCTTCCGGATGTCATCATTCGTGGCGGGCTCGTCCAATCGCCGGGAACCGAGGAGTGGCTTGAGCGCGACATTGTGATCTCGGGTCGCCATATCGCAACCCTCACTCCTTGGGGACATTTCCCCGAGGCTGGGTCATCCATTGATGCAACGGGCAGCTATGTCGTGCCGGGATTCATAGACACTCACCTCCATATCGAATACACCAACCTCACTCCCGGCGAGCTTGCTCGAGTGAGCGTTGCACGTGGAACAACGACGGTTCTAACCGATCCGAACGGTGCCGCGAACGTCTGGGGCCCGCGCGGTATGGACTTTCTTCTCGAAACCCAGACTCCGCTGCACATCTTCCAGCAGGTCTCGCCAACGACCCCCGCATCCACTGCTCTCGAAACGGGCGGCGCGATCATTCCCGAAGAGACAGTGCTCTCGCGTCTGCACGACGACGTCACCGCGACGCTCGGCGAGGGGAACCCCTTCGACTACGGGGATGTCTCCACCAACCGTTTCCGTGAAGCTCTCGTAGCGGGTCGACGCATCACCGGGCACACAGCCGCGCAAACAAGCGAGTCACTCTGGGGCTATCTCGCGGCCGGTGTCGGAGACGACCACAACTCAGCGACGATCGATGAAGTCCTTGAGCGAACCCGGCTCGGCGCGATGGTCACGATCATGGGCTCATCGCTGACAGACAACACGATTCCCCTGTTCTCAGATCTTGACCGTGTTGCCCCAGCGCTTCGGAGCATTTGCTTCTGCGCTGATGACAAGCACGCGCTCGACATCTCCGTCCAGGGACACATCGATCACCACGTGCGCCAAGCGATCGCCTTCGGCGTCGACCCGCAGCTTGCGTACCGCATGGCCACGACCCACGCAGCGCATTACTACCGACTCGACCAGGTACTCGGCATCCTGGCGCCCTCACGTCTCGCCGACCTGCAGATCATCCCCGATCTTGCCCAGGTTCATCCCGACCTCGTGATGGTTGCTGGCGACGTTGTCGCGCGAGACGGCAAGGCACTCTTCACCAATGACGACGTCGTGCCGACCTGGGCGCGCGACACAGTGCGATTGCCTTCGCGGCTCGATCCTAAAATCTTCGAGGTGCACGCTGTCGGTGATACCGCCCGCGTTCGCGCCATGGAAATGTACAACGGGTACTTCAAGCACGCGTTCGAAACGTCGCTCAAGGTCGTTGACGGCCTGGTCAAGAGCGACACCGAAACCGACGTATTGAAGATCGCCATTCTTGATCGCCACCACGCTTCAGGCGAAGCAGGAGTCGGTTTCGTACGAGGTTTTGGCCTCTCGCGGGGCGCGATTGCCATCAGCATGAACTGCCCCAACATGAACATCGCCGTCGTGGGTGCCGATGATGAATCGATGCTGCTTGCCGTCGCCGAGCTCGAACGCATGCAGGGCGGATTCGTCACAGTGGCCGACGGCGAAGTGCTCGCTTCGGTGCCGCTCCCCATTGGCGGCATGATGAGCGATGCGCCCTTCGAAGAGACAGCGGCAGCGCTCAAAGCTGGGCACGAACGCACAGCAGAGCTCGGATGCCGCATCCCCTCGCCATACATCATCCTGTCGTTTGTCGGCCTCTACGTGGTGCCCGATTTGGGTATCACCGAGCGCGGACTGATCGACGCGTTCGAGCAATCATTCGTCGACCTTCTCCTACCTGGCCCAGTCGAATCCTGCGGCCACGGCGAGGTGTAGCCGTCATCATGAAACTCACACTCGATTTCCGCCGCGTTGCCATCATCGGTGGCGTCGCCGCGGGGATTGTTGCGGTCGCCGCCCTGCTGATCGTGCTCGCGGGCGCGAGCCCGCTTGACGGGCTCCGGGGCTTGGTTGAGGGCGTGTCAAGCTCTCCCTACCGATTCGGCGAGCTTCTCGTCGGCACGGTACCGATCGCAATCATCGCGCTCACCCTCATCCCGGCTCTTCGCGCGGGCGTTTTCTCAGTGGGCGCCGAGGGCCAGGTCACAATCGGTGCGATCACCGCCACGGCTGGCATCTTCGGTCTACAGAACGCCTTCGGGGATGCGGTTCCCGCACCGGTCTACCTCGTATGCGGCGCCGTCTGTGGCGCTATCGGCGGCGGTGCGTACGCTCTTCTTCCCGCGCTGTTGGCCGTGCGCTGGAATGTGAATGAGATTCTCTCAACCCTCCTCCTGAACTACGTTGCCACCGGCATCCTTGGCTGGTCTTTGCGCACATGGCTCGCGAGCGGTGAGAACACCGCCACTCCGCAGAGCGCGCTGTTTCCAGAGTCGGCAGCTCTGCCGACCCTGATCGCCGGCACTCGCGCCCACTGGGGATTAGTTCTTGTCGTCATCATTGCCGCAGCGCTCATGTGGTGGCAGCGCACATCGAATAGCGCTCGCCTCACTGTGTTTGCAAGCCGCCCCAAGCTTGCCCGGCGATTGGGTACGACACGCGCCCGCACGATCTACAGCACCATGCTGGTTTCTGGTCTTGGCGCGGGCCTCGTCGGCTGGATCCAGGTTTCGGGCATCAATGATCGGTTGATGGGGTCGGTTGCTGGTGGGGTCGGCTTCTCTGGTATCGCCGTCGCCCTACTCGGCGCACTGGTACCGAGCGGCATCGTTGTCGCTGCCCTCTTCTTTTCTGCGCTCGCGGCCGGCGCGTTGGGGATGCAGTCAGCCACCGGTAGCGTGCCGACCTCCATCGCCGAGGTCATCAAGGGTGTCATTTTGTTGGGCGTCGCGTGCATAGCTGCCGTGCAGAAAAAGCCCGCCGCGATTGTTGCTCCAACGGCCGAGCCTGCGGCCACTGATGACGACCCGGCTGGGGCCGGCAGCGGAACCAGCGCAGCAGTCGAAGACCACATCGGCATCGGCGAAAGCGAGCAGCAGCGATGAGTCTCGAACTCTGGATCTCAATCTTTGCGGGTGCCATCGCGCTCGCAACCCCACTCATCATCGCCGGCGTCGGCGAAGGCTTCGTTGAACGTGCGGGTCGCATCAACCTCGGCATCGAGGGCATGATGATCCTCGGCGCATTCACCGCCATTGTCGCAGCAAGCGTTGCGGGCCCCTTCGTCGGCCTCCTCGCCGGAACTCTTGCGGGGCTCATTGCTGCCGTCGTGATGAACACGGCGGTCTACCGCCTGCGCGCCAACGAGATTGTTGTCGGCCTCGCCATCACAATGCTCGGTCTGGGCCTCAGTGCCTACCTCTTCCAGCTCTGGATACCGAGCGGCCAGACGAACGTGAGCGTCGACACCATCGGCCGCACACCTCTCGGCCCCCTCGCCGACATCCCGATTCTCGGCCCGGTGTTTTTCAACCAGAGCCCGCTCGTCTATGCCGCAATTGTTCTCCTCATCGCCGCATGGGCCGTTATGCGATTCACGCGCTTTGGACTTCAAATCCGGGCGGTCGGCTCAGATCCCACGTCCGCTGCGCTTCGAGGGGTGCGAACGGCGAAGGTGGGCGCTCGCGCTTTGCTCATCGGCGGCGCTCTTGCTGGGCTCGCGGGAGCGACCATCACTGTCGGATCGATCGGTTCGTTCACTCCCGGAATCACAGCCGGACGTGGTTATGTTGTTCTGGCTGTCGTCATTATGGGCCGGATGACTCCCCTCGGTATCGCGCTCGGAGCACTGTTGTTCTCGTTCCTGCAGAGCTTCTCGCTGCTCTCGCAGGCAACGGCCGTGCAGTTGCCGAGCGAGGTTTACCAAGCACTTCCTTATGTCGTCACACTCATCGTCTTGGTCTTCACCTCGCGCGCACAACTGCGTAAGACCACAGCAAAAGTGAAGCTCGCGACGTAGTCTCACCCGCAAGAAAGGATCCCCATGCTTACCCGACTCTCCCCCGTTCAGGTTCCGGCCCACGAGCAGCACTGGCTCGACACCGTCGAGTCCCTCGCGAAGACATTTGCCGAGACCGTAGCCAGCGACGACGCCGAAGCGCGCCTGCCGATCGACCACCTGCGGGCGCTCTCCGCAACGGGGCTCGACACCGCGTTTCTTCCGATCGAGCACGGCGGCGAAGCTCTTTCCTACGCAACGCTTGGCCAGGTCGTCCGCACTCTCGCGGCGGCCCACCCCGCTGTGGCGACGGTTTGGCTCATGCACATCGGCGCAGCCCACGCGCTCGTCAGCTGCTCACAGCCCGCCGAGGCCGAGTTCTTTGCTGCCGAGCTTCGCGCCGGCAAGCGATTCTCGAACGCCCTGTCAGAGCCTGCCGGCGGAAACTACTTCCTCAACTCCCAACAGGACGCCGAAGCTGTCGAAGATGGCTGGGTCTTGGAGGGTCGCAAGTTGTTCGTCTCCGGTTCTGAAGCCGCCGATCACCTCTTCCTCAACTCACGCGTCGACGGCGCACCGGCGTTCTTCGGCGTCACAGTCGACGACACGATCAGCTTTCCTCCCATCGATGAAACCAGCGGAATGCGTGCCACCCGCAGCCGCAGCATGACGCTTTCGCGAACGCCCCTGCTGGCGTCCCGCCTGTGCGCACCGCCCGCACCCGACTACTCCAACCTCATCACCGTCGGGTTCGGCTTCGTCTCGATCGGTATCGCAGAGTCAGCTCTCGACGCCCTCAAGGATTACGCGACCTCGCGCCGCTCTCCCCAGGGGACCCTTGGCGATGCACAGTGGGTCAAGTCCGACGTCGGCCCGGTGTGGGCAGAGGTCCGCGCAGCACGTCTCATGGCCGAGCAGGTCTCGTGGCTCGCCGACCAGAAGTCGCCCGACGCAATGCCCGCGGCAACCGAAACCAAGATGCTCGCCAACGAGGTCGCCAAGAAAGCAGCGGCCCTTGCCGTCCGCGTCGGCGGCGGTAGCGGCTATCTCGTCCGCTCCCCCATCCAGCGCATCTTCCGTGACGCCCAAGCCGGCGCTCTGATGGCGTATTCGGTTCCGTTCAGCGAAGAGCTGGTCGGCGGCTGGGTTCTCGACGCTGAATAATCCCCCTCGGAGACTCCCATGACTTCTCAGTTACTCACCGCCGACATCGTCGTGACGATGAACGCCACCCGCGACGTACTTGTCGACGCCGGGATCGTCATCGAGGGCGACACGATCATCGCCGTGGGGGCGGCATCCGATCTCGCTCTCGCGTACCCCGATGCTGCGCGCACGCACTTTGCCGACCGTGTACTCATGCCCGGGCTCGTCAACTCACACCACCACTCCGGGATGCTCCGCGGTACCGCCGAGCACCTACCGGTATGGGAGTGGCTGCGCCTTCACATCGACCCGATGCACCGCGTGCTTAAGCCCGAAGATGCCGAGGCTGCCGCGTGGCTCTGCTACGCCGAGGGGCTCCTCTCTGGCACGACGACAGTTGTCGACATGTGGCGATACATGGATGGCGCCGCTCGCGCGGCGAGCGCGCTCGGCAACCGGCTTGTGACCGTCAACTACGTGGGCGAGCACCCCGACTACAACTACTTCGACACGCTCGACGACAACGAGAAGATGCTGCAGGAGTGGACGGGAGCCGCAGGCGGGCGCATCATGCCGTGGGTGGGTCTTGAGCATCCGTTCTATGCGGATGCCGCCGGTCAGCGCCGGGCAATCTCTCTCGCGAAGCAGTACGACACCGGGCTTTACACACACTGCAGCGAGTCCGAACTCGATGTGGAGCTTTTCGATCACCGCACCGGCAAGCGCCCCATGTTCGCCCTCGAAGACATCGGCTTCTTCGACGTGCCCCGCACGATGATTGCGCACGCGGTCTGGCTCGATGCGCCCGAGATTGCCCTCATGGCCGAGCGCGGTGTGAGCGTCTCGCACAACCCCGTGAGCAACATGAAGCTCGCCAGTGGCTTTGCACCCGTCGCCGAGCTTTTGGCCGCCGGTGTCGCTGTCGGAATCGGCACCGACGGCGAAAAAGAGAACAACAACCTCGACATGTTCGAAGAGATGAAAGTTGCGTCTCTCATGGGCAAGCTCCGCAAGATGGATGCCGCAGCCATGGATTCCTGGCAAGTACTCGAAATGGCGACCACCGGTGGCGCGCGCGCCATTGGCGAAGACGGCCGACTCGGTTCGCTCGAAGTCGGCAAACAGGCCGACATCGTGGCGGTTCGCACTGACACACCTCGCATGACGCCGCTCCTGCCCGAGGGGCCGTACGCCAACATTCACCACAACCTCGTGCACGCGGTGCGCGGTGACGACGTGACCCACACAATCGTTGCCGGTCGCACTGTTGTTGCCGACGGTGAGCTCGTGACGGCCGACATGCCAGAGCTGATCGCCCGGGTGCGGGAACTCGTTCCCGGGCTGTTTGCGCGACGGACGGCATATCTCGAGAGCGCCGGCGAACTCGGCGGCTTGATGGGCTGACGTGCGGCTGTTATGTCGACTCTGATGTCGGTGGTGGCGCGTAGCCTTTAGGGATGGCCACACGTAAGAGCACCGTCGCGCCCTACCGGTGCACCGAATGCGGGTGGACGACGTCCAAGTGGGCCGGCCGGTGCGGCGAATGCCAACAGTGGGGCACCGTGGTCGAAGTCTCGCAGCAGGCAGGCATCGTTCGGGGCGTGACAGCTGTGGCGCCCGCTCCGGGCCGAGCCGCGCGACCCATCACGGAGCTTGATTCACACGACACCCCTCGCCGAACCACCGGTGTCGCGGAGTTTGACCGCGTGCTCGGCGGCGGCATTGTTCCGGGCGCCGCGATACTGCTTTCCGGTGAACCCGGCGTCGGCAAATCGACACTTCTGCTTGATGTCGCCGCCAAGAGCGCTCGCTCTGGCCGCCGAGTTCTCTATGCGAGTGGTGAAGAGTCGACCTCCCAGGTGCGCCTGCGCGCTGAACGCACCGGCGGGCTACACGATGAGCTATACCTTGCGAGCGAAACCGACCTCGCCACGATCCTCGGTCACATCGACGAAGTCTCCCCCGAGCTCGTCATCGTCGACTCTGTACAGACGGTTTCGTCGGCACTGTCTGATGGGGCAGCGGGTCATCCCTCGCAGGTACGGGAGGTGGCATCCGCTCTCATCCGTGTGGCGAAAGACCGGGGTATTCCCATCGTGCTCGTCGGCCATGTCACGAAAGACGGCTCGATCGCGGGGCCGCGCGTGCTCGAACACCTCGTCGATGTCGTCTGCCACTTCGAGGGCGACCGCCACACGTCGCTGCGTTTCGTGCGAGCACAGAAAAACCGCTTCGGACCAACCGACGAAGTCGGCTGCTTCGAGATGAGCGGCGCGGGGATCGTTGAAGTCCCCGACCCCAGCGGACTGTTCATCAGCCGCGGCACGCCCGTCGCCGGAACCTGCGTCGCCGTCGCGATGGAGGGCCGCCGCGCGCTTCCGGTTGAGGTGCAAGCGCTGACTGTGCACACCACGGCACCCAATCCTCGGCGCGTGGTGAACGGTGTCGACTCGTCGCGCGTGGCAATGATTTTGGCGGTGCTCGAACGCCGCGCCGGCATCAAGCTCTCCGACCAAGACGTTTACGTTTCCACGGTTGGCGGAGTGCGTCTCACCGAGCCCGCCGCCGACCTCGCCATCGCGATCGCGATCGCTGGTGCCCTCCGCGAGCGCGCCGTGCGGCACGACGTTGCCGCCATTGGGGAGCTCAGCTTGGCGGGCGAAGTGCGCCCGGTGTCGCAAGCATCGCAGCGGCGCGCAGAGGCGGAGAGGTTGGGCTTCCGCACAGTTGTGGATGAGGCATCCGTCAACCTTCAGGGTGCTCTGCAGGCAATCGCCGCGCGAGGAATGCCCGCGCCGAAGTCCGCCGCGCGCGACCGCGTTGACGTCCCAGAGTTCTAGGCGCCGCACTCTTCACGATGACGCAGATTTAGGTATTCTCTGAGCCAGCCGGGGGGCGCGAAGCATCCAGAATCCACCGCAGGGCGAAGCCGACGGTCCACACCTCTGATCGAAATGTGACTTGCTCGCTTGGGGCCTCGTATAGCGAGACAAGAAACTCGTCGACGGCGGACTCAGCAGCAGCGCACAACTCACGATCGACATGCGCACCATCGAGGGTGCCCACAAGAACCGTGCATGCGCGAATCGCCGCGATACATTTCGCTCGCACTTCGCCGTGGAGCCGCGTCTCATCCGACTCTTCAAGCCGCCCGAGCACGCGGGCCACGTCATTGGCATGCGCGGAGATGAGCTGCAATGACTGCATCTCGCGACCAGTTCCGTGCAACTGATCGCGATACCAACGAGCGCGGGGATTCGCCCGGCTGCTCTCATCAGCGCTTTTCACTTCGAAACTCACGTCATCCACGACGCGCGTCAACCGGCCCGTGTCAATCGATATTGTCGCCGTATTCGACTGAGGGGCCTCTAGCTGGTCAGCGACCGAGTTCAGCGCCGACACCACAGCATCCCGAAGCACCGCTAACTGATTACCGGCTCGACGGAGATACAACGGCGGCACCACAACCAGGTTCACGACGACGCCCACAAGAACGCCCCACAGCACGCTGAGCAGGTATGACAGCGAGTACTCCTCGACATCCGGGCCGCTCAAGAGCATGACGAACAGTGCCGCTACCGCCACCCAGTCACGGCCGGCGCCAAGCGCGGTGAGACCGCCCATCAGCACTCCGGCAGCGATAACGATCGCAAGGGCAGCCACGATGGGCACGCCGTTGATGACCATCGTTATACCGAGAACACCAAGCCCGATTCCCACAGCCAGCCCAAGGAGCGCCTGCGCCCCCGATTTCACTGACGCGGCGACTGTGGTGTACATGCTCACGATCGCGCCGAGCGGCGCGTAGTAAGCGTACTGATCTTCAGCTAGCGGAATCCACGACACCGTCAGCCATGCGATGGTCGCAGCCATCGCGGTTTTGCCCGCCAGAAGCAGCCGCGCCGAGTCGCTGAGCTGGCGCCACGCGGTCGAGAGTTGGAGCATCCGCTGCCTCCTGATCGCCGTCACTCGCTCATACTCTTCCGTAGGCGCGTGATCAGACCCGAGGGCTTGACGAAGCTGTCTGAACGAGTTTTACGAATAGCTGCGGCGGTACCACAAAATGCGTGTGATGCTCTGGCGAGAACCTACGCGCCGAGGGCCTCGATGAGGTCGGCTGGTGTTGCCTGCATCGCGTGGGGGCCAGCGATGTCGAAGAAGACGGTCGTGATCTGATCGATGTGCGTCGCCAGAAATGCGAGAAGCCATTCAGGTGACTGCAGCGCAACGGCGGGCGGAAGAGTCTCGGGCTTGTGCGTGGCATCGCTGAAGAGCAAGAGCGCGACGTCGCCGGTGTTCGGATCACGGTAGGTCCACACTTCGCCGGCGTCGCGCGGGTCGTCGCGGGACCCATGACGCAACAGCGGAACCACCGTCGGGCCGTGCCGCAGCGCGAACGCAACCGCTGCCATGTCTTGCGTCTGCAACGCGTCGCTCAGCGCGGTGTTGCGAAACTCCTGCGACCCAGCCTTGTTCTTTCGCTTCTTTCCCGAGGCCATCCCTCCACCCTACTGAGCTTCAGCCCACCCGGCCCGCCTCACGCCCACACCGGTCTACCCGGCGCCCACCTCGCGTCCTGCCTGGTCCCACTTCCCGCCCGCCGTCTTCCTCCTGCCGTGCACGAACGCAGGCAAAATCCCGGCCACGGACCAGTGCAGAGCCATAAAGTGCCCACACAGCCTGAGTTAGTGCAGGGGAAGGGGTAGGAAACGGGGGAGGAGCCGGGGAGGGATCGGGGAGGCCGTGGGCATGGCGTGCAACGAATTGGGACCGCGCGAAAGTTCGCGCTACGGTTTCGGCATGCGCCACATACCCGCTCAAATCCTCGCAATCGGATTCGTCGCCACGCTGGTTGCAGGCTGCGCACCATCCTTCGAAGAGCCTGAGCCATCTGCAGCGCAGACCACCGCCGCCGCTAGCTCGTCGACGCCCACACCGGCGGATACCGCGTCACCTACGAGTCAGCCGTCTGCGAGTTCTTCCGCGACTGTGCTCAGCTGCGACACACTCCTCACGCCAGAGGCGGACGCCGACCTCCGGGCTCAAGGACTCGTTCCGACTCAAAAAGACAGATTCACGATCTTTTATGATGGGCTCACGCTTCCTGCGGTTGAATGCCCCTGGGGGCCACCGGATGGCCATGATGAGAATGTGGTGACGTACTACGGCTGGGCCGAGCTTTCCGCAGGGCAAAAGCGGGAGATTATCGACGTTGCTGGCGACTACGGCTACACGACCCGTGACGTCGAGGGTGGCACCGAGCTCGTGCCGGATCCCAACAATGGACCGCCAGCGACCGTGGTCTACGTCGTGACAGAGGATTGGTTTGCCATTGCCCCGTCAGTCGAAGAAGTGAGCAACATAGCTTGGGCTTCTTGACTTCACGAAGCGCCAGCGACCAGGCTTCAACGCTCTTGGGTGAGGCGCTCTAGCGCCTTCGCGATGCTCTCGACCGCCTTCGCTAGCTCACGAAACTCTTCATCTTTCGCGAGGTATTTCGCTTGGCGTGCGTGCGCGACGGCATCGTGCGCCGCCTCGGTTGCAGTTTCGTTCATGACTGGCCCCCAGTTCGCATCATTGCGTGGCAAAAGACTAGCGAGCGGGATGCCTCACGTCGATGCCCGGGATGAAACGGTGTCAGTTGAGGAAGAACTGAGTCGTGCCATTCGCTGCGATGCCGCCAATTTCCACGGCCAAATGGTATGACGCGCCGCTGCCGGGTGCACGAGGGCGATCGCCGCTGTCGCACGTGTCAACGGACGAACGTGTGCGGTCCCAGCTGAGCGTTTCTGCGCTTGAGACAGTCTGCCCGGCAGCAAGCGTCACGATCATGTCGCTCGGCTTGGCTTGGCAGTCGGTCGAGCGCCACCAGGTATCGGATCCACTTGTCACGGTGAACGACTGCGCGCTCGTTCCGACGTTGATTGTGCAGTCGGCGTCACCGGTGTTGGTGAGCGTGAGCGAGAATTCGGGGTTCTGATCCGACCCGTACGACTCTTGACTCGTCGATCCCTCGACAGTCACGTCACCCGCATTGCACGCGGGCGCGCCGTCAGCAGCAACCGCATCATCAGCAGCCGCGTCTTCATCGGGTGCGTCTTCCTCAGCGGGCGCTTGCGAAGCTGCAGAGGCCGAGGGCGATGCCTCAACGCTCTTCGACACCGAGGGGCTCGGGGTTACCGCGGAAGTTTCCGCAGCATTGCCTCGCCATGGCTGTGCAACAACGACCCAGATTCCGGCAACAATCGCCCCGACGACAATAAGCGCCAACACGAGAGCCACCAGTCGGCGCCGCCGGTAGACAGCGGGCGATGGGCGTCGCCGTGGGGTCGGGCTACTCATGCTGAAAGGTTAAGCGCTCCTTCTGCAACAACTCCGACGGCGCGCGGCGTCAGAGGCGCTTCAGCATGCGTGTGTTGCCGAGCGTGTTCGGCTTCACATGGGCCAGATCGAGGAACTCTGCGATGCCTTCGTCGGGGCTCCGAAGAAGTTGCGAGTACACATCGGGGTCGACGACATGCTCGCCGATGGGCGAAAAGCCACGCCTCGTGAAGAAGTCGACTTCGAAGGTGAGGCAAAAGAGTCGCGTCAACCCAAGCCTGCGAGCCACAGCTTCAAGCTCGGCGACGATCTCGCGCCCGACGCCAAGGTGCAGCCATTCCTCGGCGACCACGAGAGTTCGCACTTCGCCAAGGTCCTCCCACATCACGTGCAACGCGCCGAAACCAATGAGCCGCCCCTCAGCGGACTCCGCAACCAAGAACTGCTGCACAGATTCGTACAGCACGACGAGGTCTTTTCCGAGAAGTATTCGTCGCTGCACATGCGGCTCCAGCAGCGCATGGATAGCGCGCACATCAGAGGCACGTGCCGGCCGAATCGTGAATGTACTCATCGCATCAAGCCTATTGCCGTCTGCGACACTCGCACGAGAACGACGAAGAGCGGATGCCACGTGGCATCCGCTCTTCGTCTGTTCGCTGACTTCGGCTACTCGCCCTGGGCGACGATGTCGGGCGTGGCCGTGATTTCGCCGCCGGTAGCGACTCCCACGGCAACCTTGTCGGCACGGGGTGCGCTGACGAAGGCAAACTTGCCGTCGTCGAACGTCACCTTGACGTGGTCACCGGGGTTCAGCTCGCCGTGGAGAATTTGCTCACTGAGGTTGTCTTCGATCTCACGCTGCATGGCACGACGCAGCGGACGTGCACCAAGTGTCGGGTCGAATCCGACCTCGATGAGGCGCTCCTTGGCGGCCTGCGACAGCTCGATTGTCATATCGCGGTCGAGCAGACGCTCGCTCAGTCGCTTGGTGAACAGATCAACGATCTGTACGAGCTCCGTCTTCGACAGCTGTGGGAAGACGATGACGTCGTCGACACGGTTGAGGAACTCGGGCTTGAAGTGACGCTTGAGTTCTTCGTCGACCTTGCCCTTCATCCGCTCGTAGCTGGTCTGCGCGTTGCCCTCGACCTGGAAACCGACGGGGCCACCGGCGATCGCCGACGAACCGAGGTTCGTGGTCATGATGATCACGGTGTTCTTGAAGTCGACGACGCGACCCTGACCATCAGTCAGGCGACCCTCTTCGAGAATCTGCAGCAGCGAATTGAAGATGTCGGGGTGTGCCTTCTCGATCTCATCGAAAAGTACGACGGAGAAGGGCTTGCGGCGCACCTTTTCGGTGAGCTGTCCGCCCTCTTCGAAGCCGACGAACCCGGGAGGGGCACCGAACAGACGCGAAACTGTGTGCTTTTCGCCGTACTCGCTCATGTCGAGGGAAATCAGCGCGCCCTCGTCGTCGAAGAGGAATTCGGCAAGAGCCTTGGCAAGCTCCGTCTTACCGACGCCGGTCGGGCCAGCGAAGATGAACGATCCCGAGGGACGCTTGGGGTCCTTGAGACCCGCGCGCTGACGGCGAATCGTGCGCGAGAGCGCGGCGATCGCCTGCTCCTGGCCGATAACCCGCTGGTGCAACGCCTTCTCCATGAAGACGAGACGGCTGGTCTCTTCTTCAGTGAGCTTGAACACCGGGATGCCGGTGGCCTGGGCGAGAACTTCAGCGATGAGGCCTTCGTCAACGACCGCGTGGGATGCCACGTCGCCACTGCGCCACTGCTTCTCAAGGCGAAGGCGCTCAGCAAGAAGCGACTTCTCCTCGTCACGCAGCGACGCGGCTTTTTCGAAGTCCTGCTCTTCCGAGGCAACTTCTTTCTGCTCGCGGACCTTGGCGATCTTCTCGTCGAATTCGCGCAGCTCCGGCGGGCTCGACAGGATCGACAGGCGAAGGCGAGCTCCGGCCTCATCGATCAGGTCGATGGCCTTGTCGGGAAGGAAGCGGTCGCTTACATAACGGTCTGCGAGGTTCGCGGCCGCAACGATGGCACCGTCAGTGATCTGCACCTTGTGGTGCGCTTCGTAACGGTCGCGCAGACCCTTCAAGATGTTGATTGCGTGGGGCAAGCTGGGCTCAGCCACCTGGATCGGCTGGAAGCGGCGCTCGAGAGCGGCATCCTTCTCGAAGTGCTTGCGGTACTCGTCAAGCGTCGTAGCGCCGATCGTCTGCAGCTCGCCACGGGCGAGCAGCGGCTTGAGGATCGAGGCGGCATCTATTGCGCCCTCAGCGGCACCGGCACCAACAAGCGTGTGGATCTCGTCGATGAAAACGATGATGTCACCGCGGGTGCGGATCTCTTTCGTGACCTTCTTGAGGCGCTCTTCGAAGTCACCACGGTAGCGGGAACCGGCAATGAGCGAGCCGAGGTCAAGCGAGTAGACCTGCTTGTCTTTCAGCGTCTCGGGCACATCACCCTTGACGATCGCCTGTGCAAGACCCTCAACGACGGCGGTCTTACCGACGCCGGGCTCACCGATCAGCACAGGGTTGTTCTTGGAGCGCCGCGACAGAATCTGCATGACGCGCTCGATCTCTTTTTCGCGCCCGATAACCGGGTCGAGCTTGTTGTCGCGCGCTGCCTGCGTGAGGTTGCGTCCGAACTGATCGAGAACTGCCGATCCGCCTTGAGCGGCCTGGCCGGTCTCGTTCGCGGCCCCTGAAACTGCGGCGGGCTCTTTACCCTGGTAACCGCTCAGCAGCTGGATTACCTGCTGTCGCACCTTGTTGAGGTCGGCTCCGAGCTTCACCAAAACTTGCGCGGCAACTCCCTCGCCCTCACGGATGAGGCCAAGCAGAATGTGCTCGGTGCCAATGTAGTTGTGCCCGAGCTGCAGCGCTTCGCGCAATGACAGCTCAAGGACCTTCTTCGCCCGCGGCGTGAAGGGGATGTGGCCGGTCGGCTGCTGCTGACCCTGGCCAATAATGTCTTGCACCTGCTCACGCACGGCATCGAGCGAGATCCCGAGCGACTCGAGAGCTTTGGCTGCAACGCCTTCGCCCTCGTGGATCAGACCCAGCAGAATGTGCTCGGTGCCGATGTAGTTGTGGTTGAGCATCTTCGCCTCTTCTTGGGCGAGCACCACCACTCGACGGGCACGGTCGGTAAATCTTTCGAACATCATCACTCCTCGGCATCGGCCGTGCGCCACTTCTGGCGCATTACAACGAGAGTAACCAGAGCCTTGGGCCCCTTGGCGATTGTTCGCCGTGGGCGTGACCGGTTTCGCGCGATAAGTCAGTTGCTGCCGAGAATAGGAACCCGGATGCCGTCAAAACTGTCGCCGAAGAGAACGACCTCGGCATCACCGGACTTCATCCCGCCAGCAAACGCACTCGTGCCACGCGGGGCCATGTCCATGGTGCACATCTGGTCAGCGGGTGCGTCGGCAAATGTCACTGTCACTTCCAACGGCCCGGTGATGGCGCTTTCTTCCAGCATCGGCACGCACGTAGATGAGCCCCAGGTCAAAATGATGAAGTCGTTGTACGTGTCGCCCCATCCAGCCGATGGTGCGTAGTCGGTTTCGGAGCCGGGGCCTGCGAGACCTTCAACGCCGGAGAGTTCCTCGGTGCCGAAGAAGCCTTGACCCTGCACGACAATCTCAAGGTCTGCCGCCGTGTCGACGCCCTCAGGCACACCAAGAAGTGTGATCTGCGGAGCCATGTCTGCGGTACATGGCGTCGGGTCGCCGTCCTCATCCAGAGTTACTTCGAGCACACCATCGTCGTTGACGACGGTGTCCGACACGATCGGTGCGCAACTCGAGCTACCCGATGTCCACAGGCCAATCATTCGCCCATCGTCAAGCCATGTTGCATTGACATCCACCTGCACTCCAGCATCACCGGTTGTCTCCGGGATGGGACCCGCATCGGAGCAACCGGCGATGAACGCCACCGAGCCAACAAGAAGAGCTGCGCCCAACGTGCGTGCAGTATGACGTGCCATGAATATTCCTCTGTGGTAAGTGCCTATTGAAGAGCGGAGGTCAAGCGCGCAAGGTTGTCGAGCACAGTGGAACGCAAGGGTTGCTTGGTCCACTCCTCGAGAGTGAGCCTTCGGCTCAGGCTCCGGTACTTATCTTCAACGCGCCGCATGTCGTCCACGAATTCTGTGCCTCGCACGAGCATTGAAATCTCAAGGTTGAGACCGAACGAACGCATGTCCATGTTGCTCGAGCCGATCACTCCGACCTCATCATCGATCGTGAGACTCTTCGAGTGCAAGATGTACGGCTTCCGATACATCCAGATTTCTACGCCCGCGCGAAGCAGGGCCTCGTAGTAGCTGCGCTGCGCGTGGTAAACCATCGCCTGATCGCCCTCTTCTGAGACGAAGAGTTCGACGTGCACTCCCCGCTGACACGCTGTCGTGATGGCGAGCATCAGTGACTCTTCTGGCACAAAGTATGGGCTCACCATGATGATCTTGCGATCAGCGGCGTACAGCATCGACAGGAACAACTTGAGGTTGTTCTGGAATTCGAATCCCGGTCCCGACGGCACGATCTGGCAGTCGAGGTTTCCCGGCATGTTCGTCACTTCGAAAAGATTGATCTCCTCAGTGAGAATCTCATCGGTTTCGCTATACCAGTCAGAGAGGAACACGGCGTTGATGCTATTGACGACGGGTCCTTCGACACGCGACATCAGGTCTACCCAGTGCAAACCACGCTTGATGTTCTTCTTCAGGTTGTACGTCGAATCGGTGGCGTTCTGCGACCCCATAAAAGCAACGTCGCCGTCGATCACGAGGAGCTTCCGGTGGTTTCGGAGGTCGGGTCGCTGGTACTTGCCCTTGAAGGGCTGAACCGGCAGCAGCAAACGCCAGTGCGCGCCCATCGCGTCAAGGCGCGCAAGCGTCTGCCGGTAGTACGGCTTTCCGCGATTCGCCCAGTGATCGAGAAGCACTCGAACGACGACACCACGTGCGGCGGCTTCTTCGAGCGCCAGGAACAGGTTGTTCGTCGCGGTATCTGACTGCAGGATGTAGAACTCGACGTGCACGTATGACTTCGCCTCGCGCACGGCGTCGGCCATTGTGTCAAGGCTTGTCTGGTAATCCGAGATCAGTGTTGCCTCGTTGTCTCCCGAGAGTGGGAGCGCACCGAGGTTGCTGTTGAGTCTCACAAGTGCTGTGAACCAGTCCGGAGCGTCAGGGCGGAGCGTGCCGAATTCGAGGCCCTGACTAGTGTCTCGAATGTAGTCGTTGATCGCCTCTTGCTTGAGGCGACGCTTGCGCGGCAGCTTCGGTGTACCGATCACCAAGAAGAGCAGCACGCCCACGAACGGGATGAAATAGATCGCCAAGAGCCACGCCATTGCGGCGGTAGGCCGACGATTGCGCGGCACAAAAATGATCGCCAAAATTCGCACAATAACGTCTGTGACGAAGATGAGGACGAGCCACCATGCCCCGTCGAACTCGATCTGTATCACACGCTCTCCCCGCTGGTCTCTCTCAGCGTAGCGGGAGCCGGCTCAACTATCGGATGCTGAGGGTTGAGCTGGCGGCAATCCGCGCTTTGCCCGTTCCTCGGCTTCGACTCGAGCATAAACACGGCGCTCGGAGCGGTCAGCGCGGATGATCGAGCGGACAACGACCACGAAGATCACCGAAACAACCAGGGTCGGAAGAATCGACCACAGCGCTGCTGCCCAAAAACTGTCCACGTATTAACTGTACTTCGCATCCCGCTCTCCCCCGCCGCGCGAGCTGAGATTCCTATCCACATGTGCGACGTGGCGCTGCCGGTGCAACCCCACGGCGACGACCGTCGACGTATGACGACGATCATCCCCGCCCGGTCAGCCGCAGAGTTTCTTCCCCTCGTCCCGCGCATGCTCGCTTTCACGCCTACCCGCAGCATCGTCTTCGTGCCTTTTGCGGGAACACGCAGTTGCGGCGCGATGCGCATCGATTTGCCATCACCCGCGCTCGAGAACGAGATCGACAGCGTGGCGGCAACGTACCTCGGGATGGTGTGTCGCATTCCAGAAGCAGACGCGTTTACAGCAGTGATCTATACCGATGACAGCATCGACGCGACGTCGGCGCGTTTGCCACAGCAGAAGCTCATGATGGCAGTCTTGCAGCGGGCTGACAGCTGCGGCCTCAAAGTGCACGACGCACTGTGTGTTGCCGCGGACGGGTGGGGTTCGTATCTCGATGCACGCCGCCCGCGAGCGGGACGTCCACTCGCTGAGATCGCTGACGGCACGGCACCAACTGCTTCAGCACCCGCTCCCGCTGGGGGAGATCAGGCAACCGGCGCCGTACTGCCGGACGTAAGCGCTGCAGAACGAGTGCGGGTCGCGCGTGAGTATGAAGAACTCAACGGCGCTGCGGCAACAGTGTGTGGTTTCACTCCGCACGCGGGTGACAAAGTTCGCATCAACCCTGCCGCGCTCACCGCCGTCGGCACGCTTGACGACATTCCGCTGTTGTTCGAACAGTCGTTGGAGTGGGATGCCGAGCACCTCGCCCCGTTTGAAGCGGCAAGTCTTCTGTGGTGCCTCATGCGTCCGTCGCTGCGAGATATCGGACTCGCCGGCTGGTGTCGCGGCCTGCACCTCGCAGATGCCGCCGCGGAAGGCCAGCTTCGGTGGGAAGGGGGCGAAGAATATCCCGAAGACATCGCGAAGTTCATCTGGGGCGAAGGCCCCAAGCCCAACAGCGAGCGACTCGAAAAAGCGCTGTCGCTTTCGCGACGTGTCGCGGCTCTCGCCACGAGAGCGCGCCAACCAGGCCCGCTCGCCGTATGCGCATGGCTGTCGTGGGCGCTCGGGCGATCGACGCACGCTGGTATCTATGCGAGTCGTGCCTGCGAGATTGAGCCCCGGCACGGCTTCGCGCAGATCATGATCTCAATGGTCGCCGCTTCCCATCTCCCCGAATGGGCATTTACACCCGAGGGGTGAGGCGCGCTATTTGACGAGCGGAAAGAGAATCGTTTCGCGAATTCCGAGTCCAGTGATGGCCATGAGTAACCGGTCAATGCCCATGCCCATGCCGCCTGTTGGAGGCATGCCGTGCTCGAGGGCGCGCAAGAACTCTTCATCGATGCGCATCGCCTCATCATCGCCGCGCGCTGCAAGCGATGCCTGCTCGACGAAGCGTTCACGTTGAATCACGGGGTCGACGAGCTCGGAGTAGCCGGTGGCAAGTTCGAAGCCGCGCACGTAGAGGTCCCATTTCTCCACAACACCCGGAAGTGTCCGGTGCTCCCGCACGAGGGGACTCGTGTCGACGGGAAAGTCCATGACGAAAGTCGGACGCACAAGGTTCACCTTGACGAAGTGCTCCCACAGCTCTTCAACCCACTTGCCGTGTGTGGCGTGCGGAGGCGCGTCAACGCCAGCCTCGTCGGCGAGCGCCACGAGCTCTCCGACCGGTGTCTCGGGAGTGATCGATCGGCCACTCGCCGCACTCAGCGAGTCGTACATCGAGATGCGTTCCCATTCGCCACCGAGGTCGTAGACGGTGCCATCTGCCCATGTGACCGATGTTGACCCCGAGACAGCAATCGCGGCGTTCTGAATCAGCTCCTGGGTGAGATCGGCGATGCCGTTGTAGTCGCTATATGACTGATAGGCCTCGAGCATTGCGAACTCTGGGCTGTGCGTTGAGTCGGCGCCTTCGTTGCGGAAGTTTCGGTTGATCTCGAAGACCCGGTCGATGCCGCCGACGACTGCGCGCTTGAGGAAGAGCTCCGGCGCGATGCGCAAATAGAGCTCGGTATCGAAGGCGTTCGAGTGCGTCACGAACGGACGTGCTGACGCACCACCGTGCTGCACCTGCAGCATCGGTGTTTCGACCTCGAGAAAGTCGTGCTCGATAAAAGTCTGGCGAAGGCTCTGGTTCACCTTGGCGCGGGCGACTACGGTCTCGCGTGCCTGTTCGCGAACAATCAGGTCGAGGTAGCGGCTGCGCACACGACTCTCTTCGCTCAGTTCGCTGTAGATATTGGGGAGAGGCAAAATCGCCTTCGATGCGATCTGCCACGTCGACACCATGACCGAGAGTTCACCTCGACGGCTCGAAATCACTTCACCGTGCACAAACACGTGATCACCAAGATCGACGAGCTCTTTCCACGCCTGCAGCGACTCTTCGCCGACGCTCGCGAGAGAAACCATCGCCTGAATACGACTGCCGTCCCCAGCCTGGAGAGTGGCAAAACACAGCTTGCCGGTGTTGCGGCTGAACACGATGCGTCCGGCAACACCCACCTGCTCGCCGGTTTCTGCACCCATTTCGAGGCCGTCAAAACGCGCGCGCACAGCACCGATAGTTGTCGTGACGGCAACCGCCACGGGATACGCACCACCGGCGGCATCCGTTCGTTCTGCGATCAAACGCTCGCGCTTGGCCAGCCGCACAGCTTTCTGCTCGAAGATCTCTTCTTCGGGTGTTTCGGCAGCGGCATTCGCGGGTGTATTCGTCATGTACGGGGGCTCCTCAGAAAATCCTCCCCAGTCTACCGAGCGGGCTGGGCTGTCGAGAGAAACCGCTGGCTAGAGCAGAGGCGAGGCTTCGGTGAGAGCGTGGTCGACGGTAGAACGCACGAGTGCCGAGAGATAGCCGCCGGGGTTGTCGAAGCCGAGATCGGACAGGATGCGGGTGGACTGCTGCACGATCGACCGAGAAAACGCGGTCGCGGTCGTGATCGCCTCGGCATACGCTGGGCGATCTTCCTCTGCGACGATGATGGGCTCGCACCCGAGCTCAACGGCAAGTGCCTGCGCGATCGGCAGCACTGCGGGCGGCGCTGTGACGGCCGCATATGACGCCGCCAGTTGGCGAAGATCGATGCTGCTCGTGCCGGTGAACGTAATGGCCGGGTGCAGAGCAAGGGGAATCGCGCCAACGGCTGCCGCCGGACGCAACACCTCAATGCCGTACGCCGGGTCGACGTGCAGCACCAGCTGGCCGATTTGCCACCCGCCAACCTCAGCAAGACCTGCCACCAGGCCCGCGAGCTCGTCATGAGGAACCGCGACCACCACGAGCTGGCTGCGGCGGACGACCTCCAACGCATCGAGCACCGGGACGCCCGGCAGCATCGCCTCAACCCGGTCGGGGTCTGACCCAGCTGTCACGCCCGTGAGCGCATGGCCAGCACCAGCGAGCGCTGCCCCGAGAACGGGGCCGACTTTTCCCGCACCAATAATGCCGACGCCCAGTCGACCGTCACGATTCACGAAGACTCCTGTTCTGCCGCCCAGCGATGCGACCTATCCAACGAACGCGCGGCGATCGCGTGCGTCTCCGTCGCGTCAAAGAGTTCGAGCGCCTCGGCACGCCCCACAACTCGGAGCCCACCTGAAACCGGACCCTCGATTGTGTGAACCGTGATGTTCGCGACTGCCAACGATCGACGGAGTGGTCCCTGCGTCATCGCGATGCTCTGCATTCTCGCGAGCGGAAAAATGTTGAGGCGGCGCCAGATAAACCCATGCCGAAAGAACAGCATCTGAGCTTTCAGCACAAAGCCGTTGCGTCGCCATGACAGCAGACGCAGCAACCGGGCCCGGCGCGGAGTTGTCGTGTAGGGGTCGCCCTCGTCTGCCGACGAGCCCGACAGACCATGGGTGAAGACGGCCGCGCGTTGATCCTGGTCAAGGCCCGGTAGCAACAGGTCCAAAACTCGCTCGACATCACCGAGTGTTCCCACCGGCAGCACGTCGGCGACATCCTGCCCGTTTTGCCGGCTCGCCCCGCCCGATAGCCGGTTGACCCGCACGCTCCACCAGCCGACGCCGCGCCACATGAGAGGCTGACGAACTTCGACGGCGTGCACGCGTCCCGGGGGCAAAATCTCGGTGACTGTCGTGAACAGTCCGAAGGTCACGCGCACGCCATCGGGTGTGGGCGCAATTGCGTAGCGCAGCGAGCGCGTAATCGAGCGCACCCAGTACGCGCCGAAGCCGAGCACCGCTGGCACGAAGCCGATGAGCAACCACGGGCTTCCCATACTCGCGGCGATGGAGAACCCAACGATGAGAACAATGAGCCAGATGGTGGCGCTGCTGAGTAGATGGGATGCCACGAGTCGCCCTGCCGGAATATGCACCACTGATTCGGGCTCAGTGACCGGCGCTTCGGCGCCATCGATGACACCAGTGACGCCGTCGCTGAACGCATCGACTGCACCCTGAAAAAGAGGGCCGCGCGCGGGCGCCGCGCCCGCGGCTGCGAGCCGCTGGCCGGAGGCGAGGTAAAGGATGTCGGAGCGCACCGCCTCGGCCGCACGAGTTGCGAGGTATTCGAGTTTGACGTTGGCATCGAGACCAGCCCCGATCACTTCGAGCTTAGAGAGCCCGACGAGGCGCGCAACGAGCGGACGAGTGAGGTTGACGCCCTGAACACGGTCGAGCGGAGCGCGTCGGTGCGTGCGAAAAAGCACACCGCTTCGCACCTCGACATCATCGGTGATGCGAAAAGAGTGTGCCCGCCACGACAGCCAAAACAGCAGAACCAAAATGAGCGCGACACCGAGCATCGCAAGAAGCGCGATCGGCACGAGCTCGTGCGTCAGCACGTAGTCGACAGGGTCATCGGGCGCGCGTACTCCCGTCGCACCGGGAACAAGCCACGGCAAGAACCATTCGATGAGGCGCTCCCGCAGGTTCGCCACGATGATGCCGATCATGGCAAGCAGGAAGATGCCACCGCGCAGCAAGGGGCTGAGGGGATGCATGCGATGCCACTGCCCATCGCTGAAGGCGGAGGCTGTGCGAACGGGTGCGCTCATAGCCCCGTCCGGCGTGACTCTGCGACAGCGATGAGCGTGTCGCGAAGCTCATCGGCAGCACGCTGGGTGAGCCCGGGCAGCACAACTCCCGATGTTGCAGCGGCTGTGACGAGCTTCAACTGGGCAATTCCGACGAGCCGGTCGAGCGGTCCGTGAGTGATGTCGACCAGCTGCATGCGACCGTAGGGCACAGCGACAACGCGCTGCCACAGAATGCCGCGGCGCATGATGAGGTCGTCGTCTCGCAGTTGGTAGCCAAAGGAGCGCACCTGGCGCGGAGTGATGGCGAGTGTCCACGCAATCACCACCAGGGCGATGCCGGCCGGAATCCATACCCACGGCGTGCCTGACAGCGTTGAGATAACAACCGCCGCAATGGGGATTGCGATCATGACGACAGCGGTGGATATGAGCCGTACCCAGAGATACGCGCGTGCCAACTGATGCCATTGCCCATCACCGATCGGCAATTTTGCTGCAGAACGCGGCTCCGGAATCTTCCGAAAAGTATCGACGTCCAACGCCGATTCAGTCTCGACAGGCGCGGGTGGCAGGTCAGTGACTGGCTCCGATGGTGGGGGGTTCGTCGGGTCCGTCGGCGTTGTCATCGTCGTCCTTCCGAATGGTGCACATCTGCTCGGCCACAAGGCTTGCGGCGACCAGCATGACGCCACACGCGATCGTGGCGATACTCGTCGCCATCGAGCCTAGCGAGGGCTGCACCGGTCGGGTTGCGACGAAGAGCACCAATCCAAGTGCAATGCCTGTCATCGTCGCGCCCACAATGCTCGATGCTTTCGCCAATATTGCAATGCGAAGGGCATGGAACGGGTTGATGGGTGCGGCCAATGCGCTCCGCGTGGCGCGTCGGATGGGGATGGCAAGCACCACGACGACAGCTCCGAGCAGGAGCAACAGAATCGGCAACGTGATGTGGGGAGTAAACGTGGTGCGTCCGCCGGCGGTCAGCACCTGGTCGATGAGAAAGCCGACACCAGTGCCGAGCACGGCGGCGACGAACAATACTGCGGGGCCTGTGCGTTTCACGCGTCACCTCTCAGGTGTGCCAATACCTCATCGACTCGGCCATAACCGGCGAGCTCTGCATCGGGATCGATCTCAAGCCACGGCCCAAGAACGAAGTCTCGCTCGGCGGCTCGTGGGTGCGGCAAAATCAGTGCGGCGTCGGCGCTTGTCACGCCGGGGTAGGCGATGAGATCGAGATCGAGAGTGCGGTCTCCCCAGCGCTCGCGGCGCTCTCTCCCATGACGGGCCTCGATTGCGTGGAGGTATGACAGCAGCACACTCGGCGCCAGCCGCGTTGTCACGAGCGCCACAGCATTCAGGTACGAGGGGGCCGCAGCGTCAGGCCCAGTTACTCGCACAGCGATCGACTCGATGGGCGTCGACACGACGACGCCGGTTACCAGCGGCAGAGCTCGAAGCGCTTGCACTGCCGACTCCATCGTTGCCGCACGGTCGCCGAGATTGGCACCGAGTGCGACGACGGCAGCGACCGGTTCGGATGTGTCGCTGGCGCCGTCGTCACCGAGTCCCTGCGCAAGACGCCGGCTCATAGCTTGGTCCGATCACGCAAGATCGTGAGCGTCACATCGGAAAATGGCACGGTGATCGGCGCCGAAGGCTTGTGCACGGTCACCCGCACGCGCTCCACAGCATCGCGCATCAGCACGGTGTCGGCAATGCGTGCCGCGAGTGTCTCAATCAGGTCAACGGGTGCGCCCGTAATAACCGCCACGACTTCGTCGGCGACCTCGCCGTAGTGCACGGTGTCGGTGACATCATCGGATGCCGCGGCCCGGCGAGTATCGAGCGACAGCGTGATATCAACCACGAATTCCTGACCGTCACGGCGTTCGTCGGGATAGACCCCGTGGAAACCGAATCCGCGAAGCCCCGTGAGAGTGATCTCGTCGAGCTCGCTCATGTCTGTTCCCTCCATGCGCGCTCGACCTCAAGCGCGTCTCGTGTCGCTCTGGCATCGTGCACGCGTACCGCCCAGGCTCCGCTTTGCGCTGCGAGCACGCTCGTCACGGCCGTCGCGAGGTCTCGCCGCTGTTCCGACGCGCCGTCCCCGAGCGCATCGGCGAGAAACCGCTTGCGACTTGTGCCCACCAGCATCCGTGTCCCTAACGCCACGAGGTGAGGAAGGGCACGTAACACGGTCCAGTTCTGAGCGCCGCGCTTACCGAAGCCAATGCCCGGGTCGAGCACGACGCGAGAAAGCGGGATGCCTGCGGCCTCTGCTGCGGCCATCCGTCCCCGCAGTTCCGCCGCGACGTCGCGCACGAGATCGTCGTATTCCGCGCGGGCATACATATCGGCAGATGGGCCACGCCAGTGCTGCAAAATGATCTCGGCGTCAGTGTCGGCAACGCTTGCGAGCATATCGGGGTCGCTCAGACCACCGCTGACGTCGTTCACGATCCTCGCGCCTGCCGCGACGGCAGCTCGCGCCGTGGCCGCGTTCATCGTGTCGATGCTTACTGCCGCGCCCTCAGCGGCGAGCGCTTCGATGACTGGCAGTACGCGTTCTTGTTCGACGGCCGACTCAACACGTGCAGCGCCGGGGCGAGTCGACTCACCGCCGATATCGAGAATGTGTGCCCCATCGGCCAAGAGCCGCCGGCCGTGAGAGACAGCTGCGTCGGTGGCGATAAAGCGACCGCCGTCGCTGAACGAATCGGGCGTCACATTGACGATGCCCATGATGAGGCAGCTCATCGCGCGTCCACGGCAGCGTTGGCGGAGCCTCGAACAGCAAGAGCGATGAGCTCGGCGCGGGCGGCTGGGTCCGCCAGCTCCCCACGCGCCGCGATCGTCACTGTTGACGCATCCGGTTGCTTGCCTCCGCGCATCGTCACGCACTCATGCGAAGCATCGATAACGACCAGTACGCCCTTTGCATCCAGCGCCGCATCGATCGTGTCGGCAATCTGCTCACCGAGACGTTCCTGGACCTGGGGGCGCGCGGCAAGAATGTCGACGACACGTGGGAGCGCACCAAGACCGACGATCTGTTCGCCCGGAAGATATGCGACGTGGGCGACCCCAGCGAACGGCAGCAGGTGGTGTTCGCACACCGAGCGAAAGCGGATGTCGCGCAACATCACTGCGCCGGAGGGAAGCGTTTCTGGCGCGGGTCCGCGGGAGACAGAGATTGTGCGTGCAAGGGGAGCCGAAGCATCCTCACCAACACCCGCGAAGAACTCGGCGTACGAGTCAGCTACCCGCTGAGGTGTTGCCCGCAGTCCCGGGCGGTCGGGGTCTTCCCCGATCGCCTCGAGCAGCTCATGGACGAGAGCTGCGACCCGTTCTTGATCGACCGCCACAGGGCGAGCCTACGCGGTTGCAGGCCGCGCTTGCCCGGAGGAAGGCTGACGCGCAGGAGACGCTTCGGCCTCCGTGGCCTCAGCTTCGTTCTGGGCTGCGACACCTGCGGGCTCGGCACGACGCGGCACCTTGACCGGCGGCAGCTGCGAAACCGGACGCTCTTCGCTCGAGAGCCACTGCGGGCGTGGGGGCAACCGCTTCACCTCCGCGAAGATCGTGGCGAGCTCGATGTGGTCGAGAGTCTCTTTCTCGAGAAGTTCGAGAGCCAGCTTGTCGAGCACATCACGGTTGTCGTTGATGACCTGGTATGCCTCGTTGTGCGCCTGCTCGATGAGCTGTCGTACCTGATCATCGATGCGCTCGGCAACACGCTCGCTGAAGTCGCGACCGTGACCCATATCGCGTCCCATGAAGACCTCGCCCGATGACGAGCCGAGCTTGACGGGGCCAACGCCCGTGGTCATGCCGTATTCGGTCACCATCTTGCGCGCGATGTCGGTGGCCTTCTCGATGTCGTTCGACGCACCGGTCGTCGGGTCGTGGAACACGATCTCCTCGGCGACGCGACCACCCATCGCGTACGTGAGCTGGTCTTGCAGCTCGTTGCGAGTGATCGAGTACTTGTCGTCAAGCGGCAGCACCATCGTGTAGCCGAGCGCTTTACCGCGCGGCAAAATTGTGATCTTCGTGACCGGGTCGGTGTGGTTCATCGCAGCAGCAGCAAGCGCGTGGCCGCCCTCGTGGTAGGCCGTGATGAGCTTCTCTTTGTCTTTCATGACACGTGTGCGACGCTGCGGACCGGCAATGACGCGGTCGATTGCCTCGTCGAGTGCGCGGTTGTCGATGAGCTGCGCGTTTGAGCGGGCAGTCAAGAGCGCTGCCTCGTTGAGAACGTTGGCAAGGTCGGCACCGGTGAAGCCCGGGGTCTTTCGCGCAACGACTTCGAGGTCGACACCGTCGGCAAGAGGCTTGCCGCGACCGTGTACTTCGAGAATCTTCTTGCGGCCCTTGAGGTCGGGAGCATCGACACCGATCTGTCGGTCGAATCGACCCGGGCGAAGGAGCGCGGGGTCAAGGATGTCGGGGCGGTTGGTCGCCGCAATCACGATGACATTGACCTTGGGGTCGAAGCCGTCCATCTCAACCAGCATCTGGTTGAGTGTCTGCTCGCGTTCGTCGTGTCCGCCTCCCATGCCAGCACCGCGGTGGCGACCGACAGCGTCAATCTCATCGATGAAGATGATGGCGGGCGACGATTCCTTGGCCTGATTGAACAGGTCACGAACGCGCGACGCACCCACACCGACGAACATCTCAACGAAGTCAGAACCCGAGATCGAGTAGAACGGAACCCCAGCTTCGCCCGCAACAGCACGTGCGAGCAGTGTCTTTCCGGTTCCGGGAGGGCCGTAGAGCAACACGCCCTTCGGGATTCGTGCGCCGACCGCCTGGAACTTGGTCGGGTCTTTCAAGAAGTCTTTGATCTCTTCCATCTCTTCGATGGCTTCGTCAGAACCGGCAACGTCGACGAAGGTCACCGTCGGTGACTCCTTCGACACGAGCTTTGCTTTCGACTTGCCGAACTGCATGATCTTGCTACCGCCACCCTGGGCTCCGGAGAGCAAGAACCAGAAGAGCAGACCGAGAAGCAGGATCGGGATCATCAGCGAGAGCAAGCCGTCGAACCACGAAGACTGCGGCACGACATCGTTGTAGCCGTCGGTCGGTGCCGCGGAGTTGATCGCGGTAATCACGTCGTCCGCGCGTGCCCCGACGTAGTAGAACTGCACATCGGTCGAGCCCTCATAGGCCTTCGACAGGGTCATATCGACGCGCTGCTCGCCATCGGTGTTTGTGACCTCGGTCACTGTGTCACCACTCAGGAGAGTGAGGCCCTGTTCGGTCGTGATCTGCTTCGCTCCGCCGAGGCTCGAAATGAGCGAGAACCCGACGATGAGCATTATCCCGATCAGCAGCACATAGATGAGCGGGTTGCGTGTGAGCTTCTTGAAATTCATGCTGCGGGGGCGCGCCCCAGCCCTTTCGTCGACGATCCGCTACGGCGGAGAGTGGATTTAGGCTATCGCGGCCTCGCTATGTGAGGTCTGTGCATTCGCCCACGGCGTACTAGCGAAGTATTCGATTCAGCTGTAGACGTGAGGCGCAAGCACCGCGACGTCGCGCAGATTGCGGTAACGCTCGGCATAATCCAGGCCGTACCCGACAACAAATTCGTTCGGAATGTCGAATCCGACGTAGCGGCAGTGCACCTCAACCTTTGCGGCTTCCGGCTTCCGGAAGAGCGCAAAAACCTCGACGGATGCCGCGCCGCGAGCGGCAAAGTTCTCCAGAAGCCAGCTGAGGGTGAGTCCGGAGTCGATGATGTCTTCGACGATCAGCACGTGCTTATCGTGAATGTCGGTATCGAGGTCTTTTCGAATCTGCACGACGCCGCTGGAGCGCGTGCCAGCGCCGTACGACGACACAGCCATCCAGTCCATCGGCACAAGCATCGGCAGGGCGCGCGAAAAATCAGCCATCACCATGACGGCACCCTTCAGCACACCGACGAGCACAAGGCTGTCTGGCTCGTAGTCTTTTGCGACTTGAGCGGCGATCTCGTTGAGCTTCGCGAGGATCTCCTCCTCGGTTGCTAGAACTGTCGTGAGGTCATTCGCAATGTCAGCCGCGCGCATATCAGGAGTCTACGTGGCTCACTTCTTACCTTTCCGGCGGCGGGGGCTCACGGCATCCCACGCGGCCGCCCAGAGGCGCGAGGACTCTTGTGCCGCAACAGACCTGGGCGCCAAAACACCGAGCGGTGAGCGCTCTGATCCCATGCGTTCCACGACGACAGTTGCCGGGATCACGATGTCAGTCATCTCAGGCTCGGTGGCGGGAAAGTAGGCGATCGCGTTGCGGTGCGCGGTCTTCCGGCGGTCGGCCATCGAGAGGAACCCGAGAATCTTTGGTGGTTTGGGTTCAGCGGAAATGACGTCGCGCACCTGCTGAAGTGACCGTGCCGAGAGCGGTGACGGTACGACCGGAAGAACGACAAGATCTGACGCCCGGATGACGGCTTGCGCAAGCAGCGAAGAACCAGGCGGGCAATCCAAAATGACGACGTCATAATCGCTCGAGAGCGGACCGAGCACCTTCTCGAGCCGTCGGTTCGAGTGCTTTGCGGCGTCGAGGGCGACCTCAAGATCTCGGTAAGACTCATCGCCCGGCAGCACGTCGAGCCTGTCGAATGCTGTCTTTCGCACGGCCTTCGACGTCTTGGGCTTGCCCTTGCCGCCGACGAGAGATTCAGCGCCGCCCTTGAGTTTGGGTTTGACCTCTAACAGGTAGGTCGCCGCAGCCTGCGGATCGAGGTCCCACAGCAAGACACGGTGGTCTTTTGCTGCTTCCCACGCGAGATTTACGGCGGTCGTCGATTTTCCGACCCCACCCTTGACGCTATAGACACCAATAACCTTCACGCGGGCCACGATATCTGCGGCGAGGGCTGATGTCAGGGGGTTGCGGTGAACACAATGCGGCTACTCACCCGTGCCGCACGGCATCCCGGCAGATCAAGCGGGCCCTGCCCCGACCAATCTGTGACGAGGCGCGCAACTTCAAGAGTCTGAGCGCGAGTGAGGCTCTGGCCGAACTCGCTGGCGACAACATGGCGGATGATGCGATGCCGAAGTGCCGCCGGATTCGCCGCGAGAGCTGCAACCGACACGGCGATGCCCGCCTCGGCGTGTTCGACGATGTCTTCGATCGTCTCCTCGATCATCTCGGCAAAAGCCTCGGCGTCTTCGCGCAGTTGGTCAGCCGTTCGCGCGAGAGCCTCGGCGATACCCGGGCCAAGTTCGCTCTCGAGCTGGGGAAGCACCAGCTGGCGCGCCCGAACGCGGGCGAAACGCGAATCGTCGTTGTGCGGGTCGTGCCACGGCTCAAGAGACGCGGCAGCACACGCCGCCGCGGTCTCGGCACGGCGCACGGCTAAGAGAGGGCGCAGCCACGTGACGTCGCTCTTCTCGTCGGGGCGGGCAGTCGGCATTCCCGAAAGGCTTGTGGCGCCGGCTCCTCGGGCGAGCCCGAGCAGCACAGTTTCGGCTTGGTCATCAAGAGTGTGCGCGATGAGAACAGCCGAAGCGGACTCTTCTTCGGCTACCTCGCGCAGTGCGTCGTACCGGGCCGTCCGCGCTGCGGCCTCGGGCCCGCCTTCGGTGTCGACCGTGACGCGCACAATGCGAGTGCGAAGCCCGAGCCCGCCCGCAGCAGCTGCAGCGGTGCCGGCTACGGCATCCGAGCCATCCTGGAGCGCGTGGTCAACCGTTACAGCGATGGCCGTGACGTCGAGACGGGGTGCTTCGAACGCGACCGCAGCCGTGAGCGCGAGAGAATCGGTGCCGCCCGAGAGCGCCACAAGAACCGTTGCTCCGCGCAGCGGCTCGAGCGCCGCTCTCACCGCTCGGCGAATGTGAGCTGTGGCGGGGTCGAGGGGAGGTCGTAAATCGGGCACGGTCCCACGGTAGCCCGCACAGTAGGGTGGATGACGGCATCCCCACGTCTTTTGAAGGAGTACGAGCATGGGCGCATACAACGCCGTCATTGAGATCCCGCGCGGTAGCCGCGTGAAGTACGAAGTCGACCACGGAACCGGGCGAGTGTTTCTCGACCGAATTCTCTACACGGCCTTCGGATACCCCAGCAACTACGGATTCTTCGAGAACACCCTCGGCGAAGACGGTGACCCCCTCGACGTGCTCGTGCTGCTCGACTACGACCTGTACCCCGGTGTCTCGGCGAGCATCCGCCCGGTTGGCGTGCTCAAGATGAGCGACGAAGCCGGCGGCGATGACAAGGTCGTTGCAGTGCTCGCGAAGGACCCCCGCTGGGCTCACGTGCAGGACGTCGCCGACATCCCCGAGTTCATGCAGAAAGAGATTTCGCACTTCTTCGAGCACTACAAAGACCTCGAGCCCGGCAAGTGGGTCAAGGTCGACGAGTGGGCGAACGCGGCTGAGGCTGAGCGTCTCGTCGGCGAAGCGTTCGCGCGTTTCGAAGAGCACGAAGGCCAGACGAAGAGCCAGGGCGAGGGCGAATCACCCCGCACTGTGTGACCCAGATCCAAAGAGAACGACGGATGCCTGAGAAGAGGCATCCGTCGTTCTCTTTGTCTGACGTGGGTTATCCGACGTGGGTTAGATGTTGACGCCTCGCGCCGACATGAAGCCGTAGGGATTCACCGCGGCGCCGTAGACGTACGTTTCGAAGTGCACGTGGCATCCGAACGAGTTTCCGGTGTTGCCAACGCTCGCGATGACCTGTCCCGCCGAGACCTGCTGGCCATAGCCGACGAAGATTCCGCCTTCGCGAATGTGCCCGTAGCCGGTGCCAGTGCCGTTGCCGTGATCGATCTTGACGTAGTAGCCGTAGCCACCGTTGTAACCCGCGTACACAACGGTTCCTGCCGAGGCAGCGTAAATCGGCGCTGAACAGCCCGGGGCGAAGTCGACGCCGTAGTGGTAACCGCTTGAGCAGTAGCCCGAACCGCACTGCACAGTGCGAGGACCGTAGCCGGAGCTGATGTAACCGTCGGAAGGTCGACGCCAAGCGCCGCCGCTGCTGCTGCTTCCGCCGCCGCCGCCACCGCCACCGCCGCCTGACGATCCACCACCGCCACCACCGCCGCCGCCGGAGTTCTGCTGCGCGGCTGCTTCTGCTTCACGCCGCTTGCGCTCGGCTTCGGCTGCTGCGGCAGCTGCCGCGGCGGCCGCGGCTTCTGCTTCGCGACGCTTGCGCTCTTCTTCCGCCTTGCGGACGCGCTCGCCTTCTTGGTATTCGGCGACAGTGCTGGCTGTCTTGTCTTGCAGCGCGGAAAGTTGGGCCTGCAATGTGCCGAGGTTTTCTTGCTGAGCAGCGAGGGCCGCTGCGGCAGCATCTGCTGCCTGCTGAGACTCGAGCATCGCGGCTTCAGCGGCCTTCTGCAGCTCATCGCGCGCAGCACGTGCCTCTTTAGCCTGATCGCTCAGCCCCTGCGCTGCATCGCGCGCTGTTGTCGCGTCGGAATACACGGCTTGATTGCGCTCAAGCAGCTTGTCCATCGTGCCGAGACGAGAGAGAAGGTCGTCAGCGCTCGCGGCGGAGCCTGCGAAGAAAAGTTCAAGAGCAGTGTCGTCGCCACCGCTGCGGTAGAGCTGAGCGGCTACCCGACCGGCTTTGTTGGCAGCGTCGAGGGCTGCGGCGGCCTGCTCGTCTGCCTGCGACTGCAGGTCGTCGGCGCGCTTTGCGGCGTCGAAGAATTCTTGCTGCGCCTGGAAGAACGCATCGGATGCTGCCTGAGCTTCGGCAGCCGTGCGCTCAACATCTGCGTTGAGCTGCTGAATAAGACCCTGAATGCGTGACACCTGAGAGGCTTTCGCCGACTCATTCGCCTTCGCCGCCTGCACGTCGTCCCACGAGGGGTAGTCGGCGGCGTACGCCGAAGGAATGCTCGCGACTCCGAGGGAACCGGCGGCTCCGAGGGCAACGACACCGAGTGCGCCAAGGCTGAGGGCGCGGCGTCGGCTGACTGATTTGGGCCAGAAAGCGCGGCTTTCGCTCTCGGTGGGAGCGCAGCCGCAGTCGTCGTCTTCAGTCTGCACGCGCACTCCTCCCCTTGATTGGGCCAAATAACATAGACCACACTAGCAACACCAGTCACATATTCAACAGGCGCAAAGCGAGACGTGATAACGCAATCATGCGCGCCCAACACCTGGCTGCTCTGCACGCCGCGCGGAACAACTCCGATCCCGATTGGCGATTTCGCTTTCGGTTGCGTATGCTTAACCGTCGGTGAGAGAACCCGTAAAGGTTCCTTCCGGCCCCATCGTTTAGCGGCCTAGGACGCCGCCCTTTCACGGCGGTAGCACGGGTTCGAATCCCGTTGGGGTCACGCAAGACACATACAATTTAATAATCATGGCCCTGTAGCGCAGTTGGTTAGCGTGCCGCCCTGTCACGGCGGAGGTCGCGGGTTCAAGTCCCGTCAGGGTCGCTCTAAGCGACGGGCCCTTTCTTTGAGAGGGCCTTTCGTCTAGATCGCGACATCTCCACATGCCGCGAGGCTCTGTAGCTCAGTTGGTAGAGCGTTCGACTGAAAATCGAAAGGTCACCGGATCGATGCCGGTCGGAGCCACACGGGTAATCATTACAGTTGCCCCAGAAACCCTCGCCTAGCTTCTACATGGCGGGGGTTTTGCTTTTCCCTTGGGTCTTTACTGGGGGAAGGACACTTACTTTTTTGGTCACGCTGGATTAGGCGCTCGGTATCCTCGCGATGTGACGAATGTAACCATCGCGTACTCGGAACGGGCAGTGGAATACACGGATGCCCTCGGCTCGATGAGTGCTGTGCACTCCAGCGACCGTCACGTTGTAGAGCAGTGGGCAAAGTCCGTGTCCGGCCGCGCTCTCGACGCAGGCTGCGGACCGGGACACTGGACAAACCATCTCGCAACACTCGGTGTTGACGTGCACGGCATCGATCTCGTCCCGGAATTCGTCGACCATGCCCGCGCCATTTACCCCACTGCGCGCTTTGCACTCGGCAGCATCGACGCCCTTGACGAGCCGGACGACGCTCTCGGCGGTATCCTGTCGTGGTTCTCGACCATCCACCACGAACCATCACGCATCGCGGCGCCGCTCGCTGAGTTTGCGCGAACGCTCCGCCCAGGCGGCACACTCCTGCTCGGACACTTCTCCGGCAGCGACGTCGAGGCCTTCGATCATGCTGTCGCACGCGCCTACCGGTGGCCATCACACGATCTACATGAGGCTCTAGAAGCAGCCGGTTTCGAGATCATCGAAACCCATCATCGAACCGAGCGGGGCCACCGGCCTGTTGGAGCGATTCTCTGTGAACTGCCCACCTCCGACATCCGGTGATCGACGCCTCGGCCGCAGCGACGGCACTCGACGCCTAGACACCGAGCGCATATCCGCCCCTCACAGCTCTCGTCGACGCGGGCATTCTCAAAACAAGGGCCAAGTATCGAGTGGGCAGTTCTGGCGAAGCGAAGAGGCACCTTCGGCCATCGATCGGTTCGCCGCTCGTGCAGGGCGACGATTAGGAGCGCTGTGACGCACGTGAGCAGTAATCTCAGCTCACGCCCCCGCTAGATCACGTGCTCGCGTTCTCAACCGCAGCCTTTCTGATCATCATCATTCCTGGCCCGAGCGTGCTGTTCGTCATCGGCCGCTCCATCGCCTTCGGGCGCCGCGTCGGGGTGCTGAGCGTGCTCGGCAACGCACTCGGCACTTTGCCCGCGGTGCTTCTGGTCGCTTTCGGCGTGGGCGCGATCGTCGCCTCGTCAGTTGTTGCATTCACGATCATCAAGTTCGCGGGCGCGCTCTACCTCGCATGGCTGGGCATTCAGGCAATTCGGCATCGAAACGCACATATGGCGACGGTCCCCCGCGAACCCGCGGGCACCTCGCAGTGCTCGGCCAGGGCTTCATCGTGGGCCTCACCAACCCGAAGACCATTGCCTTTTCCGTTGCGGCGCTGCCGCAGTTCGTCGATCCCACGGCCGGAGCCGTGTGGTTGCAGCTACTACTGCTGGGGCTGATCTTCGAGGTGATTGCTGTGGCATCCGATGGCACGTGAGCTCTTGCCGCAGGCAGTGCGCGGCACTGGTTTGCCAGGTCACCCAAACGGCTGTCGAATCTCACCGCGACCGGCGGGGTCATGATGATCGGGCTCGGCGGCGCGCTCGCCCTCACCGGCAGTAAAAGCTGACAAACAGGCGCCTATATAAGCGCCGAAATCACCTGCCACACCCGTCGGCGTGAAACTATAGATGAACAGTACGGTCGCCCGCCCGAGCGGCTTCATCGCGAATGAGAAGTTGCGTGTACCAGCTCACGCATATTTATTGGGCGATACTTTCATATGCATACTGGCGCTCGCGCGTCATAACTGGACAGCGGAGGCATTGTGACCGGCAACGCAACAACCCGGTTCGACAACGTTTCGCTCTTGTCAGTGGCTTCTTCGCTGCCCTCGAGAGTGACGTCGTCAGACGACCTCGAAACCCGCCTCGGCGGCGCCCTCAAACGCCTCAAACTCAAAAAGAGTCTGCTGCGACGAGTCGCGGGCGTCATTGAGCGACGTAACTGGGCTGAAGGCGAGTCATCCGACGTCGCAACGATCGCTGCGGGTCAACGCGCGCTCGACGAGGCTGGCATCAAGGCATCCGATATTGGTCTTTTGATCAATACTTCGGTATCTCGCCCGCACCTCGAGCCATCTGTTGCCGTGCGCATTCACCACGGGCTTGGGCTGCCAACATCTGCCATCAACTTCGACGTGGCCAACGCGTGCCTCGGGTTCGTCACCGGCATGACGCTGGCTGGCGCCATGATCGAGTCGGGTCAGATCAAGTACGCACTGATCGTGAACGGCGAAGATGCCGACCAGATTCAGGTCAACACGGTTGAGCGCCTGCTGCACGACGACATCGATCGCGACGCGTTCATGAGCGAGTTTGCATCTCTCACCCTGGGCTCGGGCGCTGCTGCCGCAGTGATCGGCCCGAGCAATCTGCACCCCGAGGGCCACCGCATCCTGGGCGGCGTCACCCGCGCTGCCACGCAGTTCTACGACCTGTGCGTCGGAAGCGTCGACGGCATGTTCACCGACGCAAAGGCGCTGCTGCGCGGCGGTCTCGACCTCGTCGTCTCGGCATGGGACGAGGCTTCGACCGAGTGGGACTGGTCGAACATGGACCGCTACATCACGCACCAGGTCTCATCCGTCCACACCAACTCGATGGTGAAGGCCGCTCACCTCGATGCGTCTCGCGTTCCAACGACGTTTCCGTACCTTGGAAATGTGGGGCCGGCATCCATACCGATCACTCTGGCCGATGAGCAAAAAACGCTCGAACGCGGCGATCGCGTCTTGCTGATGGGAGTGGGATCAGGGCTCAACACGGCGCTCATGGAGCTCGCCTGGTGATGCCCCAGACACACGCGCCGACAGACCTGCCTGGACTGGATGCCACGTACTCACGCACCGCGACAGTTGTTGGCCGCGGACTCGATGCGGGTGTCGAGCGGCACTGGCACTATCTCGACAACGGTGATGCGCTCACTGCCGCGGGAATCGAGCCCGAGGGCACAATCCTTGCCGTGCACGGCAACCCCACGTGGTCGTACATGTGGCGCTCGCTTGTCGCCGCAAGCGTGACGGCCGCTCAAGCCGGCGGTCGCGCGTGGCGCGTGGTCGCCGTCGATCAGCTCGAAATGGGCTTCTCTGAGCGCACGTCGCTCCGCCGCACGCTGCGACAGCGGGTCGATGACCTCGCAGCGTTCACTGCGGCTGTGCCTCTTACCGGGCCCGTGATAACGCTCGGCCACGACTGGGGTGGCGTGGTCTCGCTCGGCTGGGCCACCGAGCACACGGCAGATCTTGCCGCCACGATGCTTCTCAACACCGCTGTGCACCACGATGATGGCACGCCGATTCCGGCGCCGCTGCGACTTGCAGGTGCCCGCGGCATGCTCGGTGCCGGCTCGGTCAACACGACGGCTTTTCTCGATGTGACTCTCGCTCTCGCTTCGCCGCCGCTTGAGCGCGACGTGCGCGACGCCTACCGCGCACCGTACCTTTCGGCCGAGCGTCGACGCGGCATCGGTGCATTCGTCGCAGACATCCCGGTGGGGCCGTCGCACGAGAGCTTTAGCGAGCTCACACGGATTGCTGACGGCATCCGCGATCTTGGCTTGCCGACGCTCATGCTGTGGGGGCCGAAAGATCCGATCTTCAGCGACCGCTACCTCAACGACCTGATGACACGGATGCCACAGGCCGATGTGCATCGGTTCGAAGGCGCCGGCCACCTCATCGCCGAAGACGCCCCCTTTGCGGCAACCGTGTTGTCGTGGCTCGATGCGCTCGGGAATTCGCCGCTTGAAGTCGCACCCGCTGCGGCCTTTGAACCGCTTTGGAGCCGGCTCGATGCACGCGCAGACGACGATTCGGTCGCTGTCGTCGAGATGGGCGCCGACGGCACGAACCGCCGCGTGAATTGGCAACAACTCGACGACCGGGTGCGGCGCCTCGCCGAGGGCCTTCACCGCCACGGTGTGCGCCGGGGCGACCGTGTCTCGCTGCTGGTTCCGCCCGGGGCAACGCTCACCGCGGTGGTATATGCCTGTCTTCGCATAGGTGCTGTCGTCGTCGTCGCTGACGCCGGCCTTGGCGCAAAAGGCCTTGGCCGCGCGATCCGCGGCGCATGGCCACGGTTTGTCATTGGCGACCTTCGCGGGCTCACCGCCGCGCGCGTGCTGCGCTGGCCGGGCGAGCGTATTTCCACACGGTCGCTGCCCCGCGCATCGGCTGCGGCGCTCGGCGTTTCGACGTCGCTCGGAGATTTGATTCGCGGCACATCGGGCACTGCACTGCCGCCTGAGCCCGAGGCATCCGAGGCCGCCGCAATCCTCTTCACCTCGGGATCAACCGGACCCGCCAAGGGTGCGCTCTACACGCACGCCCAGCTTTCGGGCATTCGGGATGCGCTCGTGAAGCAGTTCGACCTCACATCAGAGTCTGGACTCGTGACCGGCTTCGCGCCCTTTGCACTACTCGGCCCGGCGCTCGGTGCACGCTCGGCGACCCCCGACATGGACGTCTCGGCCCCACGAACCCTTACCGCGCGCGCCGTTGCTGCAGCCGTGACGGAGTCTGACGCGGACATCGTGTTTCTCTCGCCCGCTGCAGTGCTGAATGTCGTGGCGACCGCCGACGAGCTTTCGCCTGCCGCACGCGCTGACCTCGAATCGGTGCGGATCTTCCTCTCGACAGGTGCGCCCATCAGCGAAGCGCTGCTGCAGGATGCCGCCCGCCTCATGCCGAATGCAGAGCCACATGTCGTTTACGGCATGACCGAATGCCTACTCGTCTCCGACATCACTCTCGATGGCGTTCACGGTGCTGCTGTAGCGCCCGACTCGGGTGTCTGCGTGGGTCGCCCGGTCGCCGGTGTCTCGGTGCGGGTGAGCGCGCTCGATGCCCACGGTCACGCCACCGGCGAGCCCTCGGACACCCCGGGCGTGCTCGGCGAAGTCGTCGTGTCGGCCCCGCACCTCAAACAACGCTACGACCGCCTGTGGCGCACCGACGAAGCGAGCACGCGCGACGTGCCCGCTGGGCGTTGGCACCGCACCGGCGATGTCGGCCACCTCGACGCCGACGGCCAGCTGTGGATCGAAGGGCGACTCCCCCACGTCATCGTCACGGCCGACGGCCCCCTCTCGCCCGTCGGCACGGAGCAGCAGGTCGAGGCCGTCAACGCCGTGCGCCGCGCGGCCATCGTCGGCATCGGCCCCGAGGGAAATCGCCAGTGCGTCGCCGTAATCGAGACCGTGCCGGGCGCGCGGCACGCGGGTATCGCTGAGCCCGAGGTGACACGTGCAGTGCGTGCGGCAGCTTCGGTGCCGCTTGTGGCCGTACTTGTGGTCACTGAGTTGCCGACCGATATCCGCCACAATTCGAAGATCGACAGAGTCGCGCTCTCGGTGTGGGCCGACGGCATCCTGTCGGGTCAGAAAATGCGCACGCCATGACAGTGCTCGTTACCGGCGCAAGCGGGTACCTCGGTAAGGCCGTTGTCGCGGCACTTCTCGCTGATGGCGATGATGTGCGTACTTTGCAGCGGCGACCTTCGGGGGTGGCGGGAGCCCACGATGTTGCGGGCTCGGTGACAGCCCCTGCGGTCGTAGCGGCAGCACTCGATGGTGCGGATGCCGTCATCCACCTCGCGGCGAAAGTGACGCTGACCGGTGATGCCCGCGAGTTTGACGAGGTCAATGTCGGCGGCACCGAAACGATGCTCGCGGCCGCCGAGGCCGCTGGTGTGCGCTCGTTCGTGCAGGTGTCGTCGCCCTCGGTTGCGCACGCGGGCAGCGCCCTCGTGGGCGTGGGCGCTGAGCCTGCCGACCCGACGGGTGCCCGTGGCGATTACGCGCGCACGAAAGCTCTGGCCGAGATTGCAGCACTGTCACGCAATGGCGCCGCGATGCGCGTGGTTGCTGTGCGCCCGCACCTGGTGTGGGGTCCCGGTGATCCGCAGCTCGTGGAGCGCATCGTCGAGCGCGCACGGCGCGGACGCCTGCCCCTCCTCGACGGCGGCACGGCGCTCATCGACACGACGTACATCGACAACGCGGCCGGGGGGATCGTCGCCGGACTCCGCTCGATCGATCGTGCCCACGGCAACGCGTACGTGATCACGAACGGTGAACCACGGCCGGTGGCCGAAATGCTCGCGAACATTTGCCTCGCAGCCGGCGTGAACCCACCGCGTTGGTCGGTGCCTTCGGGCCTCGCGCGGGCCGCCGGCGGCGCCGTTGAGCAGTGGTGGAAAGTGCGCCCCGGCGAAGACGAACCCCCGATGACCCGTTTTCTCGCCGAGCAACTGTCGACCGCCCACTGGTTCGACCAGCGCGACGTGCGCCGGGACCTCGGCTGGACCCCGCGCGTCACTCTCGCTGAGGGCTTCGAGCGCCTCCGCGCCCACTACCCCGCGCGCTGAGGTCTGGGCCGAGAGAGGCACCCGCCCTGCAGCAGCCCGCCGTCACCCCTCGCGACTTGCCCATTTTTGTGGGTGTTTAACGCGTCGCACCCGCAAGAACGGGCAAGTGACGCGTCTGACAGGGGCGTGAGGCAGGGGCGTGAGGCAGGGGCGCTAGCCCTTGAGGCCGGGAAAGTCAGACTCGCGAAACTCGGTGTCGATGCGGGTATCCGCGAGTTGCTGCTCGCGTTCGCGCAGCTCGACGCGGCGAATCTTGCCCGAGATCGTCTTCGGCAACTCGGCAAATTCCACACGGCGCACACGCATATAGGGCGGCATGTGTTCGCGGGCATACGACAGGATGCTGCGCGCCGTCTCGGCATCAGCGGTAACCCCCGCGGCCAACTGAACGTAGGCCTTGACGACGTTCAGTCGCAGCGGGTCCGGCGCTCCGATCACTCCGGCTTCGGCAACGGCGTCGTGCTCCAAGAGGATCGACTCGACTTCGAACGGCGACACTTTGAAGTCGCTCGCTTTGAACACGTCGTCGGTGCGGCCAACGAATGTGAGGACGCCATCGGCATCCTTCGATGCAACATCGCTCGTGTGATAAAAACCGTCGTGCTCGACCTTCGCCGTACGGTCGGGTTCGTCGATGTAACCGGGCATGAGGTTGAGGGGGCGGACGGGTGAGATCGGCATGCAGATCTCACCCTCTTGCGCTTCTTCGCCTGTGATCGGGTCAAGCAGCACGATGTCGTTGCCCGGCAGCGCCTTGCCCATCGCACCCGGCTTCAGCGTCTCACCGGGGGTATTGCCGATGACGGCGGTGAGTTCGGTCTGGCCGTATCCATCGCGAATCTGGATGCCCCACCACCGCTCGATCGTAGAAATAACCTCGGGGTTGAGGGGTTCGCCCGCGGCCAGCAGTTCGCGGAGCGCCCGCGGTTTGCGATCAAGATCAGCCTGAATCAGCATGCGCCATACCGTCGGCGGCGCACAGAACGTGTTGACCTCGGCCTGGTCGAGCTGATCAGCGAGCGCGACAGCGTTGAAGCGCGAATAGTTGTAGACGAAGATCGTGGCCTCGGCGATCCATGGCGAAAAGAACAGGCTCCACGCGTGCTTTCCCCATCCCGGAGCGCTGATCGTCATGTGCACATCGCCAGGCTTCACGCCGATCCAGTACATCGTGCTGAGGTGACCCACGGGGTACGAGACGTACGTGTGCTCCACCATTTTGGGCTGCGACGTTGTGCCCGAGGTGAAATAGATGATCGAGGCATCCGAGGAATTCACGACGACGCCAGGAGCCGCATCGGATGCCGCATCCACATCGCCATACGACAGCCACCCCTCGCGCGGGGCACCCACGTTGATACGCACGAGGTCGCGGTCGAAACCGTCGAACTTGGCGGCGTCGTCATGATCGGCGATGACGACGCGCACATCGGCACGCTCAACGCGCTCGGCGAGATCTTCCGGCGCGAGCACGACAGACGTCGGCAAAATCACCGCGCCAACCTTCATGATCGCGAGCATCGTTTCCCACAGCTCGACGCGGTTGTCGATCATCAGCATCACGGCATCGCCGCGCTGCACGCCGTTGCTCGACAGCCAATTGGCGGCCTGGTTCGAGCGGCGGCGCATTTCATCGAACGTCCGCGACACCTCGGTGCCGTCTTCTTCGACCACGCGAAGTGCGATGCGGTCGTTTCCCGCGGCGATGGCGTCGAACCAGTCAACAGCCCAGTTGAAGTGAGCCCCGACATCCGGCCATTCAAAAGCTGCTCGCGCGGCTTCGAGGTCGTGCGAGCGAGCAAGCAGGGTGTCACGAGCCTCACGGTAGGCGAGACCAGCAGCAGAGAGAGACATGGAGCCTTCGATCATCGTGGTGGTGCCGCGGCCACGGCGGCCGCACCTTGCCGCGCCAGTCTACGAGCCCAGGCCCTTTCATTCGCCGAAACGCTGGCCTGCGGGCCCGCCGCGCCGAGCGCACCCGGCATAGCCCGGAGTGTCGCCCGACGAAGCAGCGTTTCGGCTTCTGCGCACGGCCTGCCAGAAATAGCCAACCAGGGGCGCCGCTCGGCCTGTCAAGCCCTCGCGCGTGAATTGCCAGGCCTCCTAGCCTGGGCAAAACGAAAGGACGGCAGACCAATGCCCAGCGGAAAAAACTCTCGTTTAAAAGACCCTGAGATGTACGAGGCGCTGCGCGACGAGGGCGCGTCAAAAGAAAAAGCTGCCCGCATCTCAAACGCCTCGGGCGGCACGAAAAGAGGTCGCTCAGAGGTGGGACGCAAAGGCGGCGAGTCCGGCAGCTACGACGACTGGACGGTGCCAGAGCTCAAAGAGCGCGCAAAAGAGCTCGGTCTCTCCGGGTACTCCACGTTGAAAAAAGCCGACCTCATCAGGGAACTTCGCAATCACTAGATTCGAGGCATCCGCCCGAAGCTCCTTTTCTGGCGCTCTCCCCCAGCTCTCCGCCAGCTATCGGCCAGCTCTCCGCCCGGTGTTCACTCGCTCTTCATCCGCCGAAACGCTGCCCCGAGAGCCCGCCGCGCCGGGCGCACCCGGCATAGCCCGGCGTGTCGCCCGGCGAAGCAGCGTTTCGGCGAACGGAGGGGCACCACGACGATCCAGGATGCCGCGGGCTAGCTGATTCGCTGGGCGAGCGCTGCCTCGTCGGTCGGGGCGTCCGCGAGCACTTGGCGGGCGGCATCCCGTGCGTCTTCGACCTGCCAGAGCAGCACGCCGACCGGTTTTCCTTCGTCGTCGCGGTAATAGACGACGGCCCGATCATCGTCGAGGTTTATCTGCAGAATGTCACCCTCGGGGTCGAGCGTTCCCACTGCTTCCCATCGGGTTCCGAACACCTGCGAGTAGAAGTACGGGGTGTGCGAGTACGGCTCATCCGCACCGGCGAGCGATCGCCCAGCTGCAGCACCCATCTCTTTCGCGTTATCGACGTGCTCGACCCGGGTGCTGCCGAGAATCGGGTCGGGGTATCGTGCGATGTCACCCGCGGCCCACACCGAGCCATCGGATGTCTTGAGCGTCTCGTCGACCACGACGCCGTCATCCACAACAAGTCCGGCGTCTTCGGCGAGCGCGACGACGGGGTCTGCTCCGAGGCCGAAGACGACGGCATCCGCCGACATTTTCACCCCGTCATCAAGCACTACTTCGACGCCCTCGCTCGACTCGCTCACGCTGTCGACGCGACGCTCGCGCACGAGATTCACACCGCCTTCGACGAAGAGCGCTTCGAAGCGTCTCGCGATCTCGGCAGTAAAACGCGATGAGCCGAGCACTGAGTGCGGGTATATGAGATCCACCGAGACACCGTTTGTTGCGAGGCTCGCCGCGATTTCACTGGCGATGTAGCCACCGCCCGCGACGACAACGTGTGCGCCGTCGTTGGCGAGGCTTCGCAGGGTGCGGTAGTCGTCAGCCGAGCGAAAGTAGATGATGCGATCGCTTTCGGGCGTATCAAGCGTGCGTGGCGTTGCACCCGTGGCGAGCAGTAGTCGGTCGTACTCAACGCTTTCGCCCGAGCCGAGCGTCACGGACTTGCCCACGCGATCAATCGACGTAACGAGCGTGTTGAGCCGGATGTCAGCTCCAGTATCCGCGGCTGTGCCGAGCGGCACTTTTTCCCAGGTGAAGTCGGGGTCGGTCCATAGCTTCTTGCTGAGAGCCGGGCGAGCGTAGGGTTCGTCCGCGTCGGCGCTGAACACACCGATGCTTCCGACGGTGTCGAGTTCACGGATGCCGCGGGCAGCAGCATCCGCAACCATCCCGCCTCCGACGATCACGTAATCAAATCGCTCCATCTCGTCATCCACCTTTCGCTACTCACATCGGCACGTCTGCGCCGACCCGCACAATGCTAGGTCGGGCGCCGTCGCTCAGAACGGGTGTTGCGCTCAAGGGGCAAAACGCTATGCTCCGCAACTCCGTTCGCTGACGGCGAATATATGCATCCGCATGAATATCAGGCGTATTTTGGAATGAGGCGCCCACACCGGCGCGCGACTCGCTGATGTGAAGACCAACGGGCCGTTCCTCAACGACAGCTCAGGAGGCTGACATGACAGAACGATTCACCAACAAGACGATCCTCATCACCGGCGCAGGTTCCGGCCTTGGTCGGGCAACGGCAGAGCGCCTGGCAAAAGACGGCGCGAAGCTGGCACTTGTCGACATCTCCGAAAACGGGCTCACCGAGACAGTAAAGACAGTCACCGCTGCCGCACCCGATGCGGAATACGTCACAGTCATCGCGGATGTCTCGAAAGAGGCCGACGTGCAGAAGTACGTTGACGCCACAGTCGAAAAGTTCGGCACCATCGACGGCTTCTTCAATAACGCTGGCATTGAGGGCAAGCAGAACCTCACCGAAAACTTCACCGCAGATGAGTTCGACAAGGTCGTAGCGATCAACCTCCGCGGCGTCTTCCTCGGCCTCGAGAAGGTACTCGCCGTTATGAAGCGACAGGGCAGCGGCGCCGTCGTGAACACGGCAAGCGTTGGAGGCATCCGTGGCGTGGGTAACCAGTCTGGCTACGCCGCCGCGAAGCACGGCGTTGTGGGTCTCACGCGCAATTCCGCCGTCGAATACGGCGCCGACGGCATCCGCATCAACGCGATTGCACCGGGTGCGATCTGGACGCCCATGGTAGAAAACTCGATGAAGCAGATCGACGCCGAGAACCCGCGCGCAGCTGCCGAGCAGTTCATTCAGGCTAACCCCACCAAACGCTACGGCGAGGCCCACGAGATCGCTTCAGTCGTGGCCTTCTTACTGTCTGATGACTCCACGTACGTCAACGCGGCAGTCATTCCGATCGACGGCGGACAGTCAGCGAAATACTGACTCTTCGCTAGTCCTGATCGCTCGGGACTTTCGACCCTAGGGTGTGGTCTGACCGCTCCCTAGGGTCGAAGTGTGCGGACGATCGAACAGACCCTCGGGTATCAAGCGGATGCTGCCATCCACAAGGTGGCGGAGCTCCGACATCCCGTGCGATTCACAGTCGCTGGCATGCTCGCGGGTGCGTACGTCGGTATCGCCGTCGTCCTGATGCTCAGTACCGCCGGGCCGCTCGCCGCGGCAGATGACGGGCTCACCAAGCTCGTCAGCGGGCTGGTGTTCGGAATCGCCCTGACACTCGTGGTCTTTGCGGGCGCTGAACTCGTGACCTCATCGATGATGACGCTCACGCAGGGCACGCTCATGCGAGCGACACCGCGGGGACCCGCCGCCGGCGCGCTCGGGTTCACGTTCATAGCGAACCTTCTCGGGTCAGCGGTTTTCGGCATCCTGGTCGCCGTTTCGGGAGTGGTGCACGACAATCCTGCGGCTGCCGACATGCTCGAGGCGATGATTGACGCCAAGGCTCACGAGGCTCCGCTGCAACTTTTCGTGCGTGGCATTTTGTGCAACGTGCTGGTGTGTTTGGCAATCTGGATGGTCGCACGATTGACCACGGACGGCCCGAAGCTCGCCGTGATCTTCTGGGCTCTTCTGGCGTTCATCGCCTCGGGCTTCGAGCACGTCGTGGCGAATATGACGACCTTCACTCTGGGCTTTGCCACCGGAGTCGAAAGCGCAACCTGGAGCTCATTCGGAACCAACATGCTCTGGGTCGGACTCGGCAACCTCGTCGGCGGTGCGCTCGTCGTGGGGCTCGCCTATTGGGTCATCGGCGGATCACCCCGATACCGGGCGCCGAGCGAAGCCGCAGCGATCGAAACACCCGCCACGGCCTGAACCAGGCGCGGTCGACACCCCAGCCACGGCTGAAAAACTAGCCTTAGCCTGACCCACTCGCCGCGAGCTTCACCCCTGCCCGTTCGCCGAAACGCTGCCTTTAACCGGCGACACACCGCGGTCGAGCCCGACGACTCGGCGTGTCGCGCCAGCGAGCAGCGTTTCGGCGAATGCGAAGAGGCGGGAGCGGCAAGGGCTAAGGCCGAACCGCGCCGGGCCGGGCCGAACCGCGCCGGGCCGAGCCGGGCAGGTCAGGCCGGGGAGGTGTCGCGAAAGGGGGCGGTCGCGCGCCGCGCGAGACGAACCACCACACGCAGCGGGATGCCGACGGCCACAACAGCAATGCCAGACACTGTGCGGTCGTGGTGGCCGAGAGCCAGCTTTCGCTCCCACGCGTCGCGCACCACTCCGCCACGGCGGACGCGGGCGGGCTTCACCGGCAGCGAACCCGCGCGTCGAAGCGCCACGAGCTCAGCGATCTGCGCCACCCAGTCGTCATCCACCGGCGCATGGAAGTAGGTAGAGCGCAGCCACTCATCGCTCGGGTGGCGAAAGTTTCGCGCTACGACGTCGTCTTCGGAGCCGAAGAGACCGCTTCCGACGAACACCGGGTTGATCATCTCGGGCGAGACTCCAAAGGTGTCAAGAGCGATGATCGGGATGCCGCGGGCCACCGCCTCGAGTGCTGCTGTCGAGCTCACGGTCACCAGGCCTTCTGCGCTCTCGAGCGCGCGCGACATGGGTGCGGTCGATACGACGAGGTTCGGAGGAACCGGACCAAGGCGCGCGAGGAGGTCGGGCAGCGCGTCTTTCTGTCGGTGAGTTTGCAGTTCGCCTTTGACGGCGCGCTCTTTGAGCACAACGCGTCGATCAGGGTTCGCAATCGCAGCGCGCACAAGCATCTCCACAACCCGACGGCGGTCAGCCCGCTCGCGCGGAACGATAGCTTGCGACGCAAAAACGAGGTCCGTGCGATCCGTTGTGGGAGTGGCATCCGCGTCTCCCAGCTGTGCAAGAAACGGCAGCCGGGCGAGGGCGAACCGCTGCGTCATCTGGCGAAAGCGGGCAAGCTCCACGAAGCTCTGCACCTCGGCGTGCGAGTGCAGCACGAAGAGGTCGCACTGCGTGCGGTGAATGAGAGCCGCAGTCGTTGCCGGAATCGAGATTCCAGGCAGCCCAGTCACTAGCACCGGGCGTGGATCGAGCGCGGCAACCACTCGGGCGAGCACGCGCACAACGGGTCCGCGAGCTGCGAGAAGCACCGCGTCGGGGGCTTCTTTCTGCAGTACTTCGGCGAGCTGCGTGTACTCGATACGACGCACCCGCGTGCTCTCAAGCCCGCTGCCGTGGAGGGCTGCTTTTTGCTGTGCCGCGCTCACCGTGCCGCGCGTTTCGACGATCAGGAGCGTTGCGCCGGCCTCGGGCGGCAGCGTTCCGAGGAGCGCTGCCGCCCATTTGACGTAAGAGTCGCTGTCGGCGATTGCGACAACTCTCGGCGTCGGCGACGCGACCTCGTGAGCGCTCAGGCGCTCACCCGGCGAAGCTTCGCCATGGGCGCCCGCTCGCCCTCATACACGCGCTTCACGCCGTCGCCGAGCGCCTGCTCAACGATGCGGATGTCACGGATGAGGTGTGTGAGTCCCGTCGGCTCGAGCGACGCGGCGTGGTCGGAACCCCACATCGTGCGGTCAAGCGTGATGTGGCGTTCGACTGCGACTGCGCCGAGTGCAACGGCGGCAAGCGAAATCTGGAGTCCACGCTCATGCCCGGAATACCCCACCGGCACTCCCGGGTAGCGGTTGCGAAGCGCGGGGATCATGCGAAGGTTTGCCTCGTCGGGCTCCATCGGATAGGTCGATGTCGCGTGCATCAGCACGAGCTGATCGGTACCCAACACGTCGATGGCCGCGTCGATCTGCTCCATCGTCGACATGCCGGTGGAGAGAATGATCGGCTTTCCCGTGTCGCGCAACGCTTCGAGCAGCGGAACGTCAGTCAGGCACGCCGACGCCACCTTGTGGGCTGGTACCTGGAGCTTCTCGAGAAACTTCACGCTCGGCACGTCCCAGGGAGATGCGAACAGATCGAGACCGCGCAAGAGGGCGTAATCCGAGAGCTCGATGTACTGCTCGAGACCGAACTCGACCCGGTAGCGGTAGTCGAGGTACGTCATGGTTCCCCACGGCGTCTCGCGCGGAATGTCACGCATGTGTTCGGGGGTGCAGATCTCCGGCGTGCGCTTTTGAAACTTCACGGCATCAGCACCGGCGGCAACTGCCACGTCGATGAGCTCTTTGGCAATTGCAACGTCGCCATTGTGGTTGAGGCCGATCTCGGCGATCACGTAAGCGGGTCGTCCGCCTCCGATCACGTGGTTTCCGATTGTCACAGTCATGTCGCAGACCTTTCAGTTGTCGCGGCGGTTGCGGTAGCGCGTCCGCGCGCTGCCGAAGCTCTTGTATCGAGCACGCGCTCGGCAACTTCGCGGACGGCGCCGTCGCCACCCGCGTGAGTCGTCACAACTCGGGCCGCGGCCAGCACCATGGGGTGCGACCCGGGCACAGCCACCGGCCACCCGACTGCCTCGAGGCACGACAGGTCGTTGAGATCGTTTCCGACGTAGGCGATGCGATCGAGCGGGATGCCGCGCCCCGCTGCCCATTCGCGAAGCACAGCGAGCTTGTCGCTCACGCCCTGGCGCACATCGACGCCAAGCTTTGTGGCGCGAGCGGTCACGACAGGATTCGTTTCCGTCGAGAGAATCAGAAGGGGAATGTCGGCTCGACGAAGCGCCGCCACACCTGCGCCGTCAGACCGACTGACTCGCACGTATTCACGGCCCTTCGAGTCGACCGTCGCCGTGTCATCGGTGTGCACGCCATCGAAGTCGGTCACAACAGCGTCGACATGGATCGGCTCACCGCCGGTGACCATGAGCGGCGCCAGTGCGCGCGCAAGCTCGAGCTGCGTCGGGTCGTCGATTTCAATCGCGGAACGCTCGTCGACTGCCACGAAACCGACTCGGCCGAAGAAGCGATGGCCCGCTTCGAGAAAGCCCTCGGCATCCATCACATAGAAGGCGCCCGTTTCGAGAAAGTGCGGCGCGCGATCTTGGCGGCGCGGGCGCACTGCTCGGTCATGGTTGATGCCGTGCGTATTGCCGCTTGCATCAGGCGCCCACAAAAATCCGTAGGTCTCGACAGCCGAGAAGACGCAGTCGTGCGTTCCGGAGGTGACCATATCGACGGCTCGGTCGATGTGTGACGGATCGATGAAGGGCGACGTGGCCTGCACGAACACGACGGTTGCAACATCGGCTGTCGTTCCGGAGAGCTGCATTATGGCGTGGCGCAGTGCGCTTTCGCTACTCGCTTCATCGCCCGAAAGTGCTCCCGGGCGCGTCACGACATCGGCGCCCCACTCGGTCGCAACCCGGGCAATCTCGGGGTCATCGGTCGAGACCACAACGCGATCGACGCTGTCCGCTGCGCGCGCCGCTGCCACGGCACGAGCGACGAGCGGAATGCCGCCCACGCGCTGCAGATTCTTGCCCGGAATGCCCTTCGACCCGCCGCGCGCTGGAATGATCGCGATCACCTCGCTCATGCGGGTACCTCCACCGTTTCGCCGCGCATGCGGCGCTCCTGGATTCGGCTACCCGACGGTGCGAGCACGAGCGACAGTGTTGTGAGGGCGCTCGACGCGAGCGATACGACGTCAAGCGGATGGGTGGTCCCGGCGAGCAGCATCTCAACGGGTAGCTCGGCTCGATGCACCCGCACACCGGGCAGCGCCGTCACGGCAGCGATCTGAGCCTCGGGTTCGCGTCGGTGCGGCAAATACGTGAATGCGGCAACGGATGCCTCGGCAGCTACCCACCGCAGGTATGTGGCCTCCGGCATCCGGCCGTCGACGACGCGCGCGCTGCCGAGCACGACGCGTCCGGTTTCGAGCGGCAACGGCCGTGCCGTGGCACGCGTGAATGTGAAGCTGTGCCGGTTGGAGGTCACCCCGATGTCTTCGAGGCGCTCGATGCGCGATGCTCCCAGCTCGAACGCCGTGAAGATGTCGACAGTGCCGCGGCGCGCGAGCGCGAGCACACGCTCACGAGCGATAGGGGCGACGCGTGTCGTCAACCCGCGCTCGGCGACCCCGGGCCGCGCATACGGCACGTAGCCGATGAGGGCGTCGGCATAAGCGACAGCGTTTGCGCCGTCGTCGAGAAATGTGATTGATCGGGGCCGCAGAACGGATGCCGCGAGCCGAAACTGACCCGAAAAACCATCGCCGACCAGCCAGTGCCGGTGGGTCGCGAGAAGCTGCCACGGAATACCGAGATAGGGAGCACACTCACCGAAGGGCGCGCCGCGGGAGATGAGTTCGTCGGCCGTGGCCGACATCTGGGCGGTGAGTCGGCCCGCGATGGGCACCTTCCTGCGGTGCGCGTGGCCCCACTCGGCTGCGCCCAAAAGCTGCAGGGGAGACTCTACCCACGCGATGTGATCTGATTCGCTTCGCACTCGCGGTCTCCTTTCCGCTCACGGCCGCACCGTCTGCACACTTTCTGCGCTAGACGTGAACGCGGCGTGCGTCGAAGGTGTCGTTCGAGCGTCCAGAAGGTGAACGGTGCTCCCCGTCGCGTTCAGACGCTGCGGCACCCCCATCTCGAGGGGTCGCAACACGCCGCATTGCGGCGCCCGGAGGGCAACGTATGCGGCGTGTTGCGACCCCTCGCGGGTAGTTGAGAGGGGGGAGTGAGGAGTAGTTTGGACCGAGTGAGCGCACCTATCGACCCCACCGCAACGTCCGCTTGGTCTGAACTGACCTCACACAAGGATGGCTTCGCGCCAGACCTGCGGGAGTGGTTCGAGACAGACCCGGGGCGCGTCGACCGATTCAGCTTCGGCCTCGGCGATCTGCACGTCGACCTGTCGAAGAACCTCGTCACCGACGACATCCTCGCCTCGCTCGTGCGCCTCGCTGAGCAGACCGGTGTCGCCGAGCGCTACGCGGCCATGCTCGCGGGCGAGCACATCAACACGACCGAAGACCGTGCGGTGCTCCACACGGCACTTCGCCGCCCGGCCGGCGCCACACCCGCGCTCGTTGTTGACGGACAGAACATCGACGACGACGTGCAAGAAGTACTCGGCCGCATCGACGCTTTCGCCGAGGGCGTTCGCTCGGGTGAGTGGAAGGGTGTCACCGGCAAGAAGGTCACTCACATCGTCAACATCGGCATCGGTGGCTCCGACCTCGGCCCCGTCATGATCTACGAAGCTCTCAAGCCCTATGCCGACGCTGGCATCGAGGCGCGGTTCGTTTCCAACATCGACCCGACCGACATGGCCCAGAAGACAGCCGACCTCGACCCCGAGACCACGCTGTTCATCGTGGCGTCTAAGACGTTCACAACGCTTGAGACACTCACCAATGCGCGCCTTGCGCGTGACTGGCTCTGGGCCGAACTCAGCAAGCGTGGCTCGATCGGCGACGACGAGGCATCCCGAACGGATGCCGTGGCTCACCACTTCATCGCTGTCTCGACGGCTCTCGACAAGGTCGAAGCGTTCGGTATCGACCCGAAAAATGCCTTCGGGTTCTGGGACTGGGTGGGCGGTCGCTACTCCGTCGACTCCGCCATCGGCACGTCTCTCGCGATCGCTCTCGGCCCCGACGTCTTCCGCGAGCTGCTCGCCGGTTTCCACACCGTCGATGAGCACGTGCGCACCCAGCCGCTCGCCGAGAACGTGCCGGTGCTCATGGGCCTTCTCAACGTCTGGTACTCGACGTTCCTCGGGGCACAGTCGCACGCAGTTCTCCCCTACGCTCAGCAGCTGCACCGCTTCGCGGCGTACTTGCAGCAGCTCACGATGGAGTCGAACGGCAAGTCGGTCCGCTGGGATGGCACCCCCGTCACCACCGACACCGGTGAGGTCTTCTGGGGAGAACCCGGCACCAACGGGCAGCACGCGTTCTATCAGCTCATTCACCAGGGCACACGCCTGATCCCCGCCGACTTCATCGCGTTCGCAAACCCCGCGTACCCGCTGGCGGACGGCGGGCGCGACGTGCACGCGCTGTTCCTCGCGAACTTTCTCGCGCAGACCAAGGCTCTCGCGTTTGGCAAGACGGCCGAAGAGGTTGAGGCCGAAGGAACAACCGGCGCGCTTGTTGCCGCACGCACCTTCGCGGGCAACCGGCCGACAACGTCGATCTTTGCTCCCGCGCTCACTCCAAACGTGCTCGGCCAGCTGATCGCGCTCTACGAGCACATCACCTTCACTCAGGGCGTCATCTGGGGCATCAACTCGTTCGACCAGTGGGGCGTTGAGCTCGGAAAGCAGCTCGCTCAGCAGATCGCTCCCGCTATCGAAGGCGATGCCGAGGCCACAGCAACTCAGGATGCCTCCACTCAGGCACTGCTCGCCTACTACCACTCGCACCGCACGAACTGAGCACCCGCGCTAAAATCACGACACCACCGACGCTGGCTCGGTCTGAAGGCTTGGGGGAGCAATGGCGTCACGTTCGTCGAGTCGAGCACGTCGGAAGAAGCGGCGTATCGCGATCGCGGTGGGAGTGTCGGCTCTCGCGGTTGGCCTGATTGCCGCGGGGAGCGTTGTCGCGGTGGGCCTCACGGCGTCCGAGCCGTCGGCCGCCGTTCCCGCCGCGTCGACAAAAACGGCGACTCCGACCCCCACCCCGCTCACTGCGGCCGAATCCCTCCTCCAAGAGGCGAACGACCCGGCCGCGTGCGCGGTGAGTTTCGTGGGAGATTCCGTACCGGATGAGCCGATGCTGCAAACACAAGACGCCCTGTTTTCATACCTTCCAATTCCCGACCGCGAGGGTGACGTCTTTGCTGGGTGGTACCCGACAGAAGCGGATGCCGCAGCGCACAACATCGCGGCTCGAGTCAACGGGTCAGACGTTGTCGCATGCACCGACGACGAACTCACGCTCTACGGCGGTTGGGTAACCCCCGACGAAGTCACCGCCGAGAATACCGGTGTACCGATCTTGATGTACCACCAGTTCACGACTCGCCCCGAGGGTGAAGACGGTTGGTTGCGCGGCAACTACGCCTACATCGGTGACTTCGAAGAGCAGATCACCTACATCGCCGACACCGGCTTCTACCTCCCCACGTGGGATGAACTGAGCGCGTTCATCGATGGCCGCCTGTTCCTACCCAACCGGTCGGTCATCATCACCGACGACGACGCTGATTCGTCGTGGCTCGAGCTGGCAGCACCGGTGGTCGACTCTCACGGTGTGCTCACGACATCCTTTGTCATCACGAAGTTCCGCTCCGAGGGCACGCCATCGAAGTATGTGTTGCAGCGCTCGCACACCCACGACATGCACGAAGCCGGCGCCAACGGCGATGGCCGCATGGTCAATTACACCGCCGAAGAGATCGCGGCCGACATGCAAACATCAGCGGATGTTCTCGGCGCCAAAGAGATCATGGCGTACCCGTTTGGCCACTATAACGACACGGCAAAAGAAGGCCTTAGGCGGGCCGGATTTGAGATGGCACGCACCATCGAGCAGGGATACGTGCATGTCGGCACCGACAAGCTGGCGCTCCCCTGCATCCGGATGAATTACGGCATGGGGTTGAACGAGCTGATCTCGCTCATCGGCTGAATTTCGCCGGTATGGGAGTTCTCAAAGTTCACCGGGCGACATCGCCTGCTGATCAATCTCTTCTACAAAAGCGCGCATCTTCGACGGCCGGCGCGACGAGCGCGGCGCGTAGACCACAAGCGAGTGGAACATAAAGCGCACCAAGAACGCGACAACCAACGTGATGGCAGTCGCAATAACGACCGACAGGTGCCAGGTCGAAATCATGAGTGCTGTAATCGGTATGCGCACGAGCAACTCGGTGTTGTTGAAAGCGAACGACTTGGCAAATCGACTCCAGACGCCGGATGCGTCGCTCTTCATATCGCTGAACACAAAACGCTCCTGCAGCACGAAGTTGCCGAGGATCGTCACCTCCGCCGCGACAATCATCGCGAAAATGTCGCCAACCCCCGCGCGCGCGAGCAGCCAGACGATCAGAAGATTGACGATCGCACCGAGACCGCCGATGATCGCAAACAGCGACATCTTGCCGAATCGCAACGACGTGAGCTGAGCAAAGAAGTGCAGTCCTTCCCGTAGTGAGGCCTTCGAGGCGCCGGCGTGGCGATCAGCGAACTCGAAGGGAACCTCACAGACCCGCAGCGGCCGCCGCGCGAGAAGTTCGAGCAGAATCTTGAATCCGTGCGGACGCAACGCATCGACGTCGATACTGCGCCGATCAACAAGGAAGAAGCCCGTCATCGGGTCTGAAACATCCTTCAGTCGAATGGGAAACATCGCCTTCGTGAGCGCTGTCGACAGTTTCGAGACGGCAATGCGTGTGCGGTCGGCGAGCCCCGCGGCCGACCCAGTACCGGAGTACCTCGACGCGACGACAACGTCTACCTCGCCGCGTTCGTAGCGGTCAATAAGCGTGGGAATTTCCTCTGGCGGATGCTGGAGGTCGCCGTCCATCACGATGCACACGTCGAAGGCGGCAGCACGCAGCCCGGCGACCACTGCACCGCCGAGCCCCCCGGTCGGTCGATCACGATGAATCAGGCGCACCGGAATCGCGGCAGTCGCAGCAGCCGCGGCGACAGCCGCGGGCGTGGCATCGGTGCTGTCGTCGACGAAAAGGATCTCGGCTTCGAGTCCCACGGTTGCAGCAGACACTCGCTGCACGAGCTCGGCGACGTTCGGTGCCTCATTGAACGTCGGCACAATGACCGTGACCTGCATGCGGCCCCTCCGGAATCAACGGTCTCGCCCCCTCCGGCGCGATCCCCTCCATCGTGTCATGTGCACAGACACAACTGGCGCCGCGCGTCACAATACAAAGGAGCCCTCCAGATTATGCGGCTTTACTCTTGATACATGACCACACAGACCACTCCCCTTACACTTTTCGGCGCCGACTGGTGCCGGGACTGCCGCCGCACCAAGGCTCAGCTCGATGAACTTGGCGTCAAATACGAATACGTCGACCTTGTAGCGACCCCCGAAGCTGCCGACGTTGCACACGAAATTTCGGGACGAACCAACATTCCTGTTGTTCTGTACCCCGACGCATCGCATCACGTTGAGCCGAGCAACGACGATGTCGCCGCCAAGCTGCGGGAGCTCTCGCTCATCTAGCCTTTGGTCAGCCTGACGGTGGGAGCGGTCCCGGGGGTTTAAACTCTGCAACGAAGTGCACTCGACCGACCCCATCTCCACACAGCAAAACGCGGACGCCGTTCCACGCCCTGCTGCTCGTCGTGATATTCAGGGGCTTCGTGCTGTGGCCGTCATCGCGGTCGTACTGAGTCACCTGCTCGATTGGCCAACCGGCGGTTTCGCTGGTGTCGACGTATTCTTCGTCATTTCGGGCTATCTCCTGACGGCAATCATTTTGCGAGATGTTGCCGCGACCGGGTCGATATCGCTCCGGTCGTTCTACGCGCGGCGTATCCGTCGCATTCTGCCGGCGGCAGTCGTAGTTCTCATCGCTGTCAGCGCTGCGGCGTTCTTCGCCTTCAACGGTCCCCGCGCCATCGCGACGATGTGGGACGCCGTTTCGTCGTTCTTCCTCGTAGCCAACTGGAACTTCGCCCTCGCGGGAACCGACTACTTTCACGCAGCAGATGCTGTCTCACCCCTGCAGCATTTTTGGTCACTCTCGGTGGAGGAACAGTTTTACCTCGTGTGGCCGGTTGCACTCGCGTGCGTACTGCTGATTCTGCCCGTGGCAGTGCGGAAGACGGCACATGCCCGAACCGTGGTTGGCGTACTTGCCACCACAGTGATCGCTGCGTCATTCGCGTGGGCTGTCGTGCAGAGCACGGGCGATGCGACGGTCGCTTACTTTTCGACACTGACGCGAGCGTGGGAAATCGCGCTCGGCGCACTGATCGCGGTTCTTGCTTCACAACTCGTGCGAATACCTGCAGCGCTCGGAGGTCTCCTCAGCTGGTTAGGGCTCGCGGGAGTCGTCGCTTCATTCTTTCTGCTGACCCCCTCTGATCCGCCTTTTCCAGGTCCCGGCGCTGCCCTCCCGGTGTGTGGCGCAGCCCTCGTGATCATCGGCGGCATGAGGGGTGGCGCCGAAGCGCATCTGTTTCCGCTCACGAATCCAGTGAGCGTTTTCTTCGGCAACATCTCTTACTCGCTGTACCTCTGGCACTTTCCGGTCATCGTGTTCGCGGCTGTTCTCCTTCCTGGGAGCACCGGCCTGACGCTGGCGATCGTGGTTGGCGCGATTCTCGTTTTTTCCCTGACCTCTTACTTCCTCATTGAGCAGCCGATTCATCGCTCTCCGTGGTTGCGGCGGTATTCAGAAACCTCTGGAGTACCAGCCAAGAAGCAACCAGCATCCGTTCAACCGCAACCAGTCGTAACACCCGCAGCACGGGCCGAAACCCGCCCCGCGGGATGGACCCCAGGGCAGCGATACTTTCCCGGAGCGACGCCGCGACCCGTGGCGCCCCGCGTCGCTCCCCCGCAGCAAGTCGCTCTAGAGAACCCCACGACGCCGGCGGCACAAGACGTACCCACCGTGGCGATCTCGGCTCGAGAGAACAAGCGCGCCGCGTGGTCGCAGTGGCGCGAAAAGTTCGGGTCGCAGCTCGGAATCACGGCAGGCGGCTTCGCGGTTGCCCTCACAGCGCTTCTGCTGCTAACAAATAGCGCGATGGGTGGCTCGCTGATCACTCCTATCGGGCCGACAGCCGTGGCCTCAGCGGACGATGCGACCGACCCGACGCCGGCTATTCAGGCGGAGCTTGCCGCAGCAACCCAAGCGACGGAGTGGCCCGATCTCAACCCATCGATGGACAACGCCATCACCAACGGATCACAAACCAACCCCGCGCGCACGTGTTTCGAGCCCGCCACCGCTCCGAACGTTGACGCGTGCACGTGGGGAAGTTCCAGTGCTCCGCACCACATGTATCTCGTCGGCGACTCGACGGCCATGGCGTACGCTCCCGCGTTCAAACAGATCGCTGAAAGCAGTAGTGGCAACTGGCGCATCACGACCATAGGGCTGTACGGATGCCGGTTCACCGACGTGCTCGTCGAGAACTCGGGTGCTGGAGTGATGGATGCCTGCACTCAACGAAAGGCTGACATCGCGGCAATCGTGTCAGCCGATTCACCAGATCTGGTCGTCGTCTCGAACGCGTACACACTCGGCAACACTGTCGCAGGCCAGCCGCTGTCGGTGACTGATCTGGTATCGAGCACTCAGTCTGAACTCGAGCAATTCAACGCCGCAGGTCGCGTTCTCTACCTCGCCCCGCCTCCAATGGGAGCAAGCCTCGGTAGCTGCTACTCGCCGCTCACGAGCCCGCTCAACTGCCTTTCGGGCGTCGACTCGACGTGGACCGAATACGAGATGGCGATGGAAGTCGCAGCGGCCGCCTCCGGCGACACCTCGATGAGCTCGCTCACTTTCAGTTGCTGGGAAAACTCGTGTCCAGCTTTTGCTGGCGGAATACCCACGAAGTACGACCAGACCCATATGACGGCCGCCTACGCCCAGCACATTGCGCCGGTTATCCGGTGGAATCTCGAACAGCTTGGACTCATGTCGACGTCGGCAAACTAGGCTGAGGATCCACATCTGGCGCACCCAACGAAGGGCCGAGCAATGAGCGATTCGACACTTGCTGAAGCCACCCGCTCTGACATCGACAGCGCGATCGAGAGCCTCGAGACAGGTGCGCGAATATGGGCCAACCTCACAGTGACGCAGCGTTCGCAGCTCTTGGAGCGTGTGAGAATGACCGTCGCCGCCGTTGCGGATGACTGGGTTGAAGCGGCATCACGCGCAAAAAGCATCGACCCCGGAAGTCCGCTGCGCGGTGAAGAATGGCTCACCGGACCCTACGTGACCCTGCAAGCTCTCAGCGCGTATGGGCGTTCACTCGCAGCGCTCGCGGCGGGTAAGAGTCCGCTCGAGGGCATTTCGACCGACACAGCTCCCGGCGGTCGCCTGCGTATTCACGCGTTCCCTGCGGTACCGCTCGATCACCTCGTGCTTTCGGGCTTTCGGGGTGAAATCTGGCTTGAGCCGGGAGTCTCGCTCGACGACGCTCACATTCACGCCGGACTTGCGCAGCGGCATCCGCGTGAGAACCACGGGATCGGGCTGGTGCTCGGCGCCGGAAACGTCACCGGGATACCCGTGCTCGATGCGTTCTACGAACTGCTCGCTGCAGGACGAGTGGTGCTGTTAAAGCTCAACCCCACTCAAGACGCTCTCGCCGACGTGTTCCGACGAGCCCTCGCCCCACTCATCGAGCCGGGCTTCGTCCGGATCGTGACCGGCGGTGGTGACGTCGGTGCGTACCTGACGCAGCATCCTGGTATCTCTCACGTGCACATCACGGGATCTGCCGCAACGTTCGACGCGATCGTCTGGGGCGGCGACAAAGAACGCGCCGACCCTGCCCTGCAGACCCCCATCACGGCAGAACTCGGCGGGGTCGCGCCCGTCATCGTGGTTCCGGGCGCGTGGAGCGATGCCGATCTGCGCTACCAAGCCGAGCACATCGTGACGATGCGGCTTCACAACGGCGGTCACAACTGCGTAGCGGGCCAGGTTGTGATCATCAGTCGCGACTGGCACCTGAGGGAGAAGTTTCTCGAAGCCCTCGGCTCTGCCTACCGCGATGCACCGGATCGAGCAGTCTGGTACCCACGCAGCGACGAAAAGCTGGCCACAGCGCGCCGCGACTATCCCGAGGCGACGTGGAGCCGCGATGGCATGCGTGCGCTCGTTGACCTTTTACCAGGAGAGGCAAACGACCTTGAGACGACGGAATACTTCGCGCCGGTACTGGGTGTTGTCGAACTAGCCGGAAGCGGACTAGAGTTTCTCGATGCTGCGGTCGTCCACGCCAATAACAAGCTCGTCGGAACCCTCGGCGCCAACGTGCTCATCGACCCCGCCACGGAATCGGCTCTCGGAGCCGGATTCGAGCGAGCGATCAGCGATCTGCACTACGGAGGCATCGCCATAAACACCTGGACGGGAGTTGTCTTCGCAACACCCGTCTTGTCGTGGGGCGCTTATCCGGGCGGCACCATCAGTGACGTCGGGAGCGGGCTCGGGGTCGTCCACAACGCGCTCTTACTCGACCGGGTTGAACGTTCGGTTCTGCGCGGGCCGTTCCGGCCGTTCCCGCGCTCGGCCTCGATCGATAGCGTGCGCCACGGCCAGTTCTCGGTGATAGCTCGTCCACCGTGGTTCGTCACATCGCGCACAGCTGATCGAGTCGGCGAGGGACTCACGAAGTTTCAGACCGATCACGACCCACTGCGGCTGGCCCGCACGCTTGCGCTCGCGATGCGTGCGTGAGCGTGCGGGCCGACCAGCTCAGTGTTGAGACAAGCTCAGTGGTGGAAGGCCGGCGCCCGTTCTGCGTCAGGCATCGGCGCCGGTAGAGCGTCGAGGTAGCCGACTTCATCCCGGAAGTCACCCATGAGTTTCTGCGCCATATCGAGGCTGAGGTCAGCCCGCACGACTATCCGCTGCACGATGACCTTCTCGAGGTCCGCGGGAAGCGGATACGCCGGAATCAACCATCCCCGCATCCGTAGCCGGTCGCTGAGGTCATACAGCGTCCACTTGTCGGTGTAATCGTCGTTCATCGTCCACGCGAACACCGGGATGTCGGTGCCCGAGCTGATGAGACGGAAGGGCTTCATTTCGCCGATGGCACGGGACAGGAACACCGCGACATCCTGCGATCCCTGCTGCATTTCTGCGTAGCCTGCGAACCCGAGACGCAAGAACAGGTAGTACTGCAGCAGCACCTGGGCGCCGGGGCGCGAGAAGTTGAGCGCAAAAGTGGGCATGTCGCCACCGAGATACGACACGCGCATCACGAGATCTTCCGGAAGCCACTTGGTTTCGCGCCAGACGACCCACCCGAGACCCGGGTAGACGCCGCCGTATTTATGGCCGGAGGTTGAGATGGAGTGCACACGCGGGAGGCGAAAGTCCCATTCAAGGTCAGGCTGCACAAACGGTGCGATCATCGCGCCCGACGCTCCATCAACGTGAATCGGGATGTCGAAGCCCGTTTTCTCCTGGATCTCATCGAGCTTCGCGGCGATGTCTCGCACCGGCTCGTATGCGCCCGTGTATGTGACGCCCATGATCGCGACGACACCAATCGTGTTTTCGTCGACGTAGTTTTCGAGATCTGAGCCATCGAAGACGGGGTGTTCAGCGTTCACTGGCACGAGGCGCATTTCGACGTCCCAGTAGTTGCAGAACTTCTCCCAGCACACCTGCACAGCACTCGACATCACAAGGTTCGGCTTCTCTGTCGACTTGCCCTCAGCACGACGGGCATGCTGCCACCGGCGTTTGAACGCGAGCCCTCCCAGCATGCAGGCTTCACTCGAACCTGTCGTAGATGTACCCACGGCATCGTCGACGTTCGGGGCGTTCCACAGCTCTCCGAGAATTCGCCAGCAGTGATCTTCTACTGCAGCAGTCGAGGGGTACTCATCTTTATCGATCATGTTCTTATCGAACGTCTCGGCGTACAGCCGGTTGGCGTGATCGTCCATCCAGGTCGTCACGAACGTGGCGAGATTCAGGCGCGCGTTGCCATCGAGCAAGGCTTCATCGTGCACAAGTTGATAGGCCGTCTCGGGAAGCATCGGCTCAGCCCGAAGGCGGTTTCGAGAGCGTGAGTGCTCTCGGGTACCTCGGTCAAATACCGGCGTAAGTTCATCGTCTGACATCGAGCGCCTTTCTTACAGGTTTATCGGGGTGGCCATGATCTTCGGGTGGCGGCAGAGTCAGGAGTCTTACGTCAGACTCGAGCAGCTTTCTCGAATGGCCACCGAACCTGAGCGGCCGTTTCGCAGACGTGCCAGAGCCGATCGCCAAGTTCGACGCTGCGCGTGAGCCGTGCCGGCGTCGTGCGTCGCGGCTCGCCGTGTGTGATGAATTTGGGGCCCCACATCTGCCCACCATCGATATCGGGGTCGACCAGGGCGCGAACCAGCGACCACGCGCCGTGTTCTTTCGACTGAGTGATGGGAGCCTGCAGATTGTCGACGAAGCGCGCCCTTCGGCTCGGCTCGTTGACGCCCCGAACAAAAGGTGTTCGTCCACTTATCGCGTACCCGGGATGCGCAATCACGCTATCGACCGGCACGCCCGCTTCGCGCAGACGCCGATGAGCTTCAAGGCCGAGCGCAGTCGTTGCAACCTTCGATTGCACATAGGCGCGCCACGGACTGTAGTCATTGACGAGTTGCGGATCGACCGGATCGTACGAACCCATCGACGTCGACATGCTTCCGAGCCAGACCATGCGGCCACGCGCCGCGGCAAGCGCCGGAAGCAGCTCACCGGCGAGCGCAAAATGACCCAGCACGTTCGTGGCGAAGACAAGCTCATTTCCGTCGAGCGTTTGGCGGCGCTCTTTCGGGGGATGCACGGTACCGGCGTTGAGCAAGAGACCATCGATGCGACTTTCGAAGCGCAGTCCGCGTCGCACCATGTGCTTTACGGAGGCCGCTGCGGCACGCACCGAGCCCAAATTGCTCGTGTCGAGCAGAAGAGTGTCGACCGGGCCTGTTGTTGTGGCATCCGCTAGTCGTGACAGCAGGGCGCTGCGTGCTGCCGCCAACCGATTGGGGCTGCGACCGGTCATGATGACCCGCGCTCCTGCCCGGGCGAGTTGCTCACTTGAAAAGAAGCCCAAGCCCGCGTTGGAACCCGTGACAAGGTATGTCCGACCCGTGAGGTCGGGCAGAAGGCGCGGATTCCAGTCCGCAGCGCGTCGGCTCACGCAACCGACCCTAGTGGCACGCGCTCGATGCGGTCGACCGCGCGCCGAAGGTCTCGTCCGTCACAGGTCATAGTTCTAAGCTGGGCACATGCGAACCCGCGCGGACATTGATTGCTGGCTCACCGACATGGACGGCGTGCTGGTGCACGAAAACCGACCCGTTCCCGGAGCCGCTGAGCTCCTCGCGCAGTGGCGCGACGGTGGCACGCCCTTTCTCGTACTGACGAACAACCCAATATTCACACCCCGCGATTTGAGCGCGAGGCTGCGACGCTCGGGGCTCGACGTTCCCGAAGACAACATCTGGACCTCGGCCCTGGCCACGGCCGAATTCTTGAAGTCGCAGCTTCCGGGTGGGTCGGCCTTCGTCATCGGCGAGGCGGGTCTCACCACCGCGCTCCACGAAGCGGGCTACATCATCACTGAATCTCAGCCCGACTACGTGGTCGTGGGCGAGACCCGCCAGTACTCTTTCGAAGCGATCACCAAAGCCATCCGGTTCATCAACGCCGGAGCACGGTTCATCGTGACCAACCCGGATGCCACCGGGCCCACCTCCGAGGGTGTCGTTCCCGCGACGGGATCATTTGCCGCCCTCATCACAAAGGCCACGGGCAAAGATCCCTACGTCGTCGGTAAGCCGAACCCCATGATGTTCCGCTCGGCGCTCAACCGCATCGGGGCGCACTCCGAAACGACGGGCATGATCGGTGACCGCATGGACACCGATGTCGTCGCTGGCATCGAAGCTGGGTTGCACACTGTGCTCGTCATGACCGGAATCAGTGACGCGGCCGAAATCGAGCGCTACCCATTCCGCCCCGATGAGGTGCTGGATTCTGTTGCAGACCTCATCTCGACCGGCCCGTTCGAGTCAGAAATGCCCGACGCCGGAGTCACCGACGTTCTGTGAGCGATGACCTCGGGCAGAACCTCGTGCTGCTCACGGCGCTCGTCACGACGCTCGGAGCGCTCGTGGTTTTTGCGTGGCAGTGGTTCCGCCGCGATCGCGACTGACTACTGGGGCGCGAGACCCAAGTCATTGAGGTCGATCGCAGCAAGCCACTGCAGCCCGGCAGCCTCGACAGCGGCCTGTGCCCCGGTCTTGCGGTCGACGATCACAGCGACCGCCACCGGCTCAGCGCCTTCACGCCGAAGCGCTTCGACCGCTTTGAGGGCCGACTGGCCAGTGGTGGAGGTGTCCTCGAGCACGACGACGCGTTTACCCGCGACATCCGCACCCTCAACCTGACGCCCGCGGCCGTGGTCTTTCGGCTCTTTGCGCACGACGAATGCGTCGAGCGGGTGGTGGGCGTGCACCGATTCGTGCATCACAGCGTTGGCGATGGGGTCAGCACCGAGCGTGAGCCCACCAACCGCGACAACGCCCTCGACGTCGCGGACGAGATCGAGCATGATGCGGCCGATCGCAGGAGCCGCGCGGTGGTCGAGCGTGAGCTTTCGCATGTCGACGTAGTACGTCGCCTTCTTGCCGCTCGACAGCGTGAAGTCGCCGTGGAACACCGCCTCATCTTTGATGAGCGCAATGAGGGCTTGGCGGTCGGATTCGATCTCGGGCGTAGAGGCGACAGTCACGTCTTGATTCTAGAGCGCACCGTGTTTCTAGAGCGCCCCGCCGCCTCGCCGCCCCGTCTCCTCGCCGCCCCGTCTCCGCGCCGCCCCGTCTCCGCGCCGCCCCGTCTCCGCGCTTTCCTCCGCTCCATACCTGCCGCCCCCCTGCACTAACTCAGGCAGGATGCCGCGCCCACACCCCCAAAACCCGTCACACATGCCCTGCAGCCTGAGTTAGTGCAGGGCACAGGGCGGGCGGGGGCGGTGCAGGGCACAAGGCCTGGGCCAGGGTTGCGGAGGTCGGGGCAGCGTGCAGGGCGGGAGGGTCGGGGAGCGAACACAGGATGCCGGGGCAACACGGGGCACGCTGATGCCCGCCCAGCTCTAGGCTGGATTCCATGCGCCTGGCTACCTGGAACGTCAACTCCATCCGCGCGCGCGTTGCGCGCACCGTCGACTTTTGCGTGCGCGAGAGCGTCGATGTGTTGGCGATGCAAGAAATCAAGTGCAAGCCGGAGCAGTTTCCGTATGGTCCGTTCGAGGATGCCGGTTACCACGTCGTGGCGCATGGCCTCAATCAGTGGAACGGCGTAGCGATCGCAAGCCGTGAGCCCATCGAAGACGTTGAGTACGCGTTTCCTGACATGCCGGGCTTCCTCAAGGGCCACGAGGGCCCGGGAGCTCCGCAAGAGGCGCGCGCTCTCGGCGCAACGATCGGCGGCGTCAAAGTGTGGAGCCTCTACGTGCCGAACGGCCGAGGCCTCGACGACCCGCACTACCGCTACAAGCTCGAATGGTTGAGTGCTCTCACCGGGTACACCCGCGATGCGCTGGCCAAAGACCCCGACCTTGCCCTCGCGCTGGTGGGCGATTTCAACATCGTGCCCACCGACGAAGACAACGGCGACCCGACTCTCATCGAAGGGGTGACGACACACGTCTCGGTTCCCGAGCGCGAGGCGTTCGCAGGCTTGCTCGATGCTGGGCTCACCGACACCGTTCGCCCTCTCATCCCGACGGGCTACACCTACTGGGACTACAAGCAGCTCCGTTTCCCCCGCAATGAGGGGATCCGCATCGACTTCATCCTCGGGTCGCACGCGTTGGCAGATGCCGTCACCGGCGCCAAGATTCACCGCGACGAGCGGAAGGGCGAGATCCCGAGCGACCACGTTCCAGTGGTCATCGACCTCGACCTCACGGGTCCCGATGACGACGACGATCGCCCGATGATCTTCGGTTGATCCCCTCATGATCGTCCGCACCTCCGAGGCGCTCGTTCGTCCAGAGTCAAGGGCCGAGTTCCTCACAACGCTGCACGCGCTCGTCGAGGGTTTTCCCGCCGCGTACCCCGGACTGATCGACCACGAAGTACTTGTCGACCACCATGACCCCGATCGCATTCTCTACGTCAGCCGGTGGGCAAGTGAAGAAGGCCTCGCGCACTATGCGGGCGTGAATTGGGCCACCGAACCGGTGACTTTTCCAGACGAAGACCGCTATCTGCAGCGCCCGTTGACGCTCCGGCATTTCAGCGCGCAGACCATCGACTCCCCCACACGGGGGAGGTAGCACGCGCGCATCCCCCGTACCGTTAGGGGGTGCCACCGCTCACTCCCGCGCAACGCCGAAGCGACGCGTTCCTTGCCGCCGCGACGTGTCTCGGCGCAGTACTGAGCGCCGCGCTATCTTCAGTCGCCGGCATGTACGGAACAAACCAGGCTGGGATGCCGATGGCCATCGCCTACGCATTCGTTCTTGCCGTGCCTCTCGCATTCCGCCGCCGCTTTCCGTCTACGGTCGCAATCATCATCGCAACCGCCTATTTCGTTGCGGTGTCGCTGCGAGTCCCCGAGATCTATGCCGGCAATATCGCGATGTTCATCACGTTCTACACCGTGGGAGCGTGGGATCCGAACCGCAAGCGTGCTCGTTGGACACGCATCGCGATCATCGTCGGGATGTTCACCTGGCTGCTCGTTTCGCTTTTCGTCGATGCGTCTTCTTCGTCGGCAGACGACGGGCTTTCGCGCGCCGGAATGTTCTCGGCATATGCCGCCTTCATGCTCATCAACATCTTGATCAACGTCCTCTACTTCGGCGGCGCCTACTACTTCGGCGAACGCACGTGGGCGGCAGCCGAGCAGCGCCGCGCGCTGGAGGAGCGGACGGCCGAGCTCGAACGCGAGCGTGCACGCACGGCGGCTCAAGCCGTCGAGCTCGAGCGACTACGTATCGCGCGGGAACTTCACGATGTCGTCGCTCACCATGTGTCTCTTATGGGTGTGCAAGCGGGCGCTGCGCGGACGGTGCTCCCTACAGACCCGGATGCCGCAACCCGCACTCTCGCTCAGGTTGAAGAGTCGGCTCGCACAGCACTGACTGAAATGCGGCACCTCCTGCAGACGCTCCGGGCCGGTGATGAGCCGGATGCTACTTTGACGGCACCGAGTCTCACCGAGCTAGAAAAGCTCGTTGCTGAAAGCGCAGCGGCGGGTTTGCCCACGAAGTTTCATCTTGTGGGCGAGCCCCAGAAAGTGCCAGCGACTGTCGAAGTAAACCTGTATCGCATCGCGCAGGAGGCGCTGACGAATGCGCGCCGGCACGGCGGGCACGACGCGACCGCTGACGTGCGCCTGCGCTATTTGTCGAGCGAAGTCGAGTTGGAGGTATCGAACACGGGGCGCGTTCCCACGTCGACCCGTCCGGGCATGGGCCATCGCGGCATGCGCGAGCGAGCTGCCGCCTCGGGCGGCAGCATTGAGCTGTTGCCGATTCGCGAAGGCGGTTTCGTGGTGCGCGTGCGGGCGCCGCTCACAGGGAACGATGATGAGTAAGACCGTGCGCGTGCTGCTCGCCGATGACCACGCCATGATGCGCGCGGGCTTCCGCGTCATTTTGGAGGCCGCAGGATTCGAGGTTGTCGGCGAGGCTTCCACAGGCGCCGCTGCCGTGCGCCTTGCCAATGATCTTCACCCCGATGTCGTCTGTATGGACGTGCAGATGCCCGATATGGATGGCCTTGTTGCCACCGAGCGGATCGTGTCAGACCCCGCAGTGTCAGCTGCGGTTCTGGTCGTGACAACATTCGACCGAGATGACTACCTTTTCGCCGCACTCGAAGCCGGTGCCAGTGGTTTTCTGCTGAAGAACGCAGGGCCCGAAGAGCTGGTCAACGCTGTGCGTGTAGTCGCCGCCGGCGATGCACTACTTGCCCCCGAAGTCACGCGGCGCGTCATCGCCCGGTTCGCTGGGGCCCCCACATCGCCACCCGCCCCGATCACTCCGAACTCGCCGCCGCTTACCGAACGCGAACGCGAGGTGCTCGCGCTGCTTGCAGATGCGCAGTCGAATGCCGAAATCGCCGCGCGTCTTTTCATCGGCGAGCAAACCGTCAAGACTCACGTCTCTAACCTGCTGCAGAAGCTCGGCGCGCGCGATCGAGCTCATGCGATTGTGCTCGCGTACCGGCACGGTCTGGTCTAAAGATCCCTCCTCCGGGGGAAGCGGATGCCGTACCCCTCCCCGTAGCGTCGTTGGCGAACGGTCGTTGAAAACACAGGGAGGTTCCATGCTCCAACTCACCGGAGTTACGAAGAACTATGGCGAGCGCCGCGTGCTCGACAACGTCGGATTCCATGTGGAGCCCGGGCGGCTGACGGGGTTCGTCGGCGGAAACGGCGCGGGCAAGACCACGACCATGCGAATCGCCCTGGGCGTGCTGGCATCAGACGGGGGAACCGTCGAGCTCAACGGCTCACGAGTGACAGCCGATGACCGCCGCCGCTTCGGATACATGCCGGAGGAACGCGGGCTCTACCCAAAGATGAAGGTCGGCGAGCACATCGCTTACTTGGCGCGGCTGCACGGCTACAGCAAGGCCGATGCCACGGCCAACGCGACAGCGCTTCTCGACAGGCTGGGCCTCGGCGAGCGCCTCAACGACACCGTCGAGACCCTGTCACTCGGCAATCAGCAGCGCGCACAGATCGCAGCGGCTCTCGTGCACGACCCCGAGGTGCTCATTCTCGATGAGCCGTTCTCGGGTCTTGACCCACTCGCGGTCGATGTCGTGGCCGCTGTGCTCTCAGAGCGGGCCGCGAGCGGCACTGCCGTGCTGTTTTCCTCCCACCAGCTCGACGTGGTGGAGCGGTTGTGCGATGACCTCATCATCATCGCCGAAGGCACAATTCGCGCCGCGGGCTCCCGTGCCGCGCTTCGCGAGCAGCACGCGAACCACCGATACGAGCTCAACTGCACAACGGATGCCGGTTGGCTTCGCACCGTGCCGGGAGTCACGGTCATCGAGTTCGCCGCCGGGCGCGCCGTCTTCGATGCTCCCGATAGCGATGTCGCACAGGCGGTTCTTCGTCGCGCGCTTGAAGAGGGCGACGTCACGTCTTTCGCTCCGCAGCGTCCGACGCTCGCCCAGATTTTCACGGAGGTCATCAAATGAGCACTGCATCACACACCTCACCCACCACGGCGCAGAGCATCAGACTCGTCGCGGAGCGCGAGATCGGATCGCGCCTTCGCAGTAAAGCGTTCGTCATCTCAACACTGATCTTGTTTGCCATCGCGCTTGCCGCTGTGGTGTGGGGCGGGTTCACCGCGAGTTCGACATCTGCAACGACGATCGCCGTGACAACCGAGACGTCGAGTCTCGTGCCGGATGCAGCAGGTCTCGAAGTGACAGCTGCGTCATCTGCTGATGAGGCTCTTGCGCTCGTCGAAGATGGCACCGTCTCGGCCGCCCTTGTGCCGTCGAGCGCTGTACCTGAAGCCGAGGCTGGCGCATTCGACTTCACGGTTGTTGGCGACACGGAGCTACCTTCGGGCCTCTTGCAGTCGCTCAGTCAGGTACCGGCGACGTACCTTCTTGAACCGCCGAGCACAGACTTCTTGCTTCGTTATTTCGTCGCTCTGGGCTTCGGAATCGTTTTCTTGCTCGCCGCGTCCACCTTCGGCGGAACGATCGCGCAGTCTGTCGTGGAGGAGAAACAAACCCGCGTCGTAGAACTTCTCATTTCTGCGATCCCGGTGCGTGCCCTCCTTGCCGGCAAGGTGATCGGCAACACGATTCTGGCCATGGCCCAAATCCTGGTACTCGCAGCGATTGCGGTCGTCGGACTCACGGTGACAGATCAGCAACTCGTCCTGGCGGGCCTTGGCGGGCCGCTCGTGTGGTTCGCCATCTTCTTCTTGCTTGGGTTTGTGCTTTTGGCATCCCTCTTCGCTGCCGCAGGCGCCATGGTGTCGCGCCAAGAAGATATCGGCGCCACGACAGCTCCGATCACGATGCTCGTCATGCTGCCCTACTTCCTCGTCATCTTCTTCAACGACAACCCGCTGGTGCTCACGGTGATGTCGTATGTTCCGTTCTCGGCGCCAGTCGGCATGCCGCTTCGCCTCTACCTCGGCGAAGCGCAGTGGTGGGAACCACTTGTCTCACTCGTCGTCTTGGCAGCGACCTGTATCGCCGCGATCTTGGTGGCGTCACGTATCTATTCCGGGTCACTCCTGCGAATGGGCGCGCGCGTGAAGCTCGTTGATGCACTGAAGTCCCGGTGAGCGCCTGAGTGGTTCGCCACTCATCGAAGACTCACAGGTCGCAACCGGGAACATTTTGGCGGCGGCTTTCGTTGGACCGGGGGTGGGCATGTGAATGCCCACCCCCGCGTACTTCAAGGAGCAAGCTTTGACTATCATTCAGGACCGCGTCGCGGTTACCGATGTCCCCGTTCTCGATGTGTTCGCCGAGCGCTGGAGCACTCGCGTTTTCGACACCGAGGTTCCTCTTGACGAAGAAGCTTTCGCCAGCGCACTCGAAGCCGCCCGCTGGGCGCCGTCGGCGAACAACAGCCAGCCGTGGCGCGCAATCGTTGCTCGCCGTGGCACCTCGGAGCACGAGAGCTTGATGTCACACCTCCTCGGCTTCAACCAGGCATGGGCGGGCTCCGCCGCGGCCCTTGTCGTCTTCGTGGCAGAAACCGAAACGGAAGACGGCACCGGCGCCCCGTGGGCCGTGTACGACACCGGCCAGGCAGCGGCTTTCTTCACCATTCAGGCGCACGCCCGTGACTTGGCAACGCACCAGATGGGCGGCTTCGACCGCGACGGCGTGAGCGCGGCCTTCGGCCTCGACGCTCGCTTCACCCCCGTCGCTGTGATGGCAGTGGGCTCATTCGGCGACAGCACCGACTCGCCCGATTTCCTGCGCGAGCTCGAGTCGGCTCCGCGCACTCGGCGCCCCGTCGCCGAGTCGCTGCTGCGCAACGCGTAGCAATAAAACAACGGATGCCGCGTCTCGCTGAGGCGCGGCATCCGTTGTTTTTCTAGGCCTCTTAGCTGCGCTGCGCGGCCCGACCTTGGTGGCCAGCGAGCGCGTCAGCGGCGCGCACAAGAGCGAGGTGCGAAAGCGCCTGAGGCGTGTTGCCTACCTGCCGCTGATTCACGACGTCGTACTCCTCGGAGAGAAGGCCCACGTCGTTGGCGAGCGAGCACAGCCGCGTCATGAGAGCGTTCGCTTCATCGATTCGGCCGCTATTGGCGTACTGCTCGACGAGCCAGAACGAGCATGCCAGGAACGGATGCTCCGCCCCCGGCAGCCCGTCAACGCCCGATGCCGTGCGGTACCTGTGGAGGAGCCCATCGTGCATGAGAGTTTTTTCCATCTGCGCGACGGTTCCGAGCATGCGCGGGTCGTCGTAGGCGCAGTAGCCAACCTGAGGGAGAAGCAGGAGCGAGGCATCCACTTCGGTTGATCCGTAGTGCTGCACGAAGTAGTTACCTTCGGTGTCGAAGCCGTTCGCGTCGATTTCTGCGGCGACCTCGTCACGCAGGGCTTCCCACCTTTCGACGGGACCGTCGAGGCCGAACTCTCGCACGGCGCGCACTCCGCGGTCAAGAGCCGCCCACATCATCGCGCGCGACTGCGTGAACATCTGCAGTTCGCCGCGGATCTCCCAAATGCCGTTGTCGGGACGCGCTCGGTGTTCCTCAACGAACGCCAGCAACGAGCGCTGGAGCGCCCAGGAAAATGGCGTCTCTTCGAGCCCCGCCGAGCGCGCGGCCTCAAGTGCCACCATCACTTCGCCGATGACATCGGCCTGGTACTGCTGCCACGCACCGTTGCCGACGTGCACCGGCGAGGAATTCTCGTAGCCGGGCAGGCTCGTGATTTCGCGCTCAGTGAGGTCACGTTCACCAGCGAGGCCGTACATGATCTGCATCTGGCCGGGGTCTCCGGCGATCGCGCGGAGCAGCCATTCGCGCCAGCGGGCCGTCACGCGAAGGAAGCCGTGCGAGATGAGTGCTTCGATCGTGAGGGCCGCATCGCGCAGCCACACGTAGCGGTAGTCCCAGTTGCGCACCCCGCCGAAGTCCTCCGGCAGCGATGTGGTTGCGGCGGCCACGATTCCGCCGGTGTCTTCGTGCGTCAGTGCGCGAAGCACCAGGAGCGAGCGCACGACATCAGCTTCGAACGGACCGTCATGGTCGATGCGAGCGGCCCAGTCTTGCCACCACGTGAGTGTGTGTTGCTTCATCTCATCGACGTCGACTGCTTCGGGCATCGGGAGGTGTGACGGATACCAGTTCAGGCTCAAGTCACGAAGCTCGTTCGGACGCACCGTAAACGAACCAGCGTGCATGTGGTCTTCGGCGCGCAGCTGGACACCGCGCACCACCACCGCGTCGGGGCCCGCAATGCCGAGAATCGCGGGGAGTTCTTCGGAGCCAACCTGACGGATCCAGGGAATTGCTCGCGCGTAGTCAAAACGCAGCCGCACGTGGGTTGTGAACTCGACATCGCCGCTGACACCGATCACCTGGCGAACGACCTCGACACGGCCGCCGTGGACGGGCATGAACTCATGCACCTCGGCGACACCGGATGCCGTCTGCCACGTTGTGATGAGAACGAACGTGTCACCGTCGTAGCGGCGGGTGGGCACGGCATCCGGGTCTGTCGGTCGCAGACTCCAGTGTCCGTGCGATTCGTCTCCCAACAGCGCGCCGAAAATCGACGATGAGTCGTAGCGCGGGAGACACAACCAGTCGATGCTGCCGTCGCGTGAAACGAGAGCGGCCGTGCGGCAATTGCTGAGAATTGCATAGTCCTCGATAGGAGTAGCCATGTGTTGATTGTGCCAGGGCGCTAGCGTAGGCGCATGGCACACACCAGCACACTGCTCATCCTTGGCGCCTCGGGCGATCTCACCTCACGGCTGCTGCTCCCCGCGCTCGGGCAGCTGCTGACAATGCAGCCGGAGCGTTCAGTCACGCTCATGGGTGCCGGTATGGACGACTGGACCGACGAGCATTGGCAGAAAGTAGTGAAGGATGCCTTCGCATCGGTCGGTGCAAACGATGCCTTCGACCGTGTTGCGGCCACGAAATACCAGCAGGCCGACATCACTGCGACCGATGATCTGACCAAGCTGCTGGCGTCTGCAGAGGGACACATCGCTGTCTACTTCGCGGTGCCTCCCGCGGTTGCTGCCACCGCATGCGAGGCGTTGAACGGCGTCGATCTGCCGGACGGACTCGTGCTGGCGCTCGAAAAGCCGTTCGGTACCGACCAGAAAAACGCGGAAGAGCTCAACGCCAAGCTCGCGGCACTCCTGCCGGAGCGCCAGATTTTTCGCGTCGACCACTTTCTCGGCCGCTCCACTCTGCTGAACATTCTCGGTCTGCGCTTCGCCAACCAGGTGTTCGAGCCCGTGTGGTCCGCCGACCACATCGCCGAGGTTGAAATCCGTTTCGATGAATCGCTCGGCCTCGAAGGCCGCGCAGGCTACTACGACAAGGCCGGCGCTCTTCGCGACATGCTCCAAAGCCACCTGCTGCAAGTACTCGCCATCGTCGCTATGGAGCCGCCGACTTCCATCGATGAAACCGATCTGCGGGCGGCAACTGCGGCAGCACTCCGTGCGACGCACGTGTGGGACGACGATCCGGTAGCCAACTCGGGCCGCGCGCGCTACACGGCCGGAAACATCGACGGCCGCGACTACCCGTCGTATGTCGATGAGCCCGGCGTCGACCCCTCGCGCGACACCGAAACGCTCGCGGAAGCAAAGTTTGAAGTACAGAATGCTCGCTGGGCAGGCGTCCCGTTCACGCTGCGATCCGGAAAAGCCCTCTCCGAGCCGCGCACAGAGATCGCCCTCACATTCCGCCCGGTACGACACTTGCCGAGCGGCTTTGCGGGCGCCGCGGCACCGTCGGTACTGAGGATGTCGCTCGGGCCCGACACGATGACCCTTGAGCTGAACGTCAATGGCGGCGAGAATCCCTTCGAGCTGCAGCGCGTGCACCTGAACGCGGCACTCGGCGCCGGATCCCTCCGCGCCTACGCCGAAGTGCTTTCCGAAGTACTCGACGGCGAAGCGACACTGTCGGTGCGGGGAGACGCTGCCGAACAGTGCTGGCGCATCGTGCAGCCGATCCTCGATGCGTGGGAGGCAAACAAAGTTCCGCTCGACACGTACCCCGCGGGATCCCGCGGACCCGCCGGCTGGGACAACTAGCGCAGCACATGCGCTAGTTTCTTAGTTCCCCTGGTCGGTGCGCCCGTCAGCCATCCGGGCCTTGGCGCGGTCGTGTCTATGTCCAACCTCGATGAGCTCTGTCGCCTTTGCGAGCCCGATCGGCTTCGTTGACACGTACATACTCTCGGCGCGCTCGACAACGAAGGTTTCATGCCAGACACCGACGGATCCAGGAGCCTTGCGGGCCGCACGGTTGAAGGCGGTCCAGGCAGGGCGGTGCTCCTGTGAGGAGTTGGAGGCGTAGGCGTAGAGCTTGTCGATCGATGACCAATACTCGACGACGTACGGGCCGCCTGCGCCGAGAAGCAGCTGGTAGCCGAGCATCCCTGAGTCGGGGTCTGCGGAGAGTTCCCGCAACATCCGCGGCATTGCGAAGAATGCTGGCATCCACAGATCTGGTCGCCACCAGCGATTGATCTGCATCCCGATATGAAAGACGACGAGTTCGCCCTCATGTTGATGTGTCATGCGGCCGGTTACGACTTTCGACATGGTGACTCCTCGCAATTGGATAGCTTCACTATCTATAATGGATAGCGCTACTATCGAAGTCAAGAGGTGGCCATGAGAATTTCCGAACTGTCGACGCAGACGGGCATGACCGTGCCGACGATCAAGTACTACCTGCGCGAGGGACTGCTTCCCGAAGGTGAGCGCAGCTCACCGACGCAGGCCACGTACGGCGACAAGCACGTGGAGCGGCTGCGGGTGATTCGAGCGCTGCTCGACGCCGGAGTGAGCATTGCTGAGACAAGACGGGTACTGACCGCGCTGGATGAGCCACCCGAGCATTCGTACGACCTGCTCGGAACTGCGCACGCGGCAATTACTCCACCCTTGGATGAGGCGCTAGATCTCAACGAGGCCGAACGAATCGTTTCTGCGCTGGGCTGGAAGCCAGGGACGTGCGATCTGGCCGTGTTGAACGAAGTCGCGCGAGCGGTGGAAGGTCTGGAGCGTGCCGGTTTTGTCGTACCGAATGCCGTGATGCGCGAGTATCTCGCGAGCATGCGCCGCATCGCGGATGCCGAGATCGCCGGCGTGCCGACGGAGTCTCCGGAGGCTGCGGTTCGGTATGTAGTGCTGGGTTCAGTGCTGGTGGAGCCACTGCTCTTGGCGCTGCGGCGAGTAGCGCAGCAGGTGAGCTCGTGGGAGCGATTCGGCGGCGAGGGCTAGCGACCTTGTGCACCTTTGATGGACCCGTGCTGTCAGCAATATTCGCTTGCCATCATCCACGTTGAGGGCGGTGTCTATAGTTGGGTCATGCGGCGGCGCTCGGCTCTGATAATCGGCATCCTCTCACTCGCAACACTGACTGGTTGCGCATCCGGCGCGGCCGATGGAATCAGCGTTTCGCCAGCGCAAACCCCCGAGAAAGCCGATACATCGCAAGAGGCGGATGCCGAGGCACAAGCGCAAGCTCAGGCCTGGCTCGATGCAGCCACGGTGCCGCCGGATGCCGTCCGTTCGACTGAGACCATCGGCGGCTTCTACTCGTACCAGGGATGGCCCTGCCAACCAGTCGTCGAGCAAGAAGCGTACTGGACCATCTCCGGTATGACTGTGGCAGAAACTGCCAACTGGCTGGCGGCGAATCCGACGGCTGACCTCGTCTCTACCGCCGTGGGGACCGTCGACGAGGAGGGGGACTACGACGAGGCAACCGTCGGTTACATTCCCGCGGACGATTCGCAGCAGGGAGTCGTTTACACGGTTACGAAGGAGGAAAACGGCGTCGCGATCAGGGCTGAAGTTGCCGCCCTTACAGAATCCGCGGTCTGCCCCTCCCTCCCACCTGGTTCGATGATGGGAAAACCGGGACAGGGCTAAGAAGCCTCACGGCATCTGAGTCTGTTCGTACCCGTACCGCCGATGCGGCGCGGTAGATCCGCGAGGATAGTTATATGAACAGCGCACAAGCGGTGACAGCGGTCACCGGTGGGTCACGTGGCATCGGAGCAGCAATCGCCCGCCGTCTCGCAGCGGACGGTCACGACGTCGTCATTGGATACCGAGACGACTCAACCGCCGCAGATGAGGTGGCAGCTCACGTGCGAAAGCTCGACAGGAGCGCCATCGTCGCCGCCGTGGACGTGACCGATCCACAATCACTCGACAGCTTCCTCAAACAAGCACGGCAACTCGGTCGCCTCACGGGAGTGGTCGCCGCTGCAGGAGCAGTGCGCGGTGTGGGGCGCCTCATTGATCTCGACCCGGCGGACCTCAAGCATGACCTCGAGGTCAACCTTCTCGGAGCCGTTCTGACGAGCCGCGCTGCGGTCGAACACCTCGCCGAATCGGCGGGATCGCTCGTGCTGATCGGATCGGCGGCTGCAACGATCGGTAGCCCTGGAAGTTACGTGCACTACGCCGCAGCTAAAGCCGGCGTCGCGGCCCTCAGCGTGGGGTTGTCAAAAGAAGTTGCGTCAGAAGGCATCCGCGTCAACTGCGTCGAGCCCGGCACAGTGTGGACCGACTTTCACCAGGACCCCGAGCGCCCTGCAAAAGTTGCGGCATCCATTCCCATGGGACGGGCGGGGATGCCGGAGGAGATCGCGGGTGCCGTGGCGTGGTTGCTCTCCCCTGACGCCGCCTACACGACGGGCGCAACCCTGCGAGTCGCCGGCGGCCTGTGAGGAGACCTCGGCTACCTACCGAACATGAGCACCACTCACCGCAACTTTGATCACTGTTGAACGTGGAACCCGGGAGCTGGCGCGACGTGGTGCCGATGGGCGCTGCCCGTAGCCGCTCTCGTTTGGGCGAGCGCTTGGCTTATCACTGGACGATGTGAAGACGCGCCGACTTCGTATCTACCGGGCAGCAGACCGAAGGTTCGAACAAAGTGATATCGGAGCGCTTCGTCGTTGCCGAACCCTGCAGCAGGATAAATGTCTGTCATCGTCGCCGCTGGATTGTGGACCATGAGCATCGCTGCAGTCTCCGCGCGCGCTACGCCGATGATCTCGGCAACGCCCCCAACCGAATGCAGGCATCGGTAAAGATGGCGGCGAGAGATGTACAGACGGTGGGCGAGAGATTGCGGACAGAAGTTGCGTTCGGCATGACCCGCAACTATCAGCTTTAGCGCGAGAGCTCTAGTTGATTCGTCTTCCCATTCTTCTCCCTGCACATGCACAAGCCACTCCTCGTGAGATCCCGACTACGTACAACGGAATGTCACGGAGAGCCGCAAGAGTTCCGTTTAAGTTGCTCCGGTAATGGGGAGCTCGACTGGACCGAAATCGTAGATTGTGTATCGCCCGCATCCGACTTGCGTTGCTGAATCTAGCGACCAGCCGACCGGCAACTCGAAATCATGCGACTGCGCATCAACGATCAAGAAAGAGGCCGACTTCATATTGAAGTCGTCTCGGTTGACAAGCCACGCATAAGGGCGGAGATTCCATGTCACCTGTAGCAGCTGACTTGGATCGTCGATGTAAGCCTTTGGTGCCCTAATTGACCAGAACTGGCCAGCACCCGTGCGGTGTGTTGCATTAACCCAACCGACGACGCACTGAAGCGACGCTGAGGACGCTGTTTCGCGATTCTCCGATAGCTTCTGCACGCTCTGGAGCGACAGCAACATCCCTCCCAAAGCGACGACGGCAAGCAAGACCGTCCAACCAGGACGAGGAGAAGTGGGCTCGCGACGGCGAGGACGGGCAATGATCTGGACCAGACAGATGGCGGCAAGTACAGGCGCGAACACGAGCGGCTGCAGGTATCGCGGCGACTCAGAACCGACCAGCACGAATCCGAAAAAACACGTCAGTGGCGCCAACCATGCGAATAGAGCGACGAGGCGTACACCGCTCGAGACACCTCGAAGTCTCACAACCGAAAAACCCATCGCGGTGATTGCGAGGGATATCAAAACGATCGTCGCGACGACCGCCAGCGGCCGATGCCACTCAGCACTGGCTAGACCCAAATAGTGAGCGAAGGAGCCCCTCGCGTTGTCTGTCCGAATATAGAAGCCCATCTGGGCAACAATCGTTCCGCTAAAGAGGTTCCGAAGCAGGAGACCAACCACCGTCGAGCAGACAATGAACAGGAGATTCATCGTCAGCAGATGTCTGCGTGCCCCGCCGATCCCAATGATTACCATGACCAACACAAGGGGCGCGACGGCCCAAGCAACGAACAGCGGGTTGCTGAAGCACGATAAAACGACCAGTGCGATGAGCGGCACGCTGGCTCTCGCTCGAAGGCGCCCGGCCTCCAGGGAGCGACGCACGAGCCCCAAGGCTGCGATCGATGCCACCACCGTGGCGCTGTAGTAGGTGGTTGTCGCCATCAAGCTGGCCAACTGCGAGCTGTCGCGATCACCGCCGTTTTCGAACAGTGCGATCAAGCAGAAGGCGCCGTAGGCAGCCCAAGCGCTCAGGATCGGAGCCGACGCGCTTTGGCGGCAACCTGAGGCGAGACGAAACGCGCCGTAGAGGGCGAGAAAGTTGAGCACAGAATTGATCAGGAGCGCACTCGCGGTGTCTCCTCCGAACGCGGCCGCGAGCGCGTACGCTGCCAACTCCGGAACGAACAGAACGGGAGACATGGCCCAGTCCTGCGGCGCTCCGGTAGCAAGAGAATGCATGAACAGGGCGTTAAAGAGGGAATCGCCGTCGAAGAAGAACAACTCTTCGCGCGTCGCCGCGACATGGGCCGTTAGGTAGACCCCAAGCGCGGCCGCAAGCACATAGCCGAGCAGTTCGCTCACGAAGACTCGCCAGGGCATGCGCTCTCTCGCGTTCAAAGAGCCGTTCGCACTACCGTCGGTCGGAACATTTTGCGTGCTGGTAAGCGTCATCCGCGGTCTCCAGCGTCTGCTCGTGGAAGGGAGGAGTGATACGTATTCGAGCCTACGACCCCGTTTCAAGTCGTTGGCAGGCCACCAGCAAAGGCTTACCCCGGAAGTGTGACCAACTTCGAACACGGGCTCTGCAGTTCAGTATTTTGTCTCGCAAGGGAACAACCCCGTGGAGTAAAGGAGAGAGTCATGAAGAACCTGAACCAACTCAATCTCAGATCGCAACAGCCGTAGCCGACATCCATTGCAAGCAGGTCAGTAGCCTGATTGGCGTAGGAATGGTTGCGCAATCTGAGGCCGACACAATCTACTTGGATGAGCACGCACAGCAGCTGGCGGAGTTCGTCGCTGCTTATCGGTGACACGAGATCATCGTGTGCACCAAGCCACGCCGACGCTCGGAAATTGGTGACTCCGCGGGTTGAGCGGCACGGCCGCTCGGAGGCCTCACTGGAGTGGTCGCCGCCGCGGGAGCAGTACGCGGTGTGGGGCGCCTCGTTGATCTCGACGCGGCGGTCTCTAGTCGTGCTTGATAGACGCTAGCTACTCACCCACGATGCGTCGCTGAAAAGGTCTCGCAGCTCGTTGATGAGGCGCGCTGTGTGAAAACCGTCGGCGGCCGCATGGTGCATCTGCACAGCAAGTGGAAGAAGCACCTGCCCATCCCTCTCGACGTACTGGCCGAGGGTGAATATCGGCGCCAGGTGATCCCAGCTGCCGCCAATATTGAGTGTGAAACCGGTGAAGGCAGTCCACGGCAGACTCGACACGTCGAACGAGTTTCGTGGCGAAGGCCCCTGTGGAAAAAGCCGTGTCGACTCTGCGTGCTCAGCGATGACATGAGCTGCGGCCTCGTGGAAGGCGGCAAAGTCCGGATTGTAGGGCGCCCACACGCTCGCGAATGTCTCCCGCTCACGGTTGAACACGGTGAAGGAGGGATGCACAAGCGACCAGGTTGCTGGCGCACCCGAATCGGTCAACGTCATCCGAAACTCTTCATAGCGATTGACGACCGATGCGATCGCCCAGATCTGCGCGATATACGTTCGGCGCATCGCGGACCGAACCGCCGCGACGAACGTGGTTACGTCGAGCTCGACGGTGATGGAATACGTGCACGGTACGGCTGTGCGGTAGTGCTCAAAGTGCTGACGTCGCGGCCACGTTTCAACATCGATCGGGATCGGATCGTTCATTCGATCATTCTCGCAGCGTGAGGTCCACCGGCGAGATCGTTACTCAACATACGAAACGAGCGCAAGTCGTTCCCGGCGACTCAGAAGCGTGCTTAGGTAACTGAGTGACCGCCCGCATCCTCGCTATCGGTACCGCGGTGCCGCCCACCCGTGTTTCGCAAGCGAGCGTGCGGGATCTGTTCGCTGCGCAACCGCACATTGACAGGTTGACAACCAGGCTCGTTCACGCGGCTTTCGACGCCGCAGCAATTGAGCAGCGCCATACAGTTCTCGCTGAGCTCGGCGGGGCTGCCGCAGCATCCGGAGACGCGCGTTTCATTGATGAGGCGGGCGTGCTGCACATGCCGACAACCGGCGAGCGGAATGACCTGTACATTCAGACGGCTCCCGATCTGTTCGCTGAAGCTTCTCGCGATGCGCTCACCCGCGCAGGCGTCGACGCTGGCGCGGTGACGCACGTCGTGACAGTGTCGTGCACGGGATTCTTCGCCCCGGGCCCCGACTATCGCCTGGTGCGCGACCTCGGCCTCTCTCCCGCCGTCGAGCGCTACCACCTCGGATTCATGGGGTGTGCAGCCGGGGTTCCCGCGCTCCGCCTCGCCGCACGAATCACCGACTCTCAACCCGACGCTGTCGTACTCGTCGTTTGTGCGGAGCTGTGCTCGCTGCACATCCGCGCATCGAGTGATCCGCAGCAGATCGTGGCGGCATCCCTGTTCGCCGATGGCGCCGGGGCTGCCATCGTCACCGCCAACGCAGCTCACCACACCACCACGGAGCTTCGGCTCGACAGCTTCGCAACTCTCCTCACCAGCGAAGGCGAAGCCGACATGGTGTGGACGATCGGCGACGAAGGCTTCGATATGACCCTCACGGCCGAAGTTCCCCGCATCGTCGGCCGTGAAGTGCGGGATGCCGTCACTCGGTTTCTGGCTGACGAACCGCGGAACGTTTCCTGGGCGGTTCATCCCGGCGGCCGAAGCGTGCTTGATCGCGTCGAGCACGGCCTCGAACTGCCGCCCGACGCTCTCGCCACATCTCGCGCGGTGCTGCGTGACTACGGCAACATGTCGAGCGCCACGATCCTCTTCATCCTGCAGGAGATCATGCAAAGTGATGCCCTCCCCGACGGAGCGCCACTCGCAGCCCTCGCTTTCGGGCCGGGTCTTACTGTCGAATCGGCGATGCTCACGATGATCCGCTCATGACGTCTCTCTCAGCCCGCAACGAGACTCTGCATGAGCTCATGGACGATCCCGACTGTGATCAAACCCGCTTGCGGGCAACGCTCAAACGATTCGGCCTCATCAACCCCGTGATCGCCGGCTGGCGCGGCGTTTATCGCAGCAAACTTCTGCCCTACCTCACATCGCTCGGGCGTCCAGCGCGCGTACTCGACCTCGGCTGCGGGGGCGGCGATGTCACGGCGCACCTCGCGGACCTCGCGCAACGCGACGGGCTCAGTGTGGAGTGGGTGGGCGTCGACCCCGAACCCACAGCGTTCGAGGTCGCCTCGACACGCAGCCGCGAAAACCTGCGCTTCGTTCACGCCGATGCGGCCGGGTTGCTCGCCGCCGGCGAACGCTTTGACGCCGTTATCTCCAACCACGTTATGCACCACCTCGGCGACGATCTGCCTGAATTTCTCGCGCTCTCGCAGCAGCTCAGCTCGGGCCCGGTGCTCCACTCAGATATCGCGCGCAGCCGCCGCGCATACGCGCTCTATGCGATTGCCATCACGCCCTTTGCCCCCGGCACTTTTCTTCGCACCGATGGTCTGCGATCGATCCGCCGAAGCTTCACGGCGCGCGAGCTGCAAGAGCTTCTTGATCAACGGATGCCGACACCCTGGCACATCACGACGCCCGGGGCTTTCCGGGTACTCGCCGAAGGCCCCGGCCATGCATGACGTCATCGTGGTGGGGGCGGGCCCCGTCGGAATGTTGCTCGCCATCGAGCTTGCCCGACACGGCGTCGATGCGCAGATTCTGGAGCAGCGTGCCGAGCCCGGAACGGGCACACGCGCGATCGGTGTGCACCCTCCCGTGCTGGCGGCGCTCGAGCCATCGGGCGTGACCGACGCTCTGCTTTCGCACGCGCTCCGAGTCACGAGCGGCGAAGCACGCTCAGATAGAGCCCGCCTCGGCACTGTGCAGTTCAACAAGCTCGCGGCCCCCTTCCCGTTCGTTGCGACACTGCCGCAAGCGGCGAGCGAAGCAGTACTTCGGGATGCCGCGCCGGTACCCCGACGTGGAGTCACCGTGACGGCGGTCGTTCCCGAGGGTCTTCGCGTGCGTGTGGAAACCCGCGACAACGATGACCGCAGCGAAACGCTCTACGCGCGGATTGTGGTGGTGGCATCCGGTTGGGGTGGCCGTGACCTCGTCTATCGACCCGACCGCCTCGCCGTGCACAGCTACCCCGACCTGTACCTCATGACAGACTCGGTGGCCGGCCCCGACGCCGACGAAAACACCGCTGTCGTCAATCTGTCGCGCGGAGGCGTGCTCGAGTCTTTTCCGTTGCCGGGAGGGCTTCGCCGCTACGTGGCATGGGACCAACCGGGTGCCGACAACTCTCCGGATGCCCGGGCCGACCGACTGCGAGAGGCAATGCGCACGCGTGGCGAAGCAGTCGCAGCTACAAACGTCACCGCGGCGACCGCGTTCCACGTGCGACGATTCGTTGCCCCGCAGCTGCGTCGCGGCCGAGTCTTCGCCATCGGAGACGTGGCGCACGAAGTGAGCCCGATCGGCGGGCAGGGCATGAACCTCGGGCTTCTCGACGCAGTGGGCCTTGCCCCACTGCTCGCGCGCTGGGTGCAACGCGGGCTCACGCCAGAGCCCGACCTCGAGGCGTGGGAGAAACGACGCATCGCGTCGGCTCGCGTGGCGGCAACACTCGCTGCAGCGAACACCCGCCTTGGCCGCGCGCTCTCGCCCGCGGGTGATGCTTCGCGAAGCGCCCTGGTGCGCGCGATGCTCCGGCCCCCCACCGGCGGCGCGTTTGCGAAGGCTTATGCCATGGGATTTGATCGTGGCGCGCACGCGCCAGATCGTCAATCAGGCCGCGAGCGCTCCGCCTGAGGCAACAAGCTGGGCGGCGAGTAAGAGCGCTGCGGTCATGACGAGACGAAAAACAATTCGTCCCGGCCGCCGAGACAGCGCCGTGTAGAGAGTCGCAACTGACACAACGATCACGGCACCGAAGAACACCCACGACAACACACTTACCTCGATGAGGGCGCCATCAACGGGTCCGAGCAGCACCGCGAGAGCCCCGGCGGCGAGCGCGAGAGTCGAGATGATCGCCGCCGGGCGTCCGCCGATGCGGTGGGCGAGGCCTCGCACCCCAGTGCGGCGATCATCGTCGAGGTCAGGCAGCACATTGGTGAGGTGCACAGCGGCACCGAGAGCGGCGCCTGCAGCAAAAGCCCACGGGGCTGCGAGAGCACTCGGCACCGCCGAAAGCGTGGCGAGCGAAGGAAAGAGCCCGAAGCTCACGAGAAACGGCACAACCGAAAATGCTGTGGACTTCAACCGGAGGTTGTAAGACCAGGCAGAGGCGAGCGCGATCGCGTGTGCCAGCAGCATCCCCCAGCTCAGGATCGCCGAGAGCAGCAGAGCGCCGGCAAGCGCAACGAATGCCGCGACGAAAGCTGCGCGCACCGTGACATCGCCTCGTGCGATTGGTTTATCGCTTCGGCCGACGCTCCGGTCGCGCGCCGCGTCGATGGCGTCGTTCGAAATGCCCACCGAGAGCTGGCCGAAGAGCACGGCAGCGCCGAGGAGCACAACGCGCAACGCATCGACCCCGGCGGCCACCCCGAGCGCGACAGCCAGCGCGGTGACTACAAGCGTCGGGCCGGGATGCGATGACGCCCACAGCGCCCGCGCCATGCTCACTGCTCTGGCTCGTGCTGCTCTGACTCGTCGCCCTCAGCGCGTGCCGGTCCATCGCTCGTCAGCACAAGCTGCGTACCCGTGGCATCGATATCGACGCGTACGACGTCGCCATCTCGCACACCGCCGGAGAGAATCGCCATAGCGAGGCGGTCCTGAATCTCCGACTGGATGAGGCGACGCAACGGCCGCGCCCCATAAATCGGGTCGTACCCTCGCTCCGCCAGCCACGTGCGCGCGTCGGGGGTAACCGCGAGCGTCAACCGCCGCTCGGTGAGGCGCTGCTGCAGCGCATCCACGGTGAGCTCGACGATCTGCGCGAGGTCGTCTTCGGTCAGTGTTTGGAACACGACGATGTCATCGAGGCGGTTCACGAACTCGGGCTTGAAGGCCTGACGCACGAGTGCCTGCACCTGCTCTTCCTTCTGCTCGGCCGACAGGGTCGGGTCGATCAGAATCGGTGAGCCGATGTTCGACGTCAAAATCAGGATGACGTTCTTGAAGTCGACGGTGCGACCCTGACCATCGGTCAGTCGACCATCGTCCATCACCTGCAGCAACACGTCGAACACCTCAGGGTGGGCTTTTTCCACCTCATCGAGCAGAACGACGCTGTAGGGACGGCGGCGCACAGCCTCGGTCAGCTGGCCACCCTGCTCGTACCCGATGTACCCGGGAGGGGCACCAACAAGGCGCGATACCGAGTGCTTTTCGCCATACTCCGACATGTCGATGCGCACCATCGCGTGCTCGTCATCGAAGAGGAAGTTGGCGAGCGCTTTGGCGAGTTCCGTTTTTCCCACACCGGTGGGTCCGAGGAACAGAAACGAACCCGTTGGGCGGTTCGGGTCGCTGATCCCAGCGCGAGAGCGACGCACGGCATCCGCGACCGCTTTGACGGCAGCTTTCTGCCCGATCAATCGCTTGCCGAGTTCTGCCTCGAGGTGAATGAGCTTTTCAGTCTCACCCTGCAAGAGCCGGCCCACGGGAATTCCGGTCCACGCGGCGATGACCGACGCGATGTCTTCATCGGTCACCTGATCACTCACCATGCGATCCGTCGTGTCTTCCGCCGATTCCTCGACAGCAAGTTCTCGCTCAAGAGCGGGAATCTCGGCATAGAGCAAACGCGAGGCGCGCTCGAGGTTTCCCTCACGTTGCGCACGCTCGGCGTCGACGCGAGCCGCATCCAACCGGGTCTTCAATTCGCCGACGCGGTTGAGCGACGAACGTTCATGCTCCCACCGCTCGGCGAGCACCTGAAGTCGATCTTCTTCTTCGGCGAGGTCGGTGCGGAGCTTTACGAGGCGCTCTTTCGACGCGGCATCTTTCTCGCGTTTCAGCGCGAGCTCTTCAAGCTTCAGCCGATCGACGTGACGACGAAGTTCGTCGATCTCGAGCGGCGCCGAATCGATTTCCATGCGCAATCGCGAGGCCGCCTCATCGATGAGGTCGATGGCCTTATCGGGCAGCTGCCGCGAAGGAATGTACCGGTGCGAGAGGGATGCCGCAGCAATCAGTGCCGCGTCAGCGATAGCCACTTTGTGATGAGCTTCGTAGCGCTCTTTGAGTCCGCGGAGGATCGCGACGGTGTCTTCGACACTCGGTTCACCGACGTACACCTGCTGAAAGCGGCGCTCGAGGGCGGCGTCTTTCTCGATGAATTCGCGGTACTCGTTGAGTGTTGTCGCGCCAATAAGTCGCAGCTCGCCGCGGGCGAGCATGGGCTTGAGCATGTTGGACGCTGCAACGGAGCCTTCGCCGCCACCGGCGCCCATCAAAACGTGGAGCTCGTCGATGAAGGTGATCACTTTGCCGTCTGATTCCGTGATCTCTTGCAGCACGCTCTTCAGCCGCTCCTCAAATTGGCCGCGGTACATCGCTCCCGCCACAAGTGCCGAAATATCAAGAGTGACGAGCTCTTTGTCTTTCAAGCTCTCCGCAACATCGCCAGCAACGATCCGCTGCGCAAGACCCTCGACGACGGCTGTCTTTCCCACGCCGGGCTCGCCGATAAGCACGGGGTTGTTCTTCGTGCGGCGCGTGAGCACCTGACTGATGCGCCGAATTTCGGCGTCGCGGCCGATCACGGGGTCAAGCTTTCCCATGCGAGCACGCTCGGTGAGGTTGATTCCAAACTGCTCCAGGGCGCTCTTTGACTCTTCCTGTCCTGGCTGCTGCGTGGCGTTCATCTGTCTCCTGAAATCTGCGAGGATCGAACTTGAGCCTAGTGGACTCAAGTTTATCAGGTCGCATGCTGCGCAACAACGGCTGCCGGAACGCGGCTAGCGTGTCGCTATGAGTGGTCTCTGGGTTCTTGTGAAACGGCTGCCGCGACGCGTGTGGTTTCGCGCCGCCCTTTTCACCATCATCGCCATCGTCTATGCCCTGATCGCGGGAGCTGTGGCATCCTTTGTCCCCTATTCGTTTGCATTCGACTTGGGCCAAGGTGCCGTCGGATCAATCCTGCAGATTCTCGCAACGTCAATGCTCGCGGTGACCACCTTCTCGCTGACCACGATGGTGACTGCGTACTCCTCGGCATCCGCGATTGCCACGCCCCGCGCCACCCAGTTGCTCGTCGAAGACACCACCTCGCAGAACGTACTCTCGACGTTTATCGGCGCATTCACGTTTTCTCTGGTCGGCATCATCGCGCTTTCGACGAGTTACTACACCGACCAGGGTCGCGCGATTCTGTTCCTCGGCACACTCGTAGTCATCGTCATCATCGTGGTCACTTTGCTGCGATGGATCGGGCACCTCTCGAGCTTTGGGCGCATGGCCGACGTGATCGATCGCGTCGAAAGCGAAGCATGCTCAACTCTCGCCTCATATGCGGCGAAGCCTGCGCTCGGCGCGAATGTGTTGCGAGGAAAGCCGACGGGCTCATTTCAGATTCGGGCCCCGCGCGTCGGCGTCGTCACGCATGTACAACTGTCGCGTATCGAAAGCGTTGCAGCAGATGCAGACGTGCAGGTGCACATTGTGGCCAGCGCTGGTCGCATGACGGATGCCGCAACCCCCCTCGCGCGCGTGAGCGGTCACCTCGACGAAGATGCCGCCTCCGCGATCGCGAACGCATTTCAGATCGATGCGCACCGCACGTACGAACAGGACCCGCGACTGGGGGTAATCGCACTGTCGGAGATTGGCAGCCGCGCACTCTCTCCGTCGACCAACGACCCCGGAACCGCAATCGAGGTGTTGGGTTCGTTGCAGCGCGTGTTTACCGCGATGCTGACTGAAGAACCAGACGATGAAGTGCTCTACCCGCACGTCTGGATCACGCCGGTGGCTCTCGACGACCTGCTCGAAGACGCGTTTCGACCATTGGCCCGTGACGGTGCAGGCATGATCGAGGTCGCATTGCGGCTGCAACGCGTGCTCGCAGCACTTGCGGCAACCTCACCGCGGCGCGCCGCGTCATTTCGACGCGCAGCGGATGCCGCAGCCCGCCGCGCATTCAACGCTCTCCCTCGAGCCGACGCCGCGACGCTTCGTAGCAGCCGCCGGAACCTCTGGGGCTGAAGCGCTACACCACCGGAGTGGGCTCAGCCATTGCGGTGATGTCGATGGTCGCATCGAGTGAAACTTCCGCTGGCGTGTCGGTCGTGCAGCGAAAGCGGTCCCGATAGGCCGTCGGCGTGAGCCCGAGCGTTCGCACGAAGTTCTGGCGCAGCACGGCGGCCGAGCCGAAACCGCATTCGTAGGCGATGCGGTCGAGCCCGAGCGTGGTCTTCTCGAGAAGCCGCTGAGCATGAAGCAACCGCTGGCGCGCGAGCCAGGCGGCGGGCGTTGCCCCGAGGTCCGCTTTGAATCGGCGGGCAAAAGTACGCGGTGACATGTGCGCTTTGGCTGCAAGCTCATCGACGTGCAGGTCGAGACGCAGATTCTGCAGCATCCAGTCGGTCACAGGGGCAAGTGAAAGCGACGCCACCTCCGGCAGCGGCTTGTTGATGAACTGCGCCTGCCCGCCGTCGCGCTGCGGGGCAACCACCATGCGACGCGCGATCGTATTTGCCGCTTCGGGGCCGACTTCTTGACGCAGCAGGTGCAAACAGGCATCCAGCCCTGCGGCCGTGCCAGCGCTCGTGATGATCTTGCCGTCCTGCACGTAAAGCACGTCGGGGTCGACCTCGATGTCGGGGAACATGTCGGTCATGACATCCGCGTACATCCAGTGAGTCGTCGCCCGGCGACCGGCGAGCACTCCGGCGTTCGCGAGAATGAATGCGCCACTGCACACGCTCAGCAGCCACGCACCGCGGCGTTCAGCGTCGCGAATCACCTCGAGCACCCGCGGATCCGAGCGCCCCCACATCTCTTTCGGCGTTGGGGAGACGACGACGAGATCAGCTTCGTACGCGTACGACAGGTCGTTGTGAACGTTCAGCGAGAATCCCATGCGCGACGGCACGACGCCGGGGTCCGGCGTCACGACGCGGAAGTCGAAGTTCGGAACGCCGTCGGCCGAGCGGTCTAATCCAAACGCTTCGCACGCGACTCCGAACTCAAAAGGAGCGAATCCGTCTTCTACGATCACAGCGACAGTTTTCATGAGAGTTCCATAGTGGCAGTAATTCGTCTATTTGTGTCCATTCTGCCACTTTTGGCAGAATGGGTACATGCGTAGCGTTTCTGCCATGATACTTTTCGTTGTTGTCGCAGCCATCTCACTCACTGCCGTCGCAGGCACGATCATCGCCGTCGCTCGCGACGGCTTCCGACCCGTCGCTACTGACCCCGCCCGAGTTCCCCCTCGCCCCGACGCATCCCTCGTCACCCAGCCCGCGCCCGCCGTTGCCGAGCCCGCGCCGGAACCCCTCGCATCACCCACTGACTTGCCCATTTTTGCGGGTGCGGACGCCGTGGCACCCACAAATTCGGGCAAGTCAGCGGGGGTTTCGTCGTCACACCGTGGCACACGAGCATCCCGCCGCTCGGCATCGCCCTCGCGTGCTGCGTGACCCTCGCGTGCCGCTTGACCCGGCGTCACACCCGTCGACTTGCCCGTTTTTGTGGGTGCGGGGCGCTCCGCACCCACAAAAACGGGCAAGTCGGCGCGGGTAGTAAGTCGGCGCGGGGCTACGCGGCGTTTGTGACGCGGCGGTAGATGTCGATCATCGCCGCCGTGCGCGAAGATTGCCGGAATCGCTCGCCGATGTCGGCATCAGGGACGGGAGCCGAGCCGTCTGCAACGTCGGCAGCGGCGCGTCGGATCGCGGCAGCGAGAGCCTCCACAGATGCGTCAGCTGTCACCCCGTCACCGACCCGCCAAATACCTGAACCCAGTTCGTTCGCAATATCGGGGTCGCACACGATCGCAGGCGTGCCGAGCGACGCACCTTCGAATGGCGTCATGCCCTGCGTTTCGAAACCGATCGACGTTTGCACCACAGCATCCGCTGCCGCAATTCGGCGGAGAGTCTCGAGGTACGTCAAACGTCCAACGAAACGAACGGATGCCATGGCCCCCACCCGCCGCGCGACGATTCGCTGCGCTTCGCGCCACTGGCCACCGCCGCCGATGACCTCAACTTCGACGTGGGCATATGAGGCCGCGACAGCTTCGAGAAACGGAAGAAGCCGTTTCTCGGGGCTCATCCGGCCGATCCACACGAGACGCGCGGGGCCCGGGCGACGCGACCCGCGGCCGGCGGCGAGCGCCGAATCAAGCACGTCATCGTCAATACCGTTCCAGACCACGTCGACGTGAGTCTCCGCCCCGAGCGGCACAGCTCCGTGCGCTTCCAGCCGGCGCGCAAAATGTGAAGACGGTGCCGTCACGGCCTGTGAAAGCCGGGCGAAGCGCTGGAGATAGTCCCACCCGCCGCTGCCAGGACCGCGTACATTCAACGCGCGACGCTGCCAGAAGTTCAGTGCCCGCAGCACAAGGCCCGGGGCCGGTGCGGTGGCTTCAATTCCGACGTCAACGCGATTGTGCATCGTGTGCACAACGGGCAATCCATGGCGGGCGGCGTATCGATGCCCCGTGAATGCTCCCCAAAAGTCAGCCTGCACGTGCACCAGATCTACTGGTCCACGATCCGCCATGGCTGCGTCGAGAAAGCGGTCAGTGCGTCTGCCTGGCCACGCCAATGAGTACTCGCGGTCGAAAGTGATGGGTATCGACGGCAGGTCGAGGTAGGCAGCATCCACAGTCGCAGCACGTCCTCGCGCGCCGTGCATGGCGGGGGCAACGATCGTCACTGTGTGTCCGGCGCGCTCTAAGAAGCGCCGCTGCAACCGCATCGACACTTGTGCCCCGCCGAGCGACTCGAGGTGCTGATCGCCGAACATCACGACGTGCATCGGGGTTACTCCGGCAGCGGCTGGCCGCGATACAACGCTTCGAAAGTATTGAGGGTGCGGTTGATGTCGTGCACGATCACACCGTCGAGCGATGCTTGCTGCATCCGCAGTCGCTCTTCGGGTTCGGCTGTCAACACATCAGTGAGACGCGCGGCGAGTTCATCGACGCTGCCGGGCTCGAAAAGGTAACCATTTTCACCGTCATGCACGAGGTGCGGCAGGGCAACGGCGTTCGCGGCGACGATCGGCAATCCGGATGCCATCGCCTCCATCGTCGCGATGGACTGGAGTTCTGCGATCGACGCAATCGCAAAAACGCTTGCTCGCGACAGGATCTGCCGGAGCTCATCCTCTGAGGTGTGCCCGTAAAAATGCACTCGATCAGAGATTCCGAGTTCGCCCGCAAGCAACTCGAGGTTCTTTCGCTGATCTCCACCACCGACTATGTCGAAGCTCACCGCAAGAGATGGATCAAGACGTGCGATCGCGCGCAGCACCACATCGATCTTCTTCTCGCTTGTCAATCGGCCCACAAACAGCACACGATTGGCGTCTCGCGGCGTGAGATCGGGAGTGTAGTTCTGGCGATCAATCCCACAGCTCACGGGAATAACGCCGGTGATATCGATTGCCGACTCCAGAAAATTGGCGGCATTTCGCGTGGGCGTCGTCACGGCGCGCGCCCTGAGGAGCGTCCGCTTCGCGTCTTTCCAGGCGAGTTTGACGATCAGTTCGTCAAGTCTCGCCGGAAGCGTCGTGAAATCGAGGATGTTCTCGGGCATCACGTGGTTCGTAGCGATCACCGGGATGCCGCGTTTTCGGGCCTCGCGGGTGAGTCCCCGCCCAATCAGAATGTGCGACTGAATGTGCACAACGTCGGGCTTGATCTCATCGAGAATCCGGCGCGAATGATGCGGCGAGCGGAAGGGGGTGACAAAACGCAGCCAGTCGTGCGGGTAGTAGCGCCACGAAGGGAGTCGATGGATTGTCATCTCCTCGCCTTCGATGACCTCACGGAAGGCACCGTGTTTGGCGTGCGTGAGGCTCGGCGCCATCACGTGCACCTCGTGACCGCGTGCGGTGAGGCCCGCGGCAAGGCGCTCCGCGAAGCGAGCGGCACCGTTGACGTCTGGCCAGAAGGTGTCGGCACCGATGAGCACCGTCAAGGGGCGCTGCGTGTCGGCGTCATCTGATGAAGAAGGAAGGGACGCGGGGGAAGTCACGGGTGTGGTGGCTGCCTATCTCTGCGGCGTGCACGCGGGGTCTCCGCGCGCACGTCAACTGTACCTGAGCCCCCTGTTTACACCCCGGATGCCTCGCCCACCCACCGCGAGCGTTCTAACCTGGAGCCATGCCCCGTCTTCAAGCCGATGCCAACGTCGATCTTTGGGTCCCCGTTACGGGTTCATTCGGGCTGCGTGGTCGACGCCACCGCAAAGCAGCGATTCGGATGCTGATCAACCAGGGCGCGGGTCTTACCGGCGCAGCACCGCGACCAGGTTCGGGTTTTGCCGCGTGGGCCGCGAGCCAGGCGACGCCCTTGCTACTGCGGAAAGCGGCGGGTCGAATTCTCGTGTGGGTGTGGAAAGCAGAGCCCGAACAGATGGTCGTCATCGCTCAGCTTCAAGAGGCCACACCGCAACTGCGCACAGCGCGCGCGATGATGCCGATGGAGTATGACGACACCGAAGATTTCCGGAACCCTCACCTCGGCACCGGTGAGAAGTTGGCCATGGAGCTTCCGAGTAAACCCGGCACCCCGCCGTTTGCCACATACACGTGGGATACCGGCACGCACCTCGTGACCCTCACAGCCGTCGGCGGAGACCGGGAAAGATTCGGAATCGTGCTGAGGGGTGCGGACGACATCGCACGCACGTTGCGCATCGTTGACGACATTGCCCTGCAAGGCGATCCGACGGTGCTGCGAATAAATCCCTCTGCGTGAAACGCCGCGGCATGGCATTCTTTGTGTTAAATAACGCACTGAAAGGACCCTCGTGGCCGAATTCGAGTACGGACCCGTCGAACTTCACCTGATCGGTTTCGAGGGTGACCGCCCCGCGCCCGGGGTCATCGCTGCCATCACAGATCTGATCGATTCGGGCCTTGTTCGCCTACTGGACTTCATTATTGTGTCGAAGTCTGAGGATGGCGAAGTAACCGCGATTGAGATCGACGACGACACAGATCGCTATGGGTTCGGCGGTGTCGAACTCGCTGAGATCGGTATTGCCGGCACTGAAGACATTGAAGAGTTGGCGGCCATGATTCCGGCTGGCTCATCAGCGGCCGTCGTCGCCTACGAAATGGCGTGGGCAAAACGGCTCGCCCAGACGTTCGCAGCGTCGGGTAGCGTGCTGCTCCATAGCGAACGAATCCCCGCCCCGGTCGTGAACGCGCTGCTCGAAGCAGCTCAGGAAGAGGAGTGATCGCATGATTCGCAGAATGGGACGCCCGGGTCTGCTCGGCCTCGCGGCGCGCACAGCGGTTGTGGCTGGTACGGCGAATGCCGTCTCGGGTGGCATGCGCCGTTCACAGGAGAATCGCTCGATGCAACAGCAGCAGGCAGAAGCATACGAAGCGCAAGAGCAACAGATCGCGATGCAGGCCGCCGCGGCACAGGCCGTCGCACAGCAGCAGCCGGTAGCTCCCGCGGCTCCTGCTCTCGATCTCGTCGCAGAGATCCAGAAGCTTGCGGCACTGAAGGATGCCGGAATTCTCGATGGCGCTGAGTTCGCGGCAGCTAAGGCGAAGCTCCTCAGCTAAACCATGTCGCAAACCTCAGGAGACACACCCGGCGGCGTCCTTCGCACACGGCAGCTCCTCCAGCTGTCGCTGCCTGCACTACTGATCGGCGTGGCATCCGCCCTTACCCTGTGGTTGCTCGACGAACTGGCACATCTGTTGCAACAAGTGTGGTGGCAAACGCTGCCAGCCGCCCTCGGGGTTGACCCAGATGGTTGGTGGGTCGTGCTCATCCTCACGCTGACGGGTGCAGCAGTCGGTCTCGTCGTGTGGCTCGTTCCAGGCCACGGCGGAACCGACTCGGCAACGACCGAGCTTGTCGCGCCCACCCTGCCGGTGTCAGCGCTGCCGAGCGTCGCACTCGTGGTTGTGCTTGCGCTCGCTGGCGGCGTAAGCCTTGGGCCTGAAAGCCCCATCATCGCCATCAATACCGCGATCGCTGTCGCGGTCGTCGCACGACTGTGGAGTGCGGTGCCCACGGAGCTCGTTGTTGTTCTCGCGGCCGCCGGCACAATCGGGGCGCTGTTTGGCACGCCGGTCGCTGCCGCACTCGTCTTCACTGGGATTCTTGCCGCAACGAAAGCGCCCGGCTCACTATGGGACAAGCTGTTTCTGCCTCTTGTCGCGGCTGGCGCCGGCAGCATTGTGGCATCAATGGTGGGTGGCGGCATCTCGATGACCGCGGGGATTCCCGCCTACCAGCCTGAGAACCCCGCTATCGAAGCCCTCTGGGGCATTGGTATTGCGTGTGCCGCCGCTGCGCTCGCACTCGTGGGAATAGCGGTCTTTCCGCACGTGCACCGCCTGTTTCGACGGCTACGAAACCCCGTCATCTACACGGCGCTCGGCGGACTCATTTTGGGACTGCTCGGGCTTTTGGGTGGGCCCCTCACTCTTTTCAAAGGACTCGAACAGTCGGCGGAGTTGTTGGCGAACCCGGATGCCTACAGCCCGGCGCAGCTCGCAGTGATCACCGTCGTCAAGCTCGCAGCCCTTGTCGTCGCTGCAGCTGCGGGTTTTCGCGGCGGAAGAATCTTTCCCGCTGTCTTTATCGGCGTCGCGCTCGGCACACTCGCTCATGCGCTCATTCCCGGACTGCCCCTCGGCCTCGCCGTGGCCTGTGGAGTGCTGGGACTTACGCTCGCGGTTTCACGGGATGGCTGGATTGCGCTGTTCATCGCTGTCGCAATTTCGGGTGACATCACCCTGCTTCCGGTGATGTGTGTTGTGATCTTGCCAGCGTGGCTCATCGTGCGGGTTGCGCCGGAGATGATCGTGCATCCCAAAAAACAAGAACCTTCGGGCGCACAGGCAGCAAGCGCCTAGCTCTCCGTGACTGCACCCTCTTCCGGCGAAACGGCGTCGGGTTCGGTTGCGGCGTGCTCGAACTGCGACTGGTACAACCGCCAGTACGCGCCTTTTTTCGCGATGAGGTCGTTGTGACTGCCTTTTTCAACGATGTCACCGTGCTCCATCACAAGGATGAGGTCAGCGTCACGAATCGTCGATAGTCGGTGAGCAACGACGAACGAAGTACGGCCTTCGCGAAGCGCCGCCATCGCGTGCTGCAGCAGCAGTTCCGTTCGGGTGTCTACCGACGAGGTCGCCTCGTCCAAGATGAGCACAGCAGGTTGAGCCACGAACGCGCGCGCGATAGTGATGAGCTGCTTCTCGCCAGCTGACACATTCGCCGCGTCTTCGTCGAGCACAGTGTCGTAACCCTCAGGCAGCGAGTGCACGAAACGATCAACGCGAGTAGCGTTCGCCGCGTCGGCTATCTCTTCGTCGGTGGCAGATTCGCGGCCGTATCGGATGTTGTCGCGGATCGTTCCGGCAAAGAGCCAGGGATCCTGCAGCACCATTCCGGTGCGTGAGCGCACATCGTCGCGCGAAAGTTCGGCGATGTCTTGTCCATCTAGCAAAATGCGCCCGTCATCGATTTCGTAGAACCGCATGATGAGGTTGACGAGCGTTGTCTTGCCCGCACCTGTCGGGCCGACGATCGCGACAGTCTGGCCGGGCTCAACACGGAACGACAGATCCGTGATGAGCGGCTTGTCGGGCGAGTAGGAGAACTGCACGTTCTCGAATTCAATGACTCCTGGTCCGCGCACGAGAGCTGGCGCGTCTTCCGCGTCAGGGTCTTGCTCGTCGGCGTCGAGCAATTCGAACACGCGCTCGGCCGATGCCGTTCCCGACTGGATGACCGCTGCCATTCCACCGAGCTCTGACAGCGGCTGGGTGAACTGCTGCGAGTACTGAATGAATGCCTGCACATCGCCGAGGCGGAGATTTCCGCTCGCCACCATCAGCCCACCGAGCACGGCAATTCCGACGTAGGTGAGGTTTCCGATGAACATCATGCCGGGCATGATGACGCCGGCGAGGAACTGCGCTTTGAAGGCTGCCTGGTAGAGATCTTCGTTCTCTTCCTGGAACTTCTCACGCGAATCCTGCTCGCGCCCGAAGACCTTCACAAGCGCGTGGCCGGAGAACGACTCTTCGACGCGGGCGTTGAGACGGCCGACTTTTTTCCATTGCACGCCGAAGGCCTTCTGCGAGCGCGGGCCGATGACGCCGAAAATGACCGCCATGAGTGGCAAAGAAATGAGCGCGACTATCGCGAGCTGCCATGAGATCGAGAACATCATGATGAGCACACCGAATACCGTGAGCACGGACGTGACAACAGTGGATAGCGACTGTTGCATTGTCTGCGTGATGTTGTCGATGTCGTTCGTGACTCGCGAAATCAACTCACCGCGCTGCACCCGATCAAAGTATGCGAGCGGGAGTCGGTTGAGCTTCGCCTCAACAGATTCCCGCAGGCGCCACATCGTGCGCACCATGATGATGTTGATGACGAAACCCTGGAGCCAGGTGAGAATCGATGATCCGACGTAGATTGCGAGCGCTGCGACGATCACGACGCGAAGTCGGTCAAAGTCGATGCCGGCACCCACCGCGAAGTTATTCATCGCCGACACCACATTGGCCATATCGGTCTGGCCCGCCGCTTGGAGGGCTGCGACGACATCCGCCTGCGAAGTCCCCTCGGCGAACTGGGTTCCGAGCGCCGTCGAGGTGACACCTTCAAAGATGATGTTTGTCGCTTCGCCCAGCACACGGGGAGCGATGACCGCGAGCACGACCCCCAGCGCACCGAGGATCGAAACGAAGATGAAGGCACCCGCGTAGGGCTTGAGGAGGCCGACGAGTCGCGCAAAACTGGCGCCGAAGTTGGCCGCCTTGCCGGGCTTTACGCTGTCCCAGTCGCCTGATGTCTGGCGGGCTTGCTCAGCGAGCTCAAGCTCGAGTCGTTCTTCTTCGGTCAACATGTCGGGAGAACTCATGCTTCTACTCCCAACTGCGACTCGACGATTTCTCGGTAGGTCGTGTTCGTCGCAAGCAGCTTCTCGTGGGTGCCGACGCCGACCATGCGACCAGCATCGAGGACCACGATGCGGTCGGCGTCAGTAATCGTCGATATGCGCTGCGCGACCACGATCTTCGTCACTTCGGGAAGTTCGCGCCACAGCGCTTGGCGCAACCGCGCGTCGGTGGTGAGATCGAGAGCCGAGAACGAGTCGTCGAAGACGAGTACATCGGGCTGGTGCACAATGGCTCGCGCAATCGCCAACCGCTGTCGCTGGCCGCCCGAAACGTTCGTACCGCCCTGCGAAATGCGGGCGTTCAAACCGCCTGCCATTTCCTCGACGAAATCGCGACCCTGAGCGATCTCGAGAGCCTGCCAGAGTTCTTCGTCGGTGGCTTCTTCACGGCCGAAGCGAAGGTTCGATGCGACAGTGCCGGTGAACAAAAACGGGCGCTGCGGCACGAGCCCGATGCCCTGCCACATGCGGTCAAGGTCCGCTTCGCGAACATCGACGCCGCCCAGCGAAACCGAACCCGCGGTGGCATCGAAAAGCCGCGGAATGAGCGAAATGAGCGTGGTCTTTCCCGAACCCGTCGAGCCGACGATGGCCACGGTTTCACCCGCCGCTGCCTCAAAACTGATGCCTTGCAAAACCGGCTTTTCGGCTCCGGGGTAGCTGAACTCAACCTCGTCGAACCGAATCGCTCCGGGAGCCGGAAACTCCGAAACGGGGTTTCCGGGCTTCACGAGCGTCGATTCGCTTGAAAGCACCTCGTTGATTCGTTCGGCTGACACCGCGGCGCGCGGAATCATGATGGCCATGAAGCTCGCCATGAGTACGCCCGTCATGATGAGCCCCACGTATTGCATGAAGGCGAAGAGGGTCCCGATTTCAACAGTGCCAGCACTCACCTGAATTCCACCGAACCAAATCACTCCGACGACAGTGATGTTGAGCACGAGCATCGCGAGCGGAAAGAGCAGCACGAAGAGCGACCCGACTTTACGCCCGACCACCATGATGTCGGTGTTGGCGCCACGGAAACGCTCTTCTTCGATGTCTTCGCGCACGAACGCGCGTACAACGCGAACGCCGGTGAGCTGCTCGCGAAGGATGCGGTTTACCGCATCCAATTTCTTCTGAAACTGACGAAACAACGGCACCATGCGGCTGATGATGAGTCCCGCGATCACGAGCAGGGTCGGCACCGACACACCGATCAACCAGCTGAGCCCCACATCCTGCTGCAGCGCCATCACAATGCCGCCGATTGCGAGCAACGGCGCGTTGACCAGCATGGTCGACGCCATCATCGCGAGCATCTGCACTTGCTGCACATCGTTCGTGTTGCGAGTGATCAGCGAACCGGGCCCGAAAGTCGACACTTCACGCTCGGAGAAACCGCTCACCTTTTCGTAGACGTCACGGCGAATATCTCGCCCCGCGGCCATAGATGCTCGCGCTGCGAAGTAGGTGGCGATGATGGATGCCGTGATCTGCCCGAGTGAGATAGCGAGCATTACGGTGCCGGTCGACCAGATGTACGCCGTGTCGCCCTGGGCGACGCCCTGATCGATGATGTTGGCGTTCAGTCGCGGCAGATAGAGAGATGCCATCGCTGCGATGAACTGGAACGCCAGCACACCTCCGAGGAGCCAGCGATACTCCTTGAGGTAGCGATAGAGGATTTTTCCGAGCACACGCTCAGACTAGAGCTGACCGCCGACATTCGGGAGCCCGTTGTTCCCGCTCGGCCGGGGCAACCGCGCGTCGAGTTCGGCAGTAAGACGCTCGACATCCGCGCGGGTCGCTGCGCGCTGCTCCTGGTGTCCTCGAGTGACGCGATCAATCACCCACGACGAGAACGTCGCAGTGATGAGGCCGACGAGCACGACACCACCAAGCATGAGGCCGATGGCGATTGCGCGCCCTGGCAACGTCACCGGCACAAAGTCACCGTAGCCAACGGTTGTCACTGTGCAAAAAGCCCACCAGATCGCGTCGCCGAAGCTCCGAATGTTGCCTCCCGCCGCGTAGCGCTCAACCTCGAGCACTGAGAGCGCAGCGATCCACACAAGCAGCAGCGCGGCGCCAATACCGTAGATCAGCATGCGCGCTCGAAGATTCGCGCCGGCGCTTTCTTTCGCCCCCTGCGGTCGAACGAAAACGCTGAGCAGGCGCACCGGGCGCAGCATCGGCAGAAGCACGGCAGCGAGGTCGAACAGATGCTTTCGGAACCACTCGCCTTTGGGATCCGCAAGGCTCAGCCGCACGATGTAGTCAACGAAGAAAGCAACCCAGGTCGCAAAGATGAGCGTCGAAGCGATGAGGCGCGCAGTACCGGTGTACTCGAGCGTGACCTGCGCGGTATAGACAACGAGAAAGACGAGGGCGGCGGCGGTCAGCGGCCACCGGGTGACGGACTCCCACCGCGTCATCGCTTTTTGATTACGCGACATGAGTGGAACTCCCCGGGGTGTTGACGCTGCTCGTTCTATTCTTAACGCTCGAGCTCGCCGCCGCGGGGACGCCACACCACGATCTCGGTGGCACGCCGCATTCGCGTTCCGTGCCGAAGTCTCACGACAGATCCGGTTGCGCCCGCGGCGAATACCCGCGCACCGGGGCGGTTTTCGAGTTCGCTCGCGACGCGCTGTTCGAGCTCTCTCACCTGGCGGTCAAGGTTTCGCACACGATCTTCAAGCTCAAGAATGCGCGCGATGGCCGGGAGGCTCATGCCTTCGGCTGAAAGCCTCCCGACTTCGCGCAGCTGTGCGATGTGACGCACGGAGTAACGTCGAGAGCCACCTTTTGTGCGGGCGGGAACGACGAGACCGATGCGGTCGTACTGACGGAGCGTCTGCGGGTGCATGTTCGCAAGCTCCGCCGCGGTGGCGATGGCGAAAATGGGCGCATCTTCGTCAATCGTGTCTTCCGACATGTACGTCACCTCCCGTCTTCTCTCATCCCTCGTGTTCAGCTATCCGCGTGCTTTCGTCATGAGATCGGCGCGTGGGTTTTCGTTCGGTTCGAGTTCTTGAAACTTCTCCAGAGCGGCGCGTGCCGCATCGTCGAGATGCGTCGGCACTGCCACCTGCACCTCCGCGAGGAGGTCACCGGTGCCCTTCGCGGTTTGGATGCCGCGCCCTTTCACCCGAAGCACTCGTGCTGACGGGGTTCCCGGCGCGACCCGCAACTTGACGGCATCGCCGCCGAGCGTTGGCACTTCAATCGTGGCACCGAGGGCTGCTTCTGTGAAGGTCACGGGAACGACAACTCGCAGGTTGAGCCCGTCGCGGGTAAAGACAGGATGCTGCCGCACAGAGATCTGCACCACCACATCACCGCTTTCGCCACCGTCGGGAGAGGGGCGCCCGCGTCCGCGCAGGCGAATCTTCTGCCCATCGGCGACTCCGGCGGGAATCTTCACCTTGAACGGCTTGCCCTCTTCGGACTGCAAACTGATCGTTTCGCCCTTGGCTGCCGTAATGAAGTCGAGCGTTGTGCGCGCAGTGACGTCAGCGCCCTTCGTGGGGCCGCCATAGCCGCGGAAACCACCGCTCGTCTGACCGAACGAGCCAGATCCGAACCGTGACGACGATCCGCCCTGGTCGAACATGCTGAAGAAGTCGCCGAAGTCCTCTTGAGAGAACCCGGCTGATCCACCTCGTCCGCCACGTGCTCCACCGCGGGGGCCGCCGAATCCGCTGAACACGTCATCGAATCCGCCACCGCTCGTGCCGCCGGCGCTGAAACGCGCACCTGAACCCATGGCGCGGATCTGGTCGTATTCTTCACGCTGGGCAGGGTCGTTCAGCACCGAATAGGCTTCGCTGATTTCTTTGAATTTCGCTTCAGCCTTGGTATTTCCCTGGTTCGAATCGGGGTGATACTTGCGCGCGAGTTTGCGGTAGGTCTTCTTCAGGTCGGCAGCGCTGACGTCTTTTGAGACGCCGAGCATTGCGTAGAAGTCCTTGTCGAACCAGTCCTGACTGGCCACATCGTCTCCTATTCCGCCGGAACGGCGACGACGACCTTCGCCGGGCGCAGTTCGACAGTGCCGAGCCGGTAACCGACCTCGACGACTTCAAGAACAGTCGTTTCTGTCGCACCGGGGGTCGGCTGCTGGAAGATCGCCTCGTGCTGTTGTGGGTCGAAGACATCGCCTGCGGCACCGTACGTTTCAAGGCCCATGCGCTCCGCGACCGCACGGAGTTTTTCAGCGATGGCAGCGAACGGCGTGCCGTCGACGAGGTCGCCGTGCTTGGCGGCACGGTCGAGATCATCGAGCACGGGCAGGAGGCCCTTTGCGACCGAACCCTTTGCGCGCTCGATTTCTACCTCGCGCTGGTCTTCCGTGCGGCGGCGGTAGTTGGCGTATTCGGCCTGAACGCGCTTGAGGTCAATCAAAAGGTCGGGCTCGTCGGCTGCAGCTTCTGCGCCTCCGGCCGCGGCCTCTGCGCTCTGCGCGGCGCCCAGAATGTCGTCGACCGTCAGCTCGTCCTGCGACTCGGGGCCGGAAGCCTGCGCTTCCGACCCCTCGTCGCTCGGCCGAACCTCGTCGTCGCCTTCGGGCGTTTCGTCGAAGTTCTTATTTGCCATGACTCTGTCTTACTTCTTTTCGTCGTCTTCGTCGATGACCTCGGCGTCAACGACATCCTCATCGGATGCCGTCTCACCGCTGTCTGCGGGCTGCTCGTCAGCGCTCGGGGCAGCCTGCTCAGACTGGCTCGACGCGTAGATCGCTTCGCCGAGCTTCTGCTGGCTGGCGTTGAGCTTGTCGAACGCTGTCTTCACGGCGTCGTCGTCGTCTCCGGCGAGTGCTGCCTTGAGTGCGTCAACGTCACCCTGAACCTCTGTCTTGACCTCTTCGGGCAGCTTGTCAGCGTTGTCGCTGATGAGCTTCTCGATCGAGTAAGAGAGGGTCTCGGCCTGGTTGCGCACCTCGGCGAGCTCGCGACGCTTCTTGTCTTCTGCGGCGTTCTCTTCGGCTTCGCGCACCATGCGCTCGATGTCTTCCTTCGGAAGCGACGAGCCACCGGTGATCGTCATCGACTGCTCGGTGCCGGTGCCCTTGTCCTTTGCGGACACGTGCACGATGCCGTTGGCGTCGATATCGAAGGTCACCTCGACCTGCGGAATTCCGCGGGGGGCCGGGGCGATTCCGGTGAGCTCAAACGTTCCGAGCGGCTTGTTGTCGCGCGTGAATTCACGCTCACCCTGGAAGACCTGAATGGCAACAGACGGCTGGTTGTCGTCGGCAGTCGTAAAGGTTTCGCTGCGCTTGGTAGGGATAGCGGTGTTCCGCTCGATGAGCTTCGTCATGATGCCACCCTTGGTCTCGATACCGAGGCTCAGGGGAGTCACATCGATGAGCAGAACGTCCTTGCGCTCGCCCTTCAGCACGCCAGCCTGGAGGGCAGCGCCTACGGCGACGACCTCGTCAGGGTTGACACCCTTGTTGGCTTCTTTTCCGGCTTCCTGCTTCACCAGTTCGGCAACAGCAGGCATACGGGTCGAGCCACCAACGAGAACAACGTGGTCGATGTCCGAAACCTTGATGCCAGCTTCACGGATGACGTCAGCGAACGGCTTCTTGGTGCGGTCGAGGAGATCCTTGGTGAGGTCCTCGAACTTGGCGCGCGTGATGGTCTCAGAAAGTGACACCGGGCCGCTGTCGGTCAGCGAGAGGTAGGGAAGGTTGACGCCCGTCGAGCTCGAGCTCGAGAGCTCCTTCTTCGCCTGCTCGGCAGCTTCCTTGAGGCGCTGCAGCGCAATCTTGTCGCCCGAGACGTCAACGCCCGACGTCGCCTTGAACTGCTTGATCAGGTAGTCAACGACGCGCTGGTCCCAGTCGTCGCCACCGAGACGGTTGTCGCCGGCCGTTGAACGCACCTGAATAGTCGAGAAGTCGTCATCCTTGCCCACCTCGAGCAGCGAGACGTCGAACGTACCGCCACCGAGGTCGAATACGAGGATGAGTTCGTCTTCTTTACCCTTGTCGAGACCGTACGCAAGAGCTGCGGCAGTGGGCTCGTTGATGATGCGCAGAACGTTGAGTCCCGCGATCTCGCCGGCCTCTTTCGTAGCCTGGCGCTCAGCGTCGTTGAAGTACGCGGGCACCGTGATGACGGCATCCGTCACTGTGTCGCCGAGATACTGCTCAGCGTCGTGCTTCAGCTTCTGCAGAATGCGAGCCGAGATTTCTTGCGGGGTGTAACCCTTGTCGTCGATCGGCTGCGTCTTCCAGTCGGTGCCCATGTGGCGCTTGACGGAAGAGATTGTGCGGTCAACGTTCGTGACGGCCTGGCGCTTCGCGGTTTCACCGACGAGCACCTCGCCATCTTTTGTGAACGCGACAACCGAGGGGGTTGTGCGGAAACCTTCGGCGTTTGCGATGACCTTGGGCTCGCCGCCCTCGAGGACGCTGACGACCGAGTTGGTCGTACCGAGGTCGATTCCAACAGCACGTGGCATGTGATTCTCCTTTACGGGGGCCGCGCCCAGCGTGGCCAGTGGTGACGAAGTTTGCTCACGAATCAACAGGTTGAGCCGTGATGACTCAAGGTTACTCAGCGACGCTGTTTGTGTCAAATGAAGTTGACATCAGTCGGCTCAACTTTGAAGAATTCGCGGAACACCACGTTTGTATCTGCAAGGAGCGCTACCCACTGTTTACCCCTGGGGCATACCGTAAGGCTGTGAACGACCACAAACCATCGCGAGCAAACTCCCGAACAGCCGCCTCGCCGCCCGCTGCATCCACCGGGGCCCTCTTGGGAATGGCTGCACAATCTGACGATTCCGCACAGAACCGCGTGATCCCGCGCGGTCAAGTGGTGTCGTGGGCACTGTGGGACTGGGGCTCGGCGGCTTTCAACGCTGTCGTGACAACGTTTGTGTTCAGTACTTTTCTTGCCAGCGAGCTCTTCGTTGATCCCGCGATCGTTGCCGCCGCTGACGGCGACGCCAAAGACCCGGCTCTCGTCGCCGCCCTCGCCGACAATGCGAGCACCATCGGATGGGCTCTCGCTATCGCTGGCGTGCTGATTGCCATACTCGCCCCCGTGCTCGGTCAGCGCTCCGATGGCACGGGCCGCCGAAAGCTGTGGCTCGGCATCAATACGGGGGCCGTCGTTCTGGCGATGCTCGCCATGTTCTTCGTCGACGGAGCCCCCGGTTACCTCATTCTTGGCGCGACGCTCCTCGCCGTCGGAAACATCTTCTTCGAGTTCGCAGGCGTCAACTACAACGCGATGCTCGTGCAGGTCTCTACGCGCAAGAACATGGGGCGCGTCTCGGGCTTTGGGTGGGGCATGGGATACGTCGGCGGCATCGTGCTGCTCATCGTGCTGCTCGCTCTCTTCGTGCAGGGTTTCGGCACGGAGGGGGAGGCAGGACTCCTGGGCATTTCGACCGAGGGCGGCTTGCACGTGCGGATGGCTGTCGTCGCGTCGGCAATCTGGTTCGCGATCTTCGCCATCCCCGTGCTCGTGAAAGTTCCTGAGATCCCGGCCCGAGATGTGCAAGTGCGTGTCGGATTCTTTCGGTCGTACGCCGTACTTGCGAAGACGATCTCGAAGCTTTGGCACAGCAACCGCCAGGTCTTGATGTTCCTCTTAGCGAGCGCTGTCTTTCGTGACGGGCTCGCTGGTGTCTTCACATTTGGTGCGATCATCGCAGCGCAAGTCTTCGGGTTTTCCAGCACCGAGGTGCTGTACTTCGCAGTGGCCGCCAACGTCGTTGCCGGTATCAGCACGATCATCGCGGGGCGCCTCGATGACTCCTTCGGACCCAAGCGCGTCATCATCGTGTCTCTCGCGGGGCTCGTGATCGCAGGTTCCGCGGTGCTCTTCATCGGCACCGCTCAGGTGGGGTTCTGGATCGCCGGACTCGTGCTCACTGGGTTCGTCGGCCCCGTGCAGTCTGCAAGCCGCTCGTTCCTTGCTCGCATCACACCTCCAGGGCGCGAGGGCGAGATCTTCGGGCTCTATGCCACGAGTGGCCGGGCCGTTTCGTTTCTTGCACCCAGCCTGTTTGCGCTGTTTGTTGCACTCACTGGCGACACGCGGCTCGGCATCCTCGGGCTTGTCATCGTGCTGCTCGCAGGTCTCGTGCTCATGCTGCCCGTGAAAGAAAAGCAGGTCGCGATCGACTAGCGGCGGTTATGCGTGCGGCCACGCCTCGGCAAGCTTCGAGAGCAGTCGTACAAGCTCCGTACGCTCGGACTCGTCGAACTCGGCGAGCGCCGTATTCAACGCAGTGCGTCGCTTTTCGCGAAACCCGTCGATAAGCGCTGTGCCAGCCTCGGTGAGCACGATCTGGGTACGTCGCGCGTCGGCCGGGTCGGCTTCTCTCCGCACGAGATCAAGATCGACTGACTGCTGCACTAGGCGCGAAGCGCGCGGCTGGTCGACGGCGATGACATCGGCGATTTCACTCACCGAGAGCGGCGCGGATGCCGCAGCCACCGCCATGAGCAGGCGCATTCGACCCGGACCACCGTCGGTGGGACGCGGCCCCCTTCGCCCACGGAGACGGCCGAGAGCCAAAAGGATCTCGTCGGCCGCATCCGCGGGTTGAGGTGAGGTCACGGTTCGAGTATTACATGCCACCTGACATGCTTCTCGGTGAGGCTCCGTGCGCCTAGCGAGTTGCGCCGTCTCCGAGCGGGTCTTTGCCGTCGTCTTCACTTCGACGGTCGAGCATCTCCTGCACGTCGCCACTCGACTGCGGGTCGTTGTCCACGATGAAGTCGATGTCTTCGGTGGGGATGCCGCCAGGTCGGGCATTCTGCGCCTCAAGCGTGCTTTGCGCCGCACTGCGAGAAACCTCGTCACTGTCGGTCTCAGTAGACCCTGATTGCACCGGCGCATCGACAACGTCAATCGCGGCGGTTGGGGCATCGTGTCGGAGCCCCACGCGTCGCGCGATACGACGCGCCCACGACGAAGCTCGGCCGAGGTCGCCCTCTTCATTGGGCTTTTCGACCTCAAGCCCGTAGTGCTCACCGATCGCATCGACGAACTGTGCGCGTGCTGCGCGATCGTACGCTCGCCGCTCTCGACTGAATGCAATCACTGTCGACCAACACATCAGCAGCATGATGATGCTGAACGGCAGAGCAATGATGATCGCCGCGGTCTGCAACGCCTGCAAGCCACCCGTGAGCAGCAGCGAGATCGCGAGGAGCGCTGTGATGAGCGTGAAGAATGTACGAACCCACTTGGGCGGGTTGATCTGCCCGCCCGTCGCGATCATTCCCATGACAAGGGCGCCAGAGTCAGACGACGTCACGAAGAAGATCGTGATCAACAAGATCACGCCGATCGTGAGCACTGGCGTTCCCGGAATGTACTGCAGCATCTGGAACAGCGCGGTGTTGAGGTCGACAGTTCCGCCAGCGGTCGTCAACGCACCCGGTTGATTCAACTCGATGTACAGCGCCGAACCGCCAAGCACCGCAAACCACAGGATCGTGATGAGGGTGGGCACGATGATGACGCCCATGACGAATTGGCGCACCGTGCGTCCGCGAGAGATGCGGGCGATGAAGATACCCACGAAGGGCGCCCACGAAATCCACCAACCCCAGTAGAACGACGTCCACGATGCCTGCCACGATTCACCCGCGTCACCAGCGAATGCGCTGACGTTGAACGAGAGGCCGACGAAACCCTGAATGTAGTTACCGATCGACTGCACCCATTCGCGCAGCAGAAATTCGGTCTGGCCAAACACCAACAGGTAGAGCACCAGGATACCGGCGAGGATCAGGTTGAACGACGAGAGCCACTTCATGCCCTTGGTCACACCCGAAAGCACCGACATCAGCACGAACACCGTGATGATCGCAATGATGATGATCTGCACGAATTCGTTGGGCTCAAAAAGACCCGCCGAATCGAGTCCAGCGCTGATCTGCAGCACGCCGAGTCCGAGCGACGTGGCGACCCCAAAGAGGGTGCCGACGAGCGCGACGACATCGATCGCGTTTCCCCAGCCCCCACGCACGCGCTTGCCGAGAAGTGGCTCAAGCGTCCAGCGAATCGAGATGGGCCGCTTGCGACGGTGAATCGCGTAGGCGAGGCCGAGACCGACAATCACGTAAATCGACCAGGCCTGCACACCCCAGTGCAGATAGGTCTGGCTCAGTGCCGACTGCGCGAGTTGTTCGGGGGTTCCGCTCACACCGGGGCGCGGCGTGACGAAGTGGCTGAGTGGCTCGCTGACGCCGTAGAAGACGAGGCCGATTCCCATACCTGCGGCAAACAGCAGCGAAAACCAGGCCCCGAGCGAGAACTCGGGCTTGTCGTCATCCGCGCCAAGTTTGATGTCACCGAACCGACTGAACCCGAGAAAGAACGCAAACGCCACAAAGAAGGCAGCGATGAGTACGTAGTACCAGTTGAATGCGCTGACGATCGACGATTGGATCGCGCCGAACATCGCCTCAGCGGCGTCGGGTGCGATGAGAGCGAACCCGCTAAAGGTGAGAACCACGATCGCCGCAGGCCAAAAGACCCAGCGCTTGATCGTGGTCTTGGGCTCGACTATTTGTGGCGCAGTGGCGCGGGTGGTTTTGGCATCCGGCATTCCGCAACCTTAACGAACGCTGAGAGCAATTGTCAGGTCGGGAAGATTAATTGCCCGCAGCGCCCAGATCTGTTAGGCCCACGTTCGTGTGATGAAAGTTGAGCGCTGAACGGGATGCCGTCGGCCCCCGCTGCCCCTGGTACCGATTGCCGTAAGGGCCGCTTCCGTAGGGGTTGTCGGCAGGCGACGAGAGGCGGAAGAAGCACAGCTGGCCGATCTTCATGCCGGGCCACAGCTTGATGGGGAGCGTTGCCACGTTCGATAGTTCGAGTGTGACGTGACCGGTGAACCCGGGGTCGATGAAGCCCGCAGTGGAGTGCGTGAGCAGCCCGAGGCGACCAAGCGAAGACTTGCCCTCAAGGCGTGCGGCGACATCGTCGGGAAGCGAGACCTGCTCAAACGTGGCGCCGAGCGCGAATTCGCCGGGGTGCAAGATGAACGGCTCGTCGGGCGCGACCTCGATGAGGCGCGTGAGATCGGGCTGATCTTCGGCCGGATCGATGAAGGGGTACTTGTGGTTATCGAAGAGCCGGAAGTACCTGTCGAGGCGCACGTCGACGCTCGATGGCTGCACCATTTCGGAGTCGAAGGGGGCAAGCCCGATACGGCCGGAGCCCAGTTCTTTGCGGATATCGCCATCAGAGAGCAGCACGCGTTCAGCCTATCGGCGGAGGGGCCTGCTGTTATGCTTGCCGGGCGTCTTCTGGCGCATGGGGCTGTAGTTCAATGGCAGAACTTCTGCTTCCCAAGCAGATAGCGCGGGTTCGATTCCCGTCAGCCCCTCCAGCTCTCACGTGCGGCCAAAGGTCGTGCGGGAGGGCCTTCGTGTTTTAGTGCGATGGGACAGTTCCCGTCAGCTCGACGGTGTCGAGCCCGGGCGCGGTCCGGTAGATTCATCAACACTTTCAGCTTTTCCCTCGCACAAGACGCTGCGGCGACTGGTCACCGCGTCCGTCGCAACCGCACAGAAGACGCGCGCAGCGCGACGAACGGAGAATCGTGTCCTTAATCTCATCCGTCTTGGCAGGGGCCGGAACCTCGTCAGACGAAAGCGTCGACATTTTCTTCTACATCATCCTCGCCGTGATACTGGCGCTCGTCGTCTTTGTGATGAGGTGGATATTCGCCCGGCGAGCCAACAAGAACGTGGCTGGCACGGCTGGCGGAGCATCCGATGGTTTGGCTATTCGAATCGCACCGGCACCGCCCTTTCCCGAAGACGTGGCTCGCCTCCGCACGCTGCTGGGTGCGACCTCGCCAGCGCCCCGCATCACGCGGTACAGCGTCCCCGTCGTGACCACAGACGCCTACTCTCTAACGATCCGCGACAAGAAGATCGGCGAGATCGTCTCGATCCCCCTGAAGAACATCGCCTCGATCGAAGCACGGGAGGCCGCGATCACCCCAAAGGGCACCTTCATCGCCCTAAAGTACCCGTCGTTGTGGATCACAATCCGGCGAGAAACAAGCGAACTGGCTATGGCGCTTACGCCCATCGTCGGCACTTACGACAAGGTGCGTCAATCAGACGTTGAAGCCATGGCTGCTGAGCTCGAATCCCGCCTCAACGCGACCCATCCTTGACGCATGGTGAGCGTGGCCTGACGCGAGCCGAGACGGGATGCGCGACGATCGCACAACCCGTCATTTCTGTTGATAGCCGGTATCAGTGATCGCGCGTTCCCGACGTAGCGCACTGACGCTAGCGTCGAGTCAGAGCGGCATCGTCGCCGCTCAGCAACACTGCGGGAGCGTCAATGACCACTTCGTACTCCGGGCTGATTGATCACACCGTGGTTGTCATGGGCGCCGCCGGTGGGCAAGGACTTGCGGCAGCCGTCCTGATGGCGCAATCGGGCGCGCGGGTCATCGCAACCGACGTCGCCGAGACGGCTCCCGTGTCATCGCGGTCAACCTGACGGGGGCGATGCTCGGAATTCAGGCACTCGCGCCGCTCATAGCCGAGGGTTCTTCGATAGTAAACGTCGGGTCGTCGGCAGCGCTCACGGCGCATTACCCGGTCGCCTACACGGTGAGCAGTGGGGCTACGGGGCCTGGCACACGTCGCGGCGACCGAATATGGAGCCCGCGGCATCCGTGTGAATATCGTGCACCCTGGCTTTATCGAAACGCCCATGACGGCGAACGCGCCCGATGCGATGCGCAGCGCCCTATTGGACCTCACGCCACTCGGTCACATGGGAGCCGCCCGAGACGTTGCGAGTGTGGTCACCTTTTTGATGTCGGATGCCTCGGCCTACATTTCTGGCGCCGAGATTCCCGTCGATGGCGGCTTCACGTCGTCGGCCGGCGTCAAAGTAATGTCTGACCGCATCAAGCGCGGCTGACGCCTGCCCCTCAGCGGTACGTGGGGAGTTTTGCGAGCGGCGGCTGAGCGCCCAGGTGCGTCACGGCATCCGCGCCGACAGCGCAGGCTGCTGCGAGCGCCTCGACGGGATCCCACCCGGCGTGCAGCGCCACGGTGAGCGCAGCGCAAAACGCATCGCCCGCGCCAACTGCGCTGATCGAGTGCACGCGCGGCGCAGTGGCCCGAGCGATCTCTTTGCCGTGCGAGAAGAGTGCTGCCCCCGCCGAGCCTTCGGTGACGGCAACGAGCTTTGCGTCTTTGAGGGCGGGCAACGCGGCGAACTCGGTCTCGTTGACGATGAACAGATCCGCTCGGTCGACAACCGACTGCGGCACGCCCTGCGCGGGAGCCGCGTTCACCACAAAGTAGCCCGGCACTACAGCGGCGAGCGCTTCGACCGTTGCCATCGGAATTTCAAGCTGCGCCAGCACGGCTTCGTTTTCGTCGAAGGTCACTCCGTCGATCGACACCGTGGCGTTGGCCCCGGCACACACGACGATGCTGTTCTCGCCGGTTTCGTCGACCGTGATCAGCGCGGTTCCGGTTGCATCTTCGCCGAGCCAGACGTCACTCACGTTGACTCCGGCATCGCGGAGGTTCTGCAGCATCGCTTGGCCGTCGCTATCATCGCCAACGGCACCGACCATGCGCACGGCGGCACCGAGACGAGCCGCAGCGACCGCTTGGTTTGCACCTTTACCTCCGGCATCCCGTCGCAACGCGTTGCCCATCACGGTCTCGCCCGGTGCGGGAAGACGCACCACGGATGCCGTCACGTCAACGTTGATACTGCCTACAACGCAGAGTGCGCCCAGTGCCGAAAGATCCATACCGCCATTTCATCATGCGTTGACGGGGTATAACCGAAGGGGTGCTTTTGCGCCCGTTCCCGGACAACGCGGTCCCCCGCCCCGACGTGAGGAGCCGTATGAGCACCCCCACCCCCGTATTTCTCGACTGCGACACCGGCATCGACGACTCTGTCGCCCTGGCCTACCTCTTGCGCTCACCTGCGATCGACCTCGTCGGCGTCGGCACCGTAAGCGGTAACACCGACTCAGCTCAGGCTGCCCGCAATACCCTCGACCTGCTGGCGGTCGCTGACCGCGACGACATTCCTGTCGCCGTGGGCGCGCACGATTTCACGAGCCACCCCTACGGCGGCGGCGCGCCGCACGTGCACGGAGATAACGGCGTCGGCGATGTCGTTCTGCCCACGTCGTCGCAGCCCGTCGATGAGCGCACGGCGGTGCAATTGTTGATCGACCTGTCGCACACCTACGCGGGCACACTGCACCTGTTGACGATCGGGCCCCTCACCAACATCGCGGCAGCCCTCGCCGCCGACCCGACTCTGCCCGAGCGCATCGCCGCAGTCACAACGATGGGTGGCACGGCCCTCGCCGCCGGCAACATTTCACCCGTCGCCGAGGCGAACATCGGAAACGACCCCGAAGCGGCATCCGTTGTGTTCAGCGCCGACTGGGATGTCACGATCGTGCCTCTCGACGTCACGATGGAACACACGCTCTCGGATGCCGACCGCCACGCACTGCTCGAAAGCTCATCGCCGCTTGCGCGCGCCGTGGGCGAGATTCTCGATCACTACCTCGACTTCTACCTGCCGCAGTATGGCGAACGCCTAAGCTCACTGCACGACCCGCTCGCCGCTGTGATTGCTGCCGGGGCCGCGACCATTACTCGCGCGCCGCTCGTGCCGGTTCAGGTCGATACGACGGATGGTCCCGGTCGCGGCCAGACAGTTGTTGACCTTCGCGGCCAGCGCCTGGGCGACCGCAACCACGAGGGCGTTCGCACCCGGTTCGTGCGCGATGTGGAAAGCGGTACTGCGGCGCACCTGGTTGAGATCATCACGAGCTGAGCCGGCACGGGCCGTGGTCGATGCCCCACCCAGGGGCAGTGGCGCATTTAGTTTCTATACAGACTCCACGTTAGCTACCTCAATGTCGTAGGTCTGTTCGATAATTAATGCATGAGCGACCACCACTCCCCTCACCTCGCAGACGCGGCAGCCGCCGAACCTGCGGGCCTGACTGCGATCTACTCCGGAGTGGTGCACGCGCGGCAAAAAGTCGCCGAGTGGCAAGCGACAGAAGTGGCGCTGCTCGCTGAGGCCGGCCGTATCGGTCTCGCACAGGGGGCGCGTAGCGGCTCGAGGTCGTCGCACGAACGGGAAATGCCCCTGCGTTCGATCGCAGCCGAGCTCGGCACTGTAATGCACGTCGCGGATCGCACCGCGCAAGGCCAGATCGACGAAGCGATGACGATCGTCGGCGACTATCCCGAGACGTATGGTTCGTGGGCTGCGGGTCGAATTTCTCGGGGCCACGTCACCACTGTTTTGCGCACAGGTGCTCCGATTTCGGATGCGAAGGCGCGTGCGCAGTTCGATCGTGATGTTGCGCCGATAGCTGAGGTCGAGACAACGGGGCGCTTACGAAAGCGTGCCGAAGCCCTCGCCGAGAAAGCTCAGCCTCGCACGATGGCGGAACGCCATGGCGATGCGCGCGAGTCGCGCAAAGTGTGGGTGACGCCGCTCCCCGACGGAATGGCAGAGCTGCACGCGGAACTGCCCGGAATACTGGCGCACGGCATCCACGACAGACTCACGCAGCAGGCGCGCGCAATCAAGGATGCGCGGAGAGACGCGGGTGCCGAGCCCGTTGCCGACACCGAGAAGTGTACGGATGAGCGTACCGGCGAGCGGGTGTCTGAGCGTGATGAGCGCACGACCGATCAGATCCGCGCAGACCTACTCGCAGACATGTTGCTGACGGCTGGCCCCGTGGCGGGTTTTGTTCCCGGTGACGGCACCGGCGAGGGCGGGACCGGTCTCGGGGCCATCCGGGCGATTGTGCAGGTCACTGTTCCGGCGACGAGCCTGTGCGGCTCTGATTTCGCGCCCGGAGATGCGGGGCGTATGGGGCTTGTCGACCCCGAAACCGCCCGTCGCCTCGCCGGCAACGCGCCGGGGTGGGATCGTGTGTTCACCGATCCCGTCAGTCTTAATGTTCTTGCCGTTGATCGGTATCGCCCGAGCGAGCAGCTCAAGAGACATTTGCGAGCACGGGATCAGCATTGCCGATTCGTGGGATGCCGCACGCCCGCTCACCGGTGCGATATTGACCACACCATTGATGCCGCCCTGGGAGGGCCGACCGAAGTGCGCAACTTGGCCCACCTCTGCCGAAGACACCATTCGTTGAAACATGCCACGGCGTGGAGGGTGAAGCAGAAGCCCGGCGGAGTCCTCGAATGGATCTCACCCACCGGCCACAGCTACACCGACAGACCGCCGGGCGTGATGTTCCAGCCGACGCCGCGCGATGTCACGCTTGCACCAGACACCATCACGAACGCGCAGGATGACTCTGCCCTCGCGCCGTTCTAGGCCATCGGGGCGCTGAAGGGTTCTTCGGTTGGATCGGGCTTTACTGAATCAGACGCTGTTGGGTCAGACTCTGATGCCGCGCGCGAAGCCCTGCTTGCTCGGCTCGCGGCGAAGACAGCGCCCATGCTCGCGATGATCACGAGGGCGATTCCCACGACTTCGAGCCACACCAGCTGCTGCCCGAGTAGCACCAGACCCGCCACCGCGGCGATCGCCGGTCCGAGACTCATGAGCACAGCAAACACGGATGCCGCCACCCGGCGCAACGCGATGATCTCGAACGCGTACGGAATCGTCGACGACAGCACAGCAACGGCAGCAGCAAGGGCCAGCACGTCGATGCGCCCGAGCGCTGTGCCCGCGTCGAGTATGCCGAGCGGCGCCGATATCACTGCACCCAACGCCATGGCGAGCGCGAGACCCTGGAGCCCGGGCAGTTCGCCTCCGACCTTCGCCGACGCCAAAATGTAAAACGCCCAGCTCGCCGCCGCGCCAAGGGCGAAAACGACACCGAGCGGATCGAGGCGGTCCCACCCGCCGCTACCGAGGGCAGCGACTCCGGCAAAGGCGAGCACCGCCCACAGCCACGCCGCGCGGCTCCTGCTGGCTACGATCGACAGCACGAGCGGGCCCAACACTTCGATCGTCACTGTCACCCCGAGGGCGAGGCGGTCGAGGGCAAGGTAAAAGAGCGTGTTCATCAGCGCCAACACGATTCCGAAGATCAGTATTGAGCGCCAGGTTTGCCAGGAGTGACCACGCAACGCCGGTCGGGCTATCAGGAGCAGAATCGCCGCAGAGAACACCAAACGCAGCATGACCATGCCGAGCGGCCCGGTCTGCGGGAACAGCAACACTGCGAACGAAGCCCCGACTTCTTGGCACAAAAGCCCGATCGCGACAAGCGTGATCGCCGGCGCGGAACCGAATTTCACGCCCACGTCGCGCTCATCGGAGGATCACTCCGGCAAGGGGCAGACAGCAGCCTCTGCAATAGCGTCGTGATACTGCTCCGCTGTCCAGGGGAGGCCAGCGTTGGGCGCCGTCTCACCGGACGCTGCCGGCGCCTTCGATGTGATCGCTGCAATCTGCCACGCCAAGTACGCGCCGACCTCTGCATCAGCTGCCGAGTTGTTGAGCACAACTGACACCGTCATGCCGGTCGTTGGGTCAGCGAACGATGCCGTGATGTAACCGGGGACCTTGCCGTACTGACCCACCAGGCTTGCCGCCTGGTAGGCGCCGCCCGTCGTGGTGAACCACGTCGGGCCGCTCGGGTCAGCGGGGAGGGGCGCCGCAAATCGCTCAGAGCCATCCACTCCGAGGGCATCGACAGCGAGCGCCTGTGTGTAGTGCCCGAGGTCCGTGATGTTTGTGACGACACCAGAGTTGGTGAATCCGATACTCGACGAATACTCGGTGACGTTGGCCGGGTCGGCGCAGTTAAGCGCACCCTCTTTATCTGGCAGTGAAAGCATGCCGTCGAGCGGATTTGAACCTGGGCTCGTCGCCGTGGCGCGCGGTAGCGAGGTCGATTCCATTTCGAGGGGCTCAAAGATAGTGTCGGCAAAAAGTGCCGACGCGGTCTTTTGAGTCGCGCTTTCGAGGGCAAGTCCGAGCAGCACATATCCCGCGTCAGAATCGCCCCACGCGGTTCCCGGCACGACGTCGGTGGAGCGACCCATGCCATAGGCGACGAGTTCGCGGGGCTCCCACTTGCGTTCGGGCGTCGAGAGCGCCATTGATTCGATGACCGGCCAGTACGTTCCGAGTCCAGAGGTGCCGTTGCAGAGCTCTTCAAGAGTGATAGATCCGAGGCCTGCGACGCTCGACACATACGTCGATACTGAGTCGTCAAGGGCAACAACACCGTCAGCTGCGAGCTGGTAAAGCGCATCGCAGGTCATAGCGCGCGTAATTTCAGCGCCGCGGAACGTCAGGTCTGCGGCGTCACCGCCATCAGCGATACCAAAGCCGCTGACCAACGTCCCGCTCCACGGAGCCCACACACCGACGATCGCGCCGGTGGAGCCGGTCGCGGCCATCGCAAACTCGACAGCGCTTTCGATCTCCGCTGCTGTGTCGGCAGGAAGATCAGCGTCAACCTGCTCCGGCACGTTCACCGACACTGTGGTGTCGGTGGAGCACGCCGAAAGAAGCAGTGTGCTCACTGCCAGAACAGTCCCTAGAACTGCAAAACGACGTCGACCGGATCGGGCCTGCATCCTCACCCCTCCGTGATCGTGCTTTACCGATTCAAACATACGGATATCACAGTCCCATCACATCACTCTCTAGGCTGAGAACATGCCCCATAGCTTTGACGACAATGTTCGCTCCGCCGTGCTCTCGCACATGAACGGTGACCACTCAGATGACAACCTGCTCATCGTCCGAGCGTTCGTCGACCGTGCTGCGGTGGGTGCGACGATGATCGATTTCGACGGTGACGGTGGCACATGGGACGCAGCGGATGCCGCGGGCGGCACTACCGAGGTGCACGTCGCTTGGCCGGGAGCCCCCATCACAGAGCGCGGAGAGGTGCGCCGCGAGGTTGTCGCGCTCTACGACGAAGCCTGCGTCCGTCTCGGCGTTGAACCACGACCCCACGCGTAAACTTTTACTTAGGGCAGCCTAATATTCCACTAGACTGACCGCATGAGCCACCTGACACCGTTCTCGACGGCCCTCCGCGAACGTTCCACGACAGCCCACTCCGGCAGTGAGAGCGCTGGCTTCATGGCCGACCTCATCAACGGCAAGGGCACCCGCGATGACTATGTCGCGCTCGTTGTCCAGCACTGGTTCATCTATGAAGCTCTTGAAGGCGCCGCCGATCGAATGCGCCGTGACCCCGTGGCATCCGTGTTCATCACTGACAAGCTCACGCGGATGCCGGCGCTTGAGGCTGACCTCGAATTTTTGATTGGCGCGGACTGGCGCGAACAGGTGGCGCCGCTGCCGACGACGCAACGCTACGTGGACCGCATCAATAGGGTCGCAGCAACGTGGGCGGGTGGGTTCGTCGCCCATCACTACACGCGCTACCTCGGTGATCTCTCCGGCGGGCTCTTCATCGGGCGCCTCATGAAACGTCGATTCGGCTTCGACACCAATGGCATCGGTTTCTACGTCTTCGCTGACATCGCCGATCCGAAAGAGTTCAAAGAGGTCTATCGCGACCAGCTCGATGCTGCCCCCTGGGATGACGGCGAAAAAGATCGCGTCATCGAAGAGGTGCTGCTCGCCTACCGCTTCAACACTGAGTTGTTCGAAGACCTCGCTCGCGCTAAGGCCGAAGCCGCGGCGTAACCAGCACTACGACGCCTCGGGAGCCGGAGCTGCCGGAGGCCGAAGCGCCTGTGCCATGAAACGCTGCACATCGGCATCGACACGAATATCGCTTGGCCGAAGCGGCCGCGATAGGTAAAGGCCATCGATTGACGTCAGGCGCGACAGCGCAACGTATGTCTGACCTGGGGCAAACGCCCCAGCACCAAGATCAATTACGGCACGGTCGTAGGTCTGCCCCTGCGACTTATGAATCGTCACCGCCCACGCCAATCGCAGTGGAAACTGGGTGAACTCCGCGACGATATCGCGTGAGAGTTTTCGGGATGCCGAGTCGTAGGCGTACCGGAATCGTTCCCACACTGCGGGCTCGACATCATGCTCCTGCCCATCAACCTCGACGCGCACTGTGCCTCCTGTGATGCGCGTCACAGTGCCAATCGTGCCGTTGACCCATCGTGGCGGTTCGCCGTACGTCGCCGCATCGTTGCGCAAGAACATCACCTGCGCGCCGACCTTGAGCTGAAGTTCAGGATCAGCCGGATAGAGATCGCCTCGACCGAAGTCACCGCTGATCTCGGCCTTCGCCGTTTGAGATCTCCCGGGCAGCGCATCGAGGTGTCGCCGATTGATCGACGTCACAATGTCGTTGCGTGTGGCGAGAGTAATGATCGGTGGCTCGTCGTCGCTCGATTCTGGGGGCTTTCGCGCTCCAGCATCGTTGAGCACCTGGGCGATGTCTGCGGTGACGCGTCCATAGCGCACCGCGTTGAGCATCGCTTTGAATACCGGGTCGGCCTGGCGGTGAATATCGCGAAGCTCGCGAATGTGCAGCTCAGCGCCGTGCGACCCGATATCGATAAGACCATCGCCCGAGGTCTCGCCGACCCACACGTGCGCGTCGAAGAACCAGAACGAACGGTAGTGATCTTCGATGTAGCGCAGCTCATCACCGCGGGGCGGCACCGGGGCCAGCTGATACGGGTCGCCGAACATCACGATCTGCACGCCACCGAAGGGCTCAGCCCGACGGCCCCTAGCCTGGCGCAGTGACCGGTCAATCCCGTCCATCAGGTCGGCATTGACCATAGAGATCTCGTCGATCACGAGAGTGTCAATCGCGTTCAGCAGTTTGCGAGTGGCATCGTTCTGATCGATAACGCCGTTCGCAATCAGACCGATCGGGAGACGGAACAGCGAATGGATCGTCTGACCCTCGACGTTGAGGGCGGCAACGCCTGTCGGAGCACAGATCGCGATCTGTTTCGACGTGTTGTACGTCAGATGCCGCAGCAGTGTCGATTTTCCGGTGCCGGCACGTCCCGTGACGAAGACATGCTCTCGAGTGTCTTCGATAAGTCGATAGAGCGCCTCCTGCTCTGCTGACAGGGACGGCTTGCTCACCACTCCAATGCTAGGCGTGCTGGCGGCGCTTCGTGGTACCACATGACCCCAAAGTGCATTCTGCACCGGACGCGCCGCCAGGTTTCCTAGACTGATGCTGTGGATACGGGGGTGGACACGAGTGAGCGGGATGCTGAGGCAGACCCGCCCGTCGCCGCGCCTGCGGCTCAACGCTCGTCCCAGCCCACTACGCGGCGCCGCAAGAAACAGCCTCGCACCCGACGACGGCTCGCACTCGATCTCACTGTTCTGGGTGTCATCGGCGTTCTGCTCGTCGCGGCGACAGGCGCCTCGTACTCGGTCATCTACGAACGCTTCTACAGCCCTACTGCCTTCGTCATGCGCTACCTGGAGATGCTCAGTGACGGTGAGGCCGCGAACGCACTGACGCTTCCCGGCGTTGCACTGACGGAAGCAGAGCTTCAAGCGAATGAGCTATCACCCGAGGCATCCGATGCGCTCTTGCGGAAAGCAGCACTCGGGCAGTTGAGCGACATCACTCCCATTTCGGAGAGCACCGATGGCGACATCAGCGAGGTCACGGTCTCGTACAAGGCGATGGGAAACCCCGCGACCACAACCTTCGAGGTTGCGCGCGACGGAGTGATCGGAGTCGCACCAACCTGGCGCTTCGCGACGAGCCCCCTCGGCATTGTCGACATCACAGTGCTCGGTTCGATGGAGTTCAGCGTCAACGGTTTCGAGATCGATAAGCGCCAGGTTTCGGCCGACGGCGTCGACGCAGACCCCACAGCGTCAATTCCCATGCTGGTGTTTTCTCCCGGCATCTACACTGTGTCAGTCAACACTGCGATCTCAGCCACACCCGGGGTGGCGGTGCTGGCAGATGTTCCGCTCAAAGAAGTGCCGATTCAGGTACAAGCCGAACCCACACCCGAGTTCATCGAGACAGCGCAAGAGCGCGTCACCGAGTTCTTGGCGAGTTGCGCCGAGCAGCAGGTGCTCCAACCGACAGGATGCCCCTTCGGCTTCGTCGAGCAGAATCGCATTGTTGACCTGCCGACCTGGACGGTGGTGCAGCAACCCGTAGTGACAATCAAGCCCGACGGCGCAAACTGGCGCATTCCCGACACCACCGCGATGGCCCACATCGAAGTCGCCGTGCAGTCGCTGTTCGACGGTTCAATTTCGACGCTGAGTCAAGACATTCCGTTCATCGTGAATGGCTCAATCTCAGCCTTGAGCGACGGATCAGTTTCGATCCGCGTCGGCGGTACTCCCGCAAACTAGCGTGCAGCCCGCGCGTCTTTGTCAGCAAGGGCTTGCAGCTGGGCGTTGTACTCGGCAAGCTCTGCGTCGCCCGTGCGGTCAGCCTGGCGGTCAGTGCGCCGCTGCAGGCGGTCATCATTTCGGCTCCACTGAATCGCCACAGTGATCGCAAGGATGAGCGTGGGAATCTCACCGACCGACCAGGCAACGCCGCCGCCCGTGTACTGATCTGCGAGGGGCGTGAGGCCCCATTCGCGCCCCATAGAACCGAACCACTCCGCGATGAACAGGGTCGACTGCATCATGATGGCCACACCGAAGAACGCGTGGGTTGCCATCACAGTGATGAGAGTCAAGAGACGGAAAGCGTAGGGAAAGCGGTACGGAACGGGATCGATGCCGATCAACGACTGCACGAAGAGATAGCCGGTGATCAAAAAGTGCGCAACCATCCACTCGTGGCCGAGATGGTCGTACAGCGACCACCGGAAGAGGTCGGTGTAATAAAACACCCACAGCGATCCGACGAACATCGCAGCTGTGAAGAAGGGGTTCGTGACGACACGGGCAACCGGAGTGTGTACCGCCCACAGGATCCATTCCCGGCCGCCGCGACTGCCGTCCTGTCGCTTCTCGATGGCGCGTGCAGCCAGAGTGATCGGAGAGCCGGGCACCAACAACAGCGGTATCGCCATGGTCAAGAGCATGTGCCCCATCATGTGCACGCTGAACAGATAGTCCTGGTAGACGTTGAGGGGTCCGCAGGTGACCCAGAACAACAGCGCCATACCGAGCAGCCACAGCGCGGTGCGATAGATCGGCCACTTGTCACCGCGGCGGTGCAAGCGCCAGACACCGGCGAGGTAGAAGAAGACCCCGAACGCAACGACGAATGCCCACAGCAGGTCAATCTCCCACGAGGTAAACCAGCGCGCGATCGTGAGTTCAGGTGGCAGTGGTGAGCTTGTGAGGAGTTCCGCGGGCGTCCGCACCACCGGCACGGTTTCGTCTGCGGGTGGTGCCGTGCGAGCAAGCGCCACCGCGACACCGCTCGCAATCCCCATGAAGGCGACCTCGATCGCGATGAGCAGCCAGAACAGACGGGATACCGTTTCTTGCCCGATCTTCGAAATCAACCTGAGCCGATACCACGCCGCCAACATGCCTATCGCAATCAGGACGATCACTTTCACCGCGAGCAGAGCGCCGTAGGGAGAGATGAAACCCGCCCACGACTGGACGCTCACAGTCGTACGCGCAACACCTGAAGCCGCGACTGCGACGAACGCGACGATCGCGAGACTCGAATAACGACGAAGCACCCCGCCCATCTCATCTCGAGTGAGCACTGGACGGATAACGACCAACAGCACAAGCCCGCCAACCCAGACCGCTGCACCGATCATGTGCAGGATGAGCGCGGTCATCGCGAGGTTGTGGGTCGATAGCTCGCCCGAGTGGCCCTGAGTCCCCATCGGCACGAGGGCTGCGGCAGCAAGGATTGCCACGAACAGTGTCGATGTCCAGCCACGCACAGCGAATGTGAGCACCGTCAGGACGGCACCAGCGATCGTGGTGATCAGCCACGTGCGACCGACTTCTTGCTGAATGAGAAAACGACCGAGCTGCTCGCCGAAGAGAGCGTCAGCACTCGGGGCAGCATTCGTGATGTTGACGAAGGTGAAGAATCCCGTCAGTGCCGAAGCCACTGTGAAAATTGCCGCGGATATTGATGCGGTATCGAGTGCAACTTCGAAGGCGCGCTCGCTAGCCTTCAACGCATAGAGCGCGAGCACGAGGGTTCCGAGCATGCCGGCTGCGGAAATGTTGACCAACATCGTGGCGGCAGGCAGGCCCCACCGAACCACAGGCCCGGGATCGGCTATCTGCAGCGGGTCGGCTCCACCGCCATATGCGAGGCCCCAAATAAGCCCAAGAGCCGCGGTGAGCGCGAGGATCGACGGGCCGACGGCCCTCAGCACTCGAGGATTCACTCCCCCAGCCTAAGCGGCCAAAACAACAGGGAGGACGCCGAAGCATCCTCCCTGTTGTTGACGATGGTGTCGACTACTTGACGGCAGCCTTCAGCTTCGAGCCAGCGGTCACCTTGACGCGCTTGCCGGCCGGGATCTGAATCTCTGCGCCGGTCTGGGGGTTACGGCCCGTACGTGCCGAGGTCTCAACCTGCTCGAACGCGATCCAACCCGGGATCGAAACCTTCGTGCCCTTGGCAACGGCCTCAGAAACGGTCGAGAAGAGGGAGTCGAGAACGCCCGAAACGGCGGACTGGCTTTGTCCGGTGGCGCTCGCGATGCTCGCAACGAGTTCGGTCTTGGTAATGGACTTGTCGGCCATGTGTTGTCCTCCGAGGCAGCGAGTGCCGCCTTTGATTACTGGGGTCCGGTTGGTGAACACCTTCCGGCTGGTCGGATCGACCGCCTCGACTATAGCCAATTTCCCCGGAAATACGCGGATTTAGGCTGTTGTGGCCCGAATCCCACGGCGTGTTGGGGTGAATTCACCCCGTTTTGCCATTTTTGGACGTCGGGAACACGAAAAAGGGGCGGAAGCTCCGAAGAACTCCTGCCCCTTTTCTTACGCTGTGGTGGTTACCAGCTGGACTTGGTGACACCGGGCAGTTCGCCACGGTGCGCCATGTCGCGGAAACGCACACGCGAGATGCCGAACTTCGTCAGGACACCACGGGGACGGCCATCGATGACATCGCGGCTGCGCACGCGGATGGGCGATGCGTTGCGGGGCAGCTTCTGCAGGCCGAGGCGTGCGGCTTCGCGCTGCTCGTCGGTCGAGGTCGGGTCGACCAGGGCCTTCTTGAGCTCAAGACGCTTTGCCGCGTAACGCTCGACGATGACCTTGCGCTGCTCATTACGAGCGATTTTGCTCTTCTTAGCCATGGATCAACGCTCCTCTCGGAAATCAACGTGCTTACGCACTACGGGGTCGTACTTCTTGAGCACGATGCGGTCGGGGTTATTGCGGCGGTTCTTGCGCGTCACGTAGGTGTAACCCGTGCCGGCGGTCGAACGCAGCTTGATGATCGGACGAACGTCCTGAGACTTCTTTGCCATTAGAGCTTCACACCCTTCGCAATGAGGTCCTTGACGACCGACTCGATACCGCGGGCGTCAATGACCTTGATGCCCTTAGCCGAAACGTTGAGCTTGATGTTGCGGCCCAACGACGGAACGAAATAGGTCTTCTTCTGCACGTTCGGGTCGAAGCGACGCTTCGTCCGGCGGTGCGAGTGCGAGATGTTGTGTCCGAAGCCGGGAACAGCTCCAGTCACCTGGCACACTGCTGCCATAGTAATTTCTCCTTAGTACCGTGACACCGGACGGTGCCACCCAAGATCCCTTGTCTGCGCTTTTTTCCCGCAGAACTCATCCCCGCAGAACGAGGAAGAGGAAGGAAAAAAGTGCGAACCGCGCGCTGGAGTGCGCACAGACAGGTTCAACTCTAACATGCTCGGGCGTGTCGGCTTGACTTAGGGTGCAGCACCGCGGCCCCAACGAAACGACGAAACCGTGGGATCTCCCGCAATCCAGAACCGCCACGGAAAAGCGTCGGTGCCCGCAACACCCGCAACACCAACGCGCGGCCCGGAGGCCACCCCCGCCTGCTGCGCGTTCGTCAGCCATAGCCGCACGGTAGCCCCGGCCAACTCGCTGCCTGCGATAGCGTCCACGCCGTCGTGCACCGGATGGCGGAGCCCCACAGCTGCCGCGAGCCTTCCGGGGCCACGCGCATAGTCCCGCGGTGTGTGAGCTGCGGGTCGGCGGATGGCTGCGGCATCCGCCCCTTCAACGACCTCGCCCGCGCGCACCAGCACGGCGCCGGCGACACCGGGAGGGCTGCACACGACGTTGATGCAGGTGTGGATGCCGTGGCTCAGATAGACGTACAACAATCCCGGTTCACGCCACATCGTGGCGTTGCGAGCGGTCGGTCCCATTCGTGCGTGCGATCCGGGGTCAGGCATGTCTCCCGTGCCCTGCCCGTGGTAGGCCTCCACCTCGGTAATGCGGAGGGCTACGTCTCGTCCACCGCTATGCACCTGGAGTACCCCGCCGAGAAGGCGCGGGGCGACCTCGAGCGGAAGGCCGACGAGATCATCGCGCCGAGCCGGCCGGCGACCGGCTGCCCACTCAGCCCTCACTGCAGTGGCACCTGGCACCACGAGATTGCAAGCCCCGCGAGGGCGACGACCTCGTCGTCGGTGTCGAGGTCGATCACGTGGGTCTCAACCGTGGTTGGAACCGGCAGTAGGTAGGTGTCATAGGGGTTGGCAACAATGTCAGGCGCAACGGTTACGGCGGCGTAGCGACCACTGGGAGAGACGCAACTCTGCAGCAGGGCATCTCCGGCGGCGACCGAGTACACGCTTGTCGTTGTGCCATCGGACGCTACCCGCCCAATCATCGTGCCCTGCGCGATACCGTCGTCACCGATGAGCGCGAAGGGTCGGAGCGTGCCCTCGTCGCCGGGAAGTGGCAGCACTGTGCCCGGGAGCCCATCGGTGTCGGCTGCGTCGACGAGCGGAGATTCGGTGCCATCGGTCAGGTCGATGGCGAACATGCCGTCGGCACGTTCGATTACGGCAACCGACGAACCACGCGCTATGCCATCGATCGTGACAGCGGCGCCGAGGTCGACAGCCCCGTCTCCTGTGGCATCCGTCAACAGCAGGCGACCGCCAAACGTCAGCACCAGCACACTGTCGGTATCGGGCACGAAACGCCACTGCGCGACACGAGGATCAGCGCCCTCTATCGTAACGAGCGTCGGCGCAGCCGTCGGGTCATCGAGGGATGCCGTGTAGAGCGCCGAGTTCTCGCCCGTCGTCTCAGTGAGCACAGCATCGGAGTACACGTAGCCGATGAGGTCGCCACGATCGGCGCTTTGCAGCAGAGTGATCTGCCCGTCGCCGGGGAGTGTCATGTCTGCGGGGTTCTCACCATCGAGATCGGTGACAACCAGCGTTGGCGTGGCGTCATTGCGCACCGAAATCACAAGGTGGTTGGCCGTGGCGCGAAAATCCTCGATGTGCTCGTTTTCAAAGACAGGCACCGCCGCCTCGCCGGTGAGGTCGGTGCGAAAAATCGTGTCGGCACTGTCGGTCCGCTTCAGCAGGTATGCGTCTAGCGCTGGCGTTGTGAAAGTTTCAGTGAACGTCGATGCCGGCTCCGAACCGATGCCCGTCACGCCCTTGATCGTCACCGTGTAGTCGGTTGCGTCATAGAGCGGCAACGCGAAGCGCACGCCGATGCTCCGACCCGAGGTGTCGACGGTGAAATCAGTCGCGGGAGTCACCGTCACCTGATCAGCGGTGACGTCGTTGAGCGACTGATTGGTGGTGATGATGAGCCGGGAGCCCGATGCCTGAGTCGCAGCTTCCGGGGCGACGTCAACCGATGTCACGCGCGGGCCCTGCAACGTACTCAGGAGTCCGCCGCCGAGTGCGAACACCACAAGAGCTGTGAGAACGATCGCAAACGCACTCGCGAAGGCGCGTCGCCGCCGCTGTGTCGTACGCGCGCGCCGGGATCGAACCTCGGGCGTAGCACCGCTCCTAGTACTCATACGGGTCCTGCGGCTCGTCGATCGCCGACACGTTGCTCGCAACGATGTTTAGGGAACCGTTGTCGCTCTCGCGAATCGTGCCGGAGATCTCGACCCACTGACCGGTAGCGGGCACCGAGGCATCCGCCGAGATCGCAAGGCTTGCCTGCTGCGCGTCAATAACGCAGTGCGTGATGACAAGGCGTGACAGCCGAAAGTCCCCCGTGTCATCGGAAGGCGTGACAAAGCCAGTGAGCGTGACGGTGTCGCCTTCGAAGGCGTCTGGGTTTGTCGCGGTGGCAAAAACGCTCGCCCAGTCGCCCACGCCGAACTGGGTCGTATCCCCGGTCGATGCGAGCGTGACGGCATCCGATCCACCAAACAGCTGCGGTGCTCCGACATCGCGCGACATCGCGAGCTCGGTCGAGAGCGTCGCCGCGGGCAGAACAAGCATCGAGAGCACGACGCCCGAGGCGACGACCCCGCCACTGAGAGCGGCAACTCCTCCCGGGGTGACTCGCCACGCCGAGTGTTGGTGGTCATGATCCGCAGCGCCATCCGCGTCGCCGTGATCGTGACCATGCTCTTCTTCGGCGCCCAGTGGCAGCGTAAAGCTTGCAACAGCGCCGATAAGGACGAACACCGACATACCCGCCGTGAACCACGTGGAATCGGGGTTGATGTACAGCGAAAGTTGGCCGGAAAGCGTCAGCGCGATCGTCACAACCGACAGCACCGCTGCCGTTCCGACTCCGAGCCAACGCGCGCCGATCCAGCGCGCCTGAACCAAACGTGCTTTAGCCAATGAAGTTCACCACCAGCGCGACGACAAAGGCGAAGGGTATGACAACGGCCACAATGCCAACCAGTGTTCGTGCCGTGAAAGTCGTGCGCAAGAGCGCGAGCATCTTGACGTCGACGAGCGGGCCCACCAGCAAGAACGCGACGATCGAACCCGGAGTGAAGGTCGAAGCGAAAGAAAGCGCGAAGAACGAATCGACGTTGGAACAGATCGAAACGACCATTGCCAACACGATCATCGCGGCGATCGAGTAAACCGGATTCGATCCGATTTCAAGGAGAGCTTCCCGCGACACGATCACCTGGACTGCGCCCGCGATTGCCGACCCGATGATCAGCGCCGGCATCACCGCCCGCAGTTCGATGACGAACTGGGCAATGCTCCGACGGCCCTTCCCACCGGTTTCGCCGGAGACGAGTACACACGTGTCGCGAAAGCGGTCGGTAAGTAGCGCGTCGGGTGAGGGATGCCGGCTGTACAGCCATCCGATGAGGTTCGCGATGAGGTACCCACCCACGAGCCGCGCGATGAGGATGCCATCGCTGAACCCGAATGCGGCATGGGTCGTGATGATCACGATCGGATTGACGATGGGGGCAGCGATAAGAAACGCAAGCGTCTCGGCTACGCCGAAGCCACGGATCAGAAGGCCGCGCGCAAACGGCACGTTGCCGCATTCGCACACCGGAATCAGCATGCCGAGGAGCGACAGCACAGCGCGGCGCGCCCAGGCTCGGCGTGGCATCCAACGCTCGATCACACCGGGCGGAACCCACACCTGAACGACGATCGAAAGGATGACGCCGAGAGCGACAAACGGCAAGGATTCGATCAGCACGCTGATGGCGAGGGTCAGTCCGTCTTGCGCACGGTCAGAGAGCGGCGCCGTAAAAAGCGTCGGCGCGAACCGATCGATGAGAAAAAGCGCCGCGACGGCGGCAAAGCCAACACCTGCGCCTACTGCCCACCCGCGAGTGGAAACCGGCGCACGTGTGTCAGCGCGCGTCAGACTCATTTGCAGCAATTCGCGTGCACGACTCGCAGAGTCCGAAGATGTCGACGACGTGTTCCGCGTGGGTAAATCCATGGGCAGCTGCGGTGTCGTGCGCCCACTGCTCAACGTCGGTGGCAGCGATTTCGACGGTCAGCCCACAACGTCGGCAGATCAAGTGGTGATGGTGGCCGCTCGTTGAACACGCCCGATAGAGGCTCTCGCCGTCAGGGCTCTGGAGCGAATCCGCTTCACCTGTGGCGGCAAGGCCCGCGAGCGCCCGGTACACGGTGGCAAGTCCGATACCCGTGTTGTCGTCGCGAAGTCGCGCATGCAGTGATTGCGCGCTCACGAAACCACTCTCTGAAGAGAGCTCTTCGCGCACGCGCTCGCGCTGCCACGTATTGCGCTGAACCATAGGCGGGAGTCTAACGGCCGGTGTTGTGGGTCTACCGAGAGAGTTGACTCACACCCGTCATGCGGCACGCATCGTGCTGTCTCTTCGCGCACCGATGAGACGGCACACGAGGTAGATCGCGAACGAAATCGTTGTGATGTACGGACTCACCGGCAGGGTGCCAGCGACAGCTAACAGGATGCCGCCGACCGCCGACACGAACCCGAACACGGCCGAGAGCACCGGCACGATGAGTGGACCGTGCGCCACACGCATTGCCGCCGCAGCCGGGGTGACAAGGAGTGCCATCACCAAAAGCGCGCCGATGATGTGCACGGCAACAGCGACAACCAGACCCAGCAGCAGCATGAACAGCAGCGACACAGTGCGGGTCGGAACCCCACGCGCGGCGGCTGACTGGGGGTCGAGCGAGTCGAACCGCAGCGGACGCCAAATGACCAGCAGGCCGACCAAGACCACGGCGCTGATTGCGATGAGCCAGGTGAGCTGCGACGACTGCACCGAGACGATCTGGCCCGTCAGCAAGCTGAAGCGATTGGCGCTGCGTCCGCTGTAGAGCGAAAGAAACAGGATGCCGAGCCCCAGCCCGAACGGCATCAGCACACCGATAATCGAGTTGCGATCGCGGGCGCGCGCGCCCAACCATCCGATGATTGCCGCAGCGAGCACCGAACCGACGATTGAGCCGGCGACGACGTCGAAGCCCAGCAACAGGGCCGCGGCTGCTCCCGCAAACGACAGCTCGCTAATACCGTGGACTGCGAACGCCATGTCACGCTGCATGATGAACACACCGATGAGCCCGCCCACCAGTCCGAGGGCGGCCCCGGCCCACAGCGAATTCTGCACCAGAGCGAGAATCGCGCCGTATTGCGAAACGCCGCCAAAGAGCGCGTCGCCGATGTCAGACCAATTCATACCTGGTCCTCTTCATCGTGGTGGTGATGGTGCGACTCTTGGGCATCGGGTGCGCCAACCACGACGAGCCGGTCACCGGCGCGCAAGACTAACACCGGCGCTCCGTAGAGGTCGCTCAGCACCTCAGAGGTGAGAACCTCTTCGGGCGCTCCGAGGGTGAATCGGCCATTGGCGATGTAAAGGATGCGGTCAACCGCTGAGAGGACCGGGTTGATGTCGTGTGTTACCAACAGCACAGCGGCCTGCCGCTCACGACGGTGCCGGTCGATGAGGCGGATCACCGCCTGCTGATTTGCGAGGTCAAGGCTCGTGAGCGGTTCGTCACACAGCAGCAGCTTGGGGTCATCGGCGAGCGCTTGTCCTACGCGAAGACGTTGCTGCTCACCGCCCGAAAGGACTCCCACCGCGCGGTCACCAAACTCGATGCCGCCGACATCTTCGAGGAGAGCATCTATACGCACACGATCGCCACGGCGCGGGAATGGCAGCCCAAAGCGGTGTCCATCGACACCGAGGGCGATCAAGTCGCGGCCACGCATCGCAGTGTCGCGCGGCAGAGGCCGCTGCTGCGGGATGTACCCGATTCGCCGGTTTCCCGCTCGGCGAACAGGTTCACCGAGAGCCTCGATGCTGCCCTGAGACAGCTTGTCGAGGCCGAGAACCGCCCGGAGCAATGTCGTCTTTCCGGCGCCACTCGGGCCCAGAACCGCGATCATTTCACCGGGCGCAACTTCGAGGTCGAGGCCCGACCAGAGCTCTCGACCATCGCGACGAAGCGCCGCTCCGGTGATCCGAAGCGGCGCCGCGTCAGCGGTCACTTGGTTAGCGCGCCGGCGAGGGCTGCGACGTTCTCCTGCATCCATTGAATGTAAGTCTCGCCGTCCGGGAGCGTTTCTGTGAACTCGAGCACGGGAATTCCCTGTGCGTTTGCCACGTCGATCACCTGGGTCGTTTCGGCGCCACCGGTCTGTGCGTTGGCAATCAGCACCTTGACGTCACCCGATTCGATGGCGGTCTTCGCTTCGAGCAGCGTCGCCGGGGGCACGTCCTGGCCCTCTTCGACAGCCTCGCTGAATTCATCAGGTGTGGCATTTTCAAGTCCGGCTGCAGCAACCAGGTAGCCCGGCACTGGCTCAGTGTAGAAGACGGCCTCACCCTCGTGCCCAGCCTTGATCTCATCAAGGCTCGCTTCGAGATCGGCTACCTGAGATTCGAAGCTTTCTAGGTTTGCAGCGAACGTGTCGGCCTGATCGGGAAGCTGGGTTGACAGCTCCTGTGCGATTGCCTCTGCGACGTGCTCGACCGTGTGCGGGTCGTACCAGACGTGCTCGTTGAACCCCTCGATGTGATCGTGGTCGTGCTCTTCTTCGGCGTGCGGCTCGTCTTCGAGCGAATCCGTCGTGTGCTCGTCTGCTTCATCGCCCGGCCAGGAGTGCGAGTACTCGGCGGCGACGATGACGGGAGCAGTTGAGCCGGAAGCGTCGATCATCGTGTCGATGAACGAGTCATACCCGCCACCATTCGACACGATCAGATCGGCACTTTGAACCGTGAGCTGGTCGCCTGCTGTCGCTTCATATCCATGGGGGTCTTGAGCGGCAGACGCGATGATCGGTGTGACCGTCGCGGCGTCTCCCGCAATCTGCTGCGCGATATCTCCGTAGACGTTGGTTGACGACACGAGGCTGAACAAGTTGTCGTCAGTTGCCGCGGGAGTGGCGCTCGTCGAGGCGCATCCGGCGAGTGCGAGGGCTGAAACGGCCGCGACAGCGACCAACGCAAGGGGTTTGACTTTGGGGGGCATGACAATCACTATACGTTACTGATAATCGTTATCAAAACCAGTAACGGACACGAAATCGCTAACGGACCTGAGCCCTCAGTCGAGCAGCAGTGCAGGCTCCTCAAGAATCGACGCGATGTCGGCGATGAAGCGTGAGACGCCGTCGCCGTCGACAACCCGGTGATCGAACGACCCCGACACCGTCGTCACCCAGCGAGGCCGTACTTCCCCGTCGACGACCCACGGCTTCTGGCGGATCGTTCCCAGTGCGACGATCCCGACTTCGCCGGGGTTGATGATCGGGGTACCGGCATCCATGCCGAAGACGCCGATGTTCGTGATTGTGATCGTGCCGTTCTGCTGGTCGGCGGGCGTCGTTTTGCCCTCACGCGCGGTGAGAGTGAGCTTCTCAAGCGACTGCGCCAGCCCACGCATGTTGAGATCCTGCGCGTCTTTGATGTTCGGCACGAGGAGGCCTCGCGGCGTCGCCGCGGCAATGCCGAGGTTGACATAGTGGCGCACGCGAATCTGTGCGCCGCCCCCCTCGTCGTCATCAATCCATGCGGCGTTGACCATCGGCGTGCGTCGCACGGCCCAGATCACGGCGCGGGCCATGATCAGCAGCGGCGACACCTTGGTGTCAGCGAAATCAGGCGACGCTTTGAGTCGCTTGACGAGTTCCATCGTGCGGGTTGCGTCGACGTCGGTCCACACCGACACGTGCGGGGCTGTGTAGGCACTGCTCGTCATCGCGCTGGCCGTTGCCTTGCGCACGCCCCGTACGGGAATTGATTCCTCACGCGCATCGGTCGTCGCCGCAGGAACAGACTCGGCGACAGAGATCGTTTCTTCGCGCACCTCGGGCCACTCGGGCGTCTCGATGTTGCGGAAGACGCTCGCCTGGGACGCATGACGAACGACATCTTCGCGCAGCACCTCGCCGGATGCCCCGCTTGGGCTGACTTCGGCGAGGTCTACGCCGAGGTCGCGAGCAAGTTTGCGAATCGGAGGCTTTGCCACCACGCCGACGGCGGAAGTCACGGGCTTCTCGGCAGGTTTACGGCGACGCGATGCCACCTGACCACCCGTGCCGTATCCAACGAGCACCGAGCCGCCGGCATCAGCTTCTTCGGCGGGTGCTGCAGGCTGCTCGCGAGGTGCGGCAGCACCGCTGCCGATCGTGATGATCGGCGCGCCGACCTCAATCGTGTCGCCCTCTGCCGCGAGAAGGTCACCGACTGTGCCCTCAAACGGCGAGGGCAGCTCGACGAGCGACTTAGCCGTTTCAATCTCGACAAGCACGTCGTTGACCGCGACAGTGTCGCCGGGGGCAACTCGCCATGAGACGATTTCGGCTTCAGTCAATCCCTCACCGACATCGGGGAGAAGAAAGGTTTGGGTGCTCATCCGGATTCCTAACTGGGTGCGAGCTCAGTATGCGAGCGCGCGGTCGACGGCTTCGAGGATGCGATCGGGGTCGGGCAGGTAAACGCCCTCAAGCTTCGCGGGCGGGAAGGGAACATCGAATCCCGAGACTCGGAGAACCGGAGCTTCGAGAGAGTAAAACGCACGCTCGGTGACGGTCGCCGCCACTTCGCTGCCAACACTCGTGAAGCCGGGCGCTTCTTGCGCGTAGACCATGCGACCCGTGCGACGCACCGAATCGAGAATCGGCGCGTAGTCGATGGGCGACAGAGAGCGGACGTCGATGACCTCGCAACTTGTACCCTCGGCCTCGGCGAGCGCCGCCGCCTGCAGGAGAGTTGTGACCATCGCACCGTGGCCGACGAGAGTGACATCGGTTCCGCGGCGCACAACGCGACTCGCGTGGAGGTCGATCGCGCGCTCAGAAGTATCAACTTCGCCCTTTTGCCAGTACTTGGCCTTCGGTTCGAGGAAGATCACAGGGTCATTGGACGCAATGGCATCCTGAATCATCCAGTAGGCGTCGTTTGCCGTTGAGGGGCTCACGACACGAAGACCCGCCGTGTGAGTGAAGTACGCTTCGGGGCTTTCCTGGTGGTGCTCAATTGCGCCGATGTGCCCGCCGTAGGGAATGCGGATGACAACAGGCATGCTGACGGCGCCCTCGTGGCGGTTCGTAAACTTCGCAAGCTGCGTCGTGATCTGGTCGAAGCCAGGAAAGACGAAACCATCGAACTGGATTTCGCACACGGGGCGAAAGCCTGCCATGGCAAGGCCGATCGCGGTGCCGATGATTCCCGACTCGGCAAGAGGTGTGTCAACGACTCGCTGTGGACCGAATTCAGCCTGCAGGCCCTCTGTCACGCGGAAGACACCACCGAGTGGGCCGATGTCTTCACCAGTCAACAGCACTCGATCGTTTTCGCTCAGCGCGCGGCGAAGTCCCGCATTGAGGGCCTTGCCGAGGGGCATCGTCGTGGTTTCGCTCATGATGCGTCCTCCCCCATCGATGCCTCGTAGCGGGCAAGCCATGCCCGCTGCTCTTCGATCACGGGATGTGGTTCCGAATACACGTTTTCAAACATCGAGTCAGCCGGGATGCCACCAAGGGCGACCGTGCGTGCACGCGCGTCTTCTGCGAGGTCGTCGCCTTCGGCATCGATGTCAGTGAAGAAGCTCTCCGAAGCGCCGCGGTTCTCAAGGAATGCGCGCATGCGGAGGATCGGGTCGCGAAGTGCCCACGCTTCTTCTTCTTCGCTCGTGCGGTATTTGGTGGGGTCATCGCTCGTCGTGTGAGCGCCACGGCGATAGGTGACGGCTTCGATAGCGCGCGGACCCCCGCCTGAGCGCGCACCATCAAGCGCGTCACGGGTCACCGCATAGTTTGCAAGCACATCGTTGCCGTCGACCTGGATCGACGGCATGCCGTACCCCTCGCCGCGGCGGTAGAGCGGAGCACGCGACTGTGTTGCCACCGGCACCGAGATTGCCCACTGGTTGTTCTGCAAGAAAAACACCTGCGGCGTTTGGGTGCTCGCGGCGAACACCATCGCTTCGTGTACGTCGCCCTGGCTCGAGGCGCCGTCGCCGTAGTAGACGATGACGGCTTCGTCGGTGTCGAGGTTTCCGGTGCCCTGTTTCTTGTCGTAGACAAGTCCGGTGGCAAAGCCGGTGGCATGGAGGGTCTGCGACGCCAAAACCAGAGTGTAGATGTGGGTGTTGCCGTTCTTGGGATCGAACGGATCCCACCCGCCGTGGGTCACGCCGCGCATCAATCGAATGATGTCGAGCGGGTCAACGCCACGAATCATGCATACGGCGTGCTCACGGTACGACGGAAAGATGTGGTCCTGTGAGCGGGCGGCGCGGGCAGAGCCCACTTGGGCTGCCTCCTGGCCGAACGAGGGCGGCCACAGCGCAAGCTGGCCCTGACGCTGCAGGTTCGTGGCTTGGCGATCAAACGCGCGGGCCAGCGCCATATCGCGATAAAAGGACTCGAGCTCGGCGTCGGTCAGGGCGGCAACCGCGTCGAGATAGGGCTCAGCGGCGGCCGTCGGGCTCATCGTCCCATTCGGGTTGAGGATGCGCACGACCGCGGGGTCATCTAGCGGGATCACCGTTCTACGCTAACCCTCGTGCCGGATGGCTTTCTGGGAGGTTCTTCACAACGGAATTAGTGATCTGTAGGACTTTCTCTACAGATTCGTGCTCGCCCACCGAAATTCGGATGCCGTCGCCGGCAAATGCGCGCACCACGATGCCGCCTGCCTCAAACGCCGGCGCGAAGTCAGCTGTGTGTTCGCCCGTGGCGAGCCACACGAAGTTGCCCTGCGCATTCGGGACGTTCCAGCCTTGGGCACGGAGGCCGTCAACAAGACGGTCGCGACGTTCCGCGATGACACTTACGCGCTCAAGAAGTTCAGGTTCGGCGTCGAGGCTCGCAAGGGCCGCAGCTTCCGCTTGGCCCGTGACCGACAGCGGGATGGCTGTGCTTCGGGCCGCATCCAGAATGCGCGAATTACCGATCGCATACCCGACGCGAAGGCCCGCAAGTCCGTACGCCTTCGAGAAGGTGCGCAGCATCACGACGTTGGGGTGGCCGTTTGAGAGCACACGAGGGCCGCTGACAGCATCGGGGTCAGTCACGAACTCGGCGTACGCCTCGTCGAGCACGATAAGCACGTCGTGCGGCACGGCTGCGACGAAACTGTCGAATTCGTCTTGGCGCACGACGGGGCCCGTGGGGTTGTTCGGGCTGCAGACGATGATCATGCGAGTGCGATCAGTGACCGCGGCGGCCATTGCGTCGAGATCGTGTCGGGCACCCTCAGCGAGCGGCACCTGCACAGTAATCGCACCGGCGACGGCTCCAAGGCTCGGGTACGCCTCGAACGAGCGCCACGCGAACATGAGTTCGTCCCGCGGGCCGCAGGCCGCGAGGGCGAGCTGGTAGAGAATCGAGACGCTGCCGGCGGCGACGTGCACCTCGTCGACTGACACTCCGTAGCGCTCCGCAAGGCGTTCCCGCAGGCGCGTGGCTGCGGCATCCGGGTATCTGTTGACGCCCGTCGCCGCGTGGAGCGCCGAAACGACCGTCGGAAGCGGGTCGAACGGGTTCTCATTGCTCGAGAGCTTGTAAGAGTCAGCTCCCGCCTGGCGTCCCTGGCGGTAGGCGGGTAGGGCGGCAATCTCTGGGCGAATACGCACGGGAATCGGCTCGGTCACGGGATCGAGTCTAGAGAGCGTGTGCTCGTGGCACACTCGATGTCATGGGCTTCCTCATTCGTGTCGTCATCAATGCGTTTGCAATCTGGGTCGTCACGCTCATTCCTGCTCTGCAGGTGAGCATCATTGCCTTCTCGCCGGGCGAGACGCTGCAACTCGTTCTCACGTTGCTTCTCGTCGCCGCGATCTTCGCGCTCGTCAACACGATCATCGGCACCGTCGTGAAAGTGCTGGCGTTTCCGCTCTACATCCTCACCCTCGGGCTCATCTCACTCGTTATCAACGGCTTCTTGCTGTGGCTGACGGCCTGGTTCACGGGCTTCTGGTCGTGGGGTCTTCGCGTCGAGGACTTCTGGTGGGGCGTCGTCGCAGGGGTGGTCATCTCACTTATCAACTGGATTTTCGGACTCATTCTTCGCCCCCAGCGTCAGGACTGAGATCGAGAGCGCCATACTCAGTCACCCGCACTGAGTCGGCACCACCGAGCTCACTGAAGACCTCGCGAACCTGATTCATGCGGGGATCTGACGAGTCGTCGAGCATCGCCGCCGTGTCGGCATAGACACTCATGTGATGTGCCGGGAGCGTGAAGTCATGAAAACCCGCATTTGGATCAGCGACGCGGTGCGCGACAAAGCTCCCCTCGGTGCCCACGGGAGCTGCGTACCCTCCGGCGGCGAGTGCCGAAACGATGTCGTCGTCGTGGCGCACCTGCACGCTCAGGGTCTGCTCCGGAACCGCAGCGTCTACCGGGGAGCCGAAGGTAAAAAGCGCTCGGGTGTCGAACTCGCCCGAGAGCGCAACATGGCTTGCCACCATCGCTCCCTGCGAATGCCCGAACGCGTAGATGGTGTCGCCGGGCTCTGCGCCAGCCGCTTGCAGCGCCGCAAGTGTTGCTCCGTAAGATGCTGAACGTTCTCCGTCGTAGAGTTCCAGATTCGACGTCAGGTTCCAGGGTTCTTGCCCCTTTGTCGACCACGATTGCGTCCCCGTGATGTAGATCGCGAATCGCTTGGTGCCATCGGTCATGGCATATTTTTCGACGCGCACGCGTGCCTTCTCGCCACCCGGAATCCGTGCCGCCGCATCAGCAAGGCTTCGCGGTGCCACACCGGTAGTCGTCGTGAGCGGCGTCACCTTCACGGGCTGCGCGTCACCGCTGAGGAGGGTGCCAGAAGGAATTTTTCCTGTCGCGGTTTGCGAGATTCCCCACGGCAGCACGATGGCAAAAAGTGCTGGAGTGAGCCCCAAGAGCGGCGTCCACGGCAACACCATCCCGAGCGCTTGATTCGTCAGTTCGCTCGAACGTTCCCGCCCCCACTCCGCCACGAGGTCGTCTGCCGTCGCCGTGGCTTCCGGCCACTCGCGCGCGATCGCGCGCAGTTGATCATCAATGAGGCCAACCTCGCTTGTGTGTCCGCTGGCCGCTGCGAGTTCGCGTTGCGCGCGCAGTTCGACGATCTCGTAGACAGCGGCGGATGAGCGAAGCGCCGCTGCCACCTCGATTGCTTTCGCTGCCGCGTTGTGGGCGCGTTCGCGCGCTCCCTGTACTCGAGAGAGCTCGGCCCAGATGTTTGCCCGCAGGCTGGCAAAGAGGCGCATGTAGATGACACGAAACTCCTCCTCAACGGCCGTGAGGGCTTCGGCACACGACTCGAGTCGATCGGCGGCACCGCGAAGCGCCGCCGTGTCGACCGCAACGACGGCGCCGCTTGTGATCTCGAGGCCATCGCTCACCTAGTCAGCCCCATCACGCAATCAGACGCCAAGGTACAGCTGCGAGTTCGTCGATGATCAGCAGCGTTTCGTCGCGAAGCAGGTGGATTTCGGCATCCCAGGCGATCGCTCTCTTGCGGTATTCCTCCATAGCTGTCGATTGCCAGCCCGACACTTCGATGAGTTCGGCGGCACTCGCAGCAATCGCGCGGACGGGAGCTTCGAGCGCGACAGCGCACTGATGAATCGCCTGGAGTTCTGCGAACAGAACAGCGTCATTGTCGAGCAGAAACCCATAGGTCATGACGCAAGTGTCGAGCGAAGGGAAGACCCGCGAAGCCAAACAAGCGAGCCTCGGTGGAAAAGCGCGCGGTCGCGGGAAGTGTGCAGAATGCATCACGGCCATCACAATGGACAAGTGAGTGCTGCCGGATCAGATCCCTTTCGAGTTGTTTTCGTTTGTACCGGAAACATCTGCCGCTCCCCGATGGCAGATGTCGTCTTTCGTCGGCTCGTCGCAGACGCCGGACTTGCGGGGCGCGCGACATCGACAAGCGCCGGCACCGGTGACTGGCACGTTGGCGAGCAAGCCGACCACCGCGCCATAGATGCGCTTTCCCAGGAGGGGTACGACGGCTCGCTTCATCGAGCCCGCCAGTTCACACCGGCAGATTTTGATCAAAGCGACCTTGTGGTCGCGCTCGACCGCACGCACGAACGCATCCTGCGGGGATGGGCACGGAGCGAGGCTGATGCCGACAAGATTGCTCTGCTGCTCTCGTTTGGTACGAGCGACCAGCTCGATGTTCCCGACCCGTACTACGCGGGTCCAGAAATGTTCGACGACGTGCTCGCTATGATCGAGAACGCGTGCCGGGCACTTTTCCGGCAACTCCACCCCGCCATCCGCGCCGTCTGACTCGCACTCGGGCGCAAGCGTACGACACGACGGGAGCCACCATGTCGTCTTTCCCCGCTCAGCCCCTCAGCCCGCTCGACGGTCGCTACCGCACCGCCGTTGCTGGGCTTACCGAGTATCTCTCCGAGGCGGGCCTCAATCGTGCCCGGGTCGAGGTCGAGGTCGAGTGGCTCATCACTCTGACCGACGCATCGCTTTTTGGCTCTGAGCCGCTGAGTGCCCTCGACCAGGAGCGCCTACGTGCCCTCTACCTCGACTTCGGTCAGGAAGAGATCGACTGGCTTGCCGAGAAAGAAGCGGTCACCCGTCACGACGTGAAGGCGATCGAGTACCTCGTGCGCGACCGCCTCGAAACCCTCGACCTTGGTCATCTCGCTGAGCTCGTGCATTTCGCGTGCACCAGCGAAGACATCAACTCCGCGGCGTATGCCCTCACCGTCAAGCGCGCGGCTCTCGACGTGTGGCTGCCCGCGCTCCAGAGCGTGATCTCGACTCTCGAGCAGATCGCGCACGAGCACAAAGACGCGGCCATGCTGTCGCGCACTCATGGTCAGCCCGCGACTCCCAGCACGATGGGTAAAGAGATCGGTGTGTTCGCGTGGCGCTTGAAGCGCGTTGCGGGCCAGGTTGAGGCATCCGACTTTCTCGCGAAGTTCTCGGGAGCAACCGGCACCTGGTCGGCGCACGTGGCTGCTGACCCGAGCGTGGATTGGCCCGCTCTCACCGCCGGATTTATCACGAAGCTGGGCCTCGGATTCAACCCGTTCACGACGCAGATCGAATCGCACGACTGGCAGGTCGAGCTCTACGACCGCGTGCGTCACGTCGGTGGAATCTTGCACAACCTCGCGACCGACATCTGGACCTACATCTCGATGGGGTACTTCGCGCAGATTCCGGTTGCGGGCGCGACAGGCTCTTCGACGATGCCGCACAAGATCAACCCGATTCGGTTCGAGAACGCCGAGGCGAACCTCGAGATCTCGAGTGGCTTGTTCGCGACGCTGTCGCAGACTCTTGTGACATCACGGATGCAGCGCGACCTTACCGACTCGACGACTCAGCGAAACATCGGGGTCGCTTTCGGGCACTCGCTGCTCGCGCTCGATAATCTGCGTCGCGGCCTTGGCGAAATTTCGCTGTCACGCGATGTGCTGCTTGCAGACCTCGACGTGAACTGGGAAGTGCTCGCGGAAGCTATTCAGACGGTTGTACGCGCCGAAATCGCTGCCGGGCGCTCCAAGATCACCGACCCGTACGCACTCCTCAAAGACCTCACTCGCGGTCGTCGAGTGGGTGCTCCGGAGCTTGCCGAGTTCGTGCGAGGTCTCGACATCGGGGATGACGCGCGTCAGCGGCTACTCGCGCTCACGCCAGCGACCTACACGGGCCTTGCCGCAAACGTCGTCGACGAACTGCTGTAGCGGATCAGAAGCGTCGCTCTAGCTCTGCGAGCCGAAATGGCTCGCGAGCCGTTCTATGTCTGCTGCGACCATGTCGACGTCGCGCGCGAATTCGTCATCAGTGAGTTCGATCTGACGAACAGTGAAGACGACTTCGGCGCCATCTGGGTGCGCGAGCACTCGCATTGGGTTTGTCACAACGGTGCCGGACGGCAGTGTGACGTCGTGGTCGAGGACGCCGAAGCGGTTCCACTCGACAAATCGAATCTTCACTCGACCCATCGGCGAGTCAACAAGCAGCAGGTCGCCGTCACGAACGACTTCGGCGAGAGCGAGGCCAGCAGCCCACTTCGGCAAATTGTCGATCTCCGAAGCGAACTCGTACACCGCTTGGGGCGTTGCCGAAATCACTCTGCTCACGTGATGACTTCTCATCGCACCAGCATGCCACTGCGGTGGGACCAATTTGGGCTTACTGGCGTTCGGGGGTCTCGTCGCCGTTCGACGCCGATTCGGAAGAGTCGGTGGTTTCTTCGGGCGGCAGCAGCACTGCGCGGTCGATTTTCTTCTCGATCTGTGCGGGGTCAACCGCGAGCACGAGAAGCGCCATCACGACGAGTGTGACGATGAACGTGACACCGGCAACCACCAGAGCGACCATGATGGCGCGCTGAATCTCGTCGGCGGGACGCGCCTGAAAGGCTCCCATCGATACCAGCGTCACGATGCCGCCAAAGAGAGCTGCAACGAATGCGAGGCCCACCAGTTGTGCGGGCTTCATGAGGTCTCGACGTGTCGGACGATCTGTCATGCCGTGCCTCCCGGCGTGTCGGTCTGCGCGGATTCGGCGGGCGCTGGTCGCGGCGAAAGCGCCGCAATCGCGAGGAACACCGCGATGATTGCGGCGTACGCTCCGAACACACCGACGCCGATGGTGATGCCGGTGAGAGTGAAGGTTTGATCGGCATCCGCGATGTAATACTGCAGCGCGTACTGCGCCGGAACGAAGAGCAGCGCGATGCCCAAAACCAGAGTCAGGATGCCGACGGTCAGTGCGTCACGCGCCTCACTTTTGGCGGCCGTCGAGGCGACGCTCTTACGTGCACGCCAGCCCGCGAGGGTCTCGAAAAATCCCGTTGCAAGTGCCCAGCTGATGACGACGCTGAAGAACAGTGTTGAGGTGCGAAGGCCTGCAACGCCACTGGCCATTCCCGCGATTACGGCGAAGACGCCGAGCGTGATTGCGGGCCAGCGCGCGCCGGCCGGATACACGAGCCATGACGCCAGCAACAGCACAATGCCGGTCGCGATAGTGAACCCGCTGAACACACTGAGCCCCACGGTCGCCGAGTGATCAGGCGAAAAAGTGATCATCGCGGCAGCGAGAGCCGCGAAAGCGGCGCGCGCCATTTGCACGTGACGAACTTCGAAAGTTCGGGGTACGGACGTTGAAGACACGGTAATTCCTGGGCGCAGCGGGTTCCCCGGCGAGTTCAGGGGATGACTCCAGTCTAAGTCGTGGTGCGGTGAGCGTTGCCCGAGAAGTCAGGGATCTCGGTAGCGAGGTCGCTGATCACACCTGTCGCTTTCGACGACCTTGCATCGAACTGAACCCGACCGCAATAGCACCGGCAATGATCATGGCGAACGCCAGCAACGGCACAAGTGGGTCGACTTCATCTCCGCCCGTTACCGCGAGGCCATCCATCTCGGAGTTGGAACCATCTGTCTCGGTAGTTGAATCGGCGGTAACTTCCGGCTCGGACGTCGGCAGGAGTTCGCTACCGCCGTTCACGTTTCCTGGGATGAGTATCCACGCAAATGAGATTGCGTCGTCCGGCGACGGCGTGGAAGACGGAGAAAAGCACGTCGCCTCCAAGATGAGAGAGCCGAGAGCAGGATTCTCGATCTTGAGCCATTCCGCTATCTCAGTGAGAGGGAACTCAACGACACCGTCTACGACCGCTTGTCCGGGGACCTCCGCCACGGGCATCTCAATGTACTCGCCATCGATCGAGGCCCAATAAGTGGCAGCGATACGCATGTAGTTGCTGGAGCCTTCTCCACACCCAAGGATCACAGCGCTACCTGGGTCTGCCTCCGCCTGCAGCGTCTCGATGGTTGTGCCTGTCGGTAACTGAAATTGCAGCTCGAGCACGGGGATGGCAGCGACCGCTGTGTCGCCAAGAGGTGAGCACTCTACGGCGAATACCATCGAACCTCCCGCAGCCTGACCGGTGCTCTCGAACCACTCGACCACTTGGCGTAACGCGATTGCCTGGCGGCCTTGTTCTTCCGGGTAACCGTCAAATGTTTCGGCTGCGTCTCCGTCTGGATTCCCGCCCGGGGTGAAATAGGTCGCTTCGACGACAACGGCGTTCGGATCAGGACACCCCTCAACGACAAATTGGCCCGGTATATTTTCGCCATGTACGTCGCCGAATGGAGGCGAACCGTCTGAACCGACAACAAGACGATCGGGAAGCGTAAGCACGAGCGCCGGCGGCGCAGCGGCTGCGGCGGGCGCCGCTACCGCCAAGAGCGAAACGAGTAATGCAGCGGTCGCCCATGCGCGAACTGAACTCACCATAACGAGACTCCCCCAGTGAGTAAGTCCCACTCACTCGCCACAGTACGGTAAGCGCGACGTGGAGTGCGTCGAGTAATCGATTGAGTCGGGTTCAAATGCAACCCCGGGTGGTTTGTCGGTGTACCTTCGCCCGGTCGGCGAGGTCCACTCCAACACCCCATCGCCGCGTTGCTTCACTGACCACTTGCTCACGTGTTTCAAACTGTGATGCCTTCGGCACAAATGCGCGAGGTTGTGCTGATGGGTGGGTCCACCGAGGGCTGCATCTACTGTGTGGTCGATGTCGCACCGGTGGGTGGGCATGCGGCATCCGACGAACCGGCAGTGTTGATCTCGTGCCCGGAGTTGCCGTTTGAGTTGATCGCTGGGTCGGTACCGGTCGACGGCGACGACGGTGCCTGTCACGGGCCGGGTGAACACCCGATCCCATCCCGGTGCGGTACCTGCGAGGCGTCGTGCGGTCTCGGGGTCAACCAGGCTGAGGCCCGACAAATCCGCCGGTGTCGATGAGGTACCCGCAAGCGTTGTGGCAGGAACGGTGACCTGCACGATCGCTTTGATTGCCCCGAGCCCGCCACAGTCATCGCCCGCGAGCGGGTCAAGGCTCGGAACCGAGGTCAGCAGCATGTCGGAGAACATGTCGGCGCGGATCTGATCCGTCGTCCGCGGATCATCCACGGGCTGATCGTGTTCCTTCGTGCCGTAATCCGACCGGCCGGCCCGAAAGTCTTTCAACGCTCGCGCCTGCTGTGTGAGGCGGTTGAAGATCCCGTGCGCTTGCACCGACGGCAACACCGCGCTGATCGAACTCATCCCATCCGCAAGATCAAACAACCGCACCGTGCGCGTCGCGTTCACGTCGTCGAAGCGTTCCTCAAGCGTTCGTGGCTGCGCCTTCTCGGCAAGAGCTGCAGCGAACCCGCGGAGTCGCCCCGGTGTCTCGGCCTCAGTGACCGCCGCCACGTCCCGGTCGTACCGGGCCTTGGTGCAGCATCCGTGAGGTTCACGCCCGCCCGCAATATCTCTTGCACATGCCGTTCCGAGATACGCCCCGCACTCCACGACGCGAACGTTTCGGGATACGACTCGGTGACTTCGATCGCGTCATCGATGCGCGTTTGCGCAGTCCGGTCCGACATCCGCAATGCTGCCCCGACTTCTGCCGCGACCGCACGCATCGGAATCTCACGATCCCGTGAATCGCGCGATGTCATCCGCCGCATTTGCGCGAGTGCGATCCGGCCCATGTTCGCCAGAACCGCAGCCCGCGCCGCCTCCATCTGCCCGATCTGCTCGTCAAAAGAAGTCAGAGTCGATACAGACTCAGACAGCACCTGCGCTTCTGATTCTTGCGGCTCGGCTTCGTTCTCTGACATGCCCCAAGTATCGAACATACCTCTGACATTGACCATGCCAAACTAGCCCAAAAAGCCCCGGTGTGGATAACTTTCTCAAAAAACTTTTGGGGAGAAGAGGAAGAGAGATATCAATCAGAACCCTTCGCCTCCGAGCAAGCTCAGGTCCCAAGGGGGAGGCGCGCTCTGATCACCGAAACATTTATCGTTGACGCATATTCTTGGGGTGTGCGCGCTCTCTGCTCTTTCGCCGGCGGTGCGGGTCATCTACTTCCGCAGATGCCGCTGCTACGCGAAATGGCCGCGGCAGGGCATGAACTCACCCTGATCGGACGTTCGTCTGGCGCTCAAGCGGCTCCGGCTGGCATCTTTCGCCGCATCGTGACGCGCGACGATCGTCGCGCTGCGCTCGCCCAACAGATCACCCCCTTGCTGCCCCTGAACCGCGAGTCCGAGGTCGACGTCGTGGCTCAATATTTCGCTGGCGAGGCTGCACTCGGCTCATTTGCAGCCGCTATTGCCTGTGCCGCGACAGCAGACGTTGTCATCTGCGACGAATTCGACTTTGGGGCGATGGCGACAGGTGCAGAAGCCGGGATTCCTGTTGTCGTTGTATCCGTCATTGCATCAGGAGCACTCGTCCGCGAGAGCCGTGTCGGCGCCGCACTGCAACGACTCTCCGTCGATCTGGGACTTTCCGCGCAGCTGAGGCTGCACGGTGATCTCTTTGTCATTCCTTTCGCGCCAAGAATGCGTGCAGCGGAGTTTCCACCACCTCCGCACACAACGTGGATGCGCCCTGACCGCGGGCCAGAACCCCACCCGAACGGGTCAATAGTTGCGACGTTAGGAACCGAATTCAACACCGAATCCGGGGATCTCTTCGACCGCATTCTTGGCGCCCTCGCCGCGCTGGACGTGCCAGCGGTTGTCGCAATCGGTAGTGACCTCGATGCGTCCCGCTTCGGACCACAGCCCGCGCACATTCGCATAGAGAGCTTCGTCGATCTAGAAGCGTTGATTCCGCGTGCCAGTGTGGTTCTTCATCACGGTGGTAGCGGCATGTTCATGCGATCAGTATCGGGCGGCGCGCCCCAAATAGTGTTTCCGATGGGCGCTGATCAACCTTTTACGGGTGACCGCGTGGAAGACCTCGGTGTGGGAACTGTCCTCAACGCACTTACCGCGGATTCCGCTCTGATCGCATCGGCTACGGGAGCGCTGATGGAGGATGCCGCAACTCGCGCACGCGTATTGGATCTGCGCGCAGAGGCTCTCGCTCTTCCGGCTCCAACAGCCGCACTCAACGCGGTGCAGGCCCTCGTCACCCGCCCCCATTAGCCCTTCGGCCTACTGTCCCTCGATTGCACGTATGAGCGATGCCGAATCGTACGGGCCGATATGGCGCTTCTCGCCGATGAAGAACGTGGGAGTGCTGTGGAGATCCATCAATTCCGCGTCGAGACGATCGTCTTCGACCCGACGTGCAGCATCGGCAGAGTGGAGATCGGCACTGAATCTCACAACATCGAGCCCGACCTCCTCGGCTCGGCGACGGAGGCCATCTTCATCGAGCTCGTCTTGATGCGAAAACAGCAGCGGGGCGAAGTCGAAGAATCGATCCTGCAATGCGGATGCTTCGGCGGCCTGGGCGGCGAGAGTGGCATGCGGGTGCACGCTGCTGAGCGGCAAGTGCCGGTAGACCCAGCGCAACTCGTCTCCGAAGTGTGCGAGCACAGCATCCACTGATCCCGTCGCGCGACTACAGAACGGGCACTCAAAGTCGGCGTATTCCACGATTGTGTAGCGAGCATCAACGGGGCCACGAATGTGGTCGCGTGCCGGATCAACGGGCCGATTCAGCACGGCACCCACAGCGCGCGGCGGGCGCAACCTGTCGCCGATGAACAGAATCGCCCAGCCCAGAGCGAAGGCAATAACGGATGCCGCCAACACCCCGACCCGGGCAAGATCCTGCTGATCGGGGTCACTGATCGCCAGTGGCACAAGGAACAGCGCAATGGTGAACCCGATGCCCGAAAGCGCTGCCCCGCCACCGACACGTCGGACGGTGAGTCCGGGGGCGAGCTCGCCGACGCCGAGGCGCTTCATGAGCGTTGTCGCACCGGTGATACCGACGAACTTGCCGCCGACGAGGGCCGCGATGATGCCCCACGTAATCGGTGACGTGACGGCGGCTGTCAGCACCTCGACGTCGATGTGCACGCCGGCGTTCGCGAGAGCAAAGATCGGCAGCACGCCGAGCTGAATGTACGGCCGCCACGCTGAGTCGATCCGCTCGTTGATCGAGAGCGCACCTCGCACCGTGCGCTGCAGGGCCGACGCGTACGCCGGGTTCGGCGACTCCCGGAAGGCCTGCGTGAGGTCGGTCGTGCGCTCAACCTCGGCGCGACGCGGCGAAAACACCGGAATGATAAGCGCTACCGCCACACCCGCGAGCGTTGCGTGCACACCCGACGCCGACACGGCGACCCACAGCGCGATGCCACCAATGGCGTAGGCGATGCCCGTGCCAGCAGGCAACCAGCGCACAAACGCAAGCAAAACCAAGAGCACGATGGCGATGGTCAGCGGGAGCAAACTGAGGCCCTCGTTGTAGAACACCGCGATCACGATGAGCGCGCCGACGTCATCAACGACCGCGAGGGTCAACAAGAACGTACGAAGTCGTGCGGGATGCTTCGGCCCGATGAGTGCGAGTGCTCCGAGCAAGAACGCGGTGTCTGTTGAAATAACTACACCCCAGGCGCCCGCCGACCCGCTCGATGCGTTAATGGCAATGAAGATAAGCGCCGGAACCGCGAGCCCAGCGATGGCCGCAACGATCGGCACGATTGCACGTGAGCGCGAGGTCAGCTCACCTATCGTGAACTCTCGTTTGACTTCGAGTCCGACGAGAAAGAAGAAGAAGGTCATGAGACCCTCGTTCACCAGTTCGTGCGCCGTGAATTCGGCGCCGAACCCGCCCACCGAGATATCGATGTTCGTCGACCAGAAGACTTCGTATCCGCTGGTCGATACGTTCGCCCAGACCACCGCGGCGATTGTCGCGAGCAGCAGGAGCGCTGCGGCAACCCGGTCGCTGCGCGCTGCCGACAGAGTTGTCACCATGAACCCGGAGCGTAGTCCTTAAGGAAGACGCCAAAAAGGTCTTCGCCGGCTTCGCCGCGCACGATCGGGTCATACACGCGCGCGGCACCGTCGACGAGGTCTAGGGGCGCGTGAAACCCTTCCTCGGCCAAACGCACCTTCGTCGGGTGCGGGCGCTCATCGGTAATCCAACCGGTATCAACGCTCGTCATAAGAATGCGATCCGACTCGAACATCTCGCGCGCGCTTGTGCGCGTGAGCATGTTGACGGCAGCTTTCGCCATGTTGGTGTGCGGATGCCCCGGCCCCTTGTAACCGCGACCGAACACACCCTCCATCGCGCTGACGTTGACGACGTACTTGCGGTGTCCGTCGCTGGCGGCAAGGGATGGCCGCAGTTTCGAAATGAGGATGAACGGCGCCGTTGTATTGGCGAGCTGTACTTCGAGCATCTCGAGCGGGTCGACCTGGTCGACGTGCTGCGTCCACGAGTTGATGTCGTGGAGGTCGGGCAGAAGTCCACCGGCATCGATTGCGGTGCCGGCAGCGAGACGCTCGAGCGAACTCGACCCGGCAGCCAGCGCCTGCTCGGTGAGCTCCTCGGCTCGAGCGGATGCCGCCGCCAAAATCGGGTGCGATGTCACCGACTGCGCGAGAGCCTGCGGGTGCCGGTCGTTCGTGTGCCCGAAAGTGATGAGTTCGGGCAGCGGGCCATCGGGGAGAGGCGCGAGTTCGGCATCCACGAGGGGTTGATACGCACCCGTCGACCGGCGCACCGTCTGCGTGGCGTTGTTGATCAGAATGTCGAGGGGCCCGGCTGCGGCAACATCTTCGGCGAGGCCGATCACTTGAGCGGGGTCGCGCAGGTCGATCCCGACCACTTTCAAGCGCTGCAACCAGTCTGCCGAATCGGGAAGGCTACTGAATCGACGCACGGCATCGCGCGGAAAACGCGTCGTGATCGTGGTGTGTGCACCATCACGCAGCAGACGAAGCGCGATGTACATGCCGATCTTCGCTCGTCCACCGGTGAGCAGCGCACGCTTACCCGTGAGGTCGGTGCGGGCATCGCGCTTGGCGTGGCTCATCGCCGCGCACTCCTGGCACAGCTGGTGGTAGAACGCATCGACAACCGTGTACGGCTTTTTGCAGATGTAGCATCCGCGCGCCTTTAGGAGCGTGCCCGCAGTCGGCGCCGTAGTGGCCGTTGAAATCGGGATGCCACGGGTTTCATCGTCGATGCGATCGGGAGCGCCCGTCGCGGTCTTTGCCACAACGGCTTTGTCTGCGGCAACGATCGCGTCGCGGATCTCTCGGCGGCGAACGCGCTTGACGGCCTTGAACATTGCCGCGGTTGCGCGGCGCACTTGCACGTAATCGGGGTGCTCTTCGTCGATGCTCGACATCCCGGCGAGCACCTTGAGAGTGATCGCCAGCTCGTCAGGGTCGATCGCAGGCGTGTAGTCGCCTGGCGTCTCGCTACCGTCTGGCTGCGGTTCTGTCGTCTCGGAGGGCACATGCGATTCTAGGCCGAACCCACTCGACCTAGGGCGATGAGACGCTATCGTTCACTCGCAAAGCGTTGGGTCCCAAGAATTGCCAGCAGCTCAAGCTTGCTGGCTGCCTCGCTGCGCGGTGGGGCTGTAAGAACGAGCAACACCTGCGATTGATCCTCGGTGAAGAGAGCTTGGCAGTCCACTTCGATCTCGCCGATCTCGGGATGGATGAGTACTTTGTGGTCCTCGAAGCGCCGACGCACCTCGTGTTCTGCCCACAGCGCCACGAACTCCGGACTTTGTCGGCTGATTTCACGAACGAGTGCGCCCGCACGCGAGTCGTTGCCCATCACACCGATCGCCGCGCGAAGAGACGCCACCAGCGCACGAGCTTGTCGTTCGTGATCGCTCTCGGGATAACGACTACGCGCGTCATACGGACTCACAAACCATCGATAGGCATCGCTACGCGCCCAGCCGGTTAAAGCGCTCGCGTCACCGAAAAGCGCTTTCGCTGGGCCGTTCTGCACCAGTGTCTCTCCAAGCAACGACAGGATCATCGCCGGAGTGTCCTCCAACCTGTCGAGTACCCGCAGCAGCCCTGGCGCGACGTGTTCGCCCGCGAACGAGCGGTCGGGCGGGCTGTGCCCTGCCACGCGAAAAAGATAGTCGCCCTCATCGGCCGTCAGCCGGAGCGCTCGAACAAGTGACGACAGCATCTGCGTACTCGGCTGCGGACCGCGGCTCTGTTCTAACCGCGTGTAGTAATCGGCCGACATTCCCGCGAGTTGCGCGACTTCTTCTCGTCTGAGGCCGGGGGTCCGTCGACGTGGTCCAGCGCTTAACCCGACATCGGCGGGCCGCAGGCCGCTGCGACGACTCAGCAGAAATGCGGCGAGCGCAGCGCGATCCATGAATCAAGTATCACCGCGTGCGTCACGATCAACCAGGGATCACCGCTCCCCCGATCGGTGGTGCCTGGAGCGATAGAGAGAACCGGCCGAAGGTTGAGACATGAACATCAGCGGAAACACCATCTTTATCCCCGGCGCTACCAGTGGCATCGGTCTCGCGCTGGCTCTTCGTCTTCGCGACGCAGGCAACACCGTCATCATCGGCGGGCGCCGCACCGAACTTCTCACTCGTATTGTGGCCGAGAACCCGGGCGTCGATGCCGTTGAGATCGACACGACGGATGCCGACAGCATCCGCCGTGCAGCAGGCAGCGTCATCGACACGCATCCCGATCTCAACGTGCTCATCACGATGGCTGGCATCATGCGGGTCGAAGACTGGACAGCACCGACAGGTTTTGTCGCGACGGCGGAAGAAACCGTGACAACCAATCTGCTCGGCCCTATTCGCCTCATCGGCGCATTCATCGAGCACCTTCAAACGCGCCCTGATGCCACGATTCTGACTGTCTCGTCGGGCCTCGCGTTCGCGCCCCTGCAGGCAACACCCTCCTACAACGCGACGAAGGCGGCGATCCACATGCTCAGCGAGTCGGTGCGCCTGCAGCTCGCTGGTACTTCCGTAAAGGTGCTCGAGCTCGTGCCTCCGTCGGTTCGCACCGATCTGCTGCCCGGCCAGCGGGAGAGTGAATTCGCAATGCCGCTCGATGACTTCGTGTCGGAAGTCGTCGAGCTCATCAAATCCGAGCCGACAGCGACAGAGATCCAGGTCGAGAACGTCAAGTTCCTTCGCTACGGCGAAGCCCGCGGCAACTACGATGAGGTCGTTCGCGCGCTCAACCAGCTGGATCCGCACGGTAAGTAACACCTTCGACCCAGTCACCCCTTCAGCACCTATCGTGAAGGGGTGACTTCAGCCTCTCCCGACGCCGCGCGCCAGATCCATGTGTCTGCGGCGGTGATCACCGACTCAGAAGGCCGTCTGCTGCTCGTACGAAAAAACGGCACAACGGCATTCATGCAGCCGGGAGGTAAACCCGAGGCAGGAGAGTCAGCGAGCGAAACTCTCATCCGCGAGCTCGAAGAAGAGATCGGGGTGCGGCTGGATGCTGATGCTCTTGAGCCTCTTGGCACGTTCACCGCCGTCGCCGCCAACGAAGCCGGTTTTGATGTTGTCGCCGAGGTATTCGCGGCCGATATCGCCGCGCAGCGGCCGCAGATCGCGGCCGAGATCGCGGAGCTCCGCTGGATCACTCGTGCTGATGCCGACCTGATCGAAGTTGCGCCCCTGGCACGCGAGTACTTCTTACCCGAGGCGTGACGGGAGGCGTTTCGCATGAACGACGAGGTGAATGCCGAACTGCGCGCACTGCGAGCGCGAGCGTACGGCCCGAATGCCGATCTTCACGACGACCCTGAAGCGTTGCGGCGGTTGCAGGAACTCGAAGCGATGTCGCGCGGTGCAGACACTGTGCCGGACTCGGACGAAACGACCAGTGAGGCACCCTCCCCTGCTGAGGAATTTCTCGCATTGCCCGAACTGCAACCGGACGCCGAACCTGGGCTCGATATTGAGCCCGCACTCACCAACGAATCCGCCGAGCGCACGCGATGGAGCGCACGACGGATCGGCATGGTGTGGGTGGCATCCGTTGTCGCAGCAGTCGTTGTTGCGACCGCCGTCACCGCCGTCGTCAGCCGACGAGTTCAGGCGGATCCGCAAGAGATCGCTGTCTTGACAGTCAATCCAGCGGCGGAATTGCCGGGCTTCTTGACGAGTTCCTTTGGCGACGCTCCACCCGAGCCGTCGCAAGACGCGAAACAAAAAGCATTCACCGAGTTTTATGGTCTCTCGGCATTCACCGTGCCCGCAGAACGCTGGGGATACGGTGTCGACGAGACCTGCCTCATTTTGGGCGCGACGGCCGGCTTCAGCCCAGAATCTGATTCATTCGAAGGACCGCTCTACAGCGGCTGTAGCACCGGCACCTTTCCCGCGACGCTGCAATTCGTCGTATCGAACTCGGTCCCGCAAGAACTCCAGGACGCATACCCCGAGGGCACGGCATTTCAGTTCGTGCTCGATGGCTCCGAAGTCATCGTGCTGAGCGACGCTGAATAGCCCAGGACCTCACATGTTCCACCTGATGACGGCCGCGGACTCCTTCTCGTAGCCCAAGACCGAGACGCTCGCTGTTTGGATCGGAAAGCTCTGGCCGAAGACGAGGGGAAAATCGAGCCAAGCGAGCGCCAAGACACGCAAGGCGTGACCGTGAGCGAAGCAGATGGCCTTGTCGACTCCGGAGTCACGCACGCGACTCATCACTCGAGTGAGGCGAGCACGCACCTGATCGGCTGATTCGCCACCCTGGCAGCCGTTGAACCAGATACGCCAGCCCGGGTGGGTCTCACGAATCTCGTTGCTCGTCTTGCCCTCAAAATCGCCGTAGAACCACTCCGAAAGATCGTCGTCGATAACGACATCATCAAAACCAGCCAACTCGGCTGTGCGCCGGGCCCGCAGTCGCGGACTCGACAGCACCAGATCGAAATCGTTGGGGTTCAGCTGCGCCTGCAGCGCCTGCGCCTGCTCGACGCCCCGGTCTGTGAGGTCGAGGTCGGTGATCGACGTGTGTCGACCTGACTTGCTCCACTCGGTTTCACCGTGGCGAACAATGTACAACTCAGTCATGCGCAAGCCCTTTCAATCACTCCGGTTCCCAGTGTGTCGCGTTTTGACACCTTCCGGCGGGATAGCCTCGCACCGTGACGACTGAACAAACCCTGACCGACGCCGCAGTGACGCAATTCGCGGTGCTCGATGCGCTCCTGGCTGGCGCCTACGAATCCGGCGTCGCGGTCTCTCGAGTGCGGCAACTCGGTGATTTTGGCATCGGATGCTGCGAGCACCTGGGCGGCGAAGTCATCATCCTCGACGGCGACGTTTTCGAATGCACTGTCGATGAGGCACCCGACCGCATGAGTGACGAACAGATCCTGCCCTTCGTCGACGTGTGCCACTTCGCCTCGGCCACGGTGAGGGAGGTCGCCGGATCAGATCTCGCCGAATTCACCCGCAGCGTCGAAAGCGCGCTGCGGAGCCGCAACCTCTTCCACGCCGTGCGCGCGGACGGGGTCTTCGCGTCAGTGCTCGTTCGGGTAACCGAGCGGCAAGAGCATCCGTATCGTCCACTTGCCGAAGTAACCAACGGGCAGATCGAGACTTTGCTGACCGATGTTCGCGGCACTCTCGTCGGCTTTTGGGCACCCGCGATCTATCAGGGCATCACCGTTGCCGGGCTGCACATCCACTTTCTCGCCGATGACCGCAGCGTCGGCGGACACGTACTCGATGTCACTGTCGATCGGGCCGAACTGGGGATCGCGGCCTACGCCCGGTTCGATCTGCACCTACCGAGCGACGACCACTTTTTGCGCACCGAACTCACACACGACGAAGACCACCGCATCGTGACCGTGGAAGGTGGCGGCAAAAAGGAAGACGAGTTCCACTAAATGGTGAGGCCTATGGACAGTGGCTGGCGGCGCTTCGGGTATGCACTCGAAGCGTCGCCAGGGCTTGTTCTTCAGCTCGTCGGATCCGCAGTTGCGTGGACCTTTGTCCAGCTAAGCGGGATGATGGTTGCGGGGTGTGGCCCAGAGCGGCCCTGCAACCACACGCTGACTGACTTAGCGACAAACGGTATTCAACCCGCTCTTCTTGTCGCGTGGGCAATCACAGCCGTGCTGGTATTCGCTGTACCGCTCGTCTGGGGGCGTAGCCCCTTGCCAGTACTCCTCATCGGCATCGGCGTCTCTGCGCTGCTCACCGTTGTGGCCTACGTGACGCTCAGTATTGGCGCAGGGGTCATGTGACCAGGTAAGGCCACAATATTTTGCGCCCCGCGGCACTCCGGTCCCCCGCAACCGCTTATCGTGAACCCGTGAAGAATCACGACGTCGTCATCATCGGAGCAGGGCTCGCAGGGCTCCGGTGTGCAGCGCGCGTGGCCGCTAGCGGACGCGGTGTCACGCTCCTCGAAGCCGAAGATGTTGTCGGTGGCCGCCAGCGCACAATCGCGCGCGACGGATTTTTGCTCGATCGAGGCTTCCAAGTACTCAATCCGGCCTACCCCGCGGTCAAACGCTGGGTCGACATCGCAGAGCTCGACCTACGCGCGTTTCCCGTTGGCGTGCGCGTTCGGCGCGAAAACGGCGTGGCTGAACTGAGCCACCCGCTTCGTCATCCCTCAACAATCCTTCGCACTCTCCGCAGCGGCCTCGTCTCACCCAGGGATGCCGCCGCACTCCTCCGCTGGGTCGTACCGGTGCTGCTTCGCCCCCGCGCCGTGATCTCCGGCACCGACCGCGCCCTCACCGAGGGCCTAGACCGGGTCGGACTCCGCGGGCCACTTCGCACTGAAGTGCTCGAAACATTTCTTGCGGGGGTTATCGCCGACGACTCGGGCCAGACATCGGATGCCTTCGTACGGCTCCTCGTGCGCATGTTCGTGCTCGGGGCCCCCGGCGTTCCCGCGGCCGGCATCGGCGCTCTTCCGGCGCAACTTGCCCGAAAGGCAACCGCAGCCGGTGCCGATATCCGGCTCGGGATGCGGGTGCAGAACCTCCGCGCCCACACCGACGGCGTCGAGCTCGATGTCACGGGGTCCGACCCCATCCGCGCGCGTGACGTCGTCGTCGCCGTGGGCCCGGGGGCCGTCACAGACCTACTCGACATTCCTCGCCCGGCGACAAAAGGATTGCAAACCTGGTGGTTTAGCGCCGACAGTGCGCCAACGGCATCCGCGATGATCTCGGTGGATGGCCGCCGCCAGGGCCCCGTGGTCAACACGGTGGTCATGTCGAATGCTGCACCACGTTACGCACCCCCAGGCAAGCACCTCATCGAAGCGACGTGCTTGCTGGCGTCAGGGGCAACCGAACCCGACGTTCGCCGTCATCTCGCGGAAATTTGGGGAGTCGCGACCGCCGATTGGCAGCTGTTCCAGCGCGACGACATCCCCGATGCCTTGCCCGCGCAACCCGCGCCGCTCAGCACCGAGCGCGTGCCCCGACACAGCGAACACGTCTACCTCGCCGGCGACCATCGAGATACCGCATCGATCCAGGGCGCGCTCGTCTCGGGAGAACGCGCAGCGCGCGCACTTCTCGGCTGAAGTTAACCGCGGCGAACAAGTCCTCTTGCTGGGGCGGATGCGCCGGATCGGGGTCACTTTCGCCGTGCGACCCATTCCCGCTCGACTATGAACCGTCGCGCAGATCCTTCAACGAGGTCGTCGAATACTCGATGTCGTTGAACTCGACGTCGCAGCCCTCTCCCATCGGCGACTGGGCTTCAAATCCGATGCGCGGCTGAGCGCCGGGCGAATCGAGCACGAAAATGCGCACCATTTGCCAGTGCTCGCCGTCGAGTGATGCGTGGAAAGCGAAAACTCTTCCTACGCGGGACATCCGTAGCCAAACCTCGTTGCCCGCTACAACGAACGCATTTGCGTCGTCGGCGACGTCGCGGTTGATGACAGAGACGACCATAGGCTGGCGATCAGGAGCAAATTCGAAGCAGAGCTTTCCCCACCGCTTCTCGTCAAACCACAGCAGCAGCACTCCCGCATCAAAAGTGTCAGCGAACTTTACGGACACACGCGCGCTGAGTTGAAAGTCGCCTTCGGGCGCATCGGCGAGGAGCGTCGCTGCGTTGAGCAAGGTTTCAGAGTTGGCTTTGCCGTCGTCACCGCCCGGGTCGACGAAAATATCGCTGTGCGGATGGGCTATTACGTGAAGACGTCCTGATGTGGGGTCAGAAAGCCACGACGCTCGATCAGAGGGCAGGAAGTCGAAGGGCGCGCCGGTTACGGCAACAGTGTGGGGCATGCTGCCTCCTTTCCTTGTACCGCTCCACTATTTCCCAGAAAACGGGTCAATTCGGGTAGCTGAAGCTGAGCGTTCCCAGAGGCGGTCGGCGAAATCGACGTCGATGGCCCATTTTTTGACGCCACCCGGCCCTCGGCGGCCAACCACCGATCAGCCGACTGCAACCAACGTCCTGACCGGGGACACCTAACGGGCGTCGCGTTCACGGGAGAGGAAATCGATCGCGTCGTGGCGAAAATCGCGCGAACCGGGCGTATTGAAGTGGTGCCGGCCCGGAACCTCGAGAAATGAACCGCGCGGAGTCGCCGCCGCGAGCTTTCGAGAGTCGTCAAGAATCGCATCTTCACTCCCCGTGACGAACAAGACCTCTTGCTGCGGCGGGTGCGCCGCGTCGGGGTCGCCTTCGCCGTGCCGCATGCCCTCGGCGAGCGCGATCAGCGCGTGCAAGTCGTTTCCGGGCACCCGCTCGGCGAGTGTGACGTAGTTGTTCGTGACGCGGTCTTCGACCGCGACGCCCTCGTCTGCGTATGCGCGCGCTTGGTCGATTTGCAGGCGCGCCAGCGGGCGACCATCGGGGATGCCGCCGAGCACAGCCTGGCTCACGCGATCAGCGTCGTCGACAGCAAGTTGCCATCCGACCCTCGCGCCAAGGGAGTAGCCGACGTACTGCACGGTGTCGAGCAGGTAGGTGTCGAGCACATTCACGAGGTCGCTCACGAGCGCCGTCATCTCGTAGCCGCTCGGGTCACGGGGCTTGTCGCTCGCACCGTGACCGCGCTGGTCAACACCGAGCACGCGAAACCCAGCGCGCGTGAGGTCGCGCACCCAGCCCGTGTTCACCCAGTTGTCGCGACAACTCGACGCAAAACCGTGCACGCAGAGCACGGTCGGAGCATCTTCGTCGCCCCAGGTGTACGTCGCGATGCGATCGGCTCCCGCCATCACGAACTGGGGCTCCGGCATCTCGGTCAGGGGGCGAAGTGCGCTATCCATAGGTGCCATTGTCGCCCCGGCGTGTGACCTTCGACGCTAAATGGCGGCGTTCTGTGATCGCTCCGTGTCGCTCCTTCCGGGCAATAGCTGTGTTGCATCGCATGGGTTGCGAGACGTCTCACGAGTCGGCGCGAAGCGCTGGTACTTCCTGGTGGGGAGTGTGGGCAGCAGCCCTTGGTGGCGGCCTTCTCGCATCGCATCGCTCCGTGTCGAGATGCGGGCCGAGGGGTTGGCATCAGCGCCACATGCGGGCGGCGAGTAGTTCGAGAGTGCGTTCACGCGCGGGGAAACGGTCTCTTGGGTCAGTAATCGACCCGCCCGCTGCCGGCCCGATCATAACTTCATCGACCCCGATCCGGGCGGCAAATTCGGCGAGCCTTTCTGCGACCGCGCCGGTTTCGCCGATGAACAGGTGTTCAAGCAGGCCGTCGACGAGTTCTGATTGGGACGCAGTCAGGACCGTGTGTGCGGCCGCTTCCACCGTCTGCATTGGACCGAGCGAGGTGCCACTGCCGAGGCGGGCCATGTGTTGCAGTTGCGGGAGCGCGAGGCGGCGAGCGTCAGCGTCGGAGTCGGCGACGACGAGCGTCACTGTGAGAAGCGCTCGGGGAGCGCGCAGTTGGTCGCTCGCTTCGAACTGCGCTCTGTATAGGTCCAGGAGTCGGTGGGTGTGTTCCTCGGAGGTTTGGTGAGCGAGAACATAGGGCAGCCCGAGACGTGCCGCGAGCCGTGCGGAGTACTCACTTGTGCCGAGGAGCCAGAGCGAGGGACTCGAGCCAGCCATGGGTGTTGCGTACACCGAGTACTGCCCACCCCCGGACAACTGCAAGCTGGCCCCTCGGGGGGACATCATCGCCCTGATCTGCTGCAAGTGCTCCGGCAGGCGAGTGACATTGCTGGCGTGTCCGCCGGGCTGCAGTAGGGCGGTGACTATGGGGTCGGAGCCGGGCGCGCGCCCGATCCCGAGGTCGATGCGGTCAGGCGCTGCCGCTTCCAATGCCGCGTACTGCTCCGCGATGACGAGGGGCGCATGGCTGGGCAGCATGACCCCGCCAGAACCGAGCCGAATGCGCTCGGTGTGGCCTACAAGGACCCCGAGGAGGACCGCGGGGTTGGTGGAGGCGACTGATGGGACGTTGTGGTGCTCGCCGAGCCAGTAACGGGTGAAGCCGAACTCGTCCGCGCGCCGGGCAAGCGCGATTGAAGCGGCCACCGCGTCGGAGGACCTTTGTCCGTCGCGGACGGGAACGAGGTCGAGTATGGAAAGTGCAAGGTGGGACATGTCTGTTCCTGTCGGACTGCGGATGTGGCGGTGGTGAGGCAGAACGTGCCGAGTGGTCTGCACCCAAGCGGCAGCGCACGCCTCCATTGGCGAGGGCCGATCGACCGCGTTGATGGACGCGAGGATGGGGCGTCCGCGTACGGACGCCCCATCCTTCACGAGCGCGGAGAGCCGGTGGGTGTGGTCACCTGTCAGGCGGGCAGGTCAGCGTTGCCTGCAGCCATGTTGTTCGACAGCCGCTCGTGCACGACCGCGACGGTGGTGCGAGAAGCGATCTTCAGCCCCCCCTCGGTGCGGACGAACACGTCGTCGTAGTACCCGGCGCTGTGGTCAACCGTGGTGGGGTCATCACGGTGCTGCAGCAGGGCGTCGCCGTAGGTCCGTGCGGTCAGCGGGTCAGTGCCGGTGATGACGATGTTGGTCATCCGATGGACACTCAGCCCCGCGGGCGAATGGGACTCCCGCATGAACGCGGTGAAATCGTCACCCGTTTCCCACGAGCCCATGAACGGCCCGTAGTCGACCTTTGCGTCGTCGGCGAACGCGCTGCGGAACAGTGTCCAGTCGCGCCGATCGATACCGCTCGCATAGCGGGTGACCACGTCCACGACCTCCGCGTGCAGCGCGAGGTCCTCCTGCTTGGTGTTGCCCATGAGTCTTCCTTTCCTTCGAGTCGTTCGCCTCGAAGAGACGAAGACACCCAACAAACGGTGGGCGCCCCCACTTACTATATGGGGTTCCACCCCGTTTGTGGCATGATGGGTCGAGGTCGGTGCTGACGAGCCGACTGGGCATCAGGGACACGTGCGAGGAGAGGAGAAGTAGTGGCGGAAGAGGAAAATCGACGTCGAGGTATGCGCGCAGACGCGCTGCGCAGTCGCGGTCGCTTACTCGAGTCGGCCGCAGAGTTAATCGCTCGCGACGGTACGGGGGTCTCGCTGGAGGAGATCGCGCGCGAAGCAGGGGTCGGCTCGGCCACCCTGCATCGTCATTTTCCGACCCGCTGGAACCTTCTGGAATCGATCTTCAAGGATCGTGCGGACCAGATTGCGCAGCAGGCCGACGAGCTGATGGCGGATGACCCCAACGTTGCGTTCGCCTCGTGGTTCAGCGCTCTGGTGGACATGGCCAACCGCACATCCGGTCTCGCTGCCGTCATCGGACCCCCGCCCGACGACCAGGCGAGCGACATGCCGAGTTGCCATGACGTGATCGCCGGTGCCGGTGGGCGCCTCCTGCACGTGGGTAAGACATCCGGCGACATCCGGGCGGACATCCAGATTGACGAGCTGATGGCGATGGCCATGGCGATCAGCTCACTACCAGACCGTGACGCACGAAATCGCCTCCTCGAGATCACGGTCAACGGGTGGGGCCAACCCTTCCCAGGTCCCTGACTCGCGCCGTCACCGACGCGGTACGGCAAATCGCACACCGCGGGCACCGTCCCGCCAACCGGAAGAGAACGCATGAACATCGAAAAATCAGTCGCCCTGGTTACCGGCGCCAACCGAGGCATCGGCCGGAGTTTCGTCGAGGAGCTCCTTGTACGAGGTGTAAGCAAGGTGTATGCCACCGCTCGACACCCCGAAACCATCCGCGTAGACGACCCACGCGTTGTCCCGCTCCGACTCGATCTCCTCGACCAGGACTCCATCGCCGAGGCCGCGAAGGTCGCGTCCGACGTTACACTCCTCATCAACAACGCCGGAATCACCACAGGAGCAGATCTCCTCACCGCACCATTTGATGACATCCGCACAGATCTTGAAACCCACCTGTTCGGCACCCTGCGCGTGACCCGGGCGCTCCTGCCCGCACTTCGCCACCAGAACGAGGCAGTCATCGTCAATGTGCTTTCGGTCCTGTCTTGGGTCGCCACCGCCGCCGGATCGGGTTCCTACTCTGTGGCCAAAGCAGCGGAATGGAACATGAGCAACGGCATTCGCGTCGAACTCGCAGGCCAGAACATCCTCGTGCAGGGTGTCCACCTCGGCGGGGCGGACACCGACATGATGGCCGGGGTTGAGGGACCGAAGATCGACCCAGCGGACGTCGCGCGTGCCAGTCTCGATGGCGTAGAGGCCAGCATGATCGAAGTGCTCGTGGACGACCCCGCCCGCTTCGTCAAAGCCGCCCTCGGGGGCGACCCCAGCCGCCTCTACGGCTGAGCGGTTCCCTCCCACCGATCCGGAACTTTAACCCGTCGGCGGCGTCCTATAGTTCCGCACGACCGTTGCCGGCACGCCGGTCACCTCCACGGTCATTCTTGGACTGAGCGACGACCTCACCGTGGCGCTCACCCTCGAGGCGTTCGGTGACATGACCCGACAAATACACCGCCAGCTTGCGAGAGCACACCTCTTTTGTATAGGGAGGATGCGGTCGAGAACTGTCTTGAAAAGCTAGAGTTTCAGGACGCCCCATGAGTGCATGACTGACCACAGCGCGCCCTGCGAATTCTTCAATGTCGGCGAGTCCCGCAACTATGCGTCATAAGTTGATGCTCGGATTCAAGTACTCACTGTTAGTTATGAGACACCACGGGAGCACATATGGGGAAGCTGATTGGGTACGCGCGAGTATCAACGCGTCAGCAGTCAACGGACCGGCAAGAAGCAGACCTCCTCGCGGCCGGGGTCCGGCGCGACGACCTCTACGTCGATCAGGGCGTCTCGGGTGCCCGGGCGTCACGCCCACAATTCGATCGAGCAGTCGACGCGCTGGAGGAGGGTGACACCCTCGTCATCACCACGCTTGACCGTCTCGGACGGTCCACACAGAACATGCTCGCTTTCGCGGAAGAGCTCCGCCAGATCGACGCTGGTCTTAGAGTCCTGAATCTTGGCGGCGGGGACGTAGACACCTCCACACCGATGGGTTCGATGCTGTTCACGATCATGGCCGCTCTCGCGCAGATGGAACACGACATCAAGAGCGAACGAATCACCGACTCCGTCAGCAAGAGACGTGCAGCCGGCAAGCATCTCGGCGGAAGGCCCCGGCGGATCACCGACAGTCAAATACGCAGCGCGCTCCACCTCATCCAGAACGGCGAAACCACCGCGCAGGTCATCCGCGACCTCGGGATCTCCCGTTCCACGTTCTATCGCCGCGCCGCCGAACTCACGCCCTGATCACACCCGCCACTGCAGCGGACGCGACACGAAGCGATCACAGAACACCGCCAAAGAGCTCCGAACTCCACGCCCCGGCGCTCTACACTCGGCGACATCCCACCCGGAGGAGAACATGACAGCAGTGGCAATCGTTCCGTTTATGGTGACGGATGCAGCGGCATGGCGCGCCTGGCTCGACACCAACGAAGAGTCCTCTGACGGAGTCTGGCTGGCGCTCGCAAAGAAGGGCACAGTGCACCCCACATCACTCACCTATGCCGAGGCTCTTGACGAAGCCCTCTGCAGTGGGTGGATCGATGGCCAAAAGCGTTCCCACGATGCGGCCACATTTTTGCAACGGTTCACTCCCCGCCGCGCACGCTCGATGTGGTCGCAGCGAAATCTCGAGCACGTCGAGCGGCTTACGCGCGAAGGTCGGATTCGGCCGCGTGGCCAGGCCGAGATCGACCGCGCCCAAGCTGACGGTCGATGGGACCGCGCCTACGCCGGCTCAGCGACCATCGTCGTGCCAGCAGAATTCGAGCACGCACTAAACGCATCGCCGACTGCGCGCGCTCGGTTTGACGCGTTGAGCCGTGGCGAGCGATATTCGGTGTTGCACCCGCTCGTCACGGCCACGAACGACGAAGCCCTCTCGAGGAGAATCGTGAAAGCCATCGATCGCCTCGACACCGGTGTGTAGTTCGCGCTACTCGCTGAAGGGATCGAGGCCCGTCGCCGCAACCGAGAGATCCCAGAGGCGGTCGGCGAAGTCAACGTCGATGGCCCATTCTTTGACGCCACCCGTCGTCATATCCGCATGGTCGGCCGACACGACGCCCTTGATAGAAGAGTCTTCGCAGTACACACCACCGCGCGTCAGCAGTTCGGGCGCTGTGGCGGCCCAGAGCCCCGTGGCGGCACCTTCGGCCGGTGTTTTGAACAGCGGGTTGGGGTTGCCGTCGGCGTCGATCCACTGCCGCTTGATCAGTTCTTCCTTCGAAATGTGACGCTGAAGATCCGTCATAATTCCACCCGGGTGCACTGAAAAGGCGTGAATCCCGCGGTTGGCAGCTCGGGCATCGAGGCCCACGGCGAACAGGGCGTTGGCAGTCTTTGCCTGCCCGTAGGCCACCCATGGGTCATACGGTGTCGACTCGAAATTGATGTCGTCGAACAACACTGGCGAGCGATAGTGCCCCGTCGACGAGTACGACACGACACGCGAGCCTTCAACTAGAAGTGGTGCAACTCCACTGACCAGCGCAAAGTGTCCGAGGTGGTTCGTTCCGAACTGCGTGTCCCACCCCTGTGCGGTCAGACCCTGAGGGGGTGCCATCACACCTGCAACATCAATCACAAGGTCAATTGGCTTGGCCGCGCCTCGCACCGACGCAGTGAATGCGGCGACAGATTCGAGATCACTCAGGTCCATGGATTCGACCTCGACGCCAGTGACGCCAGCGAGAGCGGATGCCGCAGCATCCGGCCGACGCGCAGGCACAACGACAGTCACGCCAGCCCCGGCGAGCGCCTTGACGGTTTCGAGACCGAGCCCGGAGTACCCGCCCGTGACGATCGCGCGTTTACCCGCGAGGTCGTGTCCCGCAATTACCTCGGCGGCTGTCGTGCGGTATCCGAAGTCGGTAGCGAGAGGTTGTTGCCGGGCGATCATTTCGGGCGTCGTGGTCATGGTCTAACGCTCGATCTTGAAGCACCTCGAAGTCAAGCTGCCAGCTCGACTATCAGCAACAAAAGAGGATGCGAGGACGCCCCGGAGAGGCGGCGTCCTCGCATCCTGTTTTCACGCGCTTAGCTCAGCGCGTTGCGGCTTCTGCCTCGGATCACCAGCAGCAGTGCGATACCGATGGCGAGCAGCATGAGCCCCACGATGATGCCCATTGTCCAGATCACACCACCCGTCGTTGCCAGCGGGTTTGCCGCGGAGACAGTCACGTCTGCAGTCGCTACCGAGGTGTCACCGAGGTAGGCATGCATCACGTGTGCTCCCGCAGCGGTTGTGGCAGGGATCGTCACTGTTGTGCTGATTCTTCCATCAGCCGCAGCGAGTGCCTCACCGAGCACGACAGGTGTCGAGTGCAACTCGATGCGCACGGTGACACCGGGTGCGAACCCAGAACCACTCACAGTGATCTTTCCGCCGGCCTGCACCGTCATCGCGGAGAGTGCGATGCTCGGGGTCGCCGCTCCGGGTTCTTCCGTTCCCGGCTCACCTGTTCCGGGCTCTTCTGTTCCTGGCTCCCCAGTGCCCGGTTCTTCAGTTCCGGGTTCTTCATCGCCCGCTACTTTCACGGAGACGACGTCCGACGTTGTCGACTGACCCGAAGAGTCAGTGACGACAGCCGTCAAGGCGACGGTCTCGCCTTTGTTGGCATCAGCAGCAGTCCACGAGAACGTGTACGGAGACGTTGAAGAGCTCGATACCGACTCGCCGTCGACGAGCAACGACACCGAAGTGACGGCGAAGTCGTCATTGGCACGCACGAGAGGTGCGATCGTGTCGCCGGATTCGAGCTCAAGGCCCGTTCCCGGGTCGATGATCATGCTCGTCGGTGCGTTGTCAGTGACGGCACCAACAGTCATCGGCACGTTGCCCGGCTCGCTCTGGGCGGGGTCGAGCACGGTGACAGTTGAACCGTCTGCCGACAGCCCGTCCGTCATGCTACCGCGCACCGTGACCGGTGCATCGGTCCGCGGAGCCGTGCCCGCAGCATCCCGGTTTGCGACCGCGACGCCGTTTGCGGTGATGACCGAATCACTTACTTCGACAGCACCCGAGTCGCGCAACTCCACGCCCACACCGCGGGTCGGTTCAGAGGCGAACGTGTTGCCCGTGATGCGGCTGCCCGACACGAAACCGTCGAAGCCGCTCGTGAAGCGCACACCTACCTGCGGGTAGAGCGGGTTCGCCGATCCGGTCACAACGGTGCCCGTAACGTACCCGTGCTGGCGGATGCCCGATCGCTCGAGGTTCGCTGCGTCACCGTCGGCGCCGCGCGCCCCGTCGAACAGAATGCCGCCCGACTGGTAACCGGTCACAACACTGTCGGCGACAGTGAGCTCAGTTTCGACTGTGCCGCTTCCGGCGCCCTGCAAATAGTTCGTCTTCACGATTCCCCAGCCGTGCGGGTTCGCTGCGAGCTCTTCGGCCGTTTCCGCCGTCTTCAACGGGCCAACGACGCTGTCCGAGACACGCCCTGCGGTGTTGAGGAACGCGATCCCAGCCTCAGCGAACACGGTGCCGGATGTGACAGTCACGCCTGAGATGTCAAGGAACAACTCGTTTGTGTCTGTCGAGCCAAGCGACTGGCGCGAGACCGTGATCACGTTGCCGCCACCGTCACGCAGATACGGCGTGGTGCCTGCGAGGGTTGTGAGGCTCTGATCGGGCATGATCGTCACCTTGTCGGCGCCGGCACCCTTGATCTTCAGCGGCTTGTTGATCGTCAGGCCATTGAGAGCTCCGGATGCCACCGGCACCCGTGCGCTGTTCACAGGCGTTGAGCTCTCTTCATATGTGCCTTCACAGACAACGATCGTGTCCCACGGTGCCGCGTAGTCGACGGCATCCTGGATGTTCGTGAAGTTCGCCGCGGGGCACTGCATGCCATCGTCGTCGACAACCCACGTCGAGTTCGAAGCCGTGTCAGAAACTGTGTCAGGAAGCGAAAGCTCGCCGGCGGTGATGTCGAATCCAGCGAGGTACGCCTCCGGGTCCGGTCCGGAGGTTGGTGCACCGGAGCCTGCGCCCTGGTTCAGCGCCCTTCCATCCGAAAGGATGAGCGGGGCATCCGCCGCAGCCTCTTGGAACCGCACATCTGCAAGCTGGATCGAGCCCGATGTGGGCGTTCCGTCAGTGCCGAATCGCAGTTCGAGCGACGCGAGCGACGACACATCGACGCCCTGTGACGAGAACTCGGTCAGCGGCACGCGCAGCTGCTCGAGCACCATGTGCGTCGAGGGCGTCACGGTACCCGTTGTCATGTGCAGCGCGTTACCCCAGCGCGGGTCACCCGCGTTGACGGATGCCTCGTTACCCTCGGTGTCGGTGAGCACGATCTTGAAGTCCTGCGTTGTGGCTGCAGGGTTCCAGTTCACGGGAAGAAGTTCCCCGACGTCGTTGAGTCGAGCTGAACCGGGGTTCCGAGAATCGAAGTAGTTAACGTCAGCGTTCAAGGCGAGAGCCTTGAGGCCGCTGGCATCCTTCGATGCGTCGGGGATCTGTGCTTTCAGTGTGGCGGTGCTTTGGGACTCCCATGCCAATGCGAGCTGACGACCGTAGGAGTGGTTGATCGGCGCGTTTTCACGTGTGCTGTTCTGTCCACCCTGGTCGGCTTTGCCCGGCAACGGACATGCCTTGGCGCCGGTGGGCTGGGTCGACTTTCCGAGCACGCCCGGCGCGAACTCATCTGGCTCAGGGTCACACCAGTCAAATCCCTGGTCGGTCGTTTCGGGCAGCGGGTCCACCGCGCCGTTGTCGAGATAGGGGTTCACAAAGCCCGAGCCCGACAGCGAGCCACCCAAGGCGTTGAGGGTCAACGGGTTCTCGATTTCGGGGCGAACAATGTCAATGCGCTCGTTCGAGGGGGCGAAGTACGACGTCGAGACGCGCTCGGCGCAATCAATGCGCGTTCCGCTCTCGCTCGTGGGACACGCAGACGCCGGCACCTGCTCGTGAGTTGCCGTGTCAGAAAGTTCTCCGGTCATGTACGGCTCAAAAGCGCCTTCACCACCGACGTAACGACGGAAGAACGCGGCCATCGTCGCAAGACCTAGCTTTTCCTGGTCGCCCATGCGCTCCGGGTCGCCCGAGATCTTGGTGTTGACCAGCGGGTTGTACGTGTCGGAGTTGTCGCGAACGTACGACATCGGGTCGTAGCTCGCTGCGCCGCTCAAGCGAAGGTTGTTGGGGGCGACGTTGCGATCACTCGTCGGGAGCGTGTTTCCGCACGCCGCATCCCCGGTGCTGTTTCCATCCTGGCCGTCTGCGAACCACACTGAGTTGTACCAGTTGTGGTTCGCGCCGAGGTGCGAGACCTGAATAGACGGGAACGGGTTGGTGCCATTGATGTACTGGCTTCGCTCAAAGAACCGCGCGCCTTGGAGGTTCGAGACATCACCGTCACAGAACGGCAGGATCGTCATAAACGGCACGCCGTACGGCGCCTTGCGCTCGTAGTCAACGGGCGCAAGCGCAATGATTCCGCGGATCGGGTACCGCGGGCCGTCGGTGCGGATGCGGTTGTAGTCGATGAAGCTCGTCACAGCGTCGCCGCCGCGCGAGTGGCCCATGAGACCGATGCGCGTCATGTCGAGCTTGCCGGCCAGAGCGTCACCGATCGTGGTGTGCTCGTCGACGAGGAGTCCGCCCGGCTGGTTGGCCGCCGTGAGAGCGTCAAGAGCCGCCGCGATCAGCATGCGGCGCTGGTGCATTCCCTTGCCGCTCGTGCCGTCTTGACGCATCATGAGCTGGTCCTGCGAGAGTGAGAAAACCGTGTATCCCCAGCTCGCGAGGTTCTCACCGAGATACGCGTATCCGGCTTCGTTGCGCTTGAACTCAGCACACGACGCGGTCGAGCTGTTCTGGCCCGAGTCACACGAACCGTGATTACCGTGGACGAGCACGATCAGCGGCGATGGCTCGGTGCGGTCGGCGGGATAGTAGAGCGCGCCGCGAATCTCCAGCGATTCGGGGGCTTGCGAAGTACCAGCTGTCGGGGCCGCGCCACTTGAGTTGGGTTCTTGCAGCTCGGCGAGTCCCAGTTTCGTTTCTTGGATCGTGAGCGGTGTGTACGTTCCGCGATCGAGGGGATCAGGCAGTTCATCCGTTTCGAGCGCGGTGGCGACCTTGTCGATCGACGGCACCTCTGTCGTCGTTGGCGCTGCAAGCGCGGGGGACGCCGGCAGCAGAAGCGCGACGACGACCGGAATCGCGATCAACGCACGGCCGGCAAACTTCGGGCGGGATGATGTCGTGTACGGGGGCGTAGGGGTCTCTTGGGTGACCGACCCGGCCCGTGAAGGCATGCGAAATCTCACGGTTCTCCAGAAAAAGGGCGCGCAAAAACAGCGGTGTGCTTAGTGCAGCGCAGAGGGGGGATGGAGCTGGATCGAGATGATCCTGAGATGAGGTTATGGATAACCTGTGTGCTCGCTATGCCGTTTAACAGGCCCGTAACAAGACTTTAACTGGCCGGTTCACTTTTGCATCCAAAACGGATCTCGCTCACGATGGAAGCAACGGCAGCGGGGTTGTCGACGACTCGATAATCGAAAACCCTCGCCCGCGAAGCCGACGGTGCTCTTCCGAAAGGTGGGTCAGCAGACGATCGCGAGTTCCTCGAACATGCGCTGAGATGAGCATGTCAGCGCGCTCAGCATCCCGCGCGTTGACAGCGGCAACGATCTCAGCGTGCTCCTCGCGCGCGGTAGCACGCGAGGAGGCTGTTCTCACTTCTAACCACCGTGTGCGGCTGAGCCGCGTAAGTGATGCGCTGATCGCCTCGGCCAGGAATCTGTTTCGCGACAGGCGTGCGAGAGCGACATGAAAGTCTCCACCGTCGCGTAGCCCCGCTTCTTCGCTGTCGTCGATCGGCGTGGAGTCGATGAGTTGCCGAAGTGCCTCGAGCTCTTCGGCATCCGCACGGTCGATGGCGAGAGCCACGGCAGCCTTTTCGATCGCCTCGCGATACTCCATGACCGCCCGAATTTCGGCGAGATCGATGGGAGTCACCTGCCACCCTCGACCCGCACGCTCCGTGAGCCCTTCGTTTTCGAGCCGCATCAGTGCGGCACGAATGGGTGTGCGTGAAGCACCGAGAAGTCCTTCGAGTCCGCGTTCACTGAGCTTCTCACCCGGCACAAGATCAAGCGACAGTATTGCCGCCCGCAGCGAAGCGTAAATAGTGCCGTCAGCCTGCGTTGTCACTGAACCTCCTTGGTATACCACTATCGTATACCGAAACGGTGCACCCAGAACGGAGCAGCTCATGGCAGACATGACGACAAATGGCGTCGAGCGCGTTCCTCTCGCGGCGTGGCGAATGCTGGCACTCGGCGTCGCAGCCCAGGCGACAGGAACCTTCGTCGTCAGCACCCCGGCATTTCTCATCCCAATGCTCCATCTTCAGCAGGGTCTTTCACTGGCGGACGCCGGTTTGCTCGCCGCCGCCCCCACCTTCGGCATGGTGCTGACTCTTGTGGCGTGGGGCGCACTGGCCGATCGCATCGGCGAGCGCTGGGTCATTGCGGGCGGGCTTGCTCTTACGGCGGTCTTGACCGCGAGCGCAGCGTCGACGTCGGGTTTTGTCGCTCTGGGGCTGCTGCTCGTGCTCGCCGGTGCGGCATCCGCGAGCACGAATTCCGCGAGTGGCCGCATCGTTGTCGGTTGGTTTCCGCGGCGACGACGCGGGCTCGCGATGGGAATCCGCCAGATGTCGCAGCCGCTCGGCGTCGCGCTGGCAGCGATTGTCGTTCCGACCCTTGCCGAGAACTACGGAATTGGTGCACCGCTCCTGGCAGCAGCGATAGCGCTTGCTGTGCTCGCTGCCGCATGCTCCGTCGCGATCGCGAACCCGCCGCGACCAACGCGCGCATCCGCACCGACCTCAGGGTCAGTAAATCCGTATCGCAACGGCCCGTTTTTGGTTCGAATTCACGCTGTGTCAGTGCTGCTCGTCATTCCCCAGTTCACGCTCTCAACCTTCGGGCTCGTGTGGCTTGTCGGTGGTCTGGAGTGGAACGCGACAGCTGCCGGTGTGCTCATCGCGGTGTCGCAATTCATCGGCGCGCTGGGGCGAATTGTGGTCGGGTCTGTGAGTGACCGGGTCGCGACCCGAGTGGGCGTCTTGCGGTGGGTAGCGGTCAGCTGCGTGGGGGTCATGCTGCTGCTCGCGGGAGTCGGAGAACTCCACTGGAGCGCGGCGGCGGCTGTCATGCTGATCCTCGCGAGCACTGTCACTGTTGCCGACAACGGACTCGCCTTCACGTCCGTTGCGGAGGCGGCCGGTCCCGCGTGGGCTGGCCGAGCGCTAGGTATTCAAAACACGGGGCAGTTCGTTGCGGCATCCGCTGTGGGTCCCGGCATTGGCGCGCTCATCGCACTGGTCGGCTACCCACTGACTTTCGCCCTTGTTGCGTTCGCTCCGCTCGCGTCCCTCGGGCTTATCCCGAAGCGCGATCAGCACTGGGGTTAAGCGGTAATTTACCGAACACCGGATAATGGGCGTATGACCTACCCCGTCGAACGCCGTTCCAACCCGACCGCCTGGGCCGCCTTCTGGTTCGCGTTGGTCGGCCTCGTGCTCATGCCCATCCCACTGTTCATCGGGCTCATTCTCGGCGGTGGCCTCTCCGTCGTCGCCACCGTCTTCGGCGTAATCGCCCTACTGAAAGGGCTCGCGCGTAGCGGCAAGGGCATCGCGCCCGTCGTGTTCGCGGCGATCTTCATCGCTCTCACATGGGGCGGAATCTCGATCGGCGGCGGCACCATCTGGTAACTCGCAAAAAGCGGGAGAAGCCGCCTTCCTTCGGAGCTACATCGCTCGGATGACACCGTGCATCGGAGGGAGGATCTTTCTCCGGATCAGTCGGATGCAAGCAGCCTCTCCTCTATCGTGGAGAGATGATCCGCGCCCTGAGCCGTCGCGCTCTGCTGATCGATCTCGCAGTGGCGACCGCCTTCCTCTCGGTGGTATGCCTCGCCTACTTTCTTATCGGCGAACCTGTCGGGATACCGGTCGCGCTTGGCATGTCGCTCGCGCTCGGCATGCGGCGTCTCAGCCCTGCCCTCGCTCTCGCAGTCTCCTGGCTCACCGCGATCCTGCAGATCGCGACAGGTGGCTCACCGAGCTTCTCAAACGTCGCGATTCTCGTCGTGCTCTTCGGCACCGCAGCTTACGGGTCAAAAGCAGTTCGCTCGGCGGGACTCATCTCGACTGTCCTCGGCGCAACCGCAGTCGCGATCGAGCTTTCGGGACTGCAGCTGGTGCGCGACGGATCGGGAGAGTACGCGCTAAGCCAGACAGTGGCGAGCATGATCACGAGCGGTTACCCGCTGTTCGTTGCGTCGCTCTCGGTGTTTCTCCTCAGCTGGGTTCTCGGTCTGCTCACGCGGACCTTCTCCATGGCGCGGGAGAGCAGGCGAGCGGAGGTCCTCGCGGAGTCGGCGCGCGCTGCCGCGCAGAAAGATGTCTTGGTCGAGCAGGAGCGCACTCGAATCGCTCGAGACATGCACGACGTCGTCGCCCACTCGCTGGCCGTCGTCATTGCGCAGGCAGACGGTGGCCGCTATGCCGCAAAGTACGATCCCCGGGTGGCAGACACGGCGCTTCTGACCATCGCCTCGACCGCTCGAAGTGCCCTGAGCGACGTACGCATGCTGCTCGCGCAGCTGCGGGATGACCAGCCCCCAGGCCCTCAACCCACGATCGATGACATCGACACGCTCATCGACCAGTTGCGGGCATCCGGTCTGGTCGTTGAGATGACCGTCGTCGGTCAGGCGATGGAGCTGCCGCTGGGCAGGCAGCTCGCGGTCTACCGAATCGTGCAGGAGGCGCTCACCAACGCACTGCGGCACGGAGATCGCGACACGCCCGTGCGAGTCGACCTGCGCTGGACGACAGACGTGCTCGCCGTTGTCGTGACGAATGAGGTGTCCCCGGAGCCGGAAGATCACGACCTCGGAGGGCACGGCCTCGCTGGCATGCGGGAGCGGGCAGCGCTCGTCGGCGGCAGCTTCCGGTCGGAAAGGGACGGCCGTTCCTTCGTTGTGACAGCACGTATTCCCGTGTCGCCTGAGTCTGTCGTGGTGTCGAGTTGAGAGACATGATCAACCAGAACAATCACGACGAGATTGATAACCGCACTGACCGCATCAGGGTGGCGCTCGTCGACGACCAGGCTATGTTCCGGGCCGGCATCCGCATGCTGGTCACCAGCCAAAGCGATCTCGAGTTCGTCGGGGAAGCGTCGAACGGCGCGGAGGCCGTCTCGGCAGCTGCACGCTGGCGTGCCGACGTGATCCTGATGGACATCCGAATGCCGATGCTCGACGGCATCGACGCCACCCGTCAGATCCTCACGGAGGCGGACAGCCGTGACGCCAGGCCACGCGTGATCGTTCTCACCACCTTTGACCTCGACGAGGCCGCAACTCGGGCTATCGCCGCGGGCGCGAGTGGCTTCCTCCTGAAGGACGCGGAACCGGAGTTTCTTCTCGCCGCGATCAGGACTGTACATGCGGGGAACGCGGTGATTGCAGCCTCCGCGACGATGCAGCTGTTCGAGCAGTTCGTGCCTCCGGCCACGCACGTCGAGCCTGCGGCTTTTCGAGAGTTGACCGCGAGGGAGAAGGAGATCTTCCTGCTTGCCTCAAGAGGACTCAGCAACGCGGAGATCGCCGCCACCGAGTTTCTCAGCGAAGCAACTGTGAAGACCCACATCAGTCGCATCCTCGCGAAGCTGTCGCTGCGCGACCGGGTGCAGCTCGTCGTGTTCGCTTTCGAGCACGGTCTCACCGGCTGAAGGTCATCCCTCAGAGGTACACCTTGACGACTCGAGGACGATTCGGTGACCGAGGACGTCTCCGTACCGTCGAAGTCATGACCTTGACATCACCACCTCCCCCCGCTCCCGGCGAGTTCGTCGCTCGGGTAGCTTCCCTCAACAAGTCCTACGGCACAGCCCCTGCCGCGGTCACCGCGCTCGACGACGTGACAGTCGGCATCCGGCGCGGAGAGCTCACGGCCATCATGGGTCCGAGCGGATCCGGCAAGTCCACGCTCATGCATGTGATGGCGGGGCTCGACGCGCCGACCTCCGGTCGCGCCTGGATCGGTGACACCGAGATCACGGCGCTCCCCGACGACAAACTCACGGTGCTGCGCCGCCTGCGGGTGGGCTTCATCTTCCAGAGCTTCAATCTCGTACCCACGCTCGATGTGAGCGGCAACATCTTGCTCCCTTTCGCGCTTGACGGACGCAATCCGAACTCCCAAGAGCAGACCTGGATCGACGGCCTCATCGACTCGCTCGGGCTGTCTGCGCGTCTTCGGCACCGCCCGAGCGAGCTATCGGGCGGGCAGCAGCAGCGCGTGGCGATCGCCCGCGCTCTGGCGACGAAGCCCGACCTCATCTTCGCCGACGAACCGACAGGAAACCTCGACTCGAAGTCGGGCCGTGAAGTGCTGACCCTGTTGAGGACCGCGAGCAGCGACTACGGCCAAAGCATCGCGATGGTGACGCACGATCCGATCGCGGCGAGCTACGCCGACCGGATCGTCTTTCTCGCCGACGGCCGCATCGTCGACGAACGTGAGCGGTCCGACGCATCCGATATCAGCCGTTACATGCTCGAGATGGAGGATGCCGCATGAACAAGACGACTTTTCCCCGCAGGTTTCTCGTCGTGACCGCAGCGCTCCTAACCGTCACCAGCCTCGCAGGCTGCACCGCGGTCGACGACCTGCTGTACAGCAAAACCACGACAACATCCGACTCGCTGGACTCGCTCGCTGGCGATGCGCCGACCTGGATACCTGGAGATGCCACGGACATCACGCAGGTGCAGACGCGCGACGGAGCGGCTACGTCGATCCTGCTCGCCAGCGACCGAGACCTCGACGCCGATCTCTGCACGCGCGTACCCCGCCTCTCTGCACCGACGATTGAGGTCGTCGGCGCCCCGGACGTGTACGGCGCCGACGGGGATGCCGTGTTCTCCTGCGGGGAATGGACCGTCATGGCTAGTGCAGATGGCTGGTACGGCTGGACGCCCTCCGCGGAGGGAGAGGCACAGTGAGCGTGCATCTCGCACTGCGCGGTCACGGGCCGAGCATCGTTGTCACCGCTGCGGGAGCCGCATTTGGCACGACCGTCCTCGTCGTCACCCACGTGCTCACCCAAGCCATCGAAGCCGACCCGGTCACGGGCTCAAGCATGACCGTGCAAGTGCTCCTCACGATGGCCGCGATCGTCTTCGTGGTCGTCGCGACATTCGTGGGCGGCATCGTTACGACGAATACCTTCACTTCAGTCGTGCAATCCCGCATTCGCACTATCGCTCTGATGCGACTGCTCGGTGCATCCGCCCGCGACCTTCGTCGCTCGTTCCTCCGCGAAAGCCTTCTCGTTGGCGCCGCGGGCGCAGCTCTCGGGAGTGTGCTCGGCCTCGGCTTCGCCACTCTCCTTACAAAAGGCCTCGCCGCGATCGGTGTTCTTCCCCAACTCAGCTATCAATTTGTCGACGGGCTCCTTTTGCTCCCGATGGTCGGCGTGATTCTTGCAACAGTGTCGGCCGGCTGGGCGGGCTCGCGGTCGGTATTGGCCGTGACACCTTTGCAAGCTCTCGGTGCCGCTGAGGAACCGAGAGCCGAAGAACTACGACAGCCAGTGCGCACCAGCATCGCCCTCACAGCTTTCGGCGTCGGCACAGCCGCACTCGTCGGCGGGATCATCCTCGGGCAAACACAGATCCTCGGCGTCCTGGTTGCGCTTGCGGGAGGAGTTGTCTCTTTCAGCGGCGTCGTTCTTGGTGCGCATCTGTTCGTACCGGCGAGCCTTCGACTGGTTGGGCGAATGATGAACCGGAACATGCCCTCGCGGCTGGCATCAGCAAACAGCGCCCGCCATCCCGAGATCAGCACCCGCTCGTTCGTTGGAGTCCTCGTGGGGGTCACCCTCGTCACGACTTTCACGGTCGCGCTTGCGACGTTTCGGGAACTCATCATCCGCGCCTCGGATGCTGACCCTGCTTACTACAAGGGCATCGACACCATGTTCCAGGCAACAAGCCTCGTGGTCAGCGCGCTCGTGGGCTTCAGCATCCTCATCGCCGCCATCGGCCTCATCAACGACCTAACGACGAGCGTGAGACGACGACGACGCGAACTCGGACTCCTCCGCACCCTGGGCCTCACGGTGCGACAAGTCAGGACGATGATCACGGCCGAGGCAGCTCAGGTCGCATTCGCATCCATCGTCGTGGGCATCCTGCTCGGCATCGCCTATGGCTGGGCCGGGGCGCAGTCCCTGCTCGGCTCGATCCCCGCCGGCGGCATGATCGCTCCAGCCGTGCCCCCGACCTTGATCGCCGCCCTCCTCATCGTCGGTACCGCGATTACCATGATCGCCGCGCTCGCGCCGGCGCGCCGGGCCACCCGCACTACACCGATCGAGGCTCTCCGCGAAGCGTGAGACGCGACGCTCGCACCACACGTGTAGGTCTACACCACGTGTGGTGCGAGCCGTTCATGGTCGTGCCAGCCCGACCTCGTAGCCCGATGTGCCTAGTCGCGGTGGAAGCGGCGGTCATCGTTCGCGTAGGCGTAGTAGAGGCCAATCAACAATCCGCCGCCGATGTAGTTGCCAAGAAGAACGATCCCGAGGTTTCCCAGAACGAGTCCGATGTCGAGGCTCTGTTGCAGGCCGACGATCATGAACAGAACCGTGTTTGCAACGGAGTGTTCGAAGCCGACGAATCCGAACACGAACACGCTCGCAATCATCACGAGCATCTTGCCGACGTCGCTCTTGATCAAGCCGTTGTAGACCAGCAGCATCGCGAGGTTGATCATCAAGTTGCAGAAGATGGCACGGACGAACAAGTCGCCCCATCCGGCGACGCCCTCGCCCAGGTACGCGAGCTTGTGGTCGACCGCCTCACTCATCTCCGCACCGACCTCTCCGCCGCCAAGCGTCGAGAGTCTCACCATGAGGGCGACGAACAGCCCGCCGATGATGTTGCCGGCGTAGCAGAACACCAGGATGCGCAGTAGCCGCCACCATGCGGCGCTGCGGTAATAGGCACCGACTGTGACGATCATCATGTTCGATGTGAGCAGCTCGGATTTGCTGTAGTAAATGAACACCAGCGCAAACCCGAACACGACTGCCCCGACCATGTGGCCGACTCCGACGAGTTCGCCACGCGCGATGCCGTCAAACGCCGCGAGCACGGTGTAGTAGGTGAGATACATCACGCCGATTATGGTGCCCGCCATAGCCGCGCGCATCAGATAGATGCGGATCAGAGCGCCGCTCATGACAGTCTTGGTCTCCAGCGCACCCAGCACTGTCGAAATGAACTGCTTACCGGGGAACAGCTGACTTTGATCGGCCATATCGTCAGGCTCTCACATAACGCTTGGCCTGCTTGATCGCGGGCCGGGCCAGACGCACAAGATCAGCGATAAAGCTGGGTAATGGATGCCACGGATCAGACGGCGGGCACGTCCCGGGCACGAGCGTCCGATGCGCTGTCGAATATCGTTCGTCTGATCCAAATCTCTCGGCGCGTGTTGTGAACGGAATTCTGGCGCCACGAGCTTCCCCCACCACCAGCATCCTGCCGTCTCCCGAGCCCAGGGCCGGCCCACAGGTTTCGCTTGAGATCTTCACAGGATCGACGGTCACGGTGTACCCCATGAGCACTCACCGATCCCCCCGATCCCTATTCGCCGGCGCCACCTTGGCCATCGCCACCGTCGCCCTCCTCACCGGATGCGCGACCGCGTCGCCGGCATCTCCTGTCGACGACCCGTCGCCCGGGGCAACGACCCTCTCCTCCGTGGAGGATGGCGGCAGCACCGCAGACCGCACCGACACCACAACCGAGAAAGCAAACGAAGAAATCGTGACGCGTCTGATCACCGACGCATTCGACGATCCGTCCTCGACCACGGCGGCCACCACAGCCGACAAGCTCGTCGCCTCTGACGCCGTCGCCCACGGCGACGGTCTCACCGCGGGCCCCGAGGGGCTACTGGCTCAGTTCACCGCGGCGCACACGCGCATCGCCAACGCGCAGGCCGTCATCAAGCACACCGCTACCGACGGAGACCTCGTCGCCGTGCACTACCAGATCACGCCCACCCCGGCCGATGAGCGCACGGGCGAGGCCGCAGTCGACCTCTTCCGCATAACCAACGGCAAGGTCGTCGAACGCTGGTCGTTCGATCAAGCCGTTCCCACGGGCACCCCGGCCAGCGGCAACACCAACACGATGTTCAGCAACCTCTACCAGCCGACCGGTGGCACGTTCGCTCCCGCCGAAGAGCAAGAAGAAGCGAACCGTCAGCTCGCCGTGGGCGCCTACAACACCCTGTTCCGCGACCAGGACCCGAGCATCCTCGATACCGCCTTCGACCCGAACTATCTCCAGCACAACTCCGTCGCACCGAACGGCACCGAAGCGCTGAAGTCGATTTTCTCCGGCGGCACGACATTCCCGCCGAACGAGTCGGTCATCTCGCTCGCCGACGGTGACCTGGTGTGGACGTTCTCGCAGTCGGTCGGTGCCGCACCCGGAGACGCGTTCATCGCTGCCGACATCTTCCGCGTCGACGACAACCTCATCCGCGAACACTGGGATGTGGTTCCCACCGCCCCCGCGAGCTGATTTCGCATCCGCGTCGCCCCGTTTGCGCTCACGAAACTGCCGTGGAGCATGGGAGAGCCCCGTTCACTCTGCGGGTTGAGTCCCGGCCTGTTCGCGCGCCAGACGGCGGTGCCGCTCTCGAGCGAAGTCCTGTGCACGCGGGCCCGAGCCGAGGGCACGTTGCGATATCGCGAGCACGAGGCGCGTCGCCGTCACGACGGGCAGCACCGTTCGACGTACACCGAGCAGCTGCCGGTACGGCCGCGGCAGGCTCGCGACAGCTGCTGCGAACAGCACGCGGTAGGCAAGGCGCATCGAACCGGTGAAGGGCACGTCTCGCAAGAACCGCACCACCTCGTCGACGCGTTCGTCGCGGCGGAGCTCCCCACTGACCAGAAATCCTTGCAGCTTCTCTCGAAGTTCGGCCTCAGTGTGAGGCGGATTCTCGACACGCATCAGACGCCCCGCGGTCGCCCATTCGCGCACATATGCGTCGGCACCCCCAGGGATCGGACCGCCCCACCGCTCGTGCGCGCCCAGGAATGCCTCGGTGAACGCGAGATGCACCCATTCCACGAGACGGGCATCCGACGCTGAATAGGTGCGGGCCCCGGCATCCGTCTCGTATGTTCCGGCGACGCGCTTGTGCAGCTGGCCGACGCGGGCCGTCTCTCGCTGCGCCTGCGTCGTCGACCCGTACGTGACGCAGATGACCCAGCGCACGGTGCCGGTCAGGCGCCCGATCGGGTCTTCGCGATAGCGCGAGAAGTCGTGCACACCGGCCATCGCCCCGGGGTGCAGGGCCTGGATGAGCAGCGCTCGGATGCCGGCGACAAAGGTCGCGGTACCCGCATGGACCGTCCAGGCCGCGCCGCTGTCGGGAAAATACCCGTCGTCGTCACCGTTCGTGAGCTCGCGCACCCACCGCGGCGTGCCATCTGGATCGCCCGCGAGCGCGGTGAGCAACCGTGCTCGAAGTGGGGGACGCTTCATACTTCCAGCGTGCCACGCCCACGGGAAGCCTGGGCCGGGGCTCAGAAAGGTGATCGTCAGAGGATTTCCCGAATAATCCCTCCAGCAGTGTTTACGGCCCAACCGCCATGTCGGTGAAGCGGGAGAAGTGACCCTGGAACGCGACCGTGATCGTGTCGGTCGGGCCGTTTCGGTGCTTCGCCACGATCAGGTCAGCTTCGCCCGCGCGCGGGCTATCTTTCTCGTAAGCCGCTTCGCGGTGCAACAGCACCACCATGTCGGCGTCCTGCTCGATAGAGCCCGACTCACGAAGGTCGCTCAGCGCCGGCTTCTTGTCAGTGCGCTGCTCAGGACCACGGTTCAGCTGCGACAGTGCGATCACAGGCACGCCGAGCTCTTTCGCGAGCAGCTTCAGCGCACGCGAAAACTCACTGACCTCTTGCTGACGCGACTCGACACGCTTACCGCTCGTCATGAGCTGGAGGTAGTCGATGATGACCATCTTCAAACCGACGCGCTGTTTGAGACGACGGCATTTCGCGCGAATCTCCACCAGGGTCATGTTGGGGCTGTCGTCGATGTAGAGCGGTGCGTCGTTGATGCGGCCACGGGTAGCCGCGATCGTCGTCCAGTCACGCGAGTCGAGCGTTCCCTTACGCATCGCCTGCAGCGGGATCGCACCTTCGGCGCTCATGAGGCGCATCGCGATCTCGCTACGGCCCATCTCGAGCGAGAAGACGATGGTCGGCATGTTGTGTTTGATCGCTGCGGCACGCGCAAAGTCGAGCGCGAGCGTCGACTTACCCATTGCAGGGCGCGCCGCAATGATGATCATCTGGCCGGGATGCAGACCGTTCGTCAGCTGGTCGAGTCCGGAAAAGCCCGTCGGAATACCGGTCATCTGACCATCACGGCCACGGGCCGCTTCGATCTCGTCAACGGCCGCGTCGACAGCGACCGTCAGCGGAACGTAATCCTCTGCGGCATCCGCGCCCGTGACACCGTAAATCTCTGCCTGCGCATTGTTGACGAGGTCGAGCGCTTCGCCCTGACCCGAGTACCCGAGCTGAACGATGCGGGTCCCTGCCTCGACAAGGCGGCGAAGCAGCGCTCGTTCAGAAACAATCGACGCGTAGTACCCAGCGTTTGCCGCTGTCGGAACGATCGACGTGAGGGTGTGGAGGTAGTCAGCACCGCCGGCGCGCTGCAGCTCGCCGGTCTTAATGAGCTCGTCTGTCACGGCGACGACATCGGTCGGTTCACCGTGCGAGTAGAGGCTGAGAATCGCCTCGAAGATCAGCTCGTGCTTCGGAACGTAGAAGTCGACGCCGCGCAAAGTCTCAATGACGTCGGCCACGGCATCCTTCGAGAGGAGCATTCCACCGAGCGCGCTCTGCTCAGCGAGATTGTCGTGGGGTGGGGTGCGCTCATGCTCCCGGCGGCTCCCCATTCGGTCTTCAGAGATGTCGGCGATTGACACAGTGGTGACGCTCCTCTCAGAAGACTGCCCGGTAACTCGGGCACAAGTGTTGGGGGTAAAAAACGATCGCGCTGGTGCCCGGCTTAACCCCGCGTAACCACTTGACCATCACCCACCGACATCGTTGTCTGCGTGTGAGTGCCGGAGCCCCTCGCGCCCGACCGGGACCACGCTATGGGCGAGTCTCTACACCCGCAAATCTGCCTGTGGATAACTATGTGAATAAGATGCGCGAAACGCCGCGAACCCTGTGTACAACGACTGTGGATAAACTCCCGAACACGCTGTCTTTCAATATTTTTTTGTATCCCTGATCAGGTAATAACATCATCAAAACCTGTGGATAGGGATGCGGTTTAAGTGTGGGTTGAAGGTTGCGTTATGCATGTCGAAGGTTGTGCACAACGCCGCGCGCAAATAGCGCGACGTGTTGCGTTCAAGCCGGGTATGTGCATCAGTCGCAACACGGAGAAATGACTTGTCATGGGGCTGCTTGGCGGGCATAATCACCCAAGCGCGCCACGCGTATCATTCGTGGTGCGCTTCGATTCAGGTCTCAGAGTGCAGCGTCGCGGGACCCAGCGTCATACCGATCAGCGAGGAGCTGTCGAAGCCACAGCGCACTGTCTTTGAGCACTCGCTGTTGCGTGTCGAAATCGACGTACACGATGCCGAATCTCTTCGCGTATCCGTAGCCCCACTCGAAGTTGTCGAGCAGTGACCAGACAAGGTAGCCGCGAAGGTCAACGCCTCGAGAGATGGCACGTTCAGCCGCCGCGAAGTGACGTTGAAGATAGTCGACCCGGTCCGAATCGACGACCCGCTTTTCGGAGCCGATTGCCACAAGCTCGTCGGGGAAAGCGGCACCGTTCTCCGTAATCATCAAAGGCTGATCAGGGAACTCTTCGTGCAAGTGCACGAGCAGCTCTTCAAGGCCGTCGGGGGCGATATTCCACCCCATGTCTGTGAACGGCCCATCCTGTGCAAGAAACTCGATCGAGTCACCGCCAGGCCACGGGGACCCGCCCACCATCTTGTGGCCGTCGTTTTGTTCGCGCGGACTGACACCGTCCCACATCCGTACCGTCACGGTTGAGTAGTAGTTGACCCCGAGAACGTCAATCGGCTGGTGAATCGCTGCGAGGTCCTCGTCGTGAACAAAGCCCCAATCCGTGACCTCCGCCGTGTCGGCGAGCAGGTCTCCGCCGTGTCGGCGAGCAGGTCTTCGTCGTATCGACCGCGAAGGATCGGGCTCGTAAATGCGCGGTTGGCGAGAGCATCCACTCGCCGAATCGCCTCCGGAGAGGTGTCATCCAGGCCACGCGGCACATGAAAGTTCAGTGTCACCGACACATCGGGACTGTTCGTAGCCGCGTGCCGAATCTCGGGAACAGCCAACCCGTGCGCAAGATTGAGGTGGTGTACCGCGGCGAGCGCATCAGCGCCGGACGTACGCCCCGGAGCGTGAGCGCCCGAACCGTAGCCGAGATACGCGGAGCACCAAGGTTCGTTCAGCGTGGTCCAGGTGTGAACCCGATCACCGAGTTGCTCCACGGTGCGTGCGGCATATTCCGCAAAGCGCAGCGCCGTGTCACGTACTGGCCAGCCGCCGGCATCCTCGAGTTGCTGGGGCAAGTCCCAGTGGTAGAGCGTCGCGATAGGTCGGATGCCGCGCTCCAGCAGCCCATCAACGAGCTCAGAGTAGAAGCGCACACCGTCGGCGTTCACCGGGCCACGGCCGAGAGGCTGAATGCGCGGCCATGCGATCGAGAAGCGATAGGCCTGCAGGCCCCATATCAGCCATGATGTCGAGGTCGCTCTCCCAACGGTGGAAGTGGTCGTCGGCGACATCACCCGTATCCCCGTTCCACGTTCGACCGGGCGTGTGACTGAATGTGTCCCAGATTGACGGTCCGCGACCACCCTCGTTGACGGCCCCCTCGACCTGATAACTGGCCGTCGCTGACCCGATGATGAAACCGGCGGGAAAACCCAGACCTGAACGTGCGTCGCTGGTTTCGACTTCGTTTACGCCCATGACACGTCAGCCTTTCGCTTGCTCGACAGTGGCGCTGCACCGGCTATTGAACAAGCTATCCGAGGCCCCGGTGTAAAGAAAGACGGCGCGAGGCCGAAGCCGCACGCCGTCTTTCTTTACTGTTGTGCCTTACTTGGCAGCAACCACCTGCAGGGTGATCACGGCGGTCACGTCGTCGCGAAGACGAATCGTAGCCTCGTGCTCGCCCACCGACTTGATCGGCGAGGTGATGTGGATCTTGCGCTTGTCAAGGTCACCGAAACCGGCATCCTTCACTGCGTTTGCTACGTGCTCGGGCTTGACCGAACCGAACAAGCGGCCCTCGGCTCCAGCCTTGACCGTGAGCTTGACCTTGTTCGACTGCAGAGTGTTCTGCAGCGCAACGGCCTCTTCGTGGTCGTGAATGAGACGGGTCTCGCGAGCGGCGCGGATCGATGCGACCTGCTTTTCGCCACCGCGGCTCCAGGCCACGGCAAAACCCTGGGGAATGAGGTAGTTACGGGCGTACCCGTCCTTGACCTCGATCACGTCGCCGGCGCTACCGAGCCCCGCGACCTCGTTTGTGAGAATCAGCTTCGACATGAGAGTGCTCCTTAGCGGCCAGCGCCGGCGTAGGGGAGGAGCGCCATTTCGCGCGCGTTCTTGATCGCCTTCGCGATCAGACGCTGCTCCTGCACTGAGACTCCGGTGATACGACGGGCGCGGATCTTCCCACGCTCCGAGATGAATTTGCGAAGCGTGGAGATGTCTTTGTAGTCGATGACTCCCACGCGGATGGACTTCGCGGGGGCGGCGTTCTTCGCGCCCTTCCGCGGCTTGCGGCGGTCGCCGCTTGACTTTCCAGCCATGTTTTTTCCTTCGGTTAGTGACCGGCACATGTGTCACGCGAGACGAAACGTCTGTTGCGTGACCGGCTCGTGCCTGAATCTGTGTTTAGAACGGAGTGTCGTCGCCGTACGCGCCGGGCGCAGCCCAGGCATCGCCGCCACCGTTGCCGCCAGAATTGCTGTTGTTCGCAGCAGACGACCCGGGGGTCGACCACGGCTCATCAGCAACCTGCGGACGCGACTGTCCGCCGCCACCGCCGCTGCCACCGGCAGCACGTGTGACCTGAGCGGTCGCGTAGCGAAGTGACGGACCGATCTCGTCAATCTCAAGTTCCATCGACGTGCGCTTCTCACCCTCACGGGTTTCGTAAGAGCGCTGCTTCAGGCGACCTGACGCGATGACGCGTGAGCCCTTGGTGAGGGAACCGGCGACGTGCTCTGCGAACTCGCGCCATACGGACGCCCGGAGGAACAGCGCTTCGCCGTCCTTCCACTCGTTCGAGGCACGGTCGAAGTTGCGCGGCGTCGATGCGATCGTGAAGTTCGCAACGGGCAGGCCGTTCTGCGTGTAACGCAGCTCAGGGTCTGCCGTGAGGTTTCCCACGACGGTGATGATCGTTTCGCCGGCCACGATCGTTACGCCTTCGCAGCCTTGGCGGGAGCAGCAGCCTTGCGGGCAGCCTTCTCGTCGGCGCGCTTCTTCTCAGAAGCTACGAGAGCGATTGCCTCTTCGGCGCGAAGAACCTTGGTCCGCATGATCTGCTCGTTCAGCTTCAGCTGACGGTCAAGCTCCTGCGTGGTCTCACTCGTCGCGGTGAAGCTAACGACGGCGTAGATGCCCTCGTTCTTCTTCTGGATTTCGTAAGCCAGGCGGCGACGGCCCCAGATGTCGACGTTTTCGATGGTGCCCCCATCGTTGGTGATGACCTTGAGGAACTTATCAAGGCTCGGGGCGACCAGGCGCTCGTCGATCTCGGGGTCGAGGATGACCATAAGTTCGTACTGGTGTGAGTGCGTCACTAACCCACCTCCTTCGGACTAGAACGGCTACCGGGCGTTTCCCGGCAGCAGGAGGGTTGATGCACGTTGGTGTGAGGTCGAACCGGGTGGCTCTTGCCCACACAACCTTTTGATCATAACGGATGCCGCAGCTCTTAGCGATTCGTACCGCTACCGTTGGGACCATGGAGTGGGAAAGTGACAACACAGCAGGTGCATGGCTACGTGAACGTGTCGATGAGCCGTGGCGCGGGACGATGCACGATGTCGTACCTCGCGGCTTTCCCGCCTACGCGCGTGTGTTTCATCCGGGATTTCGCGACCGGCCCGTAGGTCAGCCCTGGCCGCCCCTTCCTTACCGAGCCCATGAGCGCGAATGGGAGGCGTTTCAGAACTCGTCACCGGAGATCGATACCGAGAACGTCACGTGGGCCGAAACCGCCCACGCGCTCGGCACTCAGATGCACTCCGGAGCCCAGTGGCAGCGACTCGTCGCTCCTGGCGTCATTGTCGAAAACGAAGACGGTCCGCGAGACACCGACGGCTGGCGCTATTCGAGCCCGGTGGTCGGCGAACTCGATCCCGCAGTACTGTCACAACTCACGCATCATCTCGCCGCCCACACGACTACCCCGGGTGCTGGGTACGTTGCGCTCTGGGAAGGCTGGGGTGATCTCATGGGTCATATGGGTGTCACGCCCTCCCGCACTTTCTTCGCGATGAGTAATGCTGGCGAGAGCGGCGGCGATCGCCACGACGAGATGCTCGCGCGCAGCATCACGAGCCCGATCGATGATTCGTTTCGGAAACCACGGTGGCAACCCGGCATCCTTTCAGATGAAATTTCTCAGAGTGGCCGGTTTCACCTGCCGGATCGCGACTACGTGCTCTTTCGCGGCGACATCTCCGCCTTCGCGGAACCCGACTGGTTCGAGAACGTCCCCTGGCGTGATCTTGAGGCGGAAAGCAACGGGTTTGCGCCCTCGGCGCATTCTCCGAGTCTCATCTGGCCGGCAGACCATTCCTGGGTTGTGGTCAGCGAAGTCGACTTTGACTCAACGATCGTCGCCGGTTCGAGCGCACTCATTCAGGCTGTGTGCGCAGACCCAGATCTTGAAGCACGTGCGATCGCCGAGGGATCATCGCTGCAGTGGGATGCCGACGAACTCAACGCTTGATAGAGACCCCGGCTACTTCGATCCCCGAGGCGCGAACCATTTAACAAAGAGACGGCCGAGCAAACCTGCGAGCCACAGCAAAATGAGTGTCCAGTAGCTCAGCACGGGAAAGACGATCGAGAGCACCATTGCGATCGCAAACAGCGCTGGTACTGCCGCGCCGTCTGCGATGTCTGCCGGCGTGAATCCCACATCGGACGTTCGCAAGAACGGATGCCTCATCAAATAGATACGAGTGGTGAAAAGCACCACGCTCGACACCAGCATCAAGCCCATGTAAACGAGAAGCTGCAGCACGTCCGCAGAGAAAGCGGTCGAAATCGCGGTCGTAACCGGGAGCGCGACGATCGTGAGCATCCACCCGAACGTGAGCCACATGAGAGAGCCATCAACGTGCTCGACGTTCGCGAACATGCGGTGATGACCCAACCAAAAAACGGCAATCACAGCGAAGCTGATCAGGAAGCTCGCGATCTTCGCCGATTCTTCAGCGAACCACTCCCCGGTGCTGAACTCGCTGGCGAATTCACCGACGCTCTCCATGAGCGGCAAGATCAGCAGGGTAAGCGCGATGGCAACGACAGCGTCGGTAAAGGCCTTGAAGCGCTCCGAAGAGAGCAATCCCTCGGGTTGATTCATCCGATCCTTCGTCACCGTGCGAGCGTAGCGTTTCAGCGGCGGGATGCCCACCAAGCCCGCAAGCGCGCTTCGGCCTCTTCGTCTCCCAACACACCCTCATCCAGTCGCAGCTCGAGCAAGAAGCGGTAGGCCTCGCCGACTTCACGACCCGGCCCGAGTCCGAGAATTTCTTGAATTCGGTTCCCGTCGATTTCTGGACGAATCGCATCGAGCTGTTCCTGCTCTCGGAGCGCCGTGATCCGATCCTCAATGTCGTTGTAAGCATTGCGCAGCCGAGTGGCTTTGCGTTTGTTTCGCGTCGTCACGTCAGCGCGGGTCAAGATGTGCAGGCGCTCAAGTTCGTCGCCGGCATCGCGCACATATCGACGCACCGCAGAATCTGTCCACGTCCCCTCGGCGTAGCCAAAGAATCGCAAGTGCAGTTCGATGAGGGTCGTGACCGAGGCGATCGTCGCGGAGTCAAACTTCAACTCTTTGAGACGTTTGCGAGCCATCCGTGCGCCTTTGACATCGTGGTGATGAAAGGTGACGGCTCCGCCCGGCTCAAGGCGACGGGTAGCGGGCTTTCCAATGTCGTGCAGGAGAGCCGCGAGCCGCAACGACACATCCGGCGCAGCCCCCGGGTGTCGCTCATGTTCGAGTTCAATAGCCTGACGCACGACAGTGAGCGAGTGTTCGTAGACATCTTTGTGATGATGATGCTCATCGATTTCTAGGCGAAGCGCCGGAATCTCGGGCAAAAACTGTGCCATCAGATCTGTGTCGACGAGCGTTCTGAGACCGCGCACTGGATCGTCCGCCGCCAGCAAACGGACGAGCTCCGACTGCACTCGTTCTGCGCTGACGATCCCGAGAGTCTCCCGCAGCTCGTGCATCGCGACTGAGGTCTTCTCTTCGATCTCGAACCCGAGCTGCGCTGAGAACCGCGCCGCACGCAGCATCCGGAGCGCGTCATCGCCGAAACTGACGGCGGGATCGATGGGGGTACGCAGCACTCCAGCAATGAGATCTTCGACTCCGCCGGACGGGTCGACAAGTGTCAGAGACGGCACCCGCAACGCCATCGCGTTGACGGTGAAGTCGCGTCGAGCGAGGTCTGCCTCGAGCGTGTCACCGAACTCCACAGTGGGCTTCCTCGTCGCCCCGTCGTAACTGTCGGCACGATAGGTGGTGATCTCCACCTGCTCGCCGCGCACGCGTGCGCCGATGGTTCCGAATTCACGCCCGATGTCCCATTGCGCAGTGCTCACGGGAGTGACGATGCGAAGGATGTCGTCGGGCCGTGCATTTGTCGTGAAATCGAAATCATGCGTCGATCGTCCGAGGAGACCGTCACGCACGGGTCCACCCACGATGGCAAGGTCGAATCCGGCGGCCGCAAAAGCATCGGCGACGGTCGAGATCACTGGAGACTGGGCGAGCGCACTGAGGCGTGCGATTCCCTCGGCCATATTGAGCATCAGTCGAGCCTACCGATCTGTTGCGGCTGAGCCCGCTGCGCGCGGCAACGACAAGAACCCAGTGAAGATTAGTTCACGCACTCGCGGGAGAAGATCAGCGGTCAGTGCTGAGCGGTCTACCTCCAGGATCTGAGCGAGCGCTCCAATGATTGCGCCAACCGTCAGGTCACCGTCGCACGCACCGACGAATCCCGCGAGGGCTGGGTCCACCTCAACGCTCCGACCGAAGCTTCCGCCCTGGCGCAGCTCGATCACGCTCGGAGATTCCGAACCCGGCATATGATGCCGAGCCTCCGTCACATCCGCACTGACGAACAGGTATGTCGATTCGAGTGCATCGTCGTTAGTCTCACTCAGTTCATCGTGTGCGCGAATCGCGTCCAGAACATGGACTCCTGGCATGTCTGTCGGCATGTGGTGAGCAAGCCGTTCCGACCGAGCGAGAGTCTTACCGCCGAGCGGTCGCCGGGCAACGATCCACCCCATGCCAATTCCTGAGACCTCTCGGGAGTCAAAGTCATCCAGCCATGCGGCTACCAGGGAGTCGTAGTCGTCGGTCCCTGGCCGAGAACCACCGTCACGCGCCCAGAGGCGCGCGTATCCAACGGGATCAATGTTTTCGCGTTCGATAATCCACGTGTCGAGGTTGCCCGTCCATGTCTGCACCCGATCGAGACCCGAGGTGTCGATGCGTTCCTCCCAATTACCCAGAAGCACGGCGACTCCGCCGTCATCCAAAACCGCGTGCAAACCGCTCAGCACGTTCGCCATCAACGCATCGCCCGTGGCGCCGCCATCGCGATACTCGTAGGTTGGCACGCCTTCAACTCGCGGTGTGACAACAAAAGGCGGATTAGATGCGACGATGCCGAACCGCTCCCCCGCAACCGGATCGAAGAGGCTACCGACTCGCGTGTTGATGCAATCGACGCCATTGAGGTCTGCTGTCAGATTGGTGAACCACACCGCGCGCTCAGAAATATCCGTGGCGGTCACTTCGTCTGAAAATCGCCGCAAGTGCAAGCTCAGGATGCCGCACCCACACCCCATGTCGAGTGAATGTTTCACGTGCAACGGTGGGAGCAAACTCGCGAGCGTGCGGCCAGCGCCACCCACGCCCAGCACATGATCGCTGCGGAGTGGCGCAACACCGGCAACCTCGTCGAGGTCGCTCGCAATCCACCACTCCCCGGCGCCATGCGCGTCTTGATAGGCATAAGGCCGGATAGCGATGAGCGCTCGCACGGCGTTGCCCTCGGTCTCAACAATCCCGCTGGCTTCGAGCTCGCCCAACGCGACGGATTGCAGTGCATTCTCCACCTCCGGCCGCGCACACAAGTCGCCCAACCAGAACAAGCGCGTGACGATTGCCATCGGTGTCGCAACGGCGTGAAGCGATCGTCGAATCGGCGCCGCGTCACCCTGTTGAAGCGCCGAAAGTGCAGCTGTGCCAAAGGTTTCTGTCAGGGCAGCCACCGTATAGTCAGCGCGATAGAGACTGTGAGCGAGAGATCGCGCGAGGGCAGACGAGACATAGGGCATTGCTCTATTCAACCTTCCTCCGCCGCGGTATGCACGGGGCGTCTACCGGATGCTCCGAGCAGCGCCCCTTAGACTCGCATCTGATTCGTGCGGTCATGTATCGCACAGGAGCAACGACATGACCGAGACTTTTCCCTCGCCGGGGTCCCCCGCCTCACGCCGCCGCGCACGGGTGTGTGCCGTGCTCACCTCGATTATCGTCGCGGTGGGATCGGTTCTCACGACGGTGCCCGCGAACGCGACCGATGTGACACCGAGTCCCTCTCCGCGTGAACTGAGCGGTCACATAGATGTCCAGTTGTCACCCGTTTCAAGTGGTGTCATGACGCCCGGTGATGCACTCACCGCATGGGCCAATGTGACCAACGGCACGGATTCCGATATCAGTGGCGCAACAGTCACTCTCTCTATCGGCAATCAGGCCATCTCGAGCAGCGACGACCTCACGCTGTGGCTGGACAACAGCAGTTCGACCTCCGGCTTTGACGTTCTCGACACTGCAAACGCAGATATTCCGTCAGGAGAATCTAATGCGGTTGTCATCACGAAACCCGGAACAGACCCTTTGCTCGCGAATCGTGCGCCAGGCGTCTATCCGCTTGAGGTCTCAGTAGAAACTGACTCCGAAACGTCATCTTCACCCAGTGTTGTGACCGTGGCGGCCGACACCGCATCCTCGACTCCGGTGGCGCTCGTCGTGCCAATCACGGCGCGAGCTTCAAACCGCGGACTTCTCAGTTCAGCCGAGCTCGCAACCCTCACCGCGCGCGATGGTCAACTCACCGCGCTGTTGGACGCGGTGGACGGCACATCGGCGATCCTCGCGATCGACCCCGCCGTGGTTGCGGCAATTCGCGTGCTGGGCACAAGCGCACCAAGCTCCGCGAGCGCGTGGCTAGAGCGGCTGAATCGGCTTTCCAACGATCGATTCGCTCTGCAATTCGCAGACGCTGACGTTGCAGTACAGGTCGATGCGGGCCTCGCCTCTCTTGTTACTCCGCTGGATTTGACGGCGTATACGGATCCGACAAATTTTGAGAACGAACCCGAGCCCACTGTGACGGCTTCACCCACCGCGACACCCACTGACTCCAACACAGACACAGACGTCGTAGACGATTCGTCGGAACCGGTAGTCCCGGACCTCGCTGCACTCACCGATGTCGGAGCTACATCCTCGAATATCTTGTGGCCAGCGACAGGCTCGGTCGATGACTCAACTGTCTCTTCCCTTGTCTCTCTCACGGGGAACGACGACACTGTCACCCTCGTCTCGTCGGCTTCGGTGAACGAACCAGATATCGCGACCCGTGCAACGGTGAACGGTGCGGACGCTCTCGTGTACAACACCGAAGTCTCAGACGCGCTCACGGATGCCGCGAGCACAGCTGACCTCACCTTTCGGGGTGCTCCCCTCTCTGCGGCAACGGCCTATCTATCCCTCGCTCACGCTGACTCACCGGATTCCCCCGTTCTGATCGTGCTCGATCGTTCGCTCACACGATCGGCCGCTGGACTTGAAGCAGCAGTAGATGTCGTCGAGCAGTCTTCAACGACATCATCTATTTCGCTCGACGCCCTCGTCGCGCAAACACCTCAGCAACGCACTCTGAAAGATGTCGCTCCTGATGAGGCCCGGGTTGCTGCCCTCAATGCGATGCAACAGGAAGAGGCGCAGATCGCGCAGTTCGCCACGATCCTTGATGATGAAGTGCTCCTCACCGGACCTCATCGAGCAGGAGAACTCCAGGTGATGAGCGTGGACCTCATCGCTGACGATGCCTGGCGCGCAGCATTCGATGCCCATCACGAACAGATGGTGACGACCCTGTCGTCAGTCAGCATTCTGCCCCCCAGCAACATAAATCTCTTGACCTCGGGCGCCGGGCTCGGGTTCTGGGTAAAGAACGATCTGCCCTATCCCGTCTCTGTCGTGCTGTACGCGCAGCCCGATGACCTTCGACTAGAAGTCGAACCTGTCACCACGGTGCAAGCTGAACCTGCGAGCAACACTCGGGCAGAGATTCCCGTTCAAGCGCGCATCGCGAGCGGCGAAGTCACCATCGTCCTCCGACTCGAAAGCCCAACGGGAGTTCATGTGGGACCTACCGAATCGGTCGACGTTAACGTCCGCGCCGAGTGGGAAGGCATCGGAGTCGTCGTGCTGATCGTCTTGATCGGTGGCCTGCTCGTGGTGGGAATCATCCGTACCATCCTGCGGCGCCGCGCAAAAAGGGATTCTCCGGCAGCCGCCGCACCTTCCGTCGACGAAGATTCAGCACAGTGAGCGGTATCGGTCGCGCGAGCCTCATTATCGGCGCGGGCACGATAGCTTCGCGCCTGTCGGGTTTTGTGCGAACTGTCGTACTCGTTTCCGCGGTTGGCTCGATGTCCGGGGCTGCGAATGCTTTCGCGATTGCGAATCAGCTTCCGAACAACGTCTTCGCGATCATTTCGACGGGGCTTCTGACGGCCGTTCTTGTGCCACAGATTGCGCGATCCGCCACTCTTGCCGATGGGGGAAGCGCGTTCGTCTCAAAGCTCCTCACTGTCGGAACTCTCACTCTGATGGTCGCAACGGCACTGGCTCTCGCCGCGGCTCCGCTGCTCATCACGCTCTATCAACCCAAGTTTCCCCCCGAACAGGCCGCACTCGCGACGACATTTGCATACTGGTGCCTCCCGCAAATCTTCTTTTACGGTATCTACGCACTCCTCGGCGAAACGCTGAACGCTCGGAACATCTACGGGCCATTCACGTGGTCTCCGATCGTCAACAACGTGGTTTCCATCGCTGGTTTCGGCGCATTCATTCTCTTCTTCGGAACAACCGGCAAGGTTTCCGGCTGGACGCTCCCGATGATCACACTTCTTGCGGGTACTGCGACACTCGGAATTGCTGTGCAGGCCGGCATCCTGCTGCTGTTCTGGCGGCGCGCAGGACTGAAGGTGCGTCCCGATTTCAGGTGGCGGGGAATGGGTCTCGGCAAGATCGGCCGCCTGGCGGGCTGGACCTTCCTTATGGTTGTCATCGGTCAGCTAGCGGCGCTGGTTCAGACTCGCCAACTTCCACCAGAGGGCAGTCCTGGCGCATTCGCAATGCAAAATGCATGGCTGCTGTTCATGCTCCCGTACTCGATAATCGTCATTTCGATTGGCACCCCCTACTTCACGCGACTGAGTCAACACGCATCAGCGGGTCGTGACGATGACGTGCGTTCAGACATTTCCAGCAGCATTCGTACGCTCGGCGTCTTCATCGTTATCGCGGCGGTAGCACTGGCCGTTGCCGCAGTGCCTGCGTCCCGTATTTTCACGAATTCGAGTGCGGATGCAATTGCTGCAGCCCCGGTACTCTTGTGCCTTCTCGTAGGACTCGTGCCTCTCGCTATTCTCTTTGTCGTGCAGCGCACCTTCTATGCGTATGACGACACACGTACGCCGTTCTTCTTCACGCTCGTGCAGGCTTCTCTCGTCGCGATCACCGCGCTTATCGCCGGGGCAACTCTCGACGCCACGAATCTCGCGGCCGGTATTGCCTTAGGACAATCACTCGCTTCCACCGTTCAGCTCATCATCGCGACCTGGCTGCTGCGCCGCCGTCTCGGCACCGTCGGCTTTTCGCTCTGGGCGCCCGCAGTCCTTCGATTCATCATCGCCGCAATTCCCGCGGCACTCCTCGGCTGGGGAATCCTGATGCTGATGGGCGGCCCAGCGGGTTGGGCGTCGCAGTCGGTATTTACCGGCGTTGTGAGCTCTGCCGCAATTGGGATCGGTGCCGTCGTCGTCTACTTCGGGATGCTGGCAGTCTTGCGCGCACCTGAACTCGTGCCGGCGCTTGCCATTGTTCGACGATTCATTCCAGGTGCGCGCTAAGCGATCATCACTCGTATCACACGGCAAGGGAATACCGCCCGGCTACCATGTGTTGAGCACCCTGGAACTCACGAGGGAGAAGTACGTGCGACAGCTCATCATCATTGGTTCGGGACCTGCGGGCTATACCGCCGCAATTTACGCGGCTCGAGCCAATCTCAATCCACTCGTTATCGCGAGTTCCGTCGAAGCCGGCGGAGAACTCATGAACACGACAGAAGTGGAGAATTTCCCCGGTTTTCCGGAGGGAATTCAAGGTCCTGACCTCATGACCAAGCTTCAAGAACAGGCAGAGAAGTTCGGTGCCGAAATCGTCTACGACGACGTCACCGAACTCGATCTGACGGGCCCGGTAAAGAAGGTAACGCTCGGTAGCAAGAAGCAGCACGAGGCCGCGGCTCTCATCTTCGCGACGGGATCTGCCTATCGCAAGATCGGCGTCGCTGGCGAAGAGCGACTTTCCGGCCATGGCGTCTCCTGGTGCGCGACGTGCGATGGTTTCTTCTTCCGTGACCGCACGATCGCTGTCGTCGGCGGTGGCGATTCCGCGATGGAGGAAGCGACATTCCTCACTCGCTTCGCGTCAAAGGTGTACGTCATCCACCGCCGCGGCGAGCTGCGAGCATCCAAGATCATGCAGGAGCGCGCGTTTGCCAACGAGAAGATCGAGTTCATCTGGAACAGCGAGGTTGTCGACATCCTTGGTGACGCCGCCGTTTCTGGTGTGCAGCTGCGCTCGCTCGTCGATGACGCACTGACCGAACTGCCACTCGACGGGCTCTTCGTCGCTATCGGCAACGACCCACGCACGCATCTCGTGCACAACCAGCTCGACCTCACACCCGAAGGCACGATTTGGGTTAAGGGTCGCTCGTCGCACACGTCTCTCGCCGGAGTTTTTGCCGCCGGAGATGTCATCGACCCGACCTACCGACAGGCGATCACTGCAGCAGGCAGCGGAACAGTGGCGGCGCTCGACGCTGAGCACTATCTCGCGGCGCTTGACGAAGCTGGCGCACCCGAACCCGATGCAGACCAAATCGAGGGTCGTAGCGGGGCTGAGCTGTAGCCGGTCGGGAACAATTTGACCCACTTCGCTGTTTAAGTGAATGACTTCGGATAGGAAGCAGACTCTCAAAGGAGAAATCATGACCGCCAATTCCACCACTTCGAGCACCTTCCAGCAGGACGTTCTCGACGCAGATGGCCCCGTCCTCGTTGATTTTTGGGCCGAGTGGTGTGGCCCGTGCCGCATGGTTGGACCCGTTCTCGACGAGATTCAGGCTGAAAACGCGGGAAAGATCACCGTTCTCAAGCTGAATGTTGACGAGAATCCCGATCTGGCGATGCAGTACCAGATCACGTCGATTCCTGCGATGAAGGTCTTCCAGGGCGGCGAGGTCAAGACGACGATCATTGGCGCGAAGCCCAAGTTTGCTCTCGAGCAGGATCTCGCGGCATACCTCAGCTAGTTTGCTCAAAGTAGCGCCCCTGTCGACAGCGTCGATGGGGGCATTACTTTTGGGTGGGGTGATTTCAGAGGCTATTGCGCGTCGATATGAACGACAGCGTCCCAGCGTCGATGGGTGTTTGGCTCGCCGAGAAGACGCCACACCGCGGGAGTGAGTTGCGGATAGTCGAACGAGATTTGTCGCAGCACCCGGTAGTGGCGCGCAGCATTTGGCTTCACGCCACCATTTGCGGCGATGTTTTCGGCCCGAAGGGTCAGAACAACCAGCTCATCGACCGTCGGTAGGTCTTCCATAAAGTCCCAGGGGTCCTCGCCATCACGAAGACGTTCGTGCACCAACGACGAGAGTTCATCTGTTGCCTCCGCGCGCAGCAACTCGAGACTCGCGCGCCGCGGGGCGCTCCCTGAACCTTCCATCACTCCTCTAGCCTAAGGTCCAGCAACGCGCATGGACCCAAAATTCTCAGTGTGTGGAGTACCCGTCGACCCCGAGTTCACCCACGATGCGGTTCAGGTCTTGGATGGTAGCAAAATCGATCGTGATCTGGCCTTTTTTTGCAGCCAAAGAAATTCTTACGCGCGTGTTCAGGTGGTCGCCAATGCGCGCCGCGACGTCATCAAGGTGCCCTCGGCGAGAACCAGCCTTTGGTGTGCTTCGTCGCGGATCTGAAGACTGCTTGGCAGCAGCCTCCGCCGCGCGCACCGACAAGTCCTCGTTGACGATCTTGTCCGCGAGATGCTGCATGCGCGTCGGGTCATCCACTGAGAGGATCGCCCGCGCGTGCCCTGCACTCAGCACGCCCGCCGCAACTCGCTGCTGCACCGGTACAGGCAAACGAAGCAGTCGGATCGTGTTTGAAATCTGCGGACGAGACCGTCCGATCCGAGACGCGAGCTCTTCCTGCGTAATCCCGAAGTCTTCCAACAGTTGCAGGTAGGCTGACGCTTCTTCCAGCGGATTCAATTGTGAACGATGCAGGTTCTCAAGAAGCGCGTCGCGCAGGAGGTTCTCGTCTTCGGTTTCGCGAACAATCGCGGGCATGGTTTCAAGCCCTGCTTCACGCGCAGCGCGGGTGCGCCGTTCGCCCATGATGAGCTCGTACGAACCCTCATCGTTGCGACGAACAACGACCGGCTGTAAGACACCGAACTCCCGCACGCTGTGCACGAGTTCGGCAAGATCGTCCGCATCGAAATTGGTACGTGGCTGGCGAGGGTTCGGCACGATCTCGTGTGGATCGATATTAATCAACCGCGCCCCCGGCACGGTCAAAAGCTCGGTCTCGTCGGCGGGCTTCGCTGATGCCGTCGCTGACGCACCAGGAAAGAAGACATCAACCGGACGTGACTCGCTCGCGTCCGTCGTAGGGATCAGTGCACCAATGCCCCGTCCCAAACCAGTCCTTTTAGCCATCAGGCTTCTCCCTCTGTTGCAACGACAGCACGAACACCGCGCGCCATAATCTCTACCGCTGCTTCGCGATAAGCCACAGCCCCTGCTGACTGGCCATCGTAAGCGATGACGGTCTGTCCGAAGCTAGGAGCTTCCGACACACGCACCGAGCGCGGAATTACGGTCTTCAAAACTTCATCAGCGAAGTGCGAGCGCACTTCTTCGGCAACCTGCTGTGCGAGCCGTGTGCGAGCGTCGTACATCGTCAAAAGAATTGTAGAGACATGCAAAGCCGGGTTGAGATGCTTTTGGATCATTTTCACGCTACCCAACAGCTGGCTGAGCCCCTCCAATGCGTAGTACTCACACTGGATAGGAATCAGGACTTCATCAGCCGCCGCGAAAGCGTTGATCGTAAGAAGGCCGAGCGACGGTGGGCAGTCGATGATTATGAAGTGAGGAGCGACATCAACAGATTCGAGGTATCCCTCCAGCGCCCGACGTAGTCGATGCTCCCGTGCAACCTGCGATACCAGCTCAATCTCAGCGCCGGCGAGGTGAATAGTGCTTGGAGCACAGAACAAATTGTGCGACTCAGGACTCGACTGAACGACATCCTGAAGCGGAAATTCATCGATAAGTACGTCGTAGACACTCGGAATATCAGCTGAGTGCGGCACACCGAGCGCCGTTGACGCGTTCCCTTGCGGATCAAGGTCCACAACAAGCACTTGGGCACCCGCGTGGGCGAGAGCGGCGGCGAGGTTCACAGCCGTTGTCGTCTTACCGACGCCGCCTTTTTGGTTGGATACTGTCACAATGCGCGTGCTCGTCGGAAGAGTGACCTGAGCCTTTTCCAGAGCTCGGCGGCGCGAGCTTAGATCTGCGAGTTCCCGCGCGAGTGGAGTGTCATCAAAGGATGCAGTGGCTGCCGCCTGTTCGGGTTGTTTCACGTGAAACACACTCCCTTTCCGAGCCTTGCTCCTCGACCTACAACTCTAACCGTCAGCACGGACACGATTAATCGCGATGACTGCCCGGCGGCGGTGTTTCACGTGAAACATCGCTCCTCATCCATCACGCGGTGACGAGTGCGCGTACAACGCGCGTTGGCTCGGCGAGAACGCCTTCACCGATGATTTCGACTCGAACATCTTGAAGTTTTGCGCGCCGAATCTGCTTCTGCGCTGCTTCGATTTCTGCGGGTGAATTCGCACCCTTAAAAAGGATCAGCTCTCCGCCGGGCCGAACGAGTGGAGATGTGAGAGGCGCCAGGGTACGAAGTGCGCTCACCGCACGCGCAGTAACGACGTCGAAAACCCGGCCACCGCTCCAGTCCTCTGCTCGGGCGCGCACAACCGTCGTGTTGTCGAGCTGAAGTGACTGAATCTGCTCCTCTAGCCACGAAACACGCCGTTCCATCGGCTCAATGAGCGTGAAGGTCACATCTGGCCGAGCTATGGCAAGCACAAGTCCAGGGAGTCCAGCGCCGGAACCGACATCACCGACGTGGCCACTGAACAGTGGGGCAGCAATTGCACAGTTGAGGATGTGCCTCGACCATAGCCGAGGGAGTTCGAGTGGGCCAATGAGACCTCGAACTTCACCCTCCGCTGAGAGGTTTTCCACGAATTGGCGTGCGACTGGCAACTGCTCACCGAAGATCGCTTGAGCAACAGATGGCTCTTCCTCAATCACCGGGCTTGTTTCACGTGAAACATTCAAGAGCGGCGGATGACTGTGTGCCGATCGGCACCCTCGCCATAAGACTCTGAGATAAGTCCACGCTCTGACACGATGTCATGCACAAGCTTGCGCTCGTAGCTGGTCATTGCTGGAAGAGACGCTTGCGTCGCACCCTCGTCAAGGCGAACAACAGCGCGATCGACGAGTGTTTCGAGTTCACGGCGACGTACATCACGTGATCCGGCAATATCAAGAATCAGGCGCGAAAACTGATCAGTTTGGTTCTGCACCGCGAGCCGCGTCAACTCTTGAAGCGCCTGCACTGTGTCCGGGTGGGATAAGAGTCGAATCGAGTCATCATCGTCTGACTCAACCGATACGTAAGCTCGGCCGTTTTTCACGTCGAGCGCCATGTCGCCACCGATGTCGGCAATATCGAGCAAACCCTCGAGATAATCAGCGGCGATGTCGCCTTCCTTTTCAAGCTCGGAAACTGTCGATTCCGTCGGAGCATCCTCCGTCTGGGATACCTGCGTCATGATGTCTCGCTCTCAGGATTTGTTCGAAGTATCGGGGGAGTCCGGGCTAGGCTTCGGCGTCGCGGTTCCATTTGAACGCGTGCCCTGCTTCTTAGCTCGCTGCTTACTCACGGGTTGCTGGCGCTTCGGTGCTGCCGCCCGTGCGCGCTCTGCTTCTTCCAACAGACGCTGCTGCTCTGCCTGGTACTTCTCGAGCGGGATGATCTTCCCCTTGGCATCAACAGCCTTACCCTTGCGAGCTAGACGTTCTTCGCGAGCCTTTGCTGCGTCCGAACCAGGAGTTGGCATCTCGCGAATAACGATGAACTGCTGAACCATGGTCCAGATATTGCTCGTGAACCAGTAAATGACAACACCGAGCGGGAAGAACACACCCGAGAAGACAAAGCCCAGGGGGAGAATGAACAGCATGATGCGCTGCATCTGGTACGCCTGGCCGGTCTTCGCCTCGGGCGAGAGGTTCTTTGAGATGATCTGGAGCTGCGTGAAGAACTGCGAAGCGATCATCAAAATGACCAGCGTGATCAGAAGGATGACGGTACCGGTGCCGTCCGGCTGTCCCCATGCCTCGACCAGGGTCGTGTGCATCGATGTCGTGCCGAACAACTTTGCGTCGTAAAACTCTTGAGTGAGCTCGGGGCTGAGGAGCCCCACGCCACCGACACCATCCTCGGCGTGCTTCTTTACATCACTCAAAACGCTGTACAGCGAGAAGAAGATGGGCATCTGCACCAGCAGCGGCAAGCAGCTCGAAAGCGGCGTTGTGCCGTGCTTTTTGTAGAGCGCCATGGTCTCGCGGCTCATGGCTTCGCGAGAGAGTTGATCCGTTTTGCCCTTGTACTTCGCCTGGATCTTCTTCATCTCCGGCGCGAGTTCCATCATTTTGCGCTGGCTCTTGATCTGACGCACAAAGAGCGGAATCAAGGCCGCGCGAACCACGATGACGAGGCCAACGATAGAGAAAACCCATGTGAGGCCTGCCGCGGGCGGCATCCCAAAGAAGGTCAAAACCTGATGCCATGCAACAAGCACCATTTCGACAAGCCACTTAAGCGGCCAGAGGACGTACCCCAACAGATCCGGCAAGGATCAGTCCTTTCTCACAGAAGGCACGACGAATCCGTGCCGCGTTAGTTCGTATTGATAGCGAGGTTTCGACGGCACATCATCGATACCGCCCTCCGCCCATGGATGGCATCTCGCAAGTCGGGCTGCCGCCAAAACAGAACCCTTCGCCGCACCATGCTGCTGAACAGCACCGACAGCGTAGGCAGAACACGACGGGTAGTACTTACATACATCACCGTATGTGTGAGAAATCGTCGCGCGGTATCCATGCAGAAAACCAAGGACCAGATTGCGCGGAAGTAGCGGTAGCGATCGAGCGATAGCAGAGGGCGAGAGGGTCGCCTCGCCTGTTGCCGACGTCGGCAGAGTTGCAGAACTCATGCAGCTCTCCTGGCAAGCGAAGAGAAAACTTCATTTTCAAGCGCATCAAACGTCGCGTCTGCCGCCGAAGGCAGGGCGCGGATAACAACCTCTGATCCGGCCCGCACTCGCGGAAGAGCGCTGAGACACACAGCTTTCAACCGACGTCGCACACGATTGCGGACGACAGCAGAACCAACCTGCCGGCTCACGATGAAGCCAAACCTCGGGCTCGCTGAATCCTCGCGTGATACGACGTATGTGATCGTATGAACGCCAGAAGCGCGGGCACCGCGACGGACGACGGCCTTATATTCCGCGCCGTCGGTAAGTCGGTTCGGCTTGGCCAGCACGCGCTAGATCAAGCCGAGAGCTCGGTGCGCCCCTTGGAGCGACGAGCAGAGAGGATGCCGCGGCCTGCGCGAGTGCGCATACGGGCACGGAAGCCGTGCTTCTTGGCACGACGACGGATGTTGGGCTGAAATGTGCGCTTGGTCATAGGATCACTCCGGATCGGTTTATCACCGGAACGCTTCAGACCGGTGACAGGAAAACGGGACTGCCTCAAGGGCATAAGTCAACCGACTAAGACTACGACGCCGATCCCCAGAACTCAAACCGAATGCAGAAGTTGTCATTATCCACAGGGCTCTGTCAGGCCTTGGAAGTGACACGCCCCCGGATCTACAGTGGAGTTTGCCCCAGCGACACTCGCTGGCTAGCGTAGCTCCGGCAGTTTTCCACAGGCTGGCTGCCGGCCTCGCACCGGGCACCGACACGACTTCACACGGGAACAATATGACACAGCACGACACGCCGGACGTCCCAGTCTGGAACGACGTGCTCGACGTACTCGTCGACGACGTTCGGATCACGCCCCAGATGCAGGGATTTCTCAGCCTCGCGGTACCACAGGGTGTCATGGCTGGAACTCTTTATCTCGATGTCCCGAACGAACTCACTGCAGCGCAGTTCAATAAGCGCATGCGAGCACCGATTATGGAAGCGCTCGCTCACGTCGACAGTGAGCCTGAGGCTTCCACATTCCGCACGGTCGTCAACCCAGAGCTCGCGGACGCACACCTTCATGCGCCGTCACGCGTCACAACCGCCGCCAATGTGCTTCCACTCACCACTCGAGTTTCGCTCGAAGAACCGGTGGAACCGCCAGCGAGCAGCGCCAGCCGGAGCGACACCCGCCTAAATGCAAAGTACACATTCGATAACTTCGTCATCGGCCAATCCAACCGATTCGCACATGCAGCTGCTGTCGCTGTTGCCGAAGCGCCGGCAAAGGCATACAACCCGCTTTTCATTTACGGCGACTCGGGACTTGGTAAGACGCACCTCTTGCACGCCATCGGTGACTACGCGCTCAGCCTCTACGCCGGAATTCGCGTTCGCTATGTCTCGAGCGAAGAGTTCACCAACGACTTCATCAACTCCATCGCTAACAACCGCGGTTCGGCCTTTCAGGCGCGCTACCGCGACGTCGACATTCTGATGATCGATGACATCCAGTTCTTGCAAGGAAAAGCCGAGACGCAAGAAGCGTTTTTCCATACCTTCAACACGCTCCACGACCACGACAAGCAAGTCGTCATCACCAGTGATGTGCCACCAAAACATCTGACCGGGTTTGAAGATCGGATGCGAAGTCGCTTCGAGTGGGGCTTGATCACGGATGTTCAGGCACCTGACCTTGAGACACGTATCGCCATCCTCCGGAAAAAAGCACAGAGCGAACGGCTGCAGATTCCCGACGAAGTTCTGGAGTACATCGCGACAGTAGTGTCGTCGAACATTCGCGAGCTCGAAGGCGCATTGATCCGGGTATCAGCTTTCGCGAGCCTCAATCGGTCAGATCTCGATATATCGCTCGCGCAACAAGTCCTCAGAGACATCATCGATCAGGACGACTCGAACGTCATCTCGCCGACTGACATCATCACCGCAACGGCCCAGTACTTCAAGCTCTCAGTCGACGACCTTTACGGTTCTAGTCGCTCTCAAGCAATCGCCATCGCACGGCAGATCGCGATGTATCTGTGTCGAGAGCGCACCAGCCTCTCTCTTCCTAAGATCGGCCAGTTGTTCGGAAATCGCGACCACACCACCGTCATGTACGCCTACAAGAAGATCAGCGATCTCATGAAAGAACGGCGATCGATCTACAACCAGGTCACTGAAATCACGGCTCAGCTGGGGCGAAACGCCCGGTAAACATGTTTTCCCACAGTGTGGATAACTTGTGGAAAACTCCGAAAGGCTGCGGACAAATTGTTCAACTGGAGCCGAGAAGCTGTGGACGAAGCGAGATTTTCACATCCCGGACTTGTGTTCATACCTTTGACTTCATGCACGGCTTCCACAACTGACACGGATGTAGTTCCCAAGCGAGAACAAGCATCCCCAGAGTTATCCACATTATCCACAGGTGTTAACACCATGACAGATCTCTCTCTATTGAAAGCTGATGCAATCACCTTTACCCATTCGTGCCAGCTCGCACAGAAGCTCACGACAACGGCACTAGCATGAGAGAGCCCAACCCGACGTCAAGGGAGAGCCCGTGAGGTTTCAAGTAAATCGCGATGTCTTCAGCGACGCCGTGTCGTTCGTAGTCAAGCTCTTGCCGCAGCGCAATCCTCAGCCGATTCTGGCCGGAGTCCTCATCGAGGCCGGCCCAGAAGGACTGTCCCTTGCAGCTTTCGACTACGAAGCATCAGCTCGAACAACGATCGATGCCACGGTTGATAACCCAGGCACGATTCTCGTACACGGTCGTTTGCTTTCAGATATTGCCAACCGTCTGCCGAACGCGCCCATCGAGGTGGCGACCGGAGACGACGGAATTGTTCTCACCTGTGGTTCTGCGCGATTCACACTCTCATCGATGCCTGTGCAGGAATACCCGGCAATCCCGGAAGTTGCTGCTGAAACCGGCGTCGTTCCGGCCGAAGATTTCGCAACGGCAATTTCGCAAGTTGCATTCGCGGCATCGCGCGATGATGTCACTCCCGTTCTCACTGGGGTGCAGCTCGAAGTCAACGGAAATCGCCTGAGCCTCGTCGCAACAGACCGCTACCGCGTCGCCCTCCGCGAGATTCCGTGGGATGGTCCCGGCGCCGGCGACGACAGCCCGATGACCGCATTGGTGCCAGCTCGCACGCTCCAAGAAGTGGGTAAGACCTTCGCGCACGGTGGAAATATCTCGATTGCATTTTCGGGCGCCGGTGACCGCGAGATCATCGCTTTCACTTCAGCGAACAAAACAGTCACTTCACTTCTCATCAAGGGAAACTTCCCACCGGTACGGCGACTTTTTCCCGAACAGACTGAGCACCACGCTGTTGTTAATACCGCGGAACTCGCTGAAGCAGTACGTCGTGTTTCTCTCGTACTCGACCGTGCGGCGCCACTTCGTTTCACTTTCACACCCGAATCAGTTTCGATGGATGCTGCCGGCACTGAGCAAGCACGCGCGACGGAGTCAGTGGATTCCACGTTGATTGGCGAAGACGTGACTCTCGGACTCAATCCGCAGTATCTGCTCGAGTCGCTCAGCGCTGTACGAAGTGAATTTGCGCGAGTGACCTTCACCTCGAGTGACAACGCAAACAAGTTGAGTCCCGTGCTCGTCACTCCTCAGACATCTGTGGATAAGTCGGGCGAAGACACATTCAAGTACCTGTTGCAGCCAAATCTTCTGCTGCGCTGAGTGCCGAGCGTCGGTGGCGCGCTTTAGGGTTTTGAAGTGATCGTCGAACGGCTGAATCTGACGGATTTCCGCAACTACACGGAAGCCAACGTTGAGCTGCGCCCCGGTCCCAACGTCTTCGTCGGCAGTAATGGTCAAGGCAAAACCAATCTCGTCGAGGCCATTGCCTTCTTCGCGACCCTGGGCTCCCATCGTGTTTCGATGGACGCGCCGATGGTGCGAGATGGCGCAGATTACGCGATTGTCAGGGCCCGACTGGGTCATGGCGAACGCCAAATATCGCTCGATGTCCAGATAAACAAGTCAGGTTCGAATAAAGCACGCGTCAATGGCGCGCCTGTAAAGACTTCTGAACTTCCCCGATACGCGCAAGTGGTTCTCTTCGCACCGGAAGATCTCACGATTGTTCGCGGTGACCCATCTGCCCGACGTCGCTTCGCTGATCAACTACTCGTGCAAAGAACTCCACGTCTGTCAGCTGTGCTCGGTGACTACGAGCGGGTGGTCAAGCAGCGCACTGCGCTGCTGAAGTCTGCACGCGCTCGGGGTCTTCGCGCGGATTCACTCTCAACTCTCGATGTGTGGGACGACAAGCTGGTGGCGCTTGGGACCCAGGTGATCAACGCACGGGCCGAGATGACTTCCGCACTGGCCTCACCCCTCTCATCCGCGTATACATCGATCGCGGGTGCAGACCACAACCCGACAGCATCCTGGAGTTTGTCACTCCACGGTGATGACGACACGCCACCGCAAGAGGCGATGGCTATCTCCGATATTGAGACAGCATTCCGAGCGGCGTTGAAAAACCGGCGGGCCGCGGAACTTGAGCGCGGGGTCACGCTCGTTGGTCCACATCGCGATGACCTGAACTTGAGTATCCGCAATCTGCCGGTCAAGGGCTATGCATCGCACGGGGAGTCGTGGTCTGTTGCGCTTGCGCTTCGCCTCGCATCTGCGGAACTCCTTCGCGCAGATTCTCGTCTCGGCGATCCGGTTCTAATTTTGGACGACGTCTTTGCGGAGCTTGATGTGCATAGACGCACTCGTCTGGCGGACCTCGTGAGCGCGTACGAACAGGTCATCGTGACAGCTGCGGTTGAGGCAGATGTTCCCTCTGCACTCAGAGCTCACACTGTTCGCGTAGAAGCGGGTCAAATCTCGGGTGACGTCAGTGAGTGAGCCAGATTCGATCCCGGAAACGGTCGCCACCTACCTGCGGTTGCGAGGGCTACAGCCATCTGCACGGGCCAAACGACGTCGTAGGCGAAGCCCTGACGACGAAGAGCATGGACCATTCACTCCGGGGCGTGACCCACACGGAGTAGGAGATGTGCTCGCGACGCTCACACGTGAAGCCGGGTGGGAGCCTCAACTCGCTCGCGAAGACATTGTCTTGCAATGGGCTGATGTTGCGGGCGACGATACGGCAAAACACACGCGACCAGTGGGACTCAACGACGGAACGCTCGTTGTGCAATGCGACTCGACGGCCTGGGCGAAGCAACTGCAACTGATGCGATCTCAAATACTCACAGAACTGACTCGCCGCTTCCCTGACGCAGGTGTGCAAGCTATCCGCTTCATCGGGCCAGACGTCCCCTCCTGGAAATGGGGTCCCAGAACGGTTTCAGGGCGTGGTCCGCGAGATACCTACGGGTAACCCATCTCCCGCCTTGGGTTAATTGATTTGATCGCGTCACAGGACCGCACAATGCCGCGCCAACCCGCTCCACTTGATAGGGTGGTACTGACCCGCCCATCGATTCGGAGCGCTCGAAACACATGACGTCAGACAATTCCGCAAGCGTTCCTGAAGACCCCGAATCACCGGTCCCCGTCGATGAGCGACACGCATACGGTGCCGACGAGATTCAGGTTCTTGAAGGACTTGAAGCCGTTCGTAAGCGCCCCGGTATGTACATCGGCTCGACAGGCGAGCGGGGTCTACATCACCTCGTCTATGAAATCGTCGACAACTCCGTCGATGAGGCACTCGCCGGTTACTGCGATGTCATTCAGGTCACGATCCTTGAAGACGGTGCCGTACGAGTTGTCGACAACGGGCGAGGCATCCCTGTTGACATGCACCGCACCGAAGGCAAGTCGACTCTCGAGGTTGTTCTGACTGTTCTTCACGCTGGTGGAAAATTCGGCGGTGGCGGGTATGCAGTTTCGGGCGGCCTCCATGGTGTCGGCTCCTCCGTTGTGAACGCGCTGTCCTCGAAACTGGAGGTTGAGGTTCGACGACAGGGCCACGTATGGCGCCAGACGTATCGAGATGGTGGAACACCGGTTTCACCGATTGTGAAGGGCGAAGAAGCCGAGCTCACCGGAACAACGATCACGTTCTGGCCGGATGACACAATCTTTGACACTGTTGATTTTGACTACGACACCCTGCGTACTCGTTTTCAGCAGATGGCTTTTTTGAATAAGGGCCTTCGGATCACTCTGAGCGACGAGCGTGAAAATGCCGTCGCGGTTGAAGAGGAAAACGGCGAAGAGGTTGTTCGTCAGCGTCACGACAGCTTTCTTTATGAGCGTGGTCTCGTCGACTACGTCGAGTACCTCAACAAGATGCGCAAAAGCGACGTTGTCAACGAAGACATCATCGATTTTGAATCCGAAGACACCGAGCGAAAAATTGCGCTCGAGATGGCTATGCAGTGGACCACGAGCTACACCGAGAGTGTTTTCACGTTCGCGAACACGATCAATACACACGAGGGTGGAACGCACGAGGAAGGCTTCCGAGCCGCACTGACTGCTCTCGTCAATAAATATGCGCGCGCTCAAGGTCTTCTGAAAGAGAAGGACGACAACCTCACCGGAGATGACGTTCGCGAAGGTCTTACTGCAGTCATTTCCGTAAAGCTGTCGGAGCCGCAGTTCGAAGGCCAGACCAAAACAAAGCTGGGAAACACCGAGGCAAAAGCGTACGTTCAGAAAGCCGTAGGAGATCGCCTCGGTGACTGGTTTGCACGTAACCCCGCGCAGGCGAAGAACGTTGTGCGCAAGGGTATCGACGCCGCAAATGCTCGCATGGCGGCACGCAAAGCCCGTGAAACAGCGCGTCGCAAGAGCGTCTTTGAGTCGGCAGCAATGCCCGACAAGCTGAAGGACTGCACGAGCAAGGATCCCTCCATCAGCGAGATCTTCCTTGTAGAGGGTGACTCCGCTGGCGGCTCTGCCGTCCAGGGACGCGACCCGCACACCCAGGCGATCCTGGCCCTCCGGGGGAAAATTCTTAACGTCGAACGTGCGCGACTTGATCGCGCACTCGGCAACAAAGAAGTTCAGGCAATGATTTCTGCCTTCGGTACCGGCATCGGTGAAGAATTCACGATCGAGAAGGCTCGCTACCACAAGATCGTTCTGATGGCAGATGCCGACGTTGACGGTCAGCACATCACGACGCTCCTTCTTACACTCCTGTTCAGATATATGCGCGGGCTCATTGAAGCTGGATTCGTTTATCTCGCGCAGCCTCCGCTGTTCCGCTTGAAGTGGTCGAATTCTCCGCACGAATACGTCTTTAGCGACCAAGAGCGCGACGTGCTTTTGGCCGACGGACTTGCGTCGGGCAAGCGGATTCCGAAAGACAGTGGCATCCAGCGTTACAAGGGTCTCGGTGAGATGAATGCAAAAGAACTGTGGGAAACCACCATGGATGCCGAGACACGCACGCTCCGCCAAGTCACCATCGACGATGCTGCAGCTGCGGACGAAATTTTCACCATCCTGATGGGCGAAGACGTTGAATCACGTCGAAGCTTCATCCAGCGCAACGCCAAGGACGTTCGCTTCCTCGACATTTGATCGAGTAGCGACAGAACTGAGAACGAGATATGGCTGACGAAGAGCGCCCCGAGCCCATCCACAACCACGGAAATATCGACCAGGTCGATCTGCAAGCCGAGATGCAGCGGAGCTACCTCGACTATGCGATGAGTGTCATCGTCGGACGAGCACTCCCTCGCGTCGAGGACGGTTTGAAGCCAGTGCACCGCCGGGTCATCTACGGCATGTACGACGGTGGTTTCCGCCCCGACAAGTCCTTCTCGAAGTGCGCCCGTATTGTCGGGGAGGTCATGGGGCAGTATCACCCGCACGGTGACTCCCCCATCTATGACGCACTTGTGCGTCTCGTTCAGCCTTGGTCGCTGCGGTATCCACTCGCGCTTGGACAGGGAAACTTCGGCTCTCCCGGTAACCAGGGCGCCGCGGCTCCTCGCTACACCGAGACCAAGATGGCCCCGCTCGCGCTCGAGATGGTGCGCGATATCGAAGAAGACACCGTCGACTTCGAAGATAACTATGACGGACAGACCCAAGAGCCGGTCGTGCTGCCGGCGCGCTTCCCGAACCTCTTGGTCAACGGCTCTGTGGGAATTGCCGTGGGAATGGCAACGAACATTCCGCCCCACAATCTCCGTGAAGTCTCAAACGGCGCGCTTTGGGCGCTTGAAAACCCGGATGCTTCGCGCGAAGAGTTGCTCGAAGCTCTCATGGCCCGTATCCCGGGTCCTGACTTTCCCACTGGCGCGCAGATTCTCGGTGTTCGCGGAGTTCGCGAGGCCTATCGCACGGGCCGCGGCTCGATCACGATGCGCGCAGTCGTCAACGTCGAAGAGCTGCAGGGTCGTACGTGCCTCGTCATCACGGAGCTTCCGTACCAGGTCAACCCGGATAACGTCGCTGTGAAGATCAGTGATCTCGCTCGCGAGGGCAAGATCACTGGGATTGCTGATATCCGCGATGAGACGTCAGATCGCACGGGTCAGCGTCTGGTCATCGTTCTGAAGCGGGATGCTGTTGCCAAGGTTGTTCTCAACAATCTTTACAAGCACACGCAGCTGCAGGAGAACTTCGGCGCGAACATGCTCGCCATCGTCGATGGCGTTCCGCGAACGCTCCCCCTCGACGGTTTCATCTCGCACTGGATCACTCACCAGATCACTGTGATCGTGCGGCGCACAACATATCGTCTGCGTAAAGCAGAAGAGCGTATGCACATTTTGCGTGCGTACCTCAAGGCTCTTGACGCGCTTGACGAGGTTATTGCTCTTATCCGTCGGTCGCCGACAGTCGATGAGGCCCGCACAGGGCTGAAGAGCCTGCTCGAGATCGATGACATTCAGGCTGATGCGATCCTCGCAATGCAGTTGCGTCGCCTTGCAGCTCTCGAGCGCCAGAAAATCATCGACGAAGCCACGGATCTCGAGACACAGATCGCTGACTTCCGCGCCATCTTGGCTGATCCGGAGCGGCAGCGCTCCATCGTGCGCGATGAGCTGACGGAGATCGTTGCGAAGTTCGGCGATGATCGCCGCACGGAGATCATGCCCGGCTTTGACGGCGACATGTCAATCGAAGATCTCATCCCAGAAGAAGAGATGGTGTTGACGGTTACGCGTGACGGCTATATCAAGCGCACGCGTAGCGACAATTACCGGTCGCAGCACCGCGGTGGTCGAGGCGTGAAGGGTGCACAGCTCCGTTCTGACGACGTTGTCGAGCACTTCTTCGTCACGACGACACACCACTGGCTGTTGTTCTTCACCAACCGTGGGCGCGTGTATCGCGCGAAGACGTACGAGGTTCCTGAGGCCGGCCGGGATGCCAAGGGTCAGCACGTCGCTAACCTCCTTGCCCTTCAGCCGGATGAAGATATCGCGCAGATTCTCGACATTCGTGACTACGAAGTCGCGCCCTATCTCGTGCTTGCGACTCGGGGCGGTCTCGTGAAGAAGACGCGGCTCACCGAGTACGACACAAACCGTCAGGGTGGAGTCATCGCGATCCGTTTGCGTGAGGGTGACGAGGTCACGAGCGCTCTTCTCGTCGACGAGGGAAACGATGTTTTCCTGATTAGCCGTCACGGTATGTCATTGCGATTTACAGCCACCGACGAGTCGCTGCGCCCAATGGGTCGCGCGACCGAGGGCGTCAAGGGAATGTCGTTCCGAGAAGATGACTCGCTGCTATCGGCTTCAGTCGTTTCGGAGGACGGATTTGTCTTTGTAGTCACCGAAGGTGGCTATGCGAAGCGCACTTCAGTTGATCAGTACCGCACGCAAAGTCGTGGTGGTCTGGGTATCAAAGTCGCGCGTTTGAATGACGATCGCGGCAACCTGGCGGGCGGCCTGATCGCTACCGAGGAGGACGAGGTCTTGGTGGTTCTTGGCAGCGGCAAGGTGGTACGCTCTGCCGTGGCTGAGGTACCAGCAAAGGGACGCGACACGATGGGTGTCGTTTTTGCCCGAGTCGGTGGAAATGACAAGATCATTGCCATCGCGCGGAACTCCGAGCGTGGTCTCACTGATGAATCCCAGCCTTCAGCCGAGGACGGCGCAACGGGCGCCACCGATCCCATCCCCGAGGAAAGCACTGACGAATGAGCACGGTAGCCGACAAGCTCGCGAAGAAGTCGGGCAGTAAAACTGCTGCAAAGCAGGTCCGCCTGCGACTTGTTTACATCGACTTCTGGTCGGCGGTGAAGCTGTCTTTTCTGGCAGCAGTAGCTCTGGCGATTGTGACAGTTGTCACGTTCTTCTTGATCTACATGATCGTGCAGACGACAGGACTCATCGACAAAGGTGATGAGATCTTCCAGAGCGTTGCGGAGGGTGGAGCATCCTTGCGGGACTTCATCGGGCTGCCGCAGGTTATGGCCTTCGCGGCTGTCGTCGCTATTCTCAACCTCGTCGTTGTGACGGTGCTTGGTGCTGTTGTGGCGGGCATTTACAACCTTGCGGTCAAGGTGACGGGCGGCCTTTTGGTAGGTTTCACCTCGAACTAGATCTACTCCTCGACACGATTAGTAAAAACCCTCATCCTTCGGGTAAAGTCTTGGAGGTTGACGGTGAGAATCGTCAAGAAAAACGGGGCTATAGCTCAGGCGGTTAGAGCGCTTCACTGATAATGAAGAGGTCCCTGGTTCAAGTCCAGGTAGCCCCACCCCGTTTCCCCGGGGGCCTTAGCTCAGTTGGTAGAGCGCCTGCTTTGCAAGCAGGATGTCAGGAGTTCGAATCTCCTAGGCTCCACAGAACCAGAATCCCCGGAATCTACGCTGAAACAGCCGAATACCGGGGATTTTCTTCTCTCCACGGCCCGGATCTTCACTCTAAATGGTAGTGAAATGGTGAGATCTGGTAGTAGTGCGTGTTGGGTCGAGTGCGCCAGGTGCGTCGCAGAGTTCCGCAGAATCACGCGGAACTGAATCCGCCGCGTGCAAGGGTGCGTCCCATCAGCTATCTGCTAATCTCCCCGAGCTTGCCAGCGAAAACCTCCGCCTGCTGGATCGCTAGGTCGACGGCAGCCTCCTCGGCATCCGGTGGATAGCCGTAGCGGGTGAGGATCGGGCGCACCTTCGAGCGCATCAAAGCCAACACCGATTCTTTGAGGGTCCAGTCGATCGTCGCAGAGTGCTGCACCGACTTCACGAGGTCGCGAGCGATCGCCTTCAGCGTCTCGTGGCCGAGCTGCACGTGCCGCGCCTGGTCGTCCCGCATGTTCTTCGCGAGTTAGACCACCTCGGCAATGGTCTCCGCCGTCGACAGCGATCGGTTCCTGTACCGGTTCACCGCCTCGTCGAGCATCTCAGAGAATTTGCGCCCCTGGACGAAGTTCTTGCGCTGCACGGTGCGGATATGGTCGTTCAGGATCTTCCGCAACAGACCCATCTGGAGGTTGGGCTTCTCCTTCTCCGCGAGCGAGTCCAGGACCTCGTCGCTGAACCGCTTCGTGCGGTCAGGGCCGGACATCACGAAGTCGAGCACCTTCGCGTACTCTGCCAGTCGCTGGGATGAAGTGAGCCCGGGGGACGAGTCGTAGGAGACGCCGTGGAGGATGCCGCGCACGATGTCCTACTTCTCCAGCAGCTCGTCGACGATCTCCTCAATCGGCACGCTGGCCTGGTGTCCGTCGGACGGCGAGTACTCCTTCAGTGCGTCCTGCAGGTTCGCGAACAGTCCGATGTAGTCGATTATCAGGCCGCCGGGCTTGTCCCGGAGCGTGCGGTTCACACGCGTGATCGCCTGCATCGGACCAGCGCCAGTTCATCGTGGGCGTTCTTGGCGTGTGATTCGCCCTGGGTTTCGTTCCTACTTGGTGGCTTGAGAAACGTTTGTTCCCAAGGGTGATTCGGGGCCAGCGTAGTACGCCTGTTCCGTCTCGATGGGTGTGCGCATTCCGAGCTCGCCGTGAAGGCGTTGGTTGTTCCACCACCACACGTACTCGAGCGTCGCGATTTCGACCTGCTCGACGGTGCGCCAGGGGCCCTGCCGACGGATGAGTTCGGTCTTGTAAAGCCCGTTTACCGCCTCGGCGAGAGCGTTATCAAAGCTGTCGCCCACGGTGCCCGTCGACGGGGTCGCGCCGAGCTCGACGATCCGCTCGGTGTAGACCAGCGCCATGTAGTTCGACCCGTGGTCCGAGTGGTGCGACACGTAGTCAAGCTGCCCCTCAGCGTCCCAGGCGGCCATGTTTAACGCCTGCAACGGCAACACGTCCGCTTTCAGCGTGGAGGCGACATTCCACCCAACGATGCGGCGCGAATACGCGTCGGTGACGAACGCGACATACGCGAACCCTGCCCAGGTCCGCACATACGTGACGTCCGCGACCCACAGCCTCCGGGGAGCTTCGGGATGGAACCGCCGGTTCACGAGATCCATGGGACGAGCACCCGCCGGGTCGGATTTCGTCGTGAACACACGTTTGCTGCGAATCACGCCGCGAACGCCAACCTGCCTCATAAGACGGGCGGTCTGGTCACGACCAATCACCCACCCTTGCCGCACCATGAGTGCGTGCATTTTCCGCGCCCCCATAGACGCCGTAGTTTTCCGAGTGGAGGCGTTCGATCTCCGCACCCAACACCTGATCGGACAACGAACGAGCCGACGGTCCACGGCGCACGGCTGCCCGGTACCCGCGGCTGGTGATGAACCCACGAACTGCCGCGCGGAGCACCCGGCAGATGGCCTCGACCCCGAAACGATCCCTGTGTTCAGTGATGAACCGGATCATCGCGTCGTGGGACGGTCGAGTTCCTTCGCGAAAAACACAGATGCTGCCTTCAATATCTCGTTCGCGCGCTCCAGCTCGCGCACCTGCTTCTCCAGTCGCGTGATCTCCGCCTGCGCTTCGCTCGTCAGTCCCGGGCGATGACCGGCATCGACTTGCGCTGCACGAGTCCAGTTCCGCAGGGTTTCAGGGTTCACTCCGAGCTTGCCTGCGGCATGAGTGAACGCGGCCCAATCGGACGGATGGTCAGCACGGACCTCGGCCAGCAACCTCAGCGCTCGTTCCCGAAACTCGGGTGGATAAATTCTCGACATCGTTCCAACCTTCACAGATGAAAATATCGGAACGAAACCCAGGGCGAATCAATTTTGTATGTGAACCCGAGTGGGACCCGCGCTGGCCAAATGTCTGATCCGGGATTGAGAAGCTGATGTCCCTTATCCAGTCGCGGATGTCGATGGAGCGGGCGCTTCTGTGGGCAAAAGTCGTGACGTTCGTGGGAGCCTTCTTCGCTTTGGGAAATTTCGTCTACTACTCCACGACACTCCGGGGCTGGGACCTCTGGTCGATAGGTCTATCTGGTTTTTTGCAGCTATGGGGATCTACGGCGTGTTCCTCTGGCGAAAGGCAAAGAAAAGATTGAGGGCGTTCGAGGCCAAGAATGGCAGCGGTGCAGGTCGGCAAGACCGAGCGCGGTAGCTGAGAAGGGCGAGAGGAACGGATCGATGACGACTGATTGTAAATGCCGCCCAGCGCTGGCAGGGAGGATGTCATCATGCCCGTTCCCTATCCCGAAGATTTCCGCGAGGATCTCGTCCACCGGTTAACGCCCCATGTCTGTGCGCTGCAGCTTAGGCGACCGCGACAGGGTCGGTCGCGCCTTCGCGCTCTGTGTCTGCTGCGCCTTCACCGCGGCGGTGGCGGGCTTGCTCTGGCTGACGTCGGCCGCCATCTTGGCGCTGACGGCGTCTTTGCCGACGTCGCGCTGTTCGAGCTTGTCGGCGTCGCGCTCTCGGCGTTCCTCGGAGTCGTACAGCGGCTCGGCCTTCTCGCGGGTCGCGTCGGCGCGGTTCTGCTCGCGCTCGGCCTGCACCTGAGCCTGTTCCCGTTCGCCCTCGTCGGGAGCGACTTCGGCGCTCGTGCGCGCCGCTTCGGCTGTGCGGTCTGTCTCGTCGGCCTGACAGGAGAGCGCGGCGTCCTCGGCCTGCTCGGTGGCGCTGCGCTGCCGCTCCGTGTCCGACTGCCGGCGTAGCTGCTCGGCCTCGACGGCCGCCTGTACGGCCGCGGGATCGGCGCCGGTGTTGTTCACGTCGACGCCGAAGCGGGTGCGGAGCTCGTCGCGGATGCGGCCCTCCGCGCGCACGGCTTCGGGGTCTTCCGATCCCCACGCGCGCCGTGGTGAACGCGCCGCCGATCTGCTCCGGTGTGGCTCGGTCCCACCAGTCGGAGCGGTATACGCTCCCCAGCTCGACGCGAGCCGCGCGCTTCTCTGCCTCGAACCGTGACGACAGTTCGCGGGCTTCCCGCTCACTCTGTGCCTGTGCCTGTGCCTGTGCTCGTCGAGCTGCGTCCTCGCGGGCGCGTGCGAGGGCTTCACCGATCCGCCCCGCCGCCGTCACGGCGGCGCGGAGCTGCCCGTCGAAGGCCTCCTCGATGCCGTCGCTTTCATCGGCCATGATCTGACTGCTTCCTCATCGCTCTGGGCCGTGATCTGCGCCCGGTTTCGTCGTGGTGCGCGGCCGCGCCGGGTCTACCTGTGGCGGGACCGGCGAGCCGGTGGTCTTGCTGCGGTTCTCCTCCGCGCGCTGCATGATGTCGAGGGCTTCGTGTACGGATGCGTCGACGATCGCGGAGCGGTCGACCTTCGGTGTGGTCGCCGTCGACGTGGCTACGGGTGCGGCTTCGAGCTGGCGGCGCACGTTCATCACGCGCTCCCGCACAGCGGTGGCGACCTTGGCCGCCTGGCGCGCTTCTCCTGCAGCTGTGGCGGCGTCGTAGACGGTCTCGGAGAGGTTAATGAGCTGGCGCAGGAGTGCGAGCTGCGCGGACGTTCCCTAGCCGCCTTGCGCGACGCTGGCGAGGAGCATCGTCGCCCCCGACATAGCGACCCGACCGGCCCGCTGCGGCTTCACCGGGTGTCGGTAGGTCTGGGCACACTTCGCAAGGGCGTCGGATGCCTCGGCCAGGTCGCCGGGCGTCTCCTCGACCGCATTCGACCACGTCGCGAAGGCGCCCGCGGTCTACCGTGCGACGTGGTCGACCAGGTGTCGCGGTCGTCGAGCGGGACGGCGCGCAGTTGCTCGCGGAGCTGCGCGACTTCCTCGGTGTGGCGCTGCCAAATCTCGGGGTCTGGTTCGCGTTTCACGACCAGGTGAGACGGGCCGGCGGCCGCGCTTCGCTGCCTGGCACTCGGCGGCTGCGTCGGTCGCTCCCACGGCGGCAACGGCATCTACAAACTCGGCGCCCGCCACTACGAAGCGGCTCAGGGCCGCTTCACCCAGATGGACCCCAGCGGCCAAGAAAGGAACCCCTCCGCGTATGCCAGCTGCAACCCGATCAACAGCGCTGACCCCAGCGGTCTGGCAGCGGTGTCAGGAGACTGCTGGCTTGCGTATGCCGGCGTACTCTTAGCAGCGGTGGGCGTCATCGCTACAACCGTCACTGCGCCAGCCACGTTGGGCGGTTCACTTATTCTGGGTGCCGCTACCGCAAGCTATGCACTAAGTCTGTATGGCGGCATCCAGTCCCGTAATTAGGAGTCGCTCTTGAAAGCTCTTCTCGTCATCTCGGCGTTGTTCGTAGTCACCAGCATCGTTGCGCTGATCGTCGCGCCCGAGGCGAGACTTTGGGGTCTCATTCTCCTAACCGCATGGTCGACCATCTTCCTGATTACCCTGGTGCGATTTGTGCGTGCAGGACGAGCGAATAGCCGAGACGGAAAATAGCCTCGTCACGGCGATTCCGCGGCCTGGGCTGAAACTCGCCTCGGACGTACAGCGCAACGTTCGTGCTGCAGATTCGCTGGCGAGAAGCCCTCCCTGGTCGAGAACTCAGCGCGGAGACCTAGAGCAAGCCGCGAGATCACACTGGTACCCCTCGCTTCCATGGTGCACCGGATGCGGATGATCTGACCGATGCGCGGAACCGGTTGTGGCTCACCGGTTTCACCGAGCATCGAACCGGTGAGGGCAAGTTGTATCTCTGCGCGGCGAAGGACGTGTTCAGCAACCGCATTGTGGGGTACTCGATCAGCGACCGAGTGAAAGCCCGGCTGGCTGTCAACGCGCTCGAGGACGCGGTCGGTCGCCGCGGAAACCCGGTCGGAGTGATCGTGCATTCGGACGGCGCAATCAGTTTCGATCGCGTCGCTACCGCCGTGCGCTGCGTCGTCAAGAGCTCCTCGGATCGATGGGCAGAGTGGTCGCGTGCGCGGACAATGCGGCGATGGAGAATTGGTTCAGTCTGTTGCAGAAGAACGTTCTCAATCAACACGTGTGGGCCACGCGTGTTGATCTCCGCCTCGCGATCGTCTACTGGATCGAAGCGCGCTAGCACCGGCGCCGACGTCAACGAAGACTCGGGAGGTTGACCCCCATCGAGTTCGAGACCATCATGAAAGACCCTGCCTGTCTGGCCGGATAAGGAAACGAGTCACCCAAAGGCTCAGCATTGCCGAGCCCGTACTGCTCGGACGCTTCGGTGACAGTGAGCTGCTTCGCGACGATCTTCAGGATCACGACCCGGTGTTTGGACATGCATCGAACTGTGACTTATGTCTCACGACATGAGCGACACATCACCTGTGACCTATGTCCTGAAACCAGACAGCCCAGGCTCCACAGTCTTTATCTTTCAGACACCGGATGTTTTTCTCTCAGACACCGCATTGTTGGCCGGACCTAGGCTAAGGGTCATGGACATCCGGGTTGCTGCATACGCGGTCATTGTTGACGATGACGATCGCGTTCTTCTTGCTCACTGGCGCGAGGCTCAGCATTCTTCGTGGACGATGCCTGGGGGCGGCTTGGAGCCCGGCGAGGACCCTGTACTTGCTGCTCGTCGTGAAGTGCGGGAAGAGACCGGCTACGACGTCGAAGTCGGTGACCTACTTGGAATCGACTCTCGAGTGATTCCCGCGCGCAAGCGCATCACGTCAGGCGCAAGCGCGCCCTTGCATACCCTTCGGATCCTTTACCGCGCTCGCATCACCGGCGGTGCGCTCCGCAACGAGATCGGCGGTTCTACCGACCGGGCAGGATGGTTCACACGTACTGAGATCAGCACGCTGAAACGCGTTTCACTCGTTGACGTGGCTCTGTCGATGGCGAGAGACGCCCGGTGATCAGGATGCTGCTGGCGCCTCGTTGCTGATGTCGGCGACGGTAGCCTCTAACGCGCTGAGCAGCGCGTTGCTGTCCACGAACGCGCTGTAGCCGTGCACACCGGCTCCGAGCGCAACAAGGCGATCTCTCACGCGTTCATCGGCGAAGACCGGCCACGCGTGTGAGCTTCCGAGCGGAACTATCGTTCCCCGCTCATAACCTGTGGCAGCCAACGCGATGTCTGGTGAGGGAAGTTGCAGCTTATTGACGCCGACGACGGCACGGAGCTTCGGCCAGGAGATGACTCGGTCGCCGGGAATCAACGCAAAGACGAAAGTGTCATCGCTGCGCTTCACGACAAGAGTTTTCACGATGTCGCGTGGTTCGATCTGCAACGCAGCAGCCGCGGCAACAAGACTGTCGGCCGCTGGCCGAGAAACGAACGTGACATCGAGGCCTAAAACGGCCGCCGCCTCGCTGACGCGGTGCGTCGGCGAGGCGGAAGGCTCAGTCATTTTAGTAATCACGCATCAGGGGCGCGAAGCGGGTCATCAGCAACCCACAACTCGTCATCAGCGCGAAGCGTCTGCCACGCTGCGTACAAAATTCCTGCGGCAGCGAATACTCCCAGAACGATGGCAATGACGCCGCCGGCGCCAATACCCTTCCGCGGGGGCTCGAGCGCAGAAAGCTTGGCCGACAGCTTCTTGGACGCCTTCTTGCCGTACTTGTCGGCAAGCTTTTGATACTTCTTCGCGTCGGGAAGAGCGAGGCCCTTACCTGCGGCGATTCGCTCACGAGTTTCGTTCGCGGCATCCCATACCGACAATGCTGATCCCACTACCGAACCGGTGACGGGAACGACCTTGTCGCTCAGGACGTGCTTGGAATACTTGACGCCCCGGTCTACATACGGCGCAGCGTAGCGATCGTATGAAGCGTGGACGGCAGGAGCAACCTGTTCGCGACCGAAGTGTCCGAGTTGACGGCTGGCTTCGCGGGCGACGTCAGCAGCCTCCCCCACGATCACTTGTTGCGATCCCCACACCTTATTGGCATGGTCTTGAAGCTTACGGAGCTCTTTCTTGCGCTTGCGGCTGAGGCTCACGACGTGTCCTCCCTCTCGCTGGGGGTAATTGTTGTCCCCATCTTGCCAGACCTCACAGGTAGAAACGGCAGGGCTTGCTGCCAACTCTGAGAGAATGTATGCATGCCTGCACATACCGCTGTCGCAACCTTGCACACTAACCACGGCGATATCGTCGTCAACCTCTTCGGAGATCACGCACCACGTACGGTGCAGAACTTCATCGGACTCTCTGACGGAACAACCTCCTGGACGAACCCAGCCACCGGTCAACCCGGTGAGGGCGCGCTCTACAGTGACGTTGTTTTTCATCGGATCATCCCGAACTTCATGATTCAGGGTGGCGACCCGCTCGGTCAGGGAACCGGTGGACCCGGCTACAACTTCAATGATGAGATTCACCCCGAGCTCACGTTTGAGGCCCCGTACAAGCTCGCCATGGCGAACGCCGGCCTACGTCGGAACGCAATCACTGGCGCTGCCGAGGGAACCAACGGCTCGCAGTTTTTCATCACTACTGACCCGACACCGTGGCTCCAGGGAAAGCACAGCATCTTCGGTGAAGTAGCCGACGATGCGTCACGTGCCGTTGTGGATGCAATCGCTGCAGTTCCCACGGCTGCTGGTGACCGCCCGGTATCCCCCGTCGTGCTCTCCTCGGTCGACATCGAAACCGTCTGACTCCCGGCCGTGACCTCGACCGAGTTCACTCGAAACACCGAGAATTTTTGCTATCGGCATCCCGATCGCCAAAGTTTTGTGTTGTGTCAACGGTGCTTGCGAACAATCTGTCCTGAGTGCCAGACGCAAGCAGCGGTCGGGGTCATCTGCCCGGAGTGCATGAAAGAGCAAGTCCGTGCTCAGACACCGGCACAGCGCACGGCGCAGCGCCGATGGAGCCGCCGGCCTTCAGGCTCTGTAGCCGTAGGTGGACGACCGGTAGTTACGTACTCGATCATCGGCGTCACGGTTGCTGTTTTTCTTCTGCAGTTGCTCACGGGCGGAGCAGTTGACCAGTGGCTCGCGTTCTACGCTCCCTGGCTCTACCCCAGCGTGACTGGTGTTTTTGAGCCATGGCGCATTCTCACCGGTGCACTCGTTCACTCCGGCTTCTGGCATATCGGACTGAATATGCTCGCGCTCTGGATGATCGGAAGATCCCTTGAGCCGCTGCTCGGCCGTTGGCGGTTTCTGACGCTCTATGTAGTCGGAGCGCTGGGTGGCTCGGTCGCGGTGGCACTCTTGGCATTCACTACACCTGTGGTGGGAGCATCCGGTGCGATCTTCGCTTTATTTGGTGCGCTCGTCGTCATCGGTCGGCACATCGGCGCCGAAGTCAAAGGCATCATGATCGTGCTGGGAATCAACCTTGTGATCGGCTTTCTCCCCGGTTTCGGAATCTCCTGGCAGGCGCACGTCGGCGGTCTCGTTGCGGGTGCGTTGCTCGGGCTCATCTACGCACGCACGCGCCGAGCATCTCAGCTCGGTTGGCAGATAGCGTTGACCGTTTTGCTGGTGGCCGCGCTCATCGGCCTACTCGTACTCGCACCACTTATCTGGGTGTAGCCGAAAGTTATCCACAGATTCATCCACACATGGGGATGAATCACACGGGTGTAATTCGGTGTTCTCACTCTGTCGAGCGAGATTTCACCTCAACGCCATCTCGTGGTCATCAAGAAACCGATAAAGGCGATACCGAAGCCAATTACCAAGTTCCACGCACCCACCCCCGGAATCGGGTACAGAGTGCCACTCAGGTAGAAGACGAGCACCCATACCAGCCCCACGAGCATCAAGCCGAGCATGATGGGCTTGAACCACACAGGGTTGGGTGCGGCCTCGCCGGATGGGCGTTCTTCGAACTGATCGTCGTCCTTCACGGGTCGTGCCATGCAGTCATTGTATCGGGCAGATTCCGTTCAGTTGGCTCAGGTTAGAATCCTGCTGTGACGGATGTCGAGAACGCACCTCTTCGACGCGATCGCACGCGTCCTCCCGCGGGTCGCCCGCGTCGTCGAACGAGCGTGCTCGGTGTGATCGGTGAGCTCTTCATCACCGTCGGACTCATCGCTCTGCTTTACGTTGCGTGGCAGATGTGGATCGGCGATCTTATCTACGGCGCGGAGGCATCAGCTGAAGCCCAGAGCCTGTCGGAGCAGTGGCAACAGGACTACGAGCAGTCTGCGCCCGCCAGCCCGTCACCTTCGGAGACTGCTGAGGCGCCCGTGACGACAGTCGACCCGATCGTGCTCCCGACTGCCGCGGATGCCGAAACTTTCGCGACGATGTACGTTCCTCGATTCGGCTCCGACTATGCGTATGAAGTTGCCGGCGGGGTTACTCGCGAACGCACACTTGATACTGTGCGCATCGGGCATTATTCGGATACTCCGATGCCAGGGGCGGTGGGAAACGTTTCGCTTGCGGCGCATCGAACAACCTACGGAAAGCCTTTCAATCAGATCGCCGACCTCCATGTCGGCGATGCGATCGTGATCGAGGTTGAAGAGGGCTGGTACACGTATCGCTTCCGGACCCTCGAATACGTGACACCTGATTCAAGTGACGTTCTCCTCCCCGTGCCCCAGCAAGAGGGGGTCGAGGCGAATGGCCGTTACCTGACCATGACAAGCTGCTCCCCGATGTACAACCTGACTGAACGAATTATCGCGTACAGCGTGTTTGAATCCTTTACTCCGCGGAGCGCTGGCGAACCTGCTGCACTGACCGAAGGACTCAGCTGATGTACGGGGCACTGTGGCGAATTCTTCCGGGACCCTGGTGGGTTCGAGTCATCCTGCTATTGATTCTTCTTGCCGCCGTCGTCTACGGCCTGTTTTTCTACGTGTTCCCGTGGGTGAGCACGTTTGTGAACCCGCAGGAGGTCACGGTCGAGTGAGCTGCAGCTCGTGACTATGCGCGTCTTGGTTGTCGACAACCACGACAGCTTCGTACACACGCTCTGCGGCTACCTCGAAGAGCTCGGGGCGGTCATTGACCTCGTCGAAGCTGACACCCTGGCAGTTGCTGATCTTGCGGCGCTGTGTCAGGGATACGGGGGTGTCGTCATCTCACCGGGCCCGGGTGCGCCCGAGAGCGCAACCTCGGCGCTTAAGGTCGCTCACGTCGCGGCAGAAGTGGGCGTTCCAGTGCTCGGAGTCTGCCTCGGGCATCAAATCATCGCGGTCGCATGTGGCGCCGAAGTGTCGCAGTCGGACGAACTCGTTCATGGAATGACCTCCGCCATTCATCACAATGGAAAAGGCGTTTTCGCCGGGCTTCCGTCGCCATTCCACGCGACGAGGTACCACTCTCTCACCGTCGATCCCAGAACTATCGGTGCCGACCTCGAAATTACGGCCACCGCGGATTCCGGAGTAGTGATGGGGATTTCACACCGCAGCCTCCCCGTACAGGGCGTGCAGTTTCACCCCGAGAGCGTGCTTACCGAGTACGGCTACCTTCTGCTCGGTAACTGGCTCGAGACGGCCGGTATGGCGGGGGCCGCCGCTCGCGGAGCACACCTCAAACCACTCAGGTGAGCAACTAACCGGAGCAAGAAGTGAGCGTCACGGTCGAATGTATGTCGACCTCGCCGGGAGCAAGTGACTGCACTGAGACCGTTCGTGGGTTTGTTGCGGCGCACTCGGGGTCGTCGGCAGTCTCAACGATCAGCCCGAGGTCTTCCAGACCGCGAGTGGCCGCATCGATCGTGTAACCGGTCACATCGACGAGTACCACTCGGCCCGTCGCTACAACCATGTTCACAATTGTTCCGGGCGGCACCTCGCTGTCAGCGCGTGCCGATGCCGAGATGACAGTCCCGGCTGCCAGATCCGCGTCATTTTGCGGCGTGATCGTGCCGACCTTCAAGCCAGCCGCTTCTAGCGCGGTCCGCGCGTCGGCTTCAGTGAGGCCTTCGAGGGTCGGAACCTCAGCCAGCTCTTGTCCTATCGAAACGTAGACCGTCACCGTCTCTCCCGGAGTAACGGTGACCCCCGCTTCGGGGTCAGTGCGGACCACATTGCCTTCGGCGACGCTTTCACTCGATTCTTTCCGCGTCAGCGTTTCCAAGTCTTCGTCTTCGAGCGTCGTAATGGCGCGATCCACAGACATTTGCGAGACATCGGGAACAACACGGGCTGAATCTGGGATTGTCTCACCGCGCGGCAACGATACAACCCAGATCAACACCGAAATGAGGAGAACCGCCAGTACCGCCACGCCCGCCCAGATCCATGCAACGGGGGGACCTGCTTGAGTACGGGGCATCGTCGTGTCGGTGGAGAGCTGACGAAGCGAACGGGCTGTCTCCGCTGCGTGACGGGGATTCGGGCCGTACAGTTCGCTTGTGAGCGTGCCCAACTGACGCTTGGACGGATTCTTGCCCTGGACTGCGGCCACGAGGGCGCTTCGGAAACTCGGAGCATCCTGAAAGCGCTGGTAGGGGTCTTTTGCGAGCGCCCGCATAACCAGCGCATCGAGGCCGCGTGGAATATCTTCAGCGACCTCGGACGGAGCGATAGGGGCTTCACTGACGTGCTGGTAAGCCACAGCGACCGGAGACTCACCCCGGAAAGGTTGCCGGCCGGTCAGCAATTCGTAAAGCACAACACCCGTGGAGTACAGGTCGGCACGAGTGTCTACTGACTCACCCTTGGCTTGCTCAGGGGAAAAATAGGCCGCAGTACCCAGAATCGTCGTCGTTTCAGCGACAGTCGATGACGAATCCGATACGGCACGAGCGATACCGAAATCCATCACTTTCACATTGCCCGAGGCCGTGATCATGACGTTTCCAGGCTTGATATCACGGTGGACGACGCCGGCTCGATGGGAGTACTCAAGCGCTTCAAGGATGCCGTCGACGTAGCTCAACGTGTCTGCAAGCGGAACCGGACCACCCGCGATGATGTTCTTCAGTAGCTCACCATGGACAAGTTCCATGACGATGTAAGGCACCGGGACCGTTTTGCCTTCGGGTGTGACTTCAGAATCTTCGCCCGCATCGAAAACGCGCACGATCGACGGGTGCGCCATGCGCGACGCCGCTTGAGCCTCAAGCCTAAAGCGGGTTCGAAACGCGGAGTCCGCAGCAAGTTCGGGCTTCAAGAGCTTGATCGCGACCTCGCGGCCCAGTGTTGCGTCGTAGCCCCGGTAGACACTCGCCATGCCGCCAGTTCCGATGAGTTCATCGACCCGGTAGCGCTCCGAAAGTAGTCGCGGATCAGCTGTCACGGTCACTCCCTGGGTGGATCGTATTCAGCCTAACGGACGACTGCTGAGGGTATGCCCAACCGATATACCGGAGACAGTTCAGGGCGTCGAAGTCGGCGTCGGTGTCGGCGCTACAGCTTGTACCTGAAGTGTTGCTTCTTCAGAGGACGGTGACGTCCGCGCTTCGGTACTGGAACCCCCGACACATGAGACCGTGTAAGTGACAATGACTGTCTGGCCCTCGGTACCGGTGATCTGCAAATCGGCGCTGCGCTCACCAGAACCGAAGGATGCCGTGGACTGTCCAGTTGCGGGGAACACACCGTTCGTGGCAGTGAGGTCATACGAACTCACGGAACCGGTTCCGGACGGGCAGGTGTAGCCGGGCCAGGTGACCTGAACTGACGTACCTGTGACAGCACTTTCGGGCATCGACGGCGCGCCCGGAGACCCGAGTTCAACTTCACCGCCATAGACGGTCAACGTGATGATCGTTCCCTCGGGCACATTTCCCGTCGGGTTCACCTCGTAGACAACGCCGACGCTTTCGGCGTTCGGGGCACTGTTTCCAGCTGTGCAGTTGGCGGCAAGTCCTGCTTCGCTAAGCCTCGCCGAAGCATCGTCGCATGTGAGGCCGTCGAGCCCCAGCGAATTGACACTCACTGTTGAGGAGGATGGCGTCGAACTCGGAGTCGTTTGGGACGGTGCGGGCTTCGATGCTGACGTGGAAGCCGACGCTGAGGGATCAGTGTCAGAACCTTGGTTGCCGAACAGCGCGAAGACTGTGCCACCTAAGACAATGAGTAACAGCACCACAAGCGCGACAAGAGGCCAAGTCCAAGGGCTGCGCTTCTTTTTCTTCGCAGGCTCACCCGTTTCGGCTTCCATGTCGGCACTCGGCATGAGCTGCGTCGCGGCCCCAGTCGCACCTGCTGATGCGAGGAGCTGAGTTGCCGCGTCAGTTTCGAGCACGCCATCAGCGACAGCGGGCACGGCACTCGCTGCAGCAGCAACGTCGCCACGGCGAAGAGCAGCTGCGGCGCGCGATACCGCAGCGGCAGTGGATGGACGATCTTCGGGCTTCTTCGTGATCATCGCCATCACGAGGTTCTGCACCGGCGCCGCGATTGTCGGCGGGAGTGGTGGCGCTTGCTCGTTGATCTGCGCCATAGCGATCGCTACTTGCGACTCGCCAGTGAATGGACGCTTGCCCGCGAGGCATTCGTACGCAACGATTCCGAGCGAATAGATGTCAGTCGAGGGCGATGCCGCGTGCCCAGACGCTTGCTCTGGTGAGAGGTACTGGACGGTACCCATTACTTGGCCGGTGGCCGTCAGTGGAACCTGATCGGCGATGCGGGCAATACCGAAGTCAGTGATCTTGACGCGACCGTCGGGCGTGATCAGAAGGTTTCCGGGCTTGATGTCGCGGTGGACCAGACCGGCGGCGTGCGCGGCCTGAAGGGCGGCGGCTGTTTGGGCGACAATGTCGAGCGTTTTGTCGCTCGACAGCGAACCGTCGCGCTCCAGGATGGTTGAGAGAGCTTCACCAGGAACGAGTTCCATGACGAGAAAAGCGCTGCCGTTCTCTTCGCCATAATCGAAGACACTGGCGATTCCTTCATGGTTCACAAGCGCTGCGTGCCGAGCCTCGGCGCGAAAACGCTCGAGGAAGCCCGGGTCGCCCATGTACTCGTCTTTGAGGATCTTGATGGCGACGGTCCGGCCGATAACGTGGTCGTTGGCCTCCCATACTTCGCCCATGCCGCCGATTGCGATCCGCGAATCCAGTTCATAGCGGCCGCCGAAGGTCACACCCTGTGTCGGTCTCATTTACCTAGCACCGCCTCCATGACCTTTTTCGCGATGGGCGCCGCGATCGTATTTCCCGTGCCCGTTTGTCCTTGACCGCCACCGTCTTCGATGACGACCGCAACTGCGACCTCTGGGTCGTCTGCGGGCGCAAAGCCGGTGAACCACAAGGTGTATGGGTCATCTGACCCATTCTCTGCGGTACCGGTCTTACCGGCCACCTTGACGCCATCTATTCTTGCATTCGATGCGGCACCGTTATCGACATTAGCGATCATCATTTGCACCATCTCCGTTGCGAGGTCCTCTTCGAGTGCCCGGCCATATTCACTGTCTTCGTAGGTTTGCTGCACCGAAAGATCAGGCGCAATGACTTCGTCAACCATTCGTGGGTTCATGACGATGCCATCATTCGCTATTCCGGCAGAAACCATCGCCATCTGAAGAGGCGTCGCCCGGACGTCGCCCTGGCCGAATCCGGTGAGTGCGGTTTTATCGGCACTGAGCCCTCGGGGGTACGTAGATGCTGTCGATTCGAGCGGCATCGAGAACGAAGAATTGAACCCATACTTCTCGGCCTCTTCGAGGATCGCGTCGTCACCCAGTTTCACAGCCAGCTGCGCCATCGGTATGTTGCAGCTCAGTCGCAGGGCATCGGCGATTGTCACGGTTTCACCGCTGCCGCATGTGCCGCCGCCGGCGTTGCGAATCGCGGTGCTGGTTCCAGGAAGCGTGTAGGTGGCGAGGTTCGGAAGCGTCGATTCCGGGGTGAAGTCATCGGAGGCGAGCGCCGCCGAGACAACGACGAGCTTGAAGGTCGAGCCGGGTGGGTTCAAGTTTCCGGCGATGGCCCGGTTGTAAAGCGGGTGATTCACCGCTGCGTCGAGCTCGGCATATGTAGATTGCACGGCGTTTGTATCGTGTGACGCGAGCAGGTTGGTGTCGTAGCTCGGCGTCGACGCCATCGCGAGCACGCGCCCGGTTGATGGCTCGATCGCGATCACGGCGCCTTGCAGATCACCGAGAGCTTCGTAGGCCGCACGTTGCACATCAGAATCCAACGACAGTACGACGTTTGACCCCTGCGGCGACTGACCGGTGAAGATCTGATCAATGCGATCGAGAAATTGCGAACTACCCGTGCCTGAAAGCTCCTGATTCATCGACTGCTCGATACCTGTCGCTGACCCGAGAGCGGGGTTGATGTACCCAGTAACTGGCGCCCACATGTCGGCGTCGGTGTAGACACGTTGCCAGCTGAATACATCGTCCGATGGTTCGGAGGACGCGATGGCGCTGCCGCTCGCGATGATTGATCCGCGCTGCACTTCGTAGGAATCGTAGAGTGAGCGGGTATTCCGGTCGTTGTTGGCGAGTGAGTCGGTGTCAACCACCTGAATCCAACTCGTTGAACCGAACAGCACGAGGAACATAGCGAGCATCAGGATGCTCAGCCGTTTCAATTCTTTTGTCATCCGATCACCGCCCTTGGTCGGGTGCGCACAGAGTCAGAAATGCGAAGAAGAATTGCGACGATCAACCAGTTTGCGATCAGCGAAGAACCACCCGCCGCCAGGAACGGCGTTGTGAGACCGGTGAGCGGGATGACGCGGGTCACGCCACCAACCATGATGAACACCTGCAGCGCGACAGTGAACGACAACCCCGTAGCGAGGAGTTTGCCGAAGTCATCCTGACCGGCAAGCCCAATACGAAGACCGCGGCTCGCGAGCACCATATACAGACACAGAATCGCGAAGACCCCGATGAGTCCGAGTTCTTCTCCCAGGCTCGGCAGGATGTAGTCGCTCTGTGAAAGTGGCGTGATGTAGGGGCGACCCTGCCCAAGGCCCGTGCCGATGAGTCCCCCGTGTGCGAGTCCAAAGATTCCCTGCACGAGCTGGTAACTTCCGCCCGGAGCATCGATGACAGCGGGATTGAAGGCATCCAGCCAGTTCGTGAAACGCCATCCCACGTAGGTGAGGATTTGCGAAGCCAGCACTGCGCCGGCGACTGCGAGGCCAAGACCGATGAGCACCCAACTTGTCTTGCCGGTCGCGACGTACAGCATGGCGACGAACATGCCGAAGATCAGGAGACCCGTTCCAAGGTCGCGTTGCAGCACGATTGTGCCGAGAGAAATGAGCCAGATCACCAAGAGCGGACCGAGCTCGCGTGCGCGTGGCCAGGTCATCCCCAGAAAGCGCGTCCCGACAGATGTCAGGCTTTCTCGCGTGCGCACGAGGTATCCAGCGAAGAAGATTGCCAGCGCAATCTTGGCGAGCTCACCTGGCTGGAAAGAGAAGAAGCCCACTGATACCCAAACATCTGCGTTTGCATCGGTGCCAAGGCCCGGGACGAAAGGCAACACCAGCAGCGCGACACCCGCAAAACCCGCGACGTAGGTGTAGCGAAAGAGGATTCGATAGTTGCGAAGCAAAAGCACGACGGCGATAGCGAGTACGAGCGCGATGGCAGTCCAGGCAAGTTGCTTGATCGCGAAGGAATCCCAGCCTTCGGCGTTATCGGCGATGTCGATGCGATAGATCATCGCGATACCGAGCCCGGTCAAGAGGGTTGCTATCGGCAGTAGAAATGGATCGGCGTCGCGCGCGAAGATTCGCAGCAGAATATGGATGACGAGGGTGAGCACCGATACGGCGCCGCCATAGATGAGGAAGCTTGCATCAATGGCGCCGAGCGCGCCGAGTTGCACGAGCGCCACGGCCCCGGCGTTAATTACGAAGGCGAAGAGCAGCAACCACATCTCGCGATTGCGAAGCGTTTGCGGCACTCGCATCTTGCGAAGCGCCCGCAGGACTGCGGTGTCGGCGGCGGGTGCGTCAGAAACGGGTGCGGTCATCCGGCAGCCTCCTCTTGCGGTTCGAGGCGGTCAACGATCAGCTTGGCGTCGGAGAGCGATCGCGCTGAGATGGTGTTCTCAACCTTGTTTCGGTCGAAGTCGCTGAGGTCAGCCAGCGCGATGCCGGTCTCTTCGTACGCACTCGACAGTGCGATAGGGCCAATGCTTTGCTGTACGCCGCGATAGATGACGACTGAATCGTCATCCGCACCGATGTAGTAGCGCGTCTGCGACCAGCTGTATCCGGCGAAAAGGCCAGCGGCGATTGCGGCGAGAACGAGTACGAGACCTGTGATCCACACCACGCGACGCCTGCGGGCGCGCCTGCGGTCTTCATCGATGAGCTCTTCAAGATACTCCGGTGCCGGCTCGAAGTGCGACGGTTCGTTCGCGGCCTGGCGTCCGGGGTGAAGCCAGGATGACCTGCCGGGGCGTGCGGCCGGTACTTCTATACCGACCGGATTCGATGCCGAACCGACGACCGTGGCTGTGCCAGAAACGACGGGATGCTGGCCCCCCACATCGACCAGCACGATGGTGACGTTGTCGGGTGCGCCCGCATCGAGCGCGAGCTTGAGGAGTGCATCGGCAGTGCCGCCGGGGGCAAGGCCCTGATCGAGCACCTTCGACGTCTGCGCGTCATCCACCACTCCACACAGGCCATCGGAGCACAGCAGCCAGCGGTCGCCGGGCTGGGTCGGCATGATGAACGTGTCGACTTCGGGGTCGGGGTCCATGTCGCCCAGAACTCGCATGAGAACGGAGCGGCGTGGGTGGTACCTTGCCTCTTCGGGTGTGATGCGACCAGAATCGACAAGTCGCTGCACGAACGTGTGGTCGGTCGTAATCTGCGTCAGCGCGTTATCGCGGTAAAGGTAGATACGAGAGTCGCCGATGTGAGCGATGACCGCGTAATCATCAACCATGACGAGCGCGCTGACGGTCGTGCCCATGCCTGCGAGCTCGGGCTTCACCTGCACCGTGTCGATGATGTCGCCTGCGGTGTCGACGATCGCCGTCTGAAGTGCGTGCTCCGCATCCGATGTCGATCCGTAGGGATGATCGAGATCTTCGAGCCGATGGACCGCCAGGCTCGACGCGACATCGCCGCCGGCGTGGCCACCCATACCGTCGGCGACAACGAAGAGATTGGAGCCCGAATACCCCGAATCTTGGTTGTTCGAGCGCACTTTCCCGGTATGGGAAAGTGCTGCACTCGAGCCTTGGAAAACCATCGAGGGAATCCGCTACTTCCGCAGTTCGAAGGTGGTCGCCCCGACCTTGAGCGGAGCCCCAGCGGTAATCGGAACCGGAGAAGTCACGCGTTCACCGTCATGCCAGGATCCATTCGTTGAGTCAAGGTCCTGGAACATCCATTGGTCGCCCCACAAGAGGAGTCGAGCGTGATGACTCGATGTGTAGTCGTCACGGATGACGAGCCCAGACTCGCTGGAACGCCCAATCGTGAGCGCTTCGGTACCCAGTGAGATCTCAAGTCCGGTCTTTGGTCCGCTGGTGATCACAATGCGCGAAACACTTTCGGTTGTGGCTTTCTCTCGACGCCCGCCCTTCTCTTTCGAAGGGGGCGGAGGCGACACGACCGGCGCCGTCGCGTCCTTTGCACCGGCGGTCGGTGCTGCTGCAGCAGGCGCTGCTTGCGGCATCCGTCGCACCTTGGTGCCGAACAGGTCGGCGCGAAGTGAGTAGACGACTGCGAAGACGAAGAACCAGAGCAGCAGAAGGAAACCGATGCGAAGAAGAAGCAGAGTGAGTTCACTCATGTGAGCGGGCCCCCATCCCCGGTAGTGAAGGCTCGCGTGGCATCTGAAACGCCATCTGCGGGTGGCCGACGAGCGACAGTCTGTGGCACAACGCGAAAGACGATATTCGTTCGCCCGATGGTGACCGTCGATTCCGGAGTGAGACGCGCTTCCTTCACGGGATTTCCATTGAGCTTCGTGCCGTTCGTCGACTGCAGATCTCGGACCATGGCACGTTCGCCATCCCACAGGATCTCGACGTGACGTCGGCTTGTTCCGGTGTCGGCGATGGTGATGTCTGCGTCGCTGCCGCGGCCGATGACGGTGCGCGCTGAAGTCAGCGGGTGACGAGTGCCCCCGATATCGACGACAGCCTGCCAGGAAACCTGCCCTTCGGCGGACCGCGAGTCAACGCGCAAGGTTCCGGTCGATAGCGTCTCGTCACGCAAGACACTGATCGAAACGGGACCTGCGAAGGAGTACCCCTGTGACGTCGCGTGCTTTTGGACGAGCGCGTTCAGCTCGTCGCCGAGAGCTGGGCCGAGCGCGTTCATCTTCGTGTCGTCGACGGTAGAAAGGCGTACCTCGAATGAGTTTGGAACAAGGATGCGGTCGCGACTGACTACTGCCGCCTTCTTGTCCATCTCGCTCCGCAGGGCAGAGGCGATCTCAACGGGCTGAATACCGCTGCGAAAGGTCTTCGCGAAGGCGCCATTAACGGCGCGTTCGAGACCTTTCTCGAAACTGTCAAGTAGTCCCACGTGACTCCTCAGGCAGGCGATCGGTGGCTATATCGTAGTTGGCTCGGCTGGATGTGCGGTGCAACGTCGCTCCGAAGCATGTCACGTCATGGCGCGAGTGACCTTGTCCGGTTAGAAGACGGGCGCGCGCGCCGTGATATCCTCGTGAGGTTGTGTACGGCGCGCCTCGCGGTGCGCTGCTTCGCGCGAGTGGCGGAATAGGTAGACGCGCTGGCTTCAGGTGCCAGTGCCCGCAAGGGCGTGGGGGTTCAAGTCCCCCCTCGCGCACAGCAAAGATTGAGACCCCCAGCCGGAAGTTTTTGGCTTCCGGCTGGGGGTATTTTTTGCTCTCGGTCATTCCAAAAGCAGTTTTCGTCATGCGCCGGAGCGCGGCCGCGCCAGCATCCATTTCTCCTACTCAAAGATGCAGTTCACCCCGCGTGGCTTGCCGTTCGGCCTCAAAGCGAATCAGACTCGGTCGTCCGTCTGTCGGTTGAACCCGCATCGAGGGTGTTCGCGAAGAGCGCACGCTCGGCAGCCGGGGCATCACGGCGCGCGATTGCATCGCGGAGGGCCCGGTAGTTATTGGTCCGCACTTCGACGTCGGGATCAGGATGCTGCCACCCGCGAAGGTTCCGCTGAAAGGCGATGCCGGCCTCTCGCATGACTTGGATAAAGACCTCGTTGCCGGTCGCTCTGATCATTTGCTGGTACATCATGACTGTCGTGCCCAGCATGGCGTCGGAGCTGTCGGCCTCCGACGCCGCAATAAGAGCGTCGGATGCTGCGATTATCAACTCAAGCTGTTCGGTAGAACACCGCGGTAGGCCCAGAGTGAGGGCATCCCTGACGAGATGCACGATGAATTCCTGCGTATCGTGGAGCGCCGTCGGGCTCGGTGTCGTGACGCGGGTCCATCTATTCGCAGCGATTTCGACAAGACCAAATCTCTCCAATCGCTGCAGCGCTTCGCGCACCGGAGTGCGCGACACACGCAACTGATCGGCGAGATCCACGTCACGAAGGCGTTGACCCGGCATTAGCCGGCCATCAAGAATTGCCTGTCCGAGCACAGCGAAAACTTCGTCTCCGAGGACGACACCTCGGGGATCGAGCGGGGAAAAGCTTGCTGAATCGGTCATTGGCGCGGCAATTCTACGCGCGCCTGGTTTCGAGGGCACTGCCTATTTCGTATGGAAATCAGTAGAGTGTCGCTGTCGCGTTTTGCGTGACATATCCGGGGGGATCCGTCGATGCCCGGGCCTTTGAGCAGGGCTCGGCCCGGGCATCGAATGGGAAATATTCGTGCAACATTTGTGTCACCTTCTCAAAGGGCGTAGACCATACCCCACTTTGACCGCTAACGTGGGGCTAGCCGGCGCAGAGCGCGCGGGTGATGTATAGAACGGCAATTCAATGAGCACGACAGGCACCGTAAAGTGGTTCAACGCGGACAAGGGGTTCGGTTTCATCGCGCCCGACGACGGGGGAGCGGACCTTTTCGCGCACTACTCGGCGATCCAGTCCGGCGGCTTCCGCTCGCTTGAAGAGAACCAGCGGGTCGAGTTCGAGGTTGCTGAAGGCCCCAAGGGTCTTCAGGCAGCTGAGATCCGCCCGATCTAATCGAGCGATGACGTCCTGGGTGGCGGGATGGATTTCCCGCCACCCAGGACTTTCTTTCGCCTAAGAACTTCCGCCGCGCAGCAGCTCTACGCCTGCGCCGGCGAATTGCCGCAGCGTCGCTGTGGGCAAGAAGGCACGGGTTAGACCCATGCCAATGCGAGACAGGTCGCTTTCGTCGCGAAACAGCAGGTACATGGTTTCGTATCGCGGGTGGAACTTCTCTTTGAACTTATGGAGTGACTTGAACCCGTAGACCGGTTCAAGCGTCTCGGCCAAGCGGCTGCTCAACTCCGATATGACGCCAGCGTCCTCGGGATAATCATGTGCAAGTGGCGCACCCGACAGTGAGATCACCTCTGCTCCTTCTTGAGAAAAGTACGCGGCCGACGATCCGATGAGGAACTCCATGACGGGGGAGAATCCGCCGTCACGACGGCGCATGAGATCTAAAGTCCATCCGCGTACCTTGCCGTCGGGGCCATAAACCGGAAGCCACGACAAGAATCCGTCAATATCTCCCTGCGGCGAGATCGCAAGAGCGAGGCGGACCTCCGGATCTTCGGCTTCGACAAGAGTCCCCAGTGTGAACCCCATTTCTGGCAACCCCTTGTCACCAACCCACATCTCCGAAATTGCGCGAAGTTGTTGGCGGACACCCCATGACTCGTCAGCAAGGCGCGTCATGCGGAACGCAACCTCTTCGCGTTGTGCGCGATTTATTGATGTTCGGACTGCTGCCCACCGCTTACCCGTGAACTCGAGGCCGGCGAGATCAACGATCGTGTCATCCGCGACGATGAGGCTTCGCCAGTTTTTAGGCACGGCGGCACGGGTGGCTTCGCTCGAGCTGAAGAAGCATGGCACGAGACCTGCGCGTTCGGCTGCGGCAACGAATTCCGTGATTGATTGCGCTCGACCACTTTCCGGGCCGAGCGGGTCGCCGAGAACGACTGCGACACCGGCGCGACGCTGATAAACCACGATCCCGGTCGATGTGCGTGCGTAGGAGTTTCCATCCCACGTTGTCATCCACGACAGTGTGCCGCCACCGGATTCGTGAAGCGCTGCGACGACATCAGACTTCGTGGGAACCGGCGCGACGCCGACTGACGCGCTGCGACGCGCACGGAATGCTCCCCGAACCCAGAAGAGATAGCCGAGCATCAGCATCCAGAGCACTCCGGTGGCAAGGCTCAGCGACGGCGGCGAGGAGAGGAGGTTGGTTACTGTGCCCATCCCGAGCGCGGCAATGAGAGCTACTACGACGATGAACGTCGCGACATTGATGCTGGCTAGCACGATGGAAACAACCCACGCCCAACGCCTGCCGCGGCGAAGCCCGTTCGCGATGAAGATCACTATGAAAACGTCGATCGCGACATCGACGATGGAGCCACGTTCTGGCCTCGTGGCGCCGAAGGGGCCGCTCGTCGGCACGAGGAGAACAATAATCTCCATGATCACGAGCGTCGTGAGACCAACAAAAGCGAGTAGGCGCTGTTCTCGCACCGTGGTTTTCTGAACGCGAAGAGTGCGGTCAACACAAAGGACAAGCACGACGGCGAGGAGGTGCTCGATGTCATCGAGATTTCCCCAGAACAACATCGTGACGAAGACAAAGGCGAGAAGAACGATCCACGCCCGTACGCGCCACGGTGACACGAACAGACCAACCGCGGCAGCGATGCAGGCCATGGTGCCACCTGATGGGCCGACGTCTCGAAGAGTCGCAACCGTCTGTGCCCACTCCCACGGTGTGAATGCGAGCACCCACAGAAGCAGTGCGGATCCGAGAACTGCAAAGAGCTGCCCAATAGTGAAGTAGCCGAGCGCGACGCGAGATCCGCGACGGTATTCGAGATATCCCATTCCGAAGAAGGCGAGTACGCCAGGAATGTAGAGCAGGGGGTGAGCGATAAGGAAGGTTCCCGTCAGTGGCGTCCACCACCTTCCCGCTTCGAGCGCGGGCAGGCCGTAGGCGACAGCATCCCATGCGGAATTGTTCGCAAACGGCTGCCACAGCGCTGACGTTGCCACACCGACAACAATCAGTATGAGAACAAGCGTGATCGTTGCCGGAACCCTTCGGACTACTGCAAGGAGGCGGCTGCGTGGGCCTGCCATGGCGGAGGTCTGCGACATGGTGCTCACACTAGCGGGGTCGTCAGTCGAGGGTGGTGTCTCCGACGAGGAGTAGATCGCGCAACTGGTCGACATTGTCGACCGCAGCCTGCGCACCCTCGGACTCGTGCGGCCAGCTGAATCCCCACCGCACGAAGATGACAGGCACCCCGTGCTCTGCACCACCTTCGACGTCGTGGTGCCTGTCGCCGATTAGCACGGGCCGGCTGGTGTCGACACCTGATGCACTGAGGCGCCGAAGTGCTTCGGCGATGATGTCCGACTTTGCACTGAGGGTGCGCTCGTCGCTGGTGGCTCCAGTGATCGAGGTGAGGTACTGGGCAAGATCAAAGTGATCCATGAGTGCCGCGACCTGCACTTCTGGTTTTGATGAAGCTGTCCCCTGGGGGATGCCGCTTGCGGCAAGTTCACTGATGAGCTCGGCGACGCCCGGATACAACTGCGCGTCTTTTGTGTATCCGTCGGCCTTGCCAAGTGTGCGGTAGAAAGTGACTGCTTCGTCGGCTTCTTCGGCACTCATCCCCACGTTGTCCTGAAATGAGTCGTGCATTGGAGGACCGATCCAATGCACGAGCTCTGCGCGCGTTGGTGCCGGCTTGCTGAAGTGCTCCATCGTTATCGTCAAACGTCGAAGAATTCCGACCGACGCATCGACGATTGTGCCGTCGACATCCCAGAGGACGCAAGAAAAAGGTGATCGATCGGGCATGGTCAATACGCTACCGGCACCTCAGAAGAGGCGGGGCACTCCTGATTCGATGCCCTTCATGTCTTCGTAGTCGAGAGTGACGCACCGGATGCCGCGGTCAGCCGCGAGGACGCGTGCCTGCGGCTTGATCTCTTGGGCCGCGAAAACCCCGGTCACCGGCGCGAGGTGTGAGTCTCGTCCCAGCAGTTCAAGATATCGAGTGAGTTGCTCCACGCCATCGATATCGCCGCGCCGTTTCACCTCGACGGCAATTGTGCCGCCGGCCGGATCGCGCAGCAGCAGATCCACTGGGCCGATCGCGGTGGGAAACTCGCGTCGCACGAGCGTGAGGTTCTCACCAATCACATCGACCTGCTCAGCCAGCAGGCGCTGAAGGTCTGCTTCGACACCGTCTTTGATCAGGCCCGGATCCACGCCGAGCTCATGAGTCGAATCGTGGATGACCTCGAAAATGCGCACGACAAGTGAGTCGCCGGTCTTCGTGTGACTGACACGCCACTGCTGGATGACGCCTGCGTCGACGGCATCCTGCTCCGGTTCTTCGACCGTCAACGTGCAGGGCGGGCTCATCCAGTTGAGGGGTGCGTGTTGTACGTCTCTATGGAACGCCACCGTCCCGTCGGCTTTGATCATGATGAGACGGGTGGCGAGTGGAAGATGGGTGTTGAGTCGGCCGGAGTAGTCGACGGAACAACGAGCTATGACGAGGCGCACATACCTATTGTCCCAAGTCGGCGAGGCAAGAGTGCTCCACAAGCGTTTCACCTCGCGGCTCGTGGCGGAAGTTGTTTCGTGGCAACCTATTGATGTGAGCACACATCCCTTGCAGATCGGCACGCAACTCGGGTCCGATGCCCACCTTGCCGCACACCTGTTGGCGCGGAAGTTCAACCGGCACACGTTCTGGTGCGGGCAGAGTGGCTCCGGCAAGACATACGCGCTGGGCGTCGCGCTGGAGCAGGTACTTATCCACACACGACTCCCGATCGTGATCCTCGACCCGAATTCCGACTTCGTGCGGCTCGGAGAGGTACGCGACGACGCCCCGGAGGCTTCGCGCGCCGCGCTGTCTGATCGCGACATCCGTGTGTTCTTGTCCGGCGGTGATGAGCCCGGCTTGCACGCACGCTTCCTCGATCTTCCGGTGCGTTCGCGTGCAGCAGTGCTGCGACTCGACCCCCTAGTCGATGTCGAAGAGTTCAACGCGCTGTTGCAGTTCGAAGCGGACGTGCCGAATCTGAAGGGATCGGTCGTCGACGCGCTGCGTGAATCGGGCAACCCCGCGCGACTGCGCCTCGCCATGCGGCTGGAGAACCTTGGCATCACCGACTGGGATCTGTGGTCGTGGGGTGGACGTTCCATCAACGACGAGATCGACGACAGACCGGACGCGATCGTCGCGGATCTCGGAGGATTCCCGACGCAGCCCGAGAGTCGGGCGGCAGCACTCGCGATCCTCGACCACCTGTGGGAGCACCGCGCTGATCGCATCGGACGTCTGATCGTGATCGATGAAGCACACAATCTTTGTAGCCCTGACGCAACGACACCCGTCGAGCGCCGTCTCACCGAGCGCATCGTCCAGATTGCTGCGGAGGGTCGCAAGTACGGGCTGTGGTTGCTGTTGTCGACCCAGCGCCCTGCGAAGGTGCACCCGAACGCTCTGTCGCAGTGCGACAACCTCGCGCTCATGCGCATGAGTTCGGCCCGCGACTTGGCCGAGCTCGGCGAAGTGTTTAGCTTCGCCCCCGACGAGCTGCTGCGCCGCTCCCCGACGTTCGCGCAGGGTCAGGCCCTGTTCGCTGGTGGGTTCGTGGACACGCCCCGACTCGTGCAGATGGGTCAACGGCTTACCCACGAGGGCGGCAGCGACGTAGCGGTTCCGCTGCGTTGAGGGGAGGGCGCGCGTCTACCGCTACGGTTTTGCTTGCCTCGTGGAGTGAGCAGCGCCCACCTTTGATCCTGCGACGGGTTTCGCTGCGCCCGAAAACAGCCCGGACAGGACGATCAGAACAACGATGATCCACAGCGTTGGAAGCAATCCGATTTCGTGCGCGACCCAGCCAAGTGCAGGAGGCCCGGCAAGAAAAGCGACGTAGCCGATGGTCGCGACAGCGCTCACAGAAGCCGCAGCCTTCGTCGGATCATCGGCGGCAGCCGACATACCGAGGGGGAAGCCGAGAGATGCTCCAGCGCCCCATAATGCGACACCGACGAGCGCAACCGGGATCGTCGGGGCGAGGATGAAGACAACAAGGCCGGTGCCTGCAGTCAGAGACAAGATTTTGAGCGTCCACACGCGACCGAGAGCGTCGACAAGTGGCCCGCCGCACACACGCACGACTGTCATGCTGATCGAAAAGACCGTGAGTGCGAGCGCGCCCATCGACTGAGATCCGTCGTGACCGTCAACGACTGCGAGCGAGAGCCAATCGTTCGCTCCGCCTTCAGCGAAGGACATCCCGAGCACGATGATGCCGATTGACCAGATCCGCGGGTCTCGCCATGCCGAGAGAGCACGGACAAAGCGTTCGGTCCAGCGTCCGTTCTCGTCCCCGGTCGCGGGGTCACCCACGATTTCACGCTGCGGAACGTTCGCTACGGCGGCGATCGCGACCACAACAATCGCCGCAGCGATGGCGAACGCATTCGGCGCAATGTCTACGCGCCACAGCGCCATTAAGGCGCCAGTGCCGGCTCCGATGACAGTGCCAAAACTAAAGAACGCGTGGAAAAGCGGCATCAACGTCTTCGTTGTGGTTTGTTCGATCGCGGCGCCCTCGATGTTCATCATCACGTCGACGGAACCCATGCCGAGACCGAGCAGCGCAAGACCGACAGCAACGATCGCGAACATCGGAATGAGCTGACCGCCCACACCGACGAGCGTGAGCCCTGTTGCGAAACTCACGAGGGAGATCAGCATTCCGCGTCGCGCACCGAATCGCGCCATGAGGACCGAAGCGAGGGAGAGCCCGACAATCGAGAACGCACCCGAAAAGACGAGCAGAAGGCCGATCTGAAAATCGTTGATGCCGAGGTTGACCTTAATTGCGGGCACGCGTGCCGCCCACGTGGCGAATCCGAGACCCGCGGTGAAAAAGACGGCAAAGATAGCGGCGCGCCAACGGAGGAGTCGCGAGCGGCTGAGCTGGGTGTCCACGGCTGAAGTTTACCGAATCGATTCGATCCCTGCGATAGGTGACATCGCCAGAGAAGGCTACGATCGCTCCATGAACGCGCGACGGGCGACTATCGCCGACGTTGCCCGCGAGGCGGGGGTGTCGGCATCTACGGCATCCGTTGTCTTCAGCGGAAAAACCCCTGTCACAGATGCAACGCGTCAGCGAGTGCTCGACGCGGCAGTGAGGCTTCGCTACACCGGCCCAGATCCACGAGCTGCATCGCTCAGACGGGGTCGATCGGGCATCGTCGGTGTCGTTTTTCAAGGCCACCTGGGTGGCGCCTTTCTGGACCCCGTAACCCGAGCGATGATGGATGGACTCGCGGATGCGGTGGCCCCACAGGGCGCTGGCTTGCTGCTCTTGCGTGATGACGTTGAAGGCGAGAGTGGCTCAGGAGAGAGTGGCGCAACGTTGACCACAGCACCGATCGATGCGGCCGTATTGATCGGATGCAACGCCCGGATGCGAGCCTCCTTGGAGATCGTCCTCTCGCGACGAATCCCAGTTGTTGTGATTGAAGGCGACGCAGGGTCGGACGTGCCCGCCGTCCTGCTTGATAATTCCTTTGCTCAAAGCGTCGTGGCCGAGCACCTCAAGAAACTTGGACACACCCGCGTCGCACTCGTCACGCTGCCCACGGATGTCTCCGGTGAGCGTGGGTGGATCAATGAACAGCGGGAAGCGACGATCACCGTCGACGTGATGCGCGATCGGCTTCAGGGTGCGCGCCAGGTGTTCCCTGACGCGCCCGCAATGTCTGCGAGAAATAGTTCGATCGACGAGGGCGTCATCGCGGGAAGAGAGATCTTCGCCGGTTCCGATCGGCCCACAGCGGTTGTCGCGCAAAGCGACCTGCTCGCCGCGGGAGTCATTCGAGCTGCGGAGGAGGCGGGTTTACGCGTTCCGGAGGATGTCAGCGTGACGGGTTTCGACGGGGTCGATGTTGATGGCCTTGCCCCGTATCTGCTCACAACGATGTCGCAGCCCGCGACCGAAAAGGGTCGTGCTGCTGGACGTGCTGTGACTGCCATGTTGGAGGGGGATAATGCCGCGACGATTGAGTTCACATGCGTATTCCGCGAGGGGAACACGACGGCCCTCCCGCCGGATTCTTGAAATTGGCCCGTAGAATAGTCTTCGCACCCCGATCGCCCGAGACGCATAATCTGCGCCAATACTGACGACTCCGAGGAGGACTCTTGCTTCTCCTCCTTAGCGCGTTCGCGATACTTCCGCTCCTCGTGCCCGCCGTTGTCGCCCGCATCGGGGCTCGGGCGTTCTATGTGACCGCTCTTCTGCCGCTCATCGCCTTTGGGGCTGCGGTGGCGCACGCTCCGCAGGTGCTGAGCGGCAGTATTCCGCACGAGTCATACTCCTGGATCCCGAGTTTGGGCATCGAGCTGTCGATGCGTATGGACGTGCTCAGCTGGGTCATGACGCTCATCGTCACGGGTGTCGGGGCTCTCGTCATGCTCTACTGCCGCTGGTATTTCCGCGGAAAGACGCAGGGCGTTGGGCAGTTCGCCGCGGTTCTGCTCGCCTTTGCGGGAGCGATGTACGGGCTCGTTTTGACGGATGACATCGTCATGCTCGTGATGTTCTGGGAAATCACCAGCGTGTTGTCGTACCTGCTCATCGGCTTCTACAACATGCGAGGCGCCAGCCGACGCGCGGCGCTGCAGGCGCTTTTGGTCACAACGCTCGGCGGTTTGGTCATGCTGATCGGCGTTGTGCTGTTCGTCGTCGAAGCAGGCACCTCGAGTCTTTCGCAGATACTCACTGACATCCCAACCGGCCCCGTGATCGACGCCGCGCTTGTGCTGCTCCTGGTCGGAGCGCTGTCGAAGTCCGCGATATTCCCCTTCCATTTCTGGTTGCCGGGCGCGATGGCCGCCCCCACGCCGGTAAGCGCGTACCTGCATGCCGCCGCAATGGTCAAGGCTGGCATCTATCTCATCGCGCGCTTTGCCCCGATGTACGCCGATTCCGCTCCCTGGCGCCCGATCATCATCACGCTCGGTGTCTTTACGATGCTGCTTGGAGGTGTCCAGGCCCTCCGCGAGACTGACCTCAAGCGCCTGCTCGCGTTCGGTACCGTGAGCCAGCTCGGTTTCTTGACTGTTGTGCTCGGCTACGGAACCCGCGATACAGCACTCGCCGGCATCACACTGCTGATAGCTCACGCGCTCTTCAAATCAGCCCTTTTCCTCGTCGTCGGGATTATAGACCGGCAGCTCTCAACCCGAAATATCGACGACCTCAGTGGGCTCGGAAGACGCGCGCCTCTTCTTGCGACGTGCGCGATTGTGGCGATCTCATCGATGGCAGGTGTTATCCCAACGATCGGTTTCGTCGGAAAAGAGGCCGCACTCTCGGCCCTGCTCACTGAGGCTGAGGGTGGCTCGATCTGGGGTCTCGTTGCCCTGCTCGGGATCGTTGCGGGTTCGGTCTTGACGGCGGCGTACGGTATCCGCTTCGTCTGGGGAGCGTTCTGGACGAAGAAAGATGCCGATGGTCGCACCAAAACTCCGACCGAGTGGCCCGCGCCCCCGATCGGATTCTTGACCGCGCCCGTGGTCCTTGGAGCACTCACGATTGCTGGCGGTGTTGCCTCATCAGTGGTCGGCTCGGCGCTTGAAAAGTACGCCGACACCGCACCATTCGCATCTGACGGTGTGCCCGCGCCCGAGTACACCTATCACCTCGCTCTTTGGCATGGCCTTGAGCCCGCTCTCGGGATATCAATCGGAACTCTTTTGCTTGGGGCGGCCGTCTTCGTCTTTGCGCGAAAGTTCGGCTGGGAGCGTCGGCGCCGAGTGCTGCCGTTCACTGCGGGTGGGGTTTACAACGCGACACTCCGAGTCATCGCGCGTGTTGCCGTAGTGACCACGAGTTCGACACAGCGAGGATCGCTCCCCGTCTACGTCGGCACGATCTTCCTCGTCTTTGTCGTGGCGGAAGGCACCGCCCTGTTGGCAAATCCCGCGTGGCAGACGGATCTGGCGCTCTGGCAGTCGCCGGCACAAATTGTCGTGGCACCGATCATGATCATTGCCGGAATCATCGCCGTCAGGGCGCGGAAGCGCTACACCGGCGTCGTTCTCGTCTCCGTGACAGGTCTCGGAATGGTTGTGTTGTTTGCAACGAGTGGCGCGCCGGACCTCGCGCTCACTCAAGTGCTCATCGAGACCGTCACGCTTGTCGCGTTTGCACTGGTGTTGCGTCGAATCCCCGCACGCTTGGGCGACCACAACGCCTCGGTATGGCCGTTCGCTCGGGCAGTGCTCGCCGGTGCCGTCGGGGTCACGATGGCATTCGTGGCAATTGTTGCGACGGCCGCGCGGGAAGCCGCACCGATCTCGGTAAGTTTCCCGGAACTCGCCTATGAGCTTGGCCACGGGCGAAATGTCGTCAACGTGGCGCTCGTCGACATTCGTGGCTGGGACACCATGGGGGAGTTGTCGGTGCTGATCCTCGCCGCCACCGGCGTAGCATCCCTCGTGTTCGTCACTCACCGCTCTGACACGCTGACGCAACTCACCCGACCGCTGCCGCGGGTGCGGGACGGAAGACCGCTTGTCGAAACGTCATCGGGATCGAAACCGCAAACGACGGGTCCGATTCAGCAGCCGCGAACATGGCTGCTGGGTGGCCAGCGGATGCGCCCCGAAAGTCGTTCCATTGTCTTAGAAGTGATCGTTCGCGTGCTGTTTCACACGATCATTCTGGTTTCTCTTTACCTGCTGTTCGCAGGCCATAACCTGCCCGGCGGCGGTTTCGCAGGCGGATTGGTTGCGGGAATGGCGCTCGTCATGAGGTACGTGGCAGGAGGAAGGTACGAACTCGGCGTAGCGGCACCCACAGACGCCGGACGTCTACTTGGAATCGGTATGAGCCTTGCTCTCGCGTGCGCAATTGTGCCGATGTTCTTCGGGAGCGACCCCCTGACGAGCATGGTGTTCGAGGCTGAGATTCCTCTTTTGGGCCACATCGAGTTCGTAAGTTCGACAATCTTCGACATCGGCGTTTATCTCGTGGTTATCGGGCTCGTGCTCGATGTGCTGCGAAGCCTCGGTGCAGAAGTCGATCGACAGACACAGCAGAGTCGGATGCGGGGTGTCACCACCGCATGACAGTCTCTCTTTCGCTGATCATCGTGATGGCGGTTCTCTTCGCGTGCGGCGTCTACGCGATGCTCGAGCGCAGTCTTACCCGCGTACTCATCGGGTTCCTTCTTCTCGGCAACGCTGCCAATCTCCTGCTCTTGATCGTGATCGGCGACCCGGGAATGGCACCGTTCTACGGGTCCGGAGATTCCGACACCTTCAGCGACCCGCTTCCTCAGGCGCTCATGCTCACAGCAATCGTGATCACGTTTGCGGTGTCTGCGTTCCTGCTCGCGCTGATCTATCGATCCTGGCAGCTCGGTCAAGCCGACACCGTCGAGGATGACGCGGAAGACCTCGCAGTGCGCGGACGCAGCGCCGAGACCGAAGAGACACTTGACGATGAAGCAGAAGAACAAGACAGCGACGCGGTCACAGACTTTGTTGGCGACGCCGCGTCTCCGTTGACCGTGCTCAACAGTGCCGATGTTCCGGGGCTTCGCGACGATGCTCCCACAGATAGCGGTTACGAGAGACCGGAGGGCGATCGATGATGAGCGCTCTTGTTCCCCTGCTCGTGACCCTGCCGCTCCTCGGGGCGGCGATGGCTCTCATCGCGGGACGGCACCGCCGGGCGCAGGTGACCATCTCGGTCATCACGCTGACCGTCACTTTTGTGATCTCTGGCATTCTGCTCGTGGCGGTGGATGCTGGCACCCCCATTGCCGTATCGGTCGGTGGATGGCCTGTTCCCTTCGGCATAGTGCTTTACGTCGACAGGCTTTCGGCGCTTCTCGTTCTCGTCTCGAGCGTGGTGCTGCTCGCGGTGCTCTTGTTCTCAGTGGGTCAAGGCGCCGCAGACGGTGACGACGAAACACCAGTCTCAATTTTTCACCCGTCGTATTTGATTCTTGCCGCAGGTATTTTCAACGCGTTCATCGCGGGTGACCTTTTCAACCTCTATGTCGGGTTCGAAATTCTGCTCGTGGCATCCTTTGTGTTGATAACTCTCGGGAGTACCGAGTCGCGCATTCGCACCGGCGCCGTGTACATCGTTGTTTCCCTTGTCTCGTCGATTCTTTTCCTCGCGGCGATCGCGATGATTTATGGGGCACTCGGCACCGTCAACATGGCGCAGATCTCAGAGCGCATGACGGAGTTGCCGCAGGATCTGCAGCTCGTGTTGCACTTGATGCTGTTGCTGGCTTTTGCGATCAAGGCCGCGGTCTTCCCACTTTCGTTCTGGCTCCCAGACTCTTACCCGACGGCTCCGGCACCCGTGACGGCGGTGTTCGCGGGCCTGCTGACAAAAGTCGGTGTTTACGCGCTGATCCGCACCGAAACCCAGCTGTTCTCTGACAACAGCGTCAATGACCTTCTTATGATCGTGGCGCTCGCGACCATGATTGTCGGAGTTCTCGGTGCGTTGGCCCAGGCTGAGCTGAAACGCATCCTGTCGTTCACGCTTGTGAGTCATATCGGCTACATGGTTTTCGGGCTTGCGATCGCGACACCGGCAGCGATTGGCGCCACGATTTACTACATGGTGCACCACATCATCGTGCAAACCACGCTGTTCTTGGCGGTCGGCCTGGTGGAGCGACGTGCCGGCAGCACCTCCATTTTGAAGGTCAAGGGTCTGATGCGCGCGGCCCCGATGATCGCCGTGTTGTATTTCATACCGGCGGTCAACCTCGGGGGTCTTCCGCCGTTCTCGGGCTTCATCGGAAAGTACGCGCTCTTTGACGCTGCGGCCGAGGTCGGCACACCACTCATGATGGTGCTCATCGTGGCTGGCATCGTGACGTCGCTGCTCACGCTTTACGCCCTGATGCGGGCGTGGAACCTTTCGTTCTGGCGCGAGAAGAGCGACGCTCCGGAAGAAGCTGAGATCGAAGCCCGCATCTCATATCTCGGTGACGCTCCCGAGGCGACGGTGCAGACCGCGCGACGTTCGATTCCGCGAATTATGACCGCGGCCACGACAGGAATGGTGGCGGTTACCGTCGCGCTGACGATCTTTGCTGGACCGCTCTACGAAGTGTGTGAGCGCATCGGCGCCGCGCTCTTGGAGCCGGTGCACATCGTTCAGGTCGATCAGGAGACGCGATCATGATGACGCCGCAGAAGCGATTGACGCGGGTTTGGCGCCAGATGCCATTCTTCGTATGGCTCGTGGCGTTGTGGATGCTGCTGTGGGGCCAGTTCACGCTTGTCGCTTTTCTCACCGGAGTTGCGGCGGCTATCTTCGTCACGCGAGTATTTCGGCTACCGCCGGTGGAGCTCTCAGGGCGCATAAACGGCTGGTACGGCCTTATTTTCTTGGTGACTTTCGCCATTGAAGTTGTGCGAGGTTCTGTCGTCGTAGCGCTGCAGGTCTTCGACTTTCGCCGGCAACCCGGGGCTGCGATTATCGCGGTGCCGCTCGTGATCGATGATGACCTCATCATGACCCACACGGCGGTCACCGCCTCGCTTGTTCCGGGTTCGCTTCTCGTCGATGTCGATCGCGATCAGCGAATCTTGTATGTGCACGTGGTCGGCGTCGACTCCGCAGCAGACGCTGATGCTCAGCGTCGCCATGTACAGCTCTGGGAGCGCCGCATTGTTCGCGCGGTCGGCTCTCGAAAACAGGTCGCACAGATCAGCGCGCACCAGAACGCCACCGCTGGAGGATCCGCATGAACGTGATGCTGCTGATCATCTGCATCGTTTTCGCAGTCGCCGCTCTCATCACTATGTGGCGAATTGTTCGTGGTCCATCGATTCTTGACCGAGCCGTCGCATCCGATGTTCTGCTTACCGAAGTGATGTGTGTGCTTGCCGCAGACATGGCGATTAATCATCACACTCGTACGCTGCCGGTACTTCTCATCATTGCCGCGGTCGGAGTCTTCGGGTCTATCTCGATTGCCCAGTTCGTCGCCAGGAAGGACAACAGATAGTGCCGACTCTTGATGCCTGGCTCGACGGAGTCTCGCTGGTTCTCATCCTGCTGGGTGCGCTGCTGTGTTTGAGCGCCGCTGTCGGCGTCGTGCGCTTTCGTGATGTTGCGTCGCGATTGCACGCGGCCACCAAGCCACAGGTGCTCGGCCTCGTGCTGGTGTGCCTTGCTGTGGCGGTCTCGCTGCGCTCGTGGCCCGTTGTTGCTTTCCTTTTGCCTGTGATCATGATGCAGCTGGCAACAGCACCCCTTTCAGCGCACATAGTGGGACGACAGGCCTACCGAAATGGCGCAATTCACAAGTCGGATCTCGTGGTTGATGAATTGGCGGATTCTGACATCGCGGACGAATCCGTAACCAAGTAGCTCCCCGAAGGCGCTCCTAGCGGGGCGACAGATCCGGCGATTCGAGCTGAGCATGCGTGCGCAGGGCGCTTTGTGCCGCATACCAGCCTGAAAGGCCGTGGACCCCGGGTCCGGGCGCGGTTGATGCGCCACAGAGGTAAACGCCGCGAATCGGCGTCCGCCACGGGTCGTGTGTGAGACGCGGCCTCGCAATCAACTGCGAAAGTGTGGGAGCACCCGCACCGATATCGCCACCAATGAGGTTGGGATTGCTTACCTCGATGTCGGTCGCGCTCATGCTTGAAGAGGCAAGGATGACGTCCCGAAAGCCTGGAGCAAAGCGCTCGATCGCGGCAATTATTGCGTTGCGGCGGTGAAGCGTGGAGCCGGCCGGAACGTGCGTATACGCCCACAGGGTCGCTGCCCCGCCCGGTGCGCGACCGGAATCGAGCACAGACGGTTGCGAGACGAGAACGTAGGGGGATGTCGGGTGTCCACCCCGCGCCACGGCATCCTCGGCGCGGGCAATCTGCGCGCGAGTGCCACCGAGATGCAGAGTGGGTGCTTGCCGCAGCACCGGATCAGTCCAGGGAACTGGTTCACGCAGCGCAAAGTCCACTTTGGCGACGCCGCTGCCGTATCGGAAGCGCTCGAGCGAGCGGCGGTAAGACGACGGCATCCTGTCACCCGCAAGACCAACGAACGCGCGCGGAGTGACATCGAGAATGGTGATCTCGGATGCCGGCAGATCACCGAGAGTCTGGACGTCAACACCGGTGATCACTTTGCCACCGTGTGCTTCGAGATCTGCAACGAGGGCGTTGATGATCGCCTGACTGCCACCAACGGGAACCGGCCAGCCGCCCGCATGAGCGTGAGTGGTGAGAGCGAGACCAGCAGCGGCACTCGCGAGAGAGGGCAGGGGCAAAACGGTGTGCGCGGCAGCTCCCGTAAGCAGCGCCCGCGCATCTTCTCCGCGAAAGCCTGCATTCCACAGTGGCGTGCCCTGGATCAGTGCACCCAGCCCAAACCTCGCTGCAACGACGGGTGCGTCGGGAATCTGTAACAGTGCGGACCCAGTGAACCGGGCAACGTCGTCGGCGTGAGCTACGAGAGGCGCGAGGAGCCGACGGTATGCGCGGCCATCGCGTCCGAGTTCTGACACTGTGCGCTCAAGGCTTCGATATGCGACGACGCTCCGCCCAGCAACGAGGGGGTGCGCAAACGAAATGTCGGGAACGCGAACGTCTACCCGCGAGGCGAGCCCGAATGCGCGGAAGAACGGCGAGGCGAGTGCGAGCGGATGAACTGCTGAAGCGAGATCATGTTCGAAGCCCGGCATGGTCAGTGGAAGAGTTCGCGCGGCTCCGCCGATCGTGTCGGCCTTTTCGTAGACCCGCACGGTGTAGCCGGCACGCGCGAGAGTGACAGCCGCGGCGAGTCCGTTCGGGCCCGAGCCGACGACATTCGCGTCAGTAGATGACGGCATCTGCATTCTCGACATCGCCGACGATGTCGTCGGCGTTCGCGGAGATCCAGTCGATGAGAGGAAGCATGCGTTCCATCAATTCGCGGCCGGTATCCGTGAGGCAGTACTCGACGTGCGGCGGAACGGTTGCCAGGGCGGTGCGCGAGATGATGCCATCAGCTGTCAGGGTTCGAAGAGTGGATGCGAGCATTTTCTCGCTGATGCCATCAACTTCGCGTCGGAGCTCGCTCCAGCGCCGCGTGCCGTTCGAAAGCGCGCAGAGAACCAAGACGCCCCATCGACTCATGACGTGGTCAAGAACGGTGCGCGTGGGGCACGCGAGAGAAAAAGATCCTGGCCGAGACGCTTGAATTTCCGCAAAACTGATGGACACGTGAGTACCTTACCAAAAGGTGGGTACCCCCAGATTGGAATGTTTGATGCCTCGCGGATGCTGCACTCTCTGTACCGATTTCCTCGGAAGGATTTTATTATGACCATTCTCGTGACTGGTGCCAGCGGACAGCTCGGGCACCTCGTTGTTGACAGCCTCCTTGCGCGCGGAGCTAATGCGGCTGAAATCGTGGCGGGAGCGCGAACCGTCGAGAAGGCGGATGATATCGCCGCTCAGGGTGTACGCGTCGTGGCCCTCGATTACACCGACAGCGCTTCTTTGGTCGCTGCGTTCGATGGCGTCGACAAGGTTGTGCTCGTGTCGAGTTCAGCTGTGGGTCAGCGCGTCGCCCAGCACCAGGCCGTCATTGACGCGGCTGTGGCTGCCGGGGTTTCGCTGTTCGTCTACACGAGCCTTTTGGGTGCACCCGACAGCCCATTGCCGCTTGCCCCCGAGCACGTCGAGACGGAAAAGGCGATCGCAGCATCCGGTCTTCCCGCCGTGATCCTCCGCAACAGCTGGTACACCGAGAACTACGCCGCTGACCTTGAGCGTGCGCGTGAAACCGGCACCCTTATCGCAAGCGCCGGTGACGGGCGTGTCTCAAGCGCCACTCGCGCCGAATATGCTGACGCGGCAGCGGCGGTCGTGCTTGGCGATGGACACGTCGGAGCGATCTACGAACTCGGCGGCGACGTCGCCTGGTCATACGCAGAGCTTGCGCAGGCCATGTCGGAGATCACGGGTCGTGAGGTTGTCTACAGCGCGATCTCGACAGCGGACCACGTCGCGGCTCTCGAAGCCGCTGGTCTTGACGAGGGCACTGCTGGTTTCGTGGCAGCGCTCGATGCCGGTATCGCCGCAGGCGCTCTTGTCGCACCAGACCACACCCTCTCCGAGCTCATCGGCCGTCCGACCGCTTCGCTCGTCGAAAGCCTTCGCGCGTAGCCAACACCTCACACGCATCCTGCGTTGACTCAGCCGATCAGACTCGGTTGCAGGTCACGCAGGGTGCGTTTGTGTGTCATGCGGGTGACCCCGATTGCTGAGAGAACGAGTGCGCCGACGAGCCATGCCGTGAGAACACTCACGTCCACCCATACTCGATCAACGTTGCCGTCGTACATCACCTGGCGCATGGCATCAACAACGTAACCCATCGGCAGCACATGATGGAGGGCAGCGAGTGGCGCCGGCAGAGTTTGCCAGGGGAACGTACCTCCCGCGGTCACCAACTGCAGCACCATCAGCACAAGACCGAGGAACTGTCCGACAGAGCCAAGCCAGACATTGAGGGCCATGATGATTGCCGCATAGGTCGCGGACGCAAACACCAAGAGTCCGAGGGTTGCCCACGGGTGCGTGAACTCGAAGCCGAGTGTGTACGACAGCACGGCAAAGAGCGCGACCATCTGCACCGCACCCAGAGCTGCCGGTGTCGCCCATCCCGCAAGCGTGACGCGCAGGGGAGAGTGCAATGCCGTCACAGCGCGGCGCGATGTCGGCTTGACGATGAGGAAGAGTGCGTAGATGCCGATCCACGCGGCGAGGGCCGCGAAGAACGGCGCGAGACCCGCTCCGTAGTTCTGCGCCGACGTCACAGAGCTGGTTTCAATGTCGACCGGGCTTGAGAGCGTGTCCGCTTGTGCGCTGCGGGTGGCTTCGTCGGTGTTTGGGAGTTCATCGGCTCCGCTTGCCAGGCTGTCACGCAGAGTCCCGGCGCCGTCGAGCATTTGAACAATCCCACTGTCGAGCGAGTTGATACCATCGCGAACGTGCGCCGCGCCATCGGCGGCGCTCGCCGCCCCGTCGGTGAGGCTGGCTGCTCCCGCCGCGACCTGGTGGGCGCCGTCGTTGAGCTGGCTTATCTGAGCGACAGCGTTCTGCACGCGGCCGTTCACCGTCACCACGTCGTCGCCCACGTCGTCGAGGTAGCCGAGAATCTGATCGATCTGACTCTGGTCGAGGTCGGTTTTGGCGAGCTCTGCGGCAATGTCGCTGCGTGCCTGCGGGAGGCTGTTCGTGACATCAGTGGATGCTGCAGCCACTTGCTGGGCCGTGTCGTTGAGGGTTGCGGTACCTGCCGCGACTTGGGTCGCACCGTCGGTGAGAGTGGCTGCGCCGTCGCGGAGCGACACAGTCCCATCGGCAAGTTGTGATGAGCCGGCACCCAGGGTGTCGGCGCCATCCTTCGCCGTCGAGAGGGCGTCGGCGAGCTGACCGGCACCCTCGGACGCATCGATCAGGTTGAGCCTGATCGTGTTGAGCGCGTCGAGAAGCGTGAGTCCTGACTCGTTGACGACCTTTTCGGCGACCGTCTTCTGGATCTTTTGGATCGCCTGGGACCCAATCGTGGAAGCGAGGTAGTTGTTCGCATCGTTGGTGCGGAGGTCTAGATCTGCCTGGCGGGGGCTGTCTGAGGTGATAGACGCAATCGCTTCGGTGAAGTCAGCCGGTATTTCGATTGAGAAGTCGTAGCTGCCATCATCAAGGCCTGATTCGGCTTCGGATGCCGGGACAACATGCCAATCGAACGTGTCGGAGTCGAGCAGCTCGTCTGCCACCTCGTCACCGAGGTTTCGTGAGGTGCCGTCGATTGTGGCACCGCTGTCGCTCACAACAAGAGCCACCGGTACCTCATCGAGACTGCCGTAGGGGTCCTGGTTTGCCCACAGGTAGAGGCCGCCATAGAGGATGGGGACACACACAAGCGCGATCAGGGCGATGATCGACATCCGTGTGGAGAACAACCGCCGGAATTCGGCGGTGATCATCTGGGGAACCTTCATGCGCCAACTTCTTTCTCGGCGGTGGCTTCGAGTGCCTCAGCTGCGGCCTGCCCTGCGATGACAAGGACGGCGAAGCCTCTTTCGGCGAACTCCTCGGCGATTTCCCACCAGGCACTAGGTCGCCCGCCGTGCCTATCGGGAGAGACGAGGACGAACCCCTCGACGCCGGTGCGCAGCACAGCGAGTTCGCAGAGGATCCGCACCCGCTCAGTGGGAGAGATGTTGCCAAAGGGCACGAAAGCGATGTCACCCATGTCGTGTGCGCGTAGCCAACGCACCGCGGAGATCGTCGAGGACCCGCGCCCCGCGAACATGAGTTCTTCAGAGACCACGCCCGCGGTGAGAACGTCAGGGTGCGGATCGCACACCTCTGGCGCATCGATCAGAGCAACGCGCCGACGAAGATCTCGAGTTCTCTCGGAACCATCGATCGTTACGTAGCCTGCGCTCGGGCGCATTCTCCCTGAGGCGATGAGCCCAAGGACCGTGGGACGCTGCTCTGTCTCGGCACACGCGAGCACAGCATGCCCGGTTGAATAGGCGACTGACGTTTCGGGGAGCGCCCGCATCCGTCGCCCTTTCGCCACCGACTCAAGTTCGATGAGCATCAGTTCGCCCCCACGAGGTCGGAGTACTCGTGCATAAGGTCGGCGGCTTCGCGCCACGAAAGCCCGGCGACCGAAAGCACTGTGCGGACCGCGAGTGAAAGCTGTGGCTCGGGCGCCGGATCGATCCGTGTCACCATCATGCGCGCAGTTTCTTCGAGCAGCCGAGCGAGTGTGGGGGCGGTTACGTCGGTGCGCAGGTGTCCGGCTGCTTGCCCGGTTGCCACTACCTGCAGCAGCTCGCTCCGCAGTGGAGCGAGGGCTGCTGCAGTGTCGTTGATGTGCGCATCATCGAGAGCGACCGCCGCGGACACCTGCACGTGCGATGCCTCTTTCCACAACCGCGAAGTGAGGCGGGCGAGCGTGACGCGGCTATCGGTTGCTTGCGACTGCGCCGAGATTTCGGTGGCGATTGCGTTGAAGCGCACGGCGCCAGCAGAAATCACTTCGCGCACTAGGGCTTCACGGTCATCGAAGTGCCCGTAGAGCGCACGCCGCGAGAGCCCAGCGTTTCGAGCGATTTCGTCAATTGACGCGTGCGGGTTTCGCGCGATTGTTTCGGTCGCGGCCGAGAGGATTCCGGTTCGGTTGTCGCGCGCATCGCGCCGAGCGCGCCGAGGTACCTGTTGTGTGCTCACCCGCACATATTACGCAAGTTGCACAGTAGTGTGCAACTTAATGTTGCGATGTCACTTAGTCGGTGCCGGAATCAAACGCTGCAGCCTCGGATGCTTCATCCACAGCGTCGGCGAGTTCTTCACGTGCGGCGCTCCGGTCTGTCGCGTGCTCGGTGATCTCTTCTGCACCCCCACGCTCCAACTCACCGACGAGTTCACCGGTTGCTCCGCCGATGAGGCCAAGCGACGCGTACTGCTCAAGACGCGAGCGTGAGTCGGCGATGTCGAGATTTCGCATTGTCAGCTGACCAATACGGTCGGTCGGCCCGAACGCTGCGTCACCGACGCGCTCCATCGACAGCTTCTCGGCGGCATACGAGAGTCCGGCGCCGGTCGTCTCGAGGATCGTGTAGTCCTCACCGCGACGCAACCGAAGGGTGACAGAACCAGTGATGGTCGAACCGACCCACTTCTGAATCGACTCGCGAAGCATGAGCGACTGGGGCTCGAGCCACCGGCCCTCATACATGAGACGACCGAGGCGGCGACCCTGCTCGTGATAGGTCGCGAGGGTGTCTTCATTGAGAATTGCACTCACGAGGCGCTCGTAGGTGATGAACAGCAGCGCCATGCCGGGAGCTTCATAGATGCCGCGAGATTTGGCTTCGATGATGCGGTTTTCGATCTGGTCGCTCATGCCGAGTCCGTGGCGGCCACCGATGGTGTTGGCCGCCTTGACGAGCTCGACGGGGTCACCGTCGAAAGAGTCGCCGTTGATGGCGACAGGGCGACCCGCCTCGAAGGTGATCGTGACATCTTCGGTTTCGATCTCTACTTCTGGATCCCAAAAGCGCACACCCATGATGGGTTCGACGATTTCAAGTGACACATCGAGCTGCTCGAGCGTCTTCGCTTCGTGGGTCGCTCCCCAGATGTTGGCATCGGTTGAGTACGCCTTTTCGGCGGAATCACGGTAGGGAAAATCACGCGCGGTGAGCCACTCGCTCATTTCGGTGCGTCCACCGAGCTCGGTGACGAAGTCAGCGTCGAGCCACGGCTTGTACACGCGAAGACGTGGGTTTGCGAGCAGACCGTAGCGGTAGAAGCGCTCGATGTCGTTGCCCTTGTAAGTCGACCCATCGCCCCAGATGTCGACGCCGTCTTCTTTCATCGCGCGGACGAGAAGGGTGCCGGTGACGGCGCGGCCGAGAGGGGTGGTGTTGAAGTAGGTGCGTCCACCCGAACGGATGTGGAATGCGCCGCATGAAAGCGCAACGAAACCCTCTTCTACGAGAGCCCGGCGGCAGTCAATGAGACGGGATGCCTCGGCACCATACTCAAGCGCGCGCCCTGGGATCGACTCGATGTCGTCTTCGTCGTACTGACCGAGGTCACCGGTATAGGTGAACGGCACGGCGCCTTTCTCGCGCATCCATGCGACCGCGACAGAGGTATCGAGACCTCCAGAGAAAGCAATTCCGACGCGCTCGCCGATGGGCAGTGATTCAAGTACCTTCGACATACCTTCAATCCTACTGATCGCTTGGCGCTCGCATATTCGGCGAGCTATCGCGGCAGGCGAGGGGCCGCTGCTACAAGTTCGCGGGCATAGGCCGATTCGGGCGCAGTGAGTATCTTGCTGGTCGACCCGGCTTCAACCACTTGTCCATCTTTCAGCACGATGGTGTGATCGCAGACGGCTGCCACGGCACCCAGGTCGTGAGACACCATCACAAGCGCGAGTCCCTGTTCGCGGCGGAGCGTCGCGAGTAGATCGAGCACTTGAACTCGCGTTGTGACGTCGAGCGCGCTCACCGGCTCATCGGCGAGGAGCACCCGTGGACGCGAAACGATTGCGCGCGCAATCGCTATTCGCTGTCTCTGACCACCGGAGAACTCATGGGGATAGCGTGCAAGAGCGTCGGGCTCGAGACCGACCGATGCAACGGCTGCCGCAACCAGCTCGGGTATTTCTCCGGGCTTGGCGATCCGCAGTGAGCGCAATGGCTCCGCGATGATGCTGTCAATACGCTGTCGCGGATCAAGGGACGAATATGGGTCTTGAAACACCGGCTGCACACTCGTTCGAAAACGACGCATCAGAGCCCGATCTCGAAGTCGGAGAGGCTCGCCTTCGAATCGTATGGTGCCAGAGCGAGGCGAATCCAGACCGAGAAGCAACCGCAGGATGGTTGACTTTCCGGCCCCAGATTCGCCGACGAGGCCCACAGCGCCGCCGCGCTCCACCGAGAGCGAAACGTCTCGGAGTACCTCTGAGGCGCCATACGAGAAGCTGGCTGATTCGAGTTCGAGAATGCTCACGATGACTCTCGCTCGGTGCCGGGTGTTGCGGCATCCCATGCGGCATCGAGAGCACGAGCGCTGGCGACGAGCGCTGCCGTATACGGATGCTTCGGAGTCGAAAGAACAGCTCGAACGTCACCCTCTTCGACGGCAACGCCGTCACGCATCACGATGAGACGCTCGACCATACGAGAAACGACAGCTAAATCGTGGCTGATAAACAACAGTGCCATGCCACGATCGGTTGCGAGACGCTCGAGCAGCGTGAGCACGCCGTCTTGCACTGTGACATCGAGGGCCGTCGTCGGTTCGTCTGCAATCAGGATGCGCGGGTGCGCGGCGAGAGCGATAGCGATGGCTACACGCTGGCGCTGTCCTCCAGAAAGCTCAAAAGGGTAGGCGCGCGCGATGCGGGGTTCGGTGAGCGAAACCTCGGCGAGGGCCTCGCGCACCGCGTCGCGGAGAGCAGCGCCGTGCAGATGGAGATGGCGACGCAGTGGCTCAGCGATCTGCCTCTCAACGCGCATGAGCGGGTCGAGCGCGGTGAGGGGCTCCTGAAACACAATCTGTGCGGCGGGCCCGCGAAGCCGGCGAATTTCATGGTCGGGTGTGCCGATGACCTCGCGTCCTTCGATCCGCACACTTCCCGTCGCCACGAGGGAGTCGGCTAGCAGGCCTAGTGCCGCGAGTGACGTGATCGACTTTCCTGAACCCGACTCACCGATGATTCCTACGCGCTCGCCGGGTTTCACCACGAACGAAATATTGTCGACGAGCGTGCTGTCACCCGCACGCACGGTGAGGCCGGAGATATCGAGAACATTCATCGTGACCTCCATCCTGAGCGCCGACGGGTTGGATCGGTGTACTCGCGGAGGCCGTCCGCGAGAAAATTCACGCCGAGTACGAGAGCCACGATCGCAATACCCGGGGCGATAGCCCCGACCGGGGCGGTGAGGACGGTTCCCTGCGCCTCTTGCAGCATTCGTCCCCAGGATGCGTTTGGTGGCGGTGCTCCAAGCCCGAGGTAAGAAAGGCTCGCTTCGGCGAGCACCGCGATGCCGAACTGCAATGCGAGACTCACGACGATAGTCGGTGCGATGTTGGGCAGCACATGCTTCGTGACAATGCCGAGAAGATTCGTGCCGCTGGTGCGCGCGGCCGTCACGAACTGCTCTTGCAGCACCCGGCGCGAAAGAATACGGGTGAGTCGCGCGATAACCGCTGACATCGCCAACCCGATCGCGAACGTTGCCGACCACAGTGACGCGCCCTGCACCGCAACGACGAGCATCGCTAGCAGCAGAACCGGAAAAGCAATGACGACGTCGAGGGCTGCCGAGAACGTGTCATCAATCCACGCGCGAGCGAGAGCGGCGCCGAGACCGATCAGGATGCCGAGGGTTGCGGCGATGGCCACAGCACCCGCCCCGACCGTCAGTGCGATGCGTGCGCCGACCATGAGTTGCGACAGCAGATCCCGGCCCAGTCGATCAGTTCCGAGGAGGTGCAGCGCACTTGGGCCCTCTAGGCGGCCGCCGCTGGTGTCGGAGAGTGGGTACGGCAGCCAAAACAGCGAGACGGCTGCCACGACGAGAACCACCGCAGTGAGGGCGATCCCGATAACGAGTGTTGCGTGCGGCCGCCGCTTTGCGCCACTCAACGGTTACCCGAGACGCTTGTGCGCAACCGCGGGTCGACGAGTCGCTGAAGAATGTCGGCGGCAAAACCCACCAAAAGCACGAAAAGAGTACTGACGACGAGAACGCCCTGAATATTCGCGTAGTCGTGCTGCTCGATGCCCGTGAGCAACATGTTTCCGAGGCCAGGCAGAGTGAAGACACTCTCGACCACAACGGCGCCCAGCAGTGTTGTTGAAAGCTCGATGCCGAGCACAGCAATCACCGGAACTGAAGCGTTTCGCACTCCGTGTCTCAACAATGCTTCCGCCATGGCCGCACCGCCGGCGCGAGCGGTGCGGAGATAATCGCTCCCCAGCACGTCGAGGGTCGCCGAGCGAACATATCTGCTCAGCGACGCACTCATCACGATGGCAATCGTCACGATGGGGAGTGCAAGCGAACGCAGTGCATCTGCCGGATCGTCCCAATCACCTCTGGGGAAACCACCCGACGGCAAGAGTCCGAGATTGAGCGCGAATACCCACACCAAAATGACACCCACCCAGAACACCGGAACAGCGACGCCGAGTTGTGAAAAGCCGGATAGCGCGATGCCGTACCAACGATCAGCCTTGACAGCAGCGACGATTCCGATCGCAAGGGAGAGAAGAAGCGCGAGGATAAATGCCAAAAGAGTGAGCGGGAGTGTGATGCCGAGGCGCGATGCCACTTCGGGGCCAACTGGCCGTGAGCTGATGAGCGAATCGCCCAGGTCGAACCGCAAGAGTTGGCTCGCCCACTGAAAAAACTGTTGCAGAACCGGTTGATCTGAGCCCACCTGTGCGCGAGCGGCCGCGATTTGCTCGGGCGTTGCGTCCACAGAGAGCAGCGCATTCGCCGGATCTCCGGGCAACAGGCGGAGCAGAACAAAAATCACGATCATCGCAACGACCAGCGACACCACCAGAAACGCGAAGCGACGCAGGAGATAGGTGATCATGTGTTTCACAGACGAGAGCGGATGCCGCCGACACAGGTGCGTCGTGGCATCCGCTCTTCAGTTGAAAGGGCGAAGTTACGATTTGACGATGTCGTAGGCGTAGAACTGCGAGTTCAAGCCATTAACGGGGTACCCGGTGACGTCGCTTGAGGCAACGACGATCTGTGGATAAAGATACAGCCACACGCTCGCGGCATCTTCAGCGATCTGCTCGTTGACCTGTGTGAGGAGCTCGGTCTGCTCGTCGATCGTGGTCGCCTGTTCTGCGTCGGCGACCCACTGCTGTACGTCAGCGTTGTCATAGCCCCAGTAGAAATCAGGGTTGCCGTACCAAACCACATCGCGGTCGTTAACGTGCTCTTGCAAAGTGGCCTCAAAGTCTTGGTCTTTGAAGACCTTGGTGTACCACTCGTCTGCGCTAATCGTGTTGATCTCGACAGTGATACCGATCTCTGCCAGCTCCGACTGCACGAACTCAGCGACGGCCGGGTGCGGGTCGTAACTCGGTGTGTCGAGTGTGAACGTGAAGCCGTCAGCGTAACCGGCTTCAGCGAGCTCTTCACGAGCAAGATCCGGGTCGTAAGGGTTCACGTTAGTGAGGTCTTCGTACCAAGGATCGGTGGGCGGAACCATCGATCCGATGAGCGTGCCGTAATCGCCCCAAATTGCCGTAAGCAGTTGCTCGGTATCGATCGCGGAGTAGACGGCCTTTCGCACCTGCGCGTTGTCGAAAGGCGCAACGCGGTCGTTGAAGGCGAGCAGTTCCTTCGTTGTCGAGGTGCCCTCGCTGACGACGAACTCGTCGTTGTCGGTGAACTGAGTGAGCGAATCGGGGCTCTGCACGCTCGTAATGATGTCGATTTCGCCGGTGAGCAACGCGTTGTTCTCAGCAGTTGCATCGGTGAAGTAGGTGAAAACTACCTCACCGTTGGTCGCGGGGGTTCCCGAGTAGTCATCCCAGCGTGTGAGGGTGAGCGTGCTTCCCTGGCGCCACTCATCGAGTGTGTACGGCCCGGTGCCGTCTTCTGTCTGGGTAAGGTCTCCTGCTTCGGAGTTGACGATCCAGATGTAGCTCAGGTTGTAAAGGAACGAGATGGATCGCTCCGACAGTGTGAAAACGACAGTCGTATCATCGGGGGTTGCGATATCGCTGATGACGGCGAAGCTCGACTTTCGTGCCGACTGGGAGTCCTCCGCCGTGACAGCGTCAACGCTCGCCTTGACGTCAGCGGATGTCAGCGCTTTGCCGGAGTGAAAAGTCACGTCATCGCGCAGCGTGATGGTGTATGTGAGACCGTCGTCGCTCACCTCCGAACTCGCGGCGAGAAGTGGTTCAACCTCGCCATCGTCGGTCAGCTTGTAGAGGCCCTCATAAACATTTCCATTGAACGCCTCCGTGACGCCCTGCCCGCCACCCTGGGTGTTGCTGAGGTTCTGAGGTTCGTAGAGCGAACCAATATAAATCGTCGCATCATCGGCGTTTGCGGCCGTTTCTCCACCCGACGAGCAGCCTGCTAGCGCGAGGGTCGCGACGACGATTGCCGAAACGGCAGCGAGAGATCTCTTCATTAACGGGTGCTCCAGGTTGCTGTGATGTGGGCGGGCTAAGCCGCGTAGATGTCGAAGTCGTCGCGGAAGACGACGTTTTTCTCGCCGGCACGAATAGGCAACGAGAACCTGTTCGTGGCGGGTGGGAGAGGGCAGTTGTACTTCGCCGAAAAACCGCACGGCGGAACGAATGCACGGTTGAAGTCGAGTGTCACGTTTTCGGAGTCTTCGGCACTGCGATCAACGAACAAAAAGCGTCCGGAGCCGTAGGTTTCGGAACCGTTGGTTTGATCCGCAAAAACCAGAAGAAGCTGGCCGCCGTCGTCGAACGCCGACAGTGAGTAGTCGTTGCCGTCGAGCGTGAAGACGATGTCGCCGGGCACGACAAGATTGCGTGTTCCGCCGTTGTCGCGGATGTGCTCGAAGGGCACGGTGCGACCTTCGCCGACGGGAATGAACTGTGCGGTGATCACCCACGATGGGTCGTAGTCGTAGGCGTCGATCTTCTCGAATGAGTTGATCGCGGGGGACTGCGCGTCCCACACTCGGAGCCCGTGCTCGGGGAGGCCGGAGTCGATCCCCGTGCGCTGCAGGGGCGTAACCGTTGCCGAGCTGGGGGCGCTTCGCTTCGCGGCCTCGATGTCAGGCACTTCGCCAGTCCATCGGGTTTCGATGAGCGCGAGGTTACCGGTGGGTGCGGTCACTGCACTGCGACGCTGTTCGCGCCAGCGAGCGTGATCTTCGGCGGCAGACATATTTCAACCATTCTCGGTGGCAACAGGGGAGGCAACTTATTCAGTCGTCACATAGCGAAATGCGCATCGGGCGGTGATTTATTCCCTCTCCGATTCATGCGTGCGAAGAATACGGTCCCGTACGGCTCGATAGGATGGGGTGTACCGATCCACCACAGAGGGAGCTCCTCATGCCAGGCATCGTGATCGTCGGAGTCCAGTGGGGTGACGAGGGTAAGGGTAAGGCGACTGACCTTCTCGGCGACCGCACCGACTGGGTCGTCAAGTTCAATGGCGGTAATAACGCCGGCCACACTGTCGTCATCGGCGACGAAAAGTACGCTCTTCACCTTTTGCCCTCGGGCATCCTAAGTCCCGGAGTCAACGCCGTCATCGGCAATGGCGTCGTGGTCGACCTCGAAGTTCTCTTTGGCGAATTGACAGCCCTGTCGGCCCGCGGCGTCGACATTACGCGTCTGCGAGTCAGCGCGAACGCGCACATCATTACGCAATATCACCGCACCCTCGACAAGGTGACGGAGCGATTTTTGGGCAAGCGCCAGATCGGAACGACCGGTCGCGGCATCGGTCCGGCCTATGCCGACAAGATCAATCGCGTAGGCATCCGCGTGCAAGACCTTTTCGACGAGAACATTCTGCGCCAGAAGGTGGAAGGCGCTCTCGACCAGAAGAACCATCTGCTCGTCAAGGTCTTCAACCGGCGCGCGGTTACCGTCGACGAGGTCGTCGAAGATCTGCTGTCTTACGCCGATCGGCTCCGCCCGATGGTCGCCGACACCGGCCTGTTGTTGAGCCAAGCCCTCGACGCTGGTGATGTTGTCGTTTTCGAAGGTGGACAGGCCGCCATGCTCGACGTCGATCACGGTACGTATCCGTTCGTCACGTCATCATCGGCGACAGCAGGCGGGGCCTCGACAGGTTCGGGCGTCGGTCCGAACCGTCTCGATCGCATCGTCGGAATCGTGAAGGCGTACACGACTCGCGTGGGGTCGGGCCCGTTTCCCACCGAGCTTTTCGACGAGCAGGGCGACTGGTTGCGTTCGCGCGGTTTCGAGTTCGGCACCACAACGGGGCGCCCGCGCCGCGTTGGTTGGTACGACGCTCCCATCACCCGGTACGCCACACGCATCAACGGCATCACCGATCTCGTGCTGACAAAGCTCGACATTCTCAGTGGGCTCGAACAGATTCCGGTGTGTGTCGCATACGACGTTGATGGTGAACGATTCGATGAGGTGCCGGTCAACCAGACTGACTTCCACCACGCGAAGCCCATCTTCGAGTACTTCCCCGGTTGGAATGCAGACATCTCGAAGGCTCGCACTTTTGAGGATCTCCCGCTCGAAGCGCAGGACTACGTGCTCGCTCTCGAAGGCATGAGCGGCACGCGAATTTCGGTCATTGGTGTGGGGCCTTCGCGTGACGCGGTGATCGTGCGCCACGACCTCGTCGACTAATGCGCATTCTGACCGGTGGCTACACCCCTGACATGGGTGGTGTCGGCGAGGGTATCGGTGAGGTTGTTGCGGGTGCTCGCGATGAAGCGCTCGCCGGGGGTCAACTGCACTTTTCGGGCACTGTCGCGGCAGCCCAGTCGCCGTCTTGGATCGCGAAGCACCCCACGCTCGACGTCGTATACGCGGCGCTCGAGGGGCGGGGAGTCGTACAGGCATTTCGTCGCGTTAGTGAGACCTCTTTTGTGACGCTCGGGCGCCCAGTAGAGGCCGGAGAACTGACGTGCCATATTGCTGTTGCCCCCGACGCCTCAGCTCTCGCGGTGTCATGTTGGGGCGATGGCCGCGTGCTGCGGATGCCACTTGACTCCTCGGGTGTTCCCCGAGAACGACAGCTCCTGCCGGCCGCGATTGACCCGTACGGCACTGGCGTGCCGGTAAATTCCGGTGCGCAGGAAGAACCAGAGTCTGAAATTGAGCAGGCGCGCCGCGCGCTCCGAGACGCCGCCGGCGCTGAATACGCCGACCTTCTCGCGGCGGAAGAACCGCCTCCTTTCATCGATGAAAACCGAAGCGACGACCTGAAGCTATTCGACGACTCCGAAGAAGCGGATGCCGCCTCTCGCGCATCCCGCGCGCACCAAGTGCGTTACCTTCCGCATGGTCTCGTCGTGACAGTCGACATGGGTTATGACCTCGTCAGGTTCTGGCGCCACGGTGCCGATGGGCAACTTCAGTTCGCCCAACAGGTTGTTTTCCCGCGCGGGAGTGGCCCGCGGCACACTGTGTGGCATCAGAGCGGTCACCTTTACGTGATCACCGAGCTTTCGCATGAAGTGTTTGTGCTCGCCCCGAACGCGATGGGCACGTGGCGGATCGTCTCAAGCGTTGCATTCGGCGGTGGCCTGCTGGACACCGACACCGCCGCGGAGCTCGCACCTTCCCGCGACGGCGCATTTCTTTACGCTGGCGTGCGCGGATCGAACACGATCGCATCGCTTCGTGTGGATGGTGCGGGTGAATCCGTCAGCGCGATCGCACTAGTCGATGCAGGGGTGAATTGGCCGCGCCATCATGCTGTTGTGCGTGACACGCTCCTGATAGCAGGCCAGCTCTCTGATGAAGTGGCGTCGCTCAGTCTTGACGACAGAACAGGCATTCCGGGGCGAGTCCGTCACCGCGTCGACGTGGCATCACCCACGTGCCTGTTGCCGCTGCGCTAGATTTTCTGATCCTGTTTCGGGATCACTACCTGCTTCAAGATGAGCAAGAGCGATGCCGTCACGGGTATCGCCACGAGCGCGCCCAGGAGCCCGAGTAGCGTGCCGCCTACGAGCGCCCCGATGACAACGAGGGAGCCGGGAATCGAGATCGTTCGGTTCATGACCTTCGGGGTGAGGAAATATGCCTCGACCTGCATGTAAGCGAGATACGAGGCCGAGAAGATCAGTGCGCCGACGGGATCGCCGAGTAGTGCGACAAGCGAGCCGATAATCCAGAAGAGCACGGGACCCACGAGCGGGATGATCGTGATGCAGAACGCAATTACGGCCATCAACGCTGGGAACGGAAGCCCGAGAATCAGGAAGAGCACCAGCGTGAACATCGAGTTGAAGAACGCAAGTACCACCATGCCCATCAAGTAGCCGCCGATCGAGTCGGTGATTTGCTCGGTGAGATCAGCGACCCCGGAACGGTTGCGCGCCGGCGTGAGGCTGTAGAACGAGCGCTTGACCATTGGGAGTGACGCAAGGAAATACAGGCTCAGCACCAGAACGATCACGAGGCCAGATACCCCGGTCGCGAGAGAGACGCCGAACTGCAGCACGCCGCCGCCGATTGCCGCGATATTGGATGGGTTGACGATGAAGTCCTGAAGCTGCTTAACGATGTCGCCCGCAGCGTCTCCGAAGTTCGCGTTGATGTAGGCGTAGACATCGCTCCGCATGAACTCGTTGAAGTAGGTCGGCACGTTGTTTACGAACTGTGTGACCTGCCGAATGACGGTCGGCAGCACAATCAAGAGCACGCCGGCGAGCACCGCGGCGAAGCCGATGTAGACGATGACGATCGACCAGGTGCGCGGTACCTTTCGACGCTCTAAAGCGCGGACGATCGGGTCGAGGCCGAGCGCTGCGAACATCGCAAAGGCGATATAGATCAGGATCGTTGTGAGATTGGTAACCGCGAGACCGAGGACGATGGCAACGAGCCCTCCAAGCGTGACGAAGAACCCGAAAGCAAATGGGTTTCGCAACACTGCCGAGCGCGCTGGTGTTTCGGCGGATTCAGGCGTCACGGAGGTCTCTGTGCCATCGGTCATGATCACACTCTAGAGGTGGCGCGCGCCGCAACACGGTATCGTCGAATTCAGGAGGCCGCCCCCCATGACTGACGCTGATCCAGTAGCCACCTTGACCCGGCTGCGAGCGAGCATCGACAACGTTGATGCCGCTCTTATTTTCATGCTCGCTGAACGCTTTCGCTGCACGAAACAGGTCGGCGAATTGAAGGCCGAGCACGGGATGCCGGCGTCTGATCCGTCTCGTGAAGAGCAGCAGACGGCGCGCCTTCGCCGCCTCGCAGAAGAAGCAGAACTCGATCCGGAATTCGCTGAAAAGTGGTTCAATTTCGTTGTCGCCGAGGTCATCCGGCACCACACAGCGGCCGCCGGCCTCAACACCTGATACCGTTGATACGGGTCAAATGACCCTGTTCCGATCAGTCCGCGGTCATCGCGGCATCCTATGATGCCATGACGGTGATCGTATGGTTATCGATCTTTGCGACATGTCCGACACGTGTCGCAGGTGTGTTCCCGAGTCCCGAAACTCAGTGTGAGCGCGAGTGATCTTGACCCGGGCGTGACCGATGCAGCCGTGAACTCGTGCTGCCGAGGTGACAGTGACTGTGCAGCATGCCATTGAGGCCCAAGGCCTCTTTAAAGTCTTCGGACGCAACCCGCGCGGGGCAGTTCAAAAGCTCCGGGATGGTGCGTCGCGATCCGACATCGCATCCTCGGGAACAGCGGCCGTCATCGACGCCAGCTTCACCGTGAACCCCGGCGAAATCTTCGTCATCATGGGATTGTCGGGCTCGGGAAAGTCGACGATCATCCGGATGCTGAATGGGCTGCTTGAGCCGACGGCCGGCGATGTGTTGGTTCAGGGTGAGAGCATTGCGAATGCGTCCCCCTCTGAACTGCGCCGCATCCGTCGTCAGTCAGTATCGATGGTCTTCCAGCACTTCGCGCTCCTTCCTCACCGGACTGTCATCGACAACGCCGCCTACGCGCTGGAGATTCAGGGCGTAGGGCGCGAAGAACGCCGCGCGCGAGCAATGGAGATCCTCGAAAAGGTCGGTCTCGGCGACCGTGCCGAAGCGATGCCCGACGAACTCTCTGGCGGTATGCGTCAGCGCGTTGGGCTCGCCCGTGCGCTCACTTCCGGCACGGACATCCTCCTCATGGACGAAGCCTTTTCAGCGCTTGATCCCCTCATTCGCCGTGAGATGCAGGAACAGCTCGTCGAACTGCAGCAAGAGCTCGGTCGGACCATCGTGTTCATCACCCACGACCTCAATGAAGCCATGTTCCTCGGCGACCGCATCGCAGTCATGCGTGACGGTCGCATCGTGCAAAACGGCACACCCGAAGAGATCCTCACCGACCCGGCCAACGACTACGTCGCGCAGTTCGTGCAGGACGTCGATCGGGCCCGTGTGCTGACTGCATCGAGCGTGATGGAGCCGCCGCAGGCAACAACACCAGTGAGTGCCGGCGTCCGCGGCGCCCTCAAGGTGATGCGCGACCAGCAGGTCGGTTCCGTCGCGGTGCTCGAAAACCGTATCTACCTGGGTATCGTCACCGACCGTGAAGCGATTCGCGCCGTCAAGAGTGGCAAGTCTGATCTGCGCGCGCTGGCTCACCACGCGCAGCCAGCTGTGCACCCCGATGACCCGCTGACCGATGTCGTGGAGCGCTCCGTGGAAAGTCACATCCCCGTCGCGGTTGTAGATGACCGAATGCGACTCATGGGCGTTATCCCGCGAGTCACTCTGCTTGCAGCTCTGGGCAACGTTCCCACGATGACGCGGGAAAACCCTGTCATCGATGTGCCGGCGACAGTGCCGGAAAGCGAAATGACACTCACAATCGACGCCGTCGAGTCCACGGAAGGGAGCCTCCGATGAACGATATGTTCCGCCTCCCCATCGGCGATGTCGTAGAGAACGTCGTCCGCTGGATCATCGACACGTTCGCGTGGTTCTTCGATGGCATCAGCGTCATTTTCTCCGCCCTCTATGACGGCCTCGACTTCGTGCTTTCTGGCCCGCCGTTCTGGGTCATCATCATTGTCTTCGCCGCAATCGCGTACCTCGCGAAGGGATGGTCTCTGGCGATTGGTACAGCGATCGGACTGTTGCTCATTGTTGGCGTCAATCAGTGGGACAACGCGATGGACTCGCTCGCGCTCGTCATCATCGCCTCTGCGGTCGCGGTAGCGATTGCGATCCCGTTGGGTATCTGGGCCGCGCGCAACGAGAAGGTTTCAAGCGTCATTCGCCCAATTCTCGACTTCCTTCAGACGATGCCAGCGTTCGTTTACCTGATTCCCGCGCTCATTATGTTCGGCGTCGGAGTCGTGCCCGGAATCGTTGCAACGATTGTGTTCGCACTCGCACCCGGAGTGCGTCTGACCGAGCTCGGTATCCGTGGTGTCGATGAAGAGGTTGTTGAAGCAGGGCACGCGTTTGGCGCATCGCCCGGCCGCATTCTGCGACAGATCCAGCTGCCCCTGGCGCTCCCTTCGATCATGGCCGGTGTTAACCAGGTGATCATGTTGAGCCTTTCGATGGTCGTTATCGCCGGCATGGTCGGCGCTGGCGGGCTCGGTGGACAGGTCGTTCAGAGCCTGAGCCGCATCGACATCTCGCTCGGCGTTGAAGCTGGTGGTTCGGTCGTAGTACTCGCGATGATCCTCGACCGTGTGACCTCCGGTCTTGCGTCGCGAGACAAGCGCACCAAGCGCCGCTCATCATCTGTCACAAAGCTCGATGAGAAAACCGCGTCGCCTCAGCGCGCGCCGATCGTCAACGCATAACAACACGGGTGCCTCCGGCATCCGTCACACAGAATTACGGGTTCGACGTCGCACCCGCCACCAACCTGGCGAGCTCATCCCTCGCCGGATGGGCGCGTCGAACGGCGTGCTCACAACCGAACGATCCGCGCACAGCATGCGGAAAGAGAGGACACACGATGACCAAGAGAAGCACCCTTACTGCAGGAATCGCACTGACCGGAGTTGCGGCCCTCGCACTCACCGGTTGCGCAGGAACCTCCGACGACGCCGCAGGTTCGTCTGACGCCGCAGGTGACCGCGCCGTCAAGATCGCCGTCTTCAACGGTTGGGACGAAGGCATTGCCGCGTCTGAGCTGTGGAAGGCCATCCTTGAAGACAAGGGCTACGACGTCGAACTGGAATACGCCGACCCCGCAGCCGTCTACACAGGTATCTCGAAAGAGAACTACGACCTGACGCTCGACACATGGTTGCCGCTCACGCACGCGGACTACATGGAGACCTACGGCGACGAGCTCGTCGATCTCGGCGCCTGGAACGATGAGGCCAAGCTCACGATCGCTGTGAACGAGGACGCGCCCATCGATTCGCTCTCCGAGCTCGCCGACAACGCTGATCTCTTCGACAACAAGCTTGTCGGTATCGAAGCCGGTTCCGGCCTCGTGACCGTGACGCAGGATGAAGTCATCCCCGGCTACGGTCTCGAAAACATGGACTTCGTCGTTTCGTCGACGCCCGCCATGCTCGCTGAACTTCAGTCGAAGACTGACGCTGGCGAAAACGTTGCTGTCACCCTGTGGCGTCCGCACTGGGCTTACAACGCCTTCCCGATCAAGGACCTTGAGGACCCCGAGGGTCTCCTCGGCGACGCCGAAGGCATCCACACAGTGACCTCGACCAGCTTTGCTGACGAGTTCTCTGAGGTAAACGGATGGTTGGCCGACTTCAAGATGCCCAGCGAAACGCTGTACTCACTCGAAGACGCCATGTTCAGCGACGGCGGTAGCGACGACTACACCGACGTTGTGCAGCAGTGGATCTCCGACAACCAGGAGTACGTGGACTCGCTCACTTCCTGAGTCCCCGCGTAACCCACGCCGAGGGGTCGCAACACGCCATAATGCTCGCGCGCTCGCGCGCGGCATGCGGCATGTTGCGACCCCTCGCGTTATGTCGTGGGGGGCGGCGGAGACGCCGGGGGGTGCGAAGACTCCCGTTGTGGCGACGCAATCTCGTGGGCCACGCGTTTTTCGAGGGCGTCGATCGCATCGTCTGAGAGTGAGATCAGTCCGTCGAGTTCTTGCCGCACTCGCTTATACGCGAGTTGGCGTTCAGCAGGCGTCGCTGCCTGGTCGATCGCTACCGCAAGCAACTGTTGAGCGGTGTCGAGGCGCTTGCGCTCTACGGGAGTAAACGATGCGTCCTTCAGGCGGCGCGCATCACGCTCAGCAACATCGAAAGCGACTTCGCAATCGGTGACGGCATCGCGGTACTCAGCGAACAGCTCTGGTGTCAGCTTCGCTGTGTCCGACTCGGGGCGAAGGTTGTCAGCGACTTTCTTCGCTCGTAAAAATGCCGCTGTGAGTGGCTGGCGTCCATCGCTCATGGCTGGGTAAGCGATCACCTTGGCGACGTCGAGTTCGTACTCGAGCCACTTCTTGATCACGGCATCGTGTGCTGCGAGCACGCGGGCCATACGCTCTTTTTGCGACTGCGCGCGGACGATATCTTCGTCGGCGGTCTGCCCGGCTGCGACAGCTCCCGCAGCGGGCACCTGACTGTGTGCGGCCTTTAACTCGCCCTTTGCTTTGATGACTTCGAGCCGGCGTCGGTGGCGAAGGCGAGACCTCCGCTCCCAGGCATTACCAGCACCGGCCATCATTCCTCCGATGGGAAAGACGAGCCACCAGTAGCTACCCAAAAAGTCGAAGAACGGCTGCACTCTGTCATGCTATCCGCGTGCGAGTGGGCTAACCGGTCTGTGGTGGATTGGGAGGCGTCGCACGCCGAGGGAGGCGGCCGACGTGGGCTGAAGCGCGGAGCGCGGCATCTTCGGCGTGGTCGAATGCTGCGGCCATGTCGGCGACCGCGTCGCGATACGCCGTGTACGCTGCGGGATCCATTCGAGTTGCGTCGTCAGCAGGGCGGAGCCACTGAGCCTGCTGCATTGCGCGGAGGAATGCCGCAGTTTCGGGCCGACGTGGATCACTCAACTGCGGCACTGCGATTGAGAGTTCAACGTCGGTTTCATACTCAAGCCAGCGCGAAGCGACCTGGTCGTGTTGCCGAACGAGCCGAACCAGCGGCAGGTCCTCGTGAGACGACGTAGCGCCCAAGCGTGCGCGCTCCGCGCGAACCTCACCCCGCGCTGCGCGCAGCGCAAGCGCGGTTGAACGCTGGAGGCGCTTCGCCTCTGCAAGGGCACGGCGCGCGTCAGGTAGTGCGAGGCCGGGAGCACCACCCCGAGCTGCATGCACCTTGGCTTGTGCTGACCGAGTGTCAGCGCGTGCGGCGAGGGCGGTACGGACTGCCGCCTGCTCCTGAACGCGGGCGGCATTCAGTGCCAGCCGGCGCGATCGGCGGCGGCCAGTTGTCACGCCAAAGTAGCTCGCAGTGCCCACTCCTAGAGCTGTAGGCGCAGTCCACCACCAGAGGGCGAGGAACTCAACTAAAGGCTCCACGTGTTCACCCTACGTGTCCTCAGATATCGCCGAGGGTTTAACCGAAGATCAGCGCGATGACGGTTGAGCCACCACCCACGAGGATCAGCGCCACAATAACCGACCACGCCACAATCTTCATGCGCATCTGACGTTTGGTGTTGAGGTCGCCGTAGTCTTCGTCGCTCATGTCGAACTCCTAAATTCCGGGCTCAGAAATGGTGGGTCCGAAGGCGGCGGGAAGCGTCGCGGCTGAAATCGAACGCAGTTCATTGATGGGCACCGTGAACACATCTTGAACTTCGAGGGTTGGCTCGCCCTCGGCGGGAGAATCGGTGACGCCGATGCGTAGCACCGGGTAGTTGCGTCCCGCGCAGAGTCCGCGGAACTTCACGTCTTCTTCGCGGGGGACAGTGACAATCACTCGACCAGTCGACTCCGAAAAGAGTGCGGATGCCGCATCCACCCCGTCGCGTTCGCTGATTTCGCTCAGCCACACACGCGCGCCAACGCCGAACCGCTTGACAGCATCGGCGAGTGACTGGGCGAGGCCACCCTCCGAAAGGTCGTGCGCGCTGGAGATGAGGCTCTGATCGGACGCTGCCCGAAGCAGTTCCGCGAGGCGCTTTTCTCCGGCGAGGTCAACGGTTGGGGGAGGTCCACCGAGGTGGCCGTGGATCGTGGCGGCCCATGCTGACCCGCTGAGTTCCATCGCGGTCACACCGAGCAGGTAGATGTTCTCGCCGATGTCTTGCCATCCGCTCGGGATCCGGTGGGCGACATCATCGATGACGCCCAAGACGCCAACCACGGGCGTCGGGTGAATCGGAGTGTCGCCGGTCTGGTTGTAGAACGAGACGTTGCCACCGGTTACCGGGATGCCGAGCTCGAGGCATCCGTCGCTCAGTCCTTCGACTGCGCGGGAGAACTGCCACATGACCTCGGGGTTCTCGGGGCTGCCGAAGTTGAGGCAGTCGGTGACAGCTGCCGGAGTTGCGCCGGTGACGGCGACGTTGCGGTATGCCTCCGCGAGAGCGAGCTTTGCGCCCTCGTACGGGTCGAGCTGGCAGAACCGGCCGTTGCAGTCGGTTGCGATAGCGAAGCCGAGACCCGAGTTCTCATCGACCCGGATCATGCCAGCGTCGTCGGGGAACGAGAGAGCAGTGTTTCCCAGCACGTAGTAGTCGTACTGGTTGGTGATCCACGACGGGTCGGCGAGGTTCGGGCTCGCCACGAGCTTCAAGAACTGCTCGCGAAGCGTGTCGGCATCGTTGTGCCGTTCGAGGGCCGCAGCGGAGTCGTCACGGAGCGCGTCGATCCAGGTGGGATAGGCGACGGGGCGGTCGTAGACCGGACCATCAACGGCCACTGTCGAAGGATCGACATTGACGATCTCTTCACCGTGCCAGAAAATCTGCAGCCGACCATCACCGGTCACTTCACCAAGAACGCTGGTTTCAACATCCCACTTGCCGACGACAGCCAAGAACGCGTCGAGTTTTTCGGGGGCAACGATCGCCATCATGCGCTCTTGCGACTCGCTCATCAGAATCTCTTCTGGAGTAAGCGAAGGGTCGCGCAGCAGCACGTTTTCGAGGTCGACGCGCATGCCGGAACCGCCATTGGCGGCGAGTTCACTCGTCGCACATGAGATACCGGCAGCACCGAGGTCTTGAATGGCCTCAACCAGTTCGTCTCGGTACAGCTCGAGGCAGCACTCGATGAGTACCTTCTCGGCAAACGGGTCGCCAACCTGCACCGCGGGGCGCTTGGTGGGTCCGCCATCAGCGAATGTGTCGGAGGCAAGAATTGATGCGCCACCGATTCCGTCGCCGCCGGTACGTGCGCCGAAGAGCACAACCTTGTTGCCGGTGCCGGAGGCATTGGCAAGCTTCAGGTCTTCGTGACGCAGCACGCCGACCGCGAGGGCGTTCACGAGCGGGTTGCCCTGATATACCGGGTCGAACACAGTCTCGCCACCGATATTCGGCAGTCCGAGGCAGTTGCCGTAGAACGAGATGCCCGAAACCACGCCGTGCACAACGCGAGCGGTATCGGGGTGGTCGATGGCGCCGAAGCGCAGCTGATCCATGATCGCGACGGGGCGGGCGCCCATGGAGATAATATCGCGGACGATGCCGCCGACGCCGGTTGCGGCGCCCTGGAACGGCTCGATGTAGCTCGGGTGGTTGTGCGACTCCACCTTGAAAGTGACAGCCCAACCTTCACCGATGTCGACGACGCCAGCGTTTTGACCCATCCCGACCATGAGCTTCTCGCGCATTTTGTCGGTGACCTTCTGGCCGAACTGGCGCAGGTAGTTTTTGCTCGACTTATAGGAGCAGTGTTCGCTCCACATCACCGAGTACATGGCAAGCTCGCCGCTCGTGGGGCGACGCCCCAGAATCTCGCGGATCTGTGCATACTCGTCGGCTTTGAGGCCGAGGGCGGCGTAGGGCTGCTCCTTCTCAGGAGTGGCGACGGCGTTGTCGACGGTGTCTGCCAAGGCAGGCGTCGTGGGAGAGGAAGTAGGCACGCGGCTGGACTCCAGAAACTCAGGGATGCCGGACCCGCTCAGTCTAGTTCGGCTACGCCCGCGCCTGCTCTACTGCCGCCGAGAACCTCGCTGCGTCGCTGCCGTCTTCGCGTACTTCGAACACCGTGCCGTCGATCACGAGAGTCGGCACGTGGTCGATGACTTCCGTTGTGCCGGGAATCTCACGGCCGAGCCAGTAGTCGTTCGATGCTGTTGCAGTCGCGGAAAAATCTGCGATCGCCGTCGAAAGATCGGCAGCAGCACCCGCCTGCTCCGCGTACTGCACAAGGTCATCATTGGAAGGGCTACCGGATTCAGAGACCTGATTGGCTTGAATCAGCGAGTACAGGGGGAGCACGGCATCCGTCTCGCCTGCGCCCGATACGGCAAGCAGCACGGCACTCGCGCGCGTTGAGTAGTCGGTGGTGTCGCCGCGTTTTTCGCTGACGTAGGTCATGGGATGAAGTGTCATGGTGATGTCGCCGGCGGCCACAAGGTCGGCCATGTCAGTGCCGATCGCTTCATCAAGCTCAGCGCAATGGGGGCAGGCGGGGTCTCCCCACATCTCGACATTGATCGGACCTGACCCAATGACGATTCCGTCTTCGGCGAGCACCGACAAGGCACTCGACGCGGTAGCGGATGCCTCGGGCTCAGCGCTGTTCGTGCATGCAGCGAGGCTGAGCGCTGTCGCGAGCGCGAGCACCCCAGTGCCGATTCGTCGCGGAAGCTGTGGTGATGTCATACCGCGAGCATATGTGGTCTGACCACAGATGGAAAGAGCGCACTACGCGCGGCTCGAACGAATCACAACCGCTTAGACGCGGCGGAACTCCGACGACACGGGGCAATCGAATGGGTCGCCAGCGGCGAGGCCCACGCGGTTGAGGTATTCGATGACGATCGCATAGGAGCGCAAGAGCGTTGTCTCGGTGTAGGGAACATTGAGCGTTTCGCAGTAGTCACGCACGATCAAACGAGCCTTCGCGAGGTGCGGGCGAGGCATGTTCGGGAAGAGGTGGTGCTCGACCTGATAGTTGAGTCCGCCCATGAGCCATGTCGTGTACCAGCCACCGCTGATGTTGCGGGAGGTGCGTACCTGCTTGGTGAAGAAATCGAGCTTGGCGTCGCGGTCAACGATCGGCATGCCCTTGTGGTTGGGCGCAAAAGCGGCACCCATGTAGACACCGAAGACGGCGAGCTGCACGCCGAGGAATGCGAAAGCCATGCCGAGGGGCAGCGCCCAGAACAGCAGCGAGAGGTACAGTGCAAAGCGACCGGCGATGAGGCTGAGTTCAATCCAGCGACCCTTGACGTTCTTCGTCGTGGTGAGGTGCTTGACGCCGAGATAGTGGAGGTTCAAACCCTCGAGCGTGAGCAGCGGGAAGAAGAACCAGCCCTGGCGACGAGTGAGAAAAACGTGAAGGCCTCGAGCCTTGGCGGCATCTTCTTCGAGGAAAGAAACTGTGTCGACTTCGATGTCGGGGTCACGAGAGACGCGGTTCGGGTTGGCGTGGTGACGCGTGTGCTTGCTCGACCACCACGAATAGCTCATGCCGACAACACCGCTGATCAGGCCGCGAGCGAGACGATCGTTGCGGGGACCGGACTCGAGAATTTGACGGTGCGCTGCCTCATGAGAGACGAACGCAATCTGGGTCAGGATGATGCCGAGGGCACCTGCGATCAGCAACTGGAACCAGCTGTCTCCGAGCAGGATGAATCCCGTGACGCAACCCGCGAGGCAGATGGCGAGGATGCCGCCGACGAGAGCGTAGAAGCCGCGCGCGCGCTTCAGTAGTCCCGTCTCTCGCGTGACCTTCGAAACCTCCGTGTACGCACGTGTGAGGTGCGGGAAGGTATCGGTGCCTGCGTAGGTCTGACGAATGGGCCCGAGCTGAGCGACGGGAGCGGCAATAGCGATGGCGAACCTACTTCGATCGTCGTGTGGAGCCAAAGGCAGCTGCCGATCGCTAGGGCCAGCGTACGGGGAGGCCTATGCACAAGGCGGAATGTGGCGCGTTGCTAGGAAGATGCCCAGGTTGTCGTCATCAGCCGGACCCACAGGTGACGCGTGCTACCGTTGTCTCGGTGCTTTTCTAGCGCCTGCGTCGTCGATACGCTTCCCGGCCCTCTGGCTGTGGCACTTCTCGAGCGGCGAACCGATGCGCGAATTCGCGCCGTCGCCCATTTGCGGTCAGTTTCGATCGTGTTTACCCGAAAGATTCATTTTCTATGCCTACTTTTCTTGACCTTGGCGTGCCCGCGCCCCTGGCCCGTGTACTTGCCGACTCCGGTAAGACGGAAGCCTTTCCGATTCAGGAAGGCACTCTTCCTGACTCTCTCGCTGGCCGTGACGTGCTCGGCCGTGGCCGCACCGGCAGCGGAAAAACCATTGCGTTCGCTCTTCCTATGGTTGCGCGGTTGAGTGCAGCTAACGCCGCACGCCGCACTCCTGGTCGCCCCCGCGGCCTCGTTCTTGCACCGACTCGTGAGCTGGCTACCCAGATCGCTGCAGTGCTCGTGCCTCTTGGCGCCGCGACTGGCCTGAACGTCACCACAATTTTCGGTGGCGTGAGCCAGCGCCCGCAGGAGCAAGCACTCCGCGCCGGTGTTGACATCGTCGTTGCCTGCCCCGGTCGCCTCGAAGACCTCATGAAGCAGGGCGTCATCAACCTCGACCGCGTCGAAATCGCCGTGCTCGATGAGGCCGACCACATGGCCGACCTCGGATTCCTTCCCGGAGTTACTCGCATTCTCAACGCAACGCCGCAGGGCGGTCAGCGTTTGCTGTTCAGCGCGACCCTCGACCGCGGTGTCGATGGTCTCGTGCGTCGTTTCCTTCGCGACGAGGTTCGTCACGAAGTCGACGAGTCGAGCGTTCCCGCCGCAGCTATGACACACCGCGTGTTGATGGTCAGCGACGCCGAGAAGTCCGACCTCGTTCGTGCTCTTGCCTCGGGCCTGGGCCGCCGCATCCTCTTCACCCGCACCAAGCACCAGGCAAAGAAGCTCGCCAAGGTTCTGACGGCAGCAGGCATCCCCGCCGTTGATCTGCACGGAAACCTCTCGCAGTCGGCACGTGAGCGTAACCTCGCGTCATTTGGCGCTCCAGTTGAAAAGGGCGGAGTTCGGGTGCTCGTGGCAACCGACGTCGCTGCTCGTGGCGTGCACGTCGACAACGTTGAACTCGTTGTTCACGTAGACCCGCCTATGGAGCACAAAGCGTACTTGCACCGCTCGGGCCGTACCGCTCGCGCCGGTGCTGAGGGAACTGTCGTCACCGTAACGCTCGAATCACAGCGTCGCGATGTCACGGACCTGCTGCGTAAGGCTGGAATCTCGGTTCCGTTCGAGCGCGTCACAGCTGATGGCGCCCCGGTGGTTGAACTCGTCGGTGCGCACGCTCCGTACGTCAAGCCGGCTCCCGTGACGGTAAATCACACTCCGTCGAAGAAGCCCGGCGCGTCGGGTGCTCGTCGTGGCTCTGGCCGCCCCGCAGCTGCTGGCGACCGTTCGGGTGACCGTTCCGGTGCACCTCGTCGCCGCCGCGCTCCTCGCCCGAGCGCTGCGCGCGACTAGAACGCTGCTAGCGACGACAACAGTGATCGCGACTAGATAACTTCGACGGCGGGTTCTCGCACTTCGGCTCCAGCAGCCCAGGTGCGGAACCCGCCGTCGAGGTTTACGGCGTCAATGCCGTGCTGCGTGAGAATCCGAGCCGCGGTGTGGCCGCGCTGCCCCACCTGGCAGTGAACGACCACAGGTCCGTCGGGCAACTCGTCGAGGCGTTCGCGTAATTCGTCGACCGGAATGTTGAGCGCGCCGGGAATGCTGCCGGCCGCAAATTCGGCTGCGGAGCGCACGTCAATAAGCGTCGCGCCATCCGCCCGCGCGTTCTCAAGTTCGTGCCACTGCACCGAGCGAGTCGCGCCGGTGCGCAGGTTATCGGCGACGTACCCGAGCTGATTGATGGGGTCTTTTGCCGACCCGAACTGCGGCGCGTAGGCGAGCTCGAGCTTTGCGAGAGCGGATGCCTCAAGTCCCGCCGTCATTGCGACGGCGATGATGTCGATGCGCTTGTCGACGCCAGCACCACCCACGATCTGTGCACCCAGAATCCGGTCGGATTCTGGGTCGACGAGAAGCTTCATCGACATTCCCTCGGCGCCCGGGTAGTACCCGGCGTGCGAAGTCGGGTGCGTGTGGATAGCGCGAACGGGCATGCCCGCTGCGCGTAATTCAGCTTCGCTTGAACCAACCTTTGCTGCGACCATGTCGAAGACGGCGACAATCGCTGTGCCGAGAGAAGGTGCGTTGGTGTCGCTCGCACCAGCGATGACATCAGCAGTCGTGCGCCCATGACGGTTCGCGAGTCCTGCCATCGTGACGAGTGCGGGTTTGCCGGTGCGGGCGTCTATCTTCTCGACGCCGTCACCAACAGCAAAGATATGCGCATCGCTCGTACGGTTCTGGTCGTCGACCGCGATGCCGCCGGTGGGCCCGAGTCGCACACCGGCTGTGAGGGCGAGCGCCGTCTGGGGTCGAACTCCGCTCGCATCGATGATGAGGTCAGGCTGCTGCTGTGTGCCATCACTGAGCTGAACCAGCGTTCCAGTGACGTTCTCGATCACTGTCGACGTGTGCACATCGACACCATGCGCGCGCAGGTGTGATTCAAGTGGGACTGTCATCTCGGGATCGAGAGGCGACAAAATGTGGGGGCCGCGCTGGATCAGCGTGGTGTGCAGGCCTCGGCCAACCAGGTTCTCGGCCGCCTCGAGCCCGATGAAACCGCCGCCGATCACGAGCGCTGAGCGGGTGCCGCCATCGCGTTCAAGGAGCGCAGTGATGGCGTCGACGTCATCCACAGTGCGGAGAGTATGGGTAGGGATGTCGCCAAAGGTGCTGTCGCTTCGCGCCGCGGCACCGACGGCAAGAATGAGAGTGTCGTAGTGCTCCGTCGAGGTTGTAGACGTTGCGAGCTCGATGACCGTCACGAGCTTCAGATCGGTATCGATCGAGACAACCTCGTGGCCGGTGCGGACGTCGAGCCGAAACCGGCGGTGTAGAGAAGACGGTGTCTGCAGTAGAAGCTCCGAGCGGTCGGTGATGATTCCGCCCACGTAGTAGGGCAGTCCGCAGTTTGCGCACGAGACGTAGGGGCCGCGTTCAAAGACGATGATTTCGGCGGACTCGTCGAGCCGGCGGAGCCTTGTGGCTGCTGACATCCCGCCCGCCACGCCGCCGATGATGATGGTCCGCATTTGTGATCTCCCCGTTCATTGTCATACCGTACGGGGTATAGCGTATACCCAGTGGGGTATCCGAAAGACCTCGAAAGGTGTGTACATCGTGTGCAACGCAGTCAACTGCAAAACGTGTGGAAAAACGACGTGGGCCGGATGCGGCCAACACGTCGGCAGTGTGAAGCGCTCGGTCCCGTCGAGTCAGTGGTGCAGCGGTCACCCGAAGGCAGAATCAAGCGGCGGATTCTGGAGCAAGATGTTCGACCGCACGAACGCATAGCGCTAGGCGCGCGAGAGACCGTCTTCCAGGGCGACCCACGCGAGCATCGCGCACTTAACGCGTGCTGTGTACCTCGAGACACCCGAAAGCGCTGCGGCGTCGCCGAACATGTCTTCGTCGAGTGTGAGCTTGCCGCGGGAGCGCAGAACTTCGCGGAATCCGGCGATCAGGGCGTCGGCTTCGGTGCGCGGCATCCCCTCAACGAGGCCGGTGAGCATCGATGCCGACGCTTGCGATATCGAGCAGCCAGCGCCTTCCCAGCTCACATCGCGAACCGCTCCGTCTTCATCGACGCGCACGCGCAGGGTGATTTCGTCGCCGCAGATGGGGTTTCGCTGATGTGAATCGGCGCTTCGGCCGTCGGCGTCTTCGAGGCCGAAGCCGTCGCGGGCCTTGGAGTGATCAAGGATGAGCTCTTGGTAGAGCCCTTCGAGCCCGCTCATGCCGTGACTCCGAAGAATGAGCGCACACCAGATACTCCATCAAGCAACATGTCGATGTCTTCCTCCGTGTTGTAGAGCGAGGCCGATGCGCGAACGGATGCCGTCATCCCGAAGCGGCGGTGAAGTGGCTGCGCACAGTGGTGACCGACGCGAACAGCAATTCCGCGTGCGTCGAGAAACTGACCCACGTCATGCGCGTGGACGCCCTGCACCTCGAAAGCGCTGAGGGCGACACGGTCCACACCGTCGGCAGCGTCGCCCAGCAGGCGGATGCCGTCGATTCGGCGGAGACCTTCACGCATCCGTCGCTCCAGCACGCGTTCGTGAGCGTGAATCGCTGTCATGCCGACAGCGTCGAGGTACTCGACTGCGGCGGCCAACGCGATGGCCTGTGAGACGGGCTGCGTTCCGGCTTCGAACCGTTGGGGAGCCGGAAGGTAGTCGGCGCTATCAAGCGTGACAGTCGTGATCATTGATCCGCCCGTCATAAATGGCGGGAGAGCATCGAGGATCTCAGCCCGACCGTAGAGGCCGCCGATGGCGTAGGGGCCGAGCATTTTGTGGCCGGAGAAGACAGCGAGATCGACACCGAGCGCGGGCAGATCCAGGGGCACATGTGGCGCTGACTGGCACGCGTCGAGCACCGTGAGCGCACCGACGCTCTGGGCGAGAATGACGAGTTCTGCGACCGGGTTGATGATGCCCAGCACATTCGAAATATGGGGAAAGGCAACGATCCTGGTGCGCGCGCTGATGAGGGATGCCGCAGCGTCGAGTGCGAGCGTCCCGTCTTCGTGCACGGGAATGTGTCGCAGCACGGCACCCGTGCGGGCAGCAAGCTCTTGCCAAGGAATGAGGTTGGCGTGGTGCTCGGCCTCGGTCACGACGATCTCGTCGCCCGGAGCGAGCGCAAATCTGCGTGCGTCCGAGCCCCCGCGGCCGACCGTCGCATTGCCGATCGAGTACGCAATGAGGTTGATTCCGGCGGTCGCACCGCTCGTCCAGACGAGCTGCTCTTCGTCGGCACCGACGAAGGCGGCGACACGGGCACGAGCATCTTCGAACAGCACTGTTGCTTCGGCGGCGAGAGTGTGAGCGCCGCGATGAACCGCCGAGTTGGTCTGCGCGAGGAACGCGATCTCGGTGTCGATGACAGCCTGCGGCTTTTGGCTCGTGGCGGCAGAGTCAAGGTACACGAGACGCTGATCGTTGACACTCTGGGCCAAAATGGGGAAGTCGGCGCGGAGCGCTCCTGCATCAAGCGCAGGCAAAGAGGTCATCCCTCCAGGCTACGCCGCGCCGCGGGTGTCGTGGGCGGTGCGCTACTACGATCGCAGCATGTTCCTCCCCGACCGCCGCATCGCTCTCGCCTACCGCGTGCTTACCGTCATCGTGATCACGATCGGCCTCGGCCGAATCACGGGTGTCTTCTCCGGTGACGTGTCGGGCACCGAGTTTTTGTTCTACACGGTGCAGTCCAACATCCTGTGCCTGGTGTGGGCAGTGGCCCTCAGCATCCGTACTGCGCTCGATCTGCGATCCGACGGCGTGCGCGGCGGGTCAACGCCGTCGGCGCGCGGAGGCGGGGCTGTCATGATGACAATTACCACCACGATGCTCATCTACCTGATCGTGCTCGTGCCGATCAGTTTTACGCAGGGCAGCGGCTACACGCCGTTCACGCTCACCGACAATCTCATTCACATCATTGCGCCGTGCCTGATCATCGGCGACTGGTTGTTGTTCACGCCGAAGGGTCGATTGCGTTGGTATGACCCGCCCCTGTGGGCACTCATCCCGTTCGCGTATCTTGCCTTCGCCTACGCGTGGAGCGCGGCCGGTGGCGACTTTGGGTACGACCGCGCGTACCCGTATCCATTCATGAACGTTGAAGAGCTCGGCATCGGCGGGGTAGCCGTATGGTTCTTGGCGCTCACGGTGGCGCTCGAAGCTGTCGGCTTTCTCTACGTTGCGGTAGATCGAGTCCTGGGCGCTATCGCCCGCCGCGCCTAGACGGTTTCGAGCCAAACGGCGGTGTCAACGGGGAGCTGTGCACCCTCGAGCGGCCCACTGGATGTCACAACGACTCCGGCCGGTAGCTGAACTGGCGCTGCACCGATGTTGACGATCACCGTGACGGCGTCGTTTCGGAACGCGATGACGTCGTCGCCGAAACCCTCGAGCCACTCAAGCGTGCCGACGCCGAGACCGCGTTCCCGTCGTTCCGCGAGGAGCGTGCGGTAGAGCCAGAGCGTGGATTCGGAGTCTGCCTCTTGCAGATCGCGCGTGAGGCCAGCCCATTCCTCGGGCTGTGGCAGCCAGGAGGCACCGGTGTCGTTGAACCCGTACGCGGGGGCGCCGCTTTGCCACGGGATCGGCACGCGGCATCCGTCGCGTCCGTACCGCTCACCGTTCGTGCGGAACCAGGTGGGGTCTTGCCGCGCGTCGTCAGGGATCTCCATCGCTTCGGGAAGTCCCAGCTCTTCGCCCTGATAGATGTAGGCGCTGCCGGGCAGCGCAAGCATGAGAGTTGTGGCCGCGCGGGCGCGGCGAAGACCCACCGCAGGGTCGGGCTTTCCCTGTGACTTTGGCCCGATGCCGTCACCCTGCGGGTTGTCGGCGGTGAGGGCCAGGCGAGACGCGTGACGCACGACGTCGTGATTCGAGAGCACCCACGTGGGGGGCGCGCCCACACCGGGAAACGCGCGGAGCGATTCAGTAATGACGCGGCGGAGGGCAACGGCATCCCACTCGGTCACAAGGTAGGGAAAATTGAAAGCCTGATGCATCTCGTCTGGACGCACCCACAGTGCTGTCTTTTCTGGGGTCGGCAGCCACGCTTCGGCGCAGAGCGCCCGGTCGTCGTCGTAGGTGGCGAGCAGCTTGTGCCATTCGCGGTAGATCTCGTGAACTGCCGGCTGACCCCAGTACGGCACGTCGTCGGCGTCACCGCCCATTGAGCCGCCCTCAGGGTCGGGCGTGTAATCGGGGAGCCCGTCCATCTTGATGAGACCGTGCGCAACATCGACGCGGAAGCCGTCGACGCCACGGTCGAGCCAGAACCGGAGCACGCCCTCGAAGTACTCGCGCACCTCTGGGTTGCTCCAATCAAAATCGGGCTGCGACTCGTCGAACAGGTGCAGGTACCACTGACCGGGTGCGCCATCAGGCTCGGTGAGGCGTGACCATGCTGACCCGCCAAACACCGAATCCCAGTTGTTGGGTGGGAGCGAGCCGTCGGGGCCTTGGCCATCGCGGAACATATAGCGGGCACGCTCGGGGCTGCCAGGGGCAGCTGCAAGCGCCTGCTGAAACCACGCGTGCTGGTCAGATGAGTGATTGGGCACCAGGTCGACAATGACGCGGATGCCGAGGGTATGAGCCGTCTTCAGCATGACGTCGAAGTCACTCATCGTGCCGAAGATCGGGTCGACGTCGCAGTAGTCCGCGACGTCGTAGCCGGCGTCTTTTTGAGGCGACGTCATAAACGGGCTCAGCCAGATCGCATCAATACCGAGCGAGGCGAGATCACTCAGGTGAGAGGTGATTCCGGGCAGATCTCCCATGCCATCACCGTTGTTGTCAGCGAACGAGCGCGGATAGATCTGGTAGATGACAGCGGAACGCCACCACTCAGAACCGGCAGTCTCAGTGAGCAAAGTCATGGCGCTAAGGCTACGGGAACAGCTTTCGCAGGGCGAAAGCGCCGCCCCGGTAGGCTGATATCCATGCCCCGCAACACTTCTGAGGCTTTGGCGCGCGCCGAATCTCTCATCGTCTCTATCCCCGACTACCCGAAGCCGGGGATCGTTTTTCGCGACATCGCACCGTTGTTAGCGGATGCGGATGCCCTCCGCGCCACGGTCGACGGTCTGCTCGAGCCGTTTGCCGGCACATTCGACGTCGTCGCGGGAATCGAAGCGCGCGGCTTTCTCCTGGCGGGTGCGGCAGCGATCGCTGCCGGGGTGGGTCTCATTCCGATTCGGAAGGCTGGCAAGCTACCCAGGCCCGCGGCATCCGTGTCGTACACCCTGGAGTACGCAGACGCGGCAATCGAAATGCACGATGACATTGCGCCCGGTACGCGAGTTTTGCTGCTCGACGATGTGCTCGCAACGGGTGGCACAATTGCTGCCGCCCACACGCTGGTCGCCGAGGTCGGCGGCATCGTTACGGGCACTGCTGTCTTACTCGAACTCGACGGCCTCGGCGGGCGATCAGCCGTCGGCGACGACAACCTGCACTCGCTGTTTCACGTGTAACTGAGGCTGTCAACTGCCGCGATACGTCGAGTACGCGAACGGGCTCAGCAGCAGGGGCACGTGGTAGTGCCGCTCGTCAGTCACTGTGAAAGTGACAGTGGCCGACGGGTAAAACGTCTCTACGCCATGGCTGGAAAAGTACTCACGTGTGGCGAACGTCAGTGCGTAGTCACCGGATGCGAGTTTTTCTGGGCCGAGGGCAAGTCTTCCATCTGAGTCGGTATTTCCTTGCGCGACCAAGGCACCCGTGACGTCGGCGAGCACAACTCCGACGCCCGCGGCTGGTGCACCGGTGCTCGCGTTGAGAACATGGGTTGTTAGGTGAGTGGTCATTCCTGTTCCTCAGGGGTCACGGTATCGGTGTCAATTGTCGTGCGAAGCCGCAGGAGTGCGATCTCCGCGAGTTGTTCGGTCGCTTCGCGTGCTTCAACGGCGTCATCGTTCTCAAGGCGGCGGTGCAACTGCGACAGCATCTCGGCGGGGGTCCGCCCCGCAGCGCGAATGAGAAAAACCCGGCCGAATCGGGCTTCGTAGTCTGCGTTTCCGGCGGCGAGAGCCCTGACGATGTCGTCGGCGGCGGTCAACATCGATGACTGCTCGGAGCGGGATGCCTCAGCAGTCGCTCCGGAGCCACTCGGTTTGTCGCCGATGCGTGGGTGGTGACTGAGGGCGGCGTCGAGATCGGCACGTGACCACACCGAGGCAAGGTTTGCAGCGTACGAGATGAGCGCATCGACCGAGCTGTATGGCCGGCCAGCCACAACGGCGTCGACCCACCCGGGGATTGCTGCCCATACCTGGACCATGGTTTCGGCGTCGGACTCGGATAGGGCGTTGAATTCGTCAAGATCCACGCGCACACGCTACCCGCTCGCAACGGATGCCCGCGCACGAGGGTGATCTTTTTCTGCATCCGAGGGTGAATTTTACATATCCGAAACCGGTCACATCGCGCCACCCCCTAACGTGATCGCCACGGCGCCGCCGGCGCGAGAGAACCATCCCACCCGCCTTGTTGCGACTGGAGAACCTCATGACCGTGACACTTCCCGCAGGATCTTTTGACACCGATGCAGGGAGCGATCTGCACCCGAATCTCTACAACGAAGATCTTGCTCCGTTACCCGAAAAAAAGCGGCGGTGGGGATCTTTCGAGATCTTCAACGTCTGGACGAACGACGTGCAGAGCCTTGCCGGGTACACGCTCGCGGCAAGCTTGTTCGTCACCGCAGGCATCAACGGCTGGTGGGTATTCGCCGCCATCATCCTGGCCGGGTTCTTCGTCAACTTCCTGGTAAACCTGACGGGCAAACCGAGCGTGCGATACGGAATTCCCTACGCGGTGATGGCACGGTCGAGCATGGGGGTGCGCGGGGCACAGCTCCCCGCACTGATTCGAGGCATCGTCGCAATATTCTGGTACGGCGCTCAGACGTACTTCGCCTCTACCGCGGTCGCTCTCGCGCTCGATGCGATTTTCAACAGTCCAGCACTGCCCACGTTCTTGGGCATGGATCTGATCGACTGGGTTTCGTATGTGCTCGTGGCGGCGCTCCAGGTTCTGCTGTTTGTGCGCGGCATTGCGTGGATCGAACGCTTCTTGAACTTTGCTGGTCCTGCCGTTTACGTCGTGATGATTGTGCTGCTGGTCGCGATCTGGGTGCAGGCCGGTGACCGTCTGTTGCCGGCAGTTGGTTCAATCTTCAACAATGCATCGGTCGAGGGCTGGGCAGCCGTCGGCGCGTTTATCGGTGTGATCGGCACGATGATCGCCTATTTCTCGGCTGTCATCATCAACTTCGGCGACTTTGCACGATTCTCCAAGAGCGAGAAGACAATGCGGCGGGGCAACTTCCTCGGTCTTCCCGTGAGCCTCACGTTCTTCACATTCCTCAGCCTTTTCATCACTGCGGGGGCGTACATCGTGTTGCAGGGAGGCGAGGGGGAACCGGTGACCAACCCCGCAGAAATCGTCGGGCTGGTTGGCAATGTTTTCCTCACGATTATTGCGGCGATCACCTTTGTCATCGCGACGGTCGGAATCAACCTGGTGGCGAACTTCATCCCGCCGGCGTACGACCTTTCAAACCTCGCGCCCCAGCGCATCAGCTTCAAAGCCGGGGGATATCTCACTGCGGCATTTGGTTTCATCATCGGAGCACTCTGGGTCGCTGTGATCAGCCAGGTCGGATTGCCGGTCTTCGTCGACACGCTGGGAGCTATCCTCGCGCCGCTGTACGGAGTTCTCGTCGCCGACTACTACATCATCCAGCGGCGCTCCGTGAAGGTCTCGGATCTGTATTCGATGAGTCCGACTGGAAGGTACTTCTACCAAAAGGGGTGGAACGGGCGAGCGATCGTCGTGATCGCTCTCGCCGCGGTGTTCTCCATTGCCGCCGTCTGGGTGCCCGCACTCGCCGCTCTCAGCGGCTTCGCCTGGGTCATCGGAGCGCTTTTGGGTGCGGTCCTCTATGTCGCGGCGATGTGGTCGTATCGACCGGTCGACCACGGCCTCACGAGTGAAGCTGTGACAGCTTCGACTGCATCCAATTGACGAGAAATCGCACCTGAGGGCGGACCGTGAGTGTTGGTCACGGTTACATCCACGAAATGCGGCGCAATTAACGTGAGCATATGAAGACAGCTCAGCCCATCTCGATCGCAGCGCGAAAAGCGTTCGTGGACGGGTCATTTCGCGCGGCGACGGTGGAGACTTCCGACGGTGTTGTGACGGCCATCCGCGGATTCGATGACACGGCCGATGTCGTACTCGGCGGCGACGCGGTGCTGCTGCCAGGCCTCGTCGACTCCCATGTGCATCTCGACGAGCCGGGCCGCACGGAGTGGGAAGGCTTTGCAACCGGTACCGCAGCGGCTGTGGCTGGTGGCGTCACCACAGTGCTCGACATGCCGCTCAATAGCGTGCCAGTCACCACGAGCCCAGAAGCACTCGCCGCTAAGCGCGCGGCCGCTAAGGGAAAGCTTGCTGTCGACGTCGGGTACTGGGGCGGTGCTGTTCCCGAAAACCTTGGCTCGCTCGCCCAACTTGCCGAAGCCGGAGTCGTCGGGTTCAAGTGTTTTCTCTCACCCTCGGGAATCGACGAGTTCGGTCACCTCGACACCGCTCAGCTCGAAGCGGCGCTCACGGAGATCGCCGAGTTTGATGGCGTGCTCATCGTGCACGCAGAAGACCCGGCGCACCTGCGCGGAGATGGTGCGCTCGGGCCTCACTACATCGACTTTTTGGCGTCGCGGCCCAGTGTCAGCGAACGCTCCGCGATCGGCCAGGTGATCGCGGCCGCTCGTCGCACCGGTGCCCGAGCGCACATCGTGCATGTCTCCGATGGCGCAGCACTCGAAGAGGTGCGGGCGGCAAAAGCTGCGGGTGTGCGCCTGACTGTCGAGACTTGCCCGCACTACCTCACGCTGCAGGCAGAAGATGTGCCCGACGGCGCCGGCGCCTTCAAAGCGTGCCCGCCGATTCGTGACGCAAAGAACCAAGACCTGCTGTGGCAGGGCATCGTCGACGGGACAATCGATGCAATTGTCAGCGACCACTCGCCGGCAACGCTCGCGCTCAAAGAACAGGGCGACGGAGATTTCGGCCTCGCGTGGGGCGGGATCGCCGGGCTGCAGACGGGGCTTTCGGCAGTGTGGACCGCGGCGAAGAGCCGCGGCATCCCACTTGAGACGATTTTGCCGCTCATGACCACGGGCCCAGCCCGCATCGGCGGTCTCGGCACACGCGGCCGCATTGCGATCGGCGAGCCAGCGCACCTCACCGTTTTTCACCCGGATGCTACCCACACAGTGCGCGCGGAAGCTCTCGAATACCGCAACCCAATGTCACCATGGGACGGCGCGACGCTTGATGGTGTCGTGGAATCGACGCTCGTTCATGGCCAGATCGCGTACCGTCGGGGCGAGCAGGTCTCGGTGCGTGCCGGGCGCGAAATTCTCGCGAAAACACTGAGAGAGGTGCAGGGATGACCGTTGACATTCTGCAGCCCGGAGTCGGAGAGATTTCTGGCGCCCACTACGTGCCATCAAGCCCCGACAACGTCATGTGGGGGCGGCTTCCCTGCGCTGTCGATGTTCCTGTCCTGAAGGTCGCCGCTGGCAGCAGCGTGACTTTCGATACCGTCAGCCACGAAGGAATTCTCGAGGACCAGGGGAAAGACCCGCTCGCGTATTTCACGGGCCACGGCGTTGCTGCAGAACACGTACTCGACGATGCCATTGAGATTGCGGCATCCCTCTCGCGAAACCCGGCGATCGATGGTCCGCACGTCGTCACGGGGCCGGTGTACGTCGAGGGAGCAGAACCCGGCGACCTTTTGAAGATCACGGTAGAAAAGCTGCTGCCGCGCGTTCCCTACGGCGTGATCTCCAACCGCCATGGCAAAGGTACGCTCGTCGGCGTGCTGCCACGCGGGCCCGAGAACGTGAGCGTTTTTACGCCTGTTGAACAGCGCGATTCAGGACTCGTCGGGGTTCTCCCCGTCTCCGAGGGCGGCGAACGTGTCGTGGAGTTTCCGCTTGCACCGTTCCTCGGCACGATGGGAGTTGCCGTTGCCGGTGATGAGCACCCGCACTCAGTGCCGCCGGGTGCGCACGGTGGCAACATCGACATCAATCTGCTGGTCGAAGGCACCGTGCTCTACCTTCCAGTGCAGGTTGCGGGAGCCCTTGCGTATGTTGGAGATCCGCACTTTGCCCAGGGCGACGGCGAGGTTGCTCTCACCGCGCTCGAAGCGTCGTTGCGCGCGACAGTGAGATTCGACGTCGTTACGCGTAAGGACGCGCTCGCCGCTTTCGGTGAGCTTGCGGGCCCGCTCGTCCGCACCTCGGAGTACCTCGTGCCCACGGGACTTGACGTGGACCTCGGTGAAGCGATGCGCCGTTGCGTGCGGGCCGCTATCGACCTCATTCAGGCGCGATGGGGTCTCGACGAGCACCTCGCCTACGCCTACTTGAGTGCTGCGACCGACTTCGACATTTCACAGGTTGTCGACATCGTGTGCGGTGTGCACGCTCGAATTCGTGAGTCAGACTTCGCTCGTATCCAGGCTGAGGAGACAGCATGACGCCAGCAGTTCCGACTCCGGCAGACGTTCCCATGAGCATGCCAGACGACCTCTTCGAGGCTCTCACCGCCTACGAGCGTGCCATCATCGCGAACGATCTCGATGCCCTCGATGCGTTCTTTGCTCCCGGCGCCGAAACGATGCGGGGAGATGCGGGCGGTCTCCTTGTGGGCCACGACGTCATTAGCGCTTTTCGGGGTGTTCGCGGTGGTGTTCCGCCCCGAACGATTACTCATGTCGAGTACCGCGAGCTCGCGCCCGCTGTTGCACTCGTCGTCTCTGTTTCGCGGTACCACGGCGGTGGAACGGGCCTGCAAACTCAGGTGTGGCAGTGCACTCAGGATGTGTGGCGTATTTCTGCGGCCCACGTGACCCCCCGCGCGCAGGCTTTGGATAAATCCGTCTGGCGAACTGTCGGTGACCCCCTGTGGCAGGGCGCGTGGGACGGCCCGCTCGAGGGCCTCACTGTCGCTGTCAAAGACCTTTTTGCGATCAAGGGCTACCGCATCGGGGCGGGAAACCCCACGTTTCTCGATTCAGCTCGGCCCGAGTCGACGACAGCCGCGGCGGTCTCCGATCTGCTCCGCGGCGGTGCTTCGCTTCGCGGCATCGCACGAACAGATGAGTTCGCCTACTCGATCGCGGGTGACAACGCGCACTACGGCACTCCTCCGAACGGGGCATTACCGGGGGCTCTTCCCGGTGGATCGTCGAGCGGTCCGGCGACAGCGGTTGCCACCGGCCAGGCAGAAATCGGCCTCGCAACCGACACGGCCGGGTCCATTCGTGTTCCCGCTTCGTACCAGGGCCTTTGGGGCCTTCGTACAACGCACGGTCTCGTGCCGCGCCAGGGACTCTTGCCGCTCGCGCAGTCGTTCGACACCGTCGGCTGGCTCACTCGAGATGGTGAGACGCTACAAAAGGTCGTCGACTGGTGTCTCAGCTACGACGGGTCAGATTCGACCGAGCGGGTGTTCGGTGAATCCGGCGACGACCTACCCTGGCGCTTTCTCGTCCCCGACGAAGCGTTGGACGCAGTCGAAGATGACACGAAGGCAGCGTTCGATGCGTTCCTGGCAGCTCTCGCGGCATCCGATGATGCACCGATGCTGCGGCGTGTCTCAATTGGCGCCCTCGATGACTACTACGAACCATTTCGCACAGTGCAGGCCTCAGAGGCGTGGCGCAACAACTCCGATTGGCTGCGCGCCAACCCGGGCGCGACGGGTGCCGCTGTTGCCGAAAGATTCCGGCTTGCAAGCGAAGTGACAGCGGATGCCGAAGCTCTCGCCCGCACGAAGCTGCAGGCACTCGGTGAACAGGCCGACGACATGCTTCGCGGTGCTGTCATGCTGATGCCGACCGTGCCGGGACCTGCCCCCATGCGCACCTCCGACGGTGCCAAGGTTGATGTGGTGCGGCAGGCGACCCTCCGTATGACAACCCCTGCGGCAGTCGGCGGTTTTCCCGCAATCTCAATTCCCCTCCTCACTGTGCCGTCGAAGCTTGGGCCTGCCCCCGTGGGCATCTGTCTCGTTTCTCGCTCTGGCACTGATATCGCCCTCGTGCGCCTTGCGCGACGCCTAGCTGGCGCCGCACGTGCATTTCACCGAACGGAGACCCCGTGACTATTCCCGGCTCGATTGTTCCCCCCGCCCGTCTTCTCATGGGGCCGGGCCCGATCTCGGCTTACCCGAGCGTGTTGACGGCAATGTCGGCGCCCCTTGTCGGGCAGTACGACCCGTTCATGACGGCAACCATGAACGAGACGCAGGAGCTCTACCGTCAGGTGTGGGCGACAACGAACGATGCGACAGTTCTCGTCGATGGCACCTCTCGCGCGGGCATCGAAGCGGCCATAGTGTCGCTCATTCGCCCGGGTGACCGGGTTCTCGTGCCGGTGTTTGGGCGCTTCGGTCACCTTCTGACCGAGATCGCCGAACGCGCCGGTGCCGAGGTGCACAAGATCGAGACCGAGTGGGGGAAGGTGTTCCCGGCATCCGTCATCGAAGAAGCGATCGTGCGCGTCAAGCCGACGCTGCTGGCTGTTGTGCAGGGCGACACCTCGACCACGATGCTGCAACCGCTCGACGACCTCGGTGCGATCTGCGCCAAGCACGGTGTGCTCTTTTATACCGATGCGACTGCCTCGCTCGGCGGCAATGCCTTTGAAGCCGATGCGTGGGGGCTCGATGCCGCAACGGCAGGCCTCCAGAAGTGCCTCGGCGGACCGTCGGGTTCGTCACCGATCACGCTGAGCGAAAAGGCAGTTGCCGTCATTCGTTCGCGCGCGAAAATCGAGGCCGGAATTCGCGAAGAGGGCGACCCGGATGCCGCTGACTTCGTCAGGTCGAACTACTTCGACCTCGGCATGATTCTCGACTACTGGGGCCCGCGACGCCTCAACCACCACACTGAAGCCACATCAATGCTCTACGGTTCGCGCGAATGCGCCCGGTTGCTTCTTGCCGAAGGCCGCGACGCCGTGATCACTCGGCACGAGATCGCGGGAGCCGCCATGCTCGCGGGCGTCGAGGCGCTCGGGCTGCAGGTTTTCGGTGATGTTGCACACAAGATGACGAACGTCGTCGCTGTGGAGATTCCCGAGGGCGTTGCAGGAGATGCTGCACGCGGCGCGATGCTCGATGACTTCGGTATCGAAATCGGCACATCGTTTGGGCCGCTCCATGGCCGAGTGTGGCGCATCGGAACTATGGGATACAACGCGCGCAAAGACACTGTGCTGACCACCCTTGCCGCGCTCGAGTCGGTGCTCCGCCGTTTCGGCGCCTCGGTTCCTGCGGGCGGTGGAGTAGAGGCAGCCCTCGACGTATACGCCGGGGTGTGATGTGGCGTTACTAACGGGAGTTGCACCCGACCGGATCGCCGCGGCTGCCCGGCGCGTCATGGCGCGATGCGAGGAACTTGCTCGCGTGAGCGCGACACCGGGTGAAATTGAGCGCGTCTACTTGTCGACCGAGCATGCGCGCGTCAACCGTCTTGCGGCGGAATGGATGCGCGAAGTCGGCATGAAGAGCCGACAGGATGCCGCGGGCAACCAACTCGGCAGGCTCGAAGCCGCCGAGCACGGTGCGCCCGCCCTCATGATCGGCTCTCACCTCGATACTGTTCCCGACGCCGGTCGATTTGACGGCATCGTCGGTGTGTTGATCGGACTCGAAGTCGTGCGGCTCCTGCGCCAGCCCGGCCCGGGCGACACCTGGATTTCACCGTTCCCATTCGCCCTCGAAGTTGTCGCATTCTCCGACGAGGAGGGCACCCGTTTCGGCAAGGCGCTGCTCGGTTCGTCAGCGGTTGCTGGCACATGGGAAAAGGAGTGGTGGGCTCTCGCCGATAAAGACGGCACGACTCTCCGCCAAGCGTTTCTCGAGTTCGGCCTCGACCCCGCGCGTGTGGGGGAGGCATCCCGTCGCCCAGAAGAGTTGATCGGATACCTCGAAGCCCACATTGAGCAGGGACCGGAGCTTGATCGCCGGGGTGAGTCACTCGCTGTCGTATCGTCGATCGCGAGCGCCCGTCGTTTTCAACTCGTGGTCGAGGGCGAAGCTCGGCACGCGGGCGGCACTCCCTACGACATGCGGCGGGATGCCCTCCTCGGAGCGAGTGAAGCAGCCCTCGCCGTTGAACGCATCTGCGCGAGTGAGCACCACATCATCGGAACCGTGGGTCAGCTTGAAGCCTTCCCCGGCGCTGTCAATATCGTCCCCGGTGAAGCCCGCTTCTCGCTCGACCTGCGCGGAGAGTTTGACGGTCAGCGTGATCAGGTGTGGAACGCGATCTCGCGTGACCTCGACACGATCATGGGGCGCCGTCACCTTCGATGGACTGCGCGCGAGATTCACAACGCACCGGCCGTGATGTGTGCGCCTCTCTTGCAGGACGTTGTGCGTGAAGGAATCGTGTCGACGCTCGCGCCCGGGTCTGACGCGCCCGCCACAATCTTCAGCAGAGCGGGCCACGACGGTATGTCGATCGGTGCCATCACCGATGTCGGAATGCTGTTTCTTCGTAACCCCGATGGCATCAGCCATCATCCCGATGAGCTCGTGTCTGGCGGAGATGTCGCCCTCGGCATCCGCGCGCTCGCCGAGTCGGTGCTGCAGCTTTCGGCAGACAAGGCCTGACCGGTGCGCCGACTTGGTTACTCCTGAATGGTTCCGCCCAAGACGGAGAGCGAGAGGCGTCGGGCTTCACGGCCACGGTCACCACGCTGCACGACAAGAAGATCAACCAGTCCTTCGGTGAGAAGCATGAGAGCCGCGCGCGAGGTGTGCACGAGTTCATCTCGAAATGTGTCGTTGACGGGTGGGATGACGAGGGTCACGTCGGCGAGGTCAGTAATGGCGGACTTCGCAAAAGATGTGATGACCACGACTCGAGCGCCACTTTGCCGAGCGGCCGACGCGGCTGCGAGGGTCGCGCGATTTGCGCCGGAGCCCGAGAGAACAAGGCAGATCGAATCTCGTCCCAGCTGTCGGGCGGCTATCTGTTGAGCGACGGCGTCGGCGAGCTGTTCTGCGGGGCGACCGGCGGCGCTGAGGCGCAAAACCATATCGAGTCCGAGGGGTGCGGATAGACCGTTCGCCACGACGAGCACCCGCGCGGCCTCGTCGAGAGCGTTCACAAACGCCGCGACGGCCTCTTCAGTCAGAGCAGAAACCGTGTGCCCGAGCCGAGAGCCAAAACGATCGATCTCAGCTCGCAACGCGCCGACCATCGTGCCGTCGGCGCTGATGGTGTCCCTGATCGGCGCCTCCCGCGCTAGCTCCTGAGCAAGAGCAACCCGCAACTGCGGGTACCCGTCATAGCCAAGAGACTGCGCCGCGCGGATTACGCTCGCCCGCCCCACTCCCACAGCCTCGGCGAGCTCCTGAGCCGTGCGCTCGATTGTTCCACCGATGTCAGCCGCGATCGCTTCTGCAATGCGCTGCTCAGTTGGTTGCAACGAGGGGGCCAACGCGACGATCCTCGCCGTCGGCGGTGCATCAGCGGCTCCGTGCCATGCCATGCGATTTTGCCCCCTCCATGATGCGACGGCGCACCGCACCGGAAATCGCATCGATCACCATCGTTGTCACGACGACAACGATGAGCAGCATCCCGACGGTATCCCACTGTCTAAAGTTCGTGTAGTTCGACAGCATGCTGCCGATGCCACCGGCACCGACGAGTCCCAAGACTGCCGAGGTGCGAATGTTGATTTCGAACCGGTAGAGCGCGAATGAAATCAGGGCCGGCGCCGCAGCGGGCCACAGCGCCCATCGTGTGACTTCCAGCACCCCGCCTCCGGCAGCCCGGAGCGCTTCTGTTGCACCAACGGGTGTGGACTCGACTGTTTCGTATACCCATTTCGCCTGCGTGCCGATACCTGCGATTCCCAACGCCAGCGCGCCAGTGAATGGTGTGAGGCCTGTCACCGTGAGCAAAATCAGCGCGATGATCACTTCTGGTACCGCTCGGATGACGGCAAAGAAAACCCGCAGGGGAATCCTGACCCAGACGGGACCGACGTTGTGCGCCGCGAGTATCCCGAGGGGTATCGAGAGAAACACGCAGAGAATCGCTCCGAGCCATGCCATCGAAATCGATCGCCACATTTCGAACAGCGCCCGCGGGAGCTTCTCCCAGTTGGGCGGGTCGAACATGAGAGCGCCGTAGCGCAACAGCTCCCCGGGCATCTCAGCGAGTTTGTTCCAGTCGATGCCCAGGTTGGCCGTCGCAATCACGACCACGAGGCCCACGACGATTGCTGTGAGTGTTGGTCGTAGCCGAGAAGGGCGAGCTGGAGCAGCGAGCGAAAACCGAGGCGGCGTGGCGGTCAAGGTACTCACACGAGCCTCCGACGCAACCGGTTCGAGACGATCTCGATCAGGAGCACGACGACCAGGATCTCCAGGATGATGGTTCCGACGTCTTGGTATGCGTAAAAGCCGCGTCGTTCATCGAGGAGACGCCCGATTCCGCCGGCGCCGACGATTCCGAGGATGGCTGAGATGCGAACGTTGAGCTCCAGGGCATAGAGCCACTGGTTGGCGAAGAGCGGCCACGATTGTGGCAAGGCAAGGAGTCTGTTCACCTGCGTTTGCGTCGCTCCGGCGGCTCGGCCCGCTTCGATGTAGGGGTGGTCGTCCGAGTCGATAGCCTCTGAGATCAGTTTCACGACGATTCCGAGGTTGAAAAGAAAGAGCGTGAGAACCCCGGGGAGCGCGCCGACGCCGACGACGGCGACCAGGACTGTGGCATAGACGAGGTCCGGCACGGATCGGATGATATTGATTACACCTCGCACGACTCCGCGCGCTATGGCGTTGGGGTTTGTCGGTCGCGCGGCCCACAGCACCAGCGGGATCGAAACGAGTGCTGCGGCAACGGCTCCTACGAGTGCCATCTGCAGCGTCTCAAGCATCGGCCCGATCGTGCGGGGGACAAACGCCAGATTCGGCTGCATGATCTGAAGCAGCTTGTCAGCGCCGTTCCGCCAATTCTTCGCAATCGACGCGAAGTCGAGGTCGACGCCCCCAATCGCCGGAATGCAGGTCGCCACCGTGAACGCCACCACGAGGGCAGCTATCAGGATCGTGCGGCCGTGCCGGCGGGGGCGAGCAGGTGGGGTAATTGTCGCGGTCATGTTGCTGCCCCGAGGCGATCGTGCGGTTGAATCGATCGACCGTAGATGCGCTCGAAATCAGCGTCGGTCGCCGCGCCGGCCGGACCGTCGTGCACAATTTCCCCTGCTCGGATGCCAATCATGCGCGTTGTGTATTGCCGGGCAAGGTCCATGAGGTGCAGATTGACCAGAACGGTCAGCCCGCTCTCCGCATTGACTCTCTCCAACGCGTGCATGACGGAGTGTGCTGTCGGCGGGTCGAGACTTGCTACCGGTTCGTCCGCAAGCATCACGCTTGGCTCCTGAGTCAATGCGCGAGCAATCGCCACTCGCTGCTTCTGTCCTCCCGAGAGCGCGCCGGCCCGCATCCACATTTTTTCGAGCAGACCAACCGATTCGAGAGTGCGAAGTGCGAGTTCGCGATCATATGAGCTGGCGATACCGAAAAAACTGCGAAGCGTTGACGTGTGCGAGACGCGGCCCACCAGAACGTTGTGGTAAACGTCAACACGCTCGGCCAGGTTGAAGCCCTGGAAGATCATGCCAATGTGCCCGCGTAGTTCCCGTAGCCGTTTCCCGCGCAGTGCGGTTACGTCGTGATGTCCCACGGTGACAGTGCCGGAAGTCGCCGGGACGATTCCGTTGATCGTGCGTATCAATGTCGACTTGCCCGACCCTGATAGACCCACGACCGAAACCATTTCGCCGGCGTCGATTGACAGCGAGACGTCTTTGAGGGCAACCGTGCCGTTCGGATACGTGACCGATACGCGGTCGAGGCGAATCGGCCAGGATGCGGGGGCAGCGAAGGCCCCCGCATCCTGAATGAGATCAGTCATCTGGTGTGCTTCTTCGAACTCGTTCAGTTTTGGAACTGCGAGAGGATCTCGCCGTAGCGCGCGATCTCGTCTTCGGCGGTGTCGTTCGTCCAGTCGGAGAGCCCGACCAGGTTGAACATGACGTCGGCTGCCTCTGGCGATGAATCGGCGTACCCGTCCATGAGGTCGGTGAGCTTCTCGACCAAGTCGGCGGGCAGTGACGAGGCGACCGCGACACCACCGTTCGGGATCATGTCGGTGTAGGCGAAGGCGACTACCTTGTCCGCGACATCCGGCGCCTCGTCGGTGACGGTTGTGCGGGCATCCCAATACGCGAAGCCCACTTCGGCGTCGCCGTTATATACGGCGAGCACTGCGTTGTTGTTGCCTTCGACGGGAATTTCTTCGATGTCACTGTCGGTGTCGAGACCTGCTTCTCGCATCGTGACGACGGGGTACTGGTAGCCGGCGGGCGATGTTGCTGCCTGCAACGCAACCTTTGCGCCCTTGATGTTTGCGAACGCGTCGAGACCTGCGGGTCCCATGCCTGTCGCGTCGGTGCCGGCCTTTTCGGTGCCGTTGCAGTACGACAACTCGATGTCGCTCGCGGCATACGTCGCCTTGATGGGCTCGTCATCGCAATATTTGTCAGGGTTATTGGTCAGGGCGACGGCAGCGTACGACGTTGCTCCAAACCGTACGTCGCGCAGAATCAGCTTGGCGTCGTACTGTTCAGTGGCGTTGTAGAGCGAGCCGGCGTCGGTGATGATGACCTGCGACTGGTCTGCTCCGAGGGCTTCGACGGTGGCAGCGTAATCCGTGGCGACAACACCGTTTACTTCGATTCCGAGGTTGTCGGAGAGGTAGGTCGTCAGGGGATCCAGTGCTTCGGCGAGGTCTTCGCCCTCGACCGAAGGGACGAGAGAAATTGTGATTGATTCCGGCCAAGCTGCGGAGTCGCTTGCAGGCGCGTCGCTCGTGCCTGCGCTGCAGCCCGCGAGTGAAAGCGCAGCGACTGTGCCCAGCGTGAGGAGGGCGAGGGATTTCTTGCGCATGAGGACTTACCTTTCGAGTGAGGAAGAAGCGTCTGGTGACGCCGTGTTGTGAGAGGCCGCGGTTGCGGCCCAGGTGTGGATGTCGGAACGAAGATCAGAAATAAAGCGCCCGCGGAGAGTGACGACTGCGGGCGAAGTGTGCGCGGTGGCTCCGACGAGCGCCGTGTCGGCGCCGAGCTCAGCCGCCGGAGCAAGGTCGAACTCGGCGATGTCGCCGATGGCCAGTACAGGTCCAGCGGCGAGGGCTTCTGTGACGAGCGCGATGAGCCCGTCAGGCTTGCCGATCGTGAAGCGCATTTCGTCGAATAGGTCGTCGACCCCCCACGACGTGAGGACAGCATCTATTCCGTCGGCAGGCGCATTCGTCGCGAGCACGATTCGCGCATGCGCGCGCAGTTCTTGAAGGAAGTCTGCGAGTTCTGGCATCGTCGAGACCGGCGCCTGATCGGTGCCAAGCAACTTTCGGCTCGCATAGTAGGCAGCCTGCGTGATTTCTGGGTCGACTCCGTCGGAGTCGGCCAACGCGCCGATGATTGCGTAGCCATCGCGATACTCGGACGCGCCTGACTCAAACGCGAGGAGGGAGGTGCGCGCGCGGTCGAAAAAGTCGGCGCCTGCGGCGGGGGCGATGAGCTTCGCGTATGCCAGGATCGGCCCTGGCCCGACGGCGAGGGTTCCGTCGAAGTCGAAGACGATGGTCGGGGTCATGCACGCTCCTTTAGCTGCGGACAGTGCGTCCACCGTAGCTATCGCGTGTGGACGTAATGACCACGCCCGGTTAACACTTGGTTACCGATTGTCGAGAACGGCGGCATTCCAGCGCAGCGATGGCGTCGCAGAGAAATCTGACAACAGAGCGGAAGGGTCTTCGCTGATGGGGAAGGTTGTGACGAGGCGCATGCCATCACCGGGATCTATGCCATAGACAAGAGCCGAGTACGGCGAGTTTTGTGGGCGCGTGACCACGACGCGCGTGAACACGCCCTCGACGAGAGCATCCGCTGTGCGCGCGCCAGCTGCGGGCGGCGCCTGCAGCAGCGGCAAACAGGCGTCCGTGACACGCTGCAACGGAGTGCTCGATCCTGGTGCGACACTATCCACGTAATCGAGCCAAAACGACTCTCGCGGCTGACCGAGCGCCGCTGCAAGATGACCTTGGCTCCACCTGTCCCGTTTGTAGCCGAAAGGCGTATGTACAGCAGAGAGCCAATACCCGTATACGTGGATGAGGCCGGCGTTGCCGACGGGAAAGCGTGCCGGGATATCGGCTAGCGCATGCAGCTTGGCGAAGGTATCGCGTTCGATGATGGGCCCCTGGATGTATTCATCGATCACGGTCGAATGTGTCCACGAAGCGAATCGACCGGCCGCGGCATCCTGCCGGATGTACTCTTCCATCACTCCTTGACTCTTCCACGTTCGACGTAGCAGGCGCGAAACACGTGATGAGTAGTGTTGCTGGGCGCACCCTGCCCTGAGGAGAACCCATGTCACTTCTTGTTATCAACGCTCGGCTCATCACGATCCCGGCCGGAACCGACGACCCCGGATACATTGAGCGCGGATGGATGCTCGTTGAAGAAGGCCGCATCGCCGGTATCGGCGAAGGCGATGCTCCCGAGACGTCGGCTGACGAGGTGCTCGACGTCGATGGCGCATTCGTTGCACCGGGGTTCGTGTCGTCTCACAGCCACCTGTTCACGAGCGGACTGCGCGGACTCGGCGTTGCCGACACGCTTTATGGATGGTGCGACTCGATGCTCGGTTTCACCTCGCACATGTCTGCCGAAGACATTTATTGGTCAACGCTCCACGGGGCGCTCGACTTTCTGAGCAACGGCGTCACGACGGCCTACAACTTCACCGATCCGCTGCAGGCATGGGAATCGATGGTCGACGGCAAGCGCCTGGGCAACGCTCAGATGCGCGCGCTCGATTACCACACGCGCCAGGCCGACGGCTGTGCCGATGCCGGCATCCGCTTCGTGGATTCGATCGGAATGGATGCCACGGTCGGCACCGATGACGAGATCTTTGAGCGCTTCGGCGCTTCCGTTGCCCACACCCGCGGTTTGGACCAGAACCTCGCACTCGGCGCCTCGATCATGGGCCAAGTGCAGTGGTCACCGCGTGAAGACGCGGCTGAGATTGAAGTTGCTGCGATGCGCCGTTTCGGCGTGACCAACCAGGCGCACTTCTTGGAATCTCCCGAGGCTGTCGAGCTGCAGCAGTCGAAGTTCGCAATGTATCGGGATGCCGGAGCACTCGGCCCCGACATGATGTTTGGGCACTTCATCCAGACGACGCCGGAGATCATCGAAGAGACCGCGGCTAGTGGCGCATCGATGTCTTGGCAACCGGCGTCGAATGGGCGTCTCGCCTCGGGCGTCGCGCTCGTGCCGGAGATGATTGCGATGGGGATGAAAGTCGGTATGGGCCTCGACGATCAAGCCTGCACTGATGTGTCGGACCCGTGGCAGAACATGCGGCTCGGTATCTACATGCAGCGAGCGCGCACGAAAGAGCCCGAGTCGATGATGCCGGAGCTTGCCCTGCGTCTTCACACACTGGGTGGCGCCGAGATCATGGGCGTCGATGACCGCGTCGGAAGTCTGGAGGTCGGCAAGTTCGCCGACTTCGTCGTGGTCGACCCACGTCAGCCCGATATGGGTCCGCTATGGCATCCGGTGCGTAACTACGTGCTCTCCAGCACGCTGCGGAACCTCACCCGCGTCTACGTCGGTGGCGAACTTGTGTCGGATGGTGGCGTCTCGACAAATCCGCTGGCAGCAGCGGCTTCGGCCCGCATTCATAACGATTTGCCTGCTGTTGCGGCCAATTTCGGCCATCCGCACTGAGAATCTGCCGACACAAAGACAGCTGTAACGGCGTCGAAACACGTTGCCAGTGTTCATGAAATCTACAACGCCTACCTTCAGAGAAGTTGCACGACCGAGTACCCGCTCACGTGCAGTTCCTTAACCCGAGTGCAACACCGGCATCTGGAGACATAGCAAAATGACAATCTTTTCCTCGCGGCGCTCGCGCGTCGCCGCATCGCTCGCAGCGGTCGCGATCTCTGCCCTCGCCCTGAGCGCTTGCTCAAGCTCATCGGACGCTGGCGGCGATGCTTCGACATCGAGCGATGGCGATTCAGCAATGAAGAAAGACATCACAGTTCAGCTCAGCTGGATCAAGAACGAAGAGTTTGCGGGCGAGTTCTTCGCTGACAGCAAGGGCTACTACACCGATGCTGGCTTCGACTCGGTCACGCTGGTTCCTGGTCCCTCAACGAGCGCTCCCGAGCTCATCTCTGGCACTGCCGACTTCGGCATGAGTGACGCTGTCTCGACGGGTTCGGTTATTGCTTCAGAAGGCGCACCGCTGAAGATCATCGGTACCACTTACCAGAAGAACCCGTTCACGGTACTCTCGCTCGCTGACGGTGGCGACATCGCCACTGTGGATGACCTCGTGGGTAAGAAGATCGGTGTGCAGGACTCCAACACCGCCCTGTTCAATGCCTTCTTGTCTGCAAATGGCCTCACCAGCGATGACGTTGAGATTGTGCCCGTTCAGTACGACCCGGCACCGCTCATCAACGGTGAGGTCGATGGATTCATCTCTTACCTCACGAACGAGGCGATCATCGTCGCGAATGAGGGCTACGACACAACGAACCTTCCCTTCGCCGACAATGGACTTCCCTTTGTGGCAGAGACACTCGTCACGACTGACGACATGATCGCCAACTACCCCGAGACAGTGAAAGCCTTCCTCAAGGCCGAAATCATGGGTTGGACCGACCTGGTCAACGACCCTGAAGAGGGTGCACGTCTCGCCTACGAAGAGTACGGTGCAGACCTCGACCTGAACCCCGAGAACTCCACGGCAGGGTCTATTGCCCAGGTGGATCTCGTTGTCACTGACGAGACAGCCGAGAACGGTCTCTTTACGATCAGCGACGAGCTTCAGGCCGCCACGATCGAAAGTCTCGCTGGCGCTGGTATCGAACTTTCCGCATCCGATCTCTTCGACCTCTCGCTGCTTGCAGAGGTGTACGAGGAGAACCCCGACCTGATCGCCTACGCGGGCTGATTTGGAGTTCTGACGTGACGCAACCCGTCGCTGAGGCTGGTGTCCAGGGCTCGACCCTGGGCACCGGCCTTCAGATTACTGACCTCAACAAAGTCTTCACGAGCGGCCGCAAGTCGGTGGTAGCTCTGCAAGACACCAACCTCCACACCGATCAGGGCACGTTCCTGTCGTTGCTGGGGCCGTCGGGATGCGGCAAGTCAACGATCCTGCGCATCCTTGCTGGTCTCGACCAACCGACGAGCGGAACCACGCGCGTCGATGGCAAGAGCCCGAAGGAGATGCGCAAAGAAAACAAGCTCGGCATCGCGTTTCAGGACTCGGCGCTGTTGCCATGGCGCAGCGTCATGACCAACATTCGCCTGCCGTTCGAGGTCGCGGGAAAGTCCGTCGACAAGGCCTATATCGACGAGATGATCTCGCTTGTCGGGCTCAAAGGCTTCGAGAAAGCGAAGCCGGCGCAGCTGTCTGGCGGAATGCGCCAGCGGGTGTCGATCGCGCGCTCGCTCATCATGCGCCCCGAAGTTCTGCTCTTCGATGAGCCCTTCGGCGCGCTCGACGACATGACGCGACAGAAGCTGAACCTCGAGTTGCTGCGCATCTGGACCGAGAAGCCCGCGACCACACTGATGGTCACACACGGCATAAACGAAGCAATCTTCCTTTCTGATCAGGTCGCTGTCATGAGCCCGCGCCCCGGTCGCGTCAAGGAAGTTATGACGATCGATCTGCCGCGGCCTCGGCTGCCTGAAATGATGCGTTCGCCCGAATTCCACACCTATGTCGATCAGGCATCAGACTTGTTGTTCGGCGAAGGGGGCGCGGCGGCTGATGACCACTGACGCACCCGCGAAAGGTCGCGCGATTCAGTGGGAAGATGTCTATCTCCCGCCGTGGGTCACCGGCGCGATCGGTGGCATCGGACTAGTCGCCCTATGGTGGATCATTTCTGCCGTATTCGTGACGTCCTCCGGCGCGCACCCCGTCCCCAGCCCGCCCGCGGTCATCATCAGTTATTTCGACGCTGGTTGGCAGTTCTACTGGCGTAACTTCTCAGTGACGCTCACTGAGGCAGGTATCGGCTACGTCTGGGGAAACGTCCTCGCTCTGCTGCTTTCGGCGCTCGTGCTGATCGTTCCGCGGCTCGAAGGTGTCGCCATGCAGCTCGCAATCTTGACCTACTGCGTTCCCATCGTTGCTATCGGCTTCCTTGCCGTCGTGCTCTTTGGCGCTCCCGCAGTAGGCGAGCCGAGTGGCACAGCCGTGTTTCTCGCCGCGCTGTCGGTCTTCTTCACCACTGTCGTGGGCGCATTGCTCGGCTTGAAGTCAGCGGACAAGACCAGCCTTGATCTGATCAGCGTCTACGGCGGCTCAAAGCTCACGCAACTGCTCAAGGTGCGCCTTATTGCGGCGTTGCCCGCCATTCTCAACGCGCTCCAGATTGCAGTTCCCGCCGCGTTTCTCGGTGCGGTTCTGGGTGAGTTCTTTGGAAAAGTCGAAGCCGGCGTGGGTCTTGCCATGATCCTCGCCCAGCAGAATTCGGACGCTCCCCTTGTCTGGGGCTTGGCGCTGGCCTCGGGAGCTGTCGCTCTCGCGGGTTATGGGCTGGTTGGTCTGATTGCTCGGGTCATCGCGCCCTGGTCAAGAGGAAGTGCATCATGAGTGGCGCGGGAACAATCACCGCAGCGAACGCATCGCCTACCGGCACAGAGCCGTCGATCGATGTTCACGCGGCGGTACGTAAGCAAGCGGCATCCGGAGCGCTGAAGGCGTTCGCGTGGGGCTTACTCACCTTTATTGGAACTATCGTCGCGGTACTCGCTGTCTGGGTCGGCGTGCTCTGGGCGTTCCAGATTTCTCCGCTGATCGGCAAGGGCCCCGCGGATGTGTGGGCCTACCTCTTTGAGGTGCCCGCCGCCGCAGCAAACCGCGAAATGATCTTCGGCAACCTTTGGGTCACTCTCGGCGATGCCGTTATCGGTTTCGTCGCGGGTCTCATCGTCGCCATCCTTGGTGCCGGTCTCTTCCAGCTGAGTAAGGGCGCCGAGAGCGCACTGATGCCAGTTGCTATGTTGCTGCGATCCGTGCCTCTTGTGGCCATGGCACCGGTGATCATTCTGATTTTCGGCCGTGACTTCTGGACTGTCGCTGTCATCGGTGGAATCGTGGTGCTCTTCCCGGCTCTCGTCAACATCTCGTTCGGGCTGAAGTCAGCGTCACCGCAGATGAACGACCTCGTTGAGGTTTACGGCGGCGGTGCCTGGAAGAAGCTCAGCACGGTGGCTATGCCTACCTCGCTCCCGGCGTTCTTCGCGGCCGTTCGCATCTCTGTACCGGGCGCTATTACCGGTGCGCTCCTTGCCGAATGGCTTGCAGTCGGCGGCGGTATCGGTGGATCAATTGCGGGCTACGTACCGCAGGCCCAATTCAGCGCGCTCTGGGCATCTGTTGTGGTGGTCACGGCAGCCTCGCTGATTCTCTACAACGTCATTCAGATAGTGGAAGACGTCGTTCTGGCACGAATGGGTATGACACCTCAGAAAGGCATTTAGGTCACACGGTGAGCACCAAGTCCGACCTCCTCGCTTTCGCGACAGGTCTTCCGAAAGCAGAACTCCACCTTCACCTCGAGGGGACACTCGAGCCGGAACTGAAGTTCGCGCTCGCTGAGCGAAACGGCATCCCGCTGGATCAGACATCGGTGGAAGAAGTGAAGGCGACATACGACTTCACCGATCTCACCAGCTTTCTCGCCATTTACTACCCGGCGATGAACGTGCTGCAGACCGCGGATGACTTCCATGATTTGGCGTGGGCGTACTTGCAGCGAGCAAGCGCTGACGGCGTCGTGCACGCTGAGATGTTTTTCGACCCCCAAGCGCATACGAGCCGAGGGGTGCCGTTTGAGACTGTGATCTCGGGGTATCGGCGAGCGGCTGTGCGCGCGCAGAGCGAACTCGGTGTCTCGGCAGAATTGATCATGTGTTTCTTGCGTGACTTCTCGGCTGAGTACGCCATGGCAACTCTCATGGAGGCGCTGCCTTACCGATCGTGGATCGTGGGCGTCGGGCTCGACTCCGACGAGCGCGGCAACCCACCCCAGAAGTTTGCGGCGGTGTTCGCGCGAGCGAAGGCTGAGGGGTTCTTCCTGACGATGCACTGCGACATCGATCAGCCGGGTTCGATCGATCACATCCGTCAGGTACTGACGGAGATCGAGGTCGACCGCATCGATCACGGCACGAACATCGTGGAGAACCCGGAGCTCGTCGCGCTCGTCAAAGAGCGTGGGCTGGGGCTTACGTGTTGCCCGGTGTCGAACTCGTTCGTCACTGAGCAGATGAAGTCCGATGAGATTGTCGCGCTGATGCGCGAGGGTGTGCGCGTCACCATCAATTCGGATGACCCCGCCTACTTCGGTGCTTACGCCTCGGCCAACTATGTGGCTCTCGCGGAGCAGGCGGATCTTTCGCTCGCCGACCTCGTGCTGCTCGCTTCGAATTCGTTCGAGGCATCGTGGCTGACACCGCGTCGTCGTGCTGAATACCTTGACCGGGTCGCGGAGTACGCAGCGGGCTACGGTGTTGCGGGGGATGTTGCGTGAGCGAAGTCGTCGCAAGCGCGGAGATTGATGCGCGAAGTGACGAGGCCTCGAGTCGGCGTCTTGGCGCGTACATGCGGCAGCTGCGCAAAGCGCGTGGGCTGACGCTCGTTCAGCTCGCGGGGGAGACCGAGCTTTCGCATCCGTTTCTGAGTCAGTTGGAACGAGGGCTTGCGCAACCCAGCCTCGGTTCGCTGCGGCGGATCGCGCTTGCGTTGGAGACGAGCCCGATTGAGCTCATTGCCGCCGCTGATGCGCCAGCGGCCGGTGCGCCACAGACCGAAGTGAACCACCGAAGTGGCGAGTCAGTGCCGCAGGGATTCGCGGCCGGTACTGCTCGCATGCTGGCGCACTCGAATCGACCGTTTCACCCGATGGAGGTCTCCTCCGAAGCAACAGCGCCGGGCGTCCACTTCGTGCACGCTGAAGATGAGTTCGCATATGTGCTCGAGGGGGCGGTGATGATCGATCTCGACGGTCAGATGCAGCGACTCGAGCCGGGCGACACCGCGTACTACTGCGGCGGGGTCTCGCACCGCTGGTGGTCGGCCGACGGTGGTGCGTTTCGACTGCTGATCGTCAAACAGGGATTTGCGTTCCGTCCCGATGGTGGCCAGGAATGATCAGTACTTCCGACTATCTGCAGTTGCTCCCAAAGACGGAACTGCACTGCCATTTTGCGTCGACCCTGACGGCGCCGTTGTTCATCGAGCTCGCGGCGAAGTACGGCGTCGAATTGTGGGCGACGGACCCTGAAGAGCTCTTCAACTTTGACGATCTCGCTGATTTTCTCGTGGCTTTTCGCGCGGCACATGATGTGTTGCGCGAACCGGAGGACTTCGAGCGTGTCGCGGTAGAAGGCGTACGCCACGCAGTCGCTGTCGGTAACTTGCGCTACCGCGAGTACTTCATCAATCCGCAGTACTTTGCCGAGCGCGGGATGACGTACGCCGAGGTGATCGACCCCTTGATCGCTGGTCTACGCCGGGCTGAGCGCGAGTTCGGCGTCGGGTTTCGCATCGTCGTTGCGATTAACCGTCAAGACAGCGCTGAGTCTGCGGTTGAGCTTGTGCGTCAGGTCATCGCGCACGGTGCGCCCGAGGTCGTTGGCATTGGTCAGGATGATTTGACGCCGGAAGGAACCGAAGACCCGACACGGTTTGTCGCGGCCTATCGACTCGCGCGTGAACACGGGCTCAAGCTGACGGCTCACGTCGGCGAGACTGACAATGCGACGCCGGATGCCGTGCGTGAGGCGATCGAAGTGCTGGGCTGTGACCGGCTCGACCACGGGTATCGCATCATGGACGAGCCATCGCTCGTCGAGCTGGCGCTAGCTCGCGGTATCGCCTTCACAGCTACTCCCGTGTCGACCACGATTTGCTCAGGGTGGGTGCTCGATCCGTCGCACCGCATCCGCGCCATGATCGACGCCGGACTGAAAGTCACACTGTCGACTGATGATGCGCTGTTCTTTCGCACAGACCTTGGGCGCGAATATCGTGAAGGACTCACGCTGCTAGGCGTTGATGTAGATTCCGCGAAGCAGATTGCCGTTAACGGTATTGAGGCAGCGTTCTGTACCGACGCGGAAAAGTCCCGGATGCGGGCGGAGTTTGCTGCCCAGTTCCTCGCCCTCGACGCGCTCCTAGCGCGCTAGCCTCTCACCGCCGCTTCAAGGAGCGAGCGCGACACGGAGCGGGCGAGTTCAAAGGGGTGTGCGAAAGTCTCCATGCCCACCGTGACGATTGCGCCTTCATAGAGCAGCATGAGCTGGCGCGCTAGGTCGTCGGGTGATGACATCCCGGCCTCAGTGCAGAGCCCCGCGAACTGATCGAGTAGCCAAGTTTTCTGTCGCGAGACCTCAGGAAAGACAGGGTGCCCATCATGGCCGTCACCGATTTCTGCGCGGGCATTGATGGCGCTGCATCCTTTCGGGCTGTTGTCGTCAGACCATGAGATGGCGGCGTCGAAGATCATCAGGATGCGGTCAACCCCAGGCTCGGGAACGCGTGCGAGGTGCACGGCGACATGAGCCCGCCACCGTTCGTCGCGATGCTGCAGGTATGAGACGACGAGCGCTTCTTTCGAGCCGAATCTGTCGTAGAGCGTCTTCTTGGTGACCCCCGCCGCTTCGGCGATTACGTCGACCCCGACGGCGTGAATGCCTCTTTCGTAGAAGAGGACGGATGCGGCATCCAGCAAGCGTCGAGCTCCTGGGGTGAGTGGCTCAAGGACCGGGGCGGGCGTTGTCATGATCCGAGTATACCAACCTGTATAGTCATGAACATGAGTAAACAGATCGGTATACTTTCGGGACTGCTAACAGTCGGCGCGTCCGCTGCTTTCGTACTCACCTGGAGCTCCGGGTTTCTCGTGGCAGCCATCGGCACTGTCGACGTCGCTCCGACGACGCTGTTGGTCTGGCGATTTGTGCCGATAGCTCTTGTCTTGCTTGCCGTTACGTTCGCGACCGGGGCCTTCCGCGGGGTGCGTCGTGACGACATACAAAGCCAGGTGATCATCGGGTTTTTCGCGCAATTCGGTTATTGCGCATGTGTGTACGGGTCGATCGCTATCGGCATCACGACGGGCACCACGGCGCTCATCGATGCTGTTCAGCCGCTGGTTGTCGCCACCCTGGTCGGGCCCTTGTTGGGGTTGCGGGTGCGCGGCGCGCAGTGGATCGGACTCGGGGTTGGCGCGGTAGGTGTGGTGTTGGTCGTGCAGTCGCAAATTGGTGGATCGGATGCCGCACCCATCGCGTACCTCTTGCCGGCGCTTGCGATGGTGTGCCTGATCGCTGGCACGTTCGTTGAGCGGCGTACGCAAAATCAGCCGCCTGTGCTTGTCACCTTGACGGTGCACGTGACGGTGACCGCGGTGGTGTTGACCGCTATTGCCGTGGCGACGGGCACTCTTGTGCCGCCGGCATCCGTTTCGTTCTGGGTCGCGACAGCTGTCGCAGCCCTTTCGCCCACGCTTGCGGCGTACGGGCTGTATTGGTGGCTACTTCGTCGCATCGGCGTGACGGCGCTGAACGCGCTGCTCTTTCTCGTTGCCCCGACGACAGCACTCGCCGGATCAGTATTACTCGGTGAGCCGCTCACTCTGCTGACGCTCGCTGGCTTCGTGCTTTGCGGCGCGGGCGTCGCGGTCGTGCTGGTGAGTGAAGCGCGGGCCGCACGCTTTCGCCGCGCCACTGACGATTCAGGCGCGCACGCAACCAATCCTCACGCAAGCAATCGTCAGGCGCTGAGCTTCCACAGCTGAGGGTCAAACCTGCGCCTGCCGCCGATGCGCGGAGTTCTCCCCGGGTCGATATGCGGCGGTGGAACGAACCACACGGTTCCGGCGGTCGGGTGGACCTTGGGCGGCCGCTCGATTCGTATCTCCCACCCTTCGTCGTGCATGCGGTGGTGGCATGCAGTGCACAGCAGGATGCCGTTGTCGAGATTGGTCGTGCCGCCATCTCGTGACCACCATTTGAGGTGATGGGCCTCGGTGAACTGGGGCGGGAGGTGGCAAAAGGCACAGCCGCCGTCGCGTTCGACGAGTGCGAGGCGCTGCGCCCGGGTGAAGTTGCGCTTCGCGCGGCCCCAATCAAGCACTTCGCTGTCGGTGCCGAGAACGCACGGAATGATCTCGCCGTTCGCTGCCATCCGCCGGGCCGTTGCGGCGTCGATCGGTTGTTCGATGCCGTCGATCGTGGCAACTCCGCTGCCGGTTTCAAGCGCTTCAACGGGTATGCGCACCACAACCGTCGTTGTTGCAAGTGGCAATTCGCTGCGATCGCAGCCGAGTCCGTGCGAGCACAGCGCTGAGAGCGCATCGGCGCGCAGCTGGGCGAGCGAGCGTGTTTCTTCGGCAATCGCGCCGCTTTCGGCCTGACTTTCCGAGGCGCCGTCAGCGGGGGCACCTTCCGCGGCCACTCCGCGTTGGTTGTGCCCGCGGCTCGTGCGCAATCGCTGCGTTACGATTCCCTCGATTGCTGCCACAACGGGTGCGCCCGACTCGGGATCGAGCCGCGCATCGATCAAGATCATTCCCGCGGCATCGTGTCTGATCTTCACCGAGCGCTCGCCATGAAGTTCGGTCACCGCAGGCTCAAGCCCGTCAGGATCAAGGTGCGCTTCTGCGCGGCGCAATACGGCGTTCAACTCGTCGAGTGTGAGTCGGGTCGCCTGTGCAGTAATCACACGCTCCGCTTCGTCGCGCAATGACGCTGACACGCGCATGGCAATGCGGTTCAGCATGGCAACGATTGCTGCCGCGGCGCACACGCTGATCAAACCTCGCGAGACTGACGCTGCAACGTGGGGATGCTGCGCGGGCGCCGACTGACCAGAAAGAAGTGTGCGCTCACGACTGGCTTCACCCACATGAATGAGTCGATGCGCGTCTCCCGTGTGACCACCGGTTGCAGCAGCGATGAGCTTGGCGGGCGAGCGGTGCCCGGTCTTCCTGGCGAGTCCTTCTTTGCCGAGCTCGGGGCGTGAACGCGAAGATATCTCAGCAGCCACCCGCATGTGAAGACCATCGAGTTGGCGACGCATGACGGCGAGGTTCTCGTTTACGGTGAGCAGGCCAGCATCCGTCATGCTTTTCACGTCGCCCGAATCCCAGGCGCTAGCCAGCGCTGCGAGTGTGGCAGCGAGGGATTCCGTTGGTCTTTGCATACTAATATTCAAGCAGCAGCCACTGACATTCACTCGAACACAGATGCGATTGTGGAAACTCGAAACGCGGCGCCTACTTGGGGAGAACTGCGCTACATTGACTGCGTGACGAGGGAACGAAAACTGCTCATAGCGGTCGCGGCCGTATCGGCGATTCTGGTTGTCGCGGGAGCTCTCGTTTTTCTCCAGCAGCAGTTTCTTCAGGCGCAGAACCCGGCGTCATTCGGCTGGTTCGCATACCAGCCACTGGCGAATCAAGTCTTCTTCGGCCCCGACACAGTGGTTCTATCGAGTAGCGCTGTGTGGGGAGGCGTGGTGTGTGCAGTTGGAGTCGTGGGCCTGGCCGCGCTGCTGGGCTTTGTGCTTGGCCGTCGTGGTCGCCGCGCAGCCGCGCGCTGAGTGAGCATCGCTGGTACGTTGCTGACTCAAAGGAGGCATCATGATCATTGCTCGACTGCTGGAAGCATTACCCATGTCTGCTGCTCACCATCTGCCACCCGACCCCTTCGGTGATCCGGTTGAGGTTGACCCCGCAGCCGCATCGAAACCCACACACCAATACGTCGCCTGCCTCCCGCAGAGCGCCTAGATGGGCAAAAGGGGCAACGCGCTACGACCTGTTGCGGCGCCCGAGGGCGTAGCAGCCCAGCGCGGCGAAGCCAGCGAGCCCGGCTGTGAGCAGTGCGGCGCTGATGATCACCAAACGTGATGTGATGATCGCCGCTCCGGCAACGAACGCGAAGCTCGAACTGGCGTCCACGTTCGTCCACCCGAACGTTGCGGGCGTCAAGAGATCGTAGGCGAACACCACGCCGCCGCCGAGCACAAGCAATGCCGAAACGGCGAAGGTGACGACGATCGCTGGGCGCCTGATACTCACGAGACCAAGGTACGGTGCTGAGATGGCGGAACAAGACGCTAGGCGCGCATGACGTTCCCACGCCTCCAGACGTGGCCCGATGGCGACGCTCATCGCCGTACCGAGATCTCGGTATATCTGGGATCAGGCGACGATCTGTGGCAGCGAGCGTCTCGAGACATCATGCGCTGGGCGGTGAAGACCCGCAGTGGGTTCAGTGTCGACTCCGAAAGCCCAGTGGCCCCGGGGCAGAACGTCACAGTAACGACCCATGTGCTCGGGATGCGAGTTCGCGAACCCGTGCAGGTGATGGATGTCGTCTCTGACCTCGACCGCGTGGGCTACTCGTATCGCACGAAGCCGGGGCATCCGGTTGATGGCGAGGAAGCATTCGTTGTGTACCGCGCCGGGTCGAGCGTGTGGCTCACGATTCGGTCAATGACGCGCCCCGCGCCTCGCGGAATGTGGCGAATGCTGTACCCGGCACTTCGGATGGCGCAGTTGATCGCGCAGCGACGCTACGCCCGCGCGCTGCACTGATGCCCTTGCTTGTTCGCAACAGACGAGTAGTGTTGAAAACTCACAATCGAACTCGGGGGAGTTACGAATGACTGGACTAGTTGCCGCGATGGTGGGCACCGGCGGCACGGTGGCCGTGATCGCTCTCATCGTGGGCATGATGGTGCTGCGTCGGCATCCTGTTGAATCCCGTACGACGAATCCGGAACTTCGCGCCGCGCACGAAGAGATCCGCGATCAGATCGACCGCGGTCGCAGCGGGCTGCTGCGCTAGCTCGTACATCTAACGAGGCTGCACGTATACCGTCAGCCCGCCGCGACCAACTCCGCACCGCGCTCTGCGATTGCCACGGTCGGAGCCTGCGTATTGGCCGTCGGGATGGTCGGCATGACCGAAGCATCCGCGATCCACAGGCCCGAGAGACCTCTAACTCGCAGGTCCGGGTCGACAACCGCGTCTGCGTCGGTGCCGATGCGAGCTGTGCCTGCGCAGTGAAAGAAAGACCCGATGTTTTCGCGCACAAACCGCACGCGCTGGTCGCGAGAGAGCCCAGAAACGGGTGTGATCGGCCCCTCCGCCAGCTCGGCGTAGGCGGATGACGCAACCAGATCCTGCGCGGCATCCAGGGCCTCCACCATCGCACCGAGATCTCTCGGGTCGGCCAGGTAGTTCGGCTGAAAGTCGGCGGGCACATCGGGGTCGGCAGATCTCGAGCGCACCCACCCGATACTTCGCGAACCGTAGAGCCCTGGAACCAGAGCGAACACACGATTGCCCGAAAGATCGTGCGTGGCATGCAAAGCATCGTCGCCGCGCGAGCCGTGCGCAATGACGGTGTGCAGATCGGGCCCAGCTTCGGCGTACGTGCTCCGCCAATTCACCATGGCACCACCACCGTTGCCGAGCACGGGTCCGAGGTCTGCGCGCGCGCGAAAGTTCACGCCAAGAATCAGGGGGTGGTCTTGAAAGTTCTCGCCCACGCCCGGCAGCTCGTGCACGGGCCGGATGCCGGCAGCACGCAGCCGATCAGAATCTCCGATACCCGAGCGTTGCAACAGCCGCGGCGTATCGAGCGCTCCGGCGGCGAGCACAGTGCGGGTCGCTGTCGTCGTGATGAGCTCGCCGTCGACAATGTGCCGCACGCCCAATACGGCGTCGCCCGAAAGTACGAGTGTGTGCACGGCGCTATCGACGAGCACGTCGAGATTTGCCCGCCCTAGCGCGGGCTCAAGATACGCGCGTGCCGTGCTCCATCGTTCGAATGAGCCGTCGGTGTTTTCTACCGCGTTGTAATCGGGGTAGGCGGCCCCCTCATTGGAAGTGCCGTTGGCATCCTCGATCACCGGGATGCCGCGCTCGCCGGCCGCGTCGATCAGCGCATGAGCGATGGGGTGCACCCGGGTCAGTGGCCCGACACGCATGGGCCCAGCGAGGCCGCGAAACGCAGGGTCGCCGCCGGCACGTGCCTCGGAGCGGCGAAAGTAGGGCAGCAGATCGTCATAGCTCCAGCCGGTGGCCCCGGCATCTGCCCAGCCGTCGTAATCGGCGCGCGCACCGCGATACCAGAGCATCGCGTTGGTGCTCGAAGAGCCGCCAAGGACTTTGCCCCGCGGCATGGCGATAGCCCGCCCGAGCACGTGATCGGTTGGGGTCGCGTGGTAGCCGTAGTCGTAGGGCCCGCCGATCATGGCGTCCCAGCGTGCTGCGTCTAAGACTTCGCGCAGGCCGCGGTGGTCGGGTCCGCTTTCGATCAGCAGCACGCGAGCGGCAGAATCTTCTGACAGCCGCGCCGCGAGTACACAACCAGCTGCGCCGCCGCCCACAACAAGAAAGTCGTAGGCGGCAGCGGGAGCTGAAACGATCGGCATCAGTTGTGCTCGCTCGGACCCATGATCGTGATGCCCTCGGTCTTCTCAACGTGACGCACGAAGATGTATTTGTCTTCGCGTCCGTCTGAGTGCTTGCGCTTGATGCCAGGCTCGAGAATGCCATCGGTCTTGGCGACCACGATGTACGGCTCGGATGCCTGAAGCCCAGCTTCGCAGTGAGCATCGAACTCTTCGAGCGTCTCGGCCGTGAATGCTTTCTCGACTCCGGCCCCGCGCGCGATGGCGGCGAGATTCACGCGGCCACCCTTCGTGTGCGTGCGCGGGCCACCGATCGACTGGTACTGCTCGTTGTCCCACACGACGACGAACAGGTTCTTCGGCTGCTCATTCGCAAGCGTCGCCAAGATACCGAGGTTGAACAGCAGTCCACCGTCGGTGTCGAGCGAGACGATGCGACGGTTGGGGAGACCAACCGAAAGACCAAATGCCTCGGGGGTGACGCAGCCGAGCTGCTGCTGAAAGAGGCTCGCGTCGCGCATGTGCGGCGCGGCGTTGTACCACTCGTCGACAGCGCCGCCGAGAGAGAGGATGACGAGTTCGTTCTCGAGGCGTGCCCCGAGGAGCTTCATGGCTTCAAACCGGCTGTAACTCATCGGACGAGCTCCCCTCCCAGAACAACTGCTGCGTGATAGTACGAGGCGTACGCAGTTTCATACGCGTTGAAGACGGCCTGCTCGATCTTGTCGACGTCGTGCACGATCGTGTAGGGCGTGCGCAGGGTCTTAAGCAGCGGCTCCATCGTGATGCCGTGCGGGATCGCCCACCAGTTGTTTTCGCCCATTTCACCGCGGTAGCTCATGATCATGACCACCGGAATACCGGCGCCAAGGCCCATGCGGGCAAGGTGCTCGGTCGCGGCGCGCAACCCGGAGTTCTCCATGATCAACACAGCACGCTGACCCGAGAGGAAAACACCGCCGGCGATTGCGGCGCCTTCGCCCTCGTTCGTCACGGGAATCGTGCGAATGTCGGGGTCGGCATCGAGGGCGGGGTAGAGCTCTTTCAAGAGCGAGTCGGGCAGGTAGGTAGCGACGGTGACGCCGGCACGTTTGAGCCCGCGAATCACCGCCTCAACAGCGTCGGCTCTCATGCCAGAACTCCTGTTTCTTGGGCGCTCGCCGACAGTCGGTGAGCGCGGTGGGTGGGGGAAAGACGCGGTGCGCCGCTGAAGCGCTCGCGAAGGGTGGGAGAACCAACGGATGACTCGGCCCGGCCGCGTGCGGCAAGGATCGGCAGTACCAGCTCGATGAAGTCCCGGTACGCAGCGGGTCCGCCGAACGTGGGTTCGAGCATGATGCCGTCGATACCCGAGCCGTCGACGATGGCTTCGATCTCGTCGGCGACCTGTTCTGGAGTACCCGTCACTTGGAAGCCACGGATCGCCTTCGTGCGGAACTGATCGAGCACCGCCCGCACGCGCACGTCGGGGTCTTTCTTGGCGTAGCGATCAACGAGGGTCTGGCCGAGATCGGTCTTGATGTCGGTGAGCTTCGTTTCGGGGTCAAACCCGGTGAGGTCGATGCCGGTGATGCCGGCAAACATGACGGCTGCGTCGTCGATGCCGAGCAGGGCCTCATATTCAGCGCGCTTGGCGCGAGCTTCTTCCTCGGTCTGGGCAACGGTCACGGTCATTCCTGTGACGACCTTGACGTCAGCGGCATCCCGACCCTGCAGTTCTGCCTGTGCGCGAATGTCGGCAACGTGGCCGGCCGCGCCCGCGATCGTCTGGCCCTGAATGAAGACAGCCTCGGCGTTTCGGGCAGCATACGCGCGGCCACGGTCGCTCGTTCCCGCCTGAAACAGCACGGGGGTGCGCTGCGGTGTCGGCGGAACAGCGAAGATGCCGTGCGAGCGCTGGTACGTGCCATCAACCTCGATGCGGTGGAGCTTTGCGGGGTCGGCATACATGCCGGTTTTTCGGTCGCGGACTTCGGCATCGTCGTCCCAGCTGTGCTCCCAGAAGCGCAGACACGTGTCGAGAAAGTCATCGGCGGCGTCGTAACGCTGGTCGTGCGTGAGCGTTTCGGTGACGCCGAAGAGGTCGTCTGTGGTCTTCTGTGAACTGCCCGTGACGATGTTCCAGCCGATGCGACCGCCCGTGAAGCGATCAAGGGTCGCAAACCGCCGCGCGAGCGCATACGGGCGCTCGACGGTCGTCGGCGAAGTCACCACAAACCCGAGGTTCTCGGTTTCGTGCGCGAGAGTCGCGATCGCGAGCATGGGGTCGAGTGCGGGGAACTGGATGCCGTGGGCGGCAACTTCTTCGGGCATCCGCCCATCAAGAGTTGCGTAGCCATAGGTGTCGGCGAAGAAGAGAAAGTCGAACCCGGCCTGGTCGAGCTCTTTCGCGAGCCCGACCCAGTAGTCGAGTTGGTCCCAATCGTCGCCGCGGCCCTCCGGGTGCGTCCACGTTGGCATGCCGTTGCTCGGATTCATCATCTCGAACACGCCGAAAATAATGCGACTCATATGACCATCACCACTGTCTTTGTCTCGAGGTAGTTTTCAAGGCCCTGGGCGCCGTTCTCATATCCCCAGCCCGATTCTTTGTGGCCACCCTTGGGGAGCTCGGGGCCGAGGAACGAGTGGCAATTGACCCACACGGTTCCGGCTTCGAGAGCTGAGGCGACGCGATGCCCGTTGCTGAGGCCTTCGGTCCAGACGCTCGCTGCGAGACCGTAGTCGCTGTCGTTGGCCCAGCCGACAACCTCGTCGAGGTCATCGAACGGTGTGACGACGGCAACCGGGCCGAAAATTTCTTCCCGCATGAGGCGCATATCGGCGCGCACATCGGTGAGCACAGTAGGGGAGAAGAACGTGTCGGCCGGTCCGCTGAGCGTGCCGCCCGTGACGACAGTTGCGCCTTCAACGCGACCCTCCGAAATGAAGTCAGATACGCGCTCGGCCTGCGCCCGACTCACGAGGGGCCCAAGGTCGGCTGCGCTGTCGAGACCGTGCCCAAGGCGCAGCTTGTCGCCCGCGGCAGCCATGCCGTCGACCACGTCTTGATACACGTCGCGGTGGGCGTAAATGCGCGCGCTCGCGACACACACCTGGCCGCCGTTGTCGAAAATTCCGCGTGAGACTCCCTCGATCGCGGCAGGGAGGTCGGCGTCGGGCATGATAATCGACGGTGACTTTCCGCCGAGCTCGAGCGTGAGGCGCTTCAAGCTACCGGCGGCCGAACTCACGAGTCGTTTGCCGACAGCGGTTGAGCCAGTGAATGCGAGTTTGTCGACACCGCGATGATCGGCGAGGGCTTGCCCGGCCTCCGTGCCGTAGCCGGTGAGGATATTGACGACACCATCGGGAACACCGGCTTCTTGCAACAGGCGGCCGAGGTAGAGCGCCGTGAGCGGGGTGTTTTCGGCGGGCTTCAGCACGATTGTGCAGCCAGCAGCGAGAGCGGGGGCGAGCTTCATCGCCGTCATGATGAGAGGCGAGTTCCACGGCACGACCGCCGCGACGACGCCGACGGGCTCACGCCGCGTATAGGCGAACACCTCTTTACCGGGAGGGGTGCGCGAAAGTGAGGTGGGAATCGTCTCGCCGGTGATCTTGGTCGGCCACCCCGCGTAGTAACGGAACTGGCTGATCGCGGCCGGCACTTCGCCGAAAAGCGATGTGCGCAGGTTCTTGCCCTGGTCGAGCGTTTCAAGCTCGGCAAGATCTTCGAGGTGCTCCTGCATGACATCGGCGATGCGCCAGAGCAGCGCACTGCGGGCGGCGGGTGTCATCTTCGCCCACGCCGGGGAGATCAACGCTGTGCGCGCCGCAGATACGGCTTTGTCGGCATCCGCTTCTCTCGCGCGTGCCACGTGCGCGATGACGGCGCCCGTCGCCGGGTCGATAGTAGAGAAGCGTTCGCCGGAGGATGCCTCAACCCAAGCGCCGCCGATCAGCAGCTTTCCCGGGTCGTCAGCGAGAAACTGTGACACGCGCTCGCGCAACGCGATGTTTCCGATCTCAATCGTCATACCTCGATGCTAAATAGCTATCGTTGATAACTAGTAGCAATCAGATGACAATCGTGTTTCCAGAAGGTTGGGAACCATTGTGCGCCTGCCGGACATGACCCGGTATGAGAGCATCGACGGCAGCATCCGATCACGTGTCGCACATGACAACAACACGGCGCGCTCAACTTAGAGTGCGAGCGTTGCAGGTCATCAGCGAACAGTGCTGGGATCCGCAATTTGATGAGGATGCACTCGCTGGGGTACTTGGTGTATCGCGGAAGACCCTCGATCGCACCTTCTCAGAGGGTGAGAGTGTGGCGTACGCCATCGGCCGGGCTCGTGTGCAGCGGGTGCGGCGTTCGCTCTTGTGCGGGCAGTGCCGGAGCCTGACGGTCGCATCTGAGGGCGCGGGTTTTACGAATCTCAGCGCAATGAAATTTCACTTTCGGCGGGTGTTCGATGAGACGCCCCTGCAACTGCAGCGCCGGCTCCGTCAGCAAGAGGAAGATGTCTCCCGGGCGCACCGGTGGGGGCGCGGCACGACAGGAGTTTGGCTGTGACTCGCTGGAGAGGGCTCGCATCGGTAGCGGTAGGTGCGGTCCTGGTGGTTGCGGGTTTGTTTGCGGTTCCCACTGCGGCGTCGGCATCTGAGGTTCAGGTCAGCACTGCTCCCGCCCGCGCGTGCACAGTCGGTGGGCTACCCATCACGAGCAAAGATGACGTGACGCGCGTGCCGACGGTGATCTCGTGCTTTGATACCGTCGCTGCGGCGAAAGAGTTCATCGCCGACGGTGCGCCCGGAGACCTCGAGAAGTTACTTGGCGTTGCAGGCGAGACGCCGTCGCGCACGGCGCTCGCCGCGGAGAGCACCGTGCACGTCGGCACGCTGTGGTCGTCAACCGGCGCGAGCGGAACGTCGCTTCTCCACTGGGGAACCGGCTCCGGTTGCAATGGCGTGACCTATGGTTTTCCGAGTCTTCCGTCGGGATGGAACGACACCGCCCGATCGGCACGAGGTTATGCGAACTGCTGGGTCACCACGTATGCGAATACCTCGTACGGCGGTTCTCGACTCAACTGCACTCCGTACTGCTCGACTCTCGGCTCGCTCAACGGTGCCGTCTCGTCGGTTGTCTATCGGCCCTCCGGCACGTTCGGGTGACGAGAGGATCCGGCTACTCGACGCCGGGCACTTCCGTCAACGATGAATAGACGGGGATACCGCGCTCGCGCGCGATGACGACATCTTGGTCTGCGCCTTTCGATTCGCCCGGAAGGCGAAGCACCGCATCGCAGTGCTGAAGGAGGCGATGTGCGGTCGGGTACATGACCTCCGATGCGCGCGGGTCTGAGGGTCCACTGGCTCCCGCGCTGCTGAGAATCGGCAACGCTACCCATTCACCGATCATCGGCACGTGGCCCGCTTTGAAAATCGGCCACGCGGCTTCTTCGAGGCGCGTGAGGTTTTGCTGCATCAGCTCGGCGTCTCCGTTGGTGCCCGAGGCGTATGGCCCGGCGATCAAGATCATCATTGGCTTCGGCATGCGGCTAGAGTAATACATGAACGTGCACACTCGTGCACAAACGTGAAGGAGTACGCATGCTGGCCGCATCGCGCAAAGAGCTTTTGCTGGATCGTCTTCGCACCGAGGGCCGAATTGTGGCGAAAGACATTGCTACCGAACTCGGTGTCTCGGAAGACAGCATCCGGCGCGACCTACGTGAACTGGATGCCGCTGGCCTTGCTGTTCGCGTATACGGAGGTGCACTGCCCGCGTCGCCCGCTGTCGTGAATTATGCCGCACGGCAAACTGTGGCGACCGAGAGTAAACAGCGCATCGGTCAATACGCAGCGCGGCTGATTGAACCGGGGAGCACGGTGCTGATTGACGGCGGTACCACCGCCCTGGAAATGGTGAGGGCGCTGCCGCTTGACACCGAGTGCACGATCATTACGCACAGTCCGACGGTTGCTGCCGCACTTCTCGATCATGCGGCAGAAGTGATCATTCTTGGTGGGCGGCTCTTCAAGCACTCGGCGGTAGCGAGCGGCGCGGCCACCGCTGAGGCAGCCGCGGCGATCAGTGCAGACCGCTTTTTTCTTGGGGTCACCGGCATCCACGAGCACTCCGGCCTCACGACAGGAGACCCGGACGAAGCGGCGATGAAGCGCGTGCTTGCAAGTCGGGCGAGCGAGACGTACGTCTTGGGAAGCAGCGAGAAGATCGGAGCCGTCTCGCGCTATCAAGTGTTGCCGCTCGATGGGGTCGCCGCGGTGATTGTGGAGTCCGCCGACACGGCGTCGCCGACGCTGAGTGCGCTGGCCGGTATCGGGGTCCGTTTGCTGCACGCGCGCTGACGCGCCCGCGGGGTAGCGGCCGCGCATCTTCTTCTCCCCGAAAGTTTTTTGAGAAAGTTATCCACGCCGGGGTTTTTTAGGCTGGCTTGGGATGCTCAATGTCGGAGGTACGTTCGATACTTGGGGCATGTCAGAGAACGAAACCGAGCAACAAGAAGCAGAGGCCTCCGAGCTGTCTGAGTCTGTGGCGACGTTGATTTCTTTCGATCAACAGATCGCGCACATCCAGGCGGCACGCGCTGCGGTTCTTGCAAACATGGGGCGGATCGCTCTTGCCCAGATACGGCGGATGACGTCGCGTGACTCGCGGGATCGTGAGATTCCGATGCGTGCGGTCGCGGCAGAAGTTGGGGCTGCGTTGCGACTGTCGGATCGCACGGCGCAAATACGTGTCGATGATGCGCTCGACGTGACCGAGTCGTATCCGGAGACGTTCGGGTCGTGGAGCGCGGGGCGTGTCTCGGAACGGCATGTGCAAGAGATCTTGCGGGCGGGCGTGAACCTGACGGATGCTGCAGCCAAGGCCCTCTACGACCGCGACGTGGTCGGGGTCGCTGAGGCTGAGACACCGGGCAGGTTGCGGGGGTTTGCTGCAGCGTTGGCGGAGAAAGCACAGCCGCGAACGCTTCAGGAACGCTTCGAAGACGCGAACGCGACGCGGACTGTGCGCCTGTTTGACCTCGCTGATGGGATGAGTTCACTCAATGCGGTGTTGCCGTCGGTGCAGGCGCATGGGATCTTCAACCGACTCACGCAGCAGGCGCGGGCGTTGAAGGACTTCCAAACAGGGCGGTCGGACTACGGCACGAAGCTCCGCACCGAAGACGAACCCGTAGTGGATGATCGGCGAACGACGGATCAGATCCGGGCCGACCTGTTCTCCGACATGCTGTTGACCTCGGTTCCGAGCCTTGACCCGCTCGCGGGTGACGATTGCGGCGGGCTCGGCGCGATCCGGGCCATCGTGCAGGTCACCGTTCCGGCCACGACCCTTGCAGGAACGAGTTCGACACCGACGGATCTGTCGGGGCTGAGCTTGGTTGATCCCGAGAGTGCACGACGCCTCGCGGGTACCGCGCCGGGGTGGGATCGAGTGTTCACTCGGCCCGTCACGGGCACGGTGGTGGCGGTCGATCGATACCGACCCAGCGACCAACTCAAACGGCAACTTCGAGCGCGAGATCAACACTGCAGGTTCGTGGGATGCCGCATGCCCACCCACCGGTGCGACATTGATCACACAGTCGATGCCGCGCTCGGGGGTTCGACGCATCAGCACAACCTCGCGCATCTGTGCCGACGACATCACAGCCTGAAACATGCGAGCAGGTGGTCGGTGAAACAAAAAGGCGACGGTGTGTTGGAGTGGACCTCGCCAACCGGGCGAAGTTACACCGACACACCACCCGGCGTCGCATTCGAACCCGACCTGACCGATCCACCCGGAGCACTTGCAGAAAACTGGGGTCAGCCGTCCGCGGGGTGAAGGCTCAACGCGACGCAGTCGATGTCGCCGGGAGCAACAGCGGGGTGACCGTCGTTTGTCACGCATACGGTGAACGATGTGGGGATGTCTCCTGGCGTAGGCGAGGGGTCGAGTGGGTCGTCGGCAGGAAAGCCCGCCTCCCAGACCGTGCGGCACGTCGCAACGGCATCGTCAACATTGATCCGGCCGTCCTCGGTCAACACTGAGACTGAAGTGCCAGACAGCGAACCGTCAGCGTTCAGTGGCGGATCCGCCAGGCAGTCCACAACTTCGGTATCTGTCACCGGCGCGGGCTGCAGCACTTGAAACGCAGCGATCGATACGCCCGCGAGCACAAAAACGGTGCCAGCGGCACTGAGCTTGCCCCACCACGTGCGCCACCACCGCGGACGGGTGAGGTCGGAGTGCATCCGCTCAACAAGGAGGTCTTCGATGGCGTGGGCGCGCGGCATCCGTTCGTTGTCGTTCATTCCGCCACCTCCTCGGTTGTCGGTGCGTACCGCGACAAGCTGCGACGCAATCTCGCTTTCGCGCGCGAGAGGCGAGATTTCACGGTGCCCTCGGGTAACCCGAGCGTGCGAGCAGCATCTCGCGTGGTCAATCCTTCCACCATGCAGAGCACAACAACTGCGGAGTCGCGAGCGCCCAAGTCTGCGAGCACAGCTTGTACTTCGGCAGAAACGGATGCCGCATCAACAACTCGAGCGACTTCTTCGGCGTGATCGGGCTCGGGCCCGTCGTGCGGCACTTTTGCCAGCAACCGTCGATAGCGACGAAGCCCTCGCAATTGATTCTTCGCCGCATACGAAACCACCGTCAAGAGCCACGGCACCACGCTCTCGTCGACAATTCGCACGCTTTCGCGCTTCTTCCAGAGCTCGGCGAAGGCAGCTCCCACCACCTCTTCGGCATCCCACGGCGACTCCACCATTGCGAGCGCAACTCGGTAGCAGACACGTTCATGACGACGAAACAGCAGCCGGTAGGCCTGCTCGTCACCCCTCGTGAGTCGAAACAGCAGGTCGCTGTCTGACGGCTCCATGCCCCCGCTCGTCACTACCTGATCCCCCGATCGCACTCGCAAACGCCTCGTCTGCGAAGCACTTTCAGGATAACCGCGATGCCGCGACCTCACTTTCACGAACGACCAAGTGAAGTCTCGACGCCCGGTAGCGAGCGCAGCCCCTGCCGCGGCGCGCGTCGACACGAGAGCGAATGCCGAGTGGCTCATCGGGTGACTCATGTGCGCGCCTCCTTCGCTCGCTACCGGTGCGTGGGCACTCTGATTCGAGCGCCCTACAGGTATGTCCGGCAGAGAGCGTTTGGTTCCGTTTACGCCCGAAAGTCAGGGTGCGACGGCGTACACGAGCAGAATGGTTGCCCCTGACGGCCCCGGCAGCGACCAGCGATTTCGGTAGGCGCCCGGGTGCGAGAGTGCATCCCCCGGCCCGAGTCCCCAGTCGCCGCGACCATCGATTGTCACGGTGACAGAACCGTCCACGACGTAAACCGTGAGTTCGCCGTCGGACTCGAACCAATCGCCGACGTACGGCCCATGATCGATGCGGTACTCCTGCACCGTGGCGATGTGCGCCGTGCCTGACGAGATGACGCGACTGCTCGCCGCATCATCCCCTTCCGCGATGGGCACCCGCTTACCTTCCGCACGGCGCGTGAGGGTGATCGGCTCGGGCTCCGGCATCGCGGGAAGGAGAGCTGACGGAGAGATACCGAGAACCTTCGCGAGGCGAAAGAGCGTAACGACCGACGGCATGGTGTTGCCACTTTCGATCTGGCTCAGAAACGGTTGGCTGATCTCAGCGGCCGTGGCAAGTGCCCGCATCGACAACTTTCGCGCCGTGCGTGCCGCTCGAATCTCACGCCCGAGCGAAATGCCGATCAACGCATCCGTGGTGGAGGCATCCGAAGTGTGAGGCTCGTTCATCCCTCCGCCGACTGCTCTTCGGTGTGCTCTTCGATTGTGTCTTCAGAAGTCTCAACTTTGGCTGGCTCTTTGCCGCGAGATTCTGGCCGGATGAGCTCGCGAACCTCAGACATGAAGCTCGTGAGCTGCTGCTGCTGCCAGCGCAACTGGCGGGTGCGGTCTTCGGCGTCTCGCAGCACGCCGTTTGTGTGGTCGGTAACCGAGTCGACGATGCCTTGCGCTTTCGTGCGGGCGCGATCCATGGTTTCCTCGGCCTTCAGTCGCGCTTCGGCTTCGATCTGTTTTGCCTGTGCGCGCATGACGCGCTCGTAGTCATCAGCCTTGTTCGAAATGCGCTGCGCATGCTCGAGGGATGCTGTGACCTGAGCGTTCGCATCCGATGTGATGCGCTCAGCGTGTGCGACGGCTTGATTGTGCAACACGAGAAACTCCTGCTGAGCGTCATCCTGTCGGCGCGTGAGCGACTCTTCGAACTCGAGCACCCGAGCGTTCATTTCACGAACGGCACGCTCGGCGTCGGCGCGAAGTTCAGTTGTCTCGCGCGTCACCATTGCGCGGAGTGCGGCGGCACCCTTCTCGGCTTCGGAACGGATTGTTTCGGCTTCACGCTCAGCCTGGGCAACCTTCTCGGCGGCGTGTGCTGCTTCACGTTCGATCGCAGCCTCGTGGGCGGTGCGCTCAGTGTCGATCTTGAGGTGTACCTGATCGGCTGCGTGTTGCGCTTCCGCCGTAATGGCGGCACCATCCGAGCGGCCCTGCGAGCGGTGCTCATCGGCTTCGTCTCGCGCGGAATCAAGCAACCGCTCGGCCTGAGTCACAGCGTTTTGAATCAGGAGGCTTGCCTGCTCTTCGGCAACGCGAAGCACGGCTTCGAATTGGTTTCGATGCGTACCTTCACCGTCGGTCGCGTCGTCGGCGAGTTCCGAGGTGAGTGTCGTCACCTGACGCTGCGCTTCTTCTAACTGCGCGTTGACGGCAGCCATATCGGCACGCAGCTGGTCTGCTTCTTTTTGCTGCTGCTCGAACTCTTCCCGCTGCTGTGCTTTCGCGCGCTCAACGGCCTCCCGCTGGCGCTGCTCGGCGCCAGTTATTTCGGTGGTCGCTCGATTGAGGCGCGTCGTGAGATCGCCGATGGCCGAGTCAACCTCTTGCTTGTCATAACCGCGAAAACCGATCGAAAACTCGCTGGAGCTATCCGATGATGACTGCAGCAGGTCATCGAATGATGACTGGGAGTTGGAGTTGGAGCCAGGGGTGTCGCGGGAGTCAGTCATTCCGGGCAGCATTCCTTCATTCGGGATTCAAGCTGTGCCGCACAGCACTGCTAGAGGTCCCGGATGCAAGTGGCGACCGGCGCTCGCGGAACACACTGCAACTCTGCCAGACCTCACCCGTGCATCACCACAGCGTGAGCTGAAGATGTACGGTCACTCAGCTCGTGAGGGCAGACTTCCCGCGTGCGAGACGCCATACTCGGTCGCGAGAGAACGGCTGCTCGAACGGGCGCGCACCGATTGCACGGGCGATTGCGTTACCGATAGCCGGCGCCACCGGGTTGTAGGGCGACTCGCTCATTGACTTCGCGCCGAACGGTCCGAGTTCGTCGTTCGTCGTGGCGAAGTACACCTCGGTGTCAGGAACGTCGGCGAACTGTGGCACCCGGTACGTGCGGAACACCGGGTTCGTCACTTGACCCTCATCGATCATGACCTCTTCGTAGAGAGCACTACCAATGCCCTGAGCGGCACCACCCTCGACCTGTCCGCGACACTGCGCCGGGTTCAAAACCACGCCAGCATCAGCGGATTGGATCGACTGCAAAACGCGCACGATGCCAGTTTCTGGTTGCACAGCAACACGAACTGCATGCACGTTGAAAGCGATCGAGCGGAGATCGCCAAACTCGCTACCGTCGGCAGTGAGTCCATCAGCGGTGAGATGCTCGGCCGGGGCCGCGGCAACGACCTCCGTAAACGCGACCAAACGAACAGGTGTCAGGATGCCGTCGGCCCGAAGTGAGGCCGAGTCCACCGAAGTGTCGGTCAGCGTGGCGGCGATCTGCAGCATCCGCTCTTTCAGAGTGAGGCACGCAGCATAAAGTGCCTTACCTGCGACGGTGATTCCGGCCGACGCGAACGCCCCCGTGTCATGGGTGACGGCATCCGTGTCGGAGCTCCAGAGAGAGACCCGATCGCCGGATGCTTCGAGCACGCTCGCCGCAATCTGCCGGTGAACTGTCGTGGTGCCATTGCCAAATTCTGCCGTGCCGACACCCAGCATGTAGGTGCCGTCAGGCCGGAGCGTTGCAGTGGTGTGCGAGATGTGACCTCGTGGTGCAAGAGTTGCGATCATCGCAACGGCCATTCCCTCGCCCACCTGCCAGCCCGCGGGTGCGTCGACACCATTGCCACGCCGCAGCGCATCTTCGGCCAGATCAAGGCACTGGTCGAGGCCGTAGCTGCCCCAAATGAGGTCTTCTTCGTACTTGTCGTCGTCGGGGTGAAGCGGGTCGCCCTCGCGCACGGCGTTCAGACGACGGAGCGCGAACGGGTCGATGTCGAGGCGTTGAGCGAGCATGTCCATGGCGGATTCCACACCGAGGATCACCTGGCCGAGACCGTAGCCGCGGAACGCACCCGAGGGCACGTTGTTCGTGTAGACGACCTCAGCATCGAGCTGTTTTGCGGGAACGCGGTACAGAGTCGTCGATTCGGCGAGCGAGTGAAACAGCACGCCGCGCGAGTGATTGCCATACGCGCCGGTGTCGCTCAGTACATCGACCTTCATCGCGGTGAGTATGCCGTCGGACGTGGCGCCGAGCGTCACCTTCACGCGCATGGGGTGACGAAGGGCAGCGCGCTGGAATTGATCAGTGCGCGAGAACTCATAGGAAACAGGTCGACCGGTGCGAAGCACCGCGAGGGTAACGAGGTCCTCGGTGAAGATCTCTTGCTTGCCGCCGAAACCGCCACCGACGCGCGGCGCGTAGACACGCACGCAATCCTTGTCGAGGTCGAAGATGTGGCACAGCTCGTCGCGGGTCAGAAACGGAACTTGCGTTGAGGATCGAATGACCAGGCGACCGTCGTCGTCGATGTACCCCATTGCACCGTGCGTTTCGAGTTGCGCGTGCGACACGCGCTGCGTCTGCCATGAGCCTTCGACCGTCACGGCGCTTGCGGCAAAAGCTGCGGCCACGTCGCCGCCGGAATTCTCGTGCACACTCAGGATGACGTTGCGATGCGCCTCGTCGACGCGCTCGTCGGGCGTTCGCTCCGGGTGCAGCAACGGCGCACCCGGAAGCCGTGCTGCTTCAGGGTCGAAAACCGCGGGAAGAACTTCGTAGTCCACCTGCACGAGTCGGCACGCCTCCTCGGCGGCCGACGCTGTTTCGGCGACAACGGCGACAACACGCTGACCGATGTGCCGCACGACGTTGTCGAGCATGCGCGTGTCGTCGGGATCGTCCTCGCGGTGCTCATGACGTCCGGTCGAGTAGCGCTTGTCGGGCACGTCGAGGTGAGTGAAAACCGCGACGACACCCGCAACAGCTTCGGCCGCCGACGTATCGATTGACGTGATGCGCGCATGCGCGTGCGGCGAAGAGAGCACTCGCAGAGTGAGAGCACCCGTGATCGGCTCATCGAACGTGTACGGCTCAAGCCCCTGCACGACTCGGCGCGCTGCCTCCGGAGATACTGAACGCCCCACACCCGAAGTATTCGGCTCGACGGCTGCTGAGGTGCCGGTCGTTCGCACCGGACCCAGTACGGATGCCGTAATCGCCTCGCGAATCGGACGGTAGCCCGTGCAGCGGCAGAGGTTCCCCTTCATCCGTCGATCGAGATCATCAAGATCGCTCTCGCACAGCGTCGATGCCGTCACGCTCATGCCGGGAGTACAGAAACCGCACTGGAAACCAAAGCTGCCGACGAGTGCTTCCTGCACCGGGTGCAGCTCACCTGCGGGCGCAAGGCCCGCCGCTGTCGTGATCGCGCGTCCTGCAACGCGTGCCGCCGGAATGATGCACGAGTGCACCGGATCGCCGTCGAGGAGTACCGAGCACGCACCGCAGTCGCCGGCGTCGCACCCCTTTTTCACTTCAGTGTGGCCGTTCTCACGCAGCAGCGTGCGAAGGCTCTGTCCCGCCCGAGGATCTGCATCGACGGGTGCGCCATTGACGTCGAACTTCATCGCGTCGCCTCCAGGTCGCCTCGAATATTCTGAGCGAACTCAATACTCACGCCCCGACGCCAGTCGGCTGAGCCGAGCGGATCGGTGTAGAAATCGGGCGCCGACGCGACAGCATCCGTGAGCGCTTCGCGGGTTGGAAGCGCCTCAAACCGCATCACGTGCGGAGTGAGGGTCGCGGCTGTCACCACGAACGTTGCCGAGTCGTCTTCGTCGACACGGCCGGTGACGACACACCCCGACCGTCCAAGCTCCGCGAGAGCGATCTTTCGAAGCAGCGCGGTTGAGCGAAGCGCATAAGCGGGCAGCTCGACAGCGCGCAATACTTCGCCGCGCGCGAGGTTGTTCTCACCGTTGCCGGTGATGATGCCCGCAACAGGTTCGCGGCGTTCGCCACCATCGGGCTGCCAGATCCACGCGACGCCATCGAGCGCGGCAGCGAATGAGACCATAGCGCCGGCGGCAAACGACCGGCATACGTTGCCACCAACGGTCGCTGTGTTCCAGATTTTGAACGACGCGAGCAGAGCATCTGCAGCATCGGGCACAAGCGCCAGGGCTGTCCACTCAGCGGGAGCAGTCGTTGAGTCCGTGGCCCAGGCGAGCAGTCGTGCGATGGTGCAGGTGGCCGAAATGCGCAGCCCATCGGGGAGGATCTCGATGTCAGTCCACGCCATTGTGGTCAGATCCACGAACCCGGTTGTCTCGGGTTGCGGCTCACTCATGACCCACGTGCCGCCAGCAATGAAGTCCTCACTCGGCGCAAGTGTCAGAGCATCGCGTGAGCGCGCCGCACGGAAGCTCGTGACGGTGTTGATGTCCACGGATGCCTCCTGTGAAAAATGTTGGTGTTGTGAACACTGGTGCTCGTAATCAAATCAGCCGTTGATTTCTTCAGTGTTTCGGAATGCTCGATGACGAGCGATCACAGCTCGAGTTCAACGGCTGTCTCGAGTGCTGCTTCGATCGAGCGCATCCAGCCGTCTTTGAGCGCGGAGTTCTTGTGGTCGTAAAGTGATGCCCCATCGACGAGGTTGCTCGAACACGCGCACACCATTCCCGCGCGAAGCCCTCGCATTCGCGCGACGATGTAGAGAGCGGATGCTTCCATCTCCACATTCAGGATGCCCATTGTGTTCAGCTGCGCAATCCATTCCGGGGTCTCGGCGTAGAAAGCGTCATCGCTCACGCTGATGCCGGTGTGCGATTGGGTGCCGGATGCTTCGGCAAGTCGCGTCGAGTGGCGGGCGAGCGACATCGTGAGCTCGAGGTCGGGAACCGCGGGAAAACCCTTCGGTAGGTATGCGTCGGTCGTGCCGTCATTGCGGAAGCTGCCTTCGCTCACGAGCAAATCACCGGGGACGATACCCGGCTGGAGACCGGCGGAGCTCCCCACGCGAATAAATGAGGTCACTCCGACGCGAGCGAGTTCTTCCACTGCGATCGCGGTCGACGGGCATCCCATGCCGGTCGAGGTTGCCGTGATGTGACGACCTTTGTACCAACCTGTCATCGTACGATGCTCGCGGTTATGAGCAACCTCTTTCACATCGGAAAGAAATTCGGCAACGAACGGAACCCGAAACGGGTCACCTGGCAAGAGCGCCACCGACGAGACTTCTCCCGGGGCGATTCCGATGTGGTACTGCCGGACGCCGATGCCCTCTAGCGATTTGTCGACGTGGGGTTTGGTTCCGGAACTGGTCATATCTTTGCTCCTTGCAGGTCTGAGACGAGACGAATTCGCCGCAGTCCCCGCCCTGAGCAGTGCGCCAGGCTTTCGCCCATGGTGATAGGACACGCAGTTCGGCGAGCGTAACACGTCTCACTTTCGCTGCGGCAGAGCCCTATGCCTCTTGCGGAATGACGCACGCTTCGTCAGTATTTGCGCTCTGTGCGCGGCGATGAAGCGGTCCGTCGAGTACCCGCAACGGTCGCGTACTTGCGTCGTAGCGGGCCGCAACTATCTCGGCGAGGGCGGCAATCGCAACCTCGTTGGGGCCCGAGCCCCCGAGATCGAGCCCGAGCGGGGAATGAAGGCGCGCGAGGGATGCCGGGTCGACACCCGCCTGCAAGAGCAGCGTCGTACGCCGGGCCACTGTGGCGCGGGCTCCGAGAGCGCCGACGAAGCCGACGGGGAGCTCTAGCGCAACGCGCAACGCTGGCACATCGAGGCGCTCATCGTGGGTGAGCACGCACACGGCTGTGCGTGCATCGATATCGCCCTCATCCAGGCGCGCCAAATACTCGTGCGGCATCTCCGCCACGAGTTCGGTTGCTTCAGGAAAACGCTCCGCTGTGATGAGGAGCGGCCACGCATCGCACACAGTCACTGCCCACCCCGAAGCCGCCGCGACGCGGCAGAGGGCTGCCGCGTGTTCTCCGGCGCCGAGAATAATGAGCCGAGGCTTGGGTGCCACCGAGATCAAGAGGGCATCGTCGCCGTCATATGCCGCGGTCAGCATGTAGGTTTCGCGCAAGCGCGTGGAACGCTCTCGTTGCTCGCTGGGTGCGAGTTCTCCAGCGGCTACGACCCGGCCCGTGCCAGGTCCGGAGGTTATGAGGCCCACGGAGACGGGCCGGTCGGCAGCGGCCATTTCGAGGGCGGTGATGGTTCTGGCATCCGTTGGTTCGATCACCGAAGAAACCACGTCGACCGCGCCGCCGCAGGCGAGCCCGGCAGCATGAGCGACGTCGTCGCTGAAGCCGAAGGATGCCGTGCGGCCCGAACCGGTCGCGAGTGCTTCTGCACCCAGCATGACCGAGTCGCCTTCGACGCAGCCGCCCGAAATCGAGCCGATGACGCGCCCCGATTCGGTTAACGCCATTGCGGCCCCGGCCCCACGCGGGGCGCTTCGCGCGACACGTGTGACGGTAATCACAGCGACGCGTTCACCCGAACGCAAGACGGGGAGAAGGTCGGCGGCAAGCTCCAGCATGCACTTACGCTAGCTGCACGGTGTTTCGAGAACGCTACATGGAGCAACATGGTCGAACCGTTGATATACGGCGCGGTACTCGCAGCGGGTGCGGGCACGCGATTTGGTGGGCCCAAAGCTCTCGCGCGCAGCTCTGACGGTTCGCCGTGGATCGTGAACGTCGTGACATCGCTCGTCGACGGTGGTTGTGGCTCAGTGGGCGTCATGCTCGGGGCGCGGCGTGATGATGCGCGGCCCCTCGTGCCGTCGGTCGCTCGCGCGGTCGACGTACCGGATTGGGCCGCTGGGCTCTCCGCGAGCGTGCGCGCGGCATTGGAAGCAGCGGAGGCAATGGGCGCGGATGCCCTCATGATCTGCCCCGTCGACACCCCTGATGTTCCGGCCACCGCGGTTGCTCGGATTGCTGCCGGAGCGAAAGCCTCATCGCTCGCGCAAGCTGTCTATCGGGGTCACCCGGGGCACCCGGTCTTGATCGGACGCGACCACTGGTCGAGCGTAAAAGAGACCCTCTCGGGAGATACTGGCGCGGGTGTGTACCTGCGCGAGCACGACGCTCAACAACTCGAGTGCGGTGACCTCTGGTCGGGACTCGACATCGACAGATAGCGCAGCTCGAGACACGTACGATCGAACTGTGGTCATCTTCGCTGCTGTCGTGCTTTTCGTGAATGCGCTCTTCAATTTTGTGGTGTGGCCGAGGTTCTACCCACGAATCGCGAACGACCTCCGTGCACGCGACGCCGCAGGCGCACGTACCGCGTTTTACCGGGTGCACGTGGTGTTGATTACTATCGCACTCGTGTTGGCCGTGGCATCCGTTGTTGCCGGGGTTGTTGTTTTGCTCTAGCCGCCGCCGACGACGACATTGATGGGCGCACTGCCTGCGCACATCAGCTCAATCTGACGGCGTACTAAACGCGCGATCCGCGGGCGCATGGCGGTGGTCGCGCCGCCTACGTGAGGTGAAATTAGTACGCCCGGCAGTGCCCAGAGCGGGTGGTTCTGCGGTAGCGGTTCTGGATCGGTCACGTCGAGAGCCGCTCTGATGCGCCCGCGCGACACGTGTGCGACGAGCGCGTCGGTGTCGACAAGCGGGCCGCGGCCGACATTCACGATGAGCGCGTTTTCGGGGAGCAGCGAAAGCTCGGCGTCACCAATGATGTGGTGAGTGCTCTCGCCACCCGGCAGGGTGAGGATGACGACATCAGAGGTGGGGAGAAGCGCGTTGAGTTCGTCGACACCGTGCACATGAAAACCGTCTTCCTCGCGCGCGCGGGAGGCGACGGGAACGATCTGGGCTTCGAAGCCTGCGAGCCGTGCGGCGACTGCCTTGCCTACGCCACCAAAGCCCAGCAGTAAGACACGCTTGTCAGCAAGGCTTTCGGTGAAGGCCGTCTGCCACTCGCCCCGTGTTGCACTGACGACAAACCGCCCGAGTTCGCGCTGTGCGGCGAGAGTGAGCGCGAGGGCGAGTTCTGCCGTCGAGGTCTCGTGGACGCTGGCAGCGTTGGCGAATATGGTGCCAACAGGAAGCCGGGATTCGATCCCTTCGTACCCGATCGATTGGCTCTGCACGAGGCGCGACGAGACGTCGTTCAGCCGTGAGAGCGCCCCCGGTTGGTGGAGATAGGGCGTGACGATGAGGTCGATGTGGTCGCGGGGAGGCGCCGAGTCCATCGGCCACACGATGAGCTCCACGCCTGCGGGCAACGGCTGCACGTCTGCCGCCAGCTCGACAGACGGAACAGAAACGACAATCCGCGGAGTACTCACCCCATTGAGGCTATCGCGTGGCTATCGAATCACGCGGCAGCGGAGACGACCGCAGCGATTGCCGACGTGAAGAAACCGAGTCCGTCGGTACCGGAGCGCATCGCTAACGGTGTATTCGGGCCAAAACCCTCTTCAACTGCGTGCTCAGGGTGCGGCATAAGGCCCACCACGTTGCCACGTTCGTTCGTGAGGCCGGCGATGTCGTCGAGTGAGCCGTTGGGATTCACGCCGAGGTAGCGAAACGCCACAAGGCCCTCACCTTCGACGCGTTTGAGCGTCTCGGCGTCTGCCGTGAATCCGCCATCCGCGTTCTTCAATGGAATGACGATCTCGTCACCCACAGTGAACTCACTCGTCCATGCCGTCGAGGCGTTTTCAACACGCAGCCGCTGGTCGCGGCGAATGAACTGCTGGTTCGCGTTCCTGATCAAGCCGCCCGGCAGAAGGTGGGCTTCGACAAGCATTTGAAAACCGTTGCAGATACCAAGAATCGGCATCCCGGATGCTGCCGCGCTTTTCACTTCGGTCATGATCGGTGCGAGAGCCGCGATGGCGCCGGCGCGAAGGTAGTCGCCGTAGCTGAACCCACCCGGTAGTACGAGTGCGTCTACGCCGTCGAGATCGTGTGTGCCGTGCCAGAGCACAACGGGCTCGGCTCCTGCCATGCGGATAGCGCGCTGGGCATCACGGTCATCGAGCGAGCCCGGGAACGTGATGACCCCGATGCGCGCTGTCATTCGACAACCTCGATGCCAACGACATCCTCGATGACGGAGTTGGACAGAACATCCGCCGCGATCTGACGAGCCTGGTCGAGGACTGCGTCGGTGACTTCGCCCTCGACGCGGAGCTCGAATCGCTTGCCGATGCGCACCGAGTCAAAGGCGTCGATGCCCATTCGGGAGAGGGCTCCGGCTACGGCCTTCCCTTGGGGGTCGAGGAGTTCGGCTTTGGGCATCACGTCGACGACGATTGTGGGCATTCGAAAGCTCCGATGTCGTGGGAAAAGCAGCGGTTCTACTGTAGTGGCCAAATCGTGACCAGAATCATGGGAGCGCTCTCTTGACATCGTGGGAGCGGTCCCATAGCGTTTGCTGCGAAGAGATTGGGAGCGCTCCCACGGGCAGCAAAAGAGCGCTTCGGCTCATCTTTACCCCACACACAAAGGAGTGACCCGTGAAATCACGCGCACTGCATCGCGCCGCCACCATCGCAGCCGTTGCATCAACAGCAGCTCTCGTTCTTGCCGGATGTTCCAGCAGCAGCGACGGTGGCTCGTCAGCAGACGGTGGCGACATCACGCTGACCGTCGCCACCTTCAATGACTTCGGATACACCGATGCGCTTCTTCAGAAGTACATGGATGAGAACCCCGGCGTCACTGTCGTCCAGAACAAGGCCGCAACGTCCAACGACGCTCGAGCAAACTACTTCCAGAAGCTCGGAAAGACTGGTCTTGCCGACGTCGAAGCCATCGAGGTCGACTGGCTGCCCGAGGTCATGGACTACTCGGACCTCCTCGCACCGGTTCCCACCGAGTTGACCGACCGCTGGCTCGACTGGAAGGTCGAAGCCGCAACGGATGCCGACGGAAACCTCATCGGCTACGGTACCGACATCGGCCCCGAGGGCGTCTGCTATCGCTCGGACCTCTTCGAAGCAGCCGGCCTCCCCACCGATCGTGACGAAGTCGCCGCGATGCTTGAGGGCGACTGGTCGACCTACTTCGAAGCTGGCGATGAGTACGTCGCAGCCACGGGCAAGGCATTCTTCGACTCCGCCGGTGGCACCTACCAGGGCATGGTAAACCAACTTCCCGCCGCGTACGAAGACCCCGACACCGGTGAGATCACCGCAACGACGAACCCCGAAGTTGAAGACATCTACAACCAGGTTCTCGACGCCAGCGCCACGCAGTCTGCTCACCTCGGCCAGTGGTCGGATGACTGGATGGCTGGTCTTTCCAACGGCGCCTTCGCGACGATGCTGTGCCCCGGTTGGATGCTCGGTGTCATCTCCGGCAACGCCCCCGACACGACCGGCTGGGACATTGCAAATGTCTTCCCCGGTGGCGGCGGTAACTGGGGCGGTTCGTACCTGACAGTGCCGGCCAACGGCGAAAACGTTGAGGCAGCTCAGAAGCTTGCCGACTGGCTGACCGCTCCCGAGCAGCAGATCACGGCGTTCGAAGCGGCAGGCACGTTCCCAAGCCAGAACGAAGCTCTCACCGACCCGACGCTGCTTGAGTCGACAAACGAGTACTTCAACAACGCACCGGTTGGCCAGATCCTCACCGATCGCGCGAACGCTGTCACGGTTGCACCGTTCAAGGGCGCGTTCTACTTCCAGATCAACGACGCCATGCAGAAGGCGCTCACCCGTGTCGAAGACGGCACGCAAGATGCGCAGCAGTCCTGGGATCAGTGGGCCGCTGAAGTCGACGCACTTCAGTAACCCTCCGTCGTAGCTCGTGAGTGGTGTGGGCACACGCGTGTCCACACCACTCGGGCTGCACCACCATGCTCGATCCCGTTCCCCCTGAAAAGAGGTGCGTCGTGACGACGACCATCAACCCGCCGGAAGTAGCGAAGACCGCTCCACCGGCACCGAAGAAGCCGCGCCGCGTCGGCTTCGGCCCACGGCTCAGCCGGTGGGACTTCAAGTTCTCGCCCTACCTGTACATCTCGCCGTTCTTCATCCTCTTCTTCATCGTGGGGCTCTTCCCGATCGCTTTCACCGCCGTGATCTCTTTCATGGACTGGGATCTGGTTCGCAACACCGGTACTTTCATCGGTTTCGATCAGTACGCGTATGTGCTCTCCAACCCCAAGTTCTGGATAGCGCTGCGCAATACATTCAGCATCTTCCTGATTTCTTCAGTTCCGCAGCTCATCTTCGCAATCTTCATCGCCGCGATTCTTGACCAGAACATTCGCGGAAAGACTTTCTGGCGCATGGGCGTTCTGCTGCCCTACGTCATGGCGCCCGTTGCCGTCGCGCTCATTTTCAGCAACATGTTCGGCGACCAGTACGGAATCGTCAACACCACATTGCAGAACCTCGGCATTCCCGCAATTCCGTGGCACTCAAACGCATTCGCGAGCCACATCGCGATTGCGACCATGGTGAACTTCCGCTGGACCGGTTACAACACCCTCATTCTTCTTGCGGCGATGCAAGCCATCCCGCGCGACTATTACGAAGCCGCAACAGTCGATGGTGCCGGCAAGGTGCGCCAGTTCTTCTCGATCACGGTGCCGAGCCTCCGGCCGACCCTCATTTTCGTGATCATCACGTCGACCATCGGCGGACTTCAGATCTTCGATGAGCCCCGCATGTACGACCAGTACGGCACGGGCGGTGCCAACTACCAGTGGCTGACCATCACGCTGTGGCTCTACGACATTGGTTGGGGCGAGTGGAACTTCGGACGTGCCGCGGCTCTTGCATGGATTCTCTTCATCATTATCCTGGCCATCGGCGTCATCAATCTCTTTGTCACTCAGGGGCTCGTGCGCAATGAAGGAAAGCGAACTTCGATGACCCGAGCGCAACGAAGAGCGGGAGCACGTCTCGCGAAACGCGCGGCCGCCACCGGAAGTCGCAACGAAAACCAGACCGAGGAGGCGGGGTCATGACCGCTGTTGAGCCTGTTCCTATCGGTGTCCGCGACCCCGATATTGCCCCCGAAGAGCGCCCACGTCGCCAGAAGCGTCGCCGTGCCGTAAAGGGCACGAAGCCCGGCTGGTTCGTGTACACCAGCCTCGCCATAGTCCTGATCGCATCGCTCTTTCCGTATTACTGGTCGCTGCTCATCGGTTCCGGCGACTCAACCACAATCCGCGACCCCAACATGTCGTGGATCCCCGGTGGCAACTTCTTCGAAAATGCCGCGGCGGTTGTCAACGACCCGGCTGTGAACTTTTGGCTGGCGCTCTGGAACTCCATCTTTAGCTCGGCGTTGATCGCGGCATCCGTCGTGTTCTTCTCCACCCTCGCGGGCTGGGCGTTTGCGAAGCTGAAGTTCAAGGGCAGCTCGTTTCTGCTCATCTTTGTTATCGCCACGATGGCTGTTCCCATGCAGCTCGGGGTTGTGCCGCTCTACATCCTGTTCAGCGACATCGGGTGGACGGGACAGATTGGTGCGATCATCGTGCCGGCGCTCGTCACAGCATTCGGTGTGTTCTGGATGACGCAGTACCTGCAGCAGGCTGTTCCCGACGAGCTCATCGAGGCCGCACGCGTCGACGGCGCGAGTTCGTTTCGCACGTTCCTCACAGTGGGCTTGCCTGCTGCACGACCGGCAGCCGCGATGCTCGCTCTGTTCACCTTCGTGACGGCGTGGAATAACTTCTTCTGGCCGTTTATCGTGCTTGATCGTCAGAACCCGACTCTGCCCGTTGCGCTGTCGCTCTTGCAGTCCAACTACTTTGTCGACTACTCGATCGTGCTCGCAGGCGTGTTGCTTTCGACAATTCCGCTTCTGATTCTGTTTATCTTTGCTGGAAGACAACTTGTCAGTGGCATCATGCAGGGGGCGGTGAAGGGATGACTCTCGCTGCCCGAAAGGACACACTCACTATGACTACCGCGTCGCGTGCGTTCCCGCAGAACTTCTTGTTCGGCGCGGCAACGGCTGCTTATCAAATCGAGGGAGCGGCTAGTGAAGACGGTCGCACCGACTCCATCTGGGATGCCTTCGCTCGCGTGCCCGGTGCTGTGATCAACGCCGACAATGGAGATGTTGCCTGCGATCACTACCACCGGTACCCGGCAGACATCGCGCTCATGAAGGACCTTGGGCTCCAGACATATCGCTTCTCGACCTCCTGGTCGCGCGTGCACCCCGATGGTGGTCCGCTCAATCCAGCCGGTGTTGACTTTTACAAGCGACTCGTTGACGGGCTGCTTGATGCCGGCATCTTGCCGTGGCTGACCCTCTATCACTGGGATCTGCCGCAGGCGCTGCAGGAGAAGGGCGGCTGGGCCAACCGAGACACCGCTGACCTGTTCACTGAGTATGCGCTCGACATGCATGATGCGCTCGGCGACCGGGTGAACGTGTGGACGACGCTCAATGAGCCGTGGTGCTCGTCGTTCCTTAGCTACACGGCCGGAATTCACGCTCCGGGTCACTACAGCAATCTTGAAGGAATGCTGGCATCGCACCATCTGCTGCTTGGTCACGGCCAGGCGGTGCGTGAACTGCGCGCTCGCGATTCCAGCCTCGACCTCGGCATCACGCTAAATCTCACGGTTGCAGACCCCGCTGATGCTGAATCCCCGCGTGACCTCGATGCTGCCCGCCGTATCGACGGTCAGTTCAACCGGTGGTTCCTCGATCCGGTCTTCCGTGGCGCGTACCCGAGTGACGTTCTCGACGACATTCGCGCTGTTGATGCGGATGCCGTGGCTCAGTTTGAAGCGGCAGTGAAACCCGGTGACCTTGAGGTGATTTCGACTCCGATCGATGCGCTCGGCGTGAACTATTACCACGGTGAACTCGTCAGTGGCGTTCCCGCAGTGTCGCCCGCGATCAGTGGCGATGCGCCCACCGACCGCGTCGCACACTCACCGTTCCCCGCGGCCGACGGCATCTATTGGCACGATCGCCAGCTTCCGCAGACCGCTATGCACTGGGATGTGCAGCCGGAGGGCCTGACGCGGCTCCTGTGCCGCGTCAGCAGCGAGTATGCCGCGCCCGCGTCGACAGTTCTCTACGTCACCGAAAACGGTGCGGCCTACGACGACATCGCAGTGAACGAAGACGGTGTCGTTCGAGTGCACGATGCTGAGCGATCGACATTCGTTCGTGAGCATCTCGGCGCGATCCTCGATGCGATCGATACCGGCGTTGACGTCCGTGGGTACTTCTACTGGTCGCTCCTCGATAACTTCGAGTGGGCATGGGGCTACGAGAAGCGGTTCGGCATCGTTCACGTTGACTACCTCACGCAGGAACGCTCGTTGAAAGACAGTGGCTTCGAGTACCAGCGAGTAATTGCTGAACGAGCGCTCTAGCGTCACTTTTCGAGTCGCGCCTCGAGAAGGCACAGGGAGATACGCCAAGATGAACAAATGACGATTTCTTCGCGGGGCGCGGCAACGATCGAGGAGGTCGCGGCGGTAGCCGGTGTTTCTCGATCAACTGTGTCTCGGGTGGTCAACGGTTCGACAGCTGTGAGCGCGGAAGCGCGGGAGGCGGTGCAAGAGGCGATTGCGCGGTTGAACTACGTGCCTAACCGTGCCGCGCGCTCGCTCGCGAGCAGCGTCACTCTTGCGATCGCACTTGTCGTGCCCGAAGACACCACCCGGTTCTTCGGAGATCCCTTTTTCGCCGCTATCGTCTCTGGAATTAACTCGGTCATCCGGGACTCGGATTACGTTCTCAACCTGCTGATTGCAAGCGACGATGCGGGCGAAAAGATGACGAGCTACGTGCGCGGCGGAAATGTCGATGGCGCCATCATCGTGTCGCACCACACGAGTGACACTTTCATCGATCGCATCGCGGCGGCAGTTCCAGTGGTCTACGGTGGGCGCCCGGTGCGTGAACGCCCGAATGATTACTACATCGACGTCGACAACCGTGCGGGAGCTGCTGATGCCACGGCGCACCTCATCGCGAAGGGGCGCCGCAATATTGCGACGATTACGGGACCCCTCACAATGCCGGCTGGTGTTGACCGTCTCGACGGTTTCCACGACGCCATGAACGATGCCGGCCTCACGCCGGTTGGCACGGCGGACGGAAACTTCACGGCCAACGGCGGAGCCACCGCAATGCGGGAAATTTTGGACACCGGGGTGCGACCAGACGCCATTTTTGTCGCGAGTGACTTGATGGCTCGAGGCGCGATGTCTGTGCTGCAGTCATCCGGTCTTCGTGTTCCCGAAGACGTTGCGATCGTAGGATTTGATGATTCGCCGGTTGCCACTGGCGTTGTACCGCAGCTCACGACTATGCGTCAGCCCTCGTTTTCGCAGGGTCGCGCGATGGCGGCCACACTGCTACAGATTCTCGGCGGCGAAGAGCCGACACACGCCACAATCATGTCGACCGAGCTGATCGACCGCGATTCGGCGTAGTTTGATCCGACCCCGCGAAGTGCTTTAGCTCACGAGGGGACCACCATCGTCAGCGCCGGTCTTTCGCCAACGCGCGAGCGCATTGCCACCGTGATAAATGATGAGGGCGGCGGCTGTTCCGATCACGATGGCACCGAGTTGAAAGTCGCCCCACTGCATAGTGAAACCGGCGATCGCGATCACAAGAGCAACCGCCGCGGTGTACTGATTCACCGGGCGCGAGAAGTCGACGCGGTTATCGACCCAGATCTTGATTCCGATGATTCCGATGAGGCCATATAGCGCTGTGGTGACTCCGCCGAGGACTCCCGCGGGCACTGAATTGAACACTTCCCCGATTTTCGGAGAGAGGCTCAAGAGGATTGCCACGGCCCCAGCTACCCAGTAGGCGGCGGTTGAATACACCCGGGTTGCTGCCATCACCCCGATGTTTTCGCCGTAGGTCGTGGTCCCCGATCCCCCGAACGTGCCAGCGAGTGTTGTCGCGAGACCGTCTGCGATCAGCGCGCGCCCTGTGGACTTGTTCACCGAGGCATCCGTCATCGTTGCCACCCCTCGCACGTGACCGACATTCTCGGCGATCAGCACGAGTACGACCGGGAGGAACATCGCGATCACGCTCCAGGTGCCGGAAGAAGCGAAATCGGCGATGTGAAATGTGGGCAAACCCAGCCAGTCAGCTTCGCCGACTTTGGAGTAGTCCACTTCACCGCGGATGACGGCGACGACATAGCCGACGGCGACGCCGACGAAAATGGAGATGCGTCCGAGGAAGCCACGAAAAAGCACGCCAAAGATGATGACCGCCGCGAGTGTGAGTGTCGCTGTGATCGGTGCTTGCTCGTAGCTCGCCCATGCGGTGGGAGCGAGGTTGAACCCGATGAGTGCGACGATGCTGCCTGCGACCACCGGCGGCATGAGCTTGTCGATCCAGCCGATGCCCGCAAATTGCACGATGAATCCGATGGCGGCAAGCAGCAGGCCGACCGCCACGATTCCGGCGAGTGCCGAACCCATTCCGGCGCTCGCGGTCGCCGCCGTTACTGGCGCGATGAACGCGAAGGATGAACCCAGGTAGCTCGGCAGCTTGTTCTTTGTGACGAGCAAGAACAGCAGAGTGCCGATGCCGGAGAAGAGGAGCGTGGTCGAGACTGGAAAGCCCGTCAGTGCGGGGACGAGAAAGGTTGCGCCGAACATCGCTACGACGTGCTGCACGCCGATCGCGATGGTAGCTGGCCAGTTGAGGCGCTCAGCTGGTGCGACGACTTTTCCGGGGCCGACGGTTCGACCGTTTCCGTGCATGGTCCAGATGGGCATAGTTCTCTCTCGGCTCAGTGATTCTGCAAGTTCGTGCGGCGCTTTACGCGCCAGTGAGACGCTCGAGAAGCTCCCGGTAGCGATTCGCTGTGCGAGCCACGACCTCTTCGGGAAGCTCCGGGGGAGTGCCGGTCTTGTCCCAGTTCGCGGCGAGCCAATTGCGGACGATCTGCTTGTCGAAGCTCGCCATGCGCTCGGCGGGAACTGTCGATCGGTGCCACGCCTCGGCATCCCAGTATCGCGAAGAGTCGCTCGTTAGCACTTCGTCACCGAGAGTGAGTGTGCCGTTCTCATCGGCGCCGAACTCGAACTTGGTGTCGGCGAGAATGAGTCCGCGTGATTCGGCGAGCGCAGCCGCTCTGCGGTAAATCTCAAGTGATGCGTCCCTAAGGGCCGCCGCCACATCCGCACCGACGAGCTCGACGCTCTGCTCGTACGAGATGTTCTCGTCGTGCTCACCCATCGGTGCCTTGTACGCGGGCGTATAAATCGGTTCGGGCAGTCGATCGCCGTCGTTGAGCCCCTCGGGTAGTGGGATGCCACACACAGTGCCGCTCGACTGATACTCGACCCAGCCGCTACCGGTGAGGTATCCGCGCACAACGCACTCGACGGGGTACATTTCAAGGCTTCGCACGAGCATTGACCTGCCCGATACGGCCGCTGGGATCAGCTCCCGCACGGTGTCGTCGCCGGTCAGCTCATGGTCGGCGACGAGGTGATTGGGGATGCCCCCGCCACCGTCGCCCCCCGCGAGTTGGTCGAACCACCAGAGACTCAGGGTCGTGAGCAGCTCGCCTTTGCCAGCAATACCGGGGGAGAGGACGTGGTCGAAAGCGCTTACACGGTCGCTAGCGACCACCAGCATCCGCTCGGGATTTTCGCTCGCGTCGGGCACGTAGAGGTCCCGGACCTTCCCCGAGTACAGGTGTCGCCATCCGGCCAGGCTCAAAGGTGAAGTCACTGCCCCATTATCCCGCTCTGACACAGCCCCCTGTGATTACCCATGTCTCACTTATGCAGGTATTTGGGTGCAAAAGGGTGAATGAGTGAGACATGGGCGGGGGAAAAGGGGCCGTCGGGCGGGGCCGTTGGGCGGAGGCCGTTGCCGGGAATGGGCCGTCAGGCCTGGGCGGCGATGTCGGTGCGGTATTGGGCGCCCGGCAGCGAGATTTTGGCGACGGCCTCGTAGGCAGCGGCGCGCGCAGCGGCGAAGTCATCGCCGGTTGCCACAACGCTCAGCACCCGACCGCCGGTGGCGAGCAGCTCACCGTCAACCGACTTTGTGGCCGCGTGGGCGATATGCACGCCCTCGATAGCGGCTGCGGCATCGAGTCCGCCAAGGGCTCGGCCGGTGAGCGGATGCCCCGGGTACCCCTCGCTCGCAAGCACAACAGTGACGGCGGCGGTGTCGGCGAAGACCGGCCGTGCCATGTCTTCCAGCGTTCCCGACGCCGCTGCCAACAGCAGCTCAGACAGGGGATCGACGAGCCGCGGCAGAACGACCTGCGTCTCGGGGTCACCGAAGCGCGCATTGAACTCGATGACCTTGATACCGGATTCGGTGATGATGAGACCCGCGTAAAGCAGTCCAATGAACGGGGTGCCCTCGGCATCCATCTCGCGAATGACCGGCTCGGCAACTTCGCGCGTGACCTGATCGACGAATGCTTCTTCGCTTCCGAACCGATCGGCAAGCCAGCCGAGCGGCGAGTACGCGCCCATGCCGCCCGTATTGGGGCCGGCGTCACCATCGAGCAGGCGCTTGAAATCCTGCGCGGGACTGAGCGGCAGCACGCGGTCTCCGTCGCACAAAAAGAACAGCGACACTTCGGGGCCCGAGAGAAACTCTTCGACGAGAACCGGCCCGGTCGACAAAAATCCGTCGGCGTGCGCGAGGGCGGCGTCTCGGTCATCTGTCACGATGACGCCCTTACCGGCGGCAAGGCCGTCGGCCTTCACGACGTACGGGGCGCCGAACGTGTCGAGAGCGGCCGCTGTTTCTTCGCGGTTATACGCGTGCTGTGCGCGGCCGGTCGGAACACCTGCCGCGTGCATGATCCGCTTGGCGAAAGCCTTTGAGCCTTCGAGCGCTGCGGCGGCCTTCCCGGGTCCGAAGACCGGGATGCCGCGGGTACGCAGCGCATCGGCGACCCCCGCAACGAGCGGCGCTTCCGGGCCGACCACGACAAGGTCGATCTGCTCGCTGCCGGCAAACTCGGTGACGGCGACAGCGTCGGTCTCCGAGAGCTCTACGACCGTTGCGTCCGCGGCGATGCCGGCGTTGCCGGCCGCGGCAAAGATCACGTGATCGGCGCTCTCCGCACGGAGAGCAAGGATGATGGCGTGCTCGCGCGCGCCCGAACCAATGACCAGGATTCTCACTCGGCCAGCCTAGCCGCGGGGCGCGCTGTGCCCGATACGGTATCGCCATGGCTCGCAAAATCTCGACAGACGATGGCCGCGCAGCACTCGCTGCGGTGGCGACGGCGCGTGAAGCGGGCGTCGTGCCCGCGCGCCCTGCTGAAGCCACGGCATCCCGATATCTCTTGCAGTTGCTCGCCGAGAAGGCGCCAGGCGGCACGGTTGAGGTGCGCGTGCCTCCGCACGGCGCGGCGCAAGTGATCGAGGGTCCACGGCACACGCGGGGCACGCCGCCGAATGTCGTCGAGATGGATCCCGCCACCTGGATCGCGTTGGCGACGGGTGCCGAAAAATGGGCGGATGCCGCTGCCGAGGGCCGTATCAACGCTTCAGGCGTGCGGGCAGATCTTTCGCCGGTGCTTCCCGTGCGCCCCTGACGAAGCGGCTTACACGCTCAGCACTGAGCTAGAAGTTTGGTTAGGCTTGCCTAATGCGCTCAGGCCTGTCTGCTCTCGTTTTCCGTATCGCTGCCCTCGGCGCAGGATCAGCAATGGTCGCGGGTGGCTTCTTTTCCGCCGCTAGCGCCGCCGAAACGGCAGTACCCGCCGAAAAAGCATGCGATGTCACGTCGGCACAGTTGGTGTGGGGCTTCAAAGAGTCGTTTCGCGCGTACATCTCGGGTTCGATCGCGAACGGAGACTGGCAGGTGGGCGCGCCGGCAACGTATGTAACTCCTGCCTTCACATGGCCGGAGGGGTCCGGCAGTTACGATCCCGAGAGCGCAACCGGTTCGATTTCTTTTCTCGGCGGAGTCACGTTCTCGGGCCACGACGGCCTGCTGAACACGACAATCTCCGACCCGACCCTCGTGCTCGACGATTCTGGAGCGCACCTCTTGCTCGACGTCAGCGGCGTCTCAATGAGCGATGCCATGGCCGGTGACTCCGAGAACGTGCAGACCGTAACGCAGATTCGCTTCGTTGAGCTTGACCTCACGGCAGCGCCTCTCGATGTGGGCGAACAGACGGTCACGGCAAGAGCCGTGCCGACGGCAATCACGGCGGAGGGATTCGCGGAGTTCGGCAATTACGAGCCGGGAACCATGTTCGATCCCATTACATTCACGATGACTTTGGACTGCGCCGAACCCGAGCAAGACGTCGTGGCGACGCCCACGGAATCAGTGACGCCACTCATCGCTGCTGACCCCACGGCCGCCGAGGATGAGTCGTGGATCGGATGGGTCGGTGGGGGCGCCGCCGCGGCGCTACTCGCCGCGGCGGCCGCGGTCGTGCTTATTCGCCGCCGGCAGAAAGCGCGTCTGTGAGACTCCCGCGGGTGGCCCTTGCGGCAGTGATTGCCGCAGCACTCCTCCTGACCGGTTGCGCCTCGGGTGTCGACCAGCCGGCCCCAGTGTCCGCTGCCAGCGCTGTGCCGCTGTCGCAGTCTGACGTTCTCGACGACCCGCTCACGTACGAGGGCGCATCGACAGCGGTGATAGCGGATGCCTCGGTGCACCCGGTCAGCGATGATCCCGCGCAGTCACTCCCCGCAACCGTCGTCTCGCACGATCGCGATGGTGATGTCGACGTCGTAGTCACTGATACTTCTCGGGTCATCGCGCTCGATATCTCGGGTTCGCTTGCCGCCACGGTGTGGGGCCTCGGCTTTGGAGAAACTCTCGTCGCGCGGGATCAGTCGACGACCTTTCCTGGCACCGAAGACCTGCCCCTCGTCACGAGCGGCGGTCACACTGTCAACGCCGAGTCGATCATCGCCCTTGACCCGGCTGTCGTCATCACTGACGGAAGCGTGGGGCCTCGAGACGTGATCGAGCAGCTTCGCGATGTGGGAATTCGGGTTGTCTTCCTCGAAAACGAGCCGTCATTCACAGGGGCCGCAGCGCTCGCCGAAGACGTTGCAGCGACCTATGGTGCACCCGATGCCGGAGCGGCGCTCGCTGCTCGCATCACGGCGGATGTCGAAGAGAAGATCGCTGAGATAGCGGCTCTCCCCTCGGTGGTATCCGGTGCGAAGATTCGCATGATCTTTCTCTACATGCGTGGCGCATCGGGTGTGTATTACCTCTTCGGGGAAGAGTCAGGTGCCGACCAACTCATTACGGCGCTCGGTGGCCTCGACGTTGCGGGCGAACTCGGGTGGAGCGGGATGCAGCCGATGACCGATGAAGCGATCGTTGCTGCCGACCCAGATCTCATCCTCGTCATGACCGACGGGCTCGCCTCTGTTGGCGGCGTTGATGGCCTGCTGGAGTCAAAACCCGCAATCGCCATCACGACGGCGGGTCAGAATGGTCGCTTCGTCGACATGGCTGACGGTGAGATTCTCTCGTTCGGGCCGCGCTCGGCGGACGTGCTGGATGCACTTGCGCGCGCGATCTACGCCCCAAAAGCCTCATGACTGGGCAGGCGAAGACGGCAGCGAAGACGGCAGCGAAGTCGGCGGCGACTTCGGCTGCGACGGTCGTATTCCGCCGAGGCGCCGTCGTCGCGCTTGCTTCGGTATTTCTGGTCGCCGGCGTCGTACTTTCGGCGGGCCTCGGCCAGCTTTCGATCGCGCCCACAGAGGTCGTTGGGTCGGTGCTTCGTTCGCTCGGCCTCGACAACGGATGGGCACCGACCGGCGAACTCATCGAGAAGACGCTATGGCAGATTCGGTTTCCACGGATAGTGATGGCGCTACTCGTCGGTGGGTTGCTTGCCATCGCTGGCGCGATTATGCAGGCGATTTTCGGCAATCCGCTCGCAGAACCTGGCGTCGTCGGTGTCTCGTCAGGAGCGGCGGTCGGAGCCGCCGCATCGATCGCGCTGGGGCTGACATTTTTCGGCACCTGGACGACGGCGGTTTTCGCCTTCGCGGGTGGGCTTGCCGCGACCTTTATCGTCTATTCGACGGCGAAGGCTAACGGTCGAACCGAATCGGTCACGCTGATTCTCACCGGCATCGCGGTAAACGCGTTCACGGGGGCGGCGCTCGCCATTTTGATGTTTGCCGGTGGCAGTTCGGCGCGCGAGCAGATCGTCTTTTGGCAGTTGGGCTCAATCAACGGATCGCGCTGGACAGAGGTCGGTGTCGTCGCCGCGCTCGGAACCGTTTCGACGGTGATCGCCCTCGGTTTTGCCCGTCAGTTCGACCTGCTCGCACTCGGTGATCGCACGGCATCCCATCTGGGTGTTCGTGTCGAACGGCTGCGGGTCGTCTCGATCGTGGTCGTTGCGCTGATGACGGGCGTCGCTGTCGCATTCGTGGGAATCATCGCTTTTGTCGGCCTCGTCGTGCCACACCTCGTGCGGATGGCTCTGGGGCCAGCCAACCGCTGGGTCATGATCGTGTCTCTCCTCGGTGGCGCAACACTGTTGGTCTACGCCGACCTTTTGGCACGCACCCTCGTGCCGTCGGCGGATCTCCCCATCGGCATCCTCACGTCTCTGATTGGTGGCCCGTTCTTTTACTGGCTCATTCGGCGCGGCCGGCGCTCGGGCGGTGGTTGGGCATGAGAACGGATGCCACGACGCTCGCATTCGAGGTGCGCGCTGTGGGCTACCGCATCGGTGCGGCGACAATCCTCGACGATGTCTCGCTCGATGTGCCTTACGGGCGTGTCTTGGCCCTTGTCGGCCCGAATGGTGCGGGTAAGTCGAGCCTGTTGAGCGTGCTCACCGCAGATATCAGCCCATCGTCGGGTGAGGTCTTGCTCGATGGAAAATCCCTCGCGCAGCATCACATCACGGAGCTTGCCCGCACGCGCGCGGTGCTGCTCCAGTCGAATCAGGTGTCGTTCGCATTCTCGGCTTACGACGTCGTAGAAATGGGTCGCGCGCCCTGGATCGGCGCGCACGTCGACGACGGGCAAGCGGGCGACGACGACGCGATCATCGCCGAATCGATGCTGCGCACCGATGTACAGCATCTTGCCCATCGCCCGTTTTCATCGTTGTCTGGTGGTGAACGTGCGCGGGTGTCATTGGCCCGCGTTCTCGCTCAAGACACGCGCATAGTTCTGTTAGACGAGCCCACTGCAGCGCTCGATCTCCGCCATCAAGAAGACGTGCTGCGTATTGCCCGCCAGCTCGCAGAATCTCGCCGTGCTGTCGTCGTCGTGCTGCACGATCTTTCTCTTGCCGCGGCATATGCCGATGAGGTCGCGATGATTGACGCCGGGCGGCTCGTCGCGCACGGCGCACCGGCTGACGTGTTTACGGAAGAGCGCATCGCTGAGGTGTATGGCACCGCGGTGCGGGTGATCTCCGATGTCGACACCGGGCGGCCCATCGTGTTGCCGCGTCGCTCCGCTCACTGACCCGCACACCTTGCTTTCAGGTTAAAGATAGGCAAGGCTTAGCTAAGTAAGCGGAACCTAACTTCTGCTCGCCTGCGGCACTGTTTCCGGTGTTCCGCGGCGTCCCCACTCTTCAAGGAGCTTTTTCGTGCAGAAAATGAGTAGATCGCCCCTTCAACGGCTGCTCGCGAGTGTGATCACCGGTGCGCTTGTCATGGCCGGGGCCATCGTCGGTATCGCCACTCCCGCGCAGGCAGCTGAGGCATCCGCTCTGTCGTGGGGAGTGAAGCAGAGCTTTGTTTCGTACGTCGGTGGTCCGATCGGTGGCGGCTCCGTCGTCACGAGCGGCAATGTTTCGGGGTCTTCCCCCTTCGTGTGGAGCGGTGGAAGCAGCACCGTCGACACCGATGCGCAGTCAGGTGAAGCCGCATTCTCGGGCGCTGTGCAGTTCACAGCTCATGGCGGCGTGCTCGACGTCACACTCTCGAACCCCCGCGTTTCGATCGAGAGTGAAACAACTGGCGTGCTCTACGTCGATGCCGTGACGCGCGATATGACGAGCGGTGAATACTCGACATCAACAGGTGTGGGTATTGCGGCGCTGGTACTGTCTGGCCCCGCAATCGCGGATGGCACGGCCACCTACGCGAACGCCGCGACAACGCTCACGGATGCCGGCGTGCCGCTGTTCGCTGGCTTCTACACCGCGGGAACGGCTCTTGACCCTCTCACTTTGACAGTGCCGTACGTCGCACCCGTGGTTCCTGAGGCACCTGCGCCCTCGCTGACGGTCACGCCCTCGGACTCGCTCGACCCGACAGGTGCAACGGTGACTGTCACAGGCTCGAACTACAACACTGATGCCCTCGGACTCTACGGTCCGACGGCAGGCCAGTCGGCCGGGGTCTACGTGCAGATCGGTTGGATCGCAGACAATTGGCATGCGTCTGAGGGAGCGCCCTCGAGCGCTCGTGCAAGTGCGTACACCGCATGGGCGCAGGGAGTGAGCGATGAGTCGCCGTATGTGAAGTGGTCGGTGAACGATGATGGCACCGCGAATTTCACGTGGAACGTCACGATTGATCAGGAAACGCTAGCCGCGAAACAGATCGACGGCGGCACTCTGGCTGTGTTTACGACCGGCGCTGGCGGGGTGGTCCAGGCTGTCAACGAACTCGCAGAGCCAATCAACTTTGCTTCAGTAACCCCGGATCCGAACCCGACCCCTGACACGACCCCTGACACGACCCCTGAGCCCACGCCTGACACCAGTGCCCCACGGGTCGAGGTGACGCCGACGACAGACCTCGACCCGGCGCTCGCGCACACTCTGACAGTGAACGGCACAGATTTCACCGGCGCGGGAGCGGCCAGCGGCGCCTACGTTCTCCTGGGCGAGACCTCGCTGTGGAACGGAACCGGCGCGCTGCCGACCGAGGGCTGGATTGTTCAGGCGTGGGTGCAGCCGGCGCAGATCGTAGACGGCGAGTTCACGACCACCTTGACGGTGCCGGCGGGCGCCCTCGATGCCGGAGTCGATTATCAGGTTGTGACGTCTGCGGCGCACCGCCTGTCGATCACTGACCGTTCCCTCGACACCTTTACGCCTGTGACGGTCGCGAAGCAATCTGCACCGGTTGTCACAATCGGTGGACTGAGCAGCGGCAGCGTTGCACAGGGCGGGACCCTCACATTCGGCGGGTCGGGCTTTGTCTCCGGCGATCGAGTGGCCGCCGTCGTGCACTCTGACCCGGTCACGGTTGGAACCGTCGTAGCCGGCGACACCGGACGAGTGAGCTTCTCCTGGACGGTACCTGCTGACTTCGAGATAGGAGCGCACACGATCGAACTGAGTGTCAACGGCGATGTCGTGGCATCCGCGGGATTCACGATTACCGCAGCCGCAGCCGCAGCCGCAGCCGCAGCCGCAGCCGCAGCCGCAGCAGCCGCCGCGGTCGAAGAGGTTGCCGCACCCACGTGCGTCGCGCAGTCAGTGTCTGGTGCGACCTTGCAGTGGGGGGTCAAGCAGTCCTTCGTGAGCTACATCAATGGTCCGATCGCGAACGGATCCGTTTCCGGCGGCTGGGGCTCGGGTTCTGGTGCATACAGCGCCGAGAACGATCGCGGGCGAGTGAGCTTCGCGGGCTCTATTCACTACACGGGCCATGATGGGCTGCTCGATCTGACGATTTCGAACCCGCGCATCCAGGTGACGAGTGCCACAAGTGCGTCGCTCATCGTGAATGTGCAATCACGGGGATTCAACGGTTCCCCTGACGTCAATGCCTCCGGCGTTGTGTTCGCAACGCTCTTATTACCGACCGCGGCGCAGTCAGCGAACAGCATTTCATGGTCGAACGCGTCGGCGTCGCTCACGGCCGCTGGCGCCGAAGCGTTTGCCGGTTTCTACAACGCCGGTGACGCGCTCGACTCGGTGTCGTTCACATTCCCGCTCGGCGCCGAAGTGCCGTGCGACGGATCGACGGATGCCACGCTCGCGGCGACGGGCGGCACGCTGCCCGGTGAAGCGCTGTGGATGGGAGCATCGCTTCTGCTCCTTGGCGTGGGAGCACTCGTGCTTCGCCGCCGACGGATTCACGCCATCTAACCGACGCGAGCCACAGGCTGGGCCTCACTTCCGTGGGGCCCAGCCTTCTCGCAGCCGAGGGCACCGGGCAGTGAGACAATAGGGATATGGCCGACCAGGCGCCCACTCCCCAGAACCCCGTCGATGGGTCGTTTCGCGACCCGATCGAAACAGTTACCGTGCGCCGTTCGCCGCGATACGGCGTGTTTCTCGTCCTCGGCGCGGGGCTCGGCATCCTCGTTGCGATGATCTTGACGTTCGCTTTCAACGGCACCGATCAAGTCAGCACCTCGGGCGTGACGTACTCAGACACCCAGGTCTTCGGATTCCTCGCGCTCTTCTGCGGAGCCGGGGGGATTCTTCTTGGCGGCGTCGTTGCCCTCGTACTCGGGAGCATGGTCGGGCGGCGCACCGTCGACGTTCGTGCCGAGCACGCTGTCGTTCGCACTCAGGACTGAGCGTTAGGCCAGTTCCGCGATAATCGGGTGAATCGCGGTGTCGAAAGCGGCGACATCTCCGCGTAGGCCATCGGTCACCGCAACAGTGAGTGCGCCGATCCACCACACGCCTCGCTGAGTGAGCGGCAGTACCTGAACGTTGAGTTCGAAAGAGTGCGCACGCCGCCCCACCTGTCGTTCGTGCTCTGCGATAGCGCTTGCGTACGCGCGGTACGAGGTTCCCGGGCGAGACGTGCTGGTCTTGCTGTAAAGCTCATACGCGCGATTGACGTGAGCTAACGCCGCTGCTCCGTGCGGCTCAACGGCGGCCCGAAGCCGGTCCGCACCTGTTTCGGGGAGCGCCAGCAGATCATCGAATCCGCCGACGAGCTCTAGCGGCACGGGTGAAGGGTTGGCCTGAGGCTCGACTGTCATGTCCCAGTACTGCCGCCACTCGCGCTCAAGATCGAGTTGTTCCGAATGATCGCGGGCGACCGCTGGCGACGGAACGCCGCGAAGTGGCGGGAGCTCGGCGGGGGCCCGAATTCCCGCTACCTGACGAAGGAAAAGGGCAAGAAGTACCGGCCGACTCGCGTCCTCGCGAATCACCCACTCCGGACTCCCGGCCCCAGCCATGCGGCCATTGTAGGGCCGCGCACCGCCGGAGGATATGTGCCGGCGGGAGGAGTCTTGCTGCGGCATCCTCCTCCCGAGGGCAGATGTCCTCCCTGCGGCGGTGCGCCGGGTCCTCCCAACGGTGTGAGCGCGGCGCACATATCCACGGGCTGCAGCAAAAAGCGCCCACGGATGCCACAGCCCGCCATCGTGAGGTCATGCTCATTGTGCAACCGGGTCCACGTGTACGCGCTGTCGCGGAGGAGGTGCGCCGCTGCGGCGGTGTTGTGCGCGGAAGCCGGTTGCTGCGCCTCGGGCATTCCAAACACACAATCGCCGCGGCAGTCCACGCGGGCATCGTTCAGCGTGTGCGCCGCGCCTGGGTTGCAACGCCGGATGCTGACGCGCACCTGCTCGCGGCGGCTCGAGCCGGTGTCATCCTGTCGTGCGTCACCCAAGCGGAGCGCCTCGGCTTCTGGTCGCTGTACGAGGGTGCGCCCCATGTTGCCGCGCACGCACATGCCGGACACGTCGACACTGCGCCCGGAACAACGGTGCACCGATCGCTGCCCATTGTGCCGCGGCATCCGGAAGCTCTTGCTGATCCGATCGAGAACGTCCTCGTCCTGGTCGCTGCGTGCCAGCCCTACGAGAGCGCACTCGTCATCTGGGAGTCTGCACTCCGCGACGGCGCGGTGGATATTTTGACGCTCGGGCGCCTCGCGCTGCCGCCGGCCGCTCGAAAACTCATGGCGGATGCCTCACCGTTCTCAGATTCTGGCCTCGAGACCATTGTCTGCAGTCGGCTGCGATGGCTAAACCTGCCGATTGTGCCGCAGGCGTGGATCGCCGGTCACAGAGTCGACTTTCTCATCGGCGATCGCCTCGTGCTGCAGATCGACGGTGGGCATCATGTTGGGGCGCAGCGCACGAGCGACAATCGGCACGATACCGAGCTCATGCTGCGCGGTTACCAGGTAATTCGGGTGGGCTACGCGCAAGTGATGCATGACTGGCCGCGTGTGCAAGACACGATCATGCGTGCCATCGCTCAGGGGCTCCACCGCGTTCGCTAGGTCCCTTCTGTGCGGAGGAGATATGCCTAGTGGAGGAGGTTTAGCCCCCAAAGCACCTCCCCAGGGCGGATATCCTCCCGCCGGAGTGGCGCCGCGACCGCGAGCTGCGCTGCCGGTGCTCTCTTCAGCGCACTGGCAGCCGCATGGGCACGGCCCCCGGTAGGCTGTTCACGTGGCATCCACCTCTCCCACATCCCCCAAGAATCCCTACGCCGACGCTGGTGTCGATACGGCGGCGGGAGATCTCGCTGTCGAACTCATGAAGTCGGCCGTTCGTCGCACGCACGGTCCCGAAGTTCTCGGCGGCGTGGGCGGCTTTGCGGGTCTCTTCGACGCCTCGGCGCTGCGCTCGTACACCAAGCCTCTTCTGGCATCCAGCACGGATGGCGTCGGCACAAAGGTTGCGATCGCCCAGGCTGTCGACAAGCACGACACCATTGGGCTCGATCTCGTCGGCATGGTCGTTGACGACATCGTCGTCGTGGGAGCGAGGCCGCTCTTCATGACCGACTACATTGCCTGTGGCAAGGTCGTTCCGGAGCGCATCGCCGCGATCGTCTCCGGTATCGCTCAGGGCTGTTCCGAAACCGGTACCGCCCTTGTGGGCGGCGAGACCGCTGAGCACCCGGGCCTCCTCGGCCCCGCTGATTACGACGTGGCGGGCGCCGCGACCGGAGTCGTCGAGGCAGACCGGATGCTGGGCGCCGAGCGCGTTCGTAATGGCGACGTTGTTCTTGCGCTCGCATCCAGCGGGCTCCACTCCAACGGTTACTCACTCGTCCGCCACATCGTGACCCGCTCAGGTATCAGCTACGGCGATCACGCCGCTGATTTCGGGGTCAGCTGGGGCGAAGCACTTCTCGAACCCACTCGCCTTTACGCAACGCCGCTGCTGCAGCTCATTGAGACACTCGGCATGGACGTGCACGCACTCAGCCACGTCACAGGTGGCGGCATCGCGGCAAACCTTGCCCGCATCCTGCCCGAGCAGTGCTGGGTTGATGTTGATCGTGCCTCCTGGTCGCCGTCTCCGGTGTTCCGGGTGCTTGCCGATCTCGGCGGCCTTGACCTGCGCGACACCGAGGGCACCTGGAACCTCGGAATCGGTTTTCTCGCTGTGGTTTCAGCAGAGAAGGCGGATGCCGCGGCATCCTTCCTTGCAAACATCGGTATTGCCACGTGGCAGGTGGGTACCGTCTCAGACGGTGCGCGCCCGGCGGGGGAGTTTGAACAGGGCGCCAAGGGCGTCAACGGCGGCGCGGTCAGGCTCGTCGGATCGTACGCCGATGCGACAGGCGCATCGTCTGCCATAGGAGCGAAGTAACACCACATGTGCGGCATCGTCGGAATGGTCGGGCAGGGTCCCGTCAATCAAGACATCTACGATTCACTTCTTCTGCTGCAGCACCGCGGTCAAGACTCGACGGGAATCTCCACCGCCGAGGCGACAGGTGTCATCCACTCGCACAAGGCAAAGGGCCAAGTGCGTGAGGGCTTCCGTACTCGCGACATGCGCGCTCTCATGGGAGAGATCGGGCTTGGTCATTGCCGTTACGCGACCAAGGGCTCGGCTTCGAGCGAAGAAGAAGCTCAGCCGTTCTACGTCAATGCACCGTATGGCATCGTGCTTGTGCACAACGGAAACCTCACCAACACGCGTGAGCTCACCGACGACCTCTTCTACAAAGATCGTCGTCACCTCAACACGAGTTCCGATACTGAACTGCTCGTCAACGTGCTCGCTTTTGAGTTGCAAGCTGTCATGACGACGATCGAGCTCGACCCAGCCCAGGTATTTCAAGCGGTAACTCGCGTCCACGAGCGCGTTGAGGGCTCATACGCTGCTATCGCGTTGATCGCAGGACACGGGCTTCTCGCTTTCCGCGATCCGTTCGGCATTCGTCCCATGATTCTCGGCACGCGAAAAGCTGAGAACGGACGCTACGAGTGGATCGTGGCATCCGAATCACTCGTCCTCGAAAACGGCGGATTCGATGTCGTGCGTGACGTGCTTCCGGGCGAAGCGGTTTTCATCGATTTGGACGGAAACCTGCACAGCCAGCAGTGCTCACCGTCGCCGCAACTCGTGCCGTGTTCGTTCGAGTACGTGTACCTCGCGCGACCTGACTCGATCATGAACGGCATTTCGGTGTACGAAGCACGGCTTCGTATGGGGGAACGCCTGGCCGACACGATCGCCAAGTACACACCTGTCGAGTCAATCGACGTTGTCATGCCGATTCCAGATTCGTCACGACCGGCCGCAATGCAGGTCGCGCGAAAGCTCGGCCTCGAGTACCGCGAAGGCTTCTACAAGAACCGATACGTCGGCCGCACATTCATCATGCCGGGGCAGGCCGTCCGCAAAAAGAGTGTGCGCCAAAAGCTCAACGCGATGTCGAGCGAGTTCAAGGGCAAGAACGTGTTGCTGATCGACGACTCTATCGTGCGCGGAACAACATCGAAAGAGATCATCCAGATGGCGCGCGATGCCGGGGCAAAGAGTGTGACTTTCGCGTCTGCCGCGCCCCCAGTCCGGTTTCCGCACGTATACGGCATTAACATGCCATCGCGCCACGAACTTGTCGCTCACGGCCGCACGATTCCTGAAATCGCCGAGGAGCTCGGGGCCGATTACATGGTCTATCAGGAGATCGAAGACCTTAAGGCGGCCATCATGGAGGGTTCGGACGTCACCGACCTCGACATGAGCTGCTTCGATGGGCGATACGTCACGGGCACTGTGACCGAAGAGTACTTGTCGTGGGTTGAGGGCTCGCAGTCGTCGTGACGAAGCGGTCGCTGGTGGGTGGGCGAGCGCTTGCCCTGGCAGGGATCGTTCTGCTCGCATTCTCGTTGCGTTCGGCAGTCGCGTCGCTCTCGCCGATCGTTGATGAGATCTCTGCTGACATCGCGCTCTCGCCAACGATCGTCGGTCTGATCGGCACGGCGCCGCCGGTGTGTTACGCGATCTTCGGAATTCTCACACCGCGCTGGGAACGTCGTGTCGGCGTGCAGAGCCTTGCGGTTGTCGCTCTGGTCGCTGTAACGGCGGGCATGATTTGGCGGGCATTCGCAACGGATGCTGTTTCGCTCGTTGCGGCCACGGCGCTTATTTTCGCCGCAGTCGGGGTCGCAAACGTGTTGCTGCCACCGCTCGTTAAGAGATACTTTCCTGATCACCTCGGGGCAATGACCACTCTCTTCACGACCACGATGGCTGTCGCGACATTCGTGCCGCCGATCATCGCTGTGCCGGTCGCGGATGCTGCTGGTTGGCGCGCATCGCTGGGGCTTTGGGCAGCCTTTGCCCTTGCTGCACTCGTACCGTGGGTCGTGCTCGCCATACGTTCGAGGGCAATTATCGGTGAGGAGAACCTGCCTGTTGCGGCGCGACGGCTGTGGTCCCTGCCGTTGACCTGGGCGCTTGTCATCGCATTCTCGGCGAGCTCAGCGACCGCATACACAATGTTTGCGTGGTTACCGCTCGTGCTTACCGAAACCGGGGGCGTCTCTGCGGGAGCGGCGGGAGCGCTGCTTTCTCTTTTCGCGTTTATGGGGTTGCCGCTGTCGCTGCTTGTGCCAACGATCGTTTCGCGCACGCGCCACGGTATCGCTGTGCTCTTCGTCGTCGCGATCGGATCCGCACTGGCGGGGGTTCTGGGCCTAGCCTTTTTGCCGACGATAGCGACGTGGCTCTGGGTCGCTCTCCTCGGTCTTTGCCCGCTGCTGTTCCCGCTCGTACTCATGCTGTTGGGAATGCGAACTGAATCGCCGCGCACTGCAGTTGCGCTCAGTGGATTTGTTCAGAGTGCGGGCTACACGATTGCCGCGATTTTCCCGTTCCTCTTCGGTGTGATTCACACCGCGACGGGCGGATGGACGATCCCGCTTCTCACGCTCGGGGTTATTGCAATCGCCGCGATTCCGGCCGCGAAAATTATCGCTCAGTCAACGAGTGTTGAGAGCGAGTTGCGACGTCGAGAGCCGTAAACGGCTTCTACGCTTTTTTGTCTTCGTACTCGTCCGAGTAGTCATCTGCCCATTTGTCGATGTACTCGGGCTCACCACCCTCAGCGTGACCCAGCTCGCGCTCCAGCGCTGCGTAGTTCAGGCTCGGGCTGTACGACTTGAGTTCGCGAGCAATCTTGGTGTGCTTCGCCTTCTGACGGCCACGCCCCATGCGAGACCCCCTCATGGTCTTCGGCTGCGGGTGATTTGGCAGCACCCGCGGTGTTCACGGATCCGGTGAGATAACCGGGGAAGAGTAGCATTCAGAATAACACGGCGCGTGTGCACTCGTGCTGCGCCGCAAGCCGAGAAAGGTGGGGTCATGTCTAAAGAGACATCCAAAATTCCCGGATCCACAGAGAAAAACGCCTTCAATGGCGCCGTTCTCGTGGGCGTAATTCCCGAGCAACCGGCGCGAGTCGTGCACGAAGCTGCGCGCTACGCGAAGGTTTTCGGAGTTCCACTGGTTGTGGTTCACGTCGATGTGACGCGTTTTGTTACCTCGGAAGACCCGGACGGATACGTGCACTCAGCACCGATCGACCTCAACATCGCGACCTCTGAGGGTGAACTCGATCAGGTGCGTACCGAAGTCGAAGCTGCTCTCGCCGACACGGGAGTTGCGTGGACGCTCGACCAACTCGTGGGCGATCCGGCGCTCGCGATCAAACATCACGCCGACAAGATTGACGCCCGGCTGCTGGTGATCGGCACCCGCAAGCGCGGCTTTGGTGAATCGGTGCGCGAGTTCTTCACAGGTTCTGTTGCCGCTCGCCTCGCACACCGCCAGCACCGTCCGATTTTGGTCGTTCCGCTCGGTGACCCACTTTCCGATGAGGATGACCCGTGGGCCAGCACCGAAGCCTGAAATCAGGTGTTCAGTGCCTGAGTGATACCCCGCGCAGCATCGTCGAGGGCGCTCTCAAGCGCATCGACGACTCCGGCATCAAGGGTGCCGCCACGGGCGACGAATGTGCGTAGGTCACCTCGAACACGTCCACGAAATTCATTGATGACGGCATCCGCTCGTTGCACTTGGGCCCGGTTGCGGCCGCGTTCGTCTTCGGGAGCCGTGGGCTCAGTTGGTCGTTGATCAGCGCGAGTTGCGGAGGCAAGATCGGCCCGCAAGCTCTTCATCGCTGCGCGCATGCTTATTCGAACTTCGTCGGCGATGAGTCGCACTGAATCGGCGAGATCGGACTGGATGCCGTCGATCTCTCCGGAGCGTGCTGCCACTTCGGCGCGCCCGGCAGGCGTGATCTCATAGACGGTCTTGCGGCCGTCGATGATTTTGGTCACGAGCCCTTCTTCTTCGAGCTTCGCAAGTCGCGGGTACACGGTTCCGGCGCTGGGCGTATAGGTTCCGCCCGTTCGTTCAGACAGCGCCTGGATGATGTCGTAGCCGTGGCGTGGACCTTCGTCCAGCAGGCTAAGAAGGTAAAGACGAAGATCGCCATGAGAGAAGACGGGGCTCATGACATATCCTCAGTTTCGGTTTCTGCGCTTTCGCCGCGGCGCAACACGATGATGTCGCCGGAGACGGAGTTCGCGCGGACGTCGACGAACGAGCTGCTGAGTTCACCCGTGGAGCCGGCGTAATTGGTGCCTGGCACTGACCCTTTACCCGAGTGCACGACGCCATCGACCTGTACTCGCCCGCTCACGCTTCGCACGACATAGTTTGCGGGAAGTGCATCGTCGAGACGAATAGTCGCGCCGCCGCTCACCGTGTTCAGATTGATCTGGTGGACGTCACCGGTCGAGTCGATGAGCATGGCACCCGAGACGGTGTCGATGTTCGCCTTTCGCACGTTGCCCATGGCGGCAACATCTCCTGAGACGCTATTCGCGCTGAGCGCGCCGGTGAAGTTTCGCGCCTGCACGTCGCCTGAGACGGCGTTGATGCTGATGTCTCCCACGAGTCCGTCGATGAAGATGTCTCCCGAGACGGTGTTGAGCTTGGTCTCTGTGTCGAGCTTGGCGTCGGTGCGGAGCCCTGAAATCAGTGCGCTGGCGCTCACGACGCCCAGGGTGATAGCAACTTCGCGCGGCACGGCAACCGAGATTTCAGCCTTCGGTCCTCCGGAGCCAAAATTGCGGAACACTTCCAAGAAGTTGTCCCAGCGCAACTGCGGGTGATCGATTTCGACTGTTGACCCGGATGCCTCGATGCGCAGATCTTTCGACGTCACAGCGTGAACTTCGATGCGGACGCCAGGTTCGTCGTGCGCTACGACGTCGATCTGGCCACCGACCATCCCGATCTTGAGCTTGCTCACATCATCGATATCGATGATGCGGCTCTGGCCCGGCTGAATGATCCATTTCTCGAGTGTCATGATGTCTACCCCTCCTCGGAACGCGATATATCGCGTTTTCAAAATAACACGATATATCGCGTTTGGCGATAGTGAGCATAAAAAAGTGGGCCTCGCGCACCCGAAACGCGAGGCCCACCAGGAGGGGTCGTTATGAGCGGCTACGGCCGCCGATGACCCGGAACAGGAAGGCGATGAGCGCGATCACGCCAACGACGAGTGCGACCCACAGAAGCCACTGGAGAGCGCTGCTGAGCCCGCCGACAATGGCCAAAACGATGGCGACAACGATGATGATGAGAAGTGCGATGTTCATGGAGTGTGCTCCTTATTCATTCCGGTGTGGAGTTCACCCGGGGTGTCTCATGGACAATGCCCCACAGTGCCAGTAGCACGGACTTGGTCATAGGGGGTTGACTCTGCAGAGATCGTGGTGGTAATCCATGAGATACTGATTTGGATACATACATGTATCCAAAGACGTTTCCCAGCCGAAGGCAGTACGTGTCGAATCTCGCCGTCTTGAGCCTCAAAAACCGTGCGCTCATCGCTCTCATCACAATCGTTGCCGCAGTTTTCGGAGGCTTGGCTCTCACGAGCCTCAAGCAAGAGCTGATCCCATCGATTGAGTTTCCGCAGTTGTCGATCATCTCGACATACCCGGGAGCCTCACCCGACGTCGTTGCCAACGACGTCTCGACGCCGATTGAGACGGCCATCCAAGGCGTGCCCGGCCTTGAGTCGACCAGCGCGACGAGCACGACCAATGCATCGATCGTGCAAGCATCCTTCGCATATGGCACTGATCTCGCTACCGCCGAGCAAAAGATCACTCAAGCCATCGGTCGCATTCAAAGCCAACTACCCGACAGCGTGGACCCCAACGTCCTCGCGGTCAGCACGGACGACCTGCCGGTAATTCAAATCGCTGTCACGGGATACGACGACGAAGAGACTGTGCAATCTCTCCTCGAGTCGAGTGTGGTTCCCGACCTCGAAGATATCGAGGGGGTGAACTCCGCACAGATCGTCGGAGGAATCGGCCAGCGAGTCGTCATTACTCCCGATCAAGCAGCGCTAGCCGAGCGGGGCTATTCGCAGCAAGCCATTTCGGACGCGCTTGATCAGAACGGCACCCTGTTTCCCGGTGGTGACATTACCGAGGATGATCAAACTCTCACCGTGCAAACCGGCACCAAGGTGGAGTCGGTGGATGCGATCGCGGGGCTCCCGCTCGTGCCCGGCGACGCGACGCAGTTCGCCGCCGGAACAACCACGATTGCTGATGTCGCAACGGTAGAACTTACCCGTGACCCTGTCACGTCCATCTCGCGGGTGAACGGCGAACCCGCACTGACGATCGCAATAACGAAGCTGCCGTCCGCTAACACGGTCGACGTCTCGACCGCTGTCGTTGCGGCGCTTCCCGCACTTGCCGATGACCTCGGTGGCGACGCTGAATTCACTGTCGTTTTCGATCAGGCTCCCTACATCCAGCAATCAATCGAGGCGCTTGCGCAGGAAGGGCTGCTCGGCCTCTTCTTCGCTGTGCTCGTGATCCTGGTCTTCCTGCTCTCGGTGCGTTCGACACTTGTGACGGCGATCTCGATCCCGACGAGCGTATTGATCACGTTCATCGGTATCCAAGCATTTGGGTACTCACTCAACATCTTGACTCTTGGGGCCCTGACGATTGCCATCGGGCGCGTCGTGGACGACTCCATCGTGGTCATCGAGAACATCAAACGTCACTACGTCGGCGATGCAGACAAACTTGCCTCGATAATCCTCGCGGTGCGCGAGGTGGCCGCCGCGATCACCGCGTCAACGATCACTACTGTCGCTGTCTTCCTCCCCATCGCATTCGTGGGCGACCTGACCGGCGAGCTTTTCCGTCCGTTCGCGGCGACTGTGGCAATCGCGATGATTGCCTCGCTCTTCGTCGCGCTGACAATCGTGCCGGTGCTGGCTTACTGGTTCTTGAAGCCAGGAAAACCCCTGCGTACCGACGACGGCACGATTGTGGATCCGGAAGACCCGACAGCGCCTCCCAGCAGGCTGCAGCGTGGGTATCTCCCGGTGTTGAACTGGACCCTCCACCACTCCTGGATCACACTCGGAATCGCCGCACTCGTACTCGGAGGCACAGCCGCGGCTGTGCCTTTCATGAAGACGAACTTCTTGGGTGACTCTGGTCAGAACACCTTCACCGTCTCGCAGGAGCTGGGCGCAGCCGCGAGCCTCGACGCTGAGGATGCTGCCGCGGCCCAGGTAGAAGAAGCGCTGGCAGACGTCGACGGTATCGAGACAATTCAGGTGTCTATCGGCTCAAGCGGTTCGGCGCTGCGCGATGCGTTCTCGGGTGGAAGTGCCGGGATCACCTACTCGATCACAACTGACACGAACGCCGACCAGGTCGTCGTCCGTGAAGAGACACAGCAGGCAGTCGCAGACCTCACCGATGCTGGAACGATCACTGTCTCAGCATCCAGTGGCGGCTTTGGGTCGAGTGACATTGCGATCAACGTTTCGGCGCCAGATCAGAGCACGCTTCAGGATGCCACGGACGCTGTCGTTGCCTCGCTCGATGGTGACGAGGGCATCAGTCAAGTGTCGAGTAATCTTTCCGAGTCGCTCCCCTACATTGCGGTAGCTGTCGACCGCGATCAGGCTGCGGCCCTCGGGCTGTCCGAGGTTGCGGTGGGTGCACTGGTATCGAACACTATGCAGCCGCAGTCCGTGGGAAGCGTCGAGATCGATGACACGACGCTCACGGTGTACCTGGCAGCATCCGAAACTCCGGCAACTCTCGATGAACTGCGCGCCCTTGAGGTGCCGAGCGCAACCGGCCCGGTGCGGCTTGATTCCGTCGCAACGGTCGATGAGAGCACCGGCCCCACATCGATCACGACCGAACGAGGGGAACGCACGTCGACAGTGACAGTGACACCGTCGGGCGACGACCTCACCGCGGCCACGTCGACAGTCGAGTCGGCTCTTGACGACGTCACGCTTCCCTCGGCCGCTGGCGCCGAAATTGGCGGGGTGGCCACGCAGCAATCGGACGCCTTCTCGCAGCTGGGGCTCGCGCTTCTCGCGGCGATCCTGATCGTGTACATCGTGATGGTCGCAACATTCAAGTCACTGCGTCAACCGTTGGAGCTGCTGATATCGGTGCCGTTCGCGGCCACTGGAGCGATTCTTCTCCTGATCGCCACAGGTGTGCCTTTCGGGGTGCCATCGCTCATCGGCGTTCTGATGCTGATCGGCATCGTCGTGACGAACGCCATCGTGCTCGTCGATCTCGTCAATCAGTACCGAATCAAGGGACTGTCAGCAATCGATGCGACGATCGCGGGGAGCTCACGGCGACTTCGCCCGATTCTGATGACGGCTCTCGCGACGATCTTCGCGCTGACACCCATGGCGTTGGGTATTACCGGCCACGGCGGTTTCATTTCGCAGCCGCTCGCAATCGTGGTTATCGGTGGACTGGTTTCCTCGACCGTACTGACTCTGCTCGTGCTGCCGACGCTCTATAACCTCGTTGAGGGTGCCCGAGAACGCCGCGCCGCGCGGCGCGGGAGCGAAGGATCAGGCGACGTCGAGAGCGCAGCGAAGCCCCGGAAAGCGACCTCGCGGCGCGCGCTCCGCGAGGCTGATTCACGCAGCTAGGCGGCGTGGGCCCGGCGGCTGCTTCGGTCTGCTGTGCCGGTTTTTGAGGTGCGCTGCTGGCTACCGAGACCGCGTGGATGAATACACCGGCCCACCCAAACATCGCGGTGAAAGCGATCGCTTCGAATGCGGCAGCGTTGATGAGTTGCGGCGCGAAGAGAGCGCCCGCTACGGCGAGGTAGCAAATCACTCCGGTTGTGGTGCGACGCAGTACGCGCGAAATTCCTCGGAGCATCCAGGGGGTTGTGGCAAGGAGCCCAGCGAATCCGGCGATCATGCCGTACGCCACGACGTTGTGAAGACCCTCATTGAGCGTGAGAGGGATACAACCGGCGAGCGACAGGTTGGCGCCGATCAGAGCGAGAAAGACAGTTGTGACGCCAGCAGTACCTCGGGCCGCATTCCTGCGGGTGAGGCGTCGAAGATCGGATCGTATCCGGCAGGTGAAAACAATCACAAGCATGCCTGCGACGGCCAGCGTTGCGTTGAACACGGTGCCGGATGTGGTGGAGAACATTCCGAGACGACTGAAGTGGAGGTGCCACCACACGGGATCCGTGGTGGTGAAGATTGCGAAACACACCCCCACGACGAGAACGCCCATAATCGCAAGCCCAAGCTGCGTCGGTGCGACGCGGATCGCGCTGAGGGCACGGAGAGGGCGCAGCGTTGCTACTCGTCGAAGTGGGCTTTCAATCGAAAATGAGACAGCGCTGCTCATGGGGGCACCCTTCACCCGTAAGGTCGAACCCCACCGGAGCGAATGCGACCCCCGTCACCGCGCCCGATAGGTGAGCGCTGGGCACCCGGCGCGCTCAGCGCAGCGGTAAACCGCCGCGCTCAGGATACTGGCGTCGTGTTACGAGGAAGTGCCGAGCATCGTGTGTGCGAGGAGTGTGACCTAATGAGTCGCGTCAGTCGCGCCCGTATTCAATGCCCCAGTTGAGGTCCCACGACTCGAGTGGTGAGAGCCAGCGAAGCGATTGCCCCGAATTGAAAGCATCGGCTGGTGCACTCATCGGCTCGATAGCAACAGCCAACTCGTGGCCCGGGTACCGGTCCGTTGTGAACACCTGCAGGTACTCGAAATCTTCGCCTGCCCACACGGTGAGCGTTCGACCGTCGGGTGCGCGAAGTGTGCCGCTGATGCGCCCATCTTGATCGCGCGCGATAGCTCCAAAAGCGGTGTCTATCGACAGATCCCCGACACGACGCGGCGACCGCAGGTCGTGTGCGTCATCAACGGGTACATGCCCGATCGGCAACTTTCGGTCGTCGAGTTCGAAGCGCTCTGCTGCCGCGACATCGATCGTGAGATCAGCTGTCGCAACATCGCCGATGCAGACGTAAGGATGGGTGCCGAGAGCAACTGGCGCTAGCTGTGCCCCAACATTCTTGATCGTGTGTGAGACCGTGAGTCCGTTGTCCGCGAGACGGTACGTCACAGTGGTTTCAAGCTGAAACGGATACCCCGTTTGCGGGTACACGACGGCGCGAAGAGTGACGGCATCCGTTTCGAGAGTAACCACGTCGTACGGCGCAAAACGCAAGAGTCCGTGAGAGGCATTGCCGAAGGCAGGTTCGGTGATTGCCAGTTGTCGAGTCTGTCCGTCCTGCGTCCACTTGCCATCCCGGATGCGGTTGGGCCAGGGCACGAGGACGATTCCTGAGGCCGCCGGTGTCGGGATGCCGTCAGGGTAGCGGGGAACGAGATCGACGCCATCGATACTCAGCGAGCGCAAAGCGCCGCCGACCTGGGACACCTCCGCTTGAGAGTGTGCAGACGTGAGGGTATAGCGGTGCCCGGTCGGATCGGCGAGTGTCATCGGTGTGTGCTCCTTCGCTGTCTGTAGCGTACGGGGAGAGAACTCTCAGGACCGCACGCTACAGTGGAGTGTCGGCTTCGGACATTGCGCGTGAGCGCAAATGGGTTTTGTGAGTCCTTGGGGCCGATGGTGTGTGTCGATCGATACTCATCACCATCAGTGAATGCCCCCGACCCAAGACGCTCGGGCTAGCCGCGATGTGCGGCGTCGTTCGCTTTGCGAATAAACCCAGAAAGACTCATGCCTCAAAATAAAAAGCCGGCAGGTACTCGACCTGCGAAGAACTTCGACCCGAAGTACGCGCCGAAGACTTCATATCAAGATCGCAAGCGCCGTCCCGACGCCGTTGGTGCCACGAAACCTGGATCGAAGAGCCCGAGCCACCGCGGATACCGGGCCCAGTCCGAAGACACCGCTCCCACGAAGCGTCGCTGGAACGCTGATGAGCGCGCCGCGCGCGAGGGCACACGCCCCGCCCGTGAGGCTGGCAGCTACGATCGTCCGCGTCGCTCGTTCGACCAGGATGCCGCGCCTCGCCGTGGTGCTTCCGAGCGTTCGTCGGGCGGTCCTCGCCGCGATTTCGCTCCCCGTCAGGATCGGAGTGACCGTCCGCGTCGCGACTTCAACGATCGTCCTCGCCAGGACCGTGATGACCGTCCCCATCAGGGCTTCGCTCCGCGCCGCGACTTCAACGATCGTCCGCGTCAAGACCGTGATGACCGTCCCCGTCGCGACTTCAACGATCGTCCGCGCCAAGACCGCGATGATCGCCCCCGCCGCGAATCGAACGACCGTCCCCGTCGCGAATCTGCGTCGCGCCCCAATTTCACACCACGCCCGGACCGCAACGATCGTCCGCGCCGTGACTCCAGCGATCGTCCGCGTCGCACCGACACTGGCAACCGTTCCGACTGGAACGCGCAGCCCAAGTCGAAAGCGCACGAAGACCACATCGATGTCGTCCATGAGCGCCTTCAGGCAGAAGCTGTCGACGCGACAATCACTACCGGCGAGTCTTTCGGGGACCTCGGTCTCGGGCAGAACCTCGTTCGCGTACTGAACGACCTCGGTGCACCCCACCCCTTCCCGATTCAGGCAGCAACGATCAAACCGATCCTGGATGGACGCGACGTGCTTGCACGTGGTCGCACCGGGTCTGGCAAGACCATCGCCTTCGGCGCACCGCTGGTGGAGTCAGTCCTCCGCGCCCAGGCCGGCGCTAAGCGCGACTTCGGTCGCAAGCCCCGCGCTCTCATCATGGCGCCGACACGCGAGCTCGCGCTCCAGATCGACCGCACGGTGCAGGCACTTGCTCGTAGCGTGGGCCTGTTCACCACGCAGATCTACGGCGGCGTGCCCCAGGCTCGCCAGGTAGGCGCCCTCCGTAAGGGCGTTGACATCATCATTGGCACGCCCGGTCGTATCGAAGACCTCGTCAACCAGGGCAAGCTCGACCTCTCCGAGGTCAGCATCGCGGTGCTCGATGAGGCTGACCACATGTGCGAGCTCGGATTCCTTGAGCCTGTGCAGCGTATTCTGCGTCACACCGCAGATTCCAGCCAGAAGCTGCTCTTCTCGGCAACACTTGACCGTGAGGTCGCAGCTCTTGTCGACGAGTTCCTCGTGGAGCCGGCAGTGTATGAAGTTGCCGGCGAAGACCAGGACTCGGGCACGATCGACCACCGCGTCATCGTGATCGATCACCGCGACAAAGCTGAGATCCTGACATCCCTCGTTGACCGTGACGGCAAGACGCTCGTTTTCGCCCGCACCCGGGCGTATGCCGAGATGCTCGCTGAGCAGTTCGATGAGGCAGGCATCTCTGCTGTCGCGCTGCACGGTGACCTCAACCAGGCCAAGCGCACGCGCAACCTGCAGCGTCTGACCTCGGGCCGTGTGAACGTGCTCGTTGCGACAGACGTTGCGGCACGAGGCATCCACGTTGATGACATTGATCTCGTCATTCAGGCTGACCCGCCGGACGAGTACAAGACCTACCTGCACCGCTCAGGCCGCACCGGCCGCGCAGGGCGCCTGGGTACGGTCGTCACGATCATCACGCGCCAGCGTCGTCGGCGTATGACGGAGATGCTCGACCGCGCCGAGATAGAGGCGCCGTTCGACGATGTGCGCATCGGTGACGACCTGATCGAAGAACTCAGTGGCCGACAGCTCGCGAACGTAACCGCGTAGTCAGCACGACCGCAGCGTAGGTAGCACCAGCTACGCATCGAGCGGAGGAGGTGAGCCGAGCGGAGGATCCGTGCCACGGCTCAGCTCCTCCGCTCGACGCATTTCCTCCCTCGGGAACTGCTCGCCGGTGGTCTAGAACAGTCGAGCGGCGGCAGCAGACTTCGTCTGGATCACACGGCTGGGTGTGGAAGTTTGGCGTGGGCGAAACCGGGCGGTTTCTTCTTCAGCACTTCCGTCGAGTTTGTATGCGCGAAGCAGGGGGCGTACGCGTCGAGACAGCCACTGGCGATACTGCTTGGGCGCCTGAGCGGATGCCCCGGGGTACAAGCCGAGGTACGACGATACGAGCTCGGGGTGCTCTCGTCGCAACCATGCCATGAACCACGGTTTCACCCCTGGACGCAGGTGCATTGCTCCGTAGATCACACGGGCCGCCCCGGCCTCTCGAATGCGCGACAGTGCGTTCTGCAGTGCAGGCATCGAGTCGGTGAGGTGCGGCATGATCGGCATCATGAACACCGTCACGCGAAAGCCAGCGTCGGTGGCCGCGCGAACTGTATCGAGGCGTGCGTGGGTAGAAGGCGTGCCGGGCTCGACAGACTTCTGAAGGTCGTCGTCGAAGATGGCGATCGACATCGCGATCGACACATCAACAACGGATGCCGCCGCCACGAGCTGCGGTAGATCTCGCCGAAGCAACGTTCCTTTCGTGAGTACCGAGAATGGTGTTCCGGACTCGGCCAGCGCATCGATGATTCCCGGCATAAGCCGGTAGCGGCCTTCGGCTCGCTGGTAAGGGTCGGTGTTGGTGCCGAGGGCGACGTGTTCGCGCCCCCACGAACCGCGGCGCACTTCAGCGCGGAGTACTTCGGCAATGTTTGCCTTGACGATGATCTGCGAGTCAAAATCGCGACCAGTGTCGAGGTCAAGATACGCGTGGCTACCGCGCGCAAAGCAGTACACGCAGGCATGAGAGCAGCCACGGTAGGGGTTCACCGTCCAGTCGAACGGCATTTCCGAAGTGCTGGGAACGCGGTTGAGCGCGGAGCGAGCCATGACCTCGTGAAATGTAACGCCCGCGAAGTCCGGAGTCGTCACAGAGCGAACGAGGTCATCGGTGCTATCGAGTCCTGAAAGCGCCGCTTCGTCGATTGTGCCCAGCTGTTGACCTTGCCATCTCATGCGGTAATCCGAACATGTGTTCTATAAAATGTCAAAATGAGTGCCTTGAAAATAGAACGCACCGCGCGAAAGGCGCCTGCGCTTTCAGCGACAGAGCATCAGCGACAATGGATTGATGGCTTCTCCTGATGTACCCGTTTCGCGCCGCGCTCGTCGCGACGCGCGACGCCGCTCGCTTCGGCGTGGGTGGCTTGCGGTTGGTTCATCCGTCCTGGGCTTGGGGACTATCGTCGCCATTGTTATGGCGCTCACAGCGCCTCCGCTGAGCGAAGACACCACTCTCGTGCAGCAATCCGCTGCCGCAAGCACTGCAACAAGCGCTGCCCCGATGGTTGTTGAAGCGTTGCCAGTGCCACAAATGAGTACCTCGCCAAGTGGCTCGGGGTCCTCGGGTGAAGCGGCGTCGGGCGAGTCAGACGCCGCTGTGTGCGACGACACCGCTGTCACCGAGGCGCTCGCCGCAGGAGATGACGGTGGCGCAATCGCCGCCGTGGGCGGGGCAGAGGCTTTTCGCGATGCTGTTGCGAGTGGGTCTGCGCCGTGCGTCTCGTTGAGCGACGCGGCGCGCGTCTGGACGGTAGTAAATAAGCAGCGTGCGTACGACCCGCTGGAGTATCAGCCGACTCCCCGCAAACTCCCCGACAGCGTGCGCAACCTTGCGGGTGGCAGTCTGCGTTCGGATGCTGCCGGCGCTCTCACCTCGATGGTCGCGGATGCTGCGGATGCCGGCGTGGGAGAAATCGCTCTCGAGAGTGGATACCGGTCATACCGCACGCAGCAATCCACCTACGGAAACCACGTGGCAGACATGGGCCAGGGTGAGGCTGACAAAGTCAGCGCACGCCCGGGCTTCAGTGAACATCAGTCTGGCCTTGCGGCCGATGTCGTAGCCTGCGGCGCCGATGGCTGCACCTCGCTCGACGGGCTTGCCGGCACAGCGCAAGGCGATTGGGTTGCCGAGCACTCGTGGGAGTACGGCTTCATCGTTCGCTACGAAGATGGGTACACCGACACAACGGGATACTCGCCGGAACCATGGCATTTGCGCTACATCGGCACCGATCTTGCCGCGGCCTATCACGACGGAAATTGGCACACCCTGGAAGACTTCTTCGCGCTTCCCGCGGCACCCGACTACGTGGACTGAGCGCTCGGGAGCGTGCACTGTGGCATCCCACAAGTGCGACACCGAGTTCCTGCTGGCATGAGATGGAATGCCACATCCCCCCTTCGGTCGCTGCGCCTTCGCGACATAGAATTAGGGCGGCGACGACGCCCTTCGACTCGTTCGGGCATGAGTGTCGCCCGAGCAATCGAAAAGGGGTCGGCGGTGGATCGCGACATTTACGACGAGGATCACGAGGCATTTCGGGACGTCGTCAAAGAGTTCATCAAGCGCTACGTCACAAACGAAAAGCGTGAGCAGTGGGACACAGCCGGCGAGATAGATCGCGCGACGATGCTCGCGGCCGGCGAATCGGGACTCATCGGTCTTTCAGTGCCGGAGGAGTTCGGTGGCGCCGGGATGCTGCAGGACTATCGCTTTCGCGCTGTGGTCAATGAGGAGGTCATCGCCGCCGGTGCCGGCTCGCTCGCGGGGGCCTTCGGCATCCAGGATGATCTCGCCGTTCCCTATCTTGCGCACTTCGGGACGCCCGAGCAGCAGCAGAAGTGGCTTCCCGGCATGGCAACGGGCGAGATTCTCGGGGCACTCGCAATGACGGAGCCCGGTGCCGGAAGCGACCTGCGTGGGGCGAAGACGACGGCAAAAAAGGTTGATGGCGGCTATCTCGTCAACGGTGCAAAGACGTTCATCTCGTCGGGTAAGACCGCTGACATCATCGTCACCTTCGTGAAAAGCGGTGAAGGAAACCGTGCGGATGCCTTCAGTCTCGTCGTGATCGAGAACGGTATGGACGGATTCGAGCACGGCAAGAAGCTCAACAAAATGGGCTTTCATGGCCACGACACTGCAGAGCTCTCGTTCGTCGATGTTTTCGTCCCCGACGGCAACCTGATCGGCGGAGAAGCCGGGCACGGCTTCGTGCAGCTCATGCGGAACCTTCCGCTCGAGCGCCTGTCGATCGGTGTGGCAGCTGCGGCCGCCGCCGACGCCGCGTTTGGGTGGACGCTGGAATATGCCAAGAGCCGCGAAGCCTTCGGTCAGCCGGTTTCTGACTTTCAGAACACCAGGTTCCGTTTGGCAGATATCGCGACGACCGTCGACGTGCTCTGGGCATACAACGACCGCGCGATGCGCCTTTACTCGGACAACAAGCTCACCCCGGAAGAAGCAGCGAAGGTGAAGTTCTGGTCGACCGAGCGCGAGTGGGAAGTGCTCGACCAGGCTGTGCAGCTTCACGGCGGTTATGGCTACATCACGGAGTACCCGATCGCGCGGGCATTCCTCGATGCTCGAGTGCACCGCATCTACGGCGGCACGAACGAAATCATGCGTGAAATCGTCGCGAGGGCCGTCATCGGTCGAAAGTAGGGCTCCGTCCGGGGCTACGACAGGCCCCAGGGAAAGAACACCCACAGGAGCGCCGCCGTGATGAGCCAAAATGCGATGACAAAAACGCTGTCGCGGCGGCGAAATGGCACGAGGTAGCGCTCGGTGCGGTCGGGGTGGGCGCCGAATGCGCGTGAGTCCATGGCCAGTGCAACGCGCTCGGCATGGCGGATGGCTCCCGCTAGCAGCGGGACGATATAGCCCGTGCCGCGTGCAATCGCCGCAAATGGGCCGCGGCTGTCGTTCGAAGCGCGCACACGATGAGCCTGGCGAATCACGTCGAGTTCGTGACGAAACCGGGGGACGAACCTGAAAGCTGCGAGCGCTGTGTACCCGATGCGGTACGGGACTCGCAGCTGCTGCACCATTGAGCGCGCAATGTCGGGTCCTGCAGTTGTGAGGCCCGGCATAAGGGCGAGCGCGACGATCGCGGCGAGCCGGATGCCGGTGGCAAGGCCCAGCTCAACGGCACCCGAGTAGAGGGTCCATGCGCCAATCTGTAGGAGCGGAGTTGTGTTCCGAACGAGCTCCGGATTAGTCCAGAGTGCGAACCCGGTGCCCAACAGAACAACGGTGGCTGGCAACGCGACAAAAAGGATGGCTGCGAGCAGACGGCTCATCCGCGCACCAGCCAGAAGTACCGCGTAGGCGAGCGCGATGAACGCCAACGGTGTCGCGAAGTCACGCACGAAAATCAGCAGCACTAACGCAGGCAGTGGCGCGGCAAATTTCGCCAATGGGTTCAATTCGTAGAGAAAACGCCGCGGCGAGCCTGAGTTAGTGCCGGCGTAGGGATCCCGCGTGGCATCCGTGATTGTCACTGCGCGCTCCCCGGGAGGTTGTCGAGGCGCGTCGCGCGTAAGAGCTCTGGATGCCGCGTTACGCCCTGCAGCGCCTGCCGAAGCGGGGGAAGCCGGAGCCCTGCGGATTCAACTAGCGCAGTGTCGGCGAAGATCTCTTCGGTCGCGCCCACTGCTGCAACCCGGCCGTCACGCATCACAACCGTGCGGTGCGCGTACTCGGTCACGAGCTGCATATCGTGCGTGACGATAACGATGGTTGTGCCATCACGGTTGAGGTCCCGCAGAAGCTTCAGTAGTTCGTCGGCACGCGCGCGGTCTTGACCGAACGTAGGCTCGTCGAGGGCAAGAACTCCAGCGCCCGAGATCAGCGCGGTGCCCACCGAGAGTCGACGCTTCTGTCCGCCCGAGAGGTGGAATGGATGAGCTTCAGCCTTGTCGGTGAGGCCGAAGCGCCGGAGCATCTCATCGACGCGCTCGCGTACCTCGTGCTCATCAAACCGGCTGCGGCGTATACCGTGCGCGAGTTCATCAAAAACCGTGTGCGCGATGAACTGGTGCTCAGGGTTTTGGAAGACGAATCCCACCCGCTCGTGCACCCGCTTTCGACCAAGGCGGGTGATGTCTTGGCCGTCGATGAACGCGCTGCCGCGCGGTGGCGGGATGACGCCCGAGAGCGCCTGCAGGAGGGTCGTTTTGCCCGCGCCGTTGCCGCCAACAATGGCAACGAAATCGCCGGGTTGGATCTCAAGATCGATGCCGTGCAGTACTTCGGTGCGTCCGCGACGCACGTGCAGGTTCGTTGCCGAAAGTACTGGCTGCGGCATCCGATCTCGTGACGTCACGTGCACGAGAGGTGTTGGGCGCCAATCGGCAGGCGGCGGGGAAGCATCGAGCGCCGTCGTGAGCTCGGCGGGCGTTAGCGGCAGCGGATCGAGGCTGTACCCGGCACGGCGAAGGCGAAGCGCTGCGAGAGCGGATGTCGGCAGCCACACTCCTAGGTCTTGCAGCTCGGCGGCGCGACCCCGCAGAATCGCATCGATGCTGCCGTCAGCGACAAGCCGGCCCAGTTGGTCGATAACGACAACACGAGTGGCGATTGCAATCGCCGCATCGAGATTGTGCTCGACAAGAAGGATGCCGCGCTCCGGGTCGGATGCAAGCTCCGCGAGGGCGGCATAGACGTCTTCGATTCCCTGCGGGTCGAGGTTCGCCGTCGGCTCATCGAGCACGATAAGCGGAGACCCCATCGCGATCGCTGCAGCTATCGCGAGGCGTTGGCGGCCACCTCCCGAAAGTACGTCGGGGTTTTCGTGGCGTCTGTCCCACAGGCTCATGCGGCGTAGTGCTGTTTCGGCGCGCTCGAGCACCTCGGCCACCGGGAGTCGCAAATTCTCGGGTCCAAAAGCGACCTCGTCGAGAAGCGTGCCGGTCACCAATTGAGTGTCGGGGTCTTGAAAGACCATTCCGACGTGCTGGCTGAGAGTCGAGACAGGTGTCTCGGCAGCGTTGTATCCCGCGATCTCGACGTGCCCAGAGGTTTTGGCCGGAAGTTCCTGAGGAATGAGCCCGTTGAGGGTCAGTGCGAGCGTTGACTTTCCCGACCCGCTCGGTCCGAGCACGAGGACGACCTCTCCCGGCAGCACGGTGAAAGTCACGTCGGCGGGAGTATCAAGCGGTGCGCCATCGTGCCGCACGGCGAGATGCTCGACACGAGCAAGCGCGGTCCGTGTGGGTGCGGCATCCGCCGTCTCATCACGGGCAGGTTCAGTCACGGTGCATCCAGGTCGATGGGATCGTAAGGGATCACACCAACTTAGCCGAGCCTTACTTGTCCAAACACTTCGACGTTAGCGACGCGTGACGCCGGCACGACGAAGCCCGACGCCGATCCACAGCCCGACTGCAGTCCACAGCACCGGTCCGAGGATCGAGATTGCGATGTACGCGACCTGCGCCCACGGTGCGAGAGTCGCCATGTGAGCGACGAACGCGACGACGACGGCGACGAGGATGCCGATGATCACGGCCGAGATGAAGAACCGCCAGGGTGCCCACACTCGATAGCGAGTGAGAGCCGCGACGACCTCTTGGATACCACCGAACAGCAACGCTGTACCGAGAAAACGAAACGCCCATTGCGGGGCGAGCGCGCTCGCGACAAGGGCAGCCATCACATGAGTCATCAGGGCAACCCACGGGAGGCGAATTGCTTCCTGAGCGATTATTCCGGGAAGTACGTGCACTCCGAGAACCAGGCCGTAGACGAACGGCGCCGAAACGATGACGACGGGTGTAACCCAGCCAGCGATTCCGCCGAAGAGGCCCGTCACGACCCCGATGGCCGCGCATGTCAGCAGAACGCGCGTTGACAGCACACGGGTTCGCATCACTCAATCAGCGTAGCGGCGGGGAGATACTCGGATGCCGCTTACGACCGTGAGAATCCCGGGAAGCGGCCGCTTCGCCTATCTATAGTCTACGAACGCGTCGCGTCAGCCGCACGTGCGGCAGCGGCGGGGCAGGTACCCGCTCTTCGCCGTGCCCTGGGACATGACCGAATCGCGGCGACTGTGATTCCCACTCGTCACGCGCCGCAACGATTTCTTCGTGAGTGCGTCCCACGAAGTTCCACCACATGACGATCTCGTCGTCGAAAGGTTCTCCACCCAACAGAAAGAACACGCCGCCCACACTCGACGCGATGTCGATCTCAGTGCGTCCCACTCCCAAATAGAGCAGGAGGCCGCTTGAGACCGTGGTGCGCTCACCATCAGACGCATCGACCTCTGCGTCTCCGAAGACCCCAACGATCGCGTACTCCCACTCCGGGTGAAGCGGAAGCGTTGTTTTTCCGGAGTCGACGAATGTCACTTCGGCACCGACGATCGGCGTGTGAGCTGTTGCGGGCGATGTCGTTCCTGCCAGTTCTCCCATGACGACGATCACCTCAGCGTCGTCGAGAGTAAAAGTGGGGAGGCTTTCGTGCTGTTCGAAAGCTGGGATGCCGTGGCGGCGGCTCTCGGGAAGCGCCACCCATAACTGAAGCGCATCGAGTGGTGTCGCATCCTCGCCGACTGAATACTCGGAGTGGGAAATACCCGCGCCGCTCGTCATGAGGTTGAGAGCGCCGCGGCGCACCAACACGTCGTTCCCCAGCACGTCGCGGTGATGCACGTCGCCCTCGAGCGGCCAAGTAACTGTCTGCAAACCGATGTGCGGGTGAGGTTCTACCCGCATCACTGTGCGCTGTGGGCCGAATCTATCGAGAAAGCACCACGCGCCGACCATCGGGAGATCACGCTGGGGGAGAAGCCGGTGGACTTCCATCGCGCGGATGCCACCGAGTGGCACCTCGCGGGATTCCAGGAGCACGGCACGCGGGCCGTTGGGCGAGACAGCGGATTCAGCTGTCTCTTCTCCCCCATCGAGCCGAGTCATGCCGATTGTTCGCTTATGGTGGGCGCATCCTGAGCATCGTTGCTGTCGGGCCAAATCACCTTGAGGCCCGCGACATCGTTCTCTTTCAGGTAGCGAACCACAAAGGAGCACTCTGGAACCACGGTTTCACCGCGCTGCGCCACATCGGCGAGAGCATCGGAGACGAGGGTGGTGCCGAGTCCCTGTCCTTTGAAGGCTGGGTCAATCGACGTATGCGGAAAAATCAGGTTTCCGTCATCGTCGGGCTCGAACGCTGTGAAGCCGCCGAGGTCGCCGTCGACATAGATCTCGTACCGCTGCTCTTCATCGTTTCGGGTCACGGTGGTCTTTGCGTCGCTCATGAGGTTCCTCTCGTTGATCTTCCGCTGGGTCTTGCTCGTTCTTGCTTCCTCTTCCTGGTTCCAACGTATGTGCCCTCGCTGTTGTTCCGCCATGCCCAACTGCCCGCGAGGGGTCGCAACACGCCGTATACGACCACCGCTGCACGAAGCTATGCGGCGTGTTGCGACCCCTCGCGAGGTCCGTGGGGCGACGGATGGGTGGCGGCGGGCGGGTCGGGGCAGACGGGAAAGGGTGGCGACGGGTGGGCCGGGCGGCGCGAACCGCGACAGATGGGGGAGACTCGAAGGGTGAGCCTTCTTGAGTACGTCGCCGACACTGCCGACGCCGATGGGCTCTACGACGGATTCGTGTCGTGGGCGACCGAGCGTGGGCTCACGCTCTACCCCGCCCAAGACGAGGCGATCATCGAGCTGGTCTCAGGCGCGAACGTCATCCTTTCGACTCCCACCGGAACCGGCAAGTCGCTTGTCGCTGTCGCCGCTCATGCCGCGTGCCTCGCGCAGGGCGGGCGCACGTATTACACGGCACCGATCAAGGCGCTCGTGAGCGAAAAGTTCTTCTCGTTGGTCGAGATCTTCGGCGCAGAGAACGTCGGCATGGTGACGGGAGATTCATCCGTCAATCCGGATGCCCCGATCATCTGCTGCACGGCAGAGATCCTCGCGAATCTCGCTCTTCGCCAGGGTGAGACTGCCCGCGTCGATCAGGTCGTGATGGACGAGTTCCATTACTACGGCGATCCCGACCGAGGCTGGGCGTGGCAGGTGCCGCTGCTTCTGTTGCCGCAAGCGCAGTTCCTGCTGATGTCGGCGACTCTTGGCGATGTCGCCAAGATCACTTCGGACCTCTCTCGTCGAACCGGGCGGCCGACGGCTGAAGTCACCGGCGTGGAACGCCCCGTCCCACTCCACTTCACGTACGCCAGAACACCAGTGCACGAACGCGTTGAGGCGCTGCTCGAAGAGCGCGAAGCGCCGATCTACATTGTGCATTTTTCGCAGGCGCAGGCCATGGAGCGCGCTCAGGCTCTCAGCAGCATCCGGGTCACTTCGCGCGAGCAGCGTGACGAGATCGCCGAGGCGATCGGGGGATTCCGCTTTCTGACCGGTTTTGGCAAGACCCTTTCGCGGCTCGTGCGGTCGGGCATTGGGGTGCACCACGCCGGCATGTTGCCGCGGTATCGGCGGCTCGTTGAAACGCTCGCACAAAAGGGGCTGTTGCGCGTGATCTGTGGCACCGACACTCTCGGCGTTGGCATAAATGTGCCCATTCGTACGGTCTTGATCACCGCGCTTTCGAAGTTCGACGGCCAGAAGATGCGCCAACTCAGCGCGCGCGAATTTCACCAGATTGCCGGGCGTGCTGGCCGCGCCGGCTACGATCCGCACGGAAACGTTGTGGTGATGGCGCCGGATCACGAGATTGAAAACGAGCAGGCGCTCAAAAAAGCCGGCACGGATGCCGCGAAGCGCAAAAAGATCGTGCGAAAGAAAGCACCGTCGGGGTTTGTTTCGTGGGGCGAAGGCTCGTTTGACAGGCTTGTCGATGCGGTCCCCGAGCCGCTCGAACCACACATGCAACTGACGGCGGCGATGCTCATCAACGTCATCGCTCGCGGCGGAGACGTGTTCACCCACGTGCGGTCGCTCGTTTTCGACAACCACGAGACGCCGGCACGACAGTATGAGCTGGCTCGACGAGCTCTCGCGATCTTTCGCACTCTGCGCGTGGCAGGCATCGTCGAGGTCGACCGTGACGGAGCGGCGGGTGACAGCATCCGTCTGACTGTCGATTTGCAGGCAAACTTCGCCCTCAACCAGCCGCTCTCGCCGTTCGCGCTCGCCGCGATCGAACTGCTCGACCCGAGCGAGGATGCCGGTGCTGTCGGTTCCGGTCACTATGCCCTCGATGTCGTGAGCGTGATCGAGGCGACACTCGACGATCCTCGTCCAGTGCTGTCGCAGCAGGAGTTCAAAGCGCGCGGCGAAGCAGTCGCTGCCATGAAGCGCGACGGCATGGAGTACGACGACCGCATGGCGGCGCTCGAGGAAATCACCTACCCCAAGCCTCTCGCAGACCTCTTGGCGCAGTCTTTCGAAGTCTTTGCCTCGAGCCAACCCTGGGTGCTCGATTTCGAGCTGCGCCCGAAGTCTGTCGTTCGCGACATGTTCGAGCAGGCGTTCTCGTTCACGGAGTTCGTCTCCTGGTATCAGCTTGGTCGCAGTGAAGGGCTTGTGCTGCGCTACCTCAGTGATGCGTACCGGGCGATCCGTCAGACGGTACCGCTTGAAGCGCACACCGAAGAATTGCTCGATCTCATCGAGTGGCTGGGTGAACTTGTGCGACAGGTCGATTCAAGCTTGGTCGACGAGTGGGAAGCACTGATCGACCCCACTGCTGCAGCGCCCGATCAGCCGGTTGTTCCGCCGGCGCCGCCTTCGGTCGTTAAGAATCGCCGAGCGTTCACCGTGCTCGTGCGAAACGAGTTGTTCCGTCGCGTGCAGCTCGCCGCCCTCCAGCGCGACGATGATCTCGCAGCCCTTGATCCCGATGTGGCGTGGTCGGAAGCGTTGGATGCGTACTTCGACGACCACGACGCGATCCTCACGGGCGGTCCTGCGCGTTCCCCAGCTTTGTGTGTGATCGACGAATCGGATGCCGCCACAGGTCTCTGGCACGTGGACCAGACGATCGATGATCCCGAAGGTGACCACGACTGGCGTATTCGGGCGGACGTCGACCTTGAGTCATCCGCTGAAGAGGGCGCAGCTGTCGTTATCGTGACCTCGGTCGCTCGGCTCTGAGCTCGCGTGGGTACACAATGGGAGCCATGCGGCGCTGGGGAACGGTCTTAGGGGTCATTACCGCCCTCACTCTCGTCGGTTGCGCGCCGAGCGCCGAGCGCCCGGCGGAACCTTCGCCCAGTACCCCCGGAACGTCGACAACAACAGCGACGCCCACTCCCACCGCTGTTGATCCGATCGCTGATCTCAGCCTCGAGCAGCGGGTAGCGCAACTCTTCATGGTCGGAACTGCGGTTGGTTCGATCGACGCCATAACAGCATCAGCAGTGTCGGAACAGCAGGTAGGTGGCGTTTTTCTGCACGGGCGTTCCGATGCCGGCGTCGACGCCACCGCGGCACTCGTAAGTCAACTGACAAGCCTCGTGGCTGACGGAGACACGCCACTGTGGGTCGCGACTGATCAAGAGGGTGGCGATGTTCAGGTGCTGTCGGGCCCTGGCTTCGACAAGATGCCTACGGCCCTCACCCAAGCGCGAACCTTCGACGCGGCGTCACTTGGCCGCGAAGCCGAACGCTGGGGATCGCAACTCGCCGCCGCTGGTATCACGATGAATCTTGCTCCGGTAGCTGACATCGTGACGAGCGCGGAGGCCGGTCCCCTCAACCGCCCCATCGGTGCGCTCAACCGTGAGTACGGCTTCGATGAGCAAACTGTCGGAGCCTATGCCGGTGCATTCGCCGAAGGGATGCGGCAATCCGGCGTGATGCCCACCTTCAAGCACTTTCCAGGCCTTGGCCGCACCACGGCCAATACCGACTACGACGCAGACGTGCTCGACACCGAGGTGACAGCAACATCGCCAGATGTCGAGGTCTACCGGGCTCTGTTAGCTGAGGGTCCGGCTGTCGTGATGATGTCGACCGCTGTGTACCAAAACCTTGATCCGACGTCGCCTGCGGCATTCTCACCTGCTGTTGTCACCGATCTCCTGCGCGATGAGCTCGGGTTCAATGGCGTCATCATGACCGATGACCTCTCAGCGACAGCTCAGGTGAAGCGCTGGACTCCCGCCGAGCGAGCAACGCTTACGATCGACGCCGGAGTCGACGTGATTCTGATTTCTGCTGATCCCACGGTCTTCCCCGAGATGTATTCCGCCGTTCTCGCGAAAGCGCAGGCTGACAGTGCATTCGCCGAAAAAGTGGATGCCGCAGCTCGCCGAATCGTGCTGTCGAAGGCCTCGCTTAGCGCATCGAGCTGATGGGCGCACGAGGTGAGACAGCCCACTGGTTCGTGATCTCCGCGAGGCTGTCGATATCGAGCGGTTTTTCGAGAAAGTCATCCGCGCCAGCCTGAAGGCACTCCGCACGATGCGCCTGTGCTGCTGTCAGCATGATGATCGGTACTTCGGCCCATGCGGGATCAGCACGCCATGCTCGGCACGCATCGATGCCGGATTCGCCCGGCATCATGACATCGAGCAGTACTAGGCCCGGCGGCTCCCACGCTGCGATCTCTCGTGCGTGTCCGGCGCTGAGTGCGAGGAGTACGTCGAATCCAAGTGGTGTGAGGACTGCGTCCAAAAGCATCAGGCTCGCCGCGTCATCGTCTACAGCGAGAACAGTGGTGTACCGCGGGTCGGTCATGGTTTCCCCTTTTTTGGTGCCGCTGTCGGTGGATTCCGATGCTGGGCGTATTGACAATGTACTATAAAGTCTTATAAAGTTTAAACATCAGCTCGGCATCACAACCACAAGGGGAATCATGGACGTCACGGTCTCGTACGAAGAAGGCTTGATCATCGCGGGCATTGCTGGCCGCTTCGACGTGCACAGCGTTGAAGCCTTTCGAGATGCGGTTCTCGAGAGGATCGATGCCGCTCGTCCGAATGTCGTTGTCGATCTTTCGCAGGTCGACTTTATGGACGCGAGCGCTCTTGCTTCTCTCGTGAACACCCTCAAGGCCACGATGGCCCACCACGGCTCAATCGTTTTGGCAAACGTCTCAGAATCGGCGCGGATCATTCTCGAGCTCACTCGTCTCGATCAGGTATTCGACCAGATCGAGGCAACGGGCGAAGCTCAGCGCGAACTCCGCCTCGCGGCCTGATCCGAGCGTGAGTATTGCCGGTGCTGTTTTCGAGATTGCCTCGCTTGGGGGCTCCCGCACCGCGGAACCATCGGATACCGTAACGGCAACACTGGACGATTTCGGGGTGCGCGGGGGCCACCCTTACGGTGACGATCGCATTGGGGCTGTTGTCACGAAAGTGGAGGGGGTCGGGCATGACTAGTGCAGTCGTGGAGCTCGACGATACCCGGGCCCGAGAACTTGTCACGGCGCGCCGCATCTCTCGGATTGTGACAGCGGGCTATTTCGTTGCCGCCCTCATCGTCTTTAGAGACGTCCTGTTCGCGATTCCTGCTGTTCTGAGCGGTGACGCCGTCATCGTGGGCGATGAGCTCGTGCCATTTTTCAATCCGTCCAGCCAACTTCTCGAGCAGGCTGCGGGCGAGTTCAATGAGCTCACCAACGGCTACGAATTTCGCGTGCGGTATTCGTTCCTCACGACGTGGCTCAGGCACTATCAAGTGCTTCCGTTCGCAATTCTCATTGTCATACCGGCGATATTCGCCGTGGCGTACCGCACCGTCACGTGGTTCCTCACGGATGTCTTTCGTAGCCTGTCGCCGGTCGCTATCGCGATCGCTACTGTCTTTCCCACGACGTTGATCTACATGATCATGGCGTACGCGAAGATCACGCACTTCTACACCCTCATCGTCGGACTCGTCCTCATGACGATCTCGGTGTTGCTCATGCTGCACGCGCTGCTGTTTTCGCGCAAAGGGTGGGTGCGGCGAGCGGTGCTGTCATCAGTTGTCACGCTGCTCAACCCGGCTGTGCACTATCTCATCCTGTTCGCGGTGTTCTTCGCGACGGCGGGAATTACTCTTCTTCTCGGCGAGTTTGCCCGCTGGATTCGCACGGGTGGGCCTCGCCATCTGCTCTCACTGCCGCAACGTTTGGTCAGCTTCGTGCGTGAACCACACAAGCGCGTAGCGATCAAGCGAGTGCTGCACCGGTGGGGCCAGACCACGACCGGGCGCGGCATTGTCGCCGCGTGCGTATTCGTCTTCGTGACCCTCATCCCGTATTACCTGTTCGTGACATACGTTGCTCTTCGCGGGGTCGAGAACCTATCGGAAACTGTGCCCGGCGACTACTACTTCGTGCGGGACGCCTCCGTCTCCTGGCTGCACATGCTCAGCTGGGATCTCGCCGGCATCATGGACAAAGTCTTCACCGGTGACTACCTGGCGAAGGTGCCGCGGTACTCGAACGCTGTGTATTCAGTTCTCTTCTTTGCGCCCCTCGTGTTTGCTCCGATGCGACGAGCGCTCATTCCCACGCGCGCACACCGCCAACTCTTCGGCGTCATTTACGTCACGACGGCTTTCGCGATGTGGGCAACCATCGGCTATGCGGAGCCGCAGTGGTTCCCCACGTTCCACCGATCACTTTCGGCAATCACCCGCACGCTCTACGCGACAGAGACACCCGTCGGTGAGCTCGCACTGCAGATCTCCTCAACCATCGTGCAGGTGCTGCGCTTTCCCCATCGGTTCCAGCTGATTCTGTTCATGCTTGCCCCACTCGTGATGTCTCTCGGCTTGGCATGGGCTATCGGGGGTCTGCATCGTCGGTGGCTCGGCCAGCGAGACGTCGCGATTTCTGCCGCTTTCAGCCCGGAGCGAGCGCGGGATTCTGCGATCTTGCGTGCGACGGCATCCGTTGTCGTGGCGAGCGTCTTTTTCGCTCCGTTCTGGGCTAATGCCAACTACCGCACGGTATTTGGGTCGGGAGACTTCGGCACGTTCCTGGCGCCGTACCCGGTAGGTGATCTGAAAGAAGTGAAGCGAGCAATTCAGGCACTGCCGGAGGGAAAGACCGTTGTGTTGCCGCCCACCGAGACAGCCAAGCTCGTTACTGATGACAACGGCATCGACCACAAGTTCATCGACAAGTTCTTTATCTATTACCTCGATCAACCGAGCTTCTATTACGGACTGACGGGCGACAGTCGCAATAAGTACGAGTTCTTTCTTATCCTGCGAGGAATCTATTACCAACAGGATTGGTGGATCAATCCCGCGCGAGACATGGGAATCAAGTACATGCTCGTCAACAAGAAGCTTCGCGACAACCGTGGCGTGGGCGCCGAATATCTGCCAAACGTCGAGGACTACACGGGCCCTGCCATGGAGCGGCAAGAAGAAATGGGATTCGTCGAAAAGCGGTTCGAGAACGACACTTTCATTCTGTACGAGCTCACCGACGAGGCGGAACCTGAGCGGCAAACCCTCTTGATCGACTCGAGCTGGCCAGCGTACTTGCGGCTCGTGTGGAACCGCCTAGAGCTCTCGCGTTGTTACGACTTCGAGTATTTGCCGTACTACGAACAAGAGGGTGACAGAGCTGATGACGTCATCGTCTATTCCGACTCTCCCGAAGAAGCTGTCGCGGTTGATGCATGGGCGGCGAAGCATCCGGATGCCGTTTTTACTCCCAGTCCGAAGATCTTCGCGTTCAACTCCGACATTGTGGCTTCCAGCTACTACCTGTCGCCGATGTTTCGGGAGTTCCTCTTCTTCTCTAATACGAAGTGGAACCGCACGGAAGTTATCACCCCCGGTGTTTTCGGAACGCTGAACGGGTCGTTCATCGCCGTTCCTCGGGCCACGCAGTTCACAGTGCCGGTATCTGTTCCCGAAGATGGGCGCTACCGCGTTCTTATGCGGGGCGCAGTCACCCATAATGCGCTGACGATTGAGTCGCCTTCGCTCGACTACGTGCACTCCGCTGAGCTGAAGGCATCCCCTGATGCCATGCAGTACTTCTCAGAAGACACGGTCTACACCGAAGACCGGGTGCCGATCGACGCGTCCTCGATGTCAGTGTCGGATCTGGAGCAGGTCATCGACGACGGCGCGGTACCCGTCAATATCCGTTACGAATATCAGGATCTCGGTGTCGTCGAGGCGAAAAAAGGAAGCCACGACGTCAAGTTCGACAAGCATGATGGCAACCCGATGCTTGTCGAGGGTCTCGTCCTGGTGCCGGAGGAGACGTATCAGAACCTTTCGCTTGACCCAGGCATGCAAATCGTCGACTCGGGTGCCCAACTTGAGTGCAACGACACCTACGAAGTATTCGGCTCTGAAAGCGAAGGCTACGTCGACCCGGCGGCGAACGATCCTAACGCAGATCTCTCCGAAGAAGAACTACTGGCCCTCGCCGCAGCGGGGGTGCCCGACCTCGAGCCTGACGAGAGCGGCGGTCTCGGCGATGACTGGCTCGTCCTGGTGCTGACCGGCGGACTTCTCCTGGCCGCGGTCATCACGGTCCGCTCCCGCACGCGCCGCCGTGACGACGACGATGGTTCAACATTTTCTACCGACTCGCAGCAGAAAGATCAGTGACGCTATGACGGATGCCATACCCACAATCGTGTTTCTCGGAACCCACGGGCAGTACAACATCGGTGACGAGCTCCTGCTTGAGACGTTCCTCTCGCAGCTTGGGGACCAAGCGAACTACGTCATCAACACGTACGACCCAGAGTTCACCGAACGCCAGCTCGGTGGGCGCTATCGTGCCGAGTTCATCGACACCGCCACCGATCGTCGGGCTCTTATCTCTCACCTTCGACGCGCAGATGTCCTCGTTTTCGGTGGCGGGAGCATTATCAAAGAGCTGTACGCCAGCATCGGGCGCCATCGCTACGCCACGCTGTTGATGATTCTCGCGATCGTGACCTTCACTCGGCTTGTCGCGCGCGCACCCATCGGCATGTTCAACATCGGCGTGGGTCCGCTCCCCTCACGCGGAGGGCGGATGCTGGCGAAGGCGATTCTTCGCCAGGTGTCTCTTGTGACCGTGCGGGACTCAGCTTCTTTCGCGCTGTGTCAGCGGCTTGGCCTCGACGCTCGGGTGAGTGAGAGCGCGGATGCCGTGTTCTCGATGAGCGCTGATCAGTTGCTCGGGGAGAGTGGTGCTGCCACCCCTGCCCGGGGCGACGTCATCCGCGTCGGCCTGAACCTGAATCACGACATTGAGAATCCCGACAATTGGGAACACTTCCAAGAGTCGCTCGCAACGGCCATGAGCGCGCTAGCCGACAACAGGCGAATCGAGATTCACGGCATCCCTATGCAGTCGCGTGGAAAACGCAACGATGACGCCACGATGCTTGAGGAGTTTTCTCAGCGGATCCCGAATGTGTCGTTTGTCGCTCACCGGCCTGAGACGACTCAGGATGCTGCGCGCCTGATTCACTCATGTGATCTCATCGTCTCCGAACGCCTGCACGCCATCGTGATGGCGTCGATCCTCGGTGTTCCAGCATTCGTGCTTTCTTACGACGTCAAGGTGCGTGGGTTGGCGAAGGCTCTCGGACTCGAAGAAGCCATGATCGATATCAACGGCCCAATCAACGCGCCGGCGCTGGCCTCGTCATTGGAGCAGCTCCTTGTCGATCGAGCGAATGCCACTAAGCGACTGACAGCGCGAGCGCGGGTGTTGGCTGCGCAGTCCTCTGATGACTTTGATCGGGTGCGGCAGTGGCTTCGCGAGAAAGCGCGGTGACGCCAATGCCATCTATCCCGCGCACCGGGAGATCTTCTCTTCTCGCTAATACTGCTGTGCTCTCAGCGACGACGCTCGGTGTCAGCGCAGCAAATTACGGACTCAACGTTGCCCTCGCTCGCCTCTTGCCGCCGGCAGAGTTTGGTGATGCCAACCTCGCTATCAACCTCGTTCTGGCGGCCGCTGTCGTTGCGGCAACTCTTCAACTTGTCAGTTCCAAGATGATTGCGACTCACCCCGAGAGCGCCGCGGCGGTAACCCGCACGCTTGCTCTGATCGCCGGGAGCATCGGTCTCGTCGTTCTTCTGGCTTTTACCGCCGGCGCGTGGGTACTTGCAGATGTTCTTCGCACCTCCACGCCGTGGATGTTTGTCGTCTTGGGGCTCGGTCTTCCCATCTACTTCATGCAGGCGGTCTATCGCGGGGTGCTGCAGGGTGACTTACGCATCAGTCGGCTTGCGCTTTCGTACGGGGTGGAAGCCGCTGTTCGCGTCGTTGGCGCAATCGCGTTGGTATGGGCCGGTTTCGGTGTCGTCGGCGCATGCGTTGCCATCACCCTCTCATTCGTCGCATCGGCCGCAGTCGTGTGGCGACGAAGGGGCGCTGATGGCAACACGCAAGGTCGAGTGCCCTGGTTAGCGGTTCGCGCGGTGGCATTGGGTGCGACGATCTTGCTCGTCGGGCAGGTGCTGATCAACAACGGCGACCTCGTGCTGTCCAAGGTATTTTTCGACCCGGTCGTCGCGGGTCTTTACGCCTCAGCGGCCTTGGTGGGGCGCGCCGTCTTCTTTCTTTCGTGGTCAGTTGTGCAGGCCGTTTTTCCGGTCGCTGCTCGTGCATCGTTGCCTGCGGTGGAGCGTCGAAGAGCAGTGCTACTCGCGGTCGGGATGGTCGCGGTGATCGGCGGCGTTGCTCTGGTCACTGTGTTCTTTTGGTCAGACACGGTGTCGAACGTCATGTTCGGATCGACATACGCCGGCGCCGCGTCGCTGCTGTTTCCCTACGTTCTCGCGACGACACTTTTTGCTCTTGCCAATTTGCTGGGGGCACTGGGCGTCGCGACAGGGCGTCTCGCGGTGCCGATTGTTGTGCTCGCTGGGGGAGCTTTGCAGACCATCCTGCTGATATCACTAGCGCGAACCCCCGAAATGATGGTGTGGCTCCAGGTCATTGCGATGTCTGTCACCGCGCTCGGTGCCGCACTTTTTTGGACCATGTCGGAAAAGAGGCTTGACAAGGCTTTATAAAGGTCTATAAAGTAAAGGCAACAGAAGGGGGCATTCAATGTCACTCACCGCCGATGTTTCTTACAGCGCATACCAGGCATGGCGCGATCGCGCCGAAGTGCGTCCGCTCGATTTGAGCGTTGTCATCCCGGCATACAACGAGGAAGACCGCATCGTCCCGACGATCGCAGCCTTTGCCGCCCATCTGTCCGCGAGTGATCTCGCATGGGAACTCATCGTTGCCGACGATGGCTCGACCGACACCACGGTTTCGCTCATTGAAATGCTCGATCATGCCAATATTCGGGTCCTCGTGGCCGAGCGAAACGGCGGCAAGGGTGCCGCGGTGCGTCGTGGGCTAGAAGCCGCGCGCGGCCGCCTCATCCTGTTCTCGGATGCAGACAACGCCACGCCTGCGCAAGAGATCGATGCGCTTATTTCATCGGTGCGCGCCGGTGCCGACGTTGCCATCGGATCCCGCGCCGCTGACGGTGCGGATGTGAAGAATCGATCGATTCTGCGCCGCACACTCACCGCGGGCCTGAAACAGGTGGTGCGCTTCGGACTCGGCGTGGGCGTCCGCGATACTCAGTGCGGTTTCAAACTTTTTACTGCGGATGCCGCGCGTCGGATTTCGTCCGCCCAGACGGTGTCGGGATTTTCCTTCGATCTCGAGATTCTTCACCTTGCAGAGCGGTTCGGCTACCGAATCGCGGAGGTCCCGGTCCGCTGGTTCGATGCGCCGGGGTCGAAGGTGGACGCCCGCAAAGAGATCGTTCGATTCATCGCTTCCATCGCGCGAATTCGACTCAACGACGTGCGGGGGGTGTACCGCAATGCCTGAAATGACTCTTGCGGTCGTGACCGCACTCAGCCCGAGCACGACGACCCTCGCCGAGTATGGGTTGCACCTCCTTTCGGCTTTGGGCCGAAAGGACGGGGTGCGCGTTGTGGCTCTCGTTGAAGACTTGGATGTGGATTATCCCGAAATCGAAGGCGTAGAAGTTCGACGGGCGTGGCGATTCAACTCGCGGGCGACGCCGGTTCGCATCGTTCGAGAACTTCGCGACGTCGGCGCCGATGTCGTCTTGTTCAACGCTCACTTCACAAGCTTCGGTTCGTCCAAGGTGTCAGCGGCGCTCGGTCTCATGACGCCCTGGCTCAGCCGGCTTAGCGGAACGCGAGCAATCACACTGCTGCACAACATCGTCGAAACTGTCGATTTGGGCGTTGCCGGCTTTGGCGCCTCGTCCTTCGTTGAGAGGATTCTTCGCGGAATAGGAACCGCCGTGACGTGGTGTGTGCTCCGCTCGAATGTGGTGGCAACCACGATGCCGCGATATGTCGAGATTCTCCGCAAAAAGTACGGGGCGTCGCATGCAGTACTGGCACCCCACGGCGCATTCGATGTTCCAGACGTGCCGCGCCCACCAACGAATCCTGGGGCGGTCATGTCGTTCGGCAAGTTCGGCACGTACAAGAAGATCGAATCTCTCATCGACGCCGCACGGAGCCTCGAGAGACCCGATGTGAAAGTAGTCATCGCGGGTGGAGACAGCCCCAATACCCCTGGGTACCTCGCTGATGTAGAGGCTCGAATGGGCGGACAAGACGTCGACTTTGTCGGCTATGTCGCGGAGGAAGACGTCGAGGACTTGTTCCGCGATGCGCAGGTGGCTGTTTTTCCCTATACGGCCACGACGGGAAGCTCGGGCGTGCTGCATCAGGCAGGCGCCTTCGGCTGTGCCCCCATTCTCCCCAGGATCGGAGACTTGGAAGATCTCATTCAAGAAGAGGGATTCACCGGCGTTTTCTTCGACCCCAACGACACGGATGACTTGGCTCGAGCAATCGCGTTCCTGCTCGACAATGAAGAGGAGCGCGCGCGAATCGCCGAGCACAACTATCGAGCAGCGTGCGGCCTCACACTCGACGATGTTGCGGATTGGTACCTCATCCACGCGGGCCTGATCCTCGACGGCGATGCCCGCACTTATCTCAGTGTCGCAAAGCGCAAGCGGGCAAAGTCCTGGCTTTCAACTTCATAAAGCTTTGTAGACTTCGACAATGCTCTCTGCTGCTGAACTCGTCGCCCGCATTCGTGTCGCCACCGGTGACACGCAGGAAGGCCTCGCGCGCCGGCTCGGTGTGTCGTACCCAACCATCAACTCGTGGGAGCGTGGCCGTAGCGAGCCCCATCAGTCCCGGCGCCGCGAACTCGCTGAATTTGCCGCGTCACTCGGGATCACCGAAGAGCTGAAAGTTCTTGTGATTGACGACGACCCGGTGACCGCGGAGCTTGTTCGTGCCGCAGCAACCGACGTTGATGCCTCCGTAGTGGTTGATTCAGCACTCGATGGGTGGGAGGGGCTGATCAAGTGTGGCTCGATGCATCCTCAGGTCATCTTTCTCGACGTCATGATGCCCGGCATCGATGGCCTTGAAGTCGCGCGGCGCCTGCCTCAAGTGGACGGGCTCGGTGATGTGCAGATCATATTTGTCACAGCATCCCAAAGTCTTGACGTACTCGCCCGCACCGCCGAGGCTGGGAACGCGGTGATCTTGAAACCGCTCGAGCTAGACGCCCTCGCGACGGTGATGTCGAGGGCCTTGCGGGGGGAGCAGGTCGCATGACTCAGATGCCATCCCACGCGCTCAACGAAATTGTCGATGGGCTCGGGGTGGCAGTCTGCCGCACGACATTGAGCGGCAGGATCGTTCAGTGCAACCAAGCTCTCCTCGACATCCTCGGGGCACATTCGATAGAAGAACTTAGAGCGAACACCCCACGGGTGAGATTCGTGGAACCTGCCCGTCAAGAACAACTGATCCGAGCGCTGCACGCACAGGAGAAGTTCTCGCCGGAAGAGATCGTGACGAAGCGGTTGGATGGAACTCCCCTACGACTTGGTGTTCGGGCGAGGGCCGTCGTTGACGAGGGCGAGCTCGCGTTCATCGATGCGGTCGTCGAGGACCTCTCCGATCGAGCCGCCTCTGACGAGCGTCGTACTCTTTCGCACGTCTTGCTCGATGCGCTCACTCAGATGCAGAATCGGTTCATTTCGGGCGCTGACGTGGGCGAGATATTCGATGGACTTCTCGAAGAACTTCTCGACTTCACGGGCGCAGAGTACGGATTCATTGCTCAAAAACTTCACGCGGACGACCATGATTTTCTCCGCACCTGGGCCATGTCAGACATTTCGTGGAACGAGCAGACGAAGAAGCTCTTTGCGAAACACGGCCCACGTGGGATGGAGTTTCACAACCTCGACACCCTTTTCGGCAGGGTTGCCGTCGGTGAAGGCGCGTTGCTGACGAACGATCCGCGAAATGATCCCCGTGCCGCTGGGCGCCCCGAGGGACACCCGCCGTTGGACTCCTTTCTCGGTGTTCCGATTCTCAAGGGTGAACAGGTGCTCGGCATCGTCGCGCTCGCGAACCGCCCGGGCGGATTTGACCCGTGGATGGTGGACTACCTCGCTCCACTTACGGCCACGGTAGGGAGCTTGATCGAGGCCGTCGTCTCTGACCGGGAGAGACGCTCGGCCCAGCAGCGCGAACGGAGTCTGGAAGAACTGTTTCGAACAGTCGTGGAACGTGCAGCGGATGCCGTCGTCGCATTTCGTGATGATGGCGCGATTGTTGCAGCGAACGGGGCCGTCGGGAAGGTGGTCGGCCGTTCGGTGGACGAAATCGTTGGCACATCCTTACGGGATTATCTTCCACCCGATCGGCGTGATGATTACATGCGGCTAGGTGCGGTCGCGTTGCGATCCGGGGCGGCGATGGAGGCGAGCGTCGTCACAGCACAGGGCGAAGAGCGCCCGGTTGAAGTGACGGTCGTTCGGGCCAACCTCGACGATGCCCCCATCACGACGTTGATCTTTCGCGACATCGCAGAGCGGAAAGCGTTTGAGCAGGCACTTCTTGATGCACGAAACGCAGCTGAGCGTGCGGTGCGCGCAAAAAACGAGCTGCTTGCCGGCATGAGCCACGAACTGCGCACACCCCTCAACTCGGTCATTGGCTTGTCGGCCATTCTGCAGCGCGAGATTTATGGACCGCTCACCCCGAAGCAGGCCGAGTATGCCGGTCAGATCGAGGCAAGTGGGCGACACCTGCTGGAGATCATCGGCGACATCCTCGATCTTTCAAAGATCGAGGCGGGAAAGATTGAACCCGAACTCGCCGAGATCGAAGCGAGCGTCGTCGTCAATGAAGCTGTCGCCGTTATCCGCGAGCTCGCCGTGGGGAAAGCCTTGTCGTTGAAGGTCGACGTTCCGACGACGCTCCCGAAGATCGTTGCCGACCAACGCCGGTCGAAGCAGCTTCTTATCAACCTGCTGGCAAATGCGGTGAAGTTCACTGAAATGAGCGGCTCGATCGGCGTGCGCGCGCGACACGTAGACGACAACATCGCTATTGAAGTGTGGGATACCGGCATCGGTATTCCGCCGGAGTTTCTCGACAAGATTTTTGAAGCATTTGAGCAGGTCGACTCCTCGCTGTCGAAGAAGCACGAGGGCACGGGCCTCGGCCTCGCTCTAAGCCAACGACTGGCGCTTTTGCAAGGCGGCTCGCTTGCCGTAAAGAGCACCCTTGGTGAGGGTTCGGTGTTTACCGTGACCTTCCCCTGCGTGTAACCGGCGGCAGGCGTAAGGGTGGTCACGGCTACCCTGGAAGAGTGACTTCCCCCCTTTCGCCCAGCAGCAGCTTCGACGGCGGTGACGCGGAAGGGAGCGAGGCGAAATGGGCCGACGATCCGTATGCCGGTGTCGAGTGGAATCCCGACGATCTTGTTCCACCCGACGATGAATTCGCGCCGCCGCCCGATGAACCGTTGAGGTCGGCAGCTCCCGAAGCCCCACCCCGTCGGGCTTTTTCCGGCTCCGATCCTCGCGTCGTGCTGCACGAGGTCTATGGATACGACGACTTCCGGGGCGACCAGGCTGACATCGTTAGTCACGTGGTTTCCGGTGGCGATGCTGTTGTTTTGATGCCGACGGGTGCCGGAAAGAGCATCACCTACCAGGTGCCCGCTCTTGTGCGCGAGGGCACGGGGCTCGTAGTCAGTCCACTGATTGCTCTTATGCACGATCAGGTCGAAGCTCTCGTAGCCAACGGTGTGCGTGCTGAATTTCTGAACTCCACGCAGAGCCCCGATGTGCGGCGAGACGTCGAACGCGCGTATGTTGCGGGTGAACTCGACCTCCTTTATGTCGCGCCTGAGCGCCTCAACAATGCGCAGACAAAAGCGCTTTTGCAGCGCGGACGACTCAGCGTCATCGCTATCGATGAAGCCCACTGTGTCTCACAGTGGGGGCACGACTTCAGGCCTGACTATCTTGCTCTCGGCGATCTGGGCGAGCTGTTCCCCGGTGTGCCGCGCATGGCCCTCACCGCGACGGCAACGCGTGAGACTCATCGTGAAATTGGTGAGCGCCTCTCGCTCCCGAGCGCTCGCCACTTCGTTGCAAGCTTTGACAGGCCGAACATCCAGTACCGCATTGAGCCGAAGGTTGATCAGCGCCGGCAACTCGTGTCGTTCATCAAAGCCCAGCCCGAAGGTTCGGCAGGCATTGTTTATGCGCTCAGTCGCAAAAGCGTTGAGCAGACCGCTGAGTATTTGCGCACGCAAGGCATTAACGCGCTGCCCTATCATGCGGGTCTTCCCGCAGATGTGCGATCAACCAACCAGCGCCGCTTCCTCCGCGAGGACGGCATCGTGATGGTCGCGACGATCGCGTTCGGCATGGGAATCGACAAACCCGATGTGAGGTTCGTCGCGCATATCGACCTGCCGAAGTCGGTCGAGGGTTACTACCAAGAGACCGGCCGTGCTGGACGCGACGGCGAACCAGCGGTTGCGTGGATGGCTTACGGCCTCGGCGACGTCGTGCAGCAGCGCCGCCTGATCGATCAGAGCCCCGGCGAGCGCACGTACAAAATGCGGCTAGGTCAGCACCTCGATGCGATGCTGGCGCTGTGTGAAACTGTCGGATGCCGCAGGCAAAACCTCCTCGGATACTTCGGGCAAACGTCAACCCCCTGTGGCAACTGTGACACCTGTCTCGAAGCCCCTGAAACGTGGGACGGTCTTGTCCCGGCGCAAAAGCTTCTGTCGACCATCGTCCGGTTGCAGCGTGAGCGCGGGCAAGCGTTCGGTGCCGGTCATCTCATCGACATTCTGCGCGGTGCCGACACCGACCGAATTCGTACGCAGGGACATAATTCGCTCTCTACCTACGGGCTCGGTGCAGACCTCGGTGACCAGGAATGGCGAAGTGTCGTGCGTCAGCTGTTAGCCCGAGGCATCCTGGTCGCGCAGGGGGATTACGGCACGCTCGCGATCGGTGAGCCGGCGGGCGCTGTCTTGCGTGGCGCCGAACCTGTGCCATTGCGGCGGGATGTGCTGACGCGATCGTCGTCATCAACGCGCGCAAAGAAGTCGGCGGCATCCGCGTCGCTCAGCGATGCTGACCAGCCCCTTTTCGAGGCGCTCAGGGCTTGGCGTGCGAGCGTCTCGCGCGAGCAGGGGGTTCCGGCGTACATCGTGTTCGGCGATGCCACACTGCGGGCGCTCGCCGAACGAAAGCCCGCGAGCGTTGCCGATCTCGATGGTGTGCCCGGGATCGGTGCGAAGAAGCGTGAAGCATACGGCGAAGCCGTCGTTGAGATCGTCGCCTCGGCCTGACGCCGCTGTCTCCGTTGTCGTGCATAGGATGCGTCATTCGGCCTGATGTCGAGAAGGTACAAGAAGCCCGCAGTACGTGCCGGGCGCATGCTGTAGAGATTCAATAAAGCGTTTGTCGCTTTGTTGTGGCACTCCTACTGTCGTCAGTGACTTTCCTGTCACACGCATCAAGGAGTGATGTACATGGCTGACGCCGTTGTCCGTTCATCTACGCCCGCGCGCAGCAAGCGCACGCCTGCCGGTGGCGCGCCCACTGCGCCCCACAGTGCGGCGCAGGCTCACGAGGCCCGCATCAACACCCAGCAGGTCAACGATCTACTGCTCGGAAAGTGGGCAGAAACTCGACGCGAGGCTCGGGCCATGGTCAAGGATCCGGCCTTCTGGCAGGTCGAGGGGCTCACCGTGGCGGAGCACCGCGAGCGCGTGTTTTCGCAACTGCACCTTCTGGTCGATGCCGGCGGCTCCCGTCGCGCATTCCCCAAGGAATACGGCGGCCTCGAAGACAACGGTGCCAATATCGCCGGTTTTGAAGAGCTTGTATTGGCCGACCCGAGCCTCCAGATCAAGTCTGGCGTGCAGTGGGGGCTGTTCGGCGCCGCGATACATCAGCTCGGAACCAAGAAGCACCACGATAAGTGGCTGGCAGATGTGATGGATATGAGTCTGCCCGGCGCATTCGCAATGACAGAAACCGGTCACGGCTCCGACGTCGCAGCTGTCGGAACGACAGCGACCTATGACGCAGAGACAGAAGAGTTCGTCATCCACACTCCGTTCCGCGGCGCCTGGAAGGACTACCTCGGAAACGCGGCCGTGCACGGGCGTGCAGCGACAGTGTTCGCGCAGTTGATTACTGATGGTGTGAACTATGGCGTGCACTGCTTCTTCGTGCCGATTCGCGATGACGAGGGCCAGTTCCTTGATGGCGTCGGTGGCGAAGATGACGGCGTCAAGGGCGGGCTGAACGGCATCGACAACGGCCGCCTGCACTTCACTCAGGTGCGCGTGCCGCGCGAGAATCTGCTCAATCGCTACGGTGATGTCGCCGCTGACGGAACGTACTCGAGCGACATCGCGAGCCCCGGTCGACGTTTCTTCACCATGCTCGGGGCACTGGTGCAGGGCCGCATTTCGCTCGACGGTGCAGCAACGTGGGCATCGGCGCTCGCTATGACAATTGCTGTCACGTACGGAAATCAGCGCCGCCAGTTTGATTCCGGGTCTGGCACGCCCGAGATCGTGTTGCTTGATTACGGCAAGCACCAGCGTCGCCTACTACCGCGCCTCGCGACCGTGTACGCCCAGGCATTCGCGCACGAAGAGTTTCTGCAGAAGTTCGACGGTGTCTTCAGTGGCGAGCGGGACACACCGGCCGAGCGCGAAGATCTTGAGACACTAGCCGCTGCCCTCAAACCGCTATCGACCTGGAACGCTCTCGACACAATTCAAGAAGCGCGGGAAGCGTGCGGCGGTGCGGGGTTCCTTGCTGAAAACCGGCTAGTCAGCTTGCACCATGACCTCGACGTGTATGCGACGTTCGAGGGCGACAACAATGTATTGCTCCAGCTCGTCGGAAAGCGCCTCCTGGGCGACTACGCGAAGCAGTTCAAGGGTAAAGATGCCGCAGCGCTCGCGCGCTTCGCTGTTGGTCAAACCGCCGGAAAGTTCTTCCACGGCGCTGGCCTCCGCCAGCTCGGGCAGACTGTGTCTGACTTCGGCTCTACCGCACGCGCTGTGGAACACGGATTGCGTGTTGACCAGCAGCACGAGCTGCTCGCCGGCCGGGTGCAGCAAATGGTCGCTGACGTTGCCGGAAAGCTCCGCCCCGCATCGAAGCTGTCGAAAGCAGAAGCCGCGGCGCTCTTCAACGAGAACCAGTCCGAACTCATCGAGGCTGCTCGTGCCCACGGTGAGCTCTTGCAATGGGAGGCTTTCACTGACGCAATCGACGGCATTGCGGATCCGGCGACAGCTCAGGTGCTCACCTGGGTGCGAGATCTTTTCGGACTCTCGCTGATCGAAAAACACCTCGCGTGGTACTTGATCAACGGTCGACTTTCCGCACAGCGAGCAGGCGCCGTCACCCGCTACATCGATCGCCTGTGCACGCGCCTTCGCCCGCACGCGCAGGATCTCGTTGATGGGTTCGGGTACGAGCCCGAACACGTCCGCGCCCCGATTGCCTCGGGCGCGGAAGCGGCTCGCCAAGACGAGGCGCGGGAGTACTACCGGGAGCTTGCAGCATCCGGCAATGCTCCGGTTTCGGAAAAGTCACTTCACAAGAAGTAGCTGTCTGCTCGCCCATCCATCACCCGCAATACTGGGGTGGTGGATGTGCGGGTGGATGCAGACGGCATCGCGAGATGTGGGTGGGTCGGCGAGGATGTCGAATACTGCCGCTATCACGATGAGGAGTGGGGAAACCCACTGCACGGTGATCGTGCGCTCTTTGAAAAGCTGAGCCTCGAGGGGTTTCAAGCTGGCCTGAGCTGGATCACAATTCTCCGAAAGCGCCCCCGGTTTCGTGAAGATTTTGCGCAGTTCGATCCCGAGACAGTGGCCGCCTTCGGCCCCGACGACATCGAGCGCCTCATGGCGGATGCCGGCATCATCCGAAACCGCGCCAAGATCATCGCGACGATCGCGAATGCGCAGATCGTCACTCAGATGGCGTCAGGCGAGCTCGATGATTTCATCTGGTCGTTCGCGCCAGCGACACCGAGGCCACGTCCGCGAGTGTTGGCTGAGATTGCAGCAACGACGCCCGAGTCAGAGGCGATGAGTAAGGCACTCCGCAAGCGCGGTTTCCGGTTTGTGGGCCCGACCACGATGTACGCGCTGATGCAATCAGGCGGCATGGTTGACGACCACGTCGCGGGGTGCTGGCGCGCAACCTGAGGTTAGCGGCCCACATCGAAGAGGTGGTTGCCGCCGTGACCGAGCACTTTCACAACAACTCCGCGGCGGTGGAGCTCAGCAACCGTGCGCGTTTCTTCGTCGATGTCGCGGCCAAGCGCGTGCACGTTCGATACGACGAGCACGTCGCCGTGCTGGAGAGTTCCGAAAAGACGCACGAGGCGCTCTTCCCAGCTCTCCATCGTTTCGGGAGACGGATGCCGAAAGCCCTCGATCGGCACTCCGAAGCGCGTGAGTTCATTGCGCTGAGTCACGACGGACGGCATGTCGTCGCGGGAGATCACAAGTCCGACGAGCCGTGAGCCGGCTGGGCGTTTCCGCCACCATGTGCTGTCATCTTCGATCTCGCGAAAGCACTTGGGGCACTCTGCTGCAATGTGGGGGAGGCTAATAGGACTGGTTTCGTGTTCGTGAGAAGCACCCCGATGAACGTCTCGGGTGTGCTGCATCCCCTCGTTCATGGTGACTCCCTCTGTTACGACCATTCTCTCGTGCGCGGGGGATTTTTGTTCACTCGTTTTCGTCGTAGATTCTGAGTTCAAGACTCAACTGATCGGCATCGAGCTCGGCAAGGGCGTGTCGCAAAGCGGCCGTGCTGAACGTGCCGTCAGTTGAAACCGCATTGAGTCGTGTGCGCATCGCTTCGATGAGTTGCACCCGAAGCTCTAGCAGCTCGCGGGCGATTGCGGTTGCTTCGTCATCGGGAGGTTCAGTGATGCGAGAGCCTGCGCGCTCAATGACGCCTGGTGAGTATTCTGATCCGTTCGTTCGAAGGAGCGTCGGGCTGTTGAGCGCCACGACGGCAGCGCGACGAAGCTCATCATCGAGTCGTACTTGCTCTTCGCGACTCACCGCAATCGCCCCCGAGCCTTCCATTTTCAGCATGCGGACGACAGCCGGGAGCGATAAGCCTTGGAGTAGCAAGCTGCCAACGGCGACGAGGAATGCCACGAAGATCAAGAGAGCGCGATGGTCGGCATCACTCGGCAGGGTTTGCGCCGCAGCGAGGGTAACAACTCCGCGCATTCCCGCCCACACGATGACGCTGCCGTGTTTCCAACCGAGCGGCGTCGCGCGGTAGTAGTCAAGGTCAGCTGCCGCACTTGTGACTCTCCGGCGAAGGAACGTGAGACGACGCTCTTGCCGGATCGGGTCATCCGTCGAGCGTCTGGGTGGGGTCTCACCGGATGCGACCCGGTCAAGATGAGCACCGAATTCGGTGAGGCGGCTATGCCGGTCTTGCCAACGCTTCGCACGCCTGCCCTGTTGCCAGATCAGGATAGCCACGTATCCGGCGCGCACTGCGAGAACGATCCCGAGCGCCGAGAGCGCAAGCCACGTGCCATGCCAGAGGCCGTCGTTCTCTTCAAGGTTTGAGCGGACGACCTCTTTTAGATCGAGCCCGATCAGCAAGAAGACGCCGCCTTCGAGCACAAGTTCGACCGTCCGCCAGTTCAGCGCGTCGGAAAGCCGCTGGTCAGGCGTGAACCATTTCGCCGCGCCCTGGCCCGTAATGATGCCCGCGACCACAGCCGCCACTAGCCCTGATCCGCCAAGTGCTTCGGTGGGAAGGTAAGCGGCAAAAGGCACCATGAAGCTGAGAGCGGTGTTGGCCGCGGAATGCGCAAGCCAGCCGCGGACGCGCAGGTTTATGAAACCGACAAGAGCGCCAACAATGAGCGCCGAGAGCACTGCCCAAACGAAGCTCCCGATAGCGAACCCGAATGAGAACCCGCCAGCGACGGCCGCGAGGGCGGTGCGAAGGAGCACGAGCGAGGTTGCATCGTTGAGCAGGCTCTCGCCCTCAAGCATCGTGACAACGCGCGGTGAGATGCCGAGTTTCTTCACGATTGAGGTGGCGACAGCATCCGTCGGACTGACGATGGCGCCGAGGGCAATGCCCATTGCGAGGCCCAGGCCTGGGATTGCCCATGCGAAAAATAGGCCCAAGATCACGGCACTGATGACCACAAGCAAGACCGAGAGCCCCGCGATCGGTCGGAAGTCGCGACGGAATTCGATGGCTGGCAGCGATACCGCCGAGGAGTAAAGGAGCGGTGGAAGAACTCCCACGAGAATCCACTCGGGGTCAACGACAATGCCCGGAAAAAAGGGCATGAGCGCAATGGCGAGGCCAACACCCACAAGAAGAAGCGGCCCGGCGACGCCGAGTTTCTGTCCCAGAGCAGTTGTGATGGCGATCGTGATGATCGCGATCACGGCGATGAGCAGTATCTCCATTCGTCAGAGCATGGCAGAAAAGCCGATGGGTGTGCTTCGTGGATGCGCCGGACGCGTGCGCCACGGGCAGAAATCCCCGGGATTCCGGGCCGCACGCGGTACCGTGAAGTCATGGCAGATCCGGCGTACTTCGATGACATCCTTTATCCGCCGGTCGAGCCATACGAGACAGGGATGCTGCCAGTCGGTGACGGAAACCGCATTTACTGGGAGCAATCTGGAAACCCCGAGGGTAAGCCCGTCGTGTTCTTGCACGGTGGCCCGGGAGGTGGGACCTCAAGCTGGAACCGCCGCTTCTTCGATCCGGAAAAATACCGGATCATCCTTTTTGACCAGCGCGGCTGCGGTCAGAGCACACCCCACGCGAGTGCCCCCGACGCTGACTTGCGTTTCAATACGACGTGGCACCTTGTCGCTGATATCGAGTTGTTGCGCCGAAATCTCGGGATTGCCCAGTGGCAGGTTTTCGGTGGCTCTTGGGGGAGCACGCTCGCGCTGGCATACGCCGAGACGCATCCTGACGTCGTGACCGAACTCGTGCTGCGCGGAATCTTCACGCTGCGTCGCCATGAATTGGAATGGTTTTACGAGGGTGGCGCCTCCGCCATTTTCCCCGACCTGTGGGAAGACTACGTCGCTCAGATTCCGGTGCTTGAGCGATCAAAAATGATCGAGGCATACCACCGGCGACTGTTTGATCCTGACCCTGAAGTGCACATCCCGGCAGGTGTTGCGTGGACGCGATGGGAAGCATCGACCGTGACATTGCTGCCCAATGCAGAGCTTGTGGCCGAGATGACCGAGGATGCCTCGGCGACAGCTTTCGCGCGTATCGAAAACCACTACTTTGTGCACGCCGGTTGGCTTCGCGAGGGCCAATTGATTGACGATGCACCGTCGATCGCGCACATTCCCACAGTGATAGTTCAGGGTCGCTATGACATGTGCACGCCCATCATGACCGCATGGGATCTGCACCGCGCACTGCCGGATGCTGAGTTCATCGTCGTTCCGGATGCCTCACACGCATCGAGTGAGCCGGGTATCGCGAAAGCGCTCCGGGGAGCAACCGACGCTTTCGCGGGCTGAGATCAGCCTTCGGTCGTCAGCCAGACAGCCTCGGTCGCGTATCGCGGAGTGGTGATCGGTTCGGCGCCGTCGATCGACAGGGTGTTGGCGTTGATCACGGTAACCGTGTGCCCGACATCAATACCCACGTCACTTATTGCGCGCAGAAGCTCGGGGTCTCGATCGCTCACGCGAAGGATTCGGCCGGTGTGCCCGGCGGCGGCGTCGCCGAGAAGCACGAAACTTTCCCGATGCACGTGGCCTTCGGCATCCGGGATGGCATCTCCGTGCGGATCGAAGCGGGGTCTCCCGAGCCGCGCATCGATACCTTCGAGGAGTCGATCGCTGAGCGCGTGCTCGAGAACCTCGGCCTCGTCATGAACTTCGTCCCACGAGTAGTCGAATTCGCGGACGAGCCAGGTCTCGATCAAACGGTGACGCCGCACCATCGCGGCCGCGCGGTGCCAGCCCGTCTCGGTGAGAGAAATCGGCCCGTATTTGCGGTGTGTGACGAGACCGCCAGCTGCGAGCTTTGCGACCATTTCGGTGACGCTCGACGGAGCCAGCGCGAGAACTATGGCAAGTTGCGACGGCGTGATGTCGGCCTCTTGCCACTCGGTGTGCTGGTAGATCGCTTTGAGGTAATCATCGACCGCAGCGGAGGAAGCCATTGCCTGAGATTACCCGGTCTGGAAGACAAGCCACAGTAGGAGCACGTTGAGCGCAATCAAGAACATGGCGGCCGCAACTCCCAGGACCGTCGTCGTGCGGGTGTTTCGGAATGCGCCCAACACATCGCGACGTGCGGTGAGCGAAATGAGCGGCACAAGTGCGAACGGAATGCCGAACGAGAGCACGACTTGGCTCAGCACGAGAGCAAGAGTGGGATCAAATCCGATGCCAAGGATCACGAGCGCCGGCACCAGTGTGACGAGGCGGCGCACCATGAGAGGCACACGGACGTGAAGCAACCCGTGCATGATCTCCGAGCCCGCATAGGCGCCAACGGCCGTGCTTGCCAGGCCACTCGCGAGTAGTCCGACGGCGAAAAGCGTGGCGATCGTTGGACCGATGCCATCGCGAAGAGCAGCGTACGCGCCCTCGAGAGTGTCAGTTCCGTCGACGCCGGCGAGATTTGCTGCCGCAAGGAGCAGCAGTGCGAGGTTCACGGTGCCTGCGATTGCCATTGCGATGGTGACGTCCCAGCGGGTTGCGTGCAGCAACCGTCGGATGCGCGGCTGATCGGTGCGATATGCCGTCTTCGCGGCTTTAGAAAGAGTGGCTGCCGGTGCGAAACGATCACGGCTCAGCGAGGAGTGCACGTAGATCGCGTGCGGCATGATCGTCGCGCCGAGGATGGACGCGGCGAGTAGCACCGACCCGGCACCCTCGAACCTCGGCATGAGCCCAGAAACAACACCGGCTGCATCGGGCGGCGAGACGAAAAGGCCCGCCGTGAACCCGATGGTGATCGCAGCGATGAGTCCGATGACGATGAACTCGAACACACGGGGCCCCCGGCGCACATGCACGAGCAGGATGATGATGGACACGCCGCCGACGATGATCCCGCCCCACAGCAGGGGCATACCGAACAGCAGGTTGAGCGCCACAGCGCCACCGATGACCTCAGCGATGTCGGTTGCCATTGCAACCAGCTCGGCTTGCAGCCAGTACGCGCGTCGACCCAGCCGGTTGTGGAGGCGCTCGCCGAGGATTTCTGGAAGGCTTTGGCCGGTCACGATGCCGAGCTTCGCCGACAGATACTGCACGAGCCACGCGATCACGTTGCCGAGAACGACAACCCACACCAGCAGGTACCCGAACGCGGCGCCGGCCGACATATTGCTCGCGACATTGCCCGGGTCGAGGTACGCGACCCCCGCCACGAGGGCTGGCCCCAGGAGCCACACTCCGCGTGGTGGCCGCCGTGATGCGACCATGCGCTGAGCTAGCGGAGAGCTCGGCGCGACATTTTTCGGCATGCCGAAATCGTAGGCTATTTTTCGGTGCACCGAAATCATGCGATCTCCGACAGATATCCGGGATAGCCTTTGGCGGTGCCAGAGGAGCAGAACGAACAGGATGCCGTCGAGGCAACGATTCCGACGCACGGTGTGGGCCCGTGGCCGGGTGGTCCAGACGAGTGGCCCGATGACCCACGTTTTGACCGCGACCTGCTTGCCGCAGGCGATGCGCGAAACGTCATAGATCGCTACCGCTATTGGACAATGACAGCGATCATTGCCGACCTCGACGAGAAGCGGCATCCGTTTCATGTCGCGATCGAGAACTGGCAGCACGATATGAACATCGGCTCGATCGTGCGAAGTGCCAACGCGTTTCTTGCTGACACCGTGCACATCATCGGCCGCCGGCGCTGGAACCGCCGGGGCGCCATGGTGACCGACCGCTATCAGCATGTACTGCACCACGAAGATGTGGCGGCGTTCGTTTCGTGGGCGAAAGCGGCGTCGTTGCCGATTGTCGCTGTCGACAACGTGCCGGGCTCCGTGCCAGTGAACGACGCCGAGCTACCCGAGCGGTGTGTGCTTCTCTTTGGCCAAGAAGGGCCGGGGTTGTCTGACGAGGCGGTGGCCGCGGCATCCGGAGTGGTCGAAATTACGCAGTATGGCTCGACTCGTTCGATAAACGCATCGGCCGCGGCCGCCGTCGTGATGTACGAGTGGTGTCGTCGCTTCGCTGCGGACAGCTGAGAGCCCGCGGGCGAGGTGACACTATGCCGGCGCGTGCATCCATCTGGTTCCGCGCACGCGCAGCCCTAGGGTGACAAGCCGGGCGAGCATGTAGACACCGAAGAACGCGGCCGAAAGCCACGCGAGTCCGGCAGCACCACCCGCATCGAGGAACACAAGCACGATGAGCATGGGCACAAACGGGGCGAGGTTCATGAGCCCGGCGAGCGCCAGGTATTTGCCATCGTTCGCGCCGATCAACACGCCATCGAGCACAAAAACCACGCCGCACACGGGCTGAGCCACCGCGAGCACCAACAGCGCGGGTTGAATGAGTGCGGCAAGTGCCGGGTCACCGGTGAAAATGAGCCCAATCACCCCTGACAGTGCGGCCACAGTGCCACCCACGAACACTCCGAACCAGGCGCCCCACGCGAGTGTGCGCCGAAGTACGCGCTCCACGGCGGGAGTGCTCCCGGCGCCGAGATATTTGCCGATCAGAGCTTGCGCAGCAATCGCGAGGGCGTCGAGCGCGAAAGCCGCGGTGGAGAAAATTGTAAAAACCACCTGCCAGCCGGCGAGTTCTTCTGTGCCAAGCCCCGTTGCCACACCGACGGTTGCGAGGAGAGCCCCACGCAGAGTGAGAGTGCGTAAGAACATCCACCCGCCCGAGCGCGCATTCGTGCGCATGCCCACTCCGTGTGGGCGAATTGATGCGGCGTGCTGCCGCGCCAGTCGACTGACGACGGCGACATAGGCTGCGACCATGCCCCACTGGGCAACGACTGTTCCCACGGCGGACCCGGCGATTCCCCAACCGAAGCCGTAGATAAACAGCGCATTCATGAGCGCGTTCGCCGTGAATCCGAACCCGGCGATCCACAGTGGGGTGACCGTGTTTTGCACGCCCCGAAGGAGTCCGGTTGCGGCGAACACGATGAGCATCGCCGGAAGACCCCACATCGACAGGCCGAGATATGTCTCGGCGTCTGCCGCTACGGCATCCGTCGCACCGAAGAGACTCACGAGCCATGGTGTCGTGAGGTAGCCGACGAGAGCCAAAACGAAACCGAGGCCGAGGGCGAGCCACATGCCGTCTACTCCGGCGGACACGGCCTTTGCCGGATCGCCCGCACCGAATCTGCGCGCGACGGCGGGTGTCGTCGAGTACGCGAGAAAGATCATGAGACCGACGATGGTCTGCAGCACGGCGGATGCGATACCGAGGGCGGCGAGCGGGGTTATCCCAAGATGGCCGACGAGCGCGGCATCAACGATGAGGAACAGCGGTTCGGCGACGAGCGCTCCGAGTGCAGGCACGGCCAAACGCAGAATGTCACGGTTGAGCGTCGTACCTTTCGTAGCCATAGGTCGAGCATATTGATCCCGGCCGACGTAGCCATGCCGACGTCGCAGGCGCTTGGACGGAGCCACCTCTCAGGGCTCGGGACTATCGTTGTCGCCATGACCGATTTCCCCCGTTCTGGTCTCGCGCTTGATGACGTGAGCACCGAGATTCGCCCGCAGGATGATCTGTTCCGCTACGTCAATGGACCGTGGCTTGAGCGCACCGAGATCCCGGAAGACAAGGCGAGATGGGGATCGTTCCACCTCATTGCCGAAGAAGCTGAGAGCCACGTTCGCGACATCATCGTCGAGTCACGAGACGCTGAACCGGCAACTGAGGCTCGCAAGATCGGCGATCTTTTTTCAAGCTTTATGGATACGGCTCTTATCGCAGAGCTGGGCGCCGGACCGATCACGAGCCAGCTTGCTGTTGTCGAAGCCGTCGAGTCGATCCCGGCTCTGCTTCGCACTATCGGTGAGCTTGAGCGAGATGGCATCAGCGGCCTCATCGACCTCTATATTGAGCCCGACCCCGGCAACCCGACTCGCTATCTCCCCTTCATCATCCAGGGCGGCATCTCGCTGCCTGACGAAAGCTACTTCCGTCTCGAAAACTTTGCCGAGACTCGTGACGCCTACGCGTCACACATCGAGCGCATCTTGGCGCTCGCGGGTGTGACTTCTGCAGCCGAAGACGCCCCGCGTGTTGTTGCGCTCGAAACTGAGATTGCCTCGCACCACTGGGACAACGTCAAGAGCCGCGATGCCGTCGCAACCTACAACCTGAAGTCGTGGAGCGAACTGATCGAGCTCGCCGGCATCGACCTCGCTCCGTGGCTCGAGGGCCTCGCGCCCGGCTTCGAAGAAGCGTTCGGTGAGGTTGTCGTCTACCAGCCGAGCTTCGTCGCTGGCCTCGGGTCGCTCCTGGCTGAAGAGCGTCTCGAAGAGTGGAAAGCGTGGCTGCGATTCAAGGTCGTGCACGCGTCCGCCGCTTTTCTCGCAGATGAGTTCGTCGAGGAGAATTTCTCTTTCTACGGCACTCAGATGACGGGTGTCCCCGTCAACCGTGAGCGATGGAAGCGCGGCGTGAGTCTCGTAGAAGCCGCCCTCGGCGAAGTCGTCGGCAAGGTCTATGTTGAGCGCCACTTTCCCCCGGCAGCCAAAGCCGAGATGGACGCCCTCGTCGCGAACCTGGTCGAGGCGTACCGGCAGAGCATCTCAACTCTGGAGTGGATGAGCCCGGAAACGCGCGAGCGAGCTCTCGCGAAGCTCGATGCCTTCACCCCGAAGATTGGCTATCCGGTTCGATGGAAGGACTACTCAGCGCTCGAGATCGACGCGGCGGACCTCGTCGGCAACGTCCGCCGCGCGCACATCTTCGAACACAATCGCCAGCTGGCTAAGATCGGCCAGCCGATCGACCGCGACGAGTGGTTCATGACACCACAGACGGTGAACGCGTATTACAACCCCCTCATGAACGAGATCGTGTTCCCGGCCGCGATTTTGCAGTATCCCTTCTTCGACGCCGAACGGGATGCCGCAGCGAACTACGGCGGTATCGGTGCTGTGATCGGGCACGAGATCGGACACGGTTTCGACGACCAGGGCAGCCGCTTCGACGGTGATGGTTCACTTCGTGACTGGTGGACAGACGATGACCGCAGCGCATTCGAAGAGCGAACCGCATCGCTCATTGAGCAGTACAACGCACTGTCACCTCGCGGACTCGGCGAGGAACATACGGTGAACGGCGCACTGACAATCGGCGAGAACATCGGCGACCTGGGTGGGCTCGGAATTGCGCTTCGGGCATACGAAATCTCGCTCGACGGCGCTGAAGCACCGGTCATTGATGGTGTGACCGGCATCCAGCGCCTGCTTTTGAGCTGGGCGCAGGTCTGGCAGCAGAAGGGAAGAGACGCCGAAACGATCCGTCTTCTCACGATTGACCCACACTCGCCGAATGAGTTTCGCTGCAACCAGATCGTAAGAAACATCGATGCTTTCTATGACGCCTTCGATGTGACCGAAGCAGATGAACTCTGGCTTGACGCCGACAAGCGCGTCACCATCTGGTGATACGCTCCCCACGCTCGTCCACCTCCGGCAGGAAGGAACCGCTCATGGGTACGTCCCCTGAGCCAACTCGCGGCACCGAGGCTCGCCGCGGAACCCGGCGTGGTGAGGGGGGCAAGCTCTCGCGACGTAAGGCGCCGGGAAAACGGTCATTCAAGTCGAGCCTGGCGGCGCTCGATGCGCTTGCCGCATCGGGGGCACAGGTTTCGGTGCGCGTTACCGACCTCGATTCTGGCGAGGCAGTGCTCGTGGGTGATGACTACGTGACGCTCCCGGTTGCGGGTCTCGGAGTCGTGCCACTTCTTGTTGAGGTCGCGGCGCAGTTTGAGTCTGGCGAACTCGACCCGCTCGAACTGGTCGAACGGGAGGGGCTCGAGCCGGTCGATATCGCCGGAATCTGGCAGCATCTCAAGGCGCCGACACTCGCGCTCGTCGATCTTGCGGTGCTGGCCGCCGCGTCCGGCGATGCGCTCGCGACGAACGCGTTGCTGCACCGGGTGGGCCTTCCCACGGTGCGCGCTCGCATTGAGAAATTGGGACTCACCCGAGCAGCAGTCATGGACGGATTCCGCGACCGCCGGGGTCCCGATGACGCGCCCCATGTCGCGCTCGGATCAGCCCGTGAGTACTCAGAACTCTTCGCGGCCCTCGTGAATTCGAAGGCAGTGTCAGCTGGCGTCAGTGCCCAGGTCTCGGAGTGGCTGAGCTTGAACCAAGACTTGTCGCTCGTGGCATCCGCAACAGGTCTCGATCCGTTTGCGCACTTCAATGATGCGCACGAACTGCTCTTCGTGAACAAGACCGGTCGTGACAGCGGTGTTCGAGCCGAAGCTGGTGTACTCGGCGGACCACGGGCGGGCGTCGCCTACGCGGTCATCGTCTGCTTCGATGACCTCTCTATCTCGCACCGGCTCCGCGCACACGAAGCGCTGCGCACTCTCGGAGTCGAACTCATGGAGTACGTCTTCTAGCCCGATGTCTCACTTATTCAGCCTCGGGCGCCAACATTCATGAATAAGTGAGACATGGTCGGCGGCGTGCGGGCGTCGGGGCGTGGCGTCGGGGCGTGGAATTTTGCGGCAGAGCGAGTGTGTCACTCGAAGACTATGGTCTGATTGCCGTGGCGGATGACTCGGTCCTCTGCGTGCCATTGCACAGCGCGCGCGAGCACAGCACGCTCGACGTACGCACCGCGAGCTTGCAAATCAACGGCGCTCATCGAGTGGTCGACGCGCGCGACATCTTGCTCGATGATCGGCCCTTCGTCGAGATCTTTCGTCACGTAGTGCGATGTCGCTCCGATGAGTTTGACCCCGCGTTCCTTGGCTTTTTTGTATGGCCCGGCTCCCACAAACGCGGGCAGGAACGAATGGTGGATGTTGATCACCGGTACGCCCACCGCGGTGAGGAAGTCGTCGGACAGAATCTGCATGTAGCGAGCAAGCACGACAAAGTCGACGTTGCCCGCGAGCATCCTGACGATCTCGGTTTCTGCTGCGGATTTGTCGGCGCCCTGGGACGGGACGTGGAAGAAGGGCACCCCGAACGAACGCACATCTTCAGCTGTGTTTGTGTGGTTCGAGATAACCATCGGAATAGTCACGTTGAGCTCGCCGCGACGTTGGCGCCAGAGCAACTCTAGAAGGCAATGGTCGCTCGTGGATGCGAGGATCGCCATCCGTTTGGGGACCGACATGTCTGAGAGCGTCCACTGCATCGAGTACGGCTCAAGCGTCTGCGCGAGGTCGTGTTCGATCTCGGGCAGAGCCGCCGCAAGTTCAGGACGGTGAAACACAACGCGCTGAAAGAACGCCCCGCCCTCGGGGTTGTCGGAGTACTGGTCGAGAGTGACGATGTTCGCCTTGTTTCTCGTGATGAGTGCTGTCACTGCCGCGACGAGGCCGGCCTGATCGGGACCGTGAACGATCAGGCAGGCATGGTCCCGATAAGCAGCGTCGTGCAGCGTCATGAAAGGTGTCTCCTCGGGATAAGGCGGCAACGTCCTCTCTGACCGAGCAGGAGGGCGCGCGTAGGTAATCAAACCTATCGGAACGCAGTGCGTCATTTCCTGAGTCTGAAGAATGTCCGCTAAACGCTGGCAACGTGGCGAAGGGTCGCGTCGCCAGCGGCCATGTGCTTGGCTCATGGCATGTCGAGCAGATACGCACTAGCCGAGATCAATCTTTTCGATGTCTCGATATCGCTCACAGCGGCCGTGTCAGCGGCAGCAATTCTTCTCATCGCTGTCGTTCTCGCCATTTTTCTGCGCTCGGCGATTCTGCGGTACTCGCGCCGGCAAGGCGCCACGCGCACGGCTACTTGGTACACGCTTTCGCGGTTGGTGACCTACGCCGTCATCGTTGTAGGAGTGCTGATCGCAATAACTGTTATCGGCGTTCCGCTCGATAGATTCGCAGTGCTCGCTGGTGCCCTCGGTGTCGGGCTCGGGTTCGGGCTGCAGACGCTTTTCAGTAATTTTGTGTCGGGGATCGTATTGCTGCTCGATAAATCGCTCAAGATCGGTGACTTCGTCGAGCTTGAGTCGGGTGTGACAGGAGAAGTTCGTGACATCAAGATTCGTGCAACGACGATCGTGACGAACGACAACATCGATATTTTAGTGCCGAACTCCGAATTCGTGAGTGGGCGGGTCGTCAACTGGACACATCGGGAGGTGTTGCGGCGTCTCAGAGTTCCCTTTGGTGTGGCATACGGCACAGGCAAAGAGATAGTAAAAAAGGCGGCGCTTGAAGCAGCTGCATCCGTGCCGTTTACTCTCGACCTCGAGGGTCCGCGCCGACCTCAAGTCTGGTTGAGCGAGTTCGGTGCGAGCTCGCTCAACTTTGAGCTCGTCATCTGGCTCAATCCCGAAGCGACGAAGAAGCCGATCGCTGTGACCGCGGCTTACAACTGGGCAATCCACTCGTCTTTGCAACGCTACGGTATCGAAATCCCATTTCCGCAGCGAGACCTCAATGTGCGGAGCGTATTCGGCCTAAGCGATGAGGAAGCACGCGCGGTGCTGGGGCTCGGTGACCCAGCTGAATCAGCGGAGCAAGCAGAAGCAGAGGCCGTGCCGGCTGAGCAATCGCGCGACAACGACGCGATCGACGACGTTGGTAGTGGCGCGGCAAACAACTGAGCCACTCAGCCGCCGACGGTACCTACGTCCACTCCCGACAGTGCGCGGAGCGCCTGCGCGATACTGTCGAGCCATCCTCCGACGTTTGCGCGGGCCTCGGGCGTCTCTGGGTAGCGGCATCGCAAGTGCAGACCCGACTCGTTCACGATGAACCAGATCATGACGCCGTCGGTGCGGATCGACGCCGAGACGTACTGAATACTGAGGTCAGGTGCGACCTCGGGGAGCCGCCGGGTGTCGAGCCAAGAAATTGCGAACATCCCCGGGCCCTGCGGCATGCCCCCGTACGGTGCAAAGATCGGTGCGAGCGGGTACGAACCCAGCGCAAGGGCGTCTTTAACTGCCGCAGCGCAGGCTTTGGGTGTTGCCTCGACGCACTCAATGACGGCATTCGTGATGAACCATCCCACGGCATCGAGCCATCGTGCTTCGTGGCGAGAATGGACCGGAAAAACGGCCCGGAGTGCCTGCCCACTCATGTCGCGCGTCACCTGCGTAAGCACCGAAAGTGCAAGCGCGGTAGGGCGAACGCCCGCGGCGGCAGCTTCCGCTTCAAAAACCCGAACATCGGCGCTGTCGAGCACATCCCGCACTTCGACGACCTCGGCCTGCGGTACTGAAACGTCGCCGAGGGGGAGCGGAAACACCGGCATAAGGCCGTCGCCGGCATCGAGAATGCGGTCCCACCGTTCGCCGATTTCGGCCGGAGCCGGAGGCATCCGCTTGAGCACTGTGGTGTGCTCGGCGAAGGTCGCAGCGGGCGAAAGCGCCGGATCTTCGCCGGCTTCAACAGCCGCGAGTGCGCTCGTCAGGTCTCGCACGATGATCAGCAGCGACCACATGTCGACGTGGGAGTGATCCGAACCGATCACCACGACAGGTCGATCGTCAGATTCGGGCTCAACGACACACAGCAGGTGTGAGGGTCGCGAGAACGGCGAACACGCCTCATCGAGCACATCGCGCAGGACGTCTCGTGTGGCATGACCCGGAGCAACCGGATGCTCCCGCCACACACCGCTCGACACCTCAACACGGCTCAGTGAAACCTCGCCGCTCGGTTCATGACTGAACGCAGTCTGCAGCGTGCCATGTCGTGAAATGACAGCGTGCCACGCCGTGGCGAGGTCATCGTGGGGCACAGGTGCGGGCAAACGGAGGGCGACGGCCATCCAAGATCCGGCGCGATCCCCGAGCGCGACGTGGCGCCCCTGGTCGAAAGAAATAGGCAGTTCAGCGGCGAAATCTACTCTGATTTCAGTGGCATAGCTGTGCAGCCGCCCGGCTGGGAGGATCATTTGGGCGACATTTGTCAGGCGCATGGCGTCGTAGTCTATGGGGCAAAGATCTCTCATTTGTGACGTTAGGAGTCTCGTGCCGAAACTTGATGTCGGTGGAGCCGTGCTCGACTACGACATCGTGGGGGATTCTGGACCGCTCGTTGTGCAACTGCACGGGCTGACATCGAGTCGTGAACGCGATACCCAGCTGGGGTTGAACCTCGGTCGTGCACTCCGCGGGCACCGTGTGCTGAGATACGACGCACGCGGTCACGGTCATTCGACAGGGTCGTTCAACAGCGCTGATTACGGCTGGGATCGGCTCGCCGAAGACCTCGTGCGCGTGATCGATCACGTGGCTCCCGGTGAACAGGTGCACGGCGTGGGTCCGTCGATGGGTACGGGAACACTGCTGCACGCTGTGACGCAGCATCCTGATCGGTTCGCGAGTTTGACGTTCGCGATCCCGCCAACCGCGGGAAAGACCCGAGTTGCACAGGCAGATACTTACCTCTCGCACGCCGAACTCATTGAGCGGGAAGGGCGCGAGGCGTGGGTCGAAATGGGCTCACTCTCACCGGCGCCCCCTGCGCTGGCTGATGCGCCCAAAACGCTCCCCGAAGTCGACGAACATCTACTGCCGACCGTTTTGCGCGGGGCCGCGGCAACTGACATTCCGGCGCGGAAGACGATTGTGCGCCTCGATGTGCCCACGCTGATTCTGGCGTGGACTGGCGACAAGTCCCACCCGCTGGCGACAGCAAAGCGTCTCAACCGCCTGATCCGCGGTAGTCGGCTCGTTGTCGCACGCACTCCCTACGGCATCATGGCGTGGCCGGGGCTGTTCGCCGAGCATGTGACGACAGCGGCCGACCACAAGCGCTAGCGCAGAATAAACACGGACGCTAGAAGTCAGCGCACGCCCTTCATCAAGGCCAACACCGGCTTGACCGAGAGCAGCAGCGCGCCACCGAGTGCCACCGCGATGACGCCGAGAACCGTGAAGTACGGAACCTCGTTGGTGGGGTCGTAGAACTGCGCGCACCAGCCGGCGACGGCTGTGCCGAGGGCGACCGAGAGGAAGAACAGCGCCACCATCTGCGTCTTGAACATGTGGGGGGCAAGCTTCGTCGATACCGAGAGGCCAATGGGTGAGAGCAGCAGTTCTGCCACGGTGAAGACGAACAGGATGCCGACAATCGCCAAGAGTGGAGTGGTGTTATCTCCGCCATTTGCCCACAGCAAGAAGAGCAAGAAAGCGATCCCCATGACGATGGAGGCGAGACCGAACTTCACGGGCGTGCTCGGCTGACGCTTGCCGAGCTTCGTCCAGAGAGCAGCGAAGACGCCCGAGAGAATGATGATGAAGATCGGATTGATCGACTGCACCCACGAAACCGGCATTTCCCAACCGAAGAGGCTGCGGTCGAGTCGCTTATCGGAGTAGATCGTCAGCACTGTGAACTGCTGTTGGTAGAGCGACCAGAACCCGACGCTCACAATGAACAGCGGAATAAAGCCGAACACGCGCGAGCGCTCGATCGACGTGATCTGTCGTGAGGCGATGATGACGGCAAAGTATGCGATCGCTGCCGCGAGAGTGACGATGATCACGACCGTCGACAGGTTATCGGCGCGAATCACCCCGATGAGAATGAGCGCAATGATGACCGCGAGCCCGGCAACCCCGATTGTGATCATCCGGACGCGTTTGTTCTTCGGCAGTGGGTTCGGAACGATGCGAGCAGATGCTGGCATCCCTTTTCGCCCGATCGAGTACTGGATGAGGCCGACACCCATTCCGACTGCCGCGAGCCCGAAGCCCCAGTGGAAGCCCATCGTAGTCTGCAGGAGCCCGGTGAAGATCGGGCCGAAGAAAGCGCCGAGGTTGATGCCGAGGTAGAACAGCGAGAAACCGGCATCCCGCCGCGTGTCTTCTTCACTGTAGAGAGCGCCCACTACCGAGGTGGCGTTTGCTTTCAGGCCGCCCGAGCCGACGGCGATCAGGATGAGGCCGACGGTGACTCCCGGGATGCCGGGGAGTACCGCGAGAGCGATGTGGCCGAACATGATGACGACAGCGCTGTAGAACAGCACTCGTTCCGACCCGAGCAGACGATCTGCGATCCATGCTCCGAGAATGGTGGAGAGATAGACAGCACCGCCGTAGGCTCCGACGATTCCGGTAGCCACCGCCTCGTCGATTCCGAGGCCACCCTGCGCCGCCGAGTAGTACAGGTAGATGAGCAGGATGCCCTGCATGCCGTAGAAGCTGAAGCGCTCCCACATCTCCACGCCGAACACGTGCGCGAGCGCCCACGGCTGGCCGAAGAAGCGGGCGTCGTGGTCTGCGGTGTCCTCGACGTCGGGAGACTGATCAGCTGTGGTCATTCCGAAAGAGTAGCGGTGGTTACTCCGGCAGCGAGGGATGTTTTTCTTCGAACGTTTGGCGCGTCGGGATGAACGCTGCGCAGATGAGTGCAAGAAGTGCAGCTATACCGCCGAGAACGAACGAGGACTGGAAACCCCCGGAGCTCGGAATCTGTACGCCGTCGACGACAGCTGCAGAGCTCGCGAGCACCGCCGCGATGATTGCTGCTGCAGTGCTTGTGCCGAGCGAGCGGAACAGGGCATTCAGGCCGTTGGATGCGCCGGTCTCAGACTGCGGTACCGACCTCATGATGAGCATTGGCATCGCTGCGTACCCGAATCCGATCCCGACGCCGATCAATATGTTTGCCACCAAGATTTGCCACACCTCGGCCGAGAACAAGATCGTGAATCCGTACGCGGCCATGAGTGCAATTGCGCCGAGAATCAGCAGTAGTTTGGGGCCGACCGTGCGGGCGATACGCCCCGAAAACGGTGAGAGCACCATCATCACGATGCCCGAAGGCATCACAATGAGGCTTGCGCCAATGAGCGAGAGTCCAAAACCGCCCAAGCTTTCGGGCAGCTCCAAGATTTGCGGGTAAGAAACGTTCGAGGCAAAGAGCGAGAAGCCCATGGCCACCGACGCGATATTGGTGAGCAGTACCGGGCGTCGTGCCGCGACGCGGAGGTCAAGCAGCGGCTCCGCGATTCGTAGCTCGTACCAGCCCCAGACGAGCAGCACGAGGATGCCGCCAATCCCGGTTGCAAGGGTTGTGACCGAGAACCAGCCCCACGTGTTGCCGCGCGAAATCGCGAGCAGCACTCCGATGAGACCGATCGCGAGCCCCGCAGCCCCGGTGTAGTCGAACCTGCCGGCGGTGCGAAGCACGCTGACGGGAACAATCCATAAGACAAGTGCGAAGACGACAGAGCCGAGGGCCGCGGCGACCCAGAACAGCAGGTGCCAGTCGGCTTTTTCGGTGACGAACGCGCTGAGCGGAAGACCGAGTGCGCCGCCCACACCGAGCGTTGCGCTGATCAGCGCAATTGCTGAATCGACGCGGTCTTTGTGCAGCACATCACGAAGGATCGAGATTCCCAACGGCACGACGCCGACGACTGCACCCTGCAGCGCTCGGCCCACGATGATACCCACGATGCCCGGCGAAAACGCGGCGATAACCGAACCCAGCACCATCGTTGCCATCAGCACGAGAACGATGCGGCGCTTACCGTACATGTCGCCGAGACGGCCGGAGATGGGGGTGATGACAGCCGCCGCGAGAAGTGTCGCTGTCACGACCCACGCTGTGTCGTCGCGGCTCGCGTGGAGGAGCTCGGGAAGCTTTGACTGAATCGGAACGACGAGCGTGAACATGAACGACGAGCACATTCCCGCGATTGCGAGAACGGCAACAATCGCGCCTTGGCGTGGCATCCGGGTGAGCCGGTTTCGTTCGTCGTTCCCGTGCGCGCGCATCAGATCAGCTTATGCGTCGTACGAGGGCACTGGCGCTGTCAGACTGTTGTGATGACAGGGCTTCCGGCGGGGATGGCGATCCGCGAACTCGCCACAGTCGACGATGTTGTTGCTGCGGCCGCAGTGCTTCGTGAGGTGTGGCGTACCGACCGTGACTCGGTGCCGACAAACCTCATGATCGCGCTCGCGCACACCGGCAATTACGTGGTCGGTCTTTATGACGACGAGCGCTTGGTGGGGGCATCCGTCGCGTTTTTTGCATCTCCTGCGGCGCGATCGATGCATTCGCACATCACCGGCGTGCTGCCTGAGTACCAAAGTATGGGGCTCGGCCGCGTTCTCAAGCAGCATCAGCGCGCGTGGGCGCTTGCGCGCGACGTCGGCACAATCACCTGGACCTTTGATCCACTTGTTGCCCGCAACGCCCGGTTCAACCTGTCAGTGCTGGGCGCGCGTGCCACGGCGTACGTCGTCGACATGTACGGCCGCATGAACGATGGCGTCAACCGGGGAGACGAGACCGACCGCATCCTGGTGTCGTGGGCTGTCGCTTCGGCGCCCGCGAGAACCCCCGTACAGGTTGCGGCAACCGTCGCTGTTCCCGCGGACATTCATGAGCTCAGGAAGAGCAACCCGTCGGATGCCGCAGCTCACCGTGTGCGCGTGCGCGAAGAACTGCGCACTCACCTCGATGCGGGGCTGATCATCGCTGGGTTTGATACCCGTGGGTACCTGCTCGTCGCTTCTTAGCGCTCACGCTCGCCTTGGGGAGTAGATATGCCCAGCGGAGGAGGGTCGCTGTGAAACTCACCTCCGCACGGCAGATCTCCTCCGGTCGATCAGTCGTCGACGTCGCCCGGGCGAACCTCAGCGTCGTCGCGCACATCCACCCGGGTGACGCCCTCGCGTGGATGGCTGACGTCGATGCGAGGGGCCGCGTCAGACTCTGTCGCGTTGGGTGCGCTCGTCAGCTGGTCGTGGCGCTTTTCGTCATCGGTCATCTTGTCATCGCTCATGTGAACGTGCCTTCCGTTGCGTCGACGCGCGTTACTTCGCGGCGTTGGTGTCTGGTTCAGTGATCGGGTCGGATGCCGCAGCTTTTGCCGCGTCCGGCTGTGCGCCCGGTGCGCCCAGATTCGCCTTCTCCCGCACGAGTTCTTCGATGCTCGCGCCGGTTGCGGCATCCACTGCCTTCCAATACGCGAACGCCCGCTCGAGAACATCGCCCGTGACCCCACCGAGCAGGTGCCCCGCCACTGTCTTTACGAAAGCCGCGCGCTGCTCGTCGTTCCACACATCGCGAACGAGTGACCCCGCCTGCGAAAAGTCGTCGTCCTCGGCGCGCAGCGTGTACGCCTGACGCACCATCGGGCCGTCAGACTCCCACCCGGGATCCACCTCGCCGACGTTGTCGGCGTAGCCACGACCGAATGAGTTCGGTGCGTAGACCGGGTCATCGCCGCGGTGGTCGTAGGCCATTGGGCCGTCCTGCGTGTAGGTGTTGAGTTCGACGTGCGGGCGATTAACCGGCAGCTGCTGGTAGTTCGCGCCGATGCGGTGTCGGTGAGTGTCGGAGTAGGCGAACGCGCGCCCGAGCAGCATTTTGTCGGGCGAGAAACCGATGCCGGGCACGAGCGCCGACGGCTCGAATGCTGCCTGCTCGATCTGGGCGAAGAAGTTGTCGGGGTTCCGATCAAGAGTCATCGTGCCGACCTCGATGAGCGGGTAGTCCGCGTGCGGCCAGATCTTCGTTAGGTCGAACGGGTTGATGCGGTAGTCCTTGGCATCTTCGTAGGGCATGATCTGCACCGACAGCGTCCAGGATGGAAAGTCGCCCTGCTCGATTGAGCTGTACAGATCGCGGCGGTGGAAGTCGGCATCCTCACCCGCAATGCGAGTGGCGTCTTGGTCGGTGAGTCCGGCGACGCCCTGATTGCTGTGGAAGTGATATTTCACCCAGCACTTCTCACCCTCAGCGTTGACCCACATGTAGGTGTGCGAGCCGTATCCGTTCATCTGTCGATACGACGCCGGGATGCCGCGATCACCCATGAGGTAGGTGACCTGGTGGGCGGACTCCGGGTTCAGGCTCCAGAAGTCCCACTGCATGTTGTTGTCACGCAGACCATTACCTCCGCGACGCTTTTGCGAACGGATGAAGTGGGGAAACTTCATCGTGTCGCGAATGAAGAAGACGGGCGTGTTATTGCCAACGAGGTCGTAGTTACCTTCGTCGGTGTAGAACTTGAGTGCAAAGCCGCGCGGGTCACGCCAGGTGTCGGGGGAGCCCTGCTCGCCGGCGACGGTTGAGAACCGCGCGAGCATTTCGGTTTTCACCCCGGGCTGAAAAAGCCCCGCCTTTGTATACGCGGTGACGTCGCCCGTCGTCTCGAAGTGTCCGAAAGCGCCCGATCCTTTTGCGTGCACGTTTCGTTCGGGGGTACGTTCGCGATTGAAGTGCGCCATCTGGTTCAAGAAGTGCACGTCGTGCAGCACGATCGGGCCATCGGCGCCCACCGTCAGGCTGTTGCGGTCGCTCGGCGCCGGCGCACCCGTGTCTGTCGTTGAGCCGAGCTCCGCTTCAGCGGAGGGGTTCGTGGCAATCGAGGTGCGGTCGTTCGATTCGGGAAGCTGAGGCATGATGCTCCTTCGCGCTGGGTCTGCAGTGTCGGCGCAAGTTTCGCGCCAACCACTACAGAATCACCCGACGCTCTGGGGAGGAATGGGGTTGACAGCGTTGCCGCCACAACTCCACGTCCTCTTGCCAGCGTGTGGCCGCTGTCACTTCATCTGTGGTGGAGAGTAGGCCAGCTGGGCCGCTATGAAACCGTGTTCCCGGCTGATGACTTGTGCGCGTCCGGGAGCCGCGGGCACGGCTTTCACTCGGCCGATGAGGGGGCCTTCCTCGGGGTTTCCTCCGAGCAGGATGCCAGTGACGCCAAGGTCTGTGAATCGCTGGATGATGGGGTCATAGGCGGCGCGACTGGCGCCACCCGTCCGACGAGTGATGATGACGTGGAGTCCGACGTCGCCAGCTTGCGCTAGCAGGGGCTGCAGCACGGCCAAAGGGTTCCCCTGACTCGTTGCGACGAGATCGTAGTCATCGACGATAACGAAGCCTTCAGCTCCCTTCCACCAGCTTCGATCGCGCAACTCGGCCGGTGTCACATCGGGACCTGGAATTCGACCGGTGAAGAAGGCCGAGAGCTCAGCGAGACCGTTCGAGGCTGGGTCGTGTGAGGTGAGATACGCGCCGAGGTACTCTTCCGGAATTTCGCCGAGCAGTGACCTGCGGTAGTCGACGGCAAAAATCTTGGCTTCCGACGGGCCGTAGATGCGCATGATCTCTTGCGTGATACCGCGCAAGAACGCCGACTTTCCGGTCCCGGCATCGCCATACAAATAAAGGTGCGACTCTTTGCGTGGGTCGATACCGAAAGGCGCAAGCTGCGCCTCATCGACGCCCAAAAGAATTGTGCGCTCAGCATCCGTCGCGTGGGCGCGCACCTCATCGAGCCCGATGTGCTCGGGAAGAAGGCGGAGCTTCGGCGCTTTTGGCCCCTGCCAGGCCGCTGCGACGCGAGCGATCATGTCTTCGATGCCGTCGACAAGTGCGGTCGCATCGCTTGACCCATCGATGCGCGGAAGCCCCGAGAGCATCTGCAGGCGTTTCGCGCTGAGCCCGCGTCCTGGTTGACCAGAGGGCACGTTTGCCGCCTGCTTTCGGTCGATCTCCGAATCGGTTGGGTCACCAAGTCGTAGTTCGAGCCGCGTCTGGATAAGGTCTTTGAGGCTTGCTCGTACCTCGAGCCATCTGTTTGCTGTCACGATCACGTGAACGCCGAAGCTGAGCCCTCGTGCCGCGATTGTCTGCACTCGTGTCTCGAGCTCTTCGTACTCGGTGCGAAGCGTTGCCCACCCGTCTACGACGAGAAAGACATCACCGTATCCGTCATCGACGGCACCTTGACGGCGGCGAAGTCGGTACGTGTCGATGGAGTCGATTCCAGCGCTCCGGAAGAACTTCTCGCGGTCATCGATGATCGACTCGACCTCCGCGACCGTTCGCCGGACAGCGTCAGCTTCGGTGCGGGTGGCGACACCCGCGACGTGGGGGTGGTTTTGCAAGCCAGTAAAGCTGCCGCCGCCGAAGTCGAGTACGTAGAACTGTAGTTCAAGGGGTGTGCTTGTCAGAGCAAGCGCGGAAACAAGCGTGCGAGCCATCGTTGACTTGCCGCTGAGCGGGCTTCCGACTATTGCCACGTGGCCAGCGGCACCGCCGAGGGACACGACCAGGTTCTCGCGTCGCTGCTCGAGCGGCACATCGACCATTCCGAGTGGCACTGTCAGCGAGCCGAGCGCGCGCCACTTCGGCGAGATGAGGCCGTAGTTCGCATCCACGGTGAGATCTGGCATCAGCTCGTCGAGCGAAGGAGAGTCGCTGAGTGGCGGGAGCCAGACCTGGTGAGCCGCCGGTCCACGGCCCGACATGCGTTCAACAGCGATCTGGAAGTTTGAACGCTCTTCTCTCGGCTGCGAGAGAGCGGGCCGCGCCGGGGTCGATAGTTCGTCAGTGCGGTCGAGTGGTTGCGGCGACGCGGTGAAAAGAGCAATTTGCGTTGCGCTCTCCCCCTGATCGTCGGATGCCGTCGGCCCGACGCCACGCATATTGGTCGTCGGAATTCCCGATACGTATGCAGCTTTGAACTGCAGCAGATTGTCTGTATCGGCCTTGAGGTAACCCACGCCGGGTTCTTGCGGCAGCGTGTAGGCATCGGGAGTCCCAATGATTGTGCGGGACTCCGCCGCCGAGAACGTTCGGAGTCCGATCCGATACGACAGGTACGTGTCGAGGCCGCGGAGTTTTCCCTCTTCGAGTCGCTGCGAGGCGAGAAGCAGATGCACCTGCAGTGATCGACCGACGCGTCCGATATTGACAAAGCTTTCAACAAATTCGGGCTTTGCCGCGAGAAGTTCAGAGAACTCGTCGGCCACGATCAGCAGTGCAGGAAGAGGCGCAAGGTCGGTGCGCCCGCCCTTGCGAGCTTTTTCATAATCCGACACGTTGGCGAAGTTTCCTGCTGCGCGCAGGAGCTCCTGCCGTCGCACGATCTCGCCCTGAAGTGCATCTTGGAAGCGGTCGACGAGCGCGAGTTCGCTGCCGAGGTTCGTGATGATCGCTGAGACATGTGGCATTCCGGCCATGCCAGCAAACGTCGCACCACCCTTGAAGTCGACCAGCACGAAGTTGAGATGCTCGGGGGAGTGGGTGAGCGCGAGGGCGAGCACGAGTGTGCGGAGCACTTCGGACTTTCCCGACCCTGTCGCACCGATCATCACACCGTGCGGACCCATGCCCTGCTGGGCTGCTTCCTTCAGATCGAGGACGAGTGGCACGCCGTTGATGTCTTGGCCGATCGGTACGCGAAGTCGATCGCGCTCTAGCCGACCAGCCCACGCACGGTCGAAATCGATCTCGCGCACATCCGGCAGTCCCAAGAGCTCCACAAGTTCACGCTGACCCTGCAGTGCCCCGCCGGTCTCGGTGAGAGCTGTCGGGTTGGTGTGCAGCGGCATCAGGCGACGCGCCGTCGCTTCTGCCTCAGCGATGGTGGTGGAATCCGCGGTGAACAACTGCGAACCAGTCGTCAGGTCGATGAACTCTGCTTGCCGCTCGGATGCTTCAGCGGCCGGGAGTGCGAGTCGCGCGATTGCCGGATTTTCCAGCTCCGCCCAGTGCTCGGGCAGATCGACGACGGTGACTCCCAGCATCCCGTCGCCACTGACGAGTGGGTTGTTCATCGGCAGGCGCACGCCGTCGACGAACAGGAGAACATGAGGTGAAATGCCACCGCCACGAGCGAAGCGAGGACGCTCGCGGAGGTCCGTCGGCAGCAGATCCTCGAGGTCATCGAGCGAGGACGCGATCAGGCGAGCAGGTCCGAGCTTGTCGCTCGCGCGTGTCGACATGCAATGCGGAAGCCACTTCGTCCACTCCCATGCCGGAGCCTGCGGCGTTCCCGTGAGAACGGCGATGATGACATCTTCGGGATCATGGAGCGTTGCTGCGCCGATAGCCATTGCGCGAGCCAGTGCTCGGACGGCGTTTTCGTCGGAGCCAACGATTTCAACCTTGGCGTAGTTGGTCAGCGTAATTCCGAGTGGGAGCGCGGGTTGCGTTTCATGAGTGAGCATGAAGCGGTGCGCTGCAGAGGCTGCGACCGGGTCCAGCTGCGCGAGTGGGGGAAGTTCTGGCGCCTCGAGAGCGAGCGAGAGCGGCTGATCAGAGGTACCGATTCGGGTAAGAAGAAACCTCTCATCTCCGGCTTCGCGTTCCCACACGCGCGTGCGTTCCTCGGCGATATAGGGCAGTGATGCCGGCGCTGGGGTGATCCATGCGCCGTGTCGGCGCTGTTTCTTCGCTGCTGTCCGCACTGTCTCCCGCAGATCCGCGAGGTACGCGAGGTACTCGCGGCGGTTGCCGAGCACCTGAGCATTTCGCTGGGATCGCTGACGCCAGCCGTTGACAGCGACGAATCCAAGCGACGAAAGCAGAAACATTCCGCCTGTGATGAACCCGGTAGGGCCGGCGTTCGAGACTGTGACCATCACGATGGCGCCGACGCTACCGAGCATGGGGAGCAGCGACGTCAACATGCTGCTGCCTCCCTCGTTGGGAACCAGCTCCGGCGGCGGCTGTAGAACTATCCGCCCGCTGGGTACCGCGGGCGGCTCAAGGCGTGGCCCCTTGTTCACGAGGGATCTCCGATCAGCCGGCTGACGGTAAATACTCGGTTACCCATGCGGATGCGGGTTCCCTCGTCGACGTAGGTGCGTGCATGGGGGCTGAGCATGTGGGGCTCGCTATCTTCGTCGATCAGGTCGGTGCCGTTTGTCGATCCGATATCGGTGATCCAGGTACCTGAACGATCGTGTTCAAGGCGCACATGCGACTTCGAGACGCTCGAGTCCGGATCGCTCACGACAAGGATCGCGTCGGTTGGCTCTGTCTGCTCAGGATCGCGACCCAGGTTGATGGCTACAGGGAGCGAGAACTGTGCCCGCTGGCCGGTGTCGAAAATGAGAAGCAACTCCCCGCTCACGTCCTCGAGTGCGTGCGATTCGCTTGTCTTCGCTTTCATCGGTGCCCCCCACTTTGGGGCTAGCGGAATGTGAAGCGCATCGATCACTGTGCTGTTGTTGTTCGCGCGTCGAGTGATGTGTGAACGTCCTGTGGTGCCAAAGTCCCGAGGCCCGGCAACAACGATCGGTGAAGCCAGCTCTTTCGAGTCCGACTCATCGCCGGTTTCTTGCTGCAGTGTGCTGCGCCGGGGAGCGAGTACGACAACTGTTTGCGCGGCGTAGTCGGCCCACGAGCGCCGCAGCCCGGAACGGTCCCACGCAGCCGAACCCTGCACCACCCATGCTCCGGCCGCGAAGATGATGCCACCGAGAAGGATGAGCGAGCCACGCACGAATGAGCGACCCGAACCGGGAGAAAACGGCGCTTCGACGCGCGCCACGCGGAGACCGAGGAGCGCTTTGCCGGGCCCAGCTCCGGTATTCGCCTGCAGTATCCACAACGCCAACAGGGCTTCGAAGGTCAGGAATCCAGCAAAGACGAGCGACCCCGAGATGGCCCACGAGGTAAGAGAAATCGCAAGCACGATAGCCGCGTCGATGCTAAACGCCAATATTCGCGTGCTGACGCTCGCCGGTGTGCCGACGAATTGGGACGGGAGGGTCATGAGTTCACCATTCCACGCAGGATGTCGATGGTATCGGCGGCCAGCAACGCGGCAGGCAACGATAGGGCGACTGCAATCCATTCGACGGTGTCGCCCAAGCGCGACCAAAACAATGATTGTGCACCGCGGCTCGCGGGAACGACTGCGAAAGCTGTCGCCGCTCCAACCAACAGGCATACGCCGGCGAGTGCGAGAGTCCAGGTTTCAGCTGAGCCGCGGGTCGCCGCATAGATCGCAGTTGTCGCAATCGCTCCGGCTGCCGCGCGCGGCAGCCACCGCACCAACGCGATCGATGAACGCCGAGCTCCGAGTAGGAGTGCGGTCACTGTGGTCACGGCTAGCGCAATTCGTCCCGACAGCACGAGGGGATCTGAGGATTCGAACGACGAAAGCGCGAGCGGCGCGCACAACACCGCAGCGATACTGAAGACGACAGTCCCGGCCACCAAACGTCCTGTCGAGCGAGCAACAAGGTCGCGAGCGTCGATCGCGGTCACGGAGTTGATCTCGTCTGGGAGAGTTTGGCGCACGCTCCAGCGGGTGGACTGGTATCGCGCATAGTCGATGAAAACGCCCGGGGGAACATCGACGAGCGTTGCTGTCAGTACACGCAGCGCGACGGGTGCGAGCCCGAGCGTTATGGCTGCGGGGGTCTCGATATTGAAATGCAAAAACAGTGCTGCTGCCCAGACGGCGCTAAGAATGAGCAGTATCGCTGTCGTCGCAGCAAGCTCCGCGCTGATTGCAGCGTCCCGGCTTACGAGACGGAGGACACCCGCCAGCACCGCGGCGAAGAGCAGCCCAACAAATACTGACGCGATCGTGGTCGCCGACGGCAAGTTAGGCACAGCCGCCACGCCAGCAGCGAAGGCGAGAAGAAGGATGCTGATAATCGCTGAACTGTTCCGACGGCTATGTGGGGTAGCTCGGACGGCGAAAAAGACCCCGGCCGTCGCGGCTCCCGTGGCTGCCACGAGGCAAAGTCCCGCTCTGACACCTTCGTCGAACGCACTCGGCAATAAGAGCACGAGCGCCGCGATCAGCACTCCGATCGCGGTGAGCGCCCACCACGGGCCAACGGCCGTCGCGCCGGAGACGAGTGCGAGACGTCGACGCGAGCGCGTTGTCGCGGCACGTTCTGAGAGATTGACGAGCACAAGAACGGTGCCATCCGTGAGGTCCTTGGCGCGTGAGAGTGCGCTGACTTCGCGGCCGCTGAGTTCCACGATGACGTCGCGTCCCGCATGCGCTGCAATTCCTACAGTCCGGAAGGCATCGCTGAGCGTCGCATCGAGTGGGAGGAGCAGATCGTGGCGATTCTCACCATCCATGATTGCAACGCGGCGGCGTTCAACAGTCTCGGTGGGCATTCGTTATTGAATCTCGTGATGGCGGATCATGCGTGTTCCATTTCTCCGCACGATCTCGTCGCGGTTCCCACAGCGTAGCGGCTGACGCTTGCGCCTGCGGAGCGCTGCTGGGGCTGATGGGGCACGCTAATTGTGGGTGAAGAGTTTGGCGGAGTTTCGGTCGGTCTCGACGTAGTTTTCCGAGATTTGCTCCGTCGCTGTCGCGATACTTCCGAGCAGGCTTTTCATCTGCTCGAATGTCGTCGACCACTCCCTGTGGGCGTTGTCGTAGGCAACTCGCGCAGCGCCATCCCACGATCCACGAAGGCGAGCCGCTTCTTGTTCCAGGCTTCGGAGCGCCGCTTCGATTCGCTGCGACTCGCGCCGGAGTTCGCCAGCTGACGCGGTAAGTGCTTCTGGCGAGACATTGAGATCTGGCATGACTACTCGCTTCCCATCATCGCGCCGAGGCCACCGATGGTCGTCTGATGGTTCTCTTCGAGCGCACTCTGATCGCGGTGTGTGAGTCGAAGCGCTTCTTCTAGCCGCACGAGGGTGAGGTTTATTCGTGCCGCTCCCGCGGTCCACGTGTTCACCATTTCGCCGTACGCGCGCGCCGCGTCCCCCGACCAAATCGCCTGGATTTGATCCAATTCAGACCGCACCCGATTTGTGCTGTCGGCAATATCGAGGTGAGCGCCAGAGACAGCCTCGGCGCCGCGAACCAGTGCGCCCTCTTGAGCTGAGATTTGTTCACTCATCTTTTCCCCCTCTGTAGCGAAAACCGTCTAACGCGATCGGAACGCACATCACTACCGCCCACCAGCGCCTGCGTTTTCGGACCGCGGCCCCAATTCGTCATCGTCATCGATTTTCGGCGCGATCGGGCCCCCGAGACCGCGTCCCTTCTTCTCAGCGCGGCTGCCCGCGTTGCCGGGCGCGCCGCCGCCACCTCCGGCCATGCTCGTGCCGCTGCCGCGGGCACCCATCCCTTCGGCGGCGGCACCTGCTGAGGCGCCACCACCGCGGGCGCCGAGCAGCCCATTGCTAGATGAGCCGGCGCCTGGTGCGCCGCCAGCATTTGCAGTGAGACTGCTTCCGAATGCGCCACGTCCAGCCGCGCCAGCAGACGAAGAACCGATGCCTCCCGCGGTCGACGAGCCGATACCGCCCACGCGGCCAAAGCCACCGGCTGAGGCGGCGCGCTTGAGGCCTCCCATCGCGGCCGCGCCCCCCGCACCTGCCATCAATCCCTGCGTAAGACCGCCACTGGAAGAGTCAGAAGATCCACCACCGATGAGGCCGTGCCCCGGAGACGTTGAGAAGCCCGGTGTGGACGTTCCACCAGACATTGGTCCGTCGGGCGTCGGTGCAACAATGATCGGCGTCTCGGGAGAGATGTACGTGGGAGTTGTTGGGGAGAAGTGTTCGACGCCGGACTGGCCACCGCCGGTGTAGCCGGCACCGCTGCCCCCGCCGTAGCTAATACCGGTCGGGGGAGACGCGGGGGGCGCTCCGAAGTCCGGGTAGTTGTCCACGCTTCTGCTGCCTTCTCCCGGAACTGGCACGGGAGAAGGATCCGTCGAACCTTGCTCGACATCAGACTTTGCTCCGTCGAGCACCGGCGGAGCAGGGAGCGGATTCGGTTCGGGAAGCGCATCTAAGGCGTCGCTCACCTCAGCTACTGCGGCTTTCGACTGTTCTTCACGCTGTGAACCAAGGAACCAGTTCATGGCTTGGACGGCGCCCTCGCCAGCGACGAAAGAAATCGGCCCCATCCAGATGGTTGCGCCCGCCGTAGCGCCTCGAACGATTGCTTCCTGTCCGGAATCGAGCTGTCCTGTGCCGAGCGCTTGTAGACGATCTGATGCGAGGTTTCTAATGCGGTTCGCCTGTGAGACGAACTCCTTGACCTGAGCTAGATACTGCTCAACGCGCGCAGCCTCGGTGGCCGCTTGAGCCATGCTCTCTGACGCTGCGAGGCCTGTGGCGCCGGTCAGCCCATGATCGCTCGAAGCGCGAGTGAGAATCGGGCGAAGATTAGATAGTGCACTATCGAGCTCGGCCTGCGACGGGAGATCCCATGAATCTCCACCGTGCGCCAGGTTACGAAGTCTCTCTTCCCATGTGCTCATTTTTTTCCCCCGGTGATGTTCTTCTTGCGCCGCGTGATGAGAACGACGACGAGAATGGTCGCTGCGATGAGCGCGATGACGAGGACGATGCCGCCGATTATGGTTGCAAGAAGCCAGCCGGGCATCTCTGAATCAGTTTCCGCGGGGACCTCGACCGCGGCGGGCGTTGCTGACGCTGACGGCGTCGGCGCTGTGCCCGACACGGCGGCAACCTGTTCCGCGGTCGGCGAGCCCCAGGGTTTGTCCATAAGCGGGTTGTCATCCGCATACTGCGAGGGATCCTCGCGTAAGAGATGTGTCAATGAGGCTGCGCCGTACCCAAACCCACCGACCGTGTCACGTTCGAGAGCATGATCGTCGGCCCAGGTGTTGTGGATCAGTGACTGAATGAGTTGGTTTCCGGTCGCATCCGGATACTTCTGTTTGGTGAGGGCCAACATCCCTGCGACGAGCGGTGTTGCAAGCGAGGCACCCGTTGCCGTCGGTGAAGAGTCCCAGCCGGATTGGCCGCCTATCGTAGAAAAATTGACGCCGAGTGCGACGACAGTGGTCGCCGGGAAAGTCACTGGGTCGAATGGCTCTGTGTCTTCAGTTTGAAGATTGGTATCGGCATCCATGGCGTTGACAGCAACGACGCCATTGAAACTCCAGGGGAACTCATCAACCGGCTCGATCGCGGAATTGTCCGTTGACGCGACGATGACGACGCCGGTCGCGATCGCTTCGGAAATGACACCTTCATCGCCTACATCGAAGTTTGTCGCACCCATGGAAATAGAGATGACATCGGCGCCGTCGTTCATGGCGCGTTCTATTCCCCACCCCATGCGGCTCAGCCGTTGATCGGTGGCCTCTTGTGGCACTCCGCAATCTTCAGTTCCTGCTGCGTCTCCGCGCCCAAAACCGTAGAACGTCACTTCGGCCTCAGGCGCGATGCCTCGCACTGCCCCTTGGCCCTCGCCATTGCCGACGAGCAAGGCCGTGCTCGTCGATCCGTGGCTCGCGCCGGTGTTCCACTGCGTCGATGTCGCCGATCCTTCGGCGCAAATCGGAACCTCACTGATGGTGAGGTTTGCGTCCGCGAACACAGGAAGCTCGGGATTGATCTGGTCATCGATGACGGCAATCTTTGTGCCGGCACCTGTCCAACCCTCGGACTGTGCAGCGGGCACCCCGTACGCGTCGTACCAGTACTGAGAGCCGTCCGCCGCGTTGGCTGGCAACGCCGCTCCTGCGGCGAGGGTCGCGCTCAGTGCAACAGTTGCGCCGACGGTGCTCAGTCTGACGCGCCTATGCGTCGCGATTATGCGAAGAAGAATTGAGCGGGGCACGGCTTAGAAAGCTCGTTTTTCGGAGGACCCGCTCGCTGGTGCAGCGGACGACGTTGGCGCGGGTGATGAAGATGGCGCGGCGGAGGCGGCGTCAGCCTGAACGATGCTGTCGATAACAGCATTTCCTCGCGCAGCGGCTGTTTCGCTCAAGCTGTCAGTTTCTTGCAATCGCACAACAGCCTGACCGAGTGCTTCGGCGTTTTGGGCAACAGCCGACCGGATGTAGTTCGTGTGTGAGGCCATGCTCAGTGCCGCGTTACGCAAGCGCGCCGTGACTCGCGCGGCCGCTAGCTCAGTGCTGTTGCCGAGAACTTCGAGCACTGCACCCGGGTCTGGCATTCCTGAGCTCTGCTCGCTCAGACGGGATGAGTAGTGGGCGGCGTTGTCGCCTTCGATACTGATGCGCATGTGCGGGATCGTGCTTTCAAGAGAATTAAACCGGGACCGGGCCGGCGCCCGGTTGCAGCTATGCATACCGGCCACCGGCCCGAACGGGAGGTAGTGCTACGCGGAGAAACGACCCGCTGCGGACTTGTCTGTCGAGACGTATCCCTGCGACATCTCTTCGGTTTTGGCTGAGATCTGCTCGAGAAGTGTGTTGAGGGCGGTCAGCGACTGGGTCCATTTGCGCTGGGCCTCGTCGTACGCGGTCTGCGCTTCACCGTTCCATGAGGAACGAAGCTTTCCGACCTCGGATTCGAGCTGCTCGAGCTGAGACTTGATTCCGTTCGCGCCGACGCGGATTTGTCCGGAGAGAGCGATGACCTGTTCTGGGCGAACTGACATTGATTGCATGAAAGTACCTTTTCTTATTCCCTGATCCGCGAACGGGTCAGGACCCCATCATGGACGACAGGCCAGAGATGGTCTGCTGGTGCGACTCTTCCGACGCGGCCTGGTCACGCTCGGTGCCAGAGAGGGCATCTTCGAGAGTGACGAGAACATCGTTGAGCTTCGTGGTCTCTTGGTTCCAGCGAGCCATTAGCTGTGTGTAAGACCCGGCTGCGGCGCCCGTCCAGAAGCCAGCCACCTGCTCGATCTCACCGCGGACCTTCTTGACCTGCTGGTCGATACCGGCCTTCGCCGTGTTCACTGCTTCGGCGCCCCGCTTGAGCGCGCCTTCTTCAGCGGAAATCACATCTGCCACGACATCCCCCTCTTCGAATCCCCTGTAACGGGCTTCTTCCGTTGGCCGCGACCCATTGCGCGTGTGAACCAACAGTCTGAACGCTATGTAACCTCGTTCCGTTTCGGCAAGCCCTTGCGCCGCATGAAAATGAGAATGTTCTCATGTAGCCGCGCTGGCAGCGTGGATTTAGATAGCTGTCGCCATACTCAAGCCCGACGTAACGTGAACACTAGACTGACCGGATAATCCGAACAGCACCACCGGCGATGCCGAGGAGAACAAGAACTGTGGCACAGATCATCAGTGCGTCCAGAGCTCTACTTCGCATTTCCGTGCAGAGCGAAGGACGCCGACTCGACATCGGTGTTCCGGCCCATGTGCCCCTCATCGAATTCATGCCCGGTTTCGCGCGCAGCCTCGGAGTTCTCGACCCGACCTTGACGTACGCGGGCTACGGGCTGCAGCGAGCGGATGGGTCAACCCTCGATGTTGCGCAGGGCGCTGCTGCGCAGTCCGTTGAAGACGGCGCGGTACTCACGCTCACCCGCGGCGGGCTGCTTGCCCAGCCCCGGGTGTACGACGACATCGTCGAAGCGGTAATCGACGCAACTGGGCGGTTGAACAAGCCGTGGACACCGCAAGACAACGCGCGCACAGCCCTCGCGGTGAGTCTGACGCTTCTCGGTCTGTGTGCGTTGCTTCTGCTGGCCGCAGGCCCGTCATTGTCGCTGGGCGCCCTGATGTCGGGAGGAGGAGCCGTCGTTCTTCTGGTCATTGCGGCGGTGATTTCCCGGCTCGGACAGGTGGAGGCGGGGCAGGGCTTTGGCATTGCAGCGGCAGTATTCGCGAGCCTGACTGGATACCTTGTGGTGCCGGCAAGTTTTGATCTCTGGGGCTGGCCGCTCGGTGCTGCCGGGCTTGCGATGATGCTCTCGGCTGGGATCTCGCTCGCGCTCCTGCCGGAACGATCTGACGTGCAACTTGTGCCCCTTGTCGTAGGCGGCGTCGTCGGCGTCACAGCGGTTTTGGCTGCACTCCTGCCGGGAACGAACGCGGCGCCGTTCGCTCTGATGATTGGAATTGTGGCAACGCTCGGCGGATCATTGCCGTGGCTCGCGCTGAGTTCAACCAGGATCCGCGTGATTTCGCCTCAGAGCGATGCGGAAATGTTCGATGACCCGGCGCCGATCAACGCCGAGGATGTAGCTGAGCGCGCGGTACGGGGGCAGCGCATTCTCGTTGCTCTTCGCATCTCTCTGGGTATCGCGGTGCTCGCGGCGACTCCGCTGGTCGCGGCGCAAAGCCCGCTCGGTGCACTGCTGTGTGCGCTCGCCTTTGTGAGCATGATGTTTCCCGCGCGGCAGGCATTCGCCCGAAGCAGTGTCCTCGCGGTCATGGTCTTGGCCACTGTGGGGCTCGCAGTTTCGGGCCTGACAACGTCGATCACGCAGCCTGACCTGCGGGTCATTCTGATCGTGACGGTCGCTGTTGCGGCCGTACTCGTCGTGACCTTGACGGTGCTCTCTCCAAAGGCCCGAGTCAGAATGACCCGCCTGGCAGATGTAGCCGAGCTTGTTATCTTGGCGGTGCTGTTGCCTATTGGCGTGATTGCTGCCGGGCTGGTCTGACGAGATGGCGACGAAGAACGACCTGATCGAAGCGCAAACTTTCTCTCGGAGACGTCTTCTCACAGCTTTTGTGAGTGGCGCACCGGGCGGCAAAGAACTTGAGCCGAAGGCGCCGCTGCGCGCTGTGATCGCGGCCATCGCACTCACTGTCGCAGTCGTCTTGGTGGGCGTCTTCTGGGGCTTGATCAAGCCGGGTCTTCCGAACGGCTGGGACAACGGCACGCTCATCGTCGTCACTGACACCGGCGCGCGCTTTGTGACTATTGAGGGTTTTCTGCATCCGGTCGTGAATACGGCGAGCGCGCGACTGTTGCTGCCATCGAGCGGCTTTTCTGTCATCGCGACCGATCAATCCAACCTTTCTGGAGTGTCGCTCGGAGACACGTTGGGGATCGTCGGTGCACCTGACGAATTACCGGCCCCCAGTGCGTTGCAAAACTCTGATTGGAGTGCGTGCGTCACGGACGAGGCGGACATTGATCTTCGGCTGGGCGGAAGCTCGGCGGTCGAAACGGATGGCAAAGCGGTGGTTGTCGAATCTGACGGCGATCGATACGTCGTAGACGGAGAAAAGAGTTACGCCGTCGCCGATAAAGACAGTGACGCCATCTTGCGCGCCGCGGGAGTTACGGCACTTAACCCGGTTGAGGTGTCGGTTGAGTGGCTCAATCTCTTCACCCCGGGGACAGAGCTTGCGCCCGTCACGGTCGATGGTGCCGGAAAATCTGTTGCCGGCACCGACCTTCTCGTCGGTGATGTGATCAGTGTGGAGGGAGCCGACGAGTCCGAGCGCTATCTCGTGCAATCGTCCACGTCGCTCGCAGTGTTGACCCCCATCGCGTGGCAGCTGTATCAATTGGCCTCGGGCGCAAGCAGTGAGGTGACGACAGTGGCAGCCTCAGAGGTCTCTGGGCTTGAAACTGCGGCGCGTCCGGTGGGTGGCGAAGACTGGCCGGCTGGCGGATTCGAGTCGATCGAGGCGGATCAGCGCCCATGTGCGCTCCTGCAAAGCGATTCCTCGGGCGTGCGTACAGTGCTCGCAACTCAGCCCGCAAGCGACGCAGTCGAGGCTGGGGTGTCGGTTGAGCCAGGAGCCGGCGCTCTTGTTCAAGCGGGCGGGCGAGGCGAGCAGAGTACCGGCATCCTGACTCTCATCGACGCTACTGGCACGTCGTTCGCCCTGCCAGGTGCGACAGAAGAGACGGTAAATCGTTTGGGCTATGACATCGATGACATCGGGGATGCCGGGGATGTCTGGGTAGATCTGTTCACGCAGGGTCCTGCCCTAACTGAGGCCGCCGCCGGGATCTCTCCCTCGGTTGTGGCGAGCGACGAATGACGCGGATTGCCCGTTGGGGTGGGGCAGTGGCCGTCGCCGCACTGTGTATTAACGTGTGCGCCGCGACAGCGGCGCAGGCGGTTCCCCTGGCCGCGGTGGCGCAGGACCAATGCACTGCGTCAACCCGGATTGATCAACCTGTTGCGGCGTTGGATCTCATGCAAAGTGGACTTGCGTGGGGAATCACCCGCGGTGAGGGCGTGACGGTTGCGGTCGTCGATTCGGGCGTCAACGTGAAAAATCCGCATCTTGCGCGCGCAGTTTCCGGGGGCATAAACCTCGTTGGAGACGGGACGGATGCCTCTGGCTTCACGGATTCTTACGGGCACGGCACCGCGATCGCTGGCCAGATCGCGGCGCGTGAGACGGATGGGTCAGGGGTTGTTGGCCTCGCGCCCGAGACACGAATACTCTCAGTGCGCGTATTTGCAGGCACCGGTTCGAATCAGGTTGACGCGGGCTACGGCCCATCTGCTGAGCGACTAGCCGAAGGTATCCGCTGGGCAGCAGACCACGGGGCCCAGATCATCAACGTTTCGATGAGCACGACTGTCGATGAACCGTCGTTGCACGCAGCGGTGACGTATGCACAGGGCGTGGGAAGCCTGGTGGTCGCGAGTTCTGGCAACCGAGATTCGACACTCGCGGTTGAAGAAGACGATGCTGACGGGTCCAGATACCCCGCAGCCGACCCGGCAGTGTTGGGAGTTGCGGCTACCGACGAGGATGGGATTGTCACGGAGGAAAGCATCCACGGCTCTCACGTGGCTGTCAGTGCGCTTGGACAAAACGTGCTCACCACATCGGCTGCTGGAGGCGATTGTGTCTACGCGTCTGACGCCCCAGCAACCAGCTTCGCGACCGGTTATGTCTCGGCTGCCGCCGCGTTGGTTGCCGCCGCGCATCCCGATGAGACACCGCAGCAGTGGGCGTACCGCCTAAAGGCGACTGCAGTTCGCCCGATAGCAGATCAGCGAAACGACTCTTCGGGCTGGGGCGTGGTGCAGCCTTACGAGGCAATCGCGCTGATCCCGGGCGCAGGAATCGAGGGGCCCTCGTCACCATTCGGAGATGCCGTGACGGACGAGGATCTCGGCGCGAGCGTCGAGCCTGTGCGGATCGTCAATGAGGAACAGCCGGATGCTGAGGCGCTGCGGATTGGTGGCGTGATTTCGGTCGGAGCCCTTGTTCTACTTGCGATCGCTGGCGCACTCGGAGTCTTTCTCGTTCGTTACCGTGCACGCGTGAACCCGGCGACGCGACGTGAAGGGCGCGGTCTATATAACGATGGTGCTCCGCCGCGGACGTAGATCAGGCGCGCGGTCGGCTCACGCTGAGGGCAGCGTCGCCCAAAAGGAAACGCAGGTTCACTGGCAAGGTCGATCCGGGGGCGAGAGCAGTCTCGGTTCCGTCATCCGCAAACGTTGAAACGCCGTTTGTGGATTCCAGGTCGGTGATCTGCCAACTCGTCCCATTCCATTGGAGCCGCGCATGGTTTTTCGATACCGTGCGTCCCTGGTCGTCAATCGCTATGCACTGCTCGTTGGAATCATCGGACGTCGGCTTTCGGCCCAAAAGGACACTGCGCTTTGTCACGGCAACTCGCTCGCCTGACGGGAGGAGGAGCTCCCACGCTCCCGGGGAACGAACGATCATGGTGGATTCGTCGCTTTCGCGGAGTGCTCTTCGGGTGAGTGGCGCGTCGGGCTCACGAGTTCCGGCTTGAGCAGACGCTTTGTGGGGGATCGCCGCCACATTGGCGATGACCGGAGCCTCGGCATCCGAGGGCGAAAGGTTCTCAACTCTCGAAGCAGTCACTGGCTGAGCTGCGGCGATAGCCCACACCGGGGGCAGTACGACGGCGAGGGCCGTGAGTCCCGCTGCTCGGCCCGAATCAGCGCCTAAGCGGTGTGCCGCGATTGCTTTGAGTACGAGGGCGTAAACGTTGACGACAGGAATGAGAAATAACGCGGCGCGTGTCGGATCTTGGCCGCCCAATCGAAAAACTTCGGCTTCGTTGAGAATGGGAACCCACGCACGCCAGACGTCGGTTTCGTGGCGCGCGAATAGGCGTGAAAGTGAAAGGGCGTACCACACGTGCCAACAGCCGAGGAGGGATACAGCTACGAGGGCTCCAGCGAGAGCAATAAGCGCCGCTGCTGCTGATCCATCTGTCACTGGTTCATCATGCGTCGGTCAGGCATTTTCGGCAAGTTGTCGGCGCGAAGATTTCGCCCCTTGCAGTTGCGCTTCGAGATGTGGATAACTTAGTTTCACAATCTCCGACCTTTGTTAAATTGAGGTCGGCCGCATCGGAGCTTTTTCCGATGCCAGTCATGACCTAGGGGGTCGCAAGTACGTGTCGGCATCGAATGCGGGAAATTATTCAATGGGCACGGAGTCGATGAGGGGACTTCAGAGCGCGCTATCGGGAGCAGTGTCAGGGATTCGGGGGGATCTCGATGCGCTGCAGGCGCGGCTCGATGTGTTGAGTACGGAGTGGACTGGCGAGGCATCCGCCGCGTATGTGGCGGCACAGTCCGAGTGGAACGCGTCGATGGCACGCTTAGAGCGAGTCTTGCAGTCGGCGTCGGGTCTTGCTGGTTCGGCGGTTGATCGACACCTCGAAGCGCGTGAACGGGTGGCTGCGCTATGGAAATGACGAACAACGAATTTGCCGCGGCTCACGAAGACCGCCTCAAGGCGAGCTCAGACTTACGCGCGCGCGCGACGGCACTTCTCGCCTCTGCCGAAAAGCTTCAGTCGCAGCTGAGCGATGCCATTTCCGAATCGAATGGGTACGCGGTGAAGCTAGCCTTCGATTCCGAAGGGGTGCTTGATTCTGTTGAGGTTGACGACACGGCCCGGCGGCGCATGTCCGAAGAAGAGTTTCTCGCCTCAGTGAAGGCTGCATTTGCGACCGCCCCGTTGCCTCGCTCGGCACTTGCGCGGCTCGTCGGTAGTCCTGACATGATGCGGAGCCTTCGAGAAGACAGGGGCGCTAAGCCTTTCAAAGAATTCATCAGTGTCGACAGGACCATCACGCTCACGGCGCTGTTGGGTCGACCCATTGGGGTCAGCGCTCAGCCGGGGGTCTTGTTAGCGATGTCGTCGAAAGAATTCAGTGAAACTGTCGTGCGGTTGGCGCGGAGCGCCGCCTCCGAAGAGGAAGAAGAACTTTCATGAGCGATGTCGTCGTCAATATCGACGTGATCACCGATGATGCCGAGAACATGTGGGAAGACGCGAGTGAGCGGCTCATTGATGCAAAGGGTGCGCTACCGGAGATTGCGACGCCAGACTTCTCTAGCGCGTTCGATGCCGCCGCCCTGTCCGCGGCGTACAACGGAGCGGTCAAGGCGCTCAGCGCGTATCTCGACGGTGGTAGCACCGAGTTTCTGAAGTTTGAAAAGAACCTTCTCGAGGCGGCGATAGTTTACGGCGAGGCCCATGGAATGACCGACGCTGAGATCGCAGCGCTTGAAGGGGAGATCGACGTATGAGTTTTGTCGACGACATGAAACACGCCATCGAAGACGCGCTCAACCAGTCAGACGAAAATCTGGACTGGATAGCGCAGAACGGGCCCGTGATCATTGATCACCTGCTGAACGTCTACCTCGCGGCGTACCCGGTCATGGGCTTCGCGGTGAACCCGATTGCTGACCGTGCCAAAGAGGAATTGGCCAAGGCAGTCGAGACCGGAAGAGAGGGAGTCGAACTCTTCCGGAAAGAGATACAGTTCGTCGGCAGCCCCGACAATCTGCGTGCCGCGGCAAGCGTTATCGACGACAAAGTCATCGCCGCAACGCGTGAGCTCGCATCGCGATTGGTGCTCGGAAATATCCCCTCAGCCCTGCCGTCGAACTACTCGGATGGCATCGCGAGCGAGAGCTATGTCGCGGCTATCGATGGCCGCGACGCCGCAGTCCAGGGGGTTGAGACATACTCCTCGCCGATCTCTGGAGCGCTCGGCGAACTCGCCGACGAAATCGAGAGTTACTACCGCAGCTTGCGCGACATGGCCCTGTCGTTGCTGGGACTCATCATTTCGATCGTCGCAATCATCGTCGGCTGGGAGACGATCGTGATCGGCGTGCTCGGCATCATTGGCGCGGTGATCTCTCTGGTAACTCTGGTCTTCTCGATTGTCGACCTCGTTGACTCAACGAACTCGGTTCGTGAGTCTGTCGGCGGTGCCCTAGAGGCTGAAGTTCCGGCATGGCCGGCGGTGTTGGCGTAATGGCCCGCGCTCCGTGGGATCGTCCTGGCGAGTCAGCCGCGACTCGTCGACTGCGCATCTTCATCTTCTTCACCGCAATTGCGTGCGGTGTGGCCGGTAGTGCCGCTGTTATTTGGTTCGTCCTGTACACGTTCCGCTTTTACCTCTAACGCCCATAACGAAGCTGAGGCACTTTTTGTCTTACACGAGTTCTTTCACATGCGTGGCCGCCGCTGACTCAGCGCCGGAGTGCGCGTAATGCGGGCTCCGTGGGATGGGCCCAATGGGCGAGCGCCATATCGCGGCTTTCGTATCTTCGCTTTCTTTTTTGCGATTGCAGCTGGCGCCGTGACGATCGGGCTCTTCATTTGGTTCGTCCTATACACGTTCCGCTTTTACCTCTAAAACGGCGCGCGAAAACGCCCGGGCACGCGTGGAGGCGTACCCGGGCGTAAGCGGATGCTGCAGGCTAGGCGCCGCGCAGGCGCTCAGCGAGGTAGGCGTGCAGCTCGTCGATAGAGATGCGTTCCTGCGCCATGGTGTCGCGGTCGCGCACTGTGACGGCGCGGTCGTCGAGTGAGTCGAAGTCGATCGTGACGCAGAACGGCGTGCCGATCTCGTCCTGGCGGCGATAGCGGCGCCCGATGGCACCGGCATCGTCGAAGTCGACGTTCCACGCGCCGCGCAGATTCTCTGAAACCTCGCGTGCGAGGGGCGAGAGCTTCTCATTGCGTGACAGCGGCAGCACGGCAACCTTGACGGGGGCCAGACGCGGGTCAAGCTTCAGCACCGTGCGAGTGTCGGTGCCGCCTTTGGCGTTCGGTACCTCTTCTTCGACGTACGAGTCGACGAGGAACGCCATCATGGCGCGGGTGAGTCCGAAAGACGGCTCGATAACGTACGGCGTGTAGCTCGCGCCGCTTGCCTGATCGAAGTACGAAAGCTTCTGACCGGATGCCTCGGAGTGACTGTTGAGGTCGTAGTCGGTGCGGTTGGCGACGCCCATGAGCTCGCCCCACTCTTTGCCGGTGAAGCCGAAGCGGTACTCGACGTCGATCGTGCCGGCCGAATAGTGGGCGCGGTCTTCTTTCGGAACGTCGAACTGACGCATGTTCTCGGGGTCGATGCCGAGGTCGATGAACCAGTTCCAGCACGCCTCAACCCAGTGGTCGAACCACTCACCGGCTTCTTCGGGCGGGGTGAAGAATTCGATTTCCATCTGCTCGAATTCGCGCGTGCGGAAGATGAAGTTTCCGGGCGTGATCTCGTTGCGGAATGATTTTCCGACCTGGCCGATGCCGAACGGCGGCTTCTTGCGGCTCGCCGTCAACACGTTGGAGAAGTTGACGAAGATGCCCTGCGCCGTTTCTGGGCGGAGGTAGTGGAGGCCCGACTCGTCATCGACGACACCGAGGTACGCCTTCACAAGACCGGAGAATGCCTTCGGCTCGGTGTACTGGCCCTTTGTGCCGCAGTTGGGGCACGGAATATCGGCGAGGCCGTTTTCGGCTTTGCGGCCCTTGCGTGCTTCGAAGTCTTCGATCAGATTGTCGGCGCGGAAGCGCTTGTGGCACTGCAGGCACTCAACGAGCGGGTCGGTGAACGTTGCGACGTGACCGGATGCCTCCCACACGCGCTTCGGAAGGATGATCGACGAGTCGAGACCCACCATGTCGCCACGTCCGCGAACGAAGGTCTGCCACCACTGGCGGCGGATGTTTTCTTTGAGCTCAGTGCCGAGGGGGCCGTAATCCCACGCTGAGCGCGATCCGCCGTAGATTTCGCCGGCTTGAAAGACGAACCCGCGATGGCGGGCGAGGGCGATGACTTTGTCGAGACGGGACTGCTCGGCCACGGTGGCTCCAATGGTCGCTGAGGATGATGTGCCGGCGGCCGGAGGCGGCCGTGGCATCCGCTCAGTCTAGCCGCGCGGTGCTCTTTAGACGCGTTCGCATTAAAGCTACCGTCGGAGAATCTCACGCGCGACGGTCATGTCTTCGAGAGCGACCGGATCGATCTCGATACCGAGGCCCGGCCCAGTCGGAACCCGCACATGTCCGTCTTCGAGAAGGGCAGGCTCCGTCACGATGTCGCGAAGATAGAAGCGGTTCGATGCGCTCACATCTCCCGGCAGGGTGAAGCCGGGGAGCGCCGCAAGCGCTGCGTTTGCCGCACGTCCGATTCCGGTCTCGAGCATGCCTCCGCACCAGACCGGAATTCCCGCAGCTCGGCAAAGATCGTGGATGCGGACGGCTTCGAGGTAGCCGCCAACGCGCCCGGCTTTGATGTTGATGATCGATGCCGACCGAAGCGCCAGCGCATCGGTCGCGGCCTTGAGAGACGTGATCGACTCATCGAGGCAGATGGGGGTGCGAACTCGCGCCGCGAGGGTCGCGTGATCGACGATGTCGTCTTCTTGCAGCGGCTGTTCGATGAGCAGCAGGTCGAATCGATCGAGCTCGGCGAGCGTCTCGATGTCGGCCAGGGTGTACGCAGAATTCGCATCTACCTGAAGCCCGATCGCACCGAAGGCATCGCGGACGGCAGCGGTGTCGGCGACATCACGCCCGGGTTTGATCTTGATCTTGATGCGCGCGTACCCCTCATCCAGGTAACCGCCGACGACGTCGACGAGAGCTGCGGCATCGCGCTGAATGCCGACGGAGACCCCCGACGGCACCCGGTCGTGCACGGCGCCGAGGTACGTGCCGAGTGCCATTCCGTCGGTGCGGAGCGCGGCATCCGTCACTGCAAGTTCGAGGCCCGCTTTGGCCATGCGGTGTCCGACGAACGGCTCAAGTATTTCGGCCACCTCGTGGGGTGCCACCGTGCGGCGATCAAGCAGCGCGGGCATGAGCCACCGCAGCGATACGTCCCACGCGCCGCGCGTGTACTCGCTCGAATAGAGGGGAGATGCCTGCGTCACGATCTCGCCCCAGCCGTCGCCGTCGCTCGTGAGCGCCCGCACGACGATGACTTCGCGCACCGACTCGGTGCCGAACGACGTCGTGAACGGCGAGACGAGAGGTACGTGAAGCACCCGCAGCTCGAAGCCCTCAAGAGTGACGGATGCTGCGCGCTGCGTGACTGGCATGAGCCCACAGTAGCGAGACCCCGCGCCGCCGTGTGCCCTCGCCCACCTCGCTCGGTCGGAGAATCACATTCCGTCGGAGCCAGAGCGCAGCATCCCTCCGACTGAGTGTGATTCTCCGACGTAGTGAGGCAGGGCTCGCACGAGCCGTATGTGGTCTGACCACAACAAATCGTGTGGTCAGACCACATATGTTGGACGCATCGTGCACATTCCTTCGGGGCGACAAGAAGGGGAGTACGTTCAGGCATGGAAGCACTCCCCACGGTGGTGGCGGCATCCCGCCGCCCCGAGCCGAGTACCTAGAACTTCGACACCCACGAAGGAGATCGGCACTATGAGCACCGTAACCACCACACCCCTCAGCCACCCCGACGACGCGATTCCCACGGCTTGGAGCGGCTTTGTTGCAGGCCCGTGGCAAGACAACATCGATGTGCGTGACTTCATCCAGCGCAACTACACGCCCTATACCGGCGACGCAAAATTTCTCGAGGGTGTGACGCCCCGCACCGAGCGGGTCTGGAACCACATCGTCGACATGTTTCCGCAAGAGCGTGAGCGCGGTGTCTACGACATCGACGCCACGACCCCGTCATCGATCACGGCTCACGAGCCGGGCTACATCGCTCGCGAAGACGAACTGATCGTTGGACTTCAGACGGATGCTCCGCTCAAGCGCGCGATCATGCCCTACGGCGGGTGGCGCATGGTGAAAGGCGCCCTCGAAACGTACGGCTACGAGGTATCCCAAGACCTCGAGAAGATCTTCACGACCTACCGCAAGACCCACAACGATGGTGTCTTCGACGTGTACCCGCCGGCCGTCCGTCGCGCACGCAACAGCCACCTCATCACTGGACTGCCGGATGCCTACGGCCGCGGCCGCATCATTGGTGACTACCGGCGCGTGGCACTCTACGGAACCACAGCGCTGATCGCCGCGAAGAAGGCCGACCACGCCGAGCTCGACATGCACTTTTCGACCGAGTCGATCATTCGGGACCGCGAAGAGAACTCCGAGCAGATCAAGGCGCTTCGCGAACTCACTGCGATGGCAGCCTCGTACGGCTTCGATATCTCTCAGCCCGCAGCCACCGCGCAAGAAGCCGTGCAGTGGTTGTACTTCGCCTACCTCGGAGCAGTGAAGGAGCAAAACGGCGCGGCCATGAGCTTCGGCCGGAACGGCGCCTTCCTCGATGCCTACATCGAGCGCGATTTTGCAGCGGGTGTACTCACGGAGTCTCAGGCACAAGAACTCATTGACGATCTCGTCATCAAGCTTCGGATCGTGCGGTTCTTGCGCACGCCCGAATACGACGCCCTGTTCTCCGGCGACCCGACCTGGGTGACGGAGACGCTCGGGGGCACCGGCGTTGACGGCCGCACGATGGTCACGAAGACGTCGTTCCGGTTCTTGCAGACGCTCTACAACCTGGGCCCGGCTCCCGAGCCCAACCTCACGGTGTTCTGGTCGAACGACCTACCCCAGGGCTTCAAGGAGTTCTGCGCACAGGTCTCGATCGACACGTCGTCGATTCAGTACGAATCCGATGCCCTGATTCGCGGGCTCTGCGGTGACGATGCGGCCATCGCGTGCTGTGTGTCGCCCATGGCCGTGGGCAAGCAGATGCAGTTCTTCGGCGCTCGCGTCAACCTTGCAAAGACGATGTTGTACGCGATCAATGGTGGTCGCGACGAAGTGAGCGGCAAGCAGGTTGCGCCGGTCATGCCAGCGGTCACGGGCGATGTGCTCGAGTACGCCGATGTGAAGGCAAAGCTTCAGACGACGATGGAGTGGCTCGCTGAGACCTACGTCGATGCGCTTAACTGCATCCACTTCATGCACGACAAGTACGCCTACGAGCGCCTTGAAATGGCACTTCACGACCAAGACGTCATGCGCACGATGGCCTGCGGAATCGCCGGTCTCTCGGTCGTTGCTGACTCGTTGTCAGCGATCAAGTACGCCAAGGTCACGCCGGTGCGAGACGAAACCGGGCTCGTTGTCGACTACACGGTCGAGGGTGAATTCCCCGTCTATGGAAACGACGATGACCGCGCAGATGACATTGCTCGCGACCTCATGACCGAGTTCATGGAGATGCTGCGGAAGCACCCGACGTATCGCGACGCCGTGCACACCCAGTCGGTGCTGACGATCACGTCGAACGTTGTCTACGGCAAGGCCACGGGCAACACTCCCGATGGTCGCCGTTTGGGTGAGCCGTTCGCCCCGGGCGCCAACCCCATGAACGGGCGTGACACGCACGGGATGCTGGCGGCAACCCTGTCGGTCGCAAAGCTGCCGTTCGATCAGGGCCAAGACGGGATTTCGCTGACGACAACGGTTGTTCCTGCGGGGCTTGGGCGCACCGCCGATGAGCGGGTGACAAACCTGGTGGGCCTGCTCGATACGCAGATGGCATCGGGTGGCTACCACCTGAACGTCAACGTGCTCAATCGCGAAACTCTCGAAGACGCGATGGAACACCCCGAGGAGTACCCGCAGTTGACGATCCGTGTTTCGGGATACGCCGTCAACTTCGTGCGACTCACTCGCGAGCAGCAGCTCGACGTGCTCAGCCGCACGTTCCACGCCGGAGTCTAATCATGGCGACCGTCTCACTATCCACACCGACGGTCATCTCCGACCGCGCCGAGGAGCGTCACGCGCACCTCGGCGCGGTGCGTCGGGGAGACGTTGCGAGTGTGCACTCTTGGGAACTCGTGACGGCTGTTGATGGCCCGGGGACTCGCATGACACTGTTTTTGTCAGGGTGCCCGCTGCGGTGCCAGTACTGCCAAAACCCCGACACCTGGCTGCAGCGAAACGGCACGGAGACGTCTTTCGACGAGATCTTCGCCCGGGTAGTCCGCTACCGCAGCGTCTTCGAGACCACGGGCGGCGGCCTCACGATCTCGGGCGGCGAACCGTTGCAGCAGGCCAGGTTCGTGACGCGGCTCGTTCGCGAGACAGCGGCTCTCGGCATCCGCACGGCTCTTGATACCTCGGGGTTTTTGGGGCGAAACGCCTCCGACGCTCTGCTCGACGACTTGAGTCTCGTGCTGCTCGACGTGAAGTCTGGCCTGCCCGAGACCTATCGCGAAGTGACGGGGCGCGAGCTGCAGCCGACGATCGACTTTGGCAACAGACTCGCCGCGCGGCACGTGCCCGCATGGGTGCGCTTCGTGCTCGTGCCAGGGCTGACGGATGCCGTCGACAACGTTGACGCTGCCGCCGACATCGTCGCGAAGTGGCCAAACGTCGAACGCGTCGAAGTGCTGCCGTTTCACCAAATGGGCATCTCGAAGTGGGAACGCCTCAACAAGCCGTACTCGCTCACCGACACTCGCTCGCCCGAACCGGAACTCCTCGAGCGCGTGCGCGAGCAGTTTCGATCGCGCGGTCTGACGACGTTCTGAGCCTCAGCTCTTTGCGGCCTTTGCCGCGGCCTTCATTTCGCGCTTGTGCTCGCGCACCTTGCCGAGCGCCTCGGGGCTCGTGATGTCGGCGACCGAGCGGTATGACCCGTCTTCGCCGTAAGGAGCGGATGCCTCGCGCCATCCGTCGCCCGAAAAGCCACACTGTTTGCCGAGCAGCGCGAGAAAGATCTTCGCCTTCTGATCGCCGAACCCCGGAAGTGCCTTGAGCCGCTTAAAGACCTCGGCCCCGGTGGGGTCGTCTCGCGTCCAGAGGGCGGCGGCATCCCCATTCCAGTCCGATGCGATCGCGCTACAGAGACTCTGCACGCGGCCCGCCATCGAGCCGGGATACCGGTGCACAGCGGGCGAGACCTTGAACGCTTCGACGAAGTCATCGGGATCGTACGACGCGATCGTCTCGGCGTCGACTGAGCCGATTCGCTCTTGAATCTTCAAGGGGCCAGCGAACGCCGTCTCCATCGCAACCTGCTGGTCAAGCAGCATGCCGATCAACAGCGCCAGCGGGCTTTCGCTCAGCAGCGTGTCGGCAGCGGCGTCGTCAGTGATGTGCAGACTCATCCCGCCAGTTTCTCACTTCGCGCCTGACAGCTCGTGCTGCTGTGGCGAAAGCTCGCGCAGCGCGCTGCGGAGGTACCGCACCGCCGGAGCGCTCGTCATGCTGGCGCGCCACGCGAGGCTGACCGGTCGAGTGGGCACCGGCTCATGCACGGGCACTGCCACGACGTTGTCGGGCAGGATGCCTCGCCCCAACCGTGGCACGAGAGCCACTGCGAGTCCGCTCGCGACCAACGCCGTTTGCGACGCGAACTCGAGGCACCGGTAGTCGATGTGGGGCGTGTGGGGTTCGTTTTGAAACATGTGTCGAAACCAGTCGTGGCAGATGGTTCCGTCTGGGGTGCACGCCCATGAGCGGTCGTGCACATCGTGCGGAGTCACGGCGTCGCGTGAGGCGGCCGGGTCGTCACGGTGCACCAGCAGATCGGCAACGTCTCGAAACAGCTCTTCGCTTCGAAGGCTGGGCGGCAGTGTGATGCCCACGCCCTCCCAGTGGTGGATGAGTGCGACATCGAGCGAGCCCGCGGTGACGGCGGCGACGGCATCCCACGGGTCGATCTCGTCGATCACGACCCTAAGATCGGGCGCGTTCTCGTGGGCGTGGCTGATGAGCTCGGGGACGAGTCCGCGCACACCGGTGGCGAAGGCGCCCAAACGAATCGTGCCCGTCGGGCGGTCTCCCGCGTCGTGGAGCCCCGAGCGGAGCGTCTCGATCTGCACGCGCAGTGAGCGGCCTTCGTCGGCGACTCGGCGACCGGCCGCGGTCAAGACAACACCGCGCCCCTCACGTTCGAGTAGCCGCACGCCGAGGTCGCGCTCGAGTCGCTTTACCTGCTGCGAGACGGCCGAAGCGGTAAAGCCGAGAGTGCTCGCTGCGGCGTGCACTGTGCCGGTGCGCTCGATAGCGATGAGCGATTCGATCGAGTCGAGGTCAATCATGGCGTCACGCTACCATGCAGTTTTGGCACCGATAATCATGCATAAACGTGCGCTGGACGTACACGCTTAATACCGCTTGAGTAGACACATGCCCCTACGCGCGACGCTTGCCGCACTCCTGGTCGCCCTCATCTGGGGCATGAACTTCGTCGTGATCGATGCGGGTCTCGAGGGGATGCCGCCGCTTCTCTTTCTCGCGATCCGCTTCGTGGTTGTCATCATTCCCGCGATCTTCTTCGTGCCGAAGCCTGCCGCGCGCTGGCGCGATATCGCTGCGATCGGCTTCTTTTTGAGTCTCGCCCAATTCTCGATGCTCTACATTTCACTTTCGCTCGGGATGCCGCCGGGGCTTGCATCTCTCGTCGTGCAGGGGCAGGTCGTGCTCACTGTCGTGTTCGCGGCGATGGCGCTGCACGAAGTGCCGACCCGTATTCAGCTCATCGGTATCTCGGTGGGCGCCCTCGGCCTGTTGATCATCGGATTCGGCCGGGGCGGTGACGTGGCGCTGTTGGCGTTCATGTGTTCGGTGGGGGCCGCGACTGCGTGGGCAATCGGCAACGTACTCACCCGCCGGGTGGGGCGAAGCGCGCCCGGAGGCACGCCGGCGCCGCTCGCTGGCCTCTCGATGACTGTCTGGTCGGCGCTCGTCGTGCCTATTCCGGCCTTTGCGATTTCGATGTTGTTCGACGGCCCGAGCGCCGTCGGCTACGCGCTCACGCACCTCACCGTGCCGCAGTTGCTCTCAACCGCCTATACAGCCTGGCTTGCAAGCCTCGTGGGCTACGGCATCTGGAACACACTGCTTGGCAAGTACCAGGCCTCGGCTGTCGTACCGTTCACGATGCTGGTTCCAGTCGTGGGGATTTTTGCTGCCTGGCTCGTGCAAGACGAAGTTCCGACGGTCGCTGAACTCGTCGGTGGTGGAGCACTACTCGTGGGCGTCGCCATCACAACGGGCTTACTCGCCCAGATCAAGCGGTGGCGGATGCCTCAGGCTCGTCGTCTGCAATAGCGACAGCGTCTGGCAGCTCGATACCGAACACGGCGTCGAGCCCGGCGATGAAGTCATCACCGCGACCAGATTCAGCGAGTTGGTGGGCCCGGGCGGTCGGGCTGTGGAGCAGCACGCCGACGAGGTGTCGAAGTGCCTGTTCGGTGCGGCCGTCGTCGCCGCGACCCTGGGCACGAGCGATCTCGCCCTCGAGCACGCCGAAGACATGGCTTCGAAGCGCAACAACGGCGGGGGTGATGCTGCGGCGCTCGCCGACAACGCTGAATCGAGCGGCAGCGTTTCGCACAACATCTCGCGCGGCATCCGTCGCCTGCAGCTCTTCGAGTGGCGCGTGCAAGCGAATGGTCTCGAGGTCGAGCAGGTCGACTCCAGCGAGCTCTGCGACATCAGCGTCGACGTTTCGGGGAAGACCGAGGTCGATCACGATGCGCCTGGTCGCGGAATGGTCCACCGGGCATCCGGCTGCAGCTGCTGTGTCTGCAATGGCCGCACCGCCGAGGAGAGCTGCGTTCACGACAGGAAGCTCTGAACTCGTGCACGTGATGACAAGGTCTGCGTGGGCTGCGGCCAGCGGGAAGTGCTCGGGGGAGACGGCCGCGATGCCGTGCTTCGTTGCGAACGCCTCGGCGCGGCCAGAGGGAGAATGCACGGTGATGTCTTCGGCGCCGTGGTCGCGAAGCGCCGCAAGAGTTGCTGCGGCATACGAGCCGGTGCCGACCAGCAGCACGCGAAGCTCAGCCCAATCGATGATTCGACTGTCGGCCAAATCGAGCGCGAGACGCACGAGTGAACGCCCAGCGCGCTGGAGGGCCGTTGAGTTCTTCACGTCGCGCTGCGCTTCAGAAGCGCGCTGAAAGAGACGCTCAAGCTCAGGGGAGGTAGTTCCGTCGGTACGTGCCTCGGTCAGCGCGCGCCGCACCTGGCCCGCGATCTCACCCTCGCCGACAACAACCGACTCAAGTCCTGATGCGACGGAGAAAAGGTGCTCGGCTACCGCTGACCCGGTGATAACTTCGTATGAACCTTCAAGCTCCGCGATCGTCACCGAGGTCGCCGATTCGATCGCAGCGAGCGCTGCTTCGACGCCGACAGCGTCTGCTGCGGTCACAGGCTCGTCCATCTCGACGTACGCCTCGAAACGATTGCACGTCGCCACAACAACAGCGCCCTGCACGCACTCGCCGTGGGCGGCGATAAGCGGAGCAACAGAGGTGCTGGGGGTGCTCAATCGTTCGAGGAGCTCGAACGGGGCGGTCTTATGACTCGCGCTTAAACACAGCAGCACCAGAACATTCTATGCGCCCCTGATGCAGTGGGGCTGAGTCAGGCCTCCCACAGGGAGGGCAATGGGAGAATAGAGCCGTGCTCAGTGACATCTCGAACGACCTCGACCAGGTGGCGCCCACGGGCCCCGCGGCATCCGCTCTCGTTCGGGCGCTGCATGGTGAACGAAGCGACCGCCTGCCCGTGTGGTTTATGCGCCAGGCCGGCCGCTCGCTTCCGGAGTACCGCGAGCTGCGAGTCGGTACCCGCATGCTCGATGTGTGCCTTGAGCCTGAGCTTGCCGCTGAGATTACGCTGCAGCCGGTGCGCCGCCACGGTGTCGACGCCGCTGTGTTCTTTAGTGACATCGTTGTACCGCTGCGTCTTGCGGGTATCGAGGTAGAAATCGAGCCCGGCCGCGGACCGGTATTTGCACACCCCGTCCGCAGCACCGCAGATGTCGACCGCATCACGATGGTCGACCCGGCAGAAGTCGCGGCGGCCGCTGCGCCGATCCGCGAAGCCGTTGCGATGGTCTGCCGCGAACTCGGAGACACTCCGCTCGTCGGGTTTGCCGGCGCCCCCTTCACCCTCGCCGCGTACCTTGTCGAGGGCGGTCCTTCCAAAGAGCACCTGCGTGCCCGCGCCATGATGCATGCCGATCCCGAGTCTTGGCACCGACTTGCTGGTTGGCTCGCTGAAGTGTCGGCAGCGTTCTTGAAAGCGCAAACGGATGGCGGCGCCAGCGCCGTGCAGCTCTTCGATTCGTGGGCGGGCTCGCTCTCGGTTGCTGATTATCGTGCGTTCGTGGCACCTCACTCAACCGCGGCTCTCGCAGGCGTTACCGTCCCGCGCATCCACTTCGGGGTAGGCACCGATCGGTTCCTCACTGACATGCGTCTTGGCGGCATCGTTGACGCCGTGGGAGTTGACTGGCGCACACCGCTCGATGAAGCGGCGCAGCTTTTGGGCCCTGACGTCACAGTGCAGGGAAACATCGACCCCGCGTTGCTCCAGGCGCCGTGGCCGGTGCTCGAAGCCCATGTTCACGACGTGATCAACCGCGGCCGCGTCGCGCGCGCACACATTTTGAACCTCGGTCACGGTGTTCCTCCCGACACCGACCCCGAGGTGTTGACGCGCATCGTCGCTCTCGCACACGAGGCGGGCGTGTGAGTGGCGTCGAAGACCTCGCGCACCTCGCCGAGCAGGCGGGCCACACGCGAGTAGCTGTCGTCGGTGGCGGCATCTCGGGTCTCGTCGCGGCGATGGAGTGCGCCCGGGTGGGGTTGCACGTCACGGTGTTCGAGGCATCCGATCGCGTTGGCGGAGTGCTGCGATCTGCCGACATCGCCGGACTAACTGTGGATGTGGGAGCCGAGAGTTTCGCAACGCGCGGCGGGCACGTGCGCGCGCTCATCGACGAACTCGACCTCTCAGATGCCGTGGCGTCACCGAACCCTGTCGGTGCGTGGGTGGCCGGGCTCCCCGCGGGCGCCGCGCCCCTTCCGGGCGGCAGTGTATTGGGGATCCCGGATAACCCATGGCGCGAAGACGTGCGCCGCATTCTCGGGTGGAGCGGGGCCTGGCGTGCGTATGTCGACCGACTGCGACCACCACTGACGATCGGCCATGACCGCAGTCTCGGTCACCTTGTGCGAAAGCGTATGGGGCAGCGTGTGCTCGATCGTTTGGTGGCCCCCGTCACGACCGGGGTCTATTCCGCGCGTCCAGACGACATCGACGTCGATCTCGCAGCCCCGGGGTTGAATGCTGCGCTCACCCGCACCGGATCGCTTTCGGGTGCTGTTGCCGACCTCGTGGGCGGTCGACAGAGCGCACCCGGCGGTGCCGTGCAGGGACTCGCCGGTGGTATGACTCGTCTTGTCGAGGCGCTGAGTGCTCGACTCCTTGACCTCGGCGTCGACATCCGCGTCGACACGTCGGTCACGGCTCTCGCCGAGACACCCACCGGCTGGGGTCTCACCACTGACGGTGCCGCAACCGAGGGTGCCGAGGAATTCGCCGCAGTCATCGTCGCTGTTACTGAGCCCGAAGCGCGGGCGCTCCTGTCTCCCGTGGTTTCGGCGCTCGAAGCAGAAACGGCAGCTGCCCCTGAAATTGAACTCATCACGCTCGTGATCGATGCCCCCGACCTCGACACCCACCCTCGTGGCACGGGTGTACTCACTGTGCCGAATTCTCATGTTGCGAAGGCGCTCACACACTCGACGGCGAAATGGCCATGGCTTGACGCACTCACCGAACCCGGCACGCACGTTGTGCGGGTGTCGTTCGGCGCTCAGGGCGAAGTGCCTGCGACAAAAGACCTGAACGACGCGGATGCCGTTGCGCTCGCTGTGGCGGAGGCATCCGCTCTCTTGGGTGTTACCCTGCATCCGCAGAGAGTACGGGGCTGGCACCGCGACGGCTACGTGCAGTCGCAACCCGCGGCAACGCGCGGGCGACCAGAAGCTGTGGCAGCCGCGCGTGGCGCCATCAGGGCGGTCTCGGGGCTCGGCGCTGTGGGTGCATGGCTCTCGGGCACAGGCCTTGCGCAGGTCGTGCCGGATGCTGTCGCTGAAGCTGATCGGGTGCGGCGTGCCGCGCTTTGGGGTCATCACGCTCAACACGAGTGAAGCGATGGTCTTAATCAAGCCGGTGTTTGTCAAGCGGATGCCGGATTTGGAATACGGCGATAGCCTGGTGTGACACCAGCACCTCCACCGAGCGTGAGGAGACCCCATGAGGGGCAAAGTAGGACTCGTTGTCGGACTCGCCGCAGGCTACGTTCTCGGCACCCGTGCCGGTCGCAAGCGGTACGAGCAGATTAAAACCCAAGCCCAGAAAGTATGGGAGCTTGACCCGGTACAGAACCAGGTCAGCAAAGTGAAGGATTTCGGCACGTCGGCAGCCCTGGCTGTTCCGAACGCGCTGTGGGACGGTGCCGTCAAAATCACCAAGGCAGTTGCTGCGAAGGGCAGCGCCGGTGATCGTGTCGATGCCGGAGTTGCCGCAGCCCAGAAGTCGAAGCGTGACATCGCAGATGCCGCGACGGTTACGGCCGAAGAAGCTGAAGCTGCCGCGAAGAAAGCAGCCGACGACATCGACGAGAAACTCAACGGCGGCAAATGATGACGACGCCTCGTGGATTCCGCGACCGCGCCGATGATGGCCTCCTCACCCTTATGGGTGAAGTGCCCGAACTCGTGCGCAATCTTGTGGTTGCCGAAGTTGATTCTGCAAAGTCGTGGGTGACGCGCACCGCTAAAGATGTCGGAATCGGCGCCGGGTGGTTCGTTGCCGCGCTTTTCGTTCTCTTCTGGTCAGTACCCGCGCTCGGCGCCTTCGTGATCATCGGCCTTGCCTCGTGGTGGCCCGCATGGCTCTCGGCGCTTGTCGTGTTCGTGGTCATGATCTTGATCGTTGCTGTGCTTGCGTTGCTCGGGCTGATGAAGTTCCGCAAGATTTCGCGCGCGAAGAATCCCGGCCAATCGATCGCAGAAGATGTGCGTGCCGTGAAGGAGGCCACAGATGAGTTCTAATCTGCAGGGAGCATCGTCGGCGAACTCGCCGGTTCCCGTACCGCGTACCGGAGTTCCTCTTGGGATCACTGATCCCGTCGAAAAGGCGCGCGCCGAGCTGAAGGCAGCTCTGTCAGCAATCGAAGAAAAGGCGAACTTGCCTAAGCGAGCCGGAATCGCGGCTGATCGCGCAGGAACGCGCGCGCGTGCGTTCGCGAAGCGCAAGCCTGCAGCTGCTGTTGTGGGAGCTGTCGGGCTCGCAACAGCGGTCGGTGTTGTGGTGTGGGGCGCAGTCCGCATCTACCTGCGCTGAAAACGAAGTAACACCCACACGGGCGTACCCAGCATCCTGCCCGTTTGGTATCGCGCGTAGGGAGAGAGACACTGGTGAGTATGGCTTCTGAGCACTACGACCACCGGGAAGATTCCGCAGCGAACACTGAAGGACCCGGTACGCAGTACACACTGTGGGCGATCTTCAGCCGCGACCCGGAGCACCCCGTCGTTGAGACCGACTCGACCGAACTCGAAGACATCGTCTCGCTCATTGAGCAGGGTGGCGTCACCGTTCGCGGCTTTTACGACGTGAGCGGACTTCGCGCCGACGCTGATCTCATGGTGTGGCTGCACGGCCCCAACCCCGAAGACCTACAGCGCGACTTGCGGCGCCTTCGTCGCACCGAGTTGCTGCGCCCACTTTTGCCGGTGTGGAACGCCATGGGCGTGCACCGCGATGCCGAATTCAATCGTGCCCACGTGCCCGGTTTCTTGCGCGACGTGCCGGCACGCGAGTGGCTGTGTCTCTACCCGTTCGTGCGCAGCTATGAGTGGTACCTGCTTCCCGAGGCTGAGCGTCGTCAGATGCTTGCCGAGCACGGCCGCAAGGGTGCTGCGTTCACCGGAGTGACGGCGAACACCGTCGCAAGCTTCGCCCTCGGCGATTACGAGTGGTTGCTACCGATGGAAGCAGACGTGCTCACCGATCTCGTCGACATGATGCGCGACCTTCGTTACACCGAAGCGCGCCGCCATGTGCGTGAAGAAGTTCCCTTCTATACGGGTCGTCGCATCGAAATCGAGGCCATCCCCGAGGTTCTGGCGTGACGTCAGCGCCCACGCCGTGGCGCTTGGGAACGCGGCGGAGTGCACTCGCAACTGCGCAATCGCAGCAGGTGGCTGACGCACTCTCGGCAGCATCGGGCCGTGACGTCGTGCTCGTGCCGATCACTTCCGAAGGTGATGTTTCCCGCGCGTCACTATCGAGTCTCGGCGGGCAGGGCGTCTTCGCGACACGCTTGCGCGAAGCACTCGCCGCGGGTGAGTGCGACCTGCTTGTGCACTCATTGAAAGACCTACCCACCGCTCCGGCTCCCGGGCTCGTGATCGCGGCTATTCCTTCGCGCGTTGATGCTCGCGATGTCGTCATCACACGTGACGGCACAGAACTTCACGACCTGCCCGTTGCTGCAACGGTTGGCACCGGTTCACCACGCCGACGCGCGCAAGCACTCGCGAGCAACCCACAGCTCGACGTGAGAGATATTCGCGGCAACGTTGACTCTCGGCTTTCACGCGTGCGCTCGGGCGAACTTGACGCTGTGATTCTTGCCGCTGCGGGGATCTCGCGCCTCGGTGCCGATGGACGCCCTGTGACAGACGGATTGCACCTCGAATACCTCGACCTCAACGAGTGGCCGACGGCCCCGGGACAGGGCGCCCTGGCCATCGAAACCCGCGTGGACGCGCAGTCAGATCTGCGTGCAGCGTTGGGTGAACTCGACCACGCCGAAACCCGCGCCGCCGTCGACGCCGAGCGTGCAGTTCTTGCGGGCCTGGATGCTGGCTGTCATGCACCGGTGGGAGTGCACGCGACGCTTGATGGCGACGAGGTGCGGCTGAACGCCATGGTTTATGCGCTCGATGGCAAAAAAAGCATCGGCCTTGACGAAACGACGCCTCTCGGGTCGGGGTATGCTCGAAAATCAGGCAGTGGCGATGGTGCAGAAGCTGCCGACGGCGCAACATCCGACGCGAGAGCCCGCGGCGTCGGAGAAGATGTCGCACGTCGGTTGCTCGAACGTGGAGCGGCTGACCTCGCACCGTGAAAGTCGACTCCATGAACTCACAGTTACGCAGCACCGATGAGGCCAAGCCCCTCGCCGGTTGGCGAGTGCTGGTGCCTCGTGGTGGCCCGTGGGGCGACAGCGTTGCCGCAAATCTTCGCAAGCAGGGCGCGGTTCCGGTCGTTGCCCCGCTCATCAATTTCGCCTCGACGAATGACCAGGCGACGCTCGAAACAGCGCTCGCCGATCTTGCCGCCGGAAAGTTCGATTGGCTGACAATCACCAGCGCGACGACGGTAGATGTGCTCGTCTCTTACCGCGCGACAATTCCGCACGAAACGAAGGTTGCCGCTGTCGGAGAAACGACATCCGCGGCTCTTCAGGCCGTGGGATACCGCGTCGACCTGGTGCCCGAAAGAGATAACTCAGCGGCTGGCATGGCAGAGCAGCTCGTCGAGCTTGAGCCTGAACCGCGGGACATTTTGACGCTGCGGAGCGAAATCGCAAAGCCAGTGCTCACGCGCCACCTCATCGAGGCGGGTCACCGAGTGCGCTCAGTCGTCGCCTACCGCACGGTGGGAGTGCCCGTCACTCAGAAAATCGCCACAGACGTTGCGAGTGGCCGTATCAACGCCATTTTGGTGACGAGTGGTTCTGTTGCCGAGCAGGTGCACCTACAGTTTCCCGAAATTCCCGCTGACACGGTGATTGCGGCCATCGGGCCCCGCACGGCAAAAGATGCCAAGCATGCCGGGCTCGACGTTGACGTGATCGCTGACGAACAAACAGCGACAGCGTTGATCGACGCTGTCTCGCGTTACGCCCTGCCGCATGCACTCGACGAGGCCCAGTCGTGAGTTTTCCCGCTCACCGGCCGCGCCGTTTGCGCTCGGCCCCGGCGATGCGACGGCTCGCGCGCGAGACCTGGCCGGTGCCGAGCCAACTCGTACTGCCGATGTTCGTGCGCGAGGGCATCTCAGAGGCTGTTCCGATCAGCTCGATGCCGGGCGTCATGCAACATACGCTCGACTCGCTCAAGCGCGCAGCTGCGGATGCCGCAGCCGCGGGCGTCGGCGGAGTCATGCTGTTCGGGGTTCCCGCCGTGCGTGACGCCGAAGGCTCCGGCGCCGATGACCCCAACGGCATCCTGAATGTCGCAACTCGGGCACTCATTGAAGAGGTCGGTGACGCGCTCGTCGTTCAGACCGACCTTTGCCTTGACGAATTCACCGACCACGGCCACTGCGGAGTGCTCACCGCATCGGGTGCCGTCGACAACGACCGGACGCTTGAGCGCTACGCCGCGATGGGGCTTGCTCAGGCTGAGGCAGGATCGCACCTGTTGGGCCTGTCGGGGATGATGGATGGCCAAGTGCTCGCTGTTCGCGCAGCGCTTGAAGGTGCTGGTTTCACCGACACCGTGATCATGGCCTACTCGGCAAAATACGCCGGTGCTTTCTACGGCCCGTTCCGCGAGGCAGTTGATTCGCAGCTCGTCGGCGATCGTCGCACGTATCAGCTCGACCCGGCCAACGGGCGCGAGGGTGTGCGCGAAGCGCTGCTCGATGTAGAAGAGGGCGCCGACATCGTCATGGTGAAGCCCGCGTTGCCATACCTCGACGTGCTCGCCGATGTGCGCGCAGCCGTTGATGTGCCGGTGTGGGCCTACCAGGTGTCGGGCGAATACGCGATGGTCGAAGCCGCTGCAGCACAGGGCTGGATCGACCGCCGTCGCGCAGTGCTCGAGTCGATTACGTCGATCCGTCGCGCGGGCGCAGATGCTGTGCTCACCTACTGGGCAATCGAAGCTGCTCAGTGGCTCCGCGAAGAACTATAAGGAGGACCGGTGAATCAGCCGACTCACGACCGTAACGACGACCTCTTCGCCCATGCGCGCGAAGTGATTCCGGGAGGAGTGAACTCTCCCGTGCGCGCCTACGGCTCCGTTGGCGGAGCCCCGCGTTTTCTTGCTTCGGCAACAGGACCGTACGTGACGGACGCTGCGGGTACCTCTTATGTCGACCTCGTGGCGTCGTGGGGCCCGGCGCTGCTGGGCCACGCTCACCCCGAGGTTGTCGCGGCGGTGCAGGATGCGGCATCCCGCGGTCTGTCGTTCGGTGCGCCCACCGAGGCTGAGGTCGACCTCGCCACCGTGATCTCTGAGCGTGTTGTTGCGCCGGGTGAAGGCGCTGAGGTTCGTCGCCCCGTCGAGCGCGTGCGTTTGGTTTCGACCGGCACAGAAGCCACGATGACGGCGATTCGCCTCGCTCGCGGATATACCGGTCGCGACCTGCTCGTGAAGTTCGCCGGGCACTACCACGGCCACTCCGACGGACTGCTTGCGGCGGCTGGATCTGGCGTGGCAACCCTCGCTTTGCCGGGCTCGGCCGGGGTGCCGGCTCCGATTGCCGCGCAAACCCTCGTCTTGCCGTACAACGACCTTGACGCTGTGCGAGAGGTGTTCGCCGTGCACGGCGACAAGATCGCCGGTGTCATCGTTGAGGCCGCCGCGGCCAACATGGGCGTTGTTGCGCCCGATGCCGGCTACAACGCCGCGCTCGCCGACATCACGCACGAGCACGGGGCACTCCTTATCCTCGATGAGGTGCTCACGGGTTTCCGGGTGCACCCCGCCGGCTACTGGGGGCTCCAGCAAGAAGCGGGGGAAATCTACACCCCCGACATCTTTGCCTTCGGCAAGGTCGTCGGCGGCGGGATGCCTCTGGCCGCCCTCGGAGGACGCGCCGATGTCATGGACTCACTTGCACCCCTGGGTCCCGTCTACCAAGCGGGCACGCTGTCGGGCAACCCGCTTTCGGTCGCGGCAGGACTTGCGACGCTGAGGCTTGCAACCCCTGAGGTCTACGCGCGAGTGGATGCTGCGGCATCCGCTGTTTCGACCGCGCTCTCGGGAGCGCTGGCGATGGAGGGTATCGCGCACGCCGTGCCGCGTGCGGGCTCGTTGTTCGGCGTTGTGTTTGCCGACGAGGCTCCGCGCAGGTACGCCGAAGCTCTCGAGCAAGAATCGTGGCGTTACCCGGCGTTCTTCCACGCGATGCTCGATTCCGGAGTTTCGCTGCCGCCGAGCGTGTTCGAAGCCTGGTTCTTGACCGCGGCCCACGACGACGACGCTCTCGCGCGCGTGCTCGCCGCGCTGCCGAGGGCCGCGCGGGCGGCCGCGGAGGCAGTGCGTCCGTGAGTGGAGTCGTCGTACTCGCCGGCGGCGTCGGCGGGTCGAAATTCACCCTCGGCGTGCGCGCTGCGCTTGCAACGCTCGGTGAGCCCGAGGCGACAGTCATCGTCAACACCGGAGACGACATCTGGTTGTCGGGTGTGCGGCTTCAACCAGACGTTGACTCGATGATTTACGCGCTCGCCGGAGCGAACGACACCGAACGCGGGTGGGGCCGAGCCGGCGACACCGAGCGTGTGAACACCGAGCTGCAGGCCTGGGGTACGGGGTGGCCGTGGTTCACTCTCGGAGACCTCGACCTCGGCACGCACATCGCTCGCACCGGGTGGTTGCGCGACGGGCTGAGCCCCACAGAAGTACTCGAGCGGTTGTCGAAGCGGTGGCCGCTCGGCGCGAAGCTGCTGCCGATGACCGACGACGAAGTAGACACCCACGTGCTGCTGAAGAACGGCGAGCGGCTGCACTTTCAGGAGTGGTGGACGAGATATCGCGCCCAACTGCCGCCCGCGGGCTTCGAGAACCCCGGCATTGCCGGCTCGTTCGCGGCGCCCGGTGTTGTCGAGGCCATCGAAGACGCCGACCTCGTGCTGATCGCGCCGTCGAACCCCGTGGTGTCGATTGGCCCGATCTTGGCCGTGCCCGAAATCCGTGAAGCCCTGCGAGCAACCGGTGGCCCCGTCATCGGAGTGTCGCCCATCATCGGGGGCAACGTCGTCCGCGGTATGGCCGACGTATGCCTCGGCGCCGTGGGCGTTCGCACAGCGGCCGACGCGGTAGCTGCCCACTACGGTGCGCGCCTCGACGGCGGCGTGCTCGACACGTGGCTGATAGCCGAAGAAGACGCTGAGCTTGCGGCATCCGTCGAGGCCCTGGGTATCTCCGTCGACGTCGTACCGCTGTGGATGCGCGATGCCGAGACCGCAGAAGCGCTCGCCGTGGCCGCAATTTCCGCCGGCCGCTGAGGCCGCCCCGCCCCGCCCTTGCCCTTGCCCTTGCCCGTACCCCCGCCCTTGCCCTGCACTAACTCAGGCAACGCGCAGGTGCGGCTGTGTCACGCCCCCCGGATTTCTGCGGGAGCTTCGTCGTGCCTAATCCGCACAGCCTGAGTTAGTGCAGGCGCGGGCTATGTCAGCTGCGCGCGCGGCTCAGGATTTCGGCAATGAACGAAGTTTTGGCATCCGAATATTCGTTCATATCTGTCCAGTCGCGGGTCGCGAGTTGCCGTTTTAGTACCGCGTAGGCATCTCGATCTGCGGGATGCTGCCGGAGCCAATCGCGAAAGAGCAGGTGGTCTTCTTCCCACTCGCTGCCGACAGTGCAGATATGCACATGGGTATCGAGGTTGGGAGTGCGCAGCATGCGGTGGCCGGGCTCGCGAACACGGAGCAGATAGCCTGCCGCCACTAGCGCGGGCACGTATCCGGTTTCGTCTTCGACGTCTGCCACGCTGACGTCGATGTCGATGATGGGTTTAGCAGGCAGCCCCGGCACCGAAGTCGAACCGATGTGGTCAATGCGACGGGCGAAAGTACCGAGCGCGGCGCTGATCCGAGCGTGCGCCCGAACGAACCTTTCCGCCCAAGCCGGGTCGGGATCGACGATAACTATCGCGCGCGGCTCGACGCCGCCAATCAGCTCCACACCGTCCACGCTTCAGGCTCTCACAAAATCCCCGTGCACTAACTCAGGCAGCGTGTGAGTGCTACGCTCCCAAAGCCCTGATATTCCGTCGTTCTCCGATCGCGCTCTTTCCGATTTGCCTGAGTACGTGCAAGCGCCGAGCGGAGCGACGGGCACCTACCCACAGCGGATGTGAATCAATGCTGGTCGTAGGCCGGGTTGCTGGCTATGCTTCGGGCATGTCGACGACGACAACTGCTGCAGCAACGACGCCAGCGCCAGCGAGCTCCACCGTTTCTTCCTCCAGAGCGCTCGCCGGGCTCGCCATAATGTTGCTCACTATCGGGGGCTCGCTCGCATTCGCGCTCCCGGTGCAGTGGTTGCAGATGTATTTCCGGATGGGGTCGGCGCCCGTCGAAGTGACCGCGGCACAGAATGACCGGTACGTGTGGACGGCGGGAATCGCCGTCGGCGCACTTCTTGGCGCGCTCGTCGCGGCAGCGCTTCGTCGAAAAAACGGGCTTATCGCCCTCACTGCGACCGCATTCCTTTGCGCCCTAATCGCCGCGTTCCTCTTTCAGGTGCCAACTGGCCGGTTCTCGGCAGAAGCAGCATCGACGAGCGTGCAACCTGCGGTGAGCTGCGCCGCCCCGGCAGGCCACTGCATGGCTGACACGGTTTAGGTCAACTGACGAGCTGATGCGTGCGCGGGCCGAGGCCCAACGCTTTCGCGTCGTTCAGTTGCGCGAGCGTATCGACGTCTCGTCGGAGAGACGAGTCGACGCGGAGAGTTAGCGGCGCAAACCCGGCAGTTCGGTGCCGTTCGAACGAATCGGCACCGAACTCGCTTCGCCACGCTACGCCGACACGGGCAGTGACGAGCGTCGACCCGGTGCCTTCGGCATCCGGAACAACAGCGCGGTCCACACCGAGTGCCGCACGTAGCGCCTGGTCGAGGTCGGTTGGGCGCAGGGCGGGAAGATCGCCCAGCAGCGCTGCTCGATAGGTGCCGTCGGCCTGAGCAGCACCGTGTGCGATGGCAGCATTCAGACCGGATGCCGCGCCTTCGGCCACGACCTCGACCCCCGCGACGGGTGCACACTCCGCTGCGATGAGCTCATCGTCGGTGACCACGATGACGCGTGACACCTCGGTCGCGGCAGCGGCCGCCGCAATCGTGTCGAGTGCGATGGCTCGGGCTAGTGGCATCCGCTCAATTCCGGCACCGACGAGCCGCGACTTGCCGATGGCACTCGGTTTCACGGGGACAATGACAACCCACGCGCCGTGGGCTTCGCTCGTGCCCTGCACGTACTCAGGCTGCATGTTGCTGCTCCGGTGCCGGATTGCCGGAAACACGCGATGCACCGCTGCTGCACGACAAATATTGCCTGAGTTCGTGCAGGGAAGTGTGCGTGGCCGCCGAGGTAGCGCTGGGCACGCGTTTAGGCGCCGAACCGGGCGCGGAGGCGCGGCAGTACCTCTTCGCCGTACATCCGCAAAAATCCGGCCTGGTCGAATCCCGGGTCGTGGAAGACCAAATGCCGGAAACCCATGTCGACGTACTCGGCGATGCGTTCGACGTGCTCTTCGGGATCGGTCGAGACGATGAAGCGGGATGCCGCGCGCTCGATCGGCAGTTCATCGGCACGTCGCTGCATCTCGATGGGGTCGTGGACGCCCATTTTCTCTTCGGGTGAGAGTGCAAGGGGTGCCCAGAAGCGCGTTTTTTCGAGTGCCTGTTCGCGGGTGTCGGCGAGCGACACCTTGACCTCCATGAGGGTGTCGACGTCGTCGGAGCTACGCCCCGCTTTGTCTATGCCTTCAGCGAGGGCGGGAAGCAGTGTCTCTGTGTACAGCGCTCGATCTTTGCCGCTCGTCGTGATGAATCCGTTCGCCATGCGTCCCGCGAGGCGGGTCGCGGCGGGGCCGGCGGCACCGATGTAGATCGGTACCGGCGTCTCGGGACGGTCGTAGATCGTGGCGTCTTTCACATTCCAGAAATTGCCTTCGTAGGTGACGCGCTCGCCCGCCCACAGCTTTTCCATGAGGATGATCGACTCTTTGAGGCGCTGAAACCGCTCGGGCGCTTCGGGCCAGTCGAGGCCAAGGGTCACTTCGTTGAGCGCTTCTCCGGTGCCGACGCCCAGGATGATGCGGCCCGGGAACATCACGCCCAGCGTCGCGAATGCCTGAGCGACGACGGCGGGGTGGTAGCGAAAGGTGGGGGTCAGAACTGAGGTGCCGAGAAGTACCCGCGACGTGCGTGCGCCGACGGCTCCGAGCCAGGGGAGTGCTGCGGGCGCGTGTCCGCCTTCGTGCATCCAGGGCTGAAAGTGGTCGGAGATGAACACCGAATCGAAGCCCGATTCCTCGGCGAGTACGGCGAAGTCGGCGAGTTCGGCGGGGTTGAACTGCTCAGCGGATGCCTTGTAGCCAAAGCGCAGGGGAACTGTCATGATGCTCCAATCGAAGCGGACGGTGAACAAACATCGGTGGGAAAAAACTCGTCCCCGGTGGTGGTGGTGGTGGTGGCGAGCATGTCGCGGAAGGCCTGGACGGTTCCCGGCCACAACAGGGTGAGGCGGCCAGAGCGGTCGTCGACGTACCAGTTGTGACATCCGCCGCTCATCCACGGCGTCGCGGCCGCAGCGACATCGATCGCGGCGCTGTATGCGGCCTCGGCTTCTGGTCGTACCCGCAGGATGCCGCCACGCCCAGGCGCGCGGTCGAGGCACTGTGTGACGTACTCGGCCTGTGCTTCGGCCATCAGCACTGAAGAGTTGTGGCCAAGCGAGGCGTTGGGTCCGTTGAGAACGAACATCTGCGGGAATCCTGAAACGACGGTCGAGGCGAACGATGTCATGCCCGCGTGCCAATGCTCAGCGAGGGTCTGGCCGGTCTCGCCCATGATCAGGTGGGCATATGGCTGCTGCGCTGCGGCAAAACCTGTCGCCAACACCACAATGTCGACGTCGTAGCGCTCGCCGCTCGCAGCGGTCAGCGTGCTGCCTGCGACGCTTTCGAGAGCGGATGCCTCAACTGTCACCCTGTCGGACGCCACCGCGGGGTAGTAGTCGTCTGAGAGTAAGACGCGCTTGCAACCGAACGCGTACGTGGGCCGAAGTGCAGCTCGAAGCGCTGGATCGGCGACGTGCGCCTCTCGGTGCGCATCGGCAATCGCTGTCGCGTCAGCTGCCGCGGCGGCGTCGCCTGAACGCGCGGCGTACCGCGCTTCACCTTCGAAATACAGCTCCTCACGCAGCCGCGCGAGCGCTGCCGGATCGTCACGAAACGTGGAAAGTTCCTCGGCGGAATATCGGCGCGCATCGCGCGGCACAATCCAGGGCGCTGTGCGCTGAAATACCGTGACGTGTGCCGTCGTTCGGGCGAGCTCGGGAACAAGCTGCACCGCCGAGGCTCCGGTGCCAATGACGGCAACGCGCTTGCCAGCAAGCTCCGCGTTGTGGTCCCAGCGGGCGGAGTGGAACAGCGGACCGGTGAAAGTGTCAAGGCCTGGCACGTCGGGGATCACCGGCTCCGTCAAGCGGCCGCATGCCAGCACGAGAGTGCTCGCTTCGATCACACCGGGTGCATCGCCCGAGATAGAAACAACCCACAACGAGCGGGCGGCATCCCATTGGGCGTTCGTGAGCGTGGTGTTGAGGAGAAGCTGCCCCTCAAGGCGTTCATCGCGCACAATCTTCTGCAGGTAACCGTGAATCTCATCACCGCGCGCGAAGAGCGCCGACCATTCTGGATTGGGGTGCGACGCGAAGCCGTAGAGGTGGCTCGGTACGTCGCACGCAACACCCGGATAGGTGTTGTCGCGCCAGGTGCCACCGACGGATGCCCCGCGCTCGATGATCGCGAAGTTCGATCGGCCACTGCGCTGAAGTTGGAGTGCCATGCCGATACCGGCGAAACCTGCCCCAACGATGAGTTCGTCGACGGTCATCGTCGCGCGGGGAGCGCTCATCGGACAACGATCTTTCGGCCTGCCGCGGGCTCCCGGTACTCGGTCGTGCGTTGGCGGAACGGGCGGAAGAGGTGTTGAGCAATCCGTGCGGCGTCCGCGACGGCGAGCTCTTGGCCGTGCTCGATGCCGGTGCGAGGGAGCACGCGGCCATCGAGCAGACTGCCGCCGAGGTCATCGCCGCCGGCGCTGAGGAGGGCAGCGGAGGCGTCTCGCCCGTGCCTTGTCCACGGAATCTGGATGTGGCTGATCGAGCCTGAAAGCAGCAAACGCGAGACAGCGACCATGGCGCGGTGTTCGTCAAGCGGCGCTCGACTCGGCACGAGGGGCACGTCTCCACCCGGAAGCGGGATGGGCACGAATTCGGTGAAGCCGCCGGTGGAATTCTGGATTTCCCGCAGCATCCGCACGTGCAAAATGCGCTCTGCCGCAGTTTCGACGTGGCCGTAGAAAAGCACCGATGTGGAGCGGAACTCGGCGCGGTGAGCGGCAGTTATCGCCTCGACCCAGCGAGCAATGTCGAGGTCGCCCGGGGCAACAAGCTCGCGGACCCGTTCGCTCAGCACCTTGAGGCCGGTGCCCGGCATGGTGTCGACACCGGCATCGCGGAGCGCGGCGAGTGCGTCATCGAGAGTGAGGCCACTGCGCTCGGCGAAGTCCCAAACGTCTTGTGGGCGATATGCATGTACGTGCATATGCGGTGTTGCGGCCTTGATGGATCGCGCAATCGCGGGGTATGCACCCGCGTCGACGTCGGCTGGAATCATGCCCTGCACGCAGATTTCGGTCGCGCCGAGCTCCCATGCGTCGCGCGCGATCGCCGGGACATCGTCGAGCGTGAATGTCGATTCGTCGTCGGATGCCCGAGCCCTCAGCCCCGAAGATGTCAGGTTGCGATTGACCACAAGACTCACGGCTTCACCGACCGTGTAACGGCGCACATCGTTGGCCGTCTGGGTGAGAGCGTCAAGGTCACCACCGGACGCATGCAGCAAACTCACCCACTCGTTGTCGTCGAGCGAAAGCGGGTCGGCGGCGGCGCGCTCGGCGAGTTGACGTGCGGTCGAGGGTAGGCGGATTGCGCCGGAACGCGAGGGCGCGGCATCGCGAGTCACGCCGCTATCGACGGTCGCACCATCGTTCGTAGCGGGCATCGCAGCGGCCAAGCCTGATATCGGATCGGCGAGAGCGTGCACCGCCGGAGCGAGCTCTGGATCTATCCAGCGGTCGGCGTCACGAATGAACTCGGCGTGAGCTGTTAAGCGTTCTTGCAGTTCAAAACCGAGGGCGCGGGTGCGCTCAGCGAGTTCGTCAATGTGCGGCCATGGGCGCTCCGGGTTGACGTGGTCGGCAGTGAGCGGTGAAACCCCGCCCCAGTCGTCGATGCCAGCGCGAACGAGTAGCTCGAACTCTGTGACGTCGGAGAGGTTCGGCGGCACCTGGATGCGCATGTCAGCGCCCATCACAACTCGCGCTGTTGCGACAGCAGCGAGGTACTCGCGAAGCTCCGCATCGGGCGCCCCAGCCATGGCGGTCCGAGGTTTCGCGCGGAAGTTCTGCACGATCACTTCTTGCACATGTCCTCCGCGCGCGTGGGAATCGCGAAGCGCGATCAGCGACTCGGCACGATCACGCAGCGTCTCGCCGATGCCGATGAGAATTCCGGTGGTGAACGGGATGCTGGCGCGCCCCGCGTCGTCGATGACCTTGAGTCGCACGTCGGGGTCTTTGTCGGGGGAGCCGTAGTGCACTTGGCCGGGTTCTTCGAACAAGCGCCGCGACGTTGTCTCGAGCATCATTCCCATCGATGGTGCCGTCGGACGCAGCGCAACGAGTTCGTCATACGTCATCACGCCGGGGTTCAGGTGCGCGAGGAGCCCGGTCTCGGCAGTGATGCGCCGCGCGATATCGCCGACGTAGTCAAGGGTGGAGCCGTAGCCGTGTTCATCGAGCCATGCACGTGCCTCGGGCCAGCGCTCTTCGGGACGATCCCCGAGGGTCAGCAGCACTTCTTTGCAACCGAGGGCGTGGCCCTGTTGCACGACAGCAAGCACCTGCTCGGGTGACATGAACACCGGCTTGTTCTTTTTCAGCAGCTGACCGGGGGTGTCCACGAAAACGCAGTAGTGACAGCGGTCGCGGCAGAGCGTTGTGAGTGGCACAAAAACTTTGCGCGAGTAGGTGATGATGCCCGGGCGCCCGATGTGGTGGAGGCCCGCATCGCGCAACGCACTTGCGAGTGTAAGAAGCTCGTCGAAATCAGCGCCCGTTGCGCCGAGAAGAGCTTCTGTTTCTGCGGCAGTCAGCTCTCGACCAGCTGATGCTGCCAGCAGGGCTGAACGCGCAGAGCCCTGCTCGCCCGCGGGGGTGGGTGCGGGATCGAGCAGTGTCATCCCTCTAGTCTTGCACCGCGCTCACACTGGAAGATCGGTCGGCGCAACAAACTGTGTTCCGAGGGCCGCCGCCACGGGTGCATTCGTGACCAACCCGGCGTGGGTGTTGAGTCCCGCGGCAAGTGCCGGATCGGTGCGCACTGCGGCACGCCATCCGCGTTCTGCGAGGGCAATCACGTAGGGGAGCGTGGCGTTCGTGAGGGCACGAGTGGCGGTTTCTGGCACAGCGCCAGGCATATTCGCGACGCAGTAATACTGCGAGCTGTGCACGGCAAAGGTCGGGTCGGAGTACGTCGTCGGTTTGGAGCCTTCGAAGCATCCGCCCTGATCGATCGCGATATCGACGAGTACCGATCCTTCGGGCATCGTCGCCACCATGTCGGTGGTGACGAGCCGTGGAGCTGTCGCGCCAGGAACCAGCACCGCGCCGATAACGAGATCAGCCTCACTCACCTGAGCCGCTATTTCGAGCGGAGTGGAAACTCGCGTGCGAAGAGCTGGCCCGAACTCGGCCTGTAACTCGCGCAAACGCGGCAATGAAAGGTCGAGCACTGTGACGTCCGCACCCATTCCGACAGCGTTCCGAATTGCGTGCTCACCGGCGACGCCGCCGCCCAGAACGACAACCTTCGCCGCCCGTGCTCCGGCGATCCCACCGAGGAGGGTGCCGCGTCCGCCAAGGGGACTCATCAGGTGGTGTGCGCCAGCGAGCACAGAGAGGCGTCCAGCGATTTCGCTCATCGGTGCCAGGAGCGGCAACTTGCGGTCGGCAGTTTGGACTGTTTCGTAGGCGATTGCTGTCGTGCCGGCCTGTAGCAGCGCATTCGCGCACTCAACGGATGCTGCGAGGTGCAGATACGTGAAGAGCACTTGATCAGCGCGCATGCGCGAGAATTCTGGAGCGATGGGCTCTTTCACCTTGAGAAGTAGATCGCCGTGCTCCCAGATATCGTCGGCCGATGCGCTGACTCGCGCCCCCGCGGCAACGTAGGCCTCGTCGGGCACACGCGCTCCGGCGCCGGCACCCTTCTCGATGAGAACGTCGTGTCCGCGTCTCGCGAGGGCGTCGACGCCCTCGGGTGTGATCGCGACGCGCCGTTCGCTGTTCTTCAGTTCTGTCGGGATACCGATTTTCATGTCGAACCTCTCTCGCTCTGTTACCGCGATACTGCCTCGAAACACGTGTCGCGCATGTTTCGCCCGAAGATGCTTCGAAGTTGTAGTCATTCTCGTAGAGTTCTTTCGAGAAGAACAGGGGCACGTGACATGGTGGCGAAAGAACCTCGCAGCGAAGCTGCGCTCGATGAGACCGACCGTGCCGTGCTTGCCGCGGTGCAGTCATCTGCGCGCTCTACGAACCGTGAAATTGCAGCGCGCGCCGGTGTCGCTGAATCAACCGCGCACGTTCGCCTGCGTGGCCTCGAGCGTCGTGGTGTCGTCGCGGGCTACGAAGCTGTGATCTCGCAGCACGAACTCGGGCAAACGCTTCAGGCGCTTGTGGGAGTGACTCTTCGACCCGGAGCACGCCAAGCGAGCATCGCGCGGTTCTCGGAAGACACCGGAAGACTCCCCGAGGTCACGCAGATGTTCTTCGTTGGCGGCGTCGATGATTTCATCGTGCACGTCGCGGTCGAAGACTCGTCTGCGCTCCGCAGATTCGTCGTGGAACACCTCTCAGGGCATGACAGTGTTGCGTCAACTCGCACAAGCGTGATCTTCGAATACACCCGCAATCAGGTCGCGGCGTCGTTCCATTGACGGCAGGATAGAGACATGGTCACTCTCATGCTCGACTCCGCACACCTCGAAGTCGTGCTGTCGATCACTGAAAAAGGTCTCACATTCCGCAAGCGGAATGTGATGATCGATCGTTCGCAGATCGTGCGCGTGCAGCTTACAGACGACTCGTGGACCTGGCTTCGAGGCGTACCCGACCCGGGCACCTACCTACCCGTCGCGATCGCCGCAGGTTCATGGAAGTCTGCGGGTGGACGCGATTTTGTCAGCATCCGACGTCGGAAGCCGAGCGTTGTGATCGACCTCGAGGGTTCTGATGAATTTCAACGTCTCATCTTGACGACGAGTCACGGCGTGGCGCTGGTGCAAGCGCTTCGGCTCGAAACCGGCTCAGAACCGACAGATGTTGTCGATCTTGCGACGAACAGCACGAAGCGCAAGCGCTCCTCGTAAGTACTCGCTTCACTCGACGTCGCGGCGCCAGCTGAAGATGTGACCCGCGAGTACGAATAATGCGGCGTAAACGAGAAGCGTCACGCCACCCTGCCACCACGAGAGTGCATCAGCGCTTGCCGTCGTGCTGAACGAGAACACGCTCGCTCCCACCAAGCTGTCGCTCGCCGCGCCCGGAAGGAATCGCGTCACACTGTCAAGACCGTCGACGAAGCCTGCGGCGAGACGTGCGATCGGCTCGACGAGTTGCGTGAACGCCAGAACAATGACGATCGCCGCGACCTGATTGCGAACGAGCGATCCGACGCCGATTCCGATCAGAACCCACAGCACGAAGGCGGCAATTGTTCGTGCGAACAGCGCCCAGGTGTCGAGAGAACCAAGTTCGGTTGCGAGACCGAAGCCGCTGAGGATTCCGGCTGCGGGGCCGACAGTTGCGACGAGTGCGATGGCGCCGAAGAGCGCCCCCACGATGACACCGCTGGCAACTTTTGCCAAGAGCACGGTCCCACGTGCCGGTGTGGCAAGGAACGTAGGGGTAAGTGTCTTGTGACGGAACTCCACCGTCACGATGAGGGTTCCAATGAGCAGCGGGAAGACGTATCCGATAGATGTCGCCAGGCTGTAAAGCAGAGTTGCAAGGCCGTCAGCGGATGCCGCCATACCCGAACTCTCGCCAAGAGATCCGTTTACCGAGAAGGCGAGGGCGAACGTGAGGCCGGCGGTAGTGAAGCCGACGTATGCGAGGAGCACGATCCCGAGAATCCACCAGCCAGAAGTCGTGAACTGCTTCGTGAGCTCAGAACGGGTAGCGCGTGCGAGGCTCATCGCTTTTCACCTTCCTCTGTGTCGTTGGCTTCGTCGTTGAACTCGCGTTCTTGAGGCGCCGCAGGTGCAGGCACATCGGTTTCGGCGGGTTCGAACGGATCTGACGTGCGTTCGTCAATCACTGGAATCAGATGAGTGTCATCAACGCTTGTCGTTTCAGGAGCTTCTGCGTCTGCTTCTGCGTCTGCAGGAGCTTCTGATGTCGAAGCGGCTTCTGGCTCCGCTGTTGCCTGCGGGGCGCTCGCGTCCTGGCCGGAAGGATGGACACGCACTCCACTGACGAGGTCGAGGAAGACCTCCTCAAGAGCAGGTCCGCGTCGCTGCAGTGATGAGAGCGCGATACCCGCGCGCGCAGCGACAGCTCCAACGGCAATGGTGTCGGAGTCGTGCACGACGAGCCCGGTGCGAAGCGTCTCGGTCGGCATGTTTTCGCGTGCGAGCGCGGCGGACAGTCCTGCGCGATCGGGGGAGTCAACGATTGTCGCGTACTCGGACGGGTCGACGAGATCGGCGAGGGCGCCCTGGTAGACGAGTTTTCCGCGCGAAATGACGAGGAGGGCATCCGCTGTCTGCTGAATTTCAGCGAGAAGGTGCGATGACATGAGCACGGTACGACCGTCGCGTGCGAGCTGACGCAAGAACCCGCGCATCCATTTGATGCCTTCCGGGTCGAGGCCATTTGACGGCTCATCGAGGATGAGCACTCCAGGGTCGCCGAGAAGCGCGACAGCGAGACCGAGCCGCTGGCGCATACCGAGCGAGAATCCGCCGACACGACGGCCCGCAGCTTCTGTGAGACCCACGAGCGCCAACGTCTCATCGATGCGCGAGATCGGAATCCCCGCCGCACGTGCGTAGACCTTCAGGTGGTTGGCCGCCGACCGGCCGGGGTGGAAGCTGGACGCCTCAAGTACCGCGCCGACCGACTGCAACGGGTTTTTGATCTCGCTGTAATCCTTACCGCCGATGCGGGCTGTGCCGGAGGTGGGTGCAACGAGACCGAGGAGCACCCGAAGGGTCGTGGTCTTCCCAGCGCCGTTCGGCCCGAGAAATCCGGTCACGACTCCGGGCTCGATACGCGCCTGAAAATTGTTCACGGCAGTGATGCCGCCAAATCGTTTGGTGACGCCGGAAAATTCCAGCAGCTGTCCGTCAGTCATCCGGAACCTCTCGTCGACGCGGGCAATCCTCCCTATACTCCCGGAAAACCATCGCCAGAGCGACTTGATGACGAACGAGGCCGACGCGGTAGCCTTGCGCACGTGAGCGCAGACCTATCGGAATTGTCGAGTGAGCATGTGCGCGTGCACGTGAGAAACGGTCTCGGACGGCTCACGCTCGATCGGCCTCGGGCGCTCAACGCGCTAGATCTAGACATGGTGCAAGCACTCGATGGGGCGTTGCAGGCGTGGGAGAACGCCCATGATGTCGACATCGTTCTCATCGACAGTGCGAGCGAGCGAGGACTGTGCGCAGGCGGAGACGTACGCGGTCTTCGGGAGCAGATCGTGGGCGGGCACCCCGAGAACGCTGGGCTCTTTTTTCGTGCCGAGTACGCGCTGAACCTGCGGATCGCCGAGTATCCGAAGCCCGTTGTTGTTTTTGCTGATGGCATCACGATGGGCGGCGGCATCGGCGTTGCGGGCCATGCAGCAGTCCGCGTCGTGACGCCGCGTTCGCAGCTCGCGATGCCAGAAACTCGCATCGGTCTCACCCCCGACGTTGGAGGGTCCTGGTTGCTGGCGCGAGCTCCGGGCAGGCTAGGCGAGTATCTTGCGCTCACCGGCGCAACGATGGATGCCGCCGATGCAATCGCCGCTGGATTCGCTGACTATCTCCTGCCGGTCGCCAATCTTTCTGCTCTTCACGAAGCCCTTGAGACTCGTGCCGACCCAGCCAACCCGACGGAACTCGCGATGCTTTTCGACGACACCCCGGATCCATCAGCGCTAGATGCGCGGCGAGTCTGGATCGATGAGGCGTTCTCGGCCGAAACCGTGCCCGACATCATCAAGCGCCTCCTCGACAGTTCGGAGCCCGAGGCATCCGAGACTGCACATTTGTTGACCACGCTCTCGCCCACATCACTTTCGGTGACCCTCGAAGCTGTGCGACGTGCTCGCGAGTTGCCTCATCTCCGGTTTGCTCTGGAGCAGGAGTACGCACTGGTGTCGTGGTTTGTGGCAACTCAGCCCGACATCTCCGAGGGGATACGCGCGCAGCTCGTAGACAAAGATCGTGCGCCGCGGTGGGACCCGCCGACGCTTGCCGACGTGTCGGCAGACACTGTCGCTGAGGCGTTCGCTTTCGTGCCCGACATCGCGTTGTGGCCATCACAATGACCACGTCAAAAGCTACCCAGCGCCATGAGCGCCGCACGCGGAGACGGTATTCGATCGGGCTTGCGCTCGACTGGTTCTTCTTCGTCTTCGCGGGCTTTGCGGCTGTATGGCTCGCCTACTTGAGCTTCACCCAAACGTTCGGGTTCGGCTGGTGGGGAATCCTCACGGCAATTGTGTTCTGGGTGCTTCTTGCCTATCTGGTACTGCCGCGCCTTCATCGCATTTTGACGACCGTCTACGTTCCCGACTACTTCATCGGTCGCACGCGCACGTCGGACGGCTTACTCGGAGACCCGGTGAACCTCGCGCTCATGGGGGAGAGCGGCCAGATCGAACAGGCGCTTCACGCAGCTGGCTGGACGAAAGCCGACCCAGTGACGTTCTCGTCGTCGTGGCGAATCGTCACCTCGACGCTGCGTCGGCGCAGCTACAACGAGGCGCCCGTGAGTCCGCTTTTCCTCTTCGGACGTCAGCAGGACTTTGCCTATCAACAGGAGGTCGCGGGCAATCCGGCGCAGCGCCACCACGTGCGATTTTGGCGTTGCCCCGATGGTTGGTTACTCCCCGGTGGTCATCGGGTGGACTGGCTTGCTGCCGGCACGTTCGACACCGCTGTCGGTCTTTCGCTGTTCACGCTGCAGGTCACGCATCGTATTGATGCGAACACCGACATCGAGCGAGATCACATCGTGCAGACCCTCACCGAATCCGAAACCGCGGTGACAGTCGATGTCATCCAGGATTTCTCCACCGGCTATCACGCGCGAAACGGTGGGGGAGATTCGATTCGGACCGACGGTAATCTGCTGATTCTCGATGTGAGCGAGGTGACAGCGTGATCGCGCCCGAAGAATTGCCCAGAAAGAGGGCTGCGTTCGAATCCCCCGCAGACCTCGCGCGTCCGCTGAGGCATGACCCCGAGATGCGCCGGCCGGCAAGCACTGTGGCCGGCTCCGTTCTGGTGCTGCTGCGTGCTGCAACCGGCGTTTTTCTACTCTTGGCTCTGACCCTCGATTGGCCGGCGATAGTAAGAGATGCCGACTTCACAATCGAGGGAGTGCCACTCGCGGGAGACGACCTGGCCTTAGCGATTCGAGTCGTGCTCGTCATCGGATCACTGATCTTCCTCGTCGAGGGAATCCTGGGGGTCATGATCCTCCGCGGCCGAAACGGGCCTCGCCTGATCATTCTTGTGTTCTCGGTCTTCTCGATCTCTACGGCGTTCGCCGGCTGGTGGTTCAACGGGCAAGAGATACGCCTCACTGGCACTCTTCCCTCGGTGGCTCTCGACATCCTGATTCTGCTTGCACTGTCGAGTAGAAGTTCAGCCGCGTATGCCAGGCGCAACGAGAAGCGACCAGACACCGCATAGCGAGCGCATGCAGCCCGCGGGTATCTGGGGGAGATAGCCTGGATGCCGCTGTGTGAACGAGGGGAGACGTTGTGTTCGACAGTCCACTCTCGGCATCGCCCTATGACGTGCTCGGCGTCGCGAGCGATATTTCTGAGGATGATCTTCGTCGCGCCTACCGTGCCAAGCTGCGCGAAACCCACCCCGACACCGGCGGCGACGCGGCGATCTTCGTACAGGTACAGCGAGCGTGGGAACTTATCGGCACGCCCGAAGCACGCGCGGCATACGATCGGGGTCGCGGTGCACCAACTACTGCACCGGATGCCACGGCTACTTCTGGCTGGCGAGCACCCAGCTCGCGTCCCGATACGCGCCCGCGAGCGCGAACACACGGACAGCCCGGCGGCTGGCGCCGTGAGCGCTACCTGAACCTCATTCGGGAATGGGCTGGCCGCGGCGTTGATCTCGAAGACCCCTACGATCCGCAGCTCGTTCGCTCGGCTCCGCTCGACGTGCGGCGCCTGCTCGCTGATGCGCTCGCCGAGGAAGCCTCAGCGCGTATCGTCGCCGATCTCGGCATGGGCTACACCGTGTGGCACGACGTGGCCGCCGCCGGTCGCGGATCAAACCCCGACGACAAGCTCGATCACGTTGTGCTCGGGCCCAGCGGACTCTACGGAGTGCTGTCTGAAGACTTTGGCGGCCCAGTGAGCTTTCGCCGCGGAGAGATCACCGGGGCACACGTTCCCGGTGCGCCGATCACGGAGCTCCTCGGGCGAATGCGGGTCGTTGCGCGCGCGGCCAGGGTGCGGTTCAGCGGTGCGATTGTCGTGTTGCCAGATGAAGATGTGGCACAGGCCATCACAGAGCTTGGCAAGATCCGTGGAATGCCGGTTGTCGTCGTCGCTCGAAGCGCGCTCAGCACGGTGCTGAGGCGTGGTGTGAGCGGTGCACGCGACATCGGTGGCAACGAAGTGTTCGACGTGCGAACCCGGCTCGATCAGACCGTGACGTACGTCTGACCCGAAGAAAATGGGAGGCTTGTCTTGTGATTACTGATGCTGCCCGCGAATTTCTTGCCGAATATCAGCTCGCTACGCTCTCGACTCTCGGACGAGGTCAGCGAATCCACTCGGTGCCCGTCGGAATCACGTATCGAGATGGCATCGTACGGGTTATCGGATCGCGTGGTTCGCAGAAGTTCTTGAATGCTGAAAGAGCTGGACGCGCGAGCGTCAACACCGTGGACGGTGGGCGCTGGATCAGCTTCGAGGGGCCCGCTCGAGTGCTCGATGACCCCGACGAGGTTGCGCTGGCGGTCTCGCTCTACGCCGAACGCTATCGGCAGCCGCGAGAAAATCCGGAGCGTGTGGTGCTCGAGATCACTGTCGAACGCGTTTTGGGCTCCGCACAGTTCAAGGCGTAGCGCGCGACGCTATCTGAGCCCGAACAGCTCAAGCGGGTGAGTCAGTCGCCAGAGCGGAGTGGGGCCCTCGATGTCTTCTGCGAGCTCAACATCGACGACGCTCGAGTTGAGCGGACCCGTGACTGTGACGGTGCCGACGGTTTCGCCCGCAGTCCGGTTGTCGGCGAGGTCGAGACTCGTCACAACTTCTGCCGTGCCGCCATTCCAGAGCACGACTGTCGCGTCGCCATCAGTGACGAGGTTGACGCTCTCGCCCCAGACAGTTTCGACGCGGCCCGCAAGGCTGCCTGCTGTCACCGATGGGTCGGGCTGCAGCTCACTTTCGAGTTGGTCGAAAAGTCCGCGCGTGACGGCGCTGCGAGTGTCGTAATCGGGTTGATCGAGCGTTGCGGCATAAAGCCGAACGGTGATGTCATCGACCGTGACTTCTTTTGCGGCCAGCAGGTTGTAACCATCGAGCGTTCCGGTTTTCAACCCGATAACGCCGGGATCGGCAAGAAGCTCGTTGGTATTCGTCACGAGGCCAGCGCCCGGAAGATCGACTGACACTGTGCGCACAATCTCGGCAATGACGGGGTCGGCGAGAGCCCGATTCGCCAACGGGATAAGTGCCCCGGGGCTTGCTGTGTTTCCGGCATCGATACCCGATGGGCCGACAATCGTGATGCCTGAGATCCCGTGCAGATCCAGCCAAGAGTTCGCGGCAGCGGCGTAAACGGCATCCGTTGGCCAGTAGGTTGCGACAAGCCGATCGGCGTAGTTGTTGGCCGAGCCAATGAGCATGCCCTGGAGCATTTGATACTCGGTGAGGGTGCCGCCGACGGGCACGTCGAGAGCTGACTCGCCGTTCGCGAGATACGACCAATACGTGCTGCTGTCGTTTGATGTGAAAGCAAATTCCGGCCCCTGTTCACCGACGGCGAGCGGTGCCGTGTCTAGCACCAAAAGGGCCGTGACGAGCTTTGTGATGCTCGCAATAGACGTCGTGTTATCGGTAGACGCGAGCGTGCCATCGATACCCCCAACCGAGACGGCGGCAGCGCCGACCTCCGGCCATTCCGGCGCGGACACGTCCGCTGAAACTGGCTGCAACGGTGTGCTCGTGGCCTCTGGCTCGATCGCGCTCAACGGCCAGAGCAGCGTTGTGCCGGCGTAGGCCGCGATAAGAGCGAGCACGATGAAAATCGGAAAAATGACGCCCGGGCGAAACGGCGATCGGCGCGGCCGGCGCGAAAGAAGTGCTGGCGACACCGGTGAGAAGCCAGCGGGTGCAGCTTCGAGTGGGGCTGCGGGTCCGGATGCCGCGGCGAGCTGCGAGGCTTCGACCCAGGTGAGTGCCCGCCGCGGGTTGGGGGCGGGGGCGGGCTTTTTGGTTCTATTCTTCACGATTACGGCGCCCGTGGACGTCGTGGTCTCCGCGGACTCGGGGGTCGCTGATGGATCGGCGATGGCCGTTTCGGCGGCGTCCGTGGGGGAGTCCGTACCAGGATCGTCTTGTTTTTCACGCATCGCTCGTCGTGTCGGCGGAGATTCGTCGGCGTCGGGCACGAAGCAACGTTAGCGCGAGCACATGGTTATACTCGCCTTGAAACCACGGGAGTCCGGTGTGCCGGGCTGAGAGGAAGCGAAAACGCTTCGACCGTCGAACCTGATCCGGGTCATGCCGGCGCAGGAAGGGAGTAACGATGCACACGTCCACGTCTTCATCCACCTCGAACCGTTTCAGCTGGAGAGTCGTCGATATCGTCGTCGCCAGCGTGATCGGTGTCGCAGCTGGGGTCATCTTCTGGCTGTGGGGCCTCGCCTGGCCGGCGCTCGACACAGCGCTCGCATTCACGCCGGGTCTTTCCGGTCTGCTTGCCGGTGGGTGGCTCTTTGCCGGAGTTCTTGGTGGCCTGATCATTCGAAAGCCCGGCGCCGCGTTCTACGCCGAAGTCGTCGCCGCTGTTGTCTCAATGGCGCTCGGCACGCAGTGGGCGTTTCTCACCCTCGTATGGGGTGTCGTGCAAGGCCTCGCGGCTGAGCTCGGCTTCGCGCTGTTCCTCTACGCCAATTGGCGCCTGCTCGGCGCGCTCACATCGGGGGCGCTCGCGGGAATTGCCGTCGCGCTCATGGACACCAACTTCTCGTCGGTTGCTGCCCTCGCGGTAGAAGCACGCGCTGTGTACTTCGTCTCGGCGGTAGTTTCCGGCATCCTGATCGCCGGTGTGTTGTCGTGGGTCATTGCGCGTGCGCTCGCCGCAACGGGCGCGCTTGACCGATTCGCTTCGGGGCGCGAAGCGCGCTCACGCGAGCCGGAACCAGTCGACGCCGCGTGAGTGGCGCGCGGGTCGTCGCCCGCGGCTGGGGGTGGCGACACGCTGGCCGCCGCCGGTGGGCGGTGCAAGATCTCGATCTCGATCTGGTTCCCGGGCAGCGCATTTTGCTGCTCGGGGCCAGCGGGGCCGGAAAAAGTACGCTTCTGCGAGGACTTGCCGGCGTACTCGGTGACGTCGAAGACGGCGAAGCCACCGGCGAACTCCTCGTCGATGGTGCACCGCCCGCCCGAGTGCGTGGGCGCGCGGGCCTGGTGCTCCAAGACCCGGATGCCCAGGTCATCCTTGCCCGCGTGGGCGATGATGTTGCCTTTGCCTGCGAAAACCTCGGGGTGCCGGCGGACGAGATCTGGGCGCGCGTTGACGAGTCGCTCGACGCTGTCGCGCTGCGCGTTGCGCGCGACCACTCGACGTCGCACCTGTCGGGTGGGCAAAAACAGCGACTCGCCTTGGCGGGTATTCTCGCGATGCGGCCGGGACTGCTGCTTCTCGACGAGCCAACAGCAAACCTTGATCCTGCCGGCGCTATCGCAGTGCGCGATGCGGTAATCGCGGCCGCTGAGCGCACCGGTGCAACGCTCGTTGTGGTGGAGCACCGTGTCGAGCTCTGGGCTGACGCCGTCGATCGCGTGATCGTGCTCGCCGCGGGCGGTGGGGTGCTTGCCGATGGCAGCCCCGAAACTGTGTTTCACGAGCAAGCATCGGAGCTTGCCGCCGCCGGAGTGTGGTTGCCAGGAGCGCGCGTCGAACGAGAGCCCGCGGCACGCCGAATCGACGGCGAGAGCGACGTTCTGCTTCGCGGAGAAGACCTGGCCGTTGGACGCCGCCCATTCGGCGCGCGGGCGGTTGACGTTGTGTCATCCGGAATTGATCTCAGTGTGACAGCGGGTCGGGTGCTCGCCATCACCGGCGACAATGGCGCCGGAAAATCGACGCTCGCAATGACTCTTGCGGGGCTGCTGCCTGCGGCATCCGGTCGGGTTGTTGCCGCCGAACCGCTTCGTGCCGGCCGTGGTGCCGACCCGCTGCGGTGGAGCGCGCGTGATCTACTGACTCGAATAGGCACTGTGTTTCAAAGTCCCGAGCATCAGCTCCTCACAACGCGGGTGCGCGCGGAGCTTGAAGTCGGGCCGCGCGCGCTGGGGCTGGACGCGGCTGAAATCCGTGCCCGGGTTGACGAATTACTCGAGCGGCTTCGCCTCACTCACCTCGCCGCGGTGAACCCGTACACCCTCTCGGGCGGCGAAAAACGACGGCTCACGGTTGCTGCCACTCTCGCGACCAGACCACGGATGCTCGTGCTCGACGAGCCAACCTACGGTCAAGATGCCCGCACGTGGCGGGAGCTTGCTGGTCTTATCGATGATGTGCGCGATGCGGGAACTGCCGTTGTCATGGTGACGCACGACCGAGCGCTCGTCGACGCGATTGCAGACAGCGAATACTCGCTGGGGGTGACGGCGCCATGAGCTTGCTCGAACTCGACGTTTCGGCGAGCCCGCTCGCACGGCGAAATCCGGTCGCAAAGCTTGCCGCAGCCCTCGTGATTTCGGTGACGCTGCTGCTGTCGATCGACGCCGTGTCGGCCGGCGTAAGCCTTGTTGCGACGCTGCTGCTGCTTCCTATCTGCCGCATCCCCGCTCGCGCGCTATGGCTGCGCACCTGGCCGATCGCGCTCGGTGCGGTGATCGCGGGAGCGGCTACGGTTTTGTACGGTCGACCCGATGGGCAGATCTACTTCGAATTCGGGTTGCTTCGCATCAGCGACGGGTCGATCTCGCTCGCACTTGCGATAGTTCTGCGTGTTCTCGCGATCGCTGTGCCGAGCATTGTGCTGTTCATGACAACCGACCCGACCGATCTTGCCGATGCTCTCGCGCAGATACTGCGGCTTCCCGCGCGATTCGTGCTCGGAGCTCTCGCGGGGCTCCGCTTGGTGGGGCTGCTGATCGAGGACTGGCGCGAGCTTTCGCTCTCTCGGCGGGCCCGAGGCGTCGCCGACACCGGACGCCTTCGGAGGTTCGTGGGGCAGTCCTTTGCCCTGTTCGTCTTGGCGATCCGGCGGGGAACAAAGCTTGCGACCGCGATGGAAGCCCGCGGATTCGGGGCTGACGTCGAGCGCACCTGGGCACGGCCGTCACGCCTCCACCCCGCGGATCTCGGCCTCGTGCTGATCGCGGCCGGTGTGGCTGCGGCATCCGTTGGCGCGGCGGTCGCCGCCGGCACCTGGAACTTCATCCTCGGCCTCAGCTGAGCCTGTCGCGGTCGCGCTGCGCCTGCACCAACTCAGGCAGATTGGGGCTTCGGGCTGGCGTGATGCGCCGCTCGGGCTGATTTTGCCTGAGTTCGTGCAGGGGGAGGCAGGGAAGGTGCAGTAGCGGCGCTGGCCGGCCGGCCGCACGGTGTGGATTGCTGCGGAGCTCGCACGTGGGCCCGGGTTCCGCATAGGCTGAGACCCGATGCCACTCCATGTGCGGAGGGCGCGATGTTCGAAGGAGAACTCGTGAGCGATTCGATTCTCGTGTCGGTGACCGAGGGGCTTGCCCGTGTGACGTTCAACCGGCCCAACCGACTGAACGCGATGGACTTCGAGATGGGTGCGCGCTGGCGTGATGTTGCCCGCGCCGTCACAACCGATCCGTCGGTCGGTGCAATTGTGCTCGATGCCGCTGGCCCCGCTTTTTGCGCCGGCGGCGATGTGATTGCAATGTCGACGTCAGGGGCTGCCGGTGACGCAGTCACGGATGCCGCGCACGTCATTCACGAGGGCATTCGCACTTTCGTCGACTCCCATATCCCGATGGTCGCTGTTGTGCAGGGCGCCGTTGCGGGCGGCGGACTCGGCCTCATGCTTTCAGCTGACTACATCGTGGCCGCTGAAGACGCCAAGTTCGTCAGCCGCTACGCCAACATCGGCCTCACCCCCGACCTCGGCGTTTCTACGCTGCTGCCGGCTGCGATCGGCGAGCGCCGGGCGCTGCAGTTGCTCTTGCAAGACCGCACGCTCACCGCCGTCGAAGCGCTCGAGTGGGGGCTCATTGCAGAAGTCGCCCCCGACCCCGCGGCGCGTGCCGACGAAATCGCCGCGTTCTGGCTGGCTGGCGCAACGGGCGCGTACGGGCAGGCCAAGCGGCTCGTCCGCACCGGTGCCGGCCGCAACTTCGAGGCGAATCTCGCCGATGAGGCGGCAACGATTGGCGCCGCTTTCGACACCGACCAGGCGAAGGCACGCGTTGCCGCCTTCGCGAAAGCTTCAGCCCGTTGAGACGAGAGAAGACGCTATGACCCACGAAAAGCCGCTCGCCGGACACACCATCTTGATGTCGGGCGGCAGCCGCGGCATCGGCCTCGCCATTGCGCTCCGAGCCGCACGCGACGGCGCAAACATTGCGATTCTCGCCAAGACTGACACTCCGCACCCGAAGCTCGAAGGCACCGTGCACACCGCCGCAAAAGCCATCGAGGATGCCGGCGGACACGCACTTCCGCTCGTGGGTGACGTCCGAAATGAAGACGACATCACCGAAGCCATCATGAAAACCCAAGGGGAATTCGGACGCATCGATGCCGTCGTTAACAATGCGAGCGCGATCGATCTTTCCCGCACCCTGGAACTCTCGCCGAAGAAGTACGACCTCATGCAAGACGTCAACGTGCGCGGAACGTTCCTTCTCTCTCGGGCCGCGGTTCCGATATTGAAGGATGCGCCGAACCCGCACATTCTGTCGCTGTCACCGCCGCTCAACATCACGCCGCGGTGGCTCGGTTCCCACACCGGGTACACGCTTGCCAAGTACGGCATGACGATGGCAACGCTCGGGATCAGCGCCGAGTTCGCATCCGACGGCATTGCCGCCAATACACTGTGGCCGCGGACGACAATCGCTACGGCTGCTGTGCAGTTCTCGCTCGGTGGCGACCGTATGATGCGGGCAAGTCGCACGCCGGAGATTTACGCCGATGCCGCGTATCAGGTGCTCATTCAGCCGTCTCGGGAGTACACGGGGCAGACACTGATCGTCGAAGACGTGTTGGAGGCATCCGGGGTCACTGATTTTTCGGGTTATGCCGCCGTTCCGGGCACTCCCGACGAGGAGCTGTTCCCCGACATCTTTCTGTGAGCGGCATCGCGAACTGGAGTCTCAGCGCGTTTAGATGAGTCCGTGTCGCTGGAAGGCATTCCAGACGCCGTCTTCTGCCACGCTCGTTGTCACCTCGTTCGCGTGCGACTTTACGGCGTCATCGGCGTTACCCATCGCAATACCGACTCCGCAGATCTGAAGCATTTCGAGGTCGTTGTAGCTGTCGCCGATTCCGATCGTGTCATCGATCGAGCGCCCGAGGTGCGCGACGAGTTCGGCGATAGCTGCGCCCTTGTTGACGCCGGCCGGGCTGATCTCGCCACCGGCTTCACCGAGGTATGGAATCGTTCCTGTGATGACGTGGAAGCGGTCGCCGAGTCCGTCGCGCACGCGGGCGAACGTGCTTTGGTGTGTGCCGAAGAAAGTGGCTTTTGCGACGCTGCCCGCGGGTGCGGGACCGCGATACGTCATCCGCATTCTCAAGCGTTCCATGTCGGCTGATGCGGCGGCATCCGGAGAAACCATGCCCTCGCGAGCGAACATGGGCACGATGCGTTCGATGAGTCCCGGGCTCGGGTAGACGTCGTCATACCCCTGCAGGTTGTACTCGACATCTTCGGCTTCGAAGAACGCAACGAGATCCGCGACAGCTTCGTCGGTCATCGTGTGCCGAGCGAGTACGTCGCCGTCGTGCTCGATGAAGCCGCCGCCAGCGGAGATGACGCCATCGAACCCAATGTCGAGCACTGTCGCCGGGATCTCTTTGCTCCCCCGACCCGTGCAGACGTAGACGAGGTGGCCGGCCGCGCGCGCGCCTTGAACCGCACTGACGACGGACGGTCGGAGTCGCTGAGCGTGGTCGATGATGGTGCCGTCGACGTCGAGAAAGACCATGCGGGTGGATGCCATGGAGAACTCCAAACAGGTCGCCTCCGGGCCAGTGAACTGACCCGGAGGCGACGAAATCATTGTGGGACGGCGTCAGCGTGTGAGGCTGCCGCCATTGGTCCGGATGACATCTGCATACCAATCGAACGACTTCTTGCGGTATCGATCGAGCGATCCCGTACCGTCGTCGTTGCGGTCGACGTAGATGAAACCGTAGCGTTTACTCAGCTGGGCCGTGCTTGCGCTGACGATGTCGATGCATCCCCACGGAGTGTATCCGAGCAGATTGACCCCATCCTGCAGAGCCTCGCCAACCTGAACGAGATGGTCGTTGAGATAAGCGATGCGATAGTCATCGATGACGGTTTTCTTTCCGTCGACCTCGACGAGCTGGTCTTTTGCGCCGATCCCGTTCTCGACGATGAACAGGGGCTTCTGCCAGCGCTCCCAGAACTGGTTGAGCACGATCCGAAGCCCCACCGGGTCGATTGCCCAGCCCCAGTCGCTCGTTTTGAGTGTGGGGTTTTCAACGCCCGGAATGAGGTTGCCTGCTGTCGTCTGCTGGTTGCCGCGCGATGCGGTCTCGGCGACGCTCATGTAGTAACTGAAAGACACGAAGTCGACCGTGTTCTTCAAGATCTCACGGTCTTCTTCGGTGATGTCGAGCTCGACCCCCTGCTCTTTCAGTAGACGCAGCGCGTATCCGGGGTACTCACCACGCACGTGCACGTCGCCGAACATTAGGTTGGAGTGTTCCCCGGTCATTGCGGCGAAGACGTCGTCGGGGTCGGGCGTCAGCGGGTAGGTCGGCATCGCAAGAATCATGCAGCCGATCTGTGCATCGGGGGCAATCTCGCGTGCCAGCTTTGTCACAGTGGCGCTTGCCACGAGCTCGTGGTGGATCGCCTGGTAGAGATCCTTCGTAGACAACTCGCTTTTGGGGGTGTTGATGCCACCGCTCATGAACGGCGCGTGCAGTACCGAGTTGATCTCGTTGAATGTCAGCCAGTACTTGACCCGTGAGCCGTAGCGCTCAAACAGCGTGCGGGCGTAGCATTCGTAGAAACCGATGAGGTCGCGGCTCACCCACCCGTCGTAGGTGCGCGTGAGGTTGAGCGGTGTTTCGTAGTGTGAGATCGTCACCAGCGGCTCGATACCGTGCTTTTCGAGTTCATCGAGCACCCGATCGTAGAAGGCGAGTCCTTCCTCGTTGGGTTCGGCGTCGTCACCATTCGGGAAGATTCGGCTCCATGCGATTGAGAATCGGTAGACCTTGAAGCCCATCTCGGCAAAGAGCGCGATGTCTTCGGCGTAGCGGTGGTAGAAATCGATCGCCACCTGTTTGAGGTTGTCGGCTGTCGGCGCTTCGGTGGGTGCCGTGGCAATTCCGTTGGGCATGACGTCTTGAATCGACAGACCCTTGCCGCCGTCGAGATAGCCGCCTTCGATTTGATTGGCGGCAGTGGCACCTCCCCAGAGAAAGTTCTTGGGGAAAGGCGTGGTGTCAGTGTTGCTCATGACTTTCTTTCTTGCTCGAGAGTGAATGCCGCGGTGGCAGAGTCAGTGTGATTCCGCCGCCGCGGGCAGATTAGGATGCTGCGATCGCGGCTTCTTCGGCGACGGCGAAGAAGAGAGGCTCGCCGTGAGCTACCGGGCCGGATGCGGGCGTGCTAACGGTCGGATACAACTCGGTGTTGGTGATCACGATGGGCGTGATCAGGTTGTAACCGGCATCCGTGATGGCGGCAACGTCGAACTCGACGAGAAGGTCGCCCGCCTTCACATGCTGACCGCCTTCGACCTTGAGGGTGAAGTGCTTTCCTCCGAGTTTGACCGTGTCGATGCCGATGTGGATCAGCAACTCGGCACCGTCCGCGTGCTGCAGTCCGATCGCGTGTCCTGTGGGGAAAGCGGCAACCACGAGAGCATCGAATGGAGCGTAGAGTGCGCCGGAACGCGGCATGATTGCCACTCCTTGACCCAGCCCACCTTCGGCGAAGACTGCATCGGGCACGTCACCCAGCGGCACGACGGTGCCATCCAGTGGACTCCGTACTTCGAGGTCATTGCCTTCAGCGCGAATCAGTTCGTTCTCCACCGGGTCCTTGAAACCGACGACGACGGTAAGAACGAACGAGATCAAGATCGCGGCGGCAAGGCCGAGTGCGAGGAGCACCATGTTGCCGTTGCCGAAAAGTGCGGGGAGAGCGAGGCCGGAGGGCACCACGAAGGCGGTGGAATAAACACCACCGATCGCGATGATGGCACCACCTACCGCGCCGCCGATGATGCCGAAGGCGAACGGCCGCTTGAGGGGCAGGTTGATGCCGTAGATCGCGGGTTCCGTGACGCCGGCGAGGAAGCCAGAAAGCGTCGCGGGTGCGGCGAGGGACTTGAGGCTCTTGCTGCGTGTACGCACCCACACGCCGGCCACGGCAGCGGCTTGGGCGAGAACTGCGGCGAACACCGGACCGATCAAGAGGATCTGGCCTGAGTTCTGGAACTCCAGTGTGAACAGCGGAACGAGTCCCCAGTGCAAACCGAAGATCACAAATACCTGCCAGAGACCACCCATAAGGGCACCGCCGGCCCACGGCACTGTCGCGAACACCCAGCCAATACCCGAGCCGATCCATCCGCTCAGGACGGCCGAGAGCGGGCCGACAGCGAGGAAGACGAGCGGTACGGCGATCAGGACAACGATCATCGGTGTGACGAAGCGTCGGATCGCGCTGGGAAGTACCCGGTAGAGAAATTTCTCAGCGTAGCTCTGCAGCCAGACGATGATGATGATCGGAATGACGCTGGAGACGTAGGTGACCATCGTGAACGGGATGCCGAAGAACGTGAGTCCTTCGGTTCCGACCGACGCGGTGATCGTCGGATAGAGCAGAGCCCCCGCGATCGCCAACGATGTGAACTCGCTCGCCTTGAAATATCGGGCAGCGGTAATCGACAGCGCCAGGGGCAAGAAGTTGATGAACGCGTCCGACAGCGCATTGAGAACTAAATACGTGCTCGTGGAGGGGTCGAGCCAACCGAAAGTAACGGCAGCAGCAACGAATGCTTTCAACAGTCCCGTCCCCGCCAGAGCCCACAGTAGAGGGGTGAAGATCGCCGAGATCATCGATATAAAGCGATTGAAGAGGTTGCCCTTCGGGGCATCGGTTGCCGCGGAGGAATCGTTCCCGCCCCCGAACTTAGAAATCTTGCCGATCTCCTCGAAGACCTCGGGTACATCGTTGCCGATGACGACCTGATATTGGCCGCCCGCCTGAGCCGTCGTCACGACGCCCGGCGTCGCCTTGATTGCTGCGCTGTCCGCTTTCGATTCGTCTTTGAGGACGAATCGAAGCCGCGTGGCGCAGTGGACGAGCGACTGCACGTTGCCTTCGCCGCCGACGCCTTTCAGTACCTCGGTCGCTGTCTTGGAATAGTCCATCGGGCCCATTCACCTTCCGCCGCAACCCTGCGGCTGTGTGTCTCTGACGCGTCTTCAGCCTGCTTTTGGGCAAAAAAATAACCTGGACTCGTTCATCACCAAAAAAGTGATGTGAGTCCAGGTTTTGCCTGCTTGCGCAGTAACAATCCGGAGACGGTCACAGGACATCTTCGCCCTGCGACGGTCACGTTACCACCGCGCCGTCGCTCTCGCCACCCTGTACGTGTGACGACAAGCGCTCGACATGCACGATCACGTAAAGAAGTTCTTCGTCCGTGAGCGCCGACCCGGTGGCTTCACGCACATAACTTTTGACCTGTTTGGCGATCTCGTACGAGCGTGGGTAGCTGCGCTTGGCGAATTCGAAGAATGAACTGTCGTTACCGCGGAGCATCGACTCCGATACCAGGCGTTGCAGCAGAAACTGCACGTGCAGAATAAAGCGTGCGTAGTCGGGTGACTCTGGATTCAAATCGATCCCGAGGCCATTCTCGACGGTCGAGACAACGTGTTGCACGCGCCGAAACAGCAGCGCAGCCGTACCGTTGGGCTCATCACGCGTCGCGTTCAAGACGTGCATCGTGAGAAACACGGCTTCTTCGTCGGGCAGTGCAGTATCGAGTGACGCTCCGATTGAGGCCGACATGTGAGTGGCTGCGGCGAATTCTTGCGGGTGCAGAACGCGGAGTTCCGGCATCCGTGTCGCTGGAATTTGGATGCCTTTTTGGATGCGCTCCAGAACGAACTGAATGTGATCGATGATCGCGACCACGATCCGGCGCCCGAGGTCGCGTCCGAGTATCCGTTCTGCTTCGTCAACCGCTGATGTGACCGCCTCGACAAGGGGGTAGGGCGCATCGGCGAGAAGGCGCTGAGCCTGTTCACCCTCTGTGCCGTCGTCGAGCACGAACGTTTTCTCCACTTTGGCCGGATCGACAGTGTCCTGCGGTCGCAGTTGAAAGCCAAGCCCGCGCCCCATCAGCACTCGCTCGTGCCCGTTCTCGTCGACGGACACCACGACGTTGTTGTTCAGCACCTTGTGCGCAATCGTCGCTCTAGCGCCCGCGGCATCGCGATCTGCTGGCATAGGCCGATTCTATGGGCTCATGCGGGCGCCGACTCAGGACAAGACCTGGGTCTATTCCGCGGGTGGATGCGTTGTCCTACCTTGGGGGTCATGACGGGCACATTTTCTCCCAGCGCCACGCTCTTTCGTTGTATCGCGGCCGCCGCTTCTGTACTCACGTGCGCGCTCGTGCTCGGCTCGTGTGCCGACGGTCGCGACGATTCGGCACGTGCCGTGACCGAGACTGCGGCCGAGCCGGGCGCATTCACAGTGGTCGAGGACACTCTCGATTCCGACGTCACTGCCGCACTAAACGCTGCCGGCGCGGCAGCGTTTGCCGAGACGAGCTCTCCGGGCGCCGTGCTGGGGGTGCGCACCGACGACGGCGGCACCTGGATTGCGACCGTCGGATTCGCCGACTGGGACGAAACCGAACCGATGACCGCAGACATGTATCAGCGCGTGGGGAGCATCGCGAAGACATTCACTGTGTCAGCGCTGATGCAGCTCGCCGAAGCCGGTGAACTGTCGCTGGATGATCCCATCGGCGACTACATTCCCGGCATCCCGAACGAATCGGCAACTCTTGCCCAACTCGCCGAAATGCGCAGCGGAATACCGAGTTATACCTTCAACGAAGAATTTCTGGACGAGCTCTTCGTCGACCCCGCGCGACAGTGGGAGCCCGAAGAGCTGGTCGACCTCATTCGTGACGAGCCCGCGATGTTCGCGCCCGGTGAAGCCATGTTCTACTCCAACACCAACACGGTGCTGCTCGGACTGGTCATTGAACAGATCACCGGCGAACCCCTGGATGAGGTGCTGGCCGAGAGAGTGTTCGCGCCGGCGGGACTCACGCACACCAGTCTTGCGACGGATGACGCATACCCCGATCCGCACCCGCAGGGGTACACCATGCAGGGACTGAGCGACGAGGAAATCGCTGTGGGCGAGCCGGTGGATGTCACGAACCTGAACCCTTCGTGGGGGTGGGCCGCGGGAGCGGCGATCTCCACAATCGACGACCTGCTCACCTGGGGTGAAGTGCTGGGAACAGGCGACGGAATTCTTTCACCGGGGATGCAAGATGTGCGGTTGAGCTCGTTCGACTTCGACGTGCCGATCTGGGCAGGTCCAGAGGACCGTATTCCGCAAACACCCGAGCGCGCCTATGGGATGGGGCTCGGGCTCGCAATGGATTGGTACGGGCACGAAGGAGCGCTGCCTGGATACAACGCCTACGTGCAGTACTACGAGCCGGCAGGAATCACGCTCGCAGTCATGACGAATTCCGACATCGTTTCGGGAGAGTGCGATTCGACGCAGGACACCGCCGCAAACAACCCGGGTCTTGGTCCCTGCCAAACACCCGTAAGCCACATGGGCGACGCGATCGCCGAAGCGCTGGGTCATCCGCTCGTGCCGTAGCGGCCGTGGTCTGAGCGTGGCCGCGTACGGCACTTTTGCGGCATACGCGCAGAAAGTCCATATCTGTGCTGGCATACTCTGACCGGATGTCTTTTTCCGCTCACCGGCCCGGTCGGTTCGACTCCGATGGTCGCATCGAGTTCGCTGCATCCGACGAAGCCGCCGACGAGCCGCAGTATCTCAGCGACCTCCGGCAGACGCCCGACGCCGACGCTGATCCTGACGAGTCCCGCGAGCCGGTCGACCCTGCGTCGATCCCGGGCGAGACGGCTAGTGAGGCCACGGCGACGTCTTCCGCGCCTCGCCCCGTTCGGGCGCGGCGTAAGCGGCCGCGCATGCCCCTCTCTCGGCGACTGGCGATCCTCGGTGGCGCCGACGGCGCTGTGCTCGACGATGTTCCAGAGGAGTCGCCTCGGTTCGTGCAGATGTTCTTCGTGCTTGCTGGCACAGCGGTGGTCTCGGCCCTCTCGATGGTGTTCGCCCTGCTCACGGGCGTGCGGATCGATCTTTGGCTCGCCCTCCCTCTCGCGCTCGTCTGGGCGTTGATCATCTTCAACCTCGACCGCTTCCTCACATCCACGATGCGCTCGACCCGGCACATCGGACGCCTTCTCGGGCTCGCCCTGCCGCGCATCATCATGGCTGCCCTCATCGGCATCGTCGTCGCAGAACCGCTCGTTCTGCAGATCTTCCAGAACGACATCGCGCGTGAAGTCACCTCGACGAACGTCGTTCAGGCGCAATCCGACCAGGATGCTGTCACCGATGGCCCCGAGAAGCAGGCACTGGATGCGGCGAGCGAGCAGGTGAGCGCGCTGGAAGAACAAGCTGCTACCGGAATCGTGACCGGCACGTCGTCAACATCGGCGGAGTCCGTGGCGGCCCAGCAGAACATCGACCAGTTGACTGCCCAACTCTCGGAGAAGCAAGCCGTCATCGACCAGGCGCGTCTTGTTTACCAGTGCGAATTGACGGGCGAGGGGGCCGGGGCCGTCGAGGGGTGCTCCGGGGTCTCCGGCGACGGCGCGAGCGCGCAAGCCGCGCAGTCGCAGTTGACGCAGGCGCAGGCGGCATACGACGACATCGCCACCCAGCTGCAGACTGCCACCGCGGCTCTCGCTGCCGCAGGAGAATCAGCCACCGATGCCGCAGCGACATCGGCGGAGCAGAATAAGCAGCAGGCTCAGGACCAATTGCCGGCAGCGCGCGCGCAGTACGAGGCGGCGCTTGCGGCGTACAACGAGAGAGCTGCTTCGGTGGCAGGTGGCAATGCGGGGGCGGTCGGGTTGCTCAGCCAGATCAGCGCACTTGAGCGGCTGTCGGCCAAAGAACCTGTGCTCGGCTGGGCGCACTGGCTGATCGCCGCGCTGTTCTTCATGATCGAGTTGCTGCCGGTGATCGTGAAGGTACTCACGAGCTACGGTGATCCGTCGTTGTACGAAAAAGCTGACGCGCTGCGGCGCCAGGTGGCCCTGGACCGCGTGACTGCGCGCACGTGGCGCGCGCGTGCCGCGATCGTTACGGCACGAGAAGCCTCGTAGCCGACACTGCGAAACCGGGGCGTGCCCAGGCGCGTCCCGTACCCTGAGAACATGACGACCCCTGAGAACACGCCCGTGCGCTCAACGACGCCCCGACAGGTGCGCCCGGCGACGGAAGGCTGGTCGCAAAAGAAAGACGATGCCGGTCGTCCGCTGCTGCAGTTCGCATCCCCCAAGAAGGGGATGCCGCCGGCTCACCTCGCCGACATGACCCCGAAAGAGCGCGCCGAAAAGCTGAGCGAGCTCGGATTTCCCGCCTTCCGCGCGAAGCAGCTCGAAAAGCATTACTTCACGCATTACACGAGCGACCCCACCACGATGACCGATCTTCCGGCGGTCGGCCGCGAAGAATTGGTCGGCGGGATGCTGCCACCGCTCTTGACCGAGGTTCGCCGCCTCGAAACCGACCGTGGCGACACGATCAAATTTCTCTGGAAGCTCCACGACGGCGCCCTCGTCGAGTCGGTACTCATGCGCTACACCGGCCGCATCACGCTGTGCGTATCATCGCAGGCCGGTTGCGGCATGAACTGCCCGTTCTGCGCCACCGGCCAAGCGGGGCTCACGCGCAACATGTCAGCGGCCGAAATCGTCGACCAGGTTGTGCGTGCCAACCGCCTCATCGCCGAGGGCGGACTTGGCGACCCGCGCCGCGTCGGTCACGAAGACGAGCGCGTCACGAACATTGTTTTCATGGGCATGGGGGAGCCGCTCGCCAACTACAAGCGGCTCATGCAGGCTATCCGCACGATGGTCGACAAAGACCACGGTCTCGGCATGAGCGCCCGCGGCATCACAGTCTCTACGGTGGGTCTCGTGCCGGCGATCAAGAAGCTTTCCGACGAAGACATTCCGGTGACGTTCGCGCTTTCGCTTCATGCCCCCGATGACGTGCTGCGCGACGAGCTCATCCCGGTGAACTCACGCTGGAAGGTCGATGAGGCACTCGATGCTGCTCGCGAATACTTCGACAAGACGGGTCGACGCGTGTCGATCGAGTACGCGCTCATCAAAGACATGAACGACCACGGATGGCGCGCAGATCTCCTGGCCGACAAGCTCAACGAGCGCGGTCGCGGATGGGTGCATGTGAACCCGATTCCGCTCAACCCAACTCCGGGTTCGATCTGGACGGCCTCAGACGTGAGCGTGCAGAACGAGTTCGTCCGCAGGCTCAACGACGCCGGCATCCCAACGACTCTTCGCGACACCCGTGGCAAAGAGATCGATGGCGCCTGTGGCCAACTTGTCGCCACCGAAGACGACGTAGCCGCCTACGGCGCCTGAGCCGCAGCATCCGCTGGCTTCTTCTGTCGTCCCTCTTCGCCGACGCTTCACTCTCCGAAACGCTGCTCTGAACGGCCGACACCCCGGCGATGCTGCTGCGGGCACGGCGTGTCGGGTCCGAAGGCAGCGTTTCGGCGAGGTGGGCAGGGGCGGATGACGCGGGCCGAGGTGCCTCGGCAGGGTTAGGCGGTTGCGGGGACGGCGGGAGCCTCGGATGTGAGCTCGATGGCATCCGCGTCGGCGCAGGCCAGGCCGCACTCGGCGGCGTCGAGATTCAGGATCTCGAGAAGACGGGATGCCGCGGGCTCGGCCGCCGTCGAGGCGATAGCCGAGACGACCCACACCGGGGTTTCGTTCGCGGGCAGCTGCAGGGTGACGAGCCCCTCTGCCTGCGGCTTCCACGCGATGTGTTGCGGCACGAGCGCGACCCCGAGGCCGCGGTGCACGAGGTCGAGCAGTGTGTGTACGTCATCGACCGTGCATGAGACGCGGCGAGTGACTCCGTGGGCTGCGAAAGCAGCTTCAGTGAGAGTGCGGACGCCCCACGACTCGCGGAAGTCAACGAATTCGCGGTCGCGAAGCTCTGACCAATCGATGCGACCAGCGGATGCCAGCGGGTCGCTTTCTGGAACGAGCAGCACGAGGGGCCGTCGCCCAAGCTCTACTGCGCTCATTGTGGCGAGGTGCTCGGTGGTGGCAACAAACGCGACATCGAGATCACCGTTTCGCACCATTGTCGCCAGCTCGTGCGAGCCAGCCTGCACGAAGTGGATGTCGACCTGGGGATAGCGCCGGTGGAAGCGTTCGAGCACGGGTGGAACATCGATGACACCGAGGCACTGCTCAGCTCCCACGCGCAGGCGACCCGACAGGTCGTGCGTGGCGTTGACGATGGCATCGCGTGCCGCGGCGGCTTGGGAGAGCATCTCGCGTGCGAACGGCAGCAACGCGCGCCCAGCATCCGTTGCTGTCACCCGGCGCGTTGTGCGCGTGAATAAGCTCGTGCCGAACTCTTCTTCGAGGCTGCGAATAGATGCCGAAAGGCCTGACTGTGAGACTCCGCAGAGTGCCGCCGCTCGAGTGAACTGTTGCTCTTCAGAGAGGGCGACGAGGTATTCCATTTGGCGGAGATCCATTTAGCAGCTCAACTTCTTAATGATAGAACGCGTAGTTGTTGGACTTCTAGCTTCTATCCTCCTACCGTGGTTATGCAAGTCTTCACGAATTAAAGGAGCTCTAGTGCAGCAGCGAAAAATCGGAGACGTTAACGTTGGAGCGATTGGTCTCGGCGGCATGCCGATGTCGATCGAAGGCCGACCTGACGAAAGCCGATCGGTTGCGACGATCCATGCCGCGCTCGATGCGGGTGTGACCCTGATCGACACCGCAGATGCGTATCACCTGCACGCCGACGACGTCGGACACAACGAAATGCTGATCGCGCGTGCCCTCAGCGAGTACAGCGGCGACCTCTCGCAGGTTCTGGTCGCCACAAAGGGCGGACACCTTCGCCCCGGCGACGGCTCGTGGACCCAGAACGGTCACCCCGACTACATCAAGGATGCCGCCAAGGCTTCGGCCGCACGGTTGGGCGTTGAAGCGATCGGTCTCTACCAGTTCCACCGCCCAGACCCTGAGGTTCCTTACGCCGATTCGATCGGTGCAATCCGCGACCTGCTCGATGAGGGCGTCATTCGGATGGCTGGAATCTCCAACGCGAGCATCGCCCAGATCGAAGAGGCTCAGGCTGTTCTCGGTGGACGCCTCGTTTCGGTGCAGAACCAGTTCTCGCCGGCGTTCCGCTCCAGCCAGGCAGAGCTGGAATACTGCGCCGCGAACGGCATTGCGTTCTTGCCGTGGTCACCGCTTGGTGGCATCAAGCGTGCGAGCGCCATCGGCGAAAACCACAGCGCTTTCCAAGAGATTGCGTACGGTCGCGGCATCAGCCCACAACAGCTCACGCTCGCGTGGGAGCTCGCTCTCGCGCCGACCGTCATTCCCATTCCCGGTGCCTCGCGACCCGCGAGCATCCAAGACTCGGTCGGGGCCGCAAGCCTCGAGCTGACAGCGGATGAGATCGCTGTGCTCTCGGCAGACGCCTGAGCAACGGCATCCGTCACTCAACTCACCCACCACTTCACTCAAGGAAGAATTAGATGGTTAATTACCGATACCTCGGCAACAGCGGACTCAAGGTCTCTGAAATCACCTACGGCAACTGGGTCACCCACGCCTCGCAGGTCGAAGACGATGCGGCCCTTGCCACTGTGCACGCCGCGCTCGACGCCGGCATCACGACATTCGATACGGCAGACACCTACGCCAACACAGCGGCGGAGGTTGTTCTCGGCAAAGCTCTCGCCGGCCAGCGTCGCGAGTCACTCGAGATCTTCACGAAGGTCTACTGGCCGATCGGACCCCAGGGCCCGAACGACCAGGGCCTTTCGCGTAAGCACATCTTCGAGGGCATCAACGGGTCGCTGCAGCGCCTCGGAATCGACTATGTCGACCTCTACCAGGCGCACCGTTTCGACTACGAGACCCCGCTCGAAGAGACGATGCAGGCATTCGCCGACATCGTGCGTCAGGGTAAGGCCCTCTACATTGGCGTCTCGGAATGGACTGCAGAGCAGCTCCGCGAGGGTCACGCCCTGGCAAAGGAGCTGAAGGTGCCGTTCGTTTCGAACCAGCCCCAGTACTCCATGCTGTGGCGCGTCATCGAGGGCAAGGTTGTGCCGACCGCCGAGGCGCTCGGCATGTCGCAGATCGTTTGGTCGCCGATGGCGCAGGGCGTGCTCAGCGGCAAGTACCTGCCGGGTCAGGCCGTTCCGGCGGGCTCGCGCGCGACCGACGAGAAGAGCGGTGCCACCTTCATCAAGCGGTTCTTGGCTGAAGACACCCTCACCGCCGTTCAGAAGCTCAAGCCGCTTGCCGAGCAGGCAGGTCTCACCATGCCGCAGCTCGCCATCGCGTGGGTGTTGCAGAACCCCAACGTTGCGTCGGCTCTCGTGGGTGCGTCGCGCCCCGAGCAGCTTGCCGACACCGTTAAGGCTTCGGGCGTCGTGCTCGACGCCGACCTCATGACGGCGATCGACGACGCGCTCGGCGACGTCGTCGAGCGTGACGCCGAGAAGACCTACGAGGTCTCCCCGAAGTCGCGCCCCGGTAACTAGTAGTAGTTCTCCGGTTCGCACCCCCATCGCGAAGGGTCGCAACACGCCGCATGGTTCCACTCGGAGCCGTGGCTTTACGGCGTGTTGCGACCCTTCGCGTGTAGGTGGGGGTGGTGGGTTCGAGCTGCGCGCTGCTAGAAAGGTGGCACAACGGATTCGGGAAAGGATGCCGTGACCCCTCGCACTGCTGGGATACTCCTCATTGTCGTGAGCGTCGCGATGGGCATCGCGTCGGGGTGGTTGATCTCGCTGCCGCGGTGGGGAATTCTGGCCGCGGTCGCACTCACCATCGCAACCATTGGAATGCTCGCCGGGCTCCTGTGGCTCTTTCGGCGCAGCTGGGCTGACAAAACGTGGCCACCGGGTGGGAGTGGCGTGCCTAATCCGGCGCGAACTCGGCGTGTGAGTCTCATAGTCGGATTCGTCATGCTCGCGCTCATACCGGCATTTGTGACGCTCGCGATAGTTCGAATCTCGTCCGGAGATGTGGACGTTTTTACGGCCATAATCTGGCTGTTGCAGGCATGCTTTTACGGGGCGTGGGGAGTGATGTTGCTTCGCGTGGGGCTCGGCAGAGTGCGCAGCGACGACACCGAATCCAAGTGACTTTGTATACGCAATAAGCGCACTCGGCGAGATTTTGGGCGGTGAAACGCCGATTGTGTATACCATAAAGATATGGCTGCGAATACTGTCGTGAACTCTGCGGCGACGGCGCGGGCAAGTGAGCGAGCATATGTGCGCCTGCTCGATGAGATTCAGTCCGGTGCTCTGCCGGGCGGTGCAGTCCTCGGCGAACAGGCGCAGGCGGCACGCCTCGGTGTGAGTCGCACGCCGCTGCGCGAAGCGCTCGGTCGCCTCGCCAACGACGGACTCGTTGTGCAGCAGTCGCCGAGAGTCACCGTCGTCGCCGGGATCGATGCCGACGACATCCGCGATCTTTTCGAAGTGCGCCGAGCGCTCGAAGAAACCGCTGCGCGTCTCGCGGCAACACGTGGTGACAGCGCAACATTTTCACGCCTCGCAGCAGATTTCGCGCGATCAGAACTGACGTCGGCGGGCGGCGCAGACGCGTATTACGCTCTCATCGCGAGGTTTGACGCGGCAATCGACGCTTCGGCGGCTAACGATCACCTCACCGAGGCGCTCCGCCCAGTGCGCACGCAGCTTGTGCGAGTGCGGCGGATGGCGCAAGTCAATCCCGAGCGATTGGCGGCATCTGTGCGAGAGCATGAGTTGATTGCGACGGCGATTGCAGCGGGCGATGGGGAACTCGCCGCACACGCTACGCACGTACATCTTTTTAATGCAGTAACCGCCATTTTGGGCGAGCTTGTGGAAGGACACCCCTCATGACCATCTCTCACTACCTGCGCGTGCACCGCAGCGACGAAAACCTCGCGCGCGAAGGCCAGCTCGCCTGGCACCTTGCCGAGGTCGCAACAGACCCCGTCGAGCTGGAACCTGAGGTGATCGAAATGATCATTAACCGCATTATCGACAACGCGGCGGTGGCTGCGGCATCCCTCACTCGTCACCCCGTGAGTGCGGCGCGTCAGCAGGCGCTCGACCACGCCGTATCGGTTTCGGGCTCTGGGTCAACGATTTTCGGCTGCGCGCTTGAGCGCCGCACGAGCCCCGAGTGGGCGGCATGGGCCAACGGCGTCGCTGTGCGCGAACTCGACTATCACGACACGTTCCTGGCTGCCGAGTACTCGCACCCCGGCGACAACATTCCGCCGATCCTCGCTGTCGCTCAGCACGTCGGCGTCGACGGTATGGCCCTTGCCCGCGGTATCGCGACAGGCTACGAAATTCAGATGGACCTCGTGCGCGCCATCTCGCTGCACAAGCACAAGATCGATCACGTGGCTCACCTCGGCCCGTCGGCTGCTGCCGGAATCGGGACCATGCTGGGGCTCGATACCGCCACGATTATGCAGGCGATCGGCCAGGCGCTTCACACGACGACGGCGACGCGCCAGTCGCGAAAGGGCGAAATTTCGACGTGGAAGGCGCACGCCCCAGCCTTCGCCGGAAAAATGGCCGTCGAAGCTGTCGACCGTGCCATGCGTGGCGAGACGAGCCCGTCTCCGATTTACGAGGGCGAAGACGGCGTGATCGCCTGGATGCTCGACGGCCCGGATGCCTCGTACAACGTGCCGCTGCCGGAGGCCGGCGAACCGAAGCGCGCCATCTTGGACTCGTACACGAAAGAGCACTCGGCCGAGTACCAGGCCCAGGCCTGGATCGACCTGGCCCGCCGCCTCGGCACGGAGAACCCCGAGCTTCGCGACCCCGCCAACATCGAGTCGATCGTGCTCCACACGAGCCACCACACGCACTACGTGATCGGGTCGGGTGCGAATGATCCGCAGAAGTACGACCCCGCGGCATCCCGCGAAACGCTCGACCACTCGATCCCGTATATCTTCACCGTCGCGCTGCAGGATGGCGCGTGGCACCACGTCGACTCATACGCACCGGAACGTGCCGCCCGCGAAGACACTGTGGCGCTCTGGCACAAGGTGACGACCGCCGAAGACGCTGAATGGACGCGTCGCTACCACTCCGAAGACCCCGACGAGAAGGCGTTCGGAGGCCGGGTCGAGATCCAGCTGACGAACGGCGAGACTGTGATCGAAGAAATCGCGGTTGCAGATGCGCACCCGCTCGGTGCGCGCCCCTTCGCTCGCGAAAACTACATCGCGAAGTTCCGGATGCTGGCCGAGCCCGTACTCGAGCCTGCCGAAATCGACCGGTTCATTGCGCTCGCCGAGCGGTTGCCCGAGCTCACGGTCGATGAGGTACGCGAGCTCACGATCGTCGCGAAGCCCGGTGTGTTGGCGAATGCGCCCGCTCCGAAGGGACTGTTCTGATGCTGTACGCCGAGACATCCGCTGCCGAAAAGCGCCGCCTTTTTCGCGAGCGTCTCGCGTCGGGTGAGCTGCTGCGCTTTCCCGGTGCGTTCAACCCGCTATCGGCACGGTTGATCGAGCAAAAGGGCTTTGAGGGTGTCTACATTTCCGGTGCTGTTCTGTCGGCAGACCTGGGTCTGCCCGATATCGGGCTGACGACCCTCACCGAGGTCGCCGGGCGCGGCGCGCAGATCGCGCGAATGACGGAGCTGCCAGCGATCATCGACGCTGACACCGGGTTCGGTGAGCCGATGAATGTGGCCCGCACGATTCAGACGCTCGAAGACGCCGGCATCGCGGGAATGCACATCGAAGATCAGGTGAACCCCAAGCGGTGCGGGCACCTCGACGGCAAGTCGGTCGTCGATTCGGCTACCGCAATCAAACGGATTCGTGCCGCGGTCGATGCCCGACGCGACCCGAACTTTCTCATCATGGCGCGCACCGACATCCGGGCTGTTGATGGGTTGGATGCCGCAATCTATCGCGCGAAAGAGCTCGTTGACGCCGGGGCCGATGCCATCTTCCCCGAGGCGATGCGTGACCTCGGCGAGTTCGAGGCGATGCGGAAGGCTCTCGATGTGCCGATTTTGGCGAACATGACCGAGTTCGGTAAAAGCGAGCTGTTCTCGACGGAGCAACTGCGCGATGTCGGCCTCAATATCGTCATTTGGCCGGTTTCTCTCCTGCGCACCGCGATGGGGGCAGCAGGCCGCGCACTCGATACGCTTCTTGATGAGGGACACCTCACGTCTAAGCTCAGCGAGATGCAGCACCGCGCCGAGCTGTACGAGCTGATCGATTATGAGTCTTACAACCACTTCGACAACGGGGTCTACACCTTCGAGGTTCCTCGCTAGTTTTGCCCCAACCACCACGCTCACTTGCCCAAAATTGCGGGTTCCAGCCCCAAAACACCCACAAATATGGGCAAGTCGAAGAATTTTAAGGAGAGAGCATGACGGACATTGACATTAAGAAGGGGCTTGCGGGCGTCACGGTCGACTACACCGCCATCTCCAAGGTCAACCCCGAAACCAACTCATTGATGTACAGCGGGTACCCCGTACAAGAACTCGCAGCCACGCAGTCGTTCGAGGCTGTCGCATACCTGCTGTGGCACGGAGAACTGCCGGATGCCGCTCAGCTCGCTGAGTTCGAAGCCACCGAGCGTGCCAACCGTGCGCTTGACCCGAACATCAAACAGACCATCGACCTGTTGCCCCTTGAGGCGCACCCGATGGATGTCGTTCGCACGGCGGTCTCGGTCGTCACCGCTTCTGACCCCGCAGCGTTCGACAGTTCGCCCGAGGCCGACACCCGCAAGGCGCTGCGGCTGCTCGCGAAGATTCCCGCGATCGTTGCGTACGACCAGCGCCGCCGCCGCGGGCAAGAGGCTATCGAGCCGCGCGCTGACCTCGACTACTCGCACAACTTTCTCTACATGACGTTCGGCGAGGTGCCCGAGGCAACTGTTGCCGAGGCGTTCAACGTGTCGATGATTCTGTACGCCGAGCACTCGTTCAACGCGTCGACATTCACTGCGCGAGTGATCTCGAGCACGATGAGCGATCTCGGCTCAGCAGTGGTCGGGGCGATCGGTGCTCTCAAAGGAACGCTGCACGGTGGCGCCAACGAAGCCGTGATGCACATCTTCGACGAGATCGGTACCGCCGACAACGTTGTGCCGTGGCTCGATGACGCGATTGCCAACAAGAAGAAGGTCATGGGCTTCGGCCACCGCGTCTACAAGCGCGGTGACTCGCGCGTGCCCACGATGAAAGCGGCGCTCGACACGCTGGTCGAGTATTACGACGCGCCTCAACTTGGCGAGCTCTACGACACCCTCGAGAGCGAGTTCGTCGGGCGAAAGGGCATCTATCCCAACCTCGACTATCCGTCGGGTCCGGCGTACCACCTCATGGGCTTCGATACCCTCACGTTTACGCCGTTGTTCGTTGCTGCGCGCATCGTCGGGTGGACAGCTCACATCATGGAGCAGACGGCATCCAATGCTCTTATTCGTCCGCTCGCGGCCTACAACGGACCCGACGAACGTCACATCGAGGGATACGTTCCGCCCGCCGAAGTGGCTGCGGCAACCGAGCGCCCCGAAGAGGCCGCGGGCTGAGCGTGAAATCATAGGGTCATGAGCGCATACGAAACGTTGACAGTTGAAACGCAAAACCGAGTTGGCATCATCACGCTCAACCGGCCGCGGGCGCTCAACGCCCTGAACTCGAAGCTTGCGACCGAGCTCGGTCGGGCTGCTACCGAACTCGACAACACCTCGAACATCGGATGCCTCGTGCTCACCGGTTCTGACCGTGCATTCGCTGCGGGAGCCGACATCAAAGAGATGGCCGACAAGTCTGTCTACGACATGACGGCGAACAATCCGTTCGCGGGTCTCGAAGAATTTGGACGGGTAAAGAAGCCGATCGTTGCGGCAATCGCTGGCTACGCGCTCGGTGGTGGATGCGAACTCGCGATGATGTGCGACGTTCTGCTCGCGGCCGACAACGCCGTATTCGGTCAGCCCGAGATCAACCTCGGTGTTATTCCGGGGCTCGGCGGAACGCAGCGCCTTTCGCGTGCTGTCGGTCCGGCGCTTGCTGCCGACCTGGTTCTCACGGGGCGCAACATGGACGCCGAAGAAGCTCTTCGCGCGGGACTCGTATCGCGTGTTGTTCCGGCCGCTCAGCTGCGAAGCGAAGCGATGTCGGTTGCGGGAATGATCGCTGCGAAGTCGTTGCCGGTGATCATCGCTGCGAAAGCAGCGCTGCGGGCGGCACAGGAAACCACGCTTGCCGAGGGGCTTCGCTACGAGCAGCGCACGTTCACGTCGTTGTTTGCGCTCGACGATCAGAAAGAGGGCATGGCTGCCTTCCGCGACAAGCGCGCACCTGACTTTCAGAATCGTTGATGGGCTGAGGCCTAAGGGGACGTGGCGCTGAGGAGGCACCGTGAAGATCGTCGTGCTGGTCAAAGAGGTTCCAGACACCTACGGTGACCGTGTTCTCAATCTGGAAACGGGGCTTGCCGAGCGAGGTGCGAGCGAAACGGTGATCGATGAGATCGGTGAGCGTGCCCTCGAGGTCGCTCTCACTCATGCCGAATCGACGCCCGGCACCGAGGTCGTCGTGATGTCGATGACTCCGGAAAGTGCCGCCACCTCGGTGCGAAAAGCTCTCGCGATGGGCGCGGCATCCGCTGTGCACATTGCCGATGAGGCGCTGCGAGGTGCCGACCTCACGCTGAGTGCCGAAGTGCTTGCTGCCGCTCTCACGCGCACCGGGTTCGACCTTGTGATCACCGGCAACCAGTCGACAGACGGATCGGGTGGTGTGATGGCATCGATGCTGTCGGAGCTGTTGGACGTGCCCGGAGTCACGAGCCTCAACAGCGTCGTGCTTACCGATGGTGCGGTCTCAGGTGAGCGCGCAATCGACGGCGGAACGATGGACACGACTGCGAGCCTTCCGGCGGTGATTTCGATCACCGAACGGTTGCCTGACGCTCGCTTTCCGAACTTCAAGGGCATCATGGCGGCGAAGAAGAAGCCGGTTGAGGTGCTCACGCTCACCGACCTCGGCATCAACCCCGACGATTTCTCGGTGCCACGCGCGATCATGACTGCGATCAGCGAGAAGCCGCCGCGCTCTTCGGGCACGACGATCACCGACGAGGGGGACGCCGGCGAGAAGCTCGCGGCCTACCTCATCGAGAACCGACTGGTGTGAGGAGCGACATGGCTGAATCAACAGCGGGCGCGATTCTGGTTCTGCTCGATGTAACGCCTTCGGGTGCGCTCGCATCCTCGTCAGCGGGTCTTCTCGGCGCCGCAAGCGACGTGGGCACACCCGTCGCTCTCATCGCCGACGCTCGTGGTGCAGAGCTTGCAACGGATGCCGCAGCCCTCGGCGCGACGCGGGTGCTCGTGGCTGAGGTCGACGTCGCAGCGGTCTCGGTGCCGGTCGTCGACGCTCTGGCGTCAGCTGTCGCTCTCGTGCAGCCCGATGCGGTCTTGGTGTCGCATTCGATTGTGGGCCGCGATGTTGCCGGGCGGTTTGCTGCGCGCTCGCGCTCGGCGCTGCTCGTGGATGCCGTCGGCGTCTCGCGCGATGACGAGGGCATCGTCGCGCAGCACTCGGTCTACGGCGGTGCCTACAACGTTTCGGCCGCTGCGACGCTGGGTGCGCCGGTGATCACGGTGCGGCAGGGTGCGATTGACGCTCGCGGCGAGGCCCAGCCTGTGGTTGTCGAGCAGCTGGAGGTTTCGGCATCCGGTCGCAAAGCGGCGTCGGTCGATGCTGTGCATGAAGCCGTCGTTGTGTCGGCGAGGCCCGAGCTTCGCGGTGCCGCCCGGGTGGTTTCGGGTGGGCGCGGGCTGGGCTCTGCAGAGAAGTTCGTGCTGGTCGAAGAGCTCGCCGATGCGCTGGGTGCCGCTGTTGGAGCGTCGCGTGCGGCGGTTGATGCGGGCTACGTGACGCAATCGGCGCAAGTGGGGCAGACTGGAGTTTCAGTGTCGCCGCAGCTGTATGTCGCCCTCGGCATATCTGGCGCAATTCAGCACAAGGCTGGAATGCAAACCGCTAAGACCATCGTCGCGATTAACAAAGATGCCGAAGCTCCGATATTTGAGATCGCGGATTTCGGGGTCGTGGGCGATGTGTTCTCGGTGGTTCCGCAGTTGATTGCGGCGCTCGAATCGAAGAAGGCGTAACTCCCCGATGGCGAAAGACCTCCGCGCTGTGCGTCGTGGGCTCCCGCGTGAGCCCGGTGGCGAGGCGTGGCCACCCGCGTCAGCCGAGCAGTCTGAGGCCGTCGTTGACGAGGTTTCAGTTGAGGGTTCTGCGCCAACGGGAGCCGTCACTGAAGCTCCAGATTCGCTTCCTGATGCTGTCGCCACGGCGGTGACCGCCAGCGCTAGCGCTGTTCCGGTGCGCCGCGGTCTGCCGCGCAAGCCCGGTGGCGAGCCTTGGCCCGACGTCATCGTTGATGCTGTTGAGGCTGCTGCGCCTGTCGAGACTACGGCGCCGGTCGAGAGTGCTGCGCCGGAAGCGCCCGTTGCGGCATCCGTTCTGGTGCCGGCACGGGATGTCTCGGTGCCGCTGCCGTTCACGCCCACAGTTTTCCCCGGTCGGGCTGCTCTCGTGCCGCGTCCAGAGCCCAAGCCAGAGGCAAAACGGTACGGCCCATTTACTCGACTGCAGTGGGTCGGTGCCGTTGTCGTTGGGGGAGGGTCGCTGCTTTTTGCCGCGGCGATGCTCGTGCTCGCGACGCGCTGGCTGGTCTCTCTCGACGCGTTGCGCGACTTCTTGCAGACGTACCCCGGCGAGTACCCGCTGCCCGAGACGGCACCCGTGGGGCTACCCGCGTGGGTTGGTTGGCAACACTTCTTCAATACCTTCTTCATCGTGCTGATTATTCGCACGGGCCTGCAGGTGCGAAGCGAGAAGCGTCCCGCGGCGTTCTGGTCGCCGCGCGGCAACAAGAAGCGTCGCATCAGTTTGACGCTCTGGTACCACCAGTCCCTCGACATTCTGTGGCTGGTTAATGGCGTGATCTTCGTTGCACTGCTGCTTTTCACCGGCCAGTGGATGCGCATCGTGCCGACAAGTTGGGATGTCTTTCCGAACGCGATTTCGGCGGCGCTCCAGTACGTTTCGCTCGACTGGCCCACCGAGAACGGTTGGGTGAACTACAACAGCCTGCAGCAGCTTGCGTACTTCACGACAGTGTTCGTCGCGGCACCTCTTGCGACCATTACGGGTGTTCGTATGAGCGGCATTTGGCCGAAGAACGCCGTGCGTCTCAACCGGCTGTATCCGGTGGAGTGGGCGCGGGCCGTGCACTTTCCGGTGATGCTCTACTTCGTGTTCTTCATCATTGTGCACGTGGCGCTCGTGTTCGCGACCGGTGCGCTGCGGAACCTCAACCACATGTATGCGGCGCAAGACGTCGTCAACTGGGCCGGGTTCTGGATCTTCGCGGCATCGATGCTCGTTATTGCCGCCGGGTGGATCGCGTCGCGGCCGCTTGTGTTGGCGCCGATCGCGCGATTGTTTGGGACGGTCAAGGGGCGGTAGCTTCGCGTCCCTCGTAACGCCGAGGCGCATTCGCAGCACCGGTCGAACGCATCACGGGCTACTGCGTCGCGCGACTTCGCTTCTTTATGCGAGGGTGCTAGGTCGCGAGTAGGCCAGCAACGAAAATCTGAGCAACGAAAATCAGGGCGTGCTCACTCGTGGCGGTGCCCACGATCAACCCGAGGGCCGTGCTCTGGACAGCCACCGTCATGACCGTGATGTTGTACCCGCGGGGCGCTTTTCGGCGCTGTATCGGTCGCTGGTTCGTCATCGGCAATCGAGTGAGAGACTCGTCTTTGTAGTCTTTCCGCATCCCTGCGAAATGCTGCATGGCCCGCAACTGCCCAGATATCTCTCGAGGCAAATCTTGAGCAGTGGTGCCGCGCGCCGCCGAGGCCGTTCGCGAAGGCAATGCCCGCGCGGCAGCTCAGAGGTTGCGGCGCGCGTCTGGATCTTCGGCGAGTCGGGCTGCCTCGAGCTCCACGGCCTCTTGCTCAGCTTCAGTCAGCGGAGGGAGACCCAGTTCGTCGACCGGAATGCCCGCGTACGGATCGGCACCGGGGAATTCTTGACCGAACGAGCCCGCGACGCCTCCCCCTGGGGGAAACTCATCTCCCGCGGCGCCCAGAATCGTTTCTTCGCCCGGAGCCTGCTTCTCCACGTCGTCACCGAGGTGCTTATGATGCCGCTCAACACTCATGTTCACTCCTAGTCGTAGCGATGGCTCCACTGTGATTATCGTTCAGCTAGCGCTGCGGCGTAGCCCTGTTGCCACGATTCCTCGGCGCCGAGGTGAAAGAAGTCACGCTCTGCGGGCCTGATAATCGAACGTGCCCCTGGCAGATCGAGGTCGCCGACGAGGTCAGCGCGACCACGCACCACAGCGACCGGCAGTCGCGCAGCTTTGCCCTTGACGAGATCCCCGGCGGCAGCGATCTCGTCTGCAACGCACGGCATCGTCACCGATAGCGGGCGACCCTCGGCGTCGGTCTTGCCTCGCATGTCTTCGAAGACATGCACCCCGGCAGCCCCGATGGCCGTGTCGGTCTGCCCTTCACGCCAGGCTCGCCCGAGAGTATCCGAGATGATGACGCCAACGGTGGCACCGGTGCGCTGGCGCAGACCCGTCGCGATGGCTCGAGCCGAGGCATCCGGATCTACGGGAAGCAACAGTACGGTGCCCTCGGGAGTATTCGAGGCGTCGACGCCGGCGGCAGCGCCAATGATGCCGAGGCGGTTCTCCACGATGCGCGTCGTGTGCCCCGCGGGGGTGGTGCGCGTTGCGACGACTCGCACGGTTTCGGCGGTGATCGCATCTTCGCGATCGGATGCCGTCACGAATCTGCCCTCGGCTTTGGAGACGATCTTCGAGGTCACCACGAGAATGTCACCGTCTTGCAGATCACCCCCGGCAGCGTCAGCGAGAAGAGCTACGAGGTCGTCGCCGTCGTGCACCTCGCCGATACCGTCGAGGGCCCAAACTGTCAGCACGTCAGCGGACGAAACGCACCTCGGTGAGCGTCTCACCGAGGAAAGGCTCCGTGTGGTTCGCGCCGTCGAGAGAGAATCCGTTTCGCACATAGAAGCGGTGCGCGCGCGGGTTGTCTTCGGCGACCCAGAGGTACGCCTCTTCGCCGTCTTCGATGGCGGCATCGAAGAGCTGCTGGCCGATTCCGGTGCCATGCCACTCGTCAAGCAGATAGATGAAGTACAGCTCGCGGTTGCGCGGAGCGTCTTTGTCGCGTGCAGGTCCCGAGCCGACGAAGCCGACAATTTCGCCATTTACGAGCGCGGCGCTCATGCGAAAATCATCACCCTGACTTGCCCAGTGCGTCCACAGTTCGCCGAGTCGGCGGGTGGAGATCCGCTCGAGAGCGGCCTTGCTGATGAGGTGGTCGTAGGTTTCGTGCCAGCACGTGGCGTGAACGCGGCCAAGGGCCTCAGCGTCAACATCACGCACGGGCCGCACGATGACGTCTGCAGTCAGTTCGGCTTCCATGGCCAGACTCTACGTCAACCCTATGAACGGGTGGAAATCGGCGAGTTCGCGTGTGTCGCCCTCTTCTCCACGGGCGGGCACTCGGGGCGGTTATCCACAGGCTTTTCCCCAGGTGAAGAGCATATTTCGGTGGCGGGGCAATGTCGGAAGCCCCCGTCACAATAAAGCCATGACCGAGACAGCTTTCGCAGACGGAACCGGTGCTTCAGCCGGTGACGTGTGCGTTGCGCTCGGCGAGATCGAGGCTCAGCTCGGTCAGGTGAGCGCCGAAGCTTTCGGCTCACGAGCGCTTTCCGCCGCGACCGATGCCGAGGTTGTCGCCGTGCTCCAACGCGCAGCGCAGGTCGCGCGTCACGCCGAGGCCCTCATGGTCGAGGCGACGGCTCAGGCCAATGAGCGTTCCAGCTCAGCTGCTGTGAGCGAGCGCATGACGACGGATCTCGGATGCCGTTCGGTCGCCGAGCTCCTGCAGCGCTCGACCCGGGTGTCGTCGCGGGCAGCGACCGCCCTCGTACAGGGTGCCCGCGCCGTTGCTGAACCGGTAGCTGTCGCTTCGGGTGAGGTGCTGCCGGCGGAGTTTCCTGCGATGCGCTCGGCGCTTGCGGCCGGAGACGTGGGAATCGATGGACTCGTCGCGGTCACTGGGCCGCTCGCTCGCGTTGTGTCGACAGCGGGGCGCGCTGCCCATCTTGCCGCCGATGAAGAGCTTGCTGCGTCGGCTCGTGGTGACGGCGTCGATGGTGCACCGCCCGCGTGCGCCGATGACCTGCGCGGTCAGGCGACGGTGTGGGCGAGGTATCTCGACCAAGATGGTGCTGAGCCGCGCGAAGTCGTGGCGATGAGAAAGCGCGGTGTGACTCTCGGTGTTGCGCGTGACGGCGTCGTTCCGCTGCGCGGCAATTTGCTCGCCGAGGTTGCCGGTCAGCTGCAGCAGATCTTTGACAGCGTGCTGAACCCCAAGGTCGCGGGTAGCGTCGCCGATAGCGAGGCAGTATCGGGGCCGTTCTTCGCGCCGACTACCGATGAGCCAACTGACTTTCCCAATGGGGCCGACGCTGATCGCCGCACAGCTGTGCAAAAGCGGCACGATGCCCTCGCGACAGCGCTCACAGTGGCAGCGGCGTCGGGTGAGCTTCCGACGCTCGGGGGCGCTGCGCCCACGCTTGTCGTCTCGGTGCGAGGCGAAGACATCGCATCCGGCCACGGGCAGGCGCACGTCGAGGGCATCGCTGAGCCCGTCACGCTCGACGTCGCGCGCCACATCGCGTGCACGGGCGCTGTACAGCGCATCGTGACCGATGCGCGCGGTCGCATTCGGCAGATCGAGACGAGCGACAGAGTTTTTGCGCACCATCAGCGTCGAGCGATTGCGCTCCGCGACGGCGGATGCATCATCCCCGGCTGCCGCGTGCGCTCATCGTGGTGCGAAATCCACCACGTCACCGAGCATGCACGGGGTGGAGCAACTCACACTGACAACGGGGTGCTGCTCTGTTGGTTCCACCACCGCACGATCGACAGCGTCGGCTGGAAGATACGCATGAACGCGGGCGTTCCCGAGGTGCGAGGCCCGTACTGGTGGGATGCTACGGGTCGGTGGCGAGCGCCGACCACCTCGCCGCCGCAACTTCGAGATCGGCTACAGCGCCGGGTGCAGTGATGGCAGCGGGATTCTTGCCGCGCTTCACATACCCTCGCGCTCGTCTGGAACCGCTGCAACTGCCTCGATTTCGACGAGTTGGTCGTCGTAGCCGAGGACGGTTACGCCCGTGAGAGTACTGGGCACATCGTGATCGCCGAACGCATCGCGAACAACCTCCCACGCCGCGACGAGGTCCTCTTGTCGCGAAGAAGCTACGAGTACGCGAGTGCTGACAACGTCGCTCATCGTCGCATCCGCTGCTCGAAGTGCCTCTGCGAGTGTCTCGACGCACTTTGCTGCCTGTCCTGCGTAGTCGCCGACCGCTGCGGTTGAGCCGTCCATTTCGAGCGGGCAGGCGCCGGCGAGAAAGATTAGGCGAGCACCGCTCTCGACGCTCGCGCCGTATGCATATTGGGCAACATCACTGAGGGAATCAGAGCGGATGAGGCGGACAACACTAACCATCTCGACATCCTGTCACGCACCGCGTGCAATGCCCGAGGCCTGCCCGGAGATACCTGCACTAGCGTCGATGGCGATGACGCGATTCGGCCCACTGTCTACTTCGCCCGAGGGCCTCATTCTGGGCGACCCCGGGAGGAAACACCTTCTTCTCACTCCGGCTGGTATGAACTACCGCGCCCACGCGGCCCCGCCGCAGTTCTTTGCGTGGAACGAGATCGAAGGCGCCACGATCGATCTGCCGACTTCTCGATTTCGGTTTCCGGCGCTTGCCGTCGGTGTCGCGTCATGGGCAGTCGCCTTTTCGAGTGGCGAGAGTATTCACTTGGACCCCGACGACGGGTCTGTGACGATTGTTTCGCGCGGAGACGAGGTCCTGCTCGATATCGGGCGACACCACGTCGGTGGCTATTGGCGCGCCAGTGTCGCTGCCGCGCAGCGGTTGCTCGAACGCTTCATCGTTGAGCCGCAGAGCAGAGAACTGCTCAATCATCCCGAGGAACTGCTCCGTGCAGTGACAGCTTCTGTGCGGCGCTGAAGAAAACAAACGTCGGCATTTAGAGCATTTCCACAACGAGATGTGGAAATCAGGTGCCGATAGATACGATCGCTCCTCGTGAATGTGATCTGGCGCACCCTGTTGGTCATCCGCCGTGCCCGAGCGAAACGCAAGCGCGAAGGCACACTCGTCGCCACCGCAGTTGGCCGAATCACGCTGCGCACGTTGCCGACAGACATCGACGTGCTGCGCCATATGAACAACGGCCGTTACCTGTCGCTGTTCGACCTCGGCCGCTGGGACCTCATGGTGCGCACCGGGCTGTTCGATGAGATGCGCGAGCGCGGCTGGTACGCCGTTGTCGCGAGCGAAACCATCACGTTCCGAAAGTCCCTCGAGCTCTGGCAGCGGTTCGATCTCGAAAGCCGCTTCATCGGCCACGACGACAAGAGCATGTACCTCGAACACCGGGCCGTGATCGACGGTGAAATCTACGCCCGCGCCATCATTCGCGCACGGATGCTCCGCCGCACGGGCGGCACTGTGCCGCACGATGAGTTCTTCGCCGCAGTCGGCATGCCGGAGGGTGTTCCCGACGTTGCCGACTGGATGCACGACTGGGCCGCAGCATCCGCTCTGCCACCCACGAAAGCGCCCGCTCCCAGCGACTGGAGCTAATGCGCCGCATTGCACCGGCCCGGTCTTCCGCCCGCTCCGCCGCCCGACCCTTAGGCTGAGCGCATGCCCAACGATCACGCCGATTTCGCCGCGAACGAAGAGCTTGCCGAACGAGCCATCGCCCTAGCTGAACGCTGGGTGCGCGCATCCTCGGGAATCGAGACCGACGCTTCGGCTCAACGGCTTGCCGACGTGCTGCGCGACCCGCAGGGACTGCCCTTCACCGTCGGATTCGTCGACGGCGTCATGAGGCCAGAGAGTTTGACGGCAGCAGCGACCCAGCTTCGTCGCATCGCACCCCTCGTGCCTGACTTTTTGCCGTGGCACCTCCGCGGCGCCGTGCACGTGGGCGGTGCGATGGCGCCAATCATGCCGAGCCCCGTCGTGCCGATCGCCCGCCGAGTGCTCCGCGAGATGGTCGGCCACCTCATCGTCGACGCGCGCCCCGACAAGCTGGGACCGGCTCTCACGACTCTTCGCGGCCGCGGTCACCGACTGAACGTCAACCTGCTCGGCGAAGCTGTGCTCGGCGAAAACGAAGCAAAACGGCGACTCGACGGCATCCATGCTCTCATTCGTCGACCCGACGTCGACTACGTGTCGGTCAAGGTCTCGGCCATCGCGAGCCACATCTCGATGTGGGCGTTCGACGACGTCGTGGACAGCGTCGTCGAGCGGCTGACACCCCTCTACGTGAGCGCACTCCCCAAGGGCGGCCCCGCGTCAACGCCGACCTTCATCAACCTCGACATGGAGGAGTACCGCGATCTCGACTTGACGATCGCTGTCTTCACCCGACTACTCGAAGATGAGCGCTTCACCGACCTTGAAGCCGGCATCGTGCTGCAGGCCTACCTGCCCGATGCTCTTCCCGCGCTTCAACAACTCACAGCGTGGGCACGCTCACGTGTCGACGCGGGTGGCGCCCCTATCAAGGTGCGCCTCGTCAAGGGCGCGAACCTTGCGATGGAACGAGTGGATGCCGTCATGCACGGGTGGGAGCCCGCCACCTACTCCGCGAAGGTCGATTCCGACGCCAACTACCTGCGCTGCCTCGAATGGGCGCTTCGGCCCAAGCACACCCGCGCCGTGCGCCTGGGCGTTGCGGGCCACAACCTGTTCGACATCGCTTATGCATGGCTACTTGCGGGCGAACAAGGCGTTCGCGACGCCGTCGACTTCGAAATGCTGCTCGGCATGGCTCAGGCCCAGATGGAAACCGTCTCGGCAGACGTCGGCCAGGTACTGCTCTATGTACCGGTCGTCGCCCCCGACGAATTCGACGTGGCCATCAGCTACCTTGTGCGCCGCCTCGAAGAGAGCGCATCGAGCGAGAACTTCCTCTCCGCCGCCTTCGACATCGATACCAACCCCGAACTCCTCACGCGCGAGCGCGACCGCTTTCTCGCGTCGGTCGAGCGCGCAGCAGACCCCGCTCTTCTCGTAGGCGCTCGACGAACCGCCAATAGACGCGCCTCGACCGCTACCGAAGCCGCGTCCGATGAAGAGCCGCGGCTTCTTCGAGACCCGGTAGACCCCGCAACTCAAGAGACGGGCGGCCTCACTCAGGCGGTGCTCGGTATTGCCCGCGGTGCCGAAGACGGTGCAACGGACGCGTTCGACCCGGCAGCCCACGCGATGCTGTTCGGCGGCGAAGAGTTCGTCGAAACCGCAGTGTTCTCGATGCGTGAGAGCGGCACACGTGCGGTGGGAGCACCCGGCTTTGCGAACAGTGCCGACTCCGACCCGGCGCTGTCGTCGACCCGCGACTGGGCGCGCGAAATCTTCGACGGCATGAAAACATCGACGCTCGGCGACGACACGATTGCTGCGGCATATGTGGGCGAGGCATCCGACCTTGAAGCCGTAATCTCTGGAGTAAAGGATGCCGCCGGCACCTGGGGTGCGATGCCCGCAGCCGATCGCGCTGCCGTGCTGCTGCGCGCCGCTGACAAGCTCGAAGAACGTCGCGCTCAGCTCATCGAGGTCGCGGCATCCGAAACCGGCAAGGTGCTCGCCGAAGGCGATGTCGAAGTGAGCGAAGCAATCGACTTCGCCCGCTACTACGCCGCCACAGCGCGCGAACTTGATCGCGTGAGCGGGGCCGTCTTCGTGCCGTCGCGCGTCATCGTCGTCACGCCACCCTGGAACTTTCCGCTCGCTATCCCCGCCGGGGGCGTGCTCGCAGCTCTCGCGGCAGGCTCGGGAGTCGTCTTCAAGCCGGCACCTCAAGCGCGCCGCTGCGCGGCTGTCATCGCCGAAGCGTTGTGGGATGCGGGCGTACCCCGCGACCTGCTGGCGCTCGTCGACCTCGACGAAGACGGGCTCGGCCAGCAGCTCGTCTCACACCCGGCCGTCGATCGCGTCATCCTCACCGGTGGCTCTGAGACCGCGGAACTCTTCCGCTCGTGGCGCCACGATCTGCCACTGCTCGCCGAGACCAGCGGCAAGAACTCCATGATCGTCATGCCTTCGGCAGACCTGGACCTTGCGGCATCCGACGTTGTGAAAAGCGCGTTCGGACACGCCGGGCAAAAGTGCTCGGCGGCATCCCTCGTCATTCTCGTCGGCTCGGTTGGCCGGTCGAAACGGTTCGCGCGCCAGCTCGTCGATGCAACGCAGTCGCTGCACATCGGGCCGCCGTGGGAAACGCGCGCCGAAGTCGGGCCCGTCATCGAGGCTCCGCGGGGCAAGCTCGCTTGGGCGCTGTCAGAACTCGACGACGGGGAGCGGTGGCTCATCAAGCCGACGACGCGCGACGACGTTCCCGAATACGCCGGGCGCCTGTGGAACCCGGGCATCCGCGTCGGAGTGCAACCGCGTTCACGCTTCCACCGCGAAGAGTTCTTCGGCCCGGTGCTTGGGGTTATGCACGCAGCCACGCTCGCTGAGGCGATCGAACTGCAAAACGCTGTGGCCTACGGACTCACCGCCGGTCTTTACACTCAGAACCCCGATGAGCTCGAGCAGTGGCTCGGCCGTGTGCAAGCCGGAAACCTCTACGTCAACCGTGGTATCACGGGTGCCATCGTGCAGCGTCAGCCCTTCGGCGGATGGAAGCGCTCATCGGTCGGTGCCGGCACGAAAGCCGGTGGCCCCAACTACCTGATCGGGCTCGGCTCGTGGCGAGCATCGAACTCGGGTGCGCCCTCAACGACGCTGCATCTTCGCGGCCTCGACTCGCGTATCACCGACCTGATCGAGGCTGCCCAGCCCGCTCTCGGCTATGAAGAGTTCGAGTGGCTCCGCCGCGGCGCACTCTCCGATGCTGTCGCGTGGAACCGCGAATTCGGTCAGGTCAAAGACGTGTCACGCCTCGGGGTCGAGCGAAACCTCTTCCGCTATCGCCCCGTGCAGGTCGCGCTTCGCGCCATCGAAGGTGCGAGCTTGCAAGAGGTGCTGCGCGTTGTGCTTGCCGGCCTACGCGCGGGCTCGGCGTTCTCACTGAGCGCCTCGGCGGGCCTTCCGCCGCGGGTGCGTCGCGTGCTCGACGACAACGGCATTTCGGTCTTCGTGGAGACCGAAGCCGAGTGGCTGGAGCGCATCGCCGGATCTGCCCCCGAGCGCGTGCGCATCATCGGAGAAACGGATGCCGCAACCTTGGCACACCGAACGCTCGCCGAGACTCTCTCGGGCAACATCGACGTCGCGATCTACGCCAACGAAGTCACAACGGCAGGTCGCATCGAGCTCCTCCCGTTCCTGCACGAACAGGCGATTGCGATCACTGCCCATCGGTTCGGAACACCCGACAACACCTTTAATAGCGTGATCTAGGGGCTTTCCTCGCGCGGGCTAGATTCGCAGGGCTTGCCTGATCCTCTAATCTCTGTTCATGGGTACATGGAGTGGGGAGCCGTTCGGCAATGATGTCGCGGCCGATTTCGCGTGGGAACTCGACGAGCAGAAGCGATGGAACGTGGTGCGGGATGCTCTTCGGGAGGCACTGCAAAGCGAGGATCCACTTGATGCCGACACAGCCGCGATTGCGATTGCTGCGGCAGAGGTCGTGGCGCACGGACTGGGGCGGCCAACACAGTCCGATGTGTACACCGAGAGCGTTGCGGGGTTCGTCAGCCGTGCGCGCAAGCCGTCTGGCCGCCTCGTGAAAGACGCAGAACGCGCCGTTACCGTTGCCGCCTCCGCCGATAGCGAGCTCGCCGAACTTTGGGCAGAGAGCGACGCGCAGGAGTGGCACGACTCGAATGAGCGTCTTCTCTCCGCGCTCATGGGCCGTTAGTCACCGCTTCGGCTGAGCCTTCACTACTCCGAGATTTCTGATGCCATCCCGGCGACCGTAATGCCGCCATCAGGTGGAATCGTCACCGTCAGGACGCTCGGCCTACCCACGTGCTCGCCCTGATGAATGGTGATCGTCGCAGGCGGGCTCACGAGGCCGAAAGCGCGAAGATACGCGCCGGTGGCAGCCGCGGCTGACCCCGTCGCCGGATCTTCCGTGATGCGACCGACGGGAAAGATGTTCCGGGCCCACACTTCGCCTGCCTCGGGCGCGTGCAGCACGGTAATCGTTGCGGGCCACCCCTCGGCGTCCATCAGAGAACGGACCACGCGCGGGTCGAAGGTGAAGCTGTCGAAGACCGCACGATCGGCAATCACGATTGTCGGATGCGGACTACCCGCATTCGGGATGGCGGGAGGCATCCGCTCGTCAAGATCGCTCTCGGTGAGCCCGATAGCTTCGAGTACGCGCTGAAGAGATTTTGACGGGAACTTCGCCACAGACGGCGGCACGCTCGTGAACGAGGCACGAACCCGCGAATCGGCCACCGTCGTCTGGATGACGACATCACCTACGCGCGTGTGACACGTCACCTCGCCAGGAGCCGTCAGCCCGCGTTCGACCATCGCGACAGCGGTCGCTATCGTCGCGTGCCCGCAGAACGGTACCTCGGCGACCGGCGAGAAGTATCGAATCGTGAGTTCTGCACTACGGCTCGCGGAGATAAACGCGGTCTCGGCGTAATCCACGTCAGTCGCGATCTGCTGCATCGCGGCGTCACTGAGAGATTCAGCATCGAACACGATGCCGGCCGGGTTTCCGCCAACGCCGCCCGCGGTGAAGGCGGCGTACCGAAGTACCGCGGGCTGAGACTCAGGCAGCCGAGCCTCAGACGGTCGCGAGTTCGGCACGGCGGGCGTGCAGCTGGTCGAAGGTCGCGAAAGTTTCGGCGATCGGGTTGCCCGTGAAGTGGCCTACCCAGCCATCGTCATCGTGGAAGAACCGAATCGAGGTGAACTCGGGAGACGTGCCCATGTCGAACCAGTGTGTGGTGTTTGCCGGCACCGAGACGAGGTCACCGGGCTCGCAGTAGAGCGCGTAGACCTTCTCGTTGACGTGGAGGTAGAAGACGCCGGCGCCCTTTGCGAAGAAACGGTCTTCGTCGTCGTCGTGGCGGTGCTCGGAAAGGAACTTCGCACGCGACGGACCTTTCACCTCGTCGTAGTTCTCCTGCGCGGGGGAAAGTCCCACGATGTCAACGAGGGTGTAACCCTCGCTCTGCTTGACGGACTCAACCTCGGCCGAATAGAGCGCGAGAATCTCCTCAAGGCTCGCGTCGTCGGCGAAGTCCTTGATCTCCCAGTGGGAATACCGCGCCCCAAGCTCAGCGAGCGCCGCACCAATCTCCGCGTCGTCGATCGTCTCGAGTACAGGGGAAGCGGGGTCGGTTTCGTTCCAGACCGTCAAGAGGGTCATATGAGTTCCTTTCGCGCAAAAGCTCTCTGTCGATTCTGTACCTCGTTTTCCCCGGGCGCACTTCGAAGCGTCATATGCGACGGTCCGTCGTAACAATCCGCAACGCTTTTTTGGTGCAAAGTGCGCGCGCAAGTTCTACTCTTTAGAGCCCACGTGCACCCGGGCACCCACAGCAACCCGAATGGAACCCGTCATGACCTCTCGACTCACAGCGCGTCGCTGGCTCGGCTTCGGCGCCGCAGCCGCGGCCGCAGCGCTCGTGCTCACCGGCTGTGCGCAGCAGACCACGTCGACGGATGCCGCGTCAGCAACGACCGTGCCGGTCGCTGATCTGCACGAGCCGTTCAACGGCGACCCCGTTGAGGTGGCACTCGTGCAGCAGTCCGGTGCGGGCGACTACTTCACCGCATGGACCGCGGGAGCCAACGCACAGGCCGCCGCCATCAACATCGACTTGACCGTCACCGATGCTCGCAACGACAACGCCAAGCAGGCATCTGACCTCGAGCAGGCCATCGCGTCGAATCCCGACGCGATCATCATCGACCACGGGCAGACCGACACTCTCGAGCCCCGCATCCGCGACGCAGTGGATGCCGGCATCCCGGTCATCGTCTACGACCTTGCGCTCGAAGACACCGACGGTGTCATTGTTACGTCGCAGTCGGATGCCTCGATGGCTTCCGGCGTGCTCGACCAGCTCATTGCCGATGTGGGAGAGGGTGCGAACGTCGGGCTCGTCAGCGCCGAAGGCTTCGCGCCGCTCGATCGACGGAAGGCCGTCTGGGACGAATACGTCACCGACAACGACCTCAACGAGCAGTTCTTCGTCGGCGAGGTCACCGAATCGACCGCGACCGACAACATTCCGCTCGTCGACGCTGCTCTGAAGCAGTACCCCGACACGCAGGCGATCTTCGCTCCGTACGACGAGATCACGAAGGGTGTCGTACAGGCCGTCATCCAGAACAACCTGCAGGATTCCGTCAAGGTCTACGGCATCGACATCTCCAACGCCGACATTGAGGTCATGATCGCCGATGGCAGCCCGTGGGTTGCCACAAGCGCAACCGACCCCGCAGCAATTGGCGCCGCGGTCGTGCGTGCTCTTGCGCTTTCACTTGCTGGTGAACTCGACGAGACCGACGTGCAGTTCCCGGCCATCACCGTGACCCAGGACTTCTTGCTCGAGAACGACATCACCAACGTGTCGCAGCTGCGCGATGCCGAACCGTCGCTGCTTCTCGATGACGTCGTCGTCGCTGATTGGCTGCCCGCAGTATCGTCGTGAGCATGCTTTCGAACGTCGCTGAGGCGAATGACCACCCGGTCGTTCGCCTCAGTGGCGTTGGCGTGCGGTTCGGCTCGAACCGCGTGCTCGAAGACATCTCTCTCGACCTTCACAGTGGCTCGATCACAGCGCTACTCGGCACCAACGGCGCCGGCAAGTCGACTCTCATCGGTGCGCTGTCTGGTGCGAACCCGCACTACACCGGCGATATCGCGGTGGGTACGTCTGTGGAAGGCACAGCGGCGGGAGTCGTCGCAGAACGCATCTCGAGTCCCGCTCACGCCCGCCGCGCCGGGATCGAGACTGTGCACCAGCGGATCTCGGATGGCATCGTGTCGGGGCTTTCCGTCGCCGACAACCTTGTGCTCACTGACCTCGCCGCTGGTGGGCACCACCTTGCCCGTCGTCGCGAGACAGAGAAGGCGGCGCGTTCAGCGCTCGCTCGTTTGAGTCTCGACTGGTCGGACGAAGTACTGCGAGCGGATGCCGCACGCCTCGGCACGTCGGATGCGCAACTGCTGATTCTCGCTCGAGCACTTCGCCAGTCGCCGAGCGTACTGATTCTCGACGAGCCGACATCAGCTCTCACAGCCGCCGAAGCCGATCGTCTCTTCGACGTGCTCCGCACACTTCGCGACGAGGGCCTCGCGATACTTTTCGTCAGCCACCGCTTCGGTGAGATCGAGCGACTTGCCGACCGCATCGTTGTGCTGCGAGATGGAGCGCTCGTGCTCGATGCTCCTCGTCCGTTTGATTGGCAGGCGGCGCTCGCCGCGATGCTCGGCGTACCGGCGGAGCTTCAGCAGCACATCGAGAACCCGTTGCCTCCGGGCGACCCGGTACTGCACATCGACGGTGCACGCCTCGTCGCCGGAGCGCCCGCGCTGTCATTGACCGTGCACGCGGGACAGGTCACCGGCATCCTGGGTCTTCTTGGTGCGGGTAAGAGCGAACTTGCCGAAACGATTGCGGGGGCCCGCCCCGCCGCTGGCGCTTCGATGACGCTCGACGCCGAGCGCTTCGCCCCGAAAACACCCGCGCACGCGATCGCCAAGCGTGTCGTGCTCGTTCCGGAAGATCGCCAACGCGACGGTATTCAGCCCGGGTGGTCGATCTCACGGACCGTTGGTCTTCCGGTGCTTTCGGCGGTCGCGAATCGACTCGGTGTTGTGCGCACGGGCCGTGAACGCGAGCTCGGAAGCGAAGTGATCGTGGGCTTCGGCGTCGTGGCAACGTCGGCCGACACATCGCTTGATGACCTCTCGGGCGGCAATCAGCAAAAGGTGATCGTTGGGCGTTGGCTCCGTACTTCACCGCGGCTCGCACTGCTCGACGAACCCTTCCGCGGCGTCGACATCGGCGCTCGCCGCACGATCGGTGAGGCTGCGCGGCGGCAGGCCGAAACTGGCGCTGGTGTTGTCGTCCTTTCCAGCGACGTCGATGAAATTCTCGACGTCGCAGACCGCATCATTGTTCTTGTCGCGGGGCGCATCGCCCTCGACACTCCCGCCGGAGTCCTCGGTCGCGCCGATATTGTGAACGCGCTGCTCGATGATTCTGGTCACAGCAAGGAGACCGCATGACCACTCTGACGGTCGTATCTTCCCGCCCCATCGGTGAGCGCGTGCTCGACGGTGTAGCCAAATGGGGCTTCGTCGCCGTGACGGTGGCGCTGATCGCTTTCTTTATGATCACCGAGCCGAACTTTCGCACCGTTGACAACGTCTTCGGGATGCTGAAGTACATTGCGCCGGTCGGGATCGCCGGCCTCGGAGTCACGCTCGCCATGACCGTCGGTGGCCTTGACCTCTCGGTGGGGGCAAACGCCGGTTTCGCGGTATCGATCGCTGCCTGGACGCTCGTTGTCGCCGGTCAAGTCGGTGGCGTCGCAGTAGGTGTCGTGCTCCTTTCGGGTGCGCTTATTGGAGCTCTCAACGCGGTGCTCATCGTGTTTGCGAAAATTCCAGACCTCTTGGCAACACTCGCGGTGATGTTCACTGTCGTTGGATTGAAGCTGATCATCGTCGACGGCAAATCAATTTCTTCGCAGATGACGCTCGCTGACGGCACCACAGCACCCGGCCGATTCACCGAAGACTTTCTGTGGTTTGACCGAGGCATGATCGGCCCAGTTTCCGTTCCGGTGATTCTTTTCGTGGCCCTCACGGCGCTTGTCTGGTTCATCCTCGATCGCACACGGTGGGGCCGGGCACTTTCGGCTGTCGGGTCTAACCCGCACGCTGCACGTCTCGCCGGAATCAAGGTGCGCGCGTATCGCGCTGCCGCCTACATCGGCTGTGGCATCCTGGCCTCGGTTGCAGGCCTCCTGCTCGCCGCCCGAATCGGTCAGGGCGATGTCTCGGCCGGAAACTCACTGCTTCTCGACGCGGTGGCTGTCGCGCTTGTCGGCGTTTCAGTACTGGGAATCGGTCGCCCGAACGCATGGGGTACGGCTCTTGGCGCCGTGCTCATCGCCGTCATGGTCACCGGCTTTTCGATGATGGGGTTGCCCTACTACATTCAAGATTTCGGCAAGGGAATCGTTCTGCTCGTAGCGCTGCTGTTCAGCTTTACGTTCCGGCGCCGAGCAACAACGATTAGCGCGGGGAGCACGACAGCATCATGAGCACTGAACAGCTCGCCACGGGCACGGTCCCGGAATTTTTGCAGCAGCACCCGGAGCTTTCGGGCCCGGTTGACCCGGATTCAATCGTTTCGGTGACCGAGGTCGGCGACGGAAACCTCAACCTGGTGTTCATTGTGCGCGACGCCGAGGGCGCCGGAGTCGTCGTCAAACAGTCCCTCCCGCACGTGCGCGTTGACCCGTCGTGGCCGCTCACGCGCGCCCGTACCAAGCGCGAAGCGGTTGTACTTGCGGCCCACGAAGCCGTCGACCCGGCACATGTGCCGGCGCTTTACGGCTTTGATGAGGCATCCGTTGCTCTTTCGATCGAAGACCTGAGCGACCACGCTGTGTGGCGTTCGGAACTCAACGCTGGCCGCATACACCCGTACGCGGCAGCGCAGCTCGGCACCTATGTCGGCGCTGTGAGCTTTGCCACGAGTGTGTTCGGTACTGCCGGGCCCGACCGTCGAAGGTTGGTTGCGGAGGCGGCGAACCCCGAGCTCAGCGAAATCACCGAAGACTTGGTCTTCACGGAGCCCTACGTCGATCACGAACACAACGGGTGGCTTCCGGCCAACGACATCGATGTGCAAGAACTTCGTGCCGACCGCGCTTTTGTGCGAGAAATCGGTCTTGCAAAGCTGCGCTTTCAAGAGAGCACGCAGAGTCTTCTGCACGGTGACCTACACACCGGATCGGTATTCGTTCGGGCCGACGGTGAGTCGGTGCGGGCATTCGATTCCGAGTTCGGAACCTACGGCCCGACCGGCTTCGACCTCGGCGCTGTGTGGGCGAACCTGATTCTTGCTGCGGCACGGGCCAAAGTCCTCGGTCGCTCAGGCGACGCCGCCACGTTGCTCGAGCTTCCGCTCGAACTCGTTGCCGCATTCGAAGCTGAGTTCGCGCGGCGGTGGCCCGAGCGCGTCGACCCCCGTGTATACGGTGACGACGTGCGCGAGCAGGTGCTTGAGAGCATCCGCTCGGATGCCGCGATCTACGCCGCCGCCAAAACCGTCCGCCGTCTCGTCGGCTTTTCAAAGGTCGCCGACATCGAGACGCTCGCCGAGGTAGAACGGGCAGAAGCAGTGCGCCTCGCCCTTCGCGCGGCTCGTGCCATCGGAATCGCTCGCCTCACCGGCGCGTCAACGCGGGCCCTCGGCGACCTGACCAAGAGTGTAATCATCGGCTGAGAGCCCGCGTGTCGCGGTTAGCGGCGTTCGGCTTGCGGTTCGCGTTCGGATTCGATGTTCGGCGCAACCATCGCGCCCGACCCTGCCGCGGCGAGCTCAGCTTCGGCAGCCAGCGCAGCTTCGTCGTCGGCAGCCTCTTGGATCGCTGACTTTGCGCGCAGCGGAGGTGCGCGGAAGAACAGCGCGAGCACAAGCGCCAGCATGACGACACCCAATGCCACCCAGTAGATCGTCACTGTCGACGCGTTGAATCCGACGAGGAACGGCTTCGTCAGACGCGCGTCAGCACCGTTCAGGAACGACGTGTCATCGAGGGTGCTGCCACCGACCGACGACTCTTCACTCGAACCCGAGAACTGCTCTTCAACCGTGGGAACGACCGAATCCACAAAGGCGGCGCGGTCGTCGGCATTCGAGAAGTCGAGGGTCACAGTACCGTCAGCGGCAATCTGCGCCACGGGGATTTGAGCTTCGATCTGGGTAGCGGCAGCCTGCGTCGCCGCTGCCACTGCCGCAGTTGTTGCGGCAGCTTGCCCGGCGGCAGGAATAGTGCCCGCAGCCACCTGATCGGCGACGGCCTGAGTTGCGGCATCCTGCGCACTCGTGATGCTCGACTCGATCTGGGTTGTCGTGGCGTCGGTGATGCTCGTCGTGATCGGGGTGTAGATCTGCGTCATGATGGCAGCGTTCGCCGGTGCCGAAGACACTGCCGGGTCCAGTGCTGCATCAAGCGAGGAGGTGAGCGTCGCCTCGTCAGAAAGCGAGGTCTGCACGTTAGCTGGCAGCACGGTGAACATCAACGAGAGCAAGATCGCCGTACCGAGCGTGCCACCGATCTGGCGGAAGAACGTCGATGCGCTGGTGGCGACACCCATATCGCGGGCGTTGACCGAGTTCTGGCTCGCGATCGTGAGCGTCTGCATGAGCTGACCGAGTCCAAGACCGATCAGCAGCATCGCGCCGGCGATGAACCAGTACGACCCGTCGTAGGTCATGTTGGTCAGCATCAGATAACCGCCCGCCATGAAGACGGTGCCGACGAGGGGGAAGATTCGGTAGCGCCCGGTGCGAGAAATGATCTGGCCGCTCACGATCGACGCGATCATGAGCCCGAGGATCATCGGCAGGAGCTGGAAACCGCTCTCGGTTGGTGTCGCACCCGTGACGAGCTGCAGGTAGAGCGGCAGCGTGAGCATGGCCCCGAACATTCCGAAGCCAACGAACACACCGATGATGGTGGCCATCGAGAAGGTCGAAGACCGGAACAGCTTCAGCGGGATGAGTGCATCATCTTTCATGAGCGTCTCGGTAATGACGAAAGCAATCAGGCCGGCGACACCGATGGCGTAGCAAGCGATCGCCAGGGGAGATCCCCAACCCCACTCGCGTCCCTGCTCGGCAACGAGCAAGAGGGGAACCAGGGCGAGGATGACGGTTGCAGCGCCCCACCAGTCGATGCGGACAGCCCGCTTCGCACCGCGGGGAATGTGCAAGAAGCGCCAGACAATGGCGAGGGCAGCGAGCCCGATCGGCACATTGATGAGGAATACCCAGCGCCATCCGGCGATCCACAGAATCTGATCGGCACCCGCGAAGAGGCCGCCGACGAGCGGGCCGATGACGCTTGAGATACCGAAGACGGCGAGGAAGTAACCCTGGTACTTCGCGCGTTCACGCGGCGCAAGAATGTCGCCCATGATCGCGAGCGGCATCGACATCAATCCACCAGCGCCGAGGCCCTGAATCGCACGGAAACCTGCAAGCTCGACCATCGAGGTCGAAAAGCTCGCCAAAACCGAACCGATGATGAAGACGACAATGGCGAAGATGAACAACGGCCGGCGCCCGAAAATGTCGGAGAGCTTGCCGTAGAGCAGCGTCGAAATCGTCGAGACGATCAGATAGGCGGTCGTGACCCAAGCCTGCTCGCTGAGACCGTTGAGGTCATCACCGATCGTGCGGATAGCGGTGCTGACGATCGTCTGATCGAGAGCTGACAGAAACATGCCGGCCATGAGGCCGAAGATCACAAGGAGGATCATCCGGTGGGTCATGACGGCCTGAGCCGCGGGCGCGGGCACAGTACTTGATGTGGTGCTTGACATCGGTCCTCGAACGGTTCGTGAAGTGGACCATCACGAGGGGGGAGCGTCGTCGCAGCCGATCTCGTTGTCCTAAGTCAACTATCTTAAGCGCAAATCGAGAATGAGGGGGAGCGAGGCGGTTAACGAGTTGCGAGGTGTTTAACGAGTTGCGACCGTGAACCGCACGAGCCACTCCGCGATTTCGAGGTGGCGGCGAGCTTCGGCGGCATCCGCGCCCCACGCGTACATACCGTGATTCGCGACGATGAGTACCGGAACCTCTGGGACCTCCGCGGTTGCGGGAACGTAAACCCTGTCGAAGTGGTCGGCCTCGACAGTCATGTCTTGGTCGTTTTCGATCACCGGAATCCAGACGGTTTCGTCATGCGCACTGTGGCCGATGCCCTTCAGCATCTCCATATCGCGCAGTTCGATGCCACCGGGCCACCGGTGGCCGGCAATCACGGCATCGAATGCGTGCACGTGGAACACGGCGCCGGCTCCCGTGCGTGCGGCAATGTGAGCGTGAAGCCCGGCCTCGGCTGATGGTGGACGCGGGTCGTCGCCGTCGATACTCACGCCGTCGCCGTCGATCAACACAATGTCAGTGTCGGTGAGCTCGGACTTGTCGAGGCCCGACGCTGTGACGGCGAGCACGAGCGGGTCACGGTCGAGCACGAGCGAAAGGTTGCCCGAGGTGCCACGCATCCAGCCGTAGCCGGAGAAACGAGCGGCTTCGGCGGCGAGCGTTGCGCCGGCTTCGCGGATGCGTACGGTTTCGAGAGCGCTCATGCTGTGAGCTCGATCTCATCGAACGAAGAAACAGCGGGGGCCGCAAAATCGGCTCCCGCCCAGGGTTCGCCGTCTCGATCGAGAGCGATAACCTGCCAGCCTGCGGCGAGAGCTGCTGTGACTTCTTCCGGGTGGTCAGTCAGAAAAAGCAGACGCTCGGGCGGGGTTTGGAGGGCGGCCGCGATCTTCTCGTACGACGCTGCGCTCTTCTTTGGGCCCGCGTTCACAGTGTCGAACCAGTTCTCAACGAGGGGCGAAAGATCTCCCTGCGGTGCATGCCGAAACCACGGTTGTTGCGATGCGACCGAACCCGACGAGTAGACGGCGAGGCGCGTTCCTGCCGCGCTCCAGGAGCGCAGTCGTGGCGGAACATCGTCGAAGAAGTGCGATGTGATGGCTCCCTGGGCGAAACCTTCCGCCCAAATGATTCCCTGCAGTGTCTTCAGCGGCGTGGATTTCACATCGGATGCCATGAGCTGGCGCAGCGCGTCGGCCACTGCAGCATTCGTCGAGTTGTCTTCGAGACCCGTCTCGGCGATCGCTTGGGCGCGCGCAGCCTTCACCGTAGGGTTCTCATCCGCACGCGAGAGCACTTCTTCAAGGCGCGGCCGTGCATAGTCATACAGGTCGCCGAGGATGAAGCCCGCGGCGCTTGTCGTTCCTTCCAGATCGACGACGACAACGTCGGCTGTGATGGTGACGGGAGTGGTCATGGGGTCCTAACGAAGTCGCCCGGGCGCAGCGTACGCGTCGGGGTCGGCGGTGAAGTGGTCGGCGACGCGTGTGGGATCGAAAACCCCGTGCGACGTGACGATTTTTGTCACGAGATGCGCTGGCGTGAGGTCGAAAGCTGGGTACCAGGCATCCGTGACGAGCTGGCTCGCCGTGCGATGGCCGAGCACTTCGAGAACCTCGGCCGCATCACGAACCTCGATCACAATGTCGGCGCCGGTGGGGGCATGCGGATCGGGGGCTTCGACGAGCGCGTAATACGGAACGTTGCACGCGTGCGCGGCGGCGGCGATACCGAGTGTGCCGACCTTGTTGACGACGCAGCCATCCATCGAAACACGGTCGGCCGCAGTGAGGACGGCATCGATCGGGCCGAAGCCGACACCTTGCCGCGACGAAAGGGCTGCCGCGGCCATGCTGTCGGTGATGAGTGTGACCTTCTGGTCGAGCTCCCGCAGTGAGTGCGCGGTGAGACGAGCACCCTGGAGATAGGGGCGTGTCTCTGTCGCAACCCACTCAATGGTGCGGCCCTGCTCGCGAGCCGCGGCGACGACGCCGAAGAGGTAGCCATCCATCCAGCAGTGCGTGAGAACGCGCGGGTTTTCGGGCAGCTGCGAAAGTACGGCGCGCCCAAGGCGGAGGCTCGCTTGGCGGTAGTCGCGTGCGACGGCATCCGCTTCGGCGACGACGAGATCGACGATCTCAGAAGTGGATGTCGCGGACGATGAAGCCGCAAGAATGCGTTCGACAGCATCGCGCGGGTGCGCGTTGGTTGGGCGCGCTGTCGCGAGTGCGTGGCCGGCGGCGGCAAGATTCGCCTGGGCCTGTGGCAGATCGAGCGCGCGGGACTGCGTGGCGGCGAGTGCCATGCCCGCGCACGCGGCAAAGAGCGGACCCGAGCTCTGCGTCACCATGTCGCGGATGGCTGTCGCAACCTCGGTGGGAGTTTCAGCGACCACCCAAGCGACCTCGGCCGGGAACGTGCGGCGATCGAGGATGCGCACGGCATCCCCATCGAAGATGACGGAATTTTCGAGGGTTGCAGTGTTCTCAATGGTTGCGGCAGAGGCAGTCACACACGCTCCTTTCGGGCCCGTTCATTCTCCCACGCTGCGCAGTCGCGTGCCGATTTCTACCGCCCCCTTCGTAACACGTCGCCACACGCCGACGCCCCGCCCCTGGGCCTGCACCGCGAAGGGTCGCAACATGCCGCAGTGCGCCGTGGCGTCGCAACGGCGTGCGGCGTGTTGCGACCCCTCGGTGGAGGATGCTCGCTACTGGATGCCCTCTTTCACCAATTTCCATTGCTGGCAGGAGAAACCATTCGTTGGCCATTGTTGCGCGACGGCACCGTCCGACGCTGAGCAACCATCGATCTCGAGCACCTTGCCGCTGTTTCCGTTGGCGAACGTCCACCAACCCCCAGACGTCTGAGCGACCCAGTTCTGTGTTGAACTGCCGGTGGGTCCCCATTGCGCTGCATCGACGCCGTCGGCGGTAGCAGCCCCGGGGATTTCCAGAAGCTTGCCGCTGTTGACGTTGGTGAGTTTTGAAGTGGACCCGCTCGTCTGGATCGCCCACCGCTGTGTCGGATGGCCGGACGGGCCCCATTGACCGATGGGCGCGCCGTCTGTGGTCAGAGCGCCGAGCACTTCGAGCAGCTTTCCGCTGTTGCGATTCACTATCTGAAACTGAGGGTCAAGAGACGATGAACGGTACAGATGAACCACGTCGATCTCGGCGAAGTTCGTTGCCTTTGTGAAACGGAGAGTGTTGTTTCCCGCAGCGAGGGTCACGTTCTTCTGAGCCCAGCCGAATCGTCCCCAGTCGACGGTCGGCGGATAACTAACACCACTGGATGAGCCGCCGTTGACGCTCACGTTGTGCGTCGCGGTTGCGCCGTACCCGTTGTCGTATCTGACATTGAGCGTGTACGAGCCGGCCGACGGCACCTTCACCGTGAACTCTACGTAGCTCCCGCTGTTGTTGATGTTGCCGATCTTCTGGCCCCCGGATGCCTGCGGGTCGGTCACGACGGAAACGTCATTGGTGCCTGCGTTTTCAGCTTCGTATTGCTGCGCGTCGAGCGGTACTGACCCGACGCGTACGTCGTTCAGGTTGGTTGATGTGTTCTCGACGTTGGTCGCTTGATAGAGCGTTCTTCCGTCGACGCCCACGTCGATTCCCTGCGCGAATCCGCTGAAATTTCCGCCCTGCGAATCGGACGCATCGTAGGTAACCGCCATCGGGAGGCGTTCCCACGGGCCCTCGCCAAGGTTGTAATTGACGTAGAAGTTCTGTCCGCCATCGATGTCCCCGGAAGAAGTGAGGGACCATTTAGAGGCGACCACGACCATGCCCTTCGGGCCACCGCTCGGCACCCACTTCACATAGGGGGAAGACCCGATTCCGCGGCCGTCGGACAGCGTGATGGGGCTTCCGATACTGGTTGTAGAGCCCCAATTCAGGCCGTCGTTTGACGTCTTGTAATAGACAGGAGCGGTGTTGTTGCTTTGGCTTGGTCGATTGACAACCTCGAAGGTCGCAAGGTACCTGCCCGTTGGCAGCTTTGTGACGGTAATCATGCCCGGGCGATCACTTTGGTTTGTGGGCGCCGAGACGTTCACCAATGATCCCCAAGTCTGCCCACCGTCCGTGGAGCGCCGATACGACACTGCCTGCAGCACTCCATTGCTCTTTTGGCGCTCGTCTGAGTAGTACGCGACCAATCCGCCCGAGCCGTCAATAGCCAGCGATGGTTCCCAAACAGTTGACGTCGTGGAGCTGGGGCTCGGGTCGTAAATCGCTGGACCGCCGGTATCGATCGTGCTCAGGTAACTCCAGCTAGATCCTTGATTCGTGCTTTTATACACCACGAGCCTGCTGGTCGAGCGATCTTCCGGCATGACCATTCCCGCTAACAGGATTGTTCCGGCTGTCAGGCCGCCGGTTGTTTCGGTGACCTCGTAGAGAAACGGCTGTGCGGTACGCGTGAGGGTAGGAAATGTCGCGCTCGGGTTCACCTCAGCGACTTTTGTCCACGATGATCCGTCATTCGTGCTTCGATAAATCGGATAAACCTGCACGCCGTTCTTCAAAATCAGCTGGTCGAAAGTGACGAGTTGCGTGCCATTTGAGGACCCGCTCTTTTTCAAGACGATGATTTTCGCGTAGGTCGTCCCCGCGGGGGATCCGCCTTCTGGGTTGAAGGAAGATCCGGCGGCCGGAGCGAAAACCAGCGCTCCGTTGCCGGAAGTGACGCCGACTGCTGCGCTTCCCGCAGCGAGCGAGCCTGCGACAAGCGCGATGCTTGCGACTAGGGCCGCTAGACGGAATCGATATCTGCGCTTACTGGGTGGGTTGGCCATTTGCTTACCTTTCAGATCCTCGAGATGAGGCGAAAGGAGGTGCGCGCCCACGCTGGCGCAGCATCCTTCGCTAATGCTTTTTGTTCGTTCGTCAATCGCAAATTATTACAACGTTGTATCAACGAGACGACAATAAGCGATGCACTGTGCGTCGTCAAGCAAATGTGCTCGACGACGCCAGCGTTCGGAAGGATTCCGGTTGCAACGTTGTAGTGTTCGAAAACGGCCGAGTTCTTGTAATCGAGGGGGGAACATGGCGTCAACGCTGCACGATGTCGCGAAAGCTGCCGGCGTATCAATTAAGACAGTGTCGAACGTGATCCACGCCCATCCACACATCAGCGCACCAACCCGCGAACGGGTGGAAGCTGCGATCGAGGCCCTGCAGTATCGTCCGAACCGTGCCGCCCGAAGCCTGCGATCGGGCCGCAGCGACCTGATCGCACTCATCGTTCCAAGCCTTCGCAATCCTTACTTTGCCGAGCTTGCCGATGACGTCATGAGGGCCGCGCGCTCCCATGGCTATTCGGTGCTCATCGATCAGTTCGACATGACGGGCGAGGGTGAACTATCGGCGCTCCGTGGCGCGAACAGATACGGCGTCGACGGGATTTTGCACTGTGTCGTGTCACTGGGAACGCAGGATGCTGCACTTCTCGATGAACTTGCAATGCCCGTTGTTCTTCTCGGTGAACGCATTTTTCACTCAACCCACGACCACGTATCGATGCGAAATGTAGAAGGTGCGACCGCCGCTACTGAGCACCTCATCGCCGGTGGGTGTCGGCGTATTCTCGCCTTTGGCGCACATCCCGGCGAAGCAGCGGGTACTGCCGGATTGCGCCTGCGCGGCTACGAAACTGCACTCAATGAAGCGGGGATTCATCTCGATGAGAAGCTCGTCGTCCCCGTAGACAGATGGCACCGTATCGATGGTGCAGATGCGATGCGCAGTGTTTTGGATAGCGGTGTGCAGTTCGACGGGATCGTGGCATTCAACGACTCGCTGGCGCTCGGCGCGCTCCGCGTCTTGCGGGAGAGCGGCCTCCGAGTTCCTGATGACGTCGCGCTCATCGGGTTCGACGATCTTGATGAAACCCGCTATTCGCAGCCCGCGCTCTCCACGATTGACCCCGACCGATCCGCGATAGCCGCGGCCGCTGTCGAACTCTTGCTGAGGCGTGTGCGGGGAGACGTCGATGACGCGCCTGCCGAGATCCTCATCGACTGCGCGCTCGTTTCCCGCGAGTCGTCTGTCACCACCCAGTAATTTCCGGGGGTTGACAGCAACGGAAGTGAGCATCACACTCTTGTTACAACGTTTACTTACAGCGTTGTAAACAATAAGGCCGGAAGCCCGTTCGGTCACGACATCGCAGTCACATGGAAGGCATCAAAGATGATGAAGAAGAAAGCGTTCGCAGCCGCGGGAATGATCGCCGTTGCCGCACTTGCACTTACTGGCTGTTCCGAAGATGCAGCCGCGCCCGAGGGGCCCACCACGATTACGTTCTGGCACGGCTACACAGAGGCCGACGGCGACGTGTTGGCGACGATCGTCGATGATTTCAACTCTTCTCAGGACGAGTATGTGGTGGAGACCGAGGTCAAGACCTGGGCTGTGATCGACGACACGCTGCTGCCGGCTCTGTCATCCGATGAAGGTCCGGACGTCGTCGCGATGCCGGGCGAACGCCTGCCGGTTTACGCAGACCGCGGTGCGTTCGTCGATCTGACGGATTTCTACTCCTCACCAGAGAGCAACACAGCGGAAGTTGTTCCGCAGGCAGTCGATATGGTCACCGTCGATGGGAAGCCCTATGGTGTTCCTGCCGGTTTCGTACCACTTGCCGTCTTCTACAACAAGACACTTTTCGAGTCAGCGGGGATCAACGAGTTCCCAACGACATGGGACGAATGGGTCGATGTAGCCTCGACCCTCACTGTCGATGAAGACGGAGACGGCACCCCAGAGCAGTACGGCGTCGCACTCCCCGACCATGCAACGGTGGCCAACGGTCTTTGGCCGAGCCTCTTCGTTAGCGGGGGCGGGGAAATCGTCGTCGACGGCACCGAGGCCGTCATTGATTCGCCCGAGAACGCCGCAACGCTCGAATACTGGACGTCAGCGGTCGCAGACAAGAAAATCTCGCCGACGGGTCTCGATGGCATCGGCGCTGACGAACTCTTCAGCGCCGGAAAGGCGGCGATGCACGTCGGTGGGCCATGGATGGCCTCTATCGCTGAAGCGAACGACATCGATTACGCAATCGCAGCGATTCCTGCCGGCCCAGCCGAGCAGGCGGCATCTGCGATCGGCATCGCAATGGCTGTCACAACGCAGGCAGACGATGCGCAGGTGAAGGGTGCTGAGGCGTTCTTCTCGTACTTCCTGCAGAAAGACGTCGCGGTCGACTGGTCGCTCGGCTCAGGCTGGCCCCCGCTTCGCACGGACATCCCGGTTTCTGATGTAGCCGCCAACCCGGTCGTTGTTGCTTTGAGCGAGATTTCGTCCACAGGCCGCGCCCTCCTGCCCGGAGTGGTGAACAGCGTCGACGTTCTGACCGCGGTTGATACCCTCACGCAGAAATCCGTCGCAGGCGGAGACATCGATGACTTGCTAGGTACCGCGCAAAGCGAAATTCAAGAAGCAGTCAATTAGACCGACGCGGGGGAGGGTCGCCCACGCCGGGCCTCCCCCGCGTTTCTTCACGTGTCTGTTTCTGTTTTGTCACCTGCCTTTTGGAGCTGAAGCACCATGACCACCCAAGCGAATGTCGTTCGGCGCTCATCGCGTCGATATCGGCCGCCCGCGCCGCTCGGCGGGCGGGGCGGGGTATCGCCCCATCAGTCGGCGCGATACCGGCTGACAGTCGTGGCTTTTCTCGCCCCGGCGATAGCCATCCTTGGACTGTTCGTCGCGTGGCCAATGCTTTCGGCACTTCGTCTTTCCTTCACCGACGCCAGCGGCTTTGGCAACGAAGAGTGGGTCGGCCTCGACAACTACGTTCGAGTATTTACCGACAGCGGCGTCGTTAACGCTATGGGGAACACCGCCCTATACGCGGTCTTGTTCACTCCGGCTGCGATTGTCATCGCTTTGGCATTCGCACTCCTGCTAAACAACCCGGCCCTGCCGTGGCGCGGCGCGTTTCGGACGGCGCTCTTTTTGCCGTTCGTCGTCTCGCTCGCCGTCGCAGCTTTCGCGTGGTCTTACCTACTAGACCCACAGATTGGACTACTCAACTATTGGCTGCGCGGCCTCGGTATTCAGCTCGGAAACGTGCTACAAGACCCCGCGCTCGCGATGCCAACAGTCGTGCTTGTCGCCGTATGGAAGAGCTTCGGCTTCTACATGGTGATCTTTCTCGCCGGGCTGCAAGACATCCCCACGAGCCTCTATGAAGCTGCGCGGGTCGATGGCGCCTCCGCGTGGCAGCGATTTCGGCACATTACGATGCCGATGCTCAGCAACACCGTCGCTTTTGTGGTCATCGTCGCGATGATTGCAGCGCTTCAAGCGTTCGATCAGATCTACGTCATGACCGGGGGTGGACCATACGAATCGACGCAAACCATCGTTATGGAGATCTACGACGCGGGCTTCCGAAAGCTCGAGCTCGGTTTCGCATCTGCGCTTTCCTATGTGCTGCTGCTCGTAACTCTGGTTCTGAGCCTTGCCCAGTTCCTCTTCTTCTCTCGGCGTGAGCAGGACATGCAATGACCATCACAGCTTCCCCTCGCGAATCAGCACCCGTTGTTGCGCCTGATGAGGGGCGGGACAACCGCGCACATCGAACCCGCCGACGAATAACGAGCGCGCTGCTGCTGATCGTCGCCGTCGCATCCTCTCTTGTTCTGCTCTTGCCGCTATTGATCATCTTGTTTACAGCTTTCAAGCCCGTCGCCGAGGTCAACGCGTTCCCTCCGACGCTCGTGCCGCAAGATTGGACGCTCGACAACTTTGCACGCATCTTCACCGAGCTACCGTTCGCGCGTTTAATTTTCAACAGTTTCGTTTTCGCCGGGGGAGTGACACTGTTCGCCCTCGTTTTTGACTCGCTCGCGGCATATGCGCTCGCAAGGCTGAATTTCCGCGGGAGTCGGTTGCTTCTGATAGCGATCATCGCGAGTTTGATGATTCCGTTTCAAGCGACGCTCATCCCCGTTTACCAGCTCGTCGCAGACCTGGGGTGGGTCAACAGCTTCGCGGGGTTGATTGCGCCACGCGCAGCGGATGCCTTCGGAATCTTCTTTCTGCGCCAGTTCTTTCTCTCGTTGCCTCGTGACCTCGATAACGCGGCACGAATCGACGGCGCGAGCGAATTCCGCATTTTCCGGAGCGTCGTGCTCACGAATGCTGTGCCAGCTCTGTTGACCATCGGCATCTTCACCTTTGTCAACAACTGGAACGACCTGCTGTGGCCGCTCGTGTTCACTACGGATGCGGAGATGGGGACGATTACCTCGGGGCTGACCCTGCTGACGGGCCCCGGGGGCATCATCCCCCAGGGCGTGATGATGGCGGGATCGCTCATAGCGGTTCTCCCGCTCGCGCTGATGTTTTTGCTCATACAGCGCCGATTCATCGAAAGCGTTGCTGCGACGGGAATGAAATAGGTGAGAGAGCCTTGGTATCGCGATGGACGCTTGCATTTCGGCGTCGGCGTTGAGAACACATTCGTACCCCAATCGTCTTCGAGCGAACGGCCAATCGATGAGTATGTGCTGACCGAACACGACCTGCGCTGGCGTGACGACCTGGACCTTGCGTGTGCTGTCGGGTCTGATTTCATGCGGTGGGGGATTCCCTGGCACATAGTGAACCCCCAAAAGGGTCGGTGGGACTGGTCGTGGTGCGATCGGGTAATGGAGCGTTTCGGTGAAATCGGGTTGCGCCCAATCGTCGATCTGCTTCACTACGGCACTCCGACGTGGCTCGAAAATGAGTTCTTGCATCCCGATTTTCCGGAGTTCGTTTCCGAGTATGCGTCTCGTGCGGCCGAGAGATACGCGACAGTAGCAACGGACTATACGCCGGTCAACGAGCCGATGATCCACGCCCTCTTTTGTGGTGAGTACGGCTACTGGCCGCCTTACGGCCGAGGTGAAAGTGGGCTCGTCGCTCTCTCCCTGGCCGTTGCGCGCGGATTCGTTCGCACTCAGCACGCGATTGTGGAACAGCTCGGCACCGCCGCGACGTTCGTTCATGTCGACGCATCGATGCGCTATCGCGGCGACGTCGACGCGCCGGAGCACCGGGACACTGCTCGACGTCTTACTCACCAAGCTTTTCTCGTGGAGGATCTCGTAACCGGTGCAGTGGGAGATGGGCACGCCCTGGTTGATCTTCTTCGCTCACACGGAGCTTCCGACGAAGACTTTGCCTGGTTCTTCGAGAACCAGGTCAAACCCGATGTCATGGGCGTCAACTACTATCCACGACACTCGACCGAACTCTTTGAAACGGGAATTCATCACTCCGGGGGGTTTGCCGACCCGCGCCCAACGCGCGACGACGGCGTCGCGGGGCTCGCTGAGATGCTGCGCCAGTACGCGTCACGGTACGGGGCACCTGTGATGGTCGCTGAAACGTGCGTGACGGACGACATTCCGACACGGCTCGAGTGGCTCGACTCATCTGTGCAAGCCGTGCGAGATTTGCGCGACGACGGGCTCGATATCGTCGGCTATACCTGGTGGCCGCTCTTCGATATGTATGAATGGACATATCGTCATTCGCAACTTCCTCGCGAGGCCCACCTGCTCACGATGGGCCTTTATGATCTCGTCGAGACCGAACAAGGACTTGCGCGCCGGCGGAACCCAATTGCGGATCGTTTTGCGGAATTTGCACGACAGGAAGATCGCGAGGCGGCGGAGATGGCCCGGCCTGTGAGCGATGTAGGGTGAGCGTCATGCTCGGGCGAGGAAGTGGTGGTGGCTGTGTCGGCAACGCTGCATGATGTGGCCCGCATCGCGGGAGTGTCGATCAAAACGGTGTCGAACGTCATAAACGGCTACCCGCATATACGTCCGGCAACGCGCGAACGAGTCGAATCAGCTATTGCCGAACTGTCGTACACGCCGAATCAGACCGCACGCAATCTGCGTTCAGGCCGAACCGGCGCGATCACCTTGGCCGTGCCGGATCTTTCGCTGAGCTACTTCGGCGAGTTGGCAGCCGCAGTGATCCACGAAGCTGAGCGAGCTGGCCTCGTCGTGCTCGTGGAGCAAACCGGCGGTGATCGCTCTCGCGAGATCGAAATGCTTCGCAGCCCACGCCTCAAGCTGACGGACGGGCTCATCTTCAGCCCGCTCGGTATGGGGCAAGACGATGTAGATAATCTCAGTGTGAGTTATCCACTCGTGCTTCTCGGAGAGCGAATATTCGACGGCCCGGTGGACCACATCACCATGCACAACGTGGATTCGACGCGGGAAGCAACCGAATTTCTCATCGCGCAAGGCCGGCGTCGGATCGCTGTCGTTGGCGCGCACAAGGGCGAAATTGTCGGGTCTGCGGGTCTGCGGCTGCGAGGCTATCGCGAAGCGCTGGACGCGGCAGGCATTGCCTTCGACGATGACATCGTCGCTTACACAACGCTCTGGCACCGTGCCAACGGCGCCCGTAGCATGCGGCAACTCCTCGCCGACGGAGCGAAATTCGATGCCGTGATCGGGCTCAACGACACACTCGCGCTCGGGGCGATGCGAGCTCTCCAAGAGACCGGACGTCATGTTCCCGACGACGTTGTTGTGGTGGGTTATGACGACCTCGATGAGGCGCAGTACTCAATTCCTTCTCTTACCACTGTCGACCCCGGACGTGACTGGATTGCTCGCACAGCGGTGACGACCCTGCAGCGCCGACTGAACGGTGAGTCAGCCGATCCCGGTGCGCTGCGTCAGTTCGCGCCGTATGCCCTTCGCATCCGCGAATCGGCGCCGCAGAAAAACGCTTAGACGAAAAAGCTCCTGTGTCTTGACAAGGCGCGCTTCGGTGTCGGATGATCTCCTCAAGGTTCATTTCTCCAACGTTGTAGAAGTGCAGGCTTAGCAATAGCATTCGCGCAAAGCCAGCGCTCTCATCTCTGTCAGACACTGGAGTCCACATCATGAGAGGAAACACACAGCCATGAAGAGGCTATTTGCAGGCGTCGGCGTTACAGCCATCGCCGCTGCAGCACTAACGGGGTGTTCGGCCGGCGAAGCTGCCGCGTCCTGCACGAACGAAATCGTAAATGCCGATGCCACGCAAGTTTCGGTATGGGCTTGGTACCCGGCATTTGAAGACGTCGTCGATCTGTTCAACGAAACGCACGACGATGTTCAAGTCTGTTGGACGAACGCCGGTCAGGGGAACGATGAATACACCAAGTTCTCGACGTCCATCGAATCCGGCAGCGGCGCACCCGATGTCATCATGCTTGAAGCTGAGGTGCTTTCGAGCTTTTCGATCCGTGACGCGCTTGTCGACCTCACCGAGTACGGTGCGGGTGACGTAAAGGGCGACTACACCGAGGGTGCGTGGAAAGACGTTTCTAGCGGCGACGCGGTGTACGCAATTCCCGTAGACGGCGGACCAATGGGCATGCTCTACCGTCAGGACATTCTCGATGAGTACGGCATTGCAGTACCCACGACCTGGGACGAGTTCGCTGCTGCTGCGCAGGCGCTGAAAGACGCAGGTGCGCCGGGTGTGCTGGCGAACTTCCCGCCCAACGGTCGTGCTTTCACTCAAGCTTTGTTCGCGCAGGCAGGCTCGGTGCCATTCACCTACGACAGCGCAAGCCCGTTGGAAGTTGGCATCGACGTCAACGACCAGGGGTCGAAGGACGTCCTTTCGTACTGGAACGATCTCGCTGAGGCTGGGCTGGTCGCAACTGACGAAGCCTTCACTGCTGACTACAACACGAAGCTCGTCGACGGCACCTATGCGATTTACGTCGCAGCGGCCTGGGGGCCTGGCTACCTTCAGGGTCTTGAGGGTTCCGACGAAGGTGCCGAATGGCGCGCGGCGCCCGTACCGCAGTGGGATGCAGACAATCCGGTGCAGATCAACTGGGGTGGTTCGACGTTCGCTGTGACCTCGCAAGCATCCGATCCCGAAGCGGCGGCCACTGTCGCTAAAGAGATCTTCGGAACTGAAGAAGCATGGAAGATCGGTATCGAGCAGGCAGCGCTCTTCCCGCTGTGGACTCCGATTCTCGAATCCGACTATTTTGCAAACCTCGAGTATCCATTCTTCGGCGGACAGCAAATTAACAAGGATGTCTTTCTCCCGGCGGCTGCTGGATACAGCGGGTTTACCTTCAGTCCATTCCAGAACTACGCGTACGACCAGCTTCAAGAAGAAGTGACCTCGGTCGTCGTCGACAACGAGAAAGATCCCAGCGCAGCGCTGGACGATCTCCAGTCGACGCTCGATCAATACGCCACTGATCAGGGTTTTGAGCTGACTAATTGAGCGAGGGGTGGGTCGGGTACGCCCGGCCCACCCCCCGACCCGCGACCGTGATATCGAAATGAGAATCGCATGACTTCCGCAGCGACCCTCGGCACTGCAGCTCCCCGCGAACGGCGTGTCAGTGGTATTCAAAAACGTCAACGTGTTGGTTGGCTTTTCATAACGCCATTCCTCATTATTTTTGCCGCATTTCTCGTTTTTCCGCTGGCGTACGCATTCGGGATGAGCCTTTTCAGCTCGACGTTGGCCACGGGGACGAAGTTCGTCGGTGTCGACAACTATGTGAAGGCATTCACCGATCCGCTCTTTCTCGGCGGTATGGGGCGGGTAGCCCTTTACGGGATCGTCATGATTCCCGCTCAGCTGCTTGTCGCACTCGTCGCAGCGCTCGTGCTCGACACGCTCGCGACGCGACTGGCAAAAGTTTCTCGGCTGTTGATCTTCGCGCCGTACGCGATTCCGGTTGTTATCGGAGCGCTGATGTGGAGCTTTTTGTACAGCCCACGGTTCGGGCCAGCCGGGACGATTTTCGGCATATTCGGAATGGATGCGCCGAACTTTCTTTCATCGGATTCGATTTTCTACAGTCTTGTGAACATCGTCACGTGGCAGTGGGCCGGTTACTACATGATCGTGATCTATGCCGCGCTCCGCGCGATCGATCCAGCGCTCTACGAGGCAGCTCGTATCGACGGTGCAACTGGCTGGCAAATCGCGACGCGCATCAAGATCCCCATGATCTCGTCGTCGATGACGATGGTGATCACGTTCGCTCTCATCGGAACGCTGCAGTTCTTCACCGAGCCGACGGTACTTCGAAGCATTGCGTCCGGCGCGCTTCCTCCCGACTACACCCCCAATATGTACGCGTATGCGCTGGCGTTTAGCTATAGCCAGTTCAACTACGCGTCAACAATCGCCTTCTCTCTCGGCATTCTCGTGTTCATTGGGTCGTTTGGATTTTTGTTCCTCACCCGCAAGCAGAACGGATTGAAGTGATGTCTGCTCCTGCGCAGAGCTCTACCGACCACGCGCCACACACGACTGTTACCGGCATGCCATCGCGCCGCAACCGCGGGGCGGGTCGGCCGCACGGCCAGCGTCGTATCGGGTCGCACGTCCTCCTCATCATCCTTTCGTTGTACTTCGTCATCCCCATTTGGTGGCTTCTCGTCGCGTCGACGAAGAGCACGGGTGGGTTGTTCTCGAGCCCCGCCTTTTGGTTCGACGACCCGATGAGTTTCTTCGCGAATATCGCGGGCTTGTTCGAGCATCAGGGCGGAATCTACTGGCGGTGGCTCGGCAACTCCTTCCTCTACGCGTTCGCCGGAGGCGTGGGGGCGACCATCGTGGCGGTACTGGCGGGCTACGGCTTTGCGAAGTACTCCTTCAAAGGGCGCGGCTTCGTCTTCGGAATGATTCTCGGGTCGGTAATGGTGCCGTTGACTGCTCTCGTGATCCCGACTTTCATGCTGTTGAGCCAATACGGGCTGATCAACACCCCGTGGGCGGTGATCTTGCCGTCGCTTCTTAACCCCTTTGGCGTTTACCTCATGCGGGTATACGCGCAAGATGCAATTCCAGACGAGCTCATGGAGGCGGCACGCATAGATGGAGCTGGCGAGTGGCGCACGTTCCGCACCATTGTGGTGCCGTTGCTCAGGCCTGCCATCGTCACGGTGTTGCTTTTGGCCGTTGTCACGACCTGGAACAACTTCTTCCTTCCGCTCGCAGTTCTCACCGACCCTAATCTCCTGCCAGTAACGGTAGGCCTCAACCGGTGGCTTGCCCTCTCAAACGCAGGCGCTGGCGGCGAGCAGGTGTGGAATCTCATCACCTCGGGTGCATTCATCTCCGTCGTGCCGTTGCTGCTGTCGTTCCTGTTCCTCCAGCGCTACTGGCAGGGCGGCTTGGCAATCGGCGCCGTCAAATAAAGCCGTCAAATCAACCTTGGTCCCTCAGAAAGAAAGCACAGCTATGCCATCCGCACACGTGACAGTCGACCCGCATTTTTCAATCGGCGCTATCCGTCGCCGCTTGTTCGGCGGATTCGTCGAACACCTTGGTCGTCATATCTACGACGGAATCTACGAACCTGGTCACCCGTCCGCTGACGCCGACGGGTTCCGTACCGACGTCATCGAGCTCGTCAAGGAGCTTGGTGTATCGATGATTCGCTACCCCGGAGGCAATTTCGTCTCTGGTTTTCGCTGGGAAGACAGCGTGGGGCCGGTTGAAGACCGGGCTCGTCGACTTGATCTCGCGTGGCACTCCACGGAGACGAACGAGGTGGGGTTGCATGAGTTTTCGTCGTGGCTCGAGAAAGTGGGGAGCGACCTCATGATGGCCGTGAACCTTGGAACCCGCGGCACGCTGGAGGCTATCGATCTGCTGGAGTATTCCAACATCCCATCGGGTACGACACTGTCCCAGCGGCGCATCGACAACGGTCGCGAAGAACCGTTCGACGTAAAGGTGTGGTGCCTCGGAAACGAGATGGATGGGCCCTGGCAGCTTGGCCACCGCAACGCGGAAGACTACGGCAAGGTCGCTGCACGCACGGCGAAAGGACTTCGCCAATTGGATCCGTCGATCGAGCTCGTAGTATGCGGGTCCTCAAGTGCGCACATGCCGACATTCGGTGAGTGGGAGCGCGTGGTTCTCAACCACACCTATGACGACGTTGACATGATTTCGTGCCACGCGTATTACGAAGAACGCGAGGGAGATCTCGACAGCTTTCTTGCTTCCGCCGTTGATATGGACAAATTCATCGAGACTGTCGTTGCGACCGCAGACCACGTCAAAGCGGTCAAGGGTAGCGACAAACAGATCGATATCTCGTTCGATGAGTGGAACGTCTGGTATATCGAGCGTTACCACGGCGTCGACAAGATCGAAGGAATCGACAACTGGCCTGTTGCGCCTCGCATTCTCGAGGACGTGTATTCAGTGGCCGACGCTGTCGTGTTCGGCAACCTCATGATCTCGTTGTTGAAGCACGCCGACCGCGTCGCCAGCGCTTCGCTCGCTCAGCTCGTCAACGTGATCGCACCGATCATGACAGAGCCCGGCGGTCCGGCATGGCGGCAGACGACGTTCTATCCCTTCTCACTCACGTCACGCCTCGCGCGCGGCGATGCTTTGCAGTTGAAACTCGATGCGCCGACCTATAGGACGAAACAGTACGGGGAAGTGCCGCTCGTGGATGCCGTCGCCACGCACGACCCAGCGGACGGTGCAAGCGCCGTTTTTCTCGTCAACCGCAGCACCAGCGAGAGCATCGACGTGACGGTCGACATCAGTGCGCTCGGAGATGTCGCGCTACAGGAATCGCACACGCTCACTGACAGTGACGTGTACGCCAAGAACACACTCGATGAGCCCACTCGGGTCGCGCCGCAGCCAAACGATACGGCGCGGATATCCGAAAACGCACTGACGGTGACTCTGCCGCCGGTGTCGTGGACGGCCCTGGCGCTGGGATAACGGCATCCGCTGTCGTCACCACGGGAGCGGGTGTGGTGGAGTGAACGCATGACGAGTGAACGGGCAGGCACACAGCGCAACTGGGCGGGGAACGTGACGTATTCGACGACGAACGTCGAAATGCCAGCGAGTGAGGCAGAACTCATCGGGGTGATCACGGGATCGGGCCGCGTGCGCGCGCTTGGTAGCAGGCACTCCTTCAATGACCTCGCGGATACCGAGGACGTGCTCGTATCGCTCGCGGGTATGCCGCGCACCGTCGAGGTCGCTGATGGCGTAGCCCGAGTGTCAGCGGGCCTGCGATACGGTGATTTCGTCGAAGCGCTCCACGCCGACGGTTCGGCCCTGACCAATCTCGCCTCCTTGCCGCATATTTCTGCGGGTGGTGCGGTGCAAACGGGAACCCACGGCTCGGGCGACCGAATCGGTTCGCTCGCAAACCAGGTGCGGGCGCTCGAAATGCTCACCGCCAGCGGTGAGCGCGTGCGCTTAGAACGCGGTGACGACGACTTCGACGGCGCGGTTGTGGCGCTCGGCGCGCTCGGCATCGTGACCCACCTCGAGCTCGCTGTTGAACCGACCTACGACATCGCGCAGCGAGTGTTCGACGGTGGGCGATGGGATGCTATCGCTGCAGCGCTCGAGGATGTGACTTCTGCCGGAGACAGCGTCAGCATCTTCACGACGTGGCAAAGCGCGGATGATGTCGACAACGTGTGGGTGAAGTCTCGTGTCGATCGCGCCCGCCCCGACCTCGGTTTCATCGGGGCAGTCGAGGCGGAGAGCTCGCGGCATCCGATTCCCGAGATTGACTCGACTCCCACGACGACCCAGATCGGGATCCCGGGGCCGTGGTACGACCGTCTGCCGCACTTTCGGCTCGACTTCACACCGTCGGTCGGCGACGAACTGCAGAGCGAATACATCGTCGATCGAGCGGATGCCATCGAAGCAATCGCCGCGCTTCGTGCGATGGCGCCCCGCATCGCGCCGCTCCTGCACGTCTGCGAAGTGCGAACCGTCGCGGCAGACACCCTGTGGCTGAGCGGGGCATTCGGACGGGATTCGGTGTGCTTTCACTTCACGTGGCATCGGGATGAGGCATCCGTTCGGACGCTTTTGACTGACATCGAAGCTGCTCTTCCTCTCTCGGCGCGGCCGCACTGGGGTAAGGTCTTCACGCTCGAAGGCGCGGCCGTTCGCGAACGCTATCCGCGGTGGGATGCCTTCGCCACACTCCGCGCAAAATACGACCCGGACGGTCGCTTCGACAACGCGTACCTGCAGCGGCTCTTTAGCTAGGACGACGGTCGCACGCGCGCAAGACAACTCGGAGACGCACGTGCGACAATGAGACCCGGCGTGCCCGGTCGTTGGCTTTATTCAGCTCCACTCTTATTCAGCTCCGCCGGGCCCAGGGACAGCGTCCGCCACCTTCCTGAAGGAGCAGAATGTCCAGCACCCCCACGCGCATCGCGCACAAGCGTTCTTATCTCATGTGCCGTCCCGAGCACTTCACGGTGAGCTACAGCATCAACCCGTGGATGGAGCCGTCGAACCCGACCGACACCGCCAAGGCTGTTGCGCAGTGGCAGACACTGTACGACGCGTATGTCGCTCTCGGACACGATGTGCACCTCATCGACCCGATCGATGGCCTCCCCGACATGGTGTACACCGCAAACGGCGGGTTCATCATCAACGGCACCGCGTACGGCGTGAAATTTCGCGTGGACGAGCGCCAGGGCGAGGCGCAGCCGTTCATGGATTGGTTCGCGCAGTACGGCTACGACGTCGTACCCCCGGTCGAGGTCAACGAGGGCGAGGGCGACTTCCTCCTCGTCGGCGACACGATCCTTGCCGGCACCGGATTCCGTTCCGACGGCACCAGCCACGGCGAGCTTGCCACCATCTTCGACCGCGAGGTCGTGAGCCTCACCCTCACCGACCCGCGCTTCTATCACCTCGACACCGCCATCGCGGTGCTTGACCCGATACAGGGCGAAGGCGGCGTCGACCACGCCAACATCGCGTACCTTCCGTTGGCTTTCGACGCGGCATCCCGCGCGATCTTGGAGGAGCGCTACCCGGACGCGATCCTCGTCTCGGAGGCCGACGGCGACGTTTTCGGACTCAACTCTGCAAGCGACGGATACAACGTCTTTATCTCCCCCCGCGCGAAGGGATTCGAAGCGCAACTGCGCGAGCGCGGATACAACCCGGTGCTCATTGATTTGTCCGAGCTGCTGCTCGGCGGCGGTGGAATCAAGTGCTGCACCCTGGAACTAAGAGGACGCTCATGACCAGCCCCACTCTCGATACCCAGACCATCCGCATCATCGCGGGCGAAGACGCACACCTCGCGCGCAACTACTCGCCGCTGCCCGTCGTAATTGCTCGCGGCGAAGGCGTGTGGGTCACTGACGTCGAAGGAAAGCGATACCTCGACCTACTGTCGGCATACTCGGCGTTGAACTTTGGCCACCTGCATCCGGCGATCGTTGCTGCGGCCACCGAGCAGCTTGGCCGCCTGACGCTCACGAGCCGCGCTTTTCACAATGACCGACTCGGCGCCTTCGCGAGTGCTCTTGCCGATCTGTGTAAGAAAGACCTCGTCCTGCCGATGAACACCGGCGCCGAAGCAGTCGAGACCGGCATCAAGGTGGCGCGTGCGTGGGCATACCGCGTCAAAGGCGTCAAGACGGATGCCGCGAACATCGTTGTCGCTCATGGAAACTTCCACGGCCGCACAACCACGATCGTCGGCTTCAGCGACGACGAATCCGCACGCGACGGGTTCGGGCCTTTTGCGCCGGGCTTCCGCTCGGTGCCCTTCGGCGACGCCGCCGCGATCGACGCTGCGATCGACGAAAATACGGCCGCGGTCTTGATCGAGCCCATCCAGGGCGAAGCGGGAGTCATCCTGCCACCCAAGGGCTACCTGCAGGCAGTGCGTGACATCTGCACCGACCGTGGTGTGCTCTTCATCGCCGATGAGATTCAGTCGGGGCTTGGCCGCGTCGGCGAGACGTTCGCGTGCGACCGTGACGGCGTTGTGCCTGACGTCTACCTGCTCGGCAAGGCACTCGGCGGCGGCATCATGCCGCTGTCAGCCGTTGTCGCCAACAGCGACATCTTGGGTGTCATCAAGCCGGGCGAGCACGGCTCAACCTTCGGCGGAAACCCGCTTGCTGCGGCCGTGGGCGAGCGCGTTGTTGAGATGCTCGCAACAGGTGAGTTCCAAGACCGTTCGCGCGCTCTGGGCGAGCACCTTTCGGAGCGCCTTGAGGCTCTCGTTGGTGACGGCGTGACTGCCGTCCGCGTTGCGGGCCTGTGGGCGGGCATCGATATCGACCCCGCTCGCGGCACTGGTCGCGAGATCGCTGAGCGGCTCGTCCACCGTGGCGTGCTCGTGAAAGACACGCACGGCCAGACGATTCGCATCGCGCCGCCGCTCGTCATCCGTGGCACCGAGATCGATTGGGCCATCGAGCAGCTGAAGCTCGTTCTCGAGGCCGAGTAACTCGGGCTCGCGCCTGCCCGCCCGCTACGGTCGGCCAGCGGGAGGGGATCTGCCGGGGGGAGTGCGGATTGCGCGCAAATCTCCGCCGCTCGGCAGATCTCCTCCGGCCGGCGCGCAGCGCTAGCGCACGGTGACGCTGATTCGGTCCCAGCCGCTTGAGCCGTCGGGCGCGGGTGGGGCTTCCTGCTCGGTCTGCACTTCACCGTTGGCGTTCGTTGCGCGACAGCGGATGCTGTGATCGCCAGCTTTCGCGGACCACGGCATGCTCCACTGCACCCAGGTGTCGTCCGAGATAGCTGTGGCAAGAGTCGCCTGCTGCCAGGGGCCGTCGTCGATCTGAACTTCGACAGCCGAAATTCCGGTGTGCTGTTGCCAGGCAAAGCCCGCGATCACGGCGTCTCCGGCGGCCACATTGTTTCCCGACTGCGGCACGTTGATGCGCGATGCGATCTTGATCGGGCCACGCTCAGACCACCCGCGGTCGGTCCAGTAGGCCGTGGCATCCGCAAATCTTGTCACCTCGAGATCGACGACCCATTTCGTCGCGGAGACATAGCCGTAGAGGCCGGGAACGACCATGCGCACCGGAAAGCCATGCTCGGCTGGGAGGGGCTCACCGTTCATGCCGACGGCGAGGATCGCGTTTCGATCGTCAGTGAGGGCTTCGAGCGGGCTGGATGCCGTAAACCCATCGATCGACGTCGACAACACCATGTCGGCGCCCGCCTGGGGCCCGGCTTTCGCAAGTAGTTCGCGCAGCGGGTACCCGAGCCACAACGCGTTGCCGACGAGGGATCCGCCCACTTCGTTTGAGACGCACATCAGCGTCGTCACGCTCTCTTCGAGCGGAAGCGCGACGAGTTCGTCCCACGTGAGGGTAACTTCATTGTCGACGAGCCCGTGTATGCGAAGGCTCCAGTCGGCGACGGCGACATCGGGCACGATGAGCGCGGTATCGATCCGGTAAAAGTCAGCGTTCGGCGTGACGACGGGCGGAAGGCCCCCGATCGAAAGCTCGGCCCCGGCAGGGATCGGCGCCGCCTTCACCGCGGCAGCGGGCAGCTTCAGTGCTCGACGAGCCGCATCTGCCGCTTGGCTACTGACACGGAGCGCGGTTCCTCCGGCAGCAGTTGCGATACCGATGAGCGTTGCCGCCCCGCTCCAGACCAAGAAGTCACGGCGGTTCGACCCCGTTTTGGCGGCCACCTCGTCGTCGGCGCGAGCGGCAAAGCGCCGCACGAGGATGCCTACCGCGAGTGCTGCGGCGCCGCCGGCGACAGCAGCCGGCAGCCACGAGAGCCCGCTGGCGCCCGCTCTGGTGATTGCAGCGATGATGCCGACAATGCCGAGGGCCACAGCAGCAATTCGGCCCACCGGCGAGCGCCAGCGTTCGAGAAGACCAATACCTGCGCCCACGAAAAGCAGAACGATCAGGATGCCGATGACCAACGCGACCTTGTCGGCAGTGCCGAAGAGCGTAATTGCGGTGTCTTTCGCCCACGCCGGCGCACCGTCGATGAGAGCGCCACCGACGACTGCGACCGGGCTCGATGCCGGAATCAGGATGCCGGCGACGAGCTCGCCGAGGCCCACTCCGAAGACGACTGCGACAACTCCGGATGCTGCGGCCTGGGCTCTAGGGCGTGAGTTCACAAACGAAGCCTACGTGTCGCAAATCGTTATCGGGCCGCGGAATGTCAACCCTTTCCTGTGGAAACATTGTGGCAACACTGCCCCGGCTAGGGTGTACCCATGGGAGACCTATTCGACGGGTACGGATCCAAAGCCTCGCAACGAAAGACGGCTGAAGGCCTGCCCGCCTTCGATGAGATGTTCGGGGGCCCTCCCCGCTCGGCATCTCTCGACGGCTCACGGCACGCCTATAAAGAGCTGCATCAAGCGCTGGCACGCATGACTCAGGAAGAGTTGCGGGGGCGCACCGAAGCTCTGGCCAGTTCGTATCTCGCACAGGGTGTGACATTCGATTTTGCTGGTGAGGAACGGCCGTTCCCGCTCGACGCAGTGCCGCGCGTTATCGCCTATGACGAGTGGGCAGAAGTCGAGCGCGGTATCAAGCAGCGCGTTCGTGCGTTGGAAGCGTTCCTCGACGATATTTACGGGCGTCAGAACTGCGTGCGTGACGGTGTGATCCCCGCGCAGCTCGTCGCGTCATCCCAGTATTTCTACCGGCAGGCCTACGGCATCCACTCCGCTAATGGTGTGCGCATTCAGGTGTCAGGCATCGACCTGATTCGTGACGAGCATGGCAAAATGCGCGTGCTTGAAGACAACGTGCGGGTGCCGTCAGGCGTCAGCTACGTCATATCCAACCGCCGAGTGATGGCGCAAACTCTCCCAGAGCTCTTTGTTTCGATGGCGGTGCGCCCAGTGGGCGAGTACCCGAACAAGTTGCTCGCGTCGCTTCGCGCTTCGGCGCCTTCGGGCATCGAAGACCCCAATATCGTCGTCCTCACCCCGGGCGTCTACAACTCGGCTTACTTCGAGCACACACTGCTCGCACGCCTCATGGGCGTAGAACTCGTCGAGGGTCGCGACCTTTTCTGCATGGGCGGCAAAGTCTTCATGCGCACAACCCGAGGCCCCCGCCGGGTTGACGTGATCTATCGCCGGGTCGATGACGACTTCCTCGATCCGCTCCAGTTCCGCGCCGACTCGATGCTCGGGGCCCCCGGCCTCATGCTTGCCGCTCGCCTCGGCAACGTCACGATCGCCAACGCGGTGGGTAACGGCGTCGCTGACGACAAGCTGCTCTATACCTACACCCCCGATCTCATCCGCTATTACCTGTCGGAAGAGCCGATCATCCCCATCGTCGATACCTGGCGCCTTGAAGACCCGGGTGCACTCGAAGAGGTTCTTGACCGGCTCGACGAGCTCGTCGTGAAACCTGTTGACGGTTCCGGCGGCAAGGGTCTGGTTGTCGGTCCCGACGCCTCGCCCTCAGAACTCGACGAACTACGAAAGCGTCTCATTGCTGATCCCCGCGGGTGGATCGCGCAACCAGTCGTCATGCTTTCGACAATCCCTACGCTCGTCGAAGATGGGATGCAACCCCGTCACGCCGACTTGCGCCCCTTCGCTGTCAACGACGGTGATGACATCTGGGTGCTGCCCGGCGGTCTCACCCGTGTCGCGCTCCCCGAGGGCCAGCTGGTCGTCAACTCGAGCCAGGGCGGCGGATCGAAAGATACCTGGGTCGTCGGCGGCGCGGCTCCCGGCCACGTCGAATATGGCCCAGGCCACGGCATGGCAGAACTCGTCGCCGACCAGGCATCGGGGATGACCGAGGCGATCTCAGTCATCACGGAAGACATGCTCGCGTCCGAACGGGATCCGAAAGCGCCCGAAGCGGGGCCTGGCGTCTCGCACTCGCCTAAGGAGGGCGATCGCCCGCAGGTTGAGCAACAGCAGCAACAGCAGTCGCGATCGAAGGACGGTGAGTCATGCTGAGCCGCATCGCAGAATCCCTGTTCTGGATCGGTCGCTACATCGAGCGCAGCGATGGCACTGCCCGCATCCTTGATGTGCACCTTCAGCTGCTGCTCGAAGACCAGTGGATCGATGAAGACACAGCGTGCCGTTCTTTGCTGACAGTCATGGGGTCAAAGCCACCGGCTGGGCTGAAAAAAGTGACGCGCCAAGATGTGCTCGATCTTCTGGCGGTTGATCGCACTAACTCTTCGAGCATCGTCTACTCGATGACAGCGGCCAGAGAGAACGCGCGGCGCGCTCGCGAGATCGTGTCGACCGAGCTCTGGGAGTGCCTCAACACCAACAACGCGCGGATGCCGCGGCGCCTCTCCACCGACAAAGTCCACGACTTCTTCCAGTGGGTGCGTGAACGCACAGCGCTCGCCGTTGGCATCGTTGATTCGTCGACGAGCCGCGACGAAGCGTGGCAGTTCTTCACTCTCGGCCGCAGTATCGAGCGTGCTGACATGACGGCACGCCTTTTGGCAACGCGCTCACTGACCGAAGTCTCGGGCCCGTCATGGACCACGATTCTTCGCTCCTGCGCAGCGTACGAGCCGTACCTTCGCACCTACCGGGGCATGCCGAGTGCGCAGAACGCCGCGGAGTTCTTGCTCCTTGATCGGCTCTTCCCTCGATCGATCATTTACTCGATTGCCCAAGCCGAGGAGTGCATGAGGGCGATCGATCCGCGGGCTGACCGTGTTGGTCACTCTAACCAGGTGCAGCGGGCCCTCGGACGTATCCGCAACGACCTTGAGTACCGGCCTGTCAGCGAGATTCTCGATGACCTCCCGGGAGAAATGCTCCGCGTGCAGACAGTGACGCGCGAGGCATCTGAAGCTATTCGAGGCAGGTTCTTCCCCACGCAAGCCGAACCCAGCTGGATGGGAGAGATTTCATGAAGCGTCTCAGGATCGAACACGAAACCGGGTTCTCGTATCAGGGCGAGGTATCGGCGTCGTATAACGAAGCGCGGATGCTGCCGGGTACCACCGACAGTCAGTTCGTGCTGAGTTCTTCGCTTGATATTGAGCCCTCGACATCGGTCAATTCCTACGTTGATTACTTCGGCACGAGAGTATCGGCCTTCGATGTACTTTCGCGTCACACCGATTTGAAGATCACCGCACGGTCGCTCGTTGAAGTGCGGCCCCGGCCGATCGAACACTCCGACATTTCGTGGGACCGTTTGAAGCGCGAGGCCGCACGGACAATCGAAACTGTCGAACAGATGGTGCAGAGTGCGCGCACGGCGCCGCACCCCGAGGTCGTCGAGATCGCTAAGTCGATTGCCGCGCGCCACACCGACCCGAGTCGTGCAGCTCACGACATCGCGATGGCGATCGGGGATGCCGTCGAGTACGTCACGGGCGTCACCGGTGTGCACTCTACGGGCGCTGAAGCGTGGGAGGCCCGGAAAGGTGTGTGCCAGGACCTCGCGCACATCGTGATCGGAGCTCTCCGCGCCGTCGGCGTTCCGGCCCGATATGTCTCGGGATACCTCCACCCGAAGCCTCAAGCCGAGGTTGGAGTTGCCGTCGAGGGCGAATCGCACGCGTGGGTGGAGTGGTTCTCCGGCGAATGGCAGGGCTTCGACCCGACCAACAACATCGAGATCGGCGACCGCCACGTGCTGGTCGGCCGCGCACGCGACTACAACGACGTGCCACCGCTCCGAGGCGTCTACGGCGGAACGTTCAAGGGCGGACTCAACGTGAACGTCACGATCACCCGCGAAGCGTAGGCCCAGCGGCCCTCCCCGCTGGACACCCGGCTTACCGATGTCTCACTTATTCAGCTAAACGCGTCCGCGTTGCTGAATAAGTGAGACATCGGGCACGGAAAGGGATGCGACCGGGATGGCTGCCGGGGGGAGGGTAAACGGGGGAGGGTCAGCTGATGATTGTGTTGACCGCGAGCACGATGATGAGCGCGTTGAGGAAGAAGCCGATCACCGTGTGCCACATGACGATCCAACGCATCGACGTCGTGCGCACCTCGACATCGGACACCGAAAATGCCGTGCCGCACGTGAACGAGAAGTACAAGAAGTCGACGAGGCGAGGATGCTCCGTTGCCGGAAAACGCAGGGGCTTTTCGATCGCCGCGTTATAGCGACGCTGGTAGACGCGAGTAAAACCCCAGTGGAAGAGCGCCCACGAGAGCAACATCGCCCATACGGCGACGACCTTGACCGTGCCAGCCCAGTCCGGATCATCGCGGAACAGAATGAGCACCGCGGCCGCCCAGAGACCCATTGAGCTCGCCGTCAGGTTGGCGATTGTCGTAATCCATCGCACCGCAGGCCACTGGTCGAGCGCATCAGCAACTGTGCTTTCGCGGGGTACAGGATGCTCCACCGTCCAGGCAGAAATTGCGACAGTCGCCACCCAATAGATGCTGCCAACGGAACACCACAGGAAGAGCCATCCGACAACGGCCTCGGCGCTGGCATCCCCCAACAAGAAGAGCGAACCAATAGCGATGAGTAGGACTTGCACCGCGATGTCGGCGACCCGTAGGGCGATCACTAGCGCGCCCGTGTGGCGCCGGCGTGTGGGCATATGCCCATCGTAGGGGTGAGCTTTCGATGACGTTACGTGTCAGAAAGTGACGTCATGTATCGGCGTGCGACCCTGTGTTACTGCATGAGTGCGCCGATGTCGGGGGGCGTCTAGGTTCACCGCATGACGATTCTCACTTCAGACACAGACCCGCGAACTTCGAACACGTCCTTCGACTCCGATGAGCGTGCCCGCCGCCTCGATGCCGCAGCATCCGCGTGGGGAAACCGCATCGACGCTGACCGCACTTCTGCCCACTTGACCTACCGCGTGCGTGGCACCGGTGAGGGTTCCGTCGCAACGCGCGTGCGCGCTGGTGCGCACGAGTTCTCAATTGACGAGCCCACGGCGCTCGCAGGTGACGACGCAGCCGCAAGCCCCGTCGAGATTGCACTCGGCGCGATCGCTGCGTGTCAGGTTGTCGTCTTTCGCCTGTACTCCCACGCCCTTGGCATTCCGTTTGACGACATCGATGTGACGGCCGAGGGTGACTTGGATGCCGCCCGCCTTTTCGGCAAGGACGATTCGGTGCGCGCGGGTTTCAGCGCCGTGCGGGTGGCAATCGAACTTTCCGGATCGGAGTCGCTCGAGCGCTACGAGGAACTACGTGCGGTTGTTGACGCACACTGCCCCGTCCTTGACCTGTTCGCCAACCCGACGGAAGTGACGACCAGTGTCAGCAAGGGATGATCATGAGGTGCGTGGCGCGAACCTTCGTGGTGCGTGAGTGCGTGCGACGAGGTCGCGCAAAGACTCGAGCGAACCGCTGATGATTCCGGCTGCGCGCGCCTGCACAAGCACATTTCCGAGCGCTGTTGCCTCGACGGGGCCTGCAAGCACAGGCATTCCCGCGCGGTCAGCAGTCCGCTGGCACAGCAGTTCGTTGAGTGACCCGCCACCGACGATATGAATTGTTCGCACGTCAACGCCGCCGAGGCGGCCCGCCTCGAGTGCCGCGTCGGCGAAAGCCTGCGCGAGCGATTCGACGATGCTGCGCGCATACTCGGCGCGCGTGCGAGGAGGTGTTGTGTCGTGCTCCGCGAACCACTGATCGATCCGGCCGGGCATGTCGCCCGGCGCGAGAAAACGCGGGTCGTTGACGTCGAAGACGGGGATCGGGCCCGACACCTCTTCAGCCGAGTCGAGCAGGGTCGGCAGATCGATCGTGTGGCCGGCGCGCTCCCACGTGCGAACTGCCTCGCTGAGCACCCACAGTCCCATCACGTTGTGAAGTAGTCGCACTCGACCGTCCACGCCGCCTTCGTTCGTGAAGTTTGCAGCGAGCGCTTCCGGTGTGAGCACTGGGCGCGCCACCTCGACCCCGACGAGACCCCAGGTTCCGCACGAGATGTAGGCCGCGGCATCCGCTTGCATCGGTACAGCAACCACAGCGGATGCCGTGTCGTGCGATCCGATCGCGGTCACAGCAGCGTCTGGCCGGGCGCCGAGCGCTGCCGCGACTTCGGGCAGCAGCGCGCCCAGCGTCTCACCCGGTGCGATGAGGGGCGGAAGAATGCCCCGGGGCAGACCGAGCCGCGCAATGAGGGCGTCGTCCCAGTGACGGTCGAGCGCGCGCAGCAGGCCCGTCGTTGAAGCGTTCGTCACTTCGGCGCGCGCGACACCCGTGAGCCAAAACCCGAGGAGGTCGGGAATCAGCAAAGCTGTGTCGGCGAAGTTCAGCAGTTCCGATGGCTCCGCCGCGAGCTGATAGAGCGTGTTGAAGGGCAGGAACTGCAGGCCGTTGCGCTCGAACAGTTCACTGTGCGGCAGGAGCGCGTGTACGGCATCGACGCCCGCCGCGGTGCGCTCATCGCGGTAGTGGAAGGGGTCGCCGAGCATGCGCCCATCGCGGAGCAACCCGTAGTCGACTGCCCATGAATCGATGCCGATGCTGGTGATTTCCGGCGCGACCCGGAACGCTTCTCGGAGCCCGGCAGTGGCCGCTCCGTAGAGCCCGAGAATGTTCCAGTGCAACCCGTCGGAGGTGCGCACGGGGTCGTTCGGGAATCTGGCGACCTGTGTCATATCGAGTGTGTCTGCCCCGACGTGCCCCACGATGACGCGGCCGCTGGTTGCGCCGAGATCTACCGCGGCAACAGCGCCGGCGGCCGCGTCACGGCTCATCGGAGGAACGCGGCGGCAACGCCGGAGTCGACGGGAATGTGGAGGCCCGTTGTGCGAGTCAGCTCGGGGCCCGTCAGCACGAAGACAGCATCGGCGACGTTCTCGGGCACGACTTCGCGCTTCAAGATCGTGCGGTTGGCGTAGTACTGACCGAGGTCTTCTTCGTTGACGCCGTAGGTCGCGGCGCGGTTGGCGCCCCAGCCGGCGGCGAAGATTCCGGATCCGCGTACAACGCCATCGGGGTTGATGCCGTTGACGCGCACACCGTAGGCACCGAGCTCAACAGCGAGCAGGCGCACCTGGTGCGCCTGGTCAGCCTTGGTTGCCGAGTAGGCGATGTTGTTGGGACCGGCGAACACCGAGTTCTTCGACGAGATGTAGATGACGTCGCCGCCCATGCCCTGCTCGATGAGTGCTTTCGCCGCCGCACGCGAGACGAGGAACGAACCCTTGGCCATCACGTCATGCTGCAGGTCCCAGTCTTTCTCTGTGGTTTCAAGCAGCGGTTTAGACAGCGAGAGCCCAGCGTTGTTGACGACGAGGTCGATGCCGCCGAAGGCGAGCACCGTTGCGTCAATGGCCGCCTGCACACCGTCGGCGTCGGCAACGTTCGCGGCGACGCCGATCGCGACATCGCTGCCGCCGAGTTCGGATGCCACGGCCTGTGCCTTTTCGAGGTCGAGGTCTGCGACAACGACACACGCGCCTTCGGCCGCCAGGCGAGTGGCGATGGCCTTACCGATACCGCTGGCGGCGCCTGTCACGAACGCGATGCGCCCCTGGTGGGACTTGGGCTTCGGCATCCGCTGCAGCTTTGCCTCTTCGAGAGCCCAATATTCGATGCGGAACTTCTCGGCATCGGAGATGGGCGCATAGGTCGAGAGCGCCTCGGCGCCGCGCATGACGTTGATGGCGTTGACGTAGAACTCGCCCGCAACGCGAGCGGTCTGCTTGTTGGCACCGTACGAGAACATGCCGACACCAGGCACGAGCACAATGAGCGGGTCAGCACCACGGATGGCGGGCGAATCGGCTGTCGCGTGGGCGTCGTAGTAGGCCTGGTAGTCGGCGCGGTACGCCTCATGCAGCTCTTTCAACCGCGCGATCTGCTCGTCGATCGTCGCGCTCGCCGGAAGATCGAGCACCATCGGCTTGACCTTCGTGCGGAGGAAATGATCGGGGCAGCTCGTGCCGAGAGCCGAAAGCTGAGCGAGCTTTTCGCTCGCGAGAAAGTCGAGCACAACGTCGCTGTCGGTGAAGTGGCCGACCATCGGCTTGTCGGTCGAGGCGAGTCCACGGATGGTGGGGGCAAGAGCTGCAGCGCGTGTACGACGGTCGGCCTCGGTCAAAGCCTCGAAGCCTGTGACAACCCCGCCGAACGGCTGCGCTTTGCCGTGCTCAGCGATATATGCCGTTGCGGTATCGATGATCCAGAGCGAGTTGGTCTCGGCTTCGTCTGAGCTGTCGCCCCACGCGGTAATGCCGTGGCCGCCGAGAATGCATCCGAGGGCCTCCGGGTTCTGTGCCTTGATTTCGGCGATGTCGAGACCGAGCTGGAACCCGGGCCGACGCCACGGCACCCACACGACCTTCTCGCCAAAGATCTTTTCCGTGAGAGCTGGGCCATCGGCGGCCGTCGCGATCGCGATGCCCGCATCGGGGTGCAGGTGATCGACGTGTGCTGCATCAACAAGACCGTGCATCGCAGTATCGATCGAGGGCGCCGCACCGCCCTTGCCGTGCAGGCAGTAGTCGAAGGCCGCAACCATTTCGTCTTCGCGGTCGAGGCCCGGGTAAACGTCGACAAGGGCGCGCATGCGGTCAAGTCGCAGCACCGCGAGGCCCTTTTCGGTGAGGGTGCCCAGGTCGCCGCCCGAACCCTTCACCCACATGAGTTCGACATCTTGACCCGTCACCGGGTCGGTCGCGATGCCCTTGGCCGATGTGTTGCCGCCGGCGTAGTTGGTGGTCTTCGGGTCAGCGCCCAGACGATTACTCCGCGCGATGAGGTCAGCAGCTGCCGGGTTGGTCATGACATGTCCTTCGTGGTTTCAGTTCGGGGGAGAAAATCGGGGAGCGCCGCAAGAGCTGCGGCAATACGGGTAAGAGAAGCGGATGCCGCAGTCTCGGCGGGCCGGTTGAGGTGACCGTGGGTCGTGCCCGGCTCGCTCGAAACGTCAACGGAAACGCCCGCGCGCTGCAGGGTCGCAGCGAACACTTCGCCCGACACTCGCAGTTCGTCAACATCGCCGTTGATCATGAGGGTCGGCGGGAAGCCCATCACTTCTTCGGGCAGCGCTATGCCGGGAACGACATATAGCGGGGCTTCATCGACGGGGCCGCCAACGAAGCCTTCGTACATTTCGCGGACGACGGTCCGGTCGAACCGATCAGCGACCGGGTCAGCGTCGAGCGCAGCGCGAAGATCAGCACCCGGCGCCGGCTGTACGGCGAGCAGGGTTGGGTAGGCCAAGACGGCAAGGGCTGCGCGTACCGGAGCGCCGTCGTGGAGAAGGCGAAGCGTTGCACCAGTCACGAGGTTCGCGCCGGCGCTTGCTCCGCCGATAGCAAGTTTTCCCACTTCGATTCCGAGCGTGGGTGCGTTCGACACCGCCCATGACCACGCGGTCACGATGTCATCGGACGGCGCCGGGTAGCGGCATCCGGGGCCGACCAGCCGGTAGTCGACGGAGATGACAGTTGTTCCCGTTGCCGCGAGCGTCTCAGCGACAGCATGAGCTTCGGGCATGTCGAGGTCGCCGTGGGCGAAACCACCGCCGTGCGCCCAAACGAGGCCAGCCCCGGTGGGTGCGTCTGCGGGATATACCCGCACCAGCCCATCGGCCGCGGCGAAGGGAACTGCCATGATGCCTACGCGCCCCAACCGGCCTGTGTGCCGCCGACGCGTTCAGCTTCGATCTTCTCTTGGTAGCCGCTGGCTGCAAACGCTGCCATCGGATCTGCGGGAAGACCGCGCGATTCGCGCCACTCGGCGAGTGCTGGCCGCACGTCGGTTGAGAAGGCATCCATGAACACGGCGTTGGCCGCAAGTACATCGTTCGCGGCCTGCGCTGCAGCGAGAGCGTCACCGTCGACGAGTAGTGCGCGCGCCGTCATCTCTTGCACGTTGAGCACCGAGCGAATCTGACCCGGAATCTTCTTCTCGATGTTGTGGCACTGGTCGAGCATGAAAGCGACATCGGGGTTGTTGAGTCCGCGACCACGAATGACCTCGAAAATGATGCGGAACAGCTGGAACGGGTCGGCGGCGCCCACAATCAGGTCGTCGTCGGCGTAGAAACGAGAGTTGAAATCGAACGAACCGAGCTTGCCGAGGCGAAGGAGCTGCATCACGATGAACTCGATGTTCGTGCCCGGTGCGTGGTGCCCAGTGTCGAGGCACACGAGCGCCTTGTCGCCGAGCGCCGCCACCTGCACGTACGACGTACCCCAGTCGGGAACATCGGTGTGGTAGAACGACGGTTCGAAGAACTTGTACTCGAGCACGAGGCGCTGGTCTTCGCCGAGCGCCGCGTAGATTTCGGTGAGGGAGTCGTGCAGGCGGTCCTGGCGGGCACGCATGTCGGCCTGGCCCGGGTAATTCGAGCCCTCCGCGAGCCAGATCTTGAGGTCGCGCGAGCCGGTAGCTCCCATGATGTCGATGCACTCGATGTGGTGAGCGATTGCCTTCCGGCGGATGCGGTCGTCCGCATGTGTCAGGGCGCCGAACTTGTAGTCGTCGTCTTGGAACGTGTTCGAGTTGATGGTTCCGAGGCTCACGCCGAGGTCTTCCGCGTAGCGGCGGAGGGCGGCGTAGTCATCGACCTTGTCCCACGGAATGTGGAGCGCGACCGACGGGGCAAGCGCTGTTACACGGTTGACCTCTGCGGCATCCGCGATCTTTTCTTGCGGGGTGCGTGGGGTGCCCTCGGTCGCGAATACTTTGAAGCGCGTACCGGAGTTGCCGAACGCCCAGCTGGGGAGCTCGATGCTTTGGCCCGCGAGGGCGGCTTGGATGTCGGACGTCAAAATACTCATGGTGTCGTGCTCTCGTTCGTAGCGGATGCCGTCAGCTGATCGTGAAGATTGAAAACTTCGGTAAGCGGGGTTGCGGCCTGGTCGGGGCGGCCATGTAGGCCAACGAAGAATCGGGCCATCTCGGCTTCCCACCGCGCGGCGATAGGAGACGCTGCAAGGTAGGCCTGAGCTGCCGCATCGTCATCGGTTTCGTAATAGCCGATGAGGGTCGCGCCAGCGCCGAGAAAAAGCGAGTAGTTGCGCCGGCCGGATGCTGCAATCTCGGCGAGCATTTCGGGCCATACCGGGCTGTGGCGGGCGAGGTATTCGTCGAGGCGTGCCGGATCGATCTGCAACTGAAAGCACACGCGTGAAGGCTGCTTGGCACTCGTCATCGAGTAACTCCTTCGTCGAAGGTGAATCATTTTGGTACGCTGTGAATCGTTTCATAATGTACCTGACGACGGTCAACCATGCAACCCTGCGTCACGCGGGTGCCGCTAGTTCGTGCCGCCGGAAGACGCCCGCACCACGAGCTCCGGTTGAAAGCGCACGTGCTGCGGCACTGAGCCCGCTGACGTGCCCTCTGACTGAGAAAGGAGCAGATCGACGGCAGTTGCGCCGAGAAGCCGAGCGGGCTGGCGAATAGAGCTCAGCGGCACAACAGTCGCTGCCGCGAAATCGATGTCGTCGTAGCCGATGAGTGCAATGTCTTCGGGCACGCGCACCTGGGAGAGCAGCGTAAATGCCTGCAGCACGCCGACGGCGAGCAGGTCGTTGGCGGCGAAGACAGCATCGGGGCGGTCGCCCGCTGAGCGCGCGACAAGCTGTTCGCCCGCGGCGCGGCCCTGTAGAACCGTCAAAGCTGGCATCTCGACGATCTCGAGCGTGGCATCCGGGTACTCGGCGACAGCTCGGCGTGCACCCTCGAGTCGCTCAGCAACCTGCGGCACGCCGAGGGGTCCGGCAAGAAAGAGCAATCGGCGTCGGCCCGATTCGAGCAGGTGAGCCGCCGCAAGCGCCCCGCCTTCGACGTCATCGACAGTCACAGAGCAGAATTCGTCGCCACCATCGCGGTCGACAAGCACAACGGGAACTCCCGCGTCTCGCAGTGTCCGAAGATCGGCGAGTTGATCGTCGGTGGGCGTAATGAGTACGCCGTTGACGCGCTGTTCCCGAAAAAGCTCGAGATAGGCGCGCTCGCGCTCGGCGTTTTCATCGCTGTTGCCCACGAGCACCGTGAGACCCGATGCTGCGGCTTGATTTTCTGCACCTCGGGCGACATCAGCGAAGAAGGGGTTCGAGACATCGAGTACAACGAGCCCGATGCTGCGAGACCTGCCCGCCCGCAGTTGGCGGGCGGCGTCGTTTCGCACGAAGCCGAGTTGGTTGATCGCTTGCATAACGCGCTCGACGACTTCGGGTGAGACCTTTTCGGGGCGGTTGAGCACGTTCGACACTGTGCCAACCGAGACGGATGCCGCGGCTGCGACGTCTTTCACACTCACCGCCATAACAACCTATTTCTCTCCGGGAGCACAGTTCGGCGCCTGTCGGAAGTGTAGAGCACCGCGTTTTGCGGGCCCGTTCCCGGTGGGCACGTGCCCAGCCGCCGACTTGCCCGATTTTGTGGGTGGCGGCGCGAAAGAACCCACAAAAACGGGCAAGTGAGACGTGTATGGGCCGTGAGCGAACACTTCGCGCACGCGCGCCACCGAGTGTTTGCCCAGCTTGGCTACGATCACGCCTAATCGTCGCGATCTTGTCGGCGAGGGTGAGTCGATTGGGAGTGCGAGAGGCGCCTGCTTGGGATGGCGAGGATCTCGTTGTCTGCTCCCGGTCTAACCGGAACGGGAAATGTCATGAAAATTCGAACACGCGCAGGGCAGTTCATCGCAGCTGCCGCCTTCAGCGCGGTCATAATGTCTGCGCTTGTCGCCACCCCCCCATCTGCGGAAAGTGCCTCGGCAAGTGAGTTGTGTACGACAGAATGGAGCGCCTCCCGCGCATACACCGGCGGCGACACTGTCAGTAAGGGCGGCGTCGAGTACCGCGCCAATTGGTGGACGCAGGGGAACGACCCTGCAAACTTCAACGGCGGCACCGGCACCGGGCAGCCATGGACGATCAGCGGGACGTGTGGTTCTACCCCCACGCCGGATCCCACGCCGGTGCCGACACCGCAACCGACGGTTGCTCCGACGCCGACGCCGACGCCGACGCCGGCGCCAGAGCCGACATCCGATCCGATCCCTGATCCGACGTGTGGCGTTGCGTGGAGCGCTGAGAAAACGTACTTCGGTGGTGATGTGGCGGTCAAAGACGGCTCGACGTACCGCGCCAACTGGTGGACCCGGGGCGATGACCCGCGAACGCACAGCGGCGCAACCGGTACCGGCCAACCGTGGACGAAGCAGAGCTCGTGCGGTAGCAACCCCACGCCTGATCCGACGCCGACGTCCACCCCCAACCCGACGCCTGATCCGACGCCCACAAACGTGCCCACACCTCAGCCGACCCCGACGGATCAGCCAGATCCCAAGCCAGGCATCTCTCCGGACTTCGTGTTCAGCGCCTACAAAGACGCAACCATCAACATGAACTGGAACACCAACACGGTGCGCACTCTCGTGACGGGCACGGCGCAGCCTCTCGTTGGCACGGGCGGTGTCTTGAAGAGCGATGCCACGGCGCTTGACACCGTGACGCTTTCTTTCGCAACTGGCGAGTGCGGTTCAGAAAACTGGGGCGGTGTTGCGGGCTCAGCGTTCGCTGCGGCGAATGTGTCTGCGTTGGATGACGCCGACGTCGACTACATCATTTCGACCGGTGGTGCCGCAGGTGCTTTCCACTGTGAAACCGCGGCCGGACTGTCGACGTTCATTGATCGCTACGCATCTGAGAACCTGATCGGTATTGATTTCGACATCGAAGCTGGCCAGTCGGTGACGGATATCGCCAACCTGGCTAACGCGGCCGCCGGCGTAGAAGACACGTACCCCGGACTGCGTTTTTCGTTTACTCTTGCGACCCTCGCGGCGAGCAACGGTAGCTATGGCGGACTCAACTCAACAGGTGCGGCGACAGTGAACGCAGTGCTGGCATCGGGCCTTGAAAACTACACGATCAACCTCATGGTGATGGACTTTGGCGCGGCCAACGCGGTCAATTGTGTCCTCGCGGGAGCCACCTGCGACATGGGTGCGTCAGCTATTCAGGGCGCGGTCAATCTTCAGCACAGCTTCGGTATCCCGCTCGACAAGATCGAGCTCACACCGATGATCGGTATGAACGACGTGCGCGATGAAGTATTCACCCTCGACGACGTCGACACGGTCGTGGACTACGCGATCTCGAACGGTTTGGCTGGCATCCACTTCTGGTCGCTGGACCGCGATGTGCCGTGTTCGCCCGCGAACGCGTGGGCATCACCGATCTGTAACTCGGTGCCGCAGGGCACTCGATCGCTTTCATACACGAACGCGTTCCTCGCTGCGATAGCGGCGCAAAACGTAGTGCAATAGCGACAGAGCGTTACGGGCGGGTGGCTTTTTCGAGGAGCTCAAGGATGTGGCGGTAAGGCGTGCCGGTGGCACGCGTCATCCCGATCTCGCAGGTGCGGTTGCACGAGGCGTGCGCTTCAGCTTTCAGGGCGCGGACGTCTCGTGCTTCTGCTGCGGTGGCAGACGCCGTCAGTTCAGGATGCAGCATCCCCCGGTCACCCGCGAAGGCACAGCAGCCCCACGAATCCGGCACCTCGACTCGTTCTGCTACGCGCTCGGCGATCGTTCGAAGCGCCGGATCTATACCGAGCTGTGTTGAAGAACACGTCGGATGAAGCGCGAGGGTATTGAGCGTCGGCGCTGCGACATCGAGGCGCGGAAGCAGCACCCGTTCTGTGAAGGCGACAGCATCTTCGGTCTCGATGCCGGCATCTTTCAGGATCTGCGCAAAGCCCTCTGTGCAGCTGGAAGCGTCGGTGACGAACGGAAGCTCTCCGCCACGAGTCGCTTCACGCATGGCCAAAATAACCCGTTCACGCATCACTTCGTGTCCGGCAGCCATGCCTTTCGAGCTCCACGGTGTGCCGCAGCAGAGCGATTCAACGCCTTCGGGTACGAGCAGGCTCACACCTGCGCGCTCGACGAGTCGGGTGAACGCCGCTGTCACGCCGATTCCGTCCCCTTCGGCGCCAAACATGCTGTTGACGCACGCCGGAACGAACACCCCGACGATGTTGCCCGCCCCGATGCTGGGTCGAAGAGCGCGTCGAGCGGGGCCGCCGCCCGGCAATCCGCCGTCGAAACGCGGCACAGTGTCAGTGCCGAGCACCGTGCGGCCGAGATCGGTGACGCTCGTGATCGCTGTCGCGGGAACCCGGCTTGCGACCGAGAGCGCGAGAGCGCCCCCGCGTGTCGCGCTACCCCACACGTGCGCGGCGGCTGTCCAGGCCAAGTCTTTAGCCGGCGCTTTCTGCTCGCGACGCAGCCGTTTGACGAGATCGCCGGTGTTGATGAGCACAGGGCACGCCGTCTGGCACATTCCATCGACCGCGCACGTCTCAACGCCCGCGTAGTCGTAGTCGTCCTCGAGCTCTCGCACAAAAGCATGATCTCCGGATGCCTCGGCTCGGGCCATCGCGCGGCGCGTAACTATGCGCTGCCGCGGGGTGAGGGTGAGATCCTTGCTCGGGCACACCGGCTCGCAATAGCCGCATTCGACGCAGCGATCTGCCTCGACCTCGATCAATACCGGCGCTTTGATATGGGCGAGATGCGCTCCGGGGTCGTCATCGATGATGACACCAGGGTTCAGGATGTTCGCCGGGTCACACAGTCTCTTGAGCTCGCACATCACGTCGTAGAGTTCGGCGCCGTACTGACGCCGAACGTACGGCGCCATTGCCCGCCCAGTGCCGTGCTCGGCCTTGAGGTTTCCGCCCGCTGCGAGAACGAGGTCCACGAGGTCGTCGGTGAACCCCGCGAGGTTTGTCAGCTGCGCGTCGGTGGTAAAGCCGTCGGTCAGCATGAAGTGGATGTTGCCGTCTTTTGCATGGCCGAAGATCACACTGTCGCGATATGCGTACTGGGCGAACATTTCCTGCAGCGAACCACACGTCGCGGCAAGCTTCGAGACGGGCACAACGATGTCTTCGAGGAGTGCCGTTGTGCCAGACGGTCTCGCTCCGGCGACCGAAGCGTAGAGCCCTTTTCGGAGCTTCCACGCGGCGGCGCGATCGACGGTGTCTGTCGTCAGCGCGACGGGTGCGACGAGATTCGCACGCGCGAGTACGTCGGCTCCCGCGTGCGCGCGCTCAGTGCACGTTTCGGCGTCGTTCGCCTGAAACTCGACGAGCAACGCCGCGTGGTCGGCGACCTGTAAATTCTTGATTGCGGTGGGTGCATCGGCAAACCCTTGACCCACGCGAATACTCGTCGAGTCCATCAGTTCAAGAGTCGCCGCTCCAGTTGCCACAAGATCGGGCAGGGCAGACGTTGCCGACTCGAGATCGGGGAAGATCGCAAGCCCCGTCGCGGTGTGCGGGTAAAGCGGCACCGTGCGATAGGTCGCTTCGGCGACGAACGCCAGCGTGCCTTCGCTGCCGATAATCAGGTGCGCGAGCAGGTCGGCCGGTGAATCAAAGTCGAGAAACGAATTGATGCCGTAGCCCATCGTGTTCTTCATCGAAAACGAACGCTCGATCAACGAGACCGACGCGGGGTTGGACCGAACACGACGCAGAAGTCGTTCCAAACCAGCAACGAGTTCGGGCTCGGCGGTGGCGAGCGCGCTATCGGCGTCGGGGGCGGCGGTATCGACGCGTGTCCCCGAAGGCAGCACGAAGACGAGTGAGTCAAGCGTGCGGTAGGTATTTTCGAGAGTGCCGCAGGCCATGCCGCTCGAATTGTTGTTGACGACACCGCCGATCGTGCACGCAATATCGCTCGCAGGGTCAGGCCCCAACTTTCGCCCGAAACGTGCCAAGCGCGCGTTGACCTGACGCACTGTCGCTCCGGGCTCTACCCTCACCCGCAGGCCATTGTCGAGAATGTCGATGCGTCGAAAACTTCGGCGTACGTCAATGAGTACTTGGTCTGTTGAGGCCTGCCCCGAAAGGCTTGTTCCCCCCGAGCGGAAGGTGACGGGAGTCTGCGCTCGGGTGGCAGCGAGCAGGATGCGGCCCACTTCTGCCGCGTCTTTCGCGATGACGACGCTGCGAGGCGTGAACAGATAGTGCGAGGCATCGCTCGCGTAGGCCACGCGATCAATTGCTCGGGTGAGTACGCGGGAGGGGTCGGCAACGGCGGCTGCGATCGTCATGCGTTTCCTTCGCTCTTCCCCGCCCGGATATCGTCGAACAGGTCGACATCACCGACCTGACCGCCTTTGAGGAGCAGCTCGATTCCGTCGATCGCAGTCGATTGTGCGTGAGCGCGCAACAACACGATGTTGCCGCGGGGGCACGCGACAATCGACAGTGAGTCGATGCCGAGGAGCGTCGTGACACGGCTCGAAGTATCTCCGCCGCAGACAATGAAGCGACGGCATGCTCCCACCGACACGGCGTGCGCAATTACGGCGCTGGCTGTCTCGGCTAGCAGATCGAGTACTTCCGACGCGTGCGTCGGCAGCGTGAGGTCGTCGGAGGAGAGCGCGACACTTCGCCCCGACGACAGTGCGCGGTCGATCTTGGCAAGGGCATCGCTGCGCGTGGCGGCATCTACCGGCATGGGTATTACGAGCCAGCCGGCGTGGGCTGCGGCATCCATCTGTCGCCGTGTCTGCGAGGAGCGACTCCCGGAGACCGCCAGGACCGGCCCGGTTGCGGCGGTCTTTGTGGGGAGGGCGGGAGCCTCGGGGTTCGAGTGCCCCGCGATTGCCGTGCTGAGGCCGCCAGACCCGACCGCGAACACCGGCGTGGGCAGGGACCGAATGGCCACGCCGAGCATGTCGAGGTGTTCGTTCGTGAGCGCGTCGAGAACCACAGCGTGGTCGGGTCGATCCTGCAAGTGCGCGGCGATCGTGGTGCTGGATGAGTAGTCGGTGAGAGTGAGGGCGGATACGGGCAGCGAGGTCTGCGCTCTGAGGTGGAGAGTGAGGTCGGACTCGGTCATCGGGGTCGATGGATGAGTCGACATCGTCGGCTGTCGATCGAGGCGATACACCGTGCCGCGTTCTGCAGCGAAGTGATGGGAGAACGCGGTGAAGCGGCCAAAGTCGGGCTGTGCGAAAAGCACCGGGACAACGCCCGCGCCGACGACCTCGCGACCGATCTCGATGGCACGCCCGATGCTGCCGACCGTAGGTGACGAGTCAGCCGTCGAACACGCTTTGTATTGCACGATGGGGGCGCCGGTCGCCGCGAGCGCGGTGAGAGCTGGCCGCACTTCAGCGTCGAGATCGGCATTCGACAGCGAACGCGCAATCCCGGCGATACCCACGACGTCGCAAGCGCCTGCGGCATCTCGAAGTCGACGCTCGGAAGGGATTCCCACGAACAGCCGCCCGCTCCAACCGCGACGGGCAAACTGGAGTAACGCGTCGACGCTTCCGGTGAAGTCGTCGCCGTAGAACGTGGCACGAATTTTACTCACGCGCGGGCCCGAACTGCTCGACAGCGCGACGAAGCGCGGGCGAGGACCTCAGCGCATCTCCGACGGTCTCGCCGCGGGCGGCTGATGCCCACGCATCGCGCATACTGCGGACGCCGGCCTCGGCACCATCGGGATGTCCGTGGATTCCGCCGCCTGCGAGCACGAGTAAGTCTGTCGAACCCACTGCGTCGTGGGTGGCATGCGCGAGCCCGCCCCACTGCCCAGATGAGAGCACGGGGACCGTCGGTGTTAACCCAAGAAGAGGTGTGCGAACGGCTTCGATCGCTGCGAGCACTTCGGCATCTGATTCATAGAACTTGTTCGAGATTCCGTTGGTGTGCAAATGATCAGCGCCCGAAAGCCGTGCGAGTTTTTGCCACGCGGCAAAGCCGATACCGAGCTGATCGGAGCGCGAGATCGACCCGAACATCGCTCGGTGTCCGTGAATCGGAACCTGCGCTCGCCGCCGAATGTACTCCATGCCGGAAAGCCCGACCATGTTGATGCAGACCATGATGCATGTGCCGCCGGCGGCAACAACGAGGTCGTGATTGGCTTCTAGCCGATCGATGTCATCCGTGATGTTGAACGCATACATGGGCTTCACGCCCGTCTGATCCGCATGCCGCTCGAGTACCGGCATGACAGCTTTGACGCGCTCGGCGAGTGGTGCCGTGGGGCCGTTGCCCTGAAGCTCGTCGTCTTTGATGAAGTCGATGCCGGCTGTCGCAAGCTCGCTCACGACCTCGGCGAGCTCGTGCGGTGCAAGTCCAATGCTCGGCTTGATGATGGTGCCGATCATCGTCCCGTCAGGACGCGACATCAGGCGCCGTGTGCCAGCGACGCCGAACTGCGGCCCCGCGTAGCGTTCAGCAAACGCGGATGGCAGTTCGAGGTCGACGAGCTTGATCGCGGCGAGCTCTTTGATCTCGAACAGGTTGCCGGCAACTGCGGCAAGAAGATTCGGGATCGATGGGCCAAAGTTGTCGAGCGGAAAACGCAGAGTGACACGCGCGCGTCGACGCTCGGCGGGATCGCCAATCGCGCCGGGAAGAGCCGACGCCCCCGTGAGCGGTACCTCCTCGAGGCGTTCGACCTGAGCGGCGAAACGAGCGCGTACCTCGTCGGACTCACGCTCGACTCGCACGAAGGTTCCCGTGGACTGCTCGCCGGCGAGGACTTCTGCCGCGTACTGGAGCGGCAGCGACGTCTCGATTTCGTAGGTTGCGAACACAGAGCTATCGGTCATGTCACCACACCACCGGCAGCCACACCGACATTTCGGACGGCCCGCGGTTTCCCCACGCGTAGTAGGGGATCAACCGCACGGATGCCGCGCCCACCGGTGCATCATCAAGATCGCTGTAGAGCCGATCGTCGACCGCCGGTAGCACCACCGCGTCTGCCTCAATCGCCACCACCCGGTGCCCAGCGATGTCGGTGTCTACCGGCACAAGTGCCGCGCCCCGACGAAGGGCTATCTGTTCAAGCAGTATCGACGAATCGAGCTCTGGGCTTTCTAGGCAATACACGACCGGACCCCGCTGCACGGTGACCTGGTTCGTCAGTTCTTCGGCGAGACGATGACCGCGAATCATCCGTACCGGCATCGGAAGATTGAGGACGATCTTGTCGCCCTCAGACCATTCCCGCTCGATGCGTGCGTATGTGCCGGGGTCGGTCACGGTGACGGCTTCGCCATTGACCTCAAGAGACGCGCCACGCGACCACCCGGGGATTCGCAGCTGGAGTGGAACGATCCCGGCCGCCGCCGAGACGGTGAACTCAATTCGCCCGTCCCACGGGTAGTCGGACTCCTCGGAGAGCGCCAGCATCCTCCCGTCTGAAAGCTCGGCCCGAATACTGCTGCCACCGTACTGGTGCACATAGATGCTGTCTGCTGACACCGACGCTGCGCGCTCGTGGAAGCGGGCGAGGGTGCGGGCGATATTTGGGGGACAGCAAAAGCAACTGAGGTACTTTTCTCGCAGCCGCTCGTCGGACGGCGGCGGCGCGGGAACCGGATGAAGGGCGGTGTCGCCGGCGCGCCGGAGCTCGAAAGGAAGATCTCGCACCTGGCGGAGCGGATTCGTATAGAAGTAGGCGTCGCCTGCGAGGTTGATGCTCGCCAACAGTGCGTTGAAAGAAACTAGCTCGATCACGTCGGCGTAGCGGGCGTCGGGAGTGAGCGCCAGCATCCGCTCGCTCCAGAAGATCATGCCGATATTGGCGCATGACTCGTTGTGCGCTGTTGTGTGCGGCAGCTGGAACGCCCGGCCGTATGCCTGGTGTACGCGGCTGATCTGTTCTTGTTGGGGGGCGCCGTCTGGTGATGCGCCGTCGTAGAGTGCGCCGCATCCGCCGGTGACATAGAGCTTGGTGTCGACGACGTCGCGCCAGAGCGAATCGAGTACGTCGTGAAGCTCGCCATCGCCGGTTTCAGCTACGAGGTCGGCGAGACCGGCATACAGATAATTGGCGCGTACCGCATGCCCGGCGACGACCTTTTGCTCGCGCACGGGCAGGCGATCTTGATTGTCGTCGCCGCCCTCATCGAACTCGTCGCGCACGGTGAGGAATGCTTCGGCGAGCCGCAGATACTGCTCGTCGCCGGTGGCACGGTACAACTCGATGACAGCCATATAGTGCGAGGGGCAGATGGCGCTCCGCGCGAGTTCACGCGGTTTCGTCGTCGCGAGCATTTCGAGAAAGCGCGCTGCACCCTTGGCAACGTCGAGCAGCGTCGTGCTTCCCGTTACTTCGAAGTGGCGGACCCCCGTCGTAATGAGGTGGCCGAGGTTATAAGTCTCGAAATTGAACCTGTCGGCAAGTGCCACGACATCTTCGTTGTTGCGGGTCGCAATCGCGGTGGGCGTGTGCACATAGCCGTCTTCGCGCTGCACCGACGCGATGAGCTGCGCGAGCATCTCGATGCGGGTGAGGGCTTCGGGGGCGGGGTTTACCTCGAGCTCGGAAATGGCGGATTCGAGCCACTTGTAAAAGTCGCCATCCATAAACGGCGGCCCGGTGTGAGTGCCCTCTTCCATGCCCGCGGCCACGAGGAAGTTTGTCAGCCCTGGGCTCACATCGGGGTCGCTGAGCATTGCGCCCATCGAGGGAACTGTGATCTCACGTGTGCGGCGGGTAATGTCGCCCCAAAACCCCGAGGACCACCGGGCATCGCGCGCTCGAAGCGGCGTTAACGTCGTCATGATGTGCCCTCTTCCGACACTGTGGAACGCAGGCGCTCGATGCCCGCCTCGATGCTTGTGAGCACCGGCACTGCTGTGCGAGCGGAGGCAGCAGCAGAGGCCATCGAAGCCTGTGCCAGTACGACAACATCTGAGTGAGCGGCGACGCGGTCGACAGCGGATGCCACGAGCTCATCGTGTGTTGCCCGATCGCCCGATGCCACTGCGGCGAACGCGCCGTCGATGACCTCCGACGAGATCGTGGGAGCGGCGCCGGTGAGCGCTGCGCGCTCACGCAACAGTCTGACGGTCGGTTCGCACGTGGTCGCAAGAGTGGCGAGCACGGTAATGCGCTGGCCGCTCGCGACGGCTTTATCGGCCATCGCCTCATCGATTCGAAGCACAGGAATGCCAGCCTCTGCCGTCAGCGGCGCTGCGAGCTCAGATATTGACGAGCATGTGAGCACGACGTACTCGGCACCGGCTCGCTTGGCGGCCTGCACAAGATCATTCACCCGGAGTGGAACGGACTCAGCGCGGGCGTCATCGCGCAGGTCGGCCACGATGCGGTCGTCGAGATAGTTGATGAACGTTGCGTCGGGGAGGGCGCGCCCTGCCCGTTCGATAACCGGAGCTATCACGACAGCTCCGGTGTGAATAAATGCGATGCGTACCGGTTTTATCATCATGCTCCCTCGATCGCTACAACGCGTTCGTGCTCACCGTGGCCGACGGTCTCGGGCTCTTGACCCACCAGATCGAGCACCGCATGTGTTCCTACCGGCACGCTCACGCGCACGCGTAGCTGGTTGAATTCAAGCTCCCACTCGATGCTTGTTTCACCGTATGGGGTCGTGTGCGTCGCGGCGGCGTAGGTAAAGCCCCCACCGGGGCGCGGCGCGAAACGGATAGTACGGTAGCCGGGCTCAACCGCAGAAAGCCCCGCGACTTCGCGGTGCAACCAGTCGCCGACGGCGCCGAGCGCATAGTGATTGAACGACGTCATTGTGCCCGGATGGACGGTGCCGTCCGGCAGCATGGCATCCCAACGCTCCCAGATCGTGGTCGCGCCCATGTTGATCTGGTAAAGCCACGAAGGGCATTCCTCTTCGAGGAGAAGATCGTATGCCGTGTCGCGGTGGCCGCTCATCGTGAGGGCATCTGGCAGGAGCGGGGTACCAACAAATCCGGTTGCTATCCGGTTGCCAGCTTCGTGAACGAGATCAGACAGGCGAGAGCCCGCGGCCGCGCGCTGTGCCGGGTCGCTGAGAAGTTCGAATTTCAGCGCGAGTGCGTAGGCGGTTTGTGCGTCACTTGTCATCCGCCCGTCGGGCGACACGTAAGCCCGAACGAAAGCAGCAGACACTTCGTCGGCCAACGCCGCGTATCGCTCGGCATCCTCCGTGCGATCGAGGACCGCTGCCATATGCGAAAGTAGCCGTGCCGACCGTGCAAAGTAGGCAGTCGCCACGAGGTAGCGATCGGTGCGAGCATCGGCTGGATCTTGCGGGGGTGCAGCAGGGTCTAGCCAGTCGCCGAGCTGGAAGCCTTCGTTCCAGAGGCGATCGGGGCCGGCGAGGCTTTCCACAAGATCGACCCAGCGCTTCGCGCTATCGAACTGAGCCGCCACAATGCCGCGGTCACCGAACCTCTCATACAGCGTCCACGGCAAGAATGTTGCGACGTCCCCCCACGCGGCGCCCGGTTTGATCGGCGTCCACATTTCGTGCGCAGGAATGACCGGCACGTACCAAGGGATCGTGCCATCAGGGAGCTGCTCGGTCGCGACATCGCGCAGCCACCCCCCGAGCATTCCCGACACGTCGTAGAGGAAGGATGCCGTCGGGCCGAACACCTGGATGTCACCCGTCCAGCCCACGCGTTCATCGCGCTGCGGGCAGTCAGTGGGCAGGTCAACGAAATTTCCGCGCATGCCCCACACGATGTTTTCGTGCAATTGATTGACGCGGGCGTCAGAGGAGTCGAACCACCCGGTGCGCTCGAGATCTGTGTGGTAAACCCGCGCGACGAGGTCGCCGTTGGCGACCGAAGCAGCGAGATCTCCGGGCCAGCCATCGATTTCGACATAGCGGAAACCGTGGAAGGTGAAGCGCGGTTCCCATTCTTCACCTTCGGCGCGACCGGCGAGGATGTAGTTGTCTGTCGAGCGCGCCTCACGAAGTGGGCGCGTGTAGATATCGCCGTCCTGGAGCACTTCAGATGTGCGAATGCGCACTTTCGCGCCCGCTGGCCCTGTCACCCGAATTCGTACCCGCCCGACAACGTTTTGGCCGAAGTCGAGAATGTGGGCACCCGTGGGAGAGATCAGCACAGCAATCGGCTGTACCTCTTGAGTGCACCGCACGGGGGGTGCGGTCGGTGCAACCAGCGTCGCCGGGTCGCGTTCGGAAACCGCGACGGGTTGCCAACCAGCGTCGTCAAAACCAGCACGCGACCACCCGAGATGCTCGGCACGGGCGTCGTAGTCTTCGCCGTCATAGATACCAGTGCGAACGATCGGGCTTTCGTGCGCAACCCATGTGTCGTCGGTTGCGATCGTTTCGCGGCGTCCGTCAGCGTAGATGAGTTCCAATTGGCCGATGAATGAAAGGTCGCTTCCGAAGAGGTTCCGGAACCCGCCGCGCCAACCCAATCTGCCGCGGTACCAGCCATCGCCGAGCCAGGCGCCGATGGCATTCGTGCCGGATTGAATCAGATCAGTAACGTCGTACGTGTAGTAGCGCAGTCGCTTCCGGTACACACTCCATCCCGGTGAAAGCGCGTCGAGGCCGACGCGGGCACCGTTGATTTCTGCTTCATACAACCCATGAGCACTCGCGTAGAGACGCGCCCGAACGAGGCCGTCACCGGCCACGAACTCGCGCCGGACCAGCGGTGGTCTGCGGTCATCCGAGTCGGCGTCTTCGGGCCAGGGCGCGCCGACCGGCTTCGCTTGCCAGTCAGATGGCATGAGAAGCCCGGTTTCGACGGCCGTGGGAACCGAGGCATCCGACCACTCGCCGTCGGTACCTTTCACTCGGATCTGCACAGCTACCCGCTGGCGCGACTCGAGCGCGACGGTAGGCCACGGCGCGAGTACTTGGTCGCCGCTGGTGACCTCGATGCGTTCAGTGCGACCCTCGCCGTCGGTCAGCTCGATCGCATACGACTCTTGCACCCAACCGGTTGGCGCATCGGTGATGGTCCAAGAAAGGCGCGGTCGCGACTCTCCGATACCGAGCGGATCGCGGTGGTGTTCGATGCGGGGGGCGGAGACGGTGACCATCATTGGACACTCCTTGGAATATTCACGACGTCGCGATGCACACGTCGGTAGTGGAAAAGAGGAAGAGCTGAACGGCGTCAACGCCAGTCATGTTGCGCTCGAAAGCCCCAGAGCTCCTGGATCTTTCGTGTCGACATGAGCGATTCGAATCGACCGAGATCTTCAGCCAACGGAGTGCCGGGAAACCAGGTTTCGGCGAGTTCCCGAGAGGGAATTCGCAGGCCGGATTCCGGCGCCGCGACGTTGAAGGCGTCGAAGCCCGGTTGCGCCTTTTCGAGAGCGAGAGCGACAGCCTCGGCGCCATCGCGCGCATCGATCCAGCTGCCAAGGAGGTCACGTCGATAGGTCACATCGTCGGCGCGAGCGAACGTGTCGTACTCCGATTCGTCGACGACGTTCGTGAAACGCAGCGCGGTAATCGACGCGTCGCCGGCCCAGCCGACAAGCTGAGCCGCAATCGCTTCTTCTGCGACTTTCCCAAGCCCGTAAGTATTGTGCGCGCGAGTGAAAGTCTCATCGACCGGGAGAGACGGTGGCGCTTCGTCGAACGGAAAGCCCATCGCCGTGATGCTGGAGGCGTACACGATCTTGCGAATGCCCACTCGGTGGGCGGCGAAAAATGTGTGAAAGGTGGCCGTCACATTGCTCGTGAACGTTGTGACGTCAGGCACGAGACCGTTGACGGGAATCGCCGCAAGGTGCACAAGCGCGTCAACGCCCCCATGTCGAGCAGTGACTCCCAACAACGCGTCCAGTGTTTGCCCGTAGTCTGCGAGGTCCACGCGAGTGAAGCCGGGTCCGGGCGAACCTGCGAGATCGAAACCGATGACTTCGTGCCCTGCGCCACGAAGCCGCGCCACGGTTGCACGCCCGAGCTTGCCCGAACTTCCGGTCACTCCCACCGTGAGAGGAGAAGTGACTTCGCTCATCCCTTGACCGCCCCAGCTGACAAGCCCTTCATGATCTTCTGGTTCAAGAAGAGGTACAGAATGAGAATTCCGCCCACCGTAATGCAGATCGCGGCGAAGAGCGGCCCGTAGTTGATGGCGCCATATTCTCCGGAGAAGTTGAGCAGCCCGACCTGAATGGTGTTGAGTTTTCGCTGGCCGGCGAAGATGAGCGCGATGAGCAGGTCGTTCCAGATGAGGAAGAACTGCACGATCGCAACCGTCAAGACGGCATTTCGCATCATCGGTAGGCCGATCGAGAAGAAGGCTCGAGTCATCGATGCCCCGTCGAGAGCTGCTGCTTCAAAGATCTCACGAGGTATCGCGCGGAAATACGTCGCCATCATGAACACAGTAAGCGGCAAGCCGCTGGCCGTATAGATGAGTATCAACGGGAGGTAGGTGCCGGTGATGCCGATCTCGAAGAACATCGTGAAAAGCGGCAGGATGATCATCTGCATCGGGATCATGACGCCTGCAAGGAACAGCAGGAGCACGCCACCTCGGCCTTTGAAGACGAGGACTTCGAGAGCGTATCCGGCCGCTGCGCCCAGGAGAACGATCAGGAGGAGCGAGGGAAAGGTGACGATGATCGAGTTAGTGATCGTCGTCGCGAGGTTTCCCGTTTCCCACGCGTTGATGTAGTTGCCCCATTCCCACACCGTCGGGAGGGTGTAAGAGGGGTTGTTCAAGAAGTCTGAGTTCGACTTCAGGGAGTTGATGAACATCCAAAACAGCGGGTAGGCAGTGATGAGGATGAGGAATGCGATCGCAAACCAGGTGGGGAGCTTTTTCAAAAAGCGGATGCTCTTTTCTCTCACGCCGTGGGGCGCGGGAGAAAAGGACCGTTGGGTGTGAACGGCGACTGTCGTGGCGGTAGTAGTCATTCTCGAAACCTCAGATGGTGTTATCGCGTCGCGATGAACGGAAGATCAGCAGGGTGACTGCGAGACACATGACCGTCAGCAGCAGAGCTATCGTCGAACCGTAGCCATAGTCGCTGTACTGGAACGCCGTGCGATACATGTACAGCGTGAGCGGCGTGGTCGAGCTACCGGGTCCGCCGAGTGTGAGGGCGTATACCGAATCGAAAACCTTGATCGTGCCGTTGATACTGAAGATGAATGACGCGTAGAGGATCGGAAGCGACATCGGCAGCACGATGAAGCGAAAGAGCCCGAAGCCGCGTGCACCGTCGATGCGCGCCGACTCGATGATCTCGTCCGGAATGTCGAGAAGCCCGGAAAATACGAGAACTCCGTAGAAGCCCATGGAACGCCAGACATCCATGATGACGATGACGACAAATGCTGTCGTTCCCGACCCGAGCCAGTCGACGCCACTCAGGCCTACGTTGACCAAGAGCTCATTGACGAGTCCGTCGTTCGGTGCTGATTGAAACAGTTTTTGGTACAGCAACGACACTGCCACTGTCGGCAGGACCACCGGAAAGAACACGAGGGTGCGAACGAGTACCGACGACTTGCGGAGGACGAAGTTGTAAAGCAAAGCAAGGCCGTAGCCGAAGACGACCTGGAACAGCGTTACGAGAACTGCATATTTCACCGTGAACCAGAAAGCGTCTGCGATGTACGGGTCGGTGAACAGTCGCTCGAAGTTTGAAACTCCCGCGAACTGAAATCCTCCGAGCGCGCTGCCGTCGAAGAAAGTCAGCACGAATGACCAGACGACGGGCACGAGAATGATGAGGGTGTACACGACCAGCGCTGGCGTGAGCAGCAGCATGATCGCCTTGCGATCTCCGAGAATCGACTTCATGAGATGGGCTTTCGCGTTCGGGGGGAGAAGAGAAAAGAATGCGCCCCTGGGCGCGGATGCTTTCTGGCGGGGCCGACATGGATGGCGGCCCCGCCAGAAGTGCGCGATGGTTACGGGTTATCGAGTGCGTCCTGGACGAGAGTCATGAACTCGTCTGGCGTCATCTGTCCCGTGGCAAGAAGCGCCGCGTTGGTTGAAGAAATCGAGCTTGCCTTTGCGTTGAAGAGTGCTTCAAACCACAGCACGCTGTCGGTGGCGCCCTCGATCTCGTCCTTGATGGTTTCGGAGATGACGGGAAGATCCACCTCGACGTCGGAAACGAATCCGGTGATCTGACCCTGCTCGATGGCCTCGTTACCGAAGTTTTCAGTGATGCACTTCAGCCAGTCCGCAGTCTTCGGGCCATAGGCATCTTTGCTGAATGTAGACGGGAGCCCCACGTTCGATGGGTACTCGTCGATGCTGCCTGCGCCACCTTCGACCGCGGGGAAGCGCATGAAGCCGACGTTCTCAGTGCCGATCTGGTTGCTGTCGCTGTTGATGTTTCCCAGCAGCCAGCTGCCCATGTAGATCATCGCCGCGTTGCCCGTGAGGAACTCGTTGGTCGCCGCGTCGTAGTCGAGGGATGCGACGTTGTCGCCGAAGTAGCCCATGTCGCCGATTTCAGCGATCTGTGCTGCGGCCTCGACGTATTCGGGGTCAGTGAGCTTCGCGTCACCATCGGCGATCTTTTGCATCGCGTCAGGGCCGAGCGATCGGAAAAGGTAGCCACTCACGAGTCGCGTCAGCGGCCAGCCCTGTTCCCCGGATGCTGCGAACGGCGTGACGCCAGCTGCATCCGCTTCCCCAGCGACTGTCATCAAATCGCTCCACGTTTCGGGAACTTCCCAGCCGTTCTCTTCGAAGATCTGCGTGTTGTAGAAGAATCCTTCGATGTTGTACTGGAACGGCAGGAAGTTGAACTCGCCGCCGTACAGCTTTTCGATCGTCGAAACGGCGGCATCGCTCACCTTGTCGCGAACACCGAGTTCTGTCATCGCCTCATCGAGATCCAGAATCACTCCCGCGTCCCAGAGCTTTTCGCCTTCCGCGGGGTTTCCACCGGCAGCGAACATGGAGGGGAGGCCTCCTTGGCTCGCAAGAAGCTGCATCTGGGCGTCGATTTCTGCCTGCGGAATGCCGCTGATCTCGAGCGGTTGCGCCTCGTTTTCAGCCTGGCACTGATTGTTGGCGAGAGCATCGAGAATGGGCTCTGTCGTCGTGTTCTCTGAGTTGATGACGTAGTCGAGCATTTCGTGGTCAGCTCCAGTCGCGTCTCCGCCGCCGTCGCCGCCATTGCCGCCAGAGCAACCCGTCAAAACGAGGGCGCTCACTCCGGCGATTGCCAGAGTACTGAAAAGCGGCTTCGTAAAGTTCCGCTTAGATGCTGTGATCACAATTCCTCCTTGAAAAGTGCGGGTGTCTTCATTGAGACGTTTGTCGTCATTGAGACGTTTCAAGTATGGATCGTAAGCGAGATATTTGGCGACTGTCAAGCCTGGTGATCTGATCGTGACTTTTCTCCTCTCACGCTGGCAATCGGCGAAAATTTTCGTCACGGCTTCATGCCACGTTCGAAATATTGAAACGTTCCGAAAAGGGTCGTTGCGTGCGGATTGATCGGGTACAGTTCTGTTCAATCGCCGAAGGGGACGAGTAAAAATAATGGGCAGAGTTGGAATTCGTGATGTGGCCGATCGTGCCGACGTCGCTGTTGGCACGGTGTCGAACTTCCTCAACCACCCGGACAAGGTTTCTGCTGATAAGGCGCAACGCATTCAGCAGGCAATCGAGTCGCTCGGTTTTGTGCCGAGCAACGCGGGTCGTCAGCTTCGACTCGGCGTCAGCACCGTTATCGGCTACATCGCTCCAGACGTGAGTAACCCCCATTTCGCCGAGATCGCGGAGAGCGTCGAGCTGCGCGCATCAGACCGTGGCGTATCGGTTTTTATCGGAAATTCACATCGCAGCCGCGAGCGAGAAGACGCATATATCCAGGTTTTCGAACAGCATCAGGTTCGCGGATTGCTCGTATCCTCGCACGAACCGATTGAGGAGCGGCTTGCTCAGGTGCGTAGGCGGGGGACTCCCTCAGTCTTGATCGGTCAACGTGCTGCTTCGCTCGACCAGCCCTCGGTGTCAATCGACGATGTCTCGGGCGGGCGTCAGGCCATGCAGCATTTGCTCGACATCGGATGTCGTCACGTCGCCTTCGTGGGAGGACCGCTCGGTATTCCGCAGGTCTCGGCGCGTCTTGCCGGCGCGAGCGAAGTCGCACGGGGATCCGGAACCACACTCGAGGTCATCAACATGCCCGACCGAACAGTTCGGGGCGGGCACGAGGTCGGAGAAGCTCTCTTGCAGCGTCACGCTGCGCAGCGGCCCGATGGAGTGTTCGCAGTGAACGACCTGTTGGCGCTCGGTATCTTGAACGCAGTGGCGACGGGTGGGGTGCACGTGCCACGAGAAATGGCCGTCGTCGGGTATGACGACAACGAGTTTGCCGAGGCGTCGCTCATTCCTCTCACGAGTGTGCGGGGGCGTCATCAGGGTTTCGGTACTGCGGTGATGGACTTGCTTTTTGACATGATTGAGCGCCGTCCAGTGGAGGATATCCACCGGGTTCTCGAGCCTGATCTGATGGTTCGTGCGAGTTCGGCCGGTATTGGGTCGATCTAGTTAGAACTCAGTGACCATGGTGCGACCCTCGAGGTACGCCGTCATGTTCAGCACGAGGAAGTTCCAATTCTGAAAGCCCTTCGTCATGATCGGCTCACCGGTGTCGGGGTTGTAGAACTCGTGAAGCGACCCGTTGGTCTCCAGATCCTGGCCGAAAAGTCGCACCGTCTTTTGCGCCAGATCGCGCGCTTCTCTTTCGAATCCGTACTTTTGCAGCCCGCGAAACACGAGATAGTTGCTCACTCCCCACACGGGGCCGAGCCAATTGGACGGATTATTGGAGGCGCGCAGGTTGTACATTTTCTCCAGCTTGGAAAGCGTGCGCACTCCGAACTGGGCGTGGAACGTTTCGGGCTCAAGATATCGATTGACCATGCACTCTGCGCGCTCTTGAGACACGAACCCTGCCCACAGCGGCAGAAAGCTTGACCAGTTGTCGATCCGCATAATCATCGAAGACCACGTGCGTGGTGCGCCACGGTGCAGCCAGTCTTCGGCATCGATCGGGCGGAGATTGAGATCGACGCTGTAGTAGGTGCCGTCGCGCTCGTCCCAGCAGTGTTCGTTGACGGCATCCGCGAGATTTTGCGCGTGGCCTCGCCAGATGTTTGCCTCCGAGACCTGATCTAGCTCTTCGAGGAGATAGCCATACGCGAGGAGTTCGCGGTAGAGCAGGCTGTTGAGATAGATCGACGCCGTGCTCTTTGCCGGTCGATAGTAGGCCGACGGGTCGTTGTCGACGCCGATGGCGAAATCCGTTTGCCAGTAGGCCAATCCGGTTTCGGCATGCACGTGGCTCTCGAGGTAGCGAGAAACAAAGGCGCCGAGGGCCGGCATATCGTCGCGCAGCCATTCGGCACTGCCACGGCGGCGGGCGAGCAACGCTGCCTGCTGCGCGAGCACCGGTTTGTGCATGTTTTCTGAAAATCCGGCGCCCCGCGACGGGTCGCCGTGCAGCACAGGGCCCTCAGGCTTCAGCAGAATAGGCATGACGCCATCGGTGTCGGTGTGCTCGAGGAAATTGCGGATGACGCCCTCTTCGTACGCGCCAAAGTGCCCGGCACGCCCAGTGTCTGCTTCGACCTGTCCGAGCACGACGCTGATAAACCACGAGTCCCAGTCCCACAGTGCCATCGAGTAGTAGGGCGACTCCGGGCTCGAGGGCACGGTGTACGGGTGGGTGAGGATTCCGGATGGTTCCCGTGTCATCTGTTCGCAGTTGGTGCGGATGTGATCTTCAAGCAGGGGTATCCAACGATCAAGCATCAGTGCTCCTCGGGAGAATTCGGCAGCGGGTTTGTGAAAGCTGTTGAGGCTCCCGACAGGAACTGCCAGGCGAAAGGTGCAACGAGCACGCGCTCGACACCCGTCGAGGTTGTCACGTCGATGTCGCGCGCCACGGTGTCGAGATTGGCAACGAGCACTGTTGAGGTCTGGCTGTCAGCGAGTGCACCGACAGCCCACACCAGTCCGTCTGGGCTCGTGCCAGAAAGGAGCGGCGATCCTGCAAGCCCAGCGACGGCGTTGATTGCATCGAAGGCGGGTGTTGGCTCCCCGGCTGACGAGCGGATGCCTCGTGGCCCCCACTCTTCGAAATAACTGAGCGATGCAACGCCCGGAATCGCGAGTGCCGCAGCACTTGCGATCAGCCAGGCACCGAGCTGTGGCGCGCTCTGGCGGGGGTCGACGCTGCCGGTGAATTCAGCACCGTACCCCTCGGCGAGGTCTGCGCGAGACGGAGCGGGCTCCGGCGCAGTCGCCACGTCGTTGAATCGCGGGCGAAGCGCGATGGGCCCGATGTGGACGGGGGTATCAGCAATATATGCGACGGCCGCTTCCGCGATCAGACGTTGCATTGCGACTGATTCGACGAGTTGCTCGGTTCCGAGTGAATGGAAGAGTGGCGTGAACGTGACGGCGAGCCCATCGAGGTCGCGCGGGAGGCGATGGCCCTCACGGTTCAGCTCCGTGTAATGCGAGCGTGAACCGCCGACGACTGGTGTTCTCAGGCCGTGGGCTGCGAGCGCATCCCGAAGAAGCGCGTCGGCGCGAGCGTCGGTCACATGTCGGGAGTCGCCGGTGCGCTGGAATGCGCCGATTCGCACAAGTCGCTGGCTCGGGAGCAGTGCGACCGCGGAATGAACGGCTGTGGGGTTCGCAGTGTCGAGCACGAGACGCACATCGAGTGCGAGTGGCTGCGCGAGCGCGCGTTCGAGAGCGCTGCGCCAATTGGCGGTCGCAAGATCGAGCTCGACGAGAAGCTCAGAGCCAATCGGTTCGAGCGCGGGAGCCGGGTCTGGACCGGTAGCGGCGGACACCCCCACAGCGGGAAAAGGTGCACCGGCCGCGTCGAGCCGGATCTGCGCGACGGGTGACCTCGCCCCGGGAGAAGCATCGGGCAGTGGTGAGACGGTGACCGTGACCGACTGCGAGACGCGCGAGTCGGGCTTGAGTCGGTAGGGGAAAGGCAACGAAAGCGGTCTGCTGTATGTCTTGAACGAGGCATCCGTCCAGTTGCGCTGATCTTCCATCTCAAAGACGTCACCCGAAAACGCCACGTGAACCCCGAGACCCGCGTGTTGCCACGCGAGGCCAGCGATGTCGAAGACCGGCTGGTGCGCGCTGATCTCGACCGGAAAGCTGCTCACCGACGTAGAACCGTCGGGGTGCGTTGCCTGCAACGCTGCTCCGGCGAGAAGCGGCGGATGCAGCACCACCAGGCCGGTGCGATTGGTTTCCCACTCCACGGCTGATAACGCGTCGAATTCGACAGTGAGTGCGCGATCCGATGCCCGGACACGCACGTCTCCGGACAGATCAGCACCGAAATCCTGAGTGCGCAGTCTCAGCGTGAGCACTTCGGGCGTCGTCGATACGGAGTTGATGACCCACCCCGCGGTGTTCCAGTCACGGTCACGCGCAACAGCACGGATGCTTCGGAGTACCGGCCGACCGTCATAGCTGATGTCGGCGAATTCGTCGTCGCGCAGGTGCACTTGCCACGCGCCGGACTGCCAGAGCAGCGTCGGCGCGTGGGAAGAGTTCCATGCATCGAGTGTCATATGGGGCGATTCGGTTACAGCGTCGTCATGCCGCCATCGACGGCGAAAAGCGCGCCGGTCGCGAATGCGGAGTCGTCGCTCGCAAGAAACACCATGATGCCTTCGACATCGTGGGGTGTGCCAGCGCGGCCCATCGGAATGCGACCGACGATGGCTGCGCGCGCTTCGGGGTCGGAGGTAATCGCCGTCACAAGCGTCGTTTCGGTGTAACCCGGCACGACAGTGTTCACCCGTATGCCATCGCGTGCATAGGCCGCAGCTACTGTGCGTGCCAGACCATGAATCCCGGCCTTCGTCGCGCTGTAGGCGGTGAAATCCTGGCCCTCGCCGTTGAGCCCGGTGGGGCTTCCGGTGAGAATGATCGATCCGCCGTTCGCGTCTTTCATCGCACGCACAGCGTGCTTGACGGTGAGGAATGTGCCGGTCAGGTTGATGTCGACAGTGCGCTGCCAGACAGCGAGATCGAGGTCGCCGATCTTCGCGTCGTGCCCGAAGAGCTGCACTCCCGCGTTGGCAACGACGACATCGGGGGTCCACCCCGCAGCGATGAGTTCTGCGAAGCCGCGTTCGACGGATGCTTCGTCAGAAATATCGACGATGGCAGCTTTTGCGACGTCAGCGCCGAGAGCCTCGACGGCGGCGGCAGCCGCTGCTTCGTCACGGTCGGCAATGATGACGCGCGCACCCTCGGCGGCGAATCGCGTAGCGACGGCGTACCCGATCCCGGTTCCCGCACCCGTAACGAGTGCGGTCTTGCCCATGAGTCTGCTCATGATCTACCTCTCGATGGTGTCGAGGTGAAGCATCCGCGCGAGGTTCTTATCGAGCTCGTCGTCACGGAAAATCTTCTTCCAATCATCTTTGATGATGCTCTCGCGACCGTAGTCCATCGCGATGAGGCACGCGTCGCTGAAGGGATTGTCGCCGCGGAGTCCGTTCGCGAGAGCGACCTGAGTGTGGCCGTACAGGATGCTGCGCGCCGCCGCCTCCGGAACTCCCATGGTGTTGATCGCTTCATCGAGCGCTTCGTTCAGAAGTGACCCGATCATGCAGGCGACAGTCTCAACGAGGGTCGGCTCCAGCTGGGCGAGCTGCTTGATCGTCACCCAGTGCACGTCGATGATCGGCGCGTAGATGGCGCGGACGGTTGCCTCGACGATGGCCTGCTTCGCGGCGTCATCGCTCTCGATCGCAGCGATCGCGTCTTGCGGGGCGGCGATGCCACCGAATGTGTCGGCCCACTCTTCGGGTGTCTGGCGCTGCAGAAAGATCGAGGGGTGGCAGGGGTGCGCGACTGCCTGAATGATGCCATCGCGCGTGGTCAGAAGACCCGCGTAGGCGGCGGCCGGGTCGAGGGTCAACACGATCGCACCGTGTTTCATCAGCGGAACGATCTCGGCTGTCACCGGGGAGAGTGCGAGGTCGGGGACGGCGAAGACCACGATGTCGGCGTCGGCAACAGCTGTGGCGGCGTCGGTCAGCGAGCGGCCGGCATCCGTTGTGCGCTGCTGGCCGGCGGGGGAGTTCTCCACGTAGAAGACGCTGTGATCGGTACGAGCGAGGTTGTTCGACACTCGCATTCCCATTTTTCCGCCCGCGCCGAGAACGGCGATCGTGTAGGTATCGCTTGTAGTGGTCATGTCGTGCTCCTCAAATAGTCGACTGTGGTGCGGGTCCATTCCCGCTCGGTGTGAACTGTGGTTTCGGCGTCGCCCTGCCAGGGGAGCCAGTGCTCGACGATTTCGTTGATGCCGCGCTCGCGCGGCCGGACCTTTTCAAGCAGGTGAGGGTAGTCGTGGAGCCCCGCGCCCATGGGTGCTCCGGAATAGGTAAAACCCACCCAGCCGTCTTGCCGCGCGAAGGCGAAGTCTTTGGCGTGCACGTTTTTCACGAGCGCCGCCGTCTGCTCGACGCAGTCGCGGGGGTGCTCAAGGCGCGCGACGATGTTGCCGGGGTCGAGGCAAATTCCCACGCTGTCGCTAGCGACGTTCTCGACCAACCCGATGAGATCTCGGGTCGCAACCTGCTCATACGTTTCAAGGGCGAGGGTGACTCCGGATGCCTCGTACTCGCCGACGACCGATCGCAGCTGCGCTTCGGCCTCAGCGAGGGTAGGGCGAGACGTCGGGCTATAGAGCATGCTCCGCACGAGCTGTGCGTCGAACACTTCGGCAAGCTCCAGATACCGTCGAAGGTGCTGCGGCTCGACACCTTTTGTGCCGAGCTCGATCGTGAGCCCGAGGTGGCGAGCGGCAGCTGCGGCATCCGAAAGCTCAGCGTCGCTCATGGTGTCGAGCGGTGCATAGTCGCAGATTTGAAAGAGGTCGACACCGAGGTCGCGCGTTGCGGCGAAGGCTCCGGCGAGCGAGAGCGGAGTGCCCGCCCGCTCAGAGTGCTGCCAGAAGAAGGCATAGGTGCCGAGCCCGATCATGACGTGCTCCGTGCGGCGGCGAGCGACGCTGCTTCATCGAGAACAGCGACGAAGGCATCGGGGTCGTGAGCGAATCGTCCGAGAAAAAGCCCGTCGGCGGCACCATCGAGTGCTGTCAAGAGACCGGGCCCCGCTGAGCCGCCGTAGATCACTGCACTTCCACGACGGTTGTCGAGCGCATCTACCGCGGCGCGAAGTGCCGCCGTGACGGCGGCAATGTGGTGCGCCGGGGCAGGCTCCGGAGCACCAATTGCCCACACCGGTTCATATGCCACGATGAGTGCGCCAGCGGCGGACTCGGCGATCGCGGAATGCAGCTGCGCAACGGTTGTGGCCGCGGCATCCGTTGGGCTCATGTGCGCGGTTTCACCGAGGCACAGCACCGGGGTGATGCCTTCAGCAAGCGCGGCTGTTGTTTTGGCTGTCACGACGGCCTCAGATTCGGCAAAAAGGCGTCGTCGCTCGGCGTGACCGATCTCGGCAACCGCGACGCCGGATTCGACCAGCTCGCTGGCAGAGATCTCGCCGGTGAATGCGCCCGGCGGATACTCCGAGACATCCTGAGCGCCGATCTTGATCGGAGTGTCGGCAAACGTTCGGACGGCGTCGTCGATCTGCAGGTAAGTGGGAATGACGAAGACTTCAACCGCTCCAGAGCGAACAGCGTCGTGGAGTCGAACCCGCTCGGCTACCTGCTCGAACCAGGCCACGGCTTCGGCTCGTCCGAAGTAAGTCTTAAGGCTGACGCCAACGGTCACTTTGCCCATCAGCACGACCCGGTGGTCTCGTATTCGCCGATGACGGCAACTTTTTCAGCGCTTGCCGACGTCGGGTCGAAGCGGTACGTCAACCATTCGCGCACGAGCCGCCGAGCGAGCTCGATGCCCACAACACGCTGTCCCATCGTGAGTACCTGCGCATCGTTCGAGAGCACGCCGCGTTCGACTGAGAATGAGTCGTGCGCCGTGACAGCGCGGATGCCGGAAACTTTGTTCGCAGCGATTGCCACGCCGAGCCCCGTGCCGCAGATGAGGAGAGCCCGGTCGGCCGTGCCGGCGGCGACCTGCTCGGCAGCCGCGATTGCGACCCTGGGGTACGGCGTGTGGCCGTCGGCGTTGACGCCCACATCGACGACGGAGGCAACGCCAGCGTTGGTGAGAAGGTCGGCTTTGAGGATCTCCTTGTAGTCGAAGCCGGCGTCATCGCAGCCGATGACAATGCGGAGGGGGGTGGCTTCAGTCATGAGTGAGTCCTTTCGAGCGTGCTGTCGGCTGGTGCTGCTGACAGAACTGTTGAGATCGCGTTGACGATGAGCGCGAGTGAGTACGCTCCCGGGTCGGGTGTGCCGACGCTGTTTTTTCCGTGGGCACGAGCGCGGCCCATGCGGGGCATGAGGTCGGCGGTGGCCGCCGCCGCTGTTGTCGCGACGGTTGCTGCTGCGCTCCAGGCATCGGCCAGGGTTTCTTCGCCGTCGATGCTGCGCGCGAGGGCCTCAGAGAACGGCACGAGCACATCGACCATGGTCTTGTCGCCGAGTTCGGCCTTGCCGTAGCTCATAACGCTTTTCGCTGCTGCCGCAACTCCCAAGGCGACAGCTTCTGGAGCTGGGCGCCCCGTGTCTTCGAGGCGAAGTGCGACCTGACCGAGGATGAGCCCCCAGAGGGCTCCCGATGTGCCGCCGGCACGGTCCGACCAGGCATCCGCTGCCTGAGCGAGCACTGTTTCGGCCCCCGCTCCCGCGGCAAACGCTGCGGTTCCCGCGGCTTTCGCCGCGCGTGACCCCCGCTGCATGCCGATGCCGTGGTCGCCGTCGCCCGCGATCGAGTCGAGCCGTCCGAGTTCGTCGACGTGCAGATCGACAGTGGTTTCGATGACGTTGAGTACGGCCTGCACAGTGGATGCCACCTCGCGGGATGCGGCGTCGGTGGGCGGTACGTCGGTGAGCGCTGCTGTCGTGGAGGTGGTGGCATCCGCTCGTTCTGCGGGCACAACCGAACCGCGGCGGTAGGCCGGAGTGTCGACGGGGGTATCCCACAGCGACTCGAGCTCATCGTCGAGCCAGAAGAGAGTGAGTGAGGTGCCGGCCATGTCGAAGCTCGTGCAGTACTCGCCGACGTGCGGATCGACGATGTCGATTCCCGCCTCGGTGAGCAATTGCGCGATGCGCCGGTAGACAACGAACATTTCCTCGTATTTGAGCGAGCCGAGGCCGTTGAGAATCGGCACGACACGGGCGCCTGCGATCTCGATGCCGTGGGGCACTTCTTCGAGCAGCCGCGAGACCAACAGCTCGGCGAGCTCGTCGGCTGTGGGGATGCCGGTTTCGTCGATACCGGGTTCGCCATGGATGCCGAGGCCAACCGCCATTCGCCCTTCGGGGACGCTAAAGAGGGCATGATCTGCGCCCGGCAATGTGCAACCGCTGAAGGCCACACCGAACGAACGAGTTCGACCGTTGGCGAGACCCGCGAGCCGGGTCACCTCGGTGAGATCAGCGCCCGCTTCGGCCGCTGCCGCTGCGATACGAAAGACCGTGAGGTCGCCCGTGATGCCGCGACGCTTGTGGAGCTCTTCGCGGCCTGCGCTGAAAATGTCGTCGGTTACGGCAAGGCTTTCGCAGTCGATACCGTCGTCTCGCAGCCGCTCTTGTGCTGCGTCGAAGTTGAGGACATCTCCGGCGTAGTTTCCGTAGCTCAGGAAAACTCCGCCGCCGTTGTTTGCGGCTTTCGCGACCGAGTACACCTGCTGCGTGCTGGGGGAGGCAAAGAGGTTTCCCATAGCGGCACCGTGCGCGAGGCCCTGTCCGACCAAACCGCCGAACGCGGGGTAGTGGCCCGAGCCGCCGCCGACAACGACGGCAACCTGGCCCACTGGCGAGACGGTGCTTCGCACGACTCCACCCGTGACGCGTCGAACGTAGCGCTCGTTGGCGGCGACGAAGCCCTCGATCATCTCGTCGGCAAAGTCTGCGGGATCGTTCCATAGTCGCGTCATCGCGGCTCCTCGGGCGCTGGGGTACGTGCAGGGTTGCGTTAAGTGTGCCAAACCGGTTGACCAATTGCAAGCATCCGGTTGACCAGCGTGCGACTGTGTTTTGTCATGGAGGGGGAGGCGGGCGGGTAAGTTGTTCGCATGCCCGCGTACCCTGATGAGCGTTCAAACGAGATCGCCGCGTCACTTGGCACGCTGCCCGCGGGCACACCCGTCTCGGAGGTCGCGCGCCGCCTGCTCGATCTCTTCACGAGCGGTTCGATTGAGCCAGGTACGCGGCTTCCGCCCGAGCGCCAGTTGGCGACAACTCTCGGAGTGGGCCGATCTGCCGTGCGCGAGGCCCTTGCCGCCCTGGAAATCATCGGCATCGTTGACGTTCGCCCGGGGTCGGGAACGTATCTGAGGGGCACGGCAAGCGAACTGCTTCCGCAGACGCTCCGCTGGGGCTTGCTGATCGGCGAGCGCAACACTGCGGAGCTGCTCGAGTTGCGCTCTGGTCTTGAAATCTACGTCGCCCGCTTGGCGGCCGGTCGTGCGGAGCCATCCGCACTGGAGTTACTGTCGCTGCATGTGGAGCGTATGCGCGAGAGCGTTGCGGATCTCCGCGCGTTCGCGAAAGCAGATCTCGAGTTTCACCACGCACTCGCCGCCGCAGCAGGCAACGCGGCGTTGATCGACATGCTGCACGTCGTGCGCTCGCTCCTGCAGGTTTATGCGGATCGGGCGGTTCATGACGCAGCAGAAGTTGCGAGCGCTATCGATGAGCACGATGCGATCTACCGGGCAGTCGCCGGCGGCGATGAGGATGCCGCCGCGTCTGCCATGGCGGTACACATGGCCACGGCATCCGCCCGCCTCTCCGCTGCCGCCCGCACCCCCTAGCCCCACGCTCGCCCCTCGCGCCCGCACCCTCATCTCGCCGCTGACTTGCCCGTTTTTGTGGGTGTTGGCTCGCCAGCACCCACAAAAACGGGCAAGTCGCGCGTTGGAGAAATTTGGGATCACGGCGGGACCATGGTCCCTAGTGTGGTCAGACCACATTAGGCACGATGGTCATGGGAACAAGGAGCGGGCAGTGGGTCCGCACCGGGTAGGAGGCTCTCATGTCCGGCAGCATCGATGCACTCGTCGCGCGCGCACAGATTGCGCTTGATGAATACGCGTCCTCCACTCAAGAGCAGATCGACTTCATCGTGCGTAAAGCTTCGGTCGCAGCTCTCAGTCACCACGGCGAGCTTGCAGAGCTTGCGGTAGCCGAGACCGGTCGCGGTCTCTTCGAAGACAAAGCAGTAAAGAACATCTTTGCGTGCGAGCACGTTACCCACTCGATCATCAAGCAGCGCACAGTCGGCGTCATCTCGACAGACGAGATCACCGGCATTACCGAGATCGCAGACCCGGTCGGCGTCGTGTGTGCGCTCACCCCGGTGACGAACCCCACCTCGACTGCGATCTTCAAGGCGCTCATCGCGTTGAAGACACGGAACCCCATCGTTTTCGGGTTCCACCCGGCAGCACAGAAGTGCTCCGCTGCCGCCGCGAAGATTGTGCGCGACGCAGCCGTTGCCGCGGGAGCCCCGGTCAACTGCATCCAGTGGATCGAAGAGCCGTCTCTCGCCGCATCGAACGAGCTCATGAACCACCCCGGAGTTGCCCTCATCCTCGCGACGGGCGGCAACGCGATGGTTCGTGCTGCATATTCCTGTGGCAAACCGGCCCTCGGCGTCGGTGCCGGAAACGTACCAGCATTCATTGAACGCACCGCCAAGATCGGTCGCGCTGTAAACGACGTCGTGCTGTCGAAGTCGTTCGACAACGGCATGGTCTGCGCGTCTGAGCAGGCCGTCATCCTCGATGCGCCGATCGCCGAAGAGGCGATGGCAGAGTTCGTTCGGTTGCACGCCTACGTCGTGAATGCTGAAGAAAAGCGCCAGCTTGAAGAGTTCATTTTCGGAGTGAAGGCCAATGCGAAGAACTGTGGCGACGCCAAGCTCAACGCGGCAGTTGTTGGTCAGACACCGATGTGGATCGCGCAGCAGGCGGGCTTCACCGTTCCGGAAGACACGTCGCTCCTCATGGTGGACGTTGCCGAGGTGGGGCCCAGCGAACCACTCACTCGCGAAAAGCTTGCCCCCGTGCTCGCAATCCTCCGGGCCAAGAATGCCGAAGAAGGAATCACCCTCTCGGAGCAGATGGTCAACTTCGACGGCCTTGGCCACTCGGGCGCGATCCACAGCAACGACCAGGCGGTCATCGCGGAGTTCGCAAAGCGCGTCAAGGCTGTTCGTATTATCGAAAACGCACCCTCGGCGCTCGGCGGAATCGGCGATATCTACAACGCCTTCATGCCGTCGTTGACCCTCGGTTGTGGTTCATACGGTCACAACTCGGTGTCGAACAACATCTCTGCAGTCAACCTCCTGAACGTCAAGCGCGTCGGACGCCGCAACAACAACCTGCAGTGGTTCAAGGTGCCGGCCAAGACCTATTTCGAGCCCAACGCGATTCGCTACCTCATCGACATGAAGGGCGTTGACCGCGTCACGATCGTCACCGACGCCACGATGACGAAGCTCGGTTTCGTCGACAAGGTGATTGACGTTCTGAACCGCCGCCCCAACCGCGTGCACCTGCAGATTATCGACCGGGTGCTGCCCGAACCGAAGCTATCCAGCGTTGTCGCGGGTGCTGCAGAGATGCGGGAATTCAAGCCTGACACGATCATCGCCCTCGGTGGTGGGTCGCCGATGGATGCCGCCAAGGTCATGTGGCTGCTCTACGAAAACCCCGAAGTGCAGTTCTCGGACATGCGCGAGAAGTTCTTCGATGTGCGTAAGCGCGCCTTCAAGTTCCCCGACCTCGGCAAGATGGCGCAGCTCGTCTGCATCCCCACCACGTCGGGTACCGGTTCTGAAATGACACCCTTCGCTGTGATCACCGACGACGAAACCGGCAAGAAGTACCCCCTGGCCGACTACGCGCTGACCCCATCGGTTGCGATCATCGACCCGGCGCTCACGTCGGCGCTGCCCGCGAACGTTGTCGCTGACGCTGGGTTCGATGCCCTGACGCACGCCACCGAGGCGTACGTGTCGGTGTACGCCAACGACTACACCGACGGATTGGCCCTTCATGCGATCAAGCTGATCTTCGAACACATCGAGCGCAGCGCCAAGGCAAAGTCTGGCAGCACCGACCCCGCCGACATGCTTGCTCGCGAAAAGATGCACAACGCGGCATCAATTGCGGGAATGGCATTCGGAAACGCATTCCTGGGGATCGTGCACGCGATGGCCCACGTCACTGGATCCAGGTTCCACCTGATCCACGGGCGCACCAACGCTGTCTATCTGCCCCACGTCATCCGCTACAACGGCCGTATCCCCACCAAGCTCACGAGCTGGCCCAAGTACGAGCGCTACATCGCTCCGGAGCGGTTCCAAGAGATCGCACGACACCTCGGGTTGAAGGCATCCACTCCTGAAGAGGGTGTGGAATCTTATGCCCGTGCTGTCGAAGCTCTTCGCGACGCGATTGGTATCGAAAGCTCGTTCCAGGCGCAGGGTGTTTCTGAGACCGAATTCATCGGTCAGCTGGATGCCCTGGCGATGGCGGCCTACGAAGACCAGTGCGCACCGGCAAACCCACGGATGCCGATGCTCGCTGACATGAAAACGCTCATGGAAGCCTCCTATTACGGCACGTCGTTCGATGAGGTGCGGGCGCACCGTGTCGAGGTCGCAGCCGCTGGAGAAGCCCCCGCCGAGGTGGTCGCTGAAAAGCTTGCCACGAAGGGCGCATAGCGTCTCAGGTTCGATGCCCGGTAGATCCGAAGGGGGATCTGCCGGGCATCGTTGCGCGTGGAGGCGTTCTGTGAGGTGGGCTAAATTGTGGGGACGCATGCCGCTTCGGCTATCCGCGTACCACCGACTCTCAACGGAGGCAGCACGTGAAGATCGCACCAAGTCCAGTAACGCTCGGCACCTCAGGACTTGGACGTGGGACTGAACCCGGTAGCCCCGAAGAGCAGGCTGCCGTCGATTCTGCGGTAGCCCTGTTCGAGTCCGCGCACACCTACGTCGATACATCGAACAACTATTCCGAGGGCCGTTCCGAGGCTGTGCTCGGGCTCGCACTCCAGCGCGTGGGCGCGGATGCTGAGCCACACGTCGTGACCAAGGTCGATGAGGATCCCGAAACTCGCGCGTTCGACCGTGATCGAGTGCTGCGTTCATTCGAGGAAAGCTGCGCGCGGCTCGGTGTCGACACACTGCCACTGCTGCATTTTCATGACCCGTACGCTGTGACAGTATCTGAGGCCATGGCGCCGGGCGGCGCTGTCGAGGGGCTGATTGAGCTTCGGGATGCCGGTGTCGTCGGAGCGATCGGCATCGCCACCTACCCGATCGACGAAATGACCGAATACATCGGTACCGGGGTTTTCGACGCCGTCCTCAGTCACAATTGCTTCACTCTCGTTGACCGGAGCGCTACGCCGCTGTTCGAAGACGCGCGTGCCCGCGGAATGACGGTGTTCAATGCTGCCCCGTTTGGCAGCGGAATTCTGGCGAAGGGTTCAGCTGCGGCATCCACCTATGCCTACCGCGAGCCGTCTGCGGAACTTCTCGGCCGAGTCGTGAAGATGGAAGAGGTCTGTGCCGCTCACGGTGTGCCGCTCGCGGCAGTTGCGCTTCACTTTTCGTTGCGCTCGCCGCTGGTTGATTCCACCGTCGTCGGAATCAAGACCGAGCGTCGCCTTCACGAGCTCAATGAGCTCATGGCCATCGAGATCCCGGACGAGATTTGGGTCAGCATCGAAGAGATCCAGGCGACAGCGATCTAACCGGCGCGCGGATGCAGCGACTACCAGGCAGGGCAACAATTGGTCAACCGGTGCACCAATGGTAACCTGGGGTGACTTCACCCGAGCCTGAGAAGGGGTCATAGATGACCACCATCCCCGAATCCGACAGCCTGCAGATCGCCGCGTCGACTCGTAGGTGGCAGCTGGGCGAATCCCCCTGGCAGGCCATCCAGCCATCAGCGGGCCCGCGCGCACGGGTGATCATCGATAACGACTTCTCGGGCGACCCCGACGACCTCATTCAGATCGTCCACCACGTGCTCTCGCCGAGCGTCGACATCCGAGCGGTGGTGGCCTCGCACCTTCGGCCGGGCGACGTGTTCGACTCAAGTGCGCACACGGCTGACAATGCTGCAGCGGTAGTCAAGGGCGTTTTTGCCCGCATGGGGCTCGACTCGGCTGATGCCATCTACACCGGCTCGAACCACGCGCTCCTCGACCGAGAAACCCCGCAGCACTCGCCGGCTGTCGACGCGATTATCGCCGAAGCGCTCCGTGACGATGTCCAATCTCCCCTGTTCTATGTTGCGGGTGGCGGGCTCACCGATATTGCCTCGGCGTACTTGATCGAGCCGCGCATCGCTGATCGACTGACCCTCGTCTGGATCGGCGGAGGCGAACATGAAGAGCTTGCAGCTCCGCCGCCAGGTGCGATGCCCATCGAATACAACCTGCTGATCGATGTCGTTGCGGGACAGGTTGTTTTCAACGACTCATCGTTGACGATATGGCAGGTGCCTCGCGATGTGTATCGCCAGTGTCTCGTCTCGGATGCCGAGCTTCGACTGCGCGTAGCCGCCACAGGGCCCCTCGGGCGATATATGTACGACGAAATCGCACGCGTTGTCGGGATGGTCGGCATTCACGCCTCAGGTGCCTCGGAAACATACGCGCTCGGCGATTCACCGCTCGTGCTGCTGACAGCGCTGCAGTCGATATTCGAGCCCGACTCCGCATCGAGCCAGCATGTTGAGCGATCGACACCGGCACTCGACGACGATGGTGGCTACAGCGCGGTTCCGGGTGCGCGTCCGATGCGTGTTTATACGTGGGTCGACACGCGACTGATGTTCGAAGACTTTTATCTCAAACTGGCGGAATTCAGTCGCTGGCATGCCGAGGGTGCGGCGTGAGCGAGAAGAGAGTCGAAGCATCGATGCGGCCCCGCACCATCGTCACGGCCGACCCGGAGCTCGACGACCTCAACTCGATGATCCGCTTTCTGCTGTACAGCAACGACGTCGAGGTCGCCGGTCTCGTCTACGCGAGCAGTCAATTTCATTGGCGTGGCGATGGTCAGCACACGCCCTTCTTCCGAGCCGATCGCGAGTACTCCGAGCCGCAGACTTCCTGGCGGTGGGCACCGGGTGAGCGCTTCATCGAGGATGCGGTCGATGCGTACGCGGAGGTTTACGGCAACCTTGTTGTGCACGATCCTCGATATCCGACCCCTGCCGCCCTTCGTGCGGTCGTGCGCGAGGGCAACGTGGATTTCGAAGGCGACACGAGTTCTGAGACGCCGGGATCGCAGCTGATTGCCGACGTGCTCCTCGATGAGCGAACAGATCCGGTTCACCTGCAGATGTGGGCTGGCCCGAGCACTGTTGCGCGTGCGTTGATGTCGATCGAAGAACGTTTCGCAGCAACGGACGAATGGCCCGCGGTGCACGCAGCCGTGTCAGCGAAGGCCATCATCACGAAGTTCGCCTCACAGGATGCCTCGTACGACGACTACATCGCGCCGCACTGGCCCGACATCCGGGTGATCGAGGTCGCCACAGCTGGGTGGGGTTACATGATCCGCACAGTTTTACCCGCACCGGACGCGTCGCTGATCTCAGCGGATTGGCTGCGAGAAAACGTCACGCGCGTCGGGCCGCTGGGCGCTCTCTACCGCGTGTGGGGCGATGGTCGCCAGATGGTGCCGGGAGACCTCACTGACTACTTTCACCTCTCCGGACTCTCGGCCGACGAACTGCGTGCAGCGGGATATCAGGTGTGGATCGACCCGCAAAAGGCGGGGGAGTGGATTTCGGAGGGTGACAGCACGAACATGCTGAACCTCATCGTTCCCGGGCTTCGAGGTCATGAGCATCCGAGCTATGGCGGCTGGGGCGGATACGCCGCACGGACCGACGACGGTGCCGACACCTGGGCGATCGCCGACAGCGCTTTCGGGGGCCGCGGCGATGAGACCTCGGTGATGCGCTGGTTCGCCGATGCCCAAACTGACTTCGCAGCACGACTGCGATGGTCAGTGAGCGGCAGCTTCGAAGAAGTGAATCACCATCCCACGCTGCACGTCGACCGGCGTGACATTGACGTTTCACCCGGGGAGCGCGTGGAGCTCCGGGCCTACACGAGCGACCCTGACGGCGATGCCGTCACCGTGCGCTGGTGGCACGACGCCGCAGCGAGCACGGTCGCTGGCGCCGTCGCCGTGTCGCCCGGCGGGGAGGCCGCGACTATCGCCGTTCCCACAACGGCCACACCCGGTGACACCATCCACATCATCGCCGAGGCCGAAGATGACGCCCCGCATCCGCTCAAGTCGTATCAGCGCGTGATCCTGACGGTGCGCCTTTAAGCCCCCCAAACCTGCTCGCGAAGGGTCGCAACATGCCGCTATGGCATGTGCCGCGCGGTATCAATTCGGCGTGTTGCGACCCTTCGCGGGGCGGGGCGGGATCAGGCGGTGGCGGAGCGGATGGCGGCGTCGACGGCGTCGAGGAGTGGCGGTGGGCTGAACATCAAGGCCGAGGCAACGACACGTCCGTTCGCCCAGACAGTGTCGGCCCGCACGGCTTCTGCGCGGTCGGCATCGAACGTTGCCACAGTGTCGAGAAGCGCACGATACGCGCGTGGGTCGTCGATGACAGCGGCGAGCGAAGCTTGTAGCCCGGGGAGCTGCTGGCGCGGGACTTCGGATGCCGCGGCAAAGCGCCACTCGTAATGCCCCGAGCCCACCGCGAACTCTGCTTCGCCGGGCAGGTCGACTATTGCCGTCGCATTGGCGGGCACAGCCGCTGAGACGACGATCTCGCTGCCCTCGCGCTGCCACGCCACGGATGCCTCTCCGTACGGTGTGCCATGGCGCGCAGACGCGTGGTCGAGCGCCGCCAGCGGGCGCGGAGCGATGCGCAGAGTGCGGTAGCCCGGTGCCGCCGGCGCGAGGCCCGCCACCGTGCGATGCAGCCAGTCGGCCACCGCGCCGAGAGCGTAGTGGTTGAACGAGGTCATCTCGCCGGGGTTAACGGACCCGCCGGGCAGGAGGGAATCCCATCGCTCCCACACCGTCGTGGCACCCATAGTGATCGGGTAAAGCCACGAGGGGCACTCCGTCTGCAGCAAGAGCCGCTCAGCGACGGCAGTATGGCCGTTGTGCGCCAGCGCGTCGGTCACGAGCGGTGTGCCGACGAAACCGGTAGCGATGCGATAGCCACCCTCGCGCACAAGAGCTGCCAGCCGATCTGCCAGCGCTTGTCGTACGACCGAATCGGTCACGAGGTCGAACTCGAGGGCCAGGGCGTAGGCGGTCGGAGCATCACTCATCATTCGCCCCGCTGGAGTCACATACTCCGCAACGAAAGCACACCGAGTGCGCTCTGCCAGCGCCGCGTAGGTCGTCACATCCGCCGAGTTGCCGAGAAGCGCTGCTGCGTTCGCGACCTGCCCAAGCGAGCGTGCAAGGTAGGCGGTTGCGACGATGTCGCCATCAACCTTGGCCTGCCCTGGCTTGTCGGGCGGGGCAGAGGGGTCGAGCCAGTCGCCAAGCTGCATCTTGCCAGCCCACAGTCCCCGGTCGTCAACGCTTGCGAGAGCGGAATCCACCCAGGTTTTCATGCTCGGGTATTGGGCTTCGATCGCACCCACATCGCCGAATCGCTCATAGAGCACGGTCGGAACCACCGTCGCAGCATCCCCCCACACGGCGGTGGGCCCGCCACCTCCAAACGAGGGGAGTGCCGCGGGAATCACCAACGGCACCGACCCATCATCAGTTCGATTTTGCTCGTGTGTGAGGTCGCGTAACCACGACACGAGGAAGGCATCGCAGTCATAGAGGAAAGCGGCGGTCGGGGCGAACACCTGAATGTCGCCGGTCCACCCGAGGCGTTCGTCACGCTGCGGGCAGTCGGTGGGGATCGACAAAAAGTTGCCGCGCATTCCCCACACCACATTTTCGTGGAGGCGTTCGAGCATCGAATCGGATGCCGTGAACCACCCGGTTCGTGTCATGTCCGTGTGAAGCACGACCGCTTCGACATTCGAAGGGCTGACGTTGACGCCCGTGATCTCGGCGTAGCGAAATCCATAGAACGAGAACCGTGACTCAAGGGTGTCTTCTTCGCCCGACAGGTCGAACGAGGCCGTTGCTTTCGCATTCCGCAGGGGCCGGATGCTGAGCTCGCCGTGCTCGAGAACTTCGGCGTGACGCATCACCACTCGTTGACCCGCTTCGCCGCGGATCTTCACACGCAAGCGCCCCACGAGGTTTTGACCGAAGTCGAGAATAGTGCCGCCGGAAGGGCTCGCCAGAATCTCAGCAACTGGCAGTGTCTCGATGCGACGCACTGGCGGTGCAATGCGTGCCTCAGGCACGGGGATATTCTCGTAGCCGGGCTGTGACGCGACGCCTACGCGAGCGGGGGCCCATGCTGATGCCGTGCGCCGGAGGTCTTGATGTTCACCCGCGTAGATGCCGCTGTCGATGATCGTGCCGTCGCCGGCTGCTTCCCACCCGTCTCCGGTTGCGGCGACGGTAGAAATGTCACCGTCTTCGTAGGTCACCCGGAGTTGCGCGAAGAACGACGGTTGTGTGCCGTAGAGACGGTCGGCGAACTCGTAAAACCCGTACTTCTCGGTGTACCAGGCACCGGCAACCGTCGCGCTGAGTTCATTTTCGCCGTCGATGACGAGATGAGTAACGTCGACGCTTTCGTGCACAAGTCGGTCTCGATACGCGGTCCAGCCCGGTGACAGCACGTCTTCTGAAACTGCTTTCCCGTTGACTTCCGGTTCGGCAACGCCCAGTGCTGTCCAGAACAGTGTTGCGTGGGATATCGGGCGATCGAGGGTAAATCGAGTGCGCGCAACAAAGGGTTGCGCCGGGCGGTCAGGAGAGCGGAGGCCGATTGGTTGAGCGATCCATTCGCCCTCCGACATGAAGCCGGGCTCGACAAGCAACGGAGCGCTCCAGTCAGTTTCGGCGTTAGCTGTTGACCGCGCACGAACGCGTATTTCCCGTACCTCTCCGGGAGACAGTGCGGCAAAAGGCCATGCGACAAGCACGCTGTCGCGGCCCTCGAGGGTGATCGTTTCCCGGCCGTCCGTCAGATCAGCTGACGCTTGAATCCAACCGTCTGCGGCGGACTCCACCTGCCAGCTCAGCCGTGGTGTCGCCGTCGCGACAAGACCCTCGCGGAGTTCAGCCCGAAGCTGCGTGATGTGTGCGTGAGAAATCAATCGTCGTTCCCCTCGGAGATCCAGCGCTCCACCGCGATTTCGCCCTCGACCGCGTAGACACCGATGACTCGTCCAGTGAACGACTCGGTGACCTCGGATGACAGGAAACGTCCGTCGACTTCGGCCAGTTCACGACGCTCTCCGTCAACGGTGGCGGCGAGGTGGAAAACGTCGCTCGTCGTCACGATTCCGGTGCCTCGGGGTGGCTTGCGGGAAGCGAGGTGGAGCTTCAGTTCGGTGCCAGCGAACGGATACTGCCACTGCTGGTAGAGACCGCCGATGAACGCACGCGCCACGACTTCACCGGTGCCGGCCTCGATCTCGAGACGGAACTGTTCGTCGTACCGGACGGCGAGCCCGCCGACTCCGGCGGAGACATCGAGGTGGACAGTGACCTCGTTGGTGAGGTGTTCCTGACGCCGTCCGACGAACGCCGGCCTCGCATCCGCGAGAGTCGAGCCATCGGCGGTCAGTACGAGGCGGCCGTTCTGCACCCTGGCCACATCGGTGGGAAAACGGCGAACCGCGATCCACTCCGCATCGAGAGGGCCCTCGAACGAGATGTCGATGCTCGTGCCGGGGCGTGGATTCAACTCGACAGGTGAGATGGCTGGCCAGCCATCAGACCAGGTAACCGGTGTGACGAAGGTCTCGCGGCCAAGAGCTGAGAATGCTCGGGTGCCGCTGCGTGGCCGCACTCCCAGAAGCACACAGAGCCACCCGCCGTCGACGCCCTCGACAAGGTCGCCGTGTCCCGTGTTCTGGATCGGTCGCGGCGTGGAGCGCGCCGAGACCAGTGGGTTTGCCGGGGTGCCTTCGAATGGGCCGGCCGGTGAATCTCCGCGCGCGATACTGATCGCGTGCCCGCGCTCGGTGCCACCTTCGGCGAGCATCAGATACCAGCTGCCATCGATGTCATAGAGGTGCGGTGCTTCGGGGAACATGAGCCCCGTGCCCGACCAGAGCGAGCGTGGCTCCTCGGCTGCCCGGTGGGATTCAAGGTCGACCACGACCTGCTGAATGCCGAGATGCGTCGGCGCATTCGGATTGAGGTCGCCGGAGAGTAGGAGGCCAGAAAACGTGACGTAGCAGGTGCCATCGGCATCCCAAGCGATATCCGGGTCGATTCCGAACAGGCTTTGCGAGCCGTCTTCGGTCAGCAGGAGGTCGCCGTCACTCCACGGGCCAGCTGCTTCATCGGAGGTGAAATGCAGCATGCCACGGCCCATGGCATCAGTGATGACGAGGTGGAACTGGTCGCCGTGGTAACGGATCGTCGGCGCCCACGCGCCACCTCCGGTGGGTACTGTCTCAACGCCGAGTTGACCGGGCCGCGTGCCGACATGGCCGATCAGCTCCCAGTTGACGAAGTCACGCGAACGGTGAATCGGGATGCCGGGAAGATACTCGAATGTCGACGTAGCGAGGTAATACCAGCCGCCGACTTTAACGATGCTCGGGTCGGGGTGGAAGCCGTTCAGCACCGGGTTTGGGAGGTTACTCATTGATGACTTTCCGGTTAGTGGGCCAGAAGGGTGCCGAGATCCCGCGCGAGCGCGAGTGCGCGCGGATCCGCGCCACCAGGCCAAGCACCTCGCACGATCGTCCACGCGAACGCGATGCCGGTATCGGGATCTACGCAGGCGAGCGCGCCCATAGCGCCGTCGTGACCGAACGCACGCGGTCCACCGAAGTTGTGGACTGCTGTCGGCTTCTGAAAGACGATCGAGTGAGCGCGATCAGTGAGCCCCAGTACTTCGTCAGTGCCGTGAACCTGTTGCTGCGACAGCACTGAAACGGTGTCGGCCGAGAGGAATGGGGCAGTGCCATCGCGACCGGTGACGGCGGATGCCAGCAGGCCGGCGAGACCGCGCGCTGTCCCGGTTCCGGATCCAGCCGGGTGGCCGAATCGCCAGCTCACCTCATCGTTCCCGAGGTCGACGGCCGAGCCGGGTGTCGACCAGGCGAGTAGTCCGAGCTGGGTGGGTGTGCTGACGGAGGCGTCGGACACGGGTCGGATCATCGGCAGCAGAGGCACGCGCCGCGCATAGTGCTCGGGAGGAAGCCCGAGATAGAAGTCGACGTCGTAGGGCGCGCGGATGTCTTGTTCGTAGAAATCACGCAGGGTGCGGCCGGTGACGCGAAAAACGAGCTCGGCAGCCAAGTTGCCGATCGTGACTGCGTGGTATCCGAAGGCTGAGCCTGGATGCCAGAGCGGTCGCGAATCCGCGAGCCGTGTTGCCGCGGCGTGATCATCGAGCAACTCCGCCCAGGTGAGTGATGGCGTTGCCTGGGGGAGCCCCGCCTGGTGGGAGAGAAGTTGCCGCACTGTGATGCGCGCCTTGCCCTTTGCCGCGAACTCGGGCCAGTACGTACTCACGTACTCGTCGAGTTCGATGTCGCCGCGCTCGAGGAGAAGCCCGATCGAGAGCCCGATCGTGTTCTTCGTGACCGAGTACGGGACCGTGATCGAGTCGCCGCTCAGGTGAGGGCCGCCCCAGACGTCGAGCACGCGCTCACCGCTGTGGAATGCCGCCGCCTGAAAGGACAGATCGGGGTCAGCCGCCAAATACGCGCTGAGGCGCTCGACGACTTCACCGAGACGATCGTCGGCATATCCTTCGAGCGCTCCAGCGAGGGTATTCATGCAGATGGCGTCCATTCCAGTGAAAGCGGAAGATCCGCGGCCGATGCTCCGGCGCACAGAGTGAAGGCGCCAGATTCAAGCTGCCAGCCATCTGCCCAGTGCGCAAAGCGGCGCGAGGGTAACTCGACTGTCGCGGTGACTGTCTGACCGGGTTCGGCGTGTACGACGGCGAAGCCGACCAACCACAATTCGGGTCGATCGATCGCGGAGTCTTTGCGCTGTGCGTAGACCTGAACGACCTGCTTTCCCACCCGTGTGCCGGTGTTCGCCAGCACCACTTCGAGAGTGTCGACCGCTGTACCCTCGACGCGGTGTGCCGCGCCCCACGACCACGTCGTGTAACCGAGTCCGTGGCCGAAGGGGAAGGCCGGCGTCGCGGAAGCCTTCGCCCACGCGCGATAGCCGATGTGGATGCCTTCGGTGTAGTGAAGCATTCCATCGGTGGGAGACACTTCGGTAACCGGCACATCCTCGAGGGCTGCAGGCCACGTCGTAGGGAGTCGGCCACCGGGCTCGGCGGATCCCGTGAGCACGTCGGCCAATGCGTTGCCGAACTCTTGGCCACCGAAGTAGCCCTGAACGATGGCTGCCACGTCGTTTGCCCACGGCAGCACGACGGGTGAACCGGCGTTGACAACCACGATTGTCCGGGGGTTTGCCGCGACCACGGCGCGCACCAGATCATCTTGGCGCCCGGGGAGGTCGAGGTTTTCGCGGTCGAACCCTTCTGACTCGACTTTCGAATTCGTGCCGACGACGACGATGGCAACGTCGGCCGCAGCGGCGGACGCTGCCGCGCGCGCGATGAGGGCGTCTGCATCGGTGTCTTCGGGGGCCACACCGAGAGTGACCGATACCGCACCCGCGAGGGGACCTTCGGCATCCAATCGCATTTCCAGGCGTACCCGACGAGCGCGGCCCGCCTCGAAAGCGACCGGAACTGTGATCGAGGGGGGATTGAGGAACGCCGCCCCGAGGTCGGTTCCTTCGAGTATCGGAGCATCGTCAAGGACCAGCTCGCCGTCAACATAGAGGCGAGCGGGATTCGCGCCAGCAAACCCCAGCAAGAGGTCGCCCGACTCCACCGTCGTCACATCGGCTTCAGCGACGAGGGTGCTTGTCGCTGAGATCGGAGCATCGCCGCCGAACCACACCAGGGCGGATGAGCGGCGATCTTCGCTGAACAGTTCGCTTCCCGCGGCATCCTGGAATGCGATGCGCAAGCCCGGTTCTCCAGTAACGGGGTTGGTGAGCTGCTCGAGCGGTATCTCTGCAACACCCTCCTGTACGACCGCACCGATCTCATACGTGATCTCGGCGTTCGGGAGTGCGGCACGGATGCCGTCAAGAGGCGTCACGATCTGCTCGGGGATGACGGTTGCGCTGCCGCCGCCCTGGGTGCGGGCATCGCGCGCATTGTGGCCGATGATCGCAACCGACGAGAGCGCTGCCGCGCTCAACGGAAGCACGCCATCGTTCGACAGGAGCACTGTGCCTTCGATCGCGGCCTCTCGCACAAGGGCGAGCCCATCGAGTGCAGACGGCAAGACAGCGGGTGTGTCGCCGAGTGCACCGACGCGCTCGGCGAGCAAAAGCATCCGCAGCACCTTACGGTCGAGGTCGCCCTCATTCACCCGACCATCGCGGACGGCCTCGACGAGGCCAGCCCATGCGGGTGCGGGGCCCGGCATCGCGAGGTCTTGAGATGCCGCGACCGAGGCCAGCGAACGCACCGCTGTCCAGTCGCTGATGACGACGCCATCGAAGCCCCACTCGCTGTTCAGTGGAGTCTCGAGCAGATCGTTTTCGGTCATCGTGACACCGTCGACCGAGTTGTAAGAGCTCATGATTGCCCATGCGCCAGCGTCGACAGCTCGCTCGAATGGTGCGAGGTAGAGCTCGCGGAGCGAACGTTCGTCGACATCGACGTCAACCGTGAACCGGTCGGTCTCGCTGTCGTTGGCGATGTAGTGCTTCGGTGTCGCTGCGACACCGTTGTCTTGCAGGCCGCGGACGTACGCAGCGGCGAGCTCGGCGCTCAACTCGGGATCCTCGCTGAAGCACTCGAAGTGGCGCCCGCCCAGAGGGGAACGGTGCAGGTTGATCGTCGGGCCGAGTACGACGTCGACGTCTTTGCGCCGCGCCTCCGAGGCCGCTGCGGCTCCGTAGCGATACGCGAGATCTGTGCTCCATGCCGCCGCCAGCGCGGAGCCGGAGGGCATATTGAGTGACGGTTCACGCTCGTCCCAGCGGGGTCCTCGGACGCCAGCGGGGCCGTCCGACAGAGTCATTGCGCGCAGCCCGATTTCCGGAACCGGCACCGTCGTCCAGAAGTCGGCACCCTGAACCAGCGCGGCCTTCGTCTCAAGGCTCAGCTTTTCGAGAAGCGGCCGGAGGTGGTCGGTCGATTCGGTCATGCTGCTTCTCCTGCTTCGTTGGCGCGTAATTCGGCGCGAGCGATTCGGCGCGCCTCTTGCTTGTCGGGATCTGGCAGGGGAGCTGCCATGAATAGTCGTTGGGTGTACGGATGTGTCGGGTGCGACGTGACTTGCTCGCCCTCTCCGGTCTCGACGATCTCGCCGCGGTACATCACGGATACGCGGTGGCTGATGTGACGCACAACGGCGAGGTCGTGCGTGATGAAGAGGTAGGCGACGCCAGTGCGCTCTTGAATCTCGATGAACAAATCGAGCACGCGCGCTTGGGTCGACAGGTCGAGCGCCGATACCGGCTCATCGCAGACGATCAGCTTCGGATCCAGCGCAAGCGCACGTGCGATCGCTATGCGTTGCCGCTGCCCACCGGAGAATTCGCGCGCGAGGCGACTGCGTGCGCCGTCCGGGAGGCCCACGCGGTCGAGCAGGTCTCGTACCTTCGCTCGGGCCTGCTGCTTACTCTCATTTCGAACCGTGAGAGGTTCCGAAAGAATCTGCTCGATTGTCATCGAGGGGTTGAGCGAAGAGTAGGGATCTTGGAAGACCACCTGTATCTCGCTCGAAAGCGCGCGGCGTTCGTTTCGGCGGAGGTGGCCGATGTCGCGGCCGGCGTAGTTGACTGTTCCTTCGGTGACGGGAGCCAGCCCCAGCAGCGCTCTTCCGAGCGTCGTCTTGCCTGACCCGGACTCTCCGACGAGGCCGACGGTCTCGCCGGGACGAATGTCGAGAGATACGCCCTTCAGGGCGCGGAATGGTGACCCGCGAAAGCCTTTTCCGGGATATTCGACGACAAGATCTTTGACGTCCAGCAACGGTGAAGTCATGACTGGGCCCCTTCCTGAGGTGCGGTGTAGGCCGGACGCGCGGGTCCTTCGTCGAGGATCGCGCCCAACAACGACTGTGTGTACGGATGGCTGGGCGTCCGCAGAATCGTGCGCACCGGACCCGATTCGACGAACAGCCCCTGCTGCATCACGGTGACTCGGTCACAGAGGTCGGCGACCACGCCGAAGTTGTGGGTGACCAGCAACATGGCCATGCCCTTTTCTTGCTGCAGATCGCGCAGCAAGTCCAGCACCTCGGCTTGCACTGTCACATCGAGCGCAGTCGTGGGTTCGTCGGCGATGATCAGGTCGGGGTCGGTCGAGACAGCTCCGGCGATGAGCACACGCTGTGCCATACCGCCCGAGACCTCGAACGGGTACGCGTCGAATGTGCGTTTCGGATTCGGGATGCCGACGCGATCCAGCAGCGATAGTGCCCGCTCCGTGGCATCCTTCTTCGACATTCCCAACCGCACGCGCAGCGGCTCGACGAGATGCTGGCCGATCGTGAACGCCTGATCGAGATTCGACATCGGTTCTTGCGGAATGTAACCGATTCGAGTGCCTCGGATGCCGGCGTACTCTTTTTCACCGGCAGACGTCAGCGACACGCCCTGGTAGTCGATCGTGCCGCCAGCGACATGCCCGCCGCGTGGCAGCAGACCGAGAACCGAGAATGCGGTCTGCGTCTTTCCCGAACCGGACTCGCCAACGAGCCCGTGCACTTCTCCGCGGTGGATGTCGAGAGAAACTCCGTGGACAACCTCGACGACAGAGCGATCGGATTGGTCGTAGCTCACTCGTAGGTCTTTGATGCTGAGGAGCGTCTCGATGCCCGCAAACTCGTTGTCCGGGTGCACGATGGTTTCGCCCACGACCGGAATCGGCCCGGAGTCTTCGATGGGTGCGTCGCCACCGGAGGTCGAGATGGATGTCGTGACGGCCGCGATCGAGGTCGTCGCTCCCGTCACGGCACGACGACGGCGACGGCGGACCGGGATGGTGCGCTCGAGCTCATCGCGCATGCCGTTTGCAAGCAACGTCAGAGCGATTGAGGTGACGGCGATGGCCAAGGACGGCCACAGCATGAGTGTCGGCTCTTTGTAGATGTTCTTGAAGGCGTCGTTGAGCATCTGCCCCCACGTGGGAACCGAGAGATCGCCGAGTCCCAAGAACTCAAGACCCGCCTGGATGGCGATGGTGATGCCAGCCACGATCGCGGATTGGATGATGATCGGCGCTCGCACGACCGACAGCACGTGACGACCGATGATGCGCATGTCGCTGAGGCCGGCGACGCGAGCTGCATCGACATAGAGCTCTTCGCGAACCGCGTTGACGGAGGCGTAGACGAGCCGGAAGTAGGCGGGCGAGATCAAAACACCGAACACGAGCATCGCAATCCACACCGACGGTCCGACGACGGCCTGAACCGCCAGCAGCACGACGATTCCAGGGAGAGCCATCAGGAGCGACGTCGTCCACGAGGACACGCTGTCGAACCAGCCATGGAAATAGCCGGCGATCAGACCGGACACGACTCCGATGACGAGTGAGGTGACCAGCGCCAAAAGGGCGGCGCCCACGCTGACTTGAGTTGCCGCGAGCAGTCGGGAGAGAACATCTCGACCGGCGCTGTCGGTGCCCAGCACGTGCTCCGCGCTCGGCGGTTGAAGAATCAGCTGCAGCGATGCGAGGTTGGGATCGTACGGCGCGATCCAGGGCCCGACGATCGCGGTGAGCGCGACGATCCCCAGCACGATGAGCGACGCGAGCGTAAGGGGTCTCCGGAGCAGCCGCTTGACAAGCTTGGTCTGCCCTGAGCCGCTCGTGGGAGCAGTTTGGGGAGTTTCGATGGCGGTCATGACAGTCTCACCTTCGGGTTGAGAGCGGCCTGCGCGAGGTCGATGAGGAGATTGACGATGACGACGATGATCGCGGTAGCGACGACGACGCCCATGACGACGGGGATGTCGCCGGAGCTTGTCGCGGAGACCGTGAGCTGTCCGATGCCCGGCAGTGCGAATACCTGCTCGATGACAACGGCACCGCCGAGGAGGCCGACAAACTGCACAGCAAGCACGGCGAGCGCGGGTCCGCCGGCGTTTCGGAGCACATGGCGGTAAACCACCCGGTTCATGCCGAGACCGCGGGCGCGAAGGGTGCGTACGTAGTCCCGCGAGAGGGCATCACTGACCGATCCGCGGATTTGCTGCGCGACGGCTGCAATAGCGCTGAGCGATAGTGCCGCGATGGGAAGTGTGATTGAGGAGAGCCATCCGGTGAACGATGTCGTGATCGGGATGAAGCCGGTGGCCTTGAACCACCCGAGTCCGACGGCGAACCACAGCACGAGGTAGAGGGCTATGAGGAATCCGGGAATTGCGAAACCGATGACCGCGACGAACTGCACCACCGCGTCGATCCAGCCGCCACGTCGGGCGGCAAGGACGCCGAGGATGACGGACACGATAGCGGCGACGATGGTCGTTCCGATGACCAGGGTCAGAGTCACTACCAGGCGGCTCGAGAGGCTCGTTGTGACGGGCTGGCTCGAGAACCATGAGACCCCGAAATCACCGGTGACGGCGTGCGAGATCCAGTTCCAGAACTGTGTAATCAACGGCTGATCGAGTCCGAGCTGTTGCGCTTTGAGCGCGACAGTCTCCTCGGTGGCATTTTGCCCGAGGATGCGCCGTGCGATGTCGCCGCCACCTGCGTACAGCAGGAAGAAGGCGACGACGGAGACAGCGAACACCAAGAAGATGCCCGCGACGAGGCGGCGGAAGATGAAGCTGAGCATTGGCAATTCCCTGTCAGATGGGTCCTGGCCCGGCGACGCGTGGAGCGAAGCCGGGCCAGGAATACATCACTCGGTCGGGTAGATGTCGTAGATCGCCGGGTAGGCGTTCGTCGGAAGCATCTCGACTGTCGTGTTCGCGTCGGACGGGACGTTGCCCTGCACGCGGTACCACGGTGCAAACCAGGCGTTCTCGACGAGATACTCGTTGATTTGTGACGCGGCATCATCCTGAGCTGCCTCGTCACCAGCCTGGAACTGCGCAATGAGCGTGTTGAGCTCATCGCTCTCGCTGTGGAACGGGTTGAAGATCGCGCTGGGCGAGACCATGAACTGAATGAGCTGCCAGTCCGGGTTCTGCTCCAGCGTCATGTACGACGCGGGGTACTTCGGCGCGATCAGATCGGAAATGAAGTTCGAGCCTGGCTCCGTGTACTCAGCGGTGATTCCGATGTCGGCGAGCTGCTGCTCGACAAGCGTGTAAACGGTCGAGCCGAGGATTGTGGAACTCGGCATCGAGAGAGTGAAACCGTCGGCGTATCCCGCCTCGGCAAGCAGCTCGCGCGCCTTGTCGGGGTCGTAGTCGTAGTACGTGTCGAGGTCTTCGTTGTACGCCGCGGAGGAGGCTGGGAAGACCTGCTCTGTGACGGTTCCGTTGCCACCTTCGAGGCCTTCGAGCAAGCCCTCACGATCGAAGGCGTAGTTGATCGCCTGACGTACGCGGACGTCGCCGAGCGCCTCGTTCATCTCTCCGGAACGATCAAGCAGCAACAGGCCTGCGAAGTCGAGTTCGTTTGAGTTGATTGTCCAGCCTGCGGCCTCGATCTCGGCCAGGTTGTCGTTGCTGCTGACCTTGACGACGTTCGCCTCGCCTGCCTTGATGGCGTTGAGCGAAGCTGTCGCATCTGCCAGCACGTTGATGACAAGCTTGTTGTAGTGCTGTACGTCGGGGTTCCAGTAGTCGGGGTTCGCGGTGTAGACGTAGCTCGTGCCAGACACCGACGACGAAGCGTCATAGATGTACGGACCCGAACCGACAGGGTTCGTCGCGAGATCGCCCGATGCGATGGCGTCGCTAGATGCGATCAAGCCTGCGTCACGGGTGAGGTAGCTCAACAGGGCCGGATCAGCCTCGGTAAGCGTGATGACGACGGTTGTCGCGTCGGGGGCTGCGAACGAATCGACATACGCGAAGTACGAAGCGTCGGGTGAGGTGCCGTCTTTGAAGCGCTGGAGGTTCTCTACGACGACCTCCGCATCGAGGGCTGAGCCGTCGCTGAACGTGACGTCATCGCGGATCGTCATCGTCAACTCGGTGTTGTCGTCGTTGTATGACCATTCCGTAGCGAGCCACGGATCGATCGTGCCTTCGGGTGTTGCGCGCAAGAGCGTGTCGTACATCGCCTGGTAGTAGGGGGATCGGTTTCCCCATTCCGCACCCGCCGGGTCGAGGGTGAGGGGCTCAGTGATTGCACCGAGCGTAAGAGTCTCGCCTTTTGCGCCGTCTCCATTGCTGGAGTCGGAACCACTCGATGCGCATCCGGAGAGCGTGAGAGCGGCTATTGCGAGGACGGCTGCTGTGGCCTTCCAACGGAACATCCTTGGTCCCTTCGTCTGGGCGATACCCCAATGGATCGCCTCTCGAATCGAGACGCTAACATCAAATACGAGCGAACACTAGGTTTTCATGGCAAAAAACTAGCGCCTACTCGGGTTTCGTTATAAAAAGGATGCGGAAGGGTTGTTCGCGTGGTGCTGGTAGCGGTTCCATCGGGCGAGATACGGTGATGCGATGACGGACACCACAGATGCAGCGCCCGCGCGCAAACTACGCGGTGAGTATGCGAAGACGGAGGCCAAACGCGAGGCGATTTTGGATGCCGCCCTGGAAGTGTTCGCTGGGTCGGGGTATCGCGCGGGATCACTGCGCGAGGTTGCGCAGCGTGTGGGTATGAGCGAAGCCGGGCTCCTCCATCACTTCAAGAGTAAAAGCGCACTCCTCCTCGCTGTTCTCGACCGGCGCGATGAGCGTTCGCTCGAGCTCGTCGATTTCGATGCGCCCGATGGCGTCATTGGTCTTCGCGGGTTGGTCGCGCTTGCCGCGTACAACGCATCGGTGCCAGGGGTGGTGGAGCTGTACTGCGTGCTTTCGGCCGAGGCAACGTCGCCTCGGCATCCAGCACACGAGTACTTCATCAACCGCTACGAGTACACGCGCGGCCAGGTGATGCTGGCTTTCGAGCGGCTTCAGCAAGAGGGCAGGCTTGGTGCCGGGGTCGACCCCGCACGGGCCGCGGTCGCAACGCTCGCGATGATGGACGGCCTGCAGGTCCAGTGGCTGCTCGACCGAAATATCGTCGACATGGCCGAAGCGCTCAAAGAGTTTTTTCGCGGATTCGTTTCGGGGTTCGACATGGAATCGCTCGAGATTGCGCTCGACGCTCACGCCGCTGGCGCGTAATTAGCGCGGCGACGGTCCCGGGATGCGAATCGGCGTCGTGCTGGCGACGGCGTCGCTGAACTCCTCCGGACCGGGTGTGACGACGTGCAATGGCCTCGTCTCATCGAGGCGCAGGCGAAATCTCAATTGCTCATGGCGATGCACCCGCCCCGACATCATCAACCACACCGCGCCGACTGCAAACGCGAGGACGCCTGCAACGCCACCAACGACAATGGCAACGCGAGGGCCGAACTCTTCAGCGATCCACCCCGCAATCGGGGCACCTATTGGGGTCGCGCCCATGATGACCGCCATATAGAGCGCGAGGACTCGCCCACGAAGAGCCGGATCGGTCGTCGTCTGCACGTAGCCGTTAGCGGTCGTGAGCATTGTGACGGTGAAGAACCCCACGAAGACGAGCACGAGAGCGTACGCAAAATACGTCGGCATGAACGACGAAACAAGGGAGGCGATACCGAATCCTCCGGCAGCCCACATCACTACCCGCATGCGGGCCTTTTCTCGTCGCGCAGACAGGAGCGCCCCGGCGAGTGAGCCGATCGCAAGAATCGAACTCAAGACGCCATAGCCATCTGCGCCCTGGCCGAATTCCAGTGCCATGGTCGATGCGAAGATCGGAAAATTCATCCCAAAGGCTCCGAGTAGGAAAACCATGATGAACGTCACGACAAGGTCGGGGCGTCGCGCAACATATCGGAAGCCATCCGCGAGTTTTCGAGGACCTGTTGCGCGAGCGCGCGGCACGAGGTCCCGTGCGTGCATCAGCCGGAGGGCTAAGAGCATCGCGAAGAACGTCACGGCATTGACAATGAACACCCACCCCGTTCCGATCGCGACGATCAGGATGCCGCCAACGGCCGGCCCGATCAGACGCGCGGTGTTGAAGGATGCCGAGTTCAGTGCGACAGCATTCGACGCATTTTCTTTTGCCACGACATCTGAAACGAACGCTTGCCGTGCCGGAGCATCGAAGGCCGTGACGATTCCGAAGGCGAGCGCGAAGCAGAACATGAACGGCAGCGTCATGACATGAGTGAGGAGCATGACGCCGGCACCGATGGCGAGCAGAAGCAATGCTGACTGCGTGGCGAACAGGAGATGCCTGCGATCAAAGCGATCAGCTGCCCAACCCGTGATGCTCACGAGCAGAAGGGGCGGACCGAATTGAAGCGCCATGGTGACGCCCATAGCTGCGGCATTGTTGTCGGTCAGCTCAGTGAGCACCACCCAGTCTTGAGCAGTCGACTGCATCCAACCGCCGATATTGGAGACAAGAGCGCCAATAAACCAGAGCCGATAGTTGTAGATACCCAGTGAGCGGAACATTCCCCTCATTGGCTTGCTACCTCGCGGAGGATGCTCGCTGCCCGAGCGACGACCTCGCGCTGTTCGGCGGTGAGGTTCGCGAGCGCGCCTTCAAGCCAGGCATCTCGACGTCGGGTGGTTTCCTCGACAAGGGCGCGGCCTGTCGGCGTGAGGTCGATATTGGTCTTCCGTCGGTCGGTGTCGTCGGTCGTCCGAGCGATATATCCAGCGTCGGCGAGGCAATTGACGGTGCGATTCATCGACGGTGGGGTGACGCGTTCCCGTTCCGCAAGTTCGCCGAGAGTGTGTGCTCCGAAGTGCTTGAGCGCCGCGAGTACCGTGTACTGGCCGTCGCTCAGGGTGTCAACAGCTCGCTGTGCGCGTAGGCGCCGAGCGAGCCGAAACGTCGCCATCCTCAGTTCCGAGGCTTCGGTACTGAGGTCGACAAGCGATGCGGATTGGGGGATGGAGCGGTGCGACACAATTAGTTAGCATAGCTCATTAGCTTGCCTAACTAATACCTGTGTCTGCCTCTTCTGGAGCATCTTCACGGCGAGACGCTGTTTCGCCCCGACCCAGTGCAAACGTTGCACCGAGCCCGACCACGAGGAATCCTGCCGCCGTATAGGCGGCGAAACGGGTGCCATCAGAGAACGCCGACTTGGCGGCATCCGCTGTCGCGGCAGTCTGGCCGGACGATCCAAGTCCCGAGATGGCTGATCCCGCGCTGTCTACGACGGCTGACACCACCTGGTCGCGCTGTGACGCGGAGAGCCCCTGATCGTCAAGTGACGTCGACAGGATGCCGGCGGTGCTTGTGAACAGCACCGTGCCAAGGATTGCGATGCCGAGGGCTGAGCCGACCTGCCGTGCTGTCGACTGCGTACCTGAGCCTTGGCCGGAGAGTTCCACCGGGACGTCTTGCAAGATCACGCCGGTGAGTTGCGCGGTGGCAAGGCCCACTCCCATGCCGTATACGAAGAGCGCAGGCAGTAGCCAACCCCACTGCGCGTCGGGTCGAATGACGAGCGCAACCCCTACAACGCCGATGATCTCGGCGGCGATACCCGCCCGCACGAGCGCGACGGGGCGCACTCGACCACTTGTCGCCCCCGCGATTCCGCTCGCAAAGAATGATCCGACGGCGAGTGCGAGCAGTATGAGGCCCGTGCCGAGCGCGTCGAACCCCAAGACGAACTGCAGCCACAGTGGCAGTGACAAAATGATGCCGAACTCACCGAGAGCCACCACGAGGGCAGCGATATTGCCGTTCGTGAACGATGAGATCCGAAAGAGCGAAAACTCGATGAGTGAGGATTTACCCACACGGCGCCGGTGGAGTCCCCACGCGATGAAGCCGACGAGGGAAAGTGCGGTTATCGCGAAAGCGACCGGCACGGGCGAGAGCGCAAATGGCCAGGAGAAGCCACCGATCTCGAACGCCTCTTTGGCTGTCCACCACCCGTAGGTGCGGCCTTCGATAAGTCCGAATACCAGCGTTCCGAAGAGTGCAACTGAAAGCCCCGCACCCACAAAATCGAGGTTTCCTGCTCGGTGTTCTTTCGACTCTCGAATGGTGAGAAGGATGCCGATAAACACGATGATTCCGAGCGGGACGTTGATCCCGAAAGCCCAGCGCCACGAGAAGTAGGTCGTCAGCCATCCGCCGAGGAGAGGTCCGAGCGCGGCCATTCCGCCGATTGTCGAACCCCAGATGGCGAACGCGATACCGCGTTCACGGCCCCGGAATGTGGCGTTGATGAGAGACAGTGTCGTGGGGAGGATCATTGCGCCGCCGATGCCCTGCACGAGACGAGCGAGGATCAAGAGATCGCCGGTGGGCGCAAGGGCTGCGAACACCGATGAAGCCGCGAAGATCACGATCCCCACCAAAAGCATCCGTCGTCGGCCGAAACGGTCGGCAAAGCTGCCGAACAGCAGGAGGAGAGAGGCGAAGACGAGGGTGTAGGCCTCTTGGACCCACTGCACTTGGGTCGAGGAGATTCCCAGATCCGTGACGATCGAGGGTACCGCGACATTGACGATCGTCGAGTCCACGATGATGAGTGAAACGGCGACGCTGATGAAGATCAGCCCGGCCCAGCGGCGGCGTTCAAAATCAGCCATGAGAATCAACCATGAAAGTATCTCGCTTTTCTAGCAATATCTGACACGCGGAACGTTACTCCTCGTCCCACTGATTGCCAACCCGGCATCTAGGCTCGTCGGCATGCCCGAGTTCATCGACGCGCACGGAGTTGCGATCGTCTACGACGTTTATCCCGCTGCGACAACGCCCCGTGGAGTCGTGCAACTTCTGCACGGTGTCGGTGAGCATGCTGGTCGCTACAGCAGCGTGATTTCCGCTCTCACCGCCGACGGGTTCATCGTCTACGCAGACGATCACCGCGGGCACGGGCGCACCGGCATCCGTCAACACGACGGCGATATGAGCAAACTCGGGCGGCTCGGGGTCGGTGGACACCGCGCGGCGGTCAACGCCGAATGGCAACTCACCGAGATCATTCGCACCGATACCCCCGATCTGCCGCTCATACTTTTGGGGCATTCCTGGGGATCGTTCTTGGCGCAGATACTGGTGAATTCGCACCCCGGTGCGTACGACGGTCTCGTGCTGTCGGGGTCGGCGCTGCTCTGGCCCGGAAGCCTCAACTCGGGCGACCTCAATGCGCCCTGGGCGGGAAGCGACGCCAACGGCGTGGAGTGGCTTTCGACCGACATCGACGTGCAACAAGACTTCCTTGACGATCCGCTGACGACAACGACGCCCCTCGCGAAGCTGTTCGGGATGCGGGAAGCCGCGCGGATGCTCGGTCGCCCCAGAAAGAATCTGGGACGCAACATCCCCCTGCTTTTGATGGTCGGTCGCGATGACACCGTCGGCGGCCCGCGTAGTGTGCACAAACTCGCAGCTGCGTACCGTGAGCGCTCGAAGCTCACCGACATCACGACCCTCGTCTACCCCGAGACGCGACATGAGATTTTCAACGACAAGACACAGGGCGAGGTGCGCGCCGATCTCCGGGCGTGGCTCGATATGCGCTTCCCCGCTCGCAACGCCTGAGCACACGCCTAGGCTGGAGCCATGCACGGTGAATACAAGGTGCCTGGTGGCAAGCTCGTCGTCGTCGACCTCGAAGTAACCGACGGCGTCATTTCTCAGTTCCACCTCGCCGGTGATTTCTTTCTTGAACCCGACGATGCGCTCGCCGATATCGATGCCGCCGTCACAGGGCTTCCCGACACGTCCGATGTGCCAACGATCGCGGCCGCGGTGCGCGCCGCGCTTCCCGCGGGCGCTCAGCTCTTGGGCTTCACTCCCGAATCGGTCGCGACGGCTGTGCGCCGAGCGCTTGTGGTGGCACCTGGCTGGGCCGATTTCGACTGGGAGGTCGTGCACGACCGGCCGGTATCTCCCCGAATGAATTTGGCTCTTGATGAGGTCTTGACGAACCGTGTCGGAGATGGCCGCCGCAATCCGACACTGCGGTTGTGGGAGTGGAATGAGTCTGCTGTCGTGATCGGGTCTTTCCAGTCGCTTCGTAACGAAGTCGACCCCGAAGGAGCTAAGAGCCACGGTTTTGACGTCGTCCGCCGCATCTCGGGAGGCGGGGCGATGATGATGGGCGCGAACTCGATCGTGACCTATTCCCTGTACGTACCGGCATCCCTCGTGTCGGGAATGACCTTCGCCGACTCGTACGCGTTCCTCGACGACTGGGTGCTTGAGGCGCTTCGTTCGCTCGGAATCGACGCTTCGTACCAACCGCTTAACGACATCGCCGGCCCCGAAGGCAAGATCGGTGGTGCCGCGCAAAAGCGGCTCGCAAACGGTGGAGTTTTGCACCATGCGACGCTCAGCTACGACATGGACGGCCAGATCATGACGGAGGTACTCCGCATCGGCCGCGAAAAGCTCAGTGACAAGGGCACAGTTTCCGCCGCCAAGCGTGTCGACCCCTTGCGGCGCCAGACCGGCCTGCCGCGAGACGAGATCATTCAGCGCTTTATCGACACGTTCACGACTCGATACGGCGCAACGAACGGGCATATCACCGAAGAGGAATATGCCGAGGCTGAAGCGCTCGTCGAGGCGAAGTTCGCCACCGACGCGTGGCTCAATCGCGTTCCGTGAGTCTTTCTGCTCTGGGCGATGTCGACATCTATCACGCCGACAGCCTTGAGGTCGCACGCTCGCTTGCGAGCGAGTCATTTACTCTCATCTATCTCGACCCGCCATTCAATACCGGGCGCACCAGGTCGCGCCCGCCAACTGTTGCGCGGGATTCTGCCCCCGCGACAGCCGTGCTCTACGCGGGGTTTCGCGGACGCTCGTATCAGCGCTTGCGGGGAGATCTGCGCACATACGACGACACCTTCGACGACTACTGGGGTTTCCTGGAGCCGCGCCTCATCGAGAGCTGGCGGCTGCTCGCCGATGACGGCACTCTCTATCTGCACCTGGACTATCGCGAATCGCACTATGCCAAAGTGCTCATGGATGCGCTATTCGGTCGCGACAACTTCTTGAACGAACTCGTCTGGGCCTACGACTACGGCGCCAAAACCAAGCGGCGGTGGCCAACGAAGCACGAGACGATCCTCGTATACGTCAAGAATCCGACGCGTTACTGGTTCGATTCGGATGCCGTTGACCGTGAACCGTATATGGCTCCGGGCCTCGTCACACCTGAAAAGGCCGCGCGCGGCAAGCTCCCCACCGACGTCTGGTGGCACACGATCGTGCCGACCAAGGGGCACGAGAAGACCGGTTACCCCACGCAGAAGCCCGAGGGCATTCTTCGTCGAATCGTGCAGGCGTCGAGTCGACCAGGAGATCGGGTGCTCGATCTGTTTGCCGGTAGCGGCACGACGGGCGCTGCTGCCGCAGTGCTCGGGCGACACGCTGTGCTCGTCGACACGAGCGCCGAAGCTGTCGCGATTATGAGTGCACGGCTCCGCCACGCGCGAGTGCACTCTGATGAGGGTGCCTCCTCGCCCGATTGCTGAAGTTCTTGACACCGGTGACTGGAGCCGAGTAGTTGTTGGATAATTCGCAACGACGCCGGGAGGCCGATCATGTCCGCACGATTCGTCTATTGGATGAATGTTTCGGTTGATCTCAAGATTGAGCGGGACCTTGACGAAGCGGGATCTGGCGACTGGATGAGTATCGATGAGGCCATCCACCTTGTCTTCAACGCCCGAGCGGCTGACCTCACTCACATGGTGCAAGGCCGAAAGGTATACGAGACCATGGAGCAGTATTGGCCGGCCGCACGAGACGACGCCTCTCAGCCGCACTTCGCCCGTGAGTACGGGGAGATCTGGACCTCGACGCCGAAGACTCTTGTCTCGAGGTCCCGCACGACTGCCGGGTACAACACCCAGATCATCGCGGAGAACGCGATGGAACGCCTCGCCACGCTCCGGGCCGAATCAACGGGGGACATCGGTGTCGGCGGCGCGGATCTCGCGACCCAACTCCTCCACGCGGGCCTGCTCGACGAGCTGCTGCTGTTCACGCACCCCGTCATCCTCGGTCGCGGGCGGCCAGTCTTCGACGCGCACGATGAGCCCATCAAGCTGAACCTGCTCGAACAAGCCGTGTACCCGGGTGGCGTGACGATGCAGCGATATGCCATCGACTACCCCGCCACCGCGTCCTAGGCTGACGCCATGCGATACGGAATATTTATCCCCCAGGGCTGGCGCTTCGACCTCGTCGACATCAATGATCAGGATCAGTGGTCCGCTATGCGTGGACTCGCGGAGCGAGCCGATGCCGGGGCATGGGAATCGCTGTGGGTCTATGACCACTTCCACACTGTTCCGGTCGCAAGCGATGAGGCAACCCACGAAGCGTGGACGCTGATGTCGGCGTTCGCCGCATCGACCTCCCGCATCCGTCTCGGCCAGATGTGTACCTGCATGGGATACCGAAACCCAGCCATGCTCGCAAAGGTCGCTGCAACTGTCGACCACGTGTCGGGCGGCCGCGTTGAAATGGGTATCGGCGGTGGCTGGTACGAGCACGAGTGGCGCGCTTATGGTTATGGATTTCCGGCGATCGGCGACCGCCTTGCGATGCTGCGAGAAGGCGTTGAGATCATGAGCCAGGCGTGGAGCACGGGAAAAGCTACTCTTGATGGCAAGCACTATCAGGTTGATGGCGCGATCGTCCGCCCGCTTCCGGTGCAGCAGGGCGGAATCCCCATGTGGATCGCGGGCGGCGGCGAGAAGGTAACACTGAAAATCGCGGCAAAATACGCCGGCTACACCAACTTTGCGGGCACTCTCGACGAGTTTGACCACAAGAGCGAAGTGTTGCGTCGACACTGTGCTGACATCGGACGCGACGACAGCGAAATCGTGCGCTCAATGAACTTCAACACAATCGTCGGTGCGACAGAAGCCGAAGCGAACGATCGGCTGGCAGCTGTGAAAGCGCGTCTCTTGCCGCACGTCGGTGAAGAGCGAGCGTCGCAGATCGAGCAGGATTACCGCGAATCCGACGGTTTCGGTACCACGGAACAGGTCGCCGAGCGTCTCGCTGAACGCGAGAAGCGCGGCCTCGGCTACGCCATTCACTACTTTCCTGAGGCGGCGTATGACACCTCAGGGATGGAGCTGTTCGAACGTGACGTGATGTAGCGTCAGCGCGCCGGCTGAGACTCACCAGTCGCGGCGCGCTCCCTGCGATGGGTACACGGGGAAGACATGCGGCGCTGTGAATCCGGCATCCGCGAATGCCTTTTCTACCGCCTCGGCTACCGAAACAGCATCGTCGGCATGCACGAGTGCAATTGCCGCCCCGCCGAAACCGCCACCGGTCATCCGCGCGCCGACAGCACCCGCGGCAACGGATGCCTCAACAGCGGTGTCGAGTTCTGCAATGGAGATCTCGAAGTCATCGCGCATTGACGCGTGTGAGGCAAGCAGGAGGTCGCCGATCGCAAGTGGCCCGGATGCCGCAAGAGTTGCCACGGTGTCGAGAACCCGCTGGTTCTCGGTAACAATGTGTCGCACACGGCGAAATGTCACGTCATCCATCAGCTTTTCGGCGCGCGTGAGATCGTCGATCGTAAGATCACGAAGCGCGGGAACGCCCATGATCGCGGCACCCTTTTCGCACGACTCGCGACGCTCTCGGTAACCACCCGTGGAGTGAGAGTGCTGCACCTTGGTGTCGATGACGAGAAGCTCCAGGCCCGCTGGCTCAAGGCCCAGGTTGATGATCTGGGTTTCGAGCGAACGGCAATCCAAAAATATTGCTGCGTCGGGCTGCCCGAGCATCGATGCCATCTGATCCATGATGCCGGTGGGGGCGCCGACTGCTTCATTCTCAGCTTTGCGACCGACCTTGGCGAGCTCAACGGCCGTCAGACCGAGACCCCACACGTCGTTAAGCGCGCTCGAAACCGCACCTTCGATCGCCGCCGATGACGAGAGGCCGCCGCCGACAGGTACCTCTGAGGCGATGGCCAGGTCGAACCCCGAAACAGCGCTCGTGGGGGTATCCGTCGTCTGAAGAATCGCCCACGCAACGCCGAGCGGGTACGTCGCCCACTCGGGAACCCGGTCGTGGTGCGAGGGGAACAGATCGTCGAGGTCGTCGAGGCCTATCTCGACGACACCATCGGTGAACGTCGATGACACACGAATTCGCCGATCATCGCGCAGCCCCAGGGCGGCATCGGTGCGCTGCGCGATCGCGAACGGCAGCACGAAGCCGTCGTTGTAGTCAGTGTGTTCACCGATGAGGTTGGCACGCCCAGGCGATGACCATACGCCCTCGGGGTCACGCCCTACGATCTGAACAAAAAGCTCTTGCGCGGCGGCGATGGCGGTCATACGGTTACTCCTTCAATGGCTGTGCGCAGGCGCTCAGCAGCAGACTCGGGTGGGATGTCTCCGATCCAGGCGCCCATTGCCGACTCGGAGCCGGCGAGGTATTTCAGCTTGTCCGCCGCGCGACGCGGCGACGTGATTTCGAGGTGCATGCGGATGCTTTCGCGACCGATGTTGACGGGCGCCTGGTGCCATGCGGCGATGTAGGGGGTAGGTGTCTCATAGAGTGCATCGATGCCGCGGAGAAGCCGCAGATACATCGGTGCGAGTTCGTCTCGTTCGGCGTCCGTGGTCTCCGCGAAGTCGGCAACGTGACGGTGTGGCAGGAGGTGTATCTCAAGTGGCCAGCGGGCCGCGAACGGTACGAATGCCGTCCAGTGCTCGCCGCGCAGCAGCACACGCTCTGAGGCCTGTTCGAAGTCGAGAATGCGCGCGAAGAGATCTTTTCCGCCGCGTTCGATCGAGGACAGCAGTCGCTGCGTGCGAGGCGTGACATACGGGTACGAGTAGATCTGGCCGTGCGGGTGGGGGAGCGTCACGCCGATCTCTTGACCACGGTTTTCGAACGGGAAGACCTGCTCGATGCCGGGCATGGCAGACAGCGTTGCCGTGCGATCGGCCCACGCTTCGATCACGGTGCGGGCGCGTGTCACTGTCTGCGTGCCGAAGGAACCAGAATGCTCTGGGCTGAAGCACACCACTTCGCAGCGACCGACGGATGTGCGGGTGCGTCCGAGGTCGATGGTGTTGAGGTCGTCGACGCCCTGCGGTGCATCGATCGCAGCCGGTGCGTCGCCGAAGGCGGCAGCGAGGGCGGGGCCGAATGACGGCGACTTGTTCTCGAACACTGCGACGTCGTACGTCGAGGGAATTTCGGAGGGATTTGTCGGCGATTGGGGTGAAAGTGGGTCGAGCTCGGCTGGCGGCAAAAAAGCGCGATTCTGGCGAGCGGCAGCGATCGAAATCCAGTCGCCCGTGAGTACGTCGAGGCGCATCGTTGCGGTCTCTGGGCGCGCGGCGAGGTTTCGCGTGTCGATTGCACGCTCGGCGGCGAGCGTGGTGTTCGCGTCGTCGTAGTAAAAGAGGTCTCGGCCGTCGGCAAGGCGAGTTGAACGCTTGATGACTCCGGCGCCGAGGGGCTGCGCGGTAGGCTCGTTTTTGGTCACGATAACACGCTAGCAATCAACCGTGTTATCGACAACATGCAAACGCACACGATGACGAATTTGGTCGCGAAGTGAGGAAAAAGTGAGCGAACGAAACGTGTCGATGGCAGACGTCGCGGCGGCCGCCGGAGTCTCAGCGCAAACTGTGTCACGTGTCGTCAACGGCAGCCCGCGCGTCGATCCGGCAACACGTCTACGTGTTGAGTCCGCGATGGAAGAGCTCGGGTATCGGATGCACCGCGCAGCTCGTGCGCTCCGCACCGGGCGCACACACACGATCGGTGTCGTCGTATCGACTCTCGCGACCGTCGGAAATTCGCTCATGCTCGAGGCGGTGAACGATGCGGCTTCGACGCGCGGTTATGCCGTTGCTCTCGTTTCCATCGGAAACGAGAGTGTCGGGTCTGCTCTCGGCCGGTTGCGCGACCAGGGCGTCGATGGTGCGCTCGTCCTAAACGAGGCTTCTGCCCTTGCCCACGAAGCAGTGCTTCCGCAGGGGCTCCGCCTCGTGGTCGTTGATTCGCCCCCCGACGCGCGCTATACAGTGATCGAGACCGATCACTTCGGTGGTGCCCGCGCCGCGACCACATATCTCCGTGAACTCGGCCACGAGACGATTGCGCACATCGCAGGTCCTGCTGACTCTTATGCTGCGGCGGAACGTGAACGCGGATGGCGGGCAGTGTTAGCCGAAGCTGAGCTCGAACCGGGTCCGCTTGAGCGTGGCACGTGGAAAGCGGCATCCGGATACACGGCTGCGCTTCGCATTCTCGAAGCGAGTGCCCCCACAGCCTTTTTTGTCGCGAACGATCAGATGGCGCTCGGGGCTCTCAGAGCGCTGGGGGAGCGCGGACTAAGCGTTCCCGAAGACGTCAGCGTGATCGGCTTCGACGACGTCGAAGACGCCGCCAACTATCGACCGCCGCTCACGAGCGTGCGCCAACACTTCGATCAACTCGGGGAACGAGCGGTCGGAGCGCTCGTCGGCGACATCGAAAGCAGCCCCGCGACCGCTGCCCGCTTTCTCGTGCCCGCGCTTCTCACTGCGCGAGCGAGCACGGCCCCGGCTCGTCGCCTGCGCTAGTTACTCCTCGAGGTGGCCGAGGTCAGGGTCGGCAACGAATCGAGCCACCGGCGTACTGAGCTGTTCGAGTTCGACGATGGAGATCTCGTTTGACCCAGCACGGAGAGCGGATGCGGGGACGTACAGCGTCCGCTGCGGACCACTTCGCCAGTACCGGCCCAGAAAGAACCCGTTCACAAACGCGAAGCCCTTGCCCCACGGGTCGGTGTCAAGAAACAGATCTGTTGCCGCTTCGAGTTCGAACGACCCGGATGCCGACACCGGCCCGAATCCACCGGTTGCCCCGGAAGCCGCGGACGCCGCAAGGGCTGGCACGTCGAGCGGAGCGCTCATCCACCCGGTGAGCGTAACGCCACCGAGTGTAGGTGCGCCAATGAGACCTTTGGGCTCGCCGAGCCTGCTCGCGTAGTTCACTCGACCCTGGTCTTCAACGAGCACAGTAAGCCGAGTGCCGACGGGGATTCGGAGAGCGCGCTCATGAAGTGCGCGTGAGAGACGACCGCAGAACTTCGTGTCGACGAAGACCCACGCCATATCGCGCACCTCTTCGAATGCGAGTAGCGCTGTGCCGCTTGCGTCGAAAGCGGCCGAGGGCAGGGCGATTTCGTACCGCATGAGCGGGCCGAGGTGGCTGTGGTCTTCGAAAGATGACGGGGTGTCACTCGGCTCTCCGGCGACGGGGCCTGTGAAGACCGCGCGCTGTGAGGAGAGTGCAGCCTCGAACGCCGGTGCACTCACCCGAGCGGCCGGTATTTCGTCGGGCACTGGCGCATAGCGCGCGATGACGTCACGGAACGCGAAGAACTTCTCGGTGGGTGCGCCGGTCTCATCGAGTGGTGCGTCGTAGTCGTACGACGTGACGATGGGGGCGTAGCGACCCTTGTCGTTTGCGCCGTTCGTTGTGCCGTAGTTCGTGCCACCGTGGAACATGTAGATATTCACCGACGCACCCGCGGCAAGCAGCGTGTCGAGGTCTGCGGCGGAGGCTGCGGCATCCGTCGTGTGGTGCATGCCGCCCCACCAGTCGAACCAACCGTCCCAGAATTCCGAACACATGAGTGGGCCCGTGGGTTGGTGTGCGCGAAGCGTCTTCATGCGCTCGGCCGAGCGTGAACCGAAAGAACCCGTGAGGTGGAGCTCTGGCAGGCTACCGTCTTCGAGCATCTGATCTTCGGGCTGGTCGACGGTTGTGAGCGGCACCGTGATGTCGCACTCGCGAGTGAGCGCTGTGAGGGTCCGCAAATACTCTTTGTCATTGCCGTAGGCGCCGTACTCGTTCTCGATCTGCACGAGGATGACGTTGCCACCGCGGTCGATCTGGCGCGGCGCGACGATTTCGTACACGCGACGAATGTAGGTCGAGAGCGCGTCGATGTATTGCGGCTCGCTGCGTCGGAGGCCAATTTCGGGTGTGCTCGTGAGCCACACCGGAAGCCCGCCGTTGTGCCACTCCGCACAGATATAGGGGCCAGGGCGCACGATCGCGTGCATGCCTTCAGCTGCCACGAGGTCAAGGAATCGACCGAGATCGTTCCAGTCAGTGGCATCCCATTGGCCGCGCACCGGCTCGTGGGCGTTCCATGCAACATAGGTCTCAATCGTGTTCAAACCCATGAGCTTGGCCTTGTGGATGCGGTCCGCCCACTGGTCCGGGTGCACACGGAAGTAGTGAAGCGCGCCGGCGATGACTTGGTAAGGGGCGCCGTCGAGGAGGAAATCGGTTTCGCCGATGGTGAAAGAACTCACGATAGTTGTCTCGGTTTCAAATGCGGTGGTTATGCGGCCAGGCGTGCAGTGACACGCGCCCAGGCAAGCGGGGGAAGAGTGAGTGTGAGGTGCGAGATGCCCGCGTCATCGATCTCGACAGCGATAGGCAAGGATGCCGGGCCCACGGGCTGGCGGTCTGCGCCGTTGACGGCGTGACGGTCGGCACCGTCTGGGGTCGAGATGACGAGCGCTTCGAGGCCGTCGAGCCTGCTCGGTACGGCGACAGTCACTGTTGTGGCCTCATCAAGAGAGCGGTGCACGAAAAACAGCGCGACGTCGTCGCCGTCGATTGTTGCCACCGCGTCGACGGCATCGACCTCCCCAAAGCGTGCTGTCGTGATGCGGGGGGACTGCACATCGAGGGCGATGACGTTTCCGCGAGCGGCGGCAGCCGTCAGCTGAAACGGGAAGAACGTGGTCTGTCGCCACGCTGGCCCGCCGGGCTCGGTGCGAATCGGGGCGATGACATTGACAAGTTGGGCAAGGTTCGCCATCGACACGTGCTCAGCGTGCTTGAGCAGAGTGATGAGGAGCGACCCGACGACGACAGCGTCAGTAACCGTGTAGTCATCTTCGATGAGACGTGGGGCAACCGGCCAGTCACCCGTGAAGGCGCGTGGCTTGTCGACCTCGTTCCAGCGTGTCTGGTTCCAGACGTTCCACTCATCGACGCTGATGCCGATGGGCTTTTCGATGTTGAACTCAGCGCGCACGTCTTCGATGATTTTGGCGACATCGTCGAGGTAGCGGCTGAGGCCGACCCCGGACGCGAGGAAGCTGGCGGGGTCGCCGGGCGCTTCTTCGTAGTAGGCGTGTACCGAGATGTGATCGACAAGGCCCGCTGTGTGGCGGAGTACCGTGCGCTCCCACTCGCCGAACGTCGGCATCTCGTGGTTGGAGCTACCCGCGGCTACGAGTTCGATTTCTGGATCGATGAATCGCATCATGCGGGCGGTTTCGGCAGCAAGCCGGCCGTACTCGTCAGCGGTCTTGTGGCCGATCTGCCACGGGCCATCCATCTCGTTGCCGAGGCACCAGAGGCGGATGCCGAAGGGCTCCGCCCGGCCGTTGTCGATACGCTGCTGGCTCAGCGCCGTGCCGCTCGGGTGGTTCGTGTATTCGAGGAGGTCAGCGGCTTCCGCGACGCCTCGAGTGCCGAGGTTTACAGCTTCCATGACTTCGAGGCCGGCGTCTGCTGCCCACTCAGAAAACTCGTGCAGACCCACCTGGTTCGATTCGGTGCTGTGCCATGCGGCGTCCAGTCGCACTGGACGATTTTCGCGTGGCCCAACGCCGTCTTCCCATCGGTAGCCCGACACGAAGTTGCCGCCGGGGTAGCGCACGACGGTTGCGCCGAGCTCGCGCACCAGCGCGAGAACGTCGCGCCGGAAGCCACGTTCATCTGCTTCGGGGTGACCGGGCTCGTAGATGCCGTCGTAGACGCAGCGACCCATGTGCTCGACGAAGGTACCGAACAGGCGGGGGGAGATCTGGGCGCCGACGTCAGAAACTGGCACTGTGATGCGCGTCGTGGAAGTCATGAGGTCTTTCTTGGTTCTAAGGAGGGGGCAAGCGGAAGGGCGAGTCGGATCAGCACTCGATTCGACCCGCCCTTCGCTTACAAGGACTTACTTGTTGACGCTGAAGCCCTGGTCGTTGCCATACTGCACGAGCTGGTCTTGCCAGTTAGCGAGTCCAGCGTTGATGTCGCTTTCGTTGGCGTATGCCTGGCCGACGGTGTCGCTGAAGATGCTGTTGGCGTAGACCTGGTAAGGCAGGTACTGCCAGCCTTCGACAACGTTCTTCGTAGCGTCGACGAGCACTTCGTTGATCTTCTGGCCACCGAAGTAGTCAGATTCGTAGTTGAGGAAGTCATCCGACTCGAGGGTCGACGTCGTTGACGGGAATCCGCCGCTCTCGGCGAAGATCGAGAGGCTCTCGGGATCGTTGTTCAGCCACTTCAGGAACGCTGCCGCGAGGGCAGGGTTCTCGCTCTGGCTGGTGACTGCCTGGCCACCGCCACCGTTTTCTGCGGTGGCTGCAGTGCCGTCGTAGGTCGGGATGGGGGCAACGCGCCAGTCACCGGTGGCGTTTGCAACCGACGACTCGAGAACGCCAGGCATCCATGCACCAGTGATCAGGGTCGCGATCGATCCGTCGCCGAGTCCTTGGTACCACTCGTCAGTCCAGCTGGGAGTGTTCGAGAGGAGGCCATTTTCGAGCAGTTGGTTCCACATGTCAGCCCACTGCGTCGAACCCTCGTCAGCGAGAGCGATCGTGATGTCAGTGTCCTGCACGTCGAACGGGTGGCCACCCGCCTGCCAGATCATGCTGGTCGCGAAGCCGGAGTCGCCTGTGTCGGACGTGATGTGCTTGCTCGGGTCAGCAGTCGTGAGGGCTTCAGCCGTTGCGATGTACTCGTCCCATGTGGTGGGCACGGTCAGGTCGTACTCATCGAAGACCGACTGGTTGTAGAACATCGCCATGGGGCCGGAGTCCTGGGGAAGACCGTAAAGGCCACCGTTGATGTTGACCGAACCCCACGTCGAGGCGGTGTAGTCGCCTTCGAGGTCGTCCATGCCGTACTGCGACAGGTCGAGGAGTGAGTCGGAGAGTGCGAACTGCGGGAAGGCGTAGTACTCGATCTGTACGACGTCGGGCGCTCCCGAGCCTGCCTTGATCGCGTTCTGCAGCTTGGTGTACTCGTCGGTGTTGGTTCCCGCGTTGACCAGGTTTACAGTGACGTTCGGGTATGCCTTTTCGAACGCGGCAACCTGTGCCTCGCCGGAGGGGGTCCAGGACCAGTACGTGATTTCGCCACCGGCGTCGAGTGCTGCCTGGAGGTCGCCAGCGCTGCCGCTGCCGCCGGTGCTGCCGCCGTCTGACGAGCATGCAGCCAGGGTCGTGCCGGCCAACGCTGTTGCCGCCACGACGAATGCGACGCGACGCAGCGCCGAATTCTTTCGCATGAGAATCATGGATTTTCCTTCACTTCGTTGTTGTGGATTCCGGGGCAGGACGCTCCGGGGGATGAGGGGCGGGCGTAGTCATGCAGTGCCCCCTCAGATCACTGCTTGACGCCTCCGGCGCTCAGGCCCGACTGCCAGAACCGCTGCAGTACGAGGAACGCGGCGACGATAGGGATGATCGACAACAGCGAGCCGGTGAGCACGAGGTTGTAGATCGGCTGAGCACTGACACCTGTTGCTTGCGCGTTCCACTGGTTCAGACCCACCGTCAGTGGGTACCAGTTGGGATCACTCAGCATGATCAAGGGGAGGAAGTAGTTGTTCCACGTCGCAACGACCGCGAAGAGCGCCACCGTGACGATGCCAGGAACGAGCATCCGGAACGAAATGGTGAAGAAGGTACGGAATTCACCGGCACCATCCATTCGTGCGGCTTCGAGAATCTCGGTCGGAATCGAATCGCTCGCGTAGACCCAGATCAGGTAAAGGCCGAAGGGGCTGATGAGTGACGGGATGATGATGGCCCACGGGGTGTTCGTGAGTCCCATCTGACTGAACAACAAGAAGGTGGGAACCGCGAGTGCTGTCCCGGGCACGGCGATCGCGCCAAGAATGACGGCGAAGACAGCCTTGCGTCCTCGGAAGTTGTACTTAGCGAGTCCGTATCCGGCCATTGTCGCGAGCAGGGTCGCGCCACCGGCACCGACGACGACGTAGAGCAGGGTGTTGCCGAGCCAACGAACGAAGATGCCGTCGTTGTATGTCAGCGTCTGGACGATGTTGTCCCAGAGGGCGAAGTCGTTACCGAACCAGAGGCCGAAGGTCGAGAACAGATCAGTCTGTGTCTTCGATGAGTTGATGACCAACCAGAACAGCGGCACGAGTGTGTACAGCAGGTACACGCCCATGACGATCATGAGGATGTTCGACTTGCGTGAGCGTGCCGATTTTGATTTCGATGTGTGGGCGAAAGCGGGCGCGGCCATCGTCACACCTCCTGTCGTGAGCCGCGCAACTGCACGACATAGGCGATGATCGCGGTAATAACGCCCATGATGATCGCGACGGTTGCGGCGTAGTTGTACTGCTGACCCGCGAAGGACAGGTTGTACGCGTACATGTTCGGGGTGAAGTACGTCGAGATCACATTTGTGGCCAGCGGCTTCAGAATGTTGGGCTCGTTGAAGAGTTGGAAGCTCCCGATAATCGAGAAGATCGTCGCGATCACGAGAGATCCGCGGAGAGCGGGAAGCTTGATCGAGAAGATCGTGCGCCAGTCGCCCGCGCCATCGATAGATGCCGCTTCGTAGAGGTCACCGGGGATCGTCTTGAGCGAGGAATAGAAAATCAGCATGTTGTAGCCGACGAATTCCCACGTGACGATGTTTCCAATCGACAGCATGATCCACTGCGAGGACAGCGGGGCAAGGAAAGTCGATCCGAGCAAATCATTGATGTTGCCGGCAAGACCGAACTGGTCGCCGTAGATGTAACCCCACATGAGGACGGCGACGACGGCGGGAACGGCGTACGGCAAGAAGATGATGATGCGGTTGAAGCTTTTTGCGCGCAGCCGTGCGCTGTCGATCGCGAGGGCTGCACCGAGAGCAAGCAAGAGCATGATCGGCACCTGCACGACGAGGAAGCCGAGAACCCGCACGAAACCGTCCCAGAACTTGGGATCCGTAAATGCGGCGATGTAGTTATCGAATCCGACGAACGCGTTTCCGCCGACCAACTGGTCGCGGAACAGGCTCAACCACAGGGAGTAGATGAGGGGAGCGAGGAAGACGAGCGCGAATACGATTGCGAACGGAGCGACGAAAAGCCAGCCGCGCTGTTCGATGCGCGACCGCTTGCGCCGGGGGGGCGCCACGACGGGTGGCGCTGCTGCTGTGGTCGTCATTGGCCGATGTTGCCTTTTCTGGGGTGATTTTCCCGTGAGCGGGATGTTTACGTCAACATAACCCGATTGTGGGTAGCATGTCAACGTCAACATGACGGGAGTTTCCATGACGGATGCGCAGCATGTCGAGATCGGTCTCGGCCGGCCCGAGCGCCGTCGCGACCCCTCAATGGCTGACGTTGCCCGCGAAGCGGGAGTGTCGGGCCAGACAGTGTCTCGCGTGGCCAATGGTCGCACCAACGTCGACCCCGAAACGCGCTCCCGAGTGGTTCAAGCGATGCAAAAGCTTGGCTACCGGCCCAACAGTGCCGCGCGGGCGCTCCGCTCGGGACGGTTTCAGAGCATCGGCGTCATCATGTTCTCGCTTTCGTCTTATGGCAACACGCGAACCCTTGATGCAGTGGCGTCCGAGGCTGCACGTTCGGGGTATTCGCTTACCCTGATGCCGCTGTCTTCAGCGACGCAATCCGACGTGTCTGGCGCATTCGATCGACTGCGAGAACAAGCGGTTGATGGCGTGATCATTCTCATCGAAGCGCACCGGCTCAACGGTGCCGACCTCGAACTTCCCTCCGGACTCCCCGTTGTCGTTCTCGACTCAAGCGCGCACTACGAATATCCGGTGGTCGATACCGACCAAGCGCAGGGTGCGCGACTTGCGACCGAGCACCTGCTGGAACTTGGTCACCGCACCGTGCATCACGTTTCAGGTCCGAAGGGGTCGTATTCGGCGGAACGCCGCGCTCAGTCGTGGCGAGCAACGCTTGAGGCGGCTGGGGCCCCCGTTCCCGACATGGCAGTGGGGGACTGGACGAGCGACTCTGGCTATCGGCTCGGTCTGTCGCTCGCGTCCGACCCTCTCGTGACGGCGGTCTTCAGTGCCAACGATCAGATGGCTGTGGGGCTCTCTCGCGCTATCTACGAAGCAGGGCGGCGCATTCCCGCAGACGTGAGCGTGGTGGGTTTCGATGACATGGCCGACTCCGCGAACCACTTTCCACCCTTGACGACGGTGCGTCAGCACTTCGATCGGGTCGGCATCGAAGCGCTCACGGCCCTCATCGAAGAGATCGAAGGTGGTGTGAGCGACGTGCGCGCTCTCGTTCCGACGGAACTTGTCGTGCGCGCAAGTACGGCACCGCCGCGCGTCTGACCGGCTAGTTGGCGGCCCGGCGCGCTTCCCAGCCGCTTCGCACCATGTCGTCGACGCTGTGGCGGTTCCTCCAGTCGAGGTCGCGCGCTGCGAGTTCTCCGGTTGCCACGATTCGATCGGGATCTCCAGCGCGGCGAGGAGCGATCTCCGGGGTGAAGTCGATACCTGTCACTCGAGCCATGGCATCCATGATTTCGCGCACCGACAGGCCATTTTGCGAACCAAGGTTGTAGGCAGCTTCGATCGGTGATTCCGAGATGAGGAGCTTTGCCGCCTCAACGTGCGCTGCGGCGATGTCAGCGACGTGCACGTAGTCACGCACGTTGGTGCCGTCGGGGGTGTTGTAGTCGTCTCCGTTGATGCGGGGCGTGCGTCCCTCGATGAGTGCTTCGAACACCAGGGGAAATAGGTTGTGAGGACTCGAGTCGTAGATGCTCGTATCGATCGAGCCGACGACGTTGAAGTAGCGCAGCGACGTGTGGCGAAGCGGGCTCTCGGTACGTGCAGTCGCAATGCCCTGATCGCGCAGCATCCATTCACCAATCAGCTTCGATTCTCCGTACGGTGAAGCCGGGCGTTTCGGTAGATCTTCTGTCACCAGATCGACGTCGGGGGTGCCGTAGACGGCAGCGCTCGAGGAGAACACCAGATTGCTCACTCCGACGTTCGCCGTTGCCTCGAGAACGACGCGAGTGCCCTCGACATTCTGGGCGTACGTGTGGAGCGGGCGGTTGACGGAAACGCCTGCGTATTTGAAGCCCGCGACGTGGATGACGCCCTCGACACTGTTATCGCGCAGCGTTTTTTCCATCAGCGCCAGATCGAGAATCGAGCCGTTCACGAATGGAACGTCATCGGGCACGAAGGACGCATGCCCGCTGGAAAGATCGTCGATCACAACCGGTTGAAGGCCCGCCGCGGTGAGTGCGCGAACAATGTGTGCACCGATATAGCCGGCGCCGCCGGTCACAAGCCAAGTCATGAGTTCATCCTCGCAGGTTGTGTGTTGTTGACGAACGCGCCGTGTTCGCCACGGCGCCACCGCTTTGATCATTGCGGTGAATCCTGTGTTCATCCTATGATGAGTGTTGACGTCAACATGTTAACGTAAACATGTCGTTTGCTTGAAGTATCGATGGTTGCGAAGAAGCGACCGGAACGGAACGACGATGAAGTCCTCTCGAATCCTCTCCCTGCTGTGCGTCGGAACGCTCAGCGCGGGAACACTCGGATTTGCCGCGGCGGTTGCGAACCCCATCGCCGCAGAAGCCGCCACAGACGTGACGATTACGCCCAATCCCGCGTACGCCTCCGCGGAGGCATTCGAAGGGTGGGGAACGAGCCTCGTGTGGTTCGCGAACGCAACCGGTGGCTACCCCGAGGACGTCCGTCAGGAGCTGCTCGAGAAGGTTTTCGGCGAGGACGGTCTCAACCTCAATATCGCCCGCTACAACATCGGCGGCGGAAATGCGACGGACGTGCCGTCGTATCTACGACCCGGTGGCGCCGTCGAGGGCTGGTGGAATCCTGACCTCGGCGAAAGCGATGACGAGGGAGAAATCACATCGACGTATGGCGACCGTGAGCGGTATGCCGCTGCCTGGGACGCCGACAACCCCGATCACTACAACCTCGACGCTGACGCAACCCAACGGTGGTGGGTCGACGCGCTGAAAAACGAGGGCATCACGTGGGAAGCATTCAGCAATTCACCGCCCTACTTTCTGACCCAGAGCGGATATTCCTCGGGCGGAATTAACAACGGCTCGAGTGAGCAGCTCGCTCCCGAAGACATGGACGCTTTCGCGGGATATCTCGTGACAGCTGTTGAGCACCTCGAGTCGACCTACGGCATCGACATCGAAACGCTGGATCCCTTCAACGAGCCCAACACCAACTACTGGTCGACAAGCATTCCGAACGGAAGCCAGTGGCCAACGAGTGCGAGTCGTCAAGAGGGCGCACACATCGGGCCGAGCGCGCAGAACAAGATGATTCAAGCGCTGGCGTCACGACTTGCTGAACCCGACACGTCCACCGACGTCAGCATTTCAGCAATGGACGAGACCAATCCCTCGACATTCGTCACCAACTGGAACGGCTGGAGCGACGAGTCGAAAGCCAGTGTCGACCAGCTCAATGTGCACACGTACGGGACAAGTGATCGCATGATTGTGCGCGATATCGCGAAGGCCTCAGACAAACCGCTGTGGATGAGTGAGGTCGAGGGCAACTGGGACACCACCGGCGGATTCAACCTCACCAACATCGATAACGGTATTGGCATGGCATCCCGAATCGTCGATGACTTGAGAGAACTCGAACCAGAAGCATGGGTGTTCTGGCAGCCCGTTGAAGACCTTTACAACATGGAGAAAACGGAGAACAGCAACTGGGGCAGTGTTCTCATCGACTTCGACTGCGACGACAACGGTGACTCAGAACGTCGCATCGCTGACAACGAACCCGACCCGTCGTGTGAAGTGTTGACCAATGCGAAGTACAACACGGTGCGAAACTTCACGCACTACATTCTCCCCGGTGATCATCTGATTCCGACGAACGATGCGCAGACGACTGCCGCGGTTGCCGCGGACGGCGAGAGCGCAACGCTCGTGCACGTGAACTCGGAGGCCGCAACGCGCACCGTGACGATCGATCTTTCCGGATTCGGTGACATCGCTTCCGGGGCGACCGTGACGCCCATCACCACGACGGAGTCTCCGGTGGAAGACGTGACAGCGAATGCACTTATTGCATCAAACCCTGTCGCGATCAATGCAAACACCAAGACAGCCACGGTCAGTGTTCCCGCGAAATCAGTCACCACATTCGTGATCGATGGAGTGTCAGGCGTTTCCGACGAGGTTTCGACCTTCACTGATGGCGAGACATATCAGCTCCTTGGAGTGCAGAGTGGAAAGGCGCTCGCCGCCAACGGCGACGCAGTTCAGATCGCGTCGTCAGCGACGACACCGGATGCCGCCAGCGCGCAAGCGTGGACTGTTCGCACACTTTCGGGAGCGGGTACCAACCGCCAGCGCATCACGCTCGAAAATGGAAACGGTCAGTTCCTCGCCGTTTCGGGCACGTCGACGACTCTTGTGAGCACCGATGAGGCAACAGCCGCCGCGGATGAGTCGATGCAGTGGATCCCCTCCACATCGGACGGGCGGACGTACTCGTTGCTGAGCCCGACGGCCGAACGCGTGCTCGATGTGAACGGTCAAAGCTCAGCCGATGGCGCAGGAGTTGGCACCTGGACATCGAACAACGGTGGAAACCAGCGCTGGACGCTTGCCTCAACTGCTGTGCAGTCGGCTGTTCCGGTGAACGTCAGCACGATCACGGGTGAGGCTCCGGAGCTTCCGGGCACTGTTACTCTCACCTATCGCGGCGGTGTTGAGCGATCTGCCGCCGTGGAATGGGATGTAGAAGATGCTGACTGGTCGACGCCTGGCACTGTCACGATTTCAGGTCACGGTGTTGACATGTTCGGCGCAACGTTCGATTCGGCGCGAGCGAAAGTTGAGATCGGTTCTTACACCGGCACGCGACCGGTGTCGCTGACGATCTACGCTGGGGCAACCCTCGACCGGGTGCAGCAGGGCGCCCCGACGACGGTTCCGGCGGAGCTCACACCGGGCGGTGCCACGTTCGAAGCGAATGTCGAGTGGGACTGGACAGGTCTCGCCGATACGAACTTCGCCGAAACGGGGACTGTGACAGTTCCGGGTTCAGCAGAGTCGAACGATCCGACAGCACCTCGGCTGCCTGCAACGCTCACTGTGATCGTCACGACCGCTGAAGAAGCGAACGTTGCGCCTTCGAGCACGGCATCGGCCACCTTCACTGAAAGCTCTTCGTACAGTGTCGACCGCACGAAGAACGGGCTCACCACCGACAAAGGCTGGTCGAACTGGCGATCGGGCACGAAGAACGCACGAGACACGCTCAGCTACACGCTGGCGCAGACGACGCAGGTGCGTCACCTGAAGGTGCACTTCTACCGAGATGGTGGAACGACCTGGGCACAGACGCTTCGAATCGACCACCGAACTGACGGCGGCGAGTGGGTCGAGGGCGACTCGGTTGCAGTAGCTGCACCCGAGACCGGTGCGCCGGTCGTCGATGTTCCGCTCGGCGATGTCGCGGCCGACGAGGTGCGAGTAGTGCTCACGGCGCGAGCGGCAACGCACATGGTCGTCTCCGAAGTGGAGATCTTCGGTCTCCAGGCATCCGAGTCTGGTGTCGCAGATCTCGCGCGCATCTCGCTCGATGGCGTTGCCGTAGCCGACTTCGCAGCTGATCGCTTGGAGTACTCCGCCGAGTCGACCGGGTCGCGATGGCCAGTCCTGAGCGCTGTGGCGGTTGATGGCGATGCGAACGTGAGCGTCGTTCAGCCAGCGGATGCCGATGGTCAGGGTCGCGTCGACGTGACAGCGCCCGATGGCACAGTTCGTTCGTACACAGTCGGCATCACTCGCACGGTCGACCTTGCGGTTGGGTCGATTGCGGGCGACGCGCGCGTTGGTTCGACACTCAACGCGTCGGTGTCGACGGTCGACCCCGACGATGCCGAACTCGCGTATCAGTGGACACGCGACGGCGAAAACATCTCCGACGCGACAGGTGCCGCATACATGGCGACTTCCGAAGACATCGGAGCGATGCTTCGCGTTGGTGTGACGGCATCCGCTGCAGGGTTCACATCGGCAACGGCAATGTCAGAGCCGGTCACGGTGGAGGCGGCACCTGAGCCGACGCCTGAGCCGACAACGCCCGCGCCCGAGCCGTCTGCGCCCGCGCCGACGACGAGCCCATCGTCGCCGTCCCTGCCATCGACCGGTGCGGCATCAGCGCCTTCGGTAGACGCTCTCACTGCTGCGTTGCGAGGAAAGATCGGCACGCCGACCGAGGTCGTGGCGGGACAGAACGTGACAATCCGCGTCGGCGAAGAATATGCCGGCGACTCCATGGATGTGTGGTTGTTCTCGACTCCGCGCCATCTCGGCACGGTTGTGGTTTCGGCATCCGGTGAGGTCACGGTGCGTATTCCGGCTGATGTGCCCGCCGGTGATCACCGCATCGTCGTTACGGATGCCTCTGGCGCTGTCATCGGATGGAACCCGCTGCGAGTGAACGCTGCGGGCGACCTCGCCGTGACGGGTGGTGTTGTCGCGCCGGTTCTGCCGTTCGCGATCATGCTGCTCGCGCTCGGCGGACTCATTGCCGTCGTCCGCGTGCGGCGACGCGCAGGCATCTCGACGAAGTAACGAACGGAGCGGGTGGGCTGATTTGGCCCACCCGCTCGTACCTGACGCAGCGTAAGCATCTGCAATTCAACGCACTCCCGCTCCAATGAAGGAACGTATGAGAACCACATCTGTCCGACGAACCAGAGTGCCTGCAACGCTCGTAACGCTCGCGCTCGTGTGTGCATCTGCCGTGGCAGTTGCTCCCGGCGCGCACGCGGAAGTGTTAGCGTTGAACGATCAGCCGCTGAACTTCGCAGTTGTCGCTGGTGATTCGCCAGAGTTGCCCGCTGAAGTCGCCGTCTCCACCTCGAGCGGAGACACATCGCAGGCAGCTGTGTCGTGGGATCTCGCCGGGACGACCTTCTCGCAGCCGTACAAGTCGTACACAATCTATGGTGACGTCGCGGGGGTCGACGAAGCTGCCACAGCCACGGTTGAAACGCTTGCCGATGACACCGTCTATTTCATCGACTCCGCCGTGGCCTCCTCTGCTGCGTTCGATGGCGCGAAAAACCTTCTGGGGGATGCCCTCCGCAACGATGTGCCTGATCAGCCGAAGGCCTCCGACTCGAGTTGGGGTTACGCCGGTCAAGACGGTTCACGCGCCGACGCGGGAACAAAAGGTGTGAACGGGCACTACGGCTACAACGGCGTCGGCAACTCGATCACGTACACCCTAGATTTGCCCGATGCCGGCGAGTACACGCTCGCTCTCGGCCTATATGAGTGGTGGAGCGCGAGCGATCGTCAGATCGACGTGACAGTTATCGACTCGCTCAACGAGCAGCACGCTGTCGTTCGAAGCGCTTCAGGTGATGTTTCGCCGTCGCACCGCGAGTCCGCTGTCGCCGGCACCTTCGAACTCTCTGAGGCCGCGGCGGGCGAGGTGACTGTTCGCATCTCCAATGTCGGCTGGCAGGGCGCATCAGTGACGTGGCTCGCGGCCGCTCGCGGAGCGCAGGAGCTCGACCTCGCGGTGGCGTCGGTCGAGGCTCCTGTCGTGTCTCCGAGCGCCACCGTTGTCTACGGATCGGCTCAGACTGTGTCAATCAACGCCGCCGATGACGCCGTGGTTTTTTATACCCTCGACGGCAGTGCGCCGACCCGCACGAGCGGTACGCGGTACTCGGATCCCTTTCTGCTCGATAGCTCAGCCACCGTTCGCGCTCTGGCGTTCCGAGACGGTGTCGCAAGTGCTGTCACGACCGTGGACTACACCATCGCGCCTGTCGACGGTGAGTACGAGAGCGTGCCGGTTGGCCAACCATGGTTCGACACCGAAGGAAACTCGATACAGGCCCACGGTGGCGGATTTCTCGAGCACGATGGCGCGTACTACTGGGTGGGTGAAGACAAGGCGCACAACGGAGCGAGCTTTAACGGCACAAATCTCTACCGCTCAGAAGACCTGCTCAATTGGCAGTTCGTCACACAAATACTCGTGCCCGAAGCGTCTGGCCTCGATTGCAACGTGCGGGGAGCCGCATCGTGCAAGGTCGAGCGTCCCAAGCTGCTCTTCAACGAAACAACCGACGCGTTCGTGTTGTGGGGTCATTGGGAAACTGCCGACTCGTATGCCGCGTCTGAAGTCGTTGTGGCCACGAGCCCGACTATCGATGGCGACTACGAAGTGAAATATCACGGTCGTCCGGGTGCCGGGGACGTGTGGGACCTTGAGCAACAGCACGCGATCGAGGCGACGATCGGAGAAGGTCGGTACGCCGACTTCGCTGCGGCCGAAGCTGCCTACCGCACCGCCGGAAACGACCCACTCGGTCACCAATCTCGAGACTTCACCGTCTACGTCGACAGCGACCGTGACGGGTGGCTGATTTCAGCTGAAGCTCATGAGCAGCTGCGGGTATACCCGCTGTCGGCCGACTATGAGAATGCCGACTTCGAGAAGTCGTACCCGTTGTTCTCGGGGGAGAGCCGCGAAGCTGCCGCTATCACTCAAGTGGATGGCACGTACTACCTCGTGACGTCGGGCCAGTCGGGCTGGTACGCGAACCAGCTCAAGTACGCGACGACATCCGATCTGTCGGACCCGAATGGGTGGTCGGAGAACCATAATCTCGGCAACAACACGACATTTAAGAGTCAACCGGCATACGTTGTCTCGCTGCCGCGAAGTGACGGCGGTACATCGCTTGTCTATATGGGAGACCGCTGGGTAGCCGGAGCACTCGCGACATCGACATACGTGTGGTTGCCGCTCGATCTTGATCCCGTGCAGAAGACGCTGGGTCTGGAATACACCGATGAATGGTCGCTCGATGTGCCGTCAGGGCAGATCGAGCAGACCCCGTCCGGGCTGCTCTCGCAGGGTAAGCCATCATCGTCTGACCCTGTGGGCTCGCTCTCTGCGGGCTATTCGACTCCGAGTGAGAACGGCGAGACGCTGGGTTCTCCAGCGGCGGCAGCAAACGACGGTATCGACGACACGACGAGTCCGTACGACAACAGTCACTATTTCTTTCCCGGGTCGACCTCGACCTACTCGTGGCAGGTCGATCTCCAGAGCGAGTACGACGTGAGTCGCGCCGACATCAGCTGGCGCAGCCACAACGGCTCGGAGAGCTACAGCGGGTACGTGCTTTCGGGCAGTACCGATGGCGAGAACTGGACAACCATCGCCGATCGCACGTCGAACCGTCAGGTGGGTTTCACCAGCGACGCGCTAGAAGGCTCATACCGGTTTGTGCGAGTGGACGTGAACCGCGTGATCAACGACCACAACGGAAACGAGGCTGCCTGGGCCGCCGGCATTGTGGAGGTTCAGATCTACGGTGACGCGGGAGAGTCTCCTGAGCCAACACCGACTGCAACACCTGAGTCGACCGCGGAGCCAACCACAACACCTGAGCCGACTGCGAGTGCGACCCCTGCTGCGCCGGCGGCGGGTGGTTCAGATCCGACAGCTCCACCGCTTCCCGCAACGAGTCCAGATGCAACCGGCTCTGTATCGGTTGAGCGAACCGCACCGGGCGTGCAGATCGACGTGAGCGCGACTGGGTTCCGCCCCGGTGAGCGGGTCGACGTGTGGCTCTACTCGACGCCCGTACTCCTGGCAGCCGTCGTCGCGGATTCGTCTGGCGCTGTTTCGACGCGTATCACGATCCCGGCCGACGCTGTGCGCGGCGACCACCACATCGTTCTGATCGGTGCGGAGTCGAACGTGACAGTCTCGATACCAGTCCAGGTCGTATCGGTCCGCGAGCTGGCCGTTACCGGGAGCACCGCGGCAACGCCTCGCTTCATTGCGCTGTTGGCGGCCATCGTTTTGGTCGCCGGTGTTGGATTCTCGCTTAGCTCACGTCGCCGAGTGCTTCGGTGACGACAGCGCGGGCTTCTTCTTGTACCTCGCGCAGGTGCTCTTCGCCGCGAAGTGATTCGGCGTAGAGCTTGTAGACGTCCTCGGTGCCTGAGGGGCGGGCAGCGAACCACGCGTGCGCCGTCTGCACCTTCAGCCCTCCGATGGCCGCACCGTTACCTGGCGCGTGTGAGAGTTTCGCTGTGATTTCTTCACCCGCGAGTGTTGTTGTAGTCACGGCGTCGGGGGAGAGCTTTGCAAGCGCCGCCTTTTGCGCCGGCGACGCGGGAGCATCGACGCGCTGATAGACAGATGAACCGAACTCAGCCTCAAGCTCGGCGTACCGCTCAGAGGGCGTTTTCTCGGTCACGGCCAAAATCTCCGCCGCGAGCAGGCACAGCAGGATGCCGTCTTTGTCTGTCGTCCAGACGGAGCCGTCGAAGCGAAGGAATGAGGCACCGGCCGACTCTTCGCCGCCGAACGCGACGGAACCGTCGAGGAGACCTGGCACGAACCATTTGAAGCCAACCGGCACTTCGAGCAGCGTCTTGCCGAGTGACTCGGCGACGCGGTCGATGATCATCGATGAGACAAGCGTCTTGCCGATGGCGGCGTCCGCTGGCCAGCTCTCGCGGTGGCTGAAAAGGTAGTCGATCGCGACCGCTAAGAAGTGATTGGGGTTCATGAGCCCGGCATCGGGGGTAACGATGCCGTGGCGATCGGCGTCAGCGTCGTTGCCCGTGAGGATGTCGTATTCGTTGCGGCGAGCAACGAGTGACGCCATCGCCGACGGCGACGACGGGTCCATGCGGATCTTCTCGTCCCAGTCGAGCGTCATGAAGCGCCACGTGGGGTCAACATCGGGATTCACGACGGTGAGGTCGATGCCGTAGACGTCGGCGATGAGCGCCCAGTACTCGACGGATGCGCCGCCCAGCGGGTCGGCTCCGATCCGCACGCCGGCCTTCTTGATTGCCTCGATGTCGATGATGTTCTCGAGGTCTGCGACGTAGACGCCGCGAAAGTCGTAGCTGCCGAGTGCGTCGGCGTCGAGGTCGGCGAAGCGGGTGCGCTTGACGCCCTCGAGGCCCGAAGCAATGAGCTCATTGGCGCGGTCAGCGATCCATGACGTCGCGTCAGTGTCGGCTGGGCCACCGTGCGGCGGGTTGTACTTGAAGCCACCATCGCGCGGCGGGTTGTGCGACGGCGTCACCACGATGCCGTCAGCGCGACCGGGATCTGCCGCTTCGCGGTCCTTGTTGTACGTCAAGATGGCGTGGCTCAGTGCGGGCGTCGGCACCCACGAATCGCGCGAGTCGACCCGCACATCGATTCCGTTGGCGACGAGAACTTCGACGGCGCTTCGCTCGGCCGGAAGCGACAACCCGTGCGTGTCGCGGCCCAAAAAGAGGGGGCCAGCAATTCCCGCCGCGGTGCGATAGTCAACGATCGCCTGGGTGGTTGCGAGAATGTGGTCTTCATTGAAACTTGTCGAAAGACTCGACCCCCGATGACCGCTCGTGCCGAATGCCACGCGTTGCGCCGGAACTCCGGCGTCGGGCTTTAGGTCGTAGTAGGCGGCAATGAGTTCATCAATGTCGATCAGATCGGATGCTTCAGCTAGCTGTCCCGCGCGGCTCATGGTCCTTAGTCTGCCGTGTTCGGGCGCTCGGGTCATCCGCAGCGCGAGATTTGCCCCCAACGCTCAGGTGAACGCCCATTTCTCGTGGGCAAACGGACGCGGGGCCGGGACTAGGCTGAATCTCCGTGACCACCGTCTCTTCCGATGTTTTTCCCACGCGCCGTATCTACAGCTTCCTAGGCCCGGCCGGTACTTTTACCGAGGCAGCGCTGGCGCAGGTTCCTGAGGCGCGGGGGCAGGTCTGGAAGCCCGTCAACAATGTCGGTGAAGCGCTCTCGGACGTTGTTGAGGGCCGGTCAGACGCCGCCATGATCGCCATCGAGAACTCCGTCGACGGCGGCGTCTCAACCGCGCAGGATGCCCTGGCCACAATGCCGGGACTACGAATCGTGGGCGAATACCTGGTGCCGGTCGACTTCGTGCTCGTGGCGAAGCCCGGCGCAACGCTCGCTGACGTCAAACTCGTGGCGGCGCACCCCGTGGCTTACGCGCAGTGCTTGCGGTGGCTTTCTCGCGAGATGCCCGAGCACGCGCATCTTCCTGCGGCAAGCAACGTGGCAAGCGCGATGGGAATTATCGACGGCACGAGCGATGCCGATGCCGCTATTGCGCCCCCGGGAATTCTCGAACACCACGACCTTGAGCTATTGGCCGAACACATCGGCGACAACGTCAACGCCGTCACACGCTTCGTGCTCGTCGCGCGAACCGTTGCGCCACCGACCCCGACCGGAGCCGACAAGACGTCGCTCATTGTCGAGCTGCCCACCGAGTACTCCGGCGCTCTCATGGAGATGCTCGAACAGTTTGCAACGCGCGGTATCAACCTCAGTCTGCTCGCTTCTCGACCCATTGGCGACGCGCTTGGCCGGTACCGATTCGTGGTCGATGCGGATGGTCACATTGCCGACGAGCGTATGGCCGATGCACTCCTCGGACTTCGACGCTTCAGCCCGCAGGTCATCTTCCTCGGGTCATATCCACGCGCAGACCGTGCGATTATTCGCTACTCAGACCGCTACTCCGATGAGGTGTTCGTCGAAGCGCGTGACTGGTTGCGCGGACTGCTTTCGGGTGAACCCGAAAGCTGAACGGCTTATGCGGCAAGCGCCGCCGAGATCAGTTCGAGCGTTTCGACTCGCGCGTCTGAAGAATCCATCGACTCAGCGTCGCGTGCTGCCGTCACGGGTGAGATCATGACCTCTTCGACGTCGTATTTCGTCGCGAACGCCGTGAGGCGGGATGCCACTTCGTCACCGGTTCCGACGAACCAGCGGGTGCGCGCCCACCCTCGCATCGGCTCACCGAGGTGATCCTCAGCTTCGGCGGCGACAGACTGCTCAACAGTTTCAATGGGCACGAGCGGGCGGTTGCCGCGCAACCGAGCCATCATGCGAATCTGCGAGAGCGCGCGCAATTCTGCTTCTTCATGTGTCGCGGCCGCGACGGCATTGGCCGTGAGAAAAGTCCGCGGTTCGGGATGCTCTTCGCTCGGCTGATACTGCGCGCGATAAAGGTCGAGCGCTTGCTCGACGCCCTCGCCCGAAAAGTGATTCGCGAAGACGTACGGCAAGCCGAGAGATGCCGCGAGCTGCGCTGAGTATGTGCTTGATCCGAGTAGCCAGACGTCGGGGGTGCTGGTCGCTGCGGGAGTGGCATGCACTGAATAGGTGCCACCTGACGAGAACTGCACCGTGGCGCCTTGAGCGCTCACGAGGCTCGAGATATCTCTCACGTGCTGAGGAAACTTGTCGACGTCACTCGTGGTCCCTGACTGGCGAAGAAGCTGTGTGATGACGGGATCGCTGCCGGGGGCTCGCCCGATGCCGAGATCGATACGTCCCGGCGCGATCGCTTCGAGAGCGGCGAACTGTTCCGCGACGATCAAAGGCGAGTGGTTCGGCAGCATGATGCCACCTGAGCCGACGCGAATCCGCGATGTGCGTGCGGCGGCGGCCGCGATCAGGACCGGCGGCGTCGTGGAGGCGACGGCTGGCATGTTGTGGTGCTCGGCAAACCAGTAACGGCGGTAGCCGAGCCGGTCGGCGGCCTCGACAACACCCAGAGACGCCGCGATCGCCTGCGCGCTCGTTTGGCCCGAGCGAACCGGAACCAGATCGAGAACGGAGAGGGCGGGAACAGCTGAGGTGGTCATACCTCAATGCAACCCTCGCACCGCGCTCAGCATTCCTTCTCGCGATCCTCTCAGCGCGCTCGCTTCACCGACTCATAGGCGTCGAGCGCTCGGCGCCGGGTTTCGGCGAGATCCACGATGGGGTCGGGGTAGCTCGCGTCGTCGAGCTCTGGCACCCAAGAGCGGACGTAGGCCGAGTGCGGGTCGAACTTCTTTTCCTGCGTCTCAGGATTGAAGATACGGAAGTAGGGGGAGGCATCCGCGCCGGAGCCTGCGACCCACTGCCAGTTGAACGGGTTACTCGCTGAGTCGGCGTCGACGAGGGTGTCCCAAAACCACTCTTCGCCGCGGTGCCAGTCGATCAGGAGGTTCTTGGTGAGAAAAGATGCCACGACCATCCGAACCCGGTTGTGCATCGTGCCGGTGTGCCAGAGCTCGCGCATACCGGCGTCAACCAGACGGATGCCGGTGCGTCCCTGCTGCCACGCCGCCAATTGGTTCTCGTCGGCATCAGGCCACGGGAACGCATCAAATGAGGAACGCCAGTTCTTCGTTGCCAAATCCGGAAAGTGAAACAGCGTGTGCCACGCAAACTCGCGCCACCCGATTTCGGAGAGGAATCTGCCGGCGTCGGCACCTGAGGCGAGCGTCTCGTGCCACACCGTATAAGGGCTCACTTCGCCCCAACGCAGGCTGGCCGAAAGTAGCGAGGTGTTGCCAGCCGCGGGTTCATCGCGAGTTCGGTCGTAGTCGGCGATGTCCTCCTGCAGAAATGCCTGCATACGTGCACGCGCGGCAGGTTCGCCCGGCTGCCACGCATCCCGCAGGCCACCCGCCCAATCAGGATGCTGCGGCAAGAGGCCCCAGTCGTCCAGGTCGTCAGAGGCGAGCTGATGCTGAAGGCCAGAGAGTTCGGTCGGTTCAGGAAGCGGCGCGCGCGGCGCTGGCAGCTGCTGGCATGCCTTCCAAAACGGTGTAAAAACCGAGTACGGACGGTCGCTTCCGGTGCGCACGGTCCATGGTTCGAAAAGGAGTGAGCCCGCGAACGACTCGGCGATTACGCCGTCTGCGCGAAGTGCCGTCTTCAGTTCCGTGTCGACAGTTCGCTCTGGCCCCCCGTAGCGCCGATTCCAGAAGACGGCACCGGCGCCAGCATCCCTCACAACTCCGCCGACGACGAGCGCTGCGGGCCCCTGGCGGAGGACGAGTTGCACACCGCGCTCTCGCAGTCGCTCGTCGAGTGACGAGAGGCTGTGGTGCAGCCACCACCGCGCTGCGCCTCCGAGCGGGCGGATGCCGTGTGACTGCTCATCGAGCACGTAAAGAGCAATCACGGGCGCGTCACGGTCAACTGCAGCCTGCAGCGCGGGGTTGTCGGCCAGGCGCAAATCGTCGCGGAACAACACGATCGAGGGACTCGTCATACGTCGACGTTACGACGTATTCACCACGAAGGAGCGCTAACCGCTACTGTTCGATCATGACCAACGACACAGCAGCCGTTCAGCCTAAATCAACCAACCTCTTCGCGATCCTTTCGATCATCTTCGTATGGTTCGGAGCGCTCTTCGGCCTGATCTTCGGATACATCGCCCTCTCGCAGATCAAGCGGACCGGTGAAGGCGGACGCGGCATCGCTCTCGCAGCTGTGATCATCGGTTGGGTGGCCGTCGCGTCGGCGGTGATCGCTTTCATCGCGATCTTCGCCATCGCCTTCTCGCAGAGCTAGCGCACCACACGCATTCAGCCACGGTGGTTACCCTGAGAGGGTGGCAGCGCAACAGAAAAACTCCGAGTGGCATCCTTCTGAAGACGGCATCAACTTTCACACGCGAAAGTGGGTTCGTCCGGAGGATTTGAATGCGAATGGCTCGCTGTTCGGCGGAAGCCTGCTGAAGTGGATCGACGAAGAAGCCGCGATCTACGCTATTTTGCAGCTGGGAAATTATCGCGTTGTCACAAAGTTGATTTCCGAGATCAACTTTGAGGCTTCCGCCCTTCAGGGCGACCTCGTTGAGATGGGCCTGGTAGCGACACACTTCGGCCGCACCTCGCTGACGATGCGCGCAGTTGTCCGCAACATGATCACGCGACGACGCATCCTCACGATCGAACGCATTGTCTTTGTCAGCGTCGATGAAGAGGGTCACCCAGTTCCGCACGGTTTCAGTGAGGTCACCTACGACCGTGATCGGATGCCGAGAGAGCACCCACAGACCGGCTCGATCAACCTCGGCTCACGCTAACCCGTCAGAGTTTCTCGGTGTTGTGACCGCGAGGTACGACGGCGATAAGTGCCCCCGGCAAGACGTGGCAACGAAGCCCGGTGGCGAGTCCGAACTCGTCACCATCGAGTTCGACGGGTTGGGCTGGCGCTGTACCGATCTCTGCCATGCCGCCCTGAAAAAAGTGCACTGAAGAGTAGCGGCGGCGGTGTCGCAGGACGAGGCGCCCAGCGTGAAAACGGCGGAGCACGCTGTTGTCCCACCAGATTTTGCGAAACACGCCGAGCCAGCCGAACCAGCCGCTCGGCTGGATGACGGCGACATCTAGCATTCCGTCGCGGAGGGATGCTTCGGGCATGAGAGCGATTCCCGCCGGCAGCGCACCACAATTGGCGACGAGAATGCTCTGCGCTTTTGCTGAATGCAGCCGCCCATCTCCGACTTGAAACATGGCACGGAACGGGCGCGCTCCCGGCAACGATCGTGCGGCGCCATCGACATAAGCAACCCACCCCACTGTTTTTTTAAGGCGGGGCCGAGTGTTCGCGATCATCGCGGCGTCGAGACCCATTCCGGCCATGACGACAAAACCAGCTTCTGCCGTCTCGCCGTCGGCGCGGTCAATGCGCGCGACACCAATGTCGATGGGCAGCTGATCGCCGTCGAAGCTTGCCCGGATCATCGCTTCGGGATCATCAAGTGGCAAGTTGAGGTTTCGGGCGAGCAGATTGCCGGTGCCGCTTGGCACGATCGTCAGTGGCACACCCGTTTCGGCGAGCGCGTGCGCGACAGCGCGCACGGTGCCATCACCGCCGGCAACAAGTACGAGGTCGATGTGGCCGTCGAGCGCTTTGCGTGCAGCTCCGTCACCGATGTCATCGAGTGTGGTTTCGAGAAACAACGGATGCTGCCAACCCGCCATTGCGCAGTAGTGCGTCACCTGTTCACGCAAGCGCTTTTGGTCGACTTTGATTGGGTTGTATATCAGGGCGGCTCGCCGTTGGCCCGCGGCATCCGCTGTCATGTTCACACGATAGCCGCGGCACGGGAGGCCGACCCGTGCTGTCGGCCTAGACTTGACGCGTGATCGATCCGGTGTTGTTGCGTGAGAATCCAGAGCTGGTCAAGCGTTCACAGGTGGCGCGAGGCGAGTCGCCAGACTCCGTCGACACCGCGATCGCTGCCGATGCTGCCAGGCGTGCTGCCATTACTTCGTTTGAGGAGGCGAGGGCCGCGCAAAATACGCACGGCAAACTCGTCGCGAAGGCGCCCAAAGAGGAGAAGGCCGCGCTCGTTGCGCAGGCGAAAGAGCTGAGTGAGAGCGTTAAGGCTCTGCAGCGCGAGGTCACGGCGGCTGAAGAAGCTGCCACCGAAGCGCTCGCCGCTATCGAAAACATCGTCATCGAGGGTGTTCCTGCGGGTGGCGAAGCCAACTTCATTACGCTCCGCACGCACGGCGAAGTGCCGACCTTCGACTTTGCGCCGCGCGATCACCTCGAGCTCGGTGAGATGCTCGACGCGATTGACATGGAACGTGGCACGAAGGTGTCAGGGAGTCGTTTCTATTTCTTGAAGGGGATCGGTGCGCGTCTTGAACTCGCATTGATGAGCATGGCCCTCGATCGTGCTCTCGTTGCCGGCTTCATTCCCATGATCCCGCCGACGCTCGTTCGCCCCGAGGTCATGCGCGGCACGGGCTTCTTGGGTAACCACGCTGATGAGGTTTATCACCTCGATCAAGAAGATCTTTACCTCGTTGGCACGAGCGAGGTGCCGCTTGCTGGCTACCACATGGACGAGATCATCGACTTCGCCAAGGGACCGAAGCGCTACGCCGGCTGGTCGACCTGCTACCGGAGCGAAGCCGGTTCTTATGGCAAAGACACGCGCGGCATTATCCGCGTGCACCAGTTCAACAAGCTCGAGATGTTTGTCTACACGACGCCGGAGAATGCCGAAGCAGAGCACTTGCGTTTAGTGGCGCTGCAGGAGCAGATGCTGCAAGATCTAGGCCTGTCGTACCGCGTCATTGACGTTGCGGCAGGAGACCTTGGGTCGTCGGCGGCGCGTAAGTACGACGTAGAAGCCTGGGTTCCCACTCAAGGTGCCTACCGCGAACTGACGAGCACGAGTAACTGCACGACGTATCAGGCGCGTCGCCTTGAGACGCGATACCGGCCAGAGGATGGTGGCAAAACTCAGCCAGCGGCAACGCTCAACGGCACGCTCGCGACAACGCGCTGGATAGTCGCAATTCTTGAAACTCACCAGCGAGCTGATGGCTCGGTAACTGTGCCCGAGCCGCTGCGTCCGTACCTCGGTGGACTCGAGGTCATGGAGCCGATCGAGTGACCGGTGCCACAGCACGTGCCGCAGCGCCCCTGTTGATCGCGCTTGATATTGACGGCACCGTCATTCTCGAAGACGAGTCTCCGAGCCCCGACGTTGTTGCAGCCGTTGGTGCAGCGCACGCGGCAGGTCACGAAGTGATGCTTGCCACTGGGCGCAGCTGGGAGGGGACGCACAGCATCCTTTCGATGCTGCAGATTCTTCCCGAGTACGTCGTGTGTTCCAACGGCGCTGCGATCATGAAGCGTGCTGGTGACACAATCGACACGTACGAGCGATTTCATACCGAGTCGTTTGACGCGACTCCGGTTCTGAATCTTCTTCGCACGCACCTACCTGAAGCTCACTATCTCGTGGAGCTGCCCGATGGGCGACGGCTCTACACGGATTACCTTGACGACTGGAGCCTCGAGCGCGCCAACCGTGTGCCGTTCGAGCAGCTCGGCACGCATCCTGTCAGCCGTGTCGTGGTCGTCTCGCCGACGCACACCGACCGTGACTTCATCGAACTCATCGAACGTATCGGCCTCAACCACGTCTCCTATGCCGTGGGGTGGACGGCGTGGCTCGACATCGCGCCGCAGGGTGTCGACAAATCAACCGCGCTTGAAATGGTGCGCACGTGGCGCGGCGTTGCGGGCGCTCGCGTCCTGGTGATCGGCGATGGGCGCAACGACCTCGGCATGTTCGCATGGGCGTTGGCTCACGGCGGCCGTGCCGTTGCTATGGCGCAGGGTCCGCAAGAGGTTCGCGACGCGGCGGGCGAAGTTACGACCTCAGTGGTCGATGGCGGTGTCGCGGCAGTGCTGCGGGCGCTTTAGAACCTCACGAATCAGAGGCTCGCTTCGAGCCGAGCGAAGGAGACGACAATGAAGTTTCGTACACTTGCCGGCCGTGAGGTTTCGGCGATCGGACTCGGCGCGATGCCGGTCTCGATGAACAATGACAAAAAGATCCCGGCGCACGACGACGCTGTTGCGACAGTGTACGCGGCGCTCGATGCCGGAGTGACGTTCATCGACACGGCGGACTGCTACGCACCCAGCTGGGACCAGATGGGCCACAACGAACTTATCGTCGCGGATGCCTTGCGCTCCTGGTCTGGTGACGCTTCGGCGATCACTGTCGCCACGAAGGGTGGCATCACCCGCAGCGAGGGTGAGGTGTGGGGGCGCAACGGTTCGTTGGAGTACCTTCGAAGCGCCGTCGAGAAGTCGCTCCGAAACCTGAACGTCGACGCGATCGATCTGTATCAGTACCACCGGCCAGACCGCTGGATGGTGTACGGCGATGTGATGTCGAACCTCAAAACCTTGCTCGACGAGGGGCTCGTTCGCGCTGTGGGAATTTCCAACGCGAGTGTGGAAGAGATCGAGATCGCACAGCAAGTGCTGGGAGAGGGAAACCTGGCGAGTGTGCAGAACCAGTTTTCGCCGAGTCATCCCGGCAGCATCGACGAATTGAGGTTCTGTGAAAAGCACGGGATTGCGTTCTTGCCCTGGAGCCCGCTGGGTGGCACCGGCGGTGGTGCACAACGCGTGGGGGAGCGTTTCGGCGTTTTCCAGGATGTCGCCACTGACCACGGTGTGAGCGCACAGCGAGTCGTGCTGGCATGGGAACTCGCACTCGGTGAGCACGTCATCCCGATCCCCGGCGCGCGCCGTGCGACGTCGATTGTGGACTCCGCGGCGGCCGCTGGCCTCGATCTCAGTGACGACGAAGTGGCGCGTTGTTCGGCATCCGTCGGCATCTTTGCGGCATGACGGAACGTATTGCGAGCGCCGTTCAGGCGCTCCACAGCCAGCATGGGGACAATAAGGGGCAGTGCTGTCGGCTAGACTAGACGACTGTTCGATAGATACCGCCTAGCGGTGTCATCGGGAGGGTTGTCCGAGCGGCCGATGGACCTGGTCTTGAAAACCAGTGGGCAGCAATGTCCCGTGGGTTCGAATCCCACACCCTCCGCTTTCCGTGCGAGGGAGAAGTGAGCCCGATGCACGATGTGAGAGGACCCGCCGGTGAGCCCGAAGTCTCCGACGAGCGCTGGTGACCGCAGCACCGTGGCGCGCCACGGCAAGCTGAAGTCACCGCATCCTGTTTCGCAGTTCTTCATCGTGATCGCCGTGGCTATGGCAGCCGTTCTCGTCGCAGGACTCGGCGTGGCGGCTTACACAGCGTATGACTTGACCCAAAGCTTCACGGCTAGTGCTGTCGAGATCGAGGGTCAGGATGCAGTTCCCCCCGACATCGGCGCGATCGAAGGTGGCGTGAATCTTTTCGTTGCAGGCACCGATGCGTGCGAAGAAGAGTTCGCCTACCTCTTCGGCGAGCGTTGCGACGGACCCGATTCCTCGGCTGAACTCAACGACGTGAATCTGCTCGTGCATATTTCGGACGAGCCACGTCGGGTGACGGTCATTTCTTTTCCGCGTGACTTGATGGTGCCGATTCCGTCGTGCACCAATCCCGAGACCGGATATACGTGGTCGGCGATGAGTAAGCAGCAGATCAACTCTGCGTACTCGTACGGTGGTCTTTCGTGCGTCGTGAGCACGATTTCCGAACTGAGCGGCCAAGATATTCAGTTCGCGGCCAAAGTGACGTTCGGCGGAGTGATCAACATCACTGACGCCATCGGCGGTGTCGAAGTCTGTGTCGCCAACGGCATCCAAGACCGTTACACCGGGCTCGATCTACCGGCGGGCAACGTGACCTTGCAGGGCCTCGAAGCATTGCAGTTCTTGCGCACCCGGCACGGCGTTGGTGACGGTGGGGACCTCGGCCGTATCTCGAACCAGCAGCAGTACATGTCGCGTCTCGCTCGAAAGCTTGTGAGCGAAGACGTGCTGTCTGATCCAACGACGCTGTTCAAGCTCGCGACGACAGCCGTCAACAACGTCACCCCCAGCGAGAGCCTGACGAACCCGCTTACCCTTGTTCAGATTGCCCTCGCGGTAAAGAACGTGCCGTTCGAAGACATCGTCTTCGTGCAGTACCCAACGGGCACTGATCCGGACAACAGCAACCGCGTTGTACCGAACCACGATGCTGCCGACGCGCTGTGGGCCGCACTCGATGCAAACGAGGCGATCGAGCTCACTGGTGAAGTGAGCCAGGGCGACGGTGTCGTCGTTGTCGACCCGACTGACGGTGCGACGGATGAGACTCCGAGCGATGACGCGAGCGACCCGGCAACGGATGCCTCAGAAACACCGGCGCCGGCGGAGACTTCGGTGGCACTGCCATCGTCGATCGCGGGCCAGACAGCCGCAGAAGAGACTTGCTCGAACGGAAACGTGCGTTAGCGAGACTGCTCACAGGTGTCGGTCGATATTGGTGGTCGTCATCAGTTAGCATTGAGTCTGCGCGTTCGTCGCTTCAACGTCGGATGCCTGGAGACGTCGCATAGTCCGGCCGAGTGCACCACCCTGCTAAGGTGGAGACCCCTTTAAGGGGTCCGAGGGTTCAAATCCCTCCGTCTCCGCAGTAAAATCCCTGGTCGAAGTTCTCAATTAGTGAGTCGAATACCAGCGTTTTCCTTGCGGCATCCTCTTCTATCGAGTTTGACGAACGCTAGCGGACCAGTGCGAGCGACAGTTTCTGCACGGATGCGGTGAGCGTTTACGTATCTTGGGGGTACGTCGCAATGGTGCAGCAGGCTGCGGGATGGTTTTCCGATCTGGGTAACATCGATCAGCAGCGGTGGTGGGACGGCGCCGCGTGGACTGAACATGTCGCGCGTGAGCGCTGCAACCTTGTCAAACTCTTCCGCGATTGTCGCGGCGCCAACCGCGCGTGCGACGCAGCCCTCGACTCCAAACCCAACTGCGCGGAGGGTTGTGTTCCCATCGCGAGCGACGTGGACTGGTCGGTGGAAGTGGCAATGGTCTCGCTTACTTCTTCGGCAAATCCCGCGTCGTCGGGTCAGGCATTGACGATCGTGATCGCGAAGTTGATGGGATCGCCTGCCAGCCCTGAACCCCAAGCAACAACTAGCGCGGGGAGCCATTGTTGGCGCGCGAGGGGGCCGCTGCGAGCGAAGCTCGGGCACCTGGGGGTGCAGCGGTTTCAGCGACTGTGGACACCGAAGCGCTTCGCCGAAGTGGGACGGGGGCATGGCATCTTTCGGACATGCGAAATAAAAGCGCCGTCTTCGATTTGCTTGAAGATGAGTGGGATGCCGACGCCAGCTGGAATGGGCATGACCGTCATCGTCGTCACGACCCCCTGAGCCCCTGCAGGCCGCGGAGCATGGGCTGCCCTAGCGCACAAGGCCCTTCGGTTTGTATGCCGACTCCCAGTAGCGAAAACCGAGAGCGATGAGCGGCGCGGGAATTGGGCATCGACGTCGAGCGCCAGCTCAACGTGGGCGGTGGGCGGGGGATGGCGATCGTGCTCGAGAGGCTGAGCTAACTGGCAGTCATTCCTGGCAAAATAGAATGCGCGTTTGATTTTCGCGTATCGTGTCATGAGACCTGCTGTTTCTCGAGTAGCTCCCGGAGCCACACTTCATGACCGTTTTTCCCTTCAATGACGACTGGGCCTATCGCCAACCTGTTGGACCTTTCGCTGGTGCCTTCGACGGCGACGCAGCTATGAGCGCTGTTCGTTTGCCGCATGACGCTCTGCGCGATGAAGAGCGTCGAGCGGATGCCCCAGGTCGCGGCGCTGGTGCGTACTATCCACGCGGTGCGTACACCTATCTCAAAGAGTTTGAGGTGCCTCTCGAGTGGGCAGATCACCTTGTGCGACTTGAGCTTCAGGGCGCTTTTCGTCGCGCGCAAATCTTCGTAAACGAAGAATTTGCGGGAAATCGGGCGGATGGCTACGCGCGATTCTTCGTAGACCTCACGCCGTTCCTCGCCTTCGGCAAGAGGAACAGCCTCCGTGTCGAGGTGCGCGCCGGTGAAGACTCGCGCTGGTATTCGGGGGCGGGTCTGCATCGCCCAGTCGTGCTGCACGTCGATGAGCCGGTGCATGTCGTTCCCGATGGCATCAGCATCACGACAGTGCGCCTTGAAGAAGACCAGGCAGTGGTCGACGCTGCCACCGAGGTGGCGAACGCCGGCATGACGACTCAGACAGTGCGCGTGCGCACGGAGATCTTCAACGCTGGGGAAGTTGCGATCGAACATGATGTCACACCCGTGACGCTTGCGCCTGGTGAGCAATCGGTCGTCCGGCAACGGTTCTATGTGGCGAGCCCCGAGTTGTGGTCACCGGACCACCCCGCTCTGTACGCCGCCGAGGTGTCGCTCGAAGGGCGCGAAAGCGGGGTGCGCAGTAGCTTCGGCATCCGCACTGTCACGGTTGATCCGCGAAAAGGGATGCGGATCAACGGCGAGAAAATTCTGCTGCGTGGAGCGTGTGTGCATCACGACAACGGCGCGTTGGGCGCGGCGGCGATTGGGCGCGCAGAAGAGCGCCGCGTCGAACTTTTGAAAGCAGCGGGATTCAATGCGATTCGTGCCGCCCACAACCCAGTGTCGGTGGCGATGCTCGACGCGTGTGACCGTGTGGGGATGCTGGTGCTCGATGAAGCATTCGACATGTGGACGAAGTTCAAGACGCCGTATGACTATGCCGCGGAGTTTCCGCAGTGGTGGGCCGATGACCTCGAATCGATGGTTGCGAAGGATCGCAATCACCCGAGCGTGATCATGTACTCGATCGGGAACGAGATCGCCGAGGTCGGCACGCCGCATGGTGCCCGCTGGGCTCGCCGACTGGCCGAGCATGTTCGCGCGCTTGACCCGACCCGACCTGTTACGAACGGTGTCAATGCACTGCTGGCAATCATTGACGAGGTGCCAGAGATAGTTGAGCAGCTCGGCGGGGTAAACGCGGCGATGGCCGACGGCAACGTTTTTAGCACCATCAGCGAGAGCAGCTCGGCGACGGCTCGTATCGAAGAGTCCTCCTCGGTTCTCGATGTGTTGGGTCTCAACTACGCCGAGTCGCGTTACAGCGGCGACGCCGAGGCGTTCCCACATCGCGTGATCGTCGGCTCCGAATCATTTCCGTCGCAGATCGGGCGGTTGTGGCCGATGATCCTCGAGAACAAGAACGTGATCGGTGACTTCTCGTGGACCGGGTGGGACTATTTGGGCGAAGTCGGCATCGGGTCGCGGATGTACGCCGATGATGCGGATGCCTCCGGCCAGCTCGAGCGGGAATTTCCCTACCTCACGGCGTGGTCCGGAGACCTTGACATCACGGGGTGGCGCCGCCCAGCCTCGTACTACCGGGAGATCGTCTACGGCCTCCGGGCTGAGCCCTTCATCGCGGTGCGACGCCCGGAGTATTTCGGTGTGGAGATCGTGAGCCCGTCGCTGTGGGCCTGGAGCGATTCGGTGTCGTCATGGACGTGGTCTGGCTACGAAGGAAAGCCAGTCACTGTCGAGGTGTACGCCGATGCTGAAGAAGTAGCCCTCCTCCTCGACGGCTCCGAGATTGGTCGTGCGCGAGTTGGCGAGGCCCTGCCGATGATGGCTGTCATCGACAGCGTGTATCGCCCCGGAGTCTTGACAGCGCTGGCATACCGAAACGGGATCGAGGTGGGTCGTACGAAACTCGCGACAGCTGGTGCCGCAATGCTCACCGCCCGTGCCGATCGCAACTTCCTGCGAAACGATGATTCGGATCTGTCGCATGTGGCAATTGAACTACGAGACGCCAGCGGCTTGCTCGTCACCGATTCCGACCGCGAGGTTTCGGTCACTGTGTCGGGCGCGGCGACTCTTGTGGGAATGAGCAGCGCCAACCCTGCGACGACAGAGCGTTTCGATGCGCGCACCTGGCGTACGTTCGATGGGCGCGCGCTGGCCATTGTCAGACCGCGCGATGTCGGACAGGCCGCTGTCACAGTGTCAGCGGAGGGATTCGCTGATGTCGTTCTTGAACTCGAAGTGAGCGGCACCGACGCGCAGTGTTAGAGTTCCACGACCGTGATCATGCTGAGGTGCCGGCGAAGGTGAGCCACGACGTCAATCGAATCCGGGTCGATCATCCACTGCATCTGTATTCCGTCCCAGAGCCCCAGAGTCGATGCCGCAGCGTATTCAGCGGTGACTCCCGGAGCGAGTAAATCGGCATCTTCCATTCGTGCGAACACACCTCGAAACTGCTCTCTCACGCGCTGATAGCGAGCAACGAAGTACTCGCGCGTCGGATGCCCGGGGGTCGCTGATTCTGCTGCCAGCAGTGTGTAGAGCCCGATGATTCCGGGCACATCTTGATTGTTTTGTGCAATCCGCAAAAATGCCCGAGGAACATCCGCCGGATCAGTGGGATCGCCGGCTGCAGCGCTTGCGACTGCGTCGGAAACTTTGTCGCGCTCATCGAGCACTGCCTGCAAGAGTGCATCTTTTGTGGGGAAGTAATGGAGAAGTGAGGTCGGATTCATGCCGACGATCCCAGCAATTTCTTTCAGCGAACCCGCGCGGTACCCATTCACCCCGAAAACCTGCGTCGCTGCGGCGAGAATATCGCGGCGGCGCCCATCAGACTTCGAGTAAGGGCCACGCCGCCTCGGCGTGGAAGCGGGAATGTTCTCGACCATGGTGATCTGAGAGTACCGCGACCCGCGTCGCACACATCCTGCGCGAGAATTGAGTCATGTCCACTCCAGATTTTGACGCCATCACCGAGTCTCAACTCCGAGCCAACGGAAGCATGAAGTGGACGATGTTCCCCGATTCGATCGGCGCGTTCGTCGCAGAGATGGATTTCGGGATGGCGCCACCGATCGCAACCGCCCTCAAGACTGCAATTGACACCGGCGTCACCGGCTACCTGCCGACGAAGCTCGCGAGTGACCTCTCAGCGGCGACTGCTTCTTGGTACGCGAGCAAATACGGGTGGCAAGTTGCTTCTGATCGGGTACACCACGTGCCCGATGTGATCGCAGCGTTCGAGCTTGCAATCAAGACTTTCACCAAGCCCGGCTCAGCCGTGATCGTCCCGACTCCCGCGTACATGCCGTTTCTTTTGGTGCCCCCGATGCTCGGGCGAGAGGTGATCGAAGTGCCGAGTATCAACGTGGACGGTCGCATGGTCATGGACCTCGACGGTATTGCGCGCGCGTTCGATGACGGAGCCGGTCTGCTCGTGCTCTGCAATCCCCACAACCCCCTCGGTACTGTTTTCACGCGCGAGGAACTCCTTGCGACAGCCGCTGTCGTCCATGAAAAGGGTGGCCGCGTCTTCTCGGACGAAATTCACGCGCCCCTGATCTACCGCGGTGCGCACCACGTACCGTACGCGTCGGTGTCAGCGGATGCCGCGGCTCACACAATTACGGCGGCATCGGCCTCGAAGGCGTGGAATCTGGCGGGGCTCAAATGCGCTCAGGTAATCCTGTCGAACGACGCGGATGCCGCAGTGTGGGAAGAACTCGGTTTCTGGGCGGGCCACGGCACTTCAACGCTCGGCGTGCTGGCCAATACGGCGGCGTATTCGGCTGGAAGCGAGTGGCTCGACACCGTCGTTGACTATCTCGACGGCAACCGCAGGCTCCTCGCGGAGCTCATCGCAGAGCACCTCCCGCGGGCCAAGGTGACGCTCCCAGAGGGTACCTACATCGCTTTGATTGATTTTCGCGACTACGGGCTCACGGGCGATCTTGGAGAGTGGTTCCGTGAGAACGCTCATGTCGCGATGACTGACGGCGCGTCATGTGGTGAAGCGGCAATTGGGCACACTCGGTTCGTGTTTGCGCTTCCGCGTCCGCTCTTGCGTGAAGCGATCGAACGTATGGGTGCTGCGCTCAGGCAATACTGACGGTCTGGCTCAGATCGTCAGTCGGTAGTGAATCTGCGACGGCGCTCACCGTCACGCTGACGAGATCGGCGCGACCAGATATCACGTTCAGGAACGCCGTGTCGGCGGCATCCCGGCCGGTCGCAATGCGCACGAGACTTGAGCGGGGAGCGAGGGTCGTCGCATCGACGACGCACCACTGACCGCCCACCCACGCCTCGGCGACGGCGTGAAAATCCATGGGGCTGAGCCCGGGTGCGTACACCGCGACGAGTCGTGCCGGAACCCCGAGCGCGCGAAGGAGCGCAACAGACAGGTGGGAGTAGTCGCGGCAGACGCCTTTGCGTGCGAGAAGTGTTCGCTCGGCTCCATCGGTCGGAAGCGATGAGCCAGACACGTAGGCGAGGCGCGTGCCCACCCACGATGAGACTGCTGTGAGGAGTTCACGGTGATCAGAAATTCCGGCGAACTCGGCAGCGGCGGTGGGGCCGAGCGCATCAGACTCCGCGTATCGGCTTGGCCGTACGTAGGTCAGAAGGTCGGTATCACTCGCGGCAGCAGCCGTACCCTCACCGTCGAGCGTTGCGCTGTACTCTACGACGAGTTCGCCGACGCCCGAAAGTACGCGGTGCAGGCGCGTTTCGTGGAGGTCGGCTAGCTCCGAGATCGCTAACATCTGACCGTCGAGAGTTGCAACGAGTGATTCGGTTACAGGCGCGGAATGGCCCGACACCGCGATTGTGAATACGAGGTCGGCGGGTGCGGTAATCGCCAGGACAATGCGGCTCGAAACTTCCCTCTTCATGCGCTCATCATGTCAGAGGGTTCGGCAGTAGCGGGGATCGGGCGGCGATGTCAACGCCGAGGTGGGTAGCTCGGGATGCGGTTGGGCTTGGAGTGACCTGGGGATCGCTCGGACCACTCCACGAGATCGGTGAGAACATCGTCGAGCGTGGCGTAGCGAGTGCGAAGCGGTACCCTCGAACACCACGAGACGGTGACGGAATCTTCGTCGGCAACCTCGCTGATATATGCAAGAACGTCATTTGCTACTTGTGATTTACGGTCAACGATCGACCAGTGCCCATCGTCGACTCGTCGAAGGGCGAACCGGTCGGCACCGCCATTTCGAGACCTTGCCGCGTTTTCACTCTGTACGGTGTCGTATATCGTTCCGCCGCCTGCCATCGTGCTCATCTCCCTCGATTCATCACGCGGGTTTCCCCAAACCCTTTCGAAGAACTATGCGCTCATTTCGCGTCGCGCGCCAGGGAGTTGACTTACTGAGACGACGTGCTACTCCGCGGGTTTTTCCCCGTAGAAGCGCGGTCGGGAGTGGATGTCGTCGCTCGGTGCTCCGCATCGAGGCGTTCCGCATCCTCGCCGCCAATTGCTTCGCCGCGGGCGACGAGGCCCGCTTGCTCCGAGAGCGGGATCTGCTTCAAGAAGAGTGAGAGCACAAACGCAATAGCGATGAACGGCACGAGGTACCAGAACACCGGCGCCAGCGCATCGGCGTAGGCCGTGACGATGCCCTCGCGGACGGCCGCGGGCAGGTCGTTCAGCGCCTGAGGATTGATGGTGGATGTGGCATCCGCGGCTTGAGACGCTGTTGCGCCCGCGTTAGTGAACACCGTAGTGAGATTTTCAGTGAGGCGTGTAGTAAAAATCGTGCCGAACACTGCTGTGCCGAGCGCTGCTCCTACCTCACGGAAGTAGTTGTTGGTGCTCGTAGCTGTGCCGATTTGAGCCGCGGGAACCGAGTTCTGCGCAACAAGTACGATGACCTGCAAGATGAGGCCGAGGCCCGCGCCGAGCAGGAAAAGGTAGAAGCAGATCAGCCAGATCGGTGTGCTCGCTGTCAACATCGTCATCATGACGAGAGATATTGCCGTGACGACCGTTCCTGCGATCGGGTAGATGCGGTAGCGGCCGGTTTTGGTGATGAGAAGACCGGAGGTGATCGATGTTCCCATGAGCCCGACGATCATCGGCAACAGGAGGAGACCGGACACTGCGGCTGACGTTCCGGTTGACATTTGGAGGAAGGTCGGCACGAATCCGATGGCCGCAAACATCGCGATACCGATCGCGAGTCCGATTGCGGTGGCGTTGATGAAGATTGGGTTGCGGAACAGGCTGAGCGGAATGATGGGGTCTTTCGCGCGAGCTTCCGCCGCGATGAAGGCGATGATCGCCAAGACCATTCCTGCGCCCCATGCCCATGTTTCGATCGCGTCCCAGCCGTGAGCATTATCGCCGCCAAAGTCGGTGAAGAAGATGAGGCAGGTGGTGGCGAGCGACAGGAAGAGTACGCCGAGGATGTCGATCGGCTTCGTCGCTTTCTTGTTCGGCAGCTTCAGCGCGAAGACAGCGATAATGAGCGCTGCGATGCCGATCGGGATGTTGATGTAGAAGGCCCACTGCCAGGTGAGGTGGTCAACAAAGAAGCCACCGAGGAGAGGGCCGGCGACGGCCGATAGGCCGAAGATGCCGCCGAGCGGGCCGAGGTACTTTCCGCGTTCGTTTGCCGGAACGATATCCGCGATGATCGCCTGCGACAGGATCATGAGTCCGCCACCGCCCAGCCCTTGGAGTGCACGGAAAACGACAAACATCCAAAAGCTCGACGCGAACGCGCAGCCGACCGAGGCGAGTGTGAAGAGCGCGATCGCAGTGATGAAAAGCCGGCGCCGGCCGAGCACGTCGCCGAACTTGCCATAGATCGGCAGCACGATAGTGGTTGCGAGGAGGTACGCCGTCGTGATCCACACCTGGTGCTCGACGCCACCGAGTTCGCCAACGATGGTCGGAAGCGCAGTGCTCACAATCGTTTGATCGAGGCTCGCGAGAAACATTCCCGCGATCAGCGCGCTAAAAATTATCCAGATGCGCCGCTGTGTCAGCAAAATCGGCGCGGGTGCTGCGTGAGACATGTCATCCATTCGAAAAGGTACTTAGCCAGCGAGGAGTTCGCGCGCGATCTCAAGGCGTGCAAACAGGAGAGTGCGAAAGTCGTAGTCGGCGCCCGAGAGATACTCGGCGACGGTGGGTCGCATGAGCGAACCGACGAGCCGCACCGCTGTGACGGCCCGCTCGTCCCCGGGGAAGAATTTCTCACGCTCTTCAGTGCGCGCGATGTCGTCCCGATCGCTCTTTGCCACAAGATCGAGCAAAGAAGACAGAAGCGCAGGTTCGCGATCAAGAGCGGCAGCGACGCTGTCGAGTTCACTCGAGTGCATATCCATGCGTTCCCAGCGGACTGCTTGCAACTCGGCCAGATCTTGGATCAAATTCCCCGTGGGACCACCCGCGACGTAGGCATCATCGAGGTCGCTGACGTCGCTCCGCAACGAGATCCCGAGGACGGCGTTTTCTTTCGACGCGAAGTAGTTGAAGAACGTACGGCGCGAAACGCCGACCTCCTCGCACAGCTCTTCGATTGTGAACCCGGCGAGACCAACCGTGGCTGTGTGTTTCCGCGCGGTGGCGCGAAGGCGCTGTGCGGTGGCGGAGATATGCTGCTCCCGAAGTGAAGGTGCACTATCGATCATAAAGTGCAGTATTGCACTCTGACCTTCAGAGTGCAATTCACGCGATTGTCACGCGCGCGACAGTCGAGCTGGGTCGTCGGTTAAGGGGTACCGTCGCATCTATGACGGAGAGCCCAGGGCATCGTGATGATGACGTTGATCTACTCATCGACGTGTGGTCGCGTCTGCTCCCTGACGTTGATCTCACGCCTTTGGACGTGATGTCGCGTCTTCGTCGTGCATCTCACCGACTTGCGGCGCTGCGGGCACGAGCATTCGCTTCGGCAGGTCTCCGTTCGTGGGAATTCGACGTTCTGGCGGCGCTTCGCCGCGACGAGCAAGGAGAGCTCAGCCCTTCGCAGCTGATCGAAGCCACGATGATTGGAAGTGCTGCGATGACAACGCGACTCGACAAGCTTTCTGGTCGAAACCTCATCGTGCGGCGACCAAGCCCGCGCGATGGCAGGGGAGTGCTTGTCACCATTACCCCCGAAGGCGCCGAGCGCGTCGACGGTGCGATGCGCGAGCTCGCGCGCCGGGAGGCGGAGGCGCTCGCCGAGGTGAGTCGGGCTGACCAGGCGACGCTGGCGCGAGTGCTTCGAATACTCAGTTAGATCCTGCACGAAATGGGGCAAGTAGTCAGGCTGCCTAACTATAATGGGATTGACTGAGCTCAGATGAACCCGAATCGAGGCGATGTGACAACCACAGACGACACGACCGCGCTAGATGCCGCTGCGCGCTCAGTAGAGCGCCTACGACTGTCTGAGTCGAGGCTGGCACGTCGGCGCCAGACCGATTGCGGGCCGAGTGAGAACGCGCGAGCCGCCATGCGATTCGTGCTTGAGCGCACCGATGCAGGCGAAGATGTCACTCCCACATTGATCGCCGAGTATCTCGGGGTGTCAACGGCGTCCGTTACCGGAATGCTCGACCGCCTTCACTCGGGAAGCATGATCGCCTTTGCGCCAAATCCCGCGGATCGACGCAGCAAACTCGTCGTACCGTTTGATCGCGGCGCCGACCCTGACGACATTGACCCGCTTACGGCGCAGATTCGCAAAATGGTGCGACAGCTTTCGGATTCCGAGGCGAAGAAGGTTTCGCAGTTTCTCGCTCAGGTTGCCGATGCTGTCGATCAGGAGTGCACTTAACGAGCTGAACCCTGTGCAATGGCGTCAGGCTCAGGGAGCAGTGTGAGCCCTTGCGTTCCGCTCGCCTCGTGCATGAGCGCGTCAATCCAGTGGCGATTCATGGCGGGAAGGCGACTTCCGTAGAAATGGAAGACGATTGCGATGCCGGGGTGAATCCAGAGACTTCTTGATCCGCTGCCATCCCCGCTGGCGATGTGGAGCATGAAAGGCTCCGTACGGCGCAGCTTGTTCATGAACACCACACGCAAGTGGGCGAGTGTGCGGTCGTCGATGTCGAATGACTGTCCAGACGACGTATAAATCAGTTTTCCCACGAAATGAGACTACACGCGAGCGAGGGTTAACTAAGTTCGTGACGCTATGGCCGATCGGATGCCGGTCGCCAGTGCGCAACATCTGCGACAAGTCCTTCGAGAACTTCGACGCATTCTGGCGTCTCGTTCGGGGCGTTGACGTGATAATTGACCGGTAAATCATCGACGAGCTGTTTTGCTCTGGGTCCACCCTCGAGTAGGTACAGCATTCGATAACGCTAACGACCATTGCGACATCAGTCCTAGGGGTTGAAAACCCCACTTTTTCGTGTTCCAGGTATCGAGACTCGATCTGGTTAATAACTAGCTAAGCTAGAAGCTAGTTTGAACTACAGATCGGAGCCTTGATGGGTTCGTTGTACTACGGCAGCACTGAGGCTCCCATTCACTTTCCCGACCGACTTCTTGCGCACCTCAAGGTTGTCGCCGCGACAAAACTTCGTCGCGGAGAGAGCTTCACTCTTTCTTGGCGGCACTCGGATTCCTCGCCGGGTGGCAGAAGCACACTTTGGATTCAGCCTTCGATCCCGCTGCGATTCGTTTTCGAAGGTGCTGAGGCTGAAAAGCTGAGTTCGGCATTTTTGCAAGAGCTGGCGGTGTCTGCGAACTCTTCCGGAGGTCTCTCCGTGAGCCTGGAGCAGGTCATCCCCGAGCCGCCGGAAGATCGCGCGAGCACCCTTTCAGCGGCGCTTGCTTAACGCGACTCAGGTGAGGCGCGAGTGGTCGCCCAGTCGATGCCACGTGCGATTGTGGTAAACCAGTGCATCACCGTGAGCGCCGGGCTCGACATCGCGATCGATGCTCGCCTGGAGCGCGTGAGCTGCAATGACTGTGGAGCCGCCGGCGTCCATCCGATCGATGACACTGCAGCGAACCCAAGCGCGCACACCGTGGTACACCGGCTCACCTGAGGTGAGGCGTGACCACGCTGTAGTGTCGGCGAAGCGATCGACGCCACTGGTCGCAGCAAGACGCGCGACATCGACATCGGCTGAGTCGAGAAGGTGCACCACGATGGTTCCGGCAGCCGAAATCGTGGGTGCGGCTGACGACTGTGACGAAATTGAGAAGATCAAAAGCGGCGGTTCGGCGCTGACCGATGAAACTGATGTTGCCGTCAGCGCGACAGGTCCATTGCCTGCGTCGGCTGTGATGACGGCTACACCTCCCGGGTGTCCGCGAAACACTGCCTTGAATTCATCGGCGCTGAGCGAACCGGTGAGAGATGCGGATGCGGAGAGGCCCTCGTCGTCGGAAGCTGCTGCGTGCGTGAACTGACCCATACACATAACTTTAGTCGCCACCGGCGTGCCAAGCGCCGATGTGTCACGCCAGTGGACTGGCTGAATGCAAGCTAACCCGCTACGCTCACACCCGTGCTGAACTGTCGTTGTTGTCGCTGAGAGGCTTCGCCCTCCCCCAACCCACATCAGCCATGCGCGCATTCTTTCGCGCCACACCCCTCAGGACATTCCGTGCGATACGCGCAAAACATCACTGACCTCGTTGGAAACACCCCGCTCGTGCGGTTGAACCGCGTGACCGCTGGCATCAGCGCAACGGTGCTTGCCAAGGTCGAGTACTTCAACCCCGGTGGCTCTTCGAAAGACCGCATCGCCGCCAATATTCTCGACGCAGCCGAAGAAGATGGCCTGCTCCGGCCGGGCGGAACCATCGTGGAACCGACGAGCGGCAACACCGGGGTTGGCCTCGCTCTCGTTGCGCAACAGCGGGGGTACCGATGCATTTTTGTTGTGCCCGACAAGGTGGCGGAAGACAAGCGCGCAGTGCTTCGCGCATACGGCGCTGAGGTCATTGTCACGCCCACTTCGGTGCAACCAGATGACCCACGTTCGTACTACAGCGTCTCCGACAGCCTCGCGGCATCGATTCCCGGGGCGTTCAAGCCCAACCAGTACAGCAATATGCAGGGGCCACGCAGCCACTTCGAGTCGACCGGCCCCGAGATCTGGCGCGACACCGACGGCAAGCTCACCCATTTTGTTGCCGGAGTCGGCACCGGCGGAACGATCAGCGGTGCGGGCGGTTATCTGAAGAAAATCTCCGATGGTGCGGTGCGCATCATCGGAGCAGATCCTGTGGGATCGATCTACTCGGGCGGGCCCATTCACACCTACGACGTCGAAGGCGTTGGCGAAGACTTCTGGCCGGAGGCCTACAACCGCCACGTCGTCGATCAGTTTCACCGCGTCGACGACAGCGAATCCTTCGCCATGACACGTCGGCTCGCGCGGGAAGAGGGACTCCTTGTCGGCGGATCGAGCGGAATGGCAGTCGTCGCTGCACTCCGCGAGGCTCGTGCTCTCCCCGCCGATGCCGTGGTCGTTGTGCTGCTGCCCGATCACGGCCGCGGCTATCTCAGCAAGATTTTTGACGACGCGTGGATGAATGCACGCGGATATGACAGCGATACTCAACCAACATCAACGGCAGGGACTCACTCATGAGCGAAGAAACGGCATCCGCAGCTCGACGTTTTGAAAGCCTCGCGGTACACGCGGGCCAAGCATTTGACCCTACGACCGGTGCCGTGATTCCGCCCGTGCACTTCTCGACAACCTACGCACAAGACGGCATTGGTGGTCTTCGCGGCGGGTACGAGTACGGACGCAGCGGCAATCCCACGCGCTCAGCGCTCGAGACGCAACTTGCCGCGATCGAGGGAGGTGCGCACGCACTATCATTTGCGTCCGGCCTCGCCGCCGAAGATGCACTACTACGCGCTCTTTTGCAGCCCGGAGATGAAGTGCTGCTCAGTAACGACGTGTACGGCGGCACCTACCGTTTGCTTGCTCGAGTGCTGGCGCCATGGGGAATTGGGCTTCGCATCGTGGACATGAGCGACCTCGAGGCTGTCCGCGCGGCTCTCGAAGAGCGCCCGGCAAAGGTGTTGTGGGTCGAGACGCCAAGCAACCCGTTGCTGCGTATCACCGACATTGCCGGGCTCGCTGATCTCGGCCACGCGGCCGGAGCTGTCGTCGTCGTGGATAACACCTTCGCCTCACCCGCCCTGCAGCAGCCGCTCTCACTCGGAGCTGACGTCGTGGTGCACTCAACGACCAAGTACCTCGGTGGTCACTCCGATGTCGTCGGTGGAGCGCTCGTCATCAACGATGATGCTCTTGCCGAGCAGGCGAAGTTCTTGCAGTTCGCTGCGGGAGCGGTGTCTGGTCCCATGGATGCGTGGCTCACAACGCGTGGCGTCAAAACGCTGGCGGTTCGGATGCAGCGCCATAGCGAAAATGGGGGAGCGATCGCGTCGTTCCTCGAATCAGACGAGCGTGTCGCTCGGGTTTACTACCCGGGGCTCGAATCCCACCCGGGGCACGAACTCGCCGCGCGCCAGATGTCAGGATTCGGCGGAATCGTCTCGCTCGCGCTCGCAGATGGTGTGGCGGCTCGAAAGTTCGCTGAGTCGACGCGGCTGTTCACCCTCGCCGAGTCGCTTGGCGGGGTCGAGTCGCTGCTCAACTACCCCGATGCGATGACCCATGCGTCGGTGCGAGGAACGGAGCTTGCGGTCCCCGAAGAGGTTGTGCGGTTGTCTGTCGGCATCGAGAACATCGACGACCTGATTGCCGATCTCGACCAGGCGCTCGCGGCAGTCTGACCTCAAAAAACTGGGGGCCACGGCTGTGACATCATCACGGCCATGACCCCCAGCATCCGGGGTGGATGCAGTTGCCTACAGAGGATTAGTCCTCAACGACGGTTACTGTCACTTCGATGTTGCCGCGGGTCGCGTTGGAGTAGGGGCACACCTGGTGGGCAGCATCGGCGAGCGCCTGAGCCTTGTCGTGCTCCATGTCGGGAATGACGACCTCGAGCTGTACAGCGAGCTGGAATCCACCTTCGCCGTTGGGTCCGATCTGTACGCGCGAGCCGACGCTCGTGTCGCTCAGTGTGACCTTCTGTGCGCGGGCTACCGACTGGAGGGCGCTGTGGAAGCACGCGGCGTATCCCGCGGCGAAGTAGAGCTCGGGGTTCGGTGCGCCGCCTTCGCCGCCCATCTCCTTGGGGACGCGCACGTCGGAGTTGATGATGCCGTCGACGGTCGTGACGTGGCCGTTGCGGCCTCCGCCGGTTGCGAGTGCTTCTGCGGTGTAAAGAACGTCCATGATTCTGCCTTTCGGTTGGAGATACGTCAGGAAATGGGAAGTGTGTGGGGCTGGCGGATACCGTTGGTGTAGCTCTGCAGCGTGCCCAAAAGCGCTGTCGCAGCTGCCGGAGTGAGGTTCATGCACGAGGCCACCTGTAAGGGGAGGCTGCTCATCTCGTCACGCAGTGCGAGACCGCGCTCAGTGAGCGAGACCGTGACAACTCTTTCGTCGGGTGCTTCGCGGGTTCGCATGACGAGTCCGACGGAATCAAGTCGGCGCAGGAGCGGCGAGAGGGTTCCCGAGTCGAGGTCGAGTGTTTCGCCGAGGGCGCCCACCGAAAGCGGGCCTTCCGACCAGAGGCTCACCAGCACGAGGTACTGCGGATATGTGAGGTCCCATGGCTTGAGGAGCCTGCGGTATGCCTGCGTTGTGGCGCGGCTGGCGGAGTACAGCGAAAAGCACACCATGTTGTCGACCGCGTTCATCTATAAAGTATTGCACGCAACTAAATTGCGCACAACAGATTGAGCGAAGGCATAGCCTTTTCACACTCCGCCCGGGGTCGGCTAGATCGAGAGGGTGAGCGGAGCGGTTTCGGAGCCGCCCTGACCGTAGACGTTCTGGTATCGGTCCCAGAGTGAGTCGATCAGGTGGGTTTCGATCGGAACCGGGGTACCCATTTGGCGGGCGCTGTGCACAGCTCGCGCAACTTCTTCGACCATGACGGCGGCTTTCACAGCGTCTTTGCCGTCGCGGCCGATGGTGAAAGGCCCGTGGTTTGCCATGAGGACGGCGCGGCTCCGACCGCCCGAAAGAGTGTCGACGATGCCGCGCCCGATCGAGTCATCACCGATGAGTGCAAAGGGGCCGATCGGGATCGGTCCACCGAATTCGTCAGCCATCATCGTGAGCGTGCAAGGGATAGCTTCCTGGTTCATCGCCCACGCCGTAGCGAACGTCGAGTGTGTGTGCACGACGCCGCCCACGTTGGGCATGTGCTTGTAGACGTATGCGTGTGCCGCAGTGTCAGAGGATGGGGCCTTCGCACCCTCGACGAGATTGCCGTCAAGATCGCACACGACCATAGCTTCGGCGGAGAGGTCGTCGTACGAGACGCCGGAGGGCTTAATGACGAAGAGGTCTTCTCCGCCGGGAACCTTTACGCGCTGTGAGACGTTGCCCGCTGTCCAGACAACGAGCTCCCACCGTGGGAGTTCGGCGTGAAGGTCAGCGACGACCTTGCGTGCGCGTTCGATTTCTTCGCGGACGACCGCGGAAAGAGATGAAGTCATCGGGTGATGTCCTTTCAGGATGCTCCGCACCAGCTTTCCAGGTCTGAAGCTTCCGCGCGTGCACCCCTGGCCGGTCGGCGCCCGCCGGTAGCGTAAAAGTGTGACTGTGACACTGCAATTCGGGGCCGTAGCCAATATTCCATCGTCAACGCTGTACGCGATCGCCCGGCTGCGGATGCTCGTGTTCGTCGTCGAGCAAGAAGCTGCCTACGCTGACCTCGATGGGCGCGACGTTGAGCCCGGTGCTGAACTCGCCTGGGCTGTCGACGACGAGACTGGCGCAATTGCTGCGACCCTCCGTGTTCTCGACGACGGCGATGCCATGCGTATCGGGCGGGTAGCGACGGATGCCGCATATCGCGGCCGCGGGATCGCCGGGGATCTCATGACCTGGGCGGTCGCGCGGTGCGGGGAACGTCGGCCGGGGCTGCCGATCGATCTCGATGCGCAGCAGCATCTCGCACCCTGGTACGCCCGCTTCGGGTTCGTGATCAGTGGGGCCGCGTTCGCAGAAGACGGAATTCCGCACGTTCCGATGCGTCGGTCGTAACCGAGTTCCAGACGCGCCGCGTCACTCCAGCTGCAGCGCGCCACTGCATCAAACTTGTCGTCAGCGCAACCCCCACCTCGCTTACTTTTGGCCTGCATATCGTTGCGGCGATGACTAAAAGCGAGCCGGCCCCTTCTGAAAGTGATCTGCGCGCGTACGCGGCGATTGGTGATGGCCGCACCGTCGCGCTGATCGGCTCGCGCGCGCAAATTGATTGGATGCCGACTCCTGATCTCAATGAGATGCCAGCGTTTGCTCGGATCCTCGACGAAGCAACCGGCGGATCGATCGAGCTTGCCCCGATCGCCCCGTTCGAGGTTTCTCGTCGGTACGTCGACCGCACGAACGTGCTCGAGACGACCTTCACGACAGGCACGGGCCGGGCGAAGATCACCGACGCGCTCGTGACGGGGGCCGCAGGTCGGTTGCCCTGGGCACAACTCGTCCGTCGCATCGATGGCGTCGAGGGTCAGGTCGAGTTCGGTTGGCGAGTGGAGGTTGGCACGGCGCTCCACACCGTGTCGCCCTGGGTGCAATCCACGCCGCAGGGCGAGATCATTCGTGCCGGTGACGTCTCGCTCGCCGTGATCGGTGGCAATCATGGCCCGACACCGCGAACAGAACCGCGTGCGGAGTATGACGCGGCAGCGGAGCCGACTCCCGCGTTTACCGGCGAGTTCACCGCCGAGGCGGAGTCCCGCCACGTAATCGCAGTAGTTGCGACAAGTGGCGAGCCGCTTTACATACCGGACGCCGACGACGCTGATCGTGGTGTCGATCGTACGATCGCCAACTGGCGCGCGTGGTCGCGGGAATTCTCGTATGACGGCCCATGGGCACGACACGTGCAGCGCAGCGCGCTGGCACTCAAACTTTTGATCTTCAGTCCGACTGGCGCAATCGCGGCCGCGGCCACCAGTTCGTTGCCGGAGAACCCCGCCGGGGGCAAGAACTGGGACTACCGCTTCGCTTGGGTGCGCGACCTGGCGTATACCGCGAACGCACTCGTGCACTTCGGCCTTCGCGAAGAGACTCATGCCGCGGTTTCGTGGCTGCTGCGTTCGATTCGAGAGTCTGGGCCCGACCTTCATATTTTTTATAGCTTGAACGGCGATGTTCCTAGCGACACTCACACCCACGAGGTATCGGGCTGGAATGGTATCGGTCCGGTTGTGACGGGCAATCCCGCCCAAGGTCAGGTGCAGTTAGGCGTATACGGCGATCTCTTCTCGGTATGTCGGGTGTATGTCGATGCCGGCAATGTGCTCGATATCGAGACCGGTCGGATGCTGGCGGTCATTGCTGACCGGGTGTGCGATCTGTGGCGCGATCGCGATGCGGGCATGTGGGAACTGCCTGACGAAGCGCACTACACATCGTCGAAAATGGGCTGCTGGCAAGCGCTCAATGACGCTGTGCACCTCGCTGAGATCGGCCAGGTTGCCGGTTCTGCCGATCGCTGGGCCACGGAGCGCGACCGCATCCGTCTGTGGATTGAAGAGAACTGCTGGTCAGAAGACATGGGCGCGTACACAATGCATCCCGACACCACTGACCTTGACGCGTCGGTGCTGCTGCACGCGCCCAGCGGGTTCGATCGGGGCGACCGGATGTCGTCGACGATCGACGCCATCACGGGCGCGCTCGGAGACGGGAGCCTTCTCTATCGCTACAGCGGTGTCGATCGTGAGGAACACACGTTCGTTGCATGCGCGTTCTGGCGTGCGGGGGCGCTGGCATGCGTCGGGCGATATGACGAAGCAATTGAACTCATGGACGATCTCGTCACTCGCGGCAACGATGTCGGGCTGTTCTCCGAGATGATCTCGGCGCGCGATGGCAGCTTTTGGGGAAATCTTCCCCAGGGACTCAGTCACTTGGCGCTCATCAACGCCGCCATCATCATTCGCGAAGTAGCAGGGGGGAAGGCCGATGGTCATTGACACTGTTTTTCGGACGGGGCCGGCAATCCTGGTCGAGAGCCTCTGGTGGGATGCGCGCACCGAAGAGATGGTGTGGGTCGACATTTCGGCTGGCACGATGCATCGCGGTCGCCTCGACGGAAACGTTGACGGCCGCGATGACCGTGTCGTTCAGTTGCCGCCGCCGGTTTCGGCTGTGCAACCAGCGCTCGGCGGTGGTTACGTCGCTGCGCTCAAAGACAGCGTCGTGGCTCTTGACGCTGACGGCACGATCGAGCGGACGATTGCGCACGTGACGCATTCACACGACGGCATCCGCTGCAACGAAGGAAAAGTGGACCCGTTCGGCCGCTTCCTTGTGGGGTCGATGGACGTGACGACCGGCGATCCCGACGGAACGCTGGTTGCGATCGAGCCCGACGGAAGCCTTCGTGAGCTGCGGGGCGGATTCGGAGTGGCCAACGGCTTCGAGTGGAGCGACAGCGGCGATGTCATGTTTGTCACAGATACTTCGACGAAGACTGTCTACCGAGCAAGCTACAACTCCGCTGGCGACCTGGGGGAGCTTCAGCCCTATCTCGTTGGGCGCACGTCGGACGGCCTTGTGCGCCGCCGCGAGGGTGGGTTTGTCAATGGTCTGTACGGCGAATCCGCGGCCGTGCTGTGGAGCGGCGAGGGCAGCACCCCCGCTGTGATGGAAGAGTTTGCGCTCCCCGCACCGCAGGTTACTTCGGTGGCCTTCGGCGGCCCAGATCTCGGCACGCTCTTCGTTGGCACGGCGCGCGAAAACCTCACCGAGGGCGACCTTGAATCGCACTCGCTTAGCGGCGCGATCTTTCGCCTTGACGGCGTCGGTCACGGCTACCCGGTGAACACTTTTGGCGCTACAGCACCCCAGCTATCGAGCGCAGCGTCACACCAAAACCGCATGATGGAAAGGAACTGACATGGACCTCGGAATTGCAGGACGAACAGCCCTTATCACCGGCGCCGACTCTGGAATCGGATGGGAGACAGCGCGGCTGCTTCTCGATGAAGGCGCCACCGTTGTGATCAGCGACATGGACCAGGCCGAACTCGACACGGCCGCGAAAACTCTGAAGGCACCCAAAGACCGGCTCTTCGCGTTCGCCGCCGACATCACGAGCGTTGACTCGTTGGCGGACCTGCATGAGAGGGTGGCGGATGCCGTTGGCGACATCGACATCTTGGTGCAGTCGGCGGGAGTTACTGGAGCGCAGGGGCTCTTTCATGAGATCACTGACGAAGGCTGGACGAAGACGATCGAAACCGACCTGATCGGTCCGGTTCGACTCATCCGTCAATTCCTGCCGATGCTTCGGCGCGGTGGCTGGGGTCGGCTCGTCCTTCTGGCCTCAGAAGACGCAGTGCAGCCTTATGACGACGAGTTGCCATACTGCGCCGCGAAGGCGGGCATCCTCGCTTTGGCGAAGGGCCTTTCGCGCTCTTATGCGCTCGAAGGTTTGCTTGTGAACGCTGTCTCGCCGGCGTTCATCCACACCCCGATGACTGACGCGATGATGAAAAAGCGTGCCGAGCAACTCGACGTGACTCCCACGCAAGCAATTACCTCGTTCCTCGACGAGGAACGGCCCTACATGGAGCTGAAGCGGCGCGGAGAGCCGGCAGAGGTCGCGAACGTGATCGCGTTCTTGTGTTCTGACCTCGCATCGTTCGTCAACGGTTCTAACTACCGCGTCGATTCGGGTTCTGTCGCGACCATTTAGTGCGAGATCCGGATCTGTTAGCCCACGAAGGAGACACCATGATTCGTGACCAGTACACGTTTATTAATCCTGTCGAGCTTTACAACGACATCGAACCGTCGGCTCAGCACCAGCAAGAACCGGGACTTGACGCTGAGCTCTCGCCGCGCGCCGATCTCGGCGAGAAGACCTACCGAGGTACCGGTCGATTGACAGGCAGAAAGGCCCTCATCACCGGCGCTGATTCTGGCATCGGTGCGGCGATAGCAATCGCCTACGCACGAGAAGGTGCCGACGTCGCGCTGAGCTATCTGCCAGAAGAGCAGGCGGATGCCGATCGGATCGCCACGCTGGTGCGTGACGCGGGGCGGACTGCTGTGTTGTTGCCGGGAGATATTCGGGATCACACTTTTGCCGAAAAGCTTGTCGAGGACGCCGCAAGAGGCCTCGGCGGCCTCGACATACTGGTGAACAATGCCGGAAAACAGGTGTGGAACGATGATCTCGAGGCCCTCACCGTCGAGCAGTTCGAATCGACATTTACGACGAACGTGTTTGCGATGTTCTGGATATCTAAAGCCGCGCTGAAGCACCTTGTTCCGGGCGCAACGATTATCAACACGACGAGCGTGCAGGCGTATAAGCCCGCTGGCATCCTGGTCGATTACGCCTCGACGAAGGCGACCATCAATGCGTTCACGAAGGCATTGGCTGAGCAGCTCGCACCCAAAGGTATTCGTGTGAATGCCGTAGCTCCCGGGCCCATCTGGACGCCGCTGCAGGTGACCGATGGTCAGCCGCAGGAGAAGATCGAGAGCTTTGGCGCCGAGACAGCGCTCGGTCGAATGGGGCAGCCGGCCGAACTCGCGCCGGCATATGTGTTCTTGGCATCGGCCGAATCGAGCTACGTCGTCGGAGAGACGATCAACGTCAACGGCGGCATGCCAACGCCATGAGCGACAAAGAGGCTGCGCGCTTCAGTACCGGCGCGCAGCCTCTTCGTCCCGTGAGCTTCGGCCCGTGAGCGCAGTCGTTGATCTGGCTCCAACGGCGTCACAGTCACGGCCGCGCTGGAGCGCCTCGCCGAGCGACCAGAAGCGAGACGCTCGCGATAACCGCGCAGGTGATCATGACGATCGCAAGCGGAGTTACCGTCATCGTGCCACCGAGGCTGACGAGCGGTGACACGACGGCCGCGAGGCCGAACTGCAGCGCACCAAGAAAAGCAGACCCGAGGCCGGAAGCGTGAGGGACGGTTTCAAGTGCGAGCGATGTGCCGTTTCCGAGCACGAATCCAAGACTTGCGACCGCGACGAACAGCGGCACCGCGAGCCAAATCACCGGAGCATCACTCACGGCAACGAGTGCGAAGGCGATCGTCGCGAGGGTGAGTACGGCGATGCCGCCCGTAAGCAGAGCCTGCACTGATCGGGTGGCCGCAAGCTTCGCTGAGATCGCGCTCGTGATGACGAGTGCCAACGCGTTCATGCCAAAGCACATGGCGTACTGCAGGGCGCTCATTCCCATCATGTCTTGGTAGACGAACGGCGACGCGGAGATATAGGCCATCATGACGGCGAATGCGAATCCGAAAGTCGCCGTGAAGCCGATGTACTTCCGCGTACGCAGCTCTGTGAAAGGCGAGTTGCCAGCGTTGATGTGAGCGCGACGCTGGTGGCGGGCGTGCTGCGGGAAAGACTCTTTCAGGACGACGATGATGGCCACGAGCATGAGGATCGAAAGGCCCAAGATGACGGCGAGAATGCCGCGCCAGCCGAGCGGTCCGACCAAGAAGCCACCCACCAGTGGGGCGATGACGGGTGCGACGCCGCCGACGATCATCATGAGACTGAATGCGCGTGCTGCAGCTTTGCCCGAACTGACGTCCGAGATGATCGCCCGGCCGATCACCATGCCGGCGGCCGCTCCGAGACCCTGAACGAGCCGCGCGATGATCAAGACTCCGACGGTCGGCGCGAACACAGCCACGACGGATGCTGCGACACAGAGCACCGACCCGATGATGAGTGGAGGCATCCGCCCGAATCGATCGGAGAGGGGGCCGAAGATGAGCTGCCCGAGCGTGATGCCGACGAGGAACGCGGTGAGCGTGAACTGCACGAGGGTTGCTGTCGTGTCGAGATCGACGACCATCCCCGGGAACGCAGGCAGGTACAGATCGGTCGCGAACGGGGCGATTGCCGAGAGTAGCGCCAGCACAAGAAGTACCGGAACGCTCACCTTCGAGGCAGTTGTTACCGGCGGCGATGTGAGGGTCGTGGCAGTCGCCGTAGACATTGTTCTCCCGTGAGTAAATAATGATTATGTAACCATAACTATAACGGAAGTTCGCGTAGCATGGCGCTGTGGCCACAAACGATGACGATCTCGCGGAGCTTGCCGAGACGATCCTGCGGATCGGTCGCGAGATCGAACCGCGCGGCTCTCATGTTCCGGGGATCGTGTCGTTGACGGGCACTGAAATTACGACGTTGCGGTGGATCCAGCGGCACCCGCGCACGACACCGAGTGCTATCGCCGAGGGAACGGCGCTCCGGCGGAGCAATCTCAGTGTTGCGCTGCGCGGACTCGAGTCGCACGGTCTCGTTGTCCGCCGACACGACGACGCGGATTCGCGTCTCGTGCGCATCGAGCTCACCGATCTTGCCCACGAGACAAGCGCCAAAATTCGCGAATATCTGGCACAGCGGATGCTGTCGGCCTTGGGTGGCAGTCGAGAAGATCTCGGTGCAGCAAAACGCTTCGTCGAGCGCATTGACGAGGGGCTCCGTGTGAAGAGCTCTCATGGGTTCGGAGACTAACTCGAGCTGGGATCGATTACTCGGTTTGTGACCGGTAACATCTATGCCAGCGGTGAAATGGCCGTGTGGATGGTAATGCCGGGCGGTGGTGCGCGGTCAAGGACGGAGCGGTTCTATGAGTGACCAGTCAGCAGAAAACGTGGCCGATGCGATGAGCGTTTTGAAGGATGCTCTCGTGGCCGGGCGCACGTCGCTCGGGATCGAGCTTGGCTCGACGCGCATCAAGGCGTGCCTCGTACTGACCGATGACCCCACGCAGGTAGTGGCGACAGGCAGTCACGAATGGGAAAACCAGTTCGTCGATCGCACCTGGACCTACTCGCTCGAAGACGTGTGGAGCGGGGTGCAAGCCGCATACTCGGCGCTGAGTGCCAGCATCCGCGAAAGCTTCGGAGTCACTGTCGAGTCGTTCGACGCGATAGGCATCTCGGCGATGATGCACGGTTACCTCGCCTTCGATGCTGAAGATCGCCTGCTCACACCATTTCGTACGTGGCGAAACACCAGCACTGGGCAGGCAGCGACGGAGCTGACCGATCTGTTCGGCGTCAATATCCCGCTGCGGTGGTCGATCGCACACTTGCATCAGGCTGTGCGTGACGAAGAAGCACACGTCGCTGAGGTGCGCACCCTCACGACGCTCGCGGGTTACGTGCATTGGCGTCTGACGGGCAGCAAGGTTCTCGGCGTCGGTGACGCGTCGGGAGTCTTCCCTATTGACCCCGCGACAAAGACTTACGATGCCAAACTTCGTGAAAGTTACGACAGTCTCGTTGCCGACCGGCACCCGGGGTTCCGTCTTTCGGAGGTGCTGCCCAGCGTTCTTGTTGCGGGCGAACAAGCCGGAAACCTGACGAGCGAAGGTGCAGCGCTGCTCGACCCCGCTGGAGTGCTGCGGGCAGGGATTGCGTTCTGCCCGCCCGAGGGAGATGCCGGAACCGGCATGGTCGCCACGTGCGCTGTCGCCCCGCGCACGGGTAACGTGAGCGCCGGAACCAGCATCTTCTCAATGGTGGTCTTGGAGCGTTCGCTCACCCAGGTTCACGACGAACTCGATGTCGTGACGACCCCCGCGGGGGACCCCGTCGCGATGGTGCACTGCAATAACGGCGCAAGCGAGCTTTCGGCATGGGTGCGCCTTTTTGCTGACTTCGCGTCAGTGTCGGGTCAAAAGCTCGACGCGGATGCCGTTTTTGAAACCCTCTTCACTCAGGCGCTCTCCGGCGAAACTGACGCCGGTGGACTGCTCGCCTACAACCATCTCTCCGGCGAGCCGATCGCTGGCCTCTCGGAGGGGCGACCGATGGTTGTCCGCACCCCCGACAGCACGCTGTCGCTGCCAAACTTCATGCGTGCCCAGATCTACGGTGTCTTCGCGACGCTCGCTCTCGGCATGCGCGTTCTCGCTGAGGAAGGCGTGAAGATTGACGCGATGTACGCGCACGGTGGGCTCTTCAAAACTGCGGGTGTTGCCCAGCGCATGCTTGCTGGCGCTATCGATGCTCCTGTCGCTGTCGCTGAGACGGCAGGCGAAGGTGGTGCCTGGGGTATCGCTGTTCTGGCCGCATACACAGTCAAGGCCGATGGGCGCGAACTCGGGGACTATCTGTCGGGCGCAGTGTTCGGCGACTCGGCGTTCGCAGTTGTCGAGCCGAGCGTTGACGATGTATCCGGTTTTGCTCGCTATCTCGAGCGCTACCGCGCTGGCCTTGCTGCCGAGCGTGCGGCGGTAGAAGCCCTCGCGTGACCGACGCTCAACCGCCCGAAACCGCACCGGCAGCCCGCCAAAAAGTTGGTGTCCGCGAGGTGGCGGCGGTGGCGGGGGTGTCGGCGCAAACAGTCTCTCGGGTGCTGAACAATCATCCGAGCATTCGGGATGAGACGCGTCAGCGCGTGCTCGGGGCGATGACGACGCTCAACTACCGAGTGAACAACGCGGCGCGCGCTCTCGGTACTCGTGAGTCTCGAACGCTCGGAATCGTGGCATCTGACACAGCGCTTTACGGCCCCGCGGTAGGGATAGCGGCCGTTGAGGCTGCGGCGCGCACCGCCGGGCGGTGGGTTGCGACGACCTACGCCGATGCGACCGACGAGGCGTCGGTCGATGACGCGCTCAACCACTTGCTCGGGCAGGGCGTTGACGGCATTGTTCTGGTGGCACTTCGCGCGGGAGCACGTCACGTGCTCGAAGAGCGTGCCGCAGGCATCCCCGTTGTCGAGCTGCACGGGGGTGCGGGGCAACAGGTGCAGCACGACGCAGCAGCGCTCACCGTTGAACACCTGGTGTCGCTGGGTCATCGCCGTATCGCGCGGCTCGGGGGCCCGGTTAGCTGGGTCGAAGAGTCGGCACGAGCGGCGGGATTCACAGCGGCCCTCGCCACTCACGGACTCACATGTGTTCGGGAGTGGCGAGGAAACTGGGCCGCAGCCGATGGCGCCGAGTGCGCCGCTGAGGTTGCGACGGCAGTCCGCCATTCCGATGGGCCCACGGCGATCGTCGTGGCAAACGATCAGATGGCTCTCGGTCTCATCACCGGTTTGCGCGAGGCGGGTGTGCGAGTGCCCGAGGACCTCAGCATCATCGGTTTTGACGATAACCCGGATGCCGCCTACTACCGCCCAGCGTTGACCACTATCCGGGTGGACGTTGTCGCCGAGGCGAGTCGCTGTGTGGCTGATGTTTTGGGGCTTGCCGCGTCGGCGTCTTTGCAAGTACCCGTGCTGATTGAGCGCGATTCGACGGCGAGCCGCGACCGATCCTGATCGCCACAGGTAGCGTTCGAACCATGTGACCGGTAACATATTGACGGCGTCGGCGCATCGATGCGCCCCCGAGACAAGGAAGACAAATGAGTCGCACTCCGCTTTCCACATCCCTTGACGGCTATGAGATCTGGTTCGTCACTGGCAGCCAAAATCTCTACGGCGAAGAGACGCTTCGTCAGGTAGCTGAGCAGTCTCAGGCTGTTGCGGAGGGTCTTAGCGGACTTCCGGTGAATGTGGTGTGGCAGCCCGTCTTGAAGGATGCGGACAGCATCCGTCGTCTCGCTCTCGATGTGAACGCGCGCGACAACGTCATCGGCGTGATCGCGTGGATGCACACGTTCAGCCCGGCCAAGATGTGGATCTCGGGCCTCGACGCGCTTCGGAAGCCCCTGTTGCACCTGCACACGCAGGCGAACGTCGAGCTGCCGTGGAGCGAGATCGACTTCGACTTCATGAACCTCAACCAGGCCGCTCACGGTGATCGTGAATTCGGCTACATCCAGTCACGCCTTGGCATTGCACGGAAGACTGTTGTCGGCCACGTGTCGAATCCCGCCGTGCTGCAGCAGGTTGAAGACTGGCAGCGCGCGAGTGCCGGGTGGGCGGCGTCACGCAGCCTCAAGCTCGCGCGCTTCGGTGACAACATGCGCTACGTCGCGGTGACCGAGGGCGACAAGACCGAGGCCGAGCTGCGCTTCGGTGTGCAGGTCAACACATGGGGCGTCAACGAGTTGGCGGATGCCGTCGCTCAGGCAGAATCCGCTGACATCGACGCGCTTGTCGCGGAATATGCCGAGCTCTACGACGTGCAGCCTGAGCTGTTGCCGGGCGGCGAGCGTCACCAGTCGCTGCGCGACGGTGCCGCTATCGAACTGGGCCTGCGTTCATTCCTCGAAGAGGGCGGCTTCGGCGCCTTCACGACGTCGTTCGAAGACCTGGGCTCGCTCAAGCAGCTGCCGGGTCTCGCGGTGCAGCGCCTCATGGCAGAGGGCTACGGTTTCGGTGCCGAGGGTGACTGGAAGACGGCCATTCTCGTGCGCATCGCGAACGTGATGGGTTCGGGCCTTCCCGGAGGTGCGAGCCTCATGGAGGACTACACCTACGATCTCGTTCCCGGAGCCGAGAGAATCCTCGGCGCTCACATGCTCGAAGTGGCTCCCTCGCTTTCGAGCCAGAAGGCCAAACTTGAAATTCACCCGCTCGGTATCGGTGGAAAAGAAGACCCGGTGCGCCTTGTCTTCACAGCTGACCCGGGCCCGGCGCTCGTTGTCGCCATGAGCGACATGCGCGACCGGTTCCGTCTCGTCGCCAATGTTGTCGAAAACGTCGAATCGCCCGATCTGCCGAAGCTTCCCGTGGGTCGCGCGGTGTGGCAGCCCGAGCCCAACTTCGCAACGAGCACCGCGTGCTGGCTCGCAGCCGGCGCCGCACACCACACGGTGATGACTACCGCCGTTGGTATTGACGTGTTCCGTGACTTCGCCGAGATTGCCAAGACCGAGCTTGTCGTTATCGACAACGAAACGACGGTACGTGGCTTTCAGCAGGAACTGCGCTGGAATGCTGCCTACTACCGTCTCGCGCAGGGGATCTAACTATGGCGCGAACGCCACGTTCCGGCACCCAGCACGTGCTGCGTGCGGGCGACTACGAAGCTGCGATTTCAAGTGTTGGGGCGTCACTTCGGAGCCTCACCGTCGACGGTCGCGATCTTGTTGTGCCGTTCGATGCCGACGAGGTGCGGCCCGGGTATCGCGGAGCAACGCTTGCGCCGTGGCCAAACCGCATCGTCGACGGTCAGTACTCGTTCGGCGGCGTCGACTATCAGGTGCCGTTGACCGAACCGACACGGTCGCACGCATTGCATGGGCTCGCGTCATGGCTTGATTTCGAGCCAATCGACAAGAGCAACAATCATGTGGTTCTGGTAGGCATCATCGAGCCGCAAGACGGGTTCCCGTGGCGCGTGCGCGTCGCGACGGAGTTCACTCTGGATGCCTCGGGCCTTAGGCAGCGCGTCGTTGCAACGAACCTCGACACCGTAGCCGTGCCGTGGGGTACGGGTCCGCACCCGTACCTGCTTGCAGGCCCGGGTGCGCTCGACACGTGGTCGCTCCAGCTGCCAGCTTCGCAGGTGCTGGAGGTGACTGAGCCGCGTTTGAGCCCGGTGGATCTGGCTTCGGTCGAGGTCGACGCCGAAAGGTTCGACTTCCGGGTGGCCCGCCGGATTGGCACCGCCGAGATAGACCACGCGTTCACTGAGCTTTCGCGCGATGAGGCGGGTGTGGCATCCGTCGTCGTCACCGACCCGTTTGGTTCGGGAGTGCAGATGACGTGGGATGCCGCGTGCCCATGGGTTCAGGTGCACACCGCCGATCTTCCCGGTGGACGTGCGAATCCGCGCAACAGGCTCGGGCTCGCTGTCGAACCTATGACGTGCGCACCAGACGCGTTCAACGCCGCTTCTTATAGTTACGACGCAGGGCTCGTTGTCATCGAACCAGGTGAGAGCCACGAAGCATCGTGGCGCATAGCTTCGGTTTAGTTGTTCACGCTGGATCGCGAAGGGCTCGCACACGCTTGTCGGCGCTGAGCGCGATCGCGATGAGAAAAAGTGCCGTCACTATGTGTACGAGGTGGCCGGGTGTGTTTGTCGCGAGAACGTTGGCCGGCGTGCCGTCGACGAAGAATCCCCAAATCCCCACGCCCAGGTAAACGGCACCCGCGATGAAGTTTGTGACCTTCGCGGCGAGCACAGAAACAAGCCCGGCGAGCAAGAGAACTGCTCCAGCGATGAGATTCACGATGTTTTGAAGTGGATTTACATCAAAGATTCCGAGCACGACACCGCCCTGTGGCGCGGCGAACCCGATGTGACCCGTAGCTGTGAAACCCATAAGGCCCGCCACAATATAGATGGCGCCAGCCAGAATCGCCATCATTCGGTTCGGGGATGAGCTCACGTCAGATCTCCGTTGTCAGGGTTTCGCCAAAATAACTCGCTCTTGGTCTTTGGGATCGCGCTGGGCTTTGAGTGGCCGTTGCGCCCATACACCGTTGTGATGAGGAGAAAACGAAGGCCCCAGCTGGGGGACCGGGGCCTTCGCCGCTCGGCCGTAAAGCCGGGCATAGCCTCACCTGGGGTGAGGCAGCTTGGAGGGACTAGTTGTCGCGAAGATCTTCTTTGATCTCGTTGCGCTTTTCGACCGAATCTTTTTCAGATTCAGCCTTTTTGAGGTTGGCGTCAGCTTTTGCTTCGTCGACTTTGTCGCCGGTACGATCGGCCGCGTCGTCGAAGGCATCCTTCATTTTGCGTCCGGCGGTTTCGGCGGTTTCTTTAGCGTCATCGATGAATCCCACGATGTGCTCCTCTCCTGAAATATATTATTTGAACATACGAGCAACGCTTTTGGCCAAGATGGGGGTTGCGAAAGCGCAATCCGGTTGCTAGAGCTGAGCGACTGAGTCTCCGACGGGCCGCGAACATCGCCCCGCTTTCGTTGTTGCCACGAGAACTCCCGTGTGAGTACCGGGGGGAGCGAGAGGCCGGTAGTCTCGAAGTAGGGGGTTCAGCAGTGGCAAACAGTGCACGTGATGAACCCGCAAAGCGCCCGAAGCTTACCGAGGTGGTCGAAGAAGGCCTCTATATTGCTGCGGCAGCGACGCGGCTGCTGCTGAAGAATCGCATTCTGGTCGAGGTGATCGCTGGCGGCGAAGACTTCGAGATCGAGCACTTCAAGCCGCAGGCTCGCGAGGCGCTTATTTCGCTCGCCGTTGAAGCCGAGACCGATGCTGATCGTACTCACCGCGAGAAGAAGCTCGCCAGTCGGCGCTTCAGCGACAGTGACGGAACTCACGACTATCGCAGTCGCGATGTGCGTAATCTTCGGCGGCGACGGCGTCAGTCGCTCAAGATCGCCAAGGCGCTGCGTGAGCGAGCCGATGACGATGCCGAACTCGCTGAGCTCGTCGAGGCAGCGCGTGAAGCCGCGTGGGCGGAGGTGTCGCGCAACATTGACAGCACGCTTCGGATTGAAGCTGCGCGTCCTGATCTCGAGCCTGACTACGGCAAAATGCGCGCGGCTCGAATGCAGAGCCTGCGTCTTGTTGATCTTCCGAGGTTGTCGGCCCGGAAGCGGCACATGGAATCGGCCCGCCAGTCGGAGGCTAGCGAGGAAAGCTAGCATGAAGCGCATGACTGATGGCACTGGGGATGCAAAGACAGCGGCAGGGATTGTTGTTGCACATGTGGGCGACATTGAAGACGGCACGGGCCTGAAGGTCCTACGTGAGCTCACCGGAACGATCGATGACATTGCCGTGTTCAATGACGGCGACAGCTACTTCGCCCTCGACAACACGTGCACTCATGAGAAAACAGATCTGGCCGACGGCTGGGTTGAAGACGGATGCGTCGAATGCCCGCTTCACGGTGCGACTTTTCGTCTGGGTGACGGTGACGCGCTCAGTGCGCCTGCCCCAACCGGGGTCGCTTCGCACAGCGTGCGGGTGGAGGGCGACGACGTCGTGCTGGTTCCCAACCCCGCGCGTTTGGCGTGAGCATCCGAGAGCCCGGTGACGTACTCATCGTCGGTGGCGGCATCGCGGGAGTCACGACAGCAACAAGCCTCCGTGAGGGCGGTTTTCACGGCGGGATAACGCTCGTTGAGGCGACGCCCGCGTGCACCGATCATCCACCGCTGTCGAAGCGGGCTCTTGTCGAAGGCGCCACTCGAGGAGAACTCGATCTGCTGACGAAAGAACGCGCGGCGGCGCTAAACGTGGAGGTCGTGGTCGGGGTTGAGGTCGTCAGTGTCGACGCGTCGGCACACACTGTTTTGCTCGCAGATGGTCGCGTGATGACCGCTGAAGCAATTGTGGTGGCTGTCGGTGCCGAGCCGAAGCATCCTGTCGGCTACGGCGACCACCCGCGGGTGATGACCTTGCGCGGCTACGACGATGCGATGGCAATCCGCGCAGTTGCGGGCGCGCACAGCACCGTGGTTGTTGGTGGTGGCGGATTCATCGGCGCGGAGGCCGCGGCATCGTTGCGCGAGAGTGGATCGCGTGTGGTGCTTGTGGACCCGCACGAGGTGCCGGGTAGCCACGTGCTGGGCGACACCCTGGCACGCTGGTTGCACGCGATGCACTCCGAGCAGGGGGTAGAGGTGCGCCACACTCGGATCGACGCCGTTGTGAGCGATGCTCATGATGACAACGCCCCAATGCAGGTAGCCCTCGGCGACGGCAGCACCGTGGCCGCAGATCTGGTCGTGGTGGGTGTGGGCGTGACACCCCGTGTGATGCCGGGTGCCGAGCGGCTCGTGGCGCCGTTCGGCATATCAATTGAGGCTTCAGACCATTGGGATGCCGCACGGCTCGACGGCATGGACGCGGCAGCTCTCTTGCTGGGCACAACTCCAGCGCTGCGCGGAACTCCTTGGTTTTGGACTGACCGCTACGGTCACCACATCGAAGTCGTCGGTGACCTCGCGAACGCTGGGCTGACGGGGGCGGCGATAGACATCATTCGTGCGGGTACCGCCGTTTTTCGGGTCGACGGAGACCTGCTTTTGGGAGCTGCCTCCATCGATGACCCGATGACGGTGCGCGCTGCTCGTCGAATCATCGATCGAGGCGTTCGGGTTGATCGCGATGTGCTCGCCGACCCATCCGTGTCGCTCCGAAGAATGCTGCGGGGCTGAGCGGTCGCTACGCCTTCGCGCGCACCTTGCGGTACGGGTGCGCCGTGGCGTGGTCGATGCCGGCATCCACGAGATCTTGCAGCGACTTGTTCTTCGACGCGATCGCGAGAAATTTCGCCGTCATTCGCTGCGCGCGCGCAAGGCGGCGCTCGGTGCGGTTTTCAACTCCATAGATCTGGCGAGCCCACAGGGGGAGGAGTGACAGGATGCCGTCGAGCACAGTGCGCGATAGCCAGTTAGCGAATGGGTTCCGACCCTTTTCGGGGTGGCGCACCCCGAGTGCTGCTTGAGCGCCGAGGTAGTTGAGTGCTTTGGTCTTCTTGCCCTCATCGATGAAGGCGTCGAGCTCTTCCTTCGTTTCGGGGTGCGGCCCCGGCACGTGCAGCTTCTCGGCAATGAGCTGCTGCTCTTTTACGAACTTGTCTTGATCGGCCTTGCTGATTTTCATGCCGAACTTGAGTGCACCTTCGAGTGAGCCCCACACAAAGGTGTACATCGTCCACCGCTGCCACTCGGGCCATTTGGCGACCTCAACGTCACCGGTTTCGGGATTTGTCCAGGTGGCACGCTCGTGGAGTCGATCAACGTGTTCTGTGGCTGCATCGACGTGCGCCTTGTCGCCGAAGGCGCAGGTCATGATGAAGTCGCCCGTGCGCTGGAAGCGCGCTTGGCCTGCTTCGGGGCTTTCGGATGTGACCGAGACATGGTCGAAGTGGTTGAGCATCCCCGTGTCGAGGGCCTGCAGCAGTACCGACGCTACGGCACCGAGTGAGGCACCCGAGTGTGAGTAGACCTTCCAAGTGGCGCTTCCGGGACCGAAATATCCGTTGTCGGAGCGAGCAGCATCCTTTGATGTCCGAGCATTCATTCGTATACCCCCAGGTATGACGTGGTCGAGGTAGCACTACTCTTCCACACGAGGCTATCCGGCCTCGATTAGTGTGATCGGCCGTGTGTGGGGTATTCTGGACGACGGCTTGCGCGGTGCTGAAAAGTGCAAAACAAGCCATGCGCCTCTAGCTCAATGGATAGAGCATCTGACTACGGATCAGAAGGTTGGGGGTTCGAGTCCCTCGAGGCGCACACTGTGTTGAGACAGTGAATGACGAAAGCCCCGGATTTTTCCGGGGCTTTCGTCATTTTCATATCCACATCCGGTTGCGGTCCCGCCCGATTCGCCCGGCGGGTAGTCCGCGACGAGCAGGGATTGCGGTTCAGGTGAGAATTTGTTGCATGGAACCACAAATTAGTTGCGTGTGACACTGACGTCTTCTATATTCAATGTCGAAGCGTTTCGCGAAGCGCTTCGAAACTCAACGACGAGCGGGGTAAGCGTGGTCACGATCAACGAGGTAGCCAGAGAAGCGGGCGTGTCGATAAGTACCGTTTCTTACGCCCTGAGCGGTAAGCGATCCGTTGCCCTCGAGACTCGCCAGCGCATCGAGGCAGCAGTCGCACGCCTTGAGTACAGTCCCAACGCGAGCGCGCGGATGCTCGCCGGACGCCGAACGAACATATTTGCTGTTACCGAGCCGATGCGCAGCGACACCCATATTCCTACGCACATGGCTTTCGTGCTCGCCACAGCGGTCGCGGCACGTCGGCATGACTACGACATATTGCTATTGACCGAGGAGCAAGCTCGACTCGGAATGAGCCGGGTTGCGTCGACTGGTCTCGCTGACGGGATCCTCGTGCTCGACGTTGCACCTAATGACGACCGCGTCGCGCTGGCTCGCAGTATTAAGACGCCGACGGTCTTCATCGGTGTTCCTGATGATCACGACGGTCTACTCTGCGTCGACCTCGATTTTGAGTCTGCCGCGCGCGAAGCCGTTGACAGGTTAGCCGACCTTGGACACACGCGCATTGGGCTCCTTGGCATGACGGAAACGGCGTACGAGACATCGAACTTCGCTCCGCGCGTACGTTCTGCGGCACTCGCGCGGGCCGCGGAACGAGGAGTGCAGATTGAATTTCGCACCACAGGACACATCCAGACAGACCGCACGGGCACTCGCGCAGCTCTTGTGGAGCTCCAAAAGGCCGGTGTCAGTGCGCTGATGTTTCACTGCACACAGGAAGCGCAGAGTGTCGTGGTTGGCGAGCTCCTCGACCAGCAAGTACAGGTTCCCTACGACATTTCGCTCATTTCGGTGGCTGCATCGTTCGACATTGATGAGCTGCCACTTCCGATCGATGTGATCCCGCTGGTGCCGGCGGAGTCGTGCGAGCTCGCTGTTGAGTTGCTTCTTTCTTCTTTGAGTGATGAACCACCAGAACCAGGGCTCCGGCTGATTCCGCCTCGATACGCTCCTCGCGGCACCGTCGGGCCGCGAATCGCTTAAAACCGTACCGAGCACCATGTGCGCGCGGATGTGGGCGACGCCCGCTATCGAAGCGTTTCGACAACTTTCTTACCAACACCCCGCAACCCGAACCGCCGAAACCGGCCTCGGTCACTAGGAAAGGAGTGCCAAAGATGGCACGTTTCACCCACACAGCAAAGAGAACCGGAGCGGTGGTCGCAAGCATCGCAGCCGTCGGTCTCGTCGCCTCAGGATGCTCAGGATCCGGAGGTAGCGACCCGGAAGTTCTGCGGCTCTGGCATTACGAGAGCGCGGACAGTGCCATGGGGCTGGCCTGGGAACGCGCGATCGAGGTCTTCGAGGAGGAGACCGGCGCGACGGTCGAATTCGAAGAAAAGTCGTTCGAGCAAATTCAGAAGACGGCGAGCCAAGTGCTCGACACGAGCGCCGCCCCCGATCTGATGGAATTCAACAAGGGCAATGCCACGGCCGGGTTCCTCGCGAGTACCGGGCTGATCACCGACATCGACGACGCGGTCGAAGAGTACGGGTGGGCTGACATGCTCGCACCGTCGTTGCAGACGACTGCTAAGTACGCCGACGATGGTGTCATGGGTGGTGACACCTGGTTCGGCGTTCCCAACTACGGCGAGTTTGTGGGGGTCTACTACAACCTCGACGTGTTCGCGGAAGCGGGGCTTGAGGTCCCCACGACCTACGACGAGTTTGTGAGTGTGCTCGACGCCTTCGCGGCAGACGGGGTTACCCCCTTAGCTGAGGCTGGCGCTGAGTATCCGCTCGGCCAAATCTGGTACCAGCTCGCTCTCTCAAAGGGCGACCGTCAGTTCGTGAATGACTACCAGCTTTACGAGAACCCGGTCGACTGGCAGGGCCCCGAGATGACTTACGCCACCGACACTCTGCAGGAATATGTCGACAAGGGCTACATAGCGAGCGACGTTTCTTCGATCAAGGCCGAAGACGCGGGTGTTTCCTTCATCAACGGCACATCGCCGATCTTCGTTTCCGGCTCGTGGTGGTTCGGTCGGTTTGTAAATGAAGCTGAGTTTGACTGGACGCTGCAAGCCTTCCCGGGCACCGAGTTGTCGCTCGGCTCTTCGGGCAACCTTTGGGTCGTACCGGAAAATGCTTCCAATAAAGAACTCGCCTACGAGTTCATCGACATCACGATGCGCCCTGAGATTCAGGCGATCATCGGCAACAACGGGGGCCTGCCAGTCGCGGCAAATCCTGCGGATATCACTGACGAGAAGAGCGCGGCTCTCATCGACACGTTCAACGGCGTGCTCGATATGGATGCGCTCTCGTTCTACCCCGACTGGCCAGCCCCCGGCTTCTACGACGTGATCGTGCAGGAACTACAGGGTCTCGTGACCGGTGTCCAAGATTCGGAAACCACGAACGCCAATCTCGGCGAAGCGTATGAGGAAGGAACCGCGGAATACCGCGACTGATCGTGCAGGTGTGGGGGCGGTGCGTTCCGCCCCCACACCTCCGAGGAGGGTAGCTATGACTGACACACGAGCAACTACGACGGAGCGTCGCGGGCGGCGCCGCCATGCCACGGTCCATCCTGACGAACCCGCGATTCCGCAGCGCTCCGGTAGCTCGGGCAGCTATTGGGTATACCTCCTGCCCGGATTCGCGCTGTTGTTCGTGGTTATTCTCGTTCCCCTCCTGTGGAACATCTTTTTGACGTTCACGTCGTGGAAAGGCGTCGGCACGCCAGAGTTCATCGGCCTTGAGAACTGGCAGCGCCTCGTGGAAGACGAAGACTTTTGGGTCTCGTTCGCGAATTCAATTTGGATGGTCCTGGCGATGGTGGTCCTGCCCACTGTGATCGGGCTGGTCGTTGCCGCGGCCCTATTCGACGTGATTGGTCGCAAATACAGCGGCAAACTCGGCAGCTTTCTGCGCGCGACCTACTACCTTCCCCAGATCCTTCCCGTCGCAGTCGCCGGAATCGTGATCGGCTGGATTGTCCGACCAGGTGACGACGGCGCGCTCAACCAGATTCTTGGATTTTTCGGCGCCAGCCCGGTCGACTGGCTCGGTCAGATGCCTTCGGCTCTGATCGTGCTGATGGCGGTGCTGGTCTGGGTCCAGATCGGCTACCCGGTTGTCGTATTCATGGCTGCGCTGCAGCGCGTCGATCCAGAGCTTTACGAAGCAGCAGAATTGGATGGCGCTAACTGGCTCCAACGGTTCAGCGCGATCACCGTAAGCATCATTCGTCCCGAGATTTTCGTGGTGACGCTCACCTGCACGATCGCTGCGCTGAAGGTCTTCGGCCCGGTATACGTGATCACTCAAGGTGGACCAGCTGGAGCGACTCTGGTGCCAGCGTATTACGCGTACACCGAGTTCTTCACTCGTCGTGATGTCGGATACGGCGCGACGATCGCGACGGTCTTAACCATCGTCGTCGTCATCGTCTCGATCATCTTCATTCGCGTGCAAAACGCGGCAGAGCGTAAGGAAAGGGCAGGTCTGTGATGAGTGCAACGACCGCCATTGTCACACGAGGAAAGAAAAGCTCGATCAGGCGAGGAGGGATGAGTAAACCGCGCGGGGTGGACTGGCTCGTGCTGGCGCTCATCGCCCTCGGTGCGCTCCTTGTGATCGCACCGTTTTATCTGATCTTGGTCAACTCCTTCAAGTCTCCCGTTGACTACGCGAACTCGGGTCCGCTGGCGCTGCCGCAGAGCATCGACTTGAGCGGCCTCACGGCGTTCTGGGAACGAGTAAATTTTCCAGAGAAACTATGGAACTCGATTTTCATCTCGAGTTTGGTAGCCGCCTTGGCGGTGCTGATCTCACTGCTTAATGCTTTCGCGATCGGTATCGGCCGAGTGCGTGGGCGATCGTGGATCGTTTTGCTGTTTCTGATGGCGAACCTGCTGCCGCAGGAAGCCCTACTCTTCCCGTTGTATTACATGTTCAAAGAAATAGGTCTTTACGACAATATTTGGTCGGTGATCATTATTTTCACCGTGATCCAAGCTGCGTTCGGCACCTACCTCCTTTCGTCGGTGTTCGGTACTTTCCCGAAAGAAATACTCGAGGCCGCCTCGTTGGATGGGGCAACACGCTGGCAGATTCTGTGGCGCGTCGTGTTCCCGATCAGTCGACCGACACTGTCGGTTCTCCTCATCTTTTTCTTCATCTGGACGTGGAACGAGTTTCTCATTCCGCTGACCTTTCTCGCATCCAATGCCAACCAGACGGTGCCCGTGGCGATTAGCGTTCTTCAGGGCGACCGGCTCATGGACGTCACGACCACGAGTGCGTCAGCGCTTTTGGGCATCATCCCCACACTCATCTTCTTCCTCATCTTCCAGCGCACTCTTACGCGCGGCATCACGGCAGGAGCGGTCAAGTAATGAAGTTCACCGATGGTTTTTGGCAGACACGTCCGGGCGTCACCGCCCTCTATGCGCAAGAGGCATACGACGTGTGGGCAACGGACGATACGCCGGACGGAAGCGGTCTCGTCGTGACCGCGCCCGCTGCGGTCATCCACGGACGCGGCGACACGTTGAATCGACCCGTTTTAACCACCACACTCTCCTCTCCGGCCGAGGGGGTGGTGCGGGTGCGAGTCACTCATCATGCTGGAAGTAAGTGGCACGGCGGTTTTGAACTCCCGGGCGCTGTGACCGGCGTCGCCGAGACATCGATCGATGAGACCGCGGCGGTTCTCTCGACCGGATCTCTCAGCGTGCGTGTGGGCCGTAGCGGCCCGTGGTCGCTCGATTTCGAGGTAGACGGGCGTCGGGTCACTGGTAGCGGGCACAAGTCGGAGGGGTACATCCAGGTTGCACCCGACGCTCAGGTGGATCCCGGACGGGTGGGTACACAGCGGGATGGTGCCAACGTTGCGCTGGCGCCATCCTACGTACACGAGCAGCTCGAACTTGGTATCGGCGAACTCGTCTACGGTCTTGGTGAGCGGTTCGGCCCCCTCGTGAAGAACGGTCAGTCCGTGGATGTGTGGAACGCCGACGGCGGAACTTCCAGTGAACAGGCCTACAAGAATGTGCCGTTTTACCTGACCAACCGAGGTTATGGCGTGCTTGTTAACGACACCGGGCACGTTTCTTTCGAGATTGGTTCTGAGGCCGTCGAACGAGTGCAATTTTCGGTGGAGGGGGAGGCGCTCGAGTATTTCGTTTTCGCGGGCCCCACTCCGAAAGATGTATTGGCGCGCTACACCTCGCTCACGGGGCGGCCCCCCGTCGTTCCTGCGTGGTCTTATGGGCTTTGGTTATCGACGAGTTTTACGACTGATTATGACGAAGCGACTGTCAGCTCGTTCATCGATGAGATGGCCACTCGCGAGCTTCCAGTTTCGGTCTTCCACTTCGACTGCTTCTGGATGCGCGAGTTCAATTGGTGTGACTTCGAATGGGACCCGCGTGTTTTTCCTGATCCGACGGGAATGCTTGCGCGCCTGCATGAAAAAGACCTCAAGGTCTGTGTGTGGATCAATCCCTACATTGGACAGCGCTCGCCGTTGTTCTCGGAAGCTGCCGCTCACGGGTACTTGGTAACGAGAGCTGACGGCTCGGTCTGGCAGTGGGACATGTGGCAAGCCGGAATGGGGCTAGTAGATTTCACGAACCCAGAAGCGACAGCCTGGTACCAGTCCAAGCTGCGTGCCTTGGTAGACCAAGGTGTCGACTGCTTCAAAACAGATTTCGGTGAGCGTATTCCGACCGATGTGACGTGGGCCGATGGGTCCGACCCGATGCGCATGCACAACCAATATGCTCAGCTCTACAACAAAGCCGTGTACGACGTGCTCGCAGCGGCCAAGGGTGCGAACGAGGCAGTGCTGTTTGCGCGTTCTGCAACTGCTGGTGGACAGACCATGCCGGTGCACTGGGGTGGCGACAGTACATCGAGCTTTGTCTCGATGGCCGAAACTCTCCGCGGGGGGCTTTCGCTTGCCTTCAGCGGTTTCGCATATTGGAGTCACGACATCGGCGGGTTCGAAGGGACTCCGGATGCCGCCGTGTACAAGCGCTGGACGGCTTTCGGGTTACTGGGGAGTCACTCTCGCTTCCACGGTTCGAGCAGCTACCGGGTGCCGTGGCAATTCGACGAGGAAGCGGTAGAAGTCACGCGGGTATTCACACGCTTGAAAATGCGTTTGATGCCCTACCTGTACCGGCTCGGGATCGAAGCAGCCGAAACCGGGGCCCCGATCATGCGACCAATGCAGTTGGAGTTTCCGAACGATCCGAGTGCGGATCATCTCGACCGGCAGTACATGCTGGGATCTGAGCTACTGGTCGCACCCGTCTTCTCGACGGAGGGGGAGGTGAATTTCTATTTGCCCGCTGGTATCTGGACGAACGTGCTAACGGGCGAGGAAGTGACCGGTGGTGCTTGGCGCACCGAGAAGCACAGTTTCACCAGCATCCCGTTGTACGCACGTCCCGGCGCTGTCATCCCGTGGGGCGCGCGCGATGACAGGCCCGACTACGACTACCTTGATGGACTCAGATTGCGTGTCTTTTCCGGCAAAGAGGGCGAGCGTACTGTACGTGTCACGACGCCCGATGGGCGCACCGAGACGCTGAAGGTAAACCTGGACGAGGTGACGCGCTGATGAACGCAACCATTACGGGAGCCGTCGACTACCGAGATTCCGGACTTGTGTTTCCGCCCGGGTTCACCTTCGGGTCGGCAACTGCGGCTTATCAGGTGGAAGGGGCGGCAAATGAAGATGGACGTGCGGCCTCGATCTGGGACACCTTCAGTAAGACACCCGGAAAAGTATGGAACGGAGATAGCGGTGACGTTGCTTGTGACCACTATCACCGCTGGGAGAGCGACCTCGATCTCATGGCCGATATGGGGCTGGGGGCATATCGTTTCTCAATTGCGTGGCCTCGGGTAGTTCCCACTGGTCGCGGCGCGGTCAACGCGAAAGGAATCGACTTCTATTCTCGCCTGGTCGACGGGTTACGAGAGCGTGGTATCCGTCCCGTCGCCACCCTTTATCACTGGGATCTTCCACAGGCTCTCGAAGATGAAGGAGGCTGGGCGAACCGTGCGACATCTGACGCCTTCGAAGAATATGCCGCGATCATGGGTGAAGCTCTAGGCGACCGGGTGCATACCTGGACCACGTTGAATGAGCCGTGGTGCTCGGCGTACCTCGGTTATGGACAGGGCGGGCATGCGCCCGGTCGGCATGAGCCTGCCGCAGCGTTGACAGCGGTGCACCACCTGAACCTGGCGCACGGGCGTGCCGTTCAGGCTTTGCGGGCCACCTCCACGGGAACACCGGACTATTCGATCACACTCAATTTTCATGTACTGCGTGGGGTCGGTGAGAATTCTGGCGAAGCGGTGCGCCGAATAGACGCACTCGCAAATCGCGCGTTCACACACCCGCTACTGAAAGGCGAGTACCCCGAAGATCTGATGGCAGACACGGCCGATGTGACCGATTGGTCATTCGTCGCCGATGGTGATCTCAAGACGATAAACCAACCCATTGATGTCTTGGGCGTGAACTACTACTCGACGGCGACTGTGCAGATGTGGGACGGTAGTTCTCCTCGCCAGCAAAACGACGGACATAAGGGCGCCGCAGGCGGCACAGCGTGGCCAGGAAGCGACACTGTCGTCGAGTTCATGGAACAGCCCGGGCCCTACACCGAGATGGGGTGGAACATCGCTCCCGACGGCCTCGAAGAGCTGTTGGTTTCGCTTGGTGAACAGTTCCCGAATCAACCTCTGATGGTCACTGAGAATGGCGCTGCGTTCGCTGACGTGGTGTCATCCGATGGCTCAATACACGATGACGAACGACTCGATTATCTGCGCCGCCACTTCACTGCCGCTCATCGTGCGATTGATCGTGGCGTCGATCTGCGCGGGTATTTCGTGTGGTCGCTGCTCGACAACTTCGAATGGGGCTTTGGGTACGCAAAGCGGTTTGGAATCGTCCGTGTCGACTTCCAGAGTCTTGAACGCACGCTGAAAGACAGCGGTAAGTGGTACGCGCAACTCGCGCGCACCGGCATGCTACCCGGGTGATCGATCGCGCAGCTTCGACGTCAAATCCAAGAGCGTTTGCAGATCGTCATCACATAAACGCGACATCCGTTCGGCGATCGAGCGCCCGTGTTCGGCGGCGAGCTTGCGGAATCGCGCTGCACCATCCTCGGTTGCGTGCACGAGAGCACCGCGGCGGTCTTCGGGATCCTCGCATTTGGTGATGAGTCCGCGCGTCACCATGCGGTCGACAAGTCGAGAGACGCTCGGCTGACTGACGAGCATGTTGGATGTAATGTCACGCAGTCGTGCGGTCATTTCTGGGCTGCGCGTGACGGTGAGAAGCACGTCGTATTCGGGTTGGCTGAGAGCCGAGTCGGCGAAGTCGGAGCTGAGTTCGCCGAAAACCTCGTGCTGCGCGCGAAACAGGCTCTCCCACGCGGCGATAGCGAGGCGTCGGTCAGTCATGCCGACAAGAGTATCTGCGCCCAAGGGTGTTCGGGGCGAACAACCCGCTCGCAAAAGCTGTCAAAGGGCCGCCCGAGTGCCTGCGCACGTGCCAGAGTGGTTCCGTGCCAATGTTCTTGAGCGGATGCCAGCGCGCATGAGTCTTATTCGTGACTATGCCGCGTCTTTAGCGTCGCAGACGCTCCCGATGCCGGGGAATGAACCCGGCGAGCTGCGGTTCGATGAGGTTGTCGCACCCGACGGCACTCTGCGGCCTTCGTGGAAAGCGATGGCCGAGGTAGCGTTCGACCTCACCGCCGAAGAACTGCACCGCATCGAAGACGAGATCGCTTCACTGCTGGCCGACGACGGCGTGACGTACGAGCATCCTGAAGCTGGATCGTTGCCGTGGAACCTAGACCCGATGCCTCTGGTGTTGGATGCCGCAACCTGGTCACGTCTCGAAGTCGGGCTCGCGCAGCGAGCTGAGTTGTTGAGCGCGCTCCTGAGCGATATTTACGGGGATCAGCGGATGCTCTCGGAAGGCATCATCCCGTCCCCTGTCATCTTCGGGCATTCCGGATTCTTGCGGCCGCTCGTGCGGCCGGAGTTTCCCGATCCGCACCCATTGATCATCTCGGGCGCAGATCTTGGGCGAGACGCCGAAGGGGAATGGCGTGTGCTCGCTGATCGCGTGCAGGCGCCCTCGGGCCTCGGCTTTGCGATGGAAAATCGTCGTGTCATCTCCCGTGTGCTGCCTGATATGTATCGCGAAGCAGGCTTGCACCGTATGGAGCCCTACTTCTCGGCACTTCGGTCGACGCTTCTTCAGTCCGCTCCCGCTGACGTCGCGGATCCGCGGGTTGTCGTGCTTTCTCCCGGAACACACTCGGAGACGGCCTACGACCAGGCGTTCCTTGCGAACGTGATGGGCTTCCCGCTTGTACAGGGGAGTGACCTGATCGTGCGTGACGGTTGGGTATGGATGAAACCCGCGGGCTACCCGCGCCGGGCTCCCGAAGAACGCGTCGATGTGATTCTCCGCCGAGTGGATGCCGAGTGGTGTGATCCGCTGCAGTTGCGGTCGGGTTCGCAGCTTGGCGTCGCAGGTCTCGTCGAGGTGGTCGCGCGTGGTCGCGTACAGCTCGTGAACGGTCTCGGAGCGGGAGTGCTGGAGAACCCGGCGCTGATGCCGTTTTTGCCAGCAGTGAGCGAGCGACTCTTGGGTGAGCAACTGCGGTTGCCGTCGGTTGATGCGTGGTGGTGCGGTGAGCCAGAAGGGCTTGAACGCACGTTGGCTGATGCTGGATCGCCGACTCTCAACATCCGCGAACTCGACGGCAGGACTGCGACGCTTGCCGACGCGTCGGCGGATGATCTTCGGGCGATGATTCTTGCTGCACCGCACCGGTTCGTGGCTCGCGAGCGCTTGCCGCTGTCACAGATTCCAGCGTGGAGTGCTGCCGAGCGGGCAGGCGGTCGTGCGGTGCCTCGTCAGGTGATGCTGCGTTCATTCACGATTCGAGACGGATCGGTCTATCGGCCGTTGATCGGGGGTCTTGCAACCCTCGCGGCAGACGCGGGCGAAGTGCCCGTGACGAAAGACGTGTGGGTCTTGAAAGGTGCGCCGGAGGATCCGGATCAGGGCCTCGAGATCGCGCCGCCGCGCGAGCTCGCTCTTGCCACGCCGATGTTGGCGCCGCGCGCGCTCGAAGACATGTTCTGGGCTGGGCGCTACGCGGAACGTGCCGAAGACATGCTCCGCCTCGTGATTACGACGCGGGCATATGCGGAAGAACTCGATTATTCGACGAGCGCTGCGGGAGGGCGAGCTGTGAGTGCCCTGCATTCCGCCATTGAGGCGCTTGCCGGTCGCGACTCGGAGAGCTCGGCCGAAGAACTTCGTGCGTTGTTGCTTGAGCGCAAGCGCCCAGGATCGGCAGCGCACTCGCTCGAGGGGCTCCGCGATGCTCTCGAGGGAGTGCGTGACCAGCTGTCGGGTGACACATGGCGTGTCTTCGGCACTGTGGATCGCGCTGCGCGAACGCTCCGTGGATCGCGTCACGCACAACAGATTCCGGATGTTGCGGGGCGGATGCTCACCGGCATCCTGTCGTTGCAGGGTGTGACTGCCAACATGGTGCGCGATCCAGGCTGGCGCATGATCGAGATCGGGCGGTTTGTCGAACGGGCGCTGCAGGTTGTGTCGCTCTTGGCGTCAACCGCCGTGGTGACGGGCGACGCCGACGCTGAGCGGGCAGTATTCGAAGGAACGTTGCGTGCCGCTGAAAGTTCGGTGACTCACCGGCGTCGGAACCGCGGGGTTGTCCGGGTAGCCGGCGCGCTGGAGCTGTTGATCACGGATGTCGAGAACCCGCGGTCGGTGGCGTTCGCGCTGGCGGCGGTGCGTGAGCATGTGGCGGCGCTTCCCGCATCGACCGGGTCGAGCCGCCCGGAGCGACTGCTCGAGGACCTCGAGAACGAGGTCGCAGATATCGATATCTTGACGCTGTCGCAGCAGGTTGACGGCGAGCGAACCCACCTCGCGGAGTTTCTCGAGAGCGTGGGTCTTGAGCTGCGTCAGCTGTCGGACGCAATCGCGCAGCTGCACTTCGAAAGCGATCCGTTGCCGCAGCCGATCTCGTCGCTGTCGCTCATTGAAGAGCGGATGGTGCGGCTGTGAAGTATCGCGTTTCGCATCAGACGATCTACTCGTACGACGACGACGTTCGCAACAGCCTTGGCTTCGCGCACGTGACACCGCGCGTGTTGCCGTGGCAGCACGTGGCCTCCCACGAAGTGAACATCGACCCGGGTGCGAGTCAGCAGCGTCAGCACATCGATACGTATGGCAACACGGCGACCTACTTTCATGTGACGGCACCCCACCGCACGCTGACGATCGCAGCGTCAACGTCGGTGAGTGTTGAGCCGCCGCAGTACGCTGCGGAATCGCTCGCGGCACCGTGGGAAGACTCGCGGCCGCTGGTCTCGCCGTCGACTCCTGGAGCGTGGCAGGCAGCAGACTTCGCTATGGCATCCCCCAAAGTGCAGCAGGTTGCCGCAGCCAGCGATTACGCGGCCGAGTCGCTCATGCCCGGAAGGCCGATCGGTGAGGCTGTTACCGACCTCATGCATCGGATCTACACGGACTTCGACTACGACAGCACCGCCACGACAGTGACAAGTACGGTGCCGGATGTGCTGGAGAAGCGAGCCGGTGTCTGCCAAGACTTTGCACATTTGGCGATCGCTTGTTTGCGTTCGCATCGCGTGGCAGCACGATACGTGAGCGGGTATTTGGCAACGCAGCCGCCGCCCGGCAAAGAGCGAATCGTTGGAGCGGATGCCTCGCACGCCTGGTTGTCGGTGTGGTTGCCGGGCAGCGACCAGTGGCTGGCAATCGACCCGACGAATGACCAGTGGATTGCTGACCGCCACGTCACTGTGGCGTGGGGACGCGACTACGCCGACGTGACGCCGGTGAAGGGCGTGATTTTCACCCAGGCGAAGAAGTCGAAGCTGCGAGTTTCGGTGGATGTCTCACCGCGCGAAGCGCACATGGCGAGCTGATCTGGCGCGGACTGCGCATAGGGGCGCAAATTCGCGCATAAGAAAGGGCCGGTCAGAATGAGTTCTGATCGGCCCTTTGTCCCTTATGCACCAAGAGTGTCCTGCAATCACATGTTGGTCGCCGCCACAGCAAACAACGACCTGACATCACTGTATAACGAAAAGATAACGCAGCACGCGTAGATCGTGCCGTGTGGCGAAGTTTCTTAACAAACCCAAAGATTCACCCCGTGAAACCGTGCCCTAAAACGGTGGCGGATCAGGTGCCGAGTCTGGGTCTGGGTCTGGGTCTGGGTCTGGGTCTGGGTCTGGGTCGGGGATGAATCGGAGCATCGGTGTGGGCGTGTCGATGTAGGCCCGACCGGTCGGGCTGACCCATTTGAGTTTTCCCGAATCGAGTTGGGTCACGCTCCACGTGGTCTGGTGTTTCAACACGTGGTGTCGTCGGCAGAGGTGCGCCAAGTTCGTGTGCACTGTCGCACCTCCCCGCGCGGCATCGATCGTGTCGTCGATATCTGACCGCCACGGTGCCATCCGGCATCCCGGAAACCGGCAGTGCTCATCCCGCACCCGCAAAAACCGTCGCATTTCCGCCGTCGGCCGGTATGTCTCCACCGCAACAACCCCGCCCGATACGGGATCCGTCAACACCCGATCCCAGGTGGCTGTCCGGCCGGCAAGATCCCGCAGGGTGTCGCAATCGGCGGGCCCGTACCCCGCCAGGTCGCCCGCAGCATCCGAAACCCCCGCAAGTGTCATCGCGGGAACGGTGACTTGCACGTGTGCCCGGATCCCCTCGAATGCGTCTTGACCGTGTACGCACGCGTCGCCGGTGAGGAGCAGGTCGAAGAACGCATCCGTGCGTGCTTCATCGATTGTCCGCAACGGTGCACGGTCACTCTCAAGTCCAGTTGTCGTTTCCGCGTCAAAAGCTTTCGCAGCATTGAGGGTTTCGGCATCGGGAGTTTTCGCTGCATTGAGGGTTTTTTCGGCGTCGAGTGTGGTGCGGGCGAACTGACACAACCGGTCGAAGACCCCGTGGACGAGCACCGCAGAACCGATTGCGGAGAGCTCAGCCATCCCATCGTCAAGATCTGTCACCCACACCAGTCGCCCACCCAACGCGTCCCGGTGGCGCTCCGCCAACGATTGCGGGGTGAGCTTCTCGGCAATCGCTTTCGCGATACCGCGCAGTCGCCCCGAGGTTTCCACACGGGCTCGCTCCAGAACGAGGTCTTCGTATTGTGTGCGCACCGTGGCATCGGTGATCAGCGCACCCTCGCTTGTGATCACGTTTGCGTGCGACCGGCTGATCTCCCCGCTCTGCAACGCCCGGTGTGTGGAGGGAAAATCTTCGACGAGGGTCAACGCCGAGGTGAACTGGGCCTGCACGGTCCGGTCGCTCACGCGCAACGCCGCAGCCACTTCTGCTGTCACCTCTCGCATGGGCAATTCCGCAGTCCCGGAGTGCGAGCTGCCGCGGGCAAGATCAACGGTCGCCGCCATGAGTGTTGCCTCAAGCGCCTGATACGCCGCAACCGCACGCCGCGCATGCGCAAGACCATCGATCATCACGTTCAGAGCCTGCAGATCAACACCCGTCACCGACACCGAGGCCGATGCCGATGCCTCGGCGCGGCCATAGCCGTCCGGTGCAGGATCGTTGAGAGGTTCGATGCTCATACCGAAAGCATGACACCAACCTCCGACATTACTTCGAGATCAGCAACCGAGGCCAGAACATGCAGAAGGGCCGGTCGGAGAGGCTTCCGGCCGGCCCTTGTCCCTTTGCACCAAGAGTGTCCTGCAATCACATGTGGTCGCCGCCACAGCAAAACAACGACCTGACATCACTGTATAACGAAGAGATAACAGAAGGGAAGCTTTCGCCGTTATCTTTTTGTGATGATTTGGCTGAGCGTTGAATTCGGCTTCCTTTACGACTTCCGGATGAGGGTTGCGTCAGCTGGTGACGACGACTTTGCCGACGACTCGACCAGCGGCTCCCTCGGCATGCAGAGCCGGTAGTTCTTGTAGCGGGATGCGTTTCGTCGCTTCAATGGTGAGCGCACCGTCATCAATGAGAGACACGAGTTCGGCGAGGCGGTCGCGATTCGGGCGCACGAAAACTGTAGCTGCACGCACCCCCCGTTTTTCGTCGCTGGGGGTTGCCAAGAAGGCGGTTGTGCTTACAACGATGCCGCCGTCGCGCACTACTGTCACATAGGCCGCGAACTGTTCCGGGTCGAGCGGTGCCAGGTTGAGGAGCACGTCGATATCTCCATCGATCGCCTCGAGGAGGTTTGTGGTGGTGTGATCAATGACCTGCGTGGCCCCGGCGGCGCGCACGGCGTCGATGCTCCGCGGACTCGCCGTGGCAATCACGTTCACTCCGTGGCGCTCGGCCAGTTGAACAGCGTATTTGCCGACGACGCCACCTGCGCCGACGATCAGTACGCGTTGCCCCGCCTGAAGCTCTCCGTCGTCGAAAAGCGCCTGCCAGGCCGTGAGCGCAACAGAGGGGAGCCCTGCGGCGTCGATAAGAGGAATTGTTTTCGGCGCGGCAACTACGGCATCCGCGGGGGCGATGGCGTACTCGGCGGCGCCGCCATTTTCTTCCATCGGAAGAAAAGCGATGACCTCATCACCGATCTTCACACCAGAGACATCATTGCCGATTGCGTCGACAGTTCCGGATACGTCGTAACCGGGGATGTGCGGGAGGGAGATCGGGATGGGGAGGAAGCCTGCTCGCATGCCGTTATCGGCGGCGCTGTAAGCCGATGCTGCGATTCGCAATCGCACCTGGCTACTTTCGGGGGTCGGCTTCGCTACGTCGCCGTATTCGAGTACTTCGGGACCACCCACCTTGTGGAACTGAACTGCCTTCATGATCTTTACCTTTCATTAGATGCTTCGAAGTTGAAGCATAGCTGAGAAATTAGCAGTGTTTCGAACTCGAAGCAATGAATAGAATGAAAATCATGACAAAAGAACTCAAATCGCTTTCGCAGGCCCAACTTGCTGCATACTTCGCGTTCACCGAGGTGGGTGCGCTCCTCCGCCCGGCTGTCGAGAAGCAACTCCGCGACGCCGGGGCACTGAGCTACGTCCAGTTCCAACTATTGGCGCGACTCGGCGACACGCCTGAGGGCCACGAGCGCATGACAGATCTCGCCGATGGGATTGTCTACAGTCGGAGCGGTGTCACGTATCAGGCGCAATTGCTCGAGCAGCGCGGACTCATTACGCGCTATCCATCGCCTGACGATGAGCGAAGTACCGTCGTCACGATTACGGACGCTGGACGTGGCATCCTCAGGGCTGTTTTTCCAGGACACATCGCGACTGTGCATGGGCTTCTGTTCTCCCCGCTAACCGAAGAGGATGCTGAGGCTCTCGCTCGAATCCTTGGACGAGTCGGCGAACACCTTCGTGCAGCGCCACCGCGCTCAGCGGGACGCCGTAGAGCCAAGTGAGCGCGCTTTCACCTCGCGTCACGTCGCGCAACGATGCTGCTGAACGCGTCGATCACGCCGCGGTGGGAATGCCAACGCGCTCCTCCGCCTTGTCTCTGGGGTGGGTCACACGACTCGCAGATAGGCGGATTTTCACGTGCAGCTCTTCACTCCTCTCGACCTCGGAGCGTTAACTCTTCCCAACCGCATCGTCATGGCACCCATGACGCGCACTCGCTCCGGTGAAGACGGCGTTCCCGGCGCAATCGTTGCCGAGTACTACGCGCAGCGCGCGGGCGCTGGTCTCATCATCACCGAGGGAGTTTTCACGAGCAGTGAATCTCGCGCCTACCCGGGGCAGCCTGGAATCGTGACGAATGCCCAGCAACAGGGGTGGGCAGATGTCGCTGCCGCGGTGCACGCCGAGGGCGGTCGCGTCTTCATGCAGCTGATGCACGGCGGACGCGTTGCCCACATGAAGATCACCGACACTGACCGCATCGTTGCTCCTTCCGCGATTGCGATCAACGGTGAGGTGCGTCTGGCCGATGGATCACGCACGCCATTCCCCACACCTCACGCGCTCACGACTGACGAACTCGCCGAAGTGCGCGCAGAGTTCGTCGAGACGGCTCGTCGTGCGGTCGCAGCTGGCCTTGACGGAGTCGAGATCCACGCGGCAAACGGATACCTCCTGCACGAATTCCTCGCACCGTCCTCTAATCAGCGTACGGACGGTTACGGCGGATCGCCCGACGCACGCGCGAAGTTCGTCATCGAAGTTGCCGAGGCCGTCGTCGCTGAAATCGGCGCTGACCGCGTCGGCATCCGTATCTCTCCCTCGCACAACATCCAAGACATTGTCGAGACCGACCCCGACGATGTGAAGTCGACCTATCTGGCACTGGTTCGAGGCATCCGCCCGTTGGGTCTTTCGTACCTCAGCATTTTGCATGCCGAGCCCGCGGGAGACCTCGTGCAGTCGATACGGCAAGAGTTCGCAGGCGCCTTCGTTGTGAACACCGGATTTGGCGCGATCACGACCCGGGAGGATGCCGAAGCGTTCATCGCCGACGGGATAGCCGACGCTGTCGCGGTGGGGCGCCCACTGATCTCGAACCCCGACTTGGCCGATCGGTGGAAGTCGGGGGCGGAAGAAACTCCGGTCGACCCGGCGACTCTTTACGGCAGCAGCGCCGTGGGATACACGGATTACCCGAAACTCAAGCCCTAGGGAGCAAAAGCGCGGCCGCACTACGGTCGGAAACAACGTTATCAACCCGAGGAGAACTGTGTCTGTTATCGCCATCGTCGGAGCTGGACCCGGACTCGGAGCCGCTGTCGCGCGGCGATTTGGCCGGGAGGGCTTTTCGATCGCTCTCATCTCGAGAGACCAGGAAAAGCTCGACGCGATTGCTGACGAGCTGAGCGCGAAGGGACTCACTGCTCGCGGTTACGCCGCAGACGTGCTCGAGCCCTCCGCACTCGAAGATGCCCTTGCGCGTGCGGCAGCAGAACTGGGCCCTGTCACGGCGCTGCAGTACAGCCCGCTCCCGTCGCGCGACTACCTCAAGCCCGTGCTCGACCTCACGCCAGAGCTCGCGCTCGAAGCGTTGAGCTTCTCAGCGCTCGGGCTTATCCACGCGGCACAGACCGTGCTCCCCCGAATGCGGGATGCCGGCGAGGGCAGCATCATTTTGATCAACGGTGGAACATCGGTCAAGGCGCGGGCAGGTTTTGCGGGCACATCGGTCGCGTTTCCGGCCGAGAGCGCTTATGGCGAGATGCTTCATGACGCGCTGAAAGATGAAGGCATCCGTGTTGCGCAGCTCGTGATCCCGGGAGGCATTCCGAAGCTGCAGCTTCCGAACGGCATCGATGATGTCGCTGACCGCATCTGGCAGCTGCATGCCGAGGCTGGTGACTTCCGCACGATGCTCATCCCGCTCGAAGACGGCCGCGAGTAGCAGCGCTGGCGGGTAAATGCGCAGCGGGCCCCTACCTCGACTCAAGGTGTGCGAGCAGATGAGCGTTCCGCTGGCTAATGAGCCGCCGCAGGTATGGCACGAGGATCGTGCGTTCGATGAGAGCGCCGAACACGGGGGAGGCCACGGTGAGCGTGTCTCTCATCCGGGTACCGCTCGCAGTCGGTTCGAAAGTATGCACGTGACGGAATGAACCGAATGGGCCACGTACCTGCTCGTCAACAAAGCGTGCCGGACGGTCGAGCGCGGTGATCTTTGTCGTCAGGCGAAACCAGATGCCGAAGTGGCGAGCTCGCCACGTGACGGTCTCGCCGAGACCAATGCTGCCGCTCGTCACACCGGCGACGGCTTGTTCGCCGGATCCTGCCATCGACGCGAGGTGCGCATCGATGTCCAGTGAGATCTCGAAGAGCTCCTCAACAGTCGCCGAGCTCGTCGTCACCACCTCAAATGTGCTCGCCATGGGTCTGATCATCCCATCGTGCGTGCGCATCGGGCGCGCACTGACGTACACAACTGCAACAATGGTTCTGTGCGTTCGTCCAGAGCTCCCCGCCTTCTGCGTGGGTCGATCGCGGCTTCCGTCGCGACATTCGTTGCTCTGCTTTCGCACATCGCAGGAGGCGGGACTATGCCCGGATGGGCTGGAATCGCCGTACCGGGGCTGCTTTCGTTCGTCGTCTGCACATTTCTTGCCGGTCGCGCGCTTTCGCTTGTGCGCATGAGCGTCGCAGTCGCGCTCAGCCAACTGTTCTTCCACACCTTGTTCGTGCTTGGGCTCTTCGCGCCAGGGGTCTCTACCGCGCACCACAACCACGACATGGGCGCGCCCGCAGCCGTCGTGACGGTGAGCACCAGCGACGTGATCACGATGGTTCACGGTGACTCCACCATGTGGGTTTGGCACGCGATCGCTGCCATCGTCACGACCGCAGCTCTCTACCGCGGCGAACGTACGTTTGCTCAGATGCGCGCCCTTGCGGTCGACATCGTACTGTGGGTGCAGCGGCGAGTCGTCGTTGTTCTCGCGCCCCTCGCGCCTCCCGCCACTGTCCGCCAACGTGCGGCCTCGACAGTACCGGTTCTGTTTCAACGCGTTCATCTCGCTGCTGTCCGCAGGCGCGGGCCTCCTCTTGCACACGTGATCTGAATCCGTGTTGTGAGCGCTCGGTCGTCCGGGCGCGAAGAGAGGTTTGTCATGCGCAAAATTCGTACCCTCGCGGCCGGCATGTTGGTAGGTGCTGTGGTGATTCTCGCCACAGCGGTTCCGGCATCCGCTCACGATGAATTGTTAGAAAGCAGTCCGGCGTACCATGCTCAGTTGGATGCCGCGCCCACCGAGATCACGCTGACCTTCTCGGCCGACGTGCTCGAAATGGGTGCGGTCGTGATCGTTGCAGACGAAAACGACACTGACTGGGTGGCGAGTGAACCCGAAATTTCGGGTGAGAGCGTCATCGTCGGTCTGCAAGCTGACATGCCGGATGCCGGTTACGAAGTGCGTTGGCGGGTCGTCTCGTCAGACGGCCACCCAATTTCGGGAGTTATTCCGTTCACGATCGGTGATGCCGCGCCGCTTGTGCGCGCCTCGGCGAGCCCTTCGGAAACGCCAACTCCCGCGGCCACAACAAACATTCAGGTCACTTCAGAAGACGACGGGGCCTTCCGCCCCATCGTTATCGGCGTCATCGGCGCGGCCGCAGCGGTCGCGATCTTTGCCGTCATCCTTTTCTTCCGCCGCCGCGCTCGCGCCGGCGGCACCGACGATGAGCCAGCTGCTCCGTCGGACAAACTTTGAAAGGCACATCTGTGATCACTCGCACCACCACCGCTACCCGCCTCGGACTCTTGCTCGCGGCCGCAGCTCTCGCACTCACCGGTTGCGCGTCAACCGGCGATACTGCAACTGCTGAGTCAGCCGCTCCGGCTGGAGACGTCGTCGCCATTTCGGACGCCTGGGTCAAGGCCGCCGATTCTGGAATGTCGGCAGCATTCGGAGAACTCACCAACGAAGGAACCGCCGACGCCACGATCGTTTCGATTAGCTCCGACGCTTCCACGAGCTTGCAGCTCCACGAAACTGTCGAAAACGACTCGGGCGACATGGTTATGCAAGAAAAAGATGGCGGTTTCGTCATCCCCGCTGGCGGTACCTTCACGCTCGAGCCAGGCGGGAACCACTTCATGCTCATGGATCTCACCGACCCGCTCGTCGCGGGCGACGACGTGAGCTTCACGGTGACGTTCTCGGATGACTCGACCTACGAATTCACGGCCCCCGTGAAGGACTACTCCGGCGCCAACGAGAACTATGAAGACTCCGACATGGACATGGGTACCGACTCCGACATGGACATGGGTAACTAATGGCAGCGCCCGACAAGGGCGCCAAGCGTCGCGCCGGCGCAACCCGGCGGCAGTTCCTCTTCGGAGGTGCTGTCGCCGGCGTCGGCGCGGCCGCAGCTATTGGCGTCGATTACGCACTGAACTCCCCGCAGCCATCGGATGCCGCGGCATCCGCTCCGCTCAATGGCGAAGAGGTCGTACCGTTCTACTCCGCGCACCAGGCCGGCATTGACACCGATGCCCAGTCGCACGCGGCGTTCATCGGACTCGACCTGCTCGCGACTACCGATCGGGATGCGCTCCGCCGAATGATGCGCGTGCTTACCGATGACGCGGCACGTCTCACCGCGGGCGAATCGGCGCTCGCGGACTCAGAGCCTGAACTCGCTGTTGCGCCTGCGCGCCTCACCGTGACGTTCGGGTTCGGGCCAGAGTTCGTTTCTCGCGCACAGGGCACAGCGCCGTCGTGGTTGAAGCCGTTGCCGTCCTTCAGCATCGACCAATTGCAGCCCGAATACGGCGATGGTGATCTGTTGCTGCAGATCGCATCGGATGACGCGCTTACCGTCGCGCACGCAACCCGAATGCTGTTGAAAGACACCCGAAGCTTTGCCACTGTGCGCTGGACCCAGCGTGGGTTTCGCCGCGCATATGGTTCGGTGGCACCAGGCACGACGATGCGGAACCTGTTCGGCCAGGTCGACGGCACGGCCAACCCGAGCCCGGGTACATCGGAGTTTGATCGGGTCGTGTGGAACCAAGAAGGGTGGCTTGCGGGAGGTACCAGCGCCGTCATCCGTCGCACGCAAATGAACCTCGACAAGTGGGACAAACTCGACCGCACCGGTCGCGAACAGTCGGTCGGCAGATATATGTCGAACGGCGCACCGCTCACCGGAAGCGCCGAGCATGACGAGCCCGACTTCGATGCGAAGACATCGATCGGATTCCCGGTGATTCCGGAGTTCTCGCACATGCGGCGAGCACGCAGTGACAACGAGGCTGAGCGCATCTTTCGGCGTGGATACAACTACGACGAACGCCCAGACGATGCCACAGTGTCGAACTCTGGGCTGGTCTTCGTGGCATTCCAAGCCGACGTTGACCGCCAATTCGCGCCGATTCAGCAGCGGCTGTCTGACCTCGACCTGCTGAACGAGTGGACAACTCCGATCGGATCAGCGGTCTTCGCCATTCCGCCCGGCTGCGCCAAGGGCGGCTACATCGGAGAGACTCTGCTCGCCTAGCCGAGGCATCCTGCCCTGTTGTCTGCTGTTCCTTTTCTTCTGTCTTCTCCTGTCTTCTTTTGCCGAAACGCTGCTCATGGCGCTCGACACCCCGCAGACTCGCTGAAAGGCGCGGTGTGTCGGGCGAAAGAGCAGCGTTTCGGCGAGGAGAAGAAGAAAAAGAACAGCGGATGCCGGCTAGGCCCAAAGCCGAGGGATCAGCACGGGGGTACGGCTCTTGTAGTTCTCGTACGCACGCTGTCCGCCCCACCGCTTGTCGGCTTTGGCCTCAAGAAGCGGCACACCACTCACCTTCGTGAGGAGAAGAACGACGAAGATCGGTGAGATCAACGCGACCCACTGCCAGCCGCTCAGCACGGGGGCCGCAACGATCGCGACGCCGACCCACAGCACGATCTCTCCGAAGTAGTTCGGATGCCGTGAGCGTGACCATAGTCCGGAACGAATAAACGAGCCTTCGTTGTCAGGGTCGGCTTTGAACGCCGTCTTTTGCGCATCGGCGATGATCTCAATAGCCAGCCCGAGCGCCCAGATGGCGATACCGACAGCCCCAACCCAACCGATCGGCGCTCCACTGCTGCCATTGCTCATCGCGATCCACGCAGCAGCGGCGGTGAGGCTTACCCATAACCCCTGAAGCACCCACACCTGCAAGAAGCGGATTTTTGAGGTCTTCAGTTCGTCGAATCGATCGTCGGATCCGGACTTATGGATGCGCACAAATAGGAAGCTTCCGAGGCGAATCGCCCAGATTACAACCATCAGGGCGAGGACGACGCCGCGCAGGTCAACACTCGGTGCCATCAGCACGATGCCAATCGAGACGATGATGAACGTGAGGCTGCCAGTGAGGTCGAAAAAGCGCTCTGTTTTGAGCGCAGCTGAGGGCACATAGACCAGCACCTGGATGAGGAACGCCGCAGCTACGGCCAGGGCAAACAGCGGGATACCGGCGACGGTCGCACCGCCCTGGCTGCCGGCGAATGCGACAAGCGCTCCGATCACGACCGCCACGATGACGGTGGCGAGGGAAACGAGTTTTTGCTTATCCATGGGCAAAACTTTCTGGGATTAACGGTAAAGGTCTTCGACAGCGTCAGCACCGCGCTCGAGGATGACTTGACGCTTGATTTTGAGGGTCGGGGTGATGAGCGAACTGTCGCCGAGGTCGGTGGAGATCAGCGTGAATTTGCGCACCTGCTCGCTGCGCGCAACGCGCACGTTTGCGCTGTTTACGACTTCTTGAATGTGGGCACGAAGGCGCGCATCGACCACTCTGGCCAGATCAGCGCCCTGCGGCTCATCGATTGCGAAGCCGGCTGCGAGCGCCCAATCTCGGGTTTCGTCCGGGTCGAGAATGATGAGCGCCGACAGAAAAGATCTGCCCTCGCCGACCATGACCGCGTGCGAGACGAGCGGGCTTTTTTCGACGGACGTTTCCCACGGCATCGGCACTATGGTCTTGCCCCCAGAGGTCACGATGACGTCTTTCACTCGACCTCGAAGAATCAAACGGCCGTCCGCGTCGAGAGCGCCGAGGTCTCCGGTGCGAAAAAATCCATCGACAAAAGCATCATCGTTGTGGCGGGGGTTCCGGTAGCCAGCGAAGACGCCGATACCTCGCGCGAGAATTTCGCCCTCATCGCTGATGCGAATCGTAGAGCCCGGGAGCGGCAGCCCGACTGTGCCCGAACGGATATTCCCGGGTAGGTTGCCAGCGAGTGGCGCCGTGGTCTCGGTGAGGCCGTACCCCTCGATAACGGGCACGCCGATCCCTCGAAAGAACAGCGAAAGTTCGGCTTCGAGCGCGGCACCGCCCGAGAGTATGTAGTCGACACGCCCTCCCATGACTGCGCGCAGGCGCGTGAAGAAGAGGGCGTTGTAGAAGGTGCGGCGAAGCCGCAGGCTGACCGACGCACCCGCGGCATCAGCATTCTCGTGCTGTTCGCTGTAGCTGCCCCACTCGACGGCAGTAGCGGATGCCGCATCCCACACCCGAGTGAGGCCAGCGCCCGCGGCTTTCGCTGACGCCGCGGCGCGGATCTTTTGCAGCACGCGGGGCACGGCCACCAAGAAAGTAGGGCGCAGCACCGACAGGTTCGTGATGACAGCTTTCGGATCCGAGATGTGCGCGATGCGCATCCCACTCGCCAGACAGATCAGCTGCAGGCCCCGGGCCAGCACATGAGCGAGCGGAAGGAAGATGATCGTATTTCCCCCGGAGTGCACGACTTCGCGGTAGGCCGCGGCAATGTTCAGTACCTGCCCGAGAAAGTTGCGGTGAGTGAGAACCGCGCCCTTCGGCTCGCCTGTCGTGCCGGAGGTGTAGACGATCGTAGCCGTGTCATCGAGGCCAGCAGATTGCCGACGGTGCTCGAGGTCGGCGTCGCTGATGTGGTTGCCGCGAGCTGTGAGCTTCGCGAGAGTGCCGGTTTCGCTGCCTGTGGCTGCGGCATCCATCGCCCAGATGCCGAGCGTGCCGGCACCAGTTTCATCGAAGGCTGAGCGCAGCGTCTCGGCCTGGCCGGGAGACCCCGCAACCGCAAGTCGCACGTCGGCATCGGCGACGATGGCCGAGACCTGTACCTGCGACGATGTGTCGTAGATCGGAACGACGACGCCGCCCGCAAACCAAATCGCGAGGTCGGCGACTGCCCACTCGTAGCGGGATGGCGCCATGATGGCGACAGCTTCGCCAGCACCGATGCCGCTCGCGATGAGTCCCTTCGCGAGCGCCCTGACGTCGGCGAGAAACTGCGCGGTCGTCACCTGAGTCCAGAGGCCCGAACTGCTTGCTGGCACGTCGAATGCTGCGTGCTCGGGCGCATCGGCTGCGCGCTGAACCAAAAGGTCGGTCACGTTTTGGTGCGCGTCTACCTCAACGCGAAGCTTCGTGGAGGACTCCTGCATGTGGCTGCTTTCTTGTGCTGTTGCCCGTGTGTGCATCACGGCATCCGGTGTTGCTCTCTGGTGCTTCGGAGCCCCGCGCGAACCGGATGGCGTTCGACCTCTCTACCCGACCCACACCACCCACCGCCCCACACAACCGACCCGACCCACACCACCGACCCGACCCACACCACTGACCCGCACCACACCACTGACCCGACCCACACCACACCACTGACCCGACCCACACCACCTGCCGAAACGCTGCTCTCAGCACAGAACACGCTGGGCTCTGGTGTAAGAGCCCAGCGTGTCGGTACGGAGAAGCAGCGTCCCGGGAAGTGGATTAAAACCGGCTCTCAGTCTGTCGGGTGAAGCGCGACGCTGCCGGCTTCAAGAGTCACCGACACCAGGTTGCGTGACGTCGGGCTTGTCGTGAGCTCGTTGGTGAGCGAACCCAACGACACGTCAGTGCTGACCGCATAGGAGCCATCGGGGAGGCCGACTGTGAGGCTTCCGGCACTCACAGCGAGCGTGACATCTTCGGGAGCCGAACCGCTGAACTCAGCATCGAACTCGCCAGCGTTGACCGAAAGATCAATAGCGGATGCCGCAGCCACATTCACCTCAGCGCTCCCGGCGTTGACAACCGCTGTGACGGTTTCGGCCGAACCCGCCACCGTCAGCGATCCCGCGTTCATCGTCAGGTCGAGGTCTCCGAAATCACCGTCGGCGTTCAGGCTTCCCGCGTTCAACGTGAGGGTGGTGTCGAGCCCCGAAATGTTCTCCGGCAGCGTGAGAGTGGCGCTCCCGATTCCGCTGGAGAACCAGAGCGACACTCCGCTGCGCGAGGGTGACTCAACTTTCAACGAGCTGCCGTTGCGTTCGAAGGTCCAGCCCGCCGCACCCGAACCCTCGGTGTCGAGGGTTGCTTCACGCACATCGGCGAAGCGCACTGTGAGTTCTGTCGCGGATGCCTCAGCGACAAGCTCAGTTACGCCCGAGGTTGCGATCGACTGCGACGAGGTCGCATTCGATGCGGCAGCGGGGGAAAAGATCGTCGAGAACCCGGCGCTGACAACCGTTGCAACGATGACCAGTGCTCCGAAGACGATCGTCACGATGGCGACCGCTTTGCCGGTCGTTGACGTGGTGGTGGGGGTACTCATTTCACAGTTCCTGTCTGGGGTGTGTTGTTGCCGTGTTCAAGGTGCGCGAGTGCTGCGAGCACGCGCCGATTTCCGGACTCGTCTGGCTCGAGGCCGAGCTTTTGGAAGATTGCGGTGATGTACTTCTCAACGCTTGCTTCCGAGACGAAAAGTGCCGCAGCGATCGCGTGATTCGACCGCCCCTCAGCGATAAGGGCGAGCACCGAGCGTTCGCGGTCGGTGAGGCGCTGTATCCTGTCGTCTCGCGTGCGCCGCGACAGCAGTTGTGCGACGACCTCGGGGTCGAGCACTGTCGCGCCAGAACCGATGCGAGCGACCGAATCGAGAAACTCTGTGACGTCGGCGACGCGGTCTTTCAGGAGGTATCCAATTGCTCCACCCGAGCCCGTGATGAGTTCGCTCGCATAGCGCTCTTCGACATATTGCGACAGCACAAGCACCGGAAGTGCAGGCCGCGCCGCGCGGATCCTGACGGCTGCCCCAATGCCCTCATCGGTGAATGTCGGAGGAAGCCGCACATCCAAGATGCAGAGGTCAGGGGTCGACTCGGTGACTGCGACATCGAGTTCTGTCGCATCGGGAAGGGCCGCTACAACGTCGTGACCCGCATCTTCGAGCAGGCGCACCAGTCCCTCGCGGAGGAGCACTGAGTCTTCACAGATCAAGATGCGCATGGCACATTCACCTCCAGTGACGTTGGTCCGCCGATCGGACTCTCAAGTCGGGCTGTACCGCCAGCGGCAAGCACGCGGTTTGTGATTCCGTCGAGGCCGCCTCCCGGCACTACGCGTGCACCACCGATGCCGTTGTCTTCGACGCGGGCCCACAGCATTTGACCAGCTGCGCCGTCAATATCGTCGGCGTCACGCAAGCGCACTACCACTCGCGCTTCGCTTGCACGCGAGTGCTTCGCGGCATTGGTGAGGGTTTCGGCCACGACGAAGTACACGGCGGCCTCGGCATTTTTGCTGCAGCGCCCGTCGAGACGCACATCAAGGTGCACTGGGATATGCGATCGCCCAGCCAGGGCCGAGAGCGCAGCGTCGAGGCCGCGGTCATCAAGAACAGACGCGTGGATGCCGCGAGCCAGCTGTCGAAGGTCGGTAATCGCGGCCTTTGTCGAGGTGTGGGCCTCGCTCACGAGCGCTTTTGCGGCCTCGGGATCGTCGTCGATTTTTTGCTGTGCCATGCCAAGGGTCATGCCGATCGAAACGAGCCGTGGCTGAACGCCGTCGTGCAGGTCGCGCTCGATGCGCGTGCGCTCGACTTCTGACGCACGGATGGCGCCCGCTCGCTGCTCACTCGAGGTCCGAGCTTGCTCGGCAAAATGCGCTTCAAGTGACGGCACCACGACAGCGCGCGCGATGACGCCGTGCAATATGGCGATGCCGATAACGCCGGCAAGCGCCGCAAGCGCCATCAGTATGCCCACCAACGGCGCCCACTCGGTCGCGATCGTAAGAGTGCTGCCCCAGAGGTCGGAGCTCGTGCCGGAGCCACGGTAGAGCGGAGCGAACGCGAGGGCAGTCGAGTGTCCGACACTGCTGAGGAGAGCCAAGACGACGAAGCCGAGGATCGCTGAAATTGCAAAGCTTGCGACCGCTCGCCACATCGCCACGTCAATGAACTGGTGCCACACCATCCGGAGGAAGCCGCTGAAACCAGGCTTCTGGCGGCGCCGACGAGAAAGCGGAGGGATGCCGAGCGAGTAAAGTCCGCTGACCCGTGCGGTTTCGAGCCAGCCGAGGGCGAAGAGTGCGTAGACAAAACCGAGAAGGAAAAGTAGACCGATTCCGAGTATTGGCAACAGGCTCAACCCGAGTGTCAGGAGGGTGGCCAGAGCCCCGAAGGCGACGGAACCCAGGATGCCGAGCGCTGCCAGCTGAGCGATAGCTCCGAGCACACGGGCAGGAGTGTTCAGCTGCTGTGCTGAAGGGGCGGGGGCAACGGGCGGTGGCGGCGCCGCGAGGGTTTCTGTGGTCATGACTCCACGCTAGGGGCGCGCGCTCGGACAGGCAGCCGAGGCATCCCGAAACCCCGCTTCGGGTTATCCCGAAACCTGTCGCCCCCAGCATCCGTCATTCTCCAAAACGCTGCTGCGCCCGCCCGACGCTCCGTTCACAGTGAGGTGCACCCGGCGTGTCACCCCCGAACAGCAGCGTTTCGGCGGAGGGGCAGTGAGAGGAGAGAAGGGCGAGAGAATAGACGGGATGACTTATCTCGCTGATGCTCAAGCGCTCGCCGCCCGAACCCCCGACATTCGGCTCGTTGCCGTCGATATGGACGGCACACTTCTCGACGAAAACGGTGTCGTGCCGCCGGGCCTCTGGCCGATGCTGTCGAGGCTCGCCGATCGCGGTATCGCTTTCGCTCCGGCGAGTGGCCGGCAATACGCCACGCTTCGCCGCGAGTTCGAAGGCCACAGCGACGGCATGGTCTTCATCGCCGAGAACGGCACATTCGTGCTTCGGGGTGAAGATGAAGTGAGCAGCGCACCGATGGATCGCGCCTTCGTGGACGATCTCGTGCGACACCTCCGCGATTCTCCGCATGACATCGGCGTCGTGGTCTGCGGTAAGGAGTCGGCCTACATTGAACGCGACGACGAGGCGTTCCGGTCTGAGGCGTCAAAGTATTACGCACGGCTCGAGGTCGTGCCAGACCTCGTCGACGTTCACGACGACGTGTTGAAGATCGCGGTCTTCGACTTCGGCCACGCCGAAGAGACCACGGCGCCGGCTCTTGAGCACCTACGTGCCACTCACCAGGTCGTTGTCTCAGGCGAGCACTGGGTTGATGTCATGAACGCGGGAGTGAACAAGGGCGATGCCCTCCGCCGCTTGCAAGAGGTTCTCGGGGTGACACCAGCGCAGACCGTGGTGTTCGGCGACTACCTCAACGATCTTGAAATGATGGATGCCGCTGACCACTCATTTGCGATGGCCAACGCGCATCCGCTCATCGTCGAACGTGCACGCTACCGGGCGCCGTCGAACCGCGACCACGGTGTGATCGCGGTTCTCGAGATGCTCGTTCCGTAAGGCTCAACGCTCGGCGCGGGCGAGGTTCGCCTTCAGCTCTTCGGCGTTCTGGGGGATAACGTACGCGGGGCGATCACGCTCAGCGCGCCAGCTTTCGGAGAGCGGGCTAACATCGACCGTCTCGAACCCGAACTGGTCGTACAGGCCGGTCATGAAAGCAACGGCATCAGGGTCGTTGCTTGAGGCGACGAGAGCCCGGCGCCCCGGGGTGCCAGCGGGGGTTCCATCGGTGAGGATAGTGCCCGCCGCGATGTGGTTGAACCCCTTCACAACTTTCGACTGGGCAAGGTGTCGCTGCACCATCTCAGAGGTGGTCGTCCGGCCCTCTTCGAGCTCGGCAATGCGGCCATCCCGCTCCCAGTAGTAGTTGTTCGTGTCGACGACGATCTTGCCCGCGAGAGCGTCAACAGGTACATCTTCGAGAGCTTTAAGCGGCACCGTGACGATGGCCCATTCGGCAGCTTCTGCTGCTTCTTGTGCGGTCGCGGCACGCGCGTGCGAGCCGAGCTTCGCCACGAGCTCACTGAGTGTTTCGGGGCCGCGAGAGTTCGCAATCACGACGTCGTAGCCGCGGTCGACGAGTCCCTGCGCCAGAGTGCCGCCGATGTTTCCTGCTCCGATAATTCCTACTGTTGTCATACGTGCCGACAACGACATATCGCGCGGTTACATTCCCTTGAAGGTGTGCAACCGTTCGAGGAGCTTCGGAGCGTTGCGGTCATAGACATGCCCGCCGACGACGACACCTATCCAAAAAAGAACGCTGCCGAGTACGACACCGACACCGAGCGCTACCCAACCGAACAGTGCGTTGCCGGTGACAGCGGCCGCGACCGCGAGAGCAAACGCGGGAAGCGACAAGACCCCGGATGCTGCCCAAAAACCCACGTAGGCGAGGCCCTGCAGAAACGTCTGCCCCGGGACTCTCTTGAACGGGTTGTCGCCGGGAGCTGCGACCGGGACGACAAGGATCGCGGAGCTGACCGCACACATGCCATACCCCGTGAGCAGCGCGCCGAGGCTGGCGCCGAGTATTGCCGGCAGAAGAGCCCAGTTGCCGCTGAGCGCAATCGTGGCGACAGCGATCACGATGATCGCCGGCACTCCGACGAACGCTGCCCCCAGCATCCGGCCGGCACGATCGTCGCGCCCGCGGACGCCGGCGGCCAAGACGGCGGCAAACGCTGTGCCGTCGTAAGAGACATCGGTGTAGGGGATCGATCCGAGGAGAAAGGCCACAAGCACGGCCGAAAACGTCAGGAACGGGCTCGATAGGTCGCCATATGAGTAGAAGAGCAACAGTGCTGGTATCAGCGGCACGACAAGAAGCTGCCTGAGGTAGCGCGGGTCGCGGGTCCATGACGTGATGCTGCGCGCGAGTGTTGCGCCGGCACCGCCACTCGGGAATCGCCCGAACCACCCGAGGGATCCGATGGCCAACTTTTTCGTCGCGGAGCGCGGTGGGGAAACGAGGGATGCCGCGAGGCTTCGCTGCCAAAGCCACCAGAGCAGGCCGACGCTTGCGAGCGCAATGGCGAACTTTACGAGTGCGGGCAAAAGCGCGCCGGCCGCCAGGTCGCCGGGCACCGCCCACGCGGCACCGATCGGTGTCCAGGAGATTCCAGAAATGACTGGCGCGATGAGATCAAACCCGCCGGAAGATGTCGAAGTGGCCGCATCAGCGAGATTAAGGATGCCGACCAAAATCGGACCCGCGAGCGCAAGCAGCAAAAACGCGCCGATGCTGATGAGTTCTTTCGTTCGGCGACTGCCGCCAGACCCCGCGGCCAACGCACCCATAGTGCGAGACGCCACGACGCAGACCAACACGCCGAGGGGAACGCACACGATCGCCGCGAGAGCGGCAGCGGGAAACCGCCACCATGCGGCGAAGGTTGCGAGGGCGCCGAGAGTGGTTGCGATTCCGGGAACACCCGCAAATCCTGCTGCGGTCAGAGCCACCATGAGCTGTCTTGTGCTGATCGGGAACGGCGCGAGTCGGCCAGCATCGACAGTCGTATCGAGACCGGAAACAAAAATCGGGCCCAGAATCCACCCGAGTGTCAGCACCGCGCCGCCCGCGGTGATCACTGAGCGCACGGCATCCAGGCTTGTGAAACTGAGCGCAATGAGACCCGCGGTCACTCCCAGCAGAATGAAAAGTGCCCACAGCGAGCCGACGATAAAGCCGATGAGCTGCCAGGGACTCGACGCGAGAGTATTGCCGAGAATGCGGTAACGGAGCTTTAGGACTGTCGCAACCATGACGGCCCCTCAGAGTGGTGACGACCGCCGACGAGCTCAATAAAGCGGTCCTGCAGTGAACCAGCGCCGCGCACGTCGTCGACAGTTCCCGCGGCGAGTACGGTTCCGTTGGCAATGACGGCGACGTGGTCGCACATGCGCTGTACGAGATCCATTGAGTGGCTTGAGACGATGACGGTGCCGCCGGTCGTTGCATAACTGCGGAGCACATCTTCAATGTTCGCCGCCGAGACCGGGTCGACAGACTCGAACGGCTCGTCGAGCACCAGAAGGCGTGGTGCGTGAATCAGTGCGCAGGCCAAAGCGATCTTTTTCGTCATGCCCGCCGAGTAGTCGACTACGGGAGTCCCTGCAGCCGCGGTCAGATCCATCAACTGCAAGAGGTCAGCCGTGCGCGCCGCGATATCGTCGCGGCTCAGCCCGAACATCATCCCGGTGTAGGTGATGAGTTGCTCGCCGGTCAATCTGTCGAACAGGCGCACGCCATCGGCGAGGTTTCCGACCATTGCCTTCGCCGAAACCGGGTCGGCCCACACGTCGACACCGTGAATGACTGCTGAGCCCGAGTCGGGACGCAGTAGGCCCGTTGCCATCGAGAGCGTTGTGGTCTTGCCAGCACCGTTCGGTCCGACAAGTCCGTAAAAAGAACCCACGGGAACGGTGAGATCAATCCCGGCGACCGCAACCTTGTCGCCAAATTTCTTGAAAAGGCCATGTATGTCGAGCGCGGCAGCCACTGCCGGAGAGAATTCTGTCACGTGAGCCACGCTATCGGTAGAGACAGATCACGACGACCCCAAAGGTGATGGGATGAAGGCATGCCTACGATTCCCACTCTCACTTTGAACGACGGCTTCTCTTTCCCTGAGATCGGCTTTGGTACCTACAAGCTCACCGGCGAGGAGGGTGTGGACGCCATCGTCTCGGCGACCGAGGCGGGATATCGGCTTCTGGATACCGCTGTGAACTACAAGAACGAACGCGAAGTGGGCGAGGCTGTTCGCCGAAGCAGCGTCGATCGGTCGGAGCTTCTCATCGCGACGAAGATCCCCGGACGCGATCACGGCTTCGACGAGGCTCTCGCGAGCATCGATGGATCACGTGAGCGACTGGGCATTGAGACCATCGACCTACACCTCATTCACTGGCCCAACCCGAGCGTCGACAAGTACGTCGACACTTGGCGCGCCCTCATCGAAGCCCAAAGTCGCGGCTGGGTGCGAAGCATCGGAGTGTCAAACTTCACGAGCGAGATGCTCGATCGGTTGGACGACGAGACCGGCGTTACTCCGGCTGTCAACCAAGTTGAGCTGCACCCCTACTTTCCGCAGGGCGAGTTGCGCGCGTACCACCGGGCGCACGGCATCCGCACCGAAAGCTGGAGCCCACTCGCAACGCGTGGAGAACTCCTCGGCGAGCAGCCCATCGTTGACGCGGCGGCAGCCCACGGCGTGACACCGACGCAGGTCGTCCTGCGCTGGCATGTGCAATTGGGCTCGACACCGATTCCGAAATCAGCGACGCCATCGCGTCAGCGCGAGAATGCCGACATTTTCGGGTTCAGGCTCACCGACGACGAGGTAGCCGTCATCTCGGCCCTTGAGCGTGGACGCATGTGGGGCGGCGACCCCAACACTCACGAAGAGATGTGAATCAGGAACCATCCGATGATGCGTTGGCGCTGAGCATCCATTCGATTCCGAATTTATCGGTGAGCATTCCAAACCTGCCGCCCCAGGGAGGCGTCTCGAAAGGCTCGTCGATGGTGCCGCCGGCAGTTAGTCCGTTCCAGATGTGTTCGAGCTTTGTTTCGTCATCTGCGCTTACCGAGACGGCAAATCCGGCGGGAGTTGCAGCCACCATGTGGCTCGGTGTGTCGGAAGCCATGAGAGTGAAACCGTCGTCGGTGGTCAACTGTGCGTGCATGACCAGGTTTTCGTCTTCGGGGGTTTGCGCGAAATTGAAATCGGCGAAGGTCGTGATGGTGAGCTCCCCGCCAAAGACAGTGCGGTAGAACTCCATTGCTGCACGCGCTTGATCGCGAAAGTTGATGTACGGATTTAGGAGCATCGATGTTCCCGTCGTCTCAATGTGTGTGTCGTCGCTGTCGCAACGGAAACAGTGTGCTCTTGAGAGCGCGGGCGCACAAGAGCCTGTGCGGTGAGAAACCGTGGTTAGAGCTGCGCGCCGTTGTCGTCGCGGTCGTAAATACCGACGTTCTGCCCACGCCATGATTCGTAGGCGATGAGCCAGCCGATCGAAAGTACAGCTCCCAAAACAAGCCCGATCCACAGGTTTCCGAGCGCGAGGCCGATGAGCGCACCACCCACGATCAGAACGACTGTTCCGAGGATCCACATTGAGCGGCCGCGGGGCCAACCGGTTTTTGAAGCTGCCATGGTCACAGCGTACGCGGTCGCGTTCATCTGGCGCGGTGGTCTTCCGGGTGTAGCTTTGGGCCGCGCCGCTGCTCGCGCATTCCGCTTGCCCCGATGAGGCGAATGACCCGCTGACGGTGGCCTGTCCATGGGGCAAGGAGTTCGAGCATCCCGTCGTCATCAGTGCGGCTACCGGTGAGCGCGTTGCCGACCTCGTGCGCGAGGTGGTAGTCGCCCACACTGACGGCGTCGGCATCGCCGAGCGAGCGAATGCGGGTTTCCGCTGCAGTCCACAGGCCTACTCCGCGAACGCTCGTGAGCACGCGGTCGCGCTCTGACCCGGTGTGCACAGCGGCGGATGCCCGCGCGAGTGAATCGCCGCGGCGAGCCGCTTCTACGACGGTGCGTGACTGGGGCGGCTCAAGGCCCGCCCGATGCCAGGCCCACGAGGGGATATGGCGCCAACCCTCGATCGTTGGGGGAGCGAACATCGGGTGCGGAGTTGGGCCGGGTGCGCGCTCACCGAACCAGGTGACGATGCGGCGCCACGCGCCAAAAGCTTGCATTGCGGTGACCTTCTGCTCGAAGATGGCGCACGCGAGCGCGTCGAACACGATGTCAGTGCGCGCGAGGCGGAGCCCCGGATTCTGATGGTGGGCGTGAGCGATGAGCGGATGCAGCGAGGCATCAAATTCGTCGACATCGTCGTCGGCACCGCAGAGCGCCGGTAGCTGCGTGAGCGCCCATTCCGATCCCGCACCCCAGGCTGCGGCCCTCACTCCACCGGCGCTGGACTGGCGCAGCGCAAGCGTTGCGAGCCCATAAGGTGTGCGGCTCGCGCGCCAGACGACAGGGCCATCCACCGTCATAGTGGGGTCGTTGTGGCCGCGGCGCAGAAACAACACAGTGCGGCGGAAGTCGAGCGCATGCCGCGGACGGTACTCGGTCTCGAGTGGCACGCCATGCTGGGGCCGCGCGTCGCGGTTCATGCGCTCACCCTACGATGCCCTGCTGACATCGCACGAGGATCTCAGCACTGTAGAGGTGCCGGAGTTCTAGAAACGGTCGGGCGACGGCGTGCCGTGGCCGTAGCGAATGACGACGTCGGCGTGGCGGTCGAAGCGGTAGCCAACGCCGCGAACCGTGCGCACGATGTCTTCGTAACGGCCGAGTTTTGCGCGCAGCCGTCGCACATGCACATCGATGGTGCGTTCGCCTGGCGCGTCCAGATCGCCCTGGCTCCACAGCGACGACACCAACTCGGTGCGTTCGATCGTGCTGCCTTCGCGCAGCACGAGGTACTGCAGCAACTCGAACTCTTTGAAGGTGAATGCTGCGGAGCTTCCATCGATCAGCACGCGCTTACGCGAGATGTCAACGACAACACCGGTCGTTGCATCGTCTTCGATTTCTTCCGGCACTTCTTTCGCGCGGGCGGTCGCCGCGGGTTCGTGAAGTGCCAGCCGAACGACATCAACATTCCGCCCACCGGCAGACGCCGGTGCAAGGGCTACGGTCGCGTAGGTTTCGGCGTCGGGGGCAAGTTCGCCGAGGGTGCGGCGAAGAGCTTCTACGAGTGTTCCGAGCGATACCCCGGATGCCGCAGCCTTGACCTCGTCGAAGCCCACGTAGAGGGCGAAGCCGCGGGGTGCGGTGCCTGCGGGCAAGCCGCGGGAGGGCGCTGCCGGAGACTGAGCCACGGGGGCAACATCAGAATCTGTCACGACGCGAAGGTTCGGGCGGGGAGGAGTAGTGGGGCGCTCGAGGAGGGCGGTATTCGACATGAGAGTGCGTGTCCTTGCGGAAAGGAACCTGGGCGATGCTGCCAGTAACAGGTTCAAGTGTGTGTCATCGTTCGCGGTCTTGGGTGGGGACCGGGTGCAAGCTCCGTTAACCAAATGGCTCTCGGTGCTCGGGGGCTTAGCACTTCGTTCAGAAGAAGCGCGTGTGCCCATCGGGGATTACCGAATCAGCGGCACATTCGACAACACATGACAGCGCGTACCGGCATCATCATGCCGGTTGTTCCGTTCGCCTCCAGGGCGGACAGGGAACGAGCGAAGTCAGTCATGTCGCGATTATGACCGATCGTGTCGGTATGAGTCAAATCAATCAGTTTTCTGTGCACAGTCGGTGTGAAACCACGCATCCTGCTCACTTCCCGAGTGATTGACCCGAGCAGTGAGCTGGCAGGCGTACCCTGTCGGGGTGACGACGATGACTTTCACGAATGAACCCGATGAGTCCCGCTACACGCTCCGCCGCGGCGACGACCTTGTGAGCGTGCTTGATTACCGCGACGACGGGCACACCCTGGCTATGACGCGGGCCTACACAATCCCGACATTCCGGGGTCAGGGCTACGCGGCTGACATAGTCGAGCGCGCGGTCACTGACGTTGAGGCATCCGGAGTTCGTGCTGTGAGCCCGGTGTGCTGGTATGTCGCCGAATGGTTTGACGCCCACCCTGAGCGAGCAGGCGTGCTTGCGCCACGCGAAGCCGCTGAGCGTTCCTAGCCTCGGTAACTTTCTCAGTCAAGGGCGGCCGGTGGGCGCTGTAAACGCGCCATGCTTATAACAACGCAGTGCGCTAGCTCGTTCTGGCGCGAAGAAACGACAGGAACCCACGATGAGCGATAACAACGAACCGGCCGTCGATCCGCGGAACGTGCAGAACGAGCCAGCGATGGACATGCACACATCGACCGACGAAGAGAGAATCGACGGAATCGTGGATCAGACTCGCGCCGATGTCGGTGACAAGAGTCTCGAGCGAATCCAAGGTGTGCTCCGCCAGCGATTCGAACAAAGCGGGACGGCGTTCACTGAGGAGCTCCTCGTAGAACTCGCTCAACGCGTAAAGATCTAGCGCGGCTTACGCCACGGCGCGAGGCGCCTCGTTGACCACTGTGGCGAGGTCATCGCCGAACGTGAAGATTGCGTCGAGTCCTGATTCGCCACGCAATATTCCGGGCAACCAGCGCCAGGCGTCGTCCCACATGCGATCGAACGGCACGTTGTCGATCGAATACCATCTCGGGACAATTTCTTCGGTCTCAACCGGTTCGCCGTCCCACACCGTGCATGTGAAAACATGCGAGCGCTGCGACCACGTCGGTTGTGACGGAAAGAGATAGTCGAGCACTCCAACCGCCACGAGGTCGGATGCCTCGACCAACAGCTCAGTTTCTTCCTGCACCTCGCGGACAGCGCCCTCGACTACGGTTTCGCCGCGTTCGATCTTTCCCCCGATGCCGACAACGCGGCCGAGCGCGAGACCCGTGCGCTTATGGCCGAGCAGTACCTCGGTGCCGCCACCTGCGGCGGGGCGCAGCATGTAGACGGCGCACACTTCGGGCAAACTCATGGACGCAGGCTACGCCCGGTTTGTTACGGGTGTGTGGCAGAGCTGAAGCGCTGTGGCATGCCTGGCCAGCAATGTCGGCGCCGCGGCATAGCGTGGGAATATGCGCATTCTCCACACCTCCGACTGGCACATCGGGCGCACCTTTCATGGGCACTCGACGCTTGCCGCACTTCGCGCAGTGCTGTTCGAGATGGTGGACCAAGTGCGCGAGCGCCACGTCGATGTTGTGATCGTTGCCGGTGACGTTTTCGACTCGGCGGCTCCGGCGGCATCCTGTTATGAGCTTCTCACTGAAACTCTCGCGGCGCTCACAGATGCCGGCGCCCGCGTTGTCATGACGAGCGGAAATCACGATTCCGCCGCTCGGCTCGGATTTCAAGCACGGCTCCTGCGTCAAGAGATCGCTGTTCGCACCGATCCGGCATTCGTGGATTCGCCCATCACAATTGAGGATGCTGACGGGCCGGTGCAGTTCTATTGCATCCCGTTTCTGGAACCCGCTCTGGTGCGCCATCTCTGGCCAGACGTGGAGGTGCGGACACACGAACAAGCACTCACGCACGCAATGAACCTCGTTCGAGCCGATCTCGCTCAGCGCGGCGGGCGCTCCGTCGCGATATCGCACTGCTTCACCGCGGGTGTCGAGGCGACCGTGGGAGTCGAGCGAGACATTCAACAGGGCGGGCTCGATGTCGTGCCGCTTTCTGTGTTCGACGGCGTCGACTACGCGGCCTTGGGCCATATTCACGGGCGGCAGCAGCTGTCGCCGCGGGTGCGGTATTCGGGTGCTCCGCTGCACTACAGCTTTGGCGAAGCAGACAAACCGCGTGGGTCGTGGTTGGTAGAAATGGATGCCGCCGGCGAAACGTCCGTCGAGTGGCTCCCGCTGGCTGTGCCGCGGCGATTGACGACGCTTCGTGCGCCCCTCGATGAGTTGCTCGGCGACGCGCGTTTCAACACCGACGAGCAGTCGTGGGTAGCGGCCGAATACACCGATGCCGCCCCGCAACCAGACACGATGCGTCGGCTACAGTCGCGCTTTCAGTGGTGTGCCAGCGTCGCGCACGTGCCAGCGGTGACCAGAGAGAAAAGTGAACTGACGTACTCGGGTCGCGTCCGCGCCGCGCGGAGCGACCTAGAACTCGTCGATGCTTTTCTTTCCCACGTTCGCGAGGGTGAGGGCGCGTCGGATGCTGAATCCGAAATCCTGCGCAACACGCTGGGTGAGCAGGCAGCAGCAGAGGCGAGTAAATGAAGCTGCACCGGCTTGAACTTGAAGGCTTCGGCCCGTTTCTTTCGCGGCAAGATATTGACTTTGACTCGTTCTCTGATGACGGTATTTTTTTGATTACCGGCCGAACAGGCGCGGGAAAATCAAGCATCCTCGACGGGGTTTGCTTCGCGCTTTACGGCGGAGTGCCGCGCTATGAAAGCGGCGACAAGCGAGTGCGGAGCGACCACTGTTCTCCGGACGATCCCACTAGTGCAACTCTCGAGTTGACGATCGGTGAGGCACGCTGGCGAGTGAGCCGGATGCCGGAATTTGACCGGCCGAAGAAGCGCGGTCTTGGCACAACGCGCGTGGGTGCCGAGGCGCAGCTTGATGAATTGGTTGACGGCGAGTGGATCGGTCGTGCTGCGGGTCCGCGTGATGTCGGGCTCGCGCTGGATGAAATCCTTGGACTCTCGCAACAGCAGTTTCTGCAGGTCATCCTTCTCGCGCAGGGCCGCTTTTCACAGTTTCTTCTTGCGAAAAATGACGAGCGTCAGCGATTGCTTCGAACGCTTTTCGGAACGAAGAGTTATGAAGACTATGAGCGCATCCTCGAGCAGCGCAGGAAAGACGCAGAACGACTGCTGCAGCGCGGTGGGGAACGTTTGGAAGACCTTCTCATCGACGTTGAGTCGTTGATCGCAGAACATGAGCTTCTCTCGGACCTTGGCGCGGGGGACGCGTCGAGTGCGAAGGCTCGTGTTGAGATAGCGGCGAAGGCCGCAGTCGAGGCTAAAAAAAGAGCTGCAGCTCGCGCGGACGACGCAAAAACGGCGGAGCGCGAACGCGACGCGACAAGTCGTCACCGTGAGATCCACACCACCCTGCGTGACGCGCAAGAACGGCGCGTGCGCGCTGAGCGCATATTGGCGGACCTTGGTGACCGCTCGTCGGCCACTGAGCGGGCACGCACCGAACTCGGTGATGCTCTGCGTGCCGAGCCGTTGCGCTCTCTTCTCACGCTGGTGCGCGATGCGCATGAGCGGGTGACTCTCGCGCGTGAAACGGCTCGGTCGGCCGCGGATGCGTGGTCGAATGTCGGTGAGCGCCCGGTTGATGAACGCGGTGCCCGTGAAATCGTCGATGCGCTCACGGGCGACATCGCACTCGCGCAAGAGGCGCGCGCCGTCGAGCGGCAGATTCGGACAATTCTCACCGAGCAAGACGCGCTTAAGAATCAGCACACCGCTGTCGCGGCAGCAGAAGCGAAGGCAATCGTGCGACGGGATGGCGCCAATCTGCGCGTCGCCGAGGCCACGAAAACCGCGGGTGAGCTCGCGAAGGTCGCAGCGCTCGAGTCTTCCGCGCGGGCAGCTGATGGCGACGTTCGCGATCGGCTTTTGGCTGCGCAAGAAGCCCAGGAGCTTCTTAGAGCAGCCGAGGCCGCTGATGCGGGTTATGTCGCGGCGAACACTCTCGCTCAGGAGGCGAGTCGTGCAGTTGGTGAGCTGTTGCAGCGACGCTTACTGGGGGCCGCCGGAGAGCTTGCTGAGAGTCTGAGCGAAAATGACCCCTGTCCGGTTTGCGGCTCTCTCGTTCACCCGGACCCGGCACACACCGTGGCAGGCGAGGCCGTGACCGATGACATGGTGGCGACAGCTGAAGAGCGGCGGGCGACGACGCAGCAGGCTGAGCAGCGCGCCGGTGATAGTGCGAAGTCTGCCCGTGAAGCGCACGCACGTGCGTCTGCGCGCGCGGGCGGTGTCGGCGTCGACGACCTCGCCATCTCCCTCCACGAGGCTGAGGCCGAGCTTGCACGAGTCGAGGAAGCGGTGGCGGCGCTTGCACGCGCGCATAGTGAGCGTGAAAGCGCCGAGGCTGACGTCTCGGAAGTCAGTACCGAACTCATCCACCTGCAGGAACAACGAGCCAATGTTGAAATCGACATCGCTCGTGCGGCTGATCGTCTGGCCGCTGCGTCAGCGACTGTCGAGGCTGCGCGAGGGCACTACGAAACTGTTGCTGAACGCCTCGATGCCCTCGTGTTGCGCCGACAACGCGCGAAGGATATCGCGGAATCTGCGGCTTTTCTGGCTGAGCAAGAGCGCGCGGCTGGTGTTGCTGTGAGCGACCGTGACAGCGCTGTTGCCGAAGCTGGATTCGTTTCGGAAGATGCGGCGAGTGCTGCGCTTCGGCCTCGGACGGAACGTGAACGGCTAGCTTCAATGATTGCCGAGTACGACTCTGCACTGCGCCGCGAAACCGAGCGTCTTGTCGAGCTCGACGAAGTTCTCGCTACAGCTACAGGCCTCGCTATCGACGTGCCCGCGGCGGAAGCGGCAGAAGCGGCCGCCATCACGCTGTGGACAGCCGCCGTTGCCGCGGCAGCAACGGCGGCTGAAATTTCGAGTCGTCTGAGCGTGCTCGTGACCCGTGCCGCGGCGCTGCATGCTGAGCGCGCCGAGGCAGAAGCCGCGCATGCGGTGATTGCCCGCCTCGCGAACACGGTCGCTGGTCGCGCGCCCAACGCACTCCGAATGACGCTGGAGACGTTTGTGCTCGCCGCTCAACTCGAGGACATCGTGATCGCGGCAAATCTTCGACTCCAGGCGATGTCGTCGGGGCGCTACCGGTTGCAGCACACCGATGCTCTCGCGCGCAGAAACGCGGCATCGGGCCTCGGGCTAGAAATCCTCGACGCCCACACTGGTCAGGCGCGACCACCCCAGTCTCTCTCCGGCGGCGAGACGTTTCTTGCTTCGTTGGCGCTAGCTCTTGGCCTCGCCGAAGTGGTCACAGCTCAAGCGGGCGGCATCCGTCTTGACACGCTTTTCATCGACGAAGGGTTCGGCTCGCTCGACTCGGAGACGCTGGAGACAGCGATGCGCACTCTCGATGAGCTGCGCGCCGGGGGACGAACCGTCGGCGTCATCAGTCACGTTGAGGTGATGAAAGAACAGCTTCCCGCGCAGATCATAGTCACGGCGAGTGCGCAAGGCCCAAGCGTAGTCCGGCAGGGAAGCCACTCGCGGTCGTAGGGTAGGACAGTGAATAAAGGCACTGTATGGACTGTCGTCGGCGTTATCGCCGCTATCGCTATCGCTTGGATTCTCGTTAACATCCTGTTTTCGGTGTTGGCGGTCATCTTCAAGCTTCTTGTTGTCGCGGTCGTCGCCGTGATCGTGTTCTTCTTGCTGCGCGCGGCTTTCGCGCGCGGCGACTCGGCCTCCTGAACGCATGGCGAGAAAGCCGGACGGCGCCCACCCCGCGACCCAGAACATTCAGCTAACGGACCCGCAGAAGTGGCGGGCATTCGCGGTGTGCGTGACGGTTGCCGCCATCACGATTCTTGACCTTTCGAAGGTCAACGTCGCTTTGCCTTCGATTGAGTCAGCGTTAGGCGCTGGGTCGACCGAACTTCAGCTCATTGTTTCTGGCTATGTGCTTACCTTCGGGCTCTTTCTCGTGCCGATGGGACGGATCGGCGACCAACGCTCACGACGTGGCCTGTTCATTATCGGGCTCACCGTGTTCACGCTCGCGAGCGTCGCGTGCGCCATGGCACCCGACACCACGACCCTCCTGATTGCTCGACTCATCCAGGGCATGGCGGCCGGAACCCAAATGCCCCAGGTTTTGGGGCTCATCCAGCAGCTCTTCCAGGGTAAAGAGCGTGCGCGGGCCTTCGGCCTGTTCGGAGCAACGATCGGCGTCGCAACAGCCTTCGGCCCGACGATCGGTGGCTTCCTCATCGCTATCGGTGGCGCAACCGACGGATGGCGTTGGATCTTCTGGATGAACCTACCACTCGGCCTCATCGCCATCGCTCTCGCGATTTGGCTGCTCCCTGCAACGCGCGGGCGCTCGCAACGAAAACTTGAGCTTGACCCGGTCGGCGTTGTGCTCTTCGGAGTCACGATCGTAGCTCTCATGCTGCCGTTCCTTTTCACAACGGGTTCGCCGAGCGACAATCCCAGCCGCTGGTGGTTCCTCGTCATCTTCGTACTCTTCGCGGGCGCCTTCTACGCCTGGGAACGCCGGTACGCGGGACAGGGGCGGGTGCCGCTGATTCCGTTCGGCCTCTTCCGGATTTCGTCGTATCGAAACGGAACGATGCTGCAGGCGATCTATTTCTCCGCACTTCCGGCGATGTTCCTGCTGACGACGCTGTTTTTGCAGGGCGGGCTGAACATCGAGCCGGTATTTGCTGGCATGGTCACTATCGGCTTTGCGCTCACAAGCGCCGTTGCCTCGTGGGTGGGTGGCACTCTCGTGACCCGGTACGGCCGCATCGTTGTCGTCTGGGGGCTCGCGATCGTGCTGTTGTGCGTCGCGGCACTCGTCGTCACAGCGCTTTTCTCCGCTCCTGAAGTGACGCCCTACATGATGGCGGTCGCACTCTTCTTCGGCGGTATGGGCGGCGGGCTCGTTATATCGCCAAACCAGACGCTTACTCTGGCCGACATCCCCGTCAAACAGGGTGGATTGGCGGGTTCGGTCGGCCAGTTGGGGCAGCGCATCGGTACAGCGGTCGGCAGCGCGATCGCGCTCGCACTGTTTTACGCAACGATCTATCGCGAAACCGACACCGCCGCCGACATCGTTGTGTACCACGACGCCTACGGTTACGGCATGATCGCTGTCGCGGTGTGTATCGCCATTGCGCTCGTCATTGCGGCCATCGATCTCAGCTCGCGCAGTAAAAAAGCCGCGAAAAAAGCCGGAAAAAAGTCGGCGAAGACCGCCTAGACGCCGTACTCAACGCGGATACGCTCGCGGAGCCAGCCGCTGCAGCGCGTCACTGTCACATCCCACAGCTCGGTGGCTCCGTCTTGAGCTCGGTCTGAGACGGCCTTGAATACGCGGATGGGAACGCCGAAACTTTCGGCTGTCCACATGTAGGCGTAGGTCTCCATATCGACCAGGCTTGCCCCGAGCGCGCGAATGTGAGTTACGGTATCCGCGTCGTCGATGAATCGGTCTCCCGTGGCTATGGTGAGCCCATCACGTGAGGAACCGACCGTGGCCGGCAGCGCGACGTGTTGGCCGACGACACCATCGAGGTCGGCTACGTCGTGCTGAAGCGCAGAAACGACTTCGTACACGGATGCCTCAAGCTCAGGGTCCAACGCACCTGCGGTTCCGACGACCACGATTTCTTCGTACGTCTGCGCGCTGAGGGCCTTTGTGAGACCGACCGCTGCTTGTAGCTTGCCAAGCCCCGTCACGAGCGTGTCGAAGCCGTCGATGGGTTCGGTGAACGCGACCATTTCGACGTCCATCGCGGCGACGAGCAGTCTCATTATCAGCTGCCTCCGCTGATAATGCCGATGACGCCGGATGCAACCATGTAGATACCTACCGCCCCAACGACAACCCAGATGCCGATGCGCGCGGGCGATGGTGATTTGGGATCTCGACCCGGAGTTGTCATCTCGCGATTCTAACGTTGTCTGCTGCTATGCCGTCGGCGTCCACGACGACACTGCGTCGAGGTCGCTGACTTCGTCTGCGCTGAGTTTTACTGTCGCACTCGCCAACAGGTCAGCGACCTGCGAGGGCCGTGATGCGCTCGCGATCGGGGCAACGACCGTCGGCTGCGACCGTAGCCAAGCGAGTGCGATGGTCGCGACGGAGACACCGTGGGAGGCGCCGATGCGCTCTAGAGTGTCGATGATCTTGAGGCCCTGCGGAGTGATGTACTTCGCCGACGATCGACCGCGCGCGGTTGCTTCCGCCGTTTCCGCGTCGCGGAACTTACCGGTGAGAAACCCCGAAGCGAGGCCGTAGTAGGGCACGAGGCTCATGCCGTACTCCTCTGCAAGAGGAATGATCGACTCTTCCACGTCGTTTCGGTGCACCAGGTTATAGTGCGGCTGGATCGCTACTGGAAGCGCCGCACCCGTTGACTGAGCGATATTCATCCATTCGCGAATGCGCTCGGGTGACATGTTCGAAATCGCGATGTTGCGCACAAGGCCGTCGGTGACAAGCGCACCGAATGCCTCGACGATCTCAGCCATCGGCACTTCCGGGTCGTCGAAATGGGCGTAGTACAGATCGATGGTGTCGATACCGAGCCTTTTCAGCGAGGCTTCTGCAGCGGCGCGGACGTTCGCAGATGAAAGTCCCTTGAATTCCGGATGCGTCCCGACTTTTGTCGCGATGACGACATCGCTCGGTGTGCGGCTCTGCAACCACTCGCCGATGATCGTCTCACTTTCGCCACCCACGTGCCCCGGCGCCCACGCACTGTAACCGTCTGCGGTGTCGATGAAAGTGCCGCCTCCGGCGTGAAATTCATCGAGCACGGCGAGGGATGTCTCGCGATCAGCTGTCCATCCGAAAACGTTGCCGCCGAGGCAGAGAGGAAGAGCGTCGAGGTTGCTGGTGCCGATACGCGTCATGCCTCCATTATCGATCTCGCACAGCACTGCGGGTTCCTCATGGGACTTTTGACGGCTCTTGGAGAAACACTGCGCGGCGGAAAGGAGGATGCTGGGATCACGCGGTGCATTCGGGAAACCCGATACCCGCAGAGCATGACAGTCGCCACCCAGAAGGGATTACTGATGGAAACCGTACTTCTCGACACCCCCAGCGGAATCGATGCGCGCCTCGCGTGGGATCCGCGCGTGAGTGAGCACGATCGTCGGCGCCTTCTTTCGCGGGAGCTCGTGTCGGATCGCTTGGGCATTGATGCCAAAGCCGTGCGGGTAGAACGAGAAGCCCCCACCGTTTTCGGTCATCACACGCAACTTTTCGCTGAGCTTGATGGGGCCGAACTGCCGCTTCAAATTCGAACCACGTCGTTTCGTGCAGCCACGATCGTCGCCGTGGCAGATCCCGGAATTACGCTCGGGATTGATCTGCGTGATACTCACCTCGACAAGCTCGAAGCGCAAGAAATGCACCGTCATTCGCACCTGTGGGACGGCTCAAGCGAAGCCGACTTCTTGCGGCACTGGGTGCACGTGAAAGCAGTCATCGCGGCCGACGGGCGCGGCACGCGCATTCGGCCCGAGGCCGTTCGTCTCGACATGGGGCTAAATCGTGGGTGGATTCCCGATCGCCCGGCGCGCTACAACGTCGCGGACGTGTCGCGGAACGGCTTTCTCATCACGATTGCGTACTCGCACCCCGCGCCGTGACCGAATTCAGGATGCGAGCGCCGCATCCAACTCTTCGAGCCACACCCCAGGGTTGCCATCGGATGGTGCGCGCCAGTCTCCTCGCGGCGAAAGTGAACCTGCGGCGGAGACTTTCGGCCCGTTCGGCAGCGCGCTTCGCTTGAACTGTGCGAAGCCGAAGTAGCGGCGAAGAAAGACCCGGAGCCACGTCACGATCTCAGAACGGTCGTAGGCGATGTGTTCGTCGTCTGGGAAACCTGCGGGCCATGACCCGGTTTCAGCATCGGCCCAGGCATGCTCGGCGAGGAATGCGATTTTGGAGGGCCGGAATCCATAGCGGAGCACATGAAAGAGCGTGAAATCATGCAGCGCGTACGGACCGATGCTGTCTTCGGTTGATTGCACATTGCCGTCAGCATCGGCAGGGATAAGTTCAGGACTTATCTCGGTGTCGAGCACCGATTGCAGCACGGCTACGGCATTGTCGCTGAGCTCTGACGGATCGTCAGCACCACCGCGATGGGCGATGACCCAGCGGATGATGTGCTGAATGAGAGTCTTCGGAACACCCGTGTTTACGGAGTAGTGGCTCATGTGGTCACCGACGCCGTAGGTCGCCCACCCGAGTGCGAGCTCGGACAGATCGGAAGTGCCGATGACGATGCCGCCGTTGCGGTTCGCAAGCCGAAAAAGGAAGTCGGTCCGGATGCCGGCCTGCACGTTTTCGAATGTCACGTCGTAGACCGGCTCACCGTTGGCTGCCGGGTGGCCGATTCCCTGCAGAAGCTCTGTTGCGGCCGGTCGCACATCGATCGTTTCGATCGTGGCCCCGAGCGCCTCGGCGAGGGCGATGGCATTCGAGCGCGTGTGGTCGCTCGTGGCAAACCCCGGCATCGTGTAGGCGAGGATGTCGCTCCGGTCTCGTCCCATCCGGTCCATTGCACGCGCGACGACGAGGAGAGCGTGCGTGGAGTCGAGGCCGCCGCTCACGCCGATGACAGGCTTGGGGTTTCCGATCGCTCGCAGGCGCTGCACGAGACCGGAGACCTGAATATTGAAGGCTTCGTAGCAATCCTGGGCGAGACGAGCCGGGTCGCTGGGCACGAACGGGAACCGGGCGACGTCACGCCGAAGTCCAATGTTCTGTGCCGGCGGATTCAGCTTGAAAGAGATCGTCCGCGCTTTCGGGTCGATGCTGCGACGGTTGTCGTCGAACGTTCCTTGGCGGCCGCGATCTTGCCGGAGGCGATCGAGATCGACGTCAGCGATACTCGTGCGGGGGCCGTCCGGAAACCGTTCGGTCTCGGCGAGGAGGGTTCCACCCTCGTAAATCATTGTCTGGCCGTCCCATGAGACGTCGTTCGTTGATTCACCGGAGCCTGCGGCCGCGTAGACGTAAGCCGCTAGGCACCGAAGCGACTGGGCCTGGACGAGTTGGCGGCGATCCTCAGCTCGCGCGATGGTGATCGGGCTCCCCGAGAGGTTTGCCAGCACTGTGGCGCCGGCGAGCGCTGCGGCCGAAGACGGCGGCACCGGCACCCACATGTCTTCGCATACTTCAGCGTGCACTGTGAGACCCGGCACATCGAGAGCCTCGAAGATGAGGTCCGATCCGAATGGCACGTCGATGCCAGCGATACGGATGAAGTCGACTGCGCTTTCGTCACCCGCGGCGTACCAGCGACGCTCGTAGAACTCGCGGTATGTCGGCAGGTAAGACTTGGGAGCGACGCCGAGAACTTCGCCACGGTGGATCACAACAGCGCAGTTAGAAAGTCGGTTTCCGGTGCGAAGCGGAGCGCCCACGATGAGCATTGGCATCAGATCTTCGGAGGCGGTGACGATCGTCAGCAGAGCTTCTTCAACGGCGTCGATAACGGCATCCTGCAAAACGAGATCTTCGATCGCATAGCCACTCAGGCAAAGTTCGGGAAACACCGCAACAGCCACTGCCTGCTCGTGCAATGCCTGTGCCTGTTTTAGTACCGTCTGCGCGTTAGTGGCGGGATCGGCAATGGCGATGGGGATCGTGCTGGCCGCGACGCGCGCGAAACCATGACGGTAGGCGCTTTCGAACGGCAGTTTGTGGCTCACTCGACCAGTGTGCCAGGTCAGGGCGATGTCGGCGGGGCTCGTTAGGGTCGAAGGAGCGAAAGGGAGCAATGCGTTACATCGAGCAGGAACGGCGGATCGTATGGAGCGCGAGCGACCTGAAGGCGTCGGCCGAGTGCGAATTCGCTTGGCTCCGCGCTATCGACGCAAAGCTCAAGCGTGTCCCACGCGTCGACGAACCCGAAGACGCGACGCTCGCGCGTGCCGCCCGCCTCGGAACTCTGCACGAACAGCGCGTGCTCGAAAATTACCGCGAGTCGCACGGCGAGGGTGTCGTCGAGATCCCAGAAACACGCTCGACGGATGCTGCGGGCCTCGCTGCAGCGGCAGAAGCAACGCGGGTAGCGCTCGCCGACCCCGCCGCGAAAGTGCTGTACCAGGCCGCGTTTTCTACGTCTGATTTCGTCGGTTTTGCTGACTTTCTCGTGCGAGATGACGACGGTCGCTGGATCGTGCAAGACACGAAGCTTGCGCGCCAGGCGCGCGTCACGGCGTTGATGCAGCTCGCGGCTTACCTGGATCAGCTCGATTCCCTCGACGTGGCGCGCGCAGATCGCGTAGAACTGCTGCTGGGTGATGGCAGCGTCAGCGTGCACGAGGCATCCGATCTTCTGCCGATGTTTTATCTGCGACGGGCTCGCCTTCGGTCGCTCGTCGCAGACCGTGATTTGTCGACGGGAGCAGCGGGCGAGCCCATCGCATGGGGCGATTCGCGCGGAGTGCTGGGCGTTGTCGCCTGCGGACGCTGTGCGACCTGCGATGCCGAGGTGACGGCCCATCGTGACCTGCTGCTGGTGGCGAGCATGAGGCCCCTGCAGCGGGAGCGGCTGCGCGCCGCAGGCATTGAGACCATCGACCAGTTGGGGACGGCCGCGGTTCCACCGAGTGGTATGAGCCCCGACACCTTCAACGGGCTCGTCACTCAAGCACGCCTGCAACTCACCTCACCCGCGGGCGTGCCTGATCCGGCTACTGAAAACGCGTCTTCGTCTGCCGTGCCCACATACGAGGTCGTGTTTCCGCGGGGTCTTGGGGCGCTGCCGCGTCCAGACCATGGTGATCTTTTCTTCGACTTCGAGGGAGATCCGCTCTACACCGAGCAGCCGACGGGGGAGCAAGCGACGCTCTGGGGGATCGACTACCTGTTCGGGTGGGTCGACACACGCGAGGAGTACACAGCGCTCTGGGCGCATTCGTTCGCAGAAGAGAAACGCGCTCTCGAGACTTTCCTTGACCTCATCGAGATCCGCCGCGCCGAGTACCCGGCCATGCATGTCTACCACTACGCGCCCTACGAGCCGACCCACCTGTTGCAGATGGCTGCGCGGTATGGCGTGCGCGAGGCCGACGTAGACAAGCTGCTGCGCGAGGGTGTTTTTGTGGATCTCTACCCGATCGTCAAGAGGTCAGTGCGGGTCGGATCACGCTCGTACTCCATCAAAAAGCTCGAGCCGCTCTACATGGGCGAAGAGGTGCGCGAAAGCACAGTTCAGCGCGGCGACGATTCGATTGTTAAATACGTCGAAGCTCGGGTGCGCGCCGAAAGCGGCGATGCCGAAGGCTCGCGCGAAATCCTGGATGACCTCGCCGATTACAACCGCTACGACTGCGTGTCCACCAGAAGGCTGCGTGACTGGCTGGTTGATCGGGCACGTGATGCGGGGCTTCACCCGTCTATCGACATCGAACCGACGGACTCGTTTTACGAACCGTCCCCGCGAGCGCTCGCTTTGACAGCGAGGGGCGATGCGCTCGCTGTCAAAGCCGAAGCCGAAGCCGAAGCCGACATCGCAGCACTCCGGTTGGGGTCCGCGGCGATCGACTACTACCCGCGCGAAGCCAAGACATTCTGGGCCAACCACTTTTTGCGCCTGCGCGAACCGGTATCGGTGTGGGAAGACACCCGGGATGTCGTCGTGCTCGACGCTACGCGGTGCGAAGTGCGACGCGACTGGCATCGCGGTGATGGGCAGCGTGCCGATCGGCGCATCCTCGAACTTCGCGGCGAACCCGCCCCTGGCACTCGATTGAGTGAAGGATCGAGCCCGTCGGTTGTCTACGCGATGCCGGCGCCCTTTCCGGTGCACGCATCCCCTCGATGGGTGCACGTAGATCACCGGGTGAAGATACTTGAGGTCCTCGATGACGGCGCTCTCGTCGAAGAAATTGCGATTGACGGCTTCACCTGGACCGAGCTTCCGATTGCGATCACGCCAGCCTCGCCGCCACCGGCTGGCAACCAGCAGAAAGCGATCGATGAGTGGGCGGATCGTTTGATCGACGCGGCACCTGGTTTTCCAGAAGACGCCGCAACGGATATCTTCCGGCGCGTGCCGCCCCGCACGCGTTCCGGACGCCTCGCGCCCGTCGAGACAGATGACGCCTCAGCGATTGTGCGGAGCATCCTGGATCTTGATCACAGCTATCTCGCCGTGCAGGGGCCTCCCGGTACCGGCAAAACCTACGTCGGCGCGCATGTCATTGCTGAGCTCATCGCGAAGCATCGCTACCGCATCGGGGTTGTTGCCCAGTCGCACGCGGTCGTTGAGCACATGCTCGATCGGATCGTTGCTGCGGGCGTACCGCCGCACCTGGTCGGTAAAGCGCTGAAAGATCCCACCCAGTCGGTGGCGTTCACACCGATCGCAAAGAACGGGGTGGCTGCGTTCACCTCGGAGCGGGCATCGCGTGGGTACGTGATCGGTGGCACAGCGTGGGATCTAGCCCACCCAGCCCGAGTGCCGCGCGGCTCCCTAGATCTGCTTGTCATCGATGAAGCAGGTCAATTTTCGCTCGCATCGACCATCGCGGTGTCTGTTTCGGCTGCTCGCCTGCTGCTGTTGGGAGATCCACAGCAACTGCCGCAAGTGAGCCAGGGCACGCACCCGCAGCCCGTCGACACATCGGCACTCGGCTGGGTGATGGCGGGCGAAGCTGTCATCGCGCCCGACCGTGGTTACTTTCTGGCGCGCACATGGCGGATGCATCCTGAGGTCTCAGCTGTTGTTTCGAGGCTTTCGTACGCCGGAAAACTGGCGGCTCATCCGCTCACTGCAGAACGCTCGCTTGAGGGGATCGCGCCCGGACTTCACCCGATTGCCGTTTCGCACACAGCAAATGCGACTCAGTCGCCCCAGGAAGCCGATGAGGTAGTTCGACTCGTGGGTGATCTGCTCGGCCGCCAGTGGACAAACAGTGCTGTAGTAGACGGTGAGATTGTCGGTGTTCCGCCCAGAGAGCTGACAGAGCGCGACATCATCGTTGTCACGCCGTACAACGCGCAGCAAGTGATGGTCGAAGAAGCGCTTGCCGCTGCCGGATTTGAGAGTGTGCGCGTCGGTACTGTCGACAAATTTCAGGGTCAGGAGGCAGTCGTCTCGATCGTGTCGCTTGCGGCGTCGAGCGGTCGAGATGCTCCGCGGGGCCTTGAGTTTCTGCTGCTGCAGAACCGGCTGAACGTCGCGATCTCACGGGCGCAGCATGCCGCCTTCCTCGTGTACTCGCCAGGAGTGCTCGATGACTTTCCGCGCACACCCGACGGAGTTACTCGCCTGAGCGGTTTCGCGAGGCTCGTCGGTTCTGATTGACGACTGCTGATTTGCGCTGGCTGACCGGCGCTGCCCGAGTCGAACGCTCTAGACCGTGCCGTACAGGCGATCGCCCGCATCACCGAGACCGGGCACGATGTAGCCCTTCTCGTTGAGACGCTCATCGAGCGAGCCGAGAACGAGAGTGACGTCGCGTCCGGCGACCTGCTTCTCGATAGCGGCGACACCTTCGGGGGCTCCGAGAAGGCAGATAGCTGTGACCTCTTGTGCGCCGCGCTTGAAGAGGAATTCGATTGCCGCGCCCAGTGATCCACCGGTCGCAAGCATCGGGTCGAGCACGAAGCACTGCCGATCACTCAGGTCGTCGGGCAGGCGCTCCGCGTATGTGGTCGGCTGGAACGTCTCTTCATCGCGCACCATCCCGAGAAAACCGACCTCGGCCGTCGGCACAAGCTTCACCATGCCCTCGAGCATGCCGAGACCGGCGCGAAGGATCGGCACAACGAGCGGGCGAGGTGTACTGAGCGCAACGCCGGTTGTTTTGACGACCGGCGTCTCGATCTCGATGGGCTCAACGCGCACCGATCGGGTCGCTTCGTATGCAAGGAGGGTCACAAGCTCTTCGGTCAGCTGCCGAAAGACAGGTGACGGGGTGCGCTTATCGCGCAACACCGTGAGCTTGTGGGTGATGAGGGGGTGATCGGCGATGTGCAAGCGCATGTTTCCAGGTTAGAGCACGGCATACGCTGGCACTGTGACGATTGCTGCTCCCGCCGAAGACCGTGCCGCAATGGCGCGCGCTCTTGAGCTCGCCGAAGAAGCAAGTTCCGCGGGAGACGTTCCGGTCGGGGCGGTTGTGACGGATGCCTTGGGCCACATCATCGGCGAGGGTCGCAACGAGCGCGAGGCCACGGGGGACCCGACCGCTCACGCCGAGGTCGTCGCTCTTCGACGTGCGGCTCGGCACCTCGGCACCTGGAATCTCGAGGGGTGCACGCTCGTCGTCACGCTCGAGCCGTGCGTCATGTGCGCGGGGGCTGTGTTGCAGTCTCGCGTTTCTCGACTTGTGTTCGGCGCGTGGGACGAGAAGGCGGGCGCTGCGGGATCGGTCTACGACGTCGTGCGCGACCGGCGGCTGCCGGTGCGGGCTGAAGTGATCGCCGGAGTCAGCGAGGCTGAAGCATCCGCTCTGCTTCGCGCATTCTTCACGCCCAAGCGTTAGGCGATTTTCAGTGGCCTTCGCCGAGGTTGCCGCTGAGGCGGTCATGGAACGCACTCGTTGACTCATTCATGCCTTCGATGACGACCCGCTTGCCGTGATGCTCGTATTTCGTCACGACAGCATCGAGGGCAGCAACCGTTGACGCATCCCAAATGTGAGAGCCCGACATGTCGATAACGATACGTTCGGGATCTTCGGCATACGCGAACTGCGTCGTGAGGTCGTTACTGGATGCAAAGAACAGTTCGCCATTGACCGTGTACACCGCGGTGGGAACGATCTCGTCTTGTGGGAGTGTCCGCGTCACCGACACGAGGTGAGCAACGCGACGCGCGAACAACACCATCGCGGCGAGTACGCCGAGGGCGACGCCGATTGCGAGGTTGTGGGTCCAAACGGTGGCAACCACGGTGATGACCATCACGATCGTTTCGCTGATCGGCATCCGACGGAGCGTTGCGGGGCGAACGCTGTGCCAGTTGAACGTTCCGACCGAAACAACGATCATTACCGCGACGAGGGCGGCCATGGGGATGATCGCGACAATGTCTCCGAGCGCCAGCACCAGCACCAGCAAGAAGACGCCCGCGAGGAAGGTCGATATACGGGTGCGCGCACCCGAGGCCTTCACGTTGATCATGGTCTGGCCGATCATGGCGCACCCACCCATGCCACCGAAGGCGCCCGAGAGGATGTTTGCCGCGCCCTGGCCGAACGCCTCACGGGTCTTACGCGAGTGTGTGTCGGTGATGTCATCGACAAGCTTCGCCGTCATGAGCGACTCGAGGAGCCCCACCGCCGCCATCGCAAGCGCATACGGAGCGATGATACGGAGCGTCTCCCACGTCAGGGGGACGTTGGGGATGAACAGGCCCGGGAGGCTGTCCGGGAGCTCGCCCTGGCTGCCGACGTTCGGCACATTGATGCCGAACACGATCACGGCTCCCGTGAGGAGCACTATCGCCACGAGCGGCGCCGGAACGATCTTCGTGAACCTCGGCATGATGTACATCACGAGCAGCCCGATGACGACGAGCGGGTAAACGAGCCAAGGCACGCCGAGAAGCTGCGGCACCTGAGAAGTGAAGATCAAGATCGCGAGCGCGTTGACGAAACCGACCATCACCGATCGAGGGATGAATCGCATCAGTTTTGCGACGCCAAGCACGGCGAGCACGATCTGGATGAGTCCACCGAGAAGCACGGTCGCGATCAAGTAGTCCATGCCATAATCGGCGACCACCGGAGCGATCACGAGTGCGACGGCACCGGTGGCTGCGGTGATCATCGCAGGCCGGCCGCCGAGGAAAGAGATAGCGACAGCCATGACGAATGACGAGAAGAGACCAACGCGCGGGTCGACACCAGCGATGATCGAGAACGCGATGGCCTCGGGGATCAGAGCCAGGGCCACGACGAGTCCAGCGAGGACCTCTCGTGTGAGCAGCCGTGGGCTCTTGAGCGCTTGAAACACCGTCGGCTCGATGCGATAGCGCGACGCGTTATCCGGGGCTGGGGTGATGGCAGTCATGACGCTCCAAGAACATGGCCGGTGCTGTGGCCAATTTGTGCGCTGCGTCGATCGTTTCGACAGGGGAAGGGGAATCCGCTCGCGCGATGCCCGAGTCTACCCACCGCTCGCCCTGATCGGTTCAGGGGCTACCTGGGGAGCGCGGGGAGAACCTCGCTGCCGAGGTAGGCGACCTGGTCGAGGTCGCGCATGTCCATCAGCTGAAAATAGACCCGCTCGGCGCCGAGATCGCGCAACCGCTCGACCTTTGCCGTGATCTCTTCGGCGCCACCGACAATGTTGATGTCGCCGCGAAACTCGGTGAGGTCTTTGCCGATTGTGGCGGCACGACGTTCAATGTCGGCCTCAGATTCACCGGCAAGCGTGGGCAGCGCGACCGAGAGTTTGAGAGATTTCGGGTCACGCTCGATCCGCTCGCATGCAGCGCGAACACCCGCGAATTTCTCGGCGATCACAGATTCAGACTGAAAACCGATGTTGAACTCGGTGGCGAACCGTGCGGCGATAGCCGGTGTGCGTGATTTTCCGCCTCCGCCAACGATGATCGGCACACGCTGTTGCGCGGGCTTCGGCAGTGCCGGTGAATCGGTCAGCGCATAGTGCGCACCCTCAAACGTGTACTTCTCGCCGATCGGGGTTTGCCAGAGCCCCGTGATCACTTCGAGCTGCTCTTCAAGAAGCGCGAAGCGACGTTCCGGAAACGGGATGCCGTAGGCCCGGTGCTCTGCCTCGAACCAACCGGTGCCGAGCCCCATCTCGATGCGACCGCCCGACATGGCGTCCACCTGAGCGACCTGAACTGCGAACACACCGGGCGTGCGGTAGGTCACCGACGAAACGAGTGTGCCGAGGCGGATGCGGGAGGTCTCTCGTGCGAGGCCCGCGAGTGTTGTCCAGGCATCCGTCGGACCCGGCAGCGGCGACCCCGGGGCCATCCGCATGTAGTGATCTGAGCGAAAGAATCCGTCGAACCCCTGCGCCTCGGTCGCCTGTGCAAAAGCGAGCTGGTCGTCGTAAGAAAATCCCTCTTGGGGCTCGACGAAAAGGCAGTATTCCACGGGGTGCTCCGATTAGTCGGCAGAACGGATGACGATCGCCTCGGTGGGCGGGTTCGCTTTGTTGTTTCGATAGACGTCGGGCTCGACGTAGATGACTCGCGCTATCGGCACAGCCTCGCGGATGCGAGCTTCGACCGCGTTGATGTCTGACGCGACGATTCCGAGCGTCTTGTCGGAGGCGAAGCCAACCTTTGCTGCAACCATCAATTCGTCGGGGCCGAGGTAGAGCGTCTTCAAATGGATGAGCTTCTTGATTTCGGGGCTCGAGTTGATCGCGGCGACAATCAGTTCGCGGTCGGCGGCGGTGGCTCCTTCACCGACGAGCAGACTTTTCGTCTCGACGCCGAGCACGATCGCCACGAGGATCAACAGCGTGCCGATCATGAGAGTTCCGACAGCATCGAACGTTGAGTTGCCGGTGATGACGGTCAGGCTGATTCCGAGCATGGCGAAAACGAGTCCGGTGAGAGCTGCAACATCTTCGAGAAGCACAACGGGGAGTTCGGGAGCCTTCGCGTGCCGCACGAATGACACCCACGACTGGCCCTTGGTGCGCACGAGATTCGACTCTTTAACGGCGGTGCGGAGCGAGAAAGATTCGAGCGCGATCGCGATCACGAGCACGACGAGCGGAACCCACGCGTTCTCGAGTTCGTGCGGATTCGTCAGCTTTTCGATTCCCTCGTAGATGGAAAAAAGTCCACCTACGGAGAAAAGAATGATCGAAACTACGAAGGCGTAGACATACCGCTCGCGCCCGTAGCCGAACGGGTGTTCTTCGTCGGCGGCTTTTCTGGCCTGTCGTCCACCGAACAGCAGAAGCAGCTGGTTGCCGGAGTCGGCGAGGGAGTGGATGCCTTCAGCGAGCATCGACGCCGAACCTGAAACAAGCCATGCCGCGAACTTGGCAATCGCGATGCCCATGTTCGCAAGAAACGCCGCGATGATCGCCTTACCGCCGCCGGAAGCACTCATACCGTGAGTCTATTGACGTGGCGACGTGTGCGGCCACGCGCCTCGCTAGAACTGCAGTGATGTGAGAGCTCGCCCATAGGATTGCTGCATGAATTCGGATGCTTCTCGCTCGCTGCCGCCCATTGCAATCCTCGGTGCTGGCTCGATGGGTGGTGCGGTATTGCGGGGAGTTGCGGCATCCGGTCTCGCTGTCGGCGGCATCACTGTGACAAATCGCTCTGCCGCGAAGGCACACGAACTCGACGCTTTACCCGGGGTGACGAGCATTGCCCTCGAGCACAGGCCGGACGGAAACCAGAGCGCCGCGGTTGGGGCCGACATCGTGCTCATCGGTGTGAAGCCCGCGATGGTGCCTGATCTCCTGCGTGAAATTGCCTCATCGCTTCGCCCGGGGACGATTGTCGTGAGCCTCGCCGCTGGCGTCACGATCGCAACGTTCGAGAAGATTCTTGGCGCTGACATTGCTGTGCTCCGTTCGATGCCGAACACGCCCGCTCTCGTGGGTAAGGGTGTTACGGGCCTTGCTGCCGGCACAAAAGCTACGGCAACTGACACTGCTCTCGTTCACGCGTTGTTCGACACCGTCGGCTCCGTGATCGAAGTCCCCGAATCGCAGATCGATGCTCTTTCGACGATCTCCGGGTCGGGGCCGGCATACGTCTTTTTGCTCATCGAAGAACTGACAAAAGCCGCTGTGGGCAAAGGCTTCTCCGAAGAGCAGGCCCGCCTGATGGTCGAAGGAACTTTTTCGGGTGCGACAGCGCTTCTCGATGCGTCCAGCGACGAGCCTTCGGAACTGCGCCGGAGGGTCACAAGCCCGAAGGGCACGACCGAGCGTGCAGTAGCCGTGCTGCAGCAGGCTGAACTCGCAGCGACCTTCAGCGCGGCAACCGACGCGGCGCTTGCGCGAGCGAAAGAACTCGCGGCCGGTTAATGCCCGGCGTCTAGCGGTCGAGCGACGAGAACCGCTCGATGTCGCTGTTCGTTCCCGACACGATGATCAAGTCATGGTTGGTGACGACAGTGTCGGCTTCGGCATAGCGGAAGGGTCGGCCTGGGCTCTTCACACCGACGACGGTCACGTGGTACTTGGTGCGCACGCCGGACTCGTTGAGGCCTACACCGCGAATGAACTTTGGTGGGTACATCTTTGCGAGTACAAAATCATCGTCAAACCGAATGAAGTCGAGCATTCGGCCGCTCACGAGGTGGGCGACGCGCTCGCCGGCTTCACGCTCGGGATAGATCACATGGTTGGCGCCGACGCGCGCAAGGATCTTTCCGTGCGATTGCGATACTGCCTTGGCCCAAATCTGGGGAACTTTGAGATCGACGAGATTCGCTGTGATGAGAACGGATGCCTCGATCGATGAGCCGACGGCCACGACAGCGACCTGAAAGTCTTGCGCACCGATCTGTTTCAGCGCCTCGATGTTGCGGGCATCTGCTTGAACCGTGTGAGTGACGCGCTCGGACCACTTCTGGACGAGGTCAAGGCTGCCATCGATGGCAAGCACATCGCGGTCGAGACGATCGAGTTCGCCGGCGCACGCAGCACCAAATCGACCGAGTCCTACGACAAGAACGGGCGCATCGCTGCGGATCTGTTCAACCAACGATTGGCCTTTCCACCGGCAAGGAGTACAACTGCGAACGCGAGGATGCCGCAACTGCTGCGGCGAGTGTCACTGTACCAATGCGTCCCATGAAGATTGTCAGTGCCATGACGTAAATCGCCGGATCCGGCAGAGTTTCTGTCAGCCCGGTTGACAGGCCCACGGTGCCGAACGCTGAGATCACGTCGAAGAGCACTTCGGCGATCGGCGCCATTGTGATCTGAGCGATGGTGATCGTCGCAAGCGCAACGATCGTTGCTCCCCATGCGACGACGGAGAGCGCGACACGCTGCACGTCGCTCGGGATGCGGCGGCCGAATGCCTCGACAGACTGACGTCCTTTTGCCTCTGAGAAGACCGCGAGGGCGAGGATCGCGAGGGTCGTGACTTTGATACCGCCTGCGGTCGAGGCTGACCCGCCACCGACGAACATCAACATGGAGCCGACCACGAGCGATGATCCGTGGAGTTCTCCGATGTCGACGACGGAGAAACCACCAGAGCGGGTCATCGCCGAGAGGAAGAACGCCTGAAAGGTCGTATCTACGGCATCCATTCCGCCGAAGGTTCTCGGATTGTTGAATTCGAGAGCAAGAAAGGCGAGTGCGCCAGCGACAAAAAGAATCGACGTGGTGATGAGTGTGAGCTTAGCGTGGAGCGACCACCGCGAGACGTGCCAGTAGTGACGCGAGAGCGTGTAGAGAACCGGAAAGCCGACGCTACCGAGAAAGACGCTGAACATCAGAACTGTGAGCAGAAAGTAGTCATCCGCAAACGGCGTGAGTCCGCCCGGGTTAGGAGTGAATCCGGTGTTGGTGAACGACATCGCGGCGTACCACGGCGCTTCCCAGAGAGCTGAGAGTGGGTGAATACCCGCCATGATCAGGGCGGGATAGAGCATGAGAGCAACGACGGCTTCAATGACGAGCGTCGAGAGCGCCACTGTGCGAAGCAGCTGGCCGACCTCACCCAGACGTACGGTCTGACCCTCATTGATCGGCCCGCCGTGTGCTCGCAGCGGATTGCTATCGCCGGCAGCAATAAGTTTTGCTCGCAAACCCAGGCGCTTTGAAATGACAAGGCCCAAGATCGAGGCAAGGGTGAGGACCCCCATGCCGCCGATGTTTACGCCGAGGAAAATAATCGTTCGACCAAAAGGCGACCACTGTGTCGCCATGTCGACCGTCGTGAGACCAGTGACACAAATCGTCGATACCGCTGTGAAGAGCGCGTCAGCCATGTGTGTGCCGCGACCATTGGCCGATGCAGCCGGAAGCGATAGGAGAAAAGTGAAGATGAGTATGAGAGAGACGAAGACGAGGATCGCGAATCGTGCCGGCGACGACGTTGCGAACCCGCGAGCGAAATGACCGACTCGTCGAAATTGCAGACGCCACCCCGATGCGCGCGCGGGGGGCTGATTACGCGCCATGCGAGATCTCCCTTCGCTGTTCGATACCCGGTTCGTGGTACTTACGCCTGTCCACGGCTAGCCTATGGTCATGGCGGATATCTTCGATGTGATCGCAGACGGCACCCGACGCGATATTCTGCGCTTGCTTCTTGACCGCGCAGCCGTAGGAGATCACGGCACGAGCGTGTCACATATTGTGAGTGACCTGGGCGTAAGCCAGCCCACGGTCTCAAAGCACTTGAAGGTGCTGCGAGAAGCGGATCTTGTCTCAGTGCGTGAAGATGGCCAACACCGCTACTACAGTCTGTCTGCCGCGCCTCTTGACGCTATCGATGACTGGCTCGTCCCATTCCTCATCGATGACGATGCCGAAGCGGCAGAGAACGCACCTCTTCCTGATACTGCCGCGTACGCGGCTGACGTTGTCGGCCGTGCCGCGGCATCCGCCCGTCATGCCTTCGAGTCCGCAATTAAGAAGCTTCCAAAGCGGTAACGGTCCTCTACCTCACGCGTCACAGAGGTTTACACCAGTCACACCCAGCCCATAGAGTGTGCTCAGCATTCTCCGGTGAGCAAGGGGGACAGGATGCCCGATCTACCTGACGTTCGTTTCCTCACGGTCGCCGAAGTTGCTGACATCATGCGGGTGTCAAAGATGACCGTGTACCGTCTCGTGCACGCGGGGGAGTTGCCTGCAGTCCGCTTCGGGCGAAGCTATCGTGTACCCGAAACGGCAGTATCAGAGGCCGTGCAGCGATCAGCCGCTGACGTCGGCTAGACTGATACGAGGCATTTTTTCACAAACGCCCGTTCCCGGGCGCGGGTATGTGCGCGTCCAGCCCCAGACATAGTGAGGTTTCCGTGGGTTCAGTCATTAAAAAGCGCCGTAAGCGCATGGCGAAGAAGAAGCACCGTAAGTTGCTTCGTAAGACTCGCCACCAGCGCCGCAACAAAAAGTAGCGGCATTGACACTCAGCGCCTATCCACTCGGATGGGCGCTTTGTGTTTGCCACTGAGCGAAGAGGAAGACATCCCATGAAGTCGATTTCAGTTCAGCAGCTCCAGCAGCGTGATGGAGTGCCGTTGATCGATGTACGCGAAGCTGACGAGTTTGCTTCCGGGCATGTGCCCGGTGCGGTCAACGTTCCGATGTCGAGCTTGGGTACGCGGCTCGATGAGTTGCCGGACGGCTCTTTCGATGTCATTTGCCAGGTCGGCGGCCGCTCTGGTCGGGTTGTGGAGGCTCTCGAAGCGCGCGGCTACGATGTCACCAACATTGACGGTGGCACGAGCGACTGGGTCGCTGCGGGATTCCCGCTGGAGAGTTGATCGGCCCGGCGCCCCGGCACTCGTGGGCGCTCTAGAATTACTCTGTGACCACGATCACCCTCATCGGCAAAGACGGCTGTCACCTGTGTGATGTTGCCGCGGGAGTCATCGATCATGTGATCGCCGAGCTTCCAGAAGCGGCAGCGGATCGCATCGATGTGGTCGAAGCGTCGATTGACGCCGACCCGGCGCTCTATGAGGCCTGGTGGGAAAAGATTCCGGTGATCCTCATCGACGGGCGTCTTCACGCCCAGTGGCGCGTTGCGCCAGAACGCCTGCGCGACGCTCTCCTCGATGCGGCAAAGAAAGTAGACGCTTGACAATGACTATCCGACACATTGTCGCGTGGAAGCTTGCCGCCTCAGACGAAGCGACCCGTAGCGAACATTCCGAGAGCGTTATTTCAGCGTTGACAGCGTTGAAGGGTCTAGTTCCCGAAATCCAACACATCACCGTGGGCGCCGGAGTTGTCGAAGGAAACTGGGATCTTGCTCTCATCGTGGATGTCGCTGACCTTGCGGCACTAGACGCCTACCAAAACCATCCCGCTCATCAGGCAGTGCTGCCGCTCGTGCGAAGTGTCGTTTCGGACCGGGTGGCCGTCGACATCGACCTGTCGGCGCTGGCGCGCTAAGAGCTCTTCAAAGTTTCATCCGTCGCCATGGCGGAATCCGCTTCATCCTCGTCTCCGGGGCGGATGATCGGCACTGCCTGAGTGAACTCGTTGGCACGCTCTTCCGCCTCTGAGCTGCCGGTAAAGAGTCCGTCGCTTGTCGGCGTGGGATCTTCTACCGCGTCGCGGACCGCGTTCGGGTCGGTGATAAGAAGTCGCTGTGTCGGCAGCGCGTTGGGAGTGTTCTGCTGTACCCACGAGACCATTGACTCGCGGACGATGCAGCGAAGGTCGAAGAGCGTCGGCGAATCCTTTGCGGTCACGAGGATGCGCACACGCACCATTCCGCCGGTCGCGTCGGTGACCTGCAGAACCGAAGCGCGACCATCCCATAGATCGGTGCCGGCGAGCACATGCTGAAGGTGAGTTCGCATACGCGTCGGAGACACGCGCCAGTCCAGGTCGAGCTCGATCGCGCCCAACAGCTCAGAGCCTTTGCGAGTCCAGTTTTCGAAAGGTGTCGTTGTGAAGTAGGTGCACGGCAAGACGAGCCGACGATCATCCCATATGTTGAGCACAACGTAGCTCAGGGTGATCTCGCCTACTCGGCCCCATTCGCCTTCGACGACGAGTACATCGTCGACGCGAATTGCTTCGCTGAAGACGAGTTGGATGCCCGCGAACAAGTTTGCCAGGACCGACTGCGCGGCGAGACCGGCAACAACAGAAGCAATGCCGGCGGATGCCAGCAAGCTCGCGCCAACCGTCCGCACCGAAGGGAAGGTGAGAAGCGCTGCTCCGATGGCGATGACGACGAGGAGGGCCACAGCAAGGCGCCGCAGAATGAGCATCTGGGTGCGGATGCGTCGCGCCACCCGGTTGTCAGGCACATCGATGCGATATGCACCCAGCGCTAGGTCGGTCGCGAAATAGACCAGGGCACCCACGAGCCACGCGCTGGCTCCGATGATCGCGATTGTGAAAGCTTGATTGATGCCGTCACGCCACTCGGTATCCGGCGGGAGCGAAATATTGATAGCGATCCAGAGCGAAATCACCAGGATCATCACTCGGAACGGTCGGCGCCCCCGCTGCACGAGGACTGTCGGCCACGACCCCCGGCGGGCCATGAGACGGAAAACCCACGTTACGATCCAAGCGAGAAGCAGCGCGCCGACAATAGCGATGGCGACGGCGATGCCGATCTCCAACCAGTCTTGCCACATGGGATCTCCTTCGGTTCGGAAGACCCAGCGTACGCAGGGCCTCGGCGTGCCTTGCAAGTCACGTTGTGCTCAGCAAAGGTGTGTTACCCCGCTGAGCACAACGTCGTGGTCGCTAGGGCGCGAGCCGTGTGGGTCCGCGGAAGAGGAACGTCACTTCGCGGATTGAGGATTCTCCGAGCAGCAACATCAGAACGCGGGCAAGGCCCATGCCGAAGCCGCCGTGCGGCGGCACGCCATAGCGGAAGAAGTCGAGGTAGTGCTCGAGACCTTCCAGAGCGAGGCCCTTTTCGACTGCTTGCGCTTCGAGCACATCGATGCGGTGTTCACGCTGAGCGCCGGTCGTGATCTCCACGCCCTGGAAAAGCAGGTCGTAGCTCTTCGTGAGCCCGGTTTCTTCATCACGCATGTGATAAAACGGCCGAATTCCGGCGTGGTAGTCGGTGATGAACACGAACTGGTGGCCGAAGGTCTCAGCGACGTGAGCTGAGATCTGACGCTCACCTTCGGGGTCGAGGTCGCCATCGGTACGAGGAGTTTGATACCCGCGGGCCGCGATGATGTCGTGCGCTTCAGCGAGCGGAATGCGCGGGAAGGGGAGAGACGGAACAGTAACCTCGATGCCGAAGAGCTCGGCAATCTCCGCGCCGTGCTTCTCTTTCACGGCAGCAATTGCTGTTGCGAGCAGTTCTTCCTGCATCGCCGCGACATCTTCGTGAGAATCGATCCAGCTGATCTCGGCGTCGACAGAAGTGAATTCAGTCGCGTGACGGCTGGTGAAGCTCGGGTCAGCGCGGAAGACATCGCCGATCTCGAAGATTTTGCCGAAGCCTGACGCCTGCGCCATCTGCTTGTAGTGCTGGGGGCTTTGAGCGAGGTATGCCGTCTGGTCGCCGAAGTACTCCATCGAGAACAACTCGGCGTTCGACTCTGACGGGCTCGACATGAGCTTTGGCGTGTGGAGCTCGATGTAGTCGCGGTCCACCCAGTAGGTGCGCATCGCGTGCTCGAGCGTCGTCTGCACCCGGAAGATGAGGTTGTTGCGGCGCTGGCGAAGATCGATGAAGCGCCAGTCCATGCGCTTATCCATGCCGGAATCGCTCGCAATGGGCGTCTCGGGATCTGCTGCGGCCGCGATGTCGAGCGAGCCGATCTTGATCTCTGTGCCGCCAAGCTTCACGCGCTCGTCGTGCTTGAGTGTGCCGTGCACTTTCAAGAATGTGCCCGTTGATAGAGCTGAGATTGATTCGGTGAGCGCCAAGGCATCCGATGCCTCTGCGGGTGCATCTTCAGCAACCTCACGAGTCGCCGGGTTCACCAACTGCACGGCGCCGGTCTCATCGCGCAGGATGACGAACTGCACCTTCTTTTGGTCACGGACGGTTTCAACCCATCCCGACACCGATACGGCGCCATCGGCACGGGACTGCAGTTCACTAATCAGGACGCGTTCGCTCACGGGAGACCAGTCTACGTGGGCGAACGCTCGGCTCTAAGATAAGCCTCGTGAGCGGCGAGAAACGGGTCTACACGCTGGGCCCAGAGACCTATCGGGTGAGCACCGAACCTCCGGTATCGGAGTACGCCGCGGGGCCGACTCCGCGGCGAGATGTGAACTCACTCCCACAGCGACGCCGGCGCCGCTGGGACCTGTGGCTGACGATCAGCCTGCTCGTGCTGCTGGCAGCGGCGAGTGTGACGGCATCCGTGTTGGCAGTTCTCCTGACGTATGCATTCAACGCGTGCGGGTCGGGAGCGTGCAGTCGAGATGTCATGAATATCGGGGTCTGGGTGTCTTTGACAGCGCCGTGGATCGCTTTTGTCATAGCGCTCGCCCTTTCGATCGTGCTGCTGATCGTTCGCCGTCTGGCGTTCTGGGTGCCGCTTGCAGCGTTTGTGCTTGTGGTGGGGCTCTGGAACGTGGGCGCTTTCATCGTGTGGGCCGGCGCCGTCGGAGCCTGATCGCGCAGCACCCGTTCACAGGAGCGAGTCATCTTGGCTCGATACGGTGGCCGTCAGCGCCTTTTCGGGCGTGCCGATCACCTCGCGCAAGGGCACCTGATGACCGACACCACCGCAGATACGTCCTGGCTGACGAGCATTGTTGACTGGTCGGTCTCGCTTATGGAGATCATTGGCCCCGCCGGGGCAGGCATCGCTATTGCTCTTGAGAACCTTTTTCCGCCGTTGCCGAGTGAAGTCATCTTGCCGATGGCGGGCCTTACCGCGAGCCGCGGCACATTCACTCTCTTCGAGGCGCTCGCGTGGACCACAGCCGGGTCGGTCGTCGGCGCGTTCATGCTTTACGCACTGGGTGCCTGGCTTGGGATTGCGCGGCTTAGGGCGATTGCCCGAAAGGTGCCGCTGCTGCATCCCGAAGATATCGACCGCACAGTGGGGTGGTTTCAGCGTCACGGTGGTAAGGCCATTTTCTTTGGCCGCATGATTCCGCTTTTTCGAAGCCTCATCTCGATACCGGCAGGCGTCACGCGCATGCCGCTGTGGAAATTCGGCCTCTTGACAACGCTCGGGAGCGCGATTTGGAACACGATTTTCGTGCTTGCCGGGTACTTTCTCGGTGAATCATGGCCACTCGTCGAGCGGTACGCTGACTTTTTCCAAACCGTCGTCATCGTGGGCGTGGTCGTGGCGCTCGGCTGGTTCCTGACGATGCGCGTTCGCTCGATCATCCGAACGCGGCGGGCCGGAGGAACGTCAGCCTCAGAGTGACTGGTGCGACCTTCTCTCGCAGCTCACGCTCAGGCTCTCCATAGGAGGCATCCACGTACACTTGACGTGTGCCCGCAGACCGTCTTCACCTCGTGCGACACGGTGAGGTGCATAACCCCGAACGCGTTTTGTACGGCCGCCTGCCCGCCTTCCGGCTGAGCGCAGACGGACGAGAGATGGCGCGCCAGGCAGCCGAGTTTTTGCAGGGCCTCGAACGACCGATCACGTCCCTCGTGTGCTCCCCGCTGCAGCGCACCCGTGAGTCGTCGGAGCCATTCACCGAACTTTTTGGACTCGATCCCGTCGTTGACGAACGAGTAATCGAACCGACCAACGTGTTCGAAGGCACGCGAATGAAGCGTGCACTCATGAACCCACTCAATTGGCGATTCCTGATGCGGCCAGCTGTTCCCAGTTGGGGCGAACCATACGCGAGCGTGATCGCGCGAATGAATCGGGCAATGACGGATGCCTGGACTCGCACTGAAAGCGGAGATGCTGTGATCGTCTCGCACCAGCTTCCGATTTGGGTGACTCACCTCGACGTCGCCGGTTTGCCTGCGAAACACGATCCACGCAATCGCCGGTGCGCGTTGTCGAGCGTCACCACTTTCGAACGCCGTGGCGCGGGCTGGGCCGAAGTTGGTTACGCGGAGCCTGCCACGAGCGCCGGCTCGATCGATGTGGGAGCAGTGTGATGCGAAGGATTGTGAGCGCAGCATCCCTCGCGCTTGTCGGAGTTCTCGTTTTGGCGAGCTGCACGAGCGATCCGCTCGCCGAGCAGTACAACGCGGGGGACAACAAGGGCTATATCGCGGGCGACCTGAGCGTGGTCGAAATCCCGGCCGACGAGCGAGGCGAGCCCGTTGAGTTCGATGGCGTGCTCGACAATGGCGAAAACGTGTCAAGCGACGACTACGACGGAGACGTGCTGGTCGTGAACTTTTGGTACGCAGCGTGCGGTCCGTGCATCGTCGAGGCGCCGCGGCTAGAAAAGGCGTATCAACAATTCACCGATCAAGATGTCGCCTTCCTCGGCGTCAATACCTATGATCAGGCTCCCACGTCGCTCGCTTTCGCCGAAGACAACGGCATCAGCTATCCGAGTGTGATTGCTGTCAACGACGGCAGCGTCAAGCTCGCTTTCGCCGATGCGACGCCGCTAAATGCGACGCCCACAACCATCGTTCTTGACAAGCAGGGCAGAGTTGCTGCTCGCATCGTGGGCGAGCTGCCCGACGCGTCTGTGCTCACCGCGCTCGTGCGCGACGCGGTAGCGGAAACTTCGTGAACCCCGACGCGATCATCGGCGCGGGCGCGCTGTGGGTTGCCGTACCCCTCGCGCTCGCGGCAGGCCTCGTGTCGTTCTTGTCGCCCTGTGTGCTGCCGCTCGTCCCGGGTTATCTCGGATTTCTCGGGGGCGCATCAAGCGCTGTCGCGCCGGGCTCCTCCGGGGGGTCTACGACGCCGGGACGCGGCCGGCTCGTTGGCGGAGTGCTGCTTTTCATCGCAGGATTCACCGTCGTATTCATGGCGGTCACAATTCTCGGTGGCACCCTTGGGGCATTCTTCATCGCGTACGCCGACATCATCACGCGCATTCTTGGTGTGATCGTGATCGCGATGGGCCTCATCTTCATCGGAGTCTTCGGCTTCGCCCAGCGCACCTTCAAACCACAGATTCGTGGCAACCTCGGCCTCGTCGGGGCGCCGCTGCTGGGGCTTGCCCTCGGCATCGGTTGGGCGCCGTGCATCGGTCCGACTCTCGCGTCGATCATCGCCGTCTCATGGAACTTCGGTGACCCAGGGCGCGCAGCCATTTTGGGCCTTGCCTACTCGTTGGGGCTCGGCATCCCATTTCTTCTTCTCGCCCTCGGCTTCGGATGGGCCACCACCTCGGTGGCGTTTGTCCGGCGGCACATTCGGGCGTTCAACATCGTCGGCGGAGTGCTTTTGATCGTGCTGGGTGTTCTGATGGTCGTCGGCGTCTGGAGCGCCCTCATGTCGCACCTGCAGGGGGTGTTCATCAATGTCCCGCTCCCGCTCTGAGGCCGACTCCGAGCCACTGCGTCCGTCTGACCACGTCGACGGAGTGGCTGTCTCCGATGATCGACGCGACGGCTCAGGTGACATCACGCAGCCTCGACTTGGCTTTATCGGCTGGATGCGCTGGGCATGGCGCCAGCTCACGAGCATGCGGACGGCGCTTGTGCTGCTGCTGTTGCTCGCTATTGCGGCTGTACCTGGATCGATCTTCCCGCAGCGAACTGCCGACCCGAACGGTGTGACGCAGTATTTCACTGACAACCCGGATGTTGCGCCGATTCTCGACAACCTGCAGTTGTTCGACGTCTATGCATCGTCGTGGTTTTCGGCGATCTACATTCTGCTGTTCATTTCACTTATCGGCTGCGTCATCCCTCGCACGAAGCACCACTGGAAGGCGCTCCGCTCACGGCCGCCGCGTACCCCCGCCCGGCTCGCGCGCCTCGATGACCACATCGTGTCGGAGATCGCGCACGAAGACGACCCCGACAAGCATGCGCAGGATGCCGTCGACCTCGCGGCGTCCCAGCTTCGTACCGCCGGGTACCGGGTGGAGCGCTACGACCGGCGCGGCTCGTATTCGGTATCCGCTGAGCGTGGTTATCTCCGTGAGACGGGGAACCTTGTTTTCCACATCGCGCTCATCGGCGTTTTGATCGCCGTTGGTCTCGGTGGTTCTTTTACGTACACGGGCCAGCGAGTCATCGTGGAGGGCACCACATTCGTGAATGCGCTCACTGACTACTCATCGTTCAACCCGGGCCGTTTCGTCAACATCGATGAGGTATCGCGCTACTCGATGACACTCGATAGCTTCGACGTGACATACCAAGACGCCGGAACGAGCGGTGCTGGTCAAGCCGGCGACTTCTCCGCGAATCTCACAACTCAGGTGCCGGGCGAAGAAGCCACCGAGGGCTCGGTGCGTGTGAACCACCCGCTCAAGCTCGAGGGCGACAGCATCTACCTGCTCGGAAACGGCTATGCGCCAACGATCACGGTCGCAGATGCCGATGGCAATGTCGTGTACCAGGATTCGGTGCCGTTCTTGCCGCAAGACAACAACCTCACGTCTCTTGGTGTCGTCAAGGTTGCCGACGGGTTGCCTGAGCAGGTCGGACTCGTCGGATTCTTCTACCCGACAGCTCAGGCCCTCGATACCGGGGCTTTTACGTCGATTTGGCCCGACCTGGTTTACCCAGTGCTCACCCTCAACGTGTACGCGGGTGATCTTGGCATCGACGATGGCGCGCCGCGTTCGGTTTACACCCTCGACACGGGTTCTATGGAAAAACTCACCGGTACCGACACGGATGTCGAGTCGATCGAGCTCATGCCCGGCGACAGCGCCGAGCTTCCGAACGGATGGGGCACTGTAACTTTCACCAACGAAGCGCCCGAGGGCTCAGAGGGCTATGAGCAGTCGGTGAAGCGATTCGCGTCGCTTTCGATCCACCACGACGCGGCAGGGCCGTGGGTGCTGCTGTTCGCTGTGCTTGCAACGCTTGGTCTTCTCGTGGCGCTCTTCGTGCCCCGACGCCGCATGTGGGTAAAGGCGACCACGACCGAATCGGGCATTCAGATCGAATATGCGGGTCTCGCTCGCGGCGAAGACCCGATCCTGGCGGCAGCTGTCGCTCAAATGGCGCGCAAGCACGGCGACGCCCTCGAATCCGGGAAGTAGAATTCAGAAATGACTGCAACCGAAGGGCTCAGTCTCGACGACATATCGGTGCTGCTCGTCTGGACCGCCATCGCGATCTATGCGCTCGCGTTCATCGCATACACAATCGATCTGTCGCGCCGTTCGGCCGCACTCGTCGAAGCTCAAGACGTCGCTGTGCGCGACAAAGAACTTGTCGCAGCGGGCTCGGGTGAGTCCGTGGCGCAGTTGCGTGCCCAAGAAAGTGCCGCCGAGGCATCCCTGTATGCTCGTGGTTCTGCTCGGCAGCGGCTGCTCTTCGCTCGCATCGGCACAACACTGACGTGGTTGGCGTTCTTGTTCCACGTTGGTGCCGACGTCGCCCGCGGAATCGCGGCCGAGCGTGTGCCGTGGTCGAACATGTACGAGTTCTCGCTGACGGGCACGATGCTCATCGTTGCTGTGTTCCTCACCGTGCTCTTCCGCTATGACCTCCGCTTCCTCGGTTCGTTCGTCACCGGTCTCGTTGTTCTGCTTCTCGGCAGTGCGACTCTCGCGTTCTACGTCGAGATCACGCCACTGATGGACCCACTCAAGTCGGTGTGGCTCGTCGTTCACGTCTTTGTCGCATCTCTCGGTACGGCGTTCTTCGCACTAGCTTTTGCGCTGTCAGTTCTGCAGCTTCTTCAAGCCCGGCGCGAGCGCAAGGTGGCAGCGCAAGTTGAGCCTCCGGCCGGCACTGTCGTGAAGACTGGACCGCGTTTCGTGCGGCTTCTACCGGGTGCCGATGCAATGGAAGCGATGGCTTACCGGTTCGCAATCATCGGGTTCGTGTTCTGGACTTTCACTCTTATCGCGGGTTCCATCTGGGCCAACGATGCGTGGGGCCGCTACTGGGGATTCGACACAAAAGAAGTGTGGACCTTCGTCATTTGGGTGCTTTACGCCGGCTACATTCACGCGCGTGCGACGCGCGGATGGCGTGGAACCCGCTCGGCGTGGCTGTCGATCGTCGGCTTTGCTGCCGTCATGTTCAACTTCACGATCGTCAACATGTTCTTCAAGGGACTCCACGTCTACAGCGGGCTCAGCTAGAGCCCACGCGTACCGCTGACGCGCGGCATGCATCGTCACGTTCCCCGGTCCTCCCGGCATCCCGGCATCCCGGCGTGACGTTTGTCCCGTTCGCTCTGTCGCCCCATCACTCCCGTGACTTGCCGATTTTTGCGGGTGTTTGACGCACGGCACCCGCAAAAACGGGCAAGTCGCGAAGGGTCGCATGCGGATGCCTCCGGCACGACGTGCGCAGGAGGCGCATGGTGTGGGGTGTGAGAGCGAGGTCGAGAGCGAGAGCGGCATCGGGGTCGGGGTCGGGCCGAGAGTGTGGGCGTAGTGGCGCCACGAGACCCGTGAGGTGCAGTAGCGTTGTCGAACCGGTTCGATGACGCAACGAGGGCACCACATGAGCACTTCTCTGCCGCAGTTCTCCCTTGAGGAGATTCCGTTCAGCATGCGCGGGTCCTGGTTGAACCTCTCCCCGATAATTGGGCTGAATGAGAGATCCGACCACGTCCATCTCGTCTCGCACACCGGCGGAATCCATCCTATTTTTGCTTTCGTTCCGACCCGCGACGGTGTCGAACTCTCCGCGCCGGTGACGGCGAATCCCGCGGCGCTTTCGTGGGATTGCGGTTCAAGCGCGCGAATGCGCGCAACTTTCGCGTCGCCGTCACGGCTGCTTCTCGCGGGGGAGGGCGTTGATCTCACCCTCAGCGAGGCATCCAGTGCACTCACGCCGTTTACGGGGTCGTACCTCTTCCTCGATCCCATGGATAGTGCTGCGGTGCTGACAAGCTACGAGACAGGTCGCCGCTACCGCGTCACCGTCCAGCGTGGCGAGATGGAGATCGTCGGAGCAGAAGCGCTCGGCGACGCGGAGCGCGCTGTGGTTGTGACCGGATCCGACGGATGGGAAATTGCCATCGAGGAATTCGATACGTCGGCAGTCTCAGCGAGTGAGCCTGTGCTCGCTTTTGACGATGCTGTTGCGAACTCGGCGTCGATGTTCGCAGAGTACGTCGACAAGATCGCGAACTGGCGAAGACCAGAAACTGCGGGCACAGTCGAGCTCGCGGCCTACGTCATGTGGTCGGCGACGGTTGCACCCGCCGGGTTTCTCAGCCGCGAATCCGTGTTGATGTCGAAGCACTGGATGGACAAAGTGTGGAGCTGGGACCACTGCTTCAACGCCATAGCCCTCGCGGGTGGCTTGCCGGATGCCGCGATTGATCAGTTTCTTGCCCCGTTCGACCACCAGGAACCAGGTGGCGCAATGCCCGACTCGATCACGCACTCCGAGGTGCTGTACAACTTCGTGAAACCGCCGATTCACGGATGGGCTCTGCGCAGGCTGAGAGCCGCGGCATCCGCGCCCGTTTCGCGAGACCAGCTTGTAGAGGTCTACGAGCACCTCGCGGACTGGACGCGCTTCTGGCTCGAGCAGCGGACGGCGCCCGGTCGCCAGATTCCGCACTACCAGCACGGCAACGACAGCGGCTGGGACAACTCCACAATGTTCGACATTGATCGAGTCGTCGAAGCTCCAGATCTGGCCGCATTTCTGGCGGTGCAAATGGATGTGCTGGCAGATCTCGCCGACGAGCTCGACATCGCGGCGGGTGACAGCTGGCGGCAGCGCTCCGAGCGGATGCAGCGAGCCCTCCTCGATGAACTGCGCGACGCCGAGGGGTTCTTCGCGCGCGGAGTGCTGAGTGGACAAAAAAGTACCCGCACGAGCCTCCTCCCGCTCCTCGCTGTTGTCATTGCCGATCGGCTGCCCACAGAGTTAGGCGATCAACTGGCGTCGCAGATTGAGGAACACCTCACAGAGTGGGGCCCGGCAACCCAACGCCCCGACACCGTCGAGTACGAAGCCGACGGGTACTGGCGTGGGCCGATCTGGGCTCCGTCGACCGTGTTGATCGAGGATGGACTGCGCCGCGGCGGATATACCGAGCTTGCGGATGCAGTGAGCTCGAGGTTTCGAGCGCTTTGTGAACGCTCAGGTTTTGCGGAGAATTTCGACGCTCTCTCGGGAGAAGGCTTGCGCGATCGCGCCTACACCTGGACAGCGAGTGCGTACCTGATGCTCGCTCGTGACAGCGCCCATCGGGTCAGCTAGACGCTGCTCGACGCGATTTTAAGAAAAAAGGGTTGCGGGACGTCCGCTCCTGGCATAGTGTCGAACCGGTTCGAATCGAACCGGTTCGATGACGAACGAATGGTAGGAAAAAGTGGCAACGATAGGTGATGTGGCACGCGTCGCTGGGGTATCTCGCAGCACCGCGTCGTATGCGCTATCTGGAAAGCGCACGATCTCGCCCGAGGTGCGGCTCAAGGTCGCTGAAGCGGTCGCAAGCCTCGGCTACACCCCGAACGCGGGCGCACGCGCGCTTGCCACGTCTCAAACCAAAGTGATTGCGCTGCTCGCCCAGTTCCTTGATGACGAATTCGCGCCCGCCATGCTCCAGTACATCCTCGGAGTCACAAACACGGCTCGGCAGCTCGGCTACGACACTCTTTTGGTATCCGAGGGTGATGGCGCCGCGGCGCTGCAACGCATCTCGTCTTCGCGCATGGTTGATGGCTTCGTGCTTTTGAACGTCGCACAAGACGACGAGCGTCTGGGTGTACTCCAGTCCGCATCCCAGCCCGGCGCCCTCGTCGGCCTTCCTGGGGAGACCGGCGACTTCGACATCTTCGACCTGGATTTCGTCGCAACCGGACGGCTGATGGTTGAACGGATGTCTGAGCTCGGACACCGCGAACTGATTCTTGTGTCGCAGCCTGAGCATGTCGTTGAGCGAGGTGGAGCTTACGTATGGCGTCTCGCGAATGCCGCAAGTGAGCGTGCCGAAGAGCTCGGAGTAACCCTCCACCACTATTTCGGTTCGGCAAGTCAGCCCGAGATCGGCCGCGACCTCAATGCATTCCTAGACGCACACCCTGACGCGACAGGCTTGTTGCTCAACAACGAAGCCGCCGCGGCTGCGCTACCGAATGTGTTGAACATGCGCGGTATTTCAAGTCCGGGCGACCTGTCCGTCATCGGTCGCTACTCCGATGACTTTGCCCGTACATTTTCGCTGCCGTATTCGGCCATTGATAGCGCCGCTGACGAACTCGGTCGTCGCGCTGTCGAGCACCTCGTTGCGCGCATTGAAGCTGCCGCCGACCTTGCCGTCGAGCCGCTCATCGAACTTATCCCGCCAACAATCCAAGACCGCGGCAGCACCGCCGCACCCCAGCCGCGCTGATCCCTGGCCGGCACAGCAAGGCTCGTCGCCCGGCGAGCTCAACGTTCAAGGAGGAACCAATGATCACCAAGAAACTGCGAGCACCCCTCGCACTCATCACCGCCGCGGTAGCGGTCGGTGCCCTGGCTGGATGTTCCGGTGGCGGCTCGGACGATGCTTCCGGTAGCGCTTCTGGCGACACCTACACCTGGTGGGATCCGTACCCCCAGCACGAAGCAGGTTCGGACTGGGACGCGCGTGTCCAGGCGTGCGGCACCGACGCCGGAGTCACAATTGAACGCACGGCTTACGACACCACCTCGCTGACGAACTCAGCGCTGTTGGCGGCCCAGGAGGGCACATCACCCGACGTCATCCTGCTCGATAACCCGGCAGTTTCGACTCTTGCTGACACCGGCATGCTGACCACGATGGATGAACTCGGGCTTGACGTTTCTGACGTCGACGAAAACCTCCTCGCTGCGGGTCAGATCGACGGCGCGACCTACGGCATCCCGATTGGTGCGAACACCCTCGCGCTGTACTACAACGCTGATGTGTTGAGCGCAGCAGGAGTCGACCCGGCATCCATCACTGACTGGGATTCGCTGACCACAGCGCTCGAAGCCGTCAACGCGAGCGGGAAGACCGGAATCACCTTTGCGGGAATCAACACCGAAGAAGGCTCATTCCAGTTCCTGCCATGGTTCTGGGGCGCCGGAGCAGACCTCACAGAGCTCAACTCGCCCGACGCTGTCGCGGCGCTCGACCTCTGGACCGGATGGCTCAACGACGGACTCGCACCCAACTCCGTTATCGGCAACTCTCAGAACACCACATGGGAAGAGTTCCTCACCGGCGAGTTCGGTTTCGTCGAGAACGGTACGTGGCAGGTCAACAGCGCTGCAGACGCGGGCTTCGAGACAGGAATCATCACGATTCCGGCGCGCGACGGAGGGGCCGCTCCCGCACCGACCGGTGGCGAGTTCATTATTGCCCCGGTGCAGTCCGACACAGCACGCTACGACACCACTCGTCAGATCATCGAGTGCATGACGACGCCCGAGGGCTTTGTTGAGACCGCGAACACCTTCGCGTATTACATCCCGCCGACAGCCGATGGGCAAGAACAGCTTCTCGAAGAGAACCCTGACCTGTCTACATGGGTTGAAGCCGTGCAAGCAGCGAAGGGCCGCACGAGCGACAACCTCGGAACTGACTACCCGCTGATCTCTGAACAGCTCTGGACTGCTGTGCAGAGCGCGCTCTCGGGTGCACAGACGCCGCAGGAAGCTCTCGACGCGGCGCAGGATGCTGCAGCTGCTGCGACCGGTAACTAACTACCCCCGGCGAGCGCTCTGTGGCTCGCCATCCCCCCGAGGCGGGTGAGTAACCTCACCCGCCTCGGACACTTCGAAGGACTCGCATGACAATCCCCACGATGCGTCGAGACGCGCCGGTGACCGACACCATCGCTGTCACCGTGCCCGATAAAAAGAAGCGTCGATCGCGCCACGGTTCGAGGTGGGTCGCGGTCGGTTTCGCCGCTCCACTCATCGCCTACCTGCTTGCGTTCTACGCGTACCCGCTTATTCGTTCAATTGATTTGAGCGTGCACGACTACACGATTCGTGCGTTCGTGCAGGGCAACGCCGAATTCGTTGGCCTTCAGAACTACATCGAGATCTTCTCGTCCTCGTTGTTCCTGAAGTCTCTTTGGATCACGTTTGCTTTCGTGTTCGGGTCCCTCATTTTTCAGTACATATTCGGCCTGGCGCTCGCCGTGTTCTTCCGGGGCAACTTCCGCCTCTCGGGAATCCTCCGAGCTCTTTTTCTCGTGCCGTGGCTGCTGCCCCTGATCGTTTCGGGCTCGGTGTGGTCGTGGATGCTCAACAGCGACAACGGCATAGTGAACGCTTTTCTCAGCACATTTGGCATCGGCCAGATCAACTGGCTCACGTCGCCTGACACTGCACTTTTCGCTGTGATCATCGCCAATATCTGGCTCGGTATTCCGTTCAACCTCGTGATCTTGTATTCGGGATTGCAGAACATCCCGGAAGACCTGTATGAAGCGGCATCCCTCGATGGAGCGGGCGGGTGGCGTCAATTCTGGAGCATCACGTTCCCACTGCTTCGCCCAGTCTCAGCAATCACACTGCTGCTCGGACTCGTCTACACACTGAAGGTCGTCGACATCATCTGGATCATGACAGGCGGAGGTCCGGCTAACGCCACCACGACCCTCGCGATCTGGTCGTACCGCGAAGCGTTCGGCACAGGTCAGCCCGACCTGTCGCCCGCCGCCGCGGTGGGCAACATTCTCATCGTGATCGCTTTGATCTTCGGTTTCTTTTATCTCCGTATTCAGCGACGTCAGGAGAACGCATGAACGCCCGACGCCCCTGGTGGAAGACAGTGCTCGGAGTCTTTTTCACCGTAGTGATGCTCTTTCCCGTCTATTGGATGATCAACGTTTCACTCACGAAGACTCAAGATCTTCGTCTTGATCCACCACACATTTTTCCGATCGACCCCACTTTTGAGGGCTACGAAGCTGTGTTCGCGCAGCAGCTGCCGAACCTTGGCACGAGCCTGTTACTCGGTCTCTGCTGCGTGCTTCTGACAGTCTTGATCGCCGCGCCGGCAGGCTATGCGATTGCGCTTTTGAACCTCCGCGGTGGTCGCCCGCTCAACTTCATCCTGCTGGTCGCTCAGATGATTCCTGCCGTCGTCATGGCGATGGGCTTCTATGCGATCTACGTGCGCCTCGGCTTTCTTAATACGATCTGGGGTCTTGTCCTGGCAGACTCGACGATCGCTGTTCCGTTCGGCGTGCTGCTGTTCACGGCGTTCATGAGCGGCCTGCCGCGTGAACTGCTGCAGGCAGCGCGAATCGATGGCGCGGGTTCATGGCGAACCTTCATCTCGATCGTGCTGCCGATGAGCCGCAACTCGGTGCTCACTGTGTCGTTGTTCGCGTTCCTTTGGGCATGGTCGGACTTCGTGTTCGCCTCAACGCTCAGTCGCAACAGCATTTTCACACCCGTGACGCTGGGTATTTACGCCTACATCGGAAACAACACGACGCAGTGGAACGCCATCATGGCAACAGCTGTCGTTGCCTCCATACCCGCCGCGATTCTGTTGATCGTCGCGCAAAAGTACGTCGCCGCGGGAGTCACCGCCGGCGCAGTGAAGGATTAAGTGTGACGTTGCACGAATCTCGCATTGACACGGATGCCGCGGCATCCCGGCATGCGCACGTAAATTTGCTCGGGACACCGGTCGAGCCGTTGGCGTCAGAGCGCCGTGGGGTTTCTGTGGCCGACGTGTCGCTTTCGGCTTCTGGGTTTTGGGGACAACGTCAAGCCGTCAACGCCGCCGCGACCTTCGAGCACTGTGCCGCCTGGATGGAGAAGCTCGGCTGGATCGAGAACTTTGATCGCATTGCGCGCGGAGAGCCCACCGTCGACCGACCCGGATGGGCATTCTCGGATTCCGAGCTTTACAAACTCCTCGAGGGAATGGCGTGGGAACTCGGCCGACAGTATGACCCGCTGCTGGCAGACCGTTTCGCGGGCCTCGTTTCACGCGTCGGTGCGGCACAGGACCCAGACGGCTACCTCGATACAGCTTTTGGTCACGACGGCCTCCCGGATCGCTACTCCGACCTATCGATGGGGCACGAGCTCTACAACATGGGGCATCTTCTTCAGGCGGCCGTTGCGCGCGTGCGGACGGTGGGGATTGACGACGAACTGGTCTCTATCGGGCAGGGAGTAGCCGATCACATCTGCACTGAATTTGGTGCGGATGCACGCGATGGCATCTGTGGGCACCCCGAGGTCGAGGTCGCTCTCGCGGAGTTTGGTCGGGCAGTCAATGAGCCGCGGTACGTCGCACAGGCAGCACTTTTCGTCGCGAGACGCGGTCATGGCTCGCTTCCGGTGCGTCCGCTTCTGTCGGCGGAGTACTTTCAAGACGATGTGCCGGTCCGCGATGCCACAGTGCTTCGCGGCCACGCCGTTCGTGCGTTGTATCTCACTGCCGGTGCGATCGACGTCGCGATCGACACGAATGATTCGCAGCTGTTCGCAGCGCTAGAGAGCCAATGGCTGCGGACGCTCGAGCGTCGTACGTACCTCACCGGAGGGATGGGATCGCGTCACGAAGATGAGGGCTTCGGCGACGACTACGAGCTGCCGGATGATCGTGCGTATTGCGAGACATGTGCGGGTGTGGCATCCGTCATGGTCGCGTGGCGTCTCTATCTCGCGACCGGCAAGGTCGAATACGTCGACGTCATAGAACGCACGCTGTTCAATGTCGTTGCAACGTCTCCGGCGGCCGACGGGACTGCATTCTTCTACGCAAATCCGCTACAGCAGCGGGTGCTGGGGGAGAGCGCACACGACGGCGTCAATATGCGCGCGGAGGGGGGCGTGCGTGCACCGTGGTTCGACGTGTCATGTTGCCCCACGAATGTGGCACGCACACTTGCATCTCTCGGCGCCTATAGCGCGTCAGTTGAGGGCGATACGCTCGCGCTCCTGCAATATTCTGAGGGCCGCGTCTCGGCGGGCGGATTCGTTCTTGATGTGGCGACCCGCTATCCCGACGACGGCGTTGTCACGGTGACCATCGAGGCCGCCCCCGAGGGCGAGGCCACCCTGCGGCTGAGAGTTCCATCGTGGGCTGCCGGTGCGCGAATTGCCCGCTCCGGCGCGTCTGTAGAAGCTGTGGAACCTGGCTGGGCTGATGTGCGCTCCGTCTTCGCCCCCGGCGACGTTGTGACGCTTCACCTGCCTATCGAGCCTCGACTCACGTGGCCTGATCCACGCATCGATGCCGTGCGCGGATCCGTCGCCGTCGAACGGGGGCCGCTCGTCCTGTGCGTTGAATCAACCGATCTGCCTGCGGGAGCTGCAATTGACACTGTGCGGCTCGACGTGTCGCGGCTGCCTGAAGCGCACGGCGACGGTGCCCAGGCCGCGGCCGTTGCGAGAACCTTTGCCGACTCGGGTTCTGCGATTTTGCCTTATGGGAGGCGCGGCGCGAACGGCGGCAGCACGCCCTTCCAGCTGCTCTTTGTGCCGTACCACCGGTGGGCTGAGCGCGCGCCTTCGACGATGCGCGTGTTCATTCCGACGACGGAGGGAGACCGCCGAGCTCTTTAGCCCCGCGAGGGCGGTTCCTCGCGCCAGCACGTCAATGTTCCTTGTGCATTTCCAGCACACCACATCAAGACAGAGAGGTCTTCTTCCGTGCAAGCTCTAATGAATACCCGTCGGCGATGGCGAAGCACCGTCGCTCTCGCGACCGCATTCACCGTCGGCACAACACTCGTTGTCGGCGGTGCCCCCGCGATGGCGACTCCGAATAACATCGTCCCGGACCTGCATTACTCAATGGATGATGTATCCGGAACTTCCGTTCCCGATTCGTCATCGAATGGGTGGAACGGCACGATTTCGGGATCCGCCGCAATCATTGACGGCGAATCGTCGAAAGCGCTTGATCTCACGGGTGGCCGAGTCACCATCCCACGTGGCGTGCTCGAGGGCGCCAGTGACCTCACCGTCTCGACCCGCGTGCGCTGGGACGGCGGTCCAAATTGGCAATGGCTCTACGGGCTCGGTTCTAATAAGGAGCGCTATCTTTTCGCTTCGCCGTCAAACGGTGATGGTGATCTTCGCGTCGCGATCACGCGTTCCGCCGACGTCGGGGAAGCGAAGATGACAGGTGCTGGTGGGCTCAAAGCCGGGGAGTGGACGACCCTCACCGTCACGCTCGACGCTCAGTCCGACAAAATTACCACGTACATCGACGGCGCGGCAGTGTCTTCTGCAGCAACGGATGTTCTTGCGAGCGATCTCCTTACTCCTGCAGCTACGAGCGCTGGCTCCATCGGAAGTTCTTTTTACAACGACCCCGCGTTCAACGGGGCCGTCGAAGATTTTGCCATCTATCGGTCAGCGCTGACCGCCGAACAGGTGCGTGAGATCACCGGCACAGAAGCCCCAACGATCACGTCCCTGGCGCAAGACAAAATTGAGCTGCGCACTCGCGTGGGAGATGCTCCGGCACTCCCGGCCGTCGTGCGTGCTAACTACTCGGACGGCTACGTGCGTGATGCCGAGGTGGCGTGGGCGGCTATTGATCCCGCGGAATATGCCTCTTCTGGAGTTTTCACAGTGTCGGGTGTCGTCGAAGGCCTTCCCGTCTCCGCAGAGATCACTGTTTTCCGTGGCGAGTTGCGCGTTGACCTGGGAACAAATACGGGTGACTTCATGGGCGGCGCATCGGGTCTGCTCTATGGGCTTTATGGCGACGGAATGCCGAGCGAGAACCTGATTGAGGGAATGAACGTTCGTACCGTCGCAACCAAAGCTCAAGATGGTGCGCAGCATCCCGGTTCGGATGCATTGGAGATACTGCCTACCCTCGTCAACGAGACAGGCGGCGATGTATATCTGCGCGTGACGGATTGGTATCGGGGCTTCCCCTACCAATGGCCGGGTAGCACGCCCGAGGAAAAACTCGAGAGCTACCGCGATGTGCTCGCAAAACAGCTCGCAATGCTGGCCGAGCTTCCCGAAGAGCAGCGCGCGCATATCGTGATCGAGCCCTTCAACGAGCCCGAAGGCAACATGTTTGGAACCGGGGAGTGGAGTCTCAACAAAACTTCGTGGCTCAGCGACCCCAAAGACTACTTCGCAGCATGGGATGAGACCTATCGGACGATCAAAGCGACCTACCCGGACATGCGAATTGCCGGACCTGGGACGAGCATCCTCTACGACCAGGTGAAAGGTTTCTTCTCGCACGTGGTTGCCGAAGACACTGTTCCTGACATCGTGACATGGCACGAACTCACGCATCCGCAGGCCATTCGTGACTCGGTCAAACGGCTGCGCGGCTGGGTGGCGGACGCGTTCGAAGGAACGAAGTACGAGGGTACCGAGCTTCCAATCAACGTCAACGAATACGCGTTCAATTACCACACGTCGGTTCCGGGACAGATGATCCAGTGGATTTCCGCGATCGAGGATTCCAAAGTCGATGCGATGATCGCATTCTGGAACATCAACGGAAACCTGTCGGATTCCGCGGTGCAGCAAAACCGCGGCAACGGACAGTGGTGGTTGTATAACTCCTACGCGCAAATGAGCGGTCACACTGTGAAACTGACGCCGCCTGCGCCCGGGCAGAACTACACGCTCCAGGGCGTGGCATCCCTCGACGAAGACAAGGCGGTTGCGCGCGCGATCGTCGGCGGTGGCGAGGGTTCGGCGCCGGTCGACTTTGCGAACATTCCCGCTGATGTCTTCGGAGACAGCGTCCGCGTGCAGGTGCGGGAGATCGCGTGGACGGGTCAATTGGGCGACTCGGACAGGCCTGAACTGATCTCGGACACGATTGTTCCGGTATCAAACGGGACTGCGACGATCACCTTCGGTTCGGATGGTCTCTCAAAAATGAAAGAGTCCTCAGCGTACGAAATCGTCGTCACGCCAGGCGCCGGAGCAGAAACCTCCGAGGCCAGCGCGGCGTGGACCGCATCGTACGAAGCCGAAGACGCTGCTCACACGGGTGGTGGCTACAGCAAGAACGGTCCAGAAGGAACTACTTCAAACGTCGCCAACTTCTACACGTCGGGCCAGTACGACGTGGGTGGGCTTCGCACGGGGTCTGACCTCGTCTTGGACTTCACCGTTGATGTACCTGCTGACGGCAAGTACGACCTGTCAGTCTTTGCGAACAGCCTCAACACCTACGGTGCGGTTGCGGACAAAGGCCCGACGAATGTGTTCATGCGTGTTGATGGTGAGGCAGAGCAGGAGCTCTTCCTCCCGCTTGCCTACAAGTGGGTTGTATGGGACCACACCGACACCACGGTCGATTTGACCGCAGGTATGCACACCATTTCTCTGGATGCCAAGAGTGCGACAGGGCCAGGTGCGACGCAGGGCGACGCGATTGTTGACCGCATCACGCTGACATCTGCAGAGCCGAGCGACACGGTTGACATGTACCGCGCGCAGTTGGCGGAACACACCGGTTCAGTCGCTTCTGATGGATCAGGCGCGATTTCGCTCGCGGACGGCCAGGACGCGACGTTCTGGGTGTACGGCGTGCGTGATGCAGAGGCAGCACTGACCGTGGTTGGCACCGGGACTGGAAAGGTGTCGGTGAATGACGCGGAAATATTCGACCTTGCGGACGCAACTTCTGCTGCGGTGCACCTCTATGGAGGTGTCAATAAGGTCACTGTTTCAGGGGCAGCCGTTGTGAGCGAGCTTCGCATCGGCGCATCGGATGACAGGTTGAAGGTGACCGAGTACCAGGCGGAGGATGCCGCGGCCAGCGGCGCCGCGACGGTGCAAGACTTCAGTCTTGCCGAGGGGGGAAAGGCTGTTTCTGGCATCGGTGGCGAGCCGGGCAACGATAACAAGTTGACGTTCACCATTGACGCCGAAAAAGCTGGCCCACACGCTGTCGTTGTGCGGTTCTCGAACCCTGAGCAAGTGCCCGCGACCCACTACAACCCGAACCCGATGGCGCGTCATGCTGACATCAGCCTTAACGGCGCCGATGCAAAACGAGTGCTTTTCGTCCCCACGTTCCACAAGAACAACTTCTGGGAGCGCACACTCATATTCGATCTCACGCAGGGGTCGAACACGATCGAGTTCGGGGCTGAAGAGCAGCCGAACTTCGACGGTGTCACCTATGCATCCGACAACTGGCCCGGAATTCCACTGCGTTCCGATCAAGCGCCCATCATCGACCGCATTAGTGTTTCGTCGCTGAGCGCGACCGGCAATGGCGGTACTGACAACGGTTCGGGTACTGACAACGGTTCGGGTACTGACAACGGTTCGGGTACTGACAACGGTTCGGGTACTGACAACGGTTCGGGTACTGACAACGGTTCCGGTACTGACAACGGTTCCGGTAGCGGCGAAAATGAGCCGACAGCCCCCGATGCGGCAGCTCTGACGAGCGGTAACTTCGGCAAGATCTCAGGGCCGAAGAATGTTGCACCGGGAGATACGATCTCGGTGGTCGTGGGCGGCGCCTACGCGGGTCAGACCGTTTTCGGGTGGATGTATTCGACACCGACGGCGCTCGGGTCAGCGACAGTGTCGTCTACTGGGGTTGCGAAGTTCACGATCCCAGCGTCGATGGCACTCGGCGATCACCGACTTGTCGTCACTGACACGGACGGTAACGTAATCGGGTGGTACAGCCTGACGGTTGCTTCTCGTGATCTCGCTGTGACAGGTGGCACGGCTGCACTTTCGTGGCTGCCGCTGGCGGGGGCCATGCTTCTGATGGGCGGCGCGATGTTGTTCCTGCGTCGTCGCCAAACAGCTGACCTCATGAGCGGCAGCTCAAAGTAGCATTCAGCCTCATTCCACCGCTGACTTGCCCATATTCGTGGGTGTTGCGCCTTGTGCACCCACACAAATGGGCAAGTCAGCGGGGATGGGGTTGACCTGTTTACGCGAGGGATGCCTCGGCCACGCCGTGTGCGGAGGTTTTCCTCCGCTGGGCAGTCGCGATGATCGTGGCGATAAGCGCAAGCAGCGCCCAAGCCGCGAGCCCCACGATGCCGGCGGTAACGCCACCCGCGGATGTCAGCGAACCGAGCATCGCGTTGTAGGCGGGTGCGACAGGCATGTAGTTGGCAATCTGTGTCAACAGCGGTGGCACCGTCGAGACAACACCTGTTGCCAGGGCAAGCACACCGATGATTGCACTCAACCAGCGGCCGATTCCGCCAAACACCGCGACGAGCGCCTGGTTGATGGCGGCGAACGCAACGCCAACGGCGACGCAGAGGAGTGCGAACAACGTCCATTCGCCCCACTCGTACGATGCCGCGAACTGCACGACAGCGGCGACTAAGAATCCCTGTCCGGCGCCGATGGCGGCAGCGGGGGCAAAGGAGCGAAGCGCGAGAGCTGCCGATGACCGGCGACTCACGAGTGCTCGACGTGACACAGCCTGCAGCGCGATGAAAGATGCGAGGCCACCGAACCACAGCGCCAAGGCAGACAGCAGTGGAATGGCCGAGGCTCCGAAGAGGTTCGTGCCGACGCCCTCCGCTGCGACCGGATCCGCAACGACCGCGGCGAGGGTTGTCGCCTCGGCATCCGTATAGGTCGGAATCTGCTCGACGGCAGTATCAAGTCCGTCCGCAAGCGAATTCGTGCCATCGGCCAATTGATTGACACCGTCGGCGAGTGAAGCCGTGCCGTCGGAAAGTTGGGACAGCCCGGAAGAAAGAGAAGCTGCGCCGTTTGAAAGCTGACTTGCACCGGATGAGAGTTGGGATGCTCCGGACTGCAGCTCGCGAGCCCCGGCTGCGGCCTGCTGGAGACCGCCGCTGGTCGAAGACATCAGGTTGGCGATGCCATCAGAAGTGGGAGCGGCGTAAGCGCTCGCGGTGCCGGCAGCTACTGCCGCGCCGATCGCGGTGTTCTCCGCCGGAGCGTCTTGATCGCCCAACGCTGCGGCGAGCTCACCGCAGAATGCTGGGGTTGCTCCTGACATCGTATAGCACTCCTGTACGAGACCACCGAGTGTGGAAGCCACGGCAGATGTCTGATCAGCGGCGCTCGCGGCGTTGGCGGCAGATTGCTGCGCTGCACCCCGGAGTTCTTCGTTGACGACCTGCGCTGCAGCGGAGTCGAGTGACGACCCCAGCTGGCCAGCGCCGTCAGCGATCGACGACGCGCCCTGGGCGAGCTGGGTCGCAGCGGAGGGGAGCTCGGCCGCACCTGACGCTGCAGACGCAGTCCCCTCGGCAACAGAGGTCGCGCCTTCGCTGGCTGTCTCGGCGCCATCTGCAAGGTCGTGAGCGCCCGACGCCGCTTCGCCGAGCTGCTCGTTCAGGCTTGTGAACCCGACGAAGACATTCTCGAGGTACGTCTCAGAGAGTTGCTGTCCGAGTAAGGATGCAGCGGTCTGAGTCACTTGAGCGGTGATCGCCTCATCCACAATTCGGGCATCCGGGGCGGTGGTGACCTCGATCGTGGCCTGCTCTGGGTCGTCACCCGCTGTCGACGTCGCGGCCGCCGAGAAGTTTTCCGGAATTGTGATGACAGCAGCATACGAACCGTCGGCGAGGCCGGCCGCGGCATCCTCGTCGTTTGTGATCGTCCAGTCGAGGTTGCTCTCAAGATCGTCTGAGCCTTCGACGAGGCCCGCAGTCAGCTGGCGACCGAGCGGCACAGTCTGATCGTTGAGGGTGACGGGTTCGTCGTTGTTCACGATTGCTGCCGTCATGTTGTCGAGCTGGTCGACCGGGTTGTAGAGCGCGACCACAAGCACACCGCCGATCAGAGCGGGGAGCAGCAACACCCCGATCAGTGTCAACCAGGTAACGGGGCGACGATTGCGGGCGCGTTCGATGAATGTACTCATGCGGAGACCTCGGAGGCAATTGCGGTGGCGATGGAGCCACCCGATTCGGTCAGAGTCAGATTCGTTGGTTGTGGAAGCCCACTATCAACGAGAAGTGCGCGGGTATCGACGGCCTCTGTCGTTGTAGCGACAACTGTGAGCGTGCGAGAGCCCGCGGCAGCCCTGATCAGTTCGGTCACGACGTATCGCTCCGAAGCGGGTACTCGGTCGAGGCCGTCGATCATGATGAGCGTCGTGCCGCCTCCGAGAGCGGTGCGTAGTTCTCGCTCCGGGTCTGCAGCACCGTCAAGCAACGCAACGCCGACGTAGGCACGTGCCCACGCAGAGCGTTCGGGCAAAAGATGCCCAGTGACGCGCAATCGGCCTTCGCTCGGGTCGAGGCGTCCGGCGAAGGTCAAACCGAGAGCGCGCGGGCCGAGCGCGTCCACGCCCGAGATGACGAGCGTCTCGCCCGGTTCGATTCGCACAGTGACGTTTGAATACTGTGCACCCTGGTTATCGTGCAGTGCGAGATCCTCGGCAACGACTGCCGCTGTGCAGTTCGGCTCGGGCCACTCGGCGAGACTGAGCTCGCGTTCAACGGCCTCCCCCTCGATGTCGAAGTGCGGCAGAATCCGGTCCAGCCATTTCGGAATCCACCACGCTTTGTCGCCGAGCAACGCCATCACTGCGGGAACCAACGTCATTCGGATGAGAAAAGCGTCGATCACGATGCCGGAGGCAAGGCCGAGTGCGATTGGTTTCAGGTTCGAATCGCCCTCGGGGATGAACGCGGCAAACACCGCGAACATGATCACACCAGCGGCGGTGACGACGCGAGCGGATGCCGTGAACCCGCTGCGGACAGCAGCGATGGCGATTTCGCGCTGACTGCGATGCCCCGCTTTCTTGCGAGTGTGAATGAAGTCTTCTCGCATTCGGGAAACGAGGAAGACCTGGTAGTCCATCGCAAGTCCGAAAAGCACACCCATCAAGACGATCGGCATGAAGCTGATGATCGGACCAACGCGCGCGACATGGAGCGCGTCGGCGAACCACCCCCATTCGAAGACGGCAGCGACGACCCCGAAGGCAGCGACAACTGACAGCAGGTATCCGAGTGCGGCAACGATTGGCACCCAGATCGAGCGGAAGACGATCGTAAGCAGGATGAGTGAGAGGCCGACCACGAAGATGCCGAAGGGGAGAAGTGCGGATGAGAGTCGGTCGGAGATATCGATTGCGACAGCTGTGTAACCCGTGACCTTCAAATCGATGCCGTATTCATCGAGGAAGTAGTCGTGCCTGTCGCGGAGTTCTCGCACCAGGTCGGCTGTTGCCGGGTCATCCGGTGCTGTCTCGGGGATGATCTGCACGATGCCGGTATCTGCTGACTCGTTCGGCGTCGCCAGTGCGATCTCTTTTACGCCCGGGATCTTTGCGACCTCGTCGGCGATGTCATCCATCAGCGTCACCGGATCGGTCGACGTGACGATTGTTCCCGTCATGATCAACGGCCCGTTTGCGCCGGGCCCGAAGTACTCATCGACCAGGTCGTAGGTCTGGCGTGCCGAGTTGTCCTTTGGCAGCTGCCCGGCGTTCGGAAGAGCGAGGCCCAGGCTCGCAGACGGGATCGCGACAACGCCGAGGGTCACGACAACGATGAGCGACGTGACAACCGGATGCTTCGTCACAATCGAGACCCACCGAGTCGCGAAGCCTTGGCGCGGCTTCTCCGCCTCGTTGGAGACCTTCGCAACGGTGGGTACCCGTCGCCGCCACCCGACGACACGGGCTTTTGTGAAGCCGAGGAGAGCGGGGGTCAGCGTGACGGCGAGCGCAACAGCAATGGCGACAGCCACAGCCGCGGCGATTCCCATCGTCGTAAGAAACGGGATGTTGGCAAAGCTGAGTCCGATGAGTGCGATGAGCACCGTGATTCCGGCGAAGACCACGGCGGATCCGGCCGTGCCGTTGGCGCGTGCGGTGGACTCCTCGGGGTCGACTCCCGTTCTTACCTGATCTTGATGTCGAGCGATGATGAACAACGCGTAGTCGATACCGACCGCAAGCCCGAGCATGAGCGCGAGGAGCGGAGTCGTCGATGACACGGTAGCGAAGGCTGTGGCGCCGTAGATGAGCGCCATCGAAAGGCCGACGCCGATGAGCGCGGTCGCCAACGGGAGACCCGCGATGACAAACGAGCGGAAGGTTGCGATCAGCACGAGAAGTGCAATGATCAGCCCGACCAGTTCGGTTATCGACAAACCTGGCACGGAGCTCGAGAACAGGTCGCCACCGAGAGAGACGATCGAGTCGCTGGGGAGTGCTGCCCCTAACTCATCAGACACGTTTTCTAGCGCCGAGATCGAGGCATCCGAGACATCGGTTGATTGACCTTCGAACTGCATACGTATGAGGGCCGCGTTCTCGTCGTCTGAGATGCTCCCCGTCACGGTGTCGGAGTACGGACTCGTGACGGCGAGGACGCCGTCGATATCTTCGAGCTGGTTGATCGCATCATCGATCGGTTCGACATACTCGTCGTCTGTGATGGAAGTCCCATCTGCGGCGACAACGATAATCTGTGCGCTTGTTCCTGAGACCTGCGGAAAGGTGTGACTCAGCTGTTCAAGGCCGGCCTGCGATTCTGTTCCGGGAATAGAAAAGGTGTTGCTCGTGCCCTTGGCAAAGAGAGCGACCCCACCGCCCGCAAGCGCGAGAAGGAGGAGCCACGTGAGGAGAACGCGCCAGGGGTGACGGTACGACCAACGTCCGAGCGAGTAAAGCAGAGTGGACACAACATCTCCGAGGGTTGAGATTCAATCGATACAACGTTGTATCCGATACACAGATGTATCCTAAGATTACCCGGCGTCGCGAGCCTGAGGGCTAGGTGTGAATAATCAATGTGCGCATGCTCGAAAAATGAGGCAACGATGAGTGAAGCAGCGGTTCCGTCGCGTCGACGGGAGCTCACTCGCCAGCGTCTTCTTGACGCCGCGCAACAGGTGTTTGCTGAGTCGGGGTTCGATGCAGCGTCGGTAGAAGACGTGTGCGAACGAGCCGGATTCACACGCGGTGCCTTTTACTCGAACTTCGAGTCGAAGGAAGGGCTCTTTCTCGCGCTTGTCGATCGGGTCTCGGGGGAGCGCCTAGATGCGGTGCGCCGACGTATTTCGACGCTTGAGCGCAGCGGTGACTTCGTGCCCGCCAGTGGGCAGGGCTCAGCAATGCGTGTCGTGCAACAGGTGCTTGACGTGTCGGGTGATGACCGGCTTGGTGTTCTGCTCATGAGCGAAATTCGCGTGCATGCGCTGCGCCAGAAAGAGCTGGCGGCCGCTTATCTTGCGCTCGAAGAAAGCATGTGCGAATCGGTTGCGCAGATCATCGGCGATGTCGCGAAATCCCAGAAGATGGCCCTGCGGTTGCCGCTAAAAGATGTAGCCCGCACGATTCTTTCGGTGTGGGAATCTGAAGCGATTCGCGGAGCGATGCAGGGGCTCGGCTTCGATGAGATGCGCGGCATCGGCGGCGAGCGAATCGCACAGCTCGCCGAACTTTTTATTGTTCCGCCGACGCGCTGAGAATCTCGTAACAGCGGCTGAGACGCGAAGTCCACCAGTCGAAGCGGTCTGCGGATGCCGCATTTTTAGCAAGAGTCGATTCGTCAGCGGCAACCCGCGCTGTTGATATTGCCCCAGAGCGTGGCCGCAGCGGTTGCTCCATGACATCCGCGAGAAGCAGCGACGCTGTCCCCAGCCCGCAGTCGTAGTCGAGGTCCGGAAGAGCTGCCGCCAAGGCCGCACCCATCGAGAGTCCGATAGAGGTGTCGAGGGCACTCGAGACCACGGCAGGAAGCCCCGCGCGCGACACGATGTCGAGCGCTCGACTCACGCCGCCGAGAGGCTGCACTTTGACGATCAGGATGTCGGCGGCACCCGCGCGAGCGACAGCGAGCGGATCTTCAGCTTTTCTCACGCTCTCGTCGGCAGCAATCGGAATGCCGTGAAACTTCACTCGACGGCGAAGTTCCACGAGCTCGGGCACACTCGCGCATGGCTGTTCTACGTACTCGAGGTCGCAATCGGCGAGGGCGTGAATCGCGTGCTCGGCCTCGTCGACGTTCCAGCCGCCGTTGGCGTCGATTCGGACGCGTCCCTCGATACCCATCACTTCGCGGACGGCTCGTACCCGCGCAATGTCGTCGGCCAGGGTCTGGCCACGTTCGGCCACTTTGACCTTCGCGGTGCGGCAGCCATCGAAGCGGGCAAGCACGTCTCCCACAGATGCTGCAGGTACAGCTGGCACCGTCGCGTTGACGCCGACAGTGCCGCGGCGGGCGGGTGGTTGTGGCATCCACCCGAAGTCAATTGCGGCAGCAAGCCACGTTGCAGCCTCCGCATCGCCATATTCGAGGAACGGTGAAAACTCCGTCCAGCCCTCGGGGCCGTCAAAAAGCATGGCCTCCCGCACCTCGATGCCGCGGAACCGTGTGGCGAGCGGGAGGGTTACAACGTGGGCGGAGGAGAGGAGTTCTTCGAGTGGGGGCAGCGTTGCTTTCACAGCTCCATCATGGACCCGGTCGTAGGCTGTCGACATGCTTATCGACACACCGGTGCGCCTTGGCGTGCAGATTCAGCCCCAGCACGTCAGTTACAGCGGCATTCGAGACGCCGCACGCCGTCTCGAAGATCTCGGTGTCGACATCCTCTTCAACTGGGATCACTTCTTTCCGCTCTTCGGCGCACCCGATGGTGAGCACTTTGAAGCGTGGACGATGCTCGCCGCATGGGCAGAACAGACCGAGCGCGTGGAATTCGGTTCACTCGTCAACTGCAACAGCTATCGAAACGCTGATCTGCAGGCAGACATGGCTCGCACGATCGACCACATTTCCGCCAAGGGCGGCGAGGGCCGCTTTATCTTCGGTACCGGATCTGGCTGGTTTGAACGCGACTACGACGAGTACGGCTACGAGTTCGGCACCGCGGGTTCGCGTCTTGACGCGCTCGCCGAAGGACTTGGGCGCATCGAGTCGCGCTGGGGCGTGTTGAACCCGGCGCCGACCCGCCGCATCCCGGTCATGATCGGGGGAGCAGGAGAAAAGAAGACCCTCCGACTCGTGGCTCGTCACGCCGATATTTGGCACAGTTTTGTCGCGCCAGAAGACGTTTCCCACAAGGTCGACGTGATCAAGCGTCATGCCGAGCGGGAGGAGCGCGACCTTTCAAATCTCACGATCTCGAACGAACTTCGCGATCGTGACGAAGCAACCGCAGACGCGCTGCACGCACAGGGCACGCGACTGTTCACTCTGGGGCTTCTCGGGCCGGAGTGGGACTACGAGCTGGTCAAGCGCTGGCTGGCGTGGCGCGACGGGAAAAACGCATGAGCGTATCTGACATCTTCGATGAGGCCGAGTGGGCGGTGGCGCCGGGAGCAGAAGAATTCACCGACATCACGTCGCACATCTCGCTCGATGGTCGCATCGCTCGCATCGCATTCGATCGCCCAGAGGTGCGGAACGCGTTTCGCCCCCACACGGTCGATGAGCTTTATCGTGCACTCGATGATGCACGGCAAAACCCTCGTATCGGAGTCGTGCTGCTGACCGGCAACGGCCCAAGTGCGAAAGACGGCGGCTGGGCCTTCTGCTCCGGTGGTGACCAGCGGATCCGTGGCCGCGACGGGTACCAGTACGCCGCTGATGAAGCACCAGCCGACGGGTCGCAACCCGCCGCAGCGCCGAGCGCCAATGCGGCGAGTCGTGACCCCTCGATGGCCGCGCGAACGGGCAGACTGCACATTCTCGAGGTGCAGCGCTTGATCCGCTTCATGCCGAAGGTCGTCATCGCGGTGATTCCCGGGTGGGCTGCTGGTGGCGGTCACTCGCTTCATGTCGTTTGCGACCTCTCCATCGCGTCTCGCGAACACGGCCGTTTCAAGCAGACGGATGCCGATGTCGGCTCTTTCGACGCCGGCTACGGCTCGGCGTACATGGCACGCCAAACTGGGCAGAAGATCGCCCGTGAAGTGTTCTTTCTCGCCGAGGAGTATTCCGCTGATCGCGCCTACGAGATGGGCGCTGTCAATCGTGTCGTGGCTCACGCTGACCTTGAGCGCGAAGCTATCTCGATGGCGCGCACGATCCTCACGAAGTCACCGACAGCGATTCGGATGCTGAAATTCGCTTTCAATGCTGTTGATGACGGTCTTGTCGGGCAACAGGTGTTCGCGGGCGAGGCAACCCGCCTGGCATACGGAACTGACGAAGCCGTCGAAGGGCGTGACTCGTTTCTCGAAAAGCGCGAGCCTGACTGGTCGCCATACCCGTGGCACTACTAGAGCCCGTCTCGGGAGACGACCCGCGCGTAGTGTTGCGAGCACTTCGCGCAGCTCTGAGCGGTGCAGGTCCTGCCCTTGGCCTCGGAAGCGATGCACGGGGCGACGTTCCGGCGGGGACGGCGGCGGTCGTGACGACATCTGGTTCGAGCGGGTACCCGAAATCCGTTGTGCTCAGCCGGCATGCACTGACTGCGAGCGCGATGGCAACCTCGGCTCGCCTCGGCGAAGGTGCCTGGCTCCTCGCACTTCCTGCGCAGTACGTCGCGGGTCTGCAGGTGCTTGTGCGCGCTCTTGTGAGCGGGCATGAACCGTCTATCCTGGCGGGGTCTTTCTCGCCGCGCGCCTTCGCCGCCGCAGCTCTTTCGATGACGTCGAGCGTGGGTGGTGATTCCATTCCGCGGTTCACGTCGCTCGTACCAGCGCAGCTGCTGACGTTGCTAGACGCGGCCGAAAGCGATGAAGCAGTGAGCCGGTCGCTCCGCTCATTCGAGGCCATCTTGATCGGTGGGCAGGCTCTCCCGGCTCGCGTGCGTGAACGAGCCAACGCCGCTGGCGCGCGCATCGTTCGCACATACGGCTCGAGTGAAACCAGTGGCGGATGCGTCTACGACGGCCGCGCGCTCGATGATGTGTCGCTGCGTATCGTCGACGGCGAAGTGCAGATCACGGGTCCGACCCTCGCGGAGGGATACCTTGGCGTCCCAGAACGCACGGCGAAAGCGTTCATCACGGATGCTCTCGGCACACGCTGGTATCGCACGGGAGATGCCGGTCGACTCGAAGACGGGCTGCTCCACATCGACGGCCGCACCGACAACGTCATCATTTCGGGCGGTATCAATGTCTCCCTCGACCGGGTGGAAACAGCCGTCAGAGCGGTAGCGGGATGGGAAAGCGCCGTGGTCATAGCCGCGACCGATGCGCGATGGGGCGAGGCATCCGTTGTTGTTATCGCCCGCACACGCGCCGTTGAGACCCCCGATTTTACGAAGGTTCGCGCTGCTGTAGGTGAGCTGCTGGGAGCCCCGGCGCGACCTGCGCGCGTCTTAGCCGTGGATGAAATTCCGATGCTTCCGAGTGGTAAGCCCGACCGGGTAGCGTTACGTGCGATCGTTGCGAGCGGAGCACAGAATGGCGACCACCCCGCCTGACCGACCACCCACGCGAAAGCGTGGCGGAGTGGGCGAAGTGTTCCTTGCTTTTCTCAAGCTCGGTGTGACGGCGTTCGGCGGCCCGGTGGCGCATCTCGGGTACTTTCGCGATGAGTTCGTCACGCGCCGTCGCTGGCTGGATGATCGCGCGTACGGCGACCTTGTCGCGCTGAGCCAGTTTCTTCCAGGTCCCGCGTCGAGCCAGGTGGGGTTTGCCGTCGGCCTACTGCGGGCAGGGCCGCTCGGGGCGCTGGCCGCGTTTATAGCCTTCACACTGCCCTCGGTGCTGCTCATGATCGCTTTCGCCCTCGGTGCGAACCTCTTCGAAGGCCCTATCGGTGCCGGGATGCTGACCGGATTGAAGATCGTTGCAGTTGCGATCGTGGCTCAAGCCGTCTGGGGAATGGCGCGCACCCTCGCCCCGGACCGGCGGCGCGCCGCGATCGCGGTCGGGGCCGCCGTGGTGGTGCTGTTTCTGGCAGGGCCGGTCGGACAGATGGCAGCGATCGTGTTGGGAGCGATCGCTGGTCTTCTCTGGTGCCGCTCTGATGCTCCGCCGGTGACGGGGCAGCTCAGTATTCGGGTATCACCGCTCGTCGGCGCAATTTCACTGGCCACCTTCGCGGCGCTTCTCATCGGTCTCCCAATCCTCGCGGCTGTCTTTCCCGGGGGAACCGTCGCGCTCTTCGACGCGTTCTATCGTTCCGGTGCCCTCGTCTTCGGTGGGGGACACGTCGTTCTTCCCTTGCTACAAGCGGAGGTCGTCACATCGGGATGGATCACTCCTGAACAGTTCTTGGCGGGCTATGGTGCCGCACAAGCAATGCCAGGTCCGTTGTTTACCTTCGCGGCATACCTCGGTGCCCTGTCTTCTGCGGGGCCAGCCGGAATCAGCGGAGGCTTCGTTGCTCTGATCGCCGTCTTCCTTCCCGGCTTCTTGCTCCTGATCGGCGTGCTGCCGTTTTGGAATGTCTTCCGTGCCCGCCCTCGTGCACAGGCGCTCATGCGCGGGGCGAACGCGGCTGTCGTGGGAATCCTCGCGGCGGCCCTCTACAACCCGGTGTTCATAACGGCAGTAACGGATGCCGCATCCTTCGCCCTTGCGCTTGTCTGTTTCGTGCTGCTCGTCGCATGGCGCACCCCGCCCTGGGCAGTTGTGATCGTTGGAGCGGTCGGCGGTATCGCTCTCACTCTCGCGTCGTAAGAACCCGCCGGTAGCCCGATGTGGGCGGAGCATCACTCAGCGGCCTAAGATTTCTCCTCGTGGCCGCAAAAACCAAGAAGAACCGCACTCGCCCGCAGCACCGCTCTGGCAATCCGCAAAAGGCGAACGCACCGCGTGACCCGCGGGCGCAGCGGCCCGTCACGCTCGGTGACTGGGTCGGCGCGGCTCGACTTCGGACTCTGCCTCTGGCCGTGACTCCCATCCTCATCGGATCAGGCGCTGCCGTCCTCGTCACAGACTCGCTGCACTGGGTGATCGCACTTGCCTGCCTGGCCGTTGCCGTGTTCTTGCAGATCGGCGTGAACTACGCCAACGACTACAGCGACGGCATCCGTGGCACCGACGATGTCCGCGTGGGCCCCGTCCGTTTAACGGCATCTGGACGTGTGAAAGCGAAGACAGTGCTGATCGTCGCGCTGGCGTTCTTTGCGCTCGCCGCGCTCGTCGGTATCGCAATCGTCGTACGCACCGAACAGTGGTGGCTTCTTCTCGTGGGAGCTGCCTCGATCATCGCGGCATGGTTCTACACCGGTGGCAAGCGCCCCTACGGCTACAACGCACTGGGTGAAGTGTTCGTTTTCGTTTTCTTCGGTCTCGTCGCAACCCTCGGCACGACATACGTGCAGGCGCTCGCGCTGCCGCAAGAAGCGTGGTTCGGAGCGGTTGCGGCCGGGCTGCTGGCGTGCGCGGTATTGCTCGCAAACAACCTTCGCGACATCGATCAGGATCGCACGGTGGGTAAACGCACGTTGACGGTGCTGATCGGCAAGCGCGCGACACAGGTGCTCTTCACGCTGTTTGTGCTCGCACCGTTCGGGATCGCCGCTTTCCTCGCGCTCTTCTTCCCGATCGCGTGGCTTGCGCTTCTCGCGCTTCTCGCAGCGCTACCGGCGATTTTGATCGTCTGGACCTACGGCGCTCCGCGCGAACTTGTGGTGGCGCTGCAACTGACGTCTTTGACGTCAGTTGCTTACGGTGCGTTCCTCTTCTGGGCCTTCATCGGCTGACGCCACATCGGCGGACGCCGAATCACCCGCTGCGAGAGCGTCGACGTTGGCGTCTTCGTCGTCTTCATCGCGAGCTCTCGGTGCGCGAGACTCGCGGCGAGCAACAAGATCCGTCGTCACCTGAGCGAGTGGTCGCCTCAGAAACAGCATCGACAAGCTCAAGCCAATAACGGCTGCGAAAATCGCGGCAAGCCAGTAGAGCTCCTGAAAAATCGGCAACAGCATCAAGAGGCCGAACGGAATCAGGAACGCCAGCAACCGCAACACGGTGTAGACGAGGGCGGAGCGGGCTTTCATCTCTTCATCGTATGCCGGTCTTTGTCGGGAGCAGCCGCTCTCGTACCCGGAACGGCGCCTAAGATGGGGATATGGCGAGGTTGATACTCATACTCGCGCTTGTGGTCACCGTGTTTTGGGTCTACAGCGTTGTCGACTGCGCCCTGCAGCCAGCTGACCGGCACCGTGGCGTGCGTAAAGGAACCTGGATTGTCATTGTCATCCTCATTCCGGTGCTCGGCGGCCTCCTCTGGTTCGTGGTGGGTCGCGTGAGCCGCAGGGCTTTGATAGCTGAGCGGAACGCTCCCGACGACGATCCGGCATTTTTGAGCACGCTCGGCTCCGTGAGCGACCAAGACGAGCGCATTCGCCGTCTTGAGGAAGAGCTCGCTCGCCTCGATGACGAAGACAGCACTCCTGCGAAAGATGCTCCCGTGGACGATGCGGAGACTGGCGCGCGCAGCGATGGTGACGACGACACGCGGGGATCACGAGGAGCGCTCGGCTGAAATGGCTGAGGCGAAATGGTCGCCTGCGACAGACGCTGCGGCCGCACTGATTCGTGCGCTTTTTGACAGTGGTGTTCGCCACTTTGTTGTCAGTCCCGGGTCTCGCTCGCAAGCTCTCGCACTCGCTGCCGCGGAGCTCGAACGACAGGGTGCGGCACTTCACGTGCGCATTGATGAACGCGTAGCCGGATTTACCGCTCTTGGCATCGGCCGTGAACTTCGGGTACCGGCGGTAGTTATCTGTACATCAGGAACGGCTGTCGCGAACCTTCTTCCTGCCGTCCTCGAAGCGCATCACGCCGGTGTGCCTCTTCTTCTGCTCACGGCAGATCGCCCGCCGGAACTGCGAGGTATTGGTGCAAACCAGGCCACGCGGCAAGTGGGGATATTTGCGCCGAACCTGCGGTACGAAGCAGATCTGCCGGTTCCGGAAGAAACGGATGCCGACGGCACAGCGTCGCAGACGATGATGTTGCGTGAGGTGGCACACGCCGCCATCGCTGCAGCTCTCGGCGACGGCTTCCGGAGCGCGGGGCCAGTGCACCTCAACCTGCCGTACCGCGAACCTCTCGCCGGGCATCTTCCGGAATGGTTTACGGCGCCGTCCGCGGAGATCAACCACAACGATGCAGCAGCCGCCGCTGAGAACCTCGCGAACGCGTCGGGTGCCTTGTACCAGGGGGGCGGTGGCATCGGCGAAGCGTGCGAGGTTGACGACGCAGCCGAACCTCGCACGCTCGCCCGCGGGGTACGAACAGTTGTCGTTGCCGGCGCAGACTCAGGCGTAGCGGCCGAGCAAATCGCCCACGATGGCTCCTGGCCGCTTGTGGCTGAAATCGTGAGCGGATCCCGCTTCGGACGGTATCTGGTGCACGGGTATCGCGACGTATTGCGCGAACTGGGCGGCGATGTCGAGCGTGCAGTGGTTTTCGGGCATCCGACGTTGAGTCGTGAGGTCGTCGCACTGCTTTCGCGTGACGATGTCGAAGTGATCGCGGTGCGAGGGCCCGGCGAGCCCTTGAACCTCAATGGGATGACGAGCGCTGTAACAAGTGTTGTGGTGAGCCCGGGCGCCCCAGATCGCGAATGGCTGGGCCGTTGGATACGCGCGTCGCGCGCGGCATCCGTTGATCTTGCTCCCCCCGCGCCCGATGCCGACGCGCTCTCGTCTACTGAACCGCGGGAGCGGCTTGGCGCGATTGCCGCCGAGCTCGGTGTAATTCGAAAGCCGCTTGACCGCACGACGTTGGTTGACGCTGTGTGGCGAGCAACGTGGCCACACGATCGGCTTATGTTCGGCTCATCGCGCCTCGTGCGCGTTGCCGATAGTGTTCTGGGCGGCAAGAAAATACCTGTGCACGCGAATCGTGGTCTTGCCGGAATCGACGGAACGATCGCGACCGCGATGGGCATCGCGCTGGCGAGTCAAGCGGCCGGTTCCCCCGGGGTGACACGTGTCGTGTTGGGAGATCTCGCTTTTCTCTACGATGTGGGAGCGCTGCTGTTGCCGACGCACGAGTCGGCACCGCGATTGCAAGTGATCGTCGGGAACGATGGTGGCGGCACAATCTTTGACGGTCTCGAAGTTGCGTCGATAGCGTCGAGCGAAGCCTTCGCGCGGGTGCAGTACACACCGCAAGATGCGAGCTTCGAGCATCTCGCGGCGGCATACGGCTGGGAGTACCACCGCCCGAAAACGCGCGGCGAGCTTGACCAGGTGCTCACGGGGCAAATCTCAGGTCGTCAACTCATCGAAGTCGCCCTCGAACGTTAGTCCGCCTTCAGGCGAGGGCGTCAACGATCGGACGGAACTTCACGCGGGTTTCGAGCAGTTCCGACTCCGGGTCGCTTCCGTCGACGATCCCCCCACCAGCGTGGGCTGTGATCGCCAGCGTGTCGCCATTGCCCGGGCCGATCTGCGCGCAGCGCAGCGCAATAGCCCATTCGCCGTCACCCGCAGCATTGATCCAGCCGACGGGCCCGGCGTATCGCCCGCGGTCGAATGGTTCAAGGCGCGAAATCAGCTCGAGGGCAGCATCGGTCGGAGTTCCGGCGACGGCCGCTGTGGGGTGGAGGGCTGCGACAAGATCGAGCGCGGATGCCGCGTCTGTCAGCGTTCCCTCGATATCGGTTGCGAGGTGCCACACGTTAGGAAGTTTCAGCACAAACGGCTGCTCCCCCGCGGCAAGTGCTGGAGCGAGGGGGCCGAGTGAGGCAAGCACGCTCTGGACGGCGTAGCGGTGCTCGTCTTGATCTTTGGTGCTGGTTGCGAGTGCGACAGAAGCTGCGGCATCCGAGTCGGGATCAGCGCCCCGCGCGGCTGTGCCTGCGAGAACGCGCGCTGTCACTGTGCCGCTCGATACCGTGACAAGCGTCTCGGGGCTTGCGCCGATGAGGCCGTCGACAGCGAATGCCCATGTGTCGGGGTAACCCGTCGCCAGCGCTCGCACCAGGCGGCGCAAATCGGCATCTGCGGGGAGGGTTCCCTCAAGGTCTCGGGCAACGACAACTTTGCTCACGAGGCCGGAGTGGATCGCCTCGAGAGCTTCACGGACTGCGACCTGGTGGTGGGCGGGGTCAAGCTGACCGGGCCCAACTGTCGCCGCCCAGTGCGCTCCATACGCAGTCTTTGTCATTGATGGCGCGGCAGTGTCCTGAGAGATATGTGTGACCCACGAGCGATCTCCGCGGCGTCCGACGATGACAGACGGCACGAGTAGCGAACTTGATGTCGCCGAAGCATCATCAAAAGCTAGGGCGCCGAAGGCCACGAGCCCGGTGCCGGGGATCTGCACATCGTCGTCGACTGTGGCGGCTTCGGCGAGTGCGCGCCAACGCGACGCGAGATTTCGCGCTCGCTCGCCGCGAGAAAGCGGTCCTGATTCATCGAGGCGAACCACGACGGGACCCGCACCGACGAAGCCATCTCCTGTGCGCTGCCATACGAGGGGAGCGGAGGCATCCGTGTAGGGCAGCACTTCCTCTATCGTCGCAACTTCTCGCGTCACGACGCGCAGCTGCGCAGGCGGAGGAACGGTCACTCCTCAAGCCTAGACTCGGCGCGAGCCGTCGGATCCGCAGATCCCAGTCTCGCCTAGCTTCTGACGCCTAGACTCTTTGGGTGATGACGACACCCGCCGAGCCAAATCGTGCCGACCTTGGAAAAGACCCCGCGCGTGTGAGCGGCATGTTCGATCAGGTCGCGAAGAACTATGACCGAACAAACACCGTACTCAGCCTCGGGAACGATCAGCTCTGGCGGGCCGCAACGACCAAGGCTGTCGCGCCCAGGCGCAACGAGCGGATTCTTGACCTCGCTGCGGGCACAGGAGCGAGTTCGGTAGCGCTCGCAGCCAGCGGCGCAGTAGTCGTCGCTGCCGACTTTTCACCGGGAATGATCGCCGAGGGGCGGCGTCGCCACGGTGATGTGCAAAACCTCAGCTTCACCGAGGCGGATGCCACCGCGCTGCCTTTCGCGGACAACGAATTCGATGCGGTCACGATTTCGTTTGGTTTGCGAAACGTCAACGAACCGAAAAAGGCGCTCGCTGAGATGCTGCGAGTGACGCGTCCCGGTGGCCGACTAGTGATCGCCGAGTTCTCCCACCCCACGCCCCGGGCATTCGCTGGTCTTTACCGCTTCTATAGCGACCGTGTGCTGCCGCGCGTTGCGAAGACAGTGAGTTCCAACGCTGAGGCGTACGACTACCTCAACGAATCGATCAAGAACTGGCCGGATCAGCACACGCTCGCCGCGTGGATTCGGGCGTCGGGCTGGACCGATGTCGCTCACCGCAACCTGACTTTTGGCATCGTGGCGCTCCACCGGGCTGTCAAGCCTCTTTGAGCTAGGCCAGGGCACCCTCTCGCCCCGGTAGGCTGAGGGGGTGACTTCGAGCCGGCCCGCAACGGGCACCCGACTGGCGGGCAGCCTCGGACTGACGGAGCGTATCTTCGCCGGTCCGAAAGTGCGGCGTCTCATGGCGACCGTTGAGAAAGGCCTCGCCGACGTTGAGGCGCGACTTGCGATCGAGATTCAGATCGACGATCACCTCGCAGATGCAACATCTCGCTACCTTTACGAGGCCGGCGGCAAGCGAATCCGCCCCATGCTCGCGGTTCTCACTGCTCAGTTGGGCGATGGCGTGACCGACGAGGTCATCCTCGCCGCAACTGCCCTCGAAATTACGCATCTCGGATCGCTCTATCACGATGACGTGATGGACGGTGCAGACGTCCGTCGGGGTGTGCCAAGTGCACAGTCGGTGTGGGGCAACAATGTCGCAATCCTCACCGGAGACCTGCTCTTCTCCCGCGCGAGCAAGATCATGGCTCGACTCGGTGAGCGCGCCATCAAGCTTCAAGCCGATACGTTCGAGCGACTCGTGCTCGGGCAGATGCACGAAACAGTCGGTGCTGGCCCCGATGATGACCCCGTCGAGTTTTACCTGCAGGTGCTGGCAGACAAGACCGGTTCGCTCATCGCCGCGTCAGCGCAGTCGGGCGTCGCGTATTCGCACGCTCCTGCTGAATATGAACCGGCCGTTGTGGAGTTTGGCGAGAAAGCAGGCGTCGCCTTCCAGCTGCTTGACGACGTACTCGATCTGTCGGCGGATCCCGAAAAAACCGGCAAGGTGCCCGGCACCGACCTTCGCGCCGGCGTTCCGACGATGCCGTACTTACTTCTCGGACGGCGAACTGATGAGGCATCCGTTGGTCTCCGCGAGCGTATCGACGCGGGTGTCGTGCGCATCGCGAACGGCGAAGACCCAGCGATTCTCGATACCGATCTCGCGGATCTTCGCGATCACGAAGCCACCGAGGCGACGCTTTCGCTTGCACACGAGTGGTCTGACGGCGCGATTGCCGCGCTCGCACCTCTGCCCGATGGCCCGGTTCGCGAGGGACTCACTCGGTTCGCTCAAGCGGTAGCTGACCGTAGCAGCTGAGCCCTGGCGCGGCGCTAAGAATGCGCGGCCCGCTCATCGACACTCTTTAGGCACGGAAAGCGAAAGGAACCCCCATGACCAAGCTCAGGCTGGCCATTGTCGGTGCAGGACCGGCGGGCATTTATGCCGCTGACATTCTTTTGAAGGCTGAGCGTCAGTTTGACGTTTCTATCGACCTTTTCGAGCAGCTGCCCGCGCCGTACGGTCTCGTTCGCTACGGTGTCGCCCCCGATCATCCGCGCATCAAAGGCATCGTCAACGCTCTGCGTGATGTGCTCGACAGTGGAGACATCCGCTTTTTCGGAAATGTGCTTTTTGGCCGCGATCTGACACTCGCAGACCTGAAAAATCACTACCACGCCGTGGTTTTCTCGACCGGTGCTATCCGTGATGCCGATCTCGACATTCCCGGAATCGATGCTCTCGGTTCGTACGGTGCTGCGGATTTCGTTAGCTGGTTCGATGGACACCCCGATTTCCCTCGTGAGTGGCCGCTGGATGCCGAATCGGTCGCCGTCATTGGAAACGGAAACGTTGCGCTTGACGTTTCCCGCATGCTGGCGAAGCACGCTGAAGACCTCTTACCCACCGAGATTCCTGACAACGTCTTTGCGGGACTCAGCGAAAGCCGTGTCACTGATGTACACGTGTTCGGCCGTCGTGGTCCTGCGCAGGTCAAATTCACCCCGTTGGAGCTCCGTGAACTCGGCGAGCTTCGCGACGTCGACATGGTCGTCTACGACGAGGATTTCGACTACGACGAAGCGTCCAAAGTGGCGATCGCCAGCAACAAACAGGTCATGGTGATCGACCGCGTGCTGCAGGCATGGCGGAAGCGACCGAGCGTGAACAACGCCGGGGGAGAAGCCTCGCGCCGCTTGCACCTGCACTTCTGGGCGAACCCTGTCGAAGTGAAGAAGGATGCTGACGGACGTGTCATGTCATTTGTCTACGAGCGCACCCGCCCCGACGGCGAGGGTGGCGTCGAAGGTACCGGCGAGATGCGTGAGGTCGCGATTCAAGCGATGTATCGCGCTGTCGGGTACTTCGGTTCACCTCTGGCGGACGTGCCGTTCGACAAGCGTCATGGCGTGATACCCAATCAAGAGGGGCAAGTGCTGCACAAAGACTCGAACGAGCGTGTGCCCGGTGTCTACGCGACCGGTTGGATCAAACGAGGTCCGGTCGGACTCATCGGCCACACCAAGTCGGACGCGATGGAAACTGTCCGGCACATCATCAACGACCAGGCATCCTGGTGGCAGCCAGAGGATGATTCGGAAGGCGCCATCCCGGCGCTTCTTGCTGAGCGTGACGTCAAGTGGACTGACCTCGACGGGTGGCACTTGCTCGACCAGCATGAGATTGCTTTGGGGGCACCCCATGAGCGCGCCCGCATCAAGGTCGTCGATCGTGACGAGATGGTGCGCGTCTCCCGCGGCGAGTAGGCCCAGCCAGCTCGGTCGATAGTTTTCTCTCGCTAGGCTCGTTCCTATGCGAAGCATGAGAGTTGTCGTTGGGCTATCTGCAGCAGTGATCAGCACGGTTGTGTTTTCGGGATGTGTCGCGCAGCCCGAGAGCATCGTCACATCGTCGCCAACGAGCAGTTCGGCCCCAGAGCGTTCCGCGACGCCATCCTCTGCTCCGATGCCTGAAGCCGAAGAGCAAACTCAGCCCGCCTCGAGGTTCGGGTTCGACTGCACGGATCTGGAGCCGATTATTTCGGCTGCATACGATGAGCAGCTCTCACCGACTTCAGAGATACACGACCTCGACGAAGCATCCGGCCCAGGGTGGCTCCCCGGGCCACCGCAGTATGCGTTCGCGCAGCTCGGGGATTTGTACTGCGAGTTCGGTCGTCAAGATGCGCGACGCTTGGCAACAGTCACCGTGGTTGCAGATGCTTCTGAGGCCTACGCTGACATGGTCAGCTATTACGGCGAAGTGGAGAATGGCTGTAATTCGTATCAGTGCTCGGGGGCAGCTCTGAACGCAGATGCTTACATCGCTGTGTATTTCGATGGTGTGCTCGAAGCGTTCGAGAGCGTAGCGATCGCGAACGAGCGTGCGGACACCGTTCTTGCCGGAGTTTCTTCGATGGTGAGCGAGGACGAGCGTCATGAAGAAGATGCTTCAGATCCCCGAGTGCTATCAGGCTTTTGCGAAGAGTATTTATCTCTTGAACAGGTCGAAGCAATCTTCGGGACCGACGATCTTGAACTCAGCCGGCCTTCCGGGGGCTGGTCCATCGAGGCTTGGATCATCGACGAACCATTGTCCGCACTTCCCTGCTACTACATGAATCTAAATTCGAACCTAGGCGGAATCCTCGCCGTGTTGCCGGGCGGCGCCTGGGCTTACGACTCGGTGGTTTCTGGCGATGGCGACGAACTCAGCGTAGGAAGCGATGATGCGGAGGCCGTACTCGATTGCGACACAGTCAGCGGGGCCTACTACAGCTGTTACGTCGATATCTCAGTCGCCGGTGACTGGTTCCGGTTCACATTCTTTCCGGGGGCGAACGAGTCTGCAGACCTGGAGCTTGCCGGAACTCAGATCGCGTCGCACATCATTGACTCTTATTCAATGTAGATCTGCTTCAGATGCTGATGCGCGGCGCGCCGATTAGGCTGGCCGCATGAGCGGTAGGGCTAGGGCGGTATGGGCGCCCGACGTCCTCGGGAGCGGCTTCGAGCAGCACACGCTCACACTTGAACCCGATGACGAGGGCGATGTCGTCGCGACTCTCGTGCGGCATCTTCCGAACCCCCTTACGGCGTGGAATAAGCCCCTCCGAAACGTCGACGTGCTCTACCTGCACGGCTGGTCGGACTACTTCTTTCAGCGCGAAGAAGCCGCCTTCTTCGCGGATCTCGGAGCACACTTCTATGCCCTTGACCTTCGAAAGTACGGTCGGAGTTTGCGGGACGGTCAAACTCCGGGGTATGTCACCGATCTTGCGACATACGACGAAGATATCGATGCGGCGCTTGCTGCAATCGGGCAAGGTCGGGATGCCTCCCGCACGCTCATGCTTGTCGGCCATTCCACAGGTGGTTTGACGCTCACGCTGTGGGCTGCTCGACACCCGGCTGTGGCGGCCGCGATCGTGCTCAACAGTCCGTGGCTCGAGTTGCAGATCGGAGCTTTCGCTCGGGCAGCGCTTGCTCCGCTCGTGGGAGCGCGGGCGCGACATGAGCCTCGCGGCGCGCAACCGGTCGTTGATCTCGGCTTCTATACCCGTGCACAGCGTGAGCTGGGGGTGTTGCCGGAGGGGCCCACTGCGTGGCGACCCGAGCGCGGGTTTCCGACCCATCCGGGGTGGCTCAATGCCGTCATTCTGGGGCATGCAGCGATCGCCGAGGGCGTTGACGTGGGTTGTCCTGCGCTTGTCATGCTGTCGACACGCTCGACGCCCCCGGTGCGGTGGGCGCCCGCAATGACGTCGTCTGACTCAGTCCTCGTTGTGGACGACATCGCTCGTGCGTCGCTCAAAATTGGGCGCCTTGTCACCATTGCACGCGTAAAGGACGCGATTCACGACGTGTTTCTTTCAGCACCGGGTCCGCGCGCACATGCCTACGCGCTGCTGCACAACTGGGTTGTCGCCGCCGCCACTTCATCCTGAATGCATGTGGGGCGTGGCCGGTATCCCGGCCACGCCCCATCCACTGTTAGTGAGGTGCGTTATGCGACCTTGTCCGCGTTGCGGATGATGTCGGCCAGCTCGGTCATCTGAGCCGCCTGCGAAGCGTAGTCAAAGGCTGCGACCTGCCACGGGTAGACCTGTCCCGCCTGAAGAGCGGGGTCGTCGACAAAGGTTGCCTGCTCGAGCAAGCCCTCTTCCTGTAGGCCCTCGACGTTCATCAACAGCACGTCTCCGGTCATCATGTCGCCGACGTTCTCCCAGCTGTAGATGTCCCAGTAGTAGTCGCCATCGGGGTTCAGGTTCGTGAAGTTGACGCCGAGGCTGCCGTAGAGCGCCGTCTCGGGCTCATCTTCGGGCTTCACGACATACACGCCATCGGCATCCGCGTACGCCTGCGTGATCTCGAGGTCGTTCTCTGTAGTGGCGGCGGTGAGGTCAGCCGCGGCCGCGTCGTACTCGGTCTTGGCGTCAGCGATCGTTTCGTCGCTCACGCCGAGCGCCGAGGCAAGGTTGTTGAAGCTGTCGATAACGTCGCTGCCGTTGCCGCCAATTTCAATAGCGACGACCGGAGCGATCTTTTCGAGTTGTGCTTGCTGCTCGACATCAGCGAACGCGTAGTACGGTCCATCAACGGGGAGCGTGCCCTCGCGGTCAGTCGGGTAGATGCCGGTCACGATGATGTCGGGAGCGGCGGCGGCCAACGCTTCGAGGTCGATTTCACCGTAGCTGTTACCCACGATCGCGACATCTGACAGGTCGTAGTCGGCAAAACGGTCATCGCTGGCAACATCCTGACGCCCGAAGATTGCAACGGGCTCAAGTCCGTAGCTCATCATGCCGATCGCGTAGTCGGCGTAGCTTGCGATGTTCTCGGGCTGGTGGTCGAGCGTGACAGTTGTGCCGGTGTCGTCAGTGTAGGTCCACGCGGCATCAGCCGACGCGTCGGTTGCCGTGGGTTCGCTCGAGGCGGAGCATCCGGCGAGAGCGGTCATGGCCACCGCGAGAACAGGAACAAAGATGCGCGCGGCACGACGCCGCGGGGTCAAAGTGGTCATGTAATTAGGTTAGCCGAACCTAACTAAAACTCCACATCGTGGTGCGGTTCGAGCTGGGCCGTGTGCGCAAAAGTGGGATCCAGCGGCACGACAAGCGGTGAACCTGTGTGGGGATCGGAGATCACGAGTGCCTCAAGATCAAAAGCTTCGCGCAGGATGCCGGGGGTCAGTACCTCCCACGGTGTGCCGTCTGCCACGACCATGCCGTCTTTTATCGCGACAAGCCGATGAGAGTATCGCGCGGCAAGTGTGAGGTCGTGCAGCACCATCACGACGGTTGCCCCGCGATCGCGGTTTATCTGGGCAACCAAGCGCAATACATCGATCTGGTGTGTCAGATCGAGAAACGTGGTGGGCTCATCGAGAAGGATTGTCGGCGCCTCCTGTGCCAGCACGAGAGCGATCCACGCGCGCTGCAGCTGCCCACCGGAGAGTGAACCAGCATCGCGGTCGGCGAGATGGTCGAGCCCGGTTGCGGTGAGCGCTGCGTCAACAATTGCGGAGTCCTTCGCGGTCCACGCTTGCCAGAGACTCTGGTGTGGGTGTCGCCCGCGTGCGACGAGATCTCGAACCGAAGTAGCCGAGGGCGTGACGGGCTTCTGAGGCAGGATCGCGAGGCGTTTAGCAACCTCGCGTGTCGGAGTCTCGCGCACGGATCGACCTTCAAAGAGGACATCACCTGATGCTGCGCTCAGCAAGCGCCCGAAGGCTTTGAGAAGAGTCGATTTGCCGCAGCCATTGGCCCCGATAAGAGTCGTGACTTCACCCTCTTCGATGCGTAGATCGAGGTTTTCGAAGATCACGTTCCGCTCGTACGCGAGGGTCACGCCACGCGCTTCGAGTGTCGGCATCCGTTGTTCGTTCATGCGACGCTTCCTTTCGGCGTGCGGCGGGTGAGAAGCCAGATCAAGTACGGGGCTCCGATGATGGCGGTGATGATGCCGACTGGCACAGTGAGGGGCGTGCCGCGGGTGATGGCATCACCGCCTGCGACGATGATGGCGCCCATGAGAGCTGACGCGACAAGCGGGGGTCTGCCGAAACCGCCGAGACGACGTGCAATTTGCGGTGCGACGAACGCAACGAACTCGATGGGTCCACCCGCTGAAACAGCAGCCGCCGTCAAAACAACCGCACACCCGATCACGATGAGCCGGTGGCGCTGCACGGATACACCGAGAGCGACGGGCATTTCATCGCCGAGCTGGCTGATGTCGAGATTCTTGGTCTGCGAAAGCGCAATCGGGAGCACCACAACGAGCGCAATCATGACGGGCCAGACACTTGACCACGAGATTCCCGACAGGCTGCCGACGAGCCACTGCGCCGCGGTCGCTGCCGCGGAGATCTCAGCCCGAGCGATGAGATAACTCGTGACCCCGCCAAAAGCTGCGGTCAGGCCGATTCCAATGAGGATGAGTCGATAGGTGTCGACACCGTCTCGCCATGCCAGCACGTAGATAAGCGCGGCTGCAACCACGGCGCCGAGTACAGCGGCGAGCGGGACGCCAATGCTCAAAGCGCCAGCACCGACACTGTAGGTGCCGCCTGCGAGTACGATCGCGGCGACAGCGCCGAGGCTAGCTCCCGATGTCACCCCGAGGATGTCGGGGGAGGCCAGAGGGTTGCGCGCAAAAGTCTGTGTGAGCGCGCCGGCGATGGCGAGACTCGCGCCGATCACCACAGCGCCAGCGACCCGCGGCATCCGCAGATCAAAGATGATGAGTTGCTCACTCGACGTGCCGCCGCCAACGAGGGTGCGAAGAAGATCGCCGATACTCATCGATGACGAACCCACCGACAGGCCGATGAGGACGCACAATACGAGTGCTATCGCGAGTGAAGCTGTAGCAAATATTGCGCGTCGATGATGGTGAATCGGTGCCACGGCGAACGTGCGGCTTACGGTCGTCGTCACAGCGCCGCTACCTTTCCGCGGCGCACGATCGCTACGAACACGATTCCGCCGAGTACGGCGAGCACGACGCCGACCGGCACTTCAGCATTGCCCCCGATCAGTCGCCCCACCACGTCGCATCCGAGCAGCACCGATGCCCCGATGAGGCCCGAAGCGGGAAGCAGCCACGAGTGGTTTCCGCCGACGAGCGAGCGTGCGATGTGCGGCGCTGTGAGACCAACAAACCCGATCGGTCCGGTGATGGCTACGGCGCTCGCCGTCAGCAGGGTGATTGCCCCGAGCCCCACGAGGCGGGCACGGATGAGATTCTCACCAAGGCCATGAGCAAGCTCCGTGCCGAGCGCCAGGTTGTTGAGCGAGCGGATGTTAAGAAATGCGAGTGCGAGTCCAGCAGCCGCAAAAACCGCAGCAGCCGCGAGGCCGTCGAGGGAGCGACCAGAAAGTGAACCGACCACCCAGATGCGGTAGGCGGCAAGCGTGGTTTCGTCGCTCAGCACGAGGAGTGAAGTAAAAGCTACGAGCAGGGCTGATACTGCGGAGCCGGCGATAGCCAGCGGCACCGGGCTTGCGAGCCCCCGGCCAAGAGCGGCAACCGAAAAGACCACGACGCTTGCAACGATCGCGCCCGCGAGGGCAAGCCACAGCGTCGAAAGGATCGAGGATGTGCCGAAAACATACACACCGATGACGACCGCGAGGCTCGCTCCGGCCGAAACCCCGAAGATGCCAGGATCGGCGAGCGGATTGCGAGTTTGGCCCTGCATAACCGCGCCGGCGATGCCAAGACAAAAACCAACGAAAAGGCCGAGAACAGTGCGGGGTACTCGGGAACCCCAGACGATCGCATCCGTGTCGGTTACAGGTGCGAACAATCCTCGAAAAACGTCGATTGGCGAGATCAGGTTGCTGCCGAGAAGCAGACTGATAGCCCCGACAACAAGCGCGCCCGCAATGAGAGAAGCGATCACGAGCGCGCGGGGCCGCGTCTGTGGTCGAAAAGAACGCATGTACCTAAGCGTAGCCTCACCTAATAAGATCTAGTTGTGGCCCGCTATCCAAGACTCATGCCAACCGCCCCCCAGCTCGTGACTGCTGAGGTCGCGCGCACTGTGCGTCTTTCTCCGTCTTTTCAGCGCGTAACGCTCAGAGGGGGCAACCTTGACGACTTCGAGTGGGGCGGCTTTGATCACTGGTTTCGCCTCTTCATTCCGCCGAAGGCGGGGATGCCGCTCACTCTCCCGCCCGTCACCGGACGGGTCTGGTGGAAGCCGTACCTTGCGATGCCAGATGAGGTGCGCCCCCACTACAGCAACTACACGGTTTCTGACGTGCGCCGCGGAGAGAACGGATCCGAGATGGACATCGACGTCGTGCTCCACTGGGATCACGACGGAAACCTCTCCGGTGGTGTTGCGATGTGGGCTGCTACCGCAGAGCCTGGATCTCCGGTCGGCTTCCTCGATCAGGGTCTGCTCTTTGATCGACCAGAGGATGCTACTGAGGTCCATGTCATCTCTGACGAAACCGGTCTCCCGGCTATTCGCGGCATCCTTCGTGACCTCGACGCCTCGGTGACCGGCACTGCGATCATTGAGGTCGCAGCATCCGGCGATGTCGAAGAACTTGCCGCGCCAGCTGGTGTTGAGGTCATCTGGATTCCACGTGAAGCTCCACACGAAGTTCCAGGAGCGCGGGCGCTCGCCGCTCTCGCCGCCCGGCCTGCGCCTGACGTGAGTGCTTACGCTTTCGTCGTGGGAGAGTCAACGCTCGCCACCGAGGGGCGTCGCGTGCTGCACCGGGCGGGCCTCCCGAAGTCGCGAATCACGTTCTCCGGCTTCTGGAAACACAGCCTCGTAGCGTCGTGACGCGCGTGGGACGCCAGATCTACCGGTAGTTGATGAACTGCAGGTCGACGTCGAGGTCCGCAGCTTTCAACAGGCGGATGACCTCTTGCAGGTCATCGCGACTCTTGGACTGCACTCGAAGCTCGTCTCCTTGAATCTGTGACTTGACGGCTTTTGGGCCCTCATCACGAATCAGCTTGCCGATCTTCTTCGCGTTCTCCTGCGAGATGCCATCCTTCAAGGTCGACACGATGCGGTACTCGCGACCGCTCGCCGCTGGCTCGCCGGATTCGAGGCTCTTCAAGGAGATTCCACGCTTGATGAGCTTGGTCTGGAACACGTCGAGGACGGCTTTGGCGCGCTCTTCGGAGTTCGACTTAATGAGGATGCTCTCGCCGCTCCACTCGATCGAAGAATCGGTGCCTTTGAAGTCGTAACGCTGCTCGACTTCTTTGCGGGCCTGGTTCAGGGCGTTATCCGCCTCCTGGTGGTCGACCTTGGACACAATGTCAAACGAGGAATCAGCCATGGAGAGATTCTACCGGCGTAGACGAGCCTTGCCCTGGCGGCGATGTCGAATGGGTTCGTAAGATATAGCGCATGCGTCCGCTGACCGAGGAAGAATTGCGCGCCTCGTTCGTCAACGCCGAAGACGACGACTTGCGCCTACTATCCGTGCCTCTCGATTTCCCGCTCACCGAGTGGGACCATCTCGACTTCTTCGCCTGGAGAGATCCGCGAACCCGCGGTCGCGCCTATGTCGTCGCCGAACGCGATGGGATGCCTACCGGCGTCATCATGCGCGCCGCAGAGGGCAATTCGCAGGCACGCAACGCCATGTGCAATGTGTGCCACACGATGCAGCCAGGCAACCAGGTGGCGCTGTTCACAGCTCGCAGAGCAAAGGCCGCCGATGATGAGGGTGGAAGCGTAGGCACCTACATCTGTCGCGACCTGTCTTGCCACGAGAACGTGCGACTTGCGCTACCCCTCGCGCCAAGCGAAATTCGAGGCAGCGTAGACCTCAAGATCGATGGCACGAAACGGCGCCTTCAGGCCTTTGTGGATAGGGTTGCCGCAACCGGAGAAGTGTAGCGATGAAGATGACGGGCCGCGTTGTCGTAATCGGAGATGCGCTCATCGATGAGTTGCGCGACGATGCCGGGGTTCGTGAGTTTGTGGGCGGCGCCGCGCTAAATGTCGCAGTTGGGCTTGCTCGGCTCGGATTTCCGACGAGCCTCATCGCTATGGTCGGCGACGACAGCGCCGGTGCGCATATTCGCACGTATCTCGACGACTACGGCGTAAGCCTCATCCCGACAATCGGTCCTTATGGCACTTCTCGTGCGGTGAGCGTGCGCTCGGCGGGAGGCGAGCCCACATATCAGTTCAACGAAGCAGCGCAGCGCCGGAGAGTAAACTTTGGTGATGCCGAGATTGCAGCGGTGAGCGGTGCAGCGATGACGGTCATCAGCTGTTTTCCGTTCGATAATGCGGGTCAAACGCGCGAACTTGCTGAGGTTCTCGAAACGGCCGGTGGGCAGATCAGTATCGATCCCAATCCCAGGAGTGGGATGATGCACGATCGCGGCGAGTTCGTCCGAGGATTTGAGCGGATCGTCGCCGGAGCGAGCCTTGCCAAGGTTGGTGATGATGACGCAGCCCTTCTCTATGGCACGTCGCTTGAGGAACTTCGCGCGCGGCTGGTGAGCCTCGGCGTCGAGTCCGTGCTGGCAACCGCGGGCGCCGCAGGTGCGAGTGTGGAAGCTGGCGACGTCGTTGTTTCCGCACCGATTTCACGGATGCCGGGCCCGATCATCGACACGATGGGAGCGGGAGATGCTGTGCTTTCTTCCACTGTCGCGTCGCTCCTCTCTCACCATCCAGGCGATGCTTCGGACTGGACCGAGGTGCTGGTCACAGCGATGGATGTCGCCGCCGCCACGTGTCGCTTTGAAGGTGCTCTGCTTCGCTTGCCCTCGGCATTGTCCGGGTTGAGCTCCGACCGCTTCGGCAGTTGACGCCTGTTAAATCGCGGGCAGACGCCAGAGCGAGACGCTTTGCAGCAGCTCGATTTCTGCCCAACGCCTCGCGATAGTATTGTTGGTGATCGCGCCTCCGGTCGACTGCAAAAGCTGGGCGGGTGCGCCTTGGCGAGTTACCCAAGCGGCCAAAGGGATCTGACTGTAAATCAGACTGCTCAGCATTCGGGGGTTCGAATCCCTCACTCGCCACGTTATGAAAAAAGACCCCGCATTGCGGGGTCTTTTTCGCATTTCAGGCAATGCGTTCTGAACTGCGCCGAGATACTCACAGAACCTTATTGCTGTCGCGCGGCGCGTGGTGCTGCGTGACAGTATGGGCGAGCGGGCGCAGGCTCGCCGAAGGGAGTTCGTCATGACCGCGCCAGCGCCTCACACGTCGACTGACACTGCATCAAACTCACCGCTTCTCAGGGTGGCAATTTGGGTTGCCATCGGTGCCCTCATCGCCGCAGCGCTCGTCTGCGTTGTGTGGGTACTCGTTGGGGAGTCGAACGGCCTCGTTGGCCGAGCCTTCCTCACGATTGTGCTGCTCGCAGGCTTCGCGGGAATAGCGATCCTGGAAGTGCACCTCGCCGAGCGTCGACCGCTCTGGTTCTCCTTGGTGAGCATGGGGAGCTGGATCCTCGCACTGCTTATCGGCGCTTTCCTGACCTGGATGCCGGAGAGCTCGTACTTTTTCGGCAGCGGCTCACTTCGCGTCTTCTCTTTCTTCCTGATTGTTCTCATCCTGCAACTCGCCCTGCTGCATATTCGCCTGTATAGCAGGGCGTACCAGCGGTATCGGATGACGTTCACGACAGTGATCAGCTACACCACGATGGGACTTGTCGCTGTACTCGCCGCTCTGTTGGTCTTGCCTCTGATGCTGAGTGAGTGGGTCGACTTCCACAATCTTTATTGGCGCATCGTTGTCGCGGTCGCGATTCTCGGAGCGGTGGGTACGGCTCTTTTGCCGCTCGTCAACGTGCTCTTTGCCCCGAAGAAGCCGAGGCAAGTATCGGCGCCGCATCCGGGAGCGTCCCCTTCGTGGAGTCACGCCGCCGCGCAGGCTTCACAGCGGACGGCGCCGACACAGTCGTGGCCCACGTACGTCGATGGATTCACGCCGCTTCCGGTCATGGTTGACGGCACACCTGATTGGAACGCCTACTACACGGGGTATCCGAGTCCAGGTGCGATTGATCCGCGGGTCGAAACCTGGGTGCCGCCAAAAGAAAATGCACAGCAAGCGGAGACATCGCCCGACGTGGCGACCGGGTACGAGGGCTTCCCCCCGCCGCCTCCACTGCCTCCTCGAGACTAAGTTCGTCTTCGTCGGGTCAGGGCCTTCCGCCCGAGTACCGTGGGGATAGTGAACGTCAGCGACTTACTCCCTCTCGCAATCGATATCGCCCGTGAAGCCGGAGCGCTCGCAGCACGCCGTCGGAGCGAGGGCGTGGCAATCGCCGCGACGAAATCGGCAATTGCCGACATCGTGACCGAGGCCGATCGTGAGGTCGAGTCGTTTATCCGTGCGCGCCTACAAGCTGAGCGCCCAGACGACGGCTTCCTCGGCGAAGAATCCGGCGCGGGAGCAGACACTACTGGCATTACATGGGTCGTTGATCCAATCGATGGCACTGTGAATTATGCCTACGGCATCCCGTCATACGCCGTGAGCATCGCTGCAGTTTCTGCTTCCGCGGATCCTGAGACCTGGGTGAACGAAATCGGAGTCGTATTCAATCCGATGTCTGGCGAGCTTTTCCACGCCACGCGTGGGGGAGGAGCATGGCTGGGTGGCACACGATTGCAGATGAACAGTGAGCCTGGTGGCGCGGGGGCACTTCTTGCCACCGGTTTTGGGTACGACCCCACCACGCACGCAGCAGCACTTGAGCGTCTGGCTCGAGTCATGCCGCTGGCGCGAGACATTCGACGCATAGGGGCGGCTTCTCTTGATCTTGCTTTCGTGGCGGCTGGCAGGCTCGACGCCTACTACGAGCGGGGGCTGCATCCCTGGGATCATGCGGCCGGTGCGCTTCTCGTCAGTGAGGCTGGCGGGCGAGTCGGGGGTTCGCCAGGTGGGCGTCCCGGCCGGGATATGACTATTGCCGCAGGAAGCGGTTTCTTCGACCGACTTGCCGCGGCGATCATGAGTTGAGGCCTACATGGCATTCTCAGACTGAAAACGCTATCGTTTACCAAGTCGTTATCTTTCGTGCGTGTGCCCTGCGGCCGCAACAAAGATGAGTAATGCTGAAGATTTTTCCGAACGTTTAAGCGTCGTACCCGACGACGAGACCCGAGAGCCTACTGCCCGTTGAATTCTGACCTTCCCTCGAGCGCCGCGGCGCGTACACGTCGTTCTTCCCGTGTTGCTCAGCCGTCTGCTGAACCACGAGAGTCGGCTGTGCACAGCGAGGACACCTATTCTGCTTCTGATTCTGCGCCGTCCTTGGCGGTAGCGCAGGCAGGGTTGACGAGGCGTCAATTGCGCGCTAACGGGGCGAGGTCTGCTGGCCAGGTTCCAACTGTTGTTGCGGCATCGGTCGCTGAGGACATCCCGGCCAACGATGCCGATCGTAACGTTGACCCTGAGTGGCTTTCTGTCCCATTGGCCGCTGAAGTGCCGACGATCGACACGGGCAATGTTTCAGACGCAGATGACTCTGCGGTTGACGAGTTCGCTGCTGCTGCGAAGCTTTTTTCTTTCACGGGAGAGCTTCCAATTCAGGTCGCGGCAGCTGCGATGGCTAGCGAGACCCACGATCTCGCCGCTTCGCAGCGGACAGCGCGTCGAGGTTGGGGGCGCTTTCGGGGCGCTGCTTTCAAACGCGCGACGACGACATCGCTTTCCATCAGCATCGTCGGTGTTGTGGGACTTCTCGCGGTAGGAATGACAACGCCTGCGCAAGCTGTCAGTGCCGCCGCTGTGAGCTCAAGCTCGACGAGTCTTGTTGCCGGCGGAGATGTTGCCGGTGACGCAGAAGAGATCCAGGCGTACGTTGCGCCAGCCGATGTCGAAAACGTTGCGCTCAGCCGTGCCGATTACTCGACCGGTTCCGTTGCCGCGACAGCCGCAGAGCTGGGCATCACACAGCCGACAGATTTCTATGTCAACGACCCGGATGCTGCCATCCAGTGGCCGTTCGCGGTTGGTGTCTCGATCAGCTACGGCTTCGGGTGGCGTACTGGTGAGTTCCATGAGGGTGCGGACTTCGTTCCGGGTGCGGGCGCACATGTGCAGTCAATCGCTGCGGGTACTGTCCGCATCGCGACGGAGAGCGGCGGCGCCTATGGTGTCACCGTCGTCATCGATCATGAGATTGACGGCCAGCTTGTGTCTACCCGCTACGGCCACATGCAGTACGGCTCGTTGCAGGTAAGCGTGGGCGACGTCGTCGAGGCGGGCCAGTTCATCGGCCAGACCGGTAACACTGGTTACTCGTTCGGTGCTCACACTCACTTCGAGGTTCTGATGAACGGTGTCACAGCGATAGACCCAATCGCGTGGCTCGAAGCGAACGCGGGGCGGGACAGCCTCGGCTGATCTTTGTCCTCGATTCAGCGAGATGCCGTTGCTCTGGTATTCTCTTTGAGTTGCCCGGAGAGATTCGGGAATGCCCCGATAGCTCAGTGGTAGAGCACTTCCATGGTAAGGAAGGGGTCGTCAGTTCAATCCTGACTCGGGGCTCGCATCATCTTCTTTCACGGTGGATGCAGTGCGGCAGGGTAGCTCAGTTGGTGAGAGCGCACGACTCATAATCGTGAGGTCGAGAGTTCGAATCTCTCTCCTGCTACCAAAACGGCGATAGCCAGGCCACCGACGTTGATGATTCGATGTGGCTGCGAATAAGAAGAAGCGTTGATGTTTTGCATCAGCGCTTTTTTCTTGGGTGCGACCAGCGTGCGAGGCGCACGGTGGTACTACCCTTTGACCACCATGTGGGATCAGCTCAAGCGCGACACCGGTGAAGATGGCTTCATTGAGATGCCCCTGGATGGTTGGTCCCTCTCGATCGCCTGGGTAGTCGCAACCGAGGTCTCACCGGAGCTCCTGCGGTTGCGCCGTGGAAGTGAGCCATGGGTTGTGCGAGAAACGATCACTGACGCTAAAGGCGTCACCACGAAGACTTCCAGGCCCGTCACAGATGCCGAGATCGATGAAGTCCGGGACTGCGCGTCTCTGAATCTCAACGCCCTCGGCGCTCCTCTCCCACCGCGCGGATTCGTGGTACCGCTGAAGCTGCCATACGGACTTACATCGGCGAGCGAGTTTTGGAGCGCCGTTGAGCGCGCGGCAAGCGAAGACGGGTTCAACTATCTCCGGCCCGAAACCGCAGCCCACGCTTTCAGGACTGTGGTTCCACCGCTCTACTCCCCACCGCGAAATCGTCACTGATCTCATCACATGTGTTGCGCCCAAAAGACGCGTGTTCGACTTACGTGGTCTTGCCGGCTTTGGACGCGCAAGTTATGCCTGCAAGTCGACAGTTTGTGCAGGGTTATGCCTGAAGCCCATGATCCCTTGATTCACTGAGCACGCTGCACTCAACTTCCGGTGACGAGTGCGCTTGACGACATATACAGAAGGGCGTGGCAATGGCGCGCGATATAAAGACCACGTGGCTCGAGTTCTCCAGGCGACGAGAAACGCTGGCTCAACTCATTGTCTTCACGCTGCTCAATATCGGCATGACGGTGCTGCAGCTGATCTTGATGCCGTTGATCAAATGGTTGTTCGGTATGACCGAACTCGTCAGCATGGGATTCCAAGCGTTTCCCGTGGGCGCGAACGGGTACTACATCTTCGATTACGCGGCCGGATCTTTGCCTGATGGCGGTGGGGGATTGGCCTACTTTCTTGCGGTGCAGATCACCCTTGCTATCGCTCAGGTGTTGAACTTCTTCGCGCAGCGCAACATCACTTTCAAATCGAACACCAATCCGTGGTGGGCAGCGCTCTGGTACGCATTGGCCTACGTGGTCATCACCTTTGGGGCGGCAGCGCTCCAAGGGTTCTATAAAGCTCCGATCTATGAGTTGTTGATCTCCACCTGGGGGATGGGGGATGCCGGCGAAGCAAGCGCCGACGTCGTCACGATGCTGATCAACGCCCTGATCTCGGCAGCGGTGTTCTTCCCGATCTTCAAGATCATCTTCCGACGCGAGGAGGATGCCGTAGACACGCCCGAACTGTCGACATCGAACGACCTCGTTTCGTCTCGATAAGCCGCATGATTACCGGACAGTAGCGCCCTAGCTACAGTCGTGATTACTTCCGATGCTGGGGTGGTTTGAAGTTGGGTCAGGGATGGGTTAAGCTATTCAAGTTGCCCCGGTGATGAGCTGAAAAGCCGGTCACGGAGCATCAAATCTTCCTCTTAAAAGCGCTGATACGTCATGCTCTTTTTCCAGATCTCATCTGAGAAAAGCCAGCTTGACAAGCGCCGGAAAGAGAATAAGATAGAGAAGTTGCCCTGCGTAGAAGGCCGAGAGGCTGGAAAGTGGGAGCATCCGATCCTTGAGAACTCAACAGCGTGCACTTGTC